>CAWHFU010000001.1:0-24771 GCA_963828685.1 uncultured Pseudomonadota bacterium
TGATGGTTCGGACGGCTATTTCTGATCGATGGTGACGACTGCAACCGACTTCGGCGGGAGTCCGAAATCAACTGCCCGCGCTCGCATCCCCCGAACAGGCAGCCGGGTGGATCGTTCCGGCGCAGCGAAAGTGTTGTGCGTGTCGATCTTCGGTCCGGTCAGGACTGGCCGCTCGCCGTGCCGGTCATTCTGGTCACGACCTGCGCGGCGATCGGGATCGAGATTGACCAGCGCGAGGCAGAGCTCGCCGTCGGCGCGGCGCGCGG
The DNA here is from genome assembly GCA_963828685.1 of uncultured Pseudomonadota bacterium. GTDB lineage: Bacteria > Pseudomonadota > Gammaproteobacteria > Xanthomonadales > Rhodanobacteraceae > Rhodanobacter. Next base: position 267 of record CAWHFU010000001.1, read on the forward strand.
CCGAAGCATCCACCATCGCAAGGGCGTACTTGCGACTCCACTACCAGGGGCCGCTGATCGTTGCCGGGCAAGGCGTTGCGCCCTGGAACGGCACGTACATGTGGAAGACGTGATAGGTGGGCGTCAGCAACAACTGGTCGCCCTCGGTCAGCACCATGGCTCGCAGTACGTTGACCATCTGCGCGACTGCCGCGAGCTTTACCCGGTCGAATGGCGGAGAAAATGTCCAGGGTCAGCGCCGCCACTTCGGCTCGCGCAGCGTGTTCCGCTGGCAGAGGAGCGGGATGGCACCGGGTCGCTGGTCGCACCAGGTGCCCCATTCGACGAGTAGGCGCGACCTTCTTGTCGGGATCGTATCTGTCCATGATCGCCGAATGCTTGACGATCAGCGTGTCCATGTAGGCGCCTTGCCGAGCGTCGCGGCCGATTCGTCCTTGCTGAAACTGGTCGCTGACCTTTCGCGCTCCCAGGAGGAAGCCGGGAGGGTGTAGTAGTCCAGGCTGACTGCGCTGTTCCGCTCGGCTGCACCGCGCATCATCGTGCCGGTCCAGGTGTAGCCGCGTCGCGGGCCCCGAAGCGACCTTGACGAAGGCGGGCGCGCCCGGCGCCGGAATGAGAAACGTGGCCAACCAATCAACAGGTCGGCGGCGTAGTCGCTTTCATGCCGCCGCCCAGCTCCATAATTCGTCGCCGAAGTCGACATACTTCAGGTTGCTCCATGGCTTGTCGCGGCCGTTGGCGCGCCGCTCCTGCGCGAGCGCGGTATCGCCGTGGCGGTCATGTACTGCACCCATTGCCGCGCACCGTAGGCTGGCAGCGAGCCGAGGTCCAGCGAGACATAGGCCGCCGCGCCCACGCTACGCTGTAGTCGATGAACTCGGGGACCGGAGCCGTTGTCGTCGGCGACACCGCCCAGTTGGTGTTGATCCCCTTGGGCCGCTGGCGGCGGGCAATGCCGTCGCGCCAGTCGTAGGTGTCGGCGAAGCAGCCACCGGGCCAGCGAATCACGGGCACGTGGAGCGCCTTCAGCGCCTTCATCACGTCGGTGCGATAACCGTTCCGGTTGGGAATCGACGAATGCGGGCCGACCCAGATGCCGTCGTAGATGCCGCGGCCGAGATTTTCGGCGAATTGCCCCTCGACCGCGGGTCGATCACCGGGCCGGGGTGGGCCAGGTCGATGGTCAGCGTGACGTGGGCCGGGGCGATCTGCGCGATCGCCGGTGTCGCAGGACCATGGCGGTACAGCGGCAACAAGCGTTCGCTTCATTTTTTGACTCCTGGCTTGAGTGGAAACAGGCGGCATGTCATCCATCTCCTCCCCCGCCGCCGTCTGGGTATGTTCCCAAGAAGCATGGCTGACCCTGAGGCTTCCACGTGCCTCTATCGTTGGTACATCCAGTTGATCGACCAACGATGGGGCGACTGTTTCCGTGCGATTGAATTGACCTGGGTGACTGCCCCACCTGCCGTTCCCGAACACCTATGACGTGATGGCGGTGCACGATTTCACCGCGCCGCCGCGAGCGTCGGCCCGGACGTTCGGTGCCGAACGGATCAAGCGTGCAACGCATGGTCGGCATATGCCGCATGCACGAACCGACGCCTGGCGATGCCTCACCGTGCCAGTCTCATGGACAGGAGCGCGCATCCGTGCGCCGGCAAGTCGAGGGACAGGCGTGCGGACGCCTTCCGCGGCTGGCCACTCCAAAGGTCGCGGGCGTCGTAGCTGCCGGAAGCCAGGCCGAGCTCGCCCCATGGCGCATGCAGCGAAACGGGCTTGTCGTCCAGATTGAAGATCGCCAGGTAGCGCTCGCCATCGCTCCGGCCGGACGCCACCCAGACGCGCACGTGATCGAATCCTTTCGGCAGGGGGGTGACCGGATGGTTGTCGCGGCTGCTCTGGTCGACTGCGATCACGTCCTTGTGGGTGATCAGCGCGCGCGTGGCGTCGTCCAATCGGGTCAGGTTGGCGCCGAGGACAAGCGGTGAGCGCGCGATGGCTTGCAAGGTCAGCAGGGTGCGCTGCTCGTCCATGGTCAGGCGCGAAGGGCGCGCCGGGCCGAAGCCGGGATGCGGGGCGAGCGTGCCGATCGGCAGCATGTCGGCATCCGGCCAATGGCCGTCGCGAGCCTGGCCTGCCCATGGCGGCAGCCGATCGAAGAGGTTGCGGACGCCCGACGGGAAGGTATCGGTGGGGTGGTCATGCACGAACGACCAGCCGTCCCAGACATCGTTGGTGATGCGCCACATCTACCGTACCGGCGAATCTCCGCGGCGTGCGACAACTGCGTCGGGCCGGGCGACAGGCCGAGCACGATCGGCCGGCCGGTCTTGCGGATCGCCTTGGCAATCTGGCGGATCTCGCTGATCTTGTAAGGGTGGTCGGCAATGCAATCGACCTTGAGGAAATCCACGCCCCAGCGCGCATACATGGCGAGCATGGCGTCGTAGTAGGCCTGGCCGGCGGGCGTGTCGCGCACGCCGTAGTTGCTGTCGTCCCAAGGGCAGGTGTCCGCGGTGTCGGCGACCTCTTTTGCGTGGAAGGCGGAGCCGGCGACAGGCAGGTCGGCCGCCACGGCCTGCCTGGGCACGCCGCGCACGATATGGATGCCGAACTTCAATCCTTGCGCATGCACCCAATCGGCCAGCGGCTTGAAGCCTGCCGATGGGCAGCGGAGGAAAGCGGTTGAGCGCGGGCACCAGCAGGCCGTGCGCATCGATGGCGTAGTCGCGGGTCTGCAACTTGTCGGCGAATGGATTACGCATGTACCAGCCCTGGTCGATGACGACGTAGGTCCAGCCGTAGCCATCAATCCGGCGAGAACGCTGGCGTTCGCCTTGAAATCGGCCTGGTCGATCGTGAGCCCGAACGAGTCCCAGCTGTTCCAGCCCATGGGCGGGGTAGGGCTGACTTCTGTCGCCGTCGCACGCCGGCCATGGCCAGCATAAGAATCAGCAGCACAGCTCGCGTGCCTCTGGGCATCGGGTTTGCTCCATGCAGACACCTCGCTCCTTCACGTGCGCGAAGGAGCCAGGCGTTTCGTCATGACGCCCAGGCGTCAGTGGATGGACGTTCCGTAGAAGATCCCGCGACCGCTGTTCGTGCCCAGGTACACCGTGCCGAAGCTGCGACGGTCGCCGGCCACGCGCGACACGATGCATGACGCTGGCGCATGAAGTTGAGCATCGATCGCCCTCCCTGGCAGAACTCTATACGCGACGCCCGGTACCCGGTATTGCGAAAGATGTCAGCCGCGATTGCGAAAATTGAAACTGCGCCGCAGCAATCGTCATGTGGATGACAAGTCGGTAATGACCGTCACGCGGCGTGCGTGGCGATGGTTCCTCCGGGCCGTCCTTGTTTGTCTTGTCGTCACTACTCGGCAGCCCTGCTCACCCTGGCGTCCAGGTCGGCCCATGCTTCCTTTCGGTTTTGACCAGGACCGCGCCAGCCAGCAAGTCACCCTCTCTTCTTTTTGCCAGTGAGTGATTCGTGGACACCTGGAAGGTGTTCTCCCCATCCGTTTCATCATCCCTGCGGCAGGGTCGAGATCGCCGGTGGGGGCTGGATATGCTTGAAGTCCATCAGCCCCATGCCGGCCATCCATCGCGCCAGCAGCGCGGGCCAGATGCTCAGCGACTGATCGTGTTGACCAAGGCCGCTGCCATGACCGCCTTCGCGAAAGATATGCAATTCAGCTGGCACATGATGTCGATGCAACGCCAGGTAATAATTGACGCTGTTTTCCGGTGGCACGGTAGTGTCCGCATCGGTCGTATAGATGAAAGCCGACGGGGTCTGGTCAGTGACCTGCGTCTCGTTGGAGAGAAGCTCGACCATCGCCCCTGTCGGATGCTGGCCGAGCAGATTTTCGCGCGACCCCATGTGGGTGAGATCCTTCTTCATCGTCACCACCGGATAGGCGAGGATGGTGAAGTCCGGTCGCGCCGAGACTTTGGCGATGGCATCCTTGCCCAGCGCCGTACTCGGCCCAAAATGCGTCGACACGGTCGAGGCCACATGGCCGCCCGCCGAGAAGCCCATGATGCCGATGTGGTCCCTGGCCAGATGGTAAGTATCGGCGTGAGCCCGAACCCAGCGCATCGCGCCGACCGTCGTCGATGGGCTGCGGATAGCCGTGCTCCGCACCATGCCGGTACTGCAGCACAAACGCGGCCACGTGATGCTGATTGAACCATTGCGCCAGCGTGCCCTCCCAGTCCAGCGCCAGACCTCCATAGCCGCCACCCGGGCAGATCACGACAGCGGTGCCGGTGGGATTGAAGACAGGAATGTAGGCTGTGAGCAGCGGCAATTGTTGTTGACGCGTTCCATCAGGCGGTGATGTTCCCGACCACAAAGGTACGGTGGTGGTGCTCGCGCGCCCCATCGAAGCGATCAACAACAGCGCACCCAGCGCGCTCAGTTTCGCCCGCAGCGACAAGCCGCTCGCTTTGTGGTTGGCCGTACGTGGTTTGCGCAATGACATGATGGGGACCTCAAAAGATGGCGGGCGTCGAACCCGATGATGGCGGCGATGGCGCCAGCGGCCCGTCACGATGAATCAGCATCAGGGGAGCGATCGGTCCAGGCGATCAAGTCAAGCAATGCGCGCACGCCATCGAACTCGGCTTCAAGGCGACCGGAATCCGGAGGGAGAGACCAGGACTTCTCCGAGGCGCTGCCTCGATGATCTTCAGCGATTCGCGGCGGCATCGCGACTGTCCAGCACCGCGACGCCATAGGGCTCCAGCGACACCTCGTTGCTGGCAGCCCCTTTGGCGAGCACGGGCCACATGGACGATGGCAGACTCACTCGGCGCGCTGCGGCAGCATGGTTGATCAGGATCACCACCTGATGTCCGGCATCGCCGCGCACACAGACTTCCACATCCTGAGGAGCACCCGGCAGCGGCGCGTGGACGTCGGCCTGCTGCAGCCATGACGCGGTGAGGCGATCGAGCAAGCCATCGTCCAGCCACGCACCGACGTAGGTGATGCTGCCCTTGCCCAGTTGGCGGGTCAGTACCGCCGGCTGATCGTCCAGCCAGCCGTTGGATTTGCCGTAACGCAGGACCACCTGAGTCTGCGGCGACTGGGCATGCAGCTGTTCGGCCCATATTTTCGCGCTGCCCTGCTCCGCTGCGCCAGCGACGGGCACGGTCTTGTCCAGCGCGTAAAACTGGGCGACGCGCCCACCCAGCACACTCGCCAGCGGGCCGGGTTGACCTTGCGGCTGCAGGCCGTTGTCGACGTTCTTCATGCCGCTGCGCGGGCCCAGCACCAGATGCCCGCCTTGCTCCACGTAGGCCTTCAGCTGTGCTGCTTCCGCGTCGGTGAGCACGTTGAGTGCCGGGCAATCACCAGCTTGTAGCCATCCAGCGGAGCATGCACGGAGACCACATCCACCACCTGTGCCTGCGCGCGCAGCGGACGATAAAACGCCTTCAGCTCGGCCACCGGATCAAAGTTGGCCGCATGGCGCTGGAAATTGATCGCCCAGCGGCTGTCGAAATCGTTGATAACGGCCACCTCCGCATGCGGCGTGGACCGGCCAGCACCGCCCCGGCCTTGGCGAACTCCGCGCCCACCTGCTGGATCTCGCGGTACACCGGCACCGGCGTGCCATCGGCACCGACCACCGTGCCGTGGTATTCCTCCTGGCCATTCGGTGCGGAACGCCATTGCCAGTATTCGACGGCATCGGCGCCGTGGCCGACGGCCTGCCACGCCATGTCGCACAACGCCCTTGCGCAGTGCCACGTTGGTCGCGTGCCAGTTGACGAAACCGGGCTGGGTTTCCATCACCCAGAAATTGCGCCGCTTGTAGCCGCGGGCAAGGTCGTGACGCGCGGCATTGTCGACCCAGTCGTAATCCTCGCCGGCGTCCACGTAGTCATCCCACGCCGCGATGTCGAGCACCTGATGCACGGCGTACGCATCGAAGCCGTCGAACCAGCCCATGGTGTTGGTGGTGATGAACTGGCGCGGATCGGCGTGCGGGCGGATGGCGTCGATCTGGTTGACCGAGTAGCTGCGCCAGGTGTCGGTGACGAAGCGCTTCCAGTCCAGCAGCAAGGCAGGATTTCGTGGTCCGCGCGTACCGGAATCTGCTCGAAATTGTCGTAGGTCTGGCTCCAGTACGCGGTGGCCCAGCGCCGGTTGAGCGCGTCGATGCCGCCATACCGGTGCTGCAGCCACGCATGAAACTGGGCCTTGGCGTCGGGATCGAACGAGTCCGCCGCGTATTCGTTGTCCAGCTGCCAGCCGACCACGTCCGGGTTGTGACCAAAGTGCTTCGCCATCCGCTCGGCGATGTCGTGGGCGAACCGACGGTAGCGCGTGCTGGCAAAGGAGAACTGCTGGCGGTTGCCGTGTTCGTCGCGCACGCCATCCTCACTGACGCGCAAGGTATCGGGGTACTTCTGCGTCAGCCACGCGGGCGGTGCCGCTGTGGGCGTGCCCAGCACCACCACGATATGGTGACGTGCGGCGGCGGCAATCGCGCGATCCAGCCAGCCAAAATCGTAGACGCCCTCGCGCGGCTCCATCCGGCTCCACGCAAACTCGCCGATGCGCACCAGATGCACATGCGCTGCTTGCATCAACGTCAGGTCATGATCCCATTGCGCCTCGGGCCATTGCTCCGGATACCACGCCACACCCAACAGCAGCGGTGGCGCATCGGCGTAACGGGTTGCCTGGGCATGCGTGGTGGTGACGAACGTGAGCATCAGCCCCATCGCACTCAGCAGTAGTGCAGCGCGCCTCAGGCGGGTGCTGATCGAGCGAAGACAAGTCGTTCTGTCGCGCCTTGGAATGCAGCCTCGATGGCTTTCAACTTTCGCCAGCGCGGTTGTCTCGTCAAAGATGTGCATAAGGATTCTGATCCTGCCTCTGGTCCCCGGACACCCGGTCAAGCGGTTTACTACCGCATCACCGAGGTGAGAGAGATATGGTTCGGACGGCTATTTCTGATCGATGGCGACGACCGCAACCGACTTGGCGGAAGTTCGAAAGTCAACCGCCCGCGCTCGCTTCGCCCCGAATAGGCAGCCGGGTGGATCGTGTCCGGCGCAGTGAAAGTGTTGTGCGTGTCCATCTTCGGTCCGGTCAGGATCTGGCCGCTCGCCGTGCCGGTCAGCCCGGTCACGACCTGCGCGGCGCGATCGGGATCGAGATTGACCAGCGCGAGGTAGAGCTTGCCGTCGGTGCTGCGCGCGGCCGAGGCATCCACCATCGGCAGGTCGTACTTGCCCTCCACATACCGGGGGCCGCTGATCGTTGCCGGGTAAGGCGTTGCGCCCTGGAACGGCACGTACATGTGGAAGACGTGATAGGTGGGCGTCAGCAACATCTTGTCGCCCTCGGTCAGCACCATGGCCTGCAGCACATTGACCATCTGCGCGATCGCCGCGAGCTTCACCCGGTCGGTATGACGGAAGAAGATGTCCAGCGTCAGCGCCGCCACTTCGGCGTCACGCAGCGTGTTCTGCTGGTAGAGGAAGCCGGGATGGCTACCGGGTTGCTGGTCGTACCAGGTGCCCCATTCGTCGACGTATAGCGCGACCTTCTTGTCGGGATCGTATTTGTCCATGATCGCCGAATGCTTGACGATCAGCGTGTCCATGTAGCGCGCCTTGCCGAGCGTCGCTGCCCATTCGTCCTTGCTGGAACCGGTCGCCGACCCTTTGTGCTCCCAGGAGGAGCCCGGGAGGGTGTAGTAGTGCAGGCTGATGGCGCCCGTCTGCTTGGCTGCATCGCGCATCTCGTGTCGGTCCAGGCGTAGTCCGCCGCGCTCGGCCCCGAAGCGACCTTGACGAAGGCGGGCGCGCCCGGCGCCGGATTGACAAACATGGCGTAACGGTTGAACAGGTCGGCGGCATAGTCGGCTTTCATGCTGCCGCCGCAGCCCCATAATTCGTTGCCGAAGCCGACATATTAGGTTGCTCCATGGCTTGTCGCGGCCGTTGGCGCGCCGCTCCTGCGCGAGCGCCGAATCGCCGCTGGCGGTCATGTACTGCACCCAGCGGCATGGTAGGCTGGCAGCGAGCCCAGGTTGAGCGAGACATAGGCTGCCGCGCCCAGCGCTACGCTGTAGTCCATGAACTCGTGGGTCGGAGCTGTTGTCGTCGGTGACACGCCCAGTTGGTGTTGATCCCCTTCGGCCGCATGGCAGCAGGACCAACGCCGTCGCGCCAGTCGTAGGTGTCGGCGAAGCAGCCACCGGGCCAGCGGATCACGGGCACGTGGAGCGCTTTCAGCGCCTTCATCACGTCGGTTCGATAACCGTTCCGGTTGGGAATCGACGAATGCTGGCCGATCGAGATGCCGTCGTAGATGCCACGGCCGAGATTTTCGGCGAATTGCCCTCTGGACCGCGGGTTCGATCACCGGGCCGGGGTGGGCCAGGTCGACGGTCAGCGTGACGTGGGCCGGGGCGATCTGCGCGATCGCCGGTGTCGACAGGACCATGGCGGTAACGGCGGCAACAAAGGTTCACTTTTTTCATCTTTTGACTCCTGGCTTGAGTGGAAATAGGCCGGGCATGTCATCCACCGACACCGACATGGATCAATCGACGGAGATGACGACCTATCCGTACGTCAGCATTCAGTGCTTCGCTCCGCCCTTGTCGGCGGAGAAGCGATAGATGATCCGGTCGTCGTAGACTTGCCCCGGACGCAACTCGGCCGAACCGAAGTTCGGATGGTTCGGCGTGTCCGGAAAGATCTGCGGCTCGAGCACGAAGGCATCACCTTGCCGATAGGTGTGTCCGGCTCCGCCCACCGTCGTGCCGTCGAGAAAATTGCCCGAATAGAACTGCAAGCCCGGCTGGCGTGAATACAGGCGCAGAATGCGCCCGCTGGCGGGTGATTCCACCTGCGCCACAAGACGGGGCTCGGCACTCCTGGTGCGGCTGATCACCCAGTTCATGTCGTAACCCTTGCCAATGAGCAATTGACTGGAACGGCCATCACGGATGTCCTGGCCGATGGCCTTGGCATGGCGAAAATCGAAGGGCGTGCCGGCCACCGACTGGAATGTCCCGGTCGGAATCTGTGTCTTGTCCACAGGAGTGATCTGTTCGGCCGGAATCATCAACCGCTGATGCATCACCGTGCCCGAACCGGCTCCATCGAGATTCCAATAGGTGTGATTGGAAATATTGACGATAGTCTTGTTGTCGGTGCTGGCTTGGTAAGTGATGGTTAGCTGGTTGTCCCCCCTCAACCAATAAGTCACGGTGACTGTCATACGCCCCGGATAGCCTTGGTCACCATCAGGGCTGACATGACTCAAGGTGACGCTGGCCGTCGGCCCCTGCTTGACTGAAACGATCTGCCACAACTGCGTATCGAAACCCCCGATGCCTCCGTGCAGGGAATTGGGCCCGTCGTTGATGGTCAGCTGATAATGCGTGCCGTCGAGGGTGAACTGCCCCTTGGCGATGCGGTTGGCGAAGCGCCCCACCGTGGCGCCGAAGAACTCGCGCTTGAACAGGTACCTCTGCATGGTGTTGTAGCCAAGAGCCACATTCGCCACGTGACCGTTGCGGTCGGGCACAAAAAGGGACTGAACCCGCGCGCCGTAAGCAATCACCGTGACACTCACACCATGGTCGTTTTGCAAGTCGACCGCCTCCACCTTGCGACCATCCGGCATCGAGCCAAAAGTCGAACGCGTCGCCGACGTGGCCAGACTGACACCAGGAAGCAGCAATGAGCAGACCAGGGTCGGCATCAGATATCGATGGAAATTCTTCACGGGTACGTTCCTCACAAGTGGAATGACGTCGCATCTTGCGCACGTCGCGAGCCGATTGGACGCGACTCGCGCCCGGTCAGATGCCGATGTTGCGCGAACGTACGCCTGACATCAGCTTGCGTTCGATGTTCTCCAGGGTCACCCCCTTGGTCTCCGGCAAGAGCAGGTAGACCAGAACGATGAACAGGAAGTTGAGCGCCGCATACATGCAGAATGTCATCCCGGTGCCGAGTGTGCTCAGCAACGAGAGGAACGTCGCAACCACGATGAAGTTGCTCACCCAGTTGGTCACGGTCGAGCAGGACACGCCAAAGTCACGCCCATTCAGTGGCTGGATCTCCGAGCACAGGATCCAGATCACCGGCGCGGCGGACATCGCATAGCTGATCACAAACGCGATGAGCAGCGCGATGGCGATCCCGGCAGAAAATGCCGTCCCCATGCCCACGGTGAACAACACCCCCATGCCGAGCATGCATGCGCCCATGACGGCGTAACCGATGTACAGCAAGGGTTTGCGTCCCACGCGATCGACCTGACTCACGGCGATGAAAGTTGCCAACGCCATCAGCACACCGATGGCAACCGTGCCCCACATGCGATCCGACCCGGTCGCTATGCCGGCCAGGCCCAGAATCTTCGGTGCGTAGTCTAAAATCACGTTCGCACCGGTGAACTGCTGCATGAATTGCAGCAGCATGCGAGAAAGGTCGAGCGTCGAAAATTCTTGTTCATGCGGAACAACGCGAAACCGTTGCCGTCTACCTGCAGGCTCAGACGAATGGCCGCCAGTTCCGCCTGGGCGACTTTGACATCGTTCTGCCTGAGCTTGAGCGTCACCCCGAGCGCTTCACCTTCACGCCCTTGGACATCAGCCAACGCGGGCTGGTCGGCAAAAAGAACATGGTTACCACAAGGATCGCGGCCAACGGCGCAATCGACCCCAGCATCAGCCGCCAATGCCGGAATAGCTAAGCCCCGCATCGATCAGATAGGCCACCAGAATGCCCACCATGATTGCCAGCTGGTAGCTGGAGATCAACGCCCCGCGACTGCGCTCCGGTGAGATCTCCGATAGATAGATGGGCGTGATGTAGGGGAAATGCCCACGGCGATGCAATAATGGCCCGCATGCCGATCAGCGTGTAGGCGGTTCGGCAAAGCGCAGCCGATCGCACCGGCCACGAATTCCGCCACTGATGAGCAGCGTGACCCGGCGTCCGTAGCGATGGGACAGCCAGCCGCCGCTGATCGCTCCCAATGCCGCGCCAAGCATCATCGCGCTGACCACGAATTCCTGGATCACGTCCGAGGCTCGGAATGCCTTGGCGATCAACGGCAACGCGCCCGAGATAATGCCGATGTCCATACCGAACAACAGTCCGGACAGTGCGGCAATCGGACCGGCGATATAGATAATCGGCACGCTCTTCTTGCGCCGCCCCGGAACCTCATGGGGTGTCACCGCTGACGCCTCATGGCTGGACTGATACATGTTCTTCCCCTCACGGCCGATTGCACTGTGCTGTTGTCCACATGCGCGACACCTCAACTCCACAGGATGCCACGCACAAATTTGGACTGGTTACCTCCACGACATCAGGCCGCCGTATAGGCCGTCTTCACCGTCGTATAGAATCGGCGGCATAGCGCGCCTGTTCCCTTGCGCCATGACTCGATCCCTTGCTGCCGCCAAACGCCACATGGGGATCGACGCCGCGGTCGGCAGATTGACCATCGCCATGCCAACCTTGGCGTGACGTTTGAAATGGGTCGCATACTTCAGCGATGTCGTGCAGATGCCGGCACACAGTCCGAACCGGGTATCGTTGGCCAGCGCCAGCGCATGCTCGTAACCATCCGCCGGCATGACACAAGCCACCGGCCCGAAAATTTCCTCGGTGGCTATGCGGTGTCCAGGCTCGGCGAAGAAGAGCGCTGGCTGCAGGTAGTAGCCGCGAGGGCCGGGATCCAGCCGCTCGCCGCCCCATAGCAAGCTGGCGCCTTCGTCTTTGCCAATCTCGATGTAGGACAGGTCCTGATCGAGCTGTTGCTGACTGACCACCGGACCGATGTCGGTATCCGGCGCCACCGCAGGTCCGACCTTCAGCGCGACAAGTTTCTGCTGCAGGCGCGCGACGAACTCATCATGGACAGCGGTCTCCACGATCAACCGGCTGGAGGCCGTGCAGCGCTGCCCCGTGGAAAAGTACGCGCCATTGAGCGCGCATTGCACGGCGTTGTCCAGGTCGGCGTCGGCCGACACGATCAACGGATTCTTGCCACCCATTTCAAGCTGAATCTTCAGCCCGCGTGCGGCGGCGGAGCGCAACAAATGGTTTCCTGTGGCAACCGATCCGGTGAAGCTCAACGCATCGATTCCGGGTGCATCAACAATCGCCTGACCCACGGTCGGCCCGCCACCGATGACCAGGTTGAATGCGCCCTCGGGCAGGCCGGCCCGGCTGATGATCTCTGACAGCGCCCATGCACGTCCGGGCACGGCCTCGGCCGGCTTGAATACCACTGTGTTGCCATATGCCAGTGCCGGCGCGATCTTCCAGGCCGGTATGGCCAGCGGAAAATTCCGGGCGCGATGATGCCTACCACGCCCACCGGTTCACGCGTGATCTCGATGCCGACTCCGGGGCGCGTGGAGGCCGCGCTCACCAGAAATGCGCGGGCCTCACCCGCGAAAAACTTGAAGATCTGCCCGGCACGGGCGGCCTCACCGATGCTTTCGGGCAATGACTTGCCCTCCTCCAGCGCCAGCAGGCGACCGAGTTCGGCCTTGCGCGCAAGAATTTCGCTGCCGATGGTATCCAGTATGTCGGCGCGCTGCTGTGGGTCGTAGCCGCCCAGGCAGGTTGCGCCTTTTGCGCAGCACCGACCGCATCCAGTGTGCGCTGAGCGTCGACGACTCCAAACTCGCCCACCGGAGAATCGAGATCGGACGGATTTTCGTCGGCGGTGATGTTGGAGCCGGCAACCCACTCGCCTGCAATGTAACTCTGGAATGTCTCGATCATGGATATTTCTGCCTCTTACAAGGATTGGACATCACCGATCGAAAATCCGTCGTCGACCACCTGCAGTGTGTTGCGCAGCGGCGCACCCATGGCTGGCAGGTCGATCTCGAACTCGTCGCCGGGCTCGACCCGGATTCCATCGGCGAAACTCAAGGTTGCCGTCCCCATGAAATGCAAATGAACATCGCCAGGGCGGCGATGGGCGGCGTATTTGAAATGGTGATATTCAAGGTTATCCAGCGAGTGGCACATGTTCGCCTCGCCGGTCAGAAAGGGTTTTCCCAGATGACCTTGCCCTGGCGGCGTATCCGACTCGTTCCGCGCAGATCATCCGGCAGTGCGCCAATCCACAGCTCTGGCCCCACCGCGCACTGGCGCAATTTCGAGTGAGCGAGATACAGATAGTTCTTTCGTTCGGTGACGTCGTCGGAGAACTCGTTACCGATCGCGAAGCCCAGACGCCGCGGCGTTCCGGTCTCGTCGACCATGTACAGGCCTACCAGCTCCGGCTCCTCGCCGGCATCCAGCGCAAAGTCCGGCGACGACAAGGCTGCTCCGGCGCCACCACCATATGGCCGTTGCCCTTGTAGAACCACTCCGGCTGCGCGCCAGGCTGACCACCTTCAGGCCGGCCACCCTCAACGCCCCAACGGAACACACGCATCGAATCGGTCATCGCCGCTTCTTCGACTTGATGCTTCGCTTGCTGTTGATGCATGGCATCGCGCGTCGCCGCGCTACCGGTGTGCGTGAGACCGGTACCGGTCACCAGACAATGCGCGGGGTCAGGATGCTGAAGTGGCGTCAGCACACGCCCATCGAGAAGCAATTGAGCGTAGTCAAATGTCGCATCGCGCGGACTTTCGCCGATCAGCGTCGCCAGCGACTGACCCGAGGCAAGGGCCTTCTGCGCCAAGGCATAGATGAACTGGGAACCACGCAGCGCCTCCACTGTTGCGCCACAGGCATTGACCTCACCCACCCGGGGCATCCGGGCATCATCGACGAACTGGATCAATCGCATACAGACCATTCCAACAGCTGGAGAATGCGCCCGGGAAAGCCCGGACCGCGCAGGGCGAGTCATGCATGCCTCTCCCGGTTGTGACCCATTCTGCCCGGCTCATATATATGCAGCAAATATAGTTTTTCGGTCAATTGATATGAATAAATGTATGCTTCGCAGAGGAGGCCCGTCATGTCGCATACAAATCCCTGGTTCTTGCGCGCGCGCCTCAAGACGCGGCAGCTGCTGCTGCTTGTCGCCATCGACGAGGAGGGCAACATTCACCGCGCCGCGGAGACGCTCAACGTGTCGCAGCCGGCGGCGTCGAAATTGCTCAAGGACCTCGAGGACATGATGGATGTCCAGTTGTTCGAACGCCTGCCACGCGGCATGCGCGCCACGTTGTATGGCGAAGTGATGATCCGCCATGCGCGCATCGCCCTGGCCAGCCTCGGAGAAGCCAGCTCCGAGATCGAGTCGCTCAGGGAAGGCTATGCCGGCAATGTGCGTGTGGGCGCCATCCAGGGCCCCGCCGTCACATTGATTCCCGAGGCGATCAACCGCGCGATCCTGGAGCGTCCATTGCTGCGCGTCTCGTTGCTGGTCGAGAGCAGCGACGTGCTGCTGGAGCGTCTGGAACAGAGCAAGCTGGATATCCTGGTCGCGCGGCTGTTCGCCCAGCACGACAAGAGTCGACTTCACTACCAGGCTCTGACCGAGGAAAAGATCTGCGCCATTGTGCGCCCCGACCATCCGCTCCTTTCCCTGAAACGGCCCTCACTCACCGACATGGCGCCATACGGATGGATCGTGCCACCACCGGGCAGTGTGCTGCGACACCGTTTCGGTTGATGTTCCACAATGCCGGGCTGGCCTTGCCCGCACGCCTGATCGAGTCGACGGCACTGGTATTCGTGCTCAACATGCTGCGACGCACGGACTACATCAGCGCGATCCCCGCCGATGCGGCTGACTACTATGTCGCTCATGGCATGTTGTCAGTCGTGCCGACGAAGCTGTCATTCAAGATGGACGACTTCGGCATCATCACCCGCAAGGACTGGCTACTGTCACCGGCGGCCCAATGCATGCTGACCGCGCTCAAGGAAGCGGCCAGCGAAGTATACGGGCTGCCACGCCTTGACTGACCAGACCGGCGGAGTCGAGATCAAGTCCAGCCCGCGTCGACCACGAACTCTTGCGCCGTGCACGCTTGCGATGCGTAGGAGGCGAGCAACAGGGCCATTGAAGCAATGTCTGCGGGCACGACCTTGTCCGGCAGGCACTGGCTCTTCATCCATTCCTTCTCGCTTTCGGCATCCAGCCACGGCGTCACCTGTCGCTCCGTCATGAGCCATCCCGGGCTGAGCACGTTGATGCGGATCCGCTGCTCGCCCAGCGATTTGGCCATGCCGCGCATCATGCCGTTCATCGACGACTTGGCCGTCGCATAGCACGGATAACCTGCATTCCTGGCCTGCCAGCCGGTCGAGCCCAGGTTGATGATGGAACCTCGTCCCCGGCCACGCATGCCCGGCACCACGGCCTGGATCGCGAGAAATCCGGCGCGCTGATTGATGCCGATCCGCTGGTCCCCATAGGCCGGCGTCACATCCTCGAGCGCATGACGATCGTCGCTGCCCACGTTGTTCAGCAACACGTCGAACATTCCCAGCGCCTGCGCCGCATCAGCAATGGCCTGCTGCAATGAGTGCACGTCGGTCACGTCGCAACGTCTCCACCACGGTGCGGGATCGAGATCCCGCATACGCCCCGATCAGCGCATGGCTCGCCCTCTCATCGATGTCGACGAATGCCACTTGTGCGCCCTGGCGCGCGAATGCCTCTACCGGCGCGGCACCGATGCCGCTACCGCCGTGGCGATGAACACTCTGCGTCCGCGCAAGTCCGGATAAACCGCGTCGAGACTGGTCGCATGACATCCACCGCCTTGAACTGATGATCCTGAAATGGTTGCTCATCCTCTCTTTTGATGGATGCGCGTATGCATATCAATTTTGATGAAACTGTTATTTTATTTGTATCAAAATGCTCTGTAGTCTGCGCCCTGTAAAAGCGGATTTGCTTGCACCAAGTCAGCGGATCTGCGGATCCTCAGCAAAGGGCCTTGGACGCACCATGAGCGCTCCCAAAGACATAAAAAGACGTAGCCAATCCTGGTTTGGCCACTCCGGCAAGAGCGGCTTTCTTTATCGAAGCTGGCTGAAGAACCAGGGCTATCCCAGCGACCTGTTCGACGGCCGCCCGGTGATTGGCATATGCAATACGTGGTCCGAACTGACGCCCTGCAACGGGCATTTCCGCGAACTGGCGGAATACGTGAAACGTGGCGTCTACGAAGCCGGCGGGTTCCCGCTCGAATTTCCCGTCATGTCCCTGGGCGAGACGCAAATGCGTCCGACGGCGATGCTGTTCCGCAACCTGGCCAGCATGGACGTGGAAGAATCCATCCGCGCCAAGCCACCGGAATACCGTGCAGTCAACCGATGCACCGGCACGCCCGGATGAAGGGCGCTGCAGCTTCCTGGCAAGAACCGCGGCGTCAGCGGAATCTCCCAAATCAGGGAGAACCGCCATCATCCACATGATGAAGGGATTTGAGATGAACACCAAGCGCATAGTACTGCTCGTGTTAGGCATCTTGCTGGGTGCCGCTGTCTGCGGCAGTGGCTGGGCTCAAAAGGCTGAAGGCCTGGCCAGCACCCCGCAAATGGGCTGGAACAGCTGGAACAAATTTGCCTGCAATGTCGACGAGCGCCTGATCCGCGAGACTGCCGATGCCATGGTCAAGTCGGGCATGAAGGACGCCGGCTACCAATACGTGAACATTGATGATTGCTGGCAGGGCCAGCGCGACGCCGACGGCAACATCCAGCCCGACCCCACGCACTTCCCATCCGGCATGAAGGCGCTGGCGGACTATGTGCATGGCAAGGGACTCAAGCTGGGCATCTACTCGGACGCCGGCGCAACCACCTGCGACGGCCGTCCCGGTAGCCGCGGCCACGAGTATCAGGATGCGCTCACCTATGCGCGCTGGGGCATCGATTATGTCAAGTACGACTGGTGCGACGCCCAGGGCCTAAACGCCGAAGCGGCCTACACCACGATGCGCGACGCGATCGCCAAGTCGGGCCGTCCGATGCTGTTCAGCGCGTGCGAATGGGGCATCAGCAAGCCGTGGGAGTGGGCCGGTCAGGTTGCCCATTCGTGGCGCATCACGCCCGATATCTATAATTGCTTCGACTGCGAATTCAGTCCCGGTCTCTCGACCGGTCTGGGCGTGCTGCGCATCCTCGACAGGCAGGCAGGCCTGCGCAAGTTCGCAGGGCCCGGCCACTGGAACGACATGGACATGCTCGAAGTGGGCAACGGCATGAGCGAGGATGAAGACCGCGCCCATATGTCGATCTGGGCCATGATGGCCTCGCCCCTCATCGTGGGCACCGACCTGCGTACCATGTCCGAGTCGACCCGCCGCATCCTGACCAACCCCGGCGTGATCGCGGTGAACCAGGACAAGCTGGGTGTGCAGGCGCTGCGCATCATGGTCGACGGTCCGCTGGAGATCTATGCCAAGCCGCTCGACGGCGGTCGATGGGCGCTGATGTTCCTGAACCGCTCCACCCAGGCTGTTGATGTTCACCATGACTGGAAGGCGCAAGTCCTGACCGATGACCTGAGCAAGCGGTCGGTCGATTTCAAGAAGACTGTCTACCGCTGGTCCGACCTGTGGAGCAAGAAGACGGGCGACACCAGCACCACACTGCAAGCGCGGCTTGCGCCGCACAGCGTGCTGATGCTGCTCCTGACCGGCCCTGCGAAACCATAGGGCACGCCGGGCCGCGCGGCGCGCAAGGAGTCCTTACCTCACGATGCCCTTGCCAAGCGCGGCCCAATAAATCCCGGCGCCTATCCACCGTTGCTCTGGTGTGACCTTCTCGGTGACCACGGCCTTGGCCCGCTGCAGGCTGCTGCAGGCGCCCTGGATCAGCAACGTGCGCAGATACGCATCGCCACGACAGCTGATCTCACCCAGTCGCGCATGCCCGCCGCTGGAGTGCTGAATAGGCACCGAACCGAGCCAGGCGGCCATTTGTCGACCCTGCTTGAACTCGCAGGCGTGGCCAACCGTGGCCATGACCGCATCGGCGATGATCGCGCCGACGTCAATGATGGCCCGCAACCGTACACAGCGCTCACTCGTCGCGCGCGCAGGTCTGGATAGACCGCATCTGACGTGGCCGCACTACGGCCATCGTGCCGAACTGACGAGGCCAGCATGGGTGTCGATCTCCTCTTATTTACATATCAATATATGTATTGATATTACATAAATTGTTATTTTATTTGTATGAATATGCCTTGTAGGCTGCGCCCTGTAAGGCACGCTTGTTTACAAGCATTCCTGAGGATTCACGGATCCTCAGCAAAGGACGTTGGACACCCATGAGCGCTACCAAAGACATAAAAAGACGTAGCCAATCCTGGTTTGGCCACTCCGGCAAGAGCGGCTTTCTTTATCGAAGCTGGCTGAAGAACCAGGGCTATCCCAGCGACCTGTTCGACGGCCGCCCGGTGATTGGCATATGCAATACATGGTCCGAACTGACGCCTTGCAACGGGCATTTCCGCGAGCTGGCGGAATACGTGAAACGTGGCGTCTACGAAGCCGGTGGGTTCCCGCTCGAATTTCCCGTCATGTCCCTGGGCGAGACGCAAATGCGTCCGACGGCGATGCTGTTCCGCAACCTGGCCAGCATGGATGTGGAAGAATCCATCCGCGCCAATCCGATCGACGGTGTCGTGCTGCTGATGGGATGCGACAAGACAACGCCATCGCTGATGATGGGCGCGGCCAGTTGCAACCTGCCCACCATCGGCGTGTCGGGTGGCCCGATGCTCACCGGTCGCTGGCGTGGCCAGAAAATCGGCTCCGGCACCGGTGTCTGGAAAATGTCGGAAATGGTGCGCGCCGGAGAGATGAGCCAGGAGGATTTCGTCGAGGCCGAGTCATGCATGCACCGATCGAAAGGCGGTAGCTGCATGACCATGGGTACCGCTTCCACCATGGCCAACATGGTCGAAGCACTGGGCATGTCATTGCCCGAGAACGCGGCCATACCTGCAGTGGACTCGCGCCGCTACCGGCTCGCCCAACTCAGCGGACGACGGATCGTGCAAATGGTGCATGAGGACCTGCGCATGTCGAAGATCATGACTCGCAAGGCCTTCGAAAATGCCATTGTCGCCAATGCGGCCATCGGAGGATCAACCAATGCCGTCATACACCTGCTGGCCATGGCCGGACGCATCGGCGTGGAACTCAATCTAAAGGACTGGGATGAGCTTGGCTCGAAACTCCCCTGCCTCGTCAACCTGCAACCCTCCGGCGAACACCTGATGGAGGACTACTACTACGCCGGCGGTCTCCCTGCGGTGCTGCGTGAAATGGCTCCACACCTGCACCTCGATGCCTTGACCGCAAACGGCAAGAGATTGGGGGAGAACATCGCGTCGGCACCCTGCTGGAACCGCGACGTTATCAAGAGCACCAGCGAACCCTTCAAAACCGAGGCCGGCATCGCCGTGTTGCGCGGCAACCTGGCGCCGGACGGCGCGGTCATCAAACCGTCAGCCGCCTCACCGCATCTGCTCCAGCATCGCGGGCGGGCCGTCGTCTTCGAGAACATCGAGGATCTGCATGCGCGCATCGACGATGACTCACTGGATATCGACGAGCACTGCGTGATGGTGCTCAAGAACTGCGGCCCACGTGGTTATCCCGGCATGGCCGAAGTAGGCAACATGCCGTTGCCGCCCAAGCTGCTGAAGCGGGGCATCACCGACATGGTGCGCATCTCCGACGGGCGCATGAGCGGCACCGCCTACGGAACCGTTGTCCTGCACACCTCGCCCGAGGCTGCGGCAGGCGGCCCTCTGGCCCTGGTGCAGAATGGAGACACGATCGAGCTCGACGTGCCTGCAAGGCGCATCCACCTGGACGTGACCGAGGAAGAACTCGAGCGCCGGCGCAAGCTCTGGAAGGCACCCGACGTTCCCAAGCGGGGCTGGTACAAACTGTTTGTGGATCACGTGCAGCAAGCTCATCTCGGTGCCGACCTCGACATCCTGGTCGGTAGCAGCGGAAGCGATGTGCCGCGCGACTCACACTGAAGACGCTGGCTTCTGCAATCTCCGCCCAAATGATCACGCCTCCCCCGCCGCCGTCCGCGTATGTTCCCGAGAAGCATGGCTGACCCTGAGGCTTCCACGTGTCTCGATCGTTGGTACATCCAGTTGATCGACCAACGATGGGGCGACTGTTTCCGTGCGATTGAATTTGACCTGGGTGACTGCCCCCACCTGCCGTTCCCGAACACCTGTGGCGTGATGGCGGGGCACGATTTCACCGCGCCGCCGCGAGCGTCGGCCCCGGGACGTTCGGTGTCGAACGGATCAAGCGCGCGACGCATGGTCGGCATATGCCGCATGCACGCAACCGACGCCTGGCGATGCCTCACCGTGCCAGTCTCATGGACAGGAGCACGCATCCGTGCGCCGGCAGGTCGAGGGACAGGCGTGCGGATGCCTTCCGCGGCTGGCCACTCCAAAGGTCGCGGGCGTCGTAGCTGCCGGAAGCCAGGCCGAGCTCGCCCCATGGCGCCTGCAGCGAAACGGGCTTGTCGTCCAGATTGAAGATCGCCAGGTAGCGCTCGCCATCGCGCCGGCCGGACGCCACCCAGACGCGCACGTGATCGAATCCTTTCGGCAGGCGGGTGACTGGATGATTGTCGCGGCTGCTCTGGTTGACTGCGATCACGTCCTTGTTGGTGATCAGCGCGCGCGTGGCGTCGTCCAATCGGGTCAGGTTGGCGCCGAGGACAAGCGGTGAGCGCGCGATCGCTTGCAAGGTCAGCAGTGTGCGCTGCTCGTCCATGGTCAGGCGCGAAGGGCGCGCCGGGCCGAAGCCGGGATGCGGCGCGAGCGTGCCGATCGGCAGCATGTCGGCATCCGGCCAATGGCCGTCGAGAGCCTGACCTGCCCATGGCGGCAAGCGATCGAAGAGGTTGCGGATGCCTGACGGGAAAGTATCGGTGGGGTGGTCATGCACGAACGACCAGCCGTCCCAGACATCGTTGGTAATGCGCCACATCTGACCGTAGCGGCGAACCTCCGTGGCGTGCGACAACTGCGTCGGGCCGGGCGACAGGCTGAGCACGATCGGCCGGCCGGTCTTGCGGATCGCCTTGGCAATCTGGCGGATCTCGCTGATCTTGTAAGGGTGGTCGGCAATGCAATCGACCTTGAGGAAATCCACGCCCCACCGCGCATACATGGCGAGCATGGCGTCGTAGTAGGCCTGGCCGGCGGGCGTGTCGCGCACGCCGTAGTTGCTGTCGTCCCAAGGGCAGGTGTCCGCGGTGTCGGCGACCTCTTTTGCGTGGAAGGCGGAGCCGGCGACAGGCAGGTCGGCCGCCACGGCCTGCCGGGGCACGCCGCGCACGATATGGATGCCGAACTTCAATCCTTGTGCATGCACCCAATCGGCCAGCGGCTTGAAGCCTTGCCCATGGGCAGCGGAGGGAAAGCGGCTGAGCGCGGGAACCAGCAGGCCGTGCGCATCGATGGCGTAGTCGCGGGTCTGCAACTTGTCGGCGAATGGATTGCGCATGTACCAGCCCTGGTCGATGACGACGTAGGTCCAGCCGTAGCCGTGCAATCCGGCGAGAATGCTGGCGTTCGCCTTGAAGTCGGCCTCGTCGATCGTGAGCCCGAACGAGTCCCAGCTGTTCCAGCCCATGGGCGGGGTAGGGCTGACTCTTTCGCCGTCGCCATGCTGGCCATGGCCAGCATAAGAATCAGCAGCACAGCTCGCGTGCCTTTGGGCATCGGGTTTGCTCCATGTAGGCGCCTGGCTCCTTCACTTGCGCGAAGGAGCCAGGCTTTGCGTCATGACGCCCGTGTGTCAGTGGGTGGACGTTCCGTCGATGATCCTGCGATCGCTGTTCGTACCCAGGTACACCGCGCCGAAGCTGCGAGGCGTGCCGGCCACGCGCGCCGCCCCACTGGTGCTGCGCGTCGTTGATATGCACCCAGGTGGCGCCGACGTCGACGGAGCGGAACAGGCCAGTCACGCTGTTCACCGTGCCGTCCAGGTAGATAGTCGGGTAGTACTTGCCGACGGCCACCTTGCCAAAACAATGGAGTTAGCGGCACTTACCGTGGTCGCATCCACCCGGCTCCAGTTCCAGCCGGAACTCCTGGAGCTACGATACAGGCCGGATTGTGGGGGCGAGCCAGACGTCACCCTGCACTGCCGATGAACGGCGACGGCCTGGCTGGTCTGCCACGACGGCACCGCGGGCAGAGCCGGAGGTGGCCGACGCGTACCAGCTGACGCCCTTGTCGGAGCTGCTGAAGAAGGTGCCGGTCGCCGGGTTCCAGGCGTAGAACAGGTTGCCGTTTGACGCCGTCGGACAACACCTGGGCGCCGACCGGCAACGGCTGGCCATGCCGCTGGCGGAAGGATAGGCAAGCGTCGTGCCAGCGTGCCGTCCGTGATCGGTGGAGGCCACCGGCGCCACGTCCGACGGCGACCACACGAAGGGTGCCGGCGTCGGCGGAGATCGCCACCGTGCCGCCGCCGCTGGGTGGAGCCGGCCTGGTCGGCGAACGGTGTCCAGCTGTTGCCGCCGTCGCTGGACACGGCGCCGAACACATTGTTGCTTGCCTTGCCGCCGCTGCCGACGCGCACGAGTCGTCGACGGCGCGCTCTTGGCGAAGTCCAGGCCCGGTGCCGTTGCCGCAGACGGGGATGGGTGAGCTGGCGTGGTGGGCGCGGCGTCGAGGTCGGCGTGCACGAAGCCGCAGACGTCGCCCAGGCGCGCTGATCAAGGGGGCGCCGGCGGTGGGGGAGAGCAGTCGCCAGCACCGCGGTTTCCTCGATGCCGCTGGCGCCGACGCTCCAATGGGTCGGGCTTGCCGGCGTCCGCCGCGGCGAGGTCGGCGGTGGCTCCAGATGCCGCCGCCGATAGCCGTACATCGCGTGCGCGGAGTCGAAGGGGTCGATGGCCACCTCGCCCCGAGTTCGCCGAACGGCGCCTGGGCCTGGCCCGGCGGCACGTTCCACGGCGACAGGCTGGCGTCGCGTACGGCGCTGCTTCCCACATCGGGGTCCAGGTCGCGCCGCCGTCGGTGCTGCGGTACATGGTGTCCTGCGGGCCACCAATGATCCATCGTCATCACCACGAGGGTGCTGGGACGGGCCGGAATCACCGCCAGTCCGCTGAAGCCGGACGGATAGTTGTAGGGGGGATCGGTCGGCGTGATATTGCGCCAGATATTCAGGACCCGATGCTGTACTTCCACACCTGCCCCGCGGTCATGCCGTTGGGGCCGGCGGCATTGCCGTAGGTGATGTACAGGTTGCCGTCCGGCGCGATCAGGCCGCGCTGCGGCATCAGCCCGGTCGGCCCGCCGGTCGACCGGCGCCCAGCTCGCGCCGCCGTCGGTGCTCTGGTAGAGCGTCGAGCCGCGGCCGTGGCCGGTTGACACGCCGGCGAACAGCGTCCTGGTGGGCGAGCCTTTCTTTGCCGGTGGGCTTGTAGAAGGCGACGAAGGCCACACCCGCGCCGGAGCCATCGCTCGACAACGCGTTGAATCCGTTCACCCGGGTCCAACTGCTGCCGCTGTCCGTGCTGGTCCACACGCCGTTGGTGCCGGACTGGCTGGCGCTGTTGGCGGTACCGTAGAACAGGATCGAGCCCTTGTTCGGATCGACCTGCAGGCGCTCGCCCACGTTGCGTCCGTCTTCGTTGCCGCCGACGCGGAAGCCGAGTGGATGCGCGGTGAAATGCGCGCCCTGGTCGGACGACACCAGCACCGCGGGCGTTGGCACCCCAGGACGGGGTGTAGAGGCCTGTCACCAGATAAAGCATGTTCGCGTTGTTGGGGTCCACAGCGAGGCTGTCGATGCCCATCCGTTGCGACTTGGTCCGGCGGCGTGCCGTCGTTGAGCGCGATCCATTTGCCCGGTGAGCGCGTTTGTAGCGGTAGGCGCCGCCCACGTCTGTTCGCGCGTAGAACAAGCCGCGGGCTGTTTGGGGTGCGCGACGATGCCGTCGACGTAGCCGCCGGCGACGATCCTTACATTGTTCCAGCTGTACGACGGCGTTGTGGCCATCCACGGCAGCACGAGCGCGAACAGGCAAGGTGCGGTAATCAACAACATGCGTTTCTGCACGATCCCCTCCAGGTTGATATCCAGTCCGCCGAAACGTTCCGTTCCGCCGCGGTCCAGCGTAGCGGGGCACATGCAGGCGAAACATTGCGCCGTGTTGAATGCAGCGAAAGACGTTTCGCCGCGTGCTTCGCGAAAGCGGCAAGTTACGAACCGATCCTATTTCATTCGCCGGTCCGCACGGTGACGAAGGAATGACATTCGGGAATATCGTGAGACACCACACGCGATACGCCAACATGGCGCTGGCGCATGATGTCGAGCATCAATTGCCCTCCCTGGCAGAACTCTATCCGCGACGCGCGGCACCCGGTATTGCAAAAAACGCCAGCCGCGATTGCGGCAATCCGGAAACTGCGCCGCAGCAATCGTCATGCGCCCGTTGCCCAGCGGCAAGGCCTCATTGAAAGAGGTGGTCGGGGCGACGTAGCGCAG
>CAWHFU010000002.1:0-9778 GCA_963828685.1 uncultured Pseudomonadota bacterium
TGAAGTTGAGCTGCAATCGCAGCCTGGGCGACAGGTTTGAGTGACGCGGCAGCCTCCATCGCAGAGGTCACGCTCACGACCATGAATCGTGTCCAGTTTCAGCCTGGTCTGTCGTTGGCCGGCTTTCTCGATCAGTTCGGTACGGAAGCGGCGTGCGTGGCGATGGTTCCTCCGGGCCGTCCTTGTTTGTCTTGTCGTCACTACTCGGCAGCCCTGCTCACCCTGGCGTCCAGGTCGGCCCATGCTTCCTTTCGGTTTTGACCAGGACCGCGCCAGCCAGCAAGTCACCCTCTCTTCTTTTTGCCAGTGAGTGATTCGTGGACACCTGGAAGGTGTTCTCCCCATCAGTTTCATCATCCCTGCGGCAGGGTCGAGATCGCCGGTGGGGGCTGGATATGCTTGAAGTCCATCAGCCCCATGCCGGCCATCCATCGCGCCAGCAGCGCGGGCCAGATGCTCAGCAACTGATCGTGTTGGCCAAGGCCGCTGCCATGACCGCCTTCGCGAAAGATATGCAATTCAGCTGGCACATGATGTCGATGCAACGCCAGGTAATAATTGACGCTGTTTTCCGGTGGCACGGTAGTGTCCGCATCGGTCGTATAGATGAAAGCCGACGGGGTCTGGTCAGTGACCTGCGTCTCGTTGGAGAGAAGCTCGACCATCGCCCCTGTCGGATGCTGGCCGAGCAGATTTTCGCGCGACCCCATGTGGGTGAGATCCTTCTTCATCGTCACCACTGGATAGGCGAGGATGGTGAAGTCCGGTCGCGCCGAGACTTTCGCGATGGCATCCTTGCCCAGCGCCGTACTCGGTCCAAAATGCGTCGACACGGTCGAGGCCACGTGGCCGCCCGCCGAGAAGCCCATGATGCCGATGTGGTCCCTGGCCAGATGGTAAGCATCGGCGTGAGCCCGCACCCAGCGCATCGCGCGCCGACCGTCGTCGATGGGCTGCGGATAGCCGTGCTCCGCACCATGCCGGTACTGCAGCACAAAGGCGGCCACGTGATGCTGATTGAACCATTGCGCGACCAGGGTGCCCTCCCAGTCCAGCGCCAGACCTGCATAGCCGCCACCCGGGCAGATCACGACGGCGGTGCCGGTGGGATTGAAGGCCGGAATGTAGGCTGTGAGCAGCGGCAATTGTTGTTGACGCGTTCCATCAGGCGGTGATGTTCCCGACCACAAAGGTACGGTGGTGGTGCTCGCGCGCCCCATCGAAGCGATCAACAACAGCGCACCCAGCGCGCTCAGTTTCGCCCGCAGCGACAAGCCGCTCGCTTTGTGGTTGGCCGTACGTGGTTTGCGCAATGACATGATGGGGACCTCAAAAGATGGCGGGCGTCGAACCCGATGATTGCGGCGTTTGCGCCAGCGGCCAGTCACGATGAATCAGCATCAGGAGAGCGATCGGTCCAGGCGATCAAGTCAAGCAATGCGCGCACGCCATCGAACTCGGCTTCAAGGCGACCGGAATCCGGATGGAGAGACCAGGGTCTCTCCGAGGTGCTGCCTCGATGATCTTCAGCGATTCGCGGCGGCATCGCGACTGTCCAGCACCGCGACGCCATAGGGCTCCAGCGACACCTCATTGCTGGCAGCCCCGTTGGCGAGCACGGGCCACATGGACGATGGCAGACTCACTCGGCGCGCTGCGGCAGCATGGTTGATCAGGATCACCACCTGATGTCGGGCATCGCCGCGCACACAGACTTCCACATCCTGAGGAGCACCCGGCAGCGGCGCGTGGACGTCGGCCTGCTGCAGCCATGACGCGGTGAGGCGATCGAGCAAGCCATCGTCCAGCCACGCACCGACGTAGGTGATGCTGCCCTTGCCCAGTTGGCGGGTCAGTACCGCCGGCTGATCGTCCAGCCAGCCGTTGGATTTGCCGTAACGCAGGACCACCTGAGTCTGCGGCGACTGGGCATGCAGCTGTTCGGCCCATATTTTCGCGCTGCCCTGCTCCGCTGCGCCAGCGACGAGTACCGTCTTGTCCAGCGCGTAAAACTGCGCGACGCGCCCACCCAGCACACTCGCCAGCGGGCCGGGTTGACCTTGTGGCTGCAGGCCGTTGTCGGCGTTCTTCATGCCGCTGCGCGGGCCCAGCACGAGATGCCCGCCTTGCTCCACATAGGCTTTCAACTGCGCCGCTTCCGCGTTGGTCAGCACGTTGAGCGCGGGTGCGATCACCAGCTTGTAGCCATTCAGCGACTCATGCACGGAGATCACGTCCACCACCTGTGCCTGCGCGCGCAGCGGACGATAAAACGTCTTCAGCTCGGCCACCGGATCAAAGTCGGCCGCGTGACGCTGGAAGTTGATTGCCCAGCGGCTGTCGAAATCGTTGATGACGGCGACCTCGGCATGCGGCGTGGTGCCGGCCAGCACCGCACCGGCCTTGGCGAACTCCGCGCCCACCTGTTGAATTTCGCGGTACACCGGCACCGGCGTGCCATCGGCGCCGAGCAACGTGCCGTGATATTCCTCCTGGCCATTCGGTGCGGCACGCCACTGCCAGTATTCGACGGCATCGGCGCCGTGGCCGACGGCCTGCCATGCCATGTCGCGCACGACGCCCTTGCGCAGTGCCACGTTGGTTTCGTGCCAGTTGACGAAACCGGGCTGGGTTTCCATCACCCAGAAATTGCGCTGCTTGTAGCCGCGGGCAAGGTCGTGACGCGCGGCATTGTCGACCCAGTCGTAGTCCTCGCCGGCGTCCACGTAGTCATCCCACGCCGCGATGTCGAGCACCCGATGCACGGTGTACGCATCGAAGCCGTCGAACCAGCCCATGGTGTTGGTGGTGATGAACTGGCGCGGATCGGCGTGCGGGCGGATGGCGTCGATCTGGTTGACCGAGTAGCTGCGCCAGGTGTCGGTGACGAAGCGCTTCCAGTCCAGCAGCAAGGCCGGATTCTCGTGGTCCGCGCGTACCGGAATCTGCTCGAAATTGTCGTAGGTCTGGCTCCAGTACGCGGTGGCCCAGCGGCGGTTGAGCGCGTCGATGCCGCCATACCGGTGCTGCAGCCACGCATGGAACTGGGCCTTGGCGTCGGGATCGAACGAGTCCGCCGCGTATTCGTTGTCCAGCTGCCAGCCGACCACGTCCGGGTTGTGACCAAAGTGCTTCGCCATCCGCTCGGCGATGTCGTGGGCGAACCGACGGTAGCGCGTGCTGGCAAAGGAGAACTGCTGGCGGTTGCCGTGTTCGTCGCGCACGCCATCCTCACTGACGCGCAAGGTATCGGGGTACTTCTGCGTCAGCCACGCGGGCGGTGCCGCTGTGGGCGTGCCCAGCACCACCACGATATGGTGACGTGCGGCGGCGGCAATCGCGCGATCCAGCCAGCCAAAATCGTAGACGCCCTCGCGCGGCTCCATCCGGCTCCACGCAAACTCGCCGATGCGCACCAGATGCACATGCGCTGCTTGCATCAACGTCAGGTCATGATCCCATTGCGCCTCGGGCCATTGCTCCGGATACCACGCCACACCCAACAGCAGCGGTGGCGCATCGGCGTAACGGGTTGCCTGGGCATGCGTGGTGGTGACGAACGTGAGCATCAGCCCCATCGCACTCAGCAGTAGTGCAGCGCGCCTCAGGCGGGTGCTGATCGAGCGAAGACAAGTCGTTCTGTCGCGCCTTGGAATGCAGCCTCGATGGCTTTCAACTTTCGCCAGCGCGGTTGTCTCGTCAAAGATGTGCATAAGGATTCTGATCCTGCCTCTGGTCCCCGGACACCCGGTCAAGCGGTTTACTACCGCATCACCGAGGTGAGAGAGATATGGTTCGGACGGCTATTTCTGATCGATGGCGACGACCGCAACCGACTTGGGCGGAAGTTCGAAAGTCAACCGCCCGCGCTCGCTTCGCCCCGAATAGGCAGCCGGGTGGATCGTGTCCGGCGCAGTGAAAGTGTTGTGCGTGTCCATCTTCGGTCCGGTCAGGATCTGGCCGCTCGCCGTGCCGGTCAGCCCGGTCACGACCTGCGCGGCGCGATCGGGATCGAGATTGACCAGCGCGAGGTAGAGCTTGCCGTCGGTGCTGCGCGCGGCCGAGGCATCCACCATCGGCAGGTCGTACTTGCCCTCCACATACCGGGGGCCGCTGATCGTTGCCGGGTAAGGCGTTGCGCCCTGGAACGGCACGTACATGTGGAAGACGTGATAGGTGGGCGTCAGCAACATCTTGTCGCCCTCGGTCAGCACCATGGCTTGCAGTACATTGACCATCTGCGCGATCGCCGCGAGCTTCACCCGGTCGGTATGGCGGAAGAAGATGTCCAGGGTCAGCGCCGCCACTTCGGCGTCGCGCAGCGTGTTCTGCTGGTAGAGGAAGCCGGGATGGCTACCGGGTTGCTGGTCGTACCAGGTGCCCCATTCGTCGACGTAGAGCGCGACCTTCTTGTCGGGATCGTATTTGTCCATGATCGCCGAATGCTTGACGATCAGCGTGTCCATGTAGCGCGCCTTGCCGAGCGTCGCTGCCCATTCGTCCTTGCTGAAACCGGTCGCCGACCCTTTGTGCTCCCAGGAGGAGCCCGGGAGGGTGTAGTAGTGCAGGCTGATGGCGCCCGTCTGCTTGGCTGCATCGCGCATCATCGTGTCGGTCCAGGCGTAGTCCGCGTCGCTGGGCCCCGAGGCGACCTTGACGAAGGCGGGCGCGCCCGGCGCCGGATTGACAAACGTGGCGTAACGATTGAACAGGTCGGCGGCGTAGTCGGCTTTCATGCTGCCGCCGCAGCCCCACAATTCGTTGCCGAAGCCGACATACTTCAGGTTGCTCCATGGCTTGTCGCGGCCGTTGGCGCGCCGCTCCTGCGCGAGCGCGGAATCGCCGCTGGCGGTCATGTACTGCACCCATTGCCGTGCATCGTAGGCTGGCAGCGAGCCCAGGTTGAGCGAGACATAGGCTGCCGCGCCCAGCGCTACGCTGTAGTCCATGAACTCGTGGGTACCG
Source organism: uncultured Pseudomonadota bacterium (assembly GCA_963828685.1). Taxonomy (GTDB): domain Bacteria; phylum Pseudomonadota; class Gammaproteobacteria; order Xanthomonadales; family Rhodanobacteraceae; genus Rhodanobacter. The sequence goes on from CAWHFU010000002.1 coordinate 4,966, forward strand.
AAGCTGTTGTCGTCGGTGACACCGCCCCAGTTGGTGTTGATCCCCTTGGGCCGCCTGGCGGCAGGACCAACGCCGTCGCGCCAGTCGTAGGTGTCGGCGAAGCAGCCACCGGGCCAGCGAATCACTGGCACATGGAGCGCTTTCAGCGCCTTCATCACGTCGGTTCGATAACCGTTCCGGTTGGGAATCGACGAATGCGGGCCGACCCAGATGCCGTCGTAGATGCCACGGCCGAGATTTTCGGCGAATTGCCCCTCGACCGCGGGTTCGATCACCGGGCCGGGGTGGGCCAGGTCGACGGTCAGCGTGACGTGGGCCGGGGCGATCTGCGCGATCGCCGGCGTGGATAGGATCATGGCTGCAACAGCGGCAGCAAGCGTTCGTTTCATTTTTTGATTCCTGTCTCGAGTAGCGATGGCCTGGGCATATCGTCCATCTGCCGAATCGTGCCGACATCGATCGGCAACGTGTACGAGCCGACATTGATGAGCGAGACGGTGCCGAGGCCATCAGGCGAACCGTCGGTCTTCCAGGCGGCGATGGCGATGTTGTTGTTCCCGTGCGGATCGATGATGCCGTTGGTTTCGGCCGGGTCGGGCCGCACGGGATGTCGATTGGTGGCAGCGATTGCAGCCAGAGGCGCATCGGACTTTGCTCGGTCGGCGCACCAACCCGCCTGCGCGGTCTGCTTTTCAATTGCCATTTATCACGGAAACGACAGCCGAATCCGGTCCACTCCAGGCCGGCGCTCCCTGATGTTTCAGTTGATGGGCGGCATCATCCCAAGTCAGCTTGGTGAGCGAGTATTTGCCCTGCTCGTAGTCGTAGGACTTTCCGTCATCCCGGAAGAGCGTAAAGCTGCTGTCCGCGCCCGGATACACCTTTACCGACACGATCCGCTGCGTTTGCCGGGCGCTGCCATCGTCCTGGCCCAGCGGCACGATGCTTCCTGCCTTGACGAACAGCGGCAGCGTGTCGATGGGCGCATCCACCTCGACCGTCTGCCCGCCGTGCAGGCGCTGGTTCGTCCAGTAGTTGTACCAGTCGCAGCCTGCCGGCAAATACACCGTCCGGTGGGTGGCGCCCTGCTCCGTGACCGGTGCCACCAGGAAAGCCGGCCCGTACATGTATTCGTCGGGGATGTTCGCAACGTTCGGATCATCCGGGAAATCCATGAACAGCGCGCGCATGTACGGCGCGCCGGTCTGGTAGCTGCGATAGGCCGCCGAATACGTGTACGGCAACAGCTGGTAGCGCAGCTTCAGGTATTTCGCCAGGATCGGTTCGGCTTGCTTGCCGTAGGACCATATTTCGTTGTGCTTCCTTTCCCCGTGCGCACGCATCACCGGCTGAAACACGCCCCATTCAAACCAGCGCACGAACAGTTCGGGATAGTCCTCGTAATTTCCGATCGTACCGCGCGCATCGGAACCGTCGATCAAAGGCTTATGTGCCGCATGGTAGTCGGCTGGGATGAGCGGTGAAAAGAATCCCGCGATATCGGTGTCCCAGTATGGGAAGCCCGTTGCGGTGAAGTTGAGCCCTGCCGGAATGGATCGCTTGAGCATGTCCCAGGTCGCGAAAATATCGCTCGACCAGAAGACGGTGCCGTTGCGTTGCGCCCCAAGGTAGGCCGCGCGCGCCAGGATCATCAGCCTTCGGCTATTCCCGAAATCGCGCCGGAACCCTTCGTACACCGAGGCGGTATGAAACAACGGATACACGTTGTAGAAGCGTGTGCCCGAGCCGATCCAGAACACGTCGTTCGACGGGTCGACGTCCGGCTCCGTTTCATCGAGCCACACATCATCGAAGCCGTCCGGCTTGATGTAGCGATCGCGGATCTCCTGCCAGAACCAGCGCGCCGCATCGGGATTCGTCGTGTCTATATTCGGTCCGATGATCGCCTTGAAGCCCCCCGAGTCCGGCACGCCCTCCCGCGTGTGCACCAGCCAGCCTTTGCGTGCGAGCATGTCATAGAACAGCGATCCCTTTGAAAAGTGCGGCCATACGCTCAGCAGCGTGTCCACACCCATTGCATGCAACTGCCGATTCATGGCGGCGGGATCCGGCCAGCGCTTTGGGTCCAGATCCATATTTCCCTGCTTGGTCATGTTGAGAAAATCGACCACCATCACACCCAGCGGCAGATTCCTCCGGCGGTACTCGTCGGCAACGGCCAGGATCTGCGCCTGCGTCGAGTAAATCGCCTTGCTCTGGATATAGCCGTAGGTCCTCCTGGGCAGCAGGTGGGTCACGCCCGTCAGCAGGCGGTAGCCTTCGTAAATTTCGTCGGTGCTGTTTCCCGCAATGACGAAATACGAGACGCGATCCCCCACTTCGGACGACCACACGTTCTGGCCGTTGAAGCCCAGTTGTATGGTTGTTTTCGATGGGTTGTCCCAAACCAGGCCATAGCCAAGGCTCGACACCATGAAGGGAACGCAGACGTTTTCGCCGCCCAGCGCGGAATAGTTGTGCCAGCAACGAATCTCATGGTCGCGCAGGTCCATCCATCCCTTCTGTTGTTGTCCGAGCCCGTAGTAGTGCTCGTCGGCAGGCGAATCGAACGTGGCCGCAACGCGAAAGCCGCTTACGCCAGCATCCGCCTGCGCTACCTCCGGCTGTTCGGGCGCCATGGTCCACGTGCGCATGCGCAAAAGCATCTTGCCCTGAGCATTGGTGATTCGCAGCGCGTCGTTGAACGTGGTCCGGTCATGCGGTCCCCCGAAGTACTTTTCGCGCAGTTGCTGGTTCAGTGCATCCAGCGGCATGCGCTGCGGGAGTTTGTCCTGCGTAAGGTCACCGGGCGCCACGCGCACGACCATTTTCGCCGAACGAAAAACGTCGTCGCCTGCCGCATCGCGCGTATGCGTCCATCCTTGGGCCGTGGGTTTGGCCTGAAACCCGTATCCCGGCGAGCTGGTCACGGCCGCCCGATCTACGCCCAGCGTTACCCGCAAGATGCCTGGCGCATAGGGTTCGAGTGAAATCGTTCTGCCGTTCCTGTGCAGGACGAGAGGGGCATCCTGGGCCACTGCAGTGCCATTCAACAACACGCCAAGAAGCAACGCGCAGAGTCCGCCCGAGAACAGTTTCTTCATCATGTAATACCCCACCCCGATCATTCGGCCGATGCCGTTTTGAAGATTCATCACGCTTGAGCTTTCGCACCGGAGGATTACCTCCGAGGTTCTGCTGCTCCCGCGCCACGCGGGAATGCCCTGAACTATTGCCGTGTGCTTGAAGTTGATCGGGGTGGACGCCCGCGCCTGACGTTCCAGAACACCCATGGCGTGATGGCGGGGCACGCTTTTATCGCGCTGCCGAGAGCGTCGGCCCCGGGAGTCCGGTGCCGAACGGATCACGCGCACACGGTACGGTCGGCACATGACACGCGCACGCATCAACGCCTGGCGATGCCTCAACGTACCGGCCTCATGGACAGGAGTACGCATCCGTGTGCCGGCAGGTCGAGGGACAGGTGCGTGGATGCCTTCCGCGGCTGGCCACTCCAAAGGTCGCGGGCGTCGTAGCTGCCGGAAGCCAGGCCGAGCTCGCCCCATGGCGCCTGCAGCGAAACGGGCTTGTCGTCCAGATTGAAGATCGCCAGGTAGCGCTCGCCATCGCGCCGGCCGGACGCCACCCAGACGCGCACGTGATCGAATCCTTTCGGCAGGCGGGTGACTGGATGGTTGTCGCGGCTGCTCTGGTCGACTGCGATCACGTCCTTGTTGGTGATCAGCGCGCGCGTGGCGTCGTCCAATCGGGTCAGGTTGGCGCCGAGGATAAGCGGCGAGCGCGCGATGGCCTGCAAGGTCAGCAGGGTGCGCTGCTCGTCCATGGTCAGGCGCGAAGGGCGCGCCGGGCCGAAGCCGGGATGCGGCGCGAGCGTGCCGATCGGCAGCATGTCGGCATCCGGCCAGTGGCCGTCGCGAGCCTGACCCGCCCATGGCGGCAGCCGATCGAAGAGGTTGCTGATGCCCGACGGGAAGGTATCGGTGGGGTGCTCATGCACGAACGACCAGCCGTCCCAGACATCGTTGGTAATGCGCCACATCTGACCGTACCGGCGAATCTCCGCGGCGTGCGACAACTGCGTCGGACCGGGTGACAGGCTGAGCACGATCGGCCGGCCGGTCTTGCGGATTGCCTTGGCAATCTGGCGGATCTCGCTGATCTTGTAAGGGTGGTCGGCAATGCAATCGACCTTTAGGAAGTCCACGCCCCAGCGCGCATACATGGCGAGCATGGAGTCGTAGTAGGCCTGGCCGGCGGGCGTGTCGCGCACGCCGTAGTTGCTGTCGTCCCAAGGGCAGGTGTCCGCGGTGTCGGCGACCTCTTTTGCGTGGAACGCGGAGCCGGCGACAGGCAGGTCGGCCGCCACGGCCTGCCTGGGCACGCCGCGCACGATATGGATGCCGAACTTCAATCCTTGCGCATGTACCCAATCGGCCAGCGACTTGAAGCCTTGCCCATGGGCAGCGGAGGGAAAGCGGTCGAGCGCGGGAACCAGCAGGCCGTGTGCATCCATGGCGTAATCGCGGGTCTGCAACTTGTCGGCGAACGGATTGCGCATGTACCAGCCCTGGTCGATGACGACGTAGGTCCAGCCGTAGTCGTGCAATCCGGCGAGAACGCGGGCGTTCGCCTTGAAATCGGCCTCGTCGATAGTGAACCCGAACGAATCCCAGCTGTTCCAGCCCATGGGCGGGGTGGGGCTGACTTCTTTCGCCGCCGCCATGCTGGCCATGGCCAGCATGAGAATCAGCAGCACAGCTCGCGTGCGTCTGGACATCGGGTTTGCTCCATG
>CAWHFU010000003.1:0-14971 GCA_963828685.1 uncultured Pseudomonadota bacterium
CGGTAACGCCGCGCGCAAAGCATGCCGAGGGCCGCAAGGAACGTTGCCTGCACCAGCGGATGACTCAGGCGAGCTAGCTGTTCGACAGGGCCCATGGGTAATCCGGCAAGACGATGGAGAACGCTGACCGTGGTCGGGTGGCGGTACATCGATGCTCCGCGCGCCAGGACGCCTCTCAGAGGCGTCATCCTGACCTTTTCAGGCCGGCGCTGTCGCGTGGAGCATGCGTCTCCGGACCAACCTGGGAAGAACAGCGGCGCCACGCCCCACAGGATGCCCGAACACGATGAGATCACCAGACGCGCCCAGTCTGTCCCCAACGGGATCTCCGGCACAAGACATCCGCTTCACAAAACATATGGAATTGTCAATACATCGTGATGTAATCTAGTTCACAGTTTTCATCATTGTTGGGGGCAATCATGAAGCTTCTTGGGCGCTTTTTTGTGCTGTGCCTTGCGTGCACCTTGGCTGCATGCGCTACGGCAAGCGGGGGCTCCGCGCCCCCTGAAGCCGTCGCCAGCGTCCAGGCGGTAAACACCTATCTCATCGGTGTGGACGATCAGCTGCAGGTCACGGTGTGGCACAACCCCGATCTCAGTGTGAGCGTACCGGTACGCCCGGACGGCAAAATCACGGTGCCACTGATCGGCGACGTCGTGGCCGGCGGCAAGACACCTGATCAGGTGTCCGCCGAAATCAAGGACAAACTTCAATCCTTCGTGCGCGATCCGCAGGTGGCGGTGATCCTGACCGCGCTGCGCAGTAACGAGTATCTGTCGCGCGTGCGGGTGACCGGGGCAGTGCGCAACCCGATCTCGATTCCGTACCGCCAGGGGATGACGGTCCTCGACGCCGTGCTGGCAGCCGGCGGCACCACGGAGTTCGCTGCGCCGGATCGCACCCGGCTTTTTCGCAAGGGCGCCGATGGTGGCGCCGCCGCACCGTATGCGGTGCATCTGGAAAAAATCCTGCAGCAGGGTGATTTGGCGAACAACTACCCGGTACAGCCGGGCGACGTGATCACGGTACCGCAGCGCTCCTTCTGATCTGGAGAGAGGCAGCCTGCGGAAACGAAATGGAGCGGTCAGGGGCGGGGGAACGTGATGAATGGGGAATTGGCACCTTTCGACGGCGTGCTGCCGGCGCTGGTGAATGAAGCGCGGCGGCGGCGTCTGGCGTTGGGCTTGATGTTCGCCGCGATCGCCCTGGCGGCGCTGTCCGTCGGGTTGTTGTGGCCGAAGAAATACGAAGCGTCCACCAGCATCCTCGCGCAGGAGAGCAGCATCATCACGCCGCTGATGGAAGGCGTGGCATCTCCCACTGCGAACAAGAACCGCGCCAGCATCGCCCGTGACGTGATCTTCAGCCGCAAGGTAATGAACGAAATTCTGGCCAACAATGGATGGCTGGCCACGAATCCGACGCCGATCGAGCGGGATCGGCTGATCGAGGGGCTCAAGTCCCGCACCAACGTCCAGACTTCGCGCGATAACCTGATCACGATCAGCTACTTCGACTCGGATCCAAAGCGGGCCTTCGATGTCACCCGGCAATTGGCGCAGCTGTTCATCAGCGAGAGCCTCGCGTCCAAGCAACGCGAAAGCCGCGACGCGTATGAGTTCATCGACAGCCAGGTCGACGTCTACCGGAAAAAGCTGACCGATGCCGAGAGCAAGCTCAAGGCCTACCGTGATGCCAACGCCGATGCGCGCCCCGGCAGCGAAACCGATACGTATGCGCGGATCAGCCAGCTGCGCACGCAGATCGAAAGCACGCGCATGGGCCTGATGGAAAAGCGCTCGCAGACGGCCGCGCTGGAATCGCAGTTGTCCGGTGAATCCGAAGTCAACGCGGTGCAGACGACCGAAGGTATCTACCAGACCCAGCTTGCCGATCTGCAGGGCCAGCTCGACAAATTGCTGCTGACCTATACCGACCAATACCCCGACGTAATCCGCATCCGTCACCAGATGCAGGATCTTCGGCAGCAATTGGCCCAGTCGAATCAACGCAAGCAGAGCGCCAGGCTGGCCGGCACGCCGATTCCGCTGGACAACAGCGTGCAGATGAACCCGCTGTACCAGCAGTTGAAGATCCAGCTGTCGACGACGCGCAGCGACGCCGCTGCGGCCGCGGCACGTCTGGCGGCGAGTGAATCGATGCTGCAGTCCGAGCTGGGCCGGAGCGCGCGCATCGCCAACTCGGAGAACGTCACCTCCGAGCTCACCCGCGACTACAACGTCAACCGGGACGTCTACCAGGATCTGCTCAAACGCCGCGAAAACGCACGCGTATCGATGAACCTGGACAACAAGCAGCGCGGGCTGACGTTTCTCATCCAGAATCCAGCGGTGATGCCGCTTGTCCCATCGGGCCTGCGCTTCATGCATTTCGGCCTCGCCGGAATCGTCCTGTCACTGGCCGTCCCGTTCGGCCTGCTGTTTGGCCTGGTGCGGTTCGATCCACGGGTGCGTTCGGTCTGGCAGCTCGAGCGCGCGACCGGACTGACGGTGCTTGCCGCGATCCCGTTTTATCCAACGCCACGCGACCGGCGTCGTGATCATCTGCACAACATCATGCTGGCCGTCATCATCATGGGGGTCGCTGCGGTGTACCTGATCCTGTTCGCATTGAGGCTGAAGGGACGAGTATGAAAACCTCGGGTGACAAGGTGTTTTCCGAACGCGTCAACAACGTGACCGATGCCGAAGCGCATGCTTTTGAAAAGCACGCTTCGGCAAGCCATGAGATTTCCCGGATGGACGTGGCGGGTGGCGGCAACGCACTCGCTCCGTTGCAGCTCGAACAGCGACGGATGATCCATCGCGAAGAGTCGGTTCGCCAGCAATCGGACGCGTTTCGCGAGATCCGCACCCGCCTGCTCGGGCTGGCGGGTCCGCAAAATTTCGTCACCTTGGTCGTCCCGGTGAGTCCAGGCTCCGGCGGCAGCTTCGTCGCGTGCAACCTGGCCGCCGCTTTCGCGTTTGACGAGGCCAAGACCAGCCTGTTGATTGACTGCAATCTGCGCTACCCGGACCAGCACAGGATGCTGAGCGTGAGCCCGACCACGGGCGGCTTGATCGACCTTCTCGAGCTCCCCAAAGTCGACATCGGCTCGATCATCTATCCCACCGGGGTCCCTCGCCTGCGATTGATTCCGGCGGGCAAGGTGCGCGAGAACAGTGGCGAATATTTCTCTTCGTTCCGCATGCGCACGCTGCTCGATTCGCTGCGCTGCCGTTATGCGGACCGCTACATCTTTCTGGATGGGCCGGCGATCAAGGGCTCGCCCGACGCACGCATCCTGTCGGATCTGGCCGACTTCGTCATCGTCGTTGCCGGTCATGGGCGCGATACCCCGTCGGCCATCAACCAGTCTGTCGCCAATTTCGATCCGGGAAAAATGGCTGGAGTGGTGTTCAACCAGTCGCCGTAGGCGTTTTCGTGCTGAGTTCCAACGAGTGATCCAACCACGGCCCATCCAGGGGAGAGGGAACATGCCGACATCCATCACGGTGGCTCGCGCCTTGGCGCTTGCGCTTGCCGCGGGTTCGGGTTCGGCATGGGGAGGCACGCTCGACTACACCTTGTACGGCGGCATCCGACACAGCGACAACATCACCCTGAGCAGCGAGAACCCGGTCAGCCAGAATGAACTGATCCCGGGCCTCAGCTTCATCTATCTTCAGCAGGGCTCGACCTTGCAGGCCAACATCACCGGTGCGCTGGAATATCACAACTACCCCGGCAACCGGTTCGACAGCCAGACGCAGACCCAACTGGCCGGCCAGGTCAACTGGACCGTGTTGCCGCAGCGACTCGATTTCTCCGTCATGGACTACGCGGGAATACAACCAGTCGATTCATTGGCCAGCAATGCGCCAGGCAACCAGCAACAGACCAACGTGCTTTCACTCGGGCCCATCCTGCACCTGCGGTTCGGCGACGCGTTGCGCGGCCAGGCCGAACTCCAGTACATCTCCAGCTACGCGTCGAAGGTCGACGACTTCAATTCGTCTCGTGGCGTGGCTGCATTCCGCCTGTTCAGGGATATCAGCCCCACCGATCAGTTCTCGGTCAATGCCGAAACCCAGCACGTCAGGTTCGACAACAGCAGCAACACCAATTTCGACCGCGACGAGCTGTACGCGCACTACACCAACAAGCGGGCTCGATTCGATACCAACCTGATGATTGGTTGGTCGCAATTGCACTTTCCCAACGCGCCGAACGCATCGAAACCTCTGGCGCGCATGACCTTCGAATGGCGACCGACGCTGCGCACCACGTTCACGCTGGCCGGTGTCTATCAATACTCCGACGCTGCGCAAGACATGCTGCAGCCGCTGGACAAGGCACTGGGCAACAGCGGGGGTGTCATCAGCACCGGCAATGCGACCATCAACCCGCAGGTCTACCAGGAGCGTAGGCTTGAGGCGATCTACGCCTTCCACAGCGAGCGACTGACGCTGTCGGTGACGCCCATCGTCGGCAGGCTGCAATATCTCAACGATCCGACCTTCGACCAGACCAGTCACGGTGGCGTCCTGAGCCTTGCTTATCGCTTGCGGCCGACGCTCACGCTCACAGGCTTTGCCGATGGCGAGCGACTGACCTACAGTGACCTCGGGCGACGCGATTCGACCGTCCGCCTCGGCGTCGACCTGGGCCAGCAATGGACATCGCACTGGAACTGGCACGCCTCGGTGATCCGCCAGCGCCGCAACAGCAATGCGGCGAACCAGAGCTATCGCGAGACCGAGATATTTTTCGGTGTGGTGTACCGGCGATGACCATGCTGACGATACCGATCGAGGCCGACTTGCCGCTCTACTTCGGGGCGGATGCAGAGCTGTTCGGGTTGTATCAGCCCGCTGGCGCATCGGCGGGCAAGGCGGTTCTGCTGTGTCCGCCGTTGGGACAGGAACAGATCCGCTGTCACCGCCTTTATAGGCAGCTGGCGCATGCGCTCGCCGCAGAAGGCATCGCGGTACTGCGATTCGACTACTACGGTTGTGGTGATTCGGTCGGCGCCAGCGACCAGGTCGACTGGCAGCGTTGCCTGGCCGATACGCGCGACGCCGCCAACGAATTGCGCCGGCGCTGCGGGACTGATCGGATCGTCGCGTTCGGTGCCCGCCTCGGGGGAAGCATCGCACTTGCGGCGGCCGAAGCGGCTTGCTTCAGCGAACTGGTCGTGTGGGATCCGGTGCTTGACGGCAATGCTTACGTGGCGCGCATGGAGGCCATGCAGGCGGCGTTATGGCAGGACCCTCAGCGTTTCTGCACCCCACGCCAGGCATCCGATGCCGACGGCCAGTGGCTCGGTTTCCCGATCGGCAAAGGTCTGCGTCAGCCATTGCTCGAGTTGCACTGCGGACCGGCAAACGTACCGATCTGGATACTGGATTCGCTTGAACCCGGGGCGACACGCGAGTGGCAAAGCCTCGGCGTCCACGCGTCCCAGGTGAAAACCTTCCAACCACCGACCCCGTGGGATGACCTGGGTCGGCTGGAAACGGCGATCCTGTCGCACGCGGTGATCCAGGCGGTGACGGCCCATGTGCGGGAGCTCGCATGATGAAGGAGCAGGCTTTCCGTTTCGGGCGGGCCCACCACATGGTGGGAGTCGCGGGAGTGCCGGCAGCAAACGCGCATGCCGTGGGCGTGGTCGTGTTGAACGCCGGCCTGGTCCATCGGATCGGGCCGTTCCGGTTACACGTGGAGTTGACCCGGCGGCTCAATGGTTGTGGCTATCCGACTTTGCGTTTCGACCTGTCCACCGTCGGCGACAGTGGCGCCAGCGGTGAACCGCAAACGCGGGACCAGCAGGTTCGTGCCGACGTGGCCGATGCCGTGAGCTTGCTGAGCCGGCAATCGGGTTGCACGCGTGTCGTGCTGATCGGGTTGTGTTCCGGCGCCCAGAACGCGCATGCGGTGGCGTGTACCGATGCCAGCGTGGCGGGCGCCATCTTTCTCGATGGTTACGCCTACCGGACTGTTGGCTATCGCCTGCGGCACTATGTTCCGCGCCTGTTCGATGCAGGACGCTGGCTGCGCGCGCTCGCGCCCCGTCGCCATCCACCGACACCGCGCAGCACCGAACCGGTCTTTTCGGTGGCCGCCATGCCGCGGGATGTCGTGCGTGCCGACTTCGCCAGCATGCTCGATCGTGGCCTGAAACTGAGGCTCATCTACAGCGGCGGCATCAGCAACTACTTCAACCATGCGCGCCAGTTCCGCGAGTGTTTTGGTCGCGTGGTCACGCGGCCCGGCGTCACCACCCGCTTCATCCGCGAAGCGGACCATACCTACAGCCTCGCGTGTGACCGCAATCGCCTGCTCGACGACATCGAGCACTGGCTCACGAACCATTTTCCCGTCGCTACCGCAGGTGTGCCGTCATGAACGAAGTCCTCGTCACCGGCGGCGCCGGGTACATCGGCAGTCACGTGGTCCAGCAACTCGTCGCGCGAGGCGAGCACGTTGTCGTGCTCGACAACCTCAGTACCGGTTTTCGCGATGCGGTACGCGGCGCCGAGCTGGTGGTCGGCAAGTGTCGGCGATGGCGAACTGGTCGCACGGCGTGCTGGGCGAGCATCGACGTCGATACGGTCATGCATTTCGCCGCGCACACCGTCGTGCCCGAATCGGTAGCGCAATCCGCTCAAGTACTACGGCAACAACACCTGCAATACGCAGCAACCTGCTCAGCCTGCTGCGCCGGGGCTGGCGTGCGGCCACTTCATCTTTTCGTCGACCGCCGCGGTTTACGGCATGCGACCGCCAGTGGCATTGCCGACGAGGACACGCCGACGCAGCCGATCAACCCGTACGGCACATCGAAGCTGATGTCCGAGATGGATGCTGCGCGATTTCTGCGCCGCCGACGCCGATGCGGCATGTGGTCCTGCGCTATTTCAACGTCGCCGGCTGCGATCCGCAGGGGCGCATCGGACAGTCCACGCCGAAGGCGACGCTGCTGATCAAGGTCGCCTGCGAGCATGCGGTCGGCAAGCGCGCCAGCCTGTCGATTTTCGGCACCGACTACGCCACGCCGGACGGCACGGGCATTCGCGACTATATCCACGTCGAGGATCTGGCCGCGGCGCATCTTGCACGCGCTCGACCACCTGCGCGGTGGCGGCGAGTCGCTGACGCTCAACTGCGGCTACGGCCACGGCTACAGCGTGCGCGAGGTGATCGACGCGGTACAACGTGCCTGTGGCCGGCCCCTGACAGTGCTCGAATTGCCCCGGCGCCCCGGAGATACGCCGATGCTGATCGCTTGCAGCGATCGTCTGAAGCAGCGACTGGGTTGGCAACCGCAATACGATGATCTGGATTTCATCGTGCGCACGGCATTGTCGTGGGAACAGCATCTCACGCGAACTGTGCCGCTGACTTCGGTGGCGTGAATGATCAGCTTCGTCCCCATTGGCGGGAAGCGCCCACGTTTTTCGGCCTGGCCTCGGCCCGGGGTCGCGTCGTGCCAGGTCCTGTTCCTGGCCTGTCTGCTGACGCTGATTGGCACCACGTGCGCGAGTGCCGTGGCCGCTGCCAGGCTTGGTCGTTCCGCCACGCAAGCTGCCGGGACAGTGTCCGTGGCGGCTTCGCTCGCCGGGGACAAACGTCCTGCCAGGTCGGCCGACATCGTGGCCAACCAGCGTATCGAGCTGCATGGAAATGCCGGCATCGGCACGACCGTAGCGGTGTCCGTCGGCATCCCGTTTGCTCCCGGCGTGCTGCGCGATACGCACCTGCTGCGCATCCTCGACGAGCATGGTGCGGAAGTCCCCGCAGCCGTCCAGACGACCTTGCGCTGGCAAGGCAAGGACGGCAGCATCCGCGCCATCCGCGCCCAGTTCCATGCCCGACTGAGGGATCAGCACACGTTCTACTTTGCGCTGGGGAAGCCGCGCACGCTCGGGTTGGCCGGCTGGCCGTACCGCGCCGGGCTGGTCGATGGCGAGCAGGGAACCAGGGTATCCGCCGCCTTGGCGACGCTGACACCGGCATGGCTGTGCGAATCGCTGATTGCCGGCCCGCAATGGCCAGCCGCCGCCGGCGAAGCGCAGGCCGGCTTCGTGTCCACCCAGTTTGAGTGGGCGCGCAAGCTGCCTGTCGGCGACCCCAGTGCGTGGCTGTTCGATCGCCCTTCGACGCTGTACAAGGCCTACATCCGCACTGGCCGCTACGATTATCTGCAGGCGGCCGAGCTGAGCTACCACTTCTACATGAAGTACATCGAGCGCAGCGGCCTGGCGATGAGCCCGTTCTGCGCCGGCGGCTGGACCTACAACCACAAGCCATGCGACGTGAAATACGTCTACGTTGAACCGACCCTGCTGGCGCTCGGCCTGACCGGTGACGACAGCCAGTACGACACCGATACGATCGACAAGATGATGACGCTGTGGGAGAACGGCGGCTGGAACAATCCGCCGGGACCCTATAGCGACCCCCGACAGGAATTCACCGAACGTTTTGCCGGGCTGGGGCTGCTGGAAACCGTCAGCGCCTACGAGTTGACTGGTGACGCGCGTTATCTGGGACGCGTCAAGGATCGTATCGGCTGGCTTTACGATCATCAGCGGAACAACCCCGACAAGCTAGGCAACGACGGGTCGTGGCGCAACAGCTGGCTCATGCATGAAGGTGGCGACTGGGACCCTGCCAGGGAAGTGCGCGGCAGCTCGCCGTGGATGAGCGAGAACATCATCGACGGCCTGTGGCATGCATGGCTGGTGACGGGCGACCAGCGCATCCCGCCGATGATCACGGACTTCGGCCGCTACATGGAACGCTACGGCTGGATCCGTCCCGAGCAGATGCTGAACCCGCACGGCTGGCGCAATCCCTGCTCGGGCGATGGCGGGCAGATCGCCTGGTATTGGTCGTCGTCGCACGCCAGCAAGGAAGCGATGGACCGGATCCAGGAGTCCGAAGGCTGGTACAGCGATGCCCATACGGTGGAACTGGCGCTGCCTGTCGCCGCCGCGCGCTATTTCGAGCGCGATCCGCAGCAGAGTGCCGCGCTCGAGCGCCGGCTCGCCGCAATCAGCCATTCGTACAACAAGGCTTGCGCGGTCGATGCCGATACCCTGCGCCGGTTCAACTGGAACAACCGCGGCAGCGGTGTGGTGGCCTGGCTGATCCGCCAACCGGCGGGTAGCGGCATGGCCGCGTCCGCCATGAAACAGGCGAAGCCATGAACCGCCGCATGGCTGTACTGCGAAGCATTACCCTGGTCTCGGCTGCGACCTACGTCGAATATGCGCTCGGCCTCGTCGTCAGCATCTGGATCGCGCGAACCCTGGGCCCGGCCGACTTCGGCCGCTACGCCTTCACCTTGTGGCTTTGCGGCTGGCTGATGACCTGCAGCAACCACGCGCTGACCACTTCGTCGACCAAGTTCATCGCCGAGGCCGATGGTGCGGGAGCGCCGGATATCGCCTCGCATATCGCGCATCGGCTCAGCGGATATCAGCACCTCAGTACCCTGATCGTTCTTGCGCTGTTCGTGCTGATGACGGCCATCATCCAGCCCAGCGAGTGGCAGCAGTTCCTGCTGCCGGTGACCGGGTTCGTCGTCATCGCAGTGGCGGCGAAGGCCAACTACTTCATGCTGGTCGCCATCGAGAAGGGCCAGGAGCGATTTGAACCTGCAGCCATCTCCACGGTTCTCTCCGGTGTGATCGGAATCGGACTGATCGGTTCGGCCACGCTCATCCACGCGCCGGTGATCGACTTCATCGCACTGTTCGCGGTGGCCTGCCTGATCATCAACCTGGTCAATCGGCTGGCCTTTCGCAGGTATTGCCGCCCACTCACGGCCGGTCCGATACCTGCGGAGACAAGTCGCCGGCTGTCCCGGCACCTGCGGCTGACGGCGGCCCTGGTGCTGTTGATCTCGCTCAAGGCGAGCATGATCGAAGTGTTCCTGCTCAATACTTTCTCCACCTCGACAGCCGTGGGCTTTTTCGCGATTGCGGCCACGCTGACACGCGGTGCGGTCGACCTTTTTTCGGTGGGACTCACCGCGACCCTGCTGCCCTACATGGCCAAATCCTTTGGCGAAAATGGCCAGGAACAAGCAGCGCGCCTGCTGGCTGACGCCACGCGCTTCTACTGGGCCGCCGGACTCATCATCGCCGGGGTGGGGCTGGTGACCACTCCCGAGATCGTCACCCTGATGTACGGCCAGCGCTACGTCCAGGCGATCCCGGCGATCGAAGCCACGCTGGTGCTGTCCGGCCTGCTGTTGATCGGCAACAGCATCGCCGCTTTCCAGATCGTGATCGACCGGCAGGACGACCGGGTGCGCATCTCGATCATGGCGCTCGTGGTCAATGCCGTGCTCGGTATTGCGCTGATCCCGTTCTACGGGCTGGCAGGCGCGGTGCTCACGTATGCCGGAACGCGTTTCGCCGAACTGGGGCTGGCCATCATCTATCTGCGCCGCACCACGGCGGGCGGTCTGCCTGTCGCAGCGATGGCTCGCCTGCTGGCAGTGGCGGTAGCGGCCACCACGATTGCCTGGCTGACCGTCGTCGTGCTCCACAGCCGCTTCGGTTTCATCGCGGCCGGCATGGTTTTCGTCGTGGTGTTCCTGCCGGCCAGCTTCCTGGTGCGCTACTGGAGCGACGACGACTATGCGCTGATGACCGTGATCACCAACCGCCTCGGACCGCCGGGCCGGATGCTGATGCGCGGCCTTGGCGCCCTGCAGGGTGCGCCGGCAAAGGCAACCTCCTGAGATGTCGCTGAGCCGAATGGAGGGGACAACGGTTCAGGCGCCCAGATTCCAGCTCGCGACGTGCGGCATGAAACCGAATTTCCGCTTGAAACGCTGCATCGTCACCGACGCGCCGTAATAGCTCCCGTACGCGTAATACCTGACGTGCGGGTAATCCCTGATCGCGCACTCCGCCAGGCTGATGATCAGCATCGGCACGATGCCGTCATCCTGGTAATCCGCGTGCCCGAAAATGGTCTGGATCGCGCACAGCTCGCCCGCGATCAGGCAACTTGCATAGGCGTACAGCCGGCCCTCGCGAAAGATGCCGAAGTAGGGGTAATCGTGGCGGTCCGAACGCGAGGGTGGATCGCTGATGCCTGCACTTGCACGGGACAGCAGGTGTGCCGGCATCGGCCTGCCTTGTCGGGCATCGGTCGAGCCGATGATCGCAGCGATCTCGTCCACGTGGGCGTTGTAGTCGAGACGCGCGAACTGGTAGCCGAGGCGAAGCGACTTCTTGTAGTTGCGCCGTGCGGCGCCTTCGATCAGGCGGAAATAGTCGTCGAAGTTCCTTGGCAGGGCGCATAGGCAGAAGCCGTATTCGTACTGCCGCACCAGCGGAAATTTGCGGTGGCGCTGTCGCGCCTCGCGATAAAAATCGCGCACGATGCGTTCGTAGAAGGGGTCGTTGCCGGCTGTACCGGCGCATTGCAGATCGACCTCGACCCGCGGCAGCCCGCGCACTTCAGCAGCGATCGCGGCCCACCGTTTCAACGTGTTCAGCATGACGGAAAACTCCATGGCTCCGGCTACTACTCTGCTGCGACAGCCACCGTACGGTCAACGGGAGGCGGCAGCTCGAAATCGCGCCACGCGTTCGGGTCGCCGCACTTGCCCGCCTCGGCCGCCTTGATGATGTTGTACATCTCGCGCGACGTCACATAGTGCAGCACGTGCCGCTGGCCGTCGTTGTACGCGCGTCTCCAGATGGTCGTGCATGGCATGCGCGGCCGCGCCGAGCAGGGTGTCCATGTCGCGCTCCTGCGTGCCGTGCGTGTGCACCTTCACGAACACCCATTCCGGACGCCCTTCGACATGGATGCCGGTGCGCACCCACGCATCGACGCGCGCCGGCGTGGGCGGGCAGGCGCGGCGCACGTCGGCGTTCTCGATGCGCGGAATCGATGCCGAAGCGGCGCTCGCGCCAGTTCAGCCCCAGCGGGCCCTGCACGATCATCAGGTCGCCGCTGGCCTGCCCGCCGACGCGCACCGGCACGCCGCGGTCGTGCGACTTCGGCGCGCAGCGGGTCATCGGTGGCGTAGTAGATCGCGTTGATCATGCGCGTCTGCGTGTCGCTCGGCGCCGAGGGCAGGGTGAAGTCGGCATAGCAGCCCAGCTCGCGCAGCAGGATCAGCTCGTTGTTGATGCCGCACCAGCGTCCGTCCGCGCGCGAGTTGTCCAGGCTCCAGTTGCCGTGGATGAAGCCGAAGCGCAGCTGGCCGGTGTGCGGATCGCGCGGCAGCGCGCCGTGGCGCTCGTGCAGCAGCTCGTTGAAACCGGCGCATGCGTCGCGCGGAAATTTTCCTCGGTGTCGTTGTCGTGGTGCAGATGGATCTCGATCTCGCCGAAGCCGTCCGCGCACAGCGCGGCGATCTTGTCCAGGTGTTCCTCGAGGTATTCCTCCTCGGGATAGAAGAAGCTGTGCTGCGGCGGCCGGCCATCGGCGTCGCGATGGCGCAGCAGCCAGCGCGCGGTAGTCGCGGCACCAGCGATCGACGCGTGCGCGCTGGGTGGCGAAGGTCCACCTTGCCCCAGGCCGGCTCGAAGTGATCGACGAAGCAGAACATCACATGCACCGGGCCACCTCGACGCGTGCCGGCGAGCGACGACGCAGGTAGCTGCCCAGCCAGATCTGCATGTTGCGGGCGCGGATCGCCCGCGCCAGCAGTGCCGCCAGCACCAGCATCACCACCAGGGCCAGCAGGGCGGGCACCATCAGCGGGCTGTCTCTTGCGCGGGCATCAGGGTCAACAGCTGCTCGGCGTTGTTGCGCCATTGACGCTCGCGGACGATGTAATCGCGTGCCGCCAGGCCGACACGTTTGCGCTCATCGGCGCGTGCAACCAGCTCGAGCACGCGTTGCACGCAGACATCGGTGCGCCCGCGCGGAAACAGCCAGCCGGTGCGGCCGTCACCGATCACCTCGGCGACCGGGGCATAATCGGGTGCCACCACGGCCACCCCCATCGCCATCAGTTCGAACAGCTTCATCGGCGAACCGTATTCATTGGAATTGGGCAACACGGCGTAGTCCATGCAGGCGATCCAGGTGGCGATGTCGGCATGCGCTACCCGGCCTGGCAGCAGCACCCGGTCGGCAAGGCCGCGTGCGGCCACGAGCGCACGTACGGCGGGCAGGGTACGACCGTCGCCGATGAAGACCAGCGCCAGTTGCGGTGTTTCGGCCAGGCACGCGGCGATCTCCTCGACAAAGCGGTCGACACCGTGCCAGTGCGCGAAGGCACCGACGTGACCACACACCACGCGATCGGTGAGCCCACGCTCGGCACGCAGCCGCGCCCGGTCGAAGCGTGCGGGGTCGAACTGCACCAGGTCGGCCGCGTTCGGCGAAATCACCGATGGCGCGATATCGCCGTAGGCGTCGCGGGCCTGATCGCGAAAGTGGCTGGAGATGAACACGAGGCCCGTGCACTGGCGCAGACACCAGCCTTCGACACGGCGCGCCAGCGCTTTCAGATACAGCGGACGTACCCGTTCGACCAGGGCCGAATCATTGATTTCCAGTACCAGTGGAATACCGTGCCGTCGGGCCAGCCACACCGTGACGAACAGGAACAGCGAATAGCGTTCGTAAATCAGCTGCGGGCGCAGGCGCCGGATGGCTGCCCGCATGCGCAACAAGGTGACCAGGTTGTAGCCGAGCTCGAACACCTCGAAAAGCACGCCGGGCAGGCGTGCGACGAGGCCCGCCAGCCGGCCGCCCCCGGCGCCGGCCTGTGCGGGCGGTTCGCGTTCGGGATCGGCGCCCGGGAAGGACATCACGCTCACCTCGTGGCCGAGCCCGCGCAGGGCTTGCACGATGCCCCGGATGTGCACGCCTTCGACATGCCGTCCGCGCGTGCGATGGTGGTAGAGGATCTTCATGTCGAGACACCGAGTGCGATGGCTGAAGCGGCGGCGACGTCGCACAGGATGCGATCCAGCCGGTTGACGTTGTCTTCCCAGCGATATTCCCCGGCATGCGCGGCGATCCGCGCGGCGTCCCAGCTTCGTGCGCTTGCGTCGATCAGGGCGGCGGACAGGGCTGCCGGTGCATGCGGCGGCACCAGGATGCCGGCGTACTCCGGTACCACTTCCGGAATGCCACCCACATCGCTGGCCACGACCGGGGTGCCGCAAGCCATCGCCTCCAGCACCACGTTCGGCACGCCTTCGTTGTGGCTCGGCAGGCACAGCAGGTCGGCCGCATTGAACCAGTCGCCCAGGGCGGCATGCGGCACGGCATCGACCCACTGCACGCGCCCGGTGCATCCGAGTGCGGCTGCACGTTCGAGCATCGCGGCGCGTGCCGGTCCGGCACCGACATAGATCAGGCGGGCTTTCGGCCGCGCTGCCAGCACGGCGGGAAACGCCTCCAGCAGATCGAGGCAACCCTTGCTGGATTTCAGGTTGCCGACATACAGCAACAATGGCGTGTCGGCGGAAAGGCCCAGACGCACGCGTGCCTCGCTGCGCGAACGGCGCGCGAACAGGACGGGGTCGACGCCGTTGTAGACGACATGCACGCGGGATGCTTCAGCGCCCAGAGACACCGCTTTGTCGGCCAGGCCGCGGCTCACCGCGATCACGGCGCCGGCGTGGCGCAGGGCCGAGCGGATCTGTGGCCGGCGCCAGGCGTGATTGGCTTGCACGTTGAGATCGCTGCCGTGGACCTTGACCACGTAGGGAATGCCCAGACGGCGCGCGAGCCAGCCGGCGGCGGCCGCATCGGGATACGCCCAGCTCGCCAGCAGGCAATCGTAGTGCGCCGCGCGCAGGCTCCGCCCACGCTGCCACCACAGCGACAGTAGCCAGCACACCGCGTGCAGCGAACGGCCGATGCGCGGTGGGTACACGAACACGAAATGGTCCGTGTGCAGGTCGCTGGCCGTGACTTCGCCGCGTACGCCACGCAGCCGCTGGCGGAAGTCCACGGCGGTCAGCCT
>CAWHFU010000004.1:0-4949 GCA_963828685.1 uncultured Pseudomonadota bacterium
GGAGCCGACCTGCGGAGCAAGTGCCGAGCGGGTTGCGGCGTGGGTGGCCGCCAGCCCGTACCGGGTCAGTCTGATCAGACTGCTTGCGGCGGATCGAATCCCGCTATTGCAGCTTCGCAGATGTATACGGTGACCGTGGTCCATTTGTCGGACGCAGAGTCGGATCGTGTGCTCAGGTATTTCAGCGACTATGTCAGGGCGAGTCAGGTCGAATGCATCGAATCCGACGCTGATCACCCAGACCTATGAATGACCCGATATCGAGGCTGGTTAGTTATCGGCAACTACGGATAGGTAATTGTGTATTGCACGGTGCTGCTAGTTGCCGGCACCTGCACCACGACCTTTGGCAATGTACGCGGATAGTCATTCGGGGCTGCACCGCCGACGACATCGTATCGCCCCGAATTCTGCGCGGCCGCCGTCGAAAGGCCCAGCAGGATTGGCGAGAGCGCAGCTGCGGTGCCGCCGGCACCATTCAGCAATTGCACTTCCGTGCGAGCGGCACGGTCACTGCTGGGGAATATGCAGTTCTTCAGATTGTCGGTGTTCCCATTGATGCCGCCTCCGCCAAAGGTACTCACGGCCTGGTTATACGACCGCTCGGGCAGCCCGTGATAGCGATGTTGAAAGGGGTAAGGCCAGCTACCTGACCTCCCGCCGATAATGCTGTGGTCGACACGGTCGGCAGTGTCACGCTGAAATCCTCGGACCCGTGATGGTGCAAGCGGGTACGGTCACCGTCGTGGCGGCGAGTTTGCAGTACGCGTCCAGAGCAATGCTGGTGGAATGCTGCGCTGCCGCCGGAGATGCACGCGCCAGAACGAGAACCAGGCTAATCGGCTGTATCGTGCCGGGCGAAATCGGGCCTGCGGGCTGGTCTGGACCAATTGCGCAGTGAAGTTTGCCGTCACCGTGCCTGAGTCAGGCACCCTGTGCGGGTGCCGGCGGGCGCTACCACTTTGCCTGGCACATCAGCCCGCCGTACTGGTGGGCCCGCATTCCAAACACATCCGGCTGGATGCCTGCACCGGACTGGCGGTTACCAACAACGCGAGTCCCGGCACACTGGTGGCGAAGGTGATGCCCGGACCGGCCGGAACATTCGTGCTTGTCCAGGTCGGCCAAATACTGCCCGGCTTGGATCTGCGCGGTGTAATCCGCCGAACGGCTGGTTGTGACCGGCAGGCCTGCGCACGTAAAGATGATCGCAGCTGTACCGGTTGCGCCCGGCAGAGGACCGGTTGGAGCGTTGGGCGGGACGCTTACGCTGCTGGGTAGGCTGAGCGTCGCGGATGAGGCTGAGCAGTTGGTGGGTGCCCCTACCGCCAACGTCGACCAGCCAAAGGATGCCGCCGCCAGCATCCATGCGAGGAGCAGTGCGCACCACGGTGCATGGTCAGGACGATGCTTCATGTACCGCTCCTCATGATCTGCACCACAACGTCGGGCCGCACACAGGTTGCGTTGATCGTTTCGTAGGCGTTTGCATGGCTGCTCTTGGCTTTCAATCCCAAATGGCTGGCGAATGAGCACGATTGCGCCGTGCCTTGCTCGTCCTGCCAGCGTGTGGCCAGTTGACCAGCCTGTTCGACGCCACGCACCAGAATCTGTCCGGCCTGCCCGACCACGCCAAGCACGACGCCCTTTTCATTGAGCACTTCGGCGCCGAAGGGCAGGGCATCGCCGTTCCCGAGGCGGGCGCGCACGATGATCGTTCGGCCGCTTTCGGTCTTGAACTTCAGCGACACCACCGCACCGGCTTGCGGTGCGACCTGGCACTCGCGTCGAGCTGCACGTCCAGCGGCAGGCCCTTGGGATCGATCTGGACCGTATTGAGGTTGTACGGCATCAGGTAGGGCACCAGCGCATAGCCGAAACGATCAATGCGTGCGCCAGCGGCACTGTTCAAACGGGCGCCTTTGGCGCCGGGCACGTAGACGACACCGATGGTGTCGCCCATGGGCTGACCGAAGGTGATTCCACCGGGATGCGCGACCACGGCGCCGCTCACGCCAAGCGAGGCTTGCGAATAGCCACTGCCGCTGCCGACGCCGACATTGAGCACGGCATAGGGGCTGCGGTAGCCGCCATTGAGCGCGCCGGAGCTGCCACTTCCGCTGCTGTTGCGCGCGGCGGTCGCGCCGTAATTGAACTGGTTGTCGGCTCCGGCGGAGCCGTTGAGCATCGCCTGCTCCTGCGTGCCGCCGGTCGCGCTGTGAGCCAGGTTCAAGTTGAAGTTGGGAGCGTGCGCACTGTTGCCCAGCGGTACATTGATGGTGACGTTGTACTGGCTGTCGTCGCGTCCCAACGGATCACGCATGCGCGTGGCCAGATGCCGTAGCCGATCTTGTGGAAGGAGTTGTTGTAGCCGAGCTGGAACTGCTTGTCGGTGCCTGTGCGGTTCCAGTAGTCGCTGGCAGAAACACTGGCATAGACGGAGCCGCCATTGTCACCCAGCTGCTGGTTCAGCGTGAGATCGAAGCGGTTGCGCTGACGCTGCAGGCCACGACTTTGAGGACGGGATTGTAGGCTTGGCCGGCAAGCGTGGCTCGCTGGGCTGGCGTCAGCACGGTCTGCACGGGAATGCCGTCGATCAAGTCGGCCGATGGCGCCACGTAATCGGTGAACGCGTTGAGTCCGCGACGCGCATAGTCGCGAGCCAGCGCGGCCTCGGTCAGGCTGAGGTAGCCGCTGGTCGAATAACGGTAGGCGGCAACCGTCAGCGAGGTATTCGTTTCGGGCAGGATCTTGCCGTAGCTCAGGCGCAGACTTTGGCCGGATTGTGTGGTGAAGCCGGGAATCTGCGTCCGTGCCTGGGTGACGTCCGCGGCAAATGCACCATAGCGCGTGTTGATCGCACTGCCGAGCAGGATGGCGGCATAGCCCTGCGAAGCCTCGATGCCGGCATAGCAAGTGAGCAGGTTGTTGAAACCCCGCTGCATGGTCGCCTGCACCACATTGGGCTGGTGCATGATCGAGGCATCGCGCAATTGGCCCGCGGAAATACCGAAACGGGTGGTGCCCGGCCGCAGCAGCTGCGCCACCGAAGCATAGGGAACCGAAAAGGTGCGCACGCGACCGTCCGCTTCGGTCACCGCGACGTCGAGATTGCCGCCGTAGCCCGTGGGATAGAGATCGCTGATCGTGAACGGACCAGGGGCAACTGTAGTCTGGTAGATCTGGACGCCGTTCTGGCGGATCGTCACCAGGGCATTGGTATCGGCGACACCGCGGACGACCGGCGCATAACCCTGCAGTGACTGCGGCAGCATGCGGTCATCGGTCGCGAGCTGTACGCCACGCAATCCAAAGCTGTCGAATACCTGGCCGTCGGTATAGCTGTCGCCGATCGTCAGTTGCGCATGCAGTGATGGCAAGTCGCGCTGCACATAGGCATTGATGTTCTGCCATTCATGGCGTGCCGGCGTTCCGGTCGTGGCCGACTGCCAGTCGACCGTGGAATTCTGACGAAAATGCCAGGCGCCGAAGTTGAAGCCGGCATTCAAGCCAAGATACGAAATGGTCTGGCTCAGCCCATGGCTCTTGCTGTGATAGCTGTTGAAGTTGTAATTGAGCAGGGCGGCCGGTACACCGGCATCCCAGTATTCCGGACTGACGGAGCCCCGCGGCATCTGTCCCAGATAAGCTTGTGGCACGCTGGTGTCCAGCCGCAACACGGACATGTCGAAGCTCATGCTGGCATCGGGGATCAGGCTACCGATGCTCACGCAGGCTGTGATCTTTCAACTGAACCATCACTTCGGTGGACAGCTTCTGCGGATGCAGACCTAATTGATTGAGCAATGCATTATCAACGCACGGCACCGCACTTGCCTTTGCCGATGTGGCGACGAATCGCACGTCGCTTCGACCCACCCAAGTGTTATTGAGAAGATGTCGGTGTTGTAATTCCCTGGCAGTATCGGGTTGCCATGCTCGAATCGCGAAAGGTCGGTGGTATTGCTGCCTGAGCCGGAGAGCAAGCTGCGGTCGAAGTCGGCGTAGCCACTGCTGATACTGGCATCCGCATCATTGGCTGCGATGGACGCGCCGGGTAAGGCGGCCGGTTCGGCAGAAGCGCTCGTCCAGCTGCCCAGGGCCGCTGCAATCACCATGCACAGCAATATCTGGCGACACATGCCATGCGCGGACGGTGGAGCCGCCCCATGGAATGTGCGCCGATTGATCACGGCGTCACGCACCCTTGAAGGATGCTGCAGCGCCGA
The DNA here is from genome assembly GCA_963828685.1 of uncultured Pseudomonadota bacterium. Taxonomy (GTDB): domain Bacteria; phylum Pseudomonadota; class Gammaproteobacteria; order Xanthomonadales; family Rhodanobacteraceae; genus Rhodanobacter. Next base: position 4,230 of record CAWHFU010000004.1, read on the forward strand.
AATCATTCACGATGTCGTAAGCCACGGACGTCCCGACTGCCGGCAAGGCCGTCAATCCCTTTATTTTCAGGTGCAGCGTGCCAAGCGGATCGACCATCCCGGTGTCACCGCTGTATTGCTTGCCGCCAACCTCCAACGACAATTTTATGAAGGTGATGTGGTACGGCGTGGGGTTGTGGATTTCCAAGGCATAGCCTTGCCCTTCGGCAACAGCCTTCCAAGTCACCTGGCCTGGTGCCTTTTGCACGTCGCCTCGTAGTTGTGCAGGACGATAAAATAATTTGAGCCGCGAACAGATAGCGAACTGCAGGATGCTATTGCCTTTCGTCTCAGCTCCGGAGGGCTTCGGGTGAACTGCCAGCACGTTGAGCCAGAACAACGATTCGCGGCGGTCGGCAAAGGTTGTTTACCCAAGGTGTACAGAATGCGCAGGCTCTGATCCTTGTGCGCCTCCATGCGAAACAGTGGTGGCGTGATCAGAAACGGGACATCGACCTTGTCCGAGGAGTGAGTTTCGGATCGCCGCTGTCGATCAGTGCCTCGATCAGCGCTGGACGCGGGTTGTTGTTGCTGAAGACAACGTATTTCACCGTCTTCGGCTGGAAAGACCACACGGGTACCGGCGATCAATACACTGGCGTAGACAAGTAATTCAGACACAAGAAGTGTTGAGCAAAGCCATTCCGAAGGCGTAAGTCTCGGGATTTCTCATGGTGCGTT
>CAWHFU010000005.1:0-6566 GCA_963828685.1 uncultured Pseudomonadota bacterium
ACAGGTCGCGGGTCAGTGCTTCCTTCGCGGCCATCGCCGCACCGTAGCCTCCGTTCATGCTGGTGCCGGTCCGCGAAGGCAGCGCGGTGACGGTCATGATCACGCCCGACTTGTTCGCCACCATCCGCCTGGCCGCCAGCCGTGCGGTGAGGAAGTACGACGTCGCATAGTCCGTGATCGGCAGCGAGAATTGCTGCGCATCCAGCTCGAGCAGGGGCACCCCGAGCATCGGCGCCTGCGGCAACCCGATCGCGTTGAACGAGATGTCGACGCGGCCCGCCTGCTCGATCACGGACTGGAGATGTCCATCCACTGCCCGCTCATCGAGAGCATCGACCTGCGCCGCCACGGCGGCCCCGCCGGCGGCGACGATGTCCCGGGCGACCGCGTCGAGCGGTGCCCGCTGGCGGCCGGTGAGGAACAGCTTGGCACCCTCACTCGCCATCGCACGCGCGACCGCGCCGCCGATGGCGCCGCCGGCCCCGTAGATCACGGCAACTTTGTCTTTCAGCATCATCTGTGGTTCCTTTTCGTCATGGGTCGATGTGCGGATCGTTCGATCCGTCGATCAGGCAGACACCGGGCCGGGGCGAAACTGGGCGCTTGCCGACCGCCCGGTTTTCCGTCCGGCCGGTGTCTGTCCCGGATGGGGACCACGACGTGCGCACGGCAGGTGACGAGATGACGAGTGTGATGACGGACGAGCTCATTTCGCGGGCGCAAGCCGGCGACGGCGAGGCTTTTCGCGAGCTGACCGGGCCGCATGCCCGCGAACTGCAAGTCCATTGCTACCGGATGCTGGGGTGCCTGCAGGATGCCGAAGACGCGCTGCAGGACACGCTGCTGACTGCATGGCAAGGCCTGCGCGGGTTCGAGCGCCGCGCCTCGCTGCGCACCTGGCTCTACCGGATCGCCACCAATCGTTGCCTCAACGCGCGCCGCTCGGCCAGTCGACGACCGGCCAAGGCATGGAACGTCCCCGGAATCGAACCGCCCGATCCCACGCGGCTTGGTGACGTGGCCTGGCTTGAGCCGTTTCCCGATGCGCTGCTCGGCGACGCGGCGGCCCAGTCGCCGGGTTCGGAAGCCCGCTACGAACAAGCCGAATCCATCTCGCTGGCCTTCGTGACCGCGCTGCAGATCCTGCCGCCGCGCCAGCTCGCCGTGCTCATCCTGCGCGACGTGCTCGGCTTCCATGCGAAGGAAGTGGCGGACATGCTGGAGTCGACCGTCGAATCGGCCAACAGCGCCTTGAAGCGCGCAAGAGCCAGCCTGAAATGCCGGCCCGCGGCCCCCGGTCGCCCATCGCCTCCCGCGCGCCATTCGTCCGGCGAGGAGGCGATCGTGGCGAAGTTCGTCAGCGCCTACGAGGCCGCCGACCTCGACGCACTGGTGGCTCTTCTGACCGACGACGTCTTCATGTCGATGCCGCCGATGCCGCTGGAGTACGAAGGCCGCGCCGTGGTGGCGCGCTTCCTCGCCATCCTGTTCGGCTCGGGCCGGAAGTTCGAACTCGTGCGCACGCGCGCCAACGGCCAGCCGGCATTCGGCGCCTACGTGACCGGCGCCGACGGCATCCGCCACGCCAGCGGACTCGTCGCCATCACGCTTGCCGGCGAGCGGGTCTGTGCGATGACCCGCTTCGAGAGCAGCGTGTTCCCATGGTTCGGATTGCCGCTGTCCCTTCCGGGCCGCTAGCCGCTGCCGGGCCATCGGCGCCTGTCATGCCGGCGCCGGCGAACGCGCAATCGGCAGCCGGCGCGCTCCGCCGCAACCTCGCCTTCCACATCCTGATTGGCGCACCGCGCGGCACATCGTGCAGGCGATGCACGACGACATTCTGCGCGCCGACGTCGCCAGCCACCGGCTGAGCCAGTACGTGGCAGCGAATCGCGAGACCCCATGCGAACCCGTGCACACAACATGCACACCCGCGCTTCGTAACATCGGTGGCGGAATCCCCCAGGGTGGCAAGTCACCTTCACTCCTCCTCATCCGATCGTCAGCGGAGAAATCAGCATGACCCAGTTGCAACCACGTCGACACCGGCACGTTCGTCGCAGTCTCGTTTTCATCGGGCTGGCACTGGCCAGCGGCATCGCCTGCGCCCAGCCATCGCCCGCGCTGGATCGTGTCAGCATCTGGCTGGGTGGCTACGATGCCCACGCCAACACCGACATCGGTGCCAGCGACAGGAGCGGCCAGTACGGCGGCGACTTCAATCTGGAGAAGGACCTCGGCTTCAATAGCCACAAGAGCGTGCCGCGCGCGCGGCTCGATTTCCTGGTCGGCGACAGCCAGGGCTTCTCGCTGGATTACTACAGCGTCAATCGCACGCGCACACAGAGCCTGGCGCGCAACATCAGCTACGCCGGCAACGACTACAGCGCCGCTGCCACGGTGCGTGGCAAGCTGAACTTCGACTTCGGCAGCGCCGCCTATCGCTGGTGGTTCGGCCAGGGCAACGACGCGTTCGGTGTCGGCCTCGGCGGTGCCTGGTACCGTGTCCATGCGGGCATCAGCGGCGAAGCCAGCGTCAACGGGGCATCGATCGGGCAGGCGTCGTCGAGCACCGCCGACAGCGCCTGGGCGCCAATGCTGCAACTGGGCTGGCGGCACGCCTTCAACAACCAGTGGCGGATGTATGTCGATGCGTCCGGCGTGAAGAAGAACGGCGGCCGGCTGAACGGTCACATCGTCAACGCTGCGCTGGGCGTCGAGTGGTTCCCGTGGCAGAACGTCGGTTTCGGTGCCGAATACAACTACACCCGCATCGTGCTGCACCAGCGCAAGCACGACTACAACGCCAACCTCGACATGAAGCTCGACGGTCCGTCGCTGTTCGTGCGCTTCCGCTTCTAGAAGGTCTAAGCACTTCGTAAGCGGATGAACGGATAATCTCCGAGTCGCAACACCATGATTTCCCGCGACCGAAGGAGTCTGTCCGTGCACATCATCCTGGTCGAGGACGATCCGCAACTCGGCGCGGCAATCCAGCGCGCACTGGAGCGCCTCGCCTATACGGTCAGCTGGCTGCGCGACGGCCGCGAGGCGCTGATCGCCCTGCGCGACGAGACCGCCGACCTGGTGCTGCTGGACCTGGGCCTGCCCGGCAAGGACGGCCTCGAGGTGCTGGTCGAGGCGCGACGCACCCACGTCAGGACGCCGGTGATCGTGATGACCGCGCGCGACGGGCTGGATGCGCGCGTGCGAGGGCTCGATGCGGGGGCCGATGATTACCTGATCAAGCCGTTCCACCTGGAGGAACTTGGCGCGCGCATCCGCTCGCTGACCCGCCGCGCGCAGGGCCTGGCCGCCAATCGCATCGAAATCGGCGCGCTGAGTCTCGACCTGGGCACGTCCGAAGTGCTGTTTCGCGGCGAGCGGATCGAACTGACCAAGCGCGAGTTCTCGCTGCTGCAGATCCTGATGGAACGCGCCGGAAAACTGGTGCGTCGCGAAAGCCTGATCAACTCGCTGTATGGTCTGGACAACGTGGTCGGCGACAACGCGCTGGAGGTGCTGGTGCATACGCTGCGCAGAAAACTCAGTTACGACACCGTCCGCACAGTGCGCGGATTCGGCTACATGATCCCGCGGGAGGTTGAATGATCAGGTCGAGCCTGCGCGGCCGGCTGCGCTGGTTGATCATCCTGGTGATGATCGCGGTGCTGTTGCCGCTGGCGGTGCTCAGCTTCCGGCGCACCATGCAGGAGGTCAATGAACTGTCCGACGGAAGGCTGGCGCAGTCTGCCCGCACGCTGCAGGTCATCATCGGGCAGGAAGGAACCGAAGCGCTGAATGGCCGCGATCAGGACGACAAGCTGGTGCCGATCGAAGTGCCGGAAGCTCCGGCCGTGCAGCGACGCCGATATTCGTTCGAGTCCGAAGTCGGCTTTCAGGTGTTCGATGCCTCTGGCCGGTTGATCATGGCCACCACCAATCTCTCCGCGTTGCCGCCTCCCCAAGCCGGCGATGCGAATTTTCGGGACATCGATGCCAGCGGATATCGCTGGCGTCTGTTCACCCTCAAGGACCAGCCCGATGGCGTGGTGATCCGCACCGGCGAACGCTACGACAGCCGTCACGACATCCTGCGGGCGCTGTGGTTCGACCATGCCTTGTCCTTGCTGATCGGCCTGCCGCTGCTGGGCTTGCTGGTGGGGTGGGCGGTCAAGCGCGGACTGCGTCCGCTGGAATCGCTGACCGGGGCGCTGGGCTCGCGCCCGCTGGGCAGCCGCAAGCCGATCGAGCTGGAACACGCGCCGCTGGAATTGCGGCCCGTACTCGACGCACTCAACGGACAGCTGCAACGTCTGGCCGATGCGCTGGAACGCGAGCACCGTTTCAGTGCCGATGTCGCCCATGAGCTGCGCACGCCGCTGGCCTCGATCATGTTGAACATCGAAAGCGCCACTGCGACCAGCGATCCGGCGGAAGCCACCACGAGTCTGGCCGGTGCGCGACACAACGTGGCGGCGCTGGCGCGGCGGGTTGAGCAGTTGCTGGCCTTGGCCCGGCTGGAATCAGGCATGGCTTCGGAACAGTGTCGTTCGATCGACCTGGTCGGCGTGGCCATTGATGTGATCGAGGAGTTGACGTCGGTCATCGCCGAGAGCGGCGCGGAGCTGGGCTTCACTCACGACAACCCGGCGATTTGGGTGCGTGGTCACGAGGCGGCGCTCGGGGCCTTGCTGCGCAATCTCATCGAAAACGCCATGCGTCATGTGCCGACCGGTGGCCAGGTGCAACTGTCGCTGTCGCAGGATGCAGAGTTCACCATCATCGATGTGGCCGACGACGGCCCGGGCATCCCGCCCGAGCGGCGTGCCACGGTGTTTGCCCGCTTCCATCGCGAGCCCACCAGTCGCGGCGAAGGCTACGGCCTGGGTCTGTCGATCGTGCAACGCGCCGCCGAGTTGCATGGCGCCAACATCGAATTGCTCGATTCGCCGTTCGGCCGCGGGTTGCGGGTGAAAGTGAGCATTCCACGGGAAGCCTGACCGGCGTGCCCAGGTCCGCCTTGCACGGTTGCCACCGCTGCGCATGAGGTTGCCGGCAAACCTTGGCAGCGCTGAGCGCTCGTGCCATCGCATGAGGAACCGGCAGTGCCTGCTGCCAGCCGGTTAACCATATGCTTACGAGTCGATAAGCGTACTGAAAGCGACAAGCGCCATGCTGTTGTCATGAGCGTTCTCGACACCCTCCGTTCTCTCGTCGCCGCGCCATTGCCGGATGCCGACAACCGGATAGCGTCCATTTCATGGGATGCGCGGGGCCGTGCCTGGGCGGCCTCGATCCTGCGCCGCAGGTTCCGTCGGGTCGGCCACGCCTTGTGCGAACCTGGCGGGTTGCCGCAAGCCGGCATTCACCGGGTCCTGGTGTGCCGGCCCGACCACCGGCTCGGCAACAGCGTGCTGATCAGTCCGCTGATTGCGGAAATCGAGGCGCTCTACCCAGGTACCGAAATCGACATTCTGGGCAGCTACGCGACCGACTGCCTGTATGCCCATCGGTTCAGCGTTCGCACCGTGTTCGTGCTGCCGGGGAAGATCGCCCGCCATCTGTGGCTGTCGGTTGGCGTGCTGCGCACCATGCGGCGATGCCGTTACGACCTGGCCATCGATGCCTGCAACGGATCGCAGTCCGGTCGCATCGTTCTGGCGCTGGCGAAGGCCCGTTACAAGCTGGGATTTCCCGACCCGAAGTTGAATCCCGCCTCCGCGTGGCTCGCGCTGACGTGGCCCGACCATCTGGCGCATCGCAGTGTGTTCCTGCTGCGTCAGGCTTGTGGCCGAGCGTCGCGACCGGACTATCCACCACTCAATCTCGATCTGACGTCTGATGAAAGGCGCGCGGCGGCCCAGGTCCTGGCAAGGCTACGTGGGGGCTCGCGCGAACAGTGCGTGGCAACGCTGGCGATCTTTCCCAATGCGACCGGCGCCAAGTGCTACGGCGAGGACTGGTGGCAAAGTTTCGTGGATACCTTCAGTTTGTTGTGTCCGCAGGTGCGGTTGATTGATCTGCTGGCGGCCCATGGCCGCTCGCAATTGGGCTCGCGACTGACTCCGTACTATTCACGCAATTTACGCCGGATGGCGGCTATGACCGCCTGCATGGATGGCGTCATCAGCGCCGACTGCGGCGTCATGCATCTGGCCGCCGCCAGCGGCGTGCCCACGCTGGGGCTGTTTTCGGTCACCGACCCGGCCGAGTACGCCCCCTATGGCGGCGCCAGTGCCGCGCTGGATACGCGCGGGATGGATGCCGTGGGCGCGGCGACGGCGGCTGCGCAATGGTGCAGCAGCATGTTGTCGGTGCGCATTTTGTAGGAGCCCACCTGTGGGCGAATGCTGTTTGCGCCAACGACAAAAGCATCGCCCACAGGGTAGGCTCCTACACATCTCGCCGCGTGGTACCGCGCGAGTTGGCTGGCGGGATCGCCGTGCGATGGCCCATCTCGCGCATGGCGTGAGTGGGTTCCATGAACTATCTGCGTTCGATCTGGCCCAGTCAGTCCGGGCTGTTGTTGGTCGCGGTGATCAGTGTCGCCCCACCGTCAGAAT
>CAWHFU010000006.1:0-33539 GCA_963828685.1 uncultured Pseudomonadota bacterium
TGATGTTGTTATGTATCTCTATCACTTACTCATTCGTCGTGTGTTCCGGCGCTATCTACCTACAAGAGCATTGATGGGAGCGCTCCTCTTCAGGACACGCCTTGCCCGAAGGGCACAAAGGTGCAGGTATCGGGAATGGCCGGCCGACCAGTGAGCGGGTCCTTGGGACGGGCGGCGGCTGTATCCGGCTGGAGCAGAAGACCGGCCTCTACCGCCCAGGTCGATTGCCTTGATGGGAGACTCGCGCGTCCGTTGCAACTTCCACTCGGCACTGCCTTCACGTTCGCTCGACCCCGCGACCTTCAGCCCCGCGGGATGACCGTGATCGCCGCCGGTGACGCACCATGGATTCCACTGGCGGGAGTAAAGGGCGGTAATACCGTCTTCGTACTCCTTCACCGCCCATGATTACGGTACCTTGCTGAGCATCGAAACTATTTCTGCTCGCATCGGCATCATATACAACAGGTCGGGTCAATTGCCACCCGGGTGCCGACAACGATCATTTGTCCAATGCCACCGGCTCCGTTTTCGACCCTGCCACGGGAAGCCGGTTGATAGGCGATTTTCGGATTGATCCGAAGAACGCTGACATCCGGCCCGGCACGGTACTCAGTCAGGTTGTGTCTCAGGTGTGCGGGATCGTCCGCCTGCAACACGGTGAGGTCAGATTCACTGGGCAAAGATCGACCATAAAGCCCGACCTGAACACTTCGCCTGGTTACCTCGATGCTCGCGGCCTGGCCGACGGGAATTTTCGGCCTGGCCCGCGCCATGACGTCCACAACACCACTTGCCCGTCACCCCACGCGGCCTCTTGGATACGGCTGTGCCGCCCTTCGCCTCACCGACGTCCGCAATATGTCGTGCAGGCGGCATCGGGAAACACGGGAGCTTTGCAACGGTTGGGGCCGGCCGGCTCCAGAGGCGATGCGTTGACCGCATACAAGCTGGCAAACTGTACGGCTATGGCTGCCATGACGGGCGCGGTATTGCCTTGGATAACGGCCAGGCCGTGCACTGGTACGCTATCGCCGCCGAACAGGGACATGCGGATCTCAGGAGAGTCTTAGCCTGTTGTACGCGAATGGTCGGGGCGTACCCAAGGATCCAGTGAAGGCCAGATACTGGGGCGATAAATCACTGACGCAGTCAGTGCTTGATACGATGACGATTGACGGACGCAGGGTCAGTAAATCAGACGCGCGGTTGGTCTTCACCCGCATCAGCAAGCGCGCCGCGCTGCAAGATGCTGTCGCCGAAGATGAACTCGGTGACATGTACTTGCGCGGTTTTGGTGTGACGAGCAATGTCACCAGCGCCTGCCAGTGGTATCGCAAGGCCGCCTTGCAGGGGAATGCACAAGGGCAGCGAAATTTAGCTCTGTCGTACGAAGGCGATTGGGGACAGGCCCGCAATGACAACTTGATGCTTCATTGGCTCACCTTGGCCGCTGCGAATGGCGACGCGATGGCAGCGGACCGAATGGGGAAGCTCTACTATGGCGGAGGGCTGGTGTTGCGGGATCCGGCCCAGGCCGCACACTGGTTTGCCATCGCAGCCGACGAGGGCTACGGGCCCTCTCAGTACATCCTGGCCACCATGTACAGCCGTGGATTGGGCGTGCCACGCGACGATGTGCAAGCGATCAAGTGGTTCTTGATCGATCTGGCAGACATCGACAACCTCGTCATGACCGACGATCTGTTTGTGCAGAGCGAAGCGAGGGTCGATGCGGCAAAGGTCGCCGAAGCTCAGAAGCTTGCGCGAAAGTGGTGGAACGTCAACGCAAACAAGGAGCAGGCCTACCCCAGGTGATCAGCCACCCGAAAGCGGCCGTTCCCGACCGGCAGCAACGGGTCGGTCTCTGCCGGTCGCAACTTGCCCGGCCACCGCCGAGCCTGCAAGGGCAGGCCCAGGACAGGAGCAGTCACTCTAAAGTGGGCCCTACCCGGTTCTTTAAGCAGCAGGCCATCGTGGCCCGCACTCGGTGCGCAACGCGTAGAAACCCTCGCAAGCCCTCCGAGCCCCAACACGGCCGCTGAACTCTCATGCGCCGCCGTAAAAACCCCTTCCGCGAGGCTCCCGACCTCGCGCGCAACCGAAAAACCCCCAAGCGCAAAGGTCTCGACCTTGCGTGCAAGCGAAAAACCTTCGAGCGCAAAGGTCCCGACTTTGCGTGCAAGCGAAAAACCTTCGAGCGCAAAGGTCCCGACTTTGCGCGCAAGGCAAAAAGCCTTGCGCGCGACTGCCGGAACCTCGGCATGCCGGGGTGCGGAGCACCGCACGCGAAGGTTTTTGGGTCGCGCGCAACCGTTTTACCTTTGCACGCAACGCTTTTTGCCTTGCGCGCAAGGTCGGGAGCTTTGCGGTGCGAAGGTTTTAGCCTTGCGCCTGGAGGTTTTTCGCTCGCCGGCAAGGGTTTTCCGGTTGCGCACAAGGCTTTTACCCTTGCGCGTGCGTGTTTCCGCACGGAGTGCGGGACTGGGCCTTGCGCGCGTGGCTTCGGCGGGCGCGCCGATGCAGTCGATGACCTCGGTATCCGGGGCTGGCCGCCGCGCCCGCGGCCATCGATGCCATCCGCGTGCCCGCGGTGGGCTCTGCTGGTGCAAGACGCGGGAGTGCGTAGGCAGGCTCGCTGGTTTTGCCTGCAAATCCATGGCCCCGATCGACTACTTCCGGGCCATATACAACCATCTAGCTCCGGCTCGATGAGGGGATAACCGTGAAGCTATTTCAGCCAAATTGTGTAATCCAGCGGCTGGACGTACTTCGATATATTCGCTAGGGCAATGGTTTGACCGACGCTGGTTAGGCCTATGGGAAAAAGATTGTCCTTAGTGAACTGTTCTAGTAGTCGCAAGTCGATAGCGCGTTGACGTCGATGCCTCCTTGAACGCCACACCTCCAACAATGCCCAGAAGTACTCTATGTTGACTTGCCATGTCAAAGATATCGCCACCTCAAAGACGTTGTCTAACCGATTGCGGCACCTGCATACTGAAGGTGTTGCTTCTGGGACTCCGATAAGCCAGAAACCTTCAGACGAAAAATGCAGTGCGATCTGTCCTACGTTCTCCAAAGCGGCCACTGCTCAGCAACCCTCGATAGACCATCGACTGAGTGCAGTGCACAAATGACAGAAGGGAAATCTTGCCCCTGTAAGCCGGGGTACAACGTGCAGGGCTTCCGACAAGACTATCTCTTTGTAATCGTTGGATTGCTTGGCGATGCGCTCAGATATAAGTGTTGACAATATGTCGGGGTTAGCAGCTTTCCCCCTGCGAGCGCTTGCCTGAACAGCATCATTTATCGCAGCCTGAACGTCTGGTTCTCGAATTTCTCCATGCGATTAAAAACAGCGGCGTCTTTAGCTAGTCGAATTGCAAGGTTTTCGCCGAAAGCTCGGACTTGTTCCTCAGCAGTGCGCGAGCTCCTCCCTGAGCTGGGGAAAATTGTTTTGCCGGAAGAGTTGAGCAAAGCTCGCGAACTTCGATCAGCAGATAAACCGTGGATATTGATGTCTCCGGCCTGCTTGAAGCGCAGTTGATCCGGCTTCCACCGACTGCTGCTGTTTGTCGCCTATCATTACAGATCCTTGCCGCTAGTGATTCTTGACGTCTCCACGCTGGCATCGCGGCCAGCCTGAATTCCCACGGAAGACCCGGACAAGTTGCGCTTGCCCTTTTTCCTCGCTGCACGCTTCAGGAAAAATGAAGAGAAAAGTGCGGCAACGCACGCAGCCACAGCAACGGCCAGTCAAAACGCGGGCTTGTATAGCAGCCAAGTCAGCGAGAGCAGCAGGGCTAGCAATGAAGCAAGAATTGTGGCGATGCGCACGACTGGTTCTCCTGCGTAATAGTGACTGGCGCTAAAATGTCCGAGTTTTGCGTCGAGCTTCGTCCTGCCGCAGCTTGCTGCAGAGATCATTCGGTGCCACGAAGAGCAGCGCAAGGCCATGGTCGGACGTTAGATTCGGAAAGTCACGGTGTTGCACAGCTTTCCTTAGGGAGTGTGTAACGATTGCTATGTAGTCTTTCATCTATGGTCCTTGGGCCCATAGAGATTCCCTAAACCTCTCCATTTTCCAGTTAGGGAAATGTGGATCCCTTTGCTGAATTTCCGGAAGTAGTTCGTCGCTATGATCCAGAAGAAGGATCCGCCAAGAGTGCTTGGTCGGGTATATCGAAACGGTAAGTCGGTGTTTTCCAGTGCCTTCTTCAACGATATTTTTGCAGTTGAGTGATTGCGCTGTTCCATTACCTCGTTCAGCCAGAAGTCTGAGTATTGTGGAGAGGCAATACTTAATCCACAATTTCTCATTTGCGTCTAGGCTCTGCTCAGACAAAAGTCTAGGGCTTCAATAGCCTTTGATCCTTCTTCTGTTCGATCCCTATACCTTCGCCACAATCCAGCCAGCCATCCAGATTCGACGATCGATGTACTGAAACACAACCCCAATTGAAACTCCGCATCCTGTCAGCGCCAGAAGTGCCAAAGCCCGCCTTTGAAATGTTCAGCGAAACGATCTGAGTCCGAGTTGTTTTGCAGCTTCTTCTGGATGAATAGAGACAAAGCATGTTGTGACAAAACCGCCCAAGCCTATTTTACCAATGAATTCGACAATCTATCGAGATTGCTTCCATCATGTTGTCGGAGAACTACCTATGGTTGACCTGAACGCACAAACTAACCCGATCGTCCCGGCGCGACTGCTTCCTCGCGAATTTTTGCGCTGACCATAACAGCATTTCTCAGTTTACACAAGCGGCAGAAATAAGGTCGGCCACTCAGACGTTCGCAGCTTGCCCAGCGTCATTGAAAGGGCAGGGCGAGCCAGGACGTTAGCTGACATTGTGACCCTGCGGCGCAACTGATACGGTCCTGCGAGCCCAACCTGAGAAGGACCTGCAATGAACGAATCATCCCAAGCCGCCTATGAAGATCGCATCGCACGCCTTGAACGATCGCTGCGGCGCACGCAGATGGGGACAGCTTGGCTTGCTGTGCGGCGTCCTTGCCCTGGGACTCGTGTGGTATGGCGTCGGCGGGATTGTGCAGCGGCAGGTGGTGGCTCGGCAAATTGTGATGGTCGACGATGCAGGTGCAATTCGCGTTCGGATCGGACAGGATTCAAAAGATACTCACCGCATGAGCCGAGCGGCTGGCGTCACTCTTTACGACAATACCGGGACCGAGCGGGGCGGCATGGCGACCATGGCCAACGGCAGGGTGGCGTTCGGGCTCGACGCCCCCCATGCGGTGGCTGGAGACAAGGTCTCGGATCGTGCCGGCATGATGGTGGACGGCAAAGGCCATGCCATGTTCGCGATCATGGACAACGCAGGGACACCCGTCGTGCTGATGCAATCAGGTGACAAGAATGGAGCCATGCAGGTTATCGCGGCATCTCCCGACAGCAAGGGACTGCAAGTGCGGACGCTTGGCGTGAAGGGCGATACGCAGTCGACCGAAGGTGCGAACTAGAGACGAGCGCGATGGCGGTGCCCGCAAGCACGGCGGAGAGCGAAAGCCCCCTGAAGGGTGGAAATGGGTGGCCCTCACTCCCCCCGATGCTCCAGCGCCAGGTATTCCTCGCTCTGCATTTCGATCAGGCGGGATTCGGTGCGGCCGAATTCGGCGCGCAGGCGTTCGCCGTCGTACAGTTCGGTGATCGGGGCGGCGGCGGACAGCACCAGTTTGACGTGGTGGTCGTAGAACTCGTCGACCAGTTGCACGAAGCGCTTCGCGGCGTCTTCGCTGTAGAGGGTGAACTGCGGCACGTTGGCGATGATCACGGTCGGGCCGGCCTTGGCCAGGGCGATGTAGTCGGCGACGGCGCGCGGACCTTCGCACAGGGCGGCGAACTCGAACCACAGGATGTCTTCGGCGCGCTTGTGGCGCGGGATGTTGCGGCTGTTGATGATGTGCAGCAGGCCGTCGTGTTCGATCGCGGCGCCGCTCTGGTTGGCGAAGATGCGCTCCAACGCGCGCCGCGCCTCGGCGCCGGGCGGTATGAGGTAGACCGGCGTGTGGTTCAGCGCGTGTAGTCACCGGCGCTGAAGTAGTCAGGTGGCAGCGGTGTCATGCGAGCAACGCAGCGACAATCGCCGCCGCCGCAGTATTTTGCGTCAGCATCGATGGAAGGTCAGCGTAAAACGCCTATTCATATGGGCGAGCACTGATTCAGTTGCCAGTTCCGCACCTCAAGAATTCGGAAGAACGGCTTGGCCTCGCGATGTTTGGCTGAGGATTATTGCATCGACGTATTATATTGCGACAAATCGCAATATCTCCTTGTTGAAGGATACGAGGAGGGAGGGCAAGTATGTAGGCACCTTTCATCGTCGGGATGAACTTGTGTCGCAGGAGCTTTTTCGCAGGGAAGCGATCCACGCCCAGACGGCTACGTCGCTGGGTGTCGTGCGTTTGGCCACGCCGATCTCGCATCAAGTTTGGGGGATGAGTGCGCTAGCCATGGCAATTGGCATTATGGCTTGGTTGTTTGTCGGTCACTACACCCGTCGTGAACATGTCGTGGGTAGCCTGGTACCACAAGCTGGCTTGCTCGTCGTCAATGCCCGCACCGCCGGCACGTTATCAAAACTCAACGTCGCAGAGGGGTCGGAGGTGAGCTCGGGCGATGCGCTGCTCACGATCTCCGGGGATCGCAGCAGCGTATCCATGGGCGAAACCGCGGCAGCGATCAGCACGCAGCTGCGCCTGGTGAAAGCCCGCTTGGAATCGGCCGTCGCTGACGCGAGTCGCATGGGCGAGGAGCAGGCAGACGATCTTCGCATGCAGCAGCGGATGCTGCGCAGTCAGATCAGGCAGATCGACGGTCAAACGGACATCGAGGGTCGCCAAGTGCGTGATCTCTCGGCGCTATTGCACCGGTTGCAGGCGTTGGGTACCAAGGGCTACGTATCCGCCTTGGATATCCAGCAGCAGCGCACACAGGAGCTCGGTGCGGAAGCGCAGGTGAAGTCACTGATGCGACAGCGCTCAGACAGTGAGCGCCAATTGGGCAGCATTGGCGCTCAGTTGGCCCAGTTGCCGCTTGTCACCGCTGAAAAGCTGAATGACCTGCAACGCCAGATGGCGCAGAACGAGCAAGCGCTGGTTCAGAACGAGGCCGATCGCGCCACGGTTTTGCATGCGCCCGAGAGCGGAATCGTGTCAGCCGTGCTCATCAAGCAGGGGCAAACCGTGACTCCGGGTCAATCCCTGCTTGCCGTGATGCCGCGGGGTTCGGCCCTCCAGGCACAACTGTTGGTGCCGAGCAGTGCCATCGGGTTTATACATCGGGGAACGGCTGTGGTGTTGCACTATCAAGCATTCCCATACCAGAAATTCGGTGTGCAACACGGCACCGTTATTGGCGTATCGCGCAGCGCGTTGACCCCCACTGAAGTTACCAGCATGCTGGGTCAGCAGCCTCCCGAAGAGCCGATGTATCAGGTGCAGGTGCGCCTCGCGTATCAAGACATTCACGTCTATGGCAGGTCGGAACGATTGAAGCCCGGCATGATGCTGGACGCAGAGTTGTTGCTGGACCGCCGCCGCATGATCGAATGGATCTTCGAGCCGCTGTACGGCATGGTTCGCCGTGCCGGTGGGAACGGCTGATGTCTGCCCCAACTGGACAAATACCTGATGGGCGGCTCGATGAAGAGGCGATCGCTGATGCACGCGATGAAGCGCCGGATACCAACAGCGCGGCGGCCCACGCGCGCCTGCACTTCGGATGGGGGCGCCAGCTTCCGCTGATTCGGCAGAGCGAAGCTGGCGAATGCGGTTTGGCGTGCCTCGCGATGCTCGCCGGCTACTACGGACATCACGCCGATCTGCCCAGCCTGCGACGTCGGTTCTCGCTCTCACTCAAAGGCATTACGCTGGCACAGTTGGTCGCCATGGCGCAGTCGCTCGGCATGTCCAGCCGACCGCTACGGTTCGAAATGGACGAGCTACCCCAGTTGCAGACGCCGTGCATCCTGCATTGGGATCTAAACCACTTCGTCGTGCTGCGCGAGGTCGGCAAGCGTTGCGTCGTCATTCACGATCCGGCGGTCGGTGAGAGCCGGCTGAAGCTCGGCGAACTCGGAGCTCATGTGACCGGTGTGGCGTTGGAGTTGAGCAAGGGCCCGACCTTCCAGCGCAAGTCGCCGCCGCCGCCCATATCGCTGCGCGCTTTGGCCGGGTCGATCCATGGACTTGGGCGCGCCCTGACGGTGATCTTCAGCCTGGCTCTGGTGCTGGAACTGGTCGCGTTGCTTTGGCCACAGTTCCTGCAGATGGTGGTAGATCAGGTGCTCGCCGATAGGGACCACGATCTGCTGACCTTTCTGGGGCTGAGTTTCCTGCTGTTGCTGGCGATGCAAACGGGAGTTTCCGCACTCCGATCATGGACGGTGATGTGGCTTGGCGCGCATTTCAACCTCAGCTGGACGGGAAACGTGTTTCGGCATCTGCTACGCCTGCCGCAAGACTATTTCATCAAACGGCACCTGGGCGACATCGTGTCGCGCTTCGATGCGGTATCGGTCATACAGCAGACGCTCACTACCCAGTTCGTCGGCGTGCTGCTTGACGGTCTAATGGCCGTACTCACCTTGGGCATGCTGGTGCTGTACAGCCCCATGCTGAGCGCATTGGTGGTTCTGGCGTTGTTGCTGTACGCCGGCACGCGCGTGCTGTATTTCAAGGCCTACTTCGACTCCAATCTCAGCCAGATCACGGTGAGCGCCAAGCAGCAGAGCTGCTTCATGGAAGCCGTTCGCGGCGTGCAGACTCTGCGATTGCACAACCAAGGGCCGGCACAGGCCGCGCGCTATCTGAACGCGACCGCCGACACGCTCAACACCACGATCGCAGTGCAGCGGCTCAACCTGCTGTTTGGTTCGATCAACGGACTCACGACCGGTGCGCAGCGGGTGGGCGTGCTTTGGCTCGGCGCATGGCTGGCGCTCAAGGGGCAGTTCAGCGCAGGCATGCTGATGGCCTTCGTTGCCTATGCCGACCAGCTCACCAGTCGTGCGGCCAGCCTGATCGACTACGTAATTCAGTTGAAGCTGCTGCGATTGCAGGGTGAGCGGTTGGCCGACATCGTGCTGACGCCGCCCGAAGTGCATACCGAAGGCACCTACGTTGGCCCGTTGCCGAACCCATCCATCTGCTTCAAAAACGTAAGCTTTCGCTACGCCGACGGCGAGCCGTGGGTGCTCAAGGACTGCAGCTTCGAGATCAGGGCAGGCGAGTCTGTCGCCATCACCGGACCATCAGGTTGCGGCAAGAGCACGCTGGTGCGATTGATGCTGGGTCTTCTGGATCCGCAGCAAGGCACGATCAAGGTTGGTGATATCGATCTCAGACAGCTGGGCAAGAACAACTATCGCAAGATGGTCGGCAGCGTGATGCAGGACGACACCTTGTTCGCGGGAACCATCGCCGACAACATCAGTTTCCACGACGAAGCCGCGACGCCAGAACGGATCGAAGCGGCAGCCCGGCTCGCGCAGCTGCATACAGACATCGCTGCAATGCCCATGGGCTATCACAGTCTGGTTGGCGATATGGGTTCGACCCTCTCAGGAGGGCAGCAACAGAGGCTCTGCCTGGCGAGGGCTTTGTACGTCAACCCCAGGATTCTTCTGCTGGATGAAGCAACCAGCCATCTCGATGTCGATCGCGAGCGCTCAATCATGGCTGCGCTTGCGGCGCTCCCTATCACACGCATCCTTATAGCTCATCGCCAAGAGACGATAGAGAGCGCGCAACGAATCATCTCACTCAATTGGACAAGATCAGAATTCAAAGACTCGGAGCGCTTAGCTGATGAATAGGTGACGCTTTCATCTCGGTCATTTGGAATCGATCGTCATGCAAGCAATTTGCGGCATAAAAATAACGTAGATCTCTGCCAAAGTATTCGCAATGTCTCCTATTTTCGGATCAAGGTTCGGTGAAATAATTCAAACTAGGGCTCGAAGAGCTCTATGGCCGTCGGCGGGACGGCACTCAATTCCCGTCTTAATGCGTAAGGAGCAAGGATATGCGTACTACCCAGTATGAAGTGGAGTCCGTCAGTGGCGGTATGTCTTGGGGAGATATCTGGCATGCTGTAAAAGTTTCTAAATAAAACCTTCGGCAATAACGGGCAAAGCGCCAACGGCACGCTCGATGACGCGGTGAACGGATGCACCAGTCACGGCGGGACAGCCAATTATACTGTTGGTGGAAGCAGTTACACCATAAATACGGATGCGGGTGGAACTACTGCCGGCGATGATGGGCTTCTCACGATCCACGTCAATGGTGGTGCCGGAGTATCACACACTGATTTTAAGCTTAACTGTTCGGGTGCTCATGGCGGACTAAATGGACGTGACGCGGGATCCTCCAATAACTAGTTGGCTTTCCGGCTAGTTACCATTGATGCCGCAACCGTTTTTGCCGGGTTGCGGCATCAAGTTCAGTCAAATAAATTGAGTGAATTGGTATGAGAAAGACTTTATGTGCGGTCTTGTTATTGTTGATAACAGTGACGCCGGTTCTTGCCAAGAGCAAAATGGCTGGCGGCGACCTTAAGCCAGCAGACTACCAGCGTATCGAGTACGCGCTGGTTCGGGGTGACGAAAAGCTACGCCAACTTGCCGGAGTGTCCATTGTGCGCCGGACATGCTGCACTTGTTGAAGGCGGCCAGCTTTCGCATCCATTGGAAACTGAATGCTTCTCTTCGCGAGGCGAGGCGTTGCCTGGAGCTGTCTGGCGCGAATCACGACGTGACGGGTTACGCCTGTGCTCGGCTGATTGATGCGAATTCCACCAACCTGTATGGCCAACGAGGCCATTGGGTCGCGCTTGGCGTGCTGGCAAAAGCGCTAAGAAAGGGTTACGCCGACCACGTGTGGGGTCGTTCAAGCCCGGCATCGTCCAACCCCGTGCTAATGGAAGAAAGCGAGCTGAAGCATGAACCTGAAAAGCATCATTTTGGCAGGGAAACCATTGATTACAACGATGCAATACGTTCCGTGACTTTATTCGGTGACGGCAAGCCCAAGACCTACGGCTACCATGACCATAAACCACCTGTCATTCGCAAGATCATCAATTACCCTTCGGCCCATGTAAAGGTCAATGGGGTGAATCTTGTGATGCGCGTCGATACCGGGAGTACCGTGACGACATTATATGTTTCTTCTGCGAAGAAGCTTGGTATCGAAGCGATGGATTTGTATCGCGGCTACGCGTATGGAATTACAGGCGTCGGCGCACAGCCAAAAATGGGCGTCGTGAAGACTCTCGAGTTTGCCAATGTCACGTTGAACAATGCGCTGGTGTTCGTAAGTGAGCCAGGACCTGCCGCGGCCGACGATGGAATCATCGGCATGGACATCCTCGACAAGATGCAGGCCATGATGTTTTACAAAAACCACATTATTGATCAATCCAGATGCTCCGCCGGGCGGCGACGGTACATTTACCATGTCGTCAGATTTTTATTCGGGAACCAACGGCATGGTCGTCGCCGGATCGCAATTCAACGGGTTTCCGGTAGCCACCGTGCTCGATACCGGCAACGCCGCGGAGACCGTCGGTCCCACCTGGGCGTTGGTCAAGCGCCTTGAATTGCCCGTGGCCCACCGAGCTCGTCATATTTTTGGTACTTCTGATGGGCCGCGCCCGATATCGACTCGGAAAAATCAAGGGGACGCTTGATTATCTTGGGGTGAAGTACTCGGGCCAGATGTCCATTGGTGCCGCCTATTGGGACGGGCCGATAGATTTCAATATTGGCATGCCGTAAATTTTATGGCAAGAACTTGTATATCAGTTTCAAGAGCATGAAGATGTGCCTGTCCCATTAGCCGCGCTGCGCGCTGATTCGAGGTTCCCTCAGCTACGGCGCGCGAGAAATATCTAAACCACTTACTTCCCGTGGTATTGAAGGGCCCTGCCGCAGAGCTAGGTATCTTCTCACTCCCCCCGATGCTCCAGCGCCAGGTATTCCTCGCTTTGCATTTCGATCAGGCGGGATTCGGTGCGGCCGAATTCGGCGCGCAGGCGTTCGCCGTCGTACAGCTCGGTGATCGGGGCGGCGGCGGACAGCACCAGCTTGACGTGGTGGTCGTAGAACTCGTCGACCAGTTGCACGAAGCGCTTCGCGGCGTCCTCGCTGTAGAGGGTGAACTGCGGCACGTTGGCGATGATCACGGTCGGGCCGGCCTTGGCCAGGGCGATGTAGTCGGCGACGGCGCGCGGGCCTTCGCACAGGGCGGCGAACTCGAACCACAGGATGTCTTCGGCGCGCTTGTGGAACGGGATGTCGCGGCCGTTGATGTGCAGCAGGCCGTCGTGTTCGATCGGGCCGCGGGCCTGGTGCAGGAAGGTGCGCTCCAGCGTGCGGTGCGCCTCGGCTCCCGGCGGGGTCAGGTAGACCGGTGCCTGGGTCAGCGCGCGCAGCCGCCAGTCGTGCGAGGAGGCCATCTCGACCACGTGGCAGTGCCGCTCGATCAGCGCGATCGCGGGCAGGAAGCGGGCCCGCTGCAGGCCGCCCTTGTACAGGTTCGCCGGCGCGGTGTTGGAGGTGGTGACCAGGCTCACGCCGCGTTCGAACAGGGCCTCCAGCAGGTTGGCCAGGATCATCGCGTCGCCGATGTCGTTGACCAGGAACTCGTCCAGGCAGAGCACCCGGCAGCGTGCGGCGAGGCCGGCGGCGACCTCGACCAGCGGGCTCTGGCGATCGCCCAGCTCGCGCAGGCTCTCGTGCACCTCGCCCATGAAACGGTGGAAGTGCCGGCGCAGCACGACGCCGTGCGGCAGGCTGGCCGCGAACAGATCCATCAGGAAGGTCTTGCCGCGCCCGACCGTGCCCCACAGGTACAGGCCCGGCACCGGCGCGGGCGCTTCGCTGCCGAGCAGCGATTTCAGACGGCCGAACAGTCCGTTCTCCACCGCGGGCTCGCAGCACAGGGCCGCGTGCATGCGGTCCAGCTCCGGCAGCAGCGCCAGCTGGGTCGGATCGGACTCCCAGCGATGCGCGGCGACGCCTTCGTGGTAACGGGCAGAGGGGGCAAGCGTGGTTTCGGGCATGGTCGCGGATCGGGGCAGGAGGGGCACGAGGCCGTCGCGGACGACGGTCGGGGAGGCAGGGATGCCGCGCCCCGCTACTCGCTGCTTGCCTCGGGCTGCTGGCGCAGCGCGGGCAACCAGCCGCGCACCGCATGCTTGATCGCCCCGCGCAGATCCATCAGCCGGCGATGGAAGAAATGGCTGGTATCGGGCATGCGCACCAGCTCCGGCTTGTGCTCCAGCGTGTCGACCCAGTCGAACACCGCCTGCGGATCGACCACCTCGTCCGCCTCGCCCTGCACGACGAGCCAGTGGCAGGCCGGCAGCGCGATCGGCTCGAACTCCCAGCGCCCGACCGGCGGCGCGATGCTGATCAGGGCATCGGCGTGCAGCGGCACGGACTGGGCGATGCTCACATAGCTGCCGAACGAAAAGCCGGCCAGCCACAGCGCATCATGCGGCCGCACGCGGCGGACCCAGGCCACCACCGCGGCCAGATCGTCGCGCTCGCCGTGGCCCTTGTCGTAGCTGCCGTGCGAACCGCCGGCTCCGCGAAAGTTGAAACGCACGGTGTCCAGGCCGGATTCGCGCAGCGCGCGCTCGACCATGGTCACCACCTTGTTGTGCATGCTGCCGCCTTCGGTGGTCAGCGGGTGACAGATCACGGCCACGCCGCGGCGGGCGCAGGTCGGGGCGGCGACTTCGCTGATCGTTTCAAGCTTGCCGGCGGGGCCGTCGAGCATGAAACTGGCGGCGATATCCGGAAAGCCGGCAGGGTCGGCGGGGAGCTCGGTGACATTCATGGGCGAGATGATAACCGCCGGGCGAGTTCACCGCCTGTGGCCCGCTCCGGGGCCGTGCCGGTGAACCATCTGGCGCATGCGCTGCTGGCCGGCGACGACGAAGAGCTGCAACTGGGCGGCATGCTGGGCGATTTCGTGCATGGACAGCCCGACCCGGCGGTGTTTCCGGCGCGGGTGATCGCCGGCATCCGCCTGCATCGCGCGATCGACGTCTACACCGACGCCCACCCCGAGGTACTGGCCGCCAAGGCACAGTTGCCCTCACCGTACCGGCGTTATGCCGGGATCCTGCTGGACATGTGGTTCGACCATTGCCTGGCGCGCGACTTTCCCCGCTGGAGTGCCGGATCGCTGGGCGACTATTCCGCGGCATTGCGTGGGTTGCTGCACCGGCACGATGCGTTGCTGCCGCCGGAGCTGCGGCGATTCCGCGGCTATATGGATGCGCATGGGCTGCCGGCCGGCTATGCCGATCGCGCGATGCTGGGACGGGCACTGGCGGGGATCGGGCAGCGTTTGAGCCGGGCCAATCCGCTGGATTCGGCGTTGCCGGTGCTGGTGCAGCGGGAGCTTGTGCTGCAGCAGCGCTTCGACGCGTTCTTTCCGCAGTTGCAGGAGTTCGCGCGGGAGTGGGTTGAGGTGCAGGTGGTGTGAGTGGGCGCGCGCGAGCACCGGCCGCTCATCCCGACCTTAACTCTCCGCGGAGGAGAAGGGCCAAACGAAACGCCGCCCGAAGGCGGCGTTGATTGGACTTGATCGAAGCGCGGCTTACTTGGCCTGGCCGACGATCCAGCTGACCGCCGCCTTGACCTGTGCCTCGCTCAGCGCCGGGTTGCCGCCCTTGGGCGGCATGAAGTAGCCGTCGGGGCCGTGATAACCCTCGGTGGCATGCTGGACCAGGACGTCGAGGCCCTGGGCGATGCGCGGACCCCACATGCTCTTGTTGCCGAGCTTGGGCGCGCCGGCGATGCCGGCGGTGTGGCAGCTGGTGCACAGGTGATCGTAGATCGCCTTGCCGTCGGTGGTGCCGCCGTAGGCGACCTGCGATGCCGCAGCCTTGCTCGCGGCATCGGCGGCGGCCTGCATTGCGGCGCGTCCGGTGTTGCCTGCGTACACGGCGCCGGCGGGGGCAATCCGTTCGGCGACTTTTGCCGGTTCGTTCGGATTGGTTTCCTTCGGTTCGTGCGAATAGATCGCCAGTGCCGAGAGGATCAGCACCACCGTCAGCACTGCCAGGCCGCCAATCATCATGGAAAACTGGCGCAGGAAGCCCTGATCGGATTTGGTAATGGAACCGCTCACGCACGTACTCCTGTCGGTGGGCGGGGCGGACGGCCACGATGGCTGCCCCGACCCGCCTGATTGCCTGTTCTGTCGTACCGGTCTGGCGAAATACATCCCGGCATGTGGGTGCCGTACCTTCGGTGTACGACATGGTTGCCGCTTGTCGTCCGACGCCGCCGTGGGCCGGGCAGGCAACCAGTCGCGGATTATAGACGAAGCGCGCAGCAAGTTTCAGGTCCGCCGGGCGACCCCGGATGCAGGCGGCTGTCGCCGGCGCAGCCCGCACGGGGCCTGGGATTGCGCTCGCGCGGGCGGCAAACCCTGCCATCGGTCATGGCTCACCCGTGTCAACCGGCATTGTTCAAATTCGTTCAACTGCCCCTATGCTTTCCTCCAGCGGCGTTTGTCGGAAGAGTCATGGGCGGTAGGGCCCGACAAACGCCAGACATATCGGAGACGCATGCTGCGTCATCACGAGTGACGGTCGACCGCACCGTTCAGTCCAGGAGTTCTACATGTCGCGTTTTTGGAAGATCACGTTGATCGTGGTGGCAGTGGTCGTGCTGGCGCTCGTCGGTTTTCGTCTGTTGCACAAGCCGGCCGGCACGGCCTCGTCGCAGACCGCGGCCAAGGGCAAGGATGGCAAGGACGCCACGCCGCCGGTGCCGGTCACCGTGGTGCCGGTGGTCAAGCAGAACGTGCCGGTGTATCTGACCGCGCTGGGCACCGTGCAGGCGCTGAACACGGTGACCGTGAATCCGCAGGTGGCCGGCCAGTTGATGAGCATCAACTTCACCGAAGGCGGGCCGGTGAAGAAAGGCCAGGTGCTGGCGCAGATCGACCCGCGCACGTTCCAGGCCAGCTATGACCAGGCGGTGAGCAAGCGCAACCAGGATCAGTCGCTGCTGGCGACCGCGCACAGCAACTATCAGCGTTCGCAGGATCCCAAGTACAGCCCGTACGTGGCCAAGGTCAATCTCGACACGCTGAAGAACACCGTGACCCAGTACCAGGCGGCCGTGGCGGCCGACGATGCGGCGATCCGCGATGCCAAGGTGCAGCTCGACTACACCCAGATCCGCTCGCCGATCGACGGCCTCGCCGGCATCCGCGCGGTGGACCCGGGCAACGTGGTCTCCACCTCGACCTCGATCGTCACGCTGACCCAGCTGCACCCGATCAATGTGATGTTCACCCTGCCGGAGCAGAATCTCGACATGGTGCGCCGCGCCGCGCAGGGCGACTTGCCGCTGCAGGTCACCGCACTGGACCGCGTCGATGCGCATCCGATCGCCAGCGGCGGCGTGCTGAAGGTGATCGACAACCAGATCGACACCACCACCGGCACGTTCCGTCTGAAGTCCGAGTTCAGCAACGAGCAGAACACCTTGTGGCCGGGCCAGTTCGTCAACGTGCAACTGCTGGTGAGCACCGTCGACGGCGGCCTGGTGATTCCGTCGCAGGCGGTGCAGCGCGGGCCCGGACGGCGACTACGTGTATCAGGTGCAGGGCGACGACACGGTCAAGATGCAGGCGATCGTGGTCGCCGGCGAAGTGGGCGACAGCCACGTGATGGTCGGCAGCGGTCTCAAGGTGGGCGACAGCGTGGTGACCGAAGGCCAGTTCCGGCTCAAGCCGGGCAGCAAGGTCAAGCCGCTCAAGCCCGGCGAAGTGCCGGCGGTGCCGACCGCGGCGGAGCTGGAAAAAGCCAAGAAGGACGGACAGAAGGGCGGTGGCCGCCACGGTCACGGTTGATCGTCGGGGCGACGGCGCGGATGCCCGTACGGATCGCGCCGCCGTCATGAGCTGACTCTCGCGCCGTGCTCGCACCGACGGCGCTGCCGATCCACGGAAGGCCGATGCCATCAGGACCGAATTCACCGGGCTGATTCATCGGGGCCGATTCAATCAAGGCCGATCTAATCAAGGTGTACAGGTAGCCATGGGATTCTCGACCCTCTTCATTCGCCGACCGATCGCCACCTCGCTGCTGATGGTGGCCGTGCTGCTGCTCGGCATCCTGGGTTTCCGCCAGCTGCCGGTGTCGGCGCTGCCGGAAATCGAGGCGCCCAGCCTGGTGGTGACGACCCAGTACCCGGGTGCCAGCGCGACCACCATGGCGACCCTGGTCACCACGCCGCTGGAGCGCAACCTGGGGCAGATCTCCGGGCTGAACATGATGAGCTCGGACTCCTCGGCCGGGCTGTCGACCATCGTGCTGCAGTTCGCGATGGATCGGGACATCGACATCGCGGCGCAGGACGTGCAGGCGGCGATCAACCAGGCCAAGGGCACGCTGCCGGGCAACCTGCCATACCCGCCGGTGTACAACCGGGTCAACCCGGCGGATGCGCCGATCCTCACCCTGGCGTTGCAGTCGGACAGCCGGCCGCTGCGCGACGTCAACGACCTGGCCGACTCGATCCTGGCGCAGAAGCTGTCGCAGGTGCAGGGCGTGGGCCTGGTCTCGATCGCCGGCAACGTGCGTCCGGCCGTGCGCGTGCAGGTCAACCCGGCGCAGCTGGCCAACCTCGGCCTGACCATGGAGGACGTGCGCTCGGCGCTGACCCAGGCCAACGTCAACGCGCCCAAGGGCACGCTGAACGGCAAGACGCAGAGCTACTCGATCGGCACCAACGACCAGCTGTCCGATGCCAGCGAGTACAAGAACACCATCATCAGCTACAAGAACAATGCGCCGGTGCGGCTGTCCGACGTGGCCAAGGTGGTTGACGGGGTCGAGAACGACCAGCTCGCCGCATGGGCCAATGGCAAGCCGGCGGTGTTGCTGGACATCCGTCGCCAGCCAGGCGCCAACATCGTGCAGACGGTGGAGCAGATCCGCAACGTGTTGCCGGAGTTGCGCAGCGCGCTGCCGGCCGACGTGCACCTGGACGTGTTCGCCGACCGCACCGTGACGATCCGCGCCTCGGTGCACGACGTCGAGTTCACCCTGATCCTCACCGTGTTCCTGGTGGTCGGCGTGATCTTCGTGTTCCTGCGCCGGCTGTGGGCGACGGTGATCCCGTCGGTGGCGGTGCCGCTGTCGCTGCTGGGCACGTTCGGGGTGATGTCGTTCACCGGCATGTCGCTGGACAACCTGTCGCTGATGGCGCTGACCGTGGCCACCGGTTTCGTGGTCGACGATGCGATCGTGATGATCGAGAACATCGTGCGCTACATCGAGCAGGGCAAGGACGGCAAGGAGGCGGCCGAGATCGGCGCGAAGGAAATCGGCTTCACCGTGCTGTCGTTGACCGTGTCGCTGGTGGCAGTGTTCCTGCCGCTGCTGCTGATGCCCGGCGTCACCGGTCGGCTGTTCCACGAATTCGCCTGGGTGCTGACGATCGCGGTGACCATCTCGATGCTGGTCTCGCTGACCCTGACCCCGATGATGTGCGCCTACCTGCTCAAGCCCGACCAGCTGCCCGAGGGCGACGACGCGCACGAGCGCCACGCCGCGGCCGGCAAGCGCACGGTGTGGTCGCGCACGGTCGATCTGTATGCGCGCACCCTGGACGTGGTGCTCGATCACCAGCGCCTGACCGTGCTGGTGGCCGGCGCGGCCGTGGTGCTGACCGTGTTCCTGTACATCGCCATTCCCAAGGGCCTGTTGCCCGAGCAGGACACCGGCCTGATCACCGGCGTGGTGCAGGCCGACGACAACATCGCGTTCCCGCAGATGGAGCAGCGCACCCGTGCGGTCGCCGAAGCGCTGCGCGCCGATCCCGCGGTGGCCGGGGTGGCGGCCTTCATCGGCGCCGGCACGATCAACCCCACGCTCAACCAGGGCCAGCTCAGCATCGTGCTGAAGGACCGCGGCGACCGCGATGGCCTGGACAAGCTGCTGCCGCGGCTGCAGCGCACCGTGGCGAGCATCCCGGGCGTGGCGTTGTACCTGAAGCCGGTGCAGGACGTGACGCTGGACAGCACGGTCTCGGCCACCGAATACCAGTACGCGATGTCCGAGGTGAACTCGGCCGAGCTGGCCAAGTACGCCGACCAGATGACCCAGGCGATGCGCCAGCGGCCGGAGCTGGCCGATGTCGACAACAACCTCGCCGACAGCGGCAACGCGCTGAAGCTGAGCATCGACCGCGAGAAGGCCAGCCGCATGGGCGTGCCGGTGCAGAGCATCGACGACACCCTGTACGACGCGTTCGGCCAGCGCCAGATCTCGACCATCTTCACCCAGCTGAACCAGTACCGGGTGGTGCTGGAGGTGGCGCCGGAGTTCCGTTCCAGCGACGACCTGCTGAACAAGCTGACCGTGCGCGGCAACGGCTCGGGCGCGCTGACCGGCAGCAATGCGACCAGCTTCGGCCAGGTGCAGTCGAGCAACTCGGCCACGCCGACCGGCATCGGCAGCACCGGCAACATCGGCATCGCGCTGGGCGGCGGCGGCACCATCCCGCTGTCCTCGCTGGCCAGTGCCACGGTGACCAGCGCGCCGCTGGTGATCAGCCACCAGCAGCAGCTGCCGGCGGTGACGCTGTCGTTCAACGTGGCGCCGGGCTATTCGCTGTCCGATGCGGTGTCGGCGATCCACCAGATCGAGGCGCAGCAGAATTTCCCGCCGCAGGTGCGCGGCCAGTTCGTCGGCAAGGCGGCCGAGTTCACTTCCTCGCTGGGTGACGAAGTGCTGCTGTTGCTGGCGGCGATCGTGGTGATCTACATCGTGCTGGGCGTGCTGTACGAGAGCTACATCCATCCGCTGACGATCATCTCCACCTTGCCGCCGGCCGGCGTGGGCGCGCTGCTGGCATTGATCATCTGCGGCATGAGCCTGTCGGTGGACGGCATCGTCGGCATCGTGCTGCTGATCGGCATCGTGAAGAAGAACGCGATCATGATGATCGATTTCGCGATCGAGGCGCGGCGTACCGGCCTGAGCGCGCGCGACGCGATCCGCCGCGCCTGCCTGCTGCGCTTCCGCCCGATCATGATGACCACGGCGGCGGCGATGCTGGGTGCGTTGCCGCTGGCGCTGGGCAGCGGCATCGGCTCCGAGCTGCGCCGTCCGCTGGGCGTGTCGATCGTCGGCGGCCTGCTGCTGTCGCAGCTGGTCACGCTGTACACGACGCCGGTGATCTATCTGTACATGGAACGCTTCTCCGAATGGCTGGCGGTGCGGCGCGAACAGCGCGCCCTGCGGGTGGCAAACCAGAGCGTGGCGTGATCTCGCCGGCGGGGTGGTGGCGCCCGAGCCTGGCGGCGCGGGCGGATCAACCGTTTTGGCGCTGATGCGTTGAGGGTGGGATGATCCGTCCCCAGCCCCTGCGGCGTGCCGCCGCCTGCCTCCCGGTTTCCCCCGATCGATGAATATCTCCGGCCCGTTCGTCCGCCGCCCGATCGGCACCTCGTTGCTGGCGATCGGGTTGCTGGTCGCTGGTGCGATCAGCTACTTCCTGCTCGGCGTGGCGGCGCTGCCGAACATGCAGTTTCCGGCGATCTTCGTGCAGGCCAGCCAGGCCGGCGCCGATGCCGGCACCATGGCCTCGACCGTCGCCGCGCCGCTGGAGCGGCACCTGGGCCAGGTGCCGGGCATCAGCATGATGCGTTCGCACAGTTCCGAAGGCCGCACCTTCGTCTTCATGCTGTTCGACACCGGCACCGACCTGGGTTCCTCCGCGCGCGATGTGCAGGCGGCGATCAACGCCGCCGTGCCGGATCTGCCCAGTGGTCTCAACGGGGCACCAAGTTACGAGAAGGCGAATCCGAACGACGATCCGGTCATCGCGTTCGCGCTGACCTCCGACACGCAGTCGGCGGGCGACCTCTACAACGTGGCCGATTCGCTGCTGGCGCAACGGCTGCGCCAGCTGCCCGGCGTGTCCTCGGTGGAGATCGCCGGCGCGGCGACCCCGGCGATCCGGGTCGACGTGAACCTGCGCCTGCTCAATGCGCTGGGCATCTCGCCGGACGAGCTGCGCAATGCGCTGACCGCGGCCAACGTCACCTCGCCGCAGGGTTTCCTCAGCAACGGCAAGACGCGGATGTCGGTCGACGCCACCACCGCGCTGCACAGCGCGGACGACTTCGCCCAGCTGGTGATCGCCGGCCACAACGGCACGCCGGTGCGGCTGTCCGACGTGGCGCACGTCTACCCCGGGACCGAGGATGCGTACCAGGCGGCCTGGTTCCGCGGCAAGCCGGCGGTGCTGATGTACGTCTACAAGAAGGCCGATGCCAACATCATCGCCACGGTCGACCTGGTCAAGGCGCAACTGCCGGAGCTGCGCAGCTTCCTGCAGCCGGGTACCGAGCTGACTCCGTTCTTCGACGGCACGCCGACCATCCGCGCCTCGCTGCACGAGGTACAGGCGACGCTGCTGATCTCGCTGGCGATGGTGATCCTGACCATGGCGCTGTTCCTGCGCCGGCTGGCACCGACCCTGATCGCCGCGGTGGCCGTGCCGCTGTCGCTGGCGGGCGCGTTCGTGGTGATGTACATCCTCGGCTACACCTTGAACAATCTCACCCTGCTGGCGCTGGT
Source organism: uncultured Pseudomonadota bacterium (assembly GCA_963828685.1). Classification (GTDB taxonomy): domain Bacteria; phylum Pseudomonadota; class Gammaproteobacteria; order Xanthomonadales; family Rhodanobacteraceae; genus Rhodanobacter. Next base: position 21,656 of record CAWHFU010000006.1, read on the forward strand.
GATCGCGATCGGTTTCGTGGTGGACGACGCGATCGTGGTGATCGAGAACATCATCCGGCACATCGACGACGGCATGACGCGGATGCAGGCGACCCTGGCCGGTGCGAGGGAAATCGGCTTCACCATCGTCTCGATCACCGCCTCGCTGATCGCGGTATTCATCCCGCTGCTGTTCGCCGGCGGCATCACCGGCATGTTCATGCACGAGTTCGCGGTCACCCTGGTGGCCGCGATCGTGGTCTCGGCGGCGGTGTCGCTGACCCTGACCCCGGCGCTGTGCGGGCGCTTCCTCAGCGGCCATCGCGGGCGCGGCACGCGGGCGGAAAGGCCGCCGTCGAAACTCGCCATGGCGCTGGACGGCTTCCATGCCGGCATGCTGCGCGTATATCGGCGCGCGCTGGATTTCTCGCTGCGCCACGCGCTGCTGTTCGCGTTGACGCCGCTGGTACTCATCGTCGCCACGTTCTATCTGTTCACGGTGGTCAAGACCGGCCTGTTTCCGCAGCAGGACACCGGCCTGATCTGGGGACGCGCCAGTTCCAGCGCCACGGTCTCGTTCGCCGAGAGCAAGCAGCGCTTGCAGCGCCTGACCGCGATGCTGCTGGCCGATCCCGACGTGGCCACCGTGGGCTCGCGCCTGGGCAGCAGCCGGCAGGGCACCAGCGGCGCATTCAATATCGATCTGAAGACCCGCGCCCAGGGCCGCAGGGACGACACCTTCGCGGTGCTGGCGCGGCTGAGCGCCAAGGCGGCCAAGTACCCCGACCTCAACCTGCGCCTGCGTCCGGTGCAGGACCTGCCCAGCGGTGGCGGTGGCGGTACCAGCCAGGGCGCGCAATACCAGATCTCGCTGCAGGGCAACGACCTGGCCACCCTGCAACTGTGGTTGCCGAAGCTGGTCACCGAGCTGAAGAAGAACCCCATGCTGCGCGACGTCGGCAGCGACATCGACGAGGCGGGGCTGCGCCAGAACATCGTGATCGATCGCGACAAGGCGGCACGGCTCGGCGTTTCCGTGGGCGCGGTCGACGGCGCGCTGTACGACGCCTTCGGCCAGCGCCAGGTCTCGACGATCTACTCGGACATCAACCAGTACAAGGTGGTGGTCAACGCGCTGCCGTCGCAGACCGCCACGCCGGACGCGCTCAACCGCATCTACGTGAAGTCGAGCAAGGGCCCGATGATCCCGATCACCGCCTTCACCCGCCAGGAATCCGGCCTGGCGCCGTCGGAGATCACCCACGAGAACCAGTACACCACGATGGACCTGAGCTTCAATCTGGCGCCCGGCGTGAGCATGGGTCAGGCGCTGCAGGTCATCCAGTCCACCGCCAGCAACATGCGCATGCCCGGCGACATCAAGCTCAACGTGGGCGCCGATTTCCGCCGCTTCCAGCAATCGCAGAGCGGCATGTTGTGGCTGGTGCTGGCGGCGATGCTCACCGTCTACATCGTGCTGGGCATGCTGTATGAAAATTTGATCCATCCGGTCACGATCCTGTCGACCCTGCCGGCCGCCGGCGTCGGCGCGCTGCTGGCGTTGTGGCTGACCGGCACCGAACTGTCGGTGGTGGCGCAGATCGCGCTGGTGCTGCTGATCGGCATCGTCAAGAAGAACGCGATCATGATGATCGACTTCGCCCTGGTCGCCCAGCGCGAGCAGGGACGGAGCCCGCTGGAAGCGGTGCGCGATGCCTGCCTCGTGCGCTTCCGTCCGATCATGATGACCACGATGGTGGCGATCCTCGCCGCGCTGCCGATCGCGATCGGCCTGGGCGAAGGTTCCGAGCTGCGCCGCCCACTCGGCATCGCGCTGATCGGCGGCCTGCTGATCTCGCAGAGCCTGACCCTGCTCAGCACGCCCGCGCTGTACGTGATCTTCTCCTGCCTGGCCGAGCGGCGAAAGGCATGGAGTGCGCGGCGGCGCCAGCGCAAGGTGCTGCTGCTCGGGACCGGGGCCGGCTGACCCGGAGCCCCGTCGCCGGAAGGGCGCGCAGGGAATGGCGGCGCTAGCTGAACGCTTGCGAACGACACTCACAGGCCGTTAACCGGGGGGTGGCTATCACTGCTCCACGAGACGGAGGTGCGTTCGATGGGAATCCCGCCCAACGAGCCGTATTCGCTTCCGCCATCCGTTCACCGGTCCTGATCGGATCAAAACCCGGCCGGAGGTTGCAGATTCCGGCCAAGACCTGAAGCAGGAGAAAACTTCATGAAGATGACTAGCAAACCCCTGATACTCGCAGCCTCGCTGGCTGCCGTGCTGGCACTCAGCGCCTGTGGCAAGAAAGAAGAGTCGACCTCGCCGACGCCGTCGCCACCGCCACCAGGCGCGACGGCGATGGCACCCGCACCGGCGGCAACCGCCGCGACGGCGACGAGCGTCGAAGCGGCCCCGGTCAGCTTCAGCGCGCTGGAGCTGGGCTCCGCCGTCGACGCCAACAACCGCGTCCTGAACAGCGGCACCAGCTTCGCCCCGAAGGACACCATTTATGCCTCGGTCGAGACCGGTGGCAGCGGCAGCGCCACACTGGCGGCGAAATGGAGCTATCAGGACGGCACGGTCGTGCACGAGGACAGCAAGGTACTCGATGCGAAGGGTTCGCAGACCACCGCCTTCATGATCAGCAAGCCGAGCGGCTTTGCGGCCGGCAATTACAAGGTCGAGATCTCGTTGAACGGCAACGAAGTGGCCAACAAGGATTTCTCGGTCAAGTAGGTCGTTGCGGCCATACCCGATGGAGCCGGGGCGCGACGCGGTCGCGCCCCGGCTGCCGCCGCTCACAGCGGCGCGAACAGCTCGGCCAGATCGGTCTCGTCGAAGCGCAGCTGCGTGGTCGCCCCGCCACCCTCGAGCACGGCGCGCGCCAGCTCCGCCTTGCGTGACTGCATCGCCTGGATCTTCTGCTCCACCGTGCCGGCACAGATCAGTCGATAGACGAACACCGGCTTGTCCTGGCCGATGCGATGGGCGCGGTCGGTAGCCTGCGCCTCGGCGGCCGGATTCCACCACGGGTCGTAATGGATCACGGTATCGGCAGCGGTGAGGTTGAGGCCGACCCCGCCGGCTTTCAGGCTGATCAGGAAGACCGGCACCTTGCCGGCCTGGAAGCGTGCGACCAGGGCGCCGCGCTGCGCTGCCGGGGTCTGTCCGGTGAGTGTCTGGAAGGCGATCCGGCGTTGCTGCAGCGCCGTCTCGATCAGCCCCAGCATCTCGGTGAACTGCGAGAACAACAATACCCGGCGACCTTCGTCGAGCAGGCTGTCGAGCAGCTCGAGCAGAGCGTCGAGCTTCGCGCTGGCGGTGATCTTCCGGGCACTGTCCAGCTTGACCAGGCGCGGGTCGCAGCAGGCCTGGCGCAACTTCAGCAACGCGTCCAGCACGATGATGCCGGACTGCGCCAGACCACGGTCCCTGACCGCCTGCTGCACCCGTTCGTGCTGGGCCAGGCGCAGCGTCTCGTACAGTGCGCGCTGGTCGCCCTCCAGTTCCAGCGTGTGCACGATCTTGGTCTTGGCGGGCAGGTCGGTGAGCACGTCGTCCTTGCGCCGGCGCAGCAGCAGCGGGCCGATGCGACGGTTCAGCCGCTGCTGGCGATCGGTGTCGGCATGTTTCTCGATCGGCGTGCGATAGAGTCTGGTGAACTCGCGCTGGCTACCCAACAGGCCAGGCTCCACCGCGTCGAACTGCGCCCACAGTTCGCCCAGATGATTTTCCAGCGGCGTGCCGGTCATCGCCAGCCGCCGTGTGGCGGGGATCTCGCGCACCACCCGGGCTGCCTGGCTGTTGGCATTCTTGATCGCCTGCGCCTCGTCCAGCACCAGCAGCGCGAAGCGCCGGCCGAGCAGTTGCTCGCGGTCGCGCGGCAGCAGCGGGTAGGTGGTGATGATCAGGTCGTGCGTGGCGATCTCGTCGTAGCGGTCGGCGCGAGCGGCGCCGTGGATCACCAGCACCCGCAGTGCGGGTGCGAAGCGTGCAGCTTCGTCCCGCCAGTTGCCGACCAGGCTGGTCGGCGCGACCACCAGCGCCGGCTGTTCGAGCCGGCCGCGCTGTTTCTCGCCCAGGATGTGCGCCAGCACCTGCACGGTCTTGCCCAGGCCCATGTCGTCGGCGAGGATGCCGCCGAGGCCGGCCGCGCCCAAGGCGTCCAGCCAGGCCAGGCCGTCGCGCTGGTACGGCCGCAGCGTGGCGTGGAAACCCGGTGGCGCATCGGCGCTGCGTTGCGCCGTCTGCAGGGCTCGCAGATGCGTGCGCAGCAGCTCGCCGCCGCGCCAGTGCAGGTGTTCGTCCAACGCCGCCAGCACTGGGGCCTGGCTGCGATGCAGGCGCAACTCGCCCTCGCCCTCGAGCCATTCCAGCAACGGTTCGATGAGCCGGCGCAAGCGCGCGAGCGGTATCTCGGCGCTGCGGTTCTGGTCCAGCAACACGCGCCAGCTCGCGTTCTTCCTTTCGCCCTTGGCCGGTTGCCGCGGAAAGCCAGGATCGGCCAGCAGCCGGCGCAGTATCGGCAGCAAGTCGATCCGTTCGCCGCCGACGTCAACGCCCAGCGACACGTCGAACCACTGGTTGCCGCTGACCTGCAGATCGGCGTGCCAGTCATCTATCTCGACCAGTTCGTCGCGCGGAAAATCGGTGCCGTAGTCGATCCGGAAGCCGGCATCGGCCAGCTCGGCGAGTACCGGCTTCCACTCGCTGGCGGGCAGCGGCGGTTTGCGTTCGTGCGGCTGCAGCAGGAAGTCGTTGTCGTCCAGCGGGTGCCGGCGAATGCCCTGTTCCCAGGCGTAGAGGCCGGCTTCGACCATGCCGAGGTTTTCGAGGCGCTCCTCCGCGGCATTTTCTGCGCTCGGGTCGCGGTTGATCTCGAGTACATGGCCGTCGTGCAGGAGTCGCGCGGGGCGGGCAAACGGGCCCTCGGCATCTGGTGGCAGCAGGTGACCGCCGTAGTCATAGGCCAGCCGGGCGCACCCGAATGCGGTGGATACGCGCTTGCCGGCGCGGGCGTTGATCGCCAGGTCGATCTGCCGCAGTCGCAGCACCGGTATCGGGCTGGCGTGGAGGGTTTGCACCGGCGCGCGCGGCTCCGGCAGCGGGATCGGCAGCGCGCCCTTGCGCTGTTGCAGTTGCTGACGCAGTCCGTCGACTTGCTCGGGCAGCACGGGTGGCGCCAGTTCGATGCTGTCGAGCAGTTGCGGATCACCGTCGACCCGACCGTAAATCTGCAGTGTGGGCAGCACGTACCACAGGCCGGCACCGCGCAGCAGCACGGGCGACTCGTCCGCATCGACGCCGGCGGCCAGTTGCTGACTGCCATCGGGCAGGCTGTCCCAGCGTATCCGCAGGGGCAGGGTCGGTCCCCGCGACAGCGGTGCCGAGCCCTTCTCGAAATAGACCGGATAGTGCGCCAGCACGGTCTCCAGCGCGCGTTCCTGATAGCCGGCGTGGATCGCGCTCCAGTACTGGCTGGACACGCGGGCAAACTGCTCGTGCAGCAGCACGGCCAGCGCGCCGTCGACACCGCCCGGCCAGCCGCCTGCCGGCGCCGGCACCGGACCGGCGTGATCGTCCAGGCGCAGTGGCTGGGGATCGACCAGGGCGCCTCGTCGGGTCTTGCCGGGCCGCATCCAGACCGGGTTGACCAACAAGTGCCGACGGGGCTCCCCGCCACGGAGCAACAGGCCGAACTGGCGCTGCGTTTCCGCCGGCAGGGCGACACCGGGGCGTGCGCTGTCGAGTCGTTGCAACCACCGCATCCACGGTTGCATCGAGCTGCCGCGGGCGTGCCCGGCTTCCGCATCCTGCAGCAGCCCCCTCAGCCACTGTGCAGTCGGAGCTGCCGGTTTGGCCGTCCTGTCGATCGACCGTGTCTTCACTGACGGCTTCGCCAGGGCGCGGTCCCCTGGCCATGTCTCCGGCGGCAGGTTCGCGGCCAGCAGAAGCATCGCCGCGGCATGCTTGCATTCCACGGCCACCGGACAGCTGCAGGCCGTTTCCAGGGTCAGCCAGCGCTCGTGCGTCTGCAGCTCGACATGGCAGCGATACGGCTGCTTCGCGGTGCCGCGAATGGTGCCATCGAGAATGCAACTGTCGTCATCCGCGCCTGCCGCGAACAGCAACCCGGTCACCCTCTGGCCACGGACGTAGTCCGAAGCGCGTTGCAGGCTGCGTTCGTCGAAGTTCGAAGCCCATTCGGCGTGCTGAAGGAGTTGATGCAGTTGAGCGGGAGTCATGGGGAGGGCAGGCATGTGCCATGCGGCGAATCAAACGCCCATTGTGGCACGGCTTCCCGACACGCTGATTGGCGACATGCCGATCGACATGCCGGAGGGAGTGTCGCGAGCCGCCCGATTGGTCAAGCGGAGCAATTCCGGCGAAAATGGCTGGCTTGCCTTTTCCCTGGCTCAACGCCATGTCCTTGGCCACGACCTTTTCGCTGGAGACTTTCATGACTGCATCCAAGCTCACCCCGCCCGCCGACGGCAGCAAGATCACCATCACCGACGGCAAGCTCCATGTGCCGGCCAACCCGATCGTGCCGTTCATCGAAGGTGACGGCATCGGTCCGGACATCTGGCGCGCCTCGGTGCGCGTGCTCGATGCCGCCGTGGCCAAGGCCTATGGCGGCGAGCGCAAAATCCACTGGATGGAGATCCTGGCCGGCGAGAAGGCGTTCAACGAGACCGGCAGCTGGCTGCCCGACGAAACCGTGCAGGCCTGCCGCGATTACCTGGTTTCGATCAAGGGTCCGTTGACCACCCCGATCGGCGGTGGCATCCGCTCGCTCAACGTGGCACTGCGCCAGCAGCTCGACCTGTATACCTGCCTGCGCCCGGTGCGCTGGTTCAAGGGCGTGCCCTCGCCGGTGAAGAAGCCGGAGGACGTCGACATGGTGATCTTCCGCGAGAACTGCGAGGACATCTACGCCGGCATCGAGTTCGCCGAAGGCACGCCGGAGGCGGCGAAGTTCATGGCGCTGCTGCAGGAGCACTTCCCCGATCGCTTCAAGAAGATCCGTTTCCCGGAAACCTCGGGCATCGGCATCAAGCCGGTGTCGAAAGACGGCACCGAGCGGCTGGTGCGCGCCGCGTTCAAGTTCGCGATCGACAACGACCGCCGTTCGGTGACCCTGGTGCACAAGGGCAACATCATGAAGTTCACCGAGGGCGCGTTCCGTGACTGGGGCTATGCGCTGGCGAAGAACGAGTTCGGCGCGGTCGATCTGGACGGCGGCCCGTGGATGACCTTCAAGAACCCGAAGACCGGCAAGGAGATCGTGGTCAAGGACGTGATCGCCGATGCATTCCTGCAGCAGATCATGACCCGCGCCAAGGAATACGACGTGGTCGCCACGCTGAACTTGAACGGCGACTACATCTCCGACGCGCTGGCTGCCGAAGTGGGCGGCATCGGCATCGCGCCGGGCGGCAATATCAACTACGTCACGGGTCACGCGGTGTTCGAGGCGACCCATGGCACCGCGCCGAAGTACGCCGGCATGGACAAGGTCAATCCGGGCTCGGTGATCCTCTCCGGCGAGCTGCTGCTGCGCCACCTGGGCTGGAACGAGGCGGCCGACGCGATCATCGGCGCGATGGACAAGGTGATCGCGGCCAAGACGGTGACCTACGACTTCGCCCGCATGATGGAGGGCGCGAAGGAAGTGAAGTGCTCGGAGTTCGGCGATGCGCTGATCGCGGCGATGTAATCCGCTTGCCCGACGCCTGATCGAAACGGCCCGCTTCGGCGGGCCGTTTTGTTGGTGCCGTCCGGCTTCGCTACCGACCTGGCGTCGCGGGATCGCCCAGTGCGCTCAGCGGCGCTGCACCGCCATGCGCACGGCCAGCCCCGCAAGCACCGTCCCCATCAGCCAGCGCTGCACCTGCAGCCACGAGGGCCGACCGGCGAAGAAGCTGGCGATCGAGCCGGCCAGCAGCACGATCAGTGCATTGACCGAGAGGCTGATCACCATCTGCGTGGTGCCCAGCGTCACCGATTGCATCAGCACGCTGCCGCGGCCCGGGCTGATGAACTGCGGCAGCAGCGAGAGATAGAGCATCGCTGCCTTGGGATTGAGCAGGTTGGTCAGGAAGCCCATGGCAAACAGCTTGTGCGGACGGTCGCGGTCGAGCTGACGCAACTGGAACGGCGAATGGCCGTTGGGCCGGACTGCCTGCCAGGCGAGATAGAGCAGATAGAGCGCACCGCCCACGCGTAACGCGTCGTAGGCCAGCGGTACCGCGAACAGCAGCGCCGTGATGCCGAGCGCGGCGCTGAACATGTACAGGACGAAGGCCAGCGCCACGCCACCGAGTGAAATCAGGCCGGCCGCGCGCCCTTGGCAGATGGATCGGGAGATCAGGTACAGCATGTTCGGGCCGGGGGTCAGCACGAGACCCAGCGAGATGAAGCCGAAGGCGAGCAGCTTGGAGGATTCGGGCATGGGGCAATCCGGGGAAGGGGTTGGCAGATGCCCAGGCGCGCGGCTCGTACGGCGTTCGCGATCCCCGATGGTGACCATCCGAAGCGCCAGTAGCGCGAACCGGCCGATTATCGCACCGCTGGCGGGACCTGCAAACGTTCCGCGTGAGGACGTCGCGGCGGCCTTGTACCCGCTAGACTTGCCGGCATGGAGGTCGGTGCCATCACCACTGTGCCCGTGGACCCGCAGGCCTTTGCCGCCGCGGCGCTGCTGGTCGATGCGTTCGCCGACTACAACGCGCGCTTCGCCGACATCACCCGGCGGGCGCGACGGCGTTTCGAGCGGCGTGACTGGCGCCAGGCCGGGGTGGACGCGCGGGCGCGGATCGATCTGTACGGCATCTGCATCCGCGAGACCCAGGGCCGGCTGGATGTGCTGCTGGACGATCGGCTGCGCTCGCGTGCGCTGTGGATCGCGCTGCGCCAGGCTTACGAACAGCAGGTCGCCGCGCTGGCCGATCGCGAGTTGTACAAGACCTGGTTCAATTCGCTCTCGCGGCGGCATTTCCATACGCGCGGCGTGGCACCGGAGCTGGAGTTCGTGGCACTGGACCGCGAGCCGTATACCGAGGGCAGCGACGCGGCCGCGCATCAGTGCTATCGGGCCGACGGCGACCTGACACTGTTGTGCGAACGCTTGCTGGCCGATGCCGGCTTCGCCTATGCCGACCACGCCGGCTGTGCGGCGCGACTGGCATCCCAGCTCACGGCGCGACTGGCGGGGATGGGCGTGCTGGCGATCGAGGCGATCGACATCCTGCAGGCGGTCTTCTATCGCGAGCGCCGGGCCTATCTGGTCGGCCGTCTGCGCGGCGGTCACCGCCGGCACCCGCTGGTGATCGCGCTGGTGCATGCCGACGACGGCGTACGGGTGGACGCGCTGCTCACCGCGCGCGGCGCAGATATCGATCCTGTTCGGGTACGCGCGCAGCTATTTCCACGCCGACATCGACAACGTCGGTGCGGTGGTGGCGTTCGTCCGCGCGCTGCTGCCGCACAAGCCGCTGGAGGAGCTGTACACCGTGCTGGGCCGTGCCAAGCAGGGCAAGACCGAACGATACCGTCGCGTATTCGGCCACCTGGCGATCCATCCGCAGGAGCGGCTGGTGCATGCCGACGGCCAGCGCGGCATGGTGATGGTGGTGTTCACCCTGCGCGACCTGCCGGTGGTGTTCAAGCTGATCCGCGACCGCTTCGCCGCGCCGAAGGACACCACGCGCGGCGAGGTGGAGGCGAAGTACCGGCTGGTGTTCCGCCACGATCGTGCGGGTCGGCTGGTCGATACCCAGGAGTTCCGTCAGCTTCGTTTTCCGCTGCGCCAGATCGATCCGCTGCTGCGTGACGAATTGCTGGCCGAATGCGCCGACACGGTGAGCGTGGAAGGCGACGAGCTGGTGATCGCGCATTGCTACGTGGAGCACCGGCTGCGGCCGATGGACCTGTATGTGCGCGAGGTCGGCGAGGCCGAAGCCCGCCGTGCGATGTGCGATTACGGTCAGGCGATCAAGGATCTGGCCGGCAGCAACATCTTTCCGGGCGACCTGTTGCTGAAGAACTTCGGCATCTCGCGCAATGGCCGGGCGGTGTTCTACGACTACGACGAACTGTGCCTGCTCGAGGAATGCCATTTCCGTGCGGTGCCGCCGATACGCGAGGAGGACGAGACGCGACCGCTGGGCGAATGGTTGTATGCCGCGCCGGCGGATGTGTTTCCCGCATTGTTCGTCAATTTTCTCGGCGTGCCGCAGCGCCTGCGCGAGGCCTTGTGCGCGGCGCATCCGCAGATCTTCGATCCGACGTGGTGGTGCGCGATGCAGGCGCGCCTGCGCACCGGTGAGTATGTCGACGTGCGCACCGTATCCGGCCGAGGCCAGACTCACTCCCTGAATTGCGGCCACCTGCCGGTCAGCATCGTCCTGCCACAATGGCCGCTGTCATGGATGGAGTCACTGGATGCGCCTGCTGTCTGCCGCCTGCTTTTCCGCAGTCTCCCTGTTCGCCTGCATCGGCGTGTCGCCCGCGTACGCGCAATCCTCGGTCCCGCCGATGCCGGCCGTGGCCGATCTTCCCGCGGTGGTGGTCAGCGGGGTGCAGCCGGGTCCGGGCTTGTGGAAGGTCAGCAAGGGCGAGCATGTGCTGTGGGTGCTCGGCACCCTGTCGCCGTTGCCGCGCGGGATGCAATGGCGATCGCACGAGCTGGAGCGTGTGATCAGCCAGTCGCAGCAAGTGTTGCTGGCGCCGTCAGTGAAGTTCAAGGCCGATGTGGGTTTCTTCGGCAAACTGTTCCTGCTGCCCTCGGCCTACAGCGCGCGCAAGAACGATGACGGCGCGACCCTGCAGGAGTTGTTGCCGCCGCCGGTGTATGCGCGCTGGCAGGCACTCAAGCAGCAGTACCTCGGCGCCGATCGCGGCATCGAGCGCTGGCGGCCGATCTTCGCGGCGCAGGAGCTGTACCGCAAGGCGATCAAGTCCAATGGCCTGAGCAAGACCGGCGGCGTGCAGGCCGGTATCGATGCCCTGGCCAAACGCTATGGCGTGAAGGAAGTACCGACCAGCTACCAGGTGGTCATCGAAAATCCCCGGGCGGCGATCAAGGCGTTCAAACGCTCGGCTCCGCGTGACGTCACCTGCTTCATCCGCACGCTGGACAGCATCGAACAGGACATGCCGGCGATGAAGGCGCGCGCCAATGCCTGGGCCACCGGCGATCTGCCGGCACTGCGCACGCTGCCCGACAGCGAGCGGCGGGATGCCTGCGTGGCGGCGCTCGCCGCCGCCGGGTTTGCACACACGCTGGGTCTCGACGATGTGCCGGCGAAGCAGCAGGCGGTGTGGCTGGCCGCCGCGCGGACGGCCCTGGCGGGCAACGCGCAGACCCTGGCAATCCTGCCGATCGACGAATTGCTGAAAGCGAACGGCTATCTGGCCGCGCTGCAGGCCGAGGGCTATCAGGTCGAGGCGCCCGAGTAACCCCCGCTCGCGAATCCGCGCACGTCCCGCTCAGTCGCTGGCCAGGTCCAGCTGCGCTATCTCGTTGTGGCTGAGTTGCAGCGAGGTGGCGCCCAGCAGCTCGTGCAGCTGGGCCACGCTGGTGGCGCTGGCGATCGGGGCGGTGATACCGGGACGGGCGATCAGCCAAGCCAGCGCGACCTGCGCCGGGCTGGCCCGGTGTGCGGCCGCCACCGAATCCAACGCGGCCAACACCTGCCGACCCTGCGGGTTCAGGTACTTCTTCACCGCGCCGCCCCGGGCGCTGCTCTTGGCCAGGTCGGCGGCATCGCGATACTTGCCGCTGAGGAAGCCGCTGGCCAGCGCGTAATAACTGATCACGCCCAGGTTCTCGCGCCGGATCAGCGGCTCGAGCTCCTTCTCGTAACCCTTTCGACTGACCAGGTTGTATTCCGGCTG
>CAWHFU010000007.1:0-19563 GCA_963828685.1 uncultured Pseudomonadota bacterium
GACGGCCTGGGGGAGCGCTTTGCCGAGGCGCTGGTGGAACTCGACATCGTGCGTACGCCGGCCGATTTGTACAGGCTGAGCGTGGACGACTTCGTGGACATGAAGCGGCGCCTCGACGAGCGCGACGGCACCACGCCGGAGACGGTGAAGGCGGGCAAGGTGGCGACCAAGTGGGCCGAGAATCTGGTGGCGGGGATCGAGGCCAACAAGCAGACCACCCTGGCACGCTTCCTGTTCGCGCTCGGCATCATGCATATCGGCGAAAGCACGGCGAAGACCCTGGCGAGCTGGCTGGGTCGGCTCTATTTCGTGCGCAGCATGCCGGCGCCGGTGTCGCGCGTGCTGCCGGATGTCGGCGCCGAAGTGGCTACCTCGATCGCGGGATTCTTCGCGCAGAAGGGCAATCAGCGCGTGGTCGATGCGCTGCTCGCCGCGGGCATCGTGCTGCAGGATGAGACCGCGCCGTCACCGCTGCTGCGCGAGCGATTGAACCTGGGCGTGCTGCTGGACATGGCCAACATAAGCAAGCTCGGTCCGAAGAGCAGCAAGCTGCTGGCCCGGCATTTCCCCACGCTCGCGCAGTTGCAGGCCGGCGGGACGGCGCACTGGATCACCGCCGGCGTGCCACAGGCCGCCGTGTCCGGCCTGGAAGCCTGCCTCGCCGACGCGCAGGCACTGGCCGGCCTGCGCGAAGCGGAGAACGCCATGCAGCATCTGTTCGAGGCCATTCCAGCGGCAGCGGTCGCGGCCAAGCTGCCGCTGGCCGGACAGACCGTCGTGCTTACCGGCACGCTCGACTCGCTCAGTCGCGACGAGGCCGGCGAGCGGCTGGAGGCGCTGGGCGCCAAGGTCTCCGGCTCAGTGTCGAAGAAGACCAGTTTCGTCGTCGCCGGCGAGGCGGCCGGCTCCAAGCTGGACAAGGCGAAGGAACTGGGTGTGCCGATATGGGACGAGGCGAAGCTGGTGGCCCTGCTGCACGAACACGAGGCGGCCTGATGGGTGCGAACCGGATAGCCGCACTGCAGCTGCGTGCACGACTGTACGCGTTGATCCGTGGTTTTTTCGCCGAGCGCGATGTGCTGGAAGTGGAGACGCCGATCCTTTCGGCCGCCGGCAATAGCGACCCGAACATCGAGAGTTTCAGTACCGAGTTCCACGGTCATGTCGATGCCGGCGCACGCAAGCGCTGGCTGCGCACCTCGCCGGAGTTTCCGTTGAAGCGGCTGCTCGCCGGCGGTGTCGGCGATTGCTACGAACTGGGCCGGGTGTTCCGCAACGGCGAGGCCGGCGGCCGGCACAATCCCGAGTTCAGCATGCTGGAGTGGTATCGGCTCGGCTGGGATCATCGCCGGCTGATGGGCGAGACAGTCGAACTGGTGGAAGCGGCGCTGGGCATGCTCGAGCGGCGCGCCGAAGTGATGATCACCAGCTACCGGCAGCTGTTCCTGGATGCACTGGGCATCGACCCGCTGCATGCCCCGCTCGACGAGCTGCGGGCGCCGCTGGCCGAGTACGGCATCGGTCCCGAGGGACTGGGGCGCGACGACTGGCTCGACCTGCTGATCACGCACCGGCTGCAACCGGCGTTCCCGCGCGAGCGCATCACGGTGATCCACGACTACCCGGCCAGTCAGTGTGCGCTGGCTAAGATCCGTGCCGGCGACCCGCCGCTGGCCGAGCGCTTCGAGCTGTATCTGGGTCCGCACGAGCTGGCCAACGGCTACCACGAGCTGAACGATGCCGGCGAGCAGCGTGCCCGCTTCGAACGCGACAACGAGGTCCGCCGCCAGCGCGGACTGCGCGAAGTGCCGCTCGACCAGCGGCTGCTGGACGTGCTCGACGCGATGCCGGATTGTGCCGGCGTGGCGCTGGGCGTGGAGCGCCTGCTGATGTGCCTGACCGATACCGATGCGATCGCGGATGTGCTGGCGTTTCCGTTCGCCGAGGCCTGAACTTCCTTCCTCGTCATTCCACTGCTGCGGGCGGCGCGCCGATTGACTCGGTGCGCCGCACTGCGCACAGTGGCCGCACTCCATTACTGACAAGAGCTCCTGATGAAAGGCAGCGTTTCCGGCATCATCCTGATCGTTATCGGCATCCTGTTCCTGATGCGCAATTTTGGCTTCAACCTGCATCTGGGCGAGCTGTTCGCGACCTGGTGGCCGCTGGTGCTGGTCCTGCTCGGGATCAGCATGCTGTTCAAGAACCGTTCGCCGCGCAGCTGATACGCGGCATGCGCCTGTCGGCAATCCACCATGTGGCGTTGATCTGCTCGGATTACCCCCGCTCCAGGGCGTTCTACAGCGAGACGCTGGGGTTGCCGATCCTGCGCGAGGTGTACCGGCGCGAACGCGATTCGTGGAAGCTGGATCTGCAGGTCTCGCCTGGTGTGCAACTGGAGCTGTTCTCGTTCCCGCATCCGCCGCCGCGACCCTCACGGCCCGAAGCACAGGGGCTGCGGCATCTGGCTTTCGCGGTTCCGGATGTGGCGGCCACCGTGGTCGAACTGGAGGCGCGCGGTGTCGCCTGCGAGCCGATCCGGGTGGATGAATACACCGATTGCCGGTTTACCTTTTTCGCCGACCCCGATGGTCTGCCGATCGAGTTGTACGAGGTCGCCTCCGCGCAATGAAGCGCGAGATTCGACCCACGCCCGGACGGGCGTGGGTCGAGGGTACGAACTACGGTGTGTCGAAGCGCATCGCCAGCGCCCGTCGTTCGACCAGGCCCAGGGCCGGCTGATCCTGCAGGCGCAGGTCATGCAGCTCGTACGGCGCGCCGATACCCTTGAGGCTGGCCCGGTCGTAATGCAGCACCAGCTGGCCGTCGCCCTTGCGCAGCATCGCCGCCGATTGCGCGAACGCCGCCGGCACCATCAGCCCGTCGGCAGCACGCCCATACAGCACGGCGGAAGCGGCAAACCGGCTGGCGCTCTGCGCGATCACACCCAGCGCGATGTCGATGCCGCGATCACCTGCCTTGGCCGTTTCAGCGATACCGCTGAAGCGGGCCGTAGGCACCGCGGCGGCAAACACCGTGGTGGTGTCGCGGCGCACTTCATTGCCGGCGGCATCGGTGCCCGCGGTGAAGCTGTGCACTTCCCACAAACCCGGGGTGGCTGGGATATTCCCGGGCCGGGCGTCGGTGGTGAAGCTGCCGTCGTCCTGGCGCTGGTAGTCGAGGAGGGTGGTGCTGCCATCGGGAGCGCGCAGAAAACCGCCCACGGCGACCAGCGGCGTGTCCTTGTCCGCCTCCTGCATCGCGACGCGCACATGCACATCGCCGCCCAGCAGCAAGTCGTCGCGATCGGCCCGCGCGGTGACGGTGAACGGACTTTGCGGTTCGAATACGTGCACCACATAGCGTCCGCTGGCGGTCGGTGCCTGCAGGGTGGCCAGGCCGCTGCCCAGTTCGGGCCTCAGTTTCAGCACCGTCGATGCCAGTGGCACGTCCATGCCGGCTGCCTGCAGCGACTGCGCGTCGGCCAGCGTGCTGGCGGCCCGATCCAGGGTCAGCGACTGATGACCCAGCTGCAACCTCACGTTGCCCGGCTGCAGGTGGCCGCCGACAGGATCGCTCGGACTGAGCCGGATGATTGCACCCGGTGCACTCAGCGGCAGCCGGATGCCTTGCTGCAACTCGCTGGCCGAGACGTCGATCCAGTATTCGCGGCTGCTGCGGGTGAACGGCTGCGGCAGGCTCTGCAAGGTGGCGTCGTGTGGCAGCGCCCAGCTGATGCTGACCGGCCGGCGCTCCACGTGCATGGGCGGCGCGGAGGCTATGGCCGGGTCGGGTCGGGCCGCAACGGCACGTGCCAGCAGGGTCGACGGCAGCATGTCGCCGGACTGCGCCGGCAGCAGCACATGGGTGCCGGCGAATGCGGGCAGGGCGGTGCAGATGGCCAGCAGGGCGCTGGCGGGAATCCCTGGTTTCATGGTGATCATCCCTTGATGTCGTTGGCGAGAATGGATTCCAGCCCGAAGCAGGCGCGCCGGCTCTGGTTGTGGTTGAGCACCGAGCCGCCGCTGGTTCGCTGGGTGTCCTTGAACCACAGCGTGCCTGCCGCCGTGCCGCTGGAGCATTCGATGAAGCCGTCCGAGCAACTGCTCAGCCAGTTCTGGGTGATCTCCAGGCCCACGCTGTTGGTGTAGCCGCCGCAGTAGGCCTGGCTGGTCCAGAAGCCGGAGACCACATCCGTGCCAACCACGTCGCGGAACGGTACCGGCAGCGCCGGCCGACCCGCTGTACCGAGCAGGTACTGCTGGTTGTAGGTCGCCATCCAGCCCACCTGTTGCTGGCGCACCGCATCGTTCTGGTAACCGAGCAGCCAGCCCAGGGCGGACTCGAACACGTTGCCCGCAATCACCGCATCGGCCAGTGGCGTACCGGCACTGGAGGGAGCGATCGCGTCGACCTTGACCAGGTGCTGGATGATGTTGGGATAGCGCGCATCCCAGGTCGGGTTGGACAGGATCCAGCGCATCACGTTGCCGCCATTGGAGTGCGTGATCACGATCAGGCGGTCGAGGTGGCGGTTCTGGATGAAGCTGGTGAGCTGGCTGGCAAGGCAGCCGGCGGCGCGGTCATCCCACATGTACCGGGTGAAATCGCAGTTGACCACCAGCAGGTTGCTGCGGTCGGTGAGGCCGTTGCGCACGCCCTCGACCATGCCGGCCTGCCAGTAATCGTTGTAGGCGTCGGTCTGGTTGCCGGTACCGTGAACCAGGGCCACGCCGGTGACCGCGGCATGCGTCGTGGAACAAGCCACGGCCAGTGAAAGCAACAACAAAGTGCGTTTGATCCGTTGCACGTATGTCTCTCCCCATATCAGGCGGCGAAGCGCCGCAGGAAGCCGACTCGGGATGCAGCAACGGGAACGACTACTACCCGTTCATGCAGGCAGGTCGACTTTGGATGATGCCTTTCGGGCATCGCTTGAAGCCGCATGACTCCCCTTGACCATGCGACGGCGTATGGACACTAGCAGGTTCCCGCGGCCAAGCCTTGACGCAGCGCACAGATTGCTGACCCAGCGAATTCGTCGTCACGTGGGGCTGATGCGGCGCGAGTTTCGGGTAAGGTGGCGAGCTTTCCGGCCATCTGGATCTGCGTCAGCGATGAATGTCACGATTCCCGTCAGTCCCGCGGTCATTGGCCTGCAGCGGCGTGACGTCCGCACCCTGTTGCTGTCTGCCCTTGGTGGCGCGCTGGAGTTCTACGACTTCGTGGTATTCGTGTTCTTCGCGATCCCGTTGAGCGAACTGTTCTTTCCGAAAGACACCGCGCCGTGGCTGGCCCAGCTGCAGGTCTACGGCATCTTCGCGGCGGGCTATCTGGCGCGTCCGCTGGGCGGCATCGTGATGGCGCACTTCGGCGACCGCTCCGGGCGCAAGCGGATGTTCACCCTGAGCGTGCTGCTGATGGCCTTGCCGACCCTGGCGATCGGCCTGTTGCCGGTGTATGCCCAGATCGGCATGGCCGCACCGGTGCTGCTGTTGCTGATGCGCATCGTGCAGGGTATTGCCGTGGGCGGCGAGGTGCCCGGCGCCTGGGTGTTCGTGGCCGAGCACGTGCCGACGAATCGGGTGGGCTTCGCCTGCGGCAGTCTCACGGCGGGGCTTACCGTAGGCATCCTGATCGGCTCGCTGGTGGCGTCGTGGATCCATCGTGAGCTGGCACCGGCGCAGGTGCTGGCTTGGGGCTGGCGCCTGCCGTTCCTGCTCGGCGGCGTGTTCGGATTCATCGCGGTGTGGCTGCGCCGCTGGTTGAGCGAGACGCCTGTGTTCACCGCCATGCGCGAACGCAAGGAGTTGAGCCGGGAGCTGCCGCTGCGCGCGGTGCTGGCCAATCACCGCGACGGGGTCGTGCTGTCGATGCTGGCCACCTGGACGCTCACCGCGGCGATCGTGGTGATCATCCTGATGCTGCCCAGCCTGGCGCAGAAGCGCTTCGGCATCGATCCGCAACAGGCGTTTCTCGGCAACAGCCTGGCCTCGTTCACGCTCTCGCTGGGCTGCCTGGCCTTCGGCGCGCTGAGCGACCGCATCGGCAGTGCGCGAACGCTGCTGCTGGGGTCGGTCGGTTTGCTGCTGGGCAACTATCTGCTGTTTGCGGATCTCGCCGGTGGCGGCGGGCACTTTCTTTCGCTGTATGCGCTGGCTGGTTTCCTGGTGGGCATGGTCGGCACCATACCGGTGGTGCTGGTACAGCGTTTTCCGCCGGCGGTACGCTTCAGCGGGGTGTCGTTCGCCTACAACATCGCCTACGCCGTATTCGGCGCCAGCACGGCCGCCTTGATCGGCGTCCTGGCTGCCTGGGCCGGGCGCATGGCACCGGCCCATTACGTGGGGTTTACCGCCCTGGTGAGCATGGCGGTCGGGGGTTATCTCATTGCGAAACCCGGACCGCGCGACTGAGCTGGCGTGGCATGGCACGCCCGCGGGTGTCGCCATGGCTTCGTGACGGGCCGCTGCGAAGGGTATAAAGCCGGGTAAACTGGGCCATCGGGAGCACTTCGCGCGAAAGCGGTTTGAATGAACGTGCTGCCGTGTCGATGATCGCCGCGGGGCAGGGGCGCGCGGTCAACGAGGAGCGAAATGTCACAGCTTGTGCGGAGGTTGTCGGCTGTTCGAACGGGGCATGCGGAAACATCCGCCCCATCGGCTGCCGGCCGACGCCTGACGTGTTTGCGCGGGGTGGCAAGTGAATGCACAGATCGCACCTATGGGGTCGAGTCGGCGCGACGAAATGCTCGAAACGCTGCGCAACGCCGGTCAGCAATGGCTGTTCGTGGTCAAGAGCGCGATCTCGCTGCTGCTGGCGGGCTGGCTGGCGATGCGCCTCGAGCTTGATCAGCCCTACACCGCAATGATCACGGTGGCCCTGGTGATCCATCCGCACAGCGGCATGGTGGTCGCCAAGAGTTTCTACCGCGCGCTGGGCACGATTGCCGGCAGCTTAGTAGGCCTGTTGCTGGTGGCCGTGTTTCCGCAGCAGCACGAGCTGTTCCTCGGCGCACTGGCAGGCTGGATTGCGCTGTGTGCCGGCGGCGCCGCGCTATATCGCAATTTCCAGTCGTACGGCTTCGTCCTGGCCGGTTACACCGCGGCGCTCGTCGTGCTCCCGTTCGTCACTCAAGGAAGGGACGTGTTTCATTCCGCGGTGACGCGCGTCAGCGAAGTGATGCTGGCGCTGCTGGTGGCGGGTGTGGTCAGCGACGTGCTTTTTCCGCAACGCCTGATCGTCGTCCTGCGCGCGGGTATCCGTTCGTTGTTCGCCGGGTTCATCGCGTTCGTGCGCAGCAGCCTGCGCGGCGAAATCGACCGCGGCATGCTGCGTGCCGCTTATCTGCGCTATGTACGCGAAACAGTGCAGATCGAGAACCAGCGCAGCTCGGCCGTGTTCGAGGACGCCGGCTTGCGCATGCGCAGCCCGCGCCTGCTCCGTTTCAACCAGCGCTTCATGGCGTCGTCCACCACGTTCCAGTCGCTGCATCATCTGATGGATCGGTTGCAGGGCGACGAACATATTGTCGCGAGGCAGGCGCTCACCGGCTTGTTCGCCGAGGTGACCGTGGCGCTGGGCGAGAAGGGTAGTGAGCCCTGTCGTGCCGCCCAGGCCGGAGATCTGGAGCGCGCGCTCGCGGTGGCGCGCGAGCGGTTGCCGCTGCGCTCGCGCGAGGTGCGGTCAGGGTTGGCAGGGCGCGACATCGTGCTGGACTTCGACACCGGGGTGGAGTTGCTGCAACGCTTCGTCGGCGAGCTGCACGACTACACCCGTGCGTACGTCGCCTTGGCCAACCCGGCACCGGTGAGCGTTGACGACAGCAGGGAGACCGCCTTCGTCCGCGGCAACGACTGGAGCGGCGCGGTGCTGACCGCCGCGCGCACGTTCGCGTTGATGTCGAGCCTGGCTACGTTCTGGGTTCTCAGCAGCTGGCCGCATGGAGTCATCACCATGCTGCTGGGCACGGTCTTCTGTGGACTGCTGGCCAGTGCCCCGGATCCGCTGAAGGCCGTACAGGGCGTATTGGTCGGTTTCGCGCTGGGCATCACTGCATCGTTCTTCTGCACCTTGGTAGTGTTGCCCCGCATGGATGGCTTCACGTTGCTGGCCGCGGGCATGCTGCCGTTCCTTCTGCCGGGCCTGTATCTGTACACGCAACCGACGTTGATGGGGACCGGCTACCTCGTCAGTTTCCTGTTCACGATGTCGCCGCAGAACGCGATGACCTACGACGCCGCCGGCTTCATCAACAGCGCCTTGGCCGCCGTGCTGGGGATTGCCGGCACGTGGCTGTCGTTCCAGTTGCTGGCCAGTGCGTCGGGAAACCGCTGGTTGCGCGAGCGACTGGAACGCAAACTACGGCTGCAGGTGGCGCGCGCCTGCCACGAACCGCTGCCCGGGTTGCGCCAGCGCTTCGAGAGTGCGAGCCGCGACTTGCTGACCCAGGTGGTCAGCCAGACCAGTGCCGGTACCGACGCATCGCGCGATCTGCTGGAGTGGGGGCTTTCGGTACAGGAAACCGGGCGCGCGGTGATCGAATTGCGGCGCGACGCCAGCGAGACCGAGACGGCGTCGCATACGCTGATCGTGCGCGTGATCGCCACGCTGACGACGCTCTACGACCGTCCCGGGCCTGACGCTTATACTGAAGCCCGTAGCGCCGCTACGGCGGCTATCGACGCAGGTACGCTGCCGCAGCAGGTGCTCTCGCATTTGCACCTGATTCGTCTGGCCTTGCTTGATCCCTGCTCGGTGCTGGCGCGCTTCAAGGTTGCGCTCGCCGCTGACCCCGCTGAGGAGGAACGCCACCATGCCGGGTGAAATCTCGCTGTTCGGTGTACTGGTGCCGGGCCTGTTGCTGGTGTTCGTGCTGAGCCTGTTGCTGCAGTGGGGAGTCGACTGGGTCATTGGCCGTTTCGGTCTGTACCGCTACGTCTGGCATCCGTCACTGTTTCGTATCGCGTTGTTCGCATGCATCTTCGGTGGCCTCGGGCTGCTGTCGATGCGATGAGGTTGGCCATGAAGATTCAGTCACTGCTCCGTTTCGTCCTGACCCTCGTCATCGTCATCATCGCCGCAGTGATTGCGCATGCGTTATGGCGCCACTACATGTATTCGCCGTGGACACGTGACGGCCGCGTGCGTGCCGAAGTCGTGCGCGTGGCACCGGATGTGTCCGGACTGGTTGCCGGAGTAATGGTGCGGGACAACCAGCAGGTCCGCAAAGGTGACCTGCTCTTCGTGATCGACCAGGCACGTTTTCGCAATGCCGTGGAGCAAGCCGAAGCCAACGTCGCGGCTGCCAAGGCAGCGGCACGAGCCGCGGGCGCCGATCTCAATGTGGCCCAGGCCAGTGCGGCCCAGGCCCGCGCGGAATTCGACATGCGCCAGGCCGAATCCCTGCGCCGTCAGCGGCTGGGTGACGTGATTTCCGAAGAGATGCGTACCGATGCGCGGGCTACGGCGTTGGCTGCCCAGGCCGGCCTGCGTGCGGCGCAGGCCTCGCACGGTCGCGCAGGAGCGGGCCAGGACCAGGCACTGGCCGCGTTGATGCAGGCCGAGGCGGCGTTGAGTCTGGCGCGATTGAATCTGCAACGCACCGAGGTGCGGGCGCCGATGGACGGTTACATCACCAACCTCGATATCTATCCGGGCGACTACGTGAATACCGGCAACCCGCGGCTGGCGCTGGTCGGCGGCGACACGTTCTGGGTCTATGGCTATTTCGAGGAGACCAAGCTGCCGCATGTTCGCATCGGCGATCCGGCGGAAATCCGCCTGATGAGCGGCGCGGTCCTGCACGGGCGGGTCGAGAGCCTCGCCCGTGGCATCAGCGATCGCGACAACCCCACCGGCGTCAATCTGCTGGCCGACGTGAATCCGACGTTCAGCTGGGTACGACTGGCGCAGCGCGTGCCGGTGCGCATCCACATCGATCCGGCCAATTCGTCCAATCAGCCCTTGTTGGCTGCGGGCATGACCGTCACGGTCATCCTGCATCCCAGGCATTGAGACCGGTAATCAGAAGTCCAGTTCCTGCGCCGCGCACAGGTAATCGACCAGCGGTGCGACGCGCTTGAAGTTGTCCACCACCCAGGGCAGCAGTTCGGCGGAGCAGGCCAGGGCGTCGTCGAAGTTCTCGCCGGCGGCGAAGTCCTTGCGCTTGAGGTCCTCGATCAGCTCGTGATCCGGATCGAAGCCGCGCGGCGGACGGCTCAGCGACTCGCCCCAGAAGGTGAGGTGTTCGCGGAAGGCCTTGCTCTGCGTGGCCTTCTTCCACGCGGCCGGGTTGTCGGCGAGGAAGCCGCGGATATGCTTCAGCGCGTCGGGCTCGGGATGCCACATGCCACCGCCGGCGAAGCAGTCGCCGGGCTGCAGATGCACGTAGAACGACGGTGCCGGGATCTCGTGGCGGCGTTCGTGGAAGAAGCGCGAGCCCTGCCAGGGTTTGTACGGCAGCTTGTTGTGGGAAAAGCGCGTGTCGCGATGGATGCGGAACAGCGAGCCGCCGTTCTTGCGCGGGTCGGCGCGGTAGTGCGGGCTGATCTTCGCCAGCGGCGCCTGCAGGTCGGTGATCAACTGCAGGAACGGTTCGCGCACGTGACACTCGTAGTTGTCCCTGTGGGCATGGAACCACTCGCGGCTGTTGTTGCGATCGAGCGCGCGCAGGAAGCGGAAGCTGGCGGGAGTGAAGTAGGTCTGGGACATGGCTTCGGTGAGGTGGCGGGAAGTGGGGTCAGGCTGCGTCGATGCTGGCGGCGAGGTGTTCGCCCCAGGCCTGCAGCTGGTCGAGCAAGGCCAGTTGGTGCTGCGCCTGCGGATCGTTGCGCAGTTCATCGAGGCGGTTGAAATAGTCGTCGAGGGTGAGCCCGGTCAGGGCCGTGTGTCGGGTCAGCCGGGCCTGGCGAAAGCTGTCCCAGCGTGCGCGTTCCTCGCGGTCGAGCGTGTCCGGCCAGTTGCGCGCGCGGTACCGGAACAGCAGCTCCGGGTAGCGCGGATCGCGGAACGGAAACGCCCGCGAGCCGAGCTGATCCGGTGGCGTGGCGCGTACCTGGGTGAGCAGGCGCTTGTCCGCGTCCGGCAGGAAACCGCCGCCATAGAGAGCCAGCTCGGGATCTTCCGGCGGCGGCAGCTCGGCGGCGCGCTGAAACACCCGGCGCAGCTTTTCGGCCAAACCGTCGACGGCGAGCAGCACATCGCGATGCGCCAGGCAGCGCGGCAGGTCCAGTTGCAGACGCTGCTGGTCGACGCCCTGGAGGACCGAAAGCGGTGCCAGCGCGGGTGCGTGATTCGCGCGCACGGTACGCAGCGGGATGCGTTCGACCCCGTCGGGCAGGTCGGCTCGCGCGGTGAAGATGCGGTCGGCGATGTCGTCCTCATCCAGCGCCAGCCACTCGGTCGGGTCGGTGGCCAGGTCGTACACGATGATTTCGCCAGCACGGCCCGGATGCGCCGCCAGCGGCGCGATCACGGCCAGGCAATGGCGGCTGGCCGGATAGCGCGAGGAGACATGCACCACCGGTGTCATCGCCACCACGTCGAGCATCTCGAACACTTTTTGCTTGCGCCGCAGCGCGTAGTACCAGTCCCACAGGCGCGGCTGGCGCACCCGGATCAGCCGGGCCAGGTCGATCAGTGCGTAGACGTCGGACAGCGCATCGTGGGCGCGCTCCTGGCTGAGGTGGTTTGCGCTGGCCAGGTGTTCCAGCTTGAAGCTGGGCGAGCCGTCCTCGCGGATCGGCCACACGATGCCCTCCGGTCGCAGCGCCTGGCACATGCGCACCAGGTCGATCAGGTCCCAGCGGGAATTGCCGTTCTCCCATTCGCGGCCATACGGCTCGTAGAAATTGCGATACAGCATCTGCCGGGTGAACTCGTCGTCGAAGCGCAGCGAGTTGTAACCCACCCCGCAGGTGCCCGGCGTGGCCAACTGCTCGTGCACGCGGGCGGCGAATTCGGCCTCGTTGACGCCCTCGCGCCGGGCCAGTTGCGGGGTGATGCCGGTGATCATGCAGGCATCCGGATGCGGCGGCATTTCCACGGGTGGCTTGCCATAGAACATCACCGGTTCGCCGACGATCTCCAGCTCCAGCGTGGTGCGGACGCCGGCGAACTGGACCGGCCGGTCGCGCCGCGAGTCGGCGCCGAAGGTCTCGTAGTCGTGCCAGAAGAAGGTCTGCATGGGTCGAATCATCGCATGCCGGCAAGACTGATAAACTCCGGTGACAAGGAGAGCTCATGAGCCAAGCCCACGAAGAAAACCTGATCTGGATCGATCTGGAGATGACCGGCCTCGACACCGACAACGACTCGATCCTGGAGATCGCCACGGTGGTTACCGACAAGGATCTGAACGTACTGGCCGAGGGTCCGGTATTCGCGATACGTCACGAAATCGACCAGCTGGAGTCGATGGACAGCTGGAACACCAACCAGCATCACAAGTCGGGATTGTGGCGACAGGTGCTGATTTCACAGACCGATCACGCGATGGCCGAGCAGGCCACGGTGGATTTCCTGCGCGCCTGGGTGCCGCCGGGCAAGTCGCCGATGTGCGGCAATTCGATCTGCCAGGACCGCCGTTTCATGCATCGGCAGATGCCGCGGCTCGAACGTTACTTCCACTATCGCAACCTCGACGTGTCCACGCTGAAGGAACTGGCACGGCGCTGGGCGCCCGAGATCGCCAAGAGCGTGGGAAAGGAATCCGCGCATACGGCGCTGTCGGACATTCGCGACTCGATCGCGGAGCTGCGCCACTATCGCGGCTTCATGGGCGAGCTGGGCGGCAAGGTCGGCGCCTGAACGGCGCGTCCGTGGCCCGATTCCCCGAAGCACTGAGCCAGTGAGGACATGAGCATGCCGAACGATCTGTTTGCCACGGTGCTCGATTGCGCCGGACGCCCGCTGCGGCTGGATCGCCCACGCGTGGTCGGCATCCTCAACCTCACCCCCGATTCGTTTTCCGACGGCGGCGCCCATGCCGGCGTGGAGGCAGCCGTGGCGCATGGTCTGCGCATGGCGGAGGAGGGCGCGGACATGCTCGACATCGGCGGCGAGTCGACCCGCCCCGGCGCGGCCGAGGTGCCGCTGGACGAGGAACTGTTTCGCGTGCTGCCGGTGATCGAACAGCTGATCGCACGAACCACCCTGCCGATCGCGATCGACACCTCCAAGCCGGAAGTGATGCGCGCGGCGGTGGCGGCCGGCGCCGGCATGATCAACGACGTGTATGCGCTGCGCCGCGACGGCGCGATGGATGCGGCGGCCGAACTCGGCGTGCCGGTGTGCCTGATGCACATGCAGGGCGAGCCGCGCGGCATGCAGTCCGATCCGCACTACGACGACGTGGTCGGCGAGGTGCACCGGTTTCTCACCGACCGGCTGTTCGCCTGCGAGATGGCCGGCATCGACCGGCGCAAGGTGATGCTCGATCCCGGTTTCGGCTTCGGCAAGACGCTGGAGCACAACCTCGCGCTGCTGTGTGCACTGGAGCGTTTCGCCAACCTGGGCAGTGGCGTGTATGTCGGGCTGTCGCGAAAGAGCATGATTGGCGCGCTGACCGGCAGGACCGCGCCGTCCGATCGCGCGGCCGGCTCGGCGGCCGCGGCACTGATCGCGGTTCAGCGTGGCGCGCGCATGGTACGTGTGCACGACGTGGCGGTCACCGTCGATGCGCTGGCGGTATGGCAGGCAGTACATGCCGTCGATGGGGTGCCGCGTCGCGACGACCGTCCGTCCGCGCCGCGCTGGCCCGATGACGACTGATTTTCATGGCCACCGCGGCGACGCGGCGGCCTGACGAGGAACGACCATGAATCAACGCAAGTATTTCGGCACCGACGGTATTCGCGGCCCGGTCGGCCAATGGCCGATCAATGCCGAATTCATGCTGCGGCTGGGGCGGGCGCTGGGCGCCGTGCTGGCCCAGCAGGGCGCCGGCCGACGCGGGGTGCTGATCGGCAAGGACACCCGGGTGTCCGGCTACATGTTCGAATCGGCGCTGGAAGCCGGCCTGGTCGCGGCCGGTGTCGACGTGCGCATGATGGGCCCGATGCCGACCCCGGCGGTGGCGTTTCTCACCCGCTCGCTGAGGGCCGAGGCGGGCATCGTGATCAGCGCTTCGCACAACCCGCATTACGACAACGGCATCAAGTTCTTCTCCGCCACCGGCGAAAAGCTTTCCGACGAGATCGAGCAGGCGATCGAGCGTGAGGTCGATGCACCCTTCGTCACCGTGCCGTCGGAGCAGCTGGGCAAGGCGCGTCGTGTCGACGACGCGGTGGCGCGCTACGCCGAGTTCTGCAAGTCCACCGTGGCCGGGGATTTCAGTCTGCTGGGACTGAAACTGGTGCTGGACTGCGCCAATGGCGCGACCTACCAGGTGGCGCCGAAGGTGTTTGCCGAGCTGGGTGCGCAAGTGATCGCGATCGGCGACGAGCCGGACGGATTCAACATCAATCGCGACGTCGGCTCCACCCACCCGGACGCACTGCAGCGCGCGGTGCTGGAACATCGCGCCGACCTTGGCATCGCGTTCGATGGCGATGGCGATCGCGTGCAACTGGTCGACCGCAATGGCGTGCTGGCCGATGGCGACGACATTCTTTACGTGCTGGCGCGCCGAATGCATGCCGAGGGCAGGCTGAAGGGACCGGTGGTCGGCACGTTGATGAGCAACTATGGCCTGGAGCAGGCGCTGGCAGCACTCGACATACCGTTGATCCGCGCCAACGTGGGCGACCGCTACGTACTGCAGCAACTGAAGCAGCATGGCGGCACCCTGGGCGGGGAAACCTCCGGTCACATCCTGTGCCTGGACCGCGCCACGACCGGTGACGGCATCGTCGCCGCGCTGGCGGTGCTGGAGGCGCTGGCTGCCTCGGGGCAGGATCTCGCGCTGGCCCGACAAGGCCTGCAGAAACTGCCGCAGGTGATGCTCAACGTGCGTGTCGAGGACGCCCGCGAGGTGCTGGACAGCGCGCTTGTATGCGATGCGCTGGCCGAGGCGCAGCGTGTGCTGGATGGGCGGGGCAGGGTGTTCCTGCGTGCCTCGGGCACCGAACCGGTGGTACGCGTCACCGTGGAGGCGGCCGACGCCGCCGAGGTGCAGCAGTTGGCAAGCGGGCTGGCCGAGGCCGTAAAATCGGCGACCTCACTGTCGTGAGCCTGCCGCAGCGCTGAAGCTTGCCCAGGTCGCCAAGGATTGGCCCGACGTGCCCCGCCCCTGCGGTGGTGGGATGAAATCGACCGCACGCCAACCTGTGGACTTGCCATGAAAAACGTTCCAACCCTCGACATCCGTCGTTACCACACCGATCGCGCGGCCTTCGTCGCCGAGCTGGGCGCGGCGTACCGCGAATTCGGTTTCTGCTGCATCAGTGGCCACGGGATTCCGCGGGAACTGATCGACGGTTCCTACGATGTGTTCCAGCGTTTCTTCGCGCTGCCGACGGAAACCAAGATGAAGTACCACGTCGCGGGCAGCGGCGGTGCGCGCGGCTACACGCCGTTCAAGGTCGAGACCGCCAAGGACAGCCAGTACGCGGATCTGAAGGAGTTCTGGCATATCGGCCGCGAGATTCCACGCGACTCCAGATTCGCCGACGTGATGCCGCCGAACCTGTGGCCTGCCGAGGTGCCGCAGTTCCGGCAGTACGGTTACGGCCTGTATGAGGCACTGGATCAGCTGGGTACGCAGGTACTGCGTGCACTGGCCCTGCACATTCACCAGCCGGAAAACTTCTTCGAGGACAAGACCGATGTCGGCAATTCGATCCTGCGCCCGATCCACTACCCGCCCATCGTTGATGAGGGCGGCGCCCAGGACAACATCCCGAACGTGCGTGCCGGTGCGCACGAGGACATCAACTTCATCACCCTGCTGGTCGGTGCCAGCGCCGAGGGGCTGGAAGTGTTGAGCCACGGCGAGTGGTTGCCGATCACCACCGAGGGCGATGCCATCGTGGTGAACATCGGCGACATGCTGCAGCGGCTGAGCAACCACGTGTATCCGTCCACCTCGCACCGGGTGGTCAACCCGCAGAACGAGAATGCGAGCAAGCCGCGCTATTCGGTACCGTTCTTCCTGCATCCGAATCCGGATGTGATGCTTGATCCGCTCGACTCATGCATCACGCCGGACAATCCGCGCCGTTACGACACCTCGATCAGCTCGCACGAATACCTGCTGCAGCGGCTGCGCGAGATCAAGCTGATCGCCTGATCCGCTCAAGCCATCCAGAAAAACACGGCGGTCATGCGCTTGGTCGCCGTCTCCAGTCCCCAGTAGGCGCTGGCGCTGTGGATCAGGTTGGCCTTGTACACCAGCAACCGGTTGAAGCGATGCGCCACCCGCACATCCTCGACGAAGGCATTGGGTTGCACGAACCGGTTGCCGAGCGCCTCGGCCAGATTGCGATGCGGCGGCAGCACGATGTTGCCGCCGAGCTGTCCGCCCGGCATGCGCTGGCGATAGAAGCTGGTGCCGCACTGCTCGGGCACCGCGGGATTGAGATAGAGCACGGCCGCGTAGCGGCACAGATTCGAGGAGTCGGTGTGCGGCTTGACCGCACCCTCGACCGAGCCGACCACCTGCACGCAATTGTGGTTGAGGCGGGTGCCGGCCTCGGTCTGTTCGACCCAGACCTTCTTCGCGCCGGTCAGCTGGCACACCCTGGCGTCCAGCGCGGCCAACTCATCGTCGAGCAGGGCGGGCATGGCGCGCATGCCGGGCCACACTTCGCCGGTATATGGATAGCCCCGTTCCCAGTCGGTCTTGGCCAGGCAGCGGGCGCGCACTTCGTCCGCATTCGGCAACACGTCATCGACGACCCAGTAATCGCGGCCTTGCCGGGGCTTGTGGTAAGGCAATGGACGCATCTGGGTCGGAAACAGGGACATGCGCGCAGGGGCCGGTGGCGAAGTTGTGACCCACAGTAGCCGAACCCTGCGCGCAAGTCCGCGGGCTATGGCGCGTGGCTAGATCCCGGTATTCCGATAGCGTTTCGATTCCCGCGCGGAGAGCCACAGCGCCAGCCGGTCGGGCACCAGTTGCACAAGGGTCTTGATGAAGCGATTGACCCGGCCGGGAATATGCACGGCATCGCCGCGTTCGACCGCGGCGATGCCCTGGCGCACCACTTCTTCGGCACTCAGCCACATGAAGCCGGGCAACTTGTCCATCTTGTCGCGAGTGCGGGTGACATCGTGGAATTCCGACCAGGTGAAGCCCGGGCACAACGCACACACGTTCACGCCGTGCGGCTGGTTCTCCAGTGCCAGCGCTTGCGAGAACTTGATCAGGTAGGCCTTGCTGGCCGCGTACAGGGTATGTCCAGCCGGCGCCGGTACGTGTCCGGCCAGCGAGGCGACGTTGACGATGCGGCCATGGCCGCGCCGGCGCATGCCGGGCAGCAATCGCCACGCCAGTTCGGTTGGCGCAGTCAGCAACACCTGCAGAAAGTCGGCATGGACCGACCAGTCGCTGGCCTCGAACGTGCCGGGGACGCCATAGCCGGCGTTGTTGATCAGCCAGTCGACCTGCAGGCCACGCTGTTCCAGCGCGTCATGCAACCACTTCGGCGTGGACGGATCGGCCAGGTCATGCGGCAGCACGCTGACCTGGCTGCCATGTTGCTCGCGCAGCTCGCCGGCCAGAGTCTCCAGGCGATCGGTGCGGCGCGCGGTCAGCACCAGATCGTGACCCTGTGCAGCGAGTTGCCGGGCAAATTCGGCACCGATGCCTGACGAGGCGCCAGTGATCAGGCTGAGTGGGCGTTGCAGTGTCATCGGGCGGTTCCAGCGGGCGGACCGTCATTCTTGACCGTGGCGACAGGTTCGCGCCAGTGGGCCTGTGGAAGTCCGGTTTGCCGATACCCCGACCCCTCGCTAAGCTTGCGGTTTGGATCGCAGCGGAAGCAGACCATGCGCAAGAAACTTGTCGCCGGCAACTGGAAAATGCATGGCAGCCGTTCGATGGCCACAGCCCTGGTCAACGACATCGTTGCGGACAAGCCGGCCGCGATTGACGTCGCCGTGTTTCCCCCGTTCCCCTATCTGGCCGAGCTGGCCGGGCAGCATGCTGATACCGGACTGGCGATCGGTGCGCAGGACGTCAGCGAACATGGCGGGCAGGGCGCATATACCGGTGAGGTATCCGCCGCGATGCTGGCAGATGTCGGTGCCAGCTGGGTACTGGTGGGTCATTCCGAGCGGCGCCAGTACCAAGGCGAGACCGATGAACTGGTGGCGCGCAAGTTCTCCGCGGCACTGGCCGGCGGTCTCACCCCGATCCTTTGCGTGGGAGAGACACTGGAGCAGCGCGAGGCCGGTCAGACCGAGGTGGTGATCGCGCGCCAGCTGCAGGCCGTGCTGGGACACAACGGCATTGCCAGTTTCGACACCGCGGTGATTGCCTATGAGCCGGTCTGGGCGATCGGTACCGGCCGCACCGCCACGCCGGAACAGGTGCAACAGGTGCATGCCTTCATTCGTAGCCAACTGGAAAAGGAAGATGTTACAATTGCCCGTCTGACCCGACTGCTTTATGGCGGTAGTGTCAAAGCGGCAAATGCCGCGGAATTGTTCGCGCAAGCGGACGTGGACGGTGGACTGATCGGCGGTGCTTCCCTGACCGCATCCGACTTCCTTGGAATCTGCGCCGCGGCGCTACAGGCTCAATAGAAAATCTATGTTCGTCATTTTCAGCGTGTTTTACATCCTGATCGCTGCGGCGATGATCGTGCTGATCCTGTTGCAGAACGGGGCGGGCGCCGATGCGGGCTCCGGTTTCGGCGGCGGTGCATCGGCCACGGTTTTCGGCGCGCGCGGATCGTCCACCTTTCTTACTCGCGCCACCGGCGTCCTTGCTGCGCTGTTCTTCCTGCTCAGCTTGGGCATGGGTATCTATCTGCATGCCCATGGTGCACCGCAAACCAGTGCCGGTGACCTGGGTGTCATGGCCGGTGTGGCGGAGAAGCCCGCAGCCGCCAACGTGACTCCCGCTGTGCCGGCCGGTTCGGAAGTCCCGTCCGCTGTGCCTGCAGTCACAAAAGGCAACGAGGCTCCGGCAGCCACCTCCGTTCCGACCCCGGGTCAGGGTGAGGTTCCGGCAGCCACAGAGCCGACAAAGAAGCACTGAAGCAACACACCTGCCCAGGTGGCGGAACTGGTAGACGCACTACCTTGAGGTGGTAGCGACGCAAGTCGTAGGGGTTCGAGTCCCCTCTTGGGCACCAATGAACGTTTCAGGGAGTCTCCTCAAGCCTCTGAAACACACAAAACCCCGCATAACAGCGGGGTTTTTTGTGCCTATAGGTCGTAGGGCGTCTCAAGGAAGCTTAGACTTATATGTAGGGTTTTGCGTATGGTTCAACTATACATACGCAAATTCATACACAAAAAGGTCTCAAGCCATGCCCCGCCTTGCCAAGCCTCTGACCGAGCTCCAAATCAGCAAAGCTTAGAGCCAAGGCCAAGGCCAGGGCATACACCCTGGCGGATGGCAACGGTCTGTACCTGGACCTGGCTGTGAGTGCATCAGGCCGAAAGACTTGG
>CAWHFU010000008.1:0-92530 GCA_963828685.1 uncultured Pseudomonadota bacterium
GGCGGATCTGGCCGCGTACGACCAGATCGGCACGTTCTGTTGCGGCTGGCCCGGCTCAGCGAGCGCGCCCAGGACACCTCGACCGCGCTGGGCAGCGACCTGATGAGTTTCGCGCTGGAGGGTTACGGCCTGCTGCGGGTCAGCGGCAAGAACCAGGGCCTGGCAGACCTGCGCCGCGAACTCGGCGCCCGCTTCGCCCGCGGCGCCGCCCACGCTTCATCCGAAGCCACCCCCGCCACCGCCTGATGACCGGGCGCCATACCTGAGCGGTCGACCCCGCGGCCCGGTGCCTGAGACAAACAGCCTCATGCACCGGGCTTTTTTGTGCGCGCGCCACCGCCGGAACCCGGCGCGCGACCCAGCGAACCCGAGCCGCCGAGCTCGCCGCTCGACCCGCCGCCCAACGAACTCGACCCGCCACCCGTTTTGCTCGGCCGCCCGAGCTTTTTTCCCGGCATCCCGAGCCCATGACTCGGCGCCCCGAGCAAAAAGCCTGGCCACCCGAGCTTTTTGCTCGGCCCGCCGAGCAGGCGAGCTCCACGCGCCGAGCTAATTTTCTCGGCCCGCCGAGCAATTTTCTCGACCGTCGCAGTTATTTTCTCCGTCCGCCGAGTGCTCCCGACTGACCCGCCGAGAAAATTTCCCGGCCATCGCGGTTATTTTCTCCGCGCCCCGAGTGCCGCCGCCCGCCCCCCGGGAAAATTTCCCGACACGCCAGGCTATTTGCCCGGACGCCGCAGCTCGGAGCACGGATCGGCGCATGGCGCACCCCGAGACAGGGGAACATCGATCCCAGATGAGCTTTTCCCGAGGCCTCGGTCGGCTGGGAGCACGTGCTTCAACCCAGGCGGGCAGGGCGAGCTGCGGGTCCCAGCCCGATGGAACACCGTTTTCGGCCATGGCTGCCCGCAAAGCCGGTCTTGACCATTACCCAGGGCGGGCCTGCCGCTTTGATCGGCGAGTGGCCGATAACAGCCCTTGCGCGCTCGATGACACGCGGGCTGCCTGCGACAGGCAGAGGCCGACCCTGAACCGGCGTTCGCGAAACAACGGAAGACGCTGTGGCGGGCCATCTCCGACACGGGCTACCGCCCATTTCAGATACTCATTCCCTGGGTCCGGTTCCCCACCATCAGGGCCATAGCGGTCCACCGGCGATCGCCTTCACATTATTGATATACGATAAATGACTTGCCGAATAGCAATAAGCATGATATCGTTTATCAATATCCATCTCATGGAGTGCACGCTCAATGTCCCGGCCTTCATCTTCCGCGCTGCAGATCGCCCACGTTGTCCTGCGCATCCTGATCTTTCTGAACTGGATCTACGGGGCAATCGTCCTTGCGATCCTCGCAGGGATGTTTGCGGCCCCGCAATGGACCATGACGGCCCTGGGCTTCCCACTCTCGGCGCAATCCGGGCTGCTGATCGTCGGCATGCGCGCGGTTGCGGTGCTCGGACTCGCGGGCGTCCCGCTGAACCTCTCCATGCTCAAGAGGCTGGTGGCGATGGTCCAGACTGTTCGCGCCGGCGACCCCTTCATTGTGGCGAATGCATACCGCCTGCAGGCGATCGCCTGGATTCTGCTCGCGCAGCAGATGCTCAGCGTCGTCATCGGGCTTATCGGCAAAGCCGTTTCGACGCCCGGACATCCACTTCATCTCGATGCCGGATTTTCGCCCAGCGGATGGCTGGCGGTCATCCTGACCTTCGTCCTCGCGCGTGTCTTCGCGGAAGGCGCGTTGATGCGTCAAGACCTCGAAGGGACGGTGTGACATGGCCATCGCCATCAAGCTCGATGAGCTACTCCACGAGCGACGAATGACCCTGACCGAGCTGGCCGAGCGGATCGACATCACGCTTGCCAACCTTTCAATTCTCAAAACCGGCAAGGCCCGCGCCATCCGCTTCTCAACACTTGAAGCCATCTGCGGCGCGCTCGACTGTCAACCCGGTGACATTCTGGAATTCGTCCCGGAGTCCATCTCCGGCGTCGAACAACTTCGCAAGGCTCCCTGGCAAAGGAGTTCACCATGATCGCGACTGCACATGACCCCGCTGCAAACGAAACTCAGCAGGCGAACGTTGTTCAAAAGGTTTCGCTTGTCCGCATCTATGTTCTGCGCGCGACCTATCTGCTGCTCGTGATTGGGCTCGGCGCGATGATCGTGCCCGACATCGTCAGCCACCCGCTGATCAGCCGGGGAGTCATCCCGAGCCTGCTCGGCGCGGTATGGGTGCTGGCATTCGTCGGCATCAAATACCCTCTGGAAATGCTTCCGCTGTTGATGTTCGAGTTCGTGTGGAAGTCTCTCTGGATGCTGGCCTATGGCTTGCCGCAATGGTCCGCAGGAAAGCTGCCACCGACCTTTGCTGAGGATTTCTTCAACATCGGCCTTGGCGTCATCCTCATGCCGCTCGTCATCCCGTGGGGCTACGTCTACCGTCATTACGTAAGGCAGTCAGGCGCGCGCTGGCGCTGACCAAAGGCGGCGTCGCTGGAGCGTCAGGCCTTGAGGTCATTCCCACATGAAGCGAACTCTCGTGATGGGCTCAGGTGGCGCGGAAAAGTCAACGTTCGGCGTGCAGCGCAGGCCAATGATTTTGCAGCGCCTCACAGGCTCCCCCCGATACTGGAGCCGCTGGAGGCAGCATGGACGTAACACCGGAGCAACGAATCTACGCCCGTCTGGCGGACATCTGTTTCCTCGCGGACTTCGTCCTGCAAAGCATGGGAGACGGCGTGACGATCATTGCCCGCCGTGGCGAGACCTTCGCCGAAACCGCGCGCTACGTCGCGGAGCACGACTTGCTCTGGCGCAGCAGATAGAGCGTGATCGGCGCGAGGAACTTGTCGATTGGCAGCATCGCCATCGGGACGCCCTGCGTCCCAGGCTGCGGAACGGCCGTGATCGCGTTGAGGGAGACATCGATCCGACCTGTCTGACGGACGACGTCGGTTTTTTTGTTTCGACGACTGCGACTGAGGCACCGGCTTTGCCAATCAGCCGCGCGGTTTCCTCGACCGAGGCGCGGTTTCGGCCAGAGAGATGAAGCTTCGCGCCATTGGCGGCGAAGGCCATGGCGACTGCCCGGCCAACCGCACCACCTGCACCGTAGATCACTGCAACCTTCTCTTCGAGCAACATCGCTGTCTCCATCGGGTGCCGCGCGCCGATCGCGCAGCTTGTCCATAGAGACAATCGGGTCGCCCAGATTCACCGGTCCTTTTCGGCGGGGAAAACCCTGGACCCCACGGGAACAGCACAACCCGGTCCAGGCGATGGCGGCAGGCGGAAGGAAACTGCCAGCCGCCAAGAGGCTGCAGGCCAAATGTTTGCGAAGAAGCCCCTCATCGCGACACGGCCGGCACACCATTGAGGCCGGAGCGGTGTCGCGCAATCGCGTCCTCCTTCGGCAGGTCGACGAATCCGCCGAGGTCCCGGCTCTCCCAGGCGCGGACGTGATGTTTCACCAATGTGCACTGCTCAGGGGTGCCCGAGACTGAGACGAGCGACACCGCATACGGCCTCCATATGAAGGAGACGGGCATCTCCCGAGGGCAGTCACAAGCCTTCGGCGAGAGCCTGACGCACCGCAAGCGCCCAACCATGGTCTCTGAGGTGGCGGAAATCGCTGCTTCCCCGTCTCAGACCGAGGCAGTGGCAAGGCCGGGACCGTGGCCAATCTGACTGGCGGGCTGATGGTCGACTGACGGGCCGACCGCGCGAGGAAAGCGCCCTGATGCGCCGCTTGATGTTCGAAACCGTGTGCCTTGATGCGCGGGCCAGAAGCGTTCGAATGTCGGGCGATCCGCAGTTGCAGCAGGGAAATTCCGATCGACCGATGAATTTCTCACCGTTTCCGGTCTACACAACATCCACTGAGACAGTGGTTGTGTCGGAACTTAGGAAAAAGAAGCCATGAGCTACGAGAAGATCTTTGAATACGACCTCGATATTACCGCCGTCACTGACTACGGCGCAGACATGGAGGCGTTGTTTACAGGAACCGAGAGTGTGCCGCTGCAGGGTGCTCAATTCGACGTCGCGCTTGCGGGGTCCGTCAAGGGCCGCCTGACCGGCGCTATGCGCGGCGTCGACTACCTGCGTG
Source organism: uncultured Pseudomonadota bacterium (assembly GCA_963828685.1). GTDB lineage: Bacteria > Pseudomonadota > Gammaproteobacteria > Xanthomonadales > Rhodanobacteraceae > Rhodanobacter. Next base: position 4,117 of record CAWHFU010000008.1, read on the forward strand.
TGAGTCCGGCCGGCCGCCGCGAACTCGATCTACGGGGCACTATCGAAACCGATGACGGGAGCCGGATCGCGTTCACCGCGGAGGGTGTTGGTTCCCCGCGCGATGGTGAGCCGATCGTCGACCTGGCCGTGAAGATCGATCTACTGACGGCTGCGGCCGCCTATTCGTGGGTCAACGCGAAACCAGCGTGGGGTTCAGGATACGCGGACCTGGCCGCCAAAAAGATCCACGTCGAAGTCTATCTGCATTGAGGCGCCGGGTGCCGATCGCTTCCGCACGGCGGCCCAACCCAAAAGAGACCCGGGACCGATGAGTTTTCCGCGGCCGGCTGTCTCCACAACAGCAGTGATATCTGAGGAGATTTCAACCATGTCGTCTGAGAACGGGCCATTACAGGGCAAACGCGTGGTCGTGCTGGGTGCGAGCCGGGGCGTCGGACGCGAGATCGTACAGCGGGCTTCGGCCGAGGGCGCGCAAGTCCTGGCCGTTGCCAGGCAGGGACGCGGCCTGGCCGAACTCGCGATGAGCACGCCTGGCGTTGAGACACTTGCGCTGGATGCCGCGACCGAAGCCGCGCCACGGAAGGTCTTCCGGAAGACGAGGCCCGACCTATTGGTGATCTGCGGCGGTGCCACGCCTCCGGTCCGACCGATACCTGAACTCACGTGGGCCGAATTCAGTGTGAACTGGGAAGTCGACGCCAAAATGGCCTTCCTGTTCTGCCGCGAGGCGTTGCAGGCGCCGCTCGCGTCGGGCTCGGTCGTCGTGATCATTTCTAGCGGCGCCGGCCTCGGCGGCTCGCCGATCTCGGGCGGTTATGCCGGCGCCAAACGCATGCAGATGTTCATCGCCAAGTACTGCCAGGCCGAATCCGATCGCCTCGAGCTCGGCATCCGATTCTTGGCGCTCGTGCCCTCCCGTGTTATGCCGGAAACCGACCTCGGGCACGCCGCTGTGAATGGCTACGCGCAGTATCTCGGTGTTACAGCGGAAAAGTTTCTCGAAAACATGGGCCCGCGGCAGTCACCCATGAATGTCGCCGAGGCAGTCCTCGACCTTGCAAAGAAGCCACCAGGGGAGTCGGGATCGATCTTCACCATTTCAGCCGACGGCATGGCGGCAGCGAGTTGAGGATGCCAAGATGGAGGAGCTGCGTAGCCGAATACTCGGGCGTGATGCAATGAAGGACAAGGCGCTCGTGGACTCTGTCGGTGACCTACCACCCAGTCGCGCTGGCTTCGCCAAGGCAGCCGAGGCGCATCGCGTCTCCCTCAAGTTGCACTGCTATCGCATGCTGGGGTCCCTGCAGGAGGCCGAAGATGCGGTCCAGGAAACCATGTTGCGCGCCTGGCGGGGCTTCGACGACTTCGAGGCGCGTGCCTCGATTAAGAACTGGCTCTACCGGATCGCAACGAATGTGGCCCTCAACATGGCGGCGAGCCGTTCGAGGCGAGGCCGATTGATGCCTCATCAACTGGGAGGCCCGTCTTCCGAGCGCCCGCGGGGGCGGCCGGATGTAGAAGCACGGTGGCTCGAGCCCTATCCCGACGCCGGACTGGAGAGCCTACCGGATCCGGCCGCAGGGCCGGATGCCCGCTACGAACTGCGCGAGTCCGTCCGCCTCGCATTCATCGCGGCGATCCAACAGTTGCCGCCGCGCTCGCGCGCCGTTCTGCTTCTGGCCGATGTCCTTGGCTGGTCAGCGATCGAGGTCGCTGCCGTGCTCGACGCCTCGGTCGCATCGGTGAACAGCGCTTTGCAGCGTGCGCGGGCCAAGCTGGCCACATTCGACCGAGACGTTCGACCGGTTCCAATGGCAGACGAGCAACAGCGGAGCCTGCTGGAGCGCTACGTGCGAGCCTGGGAAAGCGCCGACCTCGAACGCTTCGTCGCGCTCCTGAAGGAGGATGCTGTCTATTCGATGCCGCCTTGGAGAGAGTGGTATCAGGGCCGCGGCTCCATCAGGGAGTTCTTCGGGGCCGTCTGGCCAGCCTACCGCGGCTTCCGTCTCGTGCCGGTCGGCGCGAACCTGCAGCCGGCGTTCGCCCTCTATTCCTTGGGCGCAGAAGGCCGCTGGCACGCGCATTCCATCCAGCTCTTGGCACTGCGCGAAGATGGAATTGGCACGATGACGATGTTCATGCAGCCACTCGCCCAGAAGCTCTTCGCGGCGTTCCAACTTCAGACGGTCCTTGAAGCCTGACGAAGCGGCGAGACTGCCAGGCGGCGCGGACGCCTCGACCTTATCGGCGATTGCAGGCGAGCCTCTCAGCGCTCTGCGAAAGTCCGCCGCGGTCCGATGAATCCCGCCGGGTCGCTCTGTCCAAATCAGTGACGCCGGAGTCGCTCCGGGCGCGACCGCGCCAACAGTTCGAACTCAAGGAGAACGGTCATGTTATCTGGATAACGAGTGCGGTTCATCGGTTCATTGACCGCACGCGCCGATGGCGCATCCGGCTGACGCTTCATCAAACGTCAGGCTGCTCTGCCACCGTAGCCGGAACCATCGGACCGCTTTCGCTCCTGTGGGATACATATGCGGACGGAGAGCAACCGACGAGTTTCCTGAAATCGTTGATGAAATGCGCTTGGTCGAAGTATCCGAGATCCTGGGCCAGCCCTGTCCATGCCACCGACTTGCCGGCGTTCAAGTATTCGAGGGCTTCGTAGATGCGATAGCGCTTGATCACCCAGCGCATGGGTGCTCCGACATACCTGTTGAACAGTCGCTGCAAGGTCCTTTCCCGGATGCCGCTCAGGGCAGCCAGCTGCTCAATATGCATAATTCGGCGATCGTCTCTGATGTTGGACACAATGCGACGAACGGTCTTTATGTTCGGATCGTGCGACGGAAGGTGGGCGACAAGAAAGTTTGATGCAGCGTCTGCCATATCGGCTTCGGTGGCGCATCCCAAAACTTGTTCCTCGGTCCGGGCAACGTCGGGAAAGAGTGAAAGCAACGGAATCGAATCGTTGGTGATCGACGTCACGCGGGCGCGAAGGAATGGGTGGAAGGCACCGGGGTGGAATTTCACGCCGAAGATGCGGTCCTGGCCTTCAAGTTGTCGGACAAAGCGACCCAACTGTACGCCCCAGATGCGGGAGCGGTTGCGTGCAAAAACGAGGTGGACGCTCGGGTGTGGCAGCACTTCGCGCACTTGCGGCCGGCAACCCCGGAAATCCCAACTCTCAACCCAGAAGTGTTCCACCCAAGCGGCTAGGGCGTCCGGAGGTGGGTGCCGCAGGTGGTGGTAATGCCCGGGTGGCGGCGAATGTTGCAGGACGCCGCAGCCCTGCATGAAGGCACCGGATGCGCCTGCTTCAGGGTTGATCGTGTGGGTACCATCGGCTTGTCGGGTTTTTACAATCATTTCTCGCTGCTTTGTAGTGAGATCGCGTCGTTGATGCAACGACCATGTGCGGCACGGTGCGAGGCACGCCGCGATTGATTAGGAGATGACCGTGTGGCAAAGGCTTGATTCAGGCACAGCGACGCGCCTTGGCATGAAATCGATGATGCGGTTCATGATTTTCAGCATGGTCTGCATGCTCGCAAGCGTGTCGGCATTCGCCGTGGCGCATCATGTAAGGAATCGTCCACTGGATACGGTACGCCTGAAATTCGCTGCATTCGACAGGCACGACGTCGCCACCATTCGCGCCCTTTATGCGCAGGACGCAGTCCTGCATAGCCCCGACCATCCACGTCTCACGGGCAATGGGCCGATTGCTGAAACTTACCGCAGTCTGTTTGCCTTGATTCCGGATGCCAAGGACGCCGTCACGAGCCTCGATGTGTCGGCCAACAAGGTTTTTTCACGCTATGTACTGACGGGCCATCTTCAGGGTGCAGCCGGCAGGCCGATCAAGGTGTCGATCATGTCTGTCTACACCATCAGGAACCACCACATCGTTCTTGATGACACCTATTACGATCGAAAAGTAGAATGAACAGCCACCGATCGCAGCGACTACCGAGGTTTGAAACATGATTGAAGGATCCTGCGTCTGTGGTGCGGCGCACTGGAAGTTTGCGGGCCAACCTGATGGCGCAACAGCATGCAATTGCACAGCGTGCCGGAAGTACGGAGCGCTTTGGGCCTACGACTACGAGAACGAAGGCATCCAGGTCTCCGGCCAGACTCAGGCGTTTGCGCGAGGCAAGGCACTTGAGTTTCATTTCTGCCCAGCGTGTGGCTGTTTGGCGTTCTGGCGTGGCAAACAGCTCGATGAACATGGTCGCCGCCGCATTGCGGTCAATCTGCGCTTGGCCGAACCAGACGCGGTCGCGGACATACCGATCGATCACTTCGACGGATTGGACACATTCGAAGACCTGCCACGCGACGATCGGTGTGTCGCCAACTATTGGTTCTAAAGCAGAGATGGAATTCGTGCGGACTAATCCTTTCATGGAAGGGACGTTCAACATCAAGCTTCGCCTGTTGTTGCCCGTTCCTTGTGTCAACCGTTGCACTGCGCAGCGTAGCAAATGAGCAAGTACGTACCGAGTGGTTGGCCCCGTGTGATTCCACGCATCGCTGTGGAGGAACCAGAGTGTCTTGTGCGGTTCATCAAGCAGGTCTTCGGCGCAACCGGCAAGTTTCATACGGGCCGACCGTCGGAGCTTCGAATCGGCGATTCACTCATCATGGTGGGCTCAACGCACGAACGTGAAGCAATGCCGACCTTTCTCTACGTTTACGTGGAGGACGCGGACGCAGTCTTTCGTCTTTCACAGGAGCGGGGTGCCAAGTCGCTTGAGGAGCCCCACGACACACCATACGGTGATCGCCGTGCAATGATCCGGGACCCTTGGGGCAACCTCTGGCAAATTGCCACACATGGCGGTCAGTTCAAGTTATAAGCAGTCATGCAGCTCAACATCCCGATCCTGCGAACGCACTGCGCGCGCCGCTGATTTCGAGCGTAGCGAAAAAGCAGACACTCGCGCTCGACACATGACAGGCGAGTTTTGGCCGACAACGGACCCGAAAATCGGGGGCAAAATTAGGGTTCAGACTGCATTTTCTTTGAGGCCAAAGCCTTGGGAAGTTGCCACCACACCCGGTTTCGATCCCAGTTCACCTCCTGTCAGCCAACCTCCACACCACACCCTTCCTCAAGCCGACAGCCACCTGCTGCTGCCTCTGGCGAGGTGTTCTGCCGGCAGACGCTGAAGCTGCTGCAGCAGAACCCGCAAGTGGTGCCGCCCAGCCTCAGCGTGGACGAGGCGCAGGCGGATCTGGCCGCGTACGATCAGATCGGCACGTTCCTGTTGCGGCTGGCCCGGCTCAGCGAGCGCGCCCGGGACACCTCGACCGCGCTGGGCAGCGACCTGATGAGCTTCGCGCTGGAGGGCTACGGCCTGCTGCGGGTCAGCGGCAAGAACCAGGGCCAGGAAGACCTGCGCCGCGAACTCGGCGCCCGCTTCGCCCGCGGTGCCGCCCGCACTTCACCCGAAGCCACCCCCGCCACCGCCTGACGATCGGGCATCACACCTGAGCAATCGACCCCGTGGCCCGGTGCCTGAGACGAACAGCCTCATGCGCCGGGCCTTTTCGTGCGCTCCCCGCCGCCGCAGCCCGGCGCGCGGCCCGGCGAACCGCAGGGGGATTTGTCCTCGGCACCTTGTTTTGCAGCGCGATCCCGGGCGAGTCGCGCGGCCGTCCGATCATTTTGACCGGGCGTGCGCCGCGGCCGGCGCCCGTTTCAGCGCACCGGTCTCCCATCCCGCGATCAGCTTCCGGCCCACGCTGGCCAGCGCCTGGATGGCGGGCAGGAGTTCGTGACCGAGTGGCGTGAGCGCGTACTCGGCCGATGGCGGCGAAGTCTTCAGCACCCGTCGCGTCACCAGTCCGCGCGATTCCAGCTCGCGCAACCGCGCGCTGAGCACGCGGGCGGAAATGCGCGGGATGTCGTGGCGCAATTCGCCGAAGCGGCGCGGTTCGCCACTGAGGTACCAGATCACGTTCGGCGCCCATGCACCGCGCAGCAAGGCCAGGCTCTCGGTCAGCGGGCAGGCGGGTGGGGCGGCGACTTTGCTTTTGCGTACGGGCAGACCCATCGGACGTCCATCGGGGAATTCGGTAACCGATCGGATACTACATTCTCCCGCTAACCCGTGGTTAGGTGGTATCCATCGGTAACCTTGATGGCTAGCATGCGTCATCGTCGCGACGGCCCGGGCGCATGCCCTGCGGCGCGCGGCGGTGCTTCCCACGTTTCCCATCGGAGAAAATGCATGAAACTTTTTTACTCGCCGGGCGCCTGCTCGCTGTCGCCACATATCGTGGCGCTGGAAGCGGGCATCGAGCTGCCGCTGGAAAAGGTCGACGGCAAGGCCAAGCGCACCGAGGCCGGCGCGGATTTCTGGCAGATCAACCCGAAGGGCTACGTGCCGGCGCTGGCGCTCGACAACGGCGAGCTGCTGACCGAAGGCCCGGCGATCGTGCAGTACCTGGCCGACCTCAAGCCCGAGAGCGGCCTGGCGCCCGCCAACGGCACGCTGGCGCGTTACCGCCTGCAGGAAATGCTGGGCTACATCAACTCGGAACTGCACAAGACCTACAGTCCGCTGTTCAAGCCCGATACACCAGAACAGACCCGCGCCGAGCGCAAGGACTACCTGCTTCGCCGCTACCGGTTGATCGAAGACGTGCTGTCGAAGCAGCCGTGGCTGGTGGGTGATCGCTTCACCGTAGCGGACGCCTACCTGTTCACCGTCACCCACTGGGCCAGGCACGTCGATCTGGACCTGGCCGGCTTCCCGGCGTTGCTGGCCTTCCAGAAGCGCGTGGCGGAACGCCCGGCCGTACGCGCGGCGCTGGAGGCCGAAGGGTTGGCCAGCAAAGCCGCATGAAAGCGAGATCAGGGGCCGGATAAATCAGCGGGCGAAGTCTGAGGTTGCTCCGAGGCCACCCCCGTCACCGCCTGACGACCGGGCACCACAGCTGACCGGCCGACCCCGCGGCCCGATGCATGAGACGAACAGCCTCATGCATCGGGTTTTTTCATGCAGCTCCCGCCGCCGGAACCCGGCGCGCGACCCGGCGAACCGCAACGCCCGAGCTCGCCGCCCGACCCGCCGCTCAACGAACCCGACCCGCCACACTTTTTGCTCCGCCGCCCGAGCTTTTTTCCCGGCGTCCCGAGCGATCGACTCGGCGCGCCGAGCAAATGGCTCGGCCACCCGAGCTTTTTGCTCGGCGCGCCGAGCAGGTGAGCTCCACGCGCCGAGCTTTTTCCTCGGCCCGCCGAGCAATTTTCCCGACGCGCCGGATTATCTGTCCGGGCGTTGCAGTTCGCTTCGCCGGGGCATCGCCTTGTGGGCGACGCTCGGTTCGCCAGCGGTTCGGTCGGCATGGGCCGGTGCATGCTCATGGTGGTATCCGTCGGGTTCTGGCCGATGACTGCCTCTGCACGCTTGATGATGACCGGGCCACCTGCGGACGGGCAGGGGCCGGCGGCGGGTTCCGCCGGTCGGCGCGACTCTTTTGCGCGCGGACCATTTCAAGAAAGTGTCTGTGCCCGCATCGCACCCGTCCGGAGGTCTGCCGCCACCAGACCATCCGGCGCGGGATAGCGTAAGCTCGCAGGCGTCGGTCCTTACCCTCTGGAGTGGCTTCCGCGAGCGGCTTGCCACCCTCGCTGGCGTCATCACGGGCGCCTCGGGATGGGCGTCGGCCATCGTCATGGGCGATTGACCGACATCGCCAGCAGCCATGACCAACAGTCGTCGGGGGAGTACCGCGCTCATGCAGGATCTCAGCACTGCCCAGCTTCAGGCTGCCGTGGTGCAGCTCGACCAGGCCTTGTACATCCACGAGCAATGGCTGAAGGATCTGATGCGCGCCGTGGTCGTGAGGATTCCTCCCGATGCAGGCGACCTGCTTCCCGATGCGCATTGTCACTGCCGCCTGGGGCAATGGCTGCGCAGCGATGCGACGGTGAACCTGCGCGATCGTCCCGCCTTCGCTGCAATAAATCAGGCGCACCAGCAGATGCATCAGGATGCGGCCAGGGTGCTGCAGCGCTCCGGCGACGGCTTGCCGATCACCGCCAGCGAGATGGATCAGCTGCTCAATGCCATCGATCGCCTGCGCCTGGAAATCCAGTCCCTGCGCGGTGAACTTGCCGAGCAGATCGAGAATCGCGATCCGCTGACCGGCGCACGCAACCGCGCGAGCCTGTTATCCGACTTGCGCGAACAGCAGGCGCTGGTGCGACGGGGTGTGCAGAAGTGCACCCTGGCGATGATCGATCTGGATCATTTCAAGCTCGTCAACGACCGTTATGGACACGCCGCAGGTGACGCGGTGCTGATCGCGACCTTGCGCTGCCTGCAGGAATGCCTGCGGCCGTACGACCGTCTTTATCGCTATGGGGGCGAGGAGTTTCTGCTGTGCATGATCAACCTGGATGTCGAAGGGGCGTTGGGCATGGCGGAGCGACTTCGTGCGGCGGTGGCAGCGCAGGAGATCCCTTTTCCCGGGGAGAGTGCGCCGCTGACGATCACGGCATCTTTCGGCGTGGCCCTGCTGGATGCTGCCAGCGCGATCGAGATATCCATTGATCGGGCCGACAAGGCGCTGTACCAAGCCAAGGCCGCCGGGCGAAATCGCGTCGAGGCCTGGCAGGCCTAGCCCGCAGGAACCGGGGCGGCGCATGGCGCACCCCGAGACAGCGCAACATCGACGCCAGAGAGGCCTTTCCCCCGTGACCTCCGTCAGCTGGTTGCACTTGCTTCAACCCAGGCGGGCAGGGCGAGCTGCAGGCTCCGACCCGATGGAACACCGTTTCCGGAAATGGCAGACGACGAAGCTGGTGTTGTCCACCAACCGGGGCGAGATCCCCCGCTTTGATGGGCGAGTGGTTGTTAGCGGCTCTTGCACCCTCAATGATGCGCAGGCAGTCTCGGTGGAAAGGGAGCGACCCAAGGCGCACTTTGCATGGCACTTCATGTGCAGCGATCAATCCGGCGCGCCGGATCCGGCTATACACCCGATGGTTAGCCGGACCGGGCACAGACAAGCTCTACATGGATCAAGACGTTGCGCTAGGACTTCCGAGCGTGACCAGGGATGTATGACCGGACCCACGGGTCCGTATATTAGGTAGTTAGGGCTATGAGCAAAACAGCACTCGTCGCAGCTCTCAGACGGAGAAGGTCGCTTCTCCTCAAGGCATACATCGTCCATGTGGGTTGCTTCATGTCCACCTGCGCGTTCGCTGCAACTGACTCGGTCCATGCCACGGTCGCAACAAGCCTGTGGCTCGTGCTGGTTACGATCCCGCCTGTGTTGCTTTATACAGCGCTCGTCGACAGATCGTGCCGTCGCATTGATCCGGCGGCACCTACCGTGGGATGGCTGAAAATCGTACTGTTTACAGTCTTCCTCACGCCTATCGAGTCGAGCTTGGTCCTTCCCGCAAAGAACCTATGGGTTTCTGGCCGCGTCCTTCGATCGTGCGAGTCTGCCCTGACATCTCATTCCAGCGGACGCGCTGCGCGCGCCGCTAAATTCTGGCGTTGAGGCTGTAGAAAAAGCCGTTTTCGCAAGCGTATGGACGGCCAAAGCGGCGGCAAGCAAATCATCATTGCTCGCGGTGATTTATTTTTTTGGATGCCGCATGAATGGATATTGGGGTCGCTCTGACGCGACAGACGCGCGCCCAGCGCCGAAACACTCCCGTCTCGTGCACTGTCAGGCCGCCTTGCGGTAGTTCGCCCACTTCTCGATGTTGTGGACCAGTGCGAACAGCTTCCATTGACCATCCACCTTGGTTTGGCCACGCAGGGTGAAGCGGTTGAGCCGCTTGTTCGCGCGCACATTGCCGAAGACCGGCTCGACGGTGGCGAAGCGTCGCCCGTACTGTTCGCGTCCCCACGCGCTGTCGATGCGCTCGCGCATGCGCTGGCTGTGGGTTGCCTCGGCTTTGCGGGTGAGCACGGCGACCTGGCGTGAGCGCGTGGTCTGGGGTTTGCGCAAGCACTTCGTGCGCAGAGGACAACCTTTGCACGCGCTGTCCGGCGCACGAAACTTGATCGCGGCGTAGCCGCCGATGGTGCAGTCCTTGCCGTTGCGATACAGGCGCTGGCCGGCAGGGCAAATGGCGTGTGACTGATCCGGCGCGATGATGAAGTCACTGCTGCCGAACAACCGTGGTTTTACCCGGTCGACGCGTCTTGTCGTGCAACGGATCGGGCTTGGCCAGGTGCTTGTCCTGCTCGGCGAAGCGTTCGTCGCGCCGGCGCATGGCGTTGTCGGCGATCAGGGCGTCGATGCGCTGTTCGGCCAACGCGGCCAGGTTGGCCTCGGAGTGATAGCCGGCATCGGCGGTGATCAAGGTGGTGTCGGTGCGCTGATCGGCGCAGGCATCGAGTACCGGCAACAGCAGTTCCTGTTCCGCGCCGGTGCCGTGGGCCGAAGCCTCGACGATGACCTGGTGCTTGGCATCGACCACGGCCACGCCGCAGTAGCCCTGGATCACGCCCTTGTCGGTGGCCAGCTTGGCCGACTCGTTGTCGGTGCGGTTGGACTTGCGGATCTTGCCGCGCGATCCGGGCCGATCGTCGGGGTGTTCGGCCAGCCAATGGCGAATCTTCGTGGCCTCGCGGGTGAGCCGCTCGAGGCGGGCAGCCGCCTTGGCATCCAGCACATCTTCGGCCGCGCCGGCATCGTTGGCCTGATGGCGTTCCAGCATCGTGTTCGCCGCACGCTCCATCTTCTGCGCCTGCGCGAGGAACTCGGCGCGCGTGCCGGAGCGGTGCTTGGAGGCGTTGGAGGGCAGCTTGACGCCATCGATGGCGAACATGTCGCGGCCGATCAGCCCCTCCCCATCAAGCAGGGTCAGCACCTGGGCAAACACCGCCGCGATCGCCTCGCGCGAACGGCTGACGAAGTCGGCGATCGTGGTGAAGTGCGGCTTGGCGTCGCCGGTCAGGGCGATGAAGAGCACGTTGTCGCGGCAGGCCCGCTCGATCGAACGCGAACTCACCATGCCCTGCGAGTACGCCAGCAGCACCGCCTTGAGCAGCATCGCCGGCGCATGCGCCGGCGCCCCGCTGTCGTCGTTGCGGTAATGCGCATCGAATGCCGACAGGTCCAGCTGATCGACCAGATGGTGCAACGCGTGAGCGAACGACCCCGGCACCAGCTGCGCCTGCAGATCCACCGGCAACAGCCGCGGACTCATGTCGATGTATCGGTAGCGCGCCATGTCGATTCCCACTTGTTCGTGTGGGGCTATTGAAGCAAGATCGGGGGAGGTTTTTCTACAACCTCGTTAGGGCTCAGATGTCGCATTTCGCACGTACGAGACATCGGTTTCGATCAGCTCGTCAAAGAATGCGGCGATAGTCTACCGTCTCCGATTTAGCTCTACTCTGGCATCTTTTCGTCTTCTGAGTTGTCTGGTTTGCGCGCACAAGGGCTCGAAGACACCGACTTAGCTCGGGTAGTCTATTTGCAAGGTCACGGGCTTAGTTGTAGAGTATAGGCACCATGAAGAGTATCATCCGGATTCGTCTATTTGAATTGAGTATGTCGAGCAGCCCTAACAACTTATTCCAAGCGGACGGCTACGCCGCCGCTTAACTCAAGCGTTGAGGCTGTAGAAAAAGCCGTTTTCGCGAAGCGTATGGACGGCCAAAACGGCGCAAGCAAATCATCATTGCTCGACGGTGATTTATTTTTGTTGGATGACGCGATGAATGGATGATTGGCGTTGATCTAGACGCGACAGACGCGCGCTCAGCGCCGAAACACGCCCGTCTCGCGCACTCTCAGGCTGCCTTGCGGTAGTTGGCCCACTTCTCGATGTTGTGGACCAGCGCGAACAGCTTCCATTGACCATCGACCTTGGTTTGGCCGCGCAGGGTGAAGCGGTTGAGTCGCTTGTTGGCGCGCACATAGCCGAAGACGGCTCGACGGTGGCAAAGCGTCGCCCGTACTGTTCACGTCCCCACGCGCTGTCGATGCGCTGGCGCATGCGCTGGCTGTGGGTTTCCTCGGCTTTGCGGGTGAGTACGGCGACCTGGCGTGAGCGGGTGGTCTGGGGTTTGCGCAAGCACTTCGTGCGCAGAGGACAACCTTTGCACGCGCTGTCCGGCGCACGAAACTTGATGGCGGCGTAGCCGCCGATGGTGCATTCCTTGCCGTTGCGATGCAGGCGCTGTCCGGCAGGGCAAATGGCGTGTGAATGATCCGGCGCGATGATGAAGTCACTGCTGCCGAACAACCGTGGTTTTACCCGGGTGACGCGTCTTGTCGTGCAACGGATCGGGCTTGGCCAGGTGCTTGTCCTGCTCGGCGAAACGTTCGTCGCGCCGGCGCATGGCGTTGTCGGCAATCAGGGCGTCGATGCCCTTTTCGGTCAACGCGGCCAGGTTGGCCTCCGAGTGATAGCCGGCATCGGCGGTGATCAAGGTGGTGTCGGTGCGCTGGTCGGCGCAGGCATCCAGTACGGGCAACAGCAGTTCCTGTTCCGCGCCGGTGCCGTGAGCCGAAGCTTCGACGATGACCTGGTGCTTGGCATCGACCACGGCCACACCGCAGTAGCCCTGGATCACGCCCTTGTCGGTGGCCAGCTTGGCCGACTCGTTGTCGGTGCGGTTGGACTTGCGAATCTTGCCGCGCGAACCGGGCCGATCGTCGGGATGATCGGCCAGCCAATGGCGAATCTTCGTGGCCTCGCGGGTGAGCCGCTCGAGGCGGGCAGCCGCCTTGGCATCGAGCACGTCTTCGGCCACGCCGGCATCGTTGGCCTGATGGCGTTGCAGCATGGTGGTCGCCGCACGCTCCATCTTCTGCGCTTGCGCGAGGAACTCGGCGCGCGTGCCGGAGCGGTGCTTGGACGCGTTGGAAGGCAGCTTGACGCCATCGATGGCAAACATGTCGCGACCGATCAGCCCTTCCCCATCAAGCAGGGTCAGCACCTGGGCAAACACCGCCGCGATCGCCTCGCGCGAACGGCTGACGAAGTCGGCGATCGTGGTGAAGTGCGGCTTGGCGTCGCCGGTCAGGGCGATGAACAGCACGTTGTCGCGGCAGGCCCGCTCGATCGAACGCGAACTCACCATGCCCTGCGAATACGCCAGCAGCACCGCCTTGAGCAGCATCGCCGGCGCATGCGCCGGCGCCCCGCTGTCGTCGTTGCGGTAATGCGCATCGAATGCCGACAAGTCCAGCTGATCGACCAGATGGTGCAACGCGTGAGCGAACGACCCCGGCACCAGCTGCGCCTGCAGATCCACCGGCAACAGCCGGGGACTCATGTCGATGTATCGGTAGCGCGCCATGTCGAGTCCCACTTGTTCGTGTGGGGCTATTGAAGCAAGATCGGGGGAAGTTTTTCTACAACCTCGTTAGACATGGAGGAAAATTTGCACGGTCGAATCAAAACCAAAACCCAAGGTATGCTTTCCTTAGTTGGCTTATAAGTTATATGTTGTAGTTAGGAGGGATTGTAGGGTTTTAGTAGTTTTATTGTTTTGGGAGATAGTTGTATTGGTAGTTTGTGTTATGTGTGTGGTGTTAAGTACTTATGAATGGCGCTAATCACAAGTTTTTTGGGGTATGCCACATACAATCTTGGTTAGGCTGGGAGAAGGTATGTTGTGTTGGTGATTTGTTTTTAAGGGTGACATATGTGGTAATGATGTCTGGATGCCTACGAGTCGCTCGTCAGCGGGGTCAGTTTGCAATGGAGTTATTGTATATCGCGCTTGTCATGATGTCGATATGTGCCATGTGTTATGTTGGCGGCAATCCGTCAAACGCATCAATCGGAGCTCTCGCCAAAGGCAATGGCGACGCTCATGATTTTGCTTGGTGGGATTGGTTTATTAATAAGGTTACTTAGTACAAGAAATCTTTAAGGTAACATTCAAGTTGTAGAGATGTGTGGTTGATCTGTAACAATATAATTTATTGTATATTATTATTGTTACGCGTTTCAGTTACTATCTACTATAGTGTTAGTTTTTAATTAATTTGTGGGGGAATTATGAAGATTTTTGTGTTAAGTTTAGTTATCGCGTTACTGCTCTCAAGCGTATAACATTGTATTATTTGGTTTTAATTGATGTCACTGTAAGATTAATGTTTATTATAAATACTTTTGTCACGTCGAATCGACATTTTTGTCGTTTAGTTAGTAGGGTTGTTAGGAATATCTAGGTAAGCTCGTGGATCTTCTTTAGTCAAAACGAGTAGGTATAAATATAGGTGCTTCAACTAGCACCGCGATTCTTGCTGTAGCATCGATGCACTATTTGATAATGGCGGCCGTCCTGATGTGGCTCTTTCAAGCTATTTCTAAAATTTTTTATTGATTGTAGATTAAAATATGTTGTGTGTAGTATTTGTATTGTTTATATTTTTATTTGTTAAGTATTATTGTTTATTTTATTAAATATATGTTTTTTTTTGTTTTATTAATGTAATGTAAATTGAGAATAGTTTGTATTTGAGTTTTTTATTGTTTAATTTAATGTTATGTATTTTATTGTTGTTAAGAATAATTATTGATTTGTTATTTATATGTAGAAAGATATAGGCCTAACATCTCCGTAAGAGACTTCCCGTCAATACCGGCCGATTGATGTTCTTGCCTTGAGCTTTCAGGCGTTCGCTGGTCATCGTGTTGTCCTGTTTGCTGGGTCGTGCGTGTCAGTGCTGCGCGGCGTTGAACGTTGCCAGACTGCATTTCCGTAAACGGCCTTGTTGCATCGATGTGGCTGACGCGGACCTGGGTAAAAACCGCGCCCGGAGACCTCGTTCATTCGGCGGTTTCGTCAGTGCTCGGGGATCGGCCGATACACGTTTAGACGTCCAGAATGTTAGCCAGGTTCTCTCCGGGTGGGTCTGACCCGTTGCTACCGCTTCGCGCTGACGTGGAACCGATTGAAGCTATTGCTTGTGTTCACTCCACGGCGGTCACCGTGATGGCGTGTTTTCCAGCTGGACGCTGCACCATCGGATGCTTCAGCCACGCATCGGGATCGTAGGTTTCCTCGTGCGCCAGCATTGCCCATAGCTGTCGCGCGTGCTTGTTGGCGATGGCCACCAGCACTTTGCCGAAGGGCAGCCGGCATGCCAACTGGCGGATCCAGATCTGCTCGGGCGTGGACTTTTCCACGCTAACCGCTTTAGCGCGATTCAAACTACTGCGCGCCCCCTGGACCAGCAGCGTACGAAGGTAGGCATCGCCGCGACAGCTGATCGTGCCAAGCCGCGTGTGTCCGCCGCTGGAATGCTGGGTCGGCACCACGCCCAGCCACGCAGCCAGTTGCCGGCCGTTCCTGAACTCCCGTGCGTTGCCGACACTGGCGACCATCGCGTCGACCGTGATCGGCCCGACGCCGACGATCGCGCCGATCCGCACGCACCGCGCGTCCTGTCGCGCGTGGGCTTCGATGCGTGCACCGCACGCGTCGACGGCCACGCGCAACTGCGCCCAGTGGGCGCTGAGGTCACGCAGCAACTCCTTGAACTCGCCCGGTAGCGCGACATGCTGATCCAGTTCATCAAGCACCTGGCGCAACGCCACATCGCTCTTGGCCACCACGACCCCGAACTCGGCCAGAAGACCGCGCAGGCGATTGCCGATGGCCAGCGACTCGGTCTTGTAGCCTTCGCGTACCCGATGCCATGCCAGCCGCGCCTGCTGATCGACATCCTTGACCGGCACGAAGCGCATGTTGCCCTGACGCGCAGCGGTGGCAATGGCCTCGGCGTCGTTGCGGTCGTTCTTGCTCGTGCGGCTCTTGCGGAACGGGGTGACGAACTGCGCCGCCATCAACCGCGGCTGCAGGCCGTACTCCTGGCAGCGCCGAGCCCAATGGTGCGCGCCGCTGCACGCTTCCATCGCCACCACCGTGCCGGACGGGCGCTGGGCCAGCCACAGCGCAAATGCTTCGCGCCCCAGATCCCGCCTGCCCAGCACGTGGCCGGCCGCATCCATCTCACACACCGAAAACAGGCTCTTCGCCAAGTCCACGCCAATGGTTATAGTGCTCATGGAGACTTCCTCTTCTGCTGACGGATGTTTCGCAACACCATCATGGCCCTCGAGGCCGAAAGGGGAGGAAGTCTCTTTTTACTCATTCGAGGCGGACGGCTGCGCCGCCGCTCAACTCCAGCGTTAGACCGCAAGGTAACGTCGGCGCAACGCGTATGTTGCGCAAGAAGCTTCCCCCCCAATAGACTCCATCCGTCGAAAAAGGCAGGGTCGGTTTTCGGTAAGCCCGACTCCTCTCCTCAAGAGAGCTCTGCTCCATGCAATGCATGAGAACCCACGACGAACCTCAGTGCAATTTTGCGCTGCGGGCTCGTCCGTGTGGCAAGGCAGATACCGAGGTGTCGCGTTGCAATCCGGATCAGGTCCGATGACCCATGGAGAAAGCAATGCAACTCAATCATCTTGATCTTTCCGTGCCGGATGTAGCGTCGGCCGTTTCCTTCTTTGAAGCCAGCTTCGGTTTCATACTCGTCCAGGCGAAAGGGAACGACGGCATGGCCATCCTCCAAGGCAGCGATGGCTTCGTGCTCGTGCTGACCCGCGCACAACCGGCGGATCAGCCGCTGTACCCCAAGACATTCCACATTGGATTTCAGGTCCCGTCCGAACAGGCCGTGATGGATGCCTACCAGCGAATAGAGGGAGCTGGCGTAAACCTTCCGCACCCGCCTCGCACAATGCGCGGCACCCTCATGTTCTACTGTCAGGCCCCTGGCGGAATACTCGTCGAGGTCAGCCATCGAACTGCGGGCTAACCCTTCCATCGAGGGAACGTCCACAATCAGGCTTCGCCTGCTTGCGGCCGCCCCTCATGTCAAACGTTGAGGCTGTAGAAAAAGCCATTTCGCAGGTGGATAGACGGCCGAATGACGAGGGTGAATTTCGCCGATCGACGAGGGCAATCTGATAATCACTGGCCGCCGGATGCTCAGCTTGATCTGATGCGGCGTGCACGCGCCTCGGACCGCGATAGGGCGCGCCTTGCGCCCTCTCAGGCTGCCTTGCGGTAGTTGGCCCACTTCTCGATGTTGTGGACCACCTGTCTATCGCCTGGCACGCGGTTCGCCAACGCCATGCGTATAGATCGAATCGACTCCTCGTTTAACTTCGGCAGTCCCAATCGTGGCAGCGAGATCACTGTCTCCTATGGACCAGCATCCGGGATACGTGGCATGGTCTTGGTCATCACGGCCGCAGGCTACTAGTCATGCAGGCTGACCACTCGTTCGAGGCGGACGGTTACGCCGCCGCTCAACTCCAGCGTCAGGCGGCATGACATGAACTTCAGCGATCTTGAAAAGTCTGCGCTGCAGCTGAACGAGCTCTACGAACAGCTTGAGACCAAAAGATATGGACGTATCTGGACCACAGAAGAACTTGCGCTAGGCTTCGTTGGGGACGTGGGGGATCTGGCGAAACTGATTCAGGCAAACGCCGGCGTCCGAACTATCGACGACTGCAAAGCGAAACTTGGTCATGAATTATCGGACTGTTTGTGGTCAATCATCGTTCTCGCCAACAAGTGTGGAATCGATCTGGAGGCAGAGTTTGTCAGGAACACACGGGAGATTGCCGCGCATGTATCTGGCGAGCTCAGCAAGTAACCAGGCGTCGCCTGCCAATTCGTCCAGGCCGACGCCGCTTCGCGGCGTGACTTAACTCGGGCGCCGGACCCATGCGCAACTTGTCTGCCGTCGTTCTCCTCCTCTTTTTTTGCGCGCCACAGGTGCAGGCGTCGCCGGTGCCTGTCCCGCTCACAGGGCTGTGGCAATTCGGTCAACACACGGTGTGGGTCCAAATCAACCAGGACGGCTCTGCTTATCAGTGTCGTATCGCGCCAGGCGATACCGTGTACGCTTCTACAGGCAAGTTCGTTGCACCCGGCTCTATCCATTGGGACAAGATTTGGGGCGTGGACAGCGTTTCGCTGCGTGCAGGGGCCTTGGTCGTAAAAGATCGCTATGGTTCTTTTGAGCACCATGCAACGTCGCAACCCATGGAGGCCGCTTGTTCGGCTCCCCGCCCGCGGTCTGATATTTCGCCCACGCGGCCGCGCGAAAAGCCGCGCGCCGCTCAACTCCAACGCTAGGCATCCATGTCCGAAGTCGAGATCTATTGTCCAAAGTGCAAATGGAAGCCACTGCCTTCCTCGCGATGGATCTGCAGCATGCGCATGGGTGGCTGCGGCCATAAATGGAATACGTTCACGACTGGTGGTATTTGTCCATCGTGCAATTACGTTTGGAACATCACATCCTGTTTCGCTTGCAAGCAATTTTCGCTTCACGTTGAGTGGTATCACTACCCAGACTCCCCAGACGAGCAACGCCTCTCGTCAGAAGAGATCGCGGAAAGCGAGGTTCACAATGCCTGACTACTCGTTCAAGGCGGACGGCGCCGCCGCCGCTCAACTCCAGCGATAGAGCTCATTGGCGCGCATCCGAGGTTTCACCCGACATATGGAATACACACTGTCTCTCACCGATGTGGCCGATGACGAAGTTTGCCAGGCGGTCGTTGCTCCATTGGTCGAATACAACTCAAGTCAGGCCGGTCCGAGTCAGACCCACCCGATTGCCGTCCTCGTGAAGGATCACACTGGGTCTGTCGTCGGCGGGCTATGGGGCCACACCTGGTACGACTGGATGTTTACCCAGTTTCTCGTCGTACCTGCCGGCTTGCGAGGGCGGGGGGTCGGAACTGAGATCATGCGGATTGCCGAGCGCGAAGCCTTGCAGCGCGGTTGCCACGGCTCGTGGCTCGACACCTTTGAGTTTCAGGCACGGGGCTTCTACGAGCGGATCGGGTACGAGTGCTTCGGCGAGCTACCGAACTACCCGGGAGGCTTCTCGCGCTTCTTCATGAAGAAAACGCTCACTCAGGTCCAAAAATGAGCGTGAACCGTTCCTTCAAGCGGACATGCCTACGGCATGCCGCCTAAGTCAGACGTCAGGCCGAAATCAAGAACCATGAGAGAGGCATCATGAGCAAGGTGTTCGTGAACATCGGACTGAGTCTCGACGGCTACATGACGCCGGAAGGGATGAGTATCGAGCATTGGGACAGGCCTGATTACAAGAACTGGGGTGCCAAGTGGGGTGCGCTGATGAGCTGGATCTTCAAGCAGCAATACTTCCGCGAGAACCTTCAGTTCGGTCAGGGAGGAGAGACCGGTCCGGTCAACGATATGCTCCGCAACACCATGGAGCGCAGCGGCGCCAGCATCATGGGCAAGCGAATGTTTGACGCAGGCGAGCGCAGCTGGCCAGAGGAAGCTCCGTTTCATACTCCTGTGTACGTGCTCACCCACGAGAAGCGTGAACCATGGGTGCGGCCGGGTGGGACGACGTTCCATTTTTTCAACGAGGGGCCGGCGCGTGCCCTCGAGAAGGCCCGGGAGTCTGCAGGCGATCGTGACGTTCGCATCTCGGGTGGAGCGGACGTGATACAGCAGTACTTGAACATGGGTGCCATCGACGAACTGGAGATTGCCCTGGCTCCCGTACTGTTTGGCGGTGGAAGGCGCCTGTTCGAGAATCTGCACGAGGCCGTGCCGCAGTTTCGCATCGACAAGGTACTCAATACCCCGGATGCCACACACTTGCGCTATGTGCGCGCGTAGAAAGCGGCCTGACAACACGTTGCCGGTGGCGTTTGATCCACGGCGTACCCTTGCTGCCGCAATGGCGAACATCGCCTCGGCCGCACTCGAACATCAACGTCAGGACGCACCATGAGTGTCTCGCACCGCAAGCCCCAGGTCTGCGTACTCGGCAGCGCCGAGCCCGGGTCACGTGCCTATGAGCTTGCGGCTGCGGCCGGCGAAGCGCTGGCCAGGCTTGGAGTCACCGTTGTCAGCGGCTGCGGCAGCCCGGCCACCCGGGTGGCCGCCGAGCGCGCCATCCAGGCAAATGGGCTGGTGCTCAGCATCGTGCCGCCAGATGAAATGCCTCCACCCGACTGGCCCGCAACGGTCGTGCTTCCCTGCGGCATGGGAGATGCCCGGAACCTTCTCATGGCGCTTGCCGGCGATGCCTGCATCGTCATCGGCGGTCGTGCGGGCACCAAGTCCGAGGTGCATCTGGCTTGGTTGCACAAGCGTCCGTTGCTACCGCTGGTCGGCTGCGGTGGCTGGTCGGACGAACTGCCTTCCCATCCTCCGGACGAGCGGAAGAACTCCAGGATTCTGCCTTGGCGCACCGTGGCGGAACTGCAGGAGAATCTCCGCAGTCTCGGGTTGGCTGCCGGCGCGGCCTGACTCTTCAATCGTGAGGGCCTCACCCGGCAAGCCGGATGCGGCCTCTTCCCAAACGCAAGGTCGTTATCGAGCCCCGTCTCGCGCACAGGTCAACTCTGCTAATGAAGTACACCGTGGGTCTAATCGCCATCAGCTTGTGTTTGTCGTCGTCCGGCTGTAACGACGATGCAACAATTTGGTCTGCAAAGGCCGACTCTCCGAATGGGCAGCTCATTGCAAGCGCGCAGACAGTGCAAAACAGCGGCCCTGGTACAGCAAGCGTGGATACTGCCGTCTATCTCAAGCAACGGCGGAGTTCGTATTCTCCCGTCGAGGTCCTGGGCTTCTCCAACGAGTCCGCCTATCCTCCCGGAGTCACCAGGGTCGAGCTTCATTGGCTATCCAATTCCAGGCTGGATGTAACGTACAAGGCCGGTGCAACCATTGAATTTCAAGCAGTCAAGGCTCTTGGCGCAGAAATTTCCGTCCATCGGCTCAGCTCACAGTAACGGCAGGCTAGTCGTCGGTGTTGCCAGGTCGACCTGGCCCGTCGTTCAAGGCGGACCGTTTCGCCACCGGTTGACGTAGGCGTCAGGCATTATTCCGCACCAATCACGCGCCCAGGAATCAAGGAGAAATCGCCATGCAAACGATAGATATGGACAAATGGAAGATGGCTGCGACCAATCAACCGAAAGACAAGCCATGGTGTTACGCCGCCGCGTTGACCTCGATTTCCAGGTATCACATTGACACCGGGGTCACCATGCCAGACTTCGTCGAGCTTGCCTTCGGTGATCGGGAATCGATATTGACGCCTAATTGGGCCAAGTATATGGAGATTGCCACCAAACTGACGACGACGGGAGTCGAGTATTCACGCGCCGGGGCGGGGCGGAGAAAACTGATCTACGATCTTGATCTGGAGCATGGCATGCCTGATGATTTCATCAGGAAAGAAATAGAGGCCCGCCGGCCACTCATTTGCACGATTATGGGTGGCGCTCACGACGTTATTATCGTCGGCGCCGAATTCGAGCAAGGGGCAGTAACAAGGATACTTTACTGGAACCCGTCTGACGGGGAGATTGGCAATCTGTCGAAAGATGGGTTCGCTGACCTGAAACCGATATGCGTATTTTCCGTGAATATCTTGATGGAGCAAGTCGCCTTTGTTTCGGGCGGGCTGCTGTAGTCATCCCCTGAAGGCCGGAGCCTTTCGGCCCAGTCCGCTTCGGTGCCGGCACTTGCAGATGACGTCGAATACCTGTTCCCGAGCCGCCAGACCGGGGTGGCAAGACGGCGGCGGAGCCCGCGCAGTTCCTGAGGCCCCGGAAGACTTCCAGTCAACATCGCGTGCTTGATGCTCGTGCCTTGAGCTTTCAGGTTTTCGCTGGTCAGCCACCACCACCGCAGGAACGGGAAACGACATGACCACGCCAGCACGCCATCGCCTCCCCGTATTTGTTGCGCTTTCCTCGCTGGTGTTTGAAGCCGCCGTACTTGCTTGTGAGTACTTCAACGGCGGCGTACCCAGCCATCACTTGCTGGATCGCCCTGACTATCCGGCCATCTCCAACTGGTTCGGGCTGGTGGTTCTGCCTCTTCTGGGCTGGCTGCTGGGCGTGCGACTGCGCAATCACCTGGCCGCATCCGCCGGGTCGGGGTGGGCCAGGGGCATCTGGACTGGGCTGGTCTGCTCCTTGCTGTATGGCGCGGCCATGGCGACACTGTTCCAGCTTGGGGCGTCCGCGGTTCTCTCCGGCCTGTTCTTTGGCCTGTTCCTGCTCGCCGCCGTGTTTCCCGTTTATCGGGCCGAGTACATCTTTGGATTCGTCGTCGGCATGACTTTCACGTTCGGCTCCGTACTTCCCGCTCTGGTGGCCGTGGTATTTGCGGCCATCTCGGTCGTGGTGCGTTTCGTCTCCCGGGCCGTCCTGTCCGCCATCCGATCCGCTGGCCACCAGGCCCCGACCGACCGTTGGTCCAAGCTGACGCGCCGACATTCGCCGTCTGCCGCCAGCGTTGGACAAGACAACGGAGCGCTTCAACCAGGCGGGCCAGGTGAGCTGCGGCGAACCTTCAGCTCGTTCTTCTCAACACGTTGACCAAGGGGATCGGCACCATGTTTCCACCGCCAACGAAGAACCTGCGGCGCCTTTACTGGTTTCGCGCAGTGTTGTACGTCGTGATGACCGTAATCGGCTTTGTCGTGCTGGGTATCAGCCTGCTGAAAAAGCACTAGCCAGCGACCGCGCTGCCGGCAGCCCCGATCAGCAGCCGAGCAAGCACGCGATCGCTGCCTGCGACCGACTTCAACTTCAGCCGGGTTCAAGTGCCCCTGAAATCACGCGAACGTGCGCGAAGGCACTTTTTTCCGCCACCTCGTCAGCTGCAAAACGCCCGCGCGCAAACTCTTCCTGCTTGCCTCGTCGTCATTGCTCCTTTGCACCGTTTACGGTGCGAAGGCAGCTTCGAGGCAATCCGAGCTCCGGCGTGCGGGCGCGCCTCCGCCGCACACGGGTACAGCGCGAACCGAGTCATACTCGGCAGCCGTCGTGAAGAAGCTTCCTGGTGCTCTGGAAAGTCGAGCAGCTGACGATTCGTTGCAGCCGACTGTCGTCCGGCTGCGCACGTTGTCGGTGCCTCTCCGCAAGCTCATCGACTCACAAAGTCACAGCAGAAAGGCCGACACCGCCATGCCCGAGCCCGCGATGAACGCCACGGCGGACAGCAAGAACAACCAGCGGCCCACGAAGGCGTATCTACCAGCACTAATTGCGAAGGGATTATCGGCAAAACTGACCTCGGCCATAGGTTTGCACTCAAGCGCGTTGTCCTCCCAGAAATGACCCCAATTCTCCTTCGAAGTACTGAACGCCCACAGAGCTATCGCTACTAGCAGCACACCGAGGCCGTAGATCGCGACCGCAATGGTGAACTTTGGCAGAATGGCGGACACATTGAGCGCAGAAGTGAGGCTCTTTGAGGTAGCGATGGTGGTGAGGCAGGACAGAATCGCGATTGATGCCCCGCCATTCGCCGCAAAGGCTAGCTGAATGCCAGACTTCAGAAGTTCCGCAGACTGTGAGTAGTCAGTCTTTGCACGCTCGGAATGGAGCTCTGCGGATGTCTCGGCGTTTGGCAACTGTGACATGAGCGTACCTCCGATAAGAGACAGAGAATCGCAGGGGTCGGCCTAGATCTGGAGTTGAGCGGCGGCGTAGCTGCCCGCCTCGAATGGAACTGTCAGCCCTGTGCTACAGGTTGAAGAAGTAAACGGGCGCGAGCGCAGCAACGACTGCTAGTGCTTGAAGCGCCAGGACTGACAATGAAAAACGCGGAGCGCGCGGTAGCCACTTGATTGCGAAAAATGCAACCACAGGCACTTGCCCGACGATGAGAAACTGGAAGATGTGCGCGGTAGCACCTTCGTCGGATTGTCGGGTAGCGCCAGCGATGGCAAGGTGCCCGAGCACCAGAACCAACGCTGCGACAGACATGACCAATGGCAGAAACGCGCTCGGTAGTTTAGGCACAGTGAGACGAGTCATCTCATGCCTCCATGAATACGAATCGAAGGGCCAATTATTGAATATGCGGACCCATCGATCGATTTATACATCTCTTGTCGAGCGTCATCAACGGTAGTTCAAACCCATGAGGTTGAAGAAACTTCGCAGGGACCTGGTTTCTGCCGTCAGCGCCAATAAGGCAAACCTTTGATGGCTGCTATCGGCTAGCTTTGCCGAGGCGGAGGCCGACAGCTGACCTTGCAGACTCGACGACGAACGGGCCTGTTGCGACGCTCAGAGAACGGCCCTTTCGGAACAGTGGAGGCAGAGATGCCAGGGAGAACATCGCGCCATGGTCAACAAGATCTGCGGAATCACGCTATTGGCTGCTGGCGCCGCGTTGTTCGGCGCAACCACACGAGCAAATGCCGGTTCGACGCAGGAACTATCTACGGCCAGCGTGGCCAGGCAATCGGCAACATATCAATTTCACGGCGCCAAACGCTGCCTTGAGGTGGCCCTGCGAATCGAGGCGACGGCGAACGTGAATGAGATATGCAAATCCGAGGGAGGGGAAGCGGCTTCGGGGGAGCGCTGCAGCGATGCCACAATCGCCATGCGGTCAGAACGAATTATCGCTGCACGGAAAGAGCAGGTGGGCTGCAGCACCGATCCGATCGTGTTGGAGAACAACTTCCATGATGCTCTCGTAGTCGCAGCGCAAACGGGTGATCCCGATGCGGAGGTTTGCTACATCGGCGGCTGGAGCCCGCTCGTTCCTGAAGAAAGAAACGCGTACATCAAGCATTCGGCGACCTTCATCACGAAGGGGCTTGCCCGGGGAGACTGGCGGGTTGTAGAACTTTTGAGCAGGGCACCGGAGGATGGCGGCGTTGGCATCATGATCAACTTGCCGTACATGGGATCCCATTTCACGACCTATCGTTTCAACCGCCTTTTGCAGCGCGGTGCCATCGGTGACTACGCCGCTATAGCGAGGGTCACTGCCGAGGACGAAAGGCGCTTTCTGACCAAGGCTCAGGTGGCGAACGCGAACGAATGGGCAAGAGAGGAATACCGCAGGCATTTCTCTCTTGCGCCGAAGCTTATGGAGGCGCCTGTTCCATGCCTTTCCACCATCACGGGTGATTGATCACTCGGATCCGATGTCCTCGTTCCACAATGCGGGGGAGCGCTTGATGAAGCCCGACATCAGGTCGATGCATGCGGGTTCCTGCAGCACTTCGACTGTCACCCCGCGGGCGCGAAGATGTTCCTCTTCGCCCATGAACGTGCGGTTCTCGCCGACGATGACCTTGGGGATCCCGTACAGGAGTATCGCCCCCGAGCACATCGGGCACGGCGACAGCGTGGTGTAGAGCACGCATTCACGGTATACCGCCGCCGACTGGCGACCGGCATTCTCCAGTGCATCCATTTCGCCGTGCAGCACCACACTGCCGTGCTGTACCCGCCGATTGTGTCCGCGGCCGATGATGGTGTCCCGGTGTACCAGCACGGAGCCTATCGGGATGCCGCCTTGCGCCAGCCCCGCCTCGGCCTCCTCGATGGCCGCCTTCATGAATCTGTCCATCGCTCTTGCGCCTCGCGTCGGGTGATCTGTGGCTGTCCTGAGTGACTGCTGCCGATGCCTTTGCATCGTTGCATGGTGCGTCACTCCGCATTTGTAATGCATCCGGTGCAGCGCCACGTACTGGCAAGAGCGCCGCCGTCACGTTCCCGGGCGCCGTTCCTGCGAGGGAGTCCGATCCCTGGCCGTCAGTGAAAGTTGGTCTGAATCTTGGGTCAGAGTGCACTTTTTGTAGCGTGCAGCATGTTCATTGAGTCCACGCAAATGCCCGGCGAACGGCTGCGGCAGCATTTGCCGTCAAACACCGCCCGTGCGCGACAATCACGCGTTCGGCTTGCCAATCGATGAGCTTCTTGCCCGACCGGCGCACGGCTTCCCTGTTCCCTTTGAAGTTGAGCCGCATGTCGAACGGCGCCTTGCCATGGGGATCGGTTACGCCGACGCAGCGCAGAAGCCAGCGCAGCAGTGGACGCTTCACCCTCGCGGGCTCGAAATTCTCTATGAGATCGGTAAGGATCAGCGTGCCGCTGGGGCGGTGATGAAAATCGACCTCGCTCATCATCTTGCCGGGAAACAGGCACAGGTCAAACGTGTCCTGCCATGGGTCGGGTGACGCCTCGCCCAGCGTCACATCGATGTGCACTGGCCGTTTTGCGCTTGCTGCCAGCCCAGGCGGTCCATAGCTGGTCGCGTCGGGGAAGTGCGCTTGCCAGTCGGGCAGATACCAGTAGTGAAGCGAATTGGGCGCAATCAGATAACGCACCGGGCCGAGGTCGCGGATCTGCGCTGCCAGGGCGTCGTTCCAGGCGATCGGCGAATGCACCCACAAGTTGCCGTCGGGCATCCTGACGACAGTCATTCGCGTCGGGAAAGGCAGGGAAATGGGACCGACACGCATCGTGATCTCCGGGCCGTCGGCGATCCATATGTCGTGCGCGAAAGGTTTCAGGCTGTTGAGCGGCTCGTATGGGACAAAGGTCGATCGACGCATAGGCATGCTCCTTCCGTGCGTCATGCGGAATAGTTGGGAGTGGACATTGTCGGGTCAGGTTGGCACGAAGAATCGAAGAACAAAACAGGGGGTCGCCATTTCGCCGACGGGGTCAATCGGCCCAGCTGCCGCGGCACCACTGACTTTCGCAAGGTATGCCGTCGCCATCGCCGTCCATCCGCGTGCCGGGGCACTGCCTGATGAAGTAGGTGGCCTCCGCGCACGAGGTCATCTGCGAGCAACGGGTGCGGCCGTCGCAATGGAAAGGTTGCGCGGGCGGAACGACCACGGCGGGGGTCGGGGGTGAGGCCCGGATGGGAGTGCTGTCGGTGGCGCGGTTCGCCGTGAGTCGCGAATAGCCATACCAACCGATGACGGCAAGCAGCAGCACGCTGGCCAACGCGGTCAGCGCCGCCGATGGGCCTTGCTGGCTGGCCGCGGGCTGGGGGCGACGTTGGCGGTACGTCGTGGCCCGGCTGCCGGGGCGCATCACGCGCACGGCCCGCTGCTTGCCGTCGCCACGAAGCTCCGTCTCGAAGGAAACGATCTCGCCGATGCGGGGGCGGACACCGTCGCGCGGAAAGGCGGAGACGTGCACGAATATTTCTTCCGTACCCAGCGCCGGCTCGATGAAGCCGAAGCCGCGATCGTCGTTCCACTTCGTCAATTTGCCATGAGTACGCATGAGCGGAGCTTCCCGATATCGAGGTCTGAGGCAAGCCGCCGGTATCGAATGTATCCATCGACTCCCGGCTCGCCCAGTATGCCCACTCTGTTGCAGGCGTCCGGATTGCGATGCATGAGAGCTGCCGCGTAACATCCGGCCACTGGGGAAAACAGGGGATGTACAAGGTGAAATCAGCAAATTTCCTGCTGCTCGTTCAGCGGCTGTTTCTGGGACTTGGCGTGTTGGGTCTGGTCGGTGCCGCGTTCTGGGCGAATCACACACGCAGCTTCCTGGCGCATGCCAGTCATGCGACGGGAACGGTGGTGAATCTGGTTGGGCGTAGTTCGGGGCAGAGCGGTTCGGGCCAGGGACGTCAGGCGACCTGGGCACCGGAGGTGCAATTTGTCAGTCCCGATGGCCGGGTGCACACGTTTGTCTCCTCGACCAGTAGCAGCCCGCCGGCATACGACAGGGGCGAGTCCGTCGACGTGCTGTTCGAGGCATCGAACCCCGATGGCGCAAAGATAAACGGCTTCATTTCCTTGTGGGGCGGTCCGCTGATCATCACGATCATGTGCAGCATCTTCGCTGCGATTGGGGCGGTGATGCTGCTCGTGCGACGCATGGGCGAACGGAAGAAGTCGCAACTGCTGGTCAATGGTCGACCGGTTCAGGCCGACATCCAGTCCGCCCAGCAGAACACCCGCATCACGGTCAATGGTCGTCATCCCTATCAGCTGGTGTGCCAATGGCAGGATCCGATCACCTCCCGACTGCATGTGTTTACCAGCGAGAACATCTGGTTCGATCCATCGAAATTCATCGAGCGTGATACGGCAACGGTCTACCTGGACAGGCGCAATCCGAAGCGCTTTTACGTCGACATTTCATTCCTGCCAAAGCTCGCCTGAAATCGCGTTTTTCCGGCTCAGCGGCTGGCTGCGCGGTGACGGAGGACGGATTCCAGCATCACGGCATCGCAGAGGAGCTCCCCGACGGCAAGGGCGGTCTCGACATGGGCAAGTGGCGCGGCACCAAGGCGAAGATGGATCCCGTTATGGGCTGGCCACGCCGCGTTGACACCCCGATGACCTGGCTGGATGCAGGATGAGCATCGTGTCCCCCGCTGAACGATGTGAGTCACGGAGGACATTCCGTTCCCGCGTCCCCGTTCCCGTACGACGAGTTTCACCTCTGGGGTCCCATCACCGCCTCACCTCAAAAAGGGGAGCGACCATGGAGCGTTCCAGTACCACCCGACATCGCAAGGCCGCCGACAACAAGCGCCTGAAGCGCGAGATCGGCACCGTCGGCCTGCTCTTTTCCGCGGTCGGTTCGATCATCGGCTCGGGCTGGCTTTTCGGCGCGCTGAATGCGGCGCAGATCGCCGGACCGGCATCGGTCATCGCCTGGGGCGTCGGCGGCGTGATGGTGATCCTGATCGGCCTCTGCTACGCCGAGCTGGGCACGATGTTTCCGGTGTCCGGCGGGGTGGTCCGCTTTCCGCACTTCGCCTTCGGCTCATTCGCCAGCTATACGCTGGGCTGGATCACCTGGCTGGCCGTCGCCTCGACCACCTCGATCGAAGTGTTGGCGGCACTGCAGTACTCGACCAACTATCTGCCTTGGCTGCAGCGATTGCAGGACGGCGTGCCGGTGCTCACCGCGCCCGGCCTGGCGGTGGCCATCGGCCTGCTCGGCCTGTTCAGCCTGGTCAACGTGGTCGGCATCCGCTGGTTTGCACGACTCAACAACGCGCTGGTGTGGTGGAAGCTGTTCATCATCCTGCTGGTGATCGTGGCCTTCCTGCTGACGGCCTTTCATGGCCGCAACTTCGCCCGGGTCGGCGCGGGCGGATTCATGCCGTTTGGCTGGGGCGGCGTGTTTTCATCGATTGCCACGGCCGGCATCGTCTTTTCCTATCTCGGTTTTCGCCAGGGTGTGGAACTGGCCGGCGAAACCAGCCATCCGCAGCGCAACGTGCCGCTGGCGATCATCGGCTCCATCGCCATCACGGCCGTCATCTATGTCGCCCTGCAGGTCGCCTTCATCGGTGCCCTGCCAGCGGAAGCGCTGATCCATGGCTGGGCCCACATCGGCACCAGCTTCAGCGCGGGTGTCAGCGACATCGCGGCCACCTTCGGGCCGCTGGCCGCGCTCGCCGGCGTGTTGGGGCTGACCTGGCTGGCGGTGCTGCTGTACATCGACGCGATCATCTCGCCCGCCGATACGGGACTGATCTACACCACCGTGACCTCGCGCATTTCCTACGCGATGGGACGCAACGGCAATGCGCCGCGGTCGCTGGCGAAGGTCAATCGGCGCGGCGTGCCGTGGGTCAGCGTCATCCTCACTTTCGTCGCCGGCCTGATCTTCTTCCTGCCGTTTCCGGGCTGGCAGAAGCTGGTCGGCTTCGTCACCTCCGCCACCGTGCTGTCATTCGGCTCCGGTCCGCTGGCGCTGATCGCCATGCGCAAACAGTTGCCGCGACAGGAACGACCGTTCCGGCTGCCCGCAGGCAACGCCATCGCGTACCTGGGCTTTCTCTCCTCCAACCTGATCGTCTACTGGTCGGGCTGGGCGACCACCTGGAAGCTGCTGGTGGCCGTCGTGATCGGCTACATCGTGCTGGTCATCCACGAGCTTCGCTACCACGCGAGTACACCAAAACTGGAGTTTCGTTCCGGCGCATGGGTGCCCATGTGGCTGAGCGGTCTGGCGGTGATCAGCTATCTCGGTCCATACCCCGATCCGGCCGACGGCGCCGGCAATATCGGCCTGATCGGATTTGGCTGGGCGATTCTGGTGCTGGCCACATTCTCGGCACTCATCCTGTGGATGGCCACGGCGCTTTGCCTGCCACAAGATCGAATGGAAGCACATCTGGCCGACCCGGCCAGTGGCACGCCGGCCGAGTCACGATCCGTGCCGAGCCCCTGAACCACGGTCCACGTCATATCGCCACCATCCGCATCAGCGCCTGCGCCAGGCTTCGCCAATCCTGCCCATGGCGCATCGGCGGCCGCGCCATTTTCCAGCAACGGCGACGACGCGGCCCAGGGCTGACGCTCCAGCGCCCTCCGACCCGTTCACCTTCCCCGGTATAGATTGTCGCAACCGCTTTCCCTGCCACGGAGTTTCCGATGTCGAGCCAGTCGCACCCGCGGATCAGCTCCGATCGGCGAGCCTGCCCATGGAGCCCTGTGTCGCAACGGTCTGCGCAGGCCGAGGCGGATACCCGGGCACGGATCGATTGCCGATGGCAGGCGAGGCGTTGTCCGTGGTGACGCTGGGCCCGCTGGCCTTTTCTGGCGGCGTGGTTGCCTTGCTGGCGGGCGCCCTCAGCGCATTTCTGGTGGGCGGCTGGATGCAGCGACGGGGCAGGGTGTCGGTGGAGTACGCGCTGTGGCTGCTGCTCGCGCTGACCCTGCTGGCCGCACGGGCGGGCTTTGTGCTGCGTCGGTGGCCTGACTACATCGCGCATCCGCTGGATCTGGTGAATATTCGCGATGGCGGCTTGCTGCTGCTGCCGGGTCTGCTGGTGCTGGCCGTGGCGACCGGCCTGCTCGCATGGCGACGTCGGCCGCTGCGCGCGCCGCTGGCGTGGTCGGTCGGCGCGGGGGTACTGGTGTGGGGGTTCGTCAGCCTGGTCGTGCTGCGACTGGTGGCGGCCAGCACGGCGCCCTTGCCCGCGCTGGTGCTGCATGATCTGGACGGCCGCGCCGTCAATCTTCGGGACCTGCGCGGGCGGCCGCTGGTGATCAACCTGTGGGCGACCTGGTGCGGCCCCTGCCGGCGTGAACTGCCGGCCCTGGCGCGGGCGCAGCAGCGCATGCCGGGGGTGCGCTTCGTGTTTGCCGATCAGGGGGAATCGCCCGGCGTCGTGCGCACGTTCATGGACGCGCAACGGCTGAGGCTGGATCATGTGTTGCTGGACGACGGCATGCAGCTGAGTCAGTACTACGACGCCCGCGCTTATCCGACCACTTTGTTCCTCGATGCGCAGGGTCACCTGCGCGATACCCACATGGGCGAGCTTTCGGCTGCCACGCTGGCTGAATCGCTCAGTCACGTGATCGCCGAAGACCCACCCGCACCCGGAGACACCCCTTGAAACACTGGCTGTTGCTGTTCGCTTTTTCGTTCACCGCCTGCGTCCAGGCGCAGGACTATCCGGCCCCGATCCGTGCGCTGGCCGGCAAGGGCATCGCGATCAAGGCGACGCTGCCGGCGCCCGAGGGCTTCAAGGGCTTTGTCGGCAGTTACCAGGGCGAGAAGCTGCCGATCTATCTGCTGCCTGATGGCAAGCATGTGCTGGTCGGCTCGGTGTTTGACGAGAACGGCAACAATCTGACGGAAGCGCCGTTGCAGGCGGCCAGCAAGCTGCGATTGACCGAAGCGACCTGGAACGAGCTGGCCAAGTCCACCTGGATTGCCGAGGGCTCGGCCACGCCGAAGCGGATCGTCTACGTCTTCACCGATACCGAATGTCCGTATTGCCACAAATTATGGTTGGCGACCCAGCCGCTGCTGGCGGGTGGCGACGTGCAGGTACGCAACATCATGGTGGCGGTGATTGCGCCGCAGAGCCTCAATCGCGCGGCGGCCGTGCTCGATTCGAGCGATCCCCTGGCCACCCTGCGTCAGCACGAGAACAGCTTCGGCCACAGCAGCGTCAAGCCCGCGAAGACGGTAACTGCCGCTACCGCGGCGCACATTGCCGCCAATATCGCCTTGATGGAGGAGCTGGATATCCACGGCACGCCGTCGTTGCTCTACAAAGACAGCACGGGACAGGTGCGCATGCTGCCGGGCATGCCGTCGGACGATCGCCTGAAGACTATCTTCGGCCGCTGATATCCGGGCCGGAGCCGCTTGCAACGGCGCGGTGTTTCCAGGCGTCGTTTCTGTTCCCGGGTCCGATCCCCGGCAGTCGGTTCCGTTCATCCCTGGTCCCGCCCGGTGTCCGGTCGTCAGGGGGTGAGCTCGTCGACCTGCCTTGCGGGTCGCCGCCGGGTTCCCCATGCAGCGCGGCCCGACCCCGGTGAGTGTGCCCGGCGTCACATCGTGGGTCGTCCGTCGCGGGACCGACTGCCGCGCGCAGGGTGTCCGGAGAGAACCCTTGTCACCTAAGATATTGTCGGGCATTGAATTTGTGGGCTGCGCGGGTGGGCCGGATTGGTGCGGCGCGGGATTGCGGTCGCCTCACATGCGGCTGTAGCCTGCCGGTCACAAATGAGGCCTGTAAGGGCCCGCCGGTAACACCACCTGGGGAGGTAGGTCATGAAAGCACGTTATTCGGGTGCGGGTTCGCGTCCTCGTTTTGCGTTGTCGCGCTTGAGCATTGCGCTGTGTGCGATGGGGATGTCGGTGCTGGCGATGCCGCTGCACGCGCAGCAGGCCGAGCAGGCGACGCCCGGCACGAAGAAGGTCACCGAACTGAAAGGGGTGCAGGTGATCGGGTCGCGTGCCAAGGAGCGCACGGCGGCGGAGACGGCGGCACCGGTGGACGTGATCGGCCACGAGCAGCTGGAAAACACCGGCGTCACCGAGGTGGGTCAGGCGCTGCAGCTGCTGGAACCGAGTTTCAATTTCTCGCGGACCTTCGTCAGCGACGGTACTGACATCATCCGCCCGGCCACCCTGCGTGGCCTGGGGCCGGACCAGGTGCTGGTGCTGGTGAACGGCAAGCGCCGCCACCAGCAGGCGCTGGTGAACGTGCAGCAGACCATCGGCCGCGGCTCGGCCGGCACCGACATCAACGCGATCCCGATTTCCGCCATCGAGCGCATCGAGGTGCTGCGTGACGGCGCGGCGGCGCAGTACGGCTCGGATGCGATCTCCGGCGTGATCAACATCGTGCTGAAGAAGCAGACCGACGTGACCTACGTGTCATCCAGCATCGGCCAGACCTACAAGGGCGACGGCATGGTCAAGCAGGCCAGCGCCAATACCGGGTTCAAGCTGGGCAAGGACGGTTACCTGAATCTCACCGCCGAGTACCGCGACCGCGGCGAGACCAACCGCGCCGGCCCCGACACCCTGCGTGTGGACCCGCCGCGCGTGACCCAGCACCTGGGCGACGCCAAGGCCAAGAACGCCTACTTCTGGTTCAACGGTGGCCTGCCGATCGGGCGCGGCGAGCTGTACTGGTTTGGCGGGCTGTCCCGGCGCACGGGCAGCTCGTACGGGTTCTTCCGTTCGGCCGGCGACAACCGCACGGTGCCGGCGCTGTATCCGAACGGGTTCCTGCCCAACATCGCCACCACGGTGAAGGATGCCTCGATCGTGGCCGGTTACCGCACGCCGATCAGCGACACCTGGGACCTGGATTTCTCGGTCGACCGCGGCCGCAACACCTTCGGCTTCGACGAGAAGAACTCGGTCAATGTGAGCTGGTGGTACGAGCCCACCGCGACGGGCACCTACGACAGCTCACCGACCTCGGCCAACACCGGTACGCTGAAGCTCAACGAGACGGTGGTGAACCTGGACGTGCGCGGCCCGATCGACTGGGGCATCGGCAAGGACAAGCTCGACGTCGCCACCGGCCTGGAGTGGCGCAGGGACGTCTATGCGATCACGCCGGGCGACCTGGTGTCGTACTCCTATGGACGTACCAACGATCGCAGCATTCCGATCTACGGCCAGACCGGCGACATCGCACAGCCGGGCATCCAGGGCTTTCCGGGTTTCTCGCCGACCGAGGCGGTGAATGCCGGACGCAGCAACTGGGCGGCCTATGTCGACACCGAGTCGCAGGTCACCGACCGCCTGCTGCTGGGCGCCGCCGGGCGCTATGAGCACTATTCCGATTTCGGCGGCACCACCACCGGCAAGTTCTCGGCCCGCTTCGACGCCAGTGACAAGTTTGCCGTGCGCGGCACGCTGGCCACCGGGTTCCGTGCGCCGGGCGTGCAGCAGATGTACTACAGCCAGCGCTCGACCAACCTCAACCCGCAGGGCGTGCTGACCGACACGCTGACCGCGCGCCAGAACAGCAGCGTCACCCAGGCGTTCGGCATCCAGCCGCTCAAGCAGGAAACCTCGCACAGTGGTTCGCTGGGCTTTGTGTACACGCCCGGCAACGACCTGACCATGACGCTGGATCTGTTCCGGATCGACATCAAGAACCGGATCATCTTCTCCAGCAACATCGTGCCGGAGTCGGTGGGCACCGACGGCCAGCCGTGCGCGGCCAACAACGCGAATTGCCCGATCGCGGCGATCCTCAACCCGATCGGCGTGGGCCAGGTGCTGTTCTTCACCAACGCCATCGACACCCGCACCACCGGTGCCGACCTGGTGATTCAGAAAGGCGTCGCGTTCGCCGGCGGCTCCAGCCTCGATCTGACCGCGGCGCTGAACTACAACAAGACCGAGGTCACCAAGCGCAAGTCCGAGTCGCCGATCCTGAGCCCCACGCAGCTGTTCGACGACACCCAGGTCACCCTGGTCGAGCAGGGCCAGCCGCGCCAGCACCACATCCTGCAGGGCGTGTACCACGAGGGCCCGTGGGACCTTACCTTGCGCGCCAACTACTTCGGCTCGGTCACCGGCCAGGGCTTCACTCCGGGCATCAAGCAGACCTGGGGCGGCAAGTGGCTGGAGGACGTGGCGGTGGCCTACCGCTTCTCCGACAACGCGCGGCTGACGATCGGGGCGGACAACGTGTTCAACACCTACCCGGACAAGTGGAATCCGCAGACCGGCTTTCCGTTCCCGCAGCTGGGCTTTACCTACGGCTGGGAGACGTTGCCGTTCGGCATCAACGGCGGCTACTACTACGCCCGGGTCGACTTCAAGTTCTAGTCGCCCGCAGCACCACGTCCACCGGCGCCGCGCAGTGAACCTGCGCGGCGCTGTCATTTCCGGGGTACGCCCGGAAAACCCGGGGTGGCTCGATCAGCCAGGGGTCTCCGCCATCCGCAGCAACACCCCGGCCAGGCTCTTCAGGTCCTGCGCGTTGTGCGCGGCCACCCGGCGCAGGTTGCGGGCCGAGCCGCCGCGCAGGTAGGTGAGCCACGCGGCCGGCGCTTCGGCGCCGGGCAGGTCGTCCTCGCGCACCACGCCAAGCAGCTGCCGTTCGGCGGTAGCGAGGCGGCAGTTTTTCCACTGGCCCTTCCAGTGCCGGCGCACGGGGTGCAGCAGGTCGAGGTGGCCCAGGCCCGCGAGCGGGTTCGGCAACCGCGCCAGGCGATAACGGGTGGCCAGCAGCGGCGCGTCGTAGCACTTGCCGTTGTAGCTGACGAGCACGGTGTCCGGGCTGATCCACTCGGCGAAGTGCCGCAGCATCGCGGCTTCGGCAGCCATGCTGGTGAGGGTGAGCTGGCGGATGCGGAAGCGGCCGTCGATCCAGTCGGCGGCGCCGATCATGAACGCGCGGGTGCCGGTGCCGCCGGCCAGGCCGGTGGTCTCGGTATCGAAGTGCAGCAGGCGCTGGTGATGCACCGGCTCCATGCGGGCGAAGCCGGCGTCGATGATCGTCGGCGGATTGCAGCCAGTCGACGCAGGTCTCGCTGTAGCGCAGGCCGGGCGACAGCTCGATGCCGGGCACGTCGCGATCGGTCGATGCCGGCGTCGACGGTCCGTGCCTCAGTTGGGCATGGCGTTGCAGCAGCCGCCGCACTTCGGGTGATATCGCCCGAGTGAACGCCGGTGCCAGCGGCGGTTTGGCCGTCCGTTTCGGTGTGGTTGCGGTGCCGGCTTCCGCGCGCAACTGGCGCATTCGTTGGAGCAGGGTGCTCACAGCGCCACCAGCAGGGCGAGTACGCGAAGCGCCAATGCCTTGGGCGTGGTTTCCGCGCCTTCGTCGGCCGCCAGCACCGGGCCGACGCAGGCGGGGCAGCCGGCGCGGCAGTCGCAGCGTTCGATCAGGCTGACCGACTGGGCGATCAGATCCTCGCGCCGCTGGAACAGCGGCTCGCTGTGGCCGATGCCGCCGGGGAAGGCGTCGTACAGATAGACGGTGGGCGTGAACGGCGCGTCCGGCGCCAGCGCGGTGGGCTGGCCGTCGCCGCCGCGCAGCTGGCCGCGACCGCGCATGTCGGCACTGACGAACCAGGCGCCGTCACCGCTGCCCACGGATTTCTGCAGGTCGCGCGCCTCGGCCATCACCGCCACGGTGGCGACCAGATGCAATGCGTTGGCGGCGCCGAGAAAACCGTCCAGCGCCTGCTGGCGATCCTCGAACGCGGCTTCCAGCACCAGTTGCGGCAGCTGCCACCACACGGCGGTGGTGTGCAGCTCCTGGTCGGGCAGGTTGACCGGGCCGTAGCCGATGTTCTCGTGCGAGTAGAAGCGGATCTTCTTGTAGCCGGGCACGCGGCGCACCACGTGCACCTCGCCGTGATGGGCCTCGCCGGCACCGGCGTGGGCGGACTCGAAACAATCCAGCACCTTCAGCCTGGTGTAGTCGATGGCGTCGGTGTAGTAGTCGACCTGGGTGCGCGTGACATAGGCCTTGCGGCCGTCCCAGTCCAGCCGCTCGACCTGGTAAGGCAGCGACTGGATCATGTGGATGGCGCCTTCGTACAGGGTGACCGCGGCGGCGGAATAATCGACCTCGGCGATGATGGTCTGGCGGCCGTCGGTGCGGTCGACCACCACGAAATTGCCGTCGGCGACCGAACGCAGCGACACCGCGATGGCCGGGTAGCTGTCGGCGATCCATTCCCAGCGCTCGCCCTCGCGATGCAGCACGCCTTCCTCGCCCAGCACCTCGAGCCACGGCGTGGCGATTTCGCTGCCGAACATCTCGTCGCCGCCGAACGGCAGCTCGAACGCGGCGCAGCGGATGTGGTCGAGCAGGATCAGCGGTTGATCGGGCTGGATGCGGGCGTGCTCGGGCGTCGCGCCCTGGAAAAATTCCGGGTGGCGCACCAGGTATTGATCGAGCGGATCGGAGCTGGCCACCAGCACGCCCAGCGCCGATTGCTGCCGTCGGCCGGCGCGGCCGAAACGCTGCCAGGTGGCGGCGACCGAGCCGGGGTAGCCGTTGAGCACGACCACGTCGAGGCTGCCGATGTCCACGCCCAGCTCCAGCGCCGAAGTGCTGACGATGCCGTCGATGCTGCCCGCGCGCATGGCGCGTTCGGCGGCACGGCGCTCCTTCGGCAGGTAGCCGCCGCGATAGGCGCGGATGCGCGGCGGCTTGCGCGGATCGTGGTCGAACACGTCCTTGAGGTACTTGGTGAGCACCTCGACCATGCTGCGCGACTGCGCGAACACCAGCGTCTTCATGCCCGACTTGATCGCCAACCGCGCGATGCGGTTGGTCTGCGAACGGGCCGAGGCACGGAGGCCCAGGTCGGGATTGATCACCGGCGGGTTCCAAAGCAGCACGTGCTTGTCGCCGGTCGGCGCGCCGCTCTCGGTGATCGCGGTGACGGCGTCCTCGATCAGCGCCTCGGCGTGCTCCTGCGGGTTGCCGATGGTGGCCGAGCACAGGATGAACTGCGGGGTGACGCCGTAGAACGCGCATACGCGCTTGAGCCGGCGGATCACGTTGGCCACGTGCGAGCCGAACACGCCGCGGTAGGTATGCACCTCGTCGATCACCACGTAGCGCAGGTTCTCGAAGAACTGCGCCCACTTGGTGTGATGCGGCAGGATCGCCTGGTGCAGCATGTCCGGGTTGCTGACCACGATGTCGCCGTGCAGGCGGATCGCCTGGCGCGCGTCGCCCGGGGTGTCGCCGTCGAAGGTGAACGCCTTCACCCCCAGCTCGCCGGCGTGGTTGAGTTCCAGCAGCTCGGCCACCTGGTCCTGCGCCAGCGCCTTGGTCGGGAACAGGTACAGCGCCTTGGCGTGGTTCGTCATCGCCGCCGTGATGACGGGCAGGGTGTAGCACAGCGACTTGCCCGAGGCGGTGGGCGTGACGATGGCCACGTGCGCGCCCGCTTGCGTCGCTTTCCACGCCTCGGCCTGATGGCTATAGAGCTGCCCGATGCCGCGTGCGCGCAGGGCCTGGGCGAGGGCCGGCGGCAGGTCGTCGGGCAGCGGCGCGAACGCGCCTTCCGAGCCCGGCACCACGAACGCACCGGTGATCCTCGCGGCGTAGCGTCGCGACAACCGCTGCGCCAGCGTACGGCCATCCCCCGGATCGCGCAGCACGAGTTCGTCGGCGGTATCGTAGCGGTCAGGCAAGGCGTTCATGGCGTGGTCCCGGTGGCGTCGGGGGATTAGGCCGGGGTGGTGTCTCACTGGATGAGATGGTGCGGCCACGGGGCGCTGATGCCGAGGCACCGGCACGACGGGAAATCGGCCAGGGGCAGGAAAACGCGCTCCTGTCCAAGTGCCGAGGGCATGTGCCCGATACCGCAGGACACGCCCTCATGTGTCGCCGAACCCGGCAAGTCGTCGGCTGGATCGTGAGGCCGGCTCACGGACCCTGCCCACGACGATCCGCTGTCGCGAGCGCGCTGTGGCGAGTGCGCATCATGCTCGGCCTTGTTGCGTCGGCGGGGCCTTTCACCCGCCCGCAAATCGTCCACTCACCAACATCGAGGAGATTCCGCTATGCCAAGCATCACTACGAAGGACGGAACCGAGATCTTCTACAAGGACTGGGGTTCGGGTCAGCCGATCGTCTTCCATCACGGCTGGCCGCTCAGCGCCGACGACTGGGACACCCAGATGCTGTACTTCCTGTCCAAGGGGTACCGCGTGATCGCGCACGATCGGCGCGGCCACGGGCGTTCGACCCAGACCGACACCGGCAACGAGATGGACACCTATGTGGCCGACGTGGCCGAACTGACGGCCCACCTCAGGCTGAAGGACGCGATCCACATCGGCCATTCCACCGGTGGTGGCGAAGCGGCGCGTTACGTCGCCCGCCACGGCAAGGGCAGGGTGGCCAAGGCGGTGCTTGTCGGTGCGGTGCCGCCGATCATGCTCAAGTCGGAAAAGAACCCCGGCGGACTGCCGCTCGAGGTGTTCGACGGCTTTCGTGCCGCGCTCGCCGCCAACCGCGCCCAGTTCTACCGTGACGTGCCGTCGGGCCCGTTCTACGGCTTCAATCGCCCGGGCGCCAAGGTCTACCCGGGGGTCATCGACAACTGGTGGCGCCAGGGCATGATCGGCGGTGCGAAGGCCCATTTCGATTGCATCGAGGCGTTCTCCGAGACCGACTTCACCGATGATCTCAAGGCCATCGATGTGCCGGTGCTGATCATGCACGGCGACGACGACCAGATTGTGCCGATCGCCGATTCCGCACTGCTCTCGGCGAAGCTGGTGAAACACGGCACGCTCAAGATCTACAAGGGCTTCCCGCACGGCATGCTGACGACTCACGCCGACGTCCTCAACCCCGACTTGCTGGCTTTCATCAAGAGTTGATGATTCACGCGGTGTGACCGCGCCCACACCGTTTCGAGCGAGCGGATCGGTATTCCGGAGCCCGTGTCCCCGGCCAGAATGACTGGCATGGAAAAGGCGCCGCATCGCTGCGGCGCCTTTTGTTTTTTCCACAGACCGGGCGAACCGGTTACAGCGCTTCGAAGATACCTGCCGCAC
The DNA here is from genome assembly GCA_963828685.1 of uncultured Pseudomonadota bacterium. GTDB lineage: Bacteria > Pseudomonadota > Gammaproteobacteria > Xanthomonadales > Rhodanobacteraceae > Rhodanobacter. The sequence goes on from CAWHFU010000008.1 coordinate 43,666, forward strand.
CCATGCCGGTGCCGATGCACATGGTCACCATGCCGTACTTCTGCTTGCGCCGGCGCATGCCGTGCAGCAGCGTGGCAATGCGAACCGCGCCGGTGGCACCGAGCGGGTGGCCGAGCGCAATCGCGCCGCCCAGCGGATTGACCTTGCTCGGGTCGAGCTTGAGATCACCCATCACGGCCAGCGCCTGTGCGGCGAAGGCTTCATTGAGCTCGATCCAGTCCAGCTGATCCTGATTCAGGCCGCACTGCTTGAGCGCCTTCGGAATCGCTTCCTTCGGGCCGATACCCATCACCTCGGGCTTCACACCGGCGACCGAGAAGCCGACGAAGCGGGCCAGCGGGGTCAGGTTGTACTGCTTGATCGCCTTCTCGCTGGCCAGCATCACGGCGCCGGCGCCATCGGACATTTGCGAGGAGTTGCCGGCGGTGACGGTGCCGCCGAACTGGCCGTTGCGGAAGACGGTCTTGAGCTTGGCCAGCACGTCCAGGGTGGTACCGGCGCGCGGACCTTCATCCATGCCGATGCTGCGGCTGTCGGTGACGATGCCGCGGGTGACGAGGTTCGGGTAATGGTCGTCCAGCGCGAACGGGCTGATCTCGTCGTTGAACTCGCCGGCGGCCTGGGCGGCCAGCGCACGGCGGTGGCTCTCCACCGCGAACGCGTCCTGCTGTTCGCGCGAGACCTTCCACTGCTTGGCCACGTTCTCGGCAGTGATGCCCATGCCGTAGGCGATGCCGATGTTCTCGTCGGTGAAGATCGCCGGATTCATCGCGATCTTGTGGCCCATCATCGGCACCATGCTCATGCTCTCGGTGCCGCCGGCGAGCATCAGGTCGTCCTCGCCGAGGCGGATGCGGTCGGCCGCCATCGCCACGGCCTGCAGGCCGGACGAGCAGAAGCGATTGATGGTGACGCCCGGCACGGTGTCGGGCAGGCCGGCCAGCAGCACGCCGATGCGCGCCACGTTCATGCCTTGCTCGGCCTCGGGCATCGCGCAGCCGATGATGGCATCGCCGATCTGGTGCGGGTCGATGCCCGGGCACTGCGCCATCACGGCGCGGATCACGTGGGCGAGCATGTCGTCCGGACGGGTGTTGCGGAACACGCCGCGCGGCGCCTTGCCGACCGGGGTGCGGGTGGCGGCGACGATGTAGGCGTCTTGCACTTGCTTGCTCATGGGGAACTCCAAAAGGTAAGAAGAAGAGAGTGGAGAGGAATGAGAAGTGAGTGGAGGCCACTCTTGCTTCTCACTCCTGCGCGCAGTGCGCGCTCACTAGTTCCTCAAAGGCTTGCCGGTGGTCATGGTGTGGGCGATGCGAGCCTGGGTCTTTTCGGTCTGTGCCAGCGCCACGAAATGCTTGCGCTCCAGTGCCAGCAGCCATTCCTCGTCGACGGTCGAGCCGCGCTCGATCACGCCGCCACAGAGGCAGTCGGCGATGCGGGTGGCGATGTCGATGTCATGCGGCGAGGCGAAGTAGCCGGCCTGCAGGTTCGCCAGCGAGGCCTTGAAAGTGGCGGTACCGACATCGCCGGCGACCGGGATGTTGCGGCCGGGCAGGGGCGGGCGATAGCCGCTTTCGGCCAGCGCGCGGGCGACCTGCTTGGCGATGTAGAGCAGCTCGAAGCTGTTGAACACCACCACGTCGTTGTCGCGCAGCAGGCCCAGGTTCTTCGCCTCGAACGCGCTGGCGGAGACCTTGGCCATGGCGACCGTCTCGAACACCTTCTTCAGTTCCTCGAACGGGTCGCCCGGGTTCGCCTTGGCGGCACGCACGGCCAGTTCATGCAGGCCGCCACCGGCGGGCAGCAGGCCGACGCCAGCCTCGACCAGGCCGATGTAGCTTTCCAGTGCCGCCACGGTGCGCGCCGAATGCATCTGGAACTCGCAGCCGCCGCCGAAAGCCATGCCGCGCACCGCGGAGACGACCGGCACCAGCGAGAACTTGATCGCCATGCTGGTGGCCTGGAAGTTCTCCACCATCTTCTCGAAGTCGGCGATCTTGCCTTCCTTGAGCAGGCCGAGCGCACCCTTCAGATCGGCGCCGGCGGAGAACGGCTCGCCGGTCTGCCAGATCACCACCGCCTTGAGCTGCTCTTCGGCCAGCTTGATCGCGTGCTGGATGCCGTCGAGCACGTGGTCGTTGACCGTGTTCATCTTGGTCTTGAACGACAGGATGCCGACGCCGTCGTCGCCCAGCGTCCATAGCCGCACGCCGTCGTTTTCCCACACCGTGGTGCCCTGGTCGAACTTCTCGCCGATCAGCGGATCGGGGAACAGCTGGCGCGCGTAGACCGGGTGCTGCGAGCGCGGCTTGTCGGCGTTGGCGCTGGCCGAGTACGAGCCGGCCTTGCCGTGCACGCCGGTGCGGCCATCGGTGACCCATGCCGGCAGCGGGGCGCTGCTCATCGCCTTGCCGCTGGCGATGTCCTCGTTGATCCAGCCGGCGACCTGCTGCCAGCCGGCGGCCTGCCAGGTCTCGAACGGGCCGAGTTTCCAGCCGTAGCCCCAGCGGATCGCGAAGTCGACGTCGCGCGCGGTGTCGGCGATGTCGGCCAGGTGGTAGGCGGTGTAGTGGAACAGGTCGCGGAACGTGGCCCACAGGAACTGCGCCTGCGGGTCGCTCGACGCGCGCAGCTTGCCGAACTTCTCGGACGGGTCGCGGATCGCCAGGATCGCGGCGACCTCGTCGGACGGCTTCTGCTCGGACGGGCGGAAGTCACCCTTGGCCACGTCGAGCACCACGATGTCCTTGTCGACCTTCTTGTAGAAGCCGCCGCCGGTCTTCTGGCCCAGCGCGCCCTTGTCGATCAGGCCCTGTAGCCACACCGGCGCCTTGAAGTACTGGTGCCACGGGTCGTCGGGCAGGGTATCGGCCATGGTCTTGATGACGTGCGCCATGGTATCCAGGCCGACCACGTCGGCGGTGCGGTAGGTCGCACTCTTGGGACGGCCCAGGGCCGGGCCGGTCAGCGCGTCGACGGTGTCGAAGCCCAGCTTGAACTGGTCGGTGTGGTGCATCGCGGCCAGCATCGAGAACACGCCGATGCGGTTGCCGATGAAGTTCGGGGTGTCCTTGGCGATCACCACGCCCTTGCCCACGGTAGTGGTCAGGAACGCTTCCAGGCCATCGACCACGTTCTGGTCGGTGAGCCGGGTCGGGATCACCTCGACCAGGTGCATGTAGCGCGGCGGGTTGAAGAAGTGCACGCCGGTGAAACGGTGGCGCATTTCTTCCGGTAGCGCTTCGGCCAGCCCGTTGATCGACAGGCCGGAAGTGTTGGAGGCCAGCACAGCGGTGGCGGAGACGAACGGTGCGATCTTCGTGTACAGATCCAGCTTCCAGTCCATCCGCTCGGCGATCGCCTCGATCACCAGGTCGACATCCTTCAGCTGTGCCAGATCCTCATCGTAGTTGGCCGGGATGATCGCGGCAGCCAGCGCCTTGTCGGCCAGCGGGGCCGGCGACAGCTTGGCGAGGTTGGCGATGGCCTTCAGTGCAATGCCGCTCTTCGGGCCTTCCTTCGCTGGAAGGTCGAACAGCACGGTCTCGACGCCGGCGTTGGTCAGGTGCGCGGCGATCTGCGCGCCCATGACACCGGCGCCCAGCACGGCGGCCTTGCGGATGCGCAGTGCGGGTGTAGGTGAGGATGCAGTGGTCATTGGCTTCTCCGATGATGCGATGACGAAAACGATGAATAAGACGGGATGGCCGTTACCGGCCAGTGACGGAAATCAGGGATGGCCGAGGCCGGCGACGGCAAAGCGGATCAGGTGCTGCGCGGTCTGTTCGCGATGGGCGTCCTCGCTGACGTCACGCTTGCGCTGGATCATGCCGAAGCCGGACATCGCGTGGGTCAGCGCGCCGGTGACCAGATCGATGCGCCAGTACAGCTCCTCCTTGCTCAACTGCGGCAGCAGTCGGGCGAACTCGGCGGTGAACTGGCGCATCACGTGGCCGTAGTTCTCGGACAGGAACTGGCGCAGGGTGTCGTCGTGCTCGGCGAACGCGCGGGCCAGCACGCGCATGAACAGGGCGCCGTTGCCCTCGTGGGACAGCTCCAGCGCGGGCCGGATGTAGGCGGCCAGCACATCTTCGAGCGTGCGGTCGCTGTCGTCTGCGAGTTTCGCCAGCGCCGCCAGCCGTTGGGCGTTGAGCGCATCCAGCCGGCGCCGGAACACCTGTTCGATCAGCTTTTCCTTGGAACCGAAGTGGTAGTTGACGGCGGCCAGGTTGACGCCAGCGGCGGCAGTCAACTGGCGCAAAGAGGCACCATCGAAACCACGCTGGGCAAACAGCAGTTCGGCCGCGCCGAGTATGCGTTCCTTGGTGGAGCCGGGGCTGTTCACGGACTTGCTGATTCCCTCGGCCGGCCGGCCGGTTCAAACGATCGTTTGAGGATACGCGGACAGTTCGGCGGCCGTCAAACGATCGTTTGTTGCAAACTGCAGAATATTTGCGTATGAGTTAGAATCTGTCACACTTTCGTGAGCTAAATCCGCAATCTCTGTCAGATTTAGCCTTATTGTCCGCAAGCACCGACAAGCACACTTTCCTTCAATCCGTTTTTCCGGAGCAGACCCGTATGGCGCTGGAGCGCACCCTTTCGATCATCAAACCCGACGCCGTTGCCAAGAACGTCATCGGTGAAATCTATGCGCGTTTTGAAAAGGCCGGCCTGAAGGTCGTTGCCGCCAAGATGAAACAGCTGTCGCGCAAGGAGGCCGAAGGCTTCTATGCCGTGCATCGCGAGCGCCCGTTCTTCAATGCGCTGGTCGAGTTCATGATCTCCGGTCCGGTGATGATCTCCGCGCTGCAGGGTGAGAACGCCGTGCTGGCCCACCGTGACCTGATGGGTGCGACCAATCCGAAGGAAGCCGCCCCGGGCACGATCCGCGCCGACTTCGCCGAGTCGATCGACGCGAATGCCGTGCACGGCTCCGATGCCGTCGACACCGCCAGGGACGAGATTGCTTACTTCTTTGCCGCGACCGAAGTTCTTTCGCGCTGAGACATGATGTTGTGAGGCACGAGTTGTGATCCAGGTTGTCACCAATCCACCAGCCAAGGTCAATCTGCTCGACTTCGATCGTCAGGGTCTGCGTGATTTCTTCACGCAGATCGGCGAGAAGCCGTATCGCGCCGAGCAGGTGATGAAGTGGATCTACCACGACCTGGAAGACAACTTCGAGAACATGACCGACGTGGGCAAGGCGCTGCGCGCGAAGCTCACCGAGGTCTGCTACATCGGCGCGCCGAAGACGCTGTTGGACAAGGCCGCCACCGACGGTACGCACAAGTGGCTGCTGGGCATGGACAGCGGCAACGCGATCGAGACGGTGTACATTCCCGAGCCGACCCGCGGCACCCTGTGCGTTTCCTCGCAGATCGGCTGCGCGTTGAACTGCAGCTTCTGCTCCACCGGTGCACAAGGCTTCAACCGCAACCTCTCCACTGCCGAGATCATCGGGCAGGTGTGGGTGGCGGCGAAATACCTGGGCAATATCACCCATCAGAACCGCCGCATCACCAACGTGGTGATGATGGGCATGGGCGAGCCGCTGGCGAATTTCGACAACGTGGTTCGGGCAATGAAACTGATGCGCGACGACCTGGGCTTCGGCCTGGCCGCAAAACGCGTCACACTGTCCACCGCGGGCATGGTGCCCCTGATTGATCAACTCTCCGACGCCATCGACGTGTCACTGGCCGTCTCGCTGCACGCGGCCAACGATGAGTTGCGCACCGAACTGGTGCCGATCAACAAGCGCTACCCGATTGCCGAACTGCTGGCCGCCTGCCAGCGTTGGGTCGCGCGCAAGCCACGCACCTCGATCACGTTCGAATACACCTTGATGAAGGGCGTCAATGACCAGCCCGAGCATGCCCGTCAGCTGATCAAGCTGATGCGCAAACTGCCAACCTGCAAGGTCAACCTGATCCCGTTCAACCCGTTCCCCGGCACCCGCTACGAGCGCTCCGACGCGAACGACATTCATGACTTCCAGACGCAACTGCTCAACGCCGGTGTGCTGACCATGTTGCGGCGTACCCGGGGCGATGATATCGATGCCGCCTGTGGTCAGCTGGCCGGGCAGGTGACGGATCGCACCCGGCGCAGCGCCGACCTCCGCAAACGCCAGGATGAGGAAGCATTGCATGCGATTTGACCGGGTACTGCTCTTCGGCCTGCTAATGTCGCTGGCTGGCTGCGTCACCACGCATAATGACAGCAATACGCTGGGCAAGCCGTTGCCGCAGACCAGCAAGGCCGACCAGGCGCAGGACGCGGCACGCATCCATACCGAGTTGGGTCAGCACTACCTGGCTGCTGGGGATCTGCAGACGGCGCTGGCCAAACTGACCATGGCGCTGCAATTCGACTCCAATTACGCTCCGGCGCATACCGTCATCGCAGTGATCTACGAGCGCATCGGCGACCTGGCCAAAGCCGAGCAGCATTATCGCAAGGCGGTCGAGCTGGAACCTTCGAAGGGCGCCTGGAACAACAATCTTGGCCAGTTCCTGTGTTCGGCGAACAAGTACGCGGAAGCGGACGTCTATTTCCGCAAGGCCGTGACCGACCCGTTCTATCCAACACCGGACTGGGCACTGACCAATGCCGGCGTATGCCAGCTGCGCGCGCATGACAGCGCCCGCGCCGAAGCGGATTTCCGTGACGCCATCGCGCGAAATCCGAATAATCCGGAGGCACTCTTTCAGTTAGCCAACTTGCTCTATCTGAACAAGGATGCGTTCCGAGCGCGGGCTTTCCTTCAGCGTTTCGATGCCTTGGGAAAGCCCACCGCCGCCTCACTGAAGCTCGGCCATGACATTGAATCCAGTATGGGCAACCGGGAAGGCGCCCTCACTTACAGCAAGCGATTGCACAGCCAGTTCCCGGACTCGGAACAGGCGCACGCCCTCGACAACGCCGCCAGCCCATGACCTCGATCCAGCCAGAAGCGCCCAAGCAAGGTTCGAATGATGCCAATCTGTTCGGGATCAATTTGCCTGATTTGGATGTGATGCCGACAGAGCCCCACGGCGCAAGTTTCGGTAGTCGGCTGCATGCGGCGCGTGAAGCTCGCGGGCTGGATCTGGAGGCCTGTGCGAACACACTGAAACTTCCTGCACGCGTGCTGCGCCAGCTGGAACGTGACCAGTACGATGGCATTGATTCGAAGGTCTACCTGGGCAGTTACATAAGCAAATACGGACGTTATCTCGGCATCGATCAGGCGTCGTTGCAGGTGGAGCTCGATCGCCTCAGGCAGATCGAGGCGCCGCTGGTGGCGACGGGTGGTATCTCGCATTCGCGCTTCCTTCTGGATCGTTACGCTACGGCGGCTACCTACGTCGTGCTGACCCTGGTGATTGCGGTGCCGACGGTCTGGTTCGGCGTGCGTAGCACGCTGGATCGTGACCTCAGCCATCTGGCCCCGCTGGATGCCGCCCCGGTAGCGCAATCGGACTCGTCGGCGAGCAGGGTCGGCGAGGACGTTGATCGCCAGAACGACAAGGTGGTTCCGCAAGCGTCGTCGAAGGCGGCCCAGGCAGCGGCGGATCAGAATCAGCCGTTGATGGCCTCGATGGCACCGTTTCCGAACATGGGTGGTGATGCCGTGCCACCGGTGAAGCCTGTTGTGCCGGCGACGGACAATGGCGCGAGCAGTCACGCCCTGAGCCTGAGTCTCACTGCTGCCAGCTGGGTTGAAGTAACCGAAGCCGACGGTACGCGACTCGAATACGGTCTGCTGTCGGCCGGCAGCAACAAGACCTATCGCAGCGACCAGCCGCTGGATGTGCGCATCGGCAATGTCAGCGGTGCGACCGTCAGCATCGATGGCCGGCCACAGGGGCTGGATGATTTCCGGCACGCCAACGTCGCGCATTTCCGCATGCAGATGCAGGACGGCAAGGCTTCCGCAGCCAGCCTCTGATCAGCATTTCCGGACGCTGCGGGAAGCCCATTTCGGTTATGCTTGCGCATTGTCCGCCCGGGAACGAGCGGGTCTGACCGATTTTCCCTTTTGGTTACCGCGCAGGGCTGTGCTTGCCCCTGCGGGTGCGCGGCCTTTTGAATGGTGACTGCATGGCATTTGAAGAATACGACAAGTACGAACAGAGCGAACTGGTGCAGAAATGGCTGCGCGAGAATGGCGTGTCGATCATCGTCGGCATCGCCATCGGCCTGGTCGGCATTTTCGGCTGGCAGCAATGGCAGCGTCACCAGGCGCGCGATGAGGCCAACGCTTCACAGCTCTATCAGCAGGCGCGGATCGCCCAGTTGTCCGGCAAGCCGGAGATCGCCAGCCAGCTGACCGACCAGCTGATGAAGGATTACGCCAAGTCCCCCTATGCCGTATTCGCGGTCAGCGACCGCGCCAGACAGCAGGTGCAGGACAAGCAGCTGGATAGGGCCGAAGCCTCTCTGGAATGGGCCGAGGGCCATGCCGCCGACGCACCGCTGAAGTCACTGACCCTGTTGCGTATCGCGCAGGTGGAGCTGGCTCGCGACAACGGCAAGGCGGCGCTCGCGACGCTGGATCGCATGCCGGTCGACAGCTATCAGGGGCTGACCCAGGAACTCCGTGGAGATGTGCTGGTCAAGCTTGGACGTTCAGACGACGCGCGCAAGGCCTATCAGACGGCCTTGTCGACGCTGGGCGAGGAAGCGCCGCAACGCGGCGCCTTGCAGATGAAACTCGATGATTTGGCCGCGGCCGGGAAGCAGGGTGCATGAAAAGATTTTTACTGATCACGCTGGCTTCATTGGTAACCCTCACCGGTTGCCACTCTTTCAAGAAAGATAACGTACAGCCGCCGACACCGCTGGCAAAGGACTTCAAGCCCACCGTGCAGGTCACCCGCCTGTGGCGCACCAGTGTGGGCGACGGTGCGGGTGTGAGTGGCGCACGTCTGCGTCCGACCGTGGTCGATGGCGTGCTGTACGCCGACAGTACCAATGGCAAGCTGGCCGCGATCGACGCGACCAGCGGCAAGACCCTGTGGTCGAAGAGTTCGCGCACCCATGGCTGGTTCGGCTGGGGCGACAAGCACCGCAAGGACGCCATGTATGCCGGCGGTCCCGTGGTCAAGGGAGACTTGCTGGCCGTGGGTACGCTGGACGGTCACGTCTATGGCGTGAACGCGAAGGATGGCAGCCCGCTCTGGCAGACCGAGCTGGATACGGAAGTGCTGGTGTCGCCGCTGATTGTCGGCGATCTGGTGGTCGTACGGGGCGCGAACGGTCGGATCTATGCACTGGACGCCACCACCGGCAAGCGTCACTGGGTCTATGACCAGAGTGAGGTGCCGCTGTTGAGCCTGCGCGACAACGGGCCGTTGCTGGCTGCCAATGGCGTGCTGTTCTTCGGCAGCGACGACGGCAAGTTGATCGCCTTGCGCCTGGACAACGGTGCCAAGCTGTGGGAACAGAAGCTGGCCAGTGGTGAAGGTCGCACCGAAATCGAACGTCTGGACGATGCCGATGGGGCGATCCTGCTCGATGGCAGCACGCTCTACGCCGCGGCCTATCACGGCAATCTGATGGCGGTGGACGGTCCCAGCGGTCGTCCGCTCTGGTCGCATCCGTTCTCCAGCTATGGTTCGCTGGCGATCAACGGCAACGTGATCTTCGGTGTCGATGACGATTCGCAGGTGTGGGCGTTCGACAAGAGCGGCGGCGCCGACATGTGGAAGAACGCAGCCCTGAAATATCGCTGGCTCACCGGCCCGGCCGTGCAGGGCGACTACGTCGTGCTCGGTGACATGGAAGGCTATGTGCACTGGCTGCAGACCGGTGACGGCGCGTTGGCTGCACGCGAACGACTGTCGAAGAAGGCGATCCGCGCCCAGCCGCTGGTGGTGGGTGACACTGTCTACGTCGAGGACGTCGATGGTCGTATCGGCGCCTATCGTCTTTCCTCGCACTGATTGCTGAAACGAAGTCCTTATCATGTTGCCCGTCGTCGCGCTGGTTGGTCGTCCGAATGTCGGTAAATCGACCCTTTTCAATGTCCTGACGCGCAGTCGCGACGCGCTCGTAGCCGACATGCCGGGCGTCACCCGTGATCGCCACTACGGCGTATGCCGCAGTGGCGAGCGGCCCTTCGTGGTGGTCGACACCGGTGGTCTGTCCGGTGTCGAGGACGCGATGGACGTGCTGACCGCGAAGCAGGTACGGCTGGCGATCGACGAGGCCAACGTGCTGGTGTTCGTGGTCGATGCCCGTGAAGGCCTGCTGCCGCAGGACTACGTCATTCTCAACGAGCTGCGGCGCAGCGGAAAAACCATCATCGCGGCAGTCAACAAGACTGACGGGCTGGAGGAAGACGCTGTGCTGGCGGAGTTCTCCGCCTTCGGTGTCGGCAAGATTCTGCCGCTGTCAGCAGCGCACAATCGCGGCACCGCCGATCTGATCGAGATGGTCCTGCCCCTGCTTCCGGTCGACGAAGCAAGCACTACCGAGGCGGAAGGAGAGGACGGCAGCATCCGGGTAGCCATCGTCGGCCGTCCGAACGCGGGCAAATCCACCCTGATCAATCGCCTGCTGGGCGAGGATCGCCTGATCGTCTCCGATGTCGCCGGCACCACCCGCGATCCGATCCGGGTGCCGCTGGAGCGCGACGGCAAACGCTACACGCTGATCGACACGGCCGGCATCCGGCGCAAGGCGCGGGTCGAGGAAGCGGTCGAGAAATTCAGCGTCATCAAGACACTGCAGTCGATCGCCGCCGCCCAGGTCGTGGTGGTGATGATCGATGCCCGCGAGAATCTGGCCGACCAGGATCTCACCCTGATCGGCTATGCGATGGACGAGGGCAGGGCGCTGGTGATCGCCATCAACAAGTGGGACGGGCTGGATCAATACCAGCGCGATGAGTGCATGCGTGCACTCGATCGCCGGCTGGTCTTCGTCGAGTGGGCCAAGCAGGTGCATATCTCGGCGCTGCACGGTTCGGGCCTGCGCGAGCTGATGCGTGCGGTGGTGCGTGCGCATGCCTCGGCGACCAAGGTGCTGGTTTCGTCCGATCTCACCAAGACACTGGAGAAAGCCTACGAGGGCTACCAGCCGCCGCTGGTCCATGGCCATGCGCCGAAGTTGCGCTTTGCCCATCCCGGCGGCAACAACCCGCCGACCATCGTGATCCATGGCACCCGTACCAAGCACATCGCACCGGCCTATCAGCGCTACCTCGAGAACTTCTTCCGCAAGCGTTACAAGCTCGAAGGCACACCGGTTCGCATCGCTTTCCGCGAAAGCGAGAACCCGTACGCCGGACGCAAGAAGGTGCTGACCAAGGAGCAGGAACAAAAGGCCCGGCGCCGGGTCAGCGACCTGATCAAGCGTACGCGTTGATCGCCGCATCCCGCCTGGCGGCGAGATCAGCGCAGGTCTTGCGGAACCAGGCCGTATACCGCGGCATCATGGGCCTGCCCATGTATCCAGAGACGATGACGGGCGATGGCCTCGAACGTCGCCCCGGTCTTCTCCGCGGTGCGGCGGCTGGACTGATTGTCGGGCAACACGACGATCTCGATCCGGACCAGACCCAGTTGCCCGAAGCCGAATTGCGCCAGCAGTCGCGCTGCCGCCACCGCCACGCCTTGCCGCTGGCAGGACTGACGCACCCAGTAGCCGAGGTTGGAACTGCGGTGAAGCCGGTCGTACTGATTGAGCCCGGCACCACCAAGCAGCTTGCCGGAAGCGGCGTCGAAAATCGGGAAGGCGAAATGCTCGCCGGATTGCCAGCCGGACCGACAATGCGCAATCCACGCCGCGGCATCCTCCAGCGCGTAGCCCGCGTGGCACCACGGCAACCATCGGCCCACGCTGGTCACCGACTCGCGCGCGGCCTCGAACAGCGCCATCGCGTCGTGATCCTGCCATGGCCGCAGGTGCAACCGGCCATCGGTCAGTTCCAGCGCTTCTCGGGGTATCGTGTGCGCAGTCATGCTTGCATGCCGTTTGTACGCATCAGGCTGAGCCGGGATAATGGTGGACTTTACAGTCAGGCATCAAGATGAGCGCACGCATCCTCGACGGCAAACGCATCGCACAGGAACTGCTGGAGCGGGTCGGCATGCGTGTGGCCGAACGGGTGGCCCAGGGGTTGCCCGCACCGGGACTGGCGGTGGTGCTGGTGGGCAGCGACGCGGCCTCTTCGGTCTATGTGCGAAACAAGCGCAAGGCCTGCCACCAGGTCGGTTTTCGTTCGTTCGATTACGACCTTCCTTCCAGCACGACCCAGGCCGAACTGTTTGCCCTGATCGATCAACTGAATGCCGATCCCGATGTGCACGGCATCCTGGTGCAGTCACCGCTGCCGGAATATATCGACGAGGATGCGCTGGTCGACCGCATCGATCCGGAAAAGGACGTGGACGGTTTCCAGGCGGTGAACGTGGGTCGCCTCGCGCTGCGCCGGTTCGGCCTGCGACCGTGCACGCCGAAGGGCGTGATGACCCTGCTGGGCCACACCGATCGTCCGGTACGCGGCCAGCATGCGGTGGTGGTCGGCGTGTCCAATCATGTCGGACGGCCGTTGGCGCTCGAGCTGATGATCGCCGGTTGCACGACGACGTCGTGCCATCGTTTTACTCGTGACCTGGCCAGCTTCGTGAGTCAGGCCGACATCCTGATCGTTGCCGTCGGCAAGCCGGGGCTGGTCAGGGGCGAATGGGTCAAGCCCGGGGCGGTAGTGATCGACGTCGGCATCAATCGGCTGGACGATGGCCGGCTGGTCGGTGACGTGATATTCGACACCGCGGCAGAGCGCGCCAGCTGGATCACCCCCGTGCCCGGCGGCGTCGGTCCGATGACGGTGGCCACGCTGATGGAAAACACGCTCGAGGCAGCCGAGGCGCATGCCGCGCGCCGCCGTATCGTCTGATTCATTCCGGCATTCAGCCGGACATCTGGCGAGCCTCACGGCAGGGCGCGTATAATTCCCTCTTTGCAGCGGGACTTTTCGCATGCGTATCCTCGCCGAGGCCCTGACCTACGACGACGTCTACCTTGTTCCAGGCCACTCGATCGTGCTGCCGCGTGATGTGAATACATCGACACGGTTCACCCGCGACCTTCGCCTGAACATCCCCATCGTGTCCGCCGCGATGGACACCGTGACCGAAGCACGCCTCGCCATTACCATGGCGCAGAACGGCGGCATTGGCATCATCCACAAGAACATGACCGCCGAGCAGCAGGCGGCCGAAGTGCGCCTGGTGAAGAAGTTCGAGGCCGGCGTGATCCGCAGCCCGATCACGGTCAGCCCCGACACCTCGATCCGCGAGGTGCTGCGACTGACCCACGCGCACAACATCTCCGGCGTGCCGGTGGTGGATGGTTCCCGGCTGGTCGGTATCGTCACCAGTCGCGACCTGCGCTTCGAGCGCAAGCTCGACGATCCGGTGCGCAACATCATGACCCGCCAGGACAAGCTGATCACGGTACGCGAAGGCGCCGGCCAGGACGACGTGCTGCAGCTGCTGCACACCCACCGGATCGAGAAGGTGCTGGTGGTCAACGACGACTTCCAGCTGCGCGGACTGATCACCGTGAAAGACATCCAGAAGGCACGCGACAATCCGCATGCCGCCAAGGATCAGCAGGAAGCCCTGTTGGTCGGCGCGGCGGTCGGCGTCGGTGGCGATACCGAACAGCGCGTGGCCGCGCTGGTCGATGCCGGCGTCGACGTGCTCGTGGTGGATACCGCGCACGGTCATTCGCAGGGCGTGATCGATCGCGTGGCCTGGGTGAAGAAGCACTTTCCGCAGGTGCAGCTGATCGCCGGCAACATCGTCACCGGCGAGGCGGCACGGGCCCTGCTCGATGTCGGCGTGGATGCGGTCAAGGTCGGCGTGGGTCCGGGCTCGATCTGCACCACGCGTGTGGTGGCTGGTGTCGGCGTACCGCAGATCACCGCGATCGACATGGTCGCCACCGCGCTGAAGGACGAGATCCCGCTGATCGCCGATGGTGGCATCCGCTATTCCGGTGACATCCCCAAGGCGCTGGCCGCCGGTGCGTCCACCGTGATGCTGGGCTCGATGTTCGCCGGGACCGAGGAGTCGCCGGGCGAGGTCGAGCTGTTCCAGGGCCGTTCGTACAAGAGTTATCGCGGCATGGGCTCGATCGGCGCGATGCAGCTCGGCTCGAAGGATCGCTATTTCCAGGAAGAGGCTGACGCCGACAAGCTGGTACCCGAAGGCATCGAGGGCCGGGTGCCGTACCGGGGCCCGCTGCGCAACATCATCCATCAGTTGATCGGTGGTCTGCGCGCCTCGATGGGTTATCTGGGCGCGGCCACGATCGACGATGTGCGGCACAAGGCACAGTTCGTCAAGGTGACCTCGGCTGGCGTCACCGAAGCGCATCCGCACGACATCCAGATCACCAAGGAAGCGCCGAATTACCGGCTCAATTCGTGATCGGGGCAGGGAATGTGTTGCGGTTGACGAGTGCCATGTCAGCGCTTCGTCCATGGCGACATGCCACGCCCTTGGTCAAGTGTTTCCCGTTTTCCCGCTCTGAGTCCCCATGACCAATATCCATAGCGACAAGATCCTGATCCTCGATTTCGGCGCACAGTACACCCAGCTGATCGCGCGCCGTATCCGCGAAATCGGCGTGTACTGCGAGATCTGGGCTTGGGATCACGATCCAGCGGAGATCGCCGCCTTCGGCGCGAAAGGCATCATCCTGTCCGGTGGCCCGGAGTCGACCACTCTGGCCGACGCGCCGCTGGCGCCGCCGCAGGTATTCGATGCCGGCGTGCCGATACTCGGCATCTGCTACGGCATGCAGACCCTGGCCGCGCAGCTCGGTGGGGCCACCGAGGCCGCCGATGCACGCGAGTTCGGCCATGCCTGTGTCGATATCGTCGCGCCCAGCCGGCTGTTTGACGGCCTCAACGACCATCCCGGCGAGCACAAGCTCGATGTGTGGATGAGTCATGGCGATCACGTGTCCATCGCACCACCGGGCTTCGTCGTCACCGGTTGCACTGCGCGTATTCCGGTCGCCGTGATGGAAAACGAGGACAAGCACTGGTACGGCGTGCAGTTCCATCCCGAAGTGACTCACACCAGACAGGGCGGGGCTCTGCTCAAGCGCTTCATCACCGAGATCTGCGGCTGTGCCACGCTGTGGACCGCGGCCAATATCATCGACGACCAGATCGCCCGCGTGCGCGAGCAGGTCGGCGACGATCACGTGCTGCTGGGCCTGTCCGGCGGCGTGGATTCGTCGGTGGTCGCGGCGTTGCTGCACCGGGCGATCGGTGACAAGCTGACCTGCGTCTTCGTCGACACCGGCCTGCTGCGTTGGCAGGAAGGCGACCAGGTGATGGCGACGATGGCCGACACCGACGAACACGGCATGGGCATCAAGGTCATCCGCGTCGATGCCGCCGACCGCTACTTCGATGCACTCGCCGGCGTGGCCGATCCGGAAGCCAAGCGCAAGATCATCGGCCGCCTGTTCGTGGATATCTTCGACGAGGAATCCTCGAAACTCACCGCCGACGGCGCTGGCCACGTGAAGTGGCTGGCCCAGGGCACGATCTATCCCGACGTGATCGAGTCGGCCGGCAGCAAGACCGGCAAGGCTCACGTGATCAAGAGCCATCACAACGTCGGCGGCCTGCCGGCGCACATGAAGCTGAAGCTGGTCGAGCCGTTGCGCGAGCTGTTCAAGGACGAAGTGCGCCGGATCGGCGTGGAGCTCGGCCTGCCGCGGGCGATGGTCTACCGCCATCCGTTCCCCGGCCCCGGCCTGGGCGTGCGCATCCTCGGCGAAGTGAAGCGGGAATACGCCGAATTGCTGGCCAGGGCCGACGCGATCTTCATCGAGGAACTGCGCAAGGCGGACTTGTACGACAAGACCAGCCAGGCCTTTGCGGTATTTCTGCCAGTGAAGTCAGTGGGTGTGGTGGGCGACGCACGGGCCTATGAATGGGTCATCGCATTGCGTGCGGTGGAGACCATCGATTTCATGACGGCACATTGGGCGCATCTGCCCTACGAGTTTCTCGGCAAGGTCTCTAACAGGATAATCAATGAATTACGTGGTGTTTCTCGCGTAGTTTATGATATCAGCGGCAAGCCGCCTGCCACGATCGAGTGGGAGTAACAAAATCAGGCACCTGGATGCCCCGAGCAGAGCCGGCGACTTGCCGGCTTTCTCATGTTCAGAACACACTGCATTGAAATGACTGAAGAAAATACAAAGTCGCCCGAACTGTTTTCGGCGGAAGACCAGTTGCACATGCGCCGTGCGCTGCAGCTGGCCGCGCACGCCCGCGACGCCGAGAACGAGGTGCCGGTCGGCGCCGTGCTGGTGCAGGAGGGCGAGATCATCGGGCTGGGCTGGAATCGCAACATCACCCTGCACGACCCGACCGCCCACGCCGAGATCATGGCGTTGCGTGCGGCCGGCGAAAAGCTCGCCAACCATCGCCTTTCCGGCGCCACGCTCTACGTCACCCTGGAGCCGTGCTCGATGTGCGCGATGGCGATGATCCACGCGCGCCTGGGCCGCGTGGTTTATGCCGCGGCCGACCCCAAGACCGGGGCTGCCGGCAGCGTATTCGACACGCTTATCGACGTGCGCCACAACCATCGCATCGAGGTCGCCGCCGGCCTGTTTGCCGAGGAATCCGCCAACCTGTTGCGGGAGTTTTTCCGCGCCCGCCGCTGAACATCGGGTGCGCTCAGGGTCCGGCGGTGGTGACGTTGGTTTTCCAGCTGACCAGTTGCAGGCGCAGTCCCCATGGCGCGATGAAGTTCACCACGGTCTGGCCCGACTTCAAGGTTCGCGGTGTCCCGAGCACGCGGACACCCTCGTGCCGCAGCCACTGGGCGGCACCCGCCACATCGTCCGAAATGAGCCGGATCGGTTCGCGGTGCTGACTCCCGGCGGAGGTGGCCGGGGAAGGGGCGGCCGACAGTTCGATGACGGAACCCGCGCCGCAGGACAGCAGCCTGGATTCGCGGCTGCCCTGGTGTGAATCGCCGGAGTCCAGGCGCGGACTGATCAACTGGCAATCCAGCACGTCCCGGAAAAATGTCGCCGCCTGCGCCATGTCCGGCACGACGATCCTCACGTAATCATCGTCCTGGATCACGGCCGCACGGCTGTTCGTGGCCGCCACGGCGGCAACCGCGCCCAGCATGACGAAGGCCAGCAACGACGGGAACGACTTGTTCATGACTCGGTACCATGGGTTCACTGGCGCCATGAATGGGGTTGCCGGAGTCCCGGGAAAAGTCCCTGTGGGTGACCAATAAGTTTCCCTGCGCGAACAATCGGTGCAGCCTGCTGGCCATGCCGACAGCGATCGCGATCGTTCGCCCCTGGAAACACACAGATCGCGCCAATGCCATTTAATTTCTGCCTGATGCCCCCAACCCTGTGCCCCGTCAGCAGACCGGCAAGCCAGACGTGAGTCAGGCGATTGTCCCGGTCACCCCGTCGTCGACCAGGATCAGCCGGATGAAGCGCCATCACAATTCCCTGTTGCAACGCCGTCGCGTGGAGTTCGGAGGTCCCGACGCCGCGCGCCGCATCGCGACTCCCGCCACCAAAGCCCAGGCGACCGCCCTGCAGGCCGGGGACGGTTACGACTGGTTGCGTCAGATCAAGCAATTCCAGGCAACCCGGCGCGGCATGCGCGCAAACCGCACAGGCAGCTGACCGATCCCCGACGGACTCGATCCGGCGCGCGTACCGCGCTTCCCGCTTCGATTCGGCGACCTTGCCTCAGCTTGACCGCGGAGCTCTTGCAGTTCCCGTCATCATCGCCGTGGATATCGCGCACGGCGAGTGATCGCTCGAACCGAATCGTTGCACGATGCGGGGCGGTGGTGCCGATTTCCCGGCCGTGGATCCCTGCGGCGAAAGGCCGGCAGACCATGCGAGGCAGCCATGGCGCCGCCTATAGCTCTCCAGTGAAGTGCGCTGCGCTCTCTGGCAGCGCAACCGCGCCGCCTGGCTCATCGCTCTTCATCGATATCAGGGGCTCGGCGCGTGCTCCGGCACCCAGCGGCCCGCTGCATTACCCGAACCGATTCTGGCGTGACGCGGTCTGGCAGCCGCCCGGCAGAAACATCAGGCCGAGCAGCAGAAATGCCGTCGGGTCTCGCGTCGCAGATCGCCGGTTCATGACAGCCCCCTCAACCCGGCCCGTCGACCAGTCGCCTGGCCAGCCTTGGCTGGCGCAGTTGCTCCAGCCACCAGGCGAGGGCGCGGCCGTCGTGATCGCCGCGCCAGGCGACATACAGCACATTGGGTTCGCGTGGATCGGCCATCTTCCGCTCCACCAGCTCGCCACGCTTCAGCAAGGCTGCAATCCGCTTGCGCGGCAGCCAGCCCACGCCGAGGCCGTCGCATTGAGCCAGGATCTTCGCGCGCATGCTGGGTACGGCAAGGGTCGCCTGGCCACCCAGCAAACCATAGGCGCGACCCACATCGCGGGACGAATCGGCGACGACTACCGCCCGATGGCGACTGACCACGTCCTGCGTCAGTGGCTCGCTGGCCCTGGCCAGTGGATGGCGCGGAGAGATCGCGAATATCCAGTCCATCGCGCCCAGTTCCATCCAGCGCAACTGGGGCATCGCCGGCGGTTCGTTGGTGGCTCCCACGACCAGGTCGGCACGGCCCTCGCGCAGAGCCTCCCAGGTACCGCCCAGAACTTCGTGGGTGATGCGCAGACTGACCCTGGATTGCAGGGCGTCGAAGCTGCGGATCACCGGCAGCAAGGTCTCGAATTCGAGGATTTCGTCGGTGACGATGTGCAGGCGATCTTCCCAGCCGTTGGCGACCTGCTTCACACGTTGACTCAGCCGCGACACGTCCTGAATCAGCCGGGCGGCTTCCTGGGTCAGCAACTGGCCGGCCGGGGTGAGTTGCAGGCGATAGCGGCGGCGGTCGAACAGCAGGGCATCGAAGCGCGTTTCCAGCTGACGCGCCGCATGCGAAATGGTCGAAGGTGCCTTGCCCAGTCGGACCGCCGCGCGGGACAGGCTGCCGCTGTCCCTGATCGCTTCCAGCAAGGCCAACTCATCATCGGACAACATGTTCGACCTCATCGTACGAGTCCGTCGAAACGATGGTACGGCAAATGGCGGAGAGGCAAGCAGGATGTCATCACTGTCCTGCATCACTCACCCGATTGGAGAACCCCATGAATCGCTTCGAAGGAAAATCCGTACTCGTCACCGGCGGCAACAGCGGCATCGGCCTGGCCGCCGCCAAGGCGTTCGCCGCCGAAGGTGCGCGCGTCGTCATCACAGGTCGCGACGGCGCGACACTGGAACAGGCACGGGCCAGCCTCGGCCCGAACGCCCTCGCGATACAAAACGATGCCGGCTCGGTACCTGCCGCGCGCGAACTGGCGAGGGCGATTGCCGGTGAGAGCATCAGGCTCGACGCCATCTTCATCAATGCGGGCTCGGCCCGCTTCGCGGCATTTCCGGAGGTCGACGAGGCGCTGTGGGACCAGAGTTTCGACACCAACGTGAAGGGAGCCTATTTCCAGTTGCAGTCGCTGCTGCCGCAGCTCAATCCGGGCGCATCGATCGTGATCAACGGCTCGATCAACGCCCATATCGGCATGCCGAACTCATCTGTCTATGCGGCCAGCAAGGCCGCCCTGATCTCGCTGTCCCGCACGCTCTCGGCCGAGCTGCTGCCGCGCGGCGTGCGCGTCAACGTGGTCAGCCCCGGCCCGATCCACACGCCGCTCTACGGCAAGCTCGGCATGGATGCGGCGACGCTCGAGGCCACGGCAGCGCAGATTCAGGCACAGGTTCCGCTGGGTCGCTTCGGCACGCCCGAGGAAGTCGCGGCCACCGTGCTGCATCTGGCCTCGCCCGAGTCGGCATTCATCGTCGGCACCGAAATCGTCATCGACGGCGGCATGAGCCAGCTCTGAGCCGGCCGATGCCCCGGTCGGGCAGGCGGCCTGCTTTGCACCGCCCCCGATCCGGGCAGCCGTTCATGCCGGCCTTCGCCACGCAGGCTGATGCATGCTGGTGCAGGTCGCCGGTTGGCGAACGAGTCAGTTCGCGAGTCGGTCTGCCAGCAGGTCCAGCAGCGCACGCAGTCGGGCAAGTCGCCTCAGGTCGCGGTGATAACCGACCCACGTATCGCGCGCGGGCGGCTCCTTGCCGAGGTCGATGAGTTCGAGGCCGGGGAAGCCATCGCCCAGCGATCGCGGCAGCACCGCCAGCCCGGCACCGTGAGCGCACATCTGCGCATGGATCGCCCGGGCATTGCTGCGAAAGGCCACACGAGCCTTCGGCAACATCTGCAGCAGCCAGGCGACGTCGGGCATCTCGCTGAAAGCGGTGTCCATGGTGATCAACGCACAACCGCTTCCGTCGCCGGCTTGCGGATGAACCGAGCCGGCCTTCGTGTACAGGCCATATGGCATGCGCAGCAGTTTGCGCGCCACCACGTCCGGCTCGTCGAATGGCTGGATGCGAAAGGCGAGATCGGCCTCGCGACGCGACAGGCTGAGGAAACGTGTATCGGTCAGCAGTTCGACGGTGACGCGCGGATGCATCAGGGCGAAATCCGCCAGCACCGGTGACAGGACATAGGTGCCGAACCAGTCGGACGCAGTGAGCCGCAGCGGGCCTTCGAGATGCTGCTCCTGGCCATCCAGCTGTCGCTGGAATGCCAGCGCCTCTTCTTCGATGCGCTCGGCATGACGCAGCACGGCGGCGCCTTCCTCGGTGAGCATGAAACCATCGGGAGTGCGCTGGAACAAGGTATGGCCCACCGCCTGTTCCAGCGCGCGCAAGCGCCGGCCCATGGTCGGCTGGGTCTGCCCGAGTCGACGCGCCGCCGCCCCCAGTGTTCCCTCGCGCGCGATGGCGAGGAAGACGCGCAGATCACTCCATTCCATTCATCTCACCAGTTGTCGAAGGGCCTGGCCAGGGCATGCGTTTTTGCATGGAAAACATGCATTAATTTTCATTTTCATGCAAATAGTTTTGACCTAACGTGGCGTCCACCATCCGAGGAACCCGCCATGAGCACCCATCTTTCCATGCATGCCGCCGTACTTGAAAACCATGGCGAGGCCTTTCGCCTCGCCACCGTTGCCCGTCCCGTGCCGCAGGCGGGGCAGGTGCTGGTGAAGATCATGGCCAGTGCCGTCAATCCGCTGGACCTGAAGATCCGCAACGGCGACGCCGCCCACGCCAGGCATCCGTTGCCGGCCATCCTGGGCATCGACATGGCGGGTATCGTCGAATCGGTGGGGCCGGGCGTCACGAAGTTCCGCGCCGGCGACGAGGTGTATGGAATGACCGGCGGCGTGGGCGGTGTGCAAGGCTCGCTGGCCGAATACGCCGCGGTGGATGCCGCCCTGCTGGCACACAAGCCGTCCAACTTCAGCATGCGCGAAGCCGCTGCCGTGCCGCTGGCCTTCATCACTGCATGGGAGGGTCTGGTCGACCGCGTCCATCTGCACGCTGGCCAGACCGTGCTGGTGCAGGGCGCCGGCGGGGTGGGCCATATGGCCATCCAGATCGCCCGCGCACTCGGCGCCAGCGTGTATGCCACCGACTCGGCGGCGAAAGCCCCGTTCATCACCCGGTTGGGTGCCACGCCGATCGACTACAGGACGGCCACGGTCGAGGAGTATATCGCCGAGCACACCGCCGGCCACGGCTTCGAGGTGGTCTACGACACCGCCGGCGGCGCCAGCCTCGATACCTCGTTCAAGGCCGCCGCCCGCTTCGGCCACGTGGTCAGCGCGCTTGGCTGGGGCACGCATGCGCTGGCACCGCTGTCTTTCCGCGCGGGCACCTATTCCGGCGTGTTCACGCTGCTTCCGCTGCTCACCGGCGAAGGCCGGGCTCATCATGGCGAGATCATGCGCCACGCCACCGAGATGGCCGAGTCGGGCCAGCTGATCCCGCAGATCGACGACCGGCATTTCGACCTGACCACGGTCGGTGAGGCGCACTCGCTGCTCGGCCAGCGCGAAGCCCGCGGCAAGCTGGTCGTCGACATCAACGGCTGAGCTGGTCGGTCACCGGTCGTGGGGTTGATCTGCGTCAATAGCGCGCCGGCATGCGCGAGTATGTTTTATCCAGGTCTCGCTCCCGCATCGGAGACTCGGTGTCGGTGGCGAGTTGGCGCAACATCCCAACCGCACGTGGGGATGTGCGCGTGTTGAGTGCTGGAGGAAATATCCCATGACCACGCTGACCCACTGGAATCCATTCAAGGCAACCTCTCGTTTCGACCCGGTAACCAGCTTCGAGGAGATGTTCCGCAGCCTGGCGGCGCGCCCGCAATGGCGCGATCTGGAAGCGGCGCCGGACATGCGCATCGACGTCTCCGAAGACGACAAGGCGTTCCACATCAAGGCGGAGATTCCCGGCGTCGACAAGAGTGACATCGAGCTCTCGGTCGACGGCAATCAGGTATCGATCAGCGCCGAGGTCAAGCGCGAAACCAGGAGCAAGAAGGACGAAGCGGAAATCCATACCGAGCGCTACTACGGCAAGGTCTATCGCTTCTTTACGCTGCCGAGCGAGTTCGACAGTTCCAAGGCCGAGGCCCACTGTGACAGCGGTGTGCTGTCCCTCGACCTGCCCAAGCGGCCCAACGGCAGCGCACGCAAGATCGCGGTCAGTTGAGAGGTCCGCAGTGACCCCGCCGCATTGTTTGGGTGATGGGGCGGGGTCATCAGCTTCCCCGATTGCCAACGGCCACGCCACGCGGACGCCTCATGAGTGACGCATTCCTCAACCCGCTCAATGCGATCCGGTCGGAAGCCGTCCGGCTGGATGGCCTGGAACATGACTACGATGCGCTGATCGAGGCGGTAGGGGAGCGTTCGTTCGTTCTGCTGGGCGAGGCGACGCACGGTACGCGCGAGTTCTATCGCATGCGGGCGCAGATCACGCGCCGACTGATCGTCGAGCGCGGTTTCGAAGCGGTGGCGGTGGAAGCCGACTGGCCGGATGCGTACCGGCTCAACCGGTTTGTACGGGGCGAGGGGCCTGAAGCCACCGCGCGCCAGGCGTTCGATGACTTCGAGCGCTTTCCCCGCTGGATGTGGTGCAACGAAGAGGTTCTGAGCTTCATCGAGTGGCTGCACGACCACAACATCGGACTGCCGGAGGAGGGCCGCGTTGGCTTCTATGGCCTGGACATGTACAGCTTGTACCGCTCCGCCGAAGCGGTGATCGGCTATCTCGAGGGTGTGGATCAACAGCAGGCCTCGCTTGCGCGCAAACAATATGCCGCCCTCGACCACGTGCGGGATCCACAGGGCTACGGTTATGAAGTGGCCGCGGGGCTCCGGCCCGATTGCCGGATGGCAGTGCAGGAGCGTCTGGTTCAACTGCTCAGGCACGCTCCCCGGTATCTGACCAGGGATGGCCGGCGCGCTGCCGACGAGCAGTTTTTTGCGGAACGCAACGCCCACGTGGTGATGAGCGCCGAAGCCTACTATCGCGAGATGTTCGGTTCACGGGCGGACAGCTGGAACCGGCGCGACCAGCACATGACGCAGACACTGTTCTCTCTGCACCATCACCTGCAGTCGCAGGGGCAGGCGGGCAAGATCGTCGTATGGGCGCACAACTCCCATCTCGGCGATGCCAGGGCGACGCAGATGGGGGAGGCCGGCGAATGGAATGTCGGGCAACTGGTTCGTCAGCGGGTCGGCTCGGCGGGATCGATACTCGTCGGCTTCACCACCTACGCCGGCACCGTCACCGCGGCGCACGAATGGGATGGCCCGGCCGAGTGCCAGATCGTGCGGCCGGCACGCGCGGACAGTTACGAAGGCTTGTTCCATCGCAGCCGGCTCGATCGGTTCTATCTCTCCCTGGGCGATCCGGTGGCCCGCACGCTGCACTCGCCCATGCTCGAGCGGGCGATCGGCGTGCTCTACCGGCCGCACACCGAATTTGCCAGTCACTATTTCGAGGCGATGCTGCCCGCACAATTCGACGCCGTGTTCCATCTCGATGAAACCGAAGCGGTGGAACCCTTCGACGACGGCCACGCGCCGCACGGCGAAACGCATTCCAGCCACCTCCCGGGCAACCCATGAAGGCGGTCCAGCGAAACGAGGTCATGGCCCCGCGAGCCGACGGACAAGAAGGTTCCCTGGCAGGCGCGAATAATGCATGAACCCGCTTTACAACGAGCCACCGAAAGAGGATCTGCGCGTGGTCGCGGAGGATGTCGAGCAGCTTCTCGAAGACGCGGGAGCGGATGCCGGTGAGCGGAATGAAAGACTTCGGCAACGGCTGCGTGCTGTCCGCAGACGTCTGGAGCGACTGCAGCAGGATGCCGCTGATCGCCTGCGCCGGGCTTCGGCGGAAGGCAACCGATACGTGCATGAAAATCCGTGGGGCGTCGTGGGTATCGCGGCGACCGTGTCGTTCCTGCTGGGCATGCTGAGTACCCCTGTCGCATCGCCGAAGAAAGTTACCCCCGCGATGGTGGTGCGCGTCCGGCGCCCCTGTTCGGGCGATGCAGCGCGGCGATGACTTCGGCATCCTCGACCTGTTGGAAACGCATGTAGTGGGCACCGACGCTGGAGAAGTCGGCCGGTGCGGCGAGGCATACGACGTCATCCGCAAGCCTGGCCATTCTCGCCAGGGCGTCGCCCGATGCCACGGGAACAGCGCAGATCAGATGGGCCGGCATCCGTTTGCGCACCCACGCCAGGGCGGCCGCCATCGTCGCACCCGTGGCCAGCCCGTCGTCCACCACGATAACCACGCGGCCTTGCGGGTCGATCGGCTCACCGCCCTCGCCATACAGACGGCGTTGTTCGCGGATCCGCTTCAATTGCCGGGCGACCTCGCCGGCGAGATACGACTCGTCCGCCCCGACAGAATCGGCATATGGCGACAGTTGCACGTCGCCCGATTCGTCAACGGCGCCCACCGCATACTCCGGGTTGACGG
The DNA here is from genome assembly GCA_963828685.1 of uncultured Pseudomonadota bacterium. Taxonomy (GTDB): domain Bacteria; phylum Pseudomonadota; class Gammaproteobacteria; order Xanthomonadales; family Rhodanobacteraceae; genus Rhodanobacter. The sequence continues at coordinate 68,628 of CAWHFU010000008.1, forward strand.
GTGCACCGAGCTTGCGCACCAGCACCACGTCGAGGTCGCCGTCCAGCGCATCGGCAAGCACGCGCCCGATGGGGACCGCACCGCGAGGTATCGCCAATATCAGGGGGTGGCGGCCACGCCAGCCGCTGAGGCGATCTGCCAGCAACAGGCCTGCCTGGATACGATCGAGAAACGGCAGTATGGACATCGGCACGCACTCCAACGAGCAATGAAAAGCAGTCTGCTCCGCTCCCCGCATGGGGTTTTGACACAGATCAACTGAGCCGGCGCAGGTCATCGACAGCTGCGCGCCCACGGCGGTATTTCGCACCGGGACCTCCGCGACACACTGCGGAAAACGGTTGTCGCCGCCGGTCGAAAGTTGTCGCCTCAACCGGCGGCCTCGGCATCGCCCCAAGTCCCGACAAGGATCACCCGAAGCCTCGGGCCAGCCGATACGGCAGGCTGGTTACCGTGCCCCCATGGTGCTCGCCAGCCGCTTGCGCAACTGCGGCAGGGGAAGGGCGTTCAGGACATCGCCGGCCTCCAGCCACCCTCGCCGCGCCTGATCGACGCCGAGCGGCAGCCAGCGGAAGTCACTGCCGTGATGGGCATCGCTGGAAATCGCGATCATCACGCCGGCATTGCTGGCCAGGCGGCACTGGAAGTCGAACATATCCAGTCGATCCGGCTGGCAGTTCAGCTCGAGGAAGCAGCCACGTTCATGGGCATGGCGAATGATCCGGTCCATGTCCAGCTCGCAGGGGCCGCGAGTACCGAACAGCCGTCCATTCGGATGGGCAAGGATACTGAAATGGGGTCGATCCATCGCGCGCAGGATGCGTGCGGTCTGCTGCTCGCGGGGCAGATCCAGACGGCTGTGCACGGCACCGACCACGAGGTCCAGACGGGCCAGAACCGCATCGGGCAGATCGAGGCGTCCGTCCGCCAGGATGTCCACCTCGATGCCCTTGAGCAGGACGATGCCGTCGAGCTTTTCGTTGAGCCGGTCGATCGCCTCGATGTGCGCCGTCAGCCGCTTCTCGTCCAGCCCGTGCGCAATGCCCAGACTGTGTGAATGATCGGTAATGGCGAGGTAGCTCAGGCCAGCCGCCCGGGCGGCCAGGGCCATCTGCTCGAGGCCCTCGCGGCCGTCGCTGGCCGTAGTGTGGGCATGCAGGTCACCGCGGAGGTCCTTGCGCTTGATCAGCTTGGGCAGTTTGCCGTCGCGTGCAGCTTCGATCTCGCCCCGGTTTTCACGCAGCTCCGGGGGGATGCCGGGGAGGCCGATGGAGGCATATACCGATGCCTCCGTGTTGCCGGCGATGCGCTTGCCATCGCGATACACGCCGTACTCGTTGATCTTCAGCTTGCGTGCCTGGGCGATCCGGCGCAGGGCCAGGTTGTGCGCCCTGGAGCCGGTGAAGTAGACCATCGCAGCGCCGAAGCTGGTGCCGCCTACCACGCGGAAATCGACCTGCAAGCCATCCTTCAACACCACGCTGGTACGGGTGGGGCCTTGCGAAAGCACGTCGGCGACCTGCTCGAATGCGGTCAGGTAGCCTGACAGCGAGGCCGCGGCCCTGGCCACGATCAGGATGTCCAGATCGCCGACCGTGTCGCGCCGACGGCGAAAGCTGCCGGCGACCACCACCCGGGAAACGCCTGGCGCGGCGCGCAGATAGGCCAGCAGCGCATCGACGTGCGCGGTAACGCGTGCCAGCGGCCAGCGTCGGGCTCGCTCCAGGTGCCCAGCGACGGCTTCGGCAATGCGCCGCTCACTGGCCACCCCGAAGCCGGGCAGGGCGCGGATACGACCTTCGCGTGCCGCGCTGAGCAACTGTGTCGGCGTATGGATTCCCAGCTCGTGGTACAGCGCGTGCACCCGCTTGGGGCCCAGGCCGGAAATATGCAGCAGGTCGGTAATGCCCGGCGGAGACGTCGCCCGCAGGCGATCGAGCTGGTCGCAACTTCCTCGCGCCAGGATCTCACCGATCTTGCCCGCAAGGTCCTTGCCGATGCCCGGCAGGTCGTCGAGGTTGCCACCTCGCGCCACCAGTTCGGCCATCTCCCTGGGCCAGGTGGAGACCGTGCGGGCGGCATTGCGGTAGGCGCGCACGCGGAAGGCATTGGCCTGCTGCAATTCGAGCAGGTCGGCAATTTCCTCGAAAATGGCGGCGATATCGGCATTGCTGCGAGTCATCGCGGGCGCTCCCGAGACATGGACCGGCGACAGCGTATCTCCGCGCAAGACAGGGAAGGCGATCTGGATCAATTTCCGGGCATGTGGACGATGAGGGAACGTCGCCGGAAAATGCCGAGTACTTGATCGGGGTCAGCATGCGTGAACTGGCATGCGCGATTCTTTGATGGTTCCGGCTTTCCGCACCCACCGGGAGGTATCACCATGCGTGAGCATTCCAGATCCCCATCGTCAGTCATCGAAGAGGTTCGAATATCACCGCTCGGATTGCCGGGCCTGTTGCGCGTGCCGACGAATGCATCCTGCATGGTGGCCTTTGCCCACGGAAGCGATAGTGGCCGGCTCAGTCCCCGCAACAACTACGTCGCTGACGCATTGGGTGAAGCCGGAATCGCAACCCTGCTTCTCGATCTCCTGACCGAGGGCGAGGCCACCGACCGGCGCAACGTCTTCGACATCGCGCTGCTGGCTGGGCGAGTGGGTCGGGCGATCGACTGGTTGCTCGAACGCGGGGAAACCCGCCAGCTCCCACTCGGCCTGTTCGGCGCCAGCACAGGTGCCGCCGCCGCTCTGGCGGCGGCAGCAGCGAATCCCCATGTGGCTGCCGTGGTTTCGCGGGGCGGCCGTCCGGACTTGGCCGCCGAGGCACTGGCGCAAGTGCGCGCGCCGACCTTGCTGATCGTGGGCGGTCTCGACCTGGAGGTGCTTGCGCTGAATCGGCAGGCGCAGGCACGCATGCATTGCGAAACAGCGCTGAGCATCGTGCCGGGGGCGACTCATCTGTTCGAGGAGCCGGGAACGTTGGAGACCGTGGTCGATCTGAGCCGGGACTGGTTCCGCAGACATCTCGGATGACGGCGATCCACAGTGGAGTGATGATTCTTCCGCTTGGCGGAAGGCTGAATGCCGTGCGGCATGTCTTCGCCCCGGCACTCCGTGCGCCTAGAGTGGTTGTATTCGCCGCGTAGCGGCAAGTTGCTCCTCGCTACAGGCTATCGAGCACGACGATGAACCAAGGCAACCCGAAGGTCTTCCTGATAACCGGTGTGAGTTCGGGCTTCGGGCGCGCGTTTTCCGATGCCGCGCTCGCGGCCGGTCACCAGGTGATCGGCACGGTGCGCCGGGATGAGGACCGAACGCCGTTCGAGGCCATGGCTCCCGGACGCGCGCATGCCGTGGTACTCGACGTGACGGACTTCGAGGCGATCGATCGCGAGGTCGCATCGGTGCTCGATCGATTCGGCCGCATCGACGTGCTCGTCAACAATGCCGGCTACGGCCATGAAGGCGTGCTCGAGGAATCGCCGCTGGACGCCATGCGGCGGCAGTTCGAGGTGAATGTGTTCGGCGCCGTCGCCATGACCAGGGCCGTGCTGCCGGGCATGCGTGAACGCCGATCCGGCCACATCATCAACATGTCGTCGATGGCCGGCTACGCGCCGCTGCCGGGCATTGCCTACTACGCAGGCAGCAAGTTCGCCCTGGAGGGCATCACCGGCGTGCTCGCCAGGGAAGTCGCGCCGTTCGGCATCCGGGTAACGGCAATCGCCCCGGGCTCGTTCCGTACCGACTGGGCCGGGCGGTCGATGATTCGCAGCGAGCGCAACATTGCCGACTACGATGTGTTGTTCGATCCCATCCGCAAGGCGCGCCAGGAGAAAAGCGGCCAGCAGGCCGGCGACCCGGCACGTGCCGCGCAGGCCCTGTTGCAATTGATCGAAGCCGAACAGCCGCCGGTGCACCTGCTGCTCGGCAGCGACGCACTCGACCTGGTGCGCAGGCATCTGGCCGACCTGGATGAGCAGATCACCGCCTGGGAGCCGCTCAGTCGATCCACCGACTTCCCGGACCCCGCTTGCTTGCTGCAGGAGAGCTGATCATGGCGAGACGCGACCACCCGGGATTGCTCGAGTTGCTCGGCATCCGGATTCCGATCATCCAGGCGCCGATGGCCGGGGTGTCGTCGCCGGCCATGGCGGCCGTGGTAACCGAAAGCGGTGGCCTGGGATCGCTCGGGATCGGCGCCATGAACGCGGACGCGGCGCGGAAGGAGCTTCACCGGTTTCGTCAACTGAGCACCGGCCCGCTCAACGTGAATGTCTTTGTCCACCGGCCCGCGCGGGTGGATCGGGCCAGGGAAGCGGGCTGGCTCGAACGGCTGCGTCCGGAATTCGAACAGTGGGGCGCCAGCGCGCCCGTCATGCTGCAGGAGCCGTACCGCTCCTTTCTGGTCGACGACGACATGCTGGCCATGCTCGTCGAGGAGAAGCCGAAGGTGGTGAGCTTTCATTTCGGCCTGCCGCATCGACGCCAGATCGACGCGCTGCATGATGCGGGTATCGTCCTGCTGGCGACGGCGACGAATGTCGCGGAGGCCGCGGCGATCGAGGCCGCGGGCATCGACGCCATCGTTGCCCAGGGCTACGAGGCCGGCGGCCATCGGGGCGTGTTCGATCCCGACGCCGAAGACAGTCGCCTGGGTACCCTCGCCTTGACGCGCCTGCTGGTGCGAACCGTGGGCATACCGGTGATCGCCGCCGGGGGCATCATGGACGGCGCCGGTATCGCTGCCGCCCTGGCGCTCGGCGCCTCAGCGGCCCAATTGGGAACGGCCTTCATCGCCACCGACGAGTCACTGGCCGATGCGGGCTTTCGCGAGCGCCTGTTCAGCGACGCGGCCCATTGCACCACGATGACGCGGGTGATCTCCGGGCGTCCGGCACGAAGCCTTGCCAGTGCGTTCACCCAATGGGGTGCGGGCGTGCCCGATGACAGCGTGCCCGACTATCCGATTGCCTACGACGCCGGCAAGGCGTTGAACCGGGCAGGGAAGGCCGCCGGGCAAACCGGCTACGGCGCGCACTGGGCCGGGCAGGGGGCGCCGCTGGCGCGAGCCTTGTCCACCCGCGCCTTGATGCAGGCACTGGAAGCCGAACTGATCGAGGCTTCGAAGCGTTGAACAACGCCTGGAGAGACCGCGCGCAGACGGTGTTCCGATGAGATGCTATCGACGTGATCTGCGGCGCGGTGGTCAAATTGACCATCGGTACTCACCGTCGACTGCCAATCCGCGAGGCACACGCTATGGACCGTCTTGATGCCATGAAAGTCTTCATCGCAGCGCTCGATGAAGGCAGCCTCGCCGGGGCCAGCCGCAAGACCGGTCGCTCCGCCGCCGCAGTGAGCCGGGCCGTCGCCTTTCTGGAAGCCCGGGTAGGCGTGCCGCTGCTGCACCGGACCACTCGATCGCTCAAGTTGAGCGAAGCAGGGAAGCGCTATGCACTGGCGTGCAGGAAGATCCTGGCCGATCTGGAGGAAGCCGACCGGCAGGCCGCGGGCGAGCGGTCGGTGCCGCGTGGCACGCTGACGATCACCTCGACCGTGTTCGCCGGGGTGAATATCCTGCGACCGATCGTGGACGCCTTCATGGATGAATACCCGACCGTTACCGTGCGGATGCACATGCTGGAGCGGCCGGTCAATCTTATCGACGAGGGCATGGACCTGGCCTTGCGCATTACCCATCTGGCCGATTCCACGCTTGTCGCGCAACGCATCGGGGAAGTCCGCAAAGTCGTCGTGGCGTCGCCGAAGTATCTGGCGACGCACCCGCGCATCGTGGAGCTCGCCGACCTGGCCAAGCAGCGGATCATCGCCATGGCACACATGGGGCTGGACTCGTGGAGCTTTCCTCCGCTGGAGGGGTCATCGGTGCCGCGCTCCGTCTCGTTCTCGCCGCGCCTGGTGATCGACAACATACAGGCTGCCGTTGCATCGGCGGTCGAAGGGCATGGCGTGACGCGTTTGTTTTCCTATCACGTAGCCCAGGAGATCCAGCAGGGATTGCTGCGCATCGTGCTTGCCGATGCGCAGCCCGCGCCCACGCCGGTCCATCTCGTGTCGCCGTATGGCCGCCTCGCCGTGCCGAAGGTGCGCGCGTTCGCGGACTTTGCGCTGCCGCGCCTGCGTGCTCATTTTGCGGGCCTGGCGATGGGCGCCGACACGCCCGCCGAGCCGCCGATTCCGCCGCGGCGCGGAAGGATGTCTGCCGAATAGCAGGGATTCGCTAATCCGCGATGCGCGCCTAGATTGTGGGCTGTCGGAGCTGCCGGATCGATCGACGGTTCCAACACTTCCCCCACACCTTTGAGGTATCGGCATCATGAGCAATCAGCGGAAAGTAGCAATCGTCACCGGCGCGTCCCAGGGCATCGGCGCGGGCCTGGTCAAGGCCTTCCTCGATCGCGATTATCGCGTCGTCGCAAACTCGCGTTCGATCCAGCCATCGAGCAACCCCGATGTGCTGACGGTCGCCGGCGACATCTCGGATCGCGCCGTAGCCGAGCGCATCGTCAAGGAAGCCGTCGCCCGCTTCGGCCGCATCGATACGCTGGTGAACAACGCCGGCATCTTCACGGCCAAGCCGTTCACCGCCTTCACTGTCGAGGATTATTCGCGGAATCTGGCCGTCAATCTCAACGGCTTCTTCCACGTCACCCAGTTCGCGATCACCGAGATGGAGAAGCAGGGCAGCGGCCACGTGGTCAACATCACCACCACCCTGGCCGAGTACGCGATCGACGGCGTGCCGTCGGTGCTGGCGGCGCTGACCAAGGGCGGCCTGAACGCCGCCACCAAGTCGCTGGCCATCGAGTATGCCAAGCGCGGCATCCGCGTGAATGCGGTGGCACCGGGCGTGATCAAGACCCCGATGCACGGACCGGAAACCCACGCCGCGCTGGCCTCGCTGCATCCGGTCGGCCGCATGGGCGAGATCAGCGACATCGTCGGCGGCGTGCTGTACCTGGAGTCCGCCGGCTTCGTGACGGGCGAGATCCTGCACGTCGACGGTGGCCAGAGCGCCGGTCACTGATGCTACCCGGGGCGGACCCTGGCGTCCGCCCCGATCTACCGAGGAAAACAGTCATGCCCATGGTCACTATCCAGATCACGCGCGAAGGTTCCGCGCCCGGCCGACCGGCTGCGACGGCCGAAGAAAAGGCGGCTCTCATCAAGGGGACCAGCCAATTGCTGCTGGACGTCCTCAACAAGCCGCTCGATGCGACGTTTGTCGTGATCGAAGAGGTCGAGATGGAGAACTGGGGGGTGGGCGGCTTGCCCGTCGCCGAGTTCCGAAAGCAACGGCAGGCCAACGCTAAGTAACCCCGCGGCCGCACGGTCACGCCGTGCGGCGCGACCCCATTCGAGCCAGTCGGTGCATGGCCGCGCGGCCAGGTGCTGCCAAACACGGGTTGCCCCAAACGAAGCGATGAACATGTCGATCCAAACAGATCCCGCTGCTGTCGGTCTGGTTCCCCTTGCCGGTCGGATGACCTATGCGGAGCGCAACGCGCCTTACTGGCGGCGCAACCTGGCCGTCTGCGTGTTCGGCTCCTTCACTACGCTGGTGAGCCTGAGCATGCTGTTGCCGTTCCTGCCGCTGTACGTGCAGCAGCTTGGGGTGACCTCGTCGTCCGCCGTGATCCAGTGGTCCGGCGTGGCGTTCGGCGCCACCTTCGTGGGCACCGCCATCACCGCGCCGCTCTGGGGGCATCTGGCCGACCGCTTCGGGCGCAGGCCGATGCTCATTCGCGCCGCCATCGGCATGGCCGTGGTGATGTCGCTGATCGGCGTGGCGCACAGCGTGGTCGAACTGGTCGCGCTGCGCCTGCTCGCCGGCCTGCTCGGCGGCTACGCGTCGGCTTCGATCGTGATGATCGGCACCCAGGCGCCGCGCGAACGCGCGGGCTGGGCGCTCGGCATCCTGTCCACCGGTGCGCTGATGGGCAACCTGGTCGGACCGTTGGTCGGCGGCTTTCTGCCGGCATGGGTTGGCCTGCGCGGCACGTTCTTCGTGGGCGGCGCGATGATTGCCGCGGCGGCGGCGGCGACGATCGTCCTTGTCCGGGAGGATTTCGATCGCGAAGCCGACCACCGGCAACGGGTCGTTGCGCAGGGCCCGGCACCGGTCGCATTCGATCGCACGGTGATCGCCGCCTTGCTGCTCACCGCGATGATGGTGCTGTTCGCCAACATGTCGATCGAGCCGATCATCACGGTGTACATCGGGCAACTCGGCGTACCCGGCGATCGACTCGTGCGCGTGGCAGGCATCGTGATGGCATCTTCCGCCCTGGGCAGCATGCTGACTGCGGCACGGCTCGGTGCGCTGGCCGATCGTGTGGGCAGCTGGAAGGTCATCATCGGCTGCCTCGTGGCGACCGGACTTGCGATGGTGCCGCAGGCCTTCGTGACGCAGTGGTGGCAACTGGCCGTGCTGCGCGTGTTCATGGGCATGACGATCGCAGGCCTGCTCCCGGCCATCGCCAAGCTGGTGCGTCATTCGGTCGACGAGCGCCATTCCGGCAAGACGCTCGGCTACCTGCAATCGGCCCAGTTCAGCGGGCAGGTAATCGGCCCGCTGGTCGGCGGCCAGATCGGCGCGCGGATCGGATTGCACGACGTCTTTTTCGTCACCGGATCGCTGCTCGTGCTGTGCGCGGCATTCAATCTGTGGGTGCGATCGCGCCAGGCCCCGCTCGTGTCAGCCTGATCGGTTTCAGCCGAAGGACCGTAGCCACTTTCGCTCGCTTCTTGATGTTGCAATACACGCGCCCCTCAAACCATCAGGAGACAGGTCGGCAGGGACCGGTTCCTGCGCCGTCGGCGGCTGGTCAGCGTGGGACGGAAACTCCATTTTCCGTCGCTCAATCCGACGGCTGCTACTCCTCTGTGACCGCCTGGTTGAAGCGGTTTCGGTAGGCTATGGGGCTGGTCTGTAGCCGTGACCGAAAATGATGGCGAAGAGTGATGGCGCTGCCGAATCCGCTGCGTTCAGCGACCAGATCGATCGGCAGCCTGGTTCCCTCCAGGAGTTCACGGGCGTGTTGCAGGCGAGCTTCAGTAAGCCAGTCTCCGGGCGATGTGCCGGTCGCAGCCTTGAATCGACGCAAGAACGTCCGCTCGGTCATTCCGACACTGGCGGCCAGTTGGGGCACAGTGTGTGTCTGGTCAAGTGTTCGACGCAACTTGTCCAGCAGCGGCGAAAGCGGTTCGCGGCGCTCATGCGCGATGGGCTGGGGAACATATTGCGCTTGGCCGCCTTCCCGATGAGGGGGGATTACGAGGCGCCGGGCGACCATGTTGGCCTTCGCACTTCCGAAGTCGCGACGAACCATATGCAGGCAAAGGTCGAGGCCGGCGGCGCTGCCTGCTGAGGTCAGCACGCGCCCGTTATCGACATAAAGGACATCCGGGTCCACGTCGATGAAAGGAAACTGATCACGTAGCGAAGCTGCATAACGCCAGTGGGTGGTCGCTCGTTGGTGATCCAGCAAGCCCGTAGCGGCTAGAACAAAGACTCCAGAGCAAATGGACATCAGGCGCGCGCCACGGGCATGGGCAATCCTCAGCGCCCTGATCAATCTGTCCGGAACCGCCGTTTCCTGTCCTGACCATCCCGGAACAATGATCGTGCCCGCGGCCTGAAGGCTGCGCAGGCCACCACCTGGCGTCATCTGGCCACCGAACTGGGTCGCCACAGGCCTACCGTCGATTGAAGCTGTCCCGAAGCGATACCAGTCGGGGCCGGCCTCCGGGCGCTTGAGTCCGAACACCTCTGCCGCGCACGAGAACTCGAACATGCAAAGTCCGTCGTAGATCAGTACGGCCACGCGACGATTGATTGGCGAGATTTGATCGCTAAATGTCATACCCGCCAATTCTTCTACGCAACGCTGCTACTTACAATGGCCTCACCCTTTGGTTGGAGCCGTGCCATGTCGAATAACGTTGTAGAAGTCCCTGCCGCGGAATCGGGCAGCGCGCTCGAGCACTTCCAGAAGCAGTTCGCCTTTGAAACCGATTGCTGGGATACCCACGACGCGCTTCAGAAAGATGAACCTGGATTCGTGCTCTTGGACGTGCGAAGCCCGGATCTCTATGCAAGAGGTCACGTGCCAGGTTCGATCAATTTGCCGCATCGAAAGATCATCGAGTCCAAGATGGCGCAGTGGCCGAAGGGCACGCTGTTCGTTACATATTGCGCGGGTCCCCACTGCAACGGCGCAGCTCGTGCCGCCGTCCGCTTGGCACGACTCGGTCGCCCGGTGAAGATCATGACGGGAGGCATCACCGGATGGTTGGATGAGGGCTTCATCCTGGAAGAAGACGTCTCAGGCGCCCTATGAGCCTGCTCACGGATGGGGCGTGGCTTGTCGACGGCCATCTGGAGGGCCGAGCGTCTCGACCAATAAATTCACTGCGTGGACTGGATGAGTTAGAGAGCGAAGTCGAGCGCTTGGTCACTACGCTTTCCGAGGCTAGCGAACGAGCACAGAGGTAGAGAACGAGATGGCGCTTCAAATTCGGAAGGCAGGGCCCAGCGACCTGCACGCCATGCTGGAGTTGATGCATGAACATGCACGATTCGAGCGATCAGAACTGCCAAGTGCCGACGAATCGCACCTGGCCAAAGCGATTTTCGAGGCACCTCGCCCCCTCTGCGCATGGATAGCTCTTGTTGACGATAAAAGAGTGGGCTACATGACCGCGACGCGAGAGTTCTCGACGTGGCGGGCGGCTGCCTTTATGCACATGGACTGCCTGTATGTGCTTGCCGGCTATCGGAACATGGGGATCGGTGTCCGTCTGATGGCGGCTTTAAGAGACTTCTGCGCAAGCGAAGATATCGATCAGGTCCAGTGGCAAACGCCGGACTGGAACAACGATGCCGCGCGCTTCTATCAACGTCTTGGGGCAAGACAGCGTACAAAACGTCGTTTCACCTGGCAGCTTGACCCGAAGTGAGCGATCCGATCTCTGGACAAGACGCCTGGCTTGGTCGACTTGCCGTTGAATTCTGTTGCATGTCTTTGCGAAAATTCCATGAAACGGATCAGCCGAAGGGCGACATTGGATGCGTCCCCGCAAGCGCTTTTGCGACGGGGTTCGTCAGGCGTACCCGTGGGTCAGGGGGGTTCGACGCTAGTTGCCGGAAGACGCATCCCGCAACCTCGCCTCCAGCTGGGCGATCGTTCCGAGTAAACGTTCGCGTTCTTCCTCATGGGAAGTCGCCAGCATGGCACGTGCGTGCGCGGTGGCCCGTACCCAAAGCGTCGCAGCGATTTGCCGGACCTCCGGCGGTGGCGTCCAAGGATCAGCCGACGGGGCGATGATGCGCCGCCCCAGGTCCTCCCACCAGACGTCCAGAAATCCCGCGACGACGTCATGCGAGCCCGTGCCGATCAACGCTCGTATACGGTCGGGACTCGGGCGTTCGCCGGCGACGAGCAGCGTATCTGCCGCCTCAGCAACGGCAGCCGGAGTGACTCCGGAATGTTCATGTCGACTTTTCACCTTTGGCGCGCTTTTGCATTGAGCTCGTCCACGGTGAAGACCGCCTCGGGCACGACTTCCAGATGTGCACGACCGATGGGTTCTCCATTGCCGTCGGACAGGCCATACGTATGCTCCTGTATCTTCTCCAGCGCGCGGTCGACGGTCGCGATCCGATCCAGGTCGTGCGCCAGCAGTGCTTCGTCGTTGGCCAGCTGCTCCAGACGATTGCCATCGTCGACGGCATCTCGGGGCTCACTACCTGCAGCCATCTGTAATGTGTCCTCCTCTTCACCGGCTGCATCACCACCGGCTATGAGCTGGGCCCGCAGCTTGAGCAGCCGCTCGCGCTGGCGCGCAATGAAGGTTTCATCGAGGTTTTCATGAATAGGCTGTTTCATGGTCGTTTCCAATTGGCATGGTAGTGAGCGGCCCGAACCTGCGTCTTCCGTTGCAGGTGCCGGCCATGCATTGCGGGCTCCATCCATTTGAAGCCAGCGTATGCTTTGGAGTTCCTCGCGATGTCGCCGGCGAACGGCCGTTTTTTCGAACAACGTATCGATTGGCGATAGCAGTGGAAAACATAAAATGAAAGGTTTTCAGATAGGCAGAACCTCGCCACCCGAAACAACGAGCCGATATCGCACCAGGCGTTCCGCTTCCGGATTTTCGGTGTGAACCTGTACACGGTCGCCTTTGACAATCCGCAGCGTCGTTGCGCCGGACGCCCAATAAAATTGGCCTGTCCACTTGCGCTCCACGAGCAAGGTCAAGAGTGCCACCGCATCCTGACGAGCCGACTTGTCCAGGAGCAGCCCGGGTGCTTCGTTCAGTGGGCGGGCTTCTTTCTGCGCCTCGCGATACGGCGCTGTTGGATCGCCTTCGTATTCATCGTCCCATATCCAGTCGCTCAGCAGCAGCAGTCCGCCGTCGAATTCGCCGAGATCCTCCAGTAGCGAACCAATCAGGTCCGACAGCCTTACGGGAAGCGGCTGCAAATCGAACTCGAAATATCTGTTGTCAGGCTCGTCGTTCGTGGGTACTTCCCGCAGGCCGCGTCCTGCGAGCCATTCGATGCTTTCCGGCTGGGTCAGGAATCGGACCGGAGGGCCGTGGCTGGACGAAGCCATGGCGTTGGGCATCGGGCTTGGCAGTGCGCCGAGATAGTCTCTCTTGCCCACCCCGATACCTTTGTAGCGCAAAATGGAGTGTGCAACTGCCATATGGAAGTAGAAGTTGGGCAGCAGCAAGGCGCGCAAATAGTCTTCGCCGGCCATGGAGGAGCCCACGCGCCGATACGACTGATCGATCATTCGCGCCTGGCTGTCTTCGAAGGCCTCAGGCGTCAGCGTCCGCACAAACGCGATCGTCTTCTCGACCCGGTGGCGGTAGTCCCCTATCGTCTGTTCGTTGTCGACAAACCATGGCGCTTCCTGGCCAGTCAACCGGGCCGGACCATTCTTGGCGTTGTCACAGGCGATTTGAAACTGACGACCAAGTGGCAGCATATCGTCCGCCAAGCGTGCCTGAAGCAGTTCTTCGCCGGTGAATTGCCCTGTGTCCACAGCCGCCTGCATCTTGTCCAGATACGACTGAAGGACTCCAAGCCCTCGCAACAGCGCGGGAATCGTGTAGTTGTATATATTGGCGGGCATCAGAAGTCTCCCGTTGGATGGCCGAAACGTTCGGTTGCCGGCCATGGGGCATGAACGTGCTGTTCAAAAGAAGAACAACGGAGGCGTTGCATCTTTCGATCATCCGCTTCCAAGGGCATACGGGCCTCCTCGCCGGATGGCGGCTTGGTACGCTGGCCGGGTCTGGAACCGGCGGACCCATGCATCGAGGTTCGGGAACCGGCTCATGTCGGTACGGGCCGCCGCCAGTTCGCCGATGAAGCTCATCTGCACGTCCGCGGCGGAGAACGCGTTTCCCACAAGGTAGTCGCGCCCCTCCAGGCTCCGGTGGATGTAGCTCAAATGGGTGTCCAGTTCGGTGTCGACGCGCTCCTTGAGCGGGCGCCACATGTGGCCCAGGTACGAGGTCAGCCCTTTCATGATCAGGGGCAGTGCCGCCGATCCTTCGGCGTAGTGGAGCCACTGCACGTACTGGTCATAGAGCCAGCTGTCTGGCGATGGTGCGAGCCTGCCCCGGCCATGGCGACGGACGATGTAGTCAACGATTGCGCCGGATTCGGCCACTGGGCGATCACCATCGGTTATCACCGGGGATTTCCCCAATGGATGGACCGCCTTCAATGCTTCCGGGGCCAAATGGCTTCTGCCCTCGCGCTCGTAGAACCTGATCTCGTAGGGCACCTCCAGTTCTTCCAGCAGCCAGAGGATGCGTTGGGAGCGCGAATTGCTTAGATGATGGACGACGAGCATGGATCAGCCGGTCTCTAGTTCGGCGCAGGCCCGATCCATGGCGCGGATGTATGTCTCTTCCGCGACGCGCCGAGGGGTGGTGATCGCAGTCTGACTGCGGGTCGTAACGATGTCCGACCCTGCACTCAACGTCCGGCTCACCGGACAGCGATCCGCCGCGGCGAGCAGTAGTTTCATCTCTTCCTCGGTTACCGTTCCGTCGATGAAAATCGAGCGTTCGAACACGTCGCGCTGCGATTCGGGATCGCGCTGGTGCGCAATCATGACCTGCATGTGGGACACGGCGATCAACTTGCGCTGGGCGTAGAACTTCACGGTCATGACTGTGCAAGCGCCGAGTGCGGCGCTCAGCAGATCGAAGGGCCCCGGGCCGGAGGCCAGACCGCCCGAAGAGATCGGTTCATCGGAAAAAAACGACGTTCCCTGGGCGCGCACACGCACCTGGAAGAGTCCGAGTCCCGTATCTTCGATGATCACTGGATGTTTGCTCATGCGGACGGCCTCGACGCTTGCTGATGGGTTGGCCGGCCACGCGGACTGCTTGGGCGGTTCATGGTTGATACTCAGCGGCGGGCGCCGCCGTATCGCCGTTGGAGGGCGTGGCCGCTTCTAGTCGGGTTCGCCTGCGATACGCAGTCGGATCTTCGCAGTAGCGCTGGCGGAATCGCGAGCTGAAATGGCTGCGGCTGGCGAAGCCCACGGCTATCGCGATCGATGCAATGGAGCCCTCGGTCTTGGCAATCAGGTCGCGCGCCTTCGCGAGGCGCGCGCGCGTCACGAACTCGATCGGTGTTGCTCCGGTAGTTTCCACGAATGCCTTGGCAAAAGCGGACCGACTCATGCAGGCGGCCCTGGCCAACGAGGCCACGGTGTGCATGGCCGCCGGCTGCGAAAGGATGGCGATCACCGACCGACCCACACCCGGCTTCAGGAGGATCGACTGCGAGCTACCTGGGTGGTGCAATTGATCGAGATCATGGCGTAGCAGCTCGACCAAACACGCCTTCATCAGAGTGTTTGCGAGGGTCTGAGAGCCGGCCGTGCGAAATCTGCTCTCATCAAGCATGGTTTCAAACGCGCTTCTGACAAAAACGTCATTGTCAGGCTTGGCACTTATGGGATGAACAAGCCCATCGAACGCGTTGAAATCGTTGGCAAAGCCGATCTGGATCCGGCCGCATAGCACGCGGATCTCGTACTCGTCTCCGGCGAACGCATCGAGATACATGAGGTTGTGGATCCCCATGTGAATGACCTCTTGGGCGCTGTACGTCCGGTTGACAGGCTCTTGGCCCATCAGTGTGCGCTCTAGATTCTTGGGTAGCAGGACAATACTGCCCTCCGGCGACACCAGCGGCTCGTTGCCGTCAACGGAAAGGTGCATCGTGCCCTTGAGCACATACATCATCTTCAGGTCGGAAATTGCCGGGATGACAAGCGCCGCATCCTGGGCGATCCGGCATATCGCGAAGGCCTCGACGCGGACATCCATGGAATCAAGGAGCCGTTCCGCCAGCGCCGCGGGCGGGTAGGGTGAAACCGACGCGGTCGGATCCCGCCTGAACAATTTGTCGAAATCGGAGCTTTTCATAAGAGCGCAATCAGGCCATTGGTTTCATCGAGTGCCATTGAGTTACCGCCAACCAAAAGCATGACGCGACATGAGCGATCCAAGCCGTGGATCGCACCACTGCCAGTGCCATCTTTCGACAGGCTCGACGTCATTAATTAAATGGCCGGAAACAGAACAAATCGGTACGCATGAGGCTGGCCCGTTGCCTTCCTGCGCGCCTGGGAGAGGATGCTCCCAGGCGCGCAACCACACCATCAACGCCGACGTCTCCCTCGACAAGGAGCCCGGGTCCTCACGGACGAACCCGGATGATCGTCTTCCCTTGGTTCCGCTCGGTCGCGTTGAAGGTGGCGATGGCGTTGTCGAGGGTTGAGACTTTGCCGATGTTCATCCGCAGCCGTCCGTCCCGCACCCGCTGGACGATCTCACTCAGTTGGGCGCGATCGGACTCGACAACGAAGTCGACCGCGAGTCCGTCGGTGGGCCGCGCCTCCACCGGTCCAACGATGGACACCAGCGTTCCTCCTGCTCGGACGAGGCGGGCGGATCGCTTTCCGATGTCGCCGCCGATGAGATCGAACACCAGATCGACACCGCCGACGTCTTCCAAGGCGTCCTTCTCGAGGTCGACGAACTCCTGCGCGCCGAAGTCGAGCGCTTTTTGGCGGTCGGCAGTGCGTCCGGTGCCGATGACGTAGGCGCCTGCCTCACGTGCGAGCTGTGTCACCATCGACCCGACTGCGCCGGCCGCGCCGTGCGCGAGGACGCTCTGACCTGCCCGAAGGCGGCCGTGCTCGAACAGTCCCTGCCACGCGGTCAGGCCCGAGATTGGCAGGCTCGCGCCCACCGTGAAGTCGACGTCGCCCGGCAGCGGCGCGAGGTTGCGTGCCTCCATGGCCACAGACTCCGCCAGCGTACCGTCGCGATACCAGTCCGCGAGGCCGAACACCCGCTGTCCCACCGACAGGCCCGTCGTGCCATAGCCGAGAGCAGTGATCACTCCGGCCAGCTCGTGTCCTGGGATCGACGGCGTTCGGTCACGGTCGCGACGATCGGTCCAGGTCGAGGGCCACTCCAGCTCGGTCCCGACCCATCCCGACGCGTGAATCTGGACGATGACGTCATTTATTGCTGCTTGCGGCTCGGGCCGCTCCACCAGCTTCATCCCGGCCGTTCCCGCAGCCTGGTCCGTCACCACGATCGCTTTCATTTGAATCGTTTCCTCGGTCGTTTGTTTCTTTGGTGGAAATGTTGCAGGGATGGAAAGCCGGACGTCTGCTGTCGGAAACAGAACAAATCGATACACATGAAGCTGGACGATTAGCCTTCCGCGGCGCTCGGAAAAATGGTGCTACCGAGCGCGTTACGACTCCGTCAACGTGGACGTCTCTCTCGCCAAAATGGCCCCAAGGAGCGATCGTTGTATCCGTGATGCACGAACGGAAGGACGCGCGCTCGAAACAAAGTGCTTCGCACGAATGGCGCACGCCTGAAAGTCATCGAGCAGGTGAGCAGAGATATTCGACGTGGGTAGTCTCTCGTGGCATCGGCCGCCAGACAACCCGACTTGATCGCATGCGCGTACTGCTTCGTCCAATTGCCGTGCCTCCTCGTCCAAAATTGCGCCCAAGGCAAGTTAATCGCTAGCAACGGACCATCCAGCCGAACACACTGTCGATGTTCTTCACCAGCACGCAAACGCTTCGATGAGCGCCGCGCGTGGCAGATTCCAATGTCAGAGACTCGATGAGGAGAAAGGCCATGAATGAGCCAAAAGGTGATCGGCGGAAGTTCCTCGCGCGAGCGGGCGTTGCGACACTCAGCATCGGTACCGCGAGCCTGTTCGCCGGCAGAGCGATGTCGAGCATGGTGGTTCGTCCGAACGACGTCGGTGTTATCCAGACCGCGCTTGCCATCGAACATGAAGGCATCGCCGCCTACCGCATTGCGGGCAAGAGCGGATTGCTTTCGCCTGGAACGCTCAAGCTCGCGCTCATCTTCATGGGCCATCACAAGGCGCATCGCGATTCGCTGGCGAAACTCGTCGCAGGGGCCGGTGGCAAGCCCGTCGAGCCCAAGACGGACTCCCAGTACATCGCCGAGCTCAAGATTGCCTCCCTCAAGTCCGAGGCTGACGTGGTTGCGCTGGCAACCATGCTCGAGCGTGGTGCCGCCAGTGCCTACATCGGCCAGATCACGGCGCTCAAGGATCCTGGGCTCGCGAAGTTGTTCGCGTCGATTTCCGCCGACGAGGCCGTCCATTGGACTACGCTCAACAACGCAGCAGGGACGCCGATTCCCGCTGCAGCTTACGTATTCGGCTGAGCAGGCGAGGCATGAGGTCATCGCCATTTCGCGCCTCGATCCGAGTGGGCGGCCTGCTGTTTGCCAGCTTGCTGACCCTGCCTGCTTTGGCAGGAACGGTGCCGGACGATGTTGCCGCCGGACAGACGCTGTACCTGAACACGTGTGGCGGTTGCCACTCGGTGGACACGGATCGCATTGGCCCGCGCCACCGCAACGTCGTCGGAAGGGCGGTGGCCAGCGTCCAGGGATACGACTACTCCTCCGCCTTGAAGAAACTCGGTGGCATCTGGACTCCCGACAGGCTCGACCAGTGGCTGAGCGGTACGCAGAAGATGGCGCCTGGCAGCAAGATGTATCTCGAACTGGACGATGCCACCGAGCGCCGACTGATCATCACTTATCTGCAATCCGTTTCTCTGCATGCCGTGTCAAAGGATTCGCGCACGGATAGCCAGTCGAAGCACAGGAAAAAACAGCCATGAATCGCATCGATTTCCCCGCTACCGTGGACGAGGCTCCCGCGACGGTCGAGGGCATCCTGGCTGGCCTGCAAAAAACGCTGGGCTTCGTTCCGAACCTGCATCGCCTCATGTCGATTAGCCCTCACGTCCTGGCCGGATGGTTCGGGCTGATGAGCAATCTCGGCAAGACATTCGACGTGAAGACGCGCGACAGCATTGCACTGGCCACATCGCAGGCCACTGGCTGCGATTACTGTATTGCTGCGCACGCTTACATCGCGAGCACCTTCGCAAACATATCGGCGGAGGAGATCGCGCTCAATCGCGCAGGCCACTCGGAGAATCCCCAGCGCGCCGCCGCCGCCTTCGCCCAGCGCGTGATAGAGACGCGGGGCCAGGTCACCGACGAGGATCTTGCGAACGTCCGCGCGGCCGGCTACAGCGACGCGAATATTGTCGAGATCGTCGCATCCACCGTGCAGTACCTGATGACCAATTTTCTCAACAACGTAGCGAAAACCGTCGTCGACTTTCCCGTGACCGAGGCTCCGGCCGCGGTTGCCTGAGTCGCTCCGAAGCTGACCCGGCGATCCATGCCGATTTTTCGGTCCCAATCCGCCCGCCAATTTTCGTCAACGTGCAGGTTGGTCAGGGCGCTCTAATACCGAAATCGATTGTATCGCTCGTGTAGGAGCGCGGCGGTGGCGGCGTTGCTGACTGGCCGATTCATGCCAGCGGAGGCCATCTTGCCGGCACGGACCTCGACAAGCTTCCTTGCAAACGGGTGGATTGCCGTCACTCCATTTGACTCTACGGAGGCGGCGATCAAGCGGCCGGCACGTTCCCACATAGCGCCGCATCAGTGCTTTCGCTCGACTGCGCGGCCAGAGATTCCACAAAAAAATCGATCATCAGGAATTTCCCTTGCAGCATTTCTCGCAAACCGTTTTCGTTGCCGCCGGGCTCCGTACGCCATTCGGGCGTGGTGGCGGCGCGCTCGCCAACCATGACGCAATCAGCCTCTCGGTCCCGGTCGTGAAAGCGATGGCTGCGCGTGCCGAACCGGACCTGGTGGTTTGGGGGGCGGTGATCCCGAACCTCGGCTGGAGCAACATCGCGCGGGAAATCTGGCTCGACGCAAAGCTCAATCCCAATGTCCCGGCTTTCTCCGTCGTGCTGGCCTGCTCGACCAGCATGACCGCCGCGTTCGCAGCGGCCGGGATGCTCGGCGGAGGCATCGATCTTGCGATGGTCGGTGGTGGCGAAGTCATGAGCCGCCCGCCGATCGCACTGACCGCCGAGGCGTCGAAGCGGCTGACCGACCTGTTCGGCGCCGACCCCGTTGCGGCCTTGGCCGCCCTGCAGGCGCTGAAGCCACAGGACTACCTGCTCCCGGTCAACGGTTGGGCCAATCGCATTACCGGGCGCACCATGGGCGACCACATGGAGGAGTCCGCGAAGGCGTGGAACATCAGTCGCCAGGCGCAGGACGACTGGGCGCTGCAGAGCCACCTGCGTGCGGTGGCGGGCTGGAACAGCGGTTTCTTCGACGATCTGGTCATCAAGCTCCCCGAGCTTGAGCGCGACGCCAATCCGCGCGCCGATACTTCGTCCGAAAAACTTGCGGCGCTCAAGCCCGCGTTCGACAGGACGAGCGGGCAGGGCAGCCTGACCGCCGGAAATTCCTCGCCGATCACCGACGGGGCCGCTGGCTGCTGGATCGCGAACGAAGCCGGGCTCGCCCGGTTGCCCGACGGCACGCCGCATCTGCGCCTAGTCGACTACGAAATGGCGGCGGTCGACCATCATACGGAAGGCCTGCTCATGGCGCCGTCCTATGCGATTCCGAGGCTGCTTGCGCGCCATGGCCTCGGTTATGCGGACATCGACCTGTGGGAAATCCACGAGGCGTTCGCTGCACAGGTGCTGGCAAATGTCGCTGCCATCGAGCGACCCGACTGGGTACGAACCAAGGCCGGTGTCCAGGCCGACCTCGGGGCTTTTCCGTGGGAACGCGTCAATCCCAATGGCGGATCGGTGGCGATCGGTCATCCGTTCGGGGCGACCGGCGCACGCGATCTGAGCCAGACGGTGAAGGAACTGTGGTCCCATCCCGTGGGTTCGTTCGCCATCGTCAGCATCTGCGCCGACGGCGGGCAGGGGACGGTGACTTTGCTCGAACGGGTTTGACACGCGAGCCGCGATCGTCCCGATTGGCGCCTGAATGACGTAACGAATACCAATGACAGAACGAATTATTTTGGAGAGAACGCCGGATGCTCGGCGGCGCGCATGACGATGTACTCGATGAAAGATCCTGCCAGGATCGAAGGAGGACCGATGACCAACTATCACAAGAACCAGGAGGCGATCGCCAAGCTGTCGCCCGAGCAATTCCGTGTCACCCAACAGAGCGCGACGGAGCGTCCGGGAACCGGCGCTTACCTCCACAACGAGGAAGCGGGCATCTACGTGGACGTCGTGTCCGGTGAACCGTTGTTCGCATCGTCCGACAAATTCGAGTCCGGCTGCGGCTGGCCGAGCTTTACCAAGCCGATCGAGCCCGCATACGTCAATGAACTGCGCGATACCACATTCGGCATGATCCGGACCGAAGTGCGTTCGGCGCATGGAGACAGCCACCTTGGCCACGTCTTTCCCGATGGTCCGCTCAACAGGGGCGGTTTGCGCTACTGCATCAATTCGGCCTCGCTCCGTTTCGTGCCCCGCGCCGAGATGGAAGCACAAGGCTACGGCGCCTATCTCGATCAAGTGGAGGACATCCAGTGACTACCGAACGCGCGGTTCTCGCAGGCGGCTGCTTCTGGGGCATGCAGGACCTGATCCGCAAGCTGCCCGGGGTCGTTTCGACCCGGGTCGGCTATACCGGCGGCGACGTGCCGCACGCCACCTATCTCAATCACGGCACTCACGCAGAGGCCATCGAGATCATCTTCGATCCTGCCCAGACCACCTACCGCCGCCTGCTCGAGTTCTTTTTCCAGATCCACGACCCGACCACGTTCAACCGCCAGGGAAACGACCGCGGCACCAGCTATCGCTCGGCGATTTTTTTCACGAACGACGAACAAAAGGCCGTGGCCCTGGACGCGATCGCCGACGTCGAAGCCTCGGGCCTGTGGCCCGGAAAAGTGGTGACCGAGGTCGCGCCGGCCGGCGATTTCTGGGAAGCGGAGTCCGAGCATCAGGACTACCTCGAACGGATCCCGCACGGCTATACCTGCCATTTCGTGCGCCCGGGTTGGGTGCTTCCTCGCCGTACGGAAGCCAAGGCCTGAAGCCTGTGCTTCGGCTCGCGACCGTGATGGCGGGCCTTGGGCGCCGCGTGTTTCCCGTTGCGGACTATCGGGTCTGCGGACGCGAAGGAGTCTTATGCCTTTGAAGGAACATCGAGCGTGAGCGTCGTCGCGGCCATTCATGGCGGGCAAGGCACGCCAACGTGGATTCCATGGGACGGTACGACGCTTTGCCTGCCCGGGAGCGCTTTTGCCTGGATCGACGTGGTCGATGCGGGCGGCGCGGAAATCGGAGCGCTCCAGCGCGTGTTCGGCCTGCATGAGCTCGCCGTCGAGGATTCGATGAGCGACGCGCAGGTCGCCAAGGTCGACCTCTATGCGGATCACATCTTCATCATCGCGAAGGCGGCGGAGCTGGGCCCTAGCGAAATCCAGTATGCCGACGTCGGCATTTTCCTGACCGAGCAGCGGGTCATCACGGTCTGCCGGGTGGAAACCACGTTCGGTCATCGGCTGAGGGAAGGCATCCACCAGATCAAGCTGCGCAACGTGAAAGCGCCGGAGTTCGTGGTCCACGAGGTGCTCGATCTCATCGTGGACAACTACTTCCCTGTCGTGCAGATGATCGCCGACGAAATCCTGCTGATGGAAAAGCGGCTCCTGTGCGACTCGCTCGGCAGTACGGAGATCGCGCGCATCTTCCAGCTCAGGCGCGAGGCGATCCACTTCCAGCATGCCATCACCCGGATGATGGAGGTATGCAACAAGCTGGCGACTCTCGACGTTCCTTGTGTTTCCCGCGAGTCCAGGCCGTATTTTCGGGATGTTCTCGACAACCTCGTTCGCGTCGAGGCCATGAGTACGGGGCTCATCGATGTCATCCGCACGGCGCTGGAAGCCAGCAGCCTCATCGAGCAGCAACGGCAGTCGGCCATTACCCGGCAACTCGCCGCATGGGCGGGCATTCTCGGCGTCCCCACTGCGATCGCGGGCATCTACGGGATGAACTTCGTCAACATGCCCGAAACGCGCACCGGTTGGGGTTATTTCGCAGCCCTGGGTGTCATGGGCTCGCTTTGTATATTGCTCTACTGGCGTTTCCGCAGGCTCGGATGGCTGCGAACCACGAAATCTTGGGACTGATATGAATCTTGTTTGCGCCAAACGCGATGTGGAATTGAACACTGCCGTCAAGACCGCCCCGGCCTTTCTCGCAGACGTGCTGGCCGGCCTGTCCGCCCGGCAGAAAGTCGTGCCGGCGCGATGGTTGTACGACCATCGGGGTTCCGAGCTCTTCGAAGCCATCACGGCGTTGCCGGAGTACTACCCGACGCGGACGGAATATTCCATCCTGGAACGGCACGCGAAGAACATTGCCGAAAGGGTAGGCCGCGGCCGGGTGGTGATCGAATTCGGTTCGGGTTCTTCGGCGAAGACGCCATTGCTGCTCTCGGCCATCGAGCCCGAAGCATATGTACCCATCGACGTCTCCGGGGAATTTCTGCACGAATCCGCGCAAGTACTTTCGCGCTCGTTTCCGGCGTTGCCGGTACATCCCGTCGTGGGTGACTTTACCAAGCCCGTGCAGCTTCCCCGGTTGGGACGCTCGCCGCGGCTGGGATTCTTTCCCGGGTCGACCATCGGCAACTTCGTGGCTCCCGAGGCGGTGGATCTGCTGCGTACGATGGCGACGACGCTCGGAGATGGCGCACAGTTGTTGATCGGCGTGGACCGGATAAAAGACCAGCAGGTCCTCGTTCCCGCGTATGACGACGCTGCTGGCGTGACGGCGCAGTTCAACCTGAATCTGCTCAACCGGATCAACCGTGAGTTGAGTGGGTCGATTCCGGTCGGCGCGTTTCGCCATCGCGCGATCTGGAATGACGATGAAGCGCGCATCGAGATGCATTTGCTGGCAACGCGCGATGTGACCTTCGAGGTCGCGGACCGCATTTTTCGCATGAGTGCGGGGGAAACGATTCATACCGAGAACAGCATCAAGTACGGCACGCGCGACGTTCGCGTCCTGTTGCGTGCCGGCGGCTGGACACCGGTCGCAGAGTGGACCGACGCGCAGCAACTCTTCAGTGTCGTGTTGGCGGAAGCCACCCCTCGGCGTGTCGGGCCCTGAAGGGCGAATGGGCGCTTTGCAGTGGTCGTCCGGAGGTCGGCCGCGCCAGTATGTAATGGCCGGAGCGGGGCTGACCCGCCTCGCTACGTGAATGCATCCATCTGGCCGACCATTTGTCCCATGGAACGAGGGATTCTCGACTGCGTGTCATCGCGAAAGTGGTGTGTGCTGGGCGAACGGGCAAGTCGGCAGGTTAATCACAATGTCTGGCGCGGTAGCCATCGGTATTGGTATACGGAACATTAAATTTGTGGTTCTTTATTACCGCACCA
>CAWHFU010000009.1:0-6508 GCA_963828685.1 uncultured Pseudomonadota bacterium
GCGATGGCAACCGGGTCGGTGAGGTCAGCCTCGACGCGATCAGTGACGTGCTGGCGGAGCCGGATACCTTCGTCTGGGTCGGCCTGCATGAGCCGGACGAACCCCTGCTGGAAAAGTTGCAGGAAGAGTTCTGCCTGCACGACCTGGCGATCGAGGACGCCCACAACGCCCACCAGCGCACCAAGCTGGAAACCTACGGCGACTCGCTGTTCCTGGTGGTGCAGACCGCCCAGCTGATCGACGGCCAGCTGGAGTTCGGCGAAACCCACATCTTTCTCGGCCCGCGCTATCTGGTCACGGTCCGGCACGGCGCCTCGCTGTCCTATGCGCCGGCGCGGCGCAACTGCGAACACGCGCCGGAATTGCTGGCCCACGGTCCAAGCTACGGCTTGTATGGCGTGCTCGATTTCATCGTCGACAACCTGCTGCCGATCGTGCGCGATTTCCGTGAGGAACTGCAGGAACTGGAGCAGGACATTTTTGCCGAAACCTTCAAGCGCAGCACGGTACGCCGGCTGTACAACATGCAACGCGACCTGATGACGCTGCGTCTCGCCGTCGCCCCGCTGCAAGACATCATCAGCCAGTTGGTAAGGCTGCATCCGCACCTGATTCCCGACGAATTGCGCGCCTATTTCCGCGACGTCTACGACCACGTGTTCCGGGTCAACGAATCGATCAGCGCGATGCGCGAGATGCTCGCCGCCGCGATCAGCGTCAACCTCTCGCTGGTCAGTTTCGGCCAGAACGAAGTGATGAAGAAACTCGCCGGCTGGGCCGCCATGCTCGCCGCCCCGACCCTGCTCACCAGCTGGTACGGCATGAACTTCCAGCACATGCCCGAACTCAGCAAACCCTGGGCCTACCCGGCCATGATCACGGTGATGGTGCTGGTCGTCGGCGGCATTTATGTCGGGCTGAAGCGCGCCAAGTGGTTCTGACCCAGCCGCAGGAGCGCCCCCTGCGGGAGCGACTGTAGGAGCGACTTCAGTCGCGATGCCCTACATCCACCCCAGCAAACAACCACAAGACCAGCGGCTACCTGCCCATGACAAAGCCGCAGCGACGCGGCAGATTTGCTGCATGCCCAACTTCCCGACCTCCGGCCACAGCCACCTGCGACTCGGCCGCCGCTCCATCAGCGGCCAGCTCTATCTGCTCACTACCGTCACTGCGAAGCGCCAACGGCTTTTCACCGACACGGAACTGGCCCGAATCACCGCTCGCACGCTCGCCAGCGAGAATATCTGGCTTCCCGGTCGCTGTCCTTGCTGGGTCTTGATGCCCGATCATTTCCACGCGCTGGTCGAACTTGGCGAAGGCGCAAGTCTTTCCAAGGCAATGCAGCGCGTCAAAGGCGTCTCAGCTCGAGTCGTCAATAAATATCGCGCGCACCAGGGGCCGCTATGGGCCAAGGGCTTTCACGATCACGCGTTGCGCAAGGACGAAGCGATCGAAGACTGTCGCCGGATACATCATCGCCAATCCGGTGCGCGCCGGCCTCGTGCACAACCCGATGGACTATCCGTACTGGGACGCATGGTTCGTTGATCGCGACACCGTGGATGGGTGAGCTTCGAAAGGCAACAGCATCGCGACTGAAGTCGCTCCTACAGAATCACCGGATTTGCGGTTGTTGTAGGAGCGACTTCAGTCGCGATGCTCTTGATGCAATATCCCACAGACAACAAAGAAAAAAAGGCGGCCCGAAGGCCGCCGTTACAATGCGTCAGCTCACCTCAGTTCGACGCCGCTTTCGATCCGTCCGCGGCCGTCCACTTCTTCAGCCACGCATTGACCGCATCATGCCACTGCACGCTGTTGTGTGGCTTCAGCACCCAGTGGTTCTCGTCCGGGAAGGTCAGGAATTCGCTGGGGATGCCGCGCCGCTGCAACGCGGTGAACGCGCCCAGACCCTGGGTGATCGGGATGCGGAAGTCATTGCCGCTGTGGACCACCAGCATCGGCACGCGCCAGTCCTTGACGTGGTTGACCGGGTTGAACTTCTCGTAGTTGGCGGGATGCTCCCACGGGGTACCGCCGTTCTCCTTTTCCTCGAACCACAGCTCCTCGGTGTCGTAATACATCGCGCGCGTGTCGAACACGCCATCGTGGTCGACCAGGCACTTCCACGGCTGGTTCCAGACCCCGGCGATCCAGTACGTCATGTAGCCGCCGTAGCTGGCGCCCAGCGCGCAGGCGCGGTTGCCGTCGAGGAAGCTGTACTTGTCCAGCGCGGCCTTCCAGCCCAGCTTCAGGTCCTCCAGCGGCTTGCCGCCCCAGTCGCCCGAAATCGAATCGGTGAAGGCCTGGCCGTAGCCGGTGGAGCCGTGGAAATTGATCGTCACCACCGCGAAGCCCTGGCCGGCGTAGGTCTGCGGATTCCAGCGGTAGCTCCAGCCGTTGGTCCATCGCACCCTGCGGGCCGCCATGGATGATGAAGGCCACCGGATAGGTCTTGCCCGGCTGGTAGTCGACCGGCTTGACCACGTAGCCCTGCACGCTCTGGTTGTTCCAGCCCTTGAAGTCGAAGAACTCGAAGTCGCCGACCCTGGCGTTCTTCAGGTCGGCCGCGTTGTAGTGGGTCACCTGCTTCAGGTCGCTGCCATCGGCTTGTCGCCATGCGGATACAGATCGGCCGGCCGCTTCAGGTCGTCGCGCGCCAGCAACAGCTTGCCGGCAGCAAACGAATAGCCATCCACCGTGCCGTCGCCCACCAGCTGGGTCACCTTGCCGCTGGCCGCGTCGATCGCGAACAGCGGATGCTGGCCGTTGTCGTCGGTGGTGGTGTAGAGCGTCTTGCCATCGGCGGAAATCGTGAGCCCGCCGGGCGACTGATCCCACGTCGGATCGACCTCATGCTTCGCGCCGGTCGCCAGGTCCAGCGCCATGATCGCGAAGCGATCGGCCTCGAAACCCGGCGTCTTCATCGCCAGGTAGTACAGCGTCCTGCCATCCGGCGACGCCACCGGATCCGCATCCCACGCCTTGTTCTCGCCGGTCAGGTTCTTCGGCGCAGCCGAGCCATCCACCGGCACGCTGTAGACGTCGAAGTTGGTCGACCACGGCTCGGTGGTGCCGGCGATGCGCACATCGAAATACGCCGTCTTGCCGTCCGGCGCGAACGAGAACTCGCCCTCATCGCCGAACGGCTTGCTCGGCACGTCGCCGTCGATGCCGCGACTCAGCAGCGTCGGCTCGGCCGGCAGCCGGCCCTTGCCATCGAAGCTGGCCACGAAGAGCTGGTTGCGACGGCCATTGGCCCAGGTATCCCAGTGCCGCACGAACAGCTTGGTATAGAGCGTGCCGCTGGCCTTGTCCTGCTCGCGCGCCTTGATCCGCTGTTCCGTGCAGGCCAGGGTGGCGCAATCGGTGAACACCTCATACGACAGCAGCACGCGTTTGCCGTCCGGCGACAGCTTGTAGCCGCCCAGGTCCAGCACCGAATGACTGACCTGCACCGGCGCCGCGTGCTTCGCCAGGTTCAAGCCGGCCTTGCCGCCCAGGTCCAGCCGCCACAACTGCGCCACGCCCTTGGCCGGCGCGATGAAGTACAGGCTGCGCCCATCCGCCGACCAGCGCGCCGAGCTGCCCTTGTCCACCACCTTCACCGGCTTGCCGCCATCCGCCAGATCCAGCACATGGATCGCGTTGACGC
This sequence comes from uncultured Pseudomonadota bacterium, assembly GCA_963828685.1. Lineage (GTDB taxonomy): Bacteria > Pseudomonadota > Gammaproteobacteria > Xanthomonadales > Rhodanobacteraceae > Rhodanobacter. Next base: position 3,659 of record CAWHFU010000009.1, read on the forward strand.
CCTTGTTGGCGGCGTAATCCGTGCTGCGCACACTGAACGCCGCATAGCGCCCGTCCGGCGAAAGCTGCGGGTCGCTGACCCGATCCATCATCACCAGGTCCCGCACATTGAACGCGTGCGGCCCTGCGCCTTGACGAAGGTCGTGTCCACGGTGTTGCTCGCCAGCGCGGGCGATGCCACCAGCGCAAGCAGCAGCGCGGCAATCAGAGGTTTCATGGAGGTTCCTTGTGCGGGCCAAAGCAGTGACGGTAAGCGTGGCGACGACGCGACGCAAGCAGCGCAGTCGTCCGCCGCGAACAAACCGCATAAGTCCGTCACCCGCAACCGCAGCCGTGGAGCACGCAAACGATGCTATGTGACCCAGCTCACAATGGGCTTTCACATTTGGTACAAAACGTGCCTGTCTCCTGCGGTATTCACAGGGGAATCCACCATGTCACGCCAACGCATTTCCGCGGGTTTTACCTTGATTGAACTGATGATCGTCGTGGCGATCATCGCCATCCTCGCCGCCATCGCCATCCCGGCTTACCAGGACTACTTGATTCGGGCGCAGGTTCTGAAGGGATGAGTCTTGGCCGGCGGAGCCAAGGCCGCCGAATGGGATTTCGTCTCCAACACCGGACGTTTCCCTCCAACAATCAATCTGCTGGTCTGGCTACAAGCACATCGATCAGCGGCAGCTATGTCTCCAGCGTGGATGTGACCGACGGCATGATCACGGTGCCTGTTCAGCGGCCCCAAGGCAAACGTCAATATCAGACCAAGCAGCAAATATCTCGTGTTGTCGCCGATCACCCATGCGGGAAGCATTGCCTGGACATGCACACCCAGCACGATGGACAGCAAGTACCTGCCGACGTCTTGTCGTCCATGATCAGGCACTTCTGCCAATCCGCGTCACACAAACTGACAAAAAGCGTCACTATCTGCCCGATCGCGACAGGTGACGCACCGCTATCGGGATCACATTTCAGACATCACGAGCCATGCTCGCATCAACGCTTGCAGCCTTTCGTGACGAGAGGCACAATCCCGATGCCTGCAGTTATGCGGGAATACACCCGCGGTAGTTGTGGCACATAACCTGCTTACATCTACCGCGAGCTTCCTGGTCGTTCCTGACCGAAGAGTAGGGGTCCGATCCCGCCTAGGGGGATAGGGACTGGGGCTCAGGGGGCATCACACGGTTAGCTAACCAAAACAGAGGAACCACCATGAAGAACATGCAGAAAGGCTTTACCCTGATCGAACTGATGATCGTGGTTGCGATCATCGCGATCCTCGCCGCCATCGCCATCCCGGCCTATCAGGACTACCTGGTTCGCTACGCAGGTGTCGGAAGGCGCCGTGCTGGCCGATGGCGCGAAGACCGCCGTCGCCGAGTTCTACTCCAACACGGGCAACTTCCCGCCAGACAACCATCGGCTGGCTTGGCCTCCGCCAACTCGATCGCGGGCAAGTATGTGACGGCGGTCGACTGTCGCTGACACCGGCAAGATCACGGCGGTCTTTGGCGGTGCCGCCAAACGCGAAGATCTCCACCAAGAGCTTTGTTCTTTCGCCGATCGCCAACGGTGGCTCGATTGCGTGGAGCTGCCTGCCCTCCGGCCACCGACGTGGATCCGAAGTACTTGCCGACCTCGTGCCGTCAACGTAATATCGGGCTCTGCGCTAAGTGAAAGGGGCCACCTCGCGTGGCCCTTTTTTTGTACCTCCGTTGCCTACGAGCCAGTCGATCTCGTGATTGAATCCGATCGTTCCCAATGCGCCTGCTGGCGCTCTTTGCGTTAGTGATCGTCGTCTTGACCATGGCATGGAGTGCCTATGCGCCAGGCCTACATAGGCGACTTCCTGTTTGACGATTTTGGCAACTTGCCAACCCTTGGAGCCACTGGGCCGGTGGACAACTGGCCCACATTCTGGCGCTACCTCACCTCAGGCATCGCCGACCCCACCGGCCGCCCGATAGCGTTGCTGAGCTTTCTGGCCGATGCGCAGAACTGGCCGACCGACCCGTATCCGTTCAAGCGCACCAATCTTCTGTTGCACCTGATCAACGCGAGCGTTGATGCTGTTGCTGAGGAGCCTTGGACGATCTAAGGCTGGCGCAGCATACTTGCCGCAGAGGGCCGCTGCTTGCTTCCCGGATCAAGATGGCTGCCGTACTTGGCGCCGGGTTCTGGTTGCTGCATCCACTGTTTGTCTCGACCACGCTCTAATAATTCAGCGCGAAGCCATGCTGCCGGCATTCTTCACTCTGCTCGGTCTGATGCTGTGGCTACGAGGACGCAGCGACATCTTGCAGGGCCGACCCCGGTGCGGCCTGCTCCTCGTCACATTGGGACTTGGCGTTTGCACGCTGCTAGCTGTGCTGAGCAAAGCCAACGGTGCACTACTGCCTGCCTTGGCGCTGGTGATTGAGTTCGTATGGCTGAACACTGATTCCACAGTGCGAATTTTTACGGGAAAACCGTCACGAGTCATCCCGACAACCATTTCTTCGCTGGGGGGAGATACCACGATCACCGCAGGGAGCCTGCCTGCAGTCGCAGCAATTCCTCACATATACCGAACGTCGATGTGGTTACTGGCGGGTTTGCCTACTTTGGCGGTAACCGGTTATCTGCTGTATATGGGCTGGATGGGTTTTGTCCATGGCATTTCTGCGTTGCGACCCTGGACGCTGGGACAGCGGCTACTTACAGAAGCTCGCGTCTTAATGGACTATCTCGCTCTGTTGTGGGTGCCGAGGCCGTTTACTGCCGGGCTTTTCAACGATCATATCCACGCATCGCGATCACTGTGGTCACCCGTGTCGACGCTGCCCGCAATACTGGCCGTTTTCGG
>CAWHFU010000010.1:0-10602 GCA_963828685.1 uncultured Pseudomonadota bacterium
CCGCGGGGCGGCCGGATCTCGCGGCCGACGATGGCGCCCGGAATGACTGGCACCCGGGGAGGGGCTGGCGTCTGCCGCCGTGCCGGCCCTGCGGCCAGGGCATGCGACCTCGCACCGGCCCCATCGGTGACCGGCACGGAAAACTGGGGCGGATGGGGGAGGTGCTACCGGTGCCACCGCTCGTGGCGTAGAATCCAGGGAACCGACGGCGCGGCTGTCAACCCCTGGCGCATGACGACCGAGGCCACGGCCAGCCACGGATTGCCGTGCCTGCCGCGCCCCGTGCGGATCACCGGTGGTGGCGGTGCGCCCGCGGCGCACGGCCGCGGGAGAGCGTGTGCCCTGGTCCGGTGCGACGCGCGGCGCACGTCCAGGGGCGGCCCGTGGTGGCCGTCGAGGCGGGGCTCAGTCCCCCCAGGTCGGGGACGCGCTCCAGCTGGGCGACGGGCTGTAACTCTGATGGGGAGTGTCGGTCGGCTCGGGCGTGTGGGAGTGCCTCGGCGTCGGCGACGGCCTGGCCGGGAGGTGTGCTCGGGGGTGTGGACCGGACGGGCGGTCGTCGCTGGCCGAGCTGCCCGGCTCAGCGTGGGCTGGCCTCGCGCAGCGTCGGCGCGCGCCTGCAGCGGGCCGCGGCGAAGGCACGAGTTCGCGGAGCTGCGCGACTACCGGGTCGGCGACAGCCTGCGCAAGATCGACTGGAAGGCCACGCGCCAGCAGCCGGCTGATCTCGCGCGAGTATCGCGACGAGCGCAACCAGCAGGTGGTGCTGATGCTCGATTGTGGCCGGCGCATGCTGGCGCAGGACGACCAGCTGGCGCATTTCGACCACGTGCTGAACGCGTCGCTGGCGCTGGCCAGCATCGCGCTGCGCCAGGGCGATGCGGTCGGCATGCTGGCCTGCACCGGCCAGCAGCAACGCTGGCTGCCGCCGCAGCAGGGCAGTGGTGGCATGGACATGCTGCTGGGTGCCGGCTACGACCTGCAGGCGATGCCATTGGCCACCGACTACCTGGCCGCCGCCAGCGCGCTGCAGGCGCACCAGCAACGCCGTGCGCTGGTGGTGCTGATCACCAACGTGCGCGACGAGGACGATGCGGAACTGCGCATGGCGGTGTCGATGCTGTCCAAACGACACCTGGTAATGTTGGTCAGCCTGCGCGAGCTGGCGCTGGACCGTGCCGCCAGCGATTCCGGCGACGACCTGGAAACCAGCATCCGCAGTGCCTCGGCGATGCACTACCTGGCCGAGCGCGAACGCGTGCACGAAGCGTTGCGCCGCGAGGGCGTCAACACGCTCGACGTCAGTTGCGCCGAGCTGTCCGGTGCGCTGATCGAGCGCTATCTCAGCGTGAAGCGCGGCGGGCGGCTGTAACAGCCCGCCTGCCGGGGTTCATGCCTGGGAGCGTGGGCGGTAGAAGACATTCGGGCTGCAAAGCCCTCCGCGCGGTCCATTTTTCCGTCGCTTTTTGGCCCATAGAACCACTATGGGCCGGCAAATCGCCGAAAAACTGTCCTCGCGCAGAGGACTTTTCGCCGCGAACGCTTCTGCCGCCCACGCTCCCTGGCGGCCGCGTCAGTGAGCGGCTCCACCGGGGGCGCCGGGCCGGGTCGGTTTGCCGATCCAGCGTGCGGTATCCAGCTGCTGGTCGATGACGTCGGCCAGTTTGTCGATGCGCGGACGCACCTGATTGGCGATCGCGCCGCGGCAGCCGTAATAGAAGTCGACCGTCTTGCTCCCCTGCGCATCATCGATGCTGATCTTCACGCCGCTCATGTCCATCAGCAGCGGTGCGCAGCCATCCTCGCGCGAGGTGTAGTGGTCATGCAGGCTGCGCAGGTCGGCTTCGTGGAGGGCGGCTTGGATGGCCGCGATCTGCGCGGGCGAGGCCTGGCCGCCGATCGGGCCCTTGGTCGTTACATTGGCCAGCCCGTCGAAGGTGAAGTGGCCGTCGCTGCTGAGGCTTACCCGGTACGAGGGGCACATGCCGAAACAGGTGGTGCGCAGCATGCTCAGCATGGGTGCCGGCGTGGGCGCCGGACCGTCCTGGGTGGCTGCTCGGGTGATGCACGGAACGAGCAGCAGGATGCCGAGGGCGATACTGGGGCGGAGCAATGGCATGGCGGGTTTCCTGGTGGGAATGAAGGGATCTCCGGCCTGCGCCGGTCGCTCGATTGGCGGCGGGCTCAGTCCTCCTCCACGTGCGGCTTCCACTCTTCGCTGAGCTGCTTCTGCACGTTAGGCGGTACCGCTTCGTAATGGCTGAGGTCGAGGCTGTAGCGGCCGCGGCCACCGGTCATCGACTTCAGTTCGGTGGGGTAGTCGATCAGTTCGGCCAGTGGCGCCTGTGCCTTGATCACCAGCTCGCCGCCACGCTGGGTGTCGGTGCCCATGATGCGCGCGCGCTTGCCGGCGAGGCCGCCGGTGACGTCGCCCACGTTGTGCTCGGGGATCGCCACCTCGACGTTGACGATCGGCTCCAGCACGATCGGATGCGCCTTGACCACCGCATCGAGGAACGCCTTCTTGCCGGCGCTGATGAAGGCGACTTCCTTGGAGTCGACCGAGTGGTGCTTGCCGTCGTACACGATCACGCGCAGATCCTGCAGCGGAAAGCCGGCGATCGCGCCGTGCTCCATCGCCTGGCGCACGCCCTTCTCGATCGCCGGCAGGAACTGGCCGGGGATCACGCCGCCCTTCACCGCATCGACGAACTCGAAGCCCGCGCCGCGCTCGAGCGGCTCGATGCGCAGGAACACCTCGCCGAACTGGCCGGCGCCACCGGTCTGCTTCTTGTGCCGGTGGTGTCCTTCGGCGTGGCCGGCAATGGTTTCGCGGTAGGCGATGCGTGGCGGATGGGTTTCCACCTCGACGCCGTAGCGCTCGCGCATGCGCTCCAGCATCACCTTCAGGTGCAGGTCGGAGAGCCCACGCACCACCGTCTCGTTGAGCTCCTTGCGGTGCTCGACGCGGAAGCAGGGGTCCTCCTCGGCCAGCCGCGCCAGTGCATTGGAGAGTTTCTGCTCCTGGCCCTTGTGCCGGGGTTCCAGCGCCAGGCCATACATCGGGGTGGGAAACGCCAGCGGCGCCAGGGTGATCCGGTCCTCCTCGTGCGAGTCGTGCAAGACCGCGTCGAAGTGGATCTCCTCGACCTTGGCCACCGCGGCGAGGTCGCCGGGGATCGCCTCCTCGATCTCCACGTGGGTCTTGCCCTGCAGGCGAAACAGGTGGCCCACCTTGAACGGTTTGCGGCCGTCGTCGATCAGCAGCTGGCTGTCGCGGCGGATCGTGCCCTGCCACACGCGGAACACGCCGAGCTTGCCCACGAACGGGTCGTTGACGATCTTGAACACGTCGGCGATCACGTGCGCCGCCGGGTCGGTGGAAACCACCAGCGGGCTGCCGTCGCCGCGCAGGAACGGCGGCGGATTGCCTTCGGCGGGGTTCGGCAGCAGCCGCGCGGCCACATCGAGCAGCTCCTTCACGCCGGCGCCGGTACGCGCGCTGACGAAGCAGATCGGCACCAGGTGCCCCTCGCGCAGGCACTGCTCGAACGCGTCATGCAATTGCTGCGGGCTGAGTGCGCCTTCGCCCTCGTCGAGATACTTTCCCATCACTGTTTCGTTGATCTCCACCACCTGGTCGAGAATGCGCTGGTGCGCCTCGGCCAGCGACGAGAAGTCGGTGGCGCCCTCGCTGTGGAAGAAGCAGTCCAGCGCGCGATTGCCGCGGTTGGCGGGCAGGTTCACCGGCAGGCATTCGTTGCCGAACTCATCGCGCAGGGCATCCACCAGAGCTGCCAGATTGGCGCCGTCGAAGTCGATCTTGTTGATCACCAGCACGCGGGCCAGCCCGCGTTCGCGCGCGTGCATCATCATGCGCCGGGTGCTGTGCTCGATACCGTTGATCGCGTTGACCACCACCGCCACGGTTTCCACTGCGGCCAGTGACGCCAGCGTGGCGCCGCGGAAATCGGCGTAGCCAGCGGTGTCGATCAGGTTGAGGCGACAGTCGCCGTGATTGATCTGCGCCACGCAGCTGTCGATCGAATGCACGCGCGCCTTTTCCTGGCTGTCGGTGTCGGAGACGGTATTGCCGCGCTCGACCGTGCCGGGGATCTGGATCACCCCGCCGGCCAGCAGCAGCGCTTCGAACAGCGTGGTCTTGCCGGCACCGGCATGACCGGTGAGCGCGATGTTGCGGATGCTTTCCGTGGAATACGTCACGATGCGACCCTCCTCAAAACGGGGCGTGGCCTCGTGGCATGAACGGCGCCGCATGAGGCCGCGCAGTGGCGGCTGACGATGGCGGGCCGTCATGGTCGTCCTGCCCCGGTGGCAGGCAAGGGCGGTCATGGCGGGGACGGCGAATGGTACCGTCTGTCTAGACTTGAGCGAACCGCCGGCACGGTCAAGCTGCAGTGCGGGGAACCGTTGCCGGGCGATGATGGTCTGTAACGGATGCGGAGCTTCCGCAACCATCTGCCGGCCCGGTACGTCGGGGTTCAAGCGCCATCCGGCAAGCTGCCGCAGCTATCCGCATCCCACGAGGCATCGTCATCGTTCCTCCGTCGCAGGCCGCACGCCAACGCCAGACCACGCCGAGCCCCGATCAGCTCGATCGGCCGGAACCGTCGGCACGTGCGCTGACCGGGCTGGACTGGCCGGCCCGGGCGGTGCTGCAGCGGCGGCGCTGGCGCGAGCCGCAGCTCGAGCACCGTCAGCACCGGCTGGCGCTGGTCGTCGCCGTGTTGCTGCATGCTCTGTTCGTGGTGGCGATCTGGTACGGCATGCGTTCGCCGCCGGCCAGGCCAATGCCGACGGCACCGCCGAGCGAGGTGATGCAGGTGCGTTTCATCAGCCAGGCCCCCGCGACTGCCGCCGCTCCCCCGCCGCAGGCCATGCGACCACCACCATCACCAAAGCCGCGTCCGTTGCCGAAAGCGCCCGAGCCGCCGGCGAAGGATGCGATGCAGGTGCACCTGCCGACGCCCCCGCCGGCGCCGGCTTCGCCACTGTACGACGAACACGGTCAGCCCATGCTGCCCGCATCGGCCGCCAGCGCGCCGTTGCCGGGTTACGTACAGCGGATGCCGCAGGGCGACACGGGAATCATGCAGCACCGCAGCCCGGTCACGTACCAGGCCACGCGTTTCGACAAGGACTGGAGACAGCGGCGGCAACGCGATCGACAGTGCGCTGCAGAAACTGGTGGACAAGACCACGCTGAAGAAGACCGTCCGGCTGCCCGGTGGCATCCGCATTCACTGCGCCGTTTCCCTCGCCATGCTGGCCGGTGGCTGCGGCGGGGACCCGCCGGCGCCACCGTCGGCGAAGGATGGCGACGAACGCCTCAGCATGGCCCCGACCCGACCGTTGGACGGTGGCGCGCACGCGCCGAAGCGACCCGACGTGGCGTCGTGCATTGCGATGTATCGCGCCGGCAAACCGCTGGCCTGGGGCTGCCCGGTCGACACACCGAACCGCGCGGTCGACGCGCAGCGGCACGAACGCGCGGCGGGTGCCAGCGGTCATCCCTGAGCGTCATGCGGAAGCGCGCCCGCGCCCGCTACACTCGCTGCATGCCCCTGCTGCCCCCGGATAAACCTGCTGCCGGCCGTTCCGCCAACCCGGCGCGGATCATGTTGAGCTCGCCGCTGGCCGCGGCGACCCGGGCGCGCGTCTACCATCAGCGCCACCGTTCACGGTCACCCGAACACGGCCTGCGCGTGCTCGCCATGATTGGCTCGCTGCTGGTGCATCTGCTGTTCCTGTTCGCGTTCGTGCTCGGCCCGGCCTATGAGCTGGCGCCGCCGCCACCGTCGAAGGAGCAGTTCCTGCAGGTGCGCCTGGTCGAGCCGCCGGAGCCGCCACCGCCGCCACCGGTGCGTGGCACCCCGCCGAAAGAACTCGGGCCGCGCCACCAGGGCCGTCGCAGCCCGGCCGTGTCGAGCAGTGAGCGCAGTGCGAATGCGCAAGCCGCGGCGGCGCCGACACCTGCCGCGGCGAAGCCGGTGATCGCGGCGGCGGCCAAGCCTCGCACCGAGGTGCCCAAGCCGTTGGCGGCGGCGCCCGCACCGGTGAGCCTGCCGAAGCCGGCGCCGGTGCCGAATCCGGAAACAAAGCCGCTGCCGCCGGCCGGCGAACCGCCGCAGGTGGCCCTGCCCACGCTGACGCTGCGGCCACCGGCACCGCCGAAGTTCCAGCCCGAGCCGGTGCGAGCGCCGCAGCTGGAAGGCAACCAGCCGATGCCGCCGCCGGCATCGCTGACGCTGACCCGACTTCCGCCCCAGGCGCCGTCGATAAGCGTGCCGAACATCGCACTGCAGATCGAGGCGCCCAAGACCACCGCGCCGGTCAGCGTCGTGCCGAATCAGGCGCCGCCCGCCGCGCCGCCGGTGCCGCGGCAGCAGCCCGTCCCACTGCCGGCGCAGCCGTCACCGCAAGTGAACCTGCAGAACGCCGCGATCGAGCCAACCCCGCTGGTGCCGCGCGAGTTGCCGCACGTGCAACTGCCTGCGATCACGCTGGCGCCGACCGAGCTACCCCCAGTGCCGTTGCCTGCCGCACCTCCGGCGCCGCAGCCCCCGGCGCCGGCGGAGAAAATCGAGACGCTCGACACGTCCAGCGTGCCGGCGATCCAGCCGTCCATCCAGCCGCCCGTCCTGCGGCCCTCGGTGGCGGCGCCCACCACCGTGGCGAGTGCCGTCGCGCCAGCACCCACGCCCGCCAGCCAGCCGGCCGAGTCGCCATCGCCCGCGCCTGCCGAGCCGTCGGCGACACGCGAGACCACGCCCAGCGCCGGCGATCTCAAGACGGCGCCGGATCTCAGCAGCGCACCCAACGCCACGCCGCAAGGCAGCGATTACGCCACGCCGGGCGAGCCGACCGGCGTGGCCGAGGCCCCGCCATCGCCTGCTGCCAGTGTCGCGGTCGTGACCCCGTCACCGGCCGGGCAGGGCCGCGACAATGGCCAGCGCGGCAAGCTGCCCGGCGCCGCCGGCCAGACCGGTGGAAACCAGCCCGGCGCCGCGCAGGGCGAGAGGCAAGGCGAGCTCGGCGGCTACGTGCAACTGAAGCCGCACGGCGATACGAAGATCATGAGTCACGGCGTGCCGAACATCGGCTACCGGCCAACCCGCTTCGAGCAGGACTGGACGCCCGAGGGCGAGAGCTCGATCGACACCGCGCTGCGCCATGCAGTGGAAAAGACCACGGTCAAGCACACCTTCCACCTGCCGCGCGGGATACGGGTGCAATGCGCGGTGATGCCACTGCTGCCGATGTCCCTGCTGGGTTGCCGCAACCCCGACCCGCCGCCGCGGCCGGTCGCCGAGAAAGTCTACGAGCGCCTGCACCTGGCCCCGGCCAATCCGCTGGTGCCGCCCGCGCCCGCGGCCAGCATCGCGCCGGCACCGATGGTCAAGTTCGACAACGCCGCCGAATGCGCCGCCGCCCGCGTCGCCGGCGGCCCGCCGCCGCCCGGTTGCGAAGCCATCGTGTTGCCGGTCCGGCCCGCGTCGCCGGCGTCTTCCTCCAGCTCATGGGTGCCGGCCAGCGACCAGTTCCATTGAAGCGTGGGGAAGTGGCGCGAGCTGCGCTCAGCTTCGGTCCAGCGGACTCAACACGCCATGGCCGCCGCGGTTCAGGACGTGGGTATAGATCTGGGTGGTGGCCACGTCCTTGTGGCCGAGCAGTTCCTGGATGGTGCGAATGTCCTGGCCGGCCTCGAGCAGATGCGTGGCGAACGAGTGGCGCAGGGTGTGGCAGGTAGCTGGTTTGATGATCTGGGCCTTTATGCGAGCCGAACGAACTGCTCGCTGCAGCCCTGCCTCGTCCAGATGATGGCGCCGCAACGCGCCCCCGCGCGGGTCACGGGAAAGCTGACCGGATGGAAACACATACTGCCAGCCTGGTTCACGGGCTGCGGAGGGATATTTACGAGCCAGTGCGTTTGGCAGCCAAACGGCACCGTAACCCGCAGCCAGGTCCTGCTGATGAATTACGGCTACCCGCTCAAGCTGCGAGCTCAGCGCCTCGCGCAGTCGCCGGGGGAGCGGTACATGTCGGTCCTTGCCACCTTTGCCGTCCCGAACACAAATCTGGTTGAGCTCGAAATCCACATCCTTGGCCCGCAATCGTACGCACTCCATAAGGCGCATGCCTGAACCGTATAAAAGGGAAGCCATCAACGCAAAATGGCCGTCCATCATGGCCAGCAGTCGAGTTACTTCTGCGCGGGAGAGCACCACCGGCACTCTCTGGGGCCGCTTGGCGCGAACGATCGTCTCCATCCACGGCAACTCGAGCGTCAGCACCTCCCGATACAGAAACAGCAGGGAAGAGAGTGCTTGATTCTGTGTCCCTGCCGCCACCTGTCCCTGCACGGCCAGGCTGCTCAGAAAGGCTTCCACCTCAGCCACCCCCATCTCACGCGGATGGCGCTTTTCATTGGCAAGAATGAAACGCCTGATCCAGCCGATGTATGCCTGCTCAGTGCGCAAGCTGTAGTGCTTGAGCCGCAAACGCGCACGCACCTGATCCAGCAGCCGCGGCGTTTTGGGCTCCGTTACACCCTCAGTTTTGCCTGCGTAACTCATACACCCTCAAAAGTGTCGGATAACACCGGCAGCTTGCTTGCTCATCACTCGTTCCGCTGCAGTGCAAACCATTGAACTTTTGTAGGAATTTTCTCTTGTATGGCTCGGGTCGATGCCTGCATACTCCGTGCAACACCCCACAAATGGGGTCTACTTAGCGTTAGCCTAGATGGATCTGTATTCCACTGGCCTCGAAGCTTTATCGGGTACCTGTACGCATGCGGTCCGCTCGGAGCATCGTCAGAGCTCCGATTGGGTAGATCGTCCGAGGCGTCGACAGCTTTGTTACACGGGCATTGCGTCGCATCGAGACTCAAAGGGGCGATGCAGTTTTAGGCGTTTCATTCAGCTCCCGCTGGCGGAACGCATAGAGCTCCATGGGTACGCGCGTATTCGGCCGCATCGCGTCTTATCTGACTTACTTTGGCTAGTTTTCGAAAGTTCACCGAGCTTCATTGTCGCAGTCATACCGCGCAAGCCGGCTAACAACTCCCTAGGAGACTTCCAGTCAAATCTAGCCGCATAGTGCTTTTGCCTTGGGCTTTCAGGCAACTGCCGGTGATGGTGTTGTTCCGATGACTGCGTGTTGCGTGTCAGTGCTTTGCGTGTTGCAACAATTGTCAGACTGCATTTCCCTAGACGGTCTTGTTGAGCCAATGCTTCCGACTCGGACCTTTGTATAAACCGCACCCGAAGACCTCATTCGTTCATCGGACTGTCCGGTGCACGGGGATCAGCCGAAGCGCCGTTTGGACGTCCATCTAGTTAGTCAGGTTCTCTCCGGGGTGGTCTGACCTGTTGTCTACCGTATCGCGCTGACGTTGAAACGAAGCTTTCCTCTAGGCCGCTTGCACCGCCTGGGTTTGCCGGTGCATCGGATGATTCAGACAAGCGTGCGGGTCGTAGTCCACGTCGTGTGCCAGCATTGCCCAGATCTGCCGGGCATGTTTGTTGGCAATCGCCACGATCACCTTGCCGAAGGGCATGCGCCCGTCCAGTGTGCGTATCCACAGTTGCTCCGGCGTGGCCTTCTCGGTGGCTACGGCCTTGGCCCGCTGCAGACTGCTGCGGGCGCCTTGGATCAGCAACGTGCGCAGATACGCATCGCCACGACAGCTGATTTCACCTAGTTGCACGTGACCGCCGCTGGAGTGTTGCGTGGGTACCAGCCCGAGCCATGCGGACATCTGCCGACCCTGCTTGAACTCGCGGGCGTCGCCGACCGTGGCCACGGCCGCATCGGCGGTGATTGCACCGATGCCGACGATCGTGCGCAGCCGTACACACCGCTCGTCCTGCCGCGCGTGCGCTTCGATGCGTGCATCGCACGCGTCGAAGTGCACGTGCAACTGCGTCCAGTATTCGGCCAGATCGCGCAGCAATTCCTTGAACTCCGCCGGCAACCCGAGCTGCGCATCCAGGTCCGCCAGCAGCAGGCGCAGCGCCCGATCACTTGGCGCCACGATCACCCCGAACTCGGCCAGCAGGCCGCGTATCCGGTTGCCGATGGCCAGTGACTCGACCTTGTAGCCCTCGCGCACGCGATGCCAGGACAACCGGACCTGCTGGTCGATATCCTTGACCGGCACGAAGCGCATGTTGCCCTGCCGTGCGGCGGTAGCGACCGCTTCGGCATCTGCCCGGTCGTTCTTCGTCTTGCGGCCCTTGCGGAACGGTTTGACGAACTGGGCGGCGATGATTCGCGGCTGCAGGCCATATTCCAGACAACGCCGCGCCCAGTGATGCGCACCGCTGCACGCCTCCATGGCCACCACCGTGCGGGCCGGCAGCTGCGCCAGCCACAAGCCAAACGGCTCACGCCGCAGATCCTGCCGTCGCAACACATGGCCGGGGCCATCCACCTCACACGCCGAAAACACGCTCTTCGCCAAATCCACGCCGATGGTTATAGTGCTCATGGAGACTTCCTCTTCTGCTGACGGTTGTTTCGCAACACCATCATGGCCCTCGAGGCCGAAAGGGGAGGAAGTCTCTTTTTACTCGT
>CAWHFU010000011.1:0-116101 GCA_963828685.1 uncultured Pseudomonadota bacterium
ACCAGAGCATGCGGTCGCTCGTTCATCGCAGGCCGGTGAGTTGCATGTAGCCCTGCAGCAGGCCGTGGCCGGCGATGAACCAGACCCAGCCCGCAGCGGCGATGAACGGTCCGAACGGCATCGGGATCTCGCGCTCATGCTTGCGCAGCAGGATCAGGCCGCCGCCGACCAGTGCGCCGATCAGCGAGGACAGCAGGATCATCGGCAGCAGCGACACCGGCCCCATCCACGCGCCGAGCGCGGCCAGCAGCTTGAAGTCGCCGTGGCCCATGCCTTCCTTGCCGGTCAGCAGCTTGAACCCCCAGTACACGCTCCACAGGCTCAGGTAGCCGATGGCGGCACCGATGATCGCCGAGGGTGCGATCACGAACATCGGCAGCAACGAGAGCAGCAGGCCCAGCCACAGCAACGGAAAGGTCAGCTGGTCGGGTAGCAGTTGCGTACGGAAGTCGATGCCGGACAGTGCGATCAGGGTCCAGGTGAGAATCAGTCCGGCGAGCGCCGCCCAGGACGGCCCGAACTTCCATACCACCACCGCACTCAGCACGCCGCTGAGCAATTCGACCAGTGGGTACTGGATCGATATCTTCGTCTTGCAGTAGCGGCAACGCCCCCCCAGCAGCAGCCAGCCGAACAGTGGAATATTGTCCAGCGCCGACAGCGGGTGCTTGCACTGCGGACAATGCGAAGGCTCGCGCACGATGCCCGGCGGCAACGGCGTCGTATCGGCTTCCAGCTCCAGTACCTCGCGCGCCTCCCGCCGCCAGCCGGCCGCCATGCGCTCGGGCAGGCGCAGAATCACCACGTTGAGGAAGCTCCCCACCAGCAGGCCGAGCACGCCGGCAAGGGCGATCCACAGGACGAAGGAGAGTTCGGGCATCGGTAGGCCTGGGCTTTTTTTAAAGCCCCTCTCCCATCGGGAGAGGGGTTGGGGAGAGGGTACGGTATGGCGCAATACTCAGAATCACCTCAAGCACCGCGTCAATCTCCTGCAATACCTGATTGTCCCAGAATCTCAGGACAAGCAAACCCTGCCTTTCGAGAGCGTTTGTCCTTGTGCTGTCGACCTGTTCATTATGTTGCGAACCGTCGAGTTCGATGACAAGGCGAAGTTCTTCGCAATAGAAGTCCGCGATGTAAGGCGGAATGGAATGCTGGCGGCGGAATTTGAATCCGCCCAGGCGGCGTGCGCGCACGTGGTACCAGAGTTTGGATTCGGCGTCGGTGCTGGTGGTGCGCAGGGCTTTTGCTGTGGTCAAGGCGCGGGTGGGTAGCGGCGGTTTGTGACGCATGGCTTCGACCGGACCCTCACCCCAACCCCTCTCCCAATGGGAGAGGGGCATTGAAGTGCTAGAACGTGCCGGCGAGCTTGAAGATAGGCAGGTACATGGCGATCACCATTCCACCGATGGTGCCCAGCACCACCATGACGATCGGCTCGATCAGGGTGCACAGGGCGTCGACGGCGTTGTTCACCTCTTCCTCGTAGAAGTCGGCGACCTTGACCAGCATGTTCTCCAACGAGCCGGACTCCTCGCCGATGGCGGTCATCTGCACCACCATGTTGGGGAACAGGCCGGTCTGCTTCATCGCCAGCTGCAGCTGATGACCGACCGAGATGTCATCGCGCATCTGCCTGACCGCATCGCCGTAGACGACGCTGCCAGTGGCGCCGGCCACCGCGTCCAGCGCCTCGACCAGCGGCACGCCGGCGCGGAAGGTCACGCCAAGAGTGCGCGCAAGCGGGCGATCGCCGAGTTGCGCACGATATTGCCCATAACCGGCATCTTCAGCGACATGCGGTCAGGAAGTGGGCGAATTTCACCGAGCGCTTCTTGGCGATGACCAGCGCGGCGATACTGCCCATGATCATGCCGACCACGATGAACCAGTAGCTCTGCATGAACTCCGACGCGCTCACCAGCAACTGGGTCGGTGCCGGCAGCTGGGCGCCGGCGTCCTGGAAGGTCTTGGCGAAACCGGCACCACGAACAGCAGCATGATCAGGATGACCATGAACACCACCGCCAGCACCATCATCGGGTAGAACAGTGCCTTCTTGATCTTCTTCTTGATTGCTTCCGTGCGCTCCTTGTAGGTCGCCACTTTTTCCAGCACGGTGTCCAGCACACCCGATGTCTCGCCGGCATGCACCAGGTTGCAATAAAGCTCGTCGAACTGCACCGGGTAGCGGGCCAGCGCCTCGTGCAGAGCGGCACCGCCCTCGATGTTCTGTTTCACGTCGAGCAGGATGTTCTTGAAGCGGACGTTCTTCTGGCCATCGGCGATGATGTCAAAGGACTGCACCATCGGCACGCCGGAGGCCACATGGTGGCGATCTGGCGGCTGAATACGGCGACGTCGCCGGGTTTGACCGTGCTTCCGGTAGCGGCGAACAGCGGCTTGGAGCGCTCCCGCACGGTTTGCGGGTTCATGCCCTGACGGCGCAGCTCGGCCTTGACCAGCGAGGCGTTCTTCGCCGGCATGTCGCCCTTCATGCGCTTGCCGCGCTTGTCCAGCGCCACCCACTCGTAGGTGGTCAGCCTGCTGACTTCGGCACGCTGGGCGCCAAGCGCGCGCGTCTTGTTTGCGTTTGCGGTAGCCGTGGCCATGCGCTTCTTCCCCCAGTTGTTCGATCCCGGAGCCGCTCAGGTGGGCGGCTGGCAAGGTATTTGTACAGCTTATGTCATTTTCGACGCAGCAAAACGTGGCGCTGGACGCAAGTTCGATGAAGGAGGTGTCCCGGATTCACCACTTACTCCTTGGTCACCCGATCGATTTCGGTCAGGCTGGTCAGTCCCTGCTTCACCTTCAGCAGGGCGGATGCGCGCAGATCATTTATCCCGGCAGCCTTGGCCACCTCGGAGATCTGCATCGCATTGCCGCCTTGCAGGATGATTTTCTGGATGTCCTCCAGCATCGGCATCACCTGATAGATGCCCACGCGGCCCTTGTAACCCTCGTTGCAGCCATCGCAGTTGCCGGCCTCATAGACGGTCAACCCTGCATCGATATCGGCTTGAGTGAAGCCCGCTTTCAGCAGCACCTGCGGCGGCAGCTCCATCGGTTTCTTGCAGTCGTGCAGACGCCGGGCCAGGCGCTGGGCGATGATCAGGGTGACCGACGAGATGATGTTGTACGGCGCGATACCCATGTTCATCAGGCGCGCAATGGTCTGCGCGGCATCGTTGGTGTGCAGGGTGGACAACACCATGTGACCGGTCTGGGCGGCCTTGATCGCGATCTCGGCGGTTTCCAGGTCGCGGATCTCGCCCACCATGATCACGTCCGGATCCTGACGCAGGAACGAGCGCAGTGCGCTGGCGAAAGTCATGCCCCGCTTCACGTTCTGCTGCACCTGATTGATGCCCTCGACGCGGATTTCGACCGGGTCCTCCACCGTCGAGATGTTGCGCTCGGCGGTATTGAGTATGTTCAGTCCGGTATACAGCGAAACCGTCTTGCCCGAGCCAGTCGGGCCGGTCACCAGCACCATGCCGTACGGCTTCTGGATCGCATCGAGGTAGAGCTTCTGCTGATCCGGCTCGTAGCCGAGCTTCTCGATGCCGATCTTGGCCGAGGATCCGTCCAGGATACGCAGCACGATCTTCTCGCCGAACAGGGTCGGCAGCGTACTCACGCGAAAGTCGATTGCGCGGGTCTTGGACAGGTTGAGCTTGATGCGGCCGTCCTGGGGAACGCGCTTCTCGGCGATGTCCAGCTGTGCCATCACCTTGATGCGCGAGGAAATGCGGTTGGCCATCTTCATCGGTGGGCTGGCCACCGCCTTGAGCATGCCATCCATGCGCAGGCGCACCCGGTACTGTGTCTCGAACGGCTCGAAGTGGATATCCGAGGCGCCACGACGGATCGCGTCGACCAGGATCTTGTTGACGAACTTCACCACCGGCGCATCGTCGGTGGCGTTGGCATCGATGCCGGTGGACTCGGCCTCGTCATCGCCTACTTCAATATCCAGATCGTCCAGGTCGCCACCGCCCATGTCGGGCATGACGTCGCGCATGTTGCTCAGCAGGCTCTCGATCACCCGCTGCAGCGAACCGCGCTCGACCAGGATGGGTTCCACCATGCAGTTGGAATGGAACTTGATCTCGTCCAGAGCATGCGACTGCATCGGATCGGCGATGCCGACAAACAGCCGTTTGCCGCGACGGAACAACGGCAGCGCCTGATGCTTGGTGATCAGTGCCTCGCTGATCAGGTCCAGCGGCATCGTCGCGGGGTTCAGCGAAGCCACGTCCATCATCGGCATGCCGAACTCGATCGATGCGATCCGGGTCAACTGCGAGCCATCGACCAGGTTGTGATCAAGCAGCCACGCTCCCAGCGAAGCCTTCTGCTGGCCGCAATCGGTCATGGCCTTGCGTACATCCGCCTCCGGCAGCACGCCCTCGGACACCAGACGGCGCGCCATGCCGGACAAACCCGCGAGCGACGGTTGCATTTGAGATGACATAACCAACGTGACCCTTTCCCCGTATGTGGTTGAATCTACCGCAGTCTGGCGCTCAGGTCATCCATTCCCTGCAGCCCCGACCGGTTCGCGGTGATGCGGCGCACAAATCGATTGTCCCGTGGCGTCGCCGGAGGGGCAAGGCTGATCCTTTCGCCTGGGCGCTCTGGGTCAGGGGCGTCCGATCCGCTCCCCGGGCCGGATCCCTATCATCAGCATCGATTTCCCTGGATGGCGGGATCTGTCGCCGATCAGTCGCGCCCTCCGAAATCGACTGTCGTGTCCGACCGGCCTCGAAAACGCCAACATCCGCCGCAACCGCCGGTCGGCCTTCACGCTATGATCTGCGCTTCACGGGGAGGCCACTTTTGAACCAGCTCAGCATCATTTTGCCCGCCAAGAACGAAGCGCCCGCACTGGCATCCCTGTTGCCGCGTCTGCGCGCCGCGCATCCCGGGGCCGAGATCATCGTGGTGGACGACGGCTCCACCGACGATACCCGCAGCATCTGCCGGAGCCATGGCGTCGAATGCCTCTCCTCCCCGTATTCCATGGGCAACGGGGCGGCGATCAAGCGCGGTGCCCGCGCAGCCACCGGCGACATCCTGGTATTCATGGATGGCGACGGCCAGCACGATCCGGCCGATGTCACTCGCATGCTCGACCAGTTGGGCCGTGGCTACGACATGGTGGTCGGCGCCCGCGACTGGGACAGTCAGGCCGGCGTCGGTCGTGGCTCGCCAACACGTTGTACAACTGGCTGGCCACTCACATGACCGGTCATCCGGTACTCGATCTCACCTCGGGTTTCCGCGCCGTACGCGCGGACAAGTTCCGCGAGTTCCTGCACCTGCTGCCGAACGGCTTCAGCTACCCCACCACCAGCACCATGGCCTTTTTCCGCAGCGCCTATCCGGTCGCCTATATCCCGATCAAGGCCGCCCAGCGCGTCGGCAAGAGCCACATCAAGCCACTGCGCGATGGCGTCCGCTTCCTGCTGATCATCTTCAAGATCGCCACGCTGTACTCGCCGTTGAAGCTGTTCGTGCCGGCGAGTGCGTGTTCTTTCTGCTGGGGTGTGCCAATTACGCATGGACTTTCATCCACGACGGCCGGCTTACCAATGGTAGCACGTTGATGTGGAGTGCTTCGGTGATTGTGTTCTTGATCGGGCTGGTGTCGGAGCAGATCACGGCGCTGACGTATCGGCGGGATGTATCGACGCGATGTGTAATCAGTTCGGTGGGCTGGCTGTATTGAAGGCACTTATATTTGCATCATCATTGTTTGCAGTTCGGAAATGAGCAGGAACGTCGCCAGAAATGCTTTGTGGAACGTCGGCGGACAACTTGTTTCGCTGGGCGTGGGGTTGGTGGCACTTCCTCTTCTTTTGTACGAACTGGGTGCGGCGCGACTGGGCGTGTTCACGTTGGCACTCGGGTTGATCGGATTCTCAGGACTGTTCGATCTCGGCCTCGGTCGTGCGTTGACGCAGACCGTGTCCAGCAGCCTCGGGCAAGGCCGTTCGCGGGAACAAGCCGCGGCACTGGTATGGCGAGTTATCGGCCTGCTGGCAGGGTTTGGCGTGCTGTGGTTAGTGGCGCTGTGGGTGGGGCTGCGCCATTTTTGGTGGATCGGCTGTTTTCACTAACCGGCGCGATGGCGCACGAAACCATCTTTGGCTTGCGCGCGCTGGCGCTATCCATTCCCTTCGCGCTGGCCGCCACCGGGGCCATGGGTACGCTGGAAGGTTTGCAGCAGTTCCGTCTGCTCAGCTTGTGGCGCATGCCGATGAGCGTGCTGCAATTTGGTCTGCCAGTGGGCGTGGCGCTCGTCCGCCCGGATGTAGGCTGGGTGATCGCGGTTTTGGCTGCCACGCGCGTGATGTGGATGCTGCTATGGTTCACGCAATTGCACCGCGTGTTGCCGCGCGTGCCGGGTATCACCGCCCAGCCGCGCCGATCTGCGCCACGCTCTGCACTTTGGCGGCTGGCTGTCGGTGAGCAACATCATCGGACCGTTGATGGTTTACGCTGACCGCTTCTATTTGGCCAGTGTTTTTCCGCCGGCAACGGTGGCGTATTACACCGTACCGTTCGATACTGGATTTCGCGCAACGTCCTTGCCGCAAATGGCGATGAACGCGCTGTTCCCTGCGCTGGCTGAAACCCAGTCTCTGCCCGAGGCATCGACACGTTTGATGGCGTTTGCCATCCGCGCCATGCTGGTGCTGGTGCTACCCGCTGCGCTCGTGGTGGCTGTGTTCGCGCATCCCTTGCTGGTGCTGTGGCTCAATGCGAGTTTCGCGGGTCCGGCGACGCCTGTGCTGCAACTGCTGCTGGTCGGCGTTTTTCTCAACAGCGCTGCGCATTTGCCCTATGCCCTGTTGCAAGCACATGGACGTTCGGATCTGACCGCCAAGCCTACAGCCTGTTGGGGCTGCCAGTGTTCGCCGCCCTGCTGATTGCCGGTGTTCACTTGTTCGGCATCGCCGGCGCGGCGCTGGCGTGGGCGCTGCGTAGTATGCTGGATACTGCGCTGCTATACACCACAGCTTGGTGGTTGCATCCTCCGCAGCGAACCATGCTGGCACGAGGCATGAGCTTGCTGAGCCTGGCGACTGGGGCACTTCTGCTGGTGGTTTATGCGATGCATGGTCTGATTCAGCTCGTGCTGACCGCCATTGTCGTCGTGGCCTGTGCCTTCGCCGCGCAGCGCCTGCTGCACCTGACGCGGCTCGGAACTTACAAGGAAATTTCACCATGAGCGAAATCCAGAGTCCTTGGCCGCAGGCCGATCTTGAAGCCGTACCGCATTGCCCAGTGTGCGGCAGCGCCGAGCGCAGGCCGCTCTATACGGGTTTGACTGATCGTGTTTTCTGCGTCGCCGATGGCGCGTGGAACTTATCTTGCTGCGCGGAGTGCGCCAGTGGCTATCTCGACCCCAGGCCAACGCCTGAGAGCATCGGTCGCGCCTATGTGACTTACTACACCCACGACGTCGAAGATCACCCTATCGTGCGTCGCAAGGGACGTGTTCGCAGCCTGCTGCACGATTTGGTCAACGGCTATCAAAACCGGCGTTACGGATTGCAGCGCAGCTCTGCATTGTCGATTGGGCGTTGGGTGTTGCCATTGCTGCCCTCGTTGCGCACGGCGGCGGATGCCGAATGCCGCCACTTGCCGCCGCTTCCCACTGGCGGTGGGCGCATCCTTGATGTGGGCTGCGGCAACGGCGGCTTTCTGATGTTGGCCCAGCAGGCTGGATGGCAGGTGGAAGGGCTGGATTTCGATTCGGATGCGGTGCAAGCCGCGCGCTCGCGGGGCTTAGAAGTGCATCACGGCGGAATTGAGGTGCTAGACGAGCGCAGCAACTGTTACGACGTGATCACACTCTGTCATGTGATTGAGCATGTATATGACCCCGTTGCCACCTTGCGCCGATTGCACGCGCTGCTCAAGCCGGACGGTGTGTTGTGGCTGGATACACCGAATTTATCCAGCCTCGGTGCATTGCGGTTTGGGCCGCATTGGCAAGCTCTTGATCCCCCGCGTC
This sequence comes from uncultured Pseudomonadota bacterium, assembly GCA_963828685.1. Lineage (GTDB taxonomy): Bacteria > Pseudomonadota > Gammaproteobacteria > Xanthomonadales > Rhodanobacteraceae > Rhodanobacter. The sequence goes on from CAWHFU010000011.1 coordinate 8,030, forward strand.
ATCTTGTCTTGTTCACGCCTTCGAGTTTGATGAATAGTCTTGTCGCGGCGGGTTTTAGTTCGTACAAACAGCATTGGCGCGGTATGTCGCTTTTCGATGTGTATGCACCAAGTGAGGCCATAGCCAACGGAGGAACCGGGATCAACGCCAGTTACCAAGGCCGTCCTCCGCTGCGCGATGTTCTCGCCGAATTGCGCGAGATGATCCAGCCCGCGCGGCGTGAATTTCTCACTCTTTCGGCACGCAAGTAAATCCGCATGCAGCCCGCTATAGGCGACCGGGTTTTTGCCGTAGTCGTAGCTTATCTGCCAGCCATCCTGAGGTGTTGCGCGCCCTGTTAAATGCTCTTCTGGCACAGACTGAAGGCGAGAGTCGTCGTGGGCACATACGCCGGTGGACGACCGGCGCGTGGAAACACTGGTGTGAGACCTTGGCTCAAGATACGCTACGGTTGATGCGTCTGGGGCAAAATCTTGGCATCGCCCGTGCGCTGAATGTCGGCATCGATGCTGCCATGAAGGCTGGTGCAACGCATGTGTTGCTGAGCGATCAGGACAGTCTGCCTGCGCCTGTAACTGGTGGCCGAGTTGCTGCGTGCCTATAGTGAACTGACACACTTAGGACAACGCGTCGGCGCTTGGTTGGTTTCTCTATATATACAGATCGCCATACCGGCATCACTTTCCCCTTTCAGGCCGAAGTGCCAGGCAAAATTTTCTATGGGCACAGAAGACCCGATGCCACGCACCCTACCGTAGAGGCGCTGACACTGATCACTTCCGTAATCCTGATCGCTGTTCCGGCGCTGCGGATGAATCGGGGCCGATGCGTGATGATTTTTTCATCGACCATGTGGACATCGAGTGGTGCCACCGAGCGCGCGCCGCAGGCTATGCCCTATTCGGCGTAGGCTCTGCGACCATGTTTCACAGCATGGGCGACCACGCGCTCCGGGGGTGTGGTATTTCGGTTGGCGATGGGAGAGCGCCTACAGTCCTGTGCGCGTGTACTACCGCATCCGCAACTTCGTGGCGTTATGTCCACCTGCTGACCATGGAGTCACGCTATGAGATTACGGTATGGGCTGGTCAATTGTTGATATCGTCTACACGCAAACCGTGTTCGGTCAGCGGCGCCTTGCGACTTTGCGCATGGCTACTCGCGGCTTGTGGGATGGCTTGTGGGTGCGGATGGTGCTCTTTGCCTTGCACTTATGGTCTTGGCTGTCACGTTTCGATTTATCGAATTTCCGGAGCACCGTGGCGAAGCAGCATACGCAGCTTGTGCGGAAGAATTTGGAAGCGGCGCATATAAAACGCGAGCCTGAAATCGCTTGCTGGGTACGTAACTTGCGCCGCAGGGCAATGATGTCACCACAATGCAACCAGAGGCTGGGGAGGATTGCAGCATAGATGCGCTGCACCTTGCCACGCTTCGTGCCCGTCATCCATAGAAATGTCGCTTCGAGGCTGAGTAGCAGCGCATGGATTGGTAGCAGGATCAGCAGCGTCCAGACGGGATAGCATATGAGCATGACGGCGGTCTTATTGCGTTCGCTCAATGCGCGACGGCGCGCGGTGGTCTTGAGCTTGTCGTCCATCACTTTGCCCCCGCCTAGGTTCTTGCCGATCCAGTGATCGAAGCCTGGCGCATCGAGCACGCCAGTGGGGTAGCCGTAGGCGCGCAGCCTGGCACAGGTAGATATCTTCGGCGATTGACTCTAACGAAGGCGGAAAGCCACCTGACCGCTTCCCAGATCACGCGAGGCACCCACAAGCACGCCCCGGTGGCCGTGGCAACCTCATGGACAACAGTGGCAAACACAGGGATCGGGTTCATGAACAAGTCGAACTTGTAGCCCTGATCCACCAAGCTGCCATCATACAGTGTGTATTGCGACAGACCGAGCAGGACGGGATGCGAGGTGCTTTGTGCCTCGCGTAGCAGCGCGTCGAGGCTGCCGGGATGCAGCGCGGCATCGTTGTTGAGAAGCAACAGGTAGCGCCCGCGCGCGGCGGCGGCCATGCGATTATTGCTTATGCAGAAGCCGACGTTGTCATGGCTTTCGATAACGCGCACATCCTGTTCCTTGGCTGCGAGCCTGCGCAAGCGAGGCGTCAGTAGAGGCGTCGTCGTGCAGCAGTGCCTCGAAGGTGAGATTCCCACGCTGGGCATAGCTTCGATTGCAGGCAATCACGCAGCACGCTTTCACCGTTGTAATTGGCAATGCAGATGCTGATATCTGGCGTTATGGTGCTTGGTTCGTTCATGGCTTCCCATGATGTGCTTCGTGAAACTTTAGCAGCGTCGGAATTAGTTGCTGCGCGATGCTGTGTACGGAGAACCGTTCCTGATAGATCGCCATGCCGCGCTGACCGATCCTTGGCAGGGGATCACGATGGCCAAAACTCCAGCGCAACGCTTCAGCCAGGGCGTTGGCATCAGCTTGCGGCACTAGTAGGCAGTTTTGCTTGTCGAGAAAGCCAGTGTCCTGGTCAATGACACCAATAATGGTGGCTTTGCCTAGCGCGAGACATTGCGAGGTTTTGCCGGTCATCATGCGTCGCGCCTGTGGAGTGCCGCCGGAACGGCCCCCCGAGACACAGGTCGGCACGTGGGATGTCGATGGTGATCAGTTCATTCAACGGCACCCAAGGGCGGTGGGTGCAGTGCGTCACGCCGTATGTGGCACAGATGTCATGCAAGTGCCGCGCCTGCTGGGCATTGCCACCCACGAAGTCGAGGCGGATCGGCAGATCACTGATTTGAGCGGCAGCGGAGACGATGATGTCGATGCCATGCAAGGGCAGCATCGAGCCGTAAAACAGCACGCTGAAGGTCGTCTCTGGAGCCGTAACCTCTTCTGTCGCATCGGACGCCGCTCCTATTTCGGCGGCGCCGACAGGGACGACCAGAACCTTTTCCTTCGGCAAGCCGAATTGGGTTTGGTAGAACGCCGCATGTTGCGCGGTGTCCGTGAGTACCAGATTGGCGTGATGCAAGATACTGCGCTCAAGGCGGTGCATTACTGGGGCAATCAGTCGCCCCAGCCGTCCTGCTCTGTTCTCCTCGCTCAACGCAGCGGAAGGTGACATCAACTCGATCCATCACCAGCGGCTTCCCGCGCGTGAGCCATCGCACCGGCCAGAACATTTCATGTCCACGAAATCCCAGCACATAAACATCAGGGTTGTGTGCCTTGCGCAGTTGACGCAGTGCGCGCCATGTTTCGACGTAGCGCTTAATTCCCATACTTCGGTTACGTGCCACCAGCAACTCGATACGACTGCAGTTGCCGAGCGCTTGCAGAAGGCTCTCGCTTCGGATGTAGTCCGGCGCGCGATAGGCCAATATGTAGGCAAGTTGGGTCGTACGCGTTGGCTCAGGGATTGCCGCAGGCAGGACAGGCTGGTGGTAATTCATTCTCGACATGCGTTGATCACACTTTGCATCAATAGTTTTGTGAAAGATGGGATCGGCACTGCTGGACGGCCTACTTCCATAACTTTCAAAATTGGCAGGAATTCAACGAGGTGACACCGCCCCTTGAACCATTACGAAGAGGCAAGTCTGTCTCACTGCAAGCCCGGGAGTCTGCGAAGTTCGGTTAGGCTGCCATTGAGCCAGCCGCCGATATTCATGGTTTCGAGTTGCTTGATGGCTTGAGCATGTATGGGCGAAGGCAGCACCAATCGCCACAAGCCATCAAGCAACTCGAAACCATGAATATCGGCGGCTGGCTCAATGGCAGCCTAACCAACTTCGCAGACTCCCGGGTTGCAGTGAGACAGACTTGCCTCTTCGTAATGGTTCAAGGGGCGGTGTCACCTCAGTTTAATTCCTGCCAATTTTGAAGTTATGGAAGTAGGCCGTCCAGCAGTGCCGATCCCATCTTTCACAAAACTATTGATGCAAAGTGTGATCAACGCATGTCGAGAATGGGTTACCACCAGCCTGTCCTGCCTGCGGCAATCCCTGAGCCAACGCGTACGACCCAACTTGCCTACATATTGGCCTATCGCGCGCCGGACTACATCCGAAGCGAGAGCCTTCTGCAAGCGCTCGGCAACTGCAGTCGTATCGAGTTGCTGGTGGCACGTAACCGAAGTATGGGAATTAAGCGCTACGTCGAAACATGGCGCGCACTGCGTCAACTGCGCAAGGCACACAACCCTGATGTTTATGTGCTGGGATTTCGTGGACATGAAATGTTCTGGCCGGTGCGATGGCTCACGCGCGGGAAGCCGCTGGTGATCGATGCGTTGATGTCACCTTCCGCTGCGTTGAGCGAGGAGAACAGAGCAGGACGGCTGGGGCGACTGATTGCCCCAGTAATGCACCGCCTTGAGCGCAGTATCTTGCATCACGCCAATCTGGTACTCACGGACACCGCGCAACATGCGGCGTTCTACCAAACCCAATTCGGCTTGCCGAAGGAAAAGGTTCTGGTCGTCCCTGTCGGCGCCGCCGAAATAGGAGCGGCGTCCGATGCGACAGAAGAGGTTACGGCTCCAGAGACGACCTTCAGCGTGCTGTTTTACGGCTCGATGCTGCCCTTGCATGGCATCGACATCATCGTCTCCGCTGCCGCTCAAAATCAGTGATCTGCCGATCCGCCTCGACTTCGTGGGTGGCAATGCCCAGCAGGCGCGGCACTTGCATGACATCTGTGCCACATACGGCGTGACGCACTACACCCACCGCCCTTGGGTGCCGTTCAATGAACTGATCACCATCGACATCCCACGTGCCGACCTGTGTCTCGGGGGGCCGTTCGGCGGCACTCCACAGGCGCGACGCGTGATCACCGGCAAAACCTCGCAATGTCTCGCGCTAGGCAAAGCCACCATTATTGGTGTCATTGACGAGGACACTGGCTTTCTCGACAAGCAAAACTGCCTACTAGTGCCGCAAGCTGATGCCAACGCCCTGGCTGAAGCGTTGCGCTGGAGTTTTGGCCATCGTGATGCGTTGCCAAGGATCGGTCAGCGCGGCATGGCGATCTATCAGGAACGGTTCTCCGTACACAGCATCGCGCAGCAACTAATTCCGACGCTGCTAAAGTTGCACGAAGCACATCATGGGAAGCCATGAACGAACCAAGCACCATAACGCCAGATATCAGCATCTGCATTGCCAATTACAACGGTGAAAGCGTGCTGCGTGATTGCCTGCAATCGGTGTATGCCCAGCGTGGCAATTTCACTTTCGAGGCACTGCTGCACGACGACGCCTCTACTGACGCCTCGCTTGCGCAGGCTCGCAGCGAATTTCCGGATGTGCGCGTTATCGAAAGCCATGACAACGTCGGCTTCTGCATAAGCAATAATCGCATGGCCGCCGCCGCGCGCGGGCGCTACCTGTTGCTTCTCAACAACGATGCCACGCTGCGTCCCGGCAGCCTCGACGCGCTGCTACGCGAGGCACAAAGCACCTCGCATCCCGTCCTGCTCGGTCTGTCGCAATACACACTGTATGATGGCAGCTTGGTGGATCAGGGCTACGAGTTCGACTTGTTCATGAACCCGATCCCTGTGTTTGCCACTGTTGTCCATGAGGTTGCCACGGCCACCGGGGCGTGCTTGTGGGTGCCTCGCGTGATCTGGGAAGCGGTAGGTGGCTTTCCGCCTTGGTTCGAGTCAATCGCCGAAGATATCTACCTGTGCCAGGCTGCGCGCCTACTAGGCTACCCCACTCGCGTGCTAGATGCGCCAGGCTTCGATCACTGGATCGGCAAGAACCTAGGCGGGGCAAAGTGATGGACGACAAGCTCAAGACCACCGCGCGCCGTCGCGCATTGAGCGAACGCAATAAGACCGCCGTCATGCTCATATGCTATCCCGTCTGGACGCTGCTGATCCTGCTACCAATCCATGCGCTGCTACTCAGCCTCGAAGCGACATTTCGTATAGATGACGGGCACGAAGCGTGGCAAGGTGCAGCGCATCTATGCTGCAATCCTCCCCAGCCTCTGGTTGCATTGTGGTGACATCATTGCCCTGCGGCGCAAGTTACGTACCCAGCAAGCGATTTCAGGCTGGCGTTATATGCGCCGCTTCCAAATTCTTCCGCACAAGCTGCGTATGCTGCTTCGCCACGGTGTCCGGAAATTCGATAAATCGAAACGTGACAGCAAGACCATCATCCCCGCCACGGCCCCATCCGCCCGCACAAGCCATCCCACAAGCCGCGAGTAGCCATGCGCAAAGTCGCAAGGCGCCGCTGACCGAACACGGTTTGCGTGTAGACGATGCCGACGATGTACCAGCCATTGCGTATCTCCAGCGCCAGCGAATGGTCGGCAGGCGGCATAACGCCACGAAGTTGCGGATGCGGTAGTACACGCGCACAGGACTGTAGGCGCTCTCCCATCGCCAACCGAAATACCACACCCGGAGCGCGTGGTCGCCCATGCTGTGAAACATGGTCGCAGAGCCTACGCCGAATAGGGCATAGCCTGCGGCGCGCGCTCGGTGGCACCACTCGATGTCCACATGGTCGATGAAAAAATCATCACGCATCGGCCCCAATTCGTGCAGCACCGGAACAGCGATCAGGGTACCGGAAGTGATCAGTGTCAGCGCCTCTACGGTAGGGTGCGTGGCATCGGGTCTTCTGTGCCCATAGAAAATTTCGCCTGGCACTTCGGCCTGAAAGGGGAAAGTGATGCCGGTATGGCGATCTGTATATGTGGGACCAACAGCGCCGACGCGTTGTCCTAAGTGTGTCAGTTCACTATAGGCACGCAGCAACTCGGCCAACCATTACAGGCGCAGGCAGACTGTCCTGATCGCTCAGCAACACATGCGTTGCACCAGCCTTCATGGCAGCATCGATGCCGACATTCAGCGCACGGGCGATGCCAAGATTTTGCCCCAGACACATCAACCGTAGCGTATCTTGAGCCAAGGTCGCACACAGTGTTTCCACGCGCCGGTCGTCCACCGGCGTATTGTCCACGACGACTACGCCTTCAGTCTTGCCAAGAGCATTTAACAGGGCGCGCAACACCTCAGTGTCGGGCAGATAAGCTACGACTACGGCAAAAACCCGGTCGCCTATAGCGGGCTGCATGCGGATTTACTTGCGTGCCGAAAGAGTGAGAAATTCACGCCGCGCGGGCTGGATCATCTCGCGAATTGTGAGAACATCGCGCAGCGGAGGACGGCCTTGGTAACTGGCGTTGATCCCGGTTCCTCCGTTGGCTATGGCCTCACTTGGTGCATACACATCGAAAAGCGACATACCGCGCCAATGCTGTTTGTACGAACTAAAACCCGCCGCGACAAGACTATTCATCAAACTCGAAGGCGTGAACAAGACAAGATGACGCGGGGGATCAAGAGCTTGCCAATGCGGCCCAAACCGCAATGCACCGAGGCTGGATAAATTCGGTGTATCCAGCCACAACACACCGTCCGGCTTGAGCAGCGCGTGCAATCGGCGCAAGGTGGCAACGGGGTCATATACATGCTCAATCACATGACAGAGTGTGATCACGTCGTAACAGTTGCTGCGCTCGTCTAGCACCTCAATTCCGCCGTGATGCACTTCTAAGCCCCGCGAGCGCGCGGCTTGCACCGCATCCGAATCGAAATCCAGCCCTTCCACCTGCCATCCAGCCTGCTGGGCCAACATCAGAAAGCCGCCGTTGCCGCAGCCCACATCAAGGATGCGCCCACCGCCAGTGGGAAGCGGCGGCAAGTGGCGGCATTCGGCATCCGCCGCCGTGCGCAACGAGGGCAGCAATGGCAACACCCAACGCCCAATCGACAATGCAGAGCTGCGCTGCAATCCGTAACGCCGGTTTTGATAGCCGTTGACCAAATCGTGCAGCAGGCTGCGAACACGTCCCTTGCGACGCACGATAGGGTGATCTTCGACGTCGTGGGTGTAGTAAGTCACATAGGCGCGACCGATGCTCTCAGGCGTTGGCCTGGGGTCGAGATAGCCACTGGCGCACTCCGCGCAGCAAGATAAGTTCCACGCGCCATCGGCGACGCAGAAAACACGATCAGTCAAACCCGTATAGAGCGGCCTGCGCTCGGCGCTGCCGCACACTGGGCAATGCGGTACGGCTTCAAGATCGGCCTGCGGCCAAGGACTCTGGATTTCGCTCATGGTGAAATTTCCTTGTAAGTTCCGAGCCGCGTCAGGTGCAGCAGGCGCTGCGCGGCGAAGGCACAGGCCACGACGACAATGGCGGTCAGCACGAGCTGAATCAGACCATGCATCGCATAAACCACCAGCAGAAGTGCCCCAGTCGCCAGGCTCAGCAAGCTCATGCCTCGTGCCAGCATGGTTCGCTGCGGAGGATGCAACCACCAAGCTGTGGTGTATAGCAGCGCAGTATCCAGCATACTACGCAGCGCCCACGCCAGCGCCGCGCCGGCGATGCCGAACAAGTGAACACCGGCAATCAGCAGGGCGGCGAACACTGGCAGCTCCAACAGGTGTAGCTTGGCGGTCAGATCCGAACGTCCATGTGCTTGCAACAGGGCATAGGGCAAATGCGCAGCGCTGTTGAGAAAAACGCCGACCAGCAGCAGTTGCAGCACAGGCGTCGCCGGACCCGCGAAACTCGCATTGAGCCACAGCACCAGCAAGGGATGCGCGAACACAGCCACCACGAGCGCAGCGGGTAGCACCAGCACCAGCATGGCGCGGATGGCAAACGCCATCAAACGTGTCGATGCCTCGGGCAGAGACTGGGTTTCAGCCAGCGCAGGGAACAGCGCGTTCATCGCCATTTGCGGCAAGGACGTTGCGCGAAATCCAGTATCGAACGGTACGGTGTAATACGCCACCGTTGCCGGCGGAAAAACACTGGCCAAATAGAAGCGGTCAGCGTAAACCATCAACGGTCCGATGATGTTGCTCACCGACAGCCAGCCGCCAAAGTGCAGAGCGTGGCGCAGATCGGCGCGGCTGGGCGGTGATACCCGGCACGCGCGGCAACACGCGGTGCAATTGCGTGAACCATAGCAGCATCCACATCACGCGCGTGGCAGCCAAAACCGCGATCACCCAGCCTACATCCGGGCGGACGAGCGCCACGCCCACTGGCAGACCAAATTGCAGCACGCTCATCGGCATGCGCCACAAGCTGAGCAGACGGAACTGCTGCAAACCTTCCAGCGTACCCATGGCCCCGGTGGCGGCCAGCGCGAAGGGAATGGATAGCGCCAGCGCGCGCAAGCCAAAGATGGTTTCGTGCGCCATCTCGCCGGTTAGTGAAAACAGCCGATCCACCAAAAATGGCGCAGCCCACCACAGCGCCACTAACCACAGCACGCCAAACCCTGCCAGCAGGCCGATAACTCGCCATACCAGTGCCGCGGCTTGTTCCCGCGAACGGCCTTGCCCGAGGCTGCTGGACACGGTCTGCGTCAACGCACGACCGAGGCCGAGATCGAACAGTCCTGAGAATCCGATCAACCCGAGTGCCAACGTGAACACGCCCAGTCGCGCCGCACCCAGTTCGTACAAAAGAAGAGGAAGTGCCACCAACCCCACGCCCAGCGAAACAAGTTGTCCGCCGACGTTCCACAAAGCATTTCTGGCGACGTTCCTGCTCATTTCCGAACTGCAAACAATGGTGATGCAAATATAAGTGCCTTCAATACAGCCAGCCCACCGAACTGATTACACATCGCGTCGATACATCAAACCGGTGATCTGCTCGGACACCAGCCCAATCAAAAACACAATTACCGCCGCACTCCACATCAGCGTGCTGCCATTGGTGAGCCTGCCCTCGTGCATGAAGGTCCACGCGTAATTGGCACAACCAAGCAAAAAAAACATCGCACTGGCCGGCACGAACAGCTTCAACGGCGAGTACAGCGTGGCGATCTTGAAGATGATCAGCAGGAAGCGGACGCCGTCGCGCAGCGGCTTGATGTGGCTCTTGCCGACGCGCTGGGCGGCCTTGATCGGGATATAGGCGACCGGATAGGCGCTGCGGAAAAAGGCCATGGTGCTGGTGGTGGGGTAGCTGAAGCCGTTCGGCAGCAGGTGCAGGAACTCGCGGAACTTGTCCGCGCGCACGGCGCGGAAGCCCGAAGTGAGATCGAGTACCGGGTGGCCGGTCATGCGGGTGGCCAGCCAGTTGTACAACGTGTTGGCGAGGCCACGACCGACGCCGGCCTGGCTGCCCCAGTCGCGGGCGCCGACCACCATGTCGTAGCCACGACCCAACTGGTCGAGCAGGCGAACGATATCGGCCGGATCGTGCTGGCCGTCGCCATCCATGAATACCAGGATGTCGCCGGTGGCGGCGCGGGCGCCGCGCTTGATCGCCGCGCCGTTGCCCATGGAATACGGGGAGGAGAGGCATTCGACGCCATGGCTCCTGCAGATGCTGCGGGTATCGTCGGTGGAGCCGTCGTCGACCACGATGATCTCGGCCCCGGGATGCGCGGCGCGCAGGCGCGGCAACAGGGATGCCAGTGCGGGCGCTTCGTTCTTGGCGGGCAAAATGATGCTGAGCTGGTTCAAAAGTGGCCTCCCCGTGAAGCGCAGATCATAGCGTGAAGGCCGACCGGCGGTTGCGGCGGATGTTGGCGTTTTCGAGGCCGGTCGGACACGACAGTCGATTTCGGAGGGCGCGACTGATCGGCGACAGATCCCGCCATCCAGGGAAATCGATGCTGATGACAGGGATCCGGCCCGGGGAGTGGATCGGACGCCCCTGACCCAGAGCGCCCAGGCGAAAGTGATCAGCCTTGCCCCTCCGGCGACGCCACGGGACGATCGATTTGTGCGCCGCATCACCGCGAACCGGTCGGGGCTGCAGGGAATGGATGACCTGAGCGCCAGACTGCGGTAGATTCAACCACATACGGGGAAAGGGTCACGTTGGTTATGTCATCTCAAATGCAACCGTCGCTCGCGGGTTTGTCCGGCATGGCGCGCCGTCTGGTGTCCGAGGGCGTGCTGCCGGAGGCGGATGTACGCAAGGCCATGACCGATTGCGGCCAGCAGAAGGCTTCGCTGGGAGCGTGGCTGCTTGATCACAACCTGGTCGATGGCTCGCAGTTGACCCGGATCGCCTCGATCGAGTTCGGCATGCCGATGATGGACGTGGCGTCGCTGAACCCCGCGACGATGCCGCTGGACCTGATCAGCGAGGCACTGATCACCAAGCATCAGGCGCTGCCGTTGTTCCGTCGCGGCAAACGGCTGTTTGTCGGCATCGCCGATCCGATGCAGTCGCATGCTCTGGACGAGATCAAGTTCCATTCCAACTGCATGGTGGAACCCATCCTGGTCGAGCGCGGTTCGCTGCAGCGGGTGATCGAGAGCCTGCTGAGCAACATGCGCGACGTCATGCCCGACATGGGCGGTGGCGACCTGGACGATCTGGATATTGAAGTAGGCGATGACGAGGCCGAGTCCACCGGCATCGACGCCAATGCCACCGACGATGCCCCGGTGGTGAAGTTCGTCAACAAGATCCTGGTCGACGCGATCCGTCGCGGCGCCTCGGATATCCACTTCGAGCCGTTCGAGACCCAGTACCGGGTGCGCCTGCGCATGGATGGCATGCTCAAGGCGGTGGCCAGCCCACCGATGAAGATGGCCAACCGCATTTCCTCGCGCATCAAGGTGATGGCGCAGCTGGACATCGCCGAGAAGCGCGTGCCCCAGGACGGCCGCATCAAGCTCAACCTGTCCAAGACCCGCGCAATCGACTTTCGCGTGAGTACGCTGCCGACCCTGTTCGGCGAGAAGATCGTGCTGCGTATCCTGGACGGATCCTCGGCCAAGATCGGCATCGAGAAGCTCGGCTACGAGCCGGATCAGCAGAAGCTCTACCTCGATGCGATCCAGAAGCCGTACGGCATGGTGCTGGTGACCGGCCCGACTGGCTCGGGCAAGACGGTTTCGCTGTATACCGGACTGAACATACTCAATACCGCCGAGCGCAACATCTCGACGGTGGAGGACCCGGTCGAAATCCGCGTCGAGGGCATCAACCAGGTACAGCAGAACGTGAAGCGGGGCATGACCTTCGCCAGCGCGCTGCGCTCGTTCCTGCGTCAGGATCCGGACGTGATCATGGTGGGCGAGATCCGCGACCTGGAAACCGCCGAGATCGCGATCAAGGCCGCCCAGACCGGTCACATGGTGTTGTCCACCCTGCACACCAACGATGCCGCGCAGACCATTGCGCGCCTGATGAACATGGGTATCGCGCCGTACAACATCATCTCGTCGGTCACCCTGATCATCGCCCAGCGCCTGGCCCGGCGTCTGCACGACTGCAAGAAACCGATGGAGCTGCCGCCGCAGGTGCTGCTGAAAGCGGGCTTCACTCAAGCCGATATCGATGCAGGGTTGACCGTCTATGAGGCCGGCAACTGCGATGGCTGCAACGAGGGTTACAAGGGCCGCGTGGGCATCTATCAGGTGATGCCGATGCTGGAGGACATCCAGAAAATCATCCTGCAAGGCGGCAATGCGATGCAGATCTCCGAGGTGGCCAAGGCTGCCGGGATAAATGATCTGCGCGCATCCGCCCTGCTGAAGGTGAAGCAGGGACTGACCAGCCTGACCGAAATCGATCGGGTGACCAAGGAGTAAGTGGTGAATCCGGGACACCTCCTTCATCGAACTTGCGTCCAGCGCCACGTTTTGCTGCGTCGAAAATGACATAAGCTGTACAAATACCTTGCCAGCCGCCCACCTGAGCGGCTCCGGGATCGAACAACTGGGGGAAGATGCGCATGGCCACGGCTACCGCAAACGCAAACAAGACGCGCGCGCTTGGCGCCCAGCGTGCCGAAGTCAGCAGGCTGACCACCTACGAGTGGGTGGCGCTGGACAAGCGCGGCAAACGCATGAAGGGCGACATGCCGGCGAAGAACGCCTCGCTGGTCAAGGCCGAGCTGCGCCGTCAGGGCATGAACCCGCAAACCGTGCGGGAGCGCTCCAAGCCGCTGTTCGGCGCGACCGGAAGCACGGTCAAACCCGGCGACGTCGCCGTATTCAGCCGCCAGATCGCCACCATGATGGCCTCCGGCGTGCCGATGGTGCAGTCCTTCGACATCATCGCCGATGGCCAGAAGAACGTCCGCTTCAAGAACATCCTGCTCGACGTGAAACAGAACATCGAGGGCGGTGCCGCTCTGCACGAGGCGCTGGCCCGCTACCCGGTGCAGTTCGACGAGCTTTACTGCAACCTGGTGCATGCCGGTGAGACATCGGGTGTGCTGGACACCGTGCTGGATACCGTGGCGACCTACAAGGAGCGCACGGAAGCAATCAAGAAGAAGATCAAGAAGGCACTGTTCTACCCGATGATGGTGCTGGCGGTGGTGTTCATGGTCATCCTGATCATGCTGCTGTTCGTGGTGCCGGTATTCGCCAAGACCTTCCAGGACGCCGGAGCCCAGCTGCCGGCACCGACCCAGTTGCTGGTCAGCGCGTCGGAGTTCATGCAGAGCTACTGGTACATCGTGGTTGGTATCATCGGCGGCAGCATCACCGCGCTGGTCGTCGCCAAGAAGCGTTCGGTGAAGTTTGCCCACTTCCTCGACCGCATGGCGCTGAAGATGCCGGTGATGGGGAATATCGTGCGCAACTCCGCGATCGCCCGCTTCGCCCGCACTCTGGGCGTGACCTTCCGCGCCGGTGTGCCGCTGGTCGAGGCGCTGGACGCGGTGGCCGGTGCCACCGGCAGCATCGTCTACGGCGATGCGGTCAGGCAGATGCGCGACGACATCTCGGTCGGCCATCAGCTGCAGCTGGCGATGAAGCAGACCGGCCTGTTCCCCAACATGGTGGTGCAGATGACCGCCATCGGCGAGGAATCCGGTGCGCTGGACAACATGCTGTTCAAGGTCGCCGAGTTCTACGAGGAAGAGGTCAGCAACGCGGTCGACACCCTGTCCACCCTGCTCGAACCAATCATCATGGTGGTGCTGGGCACCATCGTGGGTGGCATGGTGATCGCGCTGTACCTGCCGATCTTCAAGCTCGCCGGCACGTTCTAGCACTTGAATGCCCCTCTCCCATTGGGAGAGGGGTTGGGGTGAGGGTCCGGTCGAAGCCATGCGTCACAAACCGCCGCTACCCACCCGCGCCTTGACCACAGCAAAAGCCCTGCGCACCACCAGCACCGACGCCGAATCCAAACTCTGGTACCACGTGCGCGCACGCCGCCTGGGCGGATTCAAATTCCGCCGCCAGCATTCCATTCCGCCTTACATCGCGGACTTCTATTGCGAAGAACTTCGCCTTGTCATCGAACTCGACGGTTCGCAACATAATGAACAGGTCGACAGCACAAGGACAAACGCTCTCGAAAGGCAGGGTTTGCTTGTCCTGAGATTCTGGGACAATCAGGTATTGCAGGAGATTGACGCGGTGCTTGAGGTGATTCTGAGTATTGCGCGAGACCGTACCCTCTCCCAACCCCTCTCCCGATGGGAGAGGGGCTTTAAAAAAAGCCCAGGCCTACCGATGCCCGAACTCTCCTTCGTCCTGTGGATCGCCCTTGCCGGCGTGCTCGGCCTGCTGGTGGGCAGCTTCCTCAACGTGGTGATTCTGCGCCTGCCCGAGCGCATGGCGGCCGGCTGGCGGCGGGAGGCGCGCGAGGTACTGGAGCTGGAAGCCGATACGACGCCGTTGCCGCCGGGCATCGTGCGCGAGCCTTCGCATTGTCCGCAGTGCAAGCACCCGCTGTCGGCGCTGGACAATATTCCACTGTTCGGCTGGCTGCTGCTGGGGGGGCGTTGCCGCTACTGCAAGACGAAGATATCGATCCAGTACCCACTGGTCGAATTGCTCAGCGGCGTGCTGAGTGCGGTGGTGGTATGGAAGTTCGGGCCGTCCTGGGCGGCACTCGCCGGACTGATTCTCACCTGGACCCTGATCGCACTGTCCGGCATCGACTTCCGTACGCAACTGCTACCCGACCAGCTGACCTTTCCGTTGCTGTGGCTGGGCCTGCTGCTCTCGTTGCTGCCGATGTTCGTGATCGCACCCTCGGCGATCATCGGTGCCGCCATCGGCTACCTGAGCCTGTGGAGCGTGTACTGGGGATTCAAGCTGCTGACCGGCAAGGAAGGCATGGGCCACGGCGACTTCAAGCTGCTGGCCGCACTCGGTGCGTGGATGGGGCCGGTGTCGCTGCTGCCGATGATCCTGCTGTCCTCGCTGATCGGCGCACTGGTCGGCGGCGGCCTGATCCTGCTGCGCAAGCATGAGCGCGAGATCCCGATGCCGTTCGGACCGTTCATCGCCGCTGCGGGCTGGGTCTGGTTCATCGCCGGCCACGGCCTGCTGCAGGGCTACATGCAACTCACCGGCCTGCGATGAACGAGCGACCGCATGCTCTGGTCATCGCCCTGACCGGAGGTGTCGCTGCCGGCAAGACGGCCGTGGCGCGACGCTTCTCCGCGCTGGGAGTCCCCGTGCATGATGCCGACGTGGCGGCTCGAGAGGTGATCGAACCGGGCACGCCCGGGCTTGCTGCCGTGGTTGCCGCGTTCGGTGCCGACGTGCTGGACGGATCGGGCCGCCTGGACCGCCCCAGCATGCGGGAACGCGTATTTGCCGACCCCGGGGCAAGGAAGACGCTGGAGGCAATCATCCATCCACGCGTGCGCCAGTGGCTGTTCGAACGGGCCCTGGCCGAACGCGCCCCGTACTGTCTGCTGGCGATTCCCCTGCTGGCCGAGAACATCGACCACTACCGCTGGGTCAATCGCGTATTGCTGGTCGACGCGCCCGAATCGGTGCAGGTAAAGCGGCTGATGGCGCGCGACGGCATCGACGAAACACTGGCGCGTCGCATGCTGGCCCAGCAGGCCAGCCGTGCCGAGCGGCTGGCACTGGCTGACGACGTGATCGAAAACAGCGGCGACGAATCCGCGCTCGATCAGGCGGTAGCCAAGTTGCATGAGCGCTATCTGGCTCTGGCCGACAAGCCTCGATAAAGGCCATCGGCGAGTCGCTCCTACACTACTTGCTTGCTCGCACAAGAATGCGGTTCCCGCATACCTCAAGCAGTGGGTTGATTTGCCACCAGCAATGCCCGCAGGATCGGACCATCGGCCGGAGTCAGCGTGGCGGGATCGATTTGCTCCGGCGGCAGCCACTGCAGCGCCTGCCCTTCCAGTGAACGCGGCACGCCGCCCCAACGATCGACCCGCCAAGCGTCGAGCAGCAACTCCTGCTCACCATATTGCCAAGGCACCCGGATCAGCGGTTCGGCGTGCAGCATGCGGATGCCGAGCTCCTCGTGCAGTTCGCGCGCCAGTGCCGCCAGCGGGGCTTCGCCCGATTCAAGCTTGCCACCGGGGAACTCCCACATGCCGGCCAGATGCTTGCCGGCCGGACGCTGTGCCAGCAGCACGCGGCCTTCAACGTCGATCAGCAGACCGGCCATCACATGCAGGACCGGCCTCGGCGCGGTGGTTGCGGGCATCAGCTGTTGCGCAGGTACTCGACCATGTCGAAGTCGTAGGCATGCTCGGCGTCGGCCTTGTGGTGCACGCGGGAGACCTCGATCCAGTCGCTGAAATGCACGCCGGGGAAAAAGGTATCGGCACCGTCGATGGCGGCGCTGACCCAGGTCAGGTACATCCGGCGTGCGCGCGGCAACGCTTCGGAAAACACCATGCCGCCGCCGATCACCATCAGTCCGGTATTGCTGCAACGCGCCTGCGCCTCCTCGATCGAACGCACGGTGATCTGGCCCGGGAACGGCGCCTCGTGCCGACGCGAGAGCACCAGGTTGACCCGGTCGGGCAAGGCCCTGCCTATCGACACGGCCGTGTTGTAGCCCATCAGCACGTTCTTGCCGGTGGTCAGCTGCTTGAACCAGCGCAGGTCATCGGGCAGATGCCAGGGCAACTGCCCCTTGCGGCCAATGGCAAAATTTTCGTCGAGTGCGGCAATCAGCGAGATGGCCATAACGGATCCTTGAAAAGCATGCTCAATGGAACGGGCGGCGTCTCGGGCTGGCGCCACCGATTGCGTGGAATCTTAGCAGGGTGCGGCTGCGTCGCGATGACTCGGCATGCGCCGCCCCGGTCGCAGGCGGCACGGCGAAATCCCTTGCTAGACGGCCACCGGGGCCTTGATCGCCGGATGCGGCTGGTAGCCCTCGATCGCGATGTCCTCGTAGCGGAAATCGAAGATCGAACGTACCGTCGGGTTGAGCTTCAACTGCGGCGGCGGTCGCACGTCCCGGGTCAATTGCAGGCGCGCCTGCTCCACGTGGTTGTTGTACAGATGGGCATCACCCAGGGTATGCACGAAGTCGCCCACCCTCAGCCCGCAAACCTGGGCGACCATATGGGTAAGCAGCGCGTAGCTGGCGATATTGAACGGCACACCGAGGAAGATGTCACCCGAGCGCTGGTAAAGCTGGCAGCTGAGCTTGCCGTCGGCGACATAGAACTGGAACAGCGTATGGCAGGGCATCAGCGCCATCTTCGGCAACTCCCCCACGTTCCAGGCGCTGACGATGAGCCGGCGCGAATCCGGATTGCGCCGGATCTCGTCGATCACCCAGCTGATCTGGTCGACCACGCCACCGTCCGCCGTCGGCCACGCGCGCCATTGCTGGCCGTAGACCGGACCGAGCTCGCCATTCGGGTCGGCCCACTCGTCCCAGATACGCACGCCGTGCTCTTTCAGGTAGGCGATGTTGGTATCGCCGCGCAGGAACCAGATCAGCTCGTGCACGATCGATTTCAGATGCAGTTTCTTGGTGGTGACCAGCGGGAACCCCTCGCCGAGATCGAAGCGCATCTGCCAGCCGAACACGCTGCGTGTTCCGGTGCCGGTACGATCGGTCTTGTCGGTGCCATGGTCGAGCACATGACGGAGCAAATCGAGATAAGCATGCATCGGCAAATCCTAACCGGTGGAGATGCGGCCGGTGTCCCGGCCGCGTGTCGGGAAGCCAGCTCAAGCCAGCGGCAAGGTCGGCGCGCGTCGCGACCACGCGACCAGCAGCAGCCCGACCACGATCAATGGCAGCGACTGGATCTGCCCCATGGTCAGCCAGCCCCAGGCGAGATAGCCAAGCTGAGGGTCGGGTACGCGCACGAACTCCACCGCAAAGCGGAAGCAGCCGTAGAGCAGCGCGAACAGACCGGAAACCAGATAGCGCGGCCGCGGTTTCAGCGATACCAGCCACAGCACCACGAACAGCACCACGCCCTCCAGCAGCAGCTCGTACAGCTGCGAGGGGTGTCGCGGCTGGCGATCCGGTGCATGCGGAAAAATCATCGCCCAGGGCACGTCGCTGGGCTTGCCCCACAGTTCGCCGTTGATGAAGTTGCCGAGCCGGCCCAGGCCCAGCCCGATCGGCACCAGCGGCGCCACGAAGTCGACCGTATCGAAGAAGTGCAGCGCGTGCCGGCGCGACCACCACCAGCCGGCAGCCAGCACGCCGAGCAAGCCGCCGTGAAAGCTCATGCCGCCGTCCCATACCCGGAACAACGCCAGCGGATCGGTCCAGATCCAGCGGATGCCACCGTCGTAATAGAACAGCATGTACCAGATCCGCCCGCCGACGATCACGCCCAGCATGCCGTAGAAAAGCAGGTCGCTCAGCGCATCGCGGCTTACCGGCAGGCGTCCGCGCCGGCGTCGGTATTCGCCCAGTACCGCGACGAAGAAAAAGCCGAGCAGGTACATCAGACCGTACCAGTGCACCTGGATCGGACCGAGGTGGAAGGCAACCGGATCGAACTCGACAACAAAAGATTGGGACATGCTCGTGACACTGGCTGGCAAAGGCCAAGTGTAGCGGGACCGCGCGGCCCGGCGTCAGCGCGCTCTTTCGATCAGGCCGGCCAACAGGCTAGAATTGCAGGTTGACACTGCCCTGATCGGGGGATCAGGCAGTCGTCACCGTTGCTGACAGGGATGCTCGCATCCAGCCCGTTCGTCGCGCTCCAGGCGATCAGGTTCAACACACGGAGCGTGTCAGGGGGAAATCCATGTCCTACCGTATTGCGCGTGTCGTGCGGCGCGTTGTGGCGTGCTGTCGCGCTGGCCCAGCTGATCCGGCGGACGGCCGCGTGACCGGGGATCAGGGCAATCGACCACACCGCTCGCCAGCGCTTGCCGAATCTGTTCGCCTCTCTATCGTCAGTAGCAGAACCTTGCCGCAAGGCTGCCACTAGCCGCTGTCGGCCCGTAACTGCGCGGGACTGCTCCGATGCCGCCTCATGAAGCAATGGCCCGCGGTGAATTCGCGCCACCCCGCTGCTTCGTATCACAAGGAACCATCATGCCAATCGCACTACGCCGCCTGCTGGCATTTGCCTTCATGCTTGTTTCGCTTCCCGCCTTCGCGGCGCCATCCGCCTCGTTGCCTGTCCAGGATTTCGCCCGCCACGGCGAGTTGAGCAACCCCAGCCTGTCCCCGGATGGCCAGCTGCTGGCGGTGGCCGTACGCAGCACCGATGCCGATGGCAACAGCCATTATCAGCTGGCCGTGCTCCACCTGCCCGATCTGAAACCGCTGAGCCGGCTCGACATGGCCCGTCGCAACGTGCCCGGGCAGGTCGTGTGGGCCAGCAATACCCGTCTGGTGGTGGCGCTGGCCTACGAGTCCGCCTGGCTTGACGTGCCGCAGATGACCGGCGAACTGGTCGCACTGGACTACGACGGCAGCCACAAGACCACCTTGTACAGCCTGGCCGACCGCGGAAATTCGATCCACTCGCAGGACATGCCGAGGGGCTCGGCATCCATCGCGGGCATACCGGAACCGCGCAACGGCCACATCTACGTCAACCTGCGGCCGTTCCCCAGCGGCAGCTACACCATGTACGACACCCACAGCAGCATGGTCTACGACGTCGATACGGGCAACGGCAGCGCCAAGCTGATGGGCAAGATCGACAAGGGCGACATGAGTTTCGTCATGCACGCCGGCATCGCCCGTTTCGCCTACGGCTCGCCTGACGCCGGTGCCACCATCCATACCTATGCCCGCGACGGCAAGGATCGGCCCTGGCACCTGCTGCCTGCCAGCGTCACCGGCAAGGCGCTGGTGCCCCAGCGAATCAGTGCCGACGGCAGCACGATGTGGTCGATCTACAGCGCCGACGGCGGCCCCGAGGCGCTGGTCTCCAGCAAGCTCGACGGCAGCGATCGCAAGGTACTCGCCAGCGACAACTTCTCCGCCGTGGGTGACATCCTGTGGGCGCCGCATGACGGCGCTCCATACGCCGCCAGCCTGAGCGTCGGTCGCCCCCGTTTCGTCTATCTGGACGACAGCCCGCTGGCCCGGATCCACAAGGCACTCAGCGACAAGTTTCCCGACGAGGTCATCGACATCGCCGGTCGCAGCGACGACGGCATGACCCTGCTGATACATGCCTACAGCGACCGCGATCCGGGTACCTTCGCGCTGTTCGACCGCCACAGCATGAACCTGCGGCCACTGTTCCAGGTGGAGCCGTGGATCAAGCCCGCGCAGATGGTCGCGCGCCAGCCGATCCGCTTCAAGGCCAGCGATGGCATGGAACTGGACGGTTACCTGACCGTCCCGGGTGACGGCACCAAGGCGCATCCGATGGTACTGCTGCCGCATGGTGGCCCGATTGGCGTTGCCGACGGCTGGGCCTATGACACGGATGCCCAGTTCCTGGCCAGCCGCGGCTATGCCGTGCTGCAGGTGAACTACCGCGGTTCCTCCGGTCGCGGCATGAATTTCATGCGCGCCGGGTACAAGCAGTTTGGCGACCGCATCCAGCATGACCTGATCGATGGCGTGCGCTGGGCGATCGAGCAGGGGCACGCCGATCGGGACCGCATTTGCGTCTACGGCGGCAGCTTCGGCGGCTATTCGGCGCTGATGACGCCGATCGTGGCGCCGGGGCTGTTCAAGTGCGCGATCGACTATGCCGGCGTATCCGACTGGTCGATCGGCATGGATTACAGTGACACCAGTCACTTCTCTGCCGGCAAGACCTATTTCGCCGACGCCATCGGCGACAAGGCGGCCGCGCGTACCATCTCGCCGTTGTACCAACTGGACCGGTTCAACGTGCCGGTACTGATCGCTCACGGCGAAGCCGACCCGCGCGTGCCGTTCCGCAACGCCACCGAGTTGCGCTCGGCCCTGGAC
This sequence comes from uncultured Pseudomonadota bacterium, assembly GCA_963828685.1. Lineage (GTDB taxonomy): Bacteria > Pseudomonadota > Gammaproteobacteria > Xanthomonadales > Rhodanobacteraceae > Rhodanobacter. Next base: position 29,139 of record CAWHFU010000011.1, read on the forward strand.
AAGGCCGGCAAGCCCTATGTGTGGCTGAGCAAGCCGAAGGAAGGCCACGGCTTCTACAGCGAGAAGGACCGCATCGACCTGTTGCAGCACATGCAGGATTTCCTGGGCAAGTACCTGGGGCACTGACACCGCGCGTTGATGCCGGTGTTCCGCTCGGCGGACAGCGGCATCAGCTGACCCGGAACGTTCAGGCGCCGGGTGACGACGACCCACGTTCGATGCACTTTGCTTCGCCTGACGAAGGTCGTCCCGCAGCGGTTCTACAACAGCACCGGCCGATCCGGCAATTCATCCGGATTGGCCTTGTCGTTGCCGGGAAAATGCTTCAGCAACAGGGCATGGGCGGCAGCGATGCCCTGCAGACTGCCGTCACGCCATTGCCCGCGGGCATACTGCTCGCGCATGACGGCGCAAATCGCGTCCCACTCGTCCGGCGCCACCCGTGCGGCGATGCCGCGGTCGGCGACGATCTCGATGCGCTGCTCGGCCATCAACAGATAGAACAAAACGCCGCTGTTGTACTCGGTATCCCAGACCCGCAGCTGGGCAAACACCTGCCGTGCCCGGGCCGGCGCATCGAGGCCATCCCGCAGCGCCAGCGGTGCCAACCGCGATTCGACGGCAAAGCGGATCTCACCCCGGTGGGTCTGCTCGCCGACGGCAATGGCGCTGGCCATCTCGTCCAGCAGCACGGACGGGAAGCGCCGGCGCAACTGGAACCAGCCGTTGAACAGGTTTGCCATCCATCGCCGCATGGTCGTCATCACCAGCTCCCCGACGAACCGCCGCCGCCGAAACTGCCACCGCCACCGCTGAAACCACCGCCGCCACTACTGCCGCCGCCCCAGCCACCACCGCCGCCGAAGCCGCCCCAGCCACCACCGCCGATCGAACGCCCGGCACCACCGGGAAGCAACATCAGCACCCCGCCGATCACGGCCCCCAGGATGCCCGCACCCATCGACATCAGCAGCCACAGCAGGCCACCGACCAGCACAGCGCCCAATGGCGCGCGCACCCATGCGCTGGCCCGCCCCAGCATGCCGCGCAGGAACAGCGCCACGAACACGCTGATCACCAGACTGTTCTGCAGGCCACGGCCGGAGCGCGCGTGATCCGGAGTGCCCTCTACCGGCGGCGGTAACGGTTCACCGTTGATCAACTGGGTCAGCGCACCCACCGCGTCGCTGATGCCGCCAAAATAATCATTGCCGCGGAATTTCGGCGCGAGGTATTCGCGGATGATCCTCGCGGCAGCCGCATCCGGAATGGCCCCCTCCAGGCCGTATCCAACCTCGATGCGCACACGGTGATCATTCTTGGCAATCAACAACAGTACGCCGTCATCGGTACCCTTGCGGCCCACCTTGTTCGCCTCGGCGACGGCCAGCGAATAACCCTCGATGTCCTGCCCGCCGGTACTGCCGACCATCAGCACCACCAACTGTGCTCCCTTGGCCTTTTCCAGCGCAGTCAGCTGCGTATCCAGCTGGTCGACTTGTTGCGTCGTCAATGTGCCGGTGAGGTCGGTGACATGCCGAGCCAGCTTCGGCACGGCGTCGGCCGCATGCAGAAGACCCGGCGACAGCAGGGCCATCGCCAGGATCAACCACAGGCGCGCAAGGCGCCAGGGCATCGTCAGTGCACCGAGCTGGCGGGTGCCGGCGTGCCGTTGCCGAAATCCACCTTTGGCGCGGTGGAAATCGCCTTCTCGTTGTCCACACTGAAATTCGGCTTCACCTTGTAGCCGAACATCTTCGCCGTCAGGTTGTTGGGGAAGGTGCGGATCATGCCGTTGTATTCCTGCACCGCCTGGACGTAGCGATTGCGTGCCACGGTGACCCGGTTCTCGGTGCCTTCCAGCTGTGCCTGCAGGTTCTGGAACAGACCGTCGGCCTTGAGCTGCGGATAGTTTTCGCTGACCACCATCAGTCGCGACAACGCATTGCCCAGCTCGCCCTGCGCCGCCTGGAACTGCTGCAGCTTCTGCGGATCGTTGAGCGTATCGGCATTGACCTGGATGCTGCCCACCTTGGCGCGGGCGTTGGTCACCTCGACGAAGACCTTCTCCTCGTGCTGGGCATAACCCTTGACCGTGTTGACCAGATTCGGCACCAGATCGGCGCGGCGCTGATACTGGTTCAGCACTTCGGACCAGGCCGCCTTGACCGCTTCATCCTGGCGCTGGATGGCGTTGTAGCCGCAACCGGTCAGGCTGACGGCGATCAGCAGCAGCACCAGAGTGCGCAGGATTTTCATGGGTTCGCTCCGCTCAGGGGGAAGTGCCATTCCATCATCCATGCCCGCGGGGCGCAATCGTGTCACCGGCCGCGCCCGAGCGCCGGCCATCAACTCCCCGATGTACTGATCGGTACTATATTCCCGGATGGGAGCAGGAGCTCCCGGAATCACAGGCACGATCCGATTCTCAGGGAATTCAAGAGGAACACGTGATGAAGTCAGCTCGCCAACGGATCATCTGCGCAACCATCTGCAGTCTGATTGCCGTCACGGCTGCCGCTACGGCCGGCGAGAAAGCTGCCGCCCCGCTGCAGGACCAGCAATCGCAAAAAGTGCTGACGGCGATGGGCCGCAGTTCCACCTGGGGCCATCCCGACGAATACGGCGAGTTCACCGGCATGCAGCGTTACGCCACCGGCAACTACAAGGCCGCGATGAAATATTTCCTGATCGGCGCCCGCTATGCCGACAAGCTGTCGCAGCTGAGCATCGGCTTGATGTATCTCAACGGCGAAGGAGTGCGGAAAGATCCGGTTACCGCGTTCGCCTGGATCGCGATCGCGGCTGAACGCAAGTATCCGCAATTCCTTGCCACCCGCGATGCCGTATGGGCAAAGCTCGATGCGCAGCAGCGCGAGCAGGCCAGGAGCAAGGTGGAGGAACTCTACCCCGAGTACGGCGATACCACCGCCAAGCGACGCATGACCCTGGTGCTGCGCTGGAACCACAGCCAGATGACCGGCTCACATCTGGGCTTCGGCAGCGATTCGCTGTCCAGCCTCACCCCGGCACAATTCAATGGTATCGGCCGGATGCCCGAATGCGGCGCCGATACCATCGACGGCGCACCGATCACCGGTTGCGGCAACATCAACGCCAGCTGGCGCTGGGATCCCAAGCAGTATTTCGCCGTGCGCGATGGCGCGTGGATCGGCAAGGTCAGCGTCGGTGCGATGAAACAAGTCGACGCTTCCGGCGTTCCGGTCGATCCGCCCGACCGACGCAAGGACATCCAGTAAACCTGTTGCCGCGCCGGCTCACAGCCAGCGCGGCAACAGGATCAGTCCCCAGCTCAAAGCCACCAGCACCAGCAGCACGAAAACCGCGGCCGAACCCATGTCCTTGGCGCGCCCGGCCAGCTCGTGGAAGTCCGGACTGACCTTGTCGACCACCGCCTCGATCGCCGAGTTGAGCAACTCGGCCGACAGCACCAGCAACGGCGCCAGGATCAAGGCGAATTTCTCAAGCCCACCGTGACCCAGCCACAGGCCAAGCGGCACCAGCACCATCACCAGGCAGGCCTCCAGCCGGAACGACGCCTCGTGGCGCCAGGCCGCACGAAACCCCTTCATCGACCACTGGAATGCATTCCAGAGCTGTCTGGGACCACGAAAACCTTCGGCCGCCATGCTGACGCGACCGCTCAGCCAGCCGCCGGCAATGGCGACCCGGCAATCGCCATGACGGCATGAAGGCAGCTCACCCTGAGGTGAGCCGATGATGGTGGCGCGGCGATCGGCATGAGCGAAAAACTCTCTTCAAACAGGCGGGTGCAGGCGCACCATGATGCCACAAGCACCCGTCCGGCAATCGGCCGGTCGCTGCCATCGGCATGAGCGCATCGGCCTCGACGGGCAGTTGTGCGGATTTTCGCCATGTCGCAGTGCAGCTACATCGCGAGGACGAATGGGTTACGCTTCATCGGTTGTGGCCTGTTCAGGGTTGCACGGCGCAGGTGGCGTCAAGACGCTGCCACGGTTTGAACAATGCACGGAAAAGATATGGCAACCCAGAATCCGCCCGTCTCACAGACTCGCTCCTTCAGCACCGTCTTCCTGATCGAAATGTGGGAGCGTTTCGGCTACTACGGCATGCAGGCGCTCATCGTGTATTACATGGTGCAGCGTCTGGGCTTTGCCGACGACAAGGCCAATCTGGTCTGGAGTGCGGCGGCGGCCCTGATCTATGTGGCACCGGCGATCGGCGGCTGGGTCGGCGACAAGATCCTCGGCACCCGACGCACCATGCTGATCGGCGCCACCATCCTCTCTCTCGGCTACGCCCTGATGGCGGTTCCGGGCCAGAGCGTGTGGTTCCTGTATTGCTCGCTCGGTGTGATCGTGGTCGGCAACGGCCTGTTCAAGCCCAATGCCGGCAACCTGGTGCGCAAGATCTACGACGGCGACGACTCCAAGATCGACAGCGCCTTCACCATCTACTACATGGCCGTGAACATCGGCTCGACCATCTCGATGCTGCTCACGCCCTGGATCAAGGATTACGTGAACGAGCGCTACGGCCATGAACTGGGCTGGCATGCTGCGTTTGCCGTCTGCGCGTTCGGGCTGCTCGTCGGCCTGACCAACTACATGGTGATGCGCCATACCCTGAGGCATGTGGGCTCGGCACCCGACGAGCAGCCGGTGCACTCCGGCAAGCTCACCGCGGTACTGGGCATCGGTGTGCTGGCCGTATTCGCCGCGGCCTACGTGCTCGGCCACGAGTCCGTCGCACGAATTTTCGTCTATCTGGCTGGCGCCGTGGTGCTGGCGATCTTCGCGTACCTGATCAGCAGCAGCGAGCGCTCCGAGCGTGCGGGTTTGATCGCCGCGCTCGTACTGACCGTACAGACAGTGTTCTTCTTCGTGTTCTACCAGCAGATGTCGACCTCCCTGAACCTGTTTGCACTGCGCAACGTGAATCCGAGCTTCGACGTGTTCGGCTTCCACCTGTGGAACTGGTCGCCCGCGCAGTTCCAGTCGTTCAACCCGATCTGGATCTTCATTCTCAGCCCGATCCTGGCGTTGCTGTACAGCGCCGCCGGGCGCAACGGCAAGGATATGTCGATCGCGACCAAGTTTGCGCTCGGCTTCGCCGCCGTCGCGCTGGGGTTCTTCATCTACAGCTGGGCCAACCATTTCGCGGTGGACGGCAAGACCAGTTCGTGGGTGATGGTATGGGGCTACGGCGCCTCGTCGCTGGGCGAACTGCTGGTCAGCGGCCTGGGCCTGGCCATGATTGCCCGCTACGTGCCGGAGCGCATGGGCGGCTTCATGATGGGCGCCTACTTCGTGGCATCGGGCATTTCCCAGTACCTTGGTGGCATCGTCGCCAACTTCGCCAGCATCCCGGAGAACATCACCGACCCGCTGCAGACCATGCCGATCTACACCGCCCTGTTCGCCAGACTGGGCTGGGCCGGCATCGCCTGCACCGTGATCGCGCTGGCCGTGTTGCCGCTGATGAAAAAGCTGTCCGCCGAGCATCATTCGCACAACATCGCCACCGACAACCCGCTGCCGACGATCGGTTCTGAGCAGTAGGATATTGATCATCGCCATGGTCCGCCCTGCGCGGGTCATGGCGATTTGACCGGAAACACTCTTCGCCGCCATGCCAAACCGGCACACCCAACGCACTGGCCCGTTCGCCTTGGCGCGTACCTTGGCCTGGCTGCGGCTGTGCGCCATCGCGGGGCAAAGCGTGGCGGTGCTGGTCTGCTCCGAATGGATGCACCTGAGGATTCCGCTGCTGCCCATGCTGCTGGGCATCGGCCTGCTCGCGGTATTCGGCGTGTTCGCCGCCTGGCGGCTGGGCCAGCCCTGGCCTCTGCGCGAATGGGAGACCATCGGTCACATCGCGGTCGACACGCTGGTACTGGGCTACCTGCTGTACTTCAGCGGTGGTGCCACCAACCCATTCATCACCCTGCTGCTGGTGCCGATCGCACTCTGCGCGGCGGCGTTGTCCGTGCAGGCCCTGCTGGCGGTCTCGGCGCTGGCCGGGCTGGCCTATCTGCTGCTGCTGCGCTGGTACGTGCCGCTGCCCAGGCCGGTGCACGACAACGTCGACTTCTCACTCCACGTGATCGGGATGGCGGTGAACTTCATCATCACCGCCGTGCTGCTGGGCTTTTTCATCAACCGTCTGGCTTACGCATTGCGCCTGCAGCAGCTGGAAGTGCAACGCATACGCGAGCGGGCGCTGCGCGACGAGGGCATCCTGGCCATCGCGACCCAGGCTGCCGGTGCGGCGCACGAGCTCAACACGCCACTGTCGACCATGCGCACCCTGTTGCCCGAACTGCGTCACGAGCATGCCGGCGACACCTTGCTGGCCGAGGATCTGGCGCTGCTGGAAGGCCAGGTCGATCGCTGCCGCACGATCCTGCGCGAGATGGTGGCATTCGGCAAGGCACAGCTTTCACAGGAGCCGGAACGACTCAGCGTGGCGCAATTCATCCATGGCTGCCTGGAACGCTTTCAACTGCTGCGGCCGGAGGCGGAGCTGGCCCTGACCCTGGACGAAGCGACCGGGCGAACCGTACTGCGCACGCCGCCGGGCCTTCGCCATGCCCTGCTCAACTTGCTCAACAACGCCGCCGACGCCTCGGTCATCCGGCATTCCAACGCCGTGGCATTGCTGGTCTGCCGCGATGATGGCTGGCTGCATCTGCGTGTACGCGACCAAGGTCCCGGCTTCGACGTCACCGGCGAGTTCATCCTGCTCGGCTACTCGCAGAAGCCCGCGGGACTCGGGATCGGCCTGGCCCTGGCCGAAGCCACCGCCGAACGACTCAACGGTGAGCTGGTCGCGCACAATACGGAAGATGGCGCCGAGGTCTGCCTGCGCCTGCCGCTGGCGGTAGTCGCGGAAAAGTAGGGCCACCGGCGCCAATACACGGCGGACGTGCAAGCGGAAGCACTTCCGGCAAGAATGACGATTGATCCATTTCAGGAAGCCACGACATGACCGAGTTGCCTCAAGCCGCCGCGGCGCGTCCCCTGCTGCTGGTCGACGACGACGCCACCTTCCTGCGCGTGCTGGCGCGCGCACTCGGCTCGCGCGGCTTCGAGGTCATCACTGCCACCAATTTCGACGAGGCCCGCGCGCTGACCCGTCGACACCGTCCGCGCTACTGCGTGCTCGACCTCAAGCTGGGCGAGGAAAACGGCCTGCGCCTGATTCCCGAGCTGCATACCCTGGTACCCGACCTGCGCGTGCTGCTGCTGACGGGCTACGCCTCGATCGCCACCGCGGTGGAAGCGATCAAGCGTGGCGCCCACGACTACCTGGCCAAACCGGTCGACGCCGATGCGGTGGTGCGCGCCCTGCTCGATGGCGACAGCGACACCGAGGACAGCGACCTGCCCGACGCGCCCGAGCAGCCGCTGGCGTTGCGGCGGCTGGAATGGGAGCACATCCAGCGCGTGCTGACCGAGTGCGACGGCAACATCTCCGAAACCGCGCGTCGGCTGGGCATGCACCGCCGTACCCTGCAGCGCAAGCTGAGCAAGCACCCGGTGCGTGAGCGACCCGAACGGGACGACTGAAATCAGCTAGAGCCGCGCGTGCGGCTACGGAGAGACGCCGCTCTCGACCGGCAGCTCGGTGGTGCCATCGTCCTCGTCGCCATAGATTGCCACGTGCGGCACCCCGTCTCCGCCAATCCAGCCACGGTACATGCCGTCGGTATTGAACGGGATCGAGATGTGGCCCTCGGCGTCCAGCGCGATCGCACCGCCGTTGCCGCCCAACGCCGGAATTTCCTGGTTGATCACCTCGGCCGCGGCGCGCTTGATCGGCACGCGCATCTGGGTGACTTTCATGCAGATCTCATGCGCCGCCACCGTGCGGATATAGAACTCGCCCCAGCCGGTGGCGGAGACCGCGCAACCGCTGTTGGCATAGGTGCCGGCGCCGATGATCGGTGAATCGCCGATGCGACCCCAGCGTTTGTCGGTCATGCCGCCGGTGGACGTCCCCGCTGCCAGGTGCCCCTGCACATCCAGCGCCACCGCGCCCACGGTGCCGAAGTGTTTGGCCGTCTCGACGTCCCCATGGGGCTGCTTCGCCGCGTCCTCCCTCAACGCCTTCTGCAGTTGCTGCCATCGCTCATCGGTGCGGAAATAAGCGGGATCGACCAGCGGCATGTTGATCTCCTTCGCGAACTCCTCGGCACCGTCGCCAGCCAGCATCACATGCGGCGACTTTTCCATCACGGCGCGAGCCAGCAGGATCGGATTCTTCACCCGCCGCACGTCCGCCACCGCTCCCGCGTTCAGCGTGTTGCCGTCCATGATCGCCGCATCCAGCTCGTTGCGCCCGTCATGGGTGAACACCGAGCCCTTGCCTGCATTGAAGTTCGGATCGTCCTCCAGCACGACAAGCGCCGCCGCCACCGCATCCAGTGAACTCTTGCCGGCCTTGAGCTCGGCATAGCCGCTTTTCAGCGCCAGGGTGAGCGCCGCACGAATCGCCTTCTCCCTGACTGGCGTCATCTCGCGCCGGATCACCCCGGCACCGCCGTGGATCACCAGTACGGGTGGGGTGGCGGCTTGACTCATGCTGGCGATTCCAAGAACGGCAAAGGCGACGAGCAAACGGTGCGTTTTCACATGGCACTCCAGGACAGGTGCCCATTGAGTATATCCGTTGCCGCAACATGCTCAGCCGTACGTCCCAATGCCAGCCCTTCCTCGCGTCGTGCCGGGGTCGCGACGCGAGCAGACGTCGCTTCGGGCCAGTAGCGGCGACATCGGCCAGATCGGGGGTCTCATGGCCGAATTCCCGGAGCATTGGCACCGTTCGGAGAAGCAGCATCCCAGCAATGCCCTTGCGCCAGAGCACAGGACTGCTGCCGCAGGTGGGCTGGTCGGCATGGGTCACCGCCAACACGCGTGGGACTGCCTTATCCCCCGTGCCCCGCCCCGCTCGACCTGGCTTGGCAAGCGATGAGTGACCGGCGTCGTATATCGCCAGATCGACCTGCATCCGGCGATCCGGCCCTGGCAGAGCGGTCGCATCGACCATCCAGTCATTGATCTTGAATGACGAAGTCTTACCAGCGGTGGTGCACAGCGCAAGCTTCGCCCGCCGCACATTCGTGCTGCGCCCCTCGTCGGTGGCCAGTTCGATCGACATATTGAGCTGGTATTCCCGCTTCGCCGACGCAGTGACCGCAACCAATGACGAAGCCGCGGCAGGAGCGTCAGCCGTATTGCCGAGTCGCACCTCGCCACAACCTGGCGTCGGCGTCACTCCAAGTTTGATCGTGTTGTCTTCAAGCTTGATCTTGTCGAGATGGCCGCCATCGATCACCTGACCGAACACGATCGCTGCCTGCTGTCCCGGCAAGGTGCGCACAATCGGCTTGCCCGACATCGTGCGCACCTTCCCAGCGCCCCGGTCGAAACGGGTATCGATCTGCGTGCGAATCTCAAGCTGCCCCCCGCTGACCGGCGACACGGCGAAACTACCCTGCCACGAGAGCTTGTCGCCATCGGCGCCGCTCAGCTGCGTGGGTATACCCGGCTTCACGCAGCGAGTGAAATGCATCGAATCCGAATGACCACCCATCGCCACGTCGATCTTCAGGGTGTACTGATCGGACATACCCTTTACACCTTGTGCCGGTGGCGAGGGCGACGCGGCATACACTGCTCCGGCGATACCCACCGCAAGCAAGACCATCGACCCAGCGCCGGCACGTCGACGTGAGGGCGTGAGTGGTTTGGACTTCAGCATCGCAATTCGCTCCGTGATGGGATGACGCGGTGACCACAGGCAACCCACCGGCAATGCGAAAGCGGCCGACTGGGTTTTCAACATCGCATTCGCGTAGCTTCGCCGCCGGGCGCCGTTCTTGCGCAGCACGGCGGCGTCGCAAGCCAGTTCCTGGTCATGGCGAAGCGCGGCGAGTGCCCACCAGGCCAGTGGATGGAACCAGAACATCCCCGCGACGATCTGCCCGAGCAGACACCACCAGCCATCGCGGCGGCACGCATGCATGGTTTCATGGGCGAGGATCAGGGCCTGCTCGGTGGGGTCGTAACGCTGCGCGAAATCCGCTGGCAGCACGATTCGCGCACGCCATGCACCGACCAGCGCCGGCCCCATTTGCAACGACGTTGCACGCAGCACTGGCCAGCGCGCGCCGACATCGCTGATCAGTGTGGCATCCTGCAGGCGCCGGCGATAACGCCATTGCAGCCAGCCGGCGAGTGTCAGGGTGACCGCAGCGCCAGCCAGCCAACACACCAGCAGGACGAGGCGCCAGCCGATACTGCTCCCGGCGGCGGCATGCACCGGCAGCGCGGCGGTGGCCGAGGTCACCGCATAGACCACCATCGGCATGCCGCCGCGCTGGGTGGCTGCGGCATGCGGCAACTGGCTGGCCAGCATCGCCAGGGGCGGCAGCAGCCATAGCGTGCAGGCGCGTTCGGCACCAAACAGCTGCCGGCAGGGCCTGCGCAGCGCCAGCACCAAAAGCACCCCTGCGGTGAAGGCGAGGAGCATCAGCCAGCCATGTCCAAGCCAGCCAATGCCCAAGAGATCAAGACTGTTCATCGTCGAGCTCCTTGAGCAGCTTGCGGAGCTCAGCGATGTCTTTCTTCGACAGCTTGCGCTGCTCCGAGAAGTGCGTCACCAGCGGCGCGACGCGCCCCCCGAACAGTCGGCCGAGCAGGCCCTCGCTTTCCTGTTGCACGTATTGCTTGCGGGTCAGCAGCGGGGTGTACAGATAACGTCGCCCGTCGCGCTCCGCATGTACGGCCTCCTTCCTGAGCAGGCGATTGAGCAGGGACTTCACCGTGCCCTCCTGCCACGCCTGCGTCGGACCGACCTCGGCAAGAATCTCCTCGGCGGTGCGAGGGGCCTTGGTCCACAACGCGTCCATCACCACCGCCTCTGCTTCGCTGATAGCCATGAGTCACCGTTTACGCGTGTAAGTGCAAGTATGTTTACACCTGTAAATGATGACGTCAAGCGCGCCCCGCGAAATCTGGCAACGATTGCGGATCCCGCCCGTGTTGCAGCGGCACGCTACCCGCCGTATATCGCCTGAGACCTTGGTACGAGGCGGGCCACGTTCAATCCGTCGTATCCTTGGCGCTGACTCTCCTGCAGGAAGGCTTCCGATGGACAAGGTTTACCCAAGCGCCGCGAAGGCACTCGAAGGGCTGCTGGTCGACAACATGACGATTGCCGCCGGCGGCTTCGGCCTGTGCGGGATTCCCGAAAACCTGATTGGAGCGCTGCTGGAAGCCGGCACCACGGGCCTGACCATCGTCGGCAACAATGCCGGCGTGGACGATTTCGGCATGGGCCCGCTGCTGAAGACCCATCAGGTCAAGCGCGTGTACGCCTCCTATGTGGGCGAGAACAAGGAGTTCGAACGCCAGGTGCTGGCCGGCGAACTGGAGCTGCATCTGACCCCGCAAGGCACGCTGGCCGAGAAACTGCGTGCCGGTGGTGCCGGCATCCCCGGCTTCTACACCCGCACCGGCTTCGGCACCAAACTGGCCGAGGGCAAGGAGACCAAGGTCTTCAACGGCAAGGAGTACGTGCTGGAAGAGGCGATCCACGCCGACCTGTCGATCGTCAAGGCGTGGAAGGGCGACGCTCACGGCAACCTGGTGTTTCACGCCACCGCGCGCAACTTCAACCCGATGATCGCCACCTGCGGCAAGATCTGCGTGGCCGAAGTCGAGGAACTGGTGCCGGTCGGCTCGATCGACCCGGATGCGGTGCATGTGCCGGGCATCTACGTCGACCGGATCGTCCAGGGTGCAAGCTACGAGAAGCGGATCGAGTTCCGTACCATCGCAGGCGCCAATACCGGCAAGGAGAACCCGGTACGTACCGCGATGGCGGTGCGCGCGGCGAAGGAACTGCGCGACGGCTACTACGTCAACCTGGGCATCGGCATCCCGACCCTGGTGGCCAACTACATCCCCGCGGGCATCAACGTGACCCTGCAATCGGAGAACGGCCTGCTCGGCATCGGTCCGTTCCCGGACGATGCCCGCGTCGATCCCGACCTGATCAACGCCGGCAAGCAGACCATCACCACCCTGCCCGGCTCGAGCTTCTTCTCCAGCGCCGACTCGTTCGCGATGATCCGCGGCGGCCACATCGACCTGTCGATCCTGGGAGGGCTGGAGGTGTCCTGCAACGGCGATCTGGCAAACTGGATGGTGCCCGGCAAGATGGTCAAGGGCCCGGGCGGTGCGATGGATCTGGTCAGCGGGGTCCGTCGCGTGGTGGTGCTGATGGAGCACAACGCGAAGGACGGCTCGCCGAAAATCAAGAACCAGTGCGATCTGCCATTGACCGGCAAGCAGGTGGTCGACCTGATCATCACCGACCTGTGCGTGTTCAAGGTGCACAAGGTCGAGGGCCTGGTGCTGATCGAACTCAACGAAGGTGTCAGCGTGGATGACGTGAGAGCGCGAACTGGTTGCTCGTTTGCGGTGGATCCTGCGCTGGCCGGCTGACCCGGTGGATGGGGTCGCCCCCATCGGCGCTAGCGCGCCCGGCGATCGCCCAAGGTATCGATCGGCAGCGCATGCGGAAAACGGATGCGCGCGATGTTTTCCTGTCCGGCAAGCGTCTGCAATTCCAGCGGCCAGCCAAACCGATCGCTGATCTGCTGGGCGATCGCCAGTTCGAATCCGTGCCGATCGGCGCCATGCACGCGCGGCGGGCGGGAATCGTCGCCAGGCACATGCGGATCGGCATGATTGCTCACGGTGATCGCGCCGGGCATCACGCTGACCACCACGCTGCCCTGTTCGGTCTGCTGGCAGGCGTTGCGGATCAGCTGCCAGCACAGCACCGAAAAGGCCTGTGCCGAACCGTTCAGCGCGAAACGGGCCGGCTCCTCCAGCAACAATTCGATCGGCCGACCGACCAGCAACTCGCGGACGGCCTCCAACTCCTGCTCCAGTACCTCGTTGACCACGAAGCGTTCGTGATCGGTGGCGGAGTCGGCCTCGCGCGCAAGCACCAGTAACGCCTCGACCAGCATTTCCAGCTCGCGCGTGGCGCGGCTGATCCGACGCACCGAGCGGACGCCAAAATCGCTGAGGCCATCCTCCTCGGTGAGCATGTCGATCGACATCTTGATCACCGTGAGCGGACTGCGCAGCTCGTGACTGGCATCGCGGGTGAAGTTGCGCTCACGCTGGTTGTAACCGGCGATGCGCGTGGCGAAGCCGTGAAGTCCCCGCGCCAGCGACGCCACATCGGCGTCGGTGCGGCTTGTCAGCCGACCGGGCTGAAACGCCTCGGGATCGGGCTGCTCTTCGCTCCAGTGGTTGATCAGGTCGGCCAGCGTCCTGACCGGCCCCCATTCCCGCTGGATCGCAAGGCAGGCCAGGATGCTGGTGATCAGGATCACCGCGATTACCGCCGCCCAGGGCGCCACGTTGTAGATGCCCATCGCACAGGTGATCACTACTGCCACGAACTGCAGGCCGAACACCCATGCGATGCGCCGCTTGAAGGCACCCACGCGAAATGTGATGGCGCTCGTAGCCCTGCTGTTCATTAACCTTCGCCGTGTCGATGTCAGGCTGACTGGCTCGTCGATGCTACTTCTGATTCAAGATCTGCGAGGCGATAACCGGCCGAATGGATGGTGTGTAGCAGAGGTCGCGCGAAAGGTTTGTCGATGACACGACGCAGGTTGTACAGGTGCGAGCGCAAGGTGTCCGAATCCGGCAGGGTGTCGCCCCAGATTTCACGCTCGATATCGCGCCGGCTGACCACCCGCGGCGATTCGCGCATCAGGATCGCCAGCAGCTTGAGCCCGATCGGCGAAACCACCAGCTCCTGGCCTCCACGGGTCAGCCGCAACGTCGCCGTGTCCAGGGTCATGTCGCCGACGGTGAGCACTTCGGTGGAGACCTGGCGGCGGTCACGGCGGATCAGGGCGCGCAGGCGAGCCTCCAGCTCGCGCACCTCGAACGGCTTCACCAGATAGTCATCGGCGCCCGCCTCCAGACCGACCAGCTTGTCTTCCAGGGTGTCGCGCGCGGTGAGCATCAGCACCGGGGTGGACTTCTTCGCCTCCTTGCGCAGTTTGCGGCAGACTTCCAGCCCGTCCAGACCGGGCAGCATCAGATCCAGCACGATCACGTCGTAGCTGTTGGATACCGCCAGGTGCAGGCCACTGACACCATCGGCGGCGTAGTCGACCGAATAGCCACGTCGCTCGAGAAACTCACCCACCATCTCGGCGATCTGGCGATTGTCCTCAACCAGCAGAATCAATCCCGCTTGCTCGTCATGTACTGTCATGTCTATCGTCCTCACCGTCTGGGCTTCACATATGTGAAGATCTAATCGCCCGGCGGGTGAGGGGAATGTGAAATCGTCGCCCAAGGTTGGAAACACGTGGCGCCGATCGATCAGCGCAACAGCGGCTGCAGCGATTTCCACACGGTTACGAGCACCTTCGGTTCGGCACTGGCCACCGGATGCAGACCATCCTCCTGCATCAGTGCCGGATCCAGCGCGACGCCCTCGAGCAGGAACGGCACCAGCGCCGTGTGCCGGGTACGAGCCAGATCGGTGTAGATCGCGCGAAGGCCGTCACGGTAGCGCGGGCCGTAATTCACTGGCAGCTCGATGCCAAGCAGTAGCACCTGCGCCTTCGATCGCCGGGCCAGCTCGATCATGGCATCCAGGTTCTCGCGCAGGGCCGGCAACGGCAGGCCGCGCAGGCCGTCGTTGGCGCCCAGCTCGATTACCAGTACCGCCGGACGGTATTTCTTCAGCAGTGCCGGCAGCCGGTTGCGACCACTGAGCGAAGTTTCGCCGCTGATGCTGGCATTGATCGCCGTCCACTTCGGCACCATCTTGCCCAGACGCACATCCAGCAGATGCACCCAGCCCGACTCAACCGGTATGTTGTGTGCGGCGGAGAGCGAGTCACCCAGCACCAGCACGGTTTTCGGCGCGGCCGCCTGCGCGCTGCCGAACCCGCACAGCAGAAAACCGCACAGCAGCCACCAGCCAGGATATCGACGCATGAGTGATTCTTCCCGTCTTCTTCTTCAGGCCTGCGATGTTAGCAAGTCGGTCAGCGGCCCCGAGGGGAAACTGGAGATCCTGAGCAAGGTCAGCCTGCAGATCCAGCCGGGCGAGAGCTTTGCCATCGTGGGCGCCTCCGGCTCCGGCAAGACCACCCTGCTCGGCCTGCTGGCCGGGCTGGACGTGCCGGACAGCGGCAGCATCGTGCTGGACGGTCATGCGCTGGACCGGCTGGACGAGGAGGCCCGAGCCGACCTGCGCCGGCAGTTGGTCGGCTTCGTGTTCCAGTCATTCCACCTGCTGCCCGCGCTGACCGCCGAGGAAAACGTGATGCTGCCGCTGGAGCTGGAGGGCAACAGCGCGGCACGCCAGCGTGCACGCGAGGCACTCGATGCGGTGGGACTGACCCCGCGACGCCGGCATTACCCGGCCCAGCTTTCCGGCGGCGAGCAGCAACGCGTGGCGATAGCGCGTGCCTTCGTGCATCGCCCGCGGGTTCTGTTCGCCGACGAGCCCACCGGGAATCTCGACCAGCGCACCGGTCACCACATCTGCGACCTGCTGTTCGCCTTGAATCGTGACCATCGCACCACCCTGGTACTGGTGACCCACGACGCCACGCTGGCCGCACGTTGCGACCGCGGGATCGAACTGGACGAAGGCCGCGTGGTGGTCTCCCCCTCCGGCGCGAGCGCTCGCGCATGAAAATGCTGCTGCTCGCCCTGCGCAGCCTGCGCCGCGAATGGCATCTGCCTGAACTGCGCACCCTGGCGGCATCGCTGGTGCTGGCCGTGGTCGCGCTGGGCGTGGTCGCCACCCTGGCGACCCGGATCGAGCGCGGCATGCTGGCCAGTGCCGCCGAACTGATCGGTGGCGACATCGGCATCAGCTCGCCGCAGGCGCTGCCAGACGACTTTGCCGCCGCCGCCCGCCGTGATGGTCTGCAGGTCACGCGCACGGCCGGCTTTCCCAGCGTCGCGTTCGCCCGCCAGCAGACCCAACTGCTCGACGTGGAAGCCGCCGATTCGCACTACCCCCTGCGCGGCACGCTGGAGTTGAGCGACGCGGCAGGTCGCCGCTACCGCGGTCATGCCCCGGTAGCGGGTTGTGTCTATCTCGATCATCGCGCCCTGGTGGCGCTGAATCTGAAGGTCGGCCAGCCAGTGCAGCTGGGTGGCCGTGAGCTGACGATCGGCGCGGAACTGCTGCGGCAACCCGATGGTGGCGAATTGCTGGCGCTGGCGCCACGCGCGCTGATGAGCCTGACCGATGCCGAACAGGCCGGCCTGCTCGGCGTCGGCAGCCGCGCCCGCCATCGCCTGCTGCTGGCCGGCGAACCCGGGGCGGTGCAGCGCTGGCGTGACTGGGCGCAGACCACTGCACTGCCGCAGGGCGCCCAGCTGATCACGCCGGAACAGACCCAGCAGCGCATGCGTTCGGCCTTCGATCGCGCCGGGGCCTTCCTGCGCCTGACCGCGTTGCTGTCGGCGCTGCTGGCCGGTATCGCCATCGCGTTGTCGGCGCAACGCTATGCGCGACGCAAGACCGCTGAAGTGGCGCTGCTGCGAGCGCTGGGTACGTCGCGTCAGCGTGTGCTGGGACTGCTGCTCGGCACCCTCGCTGCACTCGCCCTGCCCGCGACCACGCTCGGCCTGCTGCTCGCCCTGGGACTGTCGCAACTGGCCTGGCTGCTGGCCAGCCAGCTGTTCAGCAGCGTCCCCACCGTGCTGCCGCTGGCGCCATCCTTCGCCGCCGCCGCGATGGGTATCGCGGTGCTGCTCGGCTTCGCCCTGCCGCCGCTGGCCCGGCTGGCCGAGGTGCCGCCGGTCGCCGTATTTCGCCAGAGCATGTCGCGGCGCGTGCGGCGCTTCGATGGGCTGTACCTGATGCCCGTGCTGGTGGCCCTGGGCCTGATCTGGAGCCAGAGCAGCTCGCTCACCCTGGCGGGCATTCTTGCCGCAAGCCTGCTCGGCGTGGCGCTGGTGGCTGCCTTGCTGGCCGCCCTGCTGCTGTCGCTTGCCCGTCGCATCGCTCCCGGCGTGCATCCTGCGCTGCGCCTCGGTCTCGCTGCGCTGGCGCGGCGACGCACACTGAGCCTGATCCAGGCCACCGCGCTCAGCCTGGGCTTGTGCGCGCTGCTGTTGCTGGCGATCGTGGCGCCGGCGCTGCTGCAGGGCTGGCGGCAGGAATTGCCGGCCGATACGCCGAACTGGTTCGCGCTGAACCTGCAGGACGATCAGCGCACCGGCTTCGAGCAGGCACTGCGCCGCATCGGTGGCGACCAGCTCAACATGCTGCCGCTGGCGGTGGGCAAGCTCACCGCGATCAACGGCCGGCCGATCGACCAGCTCGACTTTCAGGACGAACGCGCGAAGGAATGGTCGGATCGGCAACTGCGGCTGTCGTGGTCCGGCGATCTTCCACCGGCGAATGAAGTGATCGCGGGCCGCTGGCAAGGTGCCCATCCGGCCCGGGCCGAGGTCTCGATCGACACCATGTGGCGCGACATGTTTGCGCTGAAGCTGGGCGACACTCTGAGCTTCAACGTCGGTGAAGGCCGCATCGACGCGACCGTCAGCAGCATCCGCAAGGTCGACTGGAGCTCGTTCCGGGTCAACTTCTTCCTGTTGCTCGACCCGGCCCACGCTGGCGAGCTGCCGCATACCTGGCTGGCCAGTTTCCATCTGGCGGCGAACCATGCCAGCGGGCTGGCGCAGCTGTCTCGCGACTACAGCAACCTCAGCCTGATCGACGTCGACGCGCTGCTCGACCGTGTGCGCGAAATCGTCGATCGCGTCGGCAACGCCGTGCGCTGGATTCTCGGCTTCAGCCTGCTCGCCGGCGCGCTGGTGCTGGCTGCCGCACTCGCCGCGAGCGCGGCAGAGCGGCGCCATGAGGCGGCCCTGTTGCGCACGCTGGGCGCGCGTCGCAATCAGCTGCGCGTGGCAGCAGCCTGCGAGTTCGCCCTGCTCGGCCTGGTCGCCGGCCTCACCGCCGCGCTTGGCGCCGGCGGTGCCGGACTGTGGCTGGGCCACGCGGTGTTCCACATCGAGGGCTTCGTGCCGCCGCTGTGGCCGCTCGGGCTCGCTGCGCTGGCGGCCGCGCTGGTGGTGATGCTGCTGGGGCTGGCCGGCACCCGCAAAGTCACCCGCACGCCACCGATGCGCCTGCTGCGCGAAGGCTGACCCGTGCAAGGCGGACCATCGCTGACGATGACTGCGGCAGGCGCGCCCCGGAGATTCGCATGAGCGCGAACGCGTCGACCGGATTCAACTGGCGCGCGCAGCTACAGGCCGAATGGCTGTTGCTGCTGTTTGGCGCCGTGGCGATCGTGCTGGCCCTGCTCGACCCGCAACCGCTGGCAAGCCATCGGCGCTGGCTGCAGCTGCCGACACTGGCCGGCCTGCTCGGCTTGCTGATCGCGATCCAGGGCATCCGCGACAGCGGGCTGGTACAGCATGCCGCTGCCATATTGGCTGCGCGCACGCATTCGGTGCGCAAGCTGGGCCTGCTGCTGGTGGCCGCCACGGCGCTGCTGTCGATGGTGCTGACCAACGACGTGAGCCTGTTCCTGATCGTACCGCTGACCGTAGTCATCGGCGGCATGTCGAATCTCCCGGTGATGCGCATGGTGGTACTGGAGGCGCTGGCGGTGAATGCCGGCTCCACGCTCAGTCCGATCGGCAATCCGCAGAACCTGCTGCTGTGGCAGGTTGCCCGCATCCCGTTTCTCGACTTTGTCGCCGCGATGCTGCCGGTCGCGAGCGTGATGCTGCTGCTGGTGATCGCGCTGGCCTGGCTGTGGCTGCCGCGTGACCGGGTCGATCTGGATGCGTCGCAGATCGATCCCCGCGGAATCTCGCTCTCGCTGGCGCTGCTGTCCGCCATCGCGCTGGTGACGATGGTGCTGATGATGGAACACGGCCATGCCGAACTCGGCGCACTGATGCTGCTGCTGCCGTTCGCCCTGATCAGCTGGCGCACCCTGGCGGATATGGACTGGCTGCTGCTGCTCACGTTTGCCACGATCTTTCTCGGCCTGGGCCACCTTGCCGAACTGCCGCTGGTTCGTCACGCGCTGGATCGATTCGATTTCGGCCAGCCGCTGACGCTGTACGCCGGCGGCATCGTCGCCTCGCAGCTGATCAGCAATGTGCCGGCGACGGTGCTGCTGCTCGATCGCGCAACCGATCCGATCGCGCTGGCGGTGGCGGTGAACGTGGGCGGCTTCGGCCTGGCGATCGGCTCGCTGGCCAACCTGATCGCTCTGCGCCTGGCGAAGCCGCGGCACGGCCTGCGGCGGCTGCACCTGGTGTCGATACCGTTCCTGCTGGCATGTGCGCCGCTGGCCTGGCTGGCATGGCGCTGGCTGGGCTGACAGCGGCCGCCCGCCACGCAGCAAGGTCAATCGTCGTCGTGCGGCACGCTGACCTTGCCGCCGATGGCGGAATGGCTGACGTCGCCGCTACCCTTGGCGCCGAGGCTGAAATCACCGGTCACGTCGCTCACCGTGAGGTCGCCGGAGCCGAGCGTATCGGCGTGCACGCTGCCACCGACCTTGCGCAACACCACGTCGCCCGACCCGATGCTGCCGACCCGTGCGTCCCCCTTGACGCCCTCGACCTTGAAATCGCCGGAGCCGACCGAGCCCACGTCCAGGCTGCCGACATCGCTCGCGTCCACGTCGCCGGAACCCACGCTGGCGCCGAACTTGTCGGCAATTTGCCGCACATGCAGGTCACCCGACCCGACCTGGCTTTGCAGCTGCTGCACGCCACGGACATCGGCATCGCCGGAACCCACGCTCAGCGTCACCGGCAGGCTGGCCGGCAGTTGCACGGTAACTTCGAGGTTCGCATAGGAACTGCCGAACAGGCCGAACGAAAAATGATTGCCGCCGCCGATATCGAGCAGCAACTGATCGCCCTCGCGCCGCTGGGTGACCTGCAGGCTGTCCAGCGCTGCCTTGTCCGAGGCACAGGCACGGCCGTTGAGGCTGAGGCCCTTGCTGCTGTCGTTGCCGATCAGGTGCAGATCCTGGCTGTGCACCTCGATCTGCACCGCCCGCACGCCGGTGAGGTCAAGCTGGAGGTTGCGCGGCGCCTCGAACTTGCAGGGGGTGGCGAACGCGGCGAACGGGGCAAGCAGCAGGACGGCGAGGGGAAAGCGGTACATGGACGGACTCCCGTGGTGGTTGACCGTCCTGAGATGCAGCCGAGCCGGAAAGGGTTGCAACCTGACGGCCGGGTAACCGGCCATGTCAACGTAGATCGCGCGAAGGCGTTTTGCTGCGTACTCACCCAAGGAGAGTGATCATGCATCGCAAGACCCTGCTCGCTTCTGCACTGGCCGTTTTGATGGCCGGCTCGACTGCCCTGGTCATCGCCCAGGACGCCCCGCCGCCACCGGCCGCCACTCGCCCCATGGCCGACCACGGCATGCCCGGGCATCACGGCGATCGCCATGATCACGGCATGCGTGGCCATGACATGCGCGGCCACGGCCGCGACGACGAACACGGCGGCGTGATCGGCGACCTGCGCGGGCTCGAACGCCTGTACATGATGTCCGGTCGTAGCAAGGACATGGCCGCGGTGTACAACGAGGTGCTGGCCAAGTCACAGGACCCGCGCGTGCGCGACTACGCCTATCGGCACCTGGCCCGGTTGCAGGTGCGACCCGTGAATGTGGACCAGGCCATCGTCACCATGCGCAAGGGGCTCGACGAAAGCCTGGCCAACGAGGCGAAGATGCGTGCCGAGCGGGAGAAGATGCGCCAGGCCTGGAAGCAGCATCGCGACAGCGCGGCGACACCTTCAGCCGGCGAGTAAACCGCCCCGCCTGGCCCGGACGCCAGGTCGGCTGTCCGCGCCCCGGCCATCGCCGGGGCGCGGACTCACTTCCCGCGCTCCGTCGCCTTGGCGCGTTGCCACAGCTGTTCCTGCTCGATCAGACTGCGTTCACCGAACGCCCCGCCTTCGGTGGCAGCGAGCCGCTCCATCTCGCGAAAGCGCCGCTCGAACTTCGCATTCGCATGCCGCAACGCACGCGAGAAATCGACGCCCGCATGGCGCGCCAGATTCACCGTCACGAACAGCACGTCGCCGATCTCGTCTTCCAGCCGCGCCGGATCGGCACCGTTGGCGAACTCGGCGCGTACCTCTTCGATTTCCTCGGCCAGCTTGGCCAGCACCGGCTGTGGATCGGGCCAGCTGAATCCCGCACTGGCGGCGCGCTGCTGCAGCTTCATGGCACGTTTCCATTCCGGCAGCCCGCCCGAAACACCGGCCAGCACGCTGTCGTCGACCGGGTCGCCCCGGTCAGCGCGTTCGGCCGTCTTGATGTCCTCCCACGCCTGCTTCTGTGCCGCAGCGTCGGCATAGCGCACGTCGCCGAACACATGCGGGTGACGCCGCCGCAGCTTGTCGCTGATCGCGTGCACCACATCGGAAAAATCGAATCGCCCGGCTTCCTGCGCCATGCGCGCATGGAATACCACTTGCAGCAGCAGATCGCCCAGTTCGTCGCGCAGGTCGTCGAAATCGCCGCGATCGATCGCATCGACAACTTCGTAGGCCTCTTCGATGGTATAGGGCGCGATCGAGGCGAAATCCTGCTGCACGTCCCACGGGCAGCCCCGCTCCGGATCGCGCAGGTGCGCCATGATCGCCAGCAAATCATCGAGACCATGGCGCACCGACTGACTCATGCTGCGCAAGTGTCCAAAAGCACCGGAATGCCTTCTCCCCTTTGGGGAGAAGGCAGGGATGAGGGGCCACGCCGCGGGGAACTCTTTCCAAAATCACCCACGACCAGCCGCCTGCAGGCGCGCTGCCCAGTCGATCGTGCTGTCGCCGACCGCGACGAACTCGGGATTCAGCAGCGACTCGCCACGGTTGTAGCGGAACGGTCGACCGGCCATGTCCAGTACCGCGCCGCCGGCCTCGTCCAGCACGCACTGGGCCGCGGCGGTATCCCACTCGCTGGTCAGGCCCAGGCGTAGATAGACGTCCGCCGCGCCGCGTGCGATCAGGCAGAACTTCAATGACGAACCGAGCGGCAGGAGTTCGTAGTCGCTGCCGATCAGCTGCTGCAGAAGGGTACCCTGCGTGCCACCATGCGAACGGCTGCCGGCCACTTGCGCCGGTGTCCCCAGCGGACGGGTACGGATGCGCTGCCATTCGCCACCCACCTGCGTCTGCAGCCAGGCGCCGTGCCCGTGCGCACCGATGTACAGCTCGCCGGTGACCGGCGCCAACACCACACCGAGCACGGATCGGTGCTGCTCGATCAGGGCGATGTTGACGGTGAACTCGCCATTGCGTTTGATGAACTCGCGGGTGCCGTCGAGCGGGTCGACCAGCCAGTAACGTGACCAGTGCCGGCGTTCCGACCAGGCCAGCGCCTTGGCCTCTTCCGACAACACCGGCAGCCGCGGTTCGAGCTGCGCAAGGCCGGTCATGATGACCTGCTGGGCAGCCAGATCGGCAGCGGTCAACGGCGATTCGTCCGCCTTGGTCTGCACCGCGAAATCGCTGTGATAGATCTTCAGGATGGCTGCGCCGGCGGCACGGGCGATCTCGCCGACCTGGCGGGCAAGTTCCGGTGGCGTACTCATGAGCGCTGGAAGCGCCCGGCGAGGTATTCGCGGGCCATGAACAGCGCGGCAATCGAGCGTCCCTCGGTCACATCATCGCGACCGAGCAGGGTATGCAGTTCGGACATCTTCCACGGCACCACTTCAAGCTCCTCCGGTTCGTCGCCCGCCAGACGCTCGGGGTAGAGATCCTGCGCCAGCACCACGTGCGCCATATGGGTCATGTACGCCGGCGACAGCGACAGGTTGTGCAGGATCTTCAGCTTGCGCGCGCCATAGCCGATCTCTTCCTTCAGCTCGCGGTTGGCACCCTGTTCGGCCGTCTCGTCCTGATCCAGCCTGCCCTTCGGCAGGCCCAGTTCGTAGCGTCCCACCCCACCACCGTATTCACGCACCAGCAGCACGGTGTCGTCATCGAGCATGGGCACCATGATCACCGCACCCAGACCGCTGCCTTTCAGCCGTTCGTAGGTGCGCCGCACGCCGTTGGAAAACTCCAGGTCGATCTGTTCGACTTGCAGGAAGCGGCTGTCGCTGACGTCCCGCGTGGCATGGATGATCGGTGGTTTGCGCATCACGGGATTCTAGCGCGCCCCGCCGTCGAGGCGCAGTCGCTGCAGCGCCTGCGCATGTATGGACGGCGCCGCGGCCAGCACGCTGCGGGTATCCAGCGTCAACGGGGCACCGTCCAGATCGGTGAACACGCCGCCGGCTTCGCGCACGATCACCGCCAGGGCGGCAATGTCGAGGATGTTCACATCCGACTCGATCACCAGGTCCAGGCTGCCTCGCGCCAGCAGGTGGTAATGGCAAAAATCGCCGTAGCCACGGATCCGATTGCTGTCGCGGATCAGCGCACCCAGGGCATCCCAGCGTCCATCGACGGTGAGCGTCCTGACGTTGCCGATCGAGATCGAGGTCTCGCCGATCATGTGGGTGTCCGCCACCTGGACCCGCGCACCGTCGAGCCAGGCACCGGTACCGGCGCTCGCCCACATCGTCTCGCCATACACCGGCGCACTCGACACACCGAGTACCAACTCGTCGCCATCCATCAGCGCGATCTGGGTCGAGAAGAACGGCGTACGACGCACGAAGCTCTTGGTGCCGTCGAGCGGATCGACCAGCCAGAGCAAACGCTCGCGTTCGCCTTCGAGACCGAACTCCTCACCGTAGATCGACGCCTGCGGCAATGCCGCCTGCAGGATCTGCCGGATCGCGCGTTCGGCCTCGCGGTCGGCGATGGTCACCGGGGTGGCGTCGGCCTTCAACTCCACCTCGACGCCACGCCGCCAGTAGTGCTTGATCACCTCGGCAGCCGCGGCAGCGGCCTCGCGTGCAGCTGCCAGCGCCGCTGCGCCGATATCAGGATTCATGGTTGTCTTGCGTCCTTGTCTGGCGATGGCACCGGCAGGCTGCCGGCCAGGCCACCGTGGCGTCGAATATGCACGCTGCCGTCGCTGGATGGCGGCCCCAGCCGGGCCAGCCAACGGCGCAGCCGCGGGTCAGTCTGTCGCGCGCGCAGCGTCGCGTCCAGTCGCCAGCCGAGCGGGCTCAGCTGCAATTGTCCATCGGCCTGCAGCGGTCCGTTGCCGTCATCGCGCAGCTGCGCCCGGATCACTCCATCCTGCGCCTGTGCTCGTGCCTGTAGCGCGCCAAGCGCAATGTCGCCATCCGGCGTACGGATGACGGCGTGCCGCCAGTGTGCCTGCGCCTGCAATTGCAGGGGCCAGCCCTCCTGCAACAGGGCGTGTTCGACCGTCAGCTCCAGTTCGCCCCGTGGCTGACCCAGCGACCCGGCCGCGTAGGGCGCCAGTGCGGCCAGCTCGGCATGCAACTGCAACCCGCGCGATTCGATACGACCATCCGGCAGTCGTTGCGCACGACCGGAAAAACCCAGTTGCGGTCCGTCGAACGCCAGCTGCAGCCGCACCTGGCCGAACAGGGCTCGCCGTGACAACTGCCAACGCAACTCGCCCAGCGGACGCCCATCGATCGCCATGAGCTCGCCCGCGCGGCCGTCCCACACCGTGCCCTGCACCTGCTTAGGGTGCAGTCCATGCAATCGTGGTTCGATCCAGGGCATGGCCCAGCGCGCCGGCAGGAACCACAGCAGCAAGGCCGCGATCGACACCACTGCAGCGAGACCGAGCAGCCATTTTCGCGAAGACTTCAAGCGTCGATTCCCGGGAATGTCCGTACGCGGACTTGAGCGTCCATCGTGCAGCACCGATGATAGCCGGATGAGCAATCCCGAAAACAGCAATGCCGCGCTTGCCGCGCGCGACCTGAAACACCTGTGGCACCCCTGCACACAGATGCATGATCATGAAAGCGTGCCGATGGTGCCGATCGTGCGCGGCGACGGTGCCTGGCTGATCGATGCCGATGGTCGCCGCTACCTGGACGGCATCAGTTCGTGGTGGACCAACCTGTTCGGCCACGCCAACCCGCGCATCGCCGCCGCGCTGGCCGCGCAGGCGCGCACGCTCGAGCACGTGATCTTCGCCGGCTTCACGCACGAGCCGGCGATCGAGCTGGCCGAGGAACTGGTTCGCGTCGCACCGCCGGGACTGGAGCGGGTGTTCTACGCCGACAATGGCTCGTCGGCGATCGAAGTGGCGCTGAAGATGAGCTTCCATTACTGGCTCAACCAGGGACACGGCGAGAAGACCCGCTTCATCGCACTCAGCGGCAGCTATCACGGCGAGACGCTGGGGGCATTGTCGGTGAGCGACGTGGCGCTGTACCGCAAGACCTACGCTCCGCTGCTGCTGACGCCCTTCCTGGCGCCCTCACCGGACAGTTACGAAGGCGAGCTCGGCGAAAGCCCCGCGCAGGTCGCTGCGCGCCGCCTGCAGGACCTGCGTGTGTTGCTGGAACGCCACGCGCATGAAACCTGCGCGGTGATCGTCGAACCGCTGGTCCAATGTGCCGGCGGCATGCGCATGTATCACCCTGATTACCTGACCGGCCTGCGCGCCTTGTGCGACGAGTTTGCGGTGCATTTCATCGCCGACGAGATCGCGGTGGGCTTCGGCCGCACCGGCACCCTGTTCGCCTGCGAACAGGCGTCGGTGACACCCGATTTCCTGTGCCTGTCGAAGGGGCTGACGGCGGGATTCCTGCCGCTGTCTGCGGTACTTACGACCAACCGCATCTATGAGGCGTTCTACGCGGAATACAGCGCCGGCAAGGCATTCCTGCATTCGCACAGCTATACCGGCAACCCATTGGCCTGCCGGGTCGCGCTGGAGACGCTGGCGATCTTCCGCAACGAACCGGTATTCGAACGCAATCACCAACTCGCCGCGCACCTGGCCAGACGACTGGAGCCGCTGCGCGAGCATCCGCATGTGGCCGACGTGCGCCAGACAGGCATGATCGCGGCAATCGAACTGGTGGCCGACAAGGCCACGCGCCGCCCGTTCCCGTCATCCGAACGACGCGGGTTGCGTGTCTACCTGCATGGACTGCAGCAGGGTGTGCTGCTACGCCCACTCGGCAATGTGATCTATTTCATGCCGCCATACGTGGTCACCGAACGGGAACTCGACCTGCTGGTAGACACCGCCATCAGCGGCATCGCGCGCGCGATGACGGACTGAGTCCGATCCATGCCGCGGAAGCAGTCGCACGGCATCCGGCGGGAAAACTCAGTGTCCACCGCTGATGCTGGGATCGAGCATCTGCAGCGCGCGGGCATTGTTGATCGCACCGGTACGACGCAATTCGTCTCCGCTGTAGCTGCGGCCGTGAACGGGCAGACACTCACCCTTTTTCGGTGGGATCAGACTGCCGGTATGGCGCAGGCAATTGCGATCGCCGGGCTTGACCAGACGGTGGTCGGCCACTGCCTGCTTCTGGCTGGCATGGCTGACCTGATCCGTGGCCGTCGGCGTCGTATCCCGGGCGGCGGCGATGGCGCCGATGCCAAGACCAGCAATAAGGGTGCACGCGACAATGGATAACCTGAACATGACGAAGACCTCGTTGGGTTGCCAAGAGCCAGTTCCATGCTGCTCCCATCGAGGGCGTCAGGCAATCCTTGCCACCGGGCCATCTCACCGGCATTCAGTTTTGCCCGGCTGCAGGGGCCCTTTCAGCTGGCGAAAGCTCCGCTATGCTTGAGTTTTTCCGGTGAACCGCTGCATGCGAACCATCCGCCTCCATGTTGCGCTGCCACTTGCCGTCGGTGCCGAATTGCCGTTGCCGGCACAGGCGAGCGAACACGCTACGCGCGTGCTGCGCCTGGTTGCCGGTGACCCGGTGACCCTGTTCAATGGCGACGGCTGCGACTATCCGTCCAGCATCCTCGTGACCGGCAAACGCGAGGTCACGGTGAGGGTCGAATCCAGACTGCTCCTGCACAACGAGTCGCCCTTGCCGCTGACTCTGGCCCAGGGTGTGGCGCGCGGCGAGAAGATGGACCTGATCGTGCAGAAGGCGACCGAGCTGGGTGTCATCCGCATCGTACCGCTGCTTACCGAGCGCTCGGAGGTGAAATTGGATGCTTCCCGCGCCGAAAAACGCCTGGCGCACTGGCGCGCCGTGGCAGCCAGTGCCTGCGAGCAAAGTGGCCGTGCGTGCGTGCCCGAGATCACCCCGGCGACGCCGTTGCCAGCCTGGCTGGACAGCCTCGCCGAAGACGGTGCGCTGCGCCTGGCGCTGCTGCCCCGAGCGACCTGCTCGTCCCGCGAGCTGCGCTTTCCTGCGGCTGGCGGTCTGCTGGTGGTCGGCCCGGAAGGTGGCCTGGGTGAACGTGATATAGGCGTCTTGACGGCCGCCGGTTTCGATGGCCTGCGGCTGGGGCCGCGCATCCTGCGTACCGAGACGGCGGGAATGGCCGCGCTGGCAGCTTTGCAGGCATTGCACGGCGACGGTTGAACCGTCGCCGTGCAATGCCTCAGTCCGCCGCGCCGGAAGACTCGGGCAACTCCGACAACACATCGGACTCCACCGATGCGGTCAGCTCGGTATCGTCGAGCAGATCCAGCAATTCGGATTCGATCCATTCCAGGTCCGGGATCATCGCCACGTCATCGCGCACCAGCACGTGTGCACGCACGCCCGGCGGCAATGCGCTGCCGTCGTGGGTCGGAATGATCAATTCGGCATTCAACGTGGTCAGTCGCGGAAAACCCTGGGTCAACACCGCGATGAACGGCAGTTTCGGGTTACCGCCGAGTGCCTTCAGCACGGCCACGCGCACGCTCAGCTCGGCATCCCCTTCCTCGGTCCCGGTCAGGCGGGTAAACGACACCAACGGCACACGCCAGCCACGCCAGGCAATGCGACCCACCAGCCACTCCGGCGCACCGGCTACCGGCTCGGGTGTGCTCTGGGTGATCACCTCGGCGATGGTGGCATTGGGCAGCAACAGACGCAGGTTGCCGACCGGCACCAGAACGCAACGGATTTCACGCGGCAACGGATCATTCATGGAAACACCTCGAGCAGGTGCGCCGCCAATTCAGGCGACGTACCGGAAAAACTGACCAGCCGTTCGGCAAATATTCCGCTGACCATGTCGGCAAAATGTTCTCCGGACGACGACTCTACCCATACCTGGCCGCCGCGATCATGGATCGCCTGTGCGCCGGCAACCGCATCATTTCCGCGCCCGGCGAACACGATCGCCAACGCGTCACGACCGAACGCACTCGCTGCCATCGTGAAGCTGGTGTCGATCGAGGGATCCCCGGTCGCCTCCTGCCCGATGGACTGCAGCTCGACGATGCCATCGCGACGCAAGCGCACTTGCTGCCCTGCGGGAACGACCAGCACCTCGCCAACGTTGGCACGACCGCCTTGCCGAGCCAGCTGAACCGGCAAGGCGGAATGCGCAGCAAACCGCTCCACCAGCGCCACATCCGAATGCCGACCCAGATGCTGGGTGTGCAGGAAGGTCAAGCGCGTGGTCGATGGCAGTGCGCCAAGGAAGGCACAGACCGATTCGATACCATCGACCGACGCACCGAGCAGCACGACGCGGCTCAGCGCCGAACCCAGTTCGTCGAGCACCATTTCGTGTTCATGCACATAGGGCTGTGGCGCGATCGCTTCCTCTATCGACATCAGTTCGAGGCTCATCTTCGGCTCGAACTCGGTCGCGCTCGGCTCGACGTCCGGCGCAAGAAAATCGGCTGCAGTCATTTTCACGATGCCGAACGCCTTGGCATCGGGCTCTTCGGTGGCATTGGACACAGCCGAAGGCGCCTCATCATCCAGCAGCGCCCAGCCATCCGGCGCACGCACCGACGGGGGTGTCGCAGGAATGAGCGGCTCGGCCGCCGTGGCGGGTGTCGTGGTGATCGACGGATCGGTCATCGTCGACAATTGCGCGTGATCCAGCTGGAACGTCGGCGGTGTCGCTCCGGACGATGTCTCGCTGGATTCGTCCGGCGATGGGCGGTGCTGGCTCGTCGAATCCGATGACTGTTCCGGGTCGGGCGATGCCGCCGGCGCACCAAAGTTGCCGTCATGCAGAGGTGGCAACTCATCCTCGTCAAGGTAACGCAGACCGGGACCGGTCGCGTCTTCATCATCCATCTGCAGTTCACCAGAAGCCAGCAGGGCCTCCAGTTCGCTCGCCAGGTTTTCCGATTCGGCCGCCGCATCCTGTTCGTGCTTGCCATCGGCCGCATCGGATATCGGGAAATCCGATTCCAGCTCCACGTCCGACTCCGGCTCTTGTGCCGATACCGGAACCGACTCCGGCAGCGTTTCCGCGAGTACCGGCTCCACGTCGGGATCGGCAAATGCCGCAACCGGCTCCGCCGGCTCGGGTGCGGCGGTCTGCACCGGTGGGGTGGATGGCAATTCGACTACACGGGCTTCTTCGGGACGTGGCGGATCGACATCGGCGATGGCCAGAACCTTGGCCGCCAGATGCCGCGCCCAACGCGCGCGATCCCAGCCAAGCAGCGTACGGCTGGCCTGAGCATCGTTGAAGACCAGCCGTGGGCGGTCACCTTCGATCAACTCGTACAGGTGATCAAGCGCGTCATCGGCACTGTCGTCCAGGTTGACCACCAGCACATCGACGCCAGCATCCAGCAGCAACTCGCGACTCAGGCTGGACACTTCGCCCTCGTGCACGATCCGTGCACCGCGCTCGCTCAACGCGTCGCGCAGGTGGCCACCCAGCTCGGTATCGTCGAAGAGCAAGGCAACCGCCGGAGCCAGCTCAGTCATTGACCCGCTCCAGCGCGCGCTGCTCCAGCACCTCGCTGATCTGCACCAGAAGGTCGGCTTCCTGATACGGCTTGCCGAGATAGCGATCCACGCCGATATCGAACGCGCGTTGACGATGCTTGTCGCCACTGCGGGAGGTGATCATGATGATCGGCACATCACGCAGGCGCGGGTCGGCCTTCATGTGGGTCGCCAGCTCATAGCCGTCCATGCGCGGCATTTCGATATCCAGCAACATGAGATCGGGAACCCGCTCATGCAGCTTCTCGATCGCATCGATACCATCCTTCGCCGTACTGACTTCGTATTCGTGGCGCTCCAGTACGCGACCGGTAACCTTGCGCATGGTGATCGAGTCGTCCACCACCATTACCAACGGCCGCTCCTTCACTTCCTCGATGATCGGCGCCTGCACGGCACTGAGACCTTCAGCCAGACGCTGCTCGCGGCGGATGATGCCGTGACGAACCAGCGGTGCCAGATCCAGAATGATCAGGACCGAGCCATCGCCCATGATGGTGGCGCCAAGCAGACCCGGTACCGAGCTGATCTGTGGACCGACTGACTTGACCACGATCTCGCGTGAGCCGAGCACCGCGTCGATGCGGATCGCCGCGCGAAGATCACCCGCCCGGGTCAGCAACAGCGGTTGCTGCTCGCCTTCGGCCGGCAACCCGGGCGGAAGACCCAGCAGTTCGGCCAGGTCATGGATGCCATAGCCCTCGTTGCCGGACTGGAATGACGGTTCGTCCGCCTTCAGCAGTTCGGTGAGATCGTCCGGATTGACCCGCGCCACACCCTGGACCGAGGTCATCGGGATGGCGAATGTGGCCTCGCCGATGCGGACCAGGATGGCCTGGGTGACCGCGAGCGTAAACGGCAGGCGCAGGACGAAGGTTGTGCCTTTGCCCTCATCCGATTCGATCGACAGCGAACCACCGAGCTGCTTGATCTCATTCGCCACCACATCCATACCGACGCCACGACCGGCCAGCTGGGTAACCTTGCTGGCGGTGGAGAAGCCGGGCTGGGTGATCAGCGAGAGCAGCTGGTTGTCGGTGGGCCGGGTGTCGGCACGCAGCAGTCCGCGCTCGATACCGCGCTTGCGGATCGCCTCGCGGTTCAGGCCACGACCATCGTCGCTGACCCGGATCACCACCTCGGTGGCTTCACGTGCCACCTGAATATGCACCGAGCCTTCGGCCGGCTTGCCCGCCTTGCGGCGTTCGGCCGGGGTTTCGATGCCGTGAGCGATCGCGTTGCGCAGCATGTGCTCGAACGGTGCCTTGATGCGGTCGAGCAGATTGCGATCCATTTCGCCGTGCGCGCCGGCCACGTAAAGCTGGGCGTTCTTGTTCTGTTCCTGCGCGGCCTGCCGCAGGGTTCGACGAAGATTCGGCACCATCGTGTCGAACGGCAGCATGCGCGTGCGCAGCAAACCGTCCTGCAACTCGGTGCTGACTCGCGACTGCTGGATCAGCAGCGTCTCGGCCTGGCGGGTCAACTCGTCCAGCATGTTCTGGATCGAGACCAGATCGGACACCGACTCGGCCAGCGCACGGGAATACTGCTGCAACTGCGAGTAGCGATCGAGTTCGAGCGGATCGAACACGGTCAGGCCGGCCTCGCGATGCTCGCGCTGGAAACGCGCGATGATCTGCGCCTCTGTCTCGATTTCGAGCATGCGCAGCTGGCTGCGCAGGCGCGCGACGGTCTGTTCCAGCTCGACCAGGTTGAAGCGGTAGCCGGCAACCTGCTGTTCCAGTCGCGAACGATAGATCGCGACTTCGCCGGCATGATTGACCAGGCTGTCGAGCAGATCGGCACGAACGCGGATCTGCTCCTGAGAGGAATGCACTTCCTCCTCCATCTCCGGCATCAACTCGGGCAGGTCGAGTTCGTTGACTACCTTCGGTGCCTGCGACCGTGGAACCTCCGGCATGGGCGCCGGCATCGGCATTTCCGCCGGCTCGGCATCGTCGGTCAGAACGGTCTCGCCAGCCATGCCCAGAAGGTGATCGATCATCCCCTTCGGATACTCGGATGCCTGTCCTTGCGACACCTGCTGCACCAGGGCATGCAACTGATCGAAGCTCGCTTCGAGTGCCGCGATCAGGGTACCGGTCTTGCCAACATCGCGGATCGGCTTTTCGAGCAGGGTCTCGATCGCGTGGGTGAGATCGCCCACCGCAACCAGCCCGGCGATCCGCGCACCGCCCTTGAGGGTATGCAGATCGCGCTGCAACTCGGCCACATAGCTCAGCTCGGCCGGCTCGGCATGCCACTGCGCCAGCACGCCATCGGCGTGATCAAGAATTTCGCGCGCCTCGTCAATGAACACCTCCAGCAGATCGGCATCGATCTCGCCGGATCCTGCCAGTGCATAGGCCTGCTTCGGCGTCGCCTCGGCGTCGACGTCAGCATCTGCAACCTGCTCGGCGGCAGCTTGCTCGGTGGCAGCTTGCTCGGCTGCAGCTTGCTCGGCGGCGGCTTGCTCGGCGGCGGCTTGCTCGGCGGCGGCTTGCTCGGCTGCAGCTTGCTCGGCTGCAGCTTGCTCGGCGGCGGCTTGCTCGGCGGCGGCTTGCTGGGCTGCGGCCTGCTCGATTGCGGCCTGCTCGATTGCGGCCTGCTCGATTGCGGCCTGCTCGCTGCAGCCTGCTCGCGGCCTGCTCGGCTGCGGCCTGCTCGGCTGCGGCCTGCTCGGCTGCGGCTTCCCGTGCCGCCTTTTCCGCTGCTGCCTGTTCTGCAGCCGCTTGCTCGGCAGCGGCATCTCCGAGGTCAAACGCACCCAGAGCAGCGACCAGCTCGGCTGCCACCTGATCATGGTGAGCATCGTCCGGATGCACGTCGGGCGTCCGACTTGCGTCAGACGGAATCTCGTCTTCCTGGGCGCCAGCCACTTCGACGCCACCGGCTTCGGGCGAGGCCGCCGTGACGGTGTCATCGGCATCGCCCTGCGCGCCCTCTGTATCCGGCAATTCCAGTTCGCCGACCTGACGCTCGTACACGACATGCGCCACCTGCGACTCGGGGTAGTGGTCGCGCATCTCGATGATCTGAGCGGTGAGTGCGTCCACATTCGGCAGTTCCGGCTCGGCGACATCGAACTGGCGCATCACATGGTCGACCACATCGATCGAGTCGCCAAGCAGGCCCACGCCCGTGGATGACAGCGGCAGGCCGGACGCGCGCAGACGCTTGAACAAGCCTTCCAGCGGCGACAGCAGCTGCGTCAGCAACGGGATGTCAACCATCGCAATGGCACCGTGCAACGTATGCACGGCGCGCAGCAATTCCTCGCCGATCGGCAATTCGTTGTCGCTGCGCTGGATCGCCGTACGAATGGTCTGCAGATATTGCGCGACTTCGCTGCGCAGGATTTCCAGCAACACCGGGTCCACCGGCGGCATCACCGGCATCGCGATCACATGCTCATGCTCGACCGGTGCGTTTGCCGCCGCCGCGCTGCCGGCATCGGTCACACTGGCTTGCGGTATGGCTTGTGCCGCCATGTCCTCGCGCGAGACGCGCCGGGTCACGACGCGGCGAACCGTTTCCATGGCGCGCGGCACCTGATCTTCCAGCCGCGCCTCGTTCCCCGCCGACAGCTGTTCGGCGGTATGCATGATCGCGCTGAGCGGCACGTTCGGCACGCCCTCGCCCTTCAAAGCGCCGAGCAATGGCGGCAACGCATCGATGGCGTGCCGAACCAGCGCCTGCACACTCTGGTTCGGCTCGATGGTGTTGTCGAGCACGCGGTTGAGCATGTCCTCCACTTTCCACGCAAACTCGCCCAGTACACCGGCGCCCACAAGTCGACCCGAACCCTTCAAGGTGTGGAACGAGCGGCGAATGCTGACCAGTGCAGGAGTCTGCGCCGGATCGGCCAACCAGACTTTTTCCGAGCTGCGCAGGTTGTCGATCTCTTCCTGCATTTCTTCCAGGAAGATCTCGCGGATATCGTCGTCGATACCCTCCGCGTTGATATTGAAGCTGGTGTTTGCCGCCAGCGCATCGGGCACCGGCACCTGCTCGAATACTTCCTCCTCGATCTCGACCCAGTCACCGTCCGGTTGATCGGATACCTGGCCCTCCAGTGCGGCAGCCGGGGTTGCCTCGGTCTGTGCCAGCCGCAGGCCGTCCAGATTGTGCACTGGCGGGACCAACTGCTCGGCACCGCCAATGAACAGGTGTCCCAGATCGTCCCCGGGAAGAAGGCTGACGGATTCGGACAGTTCCGGATGCCGTTCCTGCGCAATACCGAAGTCGCCAACGGTCTCCGCAGCCGTCTCCACTGCAGTCAGGACCGGCGCAGGGGTCACTTCGCGCATCGACGGCACCGGCCAGTAGCCGAGCAGACCGAGGCTGTGTTCGGCCACGTCGAGGATATGCTCGAGCCCACCGCGGTGCTCGCGTGCGGCCTCGAGGTAATACTCCAGTGCGGCCAGCGCATCGGCCAGATGATCCATCTGCGCGCCACTGGGCACGCGTCGATCATCCAGCAACTCATAGTCGATGAAGCGACCGACACCCTGGGCCAGTTCGGCCGGGCGCGGCGACGACAGCATGCGCATGGCGCCGGAAACTTCGTCCATCAGGGTCGGCGCACCAGCGAGGCGGTCGTGCTCCCAGCCGGATTCGACGAACGCAACGATCGCCTCCTTGACCTTGCCGGTATTCCTGATCGCTTCCTGCATCAAGGTCGTGACGACGCCCAGTGCTTCACTGCGCGGCAAGCCCTGCATGGCATCGGCGGCCGCCGGCTGCTCCTCGGAGCCCAGGCTTTCAATGTGGTCGTCCAGCGATGCCTCGACATACAGCAATGCGCCGGCCACATCGAGCAGGGTTTCCTCATCGACCGCACGCATGCGATTGGCGATCTCGTCCAGGACCCGACGCTGTTCA
Organism: uncultured Pseudomonadota bacterium; assembly: GCA_963828685.1. Lineage (GTDB taxonomy): Bacteria > Pseudomonadota > Gammaproteobacteria > Xanthomonadales > Rhodanobacteraceae > Rhodanobacter. The sequence continues at coordinate 63,898 of CAWHFU010000011.1, forward strand.
TTGACCACACGGCGCGGTACCGCCAGCGCCAGCATGCCCAGCGTATCGCCTACGCGCTCGAGCACTTCACCCTGCGCGGCCAGTTGTGCGGGATCTCCATCGTGCTGACGCAGGAACAGATCCAGCGCTTCCTTGACGCGCAACAGATCGTCCTTCAGTGCACGCGATACCGAATCGAGCAGTGCACGGTTGTGCCCGGCCATCGAGCCCTGGGCATGCTCCAGTTCGCCAGCCTTGGGTAGCAGGCTGTCCAGCGCGTAAGTAGCGCGCAGCTGCTCCATATGCGGGCTGTTTTGCTTGGCCTGGGCCACGATGTAGAGCAGCTTGCTCGCCACCTCGTCCGCATCGCCCGCACGCAGACTGTTTTCACCGTGCTCGATCAGCAGGCGGATATTGCGATCGACCTTGCCGATCAGCTGACGCACTTCACCGGCAAAACCCTTGAGCGCCCCTTGTTCCAGACCTTCCAGCACGCCGGCGGCGATCCACCACAAGCGTCGACCGTGTACGTGATGGCAACGCGCCGTGATGGCCAACAGGGTCTTGCGCATGCCGATCAGCTGCTGCGCCGTATCCTGCCCCCGGAACCAGCCCAGCAGTTGCTGCTGGAAACGCAGGCGAAGATCCACCAGTTCGCCACGATGTGCCTCGGCATAGGCCTCGCTCATCGCAGCAGGCGCCTGCTCGGGCAGGAACGCGTCGAGATTGGGGTGGAACATCGACGATTCGCTCAGCGGCGGCTCGCCTCGACTGCCACGCAGGTCGTTGAGCAACGGCAGCAACACCACCGGCACATCGCGATGACCGCTGGACAATCGCTCGAGGTAATCGGGCAATTGCATCAGGCCACGCATCAAGGCGGCGTAAGCCTCCTCGCGATGGGTAACGCGATCTTCCAGCAGCGCGATGGCAAGGGCCTCCATCTCCGCGGTCACCATCGCCGCGCCATACAGCTCGACCATCCGCAAGGTGCCGTGCACCTGATGCAGGTGATCCGAACAAGTGCGCATGAAATCGCGCTTGGCCGGATTGTCGACGTAGGACTCCAGTGCCTCGCGGGCGATCGACAACGTGTCGTCGAGCTCCGGCTTGACCCACTGCAGTGTGGTGAAATCGATGTGGTCTTGAAGTCTCATGCGCCTCTCTCAGCGGTTGCACAATGCAAACATCCTGCAACCAGCGAGACTGCCCCCCGTCAAAATGCTATTTTCAATCCGGCTAACGGGTTGACATCAACCCGGCCGATATCTCAACCCGGCAACTTGAAATGCGCCACCGAGCGTCGCAGGTCGCTCGCCAGTTGCGCCAGCGTACCGATCGAGTCGGCTGTCTGGCTCGCACCCTGCGAGGTCTGCGAGGTGATTTCCTGAATTGCGTTCATCGAATGCGAGACATCCGTCGCCGCCGCAGACTGCTCGCGCGCTGCAGTGGAGATATTCTGAATCAGCGCGGACAGATCGTGCGAAACGCGCTCGATATCACCCAGAGCGCTACCGGCATCCTCGGCCAGACGGGCACCGGCTACCACCTCGGCGGTGGTCTGCTCCATCGAGTTCACCGCTTCGTTGGTATCGGACTGAATCGTCTGAACCAGCGTCTCGATTCGCTTGGTTGCGCTGGTCGAACGCTCTGCCAGTCGCTGCACTTCGTCCGCCACCACCGCGAAACCGCGACCCGCCTCACCCGCCGAGGCGGCCTGGATGGCCGCGTTCAACGCCAGAATGTTGGTCTGCTCGGCAATGTCGTTGATCAGTTCCACGATCGAGCCAATCTCCTGCGAGGATTCACCCAGGCGCTTGATTCGCTTGGAGGTTTCCTGGATCTGGTCACGGATCGAGTCCATGCCGGAGATCGTCTCGCGCACCACTTCGGCACCGCGCGAGGCGATCTTCACCGAGCGCTCCGCCACGTCGGCCGACTCGGCGGAATCCTTGGACACGACGTCCATCGAACTCACGATCTGGTTGATTGCCGATGTCGCCGAACTGATCTGCTGCGCCTGCTGCTCTGCCGCGTCGGCCAAGTGACGGGCAGTCGTCTGCGTTTCCTGAGCCGATGACGAGACCTGCTCGGAGGTCTCGTTGATCGTCGTCACCAGGGATCGCAGCTCGTCGATGGCGTAGTTCACCGAGTCGGCGATCGCACCGGTGATGTCCTCCGACACCGTCGTCTTGACCGTCAGGTCACCTTCGGCGAGCGACCCCATTTCATCCAGCAGGCGCATGATCGCCTCCTGGTTGCGCTGGTTGAGCTCGGTACTGCTGGCAAAACGGCGACGCTGATCGCTGACCAGGGTAATGACCAGCAGGAGCGCAAAGGCCACCGCGGCGATCGCACCGAACAGACCCCACCACACATTCGGAAACAGCCGGCGCAACGGCAACTTGCCGATCTGCTCGGACAGGTCGTTCGCGCGCAACAGCACGGTCTGCGAATCCAGTGACGCCTGGTTGCCCGCATGCTTCACGTCGGCAATGTTGCCGGCAGCGGCAACCAGCTTGGCGACAGGATCGGCCAGGGTTGTCCAGCTGGCGTCCATCTCGGTAAGGATCTTGCGCGCATTCGAGTCGCTGATCGGCTTCACGCCGCTGTCGGGATTGCCCTCGATCAGGCCCTTCAGCACATTGCCGTACAGTTGCGCGTCGCGTGACAGACCATCGGCTGCCGACTGGGCGGAGTCGCCACCCTGCAGCACTTCCTGCACACGTCGGATGATGCGGTCGGCGGACAGCATCTGGCGGGACGTCCCCAGCATCTGCTCGGAACTGCCGTTGCGTTGCTGCAGGATGTTGACGACCTGCTCCATGCTCGAGTTGAGCAGGGGCATCTGCTGCGACAGCGTCGCGGCGCGCTGGCCGGAATCGAGCACGACCGCCTTGTTCGACAGGATCTTGCCGATGTCGGCATCAAGCTGCTTCCAGGAGGCATCGAGCGCGCTCACCGCGCGACCGGCAGGTGTGACGTTCTTGTCCGCGTAGGGCTGCATGCCGCTCTTGGGATCGCCCTTGTTCAGTCGCTGCACGGCGGAATCAATGGAATTGCGGGTTCCTTCGAGTTCCTTGAAGGAGTCGATGTTGCCATCCGCCGATTCCAGCGCGAATTTCGCGGTCTGCTGCGACAGCACCTGAATCTGCGTGGTCAGCGCGATCGCCTGGCGATCCTCACCGTTCTTCTGGTTGAGCAGGAAGAAGTCAAGTGCCGCAAAACCAATCGCAACCAGCAACAGGACAATGAGTGCGGTATACCCGCGTTCCCGGCTGACGCCCCCTGTAGTGCTCATGTTCACCTCATCCGTCTAACTAATACGTTGCCGGTTCCGCGTCATCATCGAAAGCGGTTACTGGCCAGGGACATGTCGTCCCGAGTTTCCGGCCCTGATGGGCGCCGGCCCTTCACATACGCAACCGGACCTTGTATCAGGCCGCGGCATGCCGGAAATCCGGTGCACGCACCAACCGGTTCATGCTGAAAATCGCCAATTGCTGTTCCCCCACCCGGTTCTCGACGAAACGGGTGAGACGCGGGTCGTCCTCGCGTTCGGCCTCGCGTCGCTGTTCCTCATCCACGGTGCGCTGGCCGAATACCTCGTCCACCAGCAACGCCACGCTGCCGCCGCCCTGGCGCACCACCAGCAGCCGGCTGCGATCGGAATGCTGTGTCCGTTCACCGAACAGGAAGCGGGCAAAATCGACCACCGGCACCAGGTTGCCGCGCACGTTGGCAACGCCGAGAAGCCATGGCTGGGTTCCCGGCACCGGGGTCAGCACGGGTACCGCCAACAGCTCGTTGATTTCGTCGATACCGCTGACCAGCAGGCGTGAACCGACACGAAAACCGATGCCACGCCACAAGCCGGGAGCCTCCAGCTTGTCATTCGTATCGGACGCGTGCGCCAGCGACAGCCGCTCGTAGCGTGCCAGAATTTCGAACGGGGTGCGGTTGACGGACTGGTTCATGTCTCGCTCGGCAACAGATCATTGATGCAGGCCAGCAGCTCTTTTTCGTTGACTGGCTTGGTGATGAACGCGCGGGCGCCCTGACGAAGACCCCAGACCCGGTCGGTTTCCATTGACTTGGTGGTGATCATCACGACCGGAACGGCTGCGGTGACGGGATCGCGAGTCAATGTCCTGGTCGCCTGGAAGCCGTTCATGCCCGGCATGATCACGTCCATGATGACCAGGTCGGGCAGATCGCCGCGAACCCGCTCGATGCCTTCCTCCGCGGAACTGACCGCGGCAACCTGATGTCCGGCCCGTTCCAGCAGCGTGGTGAACACGCGCACGTCGGTCGGCGAATCGTCGATGATGAGAATGTTGGCCACAGGTCCCCCTAAGAATCTGCAGTCAGTGGCTTGCAGCTGCGCTGACATGGCGGTGGATGGCACCAAGCAGTTCGTCGCGCGTGAACGGCTTGGTCAGGTATTGTTCGGCACCCACGATGCGGCCGCGCGCCTTGTCGAACAGCCCGTCTTTCGAACTGAGCATGATCACGGGCGTCGCACGGAACTGCGGGTTGTTCTTGATCAGCGCGCAGGTCTGATAGCCATCCAGCCGCGGCATCATGATGTCGACGAAGATGATTGCGGGCTTCTGGTCGGAGATCTTGGCCAATGCCTCGAATCCGTCGACCGCGGTCAGCACCTCACAACCCTCTTTTTTCAGCAGGGTCTCCGCTGTGCGGCGGATGGTCTTCGAGTCATCAATCACCATGACCTTCAGACCAGCCAAGTCAATAGCACTCACGTTCAAATTCACTTACTCCCCCTGCGGCCCGCCACGAGCTCAGGATAAGCACCAAGACATGCAACAGCCATGCCGCACGGTGCGCATGTAAAAATATCAAAAACGAGCCACCCGATACCCGCTCTGTTGCGGCACATCCCAAGCTCTACAAGCTCTAGTTGTTTACTGCCTGCCCAGCAAAACTGTCAAGCAATAATCACCGGCACTGCCCAACGCTCGCACAACGTGACCCATATTGGCACCATCTGCTCACCGGCAACAGCCGTTTGAACACCGCTGTTGCCTACACGGCACCTCGGCAACCGTCCGCCTTACCTTAGTATAGCCGCCTGCCGATTCACGCCTGCCGGCACTGGCGCACAAGCCCGGCTTTCAACGGAGAACCCTGATGACCCTTTCGGTCGCCGTACTGATGGACCCCATCAGCGCAATCAAGACTGCCAAGGACAGCACACTCGCCATGCTGCTGGAGGCCCAACGACGCGGCCATTCGCTGCATTACTTCGAACAGGGTGACCTGGCACTGCGTGGTGGCGCACCATGGGCGCGGCTGGCTCCACTGAGCGTGTGCGACGATCCGCAGCGCTGGTACACGCTCGGCCAGGCGCAATGGCGTGACCTGCGCGAGCTCGATGTCGTGCTGATGCGCAAGGATCCGCCGGTCGACGCCCAGTTCATCTACGACACAATGGTGCTGGAAGCAGCCCAGCGCGGCGGTGTCTGCGTGGTCAACGACCCGCGCGCCTTGCGTGACTGCAATGAAAAGCTGTTTGCGCTGGAATTCCCGGCATGCATCGCGCCAACCCTGGTCGCGCGCGATCCGGCGGAATTGCGCAAGTTCACCGCCGAGCACGGGGAAGTGGTGCTGAAACCGCTGGATGGCATGGGCGGGCGCGGCATCTTCCGGGTCCGGGCCGGCGACAGCAATCTCAATTCGATGCTGGAAACCCTGCTCGGCGGCGACTCCCATGGCCTCGGCCGGCAGTTGGTCATCGCGCAGAAGTACATTCCGGAGATCAGCGCAGGCGACAAGCGCATCCTGGTGGTCGACGGTGAACCGGTGCCTTACGCCCTGGCCCGCATCCCGCAAGGCGACGAATTTCGCGGCAATCTGGCCGCCGGCGGTCGCGGCGAGGGCGTACCGCTGTCCGATCGCGACCGCTGGATCGTGGCCCAGGTGGCGCCGGAATTGCGTCGACGCAAGCTGCTGTTCGTCGGGCTGGACGTGATCGGCGACTACCTGACCGAGATCAACATCACATCCCCGACCTGTATCCGTGAACTGGATGCACAGTTCGGGCTTAACATTGCCGGTCAGCTGTTCGACGTCATCGAGCGGCACATCATCGGAAATCGTACCGCGTGAGCGCCACTGCAACTGTCAACTCCTCGCCCAACCCGATCGGGGCCACCCTGCTGTTCTCGCTGCTGCTGCACGGTGTGCTGTTGCTCGGCATCACCTTCCATTTCGTGAAACCCACGCCGAGCCTGCCGACACTCGATGTCACCCTGGTCAACGTGGCCAACCGGGAGGCGCCGGACAAGGCGGACTTCCTGGCTCAGGCCAACAATCGCGGCGGCGGCCAGAGCGATCGCGTCGCACGGCCGTCCGAGATGTTCTCCGGGGCGCTGCCCAAACCGGACCCGGGCATCGCGGCGCAGCCCGTGGAGGCCACCACGCCACCGCCGCGGCAGGCCACGCCGACCCGGATGGTCACCACCACCGGCCCCAGCAATTTCAGCGTCACCAGCGATACCGCGCAGACCGAGGTCGATCCGCAACAGCAGACGGCCAGCGCGGCCGAGCTGCGGCGCCAGCAGACGATCGCCCAGCTGGCGGCGGAATTGCGCAGGAAGAAGGTGGATTACGCCAAGCGGCCGAAGGTGAAATACCTCACCGCGAACACCCGGGAGTACGCCTTCGCCGCCTACATGCGCGGCTGGTCCGACCGGGTCGAACGTATCGGCAACCTCAACTATCCGGAGGAGGCGCGGCGCCGTGGCCTGCATGGCGACGTGCTGCTGACCGTAGTGCTCAACCTGGATGGCAGCATCAAGAGCATCGACGTGATCCAGAGCTCCGGCGAGAAGATCCTGGACGCCGCCGCCGAGCGGATCGTGCGGCTGGCCGCGCCGTTCCCGCCCGCGCCGCGGACCGGCGAGCGCATCGACGAGCTCAACATCACCCGAACCTGGCAATTCCAGCCGAACAACGTGCTGCAGACGCGCTGAAACACGGCGCGGGTGGCTCGCTGCGCTTACAATAAGCACATGGCCGCCATACAACCCTCCATCCTCACCGGGCACTTCCTGATCGCCATGCCCAACCTGGCCGATCCGCCGTTCTGCCGTGGCGTGGCGTTGTTGTGCCAGCACGACGAGGATGGCGCGGTGGGCCTGCTGGTGAACCAGCTGTCCGAATACCGCTTCGGCGACGTGCTGGCACAGATGAAACTCGACTGCGCGGACAGCGAACTGGGCGACGCGCCGGTGCTGATCGGCGGCCCGGTGCAACAGGAGCGCGGTTTCGTGCTGCACCGCGAGCCCGGTGACTGGGAGTCCAGCTATCGCATCAATACCGACTGGTCGGTCACCACCTCGCGCGACATCCTGGTGGCCATGGCCGCCGGTGAGGGGCCGCGTCAGGCTGTCATGGTGCTCGGCTACGCCGGCTGGGATGCCGGACAGCTGGAACAGGAGCTGATGGCGAACGCCTGGCTCACCGCCGAAGCCTGCAGCCGGGTGGTATTCGATACGCCGCCGGAAGATCGCTGGAGTGCCGCCGCGGGCCTGGTCGGAGTCGATCCGCGCCAGCTGTCCGGCTACGCGGGTCACGCATGAGCTGCGTGTTCGGCTTTGATGTCGGTAGCCGGCTGACCGGCATCGCCATCGGAAATACCTTCACCGCCAGCGCGCGGGCTCTGACGACCGTCGCCGTGCGTGACGACGGTCCGGACTGGAACCGGCTCGACGCGCTGCGCCAGGAATGGCTGCCCGACACGCTGGTCGTCGGCCTGCCATTGACCCTGGAAGGCGCCGAGCAGACAGCCAGTCGCCGCGCCCGCGATTTTGCCGCGCAACTGGTCCAGCGCTACGGCCTGCCGGTTGTCTTCGTCGACGAGCGGCACAGCTCGCAGGAAGCCGCCCAGCGGTTTGCCGCCGCCCGCGCCGCCGGGCTCAAGCGCCGACGCGACGCCGCCGGCATCGACGCCGAAGCCGCCGCCGTCATTCTCGAACGCTGGCTGAGCGATCCCGATTCGCCGTCTGCCAACCCCACCGATCACTGAGCGCACCGCCCTTCCCCCTTCAGAGCTGCCGCCATGAGTCCTCGCCTGCGCCACCTGACCACCCTGGAAAATCTGCCGCGCGAGACGATCAAGCGCCTGCTCGACCGTGCCGAGTCGCTGCGGGACGCTTGTGCACACGGCACCCGCAAACTGGACGTGCTGGCCGGACGCACTGTGCTGAACCTGTTCTTCGAGCCGTCCACCCGCACCCGCACCTCGTTCGAGCTGGCGGCGCGACGGCTCGGCGCCGACGTGATCAACTTCGACATCGGGCTGTCCTCCACCAGCAAGGGCGAGGAACTGTTCGACACCCTGCATACGCTGGAAGCGATGCATCTGGATGCGATCATCGTGCGCCACAAGGAGTCGGGCACCCCGGAGGAACTGGTCCGCCATGCGATGAGCGGCGTGTCGGTGATCAACGCTGGCGACGGCAATCGGGCCCATCCCACCCAGGGTCTGCTCGATGCGTTGACGATCCGTCAGCACCGGCCGGATTTCGAGAACCTCAACGTGGTGATCTGCGGCGACATCAAGCACTCGCGGGTGGCGCGCACGGATATCACCGTGCTGAGCACGCTCGGGGTGAAGGAAATTCGCCTGTGCGGCCCGGCCGAATTGATGCCGCCGGTGGATGAGGTCCCGCAGGGGTGCCGCTACGACAGTTTCGATCAGGCCATCGAGGGTGCCGACGCCGTCATCATGCTGCGCCTGCAGAAGGAACGCATGGCCTCGATCGACCTGCCGGACGAAGCCGCCTATTTCAGCCATTACGGCCTGGATCGACGGCGGCTGGCACTCGCCGCCAAGGGCTGTCTGGTGATGCATCCGGGCCCGATCAACCGCGGTATCGAGATCGCCTCGGACGTGGCCGACGGCGCCCAGTCGCGCATCCTCGAGCAGGTCGGCAACGGCGTATTCGTGCGCATGGCCGTACTCAACGAGGTGCTGGCCCGCTGATCCGCCGCGCCGAACCCTGGCCGATCGGCGCGGACAGGGTCAAGCAGGCATAATCGTCGACGCACCATTCACCACTTCACCGGGGAACTTCATGCGATCGACAACGCGCTATCTCGCGCTGGGCCTTGCCGGCGTCATGCTGGCGGCCTGCGGGCACAAGGACAGGAATGCACCGCTGGCTTTCGTCCCGGCGGACACGCCCTACGTGGTGGCCAACCTGGAGGTCATGGACGACGACACCCGCAAGGCGTTGCTGGCCCAGGCCGATGCACAGCTGCCGTCCCAGCTGACCCAGCTGGATGCCGCGGCCGACCGCATGGCCGCAAAGGACCCGGACGGCGCGCGCTTGCTGCGGGCGCTTCGCGCCGAGTTCAACGGCAAGACGGTCGAAGGCTTCGCCCAGACGGCCGGCCTGGATCTAAAGGGCTATTCCGCGTTCTACGGCCTGGGCATGTCGCCGGTCATGCGCTTCCAGTTGAGCGACCCGACGGCGTTCGAGGGCTTCGTCAGCCGGCTGGAGACCGCCTATGGCAAGAAGCTCGATGCGGCCAGCGTGGGCAAGCAAAGCTACCGCAGGTATGCGTTCGCCGCGTCAGGCACCCAGATGATCCTGGCCCTGGTCGACAAGCAGGCGGTGGCCGCGCTGTTGCCGGCCGATGCAACACCGACCATGCTGCGCCAGGCGCTGGGACTGGATCGACCAAAGGACAGTCTGCAGGACAATGGTCGTCTGGCGGCACTGGCCAAGAGCAAGGGCTACCGGAAATGGCTGGTCGGCGAGCTGGACCTGACCCGTGCGCTGCCGCTCGCGGTGAGCGGCAAGGATCCGCTGATCGCCTCGATCCTCAAGGCACACGCGGAAGCCGAGTCGGCGAAGACCGGCGAGCCGGTGGCCAACCAGTTGCAGACCTCGCCGAGCTGCGCCACCGATGCGGCCCGCATCGCCGCCCGCGTGCCGGCCATCAGCTTTGGTTATACCCGGCTGGATGCCAAACACCAGGACGTCCGTGTCGACGTGTCGCTGGCGAGTGACATCAGCCAGGCCTTCGCCGGACTTCAGGTGGCGCTGCCCGGACTGGGCGCTGCCGGCACCTCCCCGTTCGACCTGAGCCTTGCATTGCCGGTCGCCCCGTTGCGCACGTTCTGGCTGGCCCAGGCCGATGATGTGGCCGCCAAGCCGTTCACCTGCCCCTCGCTGACCGACCTCAACGACAGTTTCGCCAAGCTCGGCCCGGCCATGCAGAAGGCGGCCATTCCGCCGTTCGGTGACATGCTCGGGCTGCGCATCGCGCTGGACTCGCTGGTGCCGAGCCCGTCCTCCAGCCTGCCCACGGCCAGCGGTCGCCTGGTACTGGCTACCAACAACCCGGCCGGCCTGCTTGCGATGGGTCAGATGATGGTGCCCGCACTGGCCCAGTTGAAACCCGGCGGTGACGGCAAGCCGCAACCCTTGCCGAAGGACATGATCAAGATGCTGGGCCAGCCGGCATGGGTGGCAATGAACGACAAGGCACTCGCGCTTGGCGTGGGGGCTGGTGAAGACACCAAGCTTGCCGACACCCTGAAGGACGCCGGCGGCAGTGCCGGCCAGATGACCCGCATGCACCTGAGTGGAGCGATGTACCTGAACTGGCTGCAGCTGATGGAGCAGAAGGTCGACAGCCTGGCCTCGGCGGCCGCCGCGATGAGCGGCAGCGACGAACCCTCGATCGACGCTGCCGACAGTACCGCCCAGGCGGCGGCCAGCGCGGCTCGCTCCAAGGCCCAGTTCGCGGCCATGAAGGCGCAGGCCGCCCGGGTCGACAGCATCGATGCCGAAATGCACGTCGACAGCGGCGGCATGGTAATCAGCAGCCAGACGGTACTGAAGTAGCGGCATCGATCCATGCGCGAGCCGGGGCGCTACGGCGCCCCGGCTTTTTTATGCCCGCAGTGGCGAGATTGAACGCCGTTCCAACATCGTCGCGACGTCTTCCTCGCAGTCATAATTGCCCGCTGAATCGGCACATCTGGCCCAGCCACACAATATTCACGCCGGGGCTGCTGCCATGCCTTCACGGAGGCCGGCGTTCACGGCATCCGGCTGTCCCCGCGACAGACTCCCTTCCCCGCCAGGAGATTGCCATGCGCAACTATTCAATGATCCGAACCAGCCTGATTGCCATTGCTCTGGTGCTGGCTTTTGCCACGGTGCCGCTCAGCCAGACAATGGCCCAGGACGCAGGCGCCATGCAGAAGTCTTCGGACAACCGGACCGTGCCGGACAAGGCCGCCGATGCATGGATCACGACCAAGGTGAAATCCGAATTCGGCGACCGCCAAGGGCGTGTCGGCCACCGACATCTCGGTGAGCACCAACGATGGCGTGGTCACGCTCAGCGGTACGGTGCAGAGCGAGCGCGAGAAAATGAAGGCCATTCGCGTCGCCAGGAAGATCAAGGGCGTCAAGAGCGTCGACGCAGCCGGCCTGAGCGTCGCGGCGACTCCGCCGGCCGCACCGTCGCCGAGCACGAGCGGTCGCTGATCCGCACGACGGGAAACCCGCCTCGGAAACTGAAAAAAGGGGCCTGCGGGCCCCTTTTTCATGGTTGATCGATGCGCATCGACCTCAGCGATTCAGCAGGTTGTTGCCACCGAAGTTCTGCGAGTCACTGGACTCTTCCAGCTCGACCCCGTCCAGTCCCTGCGACAGGGTATGCGCGTCGCCACCCTGGGCCAGTTTGATGCGCAGGCGCACCTCGTTGGAACTGTCGGCGTAACGCAGGGCGTCCTCGTAGCTGATTTCGCCGGCGTGATAAAGCTCGACCAGCGCCTGATCGAAGGTTTTCATGCCGAGCAGGGTGGACTCCTTCATCAGCTCCTTGAGCTTGTGGATTTCGCCCTGGCGGATGTAATCCTGCGCCAGCGGCGTGCCCAGCAGCACCTCGACCGCCACCCGGCGTGCCTTGCCGTCGGGCGTGGGGATCAGCATCTGCGCCACGATGCCCTTGAGGTTCAGCGACAGGTCCATCAGCAGTTGCTGGCGACGGTCCTCCGGGAAGAAGTGCAGGATGCGGTCCATCGCCTGGTTCGCGTTGTTCGCATGCAGCGTGCACAGCACCAGGTGACCGGTCTCGGCGAAGGCGATCGCGTGATCCATGCCTTCGCGGGTACGGATTTCGCCGATCATGATCACGTCGGGTGCCTGGCGCAGGGTGTTCTTCAGCGCATTGTCCCAGCTGTCGGTGTCGATGCCGACTTCGCGCTGGGTGATGATGCAGCCCTCGTGCTTGTGCACGTATTCGATCGGATCCTCGATCGTGATGATGTGACCGGTCGAATTCTGGTTGCGGTAGCCGACCATCGCCGCCAGCGAGGTGGACTTGCCCGAGCCGGTCGCGCCGACGAACACGATGATGCCGCGCTTGGTCATCGCCAGCTGCTTGATCACCGGCGGCAGGTTCAGCTCTTCCGGGGTGGGGATCTTCGACTCGATCCGGCGCAGCACCATGCCGACGCAATTGCGCTGGTAGAAGCACGACACGCGGAAACGGCCGACGCCCTGCGCGGAGATCGCGAACTGGCACTCGTGGGTCTTCTCGAACTCCTCGCGCTGACCGGGCGTCATCACGTTGAGCACCATGTCGCGCGACTGCTGCACGCTGAGCGGGCTCTGCGTGATCGGCACGATCCGGCCCTGCACTTTCATCGATGGCGCCACGCCAGCCGTGATGAACAGATCCGAGGCCTTCTTGTGCACCATCAGCTTGAGGAACGAGGTGAAATCGAAATCGCTCATGGCGGGTCTCCTCCGGGAGACAAGTACTGGAGATCAGGATAGCGCCAGCGCGAGGGAATTTGGCGATTCTCCGACCTTCCCCTGCTGCGCTGTCCGCTTCCGGCCTTACTTGAAGCTGTCCTTGTTCTTGGCATAGCTGGAGGCCTGCTGGCGGGTCACCAGGCCACGCTTGACCAGATCCTGCAGGCACTGATCCAGCGTCTGCATGCCGAACTGCGTGCCGGTCTGGATCGACGAATACATCTGCGCCACCTTGTCCTCGCGGATCAGGTTGCGGATCGCCGGAATGCCGACCATGATCTCGTGCGCCGCGATGCGGCCGCCGCCCACCTTCTTCAGCAGCGACTGCGAGACCACCGCGCGCAGCGATTCGGACAGCATCGAGCGCACCATCGGCTTTTCGCCGGCCGGGAACACGTCGATGATGCGATCGATGGTCTTGGCCGCCGAGCTGGTGTGCACCGTGGCGAACACCAGATGGCCGGTCTCCGCCGCGGTCAGCGCCAGCCGAATGGTTTCCAGGTCGCGCAGCTCGCCGACCAGGATGTAATCGGGATCCTCGCGCAGGGCCGAGCGCAGCGCCTCGTTGAAGCCCAGCGTGTCGCGATGGATTTCGCGCTGGTTGACCAGGCACTTCTGCGACGTGTGCACGAATTCGATCGGGTCCTCGATCGTCAGCATGTGGCCGTATTCGTTCTTGTTGATGTGGTCGACCATCGCCGCCAGCGTGGTCGACTTGCCCGAGCCGGTCGGGCCGGTCACCAGGATCAGGCCCTGCGGCTGCTCGATCAGTTCCTTGAAGATGCGCGGCGCACCCAGGTCCTCCAGCGTCAGCACCTCGGACGGAATGGTACGGAACACCGCGCCGGCGCCGCGGTTCTGGTTGAACGCGTTGACGCGGAAGCGCGCCAGGCCGGGGATCTCGAACGAAAAATCGGTCTCGTAGAATTCTTCGTAATCGCGCCGCTGCTTGTCCGACATGATGTCGTAGATCAGCGAATGCACCTGCTTGTGCTCGAGCGCGGGAATGTTGATGCGGCGCACGTCGCCGTCAACACGGATCATCGGCGGCAGCCCTGCGGAAAGGTGCAGGTCCGAGGCCTTGTTCTTCACCGAGAAGGCAAGCAGTTCGGCAATGTCCATCTGTCGTTCCCCTCAACCGATCGTCTGGGATGGCATGAATTCGGATGCCACATCGGAGCTCAGGCGACGTTCGCCAGCGTGGTGCGCCGCAGCGCGTGGCGCAAGCGCCATCGACCCAACGAACGAACGACCCCAATCCCCCTGTAGCCGCGTCGATACTACTCGCGCAACGGGGCGTGCGGCCAGTCTTTCCCGCCCTCGTCACGCAAACTGTCGATCCGGTTTGTGCACTCGATCGGAAAATCCACGACCACGCGCCACCGGGCTGCCCGGCGATGCCATCCAGGCTGCTGTCGCCCGGCACGGGACTGCGCTGTCACGCCGGCTCCGGTAAGGTACGCGGTCTGGACAAACCAAGGAGTCCTGCATGACACGACTAGCCTTCATCGGCGGTGGCAACATGGCGCGCAGCCTGATCGGCGGCCTGCTCAAGACCGGTGTCGCCCCGGCAACCATCAGCGTGGCCGAGCCGATGGCCGAAGCCCGCCAGAGCCTGGGACGCGATTTCGGCGTGGCCTGCTATGCGGAAAACCGTCTCGCCGCGGCGGAAGCCGAAGTGATCCTGCTGGCGGTCAAGCCGCAGATCATGCCAGCGATCCATACCGAGCTGCACGACACCCTGCAGCGCAACCGGCCGCTGCTGATCTCCATCGCCGCTGGCGTGCGACTCGATCAACTGGAGCGCTGGTTCGGCGCCGGCCTGCCGATCGTGCGCTGCATGCCGAACACCCCGGCCCTGATCGGCAGCGGCGCCACCGGCCTGTGCGCCAACAGCCGGGTCAGTCCCTCGCAGAAGGCGCAGGCGCAGCATATCCTCGACGCCGCGGGAATGACCCGCTGGATCGACGACGAGGCGCTGATGGATACCGTCACCGCGATCTCCGGCTCGGCACCGGCGTATTTCTTCGCCCTGGTCGAGGCACTGGAAGATGCCGGCGTGGCCCAGGGCCTGCCGCGCGAAACCGCCCGTGCGCTGGCGGCACAGACCTGCTTCGGCGCCGGCCGCATGCTCACCGAGGGCGGCGAGGATCCCGCCGTGCTGCGCCAACGGGTCACCTCGCCCAACGGCACCACCCAGGCCGCGCTGGAAAGCTTCAGTGCCGACGGCCTGCCGCGCATCGTCGCCCGCGCCGTCGCCGCCGCCACCCGGCGCGGCGTGGAACTTGCCGCCGAGCTGGACAAACTTCCGTGAGCTATCTGCTGAATGCGCTGGCCATGCTGATCGAACTGGCGTTCGATGCCGCGGTCACGCTGCTGCTGCTGCGCGTGCTGGCCGAAGCCTGTCGCGCGGATTTCAACAATCCGCTGAGCCAGTTCGTCTACCGCTACACCAATCCGGTGCTGGCGCCGATCCGCCGCGTGCTGCCGAACTGGCGACGGATCAACCTGGCCGCGCTGCTGCTGGCGTGGCTGGCGATGTTGCTGAAACGGCTGCTGCTGTTCGCCCTGCTCGGGGTGGTGCCGCATCCGGCCGGCCTGCTGTTGCTGGCGCTGGCCGAACTGCTCGACTTCGTGCTGCTGTTCTACATCGTACTGATCTTCGGCTGGTCGCTGCTGAGCATGTTCGCGGTGGATCGGCGACAACCGCTGCTGCGGCTGGCCGGCAGCATCGTCGCGCCCTTGCTGCGCCCGCTCGACGGCAAGCTGGTCGCCGGCCAGATCGACTTCGCGCCGATGGCGGTGATGATCGTGCTGCTGCTCGGCCGCCTGCTGATCGCCGCGCCCTTGCTGGACCTCGGCGCCCGACTGGCGATGGGTGCCTGACACGGGACCGCTCCCGTATCGTCGCTCCTACGACCGCCGCGCCCACTCGGCAATGATCCGGTGGATCGCATCCAGCCCGTCGAACAGCGCCGCCGGGCCAGGCTGCAGGATGATCGGCGACTTGATCTCGTACAGGTCGCCGTTGCGCACCGCCGGGATGGTCTCCCAGCCGGGCCGCGCCGCCACTTTCTCGGGCCGGAAACGCTTGCCGCACCACGAGCCCAGGATGATGTCCGGCGCGCGCCGCACCACCTCGTCGCCGTCGGGCAGGATGCGCTGCTTGGCCAGCGGCTCGCGGGCCAGCTCGGGAAAGCAGTCGTCGCCCCCGGCGATGCCGATGATCTCGGCGACCCAGCGGATGCCGGTGATGATCGGTTCGTCCCACTCCTCGAAATACACCTTCGGCCGCCGCGGCAACCGCGCCACCGCGGCGCGGATGTCGGCGATGTGCTGCTCGGCGCGGCGGGCATAGGCCTCGGCCTTTTCGTATGCACCGACCATCGCACCGAGCCGGCGGATATAGGCGAGGATGCCGTCGACGCTGCGATGATTGCTGATCCACACCTCCACGCCCACCTTGATCAGCTCGCGGGCGATATCGGCCTGGATGTCGGAGAAGCCGATCGCCAGATCGGGCTCGAGTTTCAGGATCTCGCCGACTTTCGCACTGGTGAACGCGGAGACCTTGGGCTTCTCCTTGCGTGCCCGCGGTGGCCGCACGGTAAAACCGGAGATGCCGACGATGCGCCGGTCCTCGCCCAGCGCGTACAGCACCTCGGTCGGTTCTTCGGTGAGGCAGACGATGCGTTGCGGGTAGCTGTCGGGTGCGGAAGGATCCGGCACGCGGTGGTCGC
Organism: uncultured Pseudomonadota bacterium; assembly: GCA_963828685.1. Classification (GTDB taxonomy): domain Bacteria; phylum Pseudomonadota; class Gammaproteobacteria; order Xanthomonadales; family Rhodanobacteraceae; genus Rhodanobacter. The sequence continues at coordinate 80,429 of CAWHFU010000011.1, forward strand.
TCATGCGCTCAATGCCCCAGCACGGTCACCGTGACCCGGCGCTGGTGCGGATCGAGACGGTGTTCCCACAGATAGACGCCCTGCCAGGTGCCCAGCAGCAACTTGCCGGCATGCACCGGCAGGCTGAGGCTGACCCCGGTGAGGATCGAACGGATGTGCGCCGGCATGTCATCCGGGCCTTCGGCGTCATGCCGGAAGATCGCATCGCCGTCCGGCACGGCGCGGGCGAACCAGCGCTCCAGATCGTCGCGCACGGTGGGATCGGCATTCTCGCCGAGCAGCAGCGAACAGCTGGTATGCGCGGTGAACACGTTCGCGATCCCGGTCTGCACATGACTGCTGGCTACCGCATCGCCCACCTGGGCTGTGATGTCGCTGAAGCCACGACCGCGCGTATGCACGGCAAAACCGCCCTGCGCCACGTGCTGCGCGGGCAACGGCCGGGTCACGGGTACAGCAGCCGGCTGGTCCAGGTCTGGCCGTGACGGCTCCAGCGCACGCGTTCATGCAGGCGGAACTCGGCGCCATACCAGAACTCCAGCATGTCCGGCTCCACCACATAACCCCCCCAATGCGGCGGCCGGCTCACCTCGCGTCCCTCGAACTCGTGCTCGAAGCGCGCCATGCGCTGCTCGAACGTGTCGCGGTCCGGAAGCGTCTGCGACTGCAGCGAGGCCCATGCGCCGAGCTGGCTCAGGCGCGGCCGGCTGGCAAAATAGGTGTCTGACTCCTCCTCCTGCAGCTTGCGTGCTAGACCTTCCACGCGCACCTGCACGCCTTCGCGCAGCTGCTTCCAGTGGAAGCACAGCGCCACCTGCGGATGCGCCTCGAGCTGGCTGCCCTTGTCGCTCTCGTAATTGGTGTAGAAACGGAAACCGCGCTCGTCGGCTCCCTTGAGCAGCACGATACGCGAGGCAACCCGGCCGGAACTGTCCACGGTGGCCAGATTCATCGCCGTCGCATCGCCATCACCGCTGGCCTTGGCCTCGTCCAGCAGCCGCAGAAAAGTGTCCAGGATCTCGGATTTGAGCATGATGTTTGAAACTTTCCTTTTGCATCGTGGCCGACTCGCGCCATCATGGCGCGGATGAACATGACCGATGATAGTGCAATGGCCCCTGCATCCTGTACCACTTCGAGGCCGACGGCCCACCCATTTTCCTCCCCGACATGTGAAGGCGCCGGCGATCCGCCTGGCCGCTGGCGCTGCCTGCCCGTCGCGGAGATTCCTCCCGGAACCACGGTAACCCGAGGATGATGTCGCACGCCGAAACGCAGAACGAGGCGCTTGCCGGCCATCTGCTCGACCACTACGCCGGGCGCATCGCCCGCTCCCGCCGCCCGTACATCCTGGGCCTGTCCGGCCTGCAGGGCAGCGGCAAGAGCACCCTGGCACGGGTGATGAAGGCGCAGGCCACAACGCGCGGCTGGCCCACCGAAGTGCTCTCGCTGGACGATTTCTACTACGCCCGCAGCGACCGCGAGGCGCTGGCACGCGATGTGCACCCGCTGCTGCGCACCCGCGGCGTGCCGGGCACCCACGAGATCGAGCTGCTGCTGTCGGTGCTGGCCGCCCTGCCGCACGCCTCGGACAAGTTGCCGGTGACCCATCCCCGCTTCAACAAGGGTCGCGACACCCGCTTTTCACCATCGCGCTGGCCGCGCATCACGCAGGCGCCGAAGCTGGTGATCGTGGAAGGCTGGGCGTTGGGCATCCGGCCGCAGTCGCAGGCGGCGCTGGCCAGACCGGTCAACGCGCTGGAGCGCGAGGAAGATCCCGACGGCAGCTGGCGACAATGGGTCAACAAGCAACTGCGCAGCTACCAGCCGCTGTGGCGCAAGTTCGATGCCCTGATCGTGCTGCAGGCGCCGAGCTGGGAGATCGTGCGCCGCTGGCGCGGCGAGCAGGAGCAGGAGCTGCTGGCGCGGCATGCGCCGCTGGCGATGGATGCGCAGACCATGGAGCGATTCCTGCGGCACTTCGAGCGACTGAGCCGGCACGCGCTGGCCACGCTGCCGAGCGTGGCCGACACCTGCGTGGAATACGACGACGATCGCCACGTGACCGGATTGAATCACGACTGAGCCGTACCGCCGCCCACAGGAATCGCGCCGGATCGGATGCCGGCGCGGTGTGCCACGGTTCCGGCCCGCCCCGGACTCAGTCGACGACGAAGTTGATCTTCATGTTGACGCGCCACTCGGTCACGCTGCCGTCATCGGCCGTCACCACCTTGATCTCGTTGACCCAGGCGCCCTTGATCTTCTTGATCGACTCCGCCGCCTTGTGCAAGCCCTGCTGCACGGCGTCCTCGATGCCTTTGACCGATGACGCATTGATTTCGATGACCTTGGCTACCGACATGGCGTGAATCTCCCGTCCAGGCGTGCAAGCGGCACGCGGCGCTCCCTGTCCCGGCGCCCGAGTCTGCGCGGCGGCCGTCGGCGAGGACAAGTCGCGCCGCGTCATGCCATCAGTTGGACGACTCCACCTGCACGGCCGTGCCGTAGGCCAGCACCTCGGTGACCCCCTGCGCCACCTCGTTGGCGTCGTAGCGCATCGCCACCACGGCATTGGCTCCCATCGCCGCGGCATGCCGCAGCATCAGTTCGAACGCCTCCTCGCGCGCCTTCTCGCAGAGTTCGGTGTAGATCGAGATGTTGCCGCCGACGATCGTCTGCAGCGCGGCGCCCAGGTTGCCCACCACGCTGCGCGAGCGCACGGTGATCCCCCGCACGATGCCCAGCGAACGCACGATCCGGTAGCCGACGATCTCGTTGCCGGTGGTCACTTGATGATGCGGAACGGTATTGGCCATGCCAGTGTCTCCTTGTCGGTTGATTCAGTGGGTGGGTTGGTGCGAGGCGGGATCGATCCGCTGAGGATCGGACCGTCGGCCAGATTCAGGCATCGAGCAGCGCCACATAGCCGTCGCGCGAGTCCGGCCAGCGTGGCACGAAGCCGCTGGCCCGCAACCGCGCATTGCTGAGCCGCTTGCTGCCGATGCCCGCCGGTGCCGCACCGTCGGCCGGTGCCGCCGCGCCGATCAGGCCTGCCAGATGGTCGTACAGCACATCCAGCGGCAACGGCGTGCTGTCGACCCCGAGATACAGCGGCAGCGGATCGGCCAGTTGCAGCAGATGCACGATCGCACCGGCGGCATCGTCGCTGTGGATGCGGTTGGCCCAGTGCGGCACGTGGCGCGGCACGGCCACCTGTCCCGCCCGCAGGCGTTCGAGCAATTGCATGCGTCCCGGGCCATACAGGCCGGCCAGCCGCAGCACGATCGGGCGGACCGCCCGGGCGGCCAGCAGCTGTTCGGCCTCCAGCAATGCCGCGCCGTTGAAACCCGGCGGCGCCGGCGGCGTGTCCTCGTCCACCCAGTCACCGGCATGCTCGCCGTAGACGGCGCTGGAGGAAACCAGCAGCACCCGATGCAACGAAGTCCCGCCGAGCGCGTCGAGCAAATGACGCAAGCCGTCCACGAAGGTGGCGCGATAAGCAGCCGGATCGCGCCGGTCCGGCGTCGGCAGGTAGACCAGTTGGGTGACCCCGGCGGGCAGCCCATGCAGGCTGTGCGGCTGGGTCAGGTCCGCACGCAGCCAGTGGATGCCGTCGTCGCCCGGCGCCGGAGGATGCCGGCGCAATGCCCATACCTCGTCGCCGCGGGCGCGCAGACGCTGCGCCACGCGCAGACCGAGGTCTCCGCAACCCGCCAGCAACACTCGTTCGCCCACCGCTGCTCCCCGTTTGCGCCTGTTAGCATTTGCCCATGAATCCGTCGCGCAACCTGTTCATCATCGGCCCGACCGGCGCCGGCAAGACCTCGATCGGGCGCCGGCTCGCCAGCCATTATGGACTGCCGTTCATCGATCTCGACCAGGAGATCGAACGTCACTGCGGCGTGGACGTGAACACGGTGTTCGAGATCGAGGGCGAGGCCGGCTTCCGCCAGCGCGAAACCGCCTTGCTGGACGAGTTCAGCCAGCGCTCCGGCGTGTTGCTCGCCACCGGCGCCGGCGCCGTGCTGGCCGCCGCCAATCGCCGCCATCTGGCCGAGCGCGGCTATGTGGTCTGGCTGCAGACCAGCATCGCGCAGCAACTGGAGCGGCTCGAACGCGACCACCGCCGCCCGTTGCTGGCCGTGCCGAACCGACCCGAGCGACTGCAGGCGATGGCCACCCTGCGCGAACCGATCTACCGCGAGCTTGCCGACCTCGCCGTGCCCGGCGAACATGGCAGCGTCGCCGCCGCCAGCGAGCGCTGCATCGCGCTGATCGATCAGCACTGGCAACGCGTCTCCCCCGCCCCGCACCGGCACAACGCATGAGCAACTCCTCACCCCGGAACATCACTGTGGCGCTCGGCCAGCGCAGCTACCCGGTATGGATCGGCGCCGGCCTGCTCGCCGACCATGCCCGCTGGCGCGCGCTGCTGCGCGGCCGGCATGCGCTGGTGATCAGCAACACCACGGTCGCGCCGCTGTACCTGCCGCGGATCGAAGCGGGGCTGGACGGCCTGCACTGGTCCTCGTTCCTGCTCGAGGATGGCGAGGCGCACAAGAGCTTCGCCAACGTCGGCCGCGCACTGGAAGCACTGGGCCGGCTCGGTGCCACGCGCGACGCCTGCGTGATCGCACTCGGCGGCGGCGTGGTCGGCGACCTGGCCGGCTTCAGCGCGGCGTGCTGGATGCGCGGCATCGACTTCATCCAGATGCCGACCACCCTGCTGGCGATGGTCGACTCCTCCGTCGGCGGCAAGACCGGGGTCAACCTGCCAGTCGGCAAGAACCTCGCCGGCGCCTTCCACCAGCCGCGCGCGGTGTTCGCCGACATCGACACCCTGGCCAGCCTGCCCGAGCGCGAATATCGCGCGGGTCTGGCCGAAGTGGTCAAGGGCGCGGCGATCGGCGACGAGGCGTTCTTCGCCTGGCTGGAGCAGCACGCCGACGCGCTGGCGGCGCGCGACAGCGACAGCGTGCTCGAGGCGATCGCGCGCAAGGTGCAATACAAGGCCGGCGTGGTCGCCCGCGACGAAACCGAACAGGGCGAGCGGGCCCTGCTCAACCTCGGCCACACCTTCGGCCACGCCATCGAGACGGCCGGCCACTACACCACCGTGCTGCACGGCGAAGGCGTGGCGATCGGCATGATGCTGGCCGCGCAGTTGTCCGAGCGCCTGGGCATGAGCGCGCCGGCCGACACCGCCCGGCTGCAACGCCTGCTGCAGAAACTCGGCCTGCCGGTGGCGATTCCGACCGGCATGGAACCCGCACAGCTGCTGGCGCTGATGCGGCTGGACAAGAAGAACAGCGCCGGTCAGCTGCGGCTGATCCTGTGGCGCGGCATCGGCCGGGCGGAGATCGTCGCCGGCGTGGGCGAGTCGGCGGTACTGGCCACGCTGGAGGCAGCCATCGCTGCCGCTTAGCCCATCAGTCATAGCCACAAAGCCGCGGCACGGCGTTATGGTGGGCGGTACTTTTCCGCCTGGACACACCTTCATGCAACGCATCCGCTGGATCCTCACCGCCGCCGTCCTGTGCGGCTCGACCGCCTGGGCCGCCGCACCCGCCACCACGCCACCGGCGTCCGCCCGTCCGCTCGGCATCGACCGGGCCGGCATCGACCACGGCGTGAAGCCCGGTGACGACTTCTTCCGCTACGCCAACGGCGACTGGCTGAAGACCGCCAAGATCCCCGCCGACCGCTCGAGCACTGGCACCTTCCTCAAGGTGTTCGAGCAGGCCGAGAAGAACACCGCCGAACTGATCCGCAACGCCGGCGCCAGCCATCCCGCGGCCGGCTCCGATGCGCGCAAGATCGCCGACTACTACGCCGCCTGGATGGACACCGCCGCGATCGAGCAGCACGGCCTGGCCCCGCTCAAGCCGGAACTCGCGCAGATCGACGCGATCGCCTCGCGCCAGGATCTGGCCCGCGTACTGGGCAGCCGCCTGCGCGCCGACGTCGACCCGATCAACGCCACCCACTTCCACACCGAGCACCTGTTCGGCCTGTTCGTCACCCAGGGCCTGGAAGACCCCGAACACCACGTCGCCTACCTGCTGCAGGGCGGACTGGGCATGCCCAGCCGCGACTACTACCTGTCCAGCGATCCGCACATGGCCGCGTTCCGCGCCCAGTACCTCACCTACGTCGGCGCCCTGCTGAAACAGGCCGGTATCGTCGACGCCGAAGCCAGGGCGAAAACCATCGTGGCGCTGGAAACGAAGATCGCCAGCGCGCAGACCAGCCTGCTCGACAGCCAGGACGTGCACAAGGCCAACAATCTGTGGCGCATGGCCGACTTCGCACAGAAAGCGCCGGGCCTGGACTGGGCCACCTATTTCAAGGCCGCCGGCCTCGACGGCCAGCAGCAGATCGACACCTGGCAGCCCGCCGCCGTCACCGGCCTGTCCGCGCTGACCGCCAGCGAACCGCTGCAGGCGTGGAAGGACCTGCTGCTGTTCCACACCATCGACCACAGCGCCGCCCTGCTGCCCAAGGCGTATGCCGATCTGCACTTCGACTTCTACGGTCACACCCTGCAGGGCACGCCGCAACAGCAGCCGCGCTGGAAGCGCGCGGTCGCCGCCACCAACAACGAGCTCGGCGACGCGGTCGGCCAGATCTACGTCAAGCACTACTTCCCCGCCTCGTCCAAGGCCGAAGTGGAACAGCTGGTGCAGAACCTGATCGCCGCCTTCAACGAGCGCATCGACACGCTGAGCTGGATGACCCCGGCTACCCGCCAGAAAGCCAAGGCCAAGCTGACCACCCTGCGCGTCAGCGTGGGCTACCCGGACACCTGGCGCGACTACGCCACGCTGGATATCCGCGCCGACGACGCGCTGGGAAATCAACTGCGCGCGGAGAAGTTCGAGTACGAACATCAGCGCGCCAAGCTCGGCCAGCCGGTCGACAAGGGTGAGTGGTGGATGACGCCGCAGACCGTCAACGCGGTCAACCTGCCGCTGCAGAACGCGCTGAACTTCCCCGCCGCGATCCTGCAGCCGCCGTTCTTCGACCCGAAGGCCGACGCCGCCAGCAACTACGGTGCAATCGGCGCCATCATCGGTCACGAGATCAGCCACAGCTTCGACAACACCGGAGCCGAGTTCGACGCCCAGGGCAAGCTGGAAAACTGGTGGACCCCGGCCGACCTGGCCCACTTCAAGGCCGCCACCACGCAACTGGCGAAACAGTTCGACCAGTACCAGGCCCTGCCCGGCCTGCACGTGAGCGGCGAACAGACCCTGGGCGAGGACATCGCCGATATCTCAGGCCTGACCATCGCCTACCTGGCCTACCACAAGTCACTCGACGGCAAGCCCGCCCCGGTGATCGACGGCCTCAGCGGCGACCAGCGTTTCTTCCTCGCCTTCGGCCAGGCCTGGCGCTCCAAGATGCGCGACGCCGCCCTGCGCCAGCGACTCGCCACCGACGTCCACGCCCCCGCCCAGTTCCGCGCCCTGACCGTGCGCAACCTCGACGCCTGGTATCCCGCGTTCAAGGTGAAGCCGGGCGAGAAGCTGTATCTGGCGCCGAAGGATCGGGTGAAGATCTGGTAGCGACTCCGGAGACAGCGGCGATTGAGGGTGGAACAAGCCTGACGCCATGCGGCCGGTGCGCAGGCATGGGTCTCCGGCACCGTTTCAAAACGCATTGAATCCAGGGCAGGTTGTGACGTATAACATGCGTTATAACTTGCCCTGGAGGGCGCCATGAAACTGAAGATCACCACCATCGGCAACTCCGCCGGCGTCATCCTGCCGCGCGAACTGCTGGCCCGCCTGCGCCTGGAAAAAGGCGACGAGCTGTTCGCACTGGAAACCCCCGACGGCCTCCGCCTCACCACCTACGACCCCACCCTGGCCAAACAGATGGAAGTGGCCGAGGAAGTCATGCGCAAGGATCGCAACGTGCTGCACAAGTTGGCGCAGTAGGCGGCGACCATGTTCATCTGGGTCGAACGACCGCTTGCTATCGCCATCCACGAACGCCAGTTGGCCGAACATGGCGGCGGGATCGGCGTGCGCGACGACAACCTGCTGGATTCGGCCCTCGCTCGCCCGCAGCAGAGTCATGCCTATGGCGACCCGCCGCCGGATCTTGCCGATCTCGCCGCCAGCCTCGCGTTCGGCCTGGCGCGCAACCATCCTTTCATCGATGGCAACAAGCGCACGGCGCATGTCTGCTACCGCGTCTTCCTCACCCTCAACGGCGCCGACGTCGTTGCCAGCGACGAGGACAAGTACGTCAACATGATCGCCCTCGCCGAAGGCAGCCTGTCGGAAGCCGAGTTTGCCAGCTGGCTGCGCCAGCACATCCGCTTTGATGGCAACAAGCGCGTGAACGAGCCGCATGTGCGCTACGCGCGCTGAAGCTACCATCGCGTATCTGGCCTACTTCAAGGCACTCGACCGCAAGCCCGCCCCTGTGATCCGCGGCCTCAACAGCAACCAGCGCCTCGCCACCGACGTTCACGCACCGCCGCAGTTCCGCGCCCAGACCGTGCGCAACCTCGACGCCTGGTATCCCGCGTTCAAGGTGAAGCCGGGCGAGAAGCTGTATCTGGCGCCGAAGGATCGGGTGAAGATCTGGTAAGCGATCGGATCATTTGAAGCAAAAAGGCCGCATGCAAGTGCGGCCTTTTTGCGGTGAATTTGACGGGGCGCCAAAGACTATTGTCGGCCAGAACCAGTCATTCTCCCCCAAAAACAAGTTGCCCGATACCGGCCATTGGGGGGGGGCGGTTTTGCGGTAGAAAAGGCACCAAATTAGCAAGCACGCAGCCAGGTGGCGTCCGGCTATACTCAGGAGGGATAGCCGGACAGGGCTCAGAGAAGCCCTTGGGAACACGTTCAATTCGGGCGCAGATGAAATCACTCCAAGGCGCAATAGCTCCTTTACCCGCCTGAACTTCCAGAGATGTCCAGACGGGTCCCTCGGTCATATTGAAACCCTTTACAGCTTCGCTTGCACCGGCACAATCGACCAGTTTGAACCGAACAACTGGCGCTGCCCATCACCGATCGTATCGGTAACCCACACATTGGATGTGTTGAGGCCATACAGAAGAAGATCATGGTCAGTACTCGTCACTACGAGTGCTGAGCTTCCTGTCCCATAGACATCGGCGATGCTTGCGACGAAATATCCCTGATATAGAGATAGTGTCGGCGCTGCCGTAATTGAGGCACCGTTTAGAAGCCAACTCGTGACGACGCCAGTAGTGGCGTTGAAAAACACTAAGTCGCTGTAGCCATCCCCGTTCAGGTCAGATGCGCCAAGCGCTTGTGACCCACTCGGCGCTTGACCGACAGACATCATCGAATATGTGGTATCCGGCAAGGTACGAAGGATACTCACAGCTCCAGTAGCGTTCTGAATGCCAAGATCTGCAAGGCCATCGTGATCGAAGTCGCCAACAGCGACGACCCGGGCGCCGGGCGCGAGCGGACGTGTAATCGTCTGCAACGTAGTACTTCCCGTCATGAGCCAGATCGTTACAAGGTTGGTCGCGTTGTTCTGAAACACGAGATCATCGAACCCATCGCCATTGAAATCTGCCGACCCGAAGAACACGCTCCCCGAGGGACCGGCGCCCAACGGCGACTTCACAAAACCACTCTCACCTTCGGCGAACCACACTGCGATGTCGCCAGCACTATTGGCCCATAGAACGTCCGCGCTGCCATCACCATTGACGTCACCAAATCCTCGGGCCGTATAGCCTGCAGGTGTGGTGTGGAACAGGGAGTGCTGGATCGTATTTCCTCGCATCAGCCAGCGGCCCATATTGCCGACACCAGGGTTGGTCAACAGGATGTCCGCGTAATGATCACCATTGAGGTCCCCCGCCACAGAGATCGAGCTGACGTAGCTATCAACGGTAGCGATGGCGTTGACGAGGTTGGTTACGTCTACGCTGCCCAAACCAGTGGCAAAGTCCCAACCTGGCGTCGCAGGCCACGTCGGCACAGCACTCGTGCTGCTCGATGACAGCAGACCGTACTGGCCGACGCTACCGCCAGCAAAGCAATTAGCGCTGGTCAGGTAACATGGCTGCGTGGTGTCGCCCAATACGATGTCGTGAAAAACACAATCTGTGCCAGACAGGGTGCCGTTGCTGGCGTTACAAGTACTTACGCTTCCGAACCCCGCCACACCACTGTTATATTCAAGTCGGGCGATTTGATAGTACGCATAGTTGGGGTTGCCTTGACGTGACTCTAGCTTTTGATTGATTAGTGCCTGAATACCAGCAAACGCGGGGGTAGAGAAGGAACTTCCACCAGCGGCAAAGATGCTGGGTCCGTCATAGTCGCAGGCCGTGCCAAGCATCGACGGATCGGTTGCGCAGTACACGAGCGCGTGCTGCCACCAGTCGGGGGTTGCCCCGAACAATGCGACATCGGGAATTCCACGCTTCTGGTCATTGGGGTTGCCAAGTACCCCGGCCTGCCAAGCAGGTTTCTGCGTATAAAAGCTAGCCCCTCCGCCTCCGCCGATAGCACGCCCTGCGTTGAAACCGCTATTACAGAACGACTGCATGCTGCTGAAGCCGATGCCGTACTTCGCATACACAGCTTGGCTAGCGCAGCTCGAGTTCCAAGTCATCTCAGGAATGTAGGACAGTGCCGATTTGTAAAGCTCGGCAGACGTGCTGCGGTGTGAAAGATCCCAATATTGTGAAGTTGTTCCACTGTACGCATCAGAAAAGTCAGTCGCGCCCACAGCTACGGCATATGGCGTCGCAGCCCATGCGTTGACATCGATTCCGTTCGCGATCCATTGTGCGTATGGCTCGCAAAAGCCAGGGCCCGCATCACCAGCAGAAACAAACACCGACGTGCCTTGCGCAGCAGCTTGTTGCAGTAAGTCCTGAATGTAATCCCGAGTCGCTTGGTCCAACGTGCGCTCGCACGAACCATAGCTCCACGAGATAATAGGGGGCGGGGTGGAGCTGTCTATCAGGTTCTCCAGTGCAGTAATTGCACCACTCGAATATGTGCTGTCGGGGCAGGATGCAAGCTGCACGTCAGCGTCTGGCGCCGCCGCCGCCGCCCACTGAACGTCAACAGATGCCTCTCCTATCCCGTTAGCGTCCAACCCGGGATCAGCGCAACCAGGATGTATGATGTTAAGGGGCACGACCGGTAGCCCGAAGGAAGTTCGAAACTTTAGCCAGTCGTCAGCGCGCACATTTGAGGCAGCTGGAATCGCAATGGTTTGGCCTGCGCCCGTTATGCCCTGGGCCCAGGTGGGCCGAACATTGTAGATAGTGGCGAAATCCTGGGGGGTGACGATCAGGTAGTTGCCTCCCGTTCCGTCAGGCAGTGTCATCTGAGGGAGGATGTTGCCTGGGGCCGCACTCCGCTTGACAGTGACACCGGTCGCCATCCCGCCGAAATTGCTCTGGGAGAGCGGGATCGCCAAGACTACCCCGCCAACTACATCCTGCAATGCCGCTGGAATGCTGGCCTCGCCAACGATACCTGGAAAGGTAGTGGATCCCGCGGTGAACGTATGTACCTGGGCGCCGAACGTACTCTCGATCGCGTCCACGTTACCCGAGAAGGTGATGCTGGTTCGACTCTTCGCGATGCGACCAATCCGGAAACCTCGCGATGTCATCCATTGAGCCACCTTCGTCACGTCTGCCTGACTTGGGCCGTAGAGGTCACCAACTTGAGACGCTGTTAGCCAATGCCTGCGATCAGGGGATCGCGGATTCTGTTGCTGCGCAATTAACAGATCCAGCTCTTGGCGTTGATCTGGCGTCCTCTTAAGTTGGAGGATCATTTTATTGAGGTGTTGATCACGTTGCATGCGACCGCGATCGTGTGAGGACGCTGCAAGAGGGTTAGTTGAACCGAGTAAGTGGGCTCGTTCGCCGTTTTGGATCGGTCGCGTTATGAGCGTTGGCGATTCGCTGGTTGACTGCATGCCTGCTGCTGTGACATCAGTGCAAGCCAACGAAGCAAGTAAACAGAGGCCTAGTATTCCCTTCCTGATTGACATGACTCCTCCTTTTATGAGGCCGTTCGACGAGAGTGAATTCTCGGCGCCGGACGGTCGTAAAAATCTGGGGTTACAATGCCGAAGATGACTAATGGCCGAGCAGCGTCGTTGGGTCCGGCGGGATGACGCCGTCGTGGACCAGTCGCTGACACGCTTTGACGTAAGCACGTTGTGCTTCGTCTGGCGACATAGCAGGGTGACTGTAGACCTCGTGAATGAGTTGCCGTGCGCGTGCTTTGTCGGCGACGGTTGTCACACCTGTGATCATTTGGGGGCGATTGGTGTAGCGCGACTCAGGAACGCCACGATCACGGGCACGCGCGATATCACGGTAAACCAAGCCGCCGCCCTGGCATGGCGGTAGCACAGGCACCAGAATATCGCTTCGCTGCGCCGTGACTACAGTGGGTACAAGCGAGCCCAATAGCGCAAGAACTGCGCCAGCCAGCAGGCATATCGATCCACGATATGTAGGGGCCGCGTAGGGAGGGAGCCTAGGCGATGTCTGCCGCTGTCCTTGTTGCTTTGCGTCCATGCGCTCGTCTCCGACTTATGCTTGTCGCAAGCCTTTACGCATTTAGTATGGGCTATTAGGACCTGTCAAGTGCCTGAGGCATACCAGTCCGAATATATGTGAATTTCGTCAAACATCTAGAGTTCCTAAATACCCGAAGAGATAGCCACGCAGTTCGCAAAGCATTCGTATCCGTCAACGCATGATGCCGGCACCGCGCGGTTTCTGGATGCTCTTTCCACAAACGCTCCAATGCTGACCCCGTCTCCGTCTGCAGTTGCTAGTGAAGTGCTCTTGGCATCGAGCCAAGATCGCCATCGGTTGGAATGTCCATGCCCTCGAGAACGCGTTGGCACGGTGCTCGATCCGCATTAAAGTCGTAGAAGATGCATGGTCTGTTGATGTCCGCAAGATACGTGCGCAAACCTTTGATCATGGCAGCGTAGCTCATCGCGCTATGGCCGCGCTGCCAGCAGCGGATACACAACTGTAGCCACAGTACCAGGGGGCGTGTGGGCAGACGACAAGAAGCGCAGCCACCGCATCGGGGCCGCTCCGGCAGCCACTGTTTTGCCGTCACGCTCGGAAAATTGGCTTCCCAAAAGCGGTCGCTCGCGACCGGCTCAAATGGGTCGAAAGAGGACATGAGTTCCTGCACCAGTTTCGTGTCTAGTCCCTCGCCCAGTCGGGCGGATCATTGCAATATTGCCGAACCAGCGACTTGATTTTTACCTTCGCCGCCTCGGTTCCTGCCTGTTTGCCGAATCGTGCATCGAGCGCGTTAAACCCGATCACCAAACCCGGCATGATGAGTCGGTAGATTTCATCTTTCGGATAACTAGGGCTTCGGTAGAGGCCGGCGAAAAACATAACGTCTCCACCGGGTTGTCCCGTCTGTCGGAAGGCCAGCTCAATCGCAGTGAAGAACAGACTGGGTTTGATGCCAATTTCAACGGCTATCTTCTTTCCAGCGCATCGGCAGTCTCGCCAGTTTTGAAAACGAGCTGACGAAAAAATCCACGCGATGAAGTTGCCCACAAGCCAAGCGAGCGGCCCGCGCCTTAGACCAATCAATACGCATGACAGGACGAGCATTCCGAAAAGCGCAGCCCACCACCAAGTGGGCTTGAAGCGCACTCGATATAGGGACCGGGCTACAAGAGCCACCGTCCCGGTGAACCACACGACGATCCAGATCATTGTGAAGATATGTCTATCCATTACACGAGTTCAACTTCATTGTTCCGTCCCTCATAGATTTTCACTGTATCTGCCTCCTTGCTGAAATGTCAGTGTCCGCTGCGGGTCGACCTCTGCCCGCCGAGATTGCCCGCGCATCATCGAGCGCGCAAGAGCCGTTATCGGCTGCCCGCTTGTCAAAGACGTGGTCTCGCCACGGTTAATGGTCACCACCCGCTTGGCGGGTGGCCATGTCCGAAAACGGTGTTCCATCGGGCTGGAACCCGCAGCGCACCCTGCCCGCTTGGGTTGAAGCAATTGTTCCCAGCCGACGAGGGCCTCGGGGGAAAGTCCATCAGGGGTCGATGTTGCCCAGTCTCGGGATCCGCCATGCGCCGATCCGTGCTCCGAGCTGCAACGCCCGGGCAAATAGCTTGGCGTGTCGGGAAATTTTCCCGGTGGGCGGGCGGCAGCACTCGGGGCGCGGAGAAAATAACCGCGACGGCCGGGAAATTTTCTCGGGCCGCCGGTCGAAAGCACTCGGCACGCGAGGAAAATAACTGCGACGGTCAGGAAATTTGCTCGGCGGCCCGAGAAAAAAGCTCGGCGCGTGGGGCTCGCCTACTCGGCGAGTCGAGCAAAAAGCTCGGGTGGCCGAGCCATTTGCTCGGGGCGCCGAGTGATTCGATCGGGATGCCGGGAAGAAAGCTCGGGCGGCCGAGCGAAAAGTGTGGCGGGTCGGGTTCGCTGAGTGGCGGGTCGGGCGGCGAGCTCGGGCGTTGCGGTTCGCCGGGCCGCGCGCCGGGTTCCGGCGGCGGGAGCTGCACGAAAATGCCCGGTGCATGAGGCTGTTCGTCTCAGGCACCGGGCTGCGGGGTCGACCGCTCAGGTATGGCGCCCGATCATCAGGCGGTGGCGGGGGGCGCTTCGGATGAAGCGTGGGCGGCGCCGCGGGCGAAGCGGGCGCCGAGTTCGCGGCGCAGGTCGGCCAGGCCCTGGTTCTTGCCGCTGACCCGCAGCAGGCCGTAACCCTCCAGCGCGAAGCTCATCAGGTCGCTGCCCAGCGCGGTCGAGGTGTCCTGGGCGCGCTCGCTGAGCCGGGCCAGCCGCAGCAGGAACGTGCCGATCTGGTCGTACGCGGCCAGATCCGCCTGCGCCTCGTCCACGTCGAGGCTGGGCGGCACCACTTGCGGGTTCTGCTGCAGCAGCTTCAGCGTCTGCCGGCAGAACACCTCGGACTTGTCGCCCATCTTGATCAGCGCCCGGCGCTGCGCCGGTTGCAGCGCGATCAGCCCGCTCATGTTCTGCTCCAGCGTCGCCAGCGCACCCTCGATGGCGGTGAGCTGGTCGGCCGTCAAGGCCAGTCCAAGAGGAGCGCTTCATTGGCTCCGCGATCGGCAGCTATGGGGCCGGACACTAGCTGAGAAGATCGTCCGCGAAGCAGTCCAACTCAAATGATGAGCCAGGCGCAAGTCACTTGGCAGGGCACTCAACCCGATTGTCTTGCACTGCAATGATCTGCCACCGCCCTTTGCGCCGGAGCCACATGTCGCTCCACACCAGACAGCGCCGTTCGTGCTTGGCATCCGGTAGAGCAACTGTCTTTGATTCTGCTCCGTAAACAACCGCAGCATCAGGAGAGAAGAATCGTACGTCTGCCTGATCCAGGCGGCAATCGGTTGACCATTGAGTTTTGGGGTCGTACGTCGGTGCACTTTTTGGCTTGCCATAACGTATCCCTTTAGGGGCTGTCCCCTGAAAATCGTCCGCAAGGATCTCCGTGGCAACCCATTTCCCTCCGCAAGCCATGTTTGCCCAAGCTCTTTCTTTTTCGATCATCCACTTGGCAGTTGCGCCATCATTGGCCGGAATGTCGACGGCCAGAGCTCGCCCGGCGAATACCGCGGCAACGGCGGCCACGCAAAACAGGATTGTATAGCTGCGCATTGTTTCCCCTTGATCAGACTTGGCGCTGGCGTTGGACGACGTGGAACCGCCCCATTGATTATTTCTGCTTTGGGCCTGAAGCAGCCGACTGACTCAACGAGACTCAGCCGACCAGGCGGCCGCGTCGGCGGCATTCAACCAATCCCCAGCCCATCAATACCGGCGATGACTGCGCCATCGAACCCCGCCAACTCGGCAAACCGCCGCCCCCGATCCGCGTAGTCCCTGAACTGATCGAAGCTGGGTGCGCCGGGCGACAGCAGGATCACGCCGTCGGCAGGGGTCAGTGCCTTCGCCTCGGCGATGGCGGCGGCGAGGCTGTCGACCAGTGCCAGCGGGCACGATACGCCGGCGGCGCGTAGCGCGTCGGCGATGCGGCCACCGTTGCTGCCCATGCAGACGATCGCGTGCGGCGGTGTCGCGCGCATCGCCTCGACGAACGGCGTCCAGTCCAGGCCGCGATCGTGGCCACCGACCAGCACGCTGACGCGGCGGCCATCCAGGCTTTCCAGCGCGGCCAGGGTGGCCAGCGGCGTGGTGCTGATCGAGTCGTTGATCCAGTGCCAGCCGTCGTGCTGACCGAGCGGCTGCAGCCGATGCGGCAGCGGGCGGAACGTCGCCAGCGCCGAGGCGGCGGCCAGCGCATCCATGCCGACCGCGGCCAGCGCGGCCAGCGCGGCGCAGGCATTCAATGCGTTGTGCAGGCCCGGCGCAGCCAATTGCTCGATCGGAAACACGTCCTGACCGCCGCGCCGGATGAAGCCGTCGGCGACATGCCAGCCCTGCGGCTGGCCGAACAGCAGCCGGTGCGGATGCGCCTGGGTGTGATCGAGCAAGTGCGGCTGCAGCGCATTGACCAGCAGTTGCCGCGACACGTCGGCCAGGCGCAGCTTGTCGGCCACGTACTGCTCGCGCGAGCCGTGCCAGTCGAGGTGTTCCTCGTACAGGCTGGTAATCATGCCCAGCTCCAGCGCGCCGGCTTCGGCGGTCTGGAAGCTGGACAGTTCGATCACCCACAGGTCGGCGTGCTGCTCGCGCAGCTCCAGCAGCGGCAAGCCGATATTGCCAGCCAGCGCGGTGCGCACGCCGAGGCTGCGGGCCAGATGGGCGAGCATCGCGCTGGTGGTGCTCTTGCCCTTGGTGCCGGTGACGGCGATCACCCGGGCATCGGGATTCTCCGCAAACCACAGCGCGGTGCCGGAAGTGAAATGGGTGCCCTGCGCCTGCGCCGCCAGCAACGCCGGCTTGTACGCCGAGATGCCGGGCGACTTCAGCACCACCTCGAAGCGGCCCAGCGCGGCGGCATCCGGCTCGCCGCCGATCACTTCGAGCGCGGGATCGAAGGCGCGGGCCGCGTCCACTTCGGCGGCGCTGCAGAACAGGGTGAGGCGCTGCTGCGGCAAGCGCTGGCGCAAGGCGGCGAGCGCGGCGCGACCTTCGCGCCCGAAGCCCCAGATCGCGACACGACGGTCGGCCAGCGCGGCGAGGTGCATCAGCCGATCGTCGCCAGCGCGGGCTGCAGGCGCGGCGGCACGCGGTGTTCCGGTGACGGCTCCAGCCACGGTTCCAGCGCCAGCTGGCTGACGTCGAGCTGGGGCAGGATCTCGCTGCGGAAGCGCGCCACCAGCGCGTCCTCCTGCCACTCCGGCCGCTGGCTCAGCGCATACATCGCCGCGCGCGCCTCGGCGCCCTCACCCACGCATTCGAACGGCTTGTGATCCTGATATTCCAGCAGCGCATCGAAGCCGCCCGCCAGAGTCTCGTCGTCGAGCAGGTTGCGTCCGAAGATCGACAGCAGCCGCGGCTTGGGCAGGAACGGCGCCAGCGCCAGGAACACGAAGTGGCATTTCGGGCACTGCCCGCACCAGCGATCGGCCGGCTTGGGACCGAGCAGCTTGAAGTTGCGGTTGCAGCTGGAGAAGCCGTCGAAGTACGGCGTCAGTTTCGCGAACGCGCGGGTGATCGCCAGCTCCGAATAGGGCCGCAGCAGCGAGCAGTAATCCAGGTCGCTGGCCACGTGCGTGTGCAGCCAGTTGCCCAGCAGCTGCTCGAACGCGTAGCCCTTGCTCCACTGGTGGTTCACCTGCTGGCCGTCGTATTCCAGCGTGGCGGCCGAGGCCGAGCGCTCGTTGGCGAACGCGATCGAGTCATAGCCATACAGGATCGCCGCGACCGCCAGGATCGCCGAGTTCACCGCGGTGACCGGGATATGTCCGTTCCAGGCGCCGAGCCGGTTCAGCTCGAACAGCGCCGGCGCCAGTTCGCGCTGGATGTTCAGCATGGGCAGGCCGGTGCGCTCGGCGCAGGCTGCGATCAGCGCGGAATTGCCGACCCATACTGCGGTCGCCTCGCCACCGATCGACTTGATCGCCTCCACCGCGACCAGCGAATCCTTGCCGCCGCCGATGGGGACCAGGGTGCGTTTGGGCAGGTTGAGGTTGGGCGCCGCGCTTCGATCGCCGGCTTGTGGCGAGGCCGCCCCCTCACCTCGACCCTCCTCCACCCGCAAGGGGACTCCCATGGGTCGCCGCAGGGGAGAGGGGGACAAGCGCGGGAAGGCAATGCGTCCGCGCAGGTCGAGCCCGTTGCGATAGGCGAACTCGGCCAGCCCGTGCAGATACAACTCGTCCAGCAGCTCGGCGCTGGCGTCGTCGAGCGGGCCATCGGCCACGTCGATCTTCGGCGGCACACCGGCCTTGTAATAGCTGATGCCGGCGATCAGATGCAGCATCCCCAGCGCGGCATCGAACGCCGCCCGGCGCCCGGCCGGCAGCGCCGGCGCATTCGGAAAGCGGATCCGCTCGACCAGCTCCTCGCCATCGTCGAACGCATAGCCGAGCTCGGCCACGCCATCGGCATAGCTGGCACGGGTGAAGCGGAACACCTGGGTCAGGCGCGGTTGCATGGTTGTGGTCACTCTTCACTCTCCGGCGCGAACTGCCCCCTCTCCCCTGCGGCGACCCATGGGAGTCCCCTTGCGGGTGGAGGAGGGCTGGGGTGAGGGGGCCGCGCTTGCCACAGCCGCCACAATCACCTCAAGCACGCTCTCGATGTTCATCAATACGTCATTGTTCCAGAAACGCAGCACGCGGTATCCCCCGGCTTGCAGATGTCGCGTGCGGCGCTCGTCGTAATCCAGCTGATCGGCATGCTGGCCGCCATCCAGCTCGACGATCAACAGGCTGTCAGTGCAGACGAAATCAACGATGTAATGGTCGATTTCATGCTGCCGGCGGAATTTGTGCCCACACAGCTGCCGATTGCGCAGCCGACACCAGAGTTTCCGCTCGGCGTCCGTCAAGTTTTGGCGCAGTCCGCGCGCCCGATCCACGTTCTGGCGTTTCATCCTTGAAAAGCTCCGTTTGATGAGGGTCTGAGGTGGCGTGCCCCTCACCTCAATCCTCTCCCCAAAGGGGAGAGGAGGATAGACGTCAGTCGATGATGATTTCCTCGGCCTCGTCGCGCAGGTTGTAGCGACTGGACATCACCTTGCCGTAGGCGCCGGCCTGGGCGATCAGCATCACGTCACCTTCCTGCGCCTCGGGCAGGCGGCGGTCGGTGCCCAGTACGTCGCCGCTCTCGCAGATCGGGCCGACGATCTGGAACAGGCCGGTGGCCGGCTCGTCGAATCGGCTCAGGTTGACGATCTCGTGCCAGGCGTCGTACAGCGCCGGACGGATCAGGCTATTCATGCCGGTATCCAGGCCGAGGTAGCGCAGCGCACCCTTGCCCTTCTGCTGGGTCACCCGCGCCAGCAACACGCCGGCGTCGGCGACCAGATAGCGGCCTGGCTCCATCCACAGCTGGTAGTGCGGGTAGGCGGCCTTCACCTCGCGCAGCACGCGATCGAGCGCCACCATGTCCAGCGCGGCCTCGCCCGGATGCGAGGGCACACCGAGGCCACCGCCGATGTCGATGAAGCTGACGCTGCCGATGCGCTCGGCCAGGCTGGCCAGCTGCGCGTACACCTCGCCCCAGTGGGTATCGTCGAGAATGCCCGAGCCCAGGTGCGCGTGCAGGCCGCGCACGCTCACGCCATGCGCATCGGCCAGACGCAGGAACGCATCGAGCTGATCCACCGGCAGGCCGAACTTGCTGCCGCTGCCGCCGGTACGCACCTTTTCGTGATGGCCCAGGCCGCGACCCAGGTCGACCCGCAGCACGATCTCGCGATCGCGGAACAGCTCGCCCCAGTGCTCCAGCGGATACAACGAATCCAGCGACACGGTAGCGCGCGTGCCCAGCGCCCAAGCGTAGTCCTCGCGCGGTGCGAAATTCGGCGTGAACAGCAGCGGCGCCGACTCCGGCACCGCGGCCATCACCGCCTTCAGCTCGCCCGGCGACACGCATTCGAAGCCGAAGCCTTCCGCGGCCAATGCGGCCAGGATCGCCGGATGGGTGTTCGCCTTCACCGCGTAATGCAGCCGGTCCACCGCCGCCAGGGTCTTCAGCGCGCGCGCCTGCTGGCGCACCGTGGGCAGGTGATAGACGTAGCGCGGCGTCGCCTCGCGGGCCAGCTCGAGCAGCGCCTGCCGCTGCGCTCCGCGCCACCAGGCGGTCGCCGCGCCGGCCGCCTCGCCGCTGCCGTAGAGCGTCTGCCAGCTGGGACCGAACAGGGCGCTGTCGTCGGTGCGCAGGGCGCCGGCGGTGATCAGCAACTCGTGCAGGTGCGGCAGCAGCGCGTCGACCACTTCCTCGTCCACCACGAAAGTGAGATTGAGGTTGTTCGAGGACTGCGAAATCATGTGCACGCGCAGCTGGCCGAACTCGGCCAGCACGCCGGAAAGCGTATGCAGCATCGAACGCATGCCGCGGCCGACCAGGGTGATCGCGGCACACGGCGCGATCACCTTGACCCGGCACACCTTGGCCAGGTCGGTGGCCAGCGCGGCGATGGCGTCGGAGTCGAGCAGGTTCTCGGTAGGATCCAGCGACACCGTGACATTCGTCTCGGCCGAACCGATCAGGTCCACCGACAGGCCATGCTGCTTGAAGTGCATGAACACGTCGGCAAGGAAGCCGACCTGCTGCCACATGCCGACCGATTCCATCGAGACCAGGGTGATGCCCTTGCGCGCGCTGATCGCCTTGACGCTGGGCGCATGCGCGCGCACCTCGGGCCCGATCACCGTGCCGTCCAGCTCGGGCCGATTGGTGTCCTTGATCAGCAACGGCACACGCGGCTCGCGCAGCGGCTGCAGACAGCGCGGATGCAACACCTTGGCGCCGGTGGAGGCGATTTCCTGTGCCTCCTCGTAGTCCAGTCGTTGCAGCAGGCGCGCGCCCGGCACCTGGCGCGGGTTGGCGGTAAACATGCCGGCCACGTCGGTCCAGATTTCCACCCGCTGCGCTTTCAGCAAGGCCCCGAAGTACGCCGCCGAGGTATCCGAACCGCCACGACCGAGCAGCACCGTGCGGCCGGCGCCCGTATCCGAACCGGCCTCGCGCGCGATGAAGCCCTGGGTGATGAATACTTCGCCCTGCCCGGCCAGCCGCGCGGCCAGCTGCGGATCGGGGCGCGAGTCGACCATCGAGGACAGCAGCCGGGTACGCTCGTTCTGGTTCGGCAGGGCCGCCGCGACGAGGCAGTCGCGGGCGTCCAGCCACTGGGTGGGCAGCCCGCTGTGGCTGAGGAACGCCGCCCCCAGCGCGCTGGACATCAGCTCGCCATGCGCCTGCACCTGCGCCTGCCAGGCCAGCTCGCCCAGGGCGGCGGCACCGGCATCGGCGAGCCTGGCCAGATCACCGAGACGGGCACCCAGCGTGTCCGGCAGCGCCAGCTGCATGTGTTCGAGCAGTTCGTAATGGCGCTGCGCGATGGCCCTGGCGGCCTCGTTGCGCCTGCCCCGCTCGCCTTCGACGCACAGCTGTTTCAGCGCATCGGTGACGCCGGTCAGCGCGGACACCACCACCAGCACGCGGGCGCCTTCGGCGTGGCGGCTGGCGACCAGTTCACGAATATTCTGCCAACGCGGCAACGTGGCGACACTGGTGCCGCCGAACTTCATCACGATCCAGGGGGCGTTGGCGGGCAGCGGCGCAGGGGTTGGCAGGCTCACGGTTATCCGGTGTCGTCGTGTGGTCAAAAAAACGTCGCGCCAGTGTTGCGCTGCGGCAAAACAAATGCAATGGCCGGCGTGAATCTCCCATTTGGCCGTTTAGACTTCCAATCCATCCTGGTCGCCGACTCCGCCCCCTCTCCCCTCCGGGGAGAGGGCTGGGGTGAGGGGCCACGCCACCACGCAATCTCATCAGCGGAAAGCCCTTTGCCAGAACTTCCCGCGAGCACCCGCCCCTCACCTCGATCCTTGGCAATTGCTCCTTGGCATTGCTCTAGCTCCTGCATCCATGCAGTCGTCTCCCCACTGGGGAGACGAGGTGCACGCGTATGCTGCGCGCAAGATTTTTCTACTGGACAACCACGGGGATCTTGCCGATCCGCGCCTGCCACTCGCGCGGGCCGGTCTGATGCACCGAACTGCCGAGCGAATCGACCGCCACCGTCACCGGCATGTCCTCGACGGTGAACTCGTAGATCGCCTCCATGCCCAGGTCGGCAAAGCCGACCACGCGCGCAGCCTTGATCGCCTTGGACACCAGGTAGGCCGCGCCGCCGACCGCCATCAGATACACCGACTGGTGCGTCTTGATCGCCTCGATCGCCGCCGGGCCGCGCTCGGCCTTGCCGACCATGCCGAGCAGGCCGGTCTGCGCCAGCACCTGCTCGGTGAACTTGTCCATCCGCGTGGCCGTGGTGGGGCCGGCCGGACCGACCACCTCGTCGCGCACCGGATCGACCGGGCCCACGTAGTAGATGAAACGACCCTTGAAATCCACGGGCAACTCCTCGCCCTTGTTCAGCATCTCGACCATGCGCTTGTGCGCGGCATCGCGCCCGGTCAGCAACTTGCCATTGAGCAGCAGCGTTTCGCCGGGTTTCCAGCTCGCCACGTCCTCGCGCGTCACGCGTGTCCAGGTTCACCCGACGGCCCTTCGAGCTGTCGTAGGTGAGCTGCGGCCAGTCCTTCAGCGACGGCGGGTCGAGCATCACCGGGCCGGAACCGTCCAGGGTGAAATGCGCATGCCGGGTCGCCGCGCAGTTCGGGATCAGCGCCACCGGCAGGTTCGCCGCGTGGGTCGGATAGTCCTTGATCTTGATGTCGAGCACGGTGGTGAGACCGCCCAGTCCCTGCGCACCGATACCCAGCGCATTGACCTTGTCGTACAGCTCGATGCGCAGCTCTTCGGCACGATTGGACGGACCGCGCGCAATCAGCTCCTGGATGTCGATCGGCTCCATCAGGGCTTCCTTCGCCAGCAGCATCGCCTTCTCGGCGGTGCCGCCGATGCCGATGCCGAGCATGCCCGGCGGACACCAGCCGGCGCCCATCGTCGGCACGGTCTTCAGCACCCAGTCGACGATCGAATCGGACGGGTTGAGCATCGCGAACTTCGACTTCGCCTCGGAGCCGCCGCCCTTCGCCGCCACGATCACGTCGAGCGTGTCGCCCGGCACGATCGACACATTGATGATCGCCGGGGTGTTGTCCTTGGTGTTGATGCGCTTGCCGGCCGGGTCGGCCAGGATGCTGGCACGCAGCTTGTTGTCCGGATCGTTGTAGGCGCGGCGCACGCCCTCGTTGATCATCTCGTCCAGCGACAGCGTGGCGTCCCACTGCACGTTCATGCCGACCTTGAGGAACACGGTGACGATGCCGGTGTCCTGGCACAGCGGCCGGTGCCCTTCGGCTGCCATCCGCGAGTTGATCAGGATCTGCGCCATCGCGTCCTTCGCGGCCGGGCTTTCCTCGCGTTCGTACGCGGCGGCCAGGCCCTTGATGTAGTCGACCGGGTGGTAATAGCTGATGTATTGCAGGGCGTCGGCTACCGACTGGATCAGATCGTCTTGCTTGATGAGGGTCATGGCGCTGGCTTCGGCTCCGGAAAAATGCTGCGTCGCCAACGGCCGCTGACGACGCACAACCCTCTTATTGTGCCGCAAATCCACCGACAAGCCGAAAGCCGGCAATGGACAAGACCATGTGATCCGCACATAGGCGGCCGGATGCTTCCAGGCCTGGCCATCCGGTACTAAGCTTGGCGAGCCAGCGCGGTGGTCTTCAGGGGTCGCGCTGGGTTTCAGGGTTTGACTCGACCAAATGGCTCGCGGTTCACGCGGGAGACAGCGCGTCGTGCAGTGATGCCGACGCCCGCCAGCGGCGACCGCCTCTACCCTTGGAGAACAGACATGCTCAAGAACTTGCGTCGCAAGTCGCTCGCCGCCTCCCTGGCACTGCTGCTTTGTGGTTTCACCACGGTCAGCTTCGCCGACGGCGGCTCGACTCCCGCCGATCTCGGGGCCAGCAATCCGAACCAGACCGTGGATGTCACGCTGGTGCTCGGACTGCACGACCAGCATTCGCTGGAGCAATACATCTACGGCACGGTCACGCGGGGCAGTCCCGATTTCCACCGCTTTCTCACCACCGCACAGTTCGCCCATCGCTACGGCGCCACGGCCGCAGAGATCTCCAGCGTCCAGGCGTTCCTGAAGCAGCAGGGACTCCATCAGGTCGAGCTGCTGCCGAACCATCTGGCGATCAAGGTCCGCGGCACGATCGGACAGTTCAACGCGGCATTCCATACCTCCATCCACGATTACCAGACCAGCGATGGATCGACCTTCCATCGACCGAACGTGACGCCGATCGTCCCCGCCGCGCTCTCGGGCACGCTCGTGGTGGCCTCGGGCCTGAACAGCCAGGCACGCTATCGCTCGCATCGGGTCAGCGCGGTGTTCCCGCCGCAGCCGGCAGTCCAGGCGAACGCCCTGGCCAGAAGTGCGACCCCGGCCGCGCCTCCCTGCACCGGCAATCCCACCGCCACCTGCACGCCCGGCGAATACACCGTCGGCGACGTGGCCAATCGCTACAACATCAACCCACTGTATCGGCGCGGCGTCAACGGCAAGGGCTCGACTATCGGCATCGCGACGCTGGCGAATTTCCTGCCCATCGATGCCTACACCTACTGGCACGCGATCGGGCTGCCGGTGAAATCCAACCGCATCAAGCAGGTTCATGTCGACGGCGGTGGACCGCTGAGCGGTTCCGCGGGCTCGGGCGAGACCTCGCTCGACGTCGAGCAGTCCGGCGGCCTGGCACCGTGGGCCGAGATCATCGTCTACGACGCACCCAATACCGACGCCGGCTTCTTCGATGTCTTCAATCAGGCGGTATCCGACAACAAGGTCGACAGCCTGTCGGTGAGCTGGGGTTCGCCGGAAATCTATTATCTGCCGCAACTCAATGGCGGCGTCGACTACACCGACGAACTACGCGCCTTCCACCAGGTCTTCCTGGAGGCGGCAGCGCAGGGTATCTCGATGTTCGCTACCTCGGGGGACTCCGGTGCCTACGACACCGTGCGCGGACTGGGCGGCTCGCTCACCGACCCGGTGCCACCGCCGCTCACCGCCGACGCCCCGGGATCCGATCCCTTCATCACCACCGCGGGCGGCACCACCGTGCCGTTCTCCTTCAGTTTCAGTGGCGGGCCGACGGCCTCGCTCAGCAGGGAAAGCGTCTGGGGCTGGGATTACATCTCGCAGTACTTCCAGAACAATTTCGGCGTGGATATCACGAATCAGGTGTTCTCGGTCGGCGGCGGTGGCGGCGTGAGCGTGATCTGGCCGTTGCCGCTGTACCAGCGGTTCACTTCCGGGATTCGCAAGAGCGAAGCGAACCAGACCCTGTTCCTGCCGCAATATGGCATCAACTACACGCTGCCGGCCCACTATCTCGGCCGCAACGAGCCGGACATTTCGCTGAACGCGGATCCGGAAACCGGCTACAGCCTGGTCTCGTCGCTGGACGGCCCGGGCCTGCAGACATTCTACGGCGGCACCAGCTTCGTCGCCCCGCAGCTCAATGGCATCAGCGCCCTGCTGCGACAGTCGACGCACGGTCGGCTCGGTCTGTGGAACCCGCAGGTCTATGCATTGCAGAACATCTTCGGCTACGGCCCGTTCTCGTCCTTCGATGACATTCGCGCGGGTGACAACTGGTTCTACCAAGGCAAGCACGGGTACGAGCCGGGCGCCGGCATCGGCACACTCGACGTGAGCAATCTGGCGGTATTCCTCAACGTGTTCTGACTCCCCTTCCAGGGGCCTGCCCGACAGAAAGCCGACGCCGCAAGGCGCCGGCCTTCTGCTTGTTGCCACACCCGAAACCCATGCGCGACATGCATGTCTCGCCCGATCCGCACTGAATGACCGCATGCATCATCGCGCGGCGCCCGCCGGAAACGCGGCTG
The DNA here is from genome assembly GCA_963828685.1 of uncultured Pseudomonadota bacterium. Lineage (GTDB taxonomy): Bacteria > Pseudomonadota > Gammaproteobacteria > Xanthomonadales > Rhodanobacteraceae > Rhodanobacter. Next base: position 106,413 of record CAWHFU010000011.1, read on the forward strand.
GTCGCAGGTCTTGCTAGGAATCTTTCCTAGCACGCAAACCTTTCAACCGTGTGCGCTGGCGTGCAAGACTCGGTCGGGGTCATGCGCTGCCGGGGGGCAGCGCTACCGCCGTAGATAACTACGGCTCCAATTCTGCTCTTGATGACGTGCTTCACGGCCTGACCGGAAGCGGGCTGGCCGTGCCTTGGCCATTCATCGGCACGACATTCGCTGCCCGGCAGAAATTCTGACAACTCGGAGGTTTAAATTCATGCACGCAAAGCTTCATCGCAAGGCATTGGCAGCATCACTGACGCTGCTGTTCGCCGGATTCACCACCGTCGCCATGGCGAACGGTCAGCAAGCGGCAACCGACATGGGCCTGGCGCCGGCGGCCCAGCCGATCCACGTCACGCTGATGCTCAAGCTGCACAATCAGATGGCCCTGGAGAGGTTCATCCAGCAAACCACCACCCAGGGCAGCCCGAATTTCCGGAAGTTCCTCAGCACCGATCAGTTCGCCAGGACGTACGGTGCCACCGATGCCGAAATCGCCCACGTCCAGGCCTTCCTGAAAGCCCAGGGGATCGACGGCAAGATCATGGCCAACCATCTGGCCATCCAGACCAGTGGCACGATGAGCCAGTTCAGTCACATGTTCCAGACGTCCATCCATGAATACGCCTCGCCGAAAACGGGGCGGCGCTTCCATCGACCCGCCGGATCGCTGCTGCTGCCCGCGGCCATCGCCAACACGGTGGCGTTCGCCACGGGTTTGAGCAACGAACGCCAGTACCTTTCGCATCGCATCAGTGCGCCCCGGCTTCCCGGCAGCCAGGTGAAGCTGGCAGCGGCAGTCGGCACCTTGAGCACCAGCGCCAAGGCCGGCGGCAACCCCTCCGCCAGCGGCCAGCCGGGCAATTACACGGTGGGCGACGTGGCGGATTTCTACAACATCAACCCGCTGTACAAGCATGGCGTGACAGGCGAAGGCTCGACCATCGGCATTGTCACCCTCTCGAACTTCTACCCCGCCGATGCCCAGACCTACTGGGACGCGATCGGCCTGACCACGAAGCCCGACCGGATCACCCAGATCCACGTCGATGGTGGTGCGGCCTTCGATGGCGGCAGCGGCGAGACCGCGCTCGACGTGGAGCAGTCCGGTGGCATCGCGCCGTCCGCCGACATCCTGGTATACGACGCGCCCAATGCGGGCAACGGATTCACCGACGCTTTCCTGCAGGCCGTGGCGGACAATCGGGCCGACAGCATTTCCACCAGCTGGGGCCTGCCGGAAATCTTCAACTTCGCCGCACTGAATGTCGCCGGCGCCAGCAACAACGACACCAGCGACGCCGGTGACCTGCGGGCATTCGACCAGATCTTCATGGAAGCCGCCGCCCAGGGCCAGTCGGTGTTTGTCGCCTCGGGCGACTCCGGCGCCTACGACACCGCCCGAAGCCTCGGCGCGGGCAACGGCCCCGGCGAATTCAGCGCCCCGTTGACGGTGGACTCGCCGGCATCCGACCCGTACGTGACGGCGGCGGGAGGCACCACCCGGCCCTTCAGCTACAGTTTCGGCGCGGGCAATCCCACCGCATCGATCGACAAGGAAAGCGTCTGGGGCTGGGGTTATCTGCAGAGCTATTTCGACACCAACTTCGGCCCCGGTGCGGTCGACCTGTTCTCGGTCGGCGGCGGTGGCGGGGTGAGCGTCTACTGGAGGCAGCCCTGGTATCAGCGGATCACCTGGGGTACCCGGCGCAGCGAGAAAAAACAGTCGCTGGTCTATAACGACCCGCAGGCCGGTCCCACCACCTTGCTGAAGCTGCCCGGCAATTTCCGCGGCAGGAATGTGCCGGATATCTCGCTCAATGCCGATCCGGAGACCGGCTATCTGGTGTATTCCAGCACGGATGGCGGCTGGGGCAGTTCAGGCGGCACCAGCTTCGTGGCGCCGCAGCTCAATGGCGTCAGCGCGCTGCTCACGCAGAGTTCCCGGCACCGCATCGGCTTCTGGAACCCGCACGTGTATCTGCTGCACGCGATCTTCGGCTCGGGCCGGTATACCGCGTTCCACGACATCCGGGCCGGTGACGACTGGTTCTACGACGGCAAACCGGGCTATGACCCGGGTGCGGGCATCGGCACGCTGAACGTGGCCAACTTCGACCTGTTCCTGCGCAGCGGCTTCTGAGATACCGCAGCCACCCGGGCCTGGCCCGGGTGGCTGCATGCTTGCGGAGAACACGCCGCAATGCGATGTTCCGCGAGTCCCGACTCAGGTTCTCGCCATGTCAAACGCCCGCCGTTTTCTGCAGCTCGACGTGTTCTCGCGGCAATTGATGCACGGCAATCCGCTGGCCGTCGTGGTGGATGGCGAGGGCCTCGACAGCAGCACCATGCAGGCCTTTGCCCGCTGGACCAACCTCTCCGAAACAGCCTTTCTGCTGCCGCCGACGCAGGTGTCTGCGGATTACCGTGTGCGAATCTTCACTCCGCGACAGGAGCTGCCGTTCGCCGGCCATCCGAGCGTGGGCAGCGCATACGCGGCGATCGAGTCCGGGCTGATCGACACGAACAGGACGGCACTGATCCAGGAATGCGCAGCCGGCCTGCTGCCGGTAAGGGTTGTCGGAAACGGGCCCTCTCGCATCATCCACGTACAGGCGCCGCCGGCGCGCATCGAGGCGTTGGACGACGCGCTGCGCAGCCAGCTAGCCGCCGCGTTGCAGGTCCGCTTGACGCACGAGCAGATATGCGGCGTTGACAACGGCCCGCGTTGGATTCTGTGCAATCTGGAACGAGCCGACGTGGTGCGCAGCCTGATTCCGGAGATGGCCGCCGTCGCGGCACTCTGCGTCGAGCATGCGGCGATCGGTGTCAGCGTGTTCGGACGGGAATCCGCGGGCGACGCGGCCATGGCCGTGCGCGCGTTCTGCCCGGCCGACGGCATTCCGGAAGATCCCGTCACCGGCAGCGCCAACGCGGCGATCATGGCATGGCTGGGCGAACGCCGCGATCGCGATGGTTACGGCATGCGCTACCGCGCCAGCCAAGGACGCGAAGTGGGGCGCAACGGCCACGTGGAAGTGGGGTTCGACCCGGACAACGGCGCGATCACCATCGGAGGCGCCTGCACGATGGGGGTTCGTGGCGAACTGACGTTCGGTTGACATGGCTCACCAAAAAACGGCAACGGCCGCACGAGGCGGCCGTTGCATCACCACTTCCCGGGCAACACTCAGAAGCGGAATTCGGCAAAACCGGAAAGCGAGCTCACGCCCTCCTTCGCCTTCGTTCCATATAAAGTCGCGCGGCCGTGGTACTCATCGAAATTCACGCCCAGGCTGAAATTCGGCGTGATGTCGTAACCGACGCCGACGCCGCTGTAGGCACCATCGCCACTGAAGCTCTGCGAGCCGATACCGGCGATGTTCGCATCGAAAGTCGAGCGGAACCAGCCTGCGCGTACCGACACGAACAGCTTGTTGCTGAACGTGTACTTGTAGTTCGCGCCAAGCAACGGGCCGCTCAGCTTGGTGCTGAAGTCGCCGCTGCCACCGTTGACCACCACCGAACCGCTGGCACGACCCAGATCGACATAGCCCGCCTCGACGCCGAAATCGCCGGCGTCGCCGACGTGCCAGGCATAGCCTGCACGCGCCGCAGTCGCGGTATCGGTATGGTCCTTGAAGCCGTGGTCGTGAAAGTTCGACTGGCCGATGTTGGCGTTGATGAAAAATGCGCCCGGATTGGCGGCAAACGCACTGGTCGACAGCGCCCCCATCACCACCGCAGCGGCGGTCATCTTGATAAGCTTTTTCATGGCTTCCCTGTTTGAGTTTCTCTTGCTTCCCGCAGCCCTGTGCATGCGGGGCCGCGCATTGTCATTGAAAAGCAGCGCGCGGCCAACCCTGCAGCCACTTGCGAAGCCCAACGCTGCTGTGCTCGCGCGAGCTGCCGCCACTCCTGCGGTCGACGGCGCACGCAGCGAACACGAACCGGTCCAGGCATGCAATGAAGTGTGCGGGCCTCATCTGGACGATGCTGTGGGAACAAAAGCGATCCTCTGCCAGCGGCCACCAAGCCGCCGCAAGCGGGACGTCAGAAGCGCAGCGGCCCGGCAGAGCATGCCGCCGAGCCACCGGACCATGACTGCATTCTCCAGTGTCGGCCGAATGACCCGCTGCTCCAGCGCCACTTGCCCGCGGCGCACCAGTGCCGCCACCATGCGAACTTCTCATCGTGCCGGCGCCCGCTCAATGACCAGTCCCGCCCCCGGTTACCTGCGCAGCCTGCGCCCGTGGGACGCCGCCCTGATCGTGGTCGGCGGCATCATCGGCGGTGGCATCTTCCTCAACCCGGGCATCGCCGCGCAACGTACCGAATCGGGGCTGGCGCTGCTGCTGATCTGGGTCGGCGCGGGCCTGCTCACCCTGATCGGCGCGCTCTGCTTTGCCGAGCTCGGCGCGCGCCGGCCGCACGCCGGCGGCACCTATGTCTACCTGCGCGAGGCATTCGGGCCGCTGGCCGGCTTCCTGTTCGGCTGGACCATGCTGCTGGTGATCTATTCCGGCTCGACCGCGGCGGTGGCCACGATCTTTGCCAGCTACGCCTCGGCGCTGTTCGGCCTGCCGCCCACGATGGCGCTGCCGCTGACCGTGGGCGCGCTGGTTTTCGTCAGCGGCATCAACCTGTTCGGCATCCGTCTCGGCGCGCAGATCCAGAACGTATTCGCCCTGCTCAAGCTGCTGGCGGTGGCCGTGCTGGTGGTCTGCGGCCTGTTCTTCGCCGGCGCCGGCCATGCCGGCGTGCTGGCCGCCGACCCGGCGCACGCGGGGGTCGGTTTCATCGGCGCGGCGCTGCCGGTGCTGTTCGCCTATTCCGGCTTCACCTACCTCAACAACCTGGCCGGCGAAGTGCGCGAGCCGCAGCGCACGCTGCCGCGCGCGCTGACCCTGGGCATGCTGCTGGTGATCGCCGCCTACGCGCTGGTCAACGTGGCCTACCTGGCGGTGCTGGGCCATGCCGGGCTGGCGGCCAGCCACGCGCCGGCCGCCGACGTGATGCAGCAGGTCTTCGGCTCGTTCGGCGCCCACCTGATCGCGCTCGGCGTGGCGATCTCCACCCTGGGTTTCTGCAACATCACCCTGGTCGCCGGCGCGCGCGTGCTGCAGGTGATGGGCGAGGACGGCCTGTTCTTCCGCGCCGTGGCGCAGCTGCATCCGCGCTACCGCACGCCGAATACCGCCCTGCTGTTGCTGTCCGGCTGGTCGATCGTGCTGGCGTTGTCGGGCAGCTACGGCCAGCTGCTGGACTACGCCACCTTCGGCGACTGGCTGGCCTGCGCGGTCGGCGTGGCCACGCTGTTCTGGTATCGCCGCCAGCGGGATCAGGCCACCAGCTTCCGCGTACCCGGCTACCCGTGGTTGCCGCTGCTGTTCATCGGCATCGTGGCGTGGGTGGTGGCGATGACCATGCGCGACAACCCGCGCAACGCGGGCATGGGTCTGCTGATCATGGCCGCCGGCGTGCCGGTGTATTTTTTCTGGCGCCGGCTGTTCAGCCACGCACGCCCCTAACGCAGCGGCGGCAATGCCACAATACGCGGACAGTTTTCGAGGAATGCTTGAATGACGCCCGTGCAAGCCCAGGTCCTGCCGACCAGTCCGCCCAGCGGCATCGTGCCCGAGAAGGTGCGTGACGGCATCGATCTTCAGATCAATGGCGAGCACTACCGTCATACCGGTGATCCGCAGATGCCGCTGCTGTGGTACCTGCGCGACGTGCTGCGGCTGACCGGCACCAAGTATGGCGGCGAGCATGGCGAGAACGGCGCCGACCTGGTGCTGGTCGATGGCAAGGCGGTATCCGCGATCGGCCAGACGGTCACCGCGCTGGCCGGCAGGCAGGTGACCACGGTGGAAGGCCTGGCCGCCAACGACGGCACCCTGCATCCGGTGCAGCAGGCCTTCATCGACGAGGATGCAATCGGCTGCGGCTACTGCACACCTGGCTGGCTGATCGCCGCGGTCGACCTGCTCCGGCGCAAGAGCAAACCCGGCGACGACGACATCGACCTGTTGCCGAACCTGTGCCGCTGCGGCTGCCAGACCCGCGTGCGCCGCGCGATCAAGCGCGTCGCCGCCGGCAAGGCGGGCCAGCCATGAGCCAGTCTCACGATCGCCAGCCTGCCAACCAGATCCGTCTCTCGCGCCGCCGCTTCCTGCAGGTCCTCGCCGGCACCGCCGGTGCGCTGGTGGTCGGCATCCGCGTCGCCGACGCCGCCGATGCGCCGCTGCCGGCGGCCCTGCTCGGCGACCATTTCCATGACCTCGGTGCCTACGTGCGCATCGACGTCGACGGCACCGTGCTGATCGGCGCGCGCGACCCGGACACCGGTACCGGTGTGGCCACGTCGTTGCCGCGGATCATTGCCGACGAACTCGACGCGGACTGGAACCGGGTCGACGTGGTGCCGCTGGGCCTGGGCGTCAGCAACAACGAGGGCCAGCCGCGCTGGACCTACGGGCGCCAGATCGGCGGCACCGGCGGCTCGATTCCCGCTGCCTGGAACGACCTGCGCCAGGTCGGCGCGACCGGCACGCTGGCTGCTGTTGCAGGCCGCGGCACGTCGGCTCGGCGTGCCGGCCAGCCGGCTGCGCTGCGATTCGGGCACGGTGATCGCACCGGACGGCCGTCGCGTCACCTATGGCAGCCTGGCCGCCGAAGCCAGCCAGATAGCCCTGCCCACCAAGGTGCCGCCGCTGAAGAATGCCGCGAGTTATCGCCTGATCGGCCAGCCGGTCGGCGATATCGACGCGCGCGAGATCGTCACCGGCCAGACCCGCTACGCGATCGATCAGGACTACGCCGACGCGCTGGTCGCCGTGCTGGTGCATTGCCCCTGGCCGGACGGCACGCTGGCACGTATCGACACCGCCGATACCCTCGCCGTCAAGGGCGTGGTCAAGGTGGTGCAGTTGAAACCCGAGCCGAACCAGCCCTGGGGCAGCACGGTAATCGCTCCGACCGTGGCGGTGCTGGCCGAGGACACCTGGGCCGCGCTGCAGGGCCGCGAGAAACTCAAGCTCGAATGGAAGCCCGGCGCCAGCGGCAGCGAAAGCAGCTACGCACTCGAGCAGCAGGCCAGCGCCCTGCTCGGCGGCCAGACCGATCCGACCACCCGCGTACGCAACGACGGCGACATCGAGGCCGCCGGCAAGAAGGCCGCGCGCCGGCTCGACGCCACCTATTTCCAGCCGTGGCTGGCCCACGCCACCGCCGAGCCGATGAACTGCCTGGTACGACTGGACAAGGACCAGGCCAGCCTCGTCGTGCCGACCCAGGCACCGCAGAAAGCGTGGGCCGTGGTGCAGCGCCTGACCGGCCTGGCCCCCGCCCAGATCGACATCCGCGTGCCCCGCGTCGGCGGTGGCCTGGGTCGCCGGCTCGACCACGACTACGTGGCCGAGGCCGTCATGCTGGCCAAGGCGGTCGACAAGCCGGTACGTCTGCTGTGGACGCGCGAGCAGGATTTCGGTCACGACTATTACCGTTCCGGCAGCGTGCACCAGCTCAACGCGATCATCGACCGCAAGCGCCAGGTCACCGGCTGGAACCAGCGCATGGCCAGCGCCTCCGCACTGGCTCGTCGCAACATGCCAGACGACCGCCTGTGGACATCCGAACTGCAGGCCGACCAGTTGCCCGCCGGTCTGATCCCCAACTACCGCAGCGACTGGTACAGCCAGGCCAGTGCGATTCCGCGCGGCCCGTTCCGCGGCATGCCGCACCTGAGCAACGCGTTCGCGGTGGAAAGCTTCATCGACGAAATCGCCCACCTGTTGCGCGAGGATCCGCTGAAGACCCGCCTGCGCATCCTCGGCGAGGCACGCCAGCTGCCGCTGAGCAGCGGCGGCACGCTCGACATCGGCCGCCTGCTCGACGTGCTGCAACGGGTCGCCGACCGCATCGAGTGGAAGAACTGGCTGCGCAGCGTCAACGGACTCGGCATCGCCTGCTGGCATGTCGACGGCGCCTACGTGGCGCATGCCATCGAGGCCGCCATGCAGGGCGAGAAACTGATCATCCAGCGCGTCGTCTGCGCCGTCGACGTCGGCCGGGTGATCAATCCGCTGGGTCTGCAGGGCCAGGTCGCCGGCGCCACCCTCGACGCGCTGTCCAACGCGCTGAATCCGGCCATCACCTTCAAGGATGGCCGCATCCAGCAACACAGCTTCAAGGACTACCCGCTGGCCAGCATGGCCCAGCTCCCCAACGCGGTGGAAGTCATCACCGTGCCGGGCGATCGCCCCCCGGCTGGCGCCAGCTTCCTGGCCATGCCCACCGCCGCACCGGCCCTGGCCAACGCGGTATTCCGCGCCAGTGCCGTCCGCGTGCGCCGACTGCCGCTGATGAAGGAACTGCTGCGGCTGTTGTGAGCGACGCGTGCCGGGGCCGACCAGGGCTCTGCCGCTCAGCCGCGAGAGGCGAACTCGACGCTCGCTTCACCTCGACTCGCCCACCGCACGTCGGCTGCAGCGACATGCGGGCAAACGGCGCTGATGCTGTGTCATGCAACCTCGTCAACGGTCCTGTGGAACCCGCACCGCCCGCATGGCAGAACGGCGACCGAATGAAATGCAGTGATGGGGCGCAGTCGATGTCTCACTCATGGGACAGCAACGTTCCCGGGGACTGCACAAGATCGGAGTCAGGCGGCGTAACCATCCGCCTTGAGCGAATATCGCGCCTCAGCGCCAGGGCTACAACAGCTTGCGGTAAACGATGAATCCGGAGCGCTCGGCCACCTTGTCGTACAGCTGAATGGCAGTGCTGTTGGTTTCATGCGTCTGCCAATAGACCCTGGGAGCACCCGCTGCCAGGGCCCGGTCGTACACGGCCTGGAGCAGCTTCCGACCGACACCGAGGCCGCGTGACTGTTCCGCGGTATACAAATCCTGCAAGTAGCAAGTGGGCTGAATTTGAATGGTGCTGCGGTGATAGAGGTAGTGCGCAAGCCCGACCAACTGGCCATGGCATTCCGCGACCAGCGCGTGGACCGGCTCCGACGAGTCGAAGAAGCGTTGCCAAGTGGTCTCCACGACCGCAGTCGGCAAGGCACTGGCGCCAAACCGACCGTAAAAAGCGTTATATCCAGCCCAGAGTCGCAGCCACTGTGCGTGGTCGCCCTCCAGAATTTCTCGAATTGCGACGCTGCTCATGCGATGCCTACCACTGGAGTCAAGCCGCGCCCGGCTTTTCGCGCATCCGCCTGGACCACTGGTCGGACCTCAGAAGAGCGCGGACTAACGATGCCAACAGCGCCCCGACAAGCCACGAGGCAATCGCTTTGCCACCATTGGCCAGCAAACCAGTCACAGCCAGGACAACGACAACTGTTGTCGCGAATCCGATGAAGGCCGGAATATCTTTTGCGACAAGAACCCGAATTGCAACGAAGTGAATCAGGAATGCCACGAGTGCTGCACCCAGACCGAAGACGACCACCGCAGTCCATAACGCAGGAGGGAAACCGCGTGGCATGACGAAGGCACTGGTATGAGCGAGCACGTAGATGGATGCAACATAAGTGAGAGCGCCCGACACGATTCCAGCAGCGAAGCTCTTGATGGACTGCAACATAGCTACTCCTGAGGTATATCGATGGAGTTGGGCAGCGGCGAAGCCGTCCGCCTTGG
>CAWHFU010000012.1:0-219802 GCA_963828685.1 uncultured Pseudomonadota bacterium
GGCGATCGGAGAGGATCAATGCTTCCAGCACGCGCCTGTTGATCTTCTTCGCGTCGACCCGACGGAAGAAGTCGACCAGGTCGCCATAGGCACCGTTCGCGCGCTCCGCCACGATCGCCTCGCACGCGCCCTGGCCGACGCCCTTGATCGCGCCGAGACCGAAGCTGGATGACCGTCGGCTCGACCGCCACGAACATGTAGTCCGACGCGTTGATATCCGGCGGCCGCACCGCGATGCCGAGCGCGCGGCGACTCGTCGAGGAAGGTGACCACCTTGTCGGTGTTGTCCATGTCCGAGGACATCATCGCGGCCATGAACTCGGCCGGGTAGTGCGCCTTCAGCCAGGCGGTCTGGTAGGACGACCAGCGCATAGGCGGCGGCGTGCGACTTGTTGAAGCCGTAGCCGGCGAACTTCTCCATCAGGTCGAAGATCGCGTCGGCCTTGTCGCCGGTCGAGCCCGTCCTTGGCCGCGCCCTCGCGGAACTTGGCGCGCTCCTTGGCCATCTCCTCGGCTTTCTTCTTGCCCATCGCGCGGCGCAGCAGGTCGGCGCCGCCGAGCGAGTAGCCGCCGACGATCTGCGCCATCTGCATCACCTGCTCCTGGTAGACCATGATGCCGTAGGTCTCTTTCAGGATCGGCTCGACGCGCGGGTCGGGGTATTCGACTTCCTCGCGGCCGTGCTTGCGCGCGATGAAGCTGGGAATCAGATCCATCGGGCCGGGGCGGTACAGCGCCACCAGCGCGATGATGTCCTCGAAGCGGTCGGGCTTCGCATCTTTCAGCATGCGCTGCATGCCGCAGGATTCGAGCTGGAACACCGCGGTGGTCTGCGCCTTCTTCAGCAGCTCGTACGGCTTCGGGTCGTCCAGCGGCAGCTGCGGCGATGTCCAGCGGCGCCTCGCCGGCTTTCGCGCGGCGCGCGTTGATCGCCTTCACCGCCCAGTCGATGATGGTCAGCGTGCGCAGGCCGAGGAAGTCGAACTTCACCAGGCCGACCGCCTCGACGTCGTCCTTGTCGTACTGGGTCACCACGCTGCCGCCGCCGGGCTCGCAGTACAGCGGCGCGAAGTCGGTCAGCGGGGTCGGCGCGATCACCACGCCGCCGGCGTGTTTGCCGGCGTTGCGGGTGAGGTTTTCCAGTTTCAGCGCCAGGTCGATCAGGGCGCGAGCCTCCTCATCCTGTTCGTAGGCTTCGCAGAATTCCTTGACGACCCGGTCGGGTTCCTTCTTCGACTTTTCCGAGCGGCCGAGCGCATCGGACAGGGTCAGGTCGAGCGGCCGTGGCGGCACCAGCTTGGCCAGCCGGTCGACCTGTCCGTAGGGCATGCTCAGTACGCGGCCGGAATCGCGCAGCACCGCCTTGGCCGCCATCGAGCCGTAGGTGATGATCTGGCTGACCCGGTCGCGACCGTATTTCTGCGCGACGTAGTCGATCACCTCGTCGCGTCGATCCATGCAGAAGTCGATGTCGAAGTCGGGCATCGACACGCGTTCGGGATTCAGGAAGCGCTCGAACAGCAGGTTGAACTGCAGCGGGTCGAGGTCGGTGATCTTCAGCACCCAGGCGACCAGCGAGCCGGCACCCGAGCCGCGGCCGGGACCGACCGGAATGCCGTGCTGCTTGCCCCAGTTGATGAAGTCCGCCACGATCAGGAAGTAGCCCGGAAAGCCCATCTCGATGATGACGTCCAGCTCGCGTTCCAGACGGGCTTCATAGTCGGCGAGACTGCTGGCCTGCCGCCAGCGGTGCGCTGGTCAGCCGTTCGCGCAGGCCTTGTCGCGACAGCTCGCGGATATGGCTGTTGAGATCGTGCCCTTCGGGCACCGGAAAGTCAGGCAGGTAATAAGTGCCGAACTGCAGTTCCAGATTGCAGCGACGGGCCAGCTCGACGGTATTTTCCAGGGCTTCCGGAAGGTCGGCGAACAGGGTTGCCATCTGCTCCGGCGTCTTCAGGTATTGCTGGTTGCTGTAGTCGTGCGGGCGCTTGGGATCGGCCAGCACACGGCCCTGGTTGATGCATACGCGTGCCTCGTGCGCATCGAAGTCCTCCTGTTTCAGGAAGCGCACGTCGTTGCTGGCCAGCACGGGCAGGCCGAGTTCGGCGGCCAGCGCGAGCGCGAGCGCATTCCAGTTCTCCTCGCCATCGCGGCCGCAGCGGGTCAGCTCCAGATACAGCCGCTCGGGAAACAGCCGGGTGAGCGGGCGCAAGCGGGTCAGGGCGGCCTCGATGCCCTGGTTCACGGCGACGCGACCGACCTCGCTGTCGCGGCCCAGCAAGGCGATCAGCCCGCCGCTGGCGTCGGCCTGCAGCCAGCCGGCCTCGACCAGCGCACGGCCGCCGTGCTGGCCGTCGCGCCATGCGCGCGAGACCAGTCGCGACAGGTTGAGGTAACCCTCCCGGTTCTGGCACAGCAGGGTGAGTCGCCAGGGCCGGGGGTCATCCATCGCCGAAATCCACAGGTCGCAACCGCCGATCGGCTTGATGCCGGCGGCACTGCAGGCCTTGTAGAACTTCACCAGCGCGAACATGTTGCATTCGTCAGTCAGCGCCACCGCCGGGATGCCATCGCGCACGCAGGCGGCGACCAGCGCCTTGATGCGTATGGTCGAGTCGACCAGCGAATATTCGCTGTGCAGGTGCAGGTGGGTATAGCGGACGGTCATGCAGGTTTACGCGGTGAGTCCATGCAGGCTAACCGTGGCGACCGTCTCTCACAAGCTTGACAATGCACCGATGATCGGCCGTTCCACAGCCGGGGCCGCATGCGCCGTATCGGCATGCTGCGGGTACTCCGCGCCGCCGTGCGCAGACCTCCTCGGCACGGCGGCTCGATATGATCAGCTTACGTGAAACCGCTCCTGCCGATCGGTGGGGATCACGTAGTGATCGAGGCTGTTCACACGCAGCGGGCGAAGGTCGTAGTCCGCATGCGGCAGGCTGCGGATGTCACGGTCTGTCGCCCCGTAACGGCCTGAGGGTGGCCGTGGCGCCGGGCTGGTGCCGGGCATCGTCGGGGGGTAGGTAAAGTCGTTCGGAAACATGTGGCAGGACTCCTGCGCTGGGGATTTGCGCGGACCGCCGCGGGTCGATGTGTCTCGACTGAAGCGGAGGGTGTCGGGGGCGTGCGTCCGTTCTGATCGTCGCTCCTTCGAGAAGAAGGATGCGTCGGAGCGGCAGAAAGTTGCATAGACTGATGGCCTATGCCGTTCGGTCGCCGCGATAGTCCGGCTGGTGTATCTGCCGATGCGGCAAGCTGGCGACGGTGCTCAGAACAAGCGTGCCTGATCCAGCAGTAGACGCACCGGCGCGAAGCTTCGGCGATGTTGCACGCACGGACCGAGCTGCTGCAGCGAGGCCAGGTGGGCCGGCGTCGGGTAGCCCTTGTGCACGGCAAAACCGTAGCCGGGATGAATGGCATCCAGCTTCACCATCAGCCGATCCCGGCTGACCTTGGCCAGGATCGATGCTGCGCCGATCGCCGGCTCAAGGGCATCGCCGCCGACGATCGCGCGACCGCGACAGGGCAGATCCTTCGGCAGTTTGTTGCCGTCGACCAGCGCTTCATCGGCTGCGGGTGTCAGGCCGGCCACGGCACGGCTCATGCCAGCCATGGTGGCCTGGAAGATGTTCAGGCGATCGATTTCGTCCGGTTCGATCAGCACCACGCAATATGCCAGCGCGCGTTCGATGATCTGCGGATACAACGCCTCGCGTTTCGCTTCGCTGAGCTTCTTCGAATCGTTGAGCCCGGCGATGGGACGGCCGGGATCGAGGATCACCGCGGCCACCGCGAGTGGGCCGGCCAACGGCCCGCGGCCGGCCTCGTCCACACCTGCCACAAGCACGCTCCCGTTGTTCGCCGTAGCGGCATATCGCGGAGACGCCGGTAGCGAAGGGCCGTCGCTACGGATGGTCATGTTCCTCGTCGATCAATTCGGCGATTGCCGACGCCGCGCGATCTCCCGCGTGACCCTCCAGTCCCCCGCGAAGGTTCCGATGCAGCTGTTCGAACGCGGCGACGATCGCGCTGCGTCGCTCGCTGTCCTTGAACAGCGCCAGCGTGGCCTCCGCAAGATTGACTGCGGTGAAGTCGTCCTGCATCAGTTCGGGAACCAGCAAACCGTCGCCGAGGCCGCAGGCACGCGCCAGGATGTTCGGCAGCGAGTAGACATCGGTTTTCAGCATCTTCAGGGCGCGGGCGATGCGATAGCTCGTCGGCGCGACGCGGTAGCCCACTACCATCGGGCGTTTGGCCAGCATCGCTTCCAGCGTGGCGGTGCCGGAAGCGAGCAGCACCACGTCGGCAGCCAGCAAGGCCTCATGGGCATTGCCGTCCAGCAGCAGGGGCTTCGCCTCACCGTCTGGTTGTCCGGCGAGCAGTTCACCGAGCAGGGCCTGTACCTGCGGGTTGGCCGCCGGTATTACGATGCGCAGCCCTGGCAGCACGGCGGCGACACGGCTGGCTGCATCGATGAAAATCTTTCCCAGCCGTGCCACTTCCGATGGCCGGCTGCCCGGCAGCACGGCGAGTACCGGCGCCTGTTGCGGCAATTGCAGCGCATCGCGCGCGCCGACGCGATCGGACACCAGCGCGAATCGGTCAGCCAGCGGATGGCCCACGAACCGGGCATCGACGCCATGCCGGGCGTAGATCGCCGGTTCCATCGGGAACAGGCAGAGTATGCGGTGGGCGCTGCGACCGATTTTCGCGGCGCGCTTTTCGCGCCAGGCCCATACCGACGGGCTGACGTAATGCACAGTGCGCAGGCCGGCCCGCTTCAGGCGCTGTTCCACGCCGAGGTTGAAGTCCGGCGCGTCAATGCCGATCACCACCGCCGGCCTTGCCTGCAGCAGACGTGCGACGAGAGACCTGCGCAATTGCAGCAGTCGCGGCAGGTGGCTGATCACTTCACTGAAGCCGAACAGCGAAAGCTCGTGGATGTCGTGCCAGGACTCGAACCCCTGGGCTTGCATGCGGGCACCGCCAATGCCGACGAAGCGGGCATTCGGGTAGCGCAGGCGTAGCGCGACGATCAGGTCGGCGCCGAGCTGGTCGCCCGAGTCTTCGCCGGCGAGAATGGCGATAAGCGGGGCGGAATCTGTTTCCGTTGACGACATGATTCAGCTCACGCGGGAGCAGGAACGCATGTTTGATTTACTGGTATGCGCTGCGCGCATATCAGCGGGCCAGTGCCCGGTCGCTGTGGTCGAGAAAGTCGAGCATGGCGCGCACGTCATCGCTTTCGCGCGCCTGCTCGGACAGCTTCTCGCGGGCTTCGGGCAGCGACAGGCCCGCCATGTACAGGGTGCGGTAAGCCCGCTTGATCGCGGAAATGCGCGTGGCGTCGAAGCCGCGGCGCTTCAGCCCTTCGCTGTTGATTCCACGGGGGCGACCCTGTTGCTCGTTCGCCATCATCACGAACGGTGGCACGTCATGGCCGACCAGGCAGCCCATGCCGATGAACGCGTGGGCGCCGACCTTGCAGAATTGGTGCACACCGGAATAGCCGGACAGGATCGTCCAGTCGCCGATCTCCACATGCCCGGCCAGCGCCGAGTAGTTGGAGAACACCACGTGGTTGCCGATCTGGCAGTCGTGCGCGACATGGACGTAGGCGAGCACCCAGTTGTCGTCGCCGATGCGGGTGATGCCGCCACCGTCACCGGTGCCGCGGTTGATGGTGGCGAATTCGCGGATCAGGTTGCGATCGCCAATCACCAGTTCGGTATGCTCTCCGGCGAACTTCTTGTCCTGCGGGTCACCGCCGAGCGAGGCGAACTGGGTGATCCGGTTGTCGCGACCAATCCGCGTCGGGCCTTCGATCACCACATGCGGGCCGATGACCGTACCGCTGCCGATTTCCACGTTGGCACCGATCACGCTGTAGGCACCAATGCTGACATTGGCGCCGATCACAGCAGAAGGATCGATCAGCGCGGTCGGGTGAATCAGCGCGGTGTGGATCATTTCGCGGCCCTCGCCGCACACATCAGCTCGCAGCTCGCCACTTCCTTGCCGTCGACCATGGTGCGCGCCAGGAACAGGCCCATGCCACGTACCAGGCGTTTCTGGGTGACTTCCAGGCGCAACTGGTCGCCGGGAACCACGGGAGCGCTGAAGCGCGCGTTGTCGACCTTGACCAGATAGAACAGGGGGCTGCTCTTGTCGCCCTTCATGCGGCGACTCAACTGGGTCAGCAGGCCGGCAGCCTGCGCCATCGCCTCGATGATCAGCACGCCGGGCATCACCGGGTGGCCGGGGAAATGGCCCTGAAAGAACGGCTCATTGATGGTCGCGTTCTTCAATGCGACGACACTCACTTCGGGCACGATCTCGATCACGCGATCGACCAGCAGGAACGGATAGCGATGCGGCAGCAATTGCTGGATCTGCTCCACATTGATCGGCAACGCCAAGATTCCGCTTTTATCACTCATTGTTGCTGTCCTTCTCCAGCGCCGACAACCGGCGCGCGTACTCGTCCAGATGCTTGAAGCGTGCGGCGTTCTTGCGCCACTGCAGATTGTCCTGCAATGGCACGCCGGATGAATATTCGCCCGGCTCGCGAATCGAACGCGTGACCAGGCTCTTGGCGGTAATGGTAACCCGATCGGCCAGTTCCAGATGGCCAAGCACGCCAGCGTTGCCGCCGATCATGCAATAGCGGCCGATTTTCGCACTGCCGGCCACCGCTGCGCAGCCGGCCATCGCGGTGTGCGCACCGATATGCACGTTGTGTGCGATCTGGATCTGGTTGTCCAGCCGCACATCCTCCTCGAGCACGGTATCTTCCAGTGCGCCGCGGTCGATCGTGGTATTGGCGCCGATCTCGCAGTCATCGCCGATGCGCACGCCGCCGAGCTGAGGCAGCTTGACCCAGCCGCCGTGGTCGGAAACGTCCCGATCGAACGCGAGGCCGAAACCATCCGAACCGATCACCGCACCGGGATGCACCAGTACGCGTCGTCCCAGAGTAACCCGGGTCACCAGGGTCACCCTGCCAACCAGCCGCGAGTGGGCACCGACGGTGCATTGCTCGCCGACGATGCAATGCGGGCCGAGCACGACACCGTCCTCGATCACGGCACCATCCTCGACAACGCAGCAGGGGCCGATGCTGGCGCTGTCGCTGATCCGGGCGCCGGTGGCAATCACGGCGCTGGGATGAACCCCCGGGGGCGCGGCCGGCATCCGCTCGAACAGCGCGGCGATCCGCGCATAAGTGACGTAGGGATCCCTGGCGATCAATGCTGCCGTCGGGCAGTCGGCGAGGTCTTCCGTGCGAAGCACAACCACGCCGGCGCGAGTCGCTGCCAGCTGGCCGGTGTACTTGCTGTTGGCGAGGAAGCTCAACTGACCGGGGCTGGCGCCGGCCAGAGTGCCGACGCCACTGATGATACGGGTGCCATCACCGTTGAAAGCCAGGTCGAACCGTTCGGCCAGCTCGGCCACCGTGTAATGGATTGCGCTCATGTCTGCTCCGGACTCTGCCGGCCATTGTAGGTGGTGGCGGCACCTGGTGCAGCGTGCCTGCGCACAAAGGAAAGCGCGGCATCGCCGCGCTTTCCGGGTGCCATGAAATTCGACTCAGGTCAGAACTGGCTGCCGAAGGTGAACTGGATCCGCTCCTCGTAATGGCTGTCGGAGGGTTGCGTGCGGAACGGCACGGCCAGGCTGATGATCAGCGGGCCGATCGGCGCCTGCCAGTGCAGCGAGACACCGGCCGATGCACGCAGCGTGCTGGCGTCGAAGCTCTGGTAGCTCTGATAGGCATTGCCGACGTCGGTGAAGACGGACACGCGCGCGGTGTTGATGTCTTTCAGGAACGGCAAGGGAATGTAGACCTCGGCGGTGCCCAGCACCTTGAACGCACCGCCGATCGGCTGCGCGTAATAACCGGTCCCGCACAAGCCGTTGGCCGTCGGCGCGCTGCCGTCGATGCAGACCCGCGGCCCCAGCGTATTGTCCTGGAAACCGCGCACATCGCGCACGCCACCCGAGTAGAAGTTGGCAAAGAACGGGAAATCCTGACGCATGTCCGGCATGTCGTAGCCGGGCCTGGCGGCGTCGGTGGCGGTCTTCAGTGCGTCGAAGTCGGCGTCGCTGATGCCATTGCTGCCATAGGTCTTGCCGTAACCGACCTGGCCATCCAGATACAGCACAAAACCCTTGCCGATCGGCCAGTAATGGTTGGCCTCGGCAGTCAGCTTCCAGTACTGCACGGTCGAGCCGGGCAGGGCAATATCCGTCGTGGCGGAGATCAGGCCGCCGCGGGTCGGGGCCCAATAACCGTTGCGGGTATCGTGATTCCAACCCAGCGTGCCCGTCCACGAATGGATGGTCTTGTTGCCGATCTGGTTCTGGTAGTCGACCAGTGCCTGCGGGCTGTAACCGGTAATGAGATTGACCTTGTTGCTGCTGATGCCAAGTCCCACCCGGATACCGTCCGTCTCGGTGACCGGAATGCCGAGGTAGGTGGAGAAACTCTTGGCGCTGGTGCTGTAGTTGGCGAAATTGGTATTGCCGTAATCGGTCTTCGAGTAGCTGGCGCTGTAACCGATGCCGATGCCGTTGTCGGTCAGGTACGGGTTGTAGTAGTTGAGGCCCAGATTGGTTTGATAGGTGCTGCGTGAACCGCTGACCGAGAAGCTGTCGCCGGTGCCAAACAGGTTGTTCTGCGACAGCGAGGCGTTCAGGATGATGCCGGAGTACTGCGAATAGCCCACGCCGAACTGCACGCTGCCGGAGGATTGCTCCTCGACCTTGACGCTGATGTCCACCTTGTCCTGGGTGCCCGGTACCAGCTTCTTGTCGATATCGACCTTCTTGAAGTAGCCGAGCCGCTGCAGGCGGATCTTGGAGCGATCGATCGCCGCCTGCGAATACCAGGAGCCTTCGAGCTGGCGCATCTCGCGGCGCAATACGTCGTCTTCGGTTTTGGTGTTGCCGTTGAACACCACCCGGCGCACGTAAACGCGCTGGCCCGGTTCCACGTACATGGTCAGGTCGACGGTGCGCTTTTCCTTGTCCAGTTTCGGGATCGGGGTGACCTTGGCATAGGCATAACCGATATTGGCCAGCACCGCCTTGATCGCCTTGCTGCTGCTCTCGATGGCAGCGCGGTTGAATGTGTCGCCTGACTTGATGAACACGAACTGGCGCATGGTCGCTTCAGGCAGGATCAGATCGCCGAGCAGCTTGACGTCGGAAACCTTGTAGATTTCCCCTTCCTTGATGCTCGCGTCGATGTACATCGCGCGTTTGTCCGGTGCGATCGCCACCTGGGTGGAATCGACGCCGAAATCGGCATAGCCGCGATCCATGTAGTAGGACTGCAGTTTTTCCAGATCACCGGAGAGCTTCTCGCGGGAATACTGGTCGTCCTTCGAATACCAGGACATCAGGTTGCTGGTATCGGATTCGAATTCCTTGCGGATCTGCTTGTCGGAGTATGCATGGTTGCCGAGGATGTTCAGTTCCTTGATCTTGGCTGCCTTGCCTTCGCGGATCTCGATGTCGACGGCGACGCGGTTGCGATCCAGGCGGGTCACGTGGGGGTCGACCGAGACGTTGTACTTGCCGCGGTTGTAGTACTGCCGGATCAGTTCCTGCTGTACGTTGTCCAGCGCGAGCCGGTCGAAAGTCTCGCCCTCGGTGAGTCCGATCTGCTTGAGGCCCTTCTTCAGGTCATCCGTCTTGATGTCCTTGTTGCCGCGCAGGGTCAACTTGGCTATCGACGGCCGCTCGACCACCTTGATCACCAGGATGTCGCCGTCGCGATCGAACTCCACGTCACTGAAGAACTTGGTTCGATACAGCGCGCGAATGGCCCGTTGGGCCTCGTCGCTGGTCAGTCGGTCACCCTTGTTCACCGGCAGGTAGTTGTAGACCGTGCCGGCCGAGATACGGCTGAGACCGTCGATGCGGATATCCGACACCACGAAGGGGTCGAACGCGAACGCATTGGCGGAGAGGGAGGCAAGCAGGATCAGCGCGGCGATACGCTTCATCGTCGGTTCCGTTGGGTTATTTCGATGGAACGGCCAGTGCGGCCGCTCCGATCAACGCTAGAGGCAGGGCCAGGCCCTGCCTCGAAAGAGAATCTGCACACCGCAGAGGGAGTGCTTTCGGTGACAGACATGCCGCCACGCCATCCTGATGTTGACACGGACAGACGTGGCGCCGACATGCAGCTGTCATCGAATATCCGTGTCACGACAGCAGCATGCGGTGGATATCGTTGTAGAACGCCAACCCCATCAAGGTGAACAGCAGCGCCAGCCCGATGTACTGGCCGACAACCATCACCTGTTCGCTGACCGGGCTGCCCTTGATCAGCTCCACAACATAATACAGAAGGTGACCGCCATCCAGAACCGGGATCGGCAAAAGGTTGAGGATCGCCAGGCTCAATGACACCAGCGCCAGGAATTGCAGGAACCAGGCCAGCCCCATGTTGGCAGAGGCATTGGCGACCTCGGCAATCCCGATGACGCCCGACAGGTTCCGAGTCGAGGCCTCACCGGTCAGCATCTTGCCGAGCATGCCGAAGGTCTGCGAGGTATTGCGCCATGTTGCGCTGAACGAGGCGCCCAGTGCCTTGATCGGTCCATAGTGAACGGTGGCCTGCTCGGCCATCGGGGCGCCTATGCCGAGAATCCACTGCGTGGGCTCGCCTTCCAGCGACTCCCATTTCGCGGTGACTCGCAGTGGCAACTCTCGGCCGGCGCGCTCGATCACGAGGAACAGTGCCGGCGATTTGGCCGCTTCGACCTGGATCAGCTTGCCGAGTGAGACGAAGTCGCTTACCGGCTGACCGTTGACGCTGAGGATGCGATCGCTACCGCGCATGCCCGCGAGCGCAGCCGGTGTGCCGGCTTTCACGGTGGCCGCGACGGCTGGTGGCGGTGCGAGTTGCAGTCCGAGCTCACCCAGATACTGCCCCACATCCTGCCCCGCCGGCAGCTTGTTCAGAGGCAGCAGCAATGTCCGTGCGCGCCCGTCATGGCCACGCACGGTGAGCGTCAAAGGAGTGCGCCCGAGCAGCGCATTGGTCACCAGATCCATCGAATCTGTCCAGGTGACCACGGCCTGCCCATTGATGCTGAGGATGCGGTCGCCGGGCTGGATGCCGGCTTTCGCCGCCATGCTCTGCGGCGTCGCCGTCACCACCGGCGCGACATCCGGGCGACCGAGCATGAACATCAGCCAGAACGCGGCGAGCGTGAAGAGCAGATTGAAGCCCGGCCCCGCGGCCACGATGGCGATCCGCTGCCACACCGGCTTGCTGGTGAACTCCTTGTCGCGCTGGGCGGGATCGACCTCGCCTTCGCGCGCATCGAGCATCTTGACGTAGCCGCCCAGCGGGATCGCGGCGATCTGGTATTCGGTGCCGTCGCGGCCGACGCGTTTCCAGATCGCACGGCCGAAGCCGATCGAGAAGCGCAGCACCTTGACCCCACAGCGGCGCGCGACCCAGTAGTGGCCAAATTCATGGAAAGTCACCAGCACGCCAAGCGTGACCAGCAACCAGAACACCGAGCCGAAAAAGGAAGTCATCAAGTACCGGGGGCAAAAGTCATCGGAGCAAGAATATCAGCAAGCATTGCGCAGCACGCGCCGGGCCGCCTCACGGGCCATCCGGTCGCGTTCCACCAGCATCTGAACATCGACCACGGCTTGCGCCGGCAGTTCCGCAAGTACTGCCTCGACCACGTCGGCAATCGACAGGAATGGCAGGGCACCAGCCAGAAATGCCTCCACCGCGACTTCATTGGCTGCATTCAATACGGCCGGGGCATCCCCGCCGGCGCGAAGCGCCTGAAAGGCCAGTGCCAGGCAGCGGAAGGTGGTCAGATCCGGTGCCTCGAACTGCAATGCCGGTCCCGCTGCCAGGTTCAGCGGTTCGACGCCGGCCTCGACCCGTTCGGGCCAGGCCAGTGCGTGAGCCAGCGCGGTGCGCATGTCCGGGTTGCCCAGTTGGGCCAGCACGGAGCCGTCGACGTACTCGACCATCGAGTGCACCAGACTTTGTGGGTGGACTACCACCTCGATCGCTTCGGCCGGTGCGCCGAACAGATGGTGCGCCTCGATCACTTCCAGGCCCTTGTTCATCAGGGTGGCCGAGTCGACCGAGATCTTGCGGCCCATCACCCAGTTCGGATGCTTGCAGGCCTGATCGGGCGTGATTCGGGTCAACTCCTCACGGCCACGGCCACGGAACGGGCCACCCGAGGCCGTGAGGATGAGCCGACGCACACCGCTCCGCACCAGCTCCGGCCGGCCACCCGGCAGGCACTGGAAGATTGCATTGTGTTCGGAATCGATCGGAATCAGTGCGCCACCGCCGGCGGCCACCGCCTCCAGCAGCAACGGCCCGGCCATCACGATGGATTCCTTGTTGGCCAGCAGCAGGCGCTTGCCGGCACGCGCGGCGGCCAGCGTGGAATCCAGCCCGGCGGCGCCGACGATCGCGGCCACCACGGTGTCGCACAGCGTGCCGGCCGCGGCGGTGGTCAGGGCAGCATGCCCGCTGGCCACTTCGCAGCGCACGCCGGCGGCGGCGAGCCGGCGCGCGAGCTCAGCTTCCAGTGCGGGATCGGCGATCACCGCCAGCAGCGGCCGATGCCGGACGCACAGGACGACCAGCGCCTCGACCTGGCGGTGAGCGCTCAGCACGGTGGCGCGAAAGCGCTCGGGGTGGCGGGCGATCACGTCCAGCGTGTTGCCGCCGATCGAGCCGGTGGCGCCGAGAACGGCGACGTTCCTCATCTCACAGACCCAGCAGCAGCAGGCCGGCGGCGAACACCGGCAGCGCGGCAAACACACTGTCCAGCCGATCCATCAGGCCGCCGTGACCGGGCAGGAGGGTGCCGGAATCCTTCACCTGGGCATGTCGCTTCATCAGGCTTTCGAGCAGATCGCCGACGATCGACACGGCCACCGTGACGACGGCCAGCAACGCCAGCGCCACCAGTCGGGCATCGCGTACATCGAGCAGCCAGCCACCGATCATGGCGACCAGGACGCCCGCCAGCATCGCGCCATACGCGCCGGCCCAGGTCTTGCCGGGACTGATCTGCGGCGCCAGTTTGCGCTTGCCGAACCGACGACCGCTGAAATAAGCCCCGATGTCGGAGGCCCACACAATCACCAGCGCGAGCAGGATCCACCAGTGACCGTGGGCCAGTCGGCCATGAATGCTGATCAGCGCCACCCATGTCGGAAAGATCACGAACGCACCCGCCAGCAGCTTGAGCGCGAGATTTTCGCGGGTCGGCGCCGCACCGAATGCAAAGTGACGCAACCAGAGGCAGGCCAGCAACCACCAGGCCACGCCGACGGCCAGCAACAATGGGATCAGCGGGGTGGCACGCATCCACCACAGCAGGACAAACACCAGGGTCGATACGAGCAGCAGGCCGATGCGCCATGCGTCGCTCTTCAGTCCACTCAGCTGGGTCCATTCCCACAGGGCCGCCAGGAACGCCAGGGTGACGACAAGCGCAAACACGGCGGTCGACGACAGCAGGATGAGCAGGATCACCAGTGGCGCGAGCACCAGGGCGGTCAAAGTGCGCTGAAGCAGCATGGAAATCCTCAGGAGGTAGTGGCGACCTGCTCACCGGTGCGGCCGTAACGGCGCTCGCGGCGAGCGTAGTCTTCGATGGCCTGGAGCAGGCAAGCCTGGTCGAAATCGGGCCACAAGGTATCGGTAAAATACAGTTCGGCGTAGGCAACCTGCCACAGCAGGAAGTTGCTGATGCGGCATTCGCCGCCGGTGCGGATGAACAGGTCCAGCGGTGGCAGGTCGGCCAGGCTCATCCACTGGCCCAGGCAGGTTTCGTCGATCTCGTCGACGCGAAGTTCACCGCGTGCCACGGCAGCCGCGGCGCGGCGGCTGGCCTGCACGATGTCCCAGCGACCGCCATAGCTGACCGCGATGTTCACCTGCAGCCTGTCGTTGCCAGCAGTGTGTGTCATCGCGGCCAGCATGCTCTGGCGCAACGGCTCGTCGAATGCGCCCAGATCGCCGATGAAACGCAGGCGCACGCCATGACCGTGCAGCTCGTCCACCTCCTTGTCCAGCGCCCGCACGAACAGGCCCATCAGGGCGCCCACTTCGTCCTGCGGCCGCTGCCAGTTTTCGCTGGAGAACGCGAACAGGGTCAGCGCCTGCACGCCTTCGCGCAAGCAGGCCTCCACCACTTCTCGCACCGCCTTGCGACCGGCGTTGTGACCAAAGCTGCGTGGACGATGCCGGGCCTTGGCCCAGCGTCCGTTGCCGTCCATCACGATGGCAATATGGCGCGGAACCCGGGCCGCCTCGAGTTTGGCAGTCATGCGGCTGGACGCCTTGGGGAGCGAGTTGACGTGACACCCTCACTCCAACTCTCTCCCCGCAGGGGAGAGAGGGCAAACGTGCCATGCGGGTTCGCCACGATGGGCAGCGCGGATGGATGCGCAGCGAGGGCTCCCGACGGCTTCATGGTCAAAGGGACATCAGCTCCTCTTCCTTCGCCTTGACCACGGCATCGACGTCCTTGACCGCGCGGTCGGTGAGCTTCTGGATCTCGTCGTCCACGCGGCGATCGTCATCCTCGGTGATCAGCTTTTCCTTGAGCAGATCCTTGACCTGCTGCAGCGCATCCCGGCGCACGTTGCGGATCGCGATCTTGGCATTTTCGCCCTCATGGCCGACGTGCTTGGCCAGTTCGCGGCGGCGCTCCTCGGTGAGCGGTGGCATGTTCAGGCGAATCACGGTGCCGGCGGTAGTCGGCGTGATGCCGAGATCGGAGGCCATCAGCGCCTTCTCGATCGGGGCCACCATCGTCTTCTCCCATGGCGTGACCAGGATCGTGCGCGAGTCGGCCAGCGAGACCGAGGCAACCTGGCTCAACGGCATGTCGGCGCCGTAATAGGGAACCTTGATGCCGTCGACCAGGGCAGTACTCGCGCGGCCGGTGCGGATGCGAGTGAGGTCGTGCTTGAGCGAGTCGATGCTCTTGCCCATGCGGGTCTGGGCATCGTTCTTGATGTCATTGAGCATGTGTCGTTTCCCGGCGAATCTGGCAACGTTCGATTATAGCAGCGGTGGCGGCATCGCTTGCCGCGGAAGCATTCAGGAGCCGTCGACCAGCGTACCGATCGGTTCGCCACGCATGATCCGCATGAGGTTGCCCGGTACGGTCATGTCGTAGATGCGCAGCGGCATCTGCTGGTCACGGCACAAGGCGATCGCGGCGGTGTCCATCACCGCCAGCTTGCGCTCGATCACATCGTCATAGCCGAGCCGGTCGTAGCGGGTCGCGTGGCTGTCCCTGGTCGGGTCGGAGGTGTATACGCCATCGACCTTGGTCGCTTTCAGCAGCAGGTCGGCGCCGATCTCCACCGCACGCAGTGCAGCGGCCGAGTCGGTGGTGAAGAAGGGATTGCCGGTGCCGGCGGCAAACAGCACGATGCGGCCCTTCTCGATGTGGCGGATCGCGCGCCGGCGGATGTAGTCCTCGGCGACGTCGTGAATCTGGATCGCGCTGGTGACGCGGGCGAAGCCGCCGCGCTTCTCGATCGCATCCTGCATCGCCAGCGCGTTCATCACGGTGGCCAGCATGCCCATGTGGTCGCCGGTGACCCGGTCCATGCCCGCGGCGGCCAGGCCGGCGCCCCGGAAAATGTTGCCGCCGCCGATCACGATACCGATCTGCACACCGGTCTTCTGCACTTCGATGATTTCGTCGGCCAGGCGGCCGATCACCTTGGGATCGATGCCGTAATCGGCTTCGCCCATCAGTGCCTCACCGGAAAGCTTGAGCAGGATGCGCTTGTACTTGGTCTGGTCGCTCATGGATTTTCCGTATGTGTGGGGCAAAACAGGAGCATTGTAGTGGAGAGCGGGGCGGCAGGGACGAGAAATGGCTGGAGGGGAATGAGAAAAGAGAGGTTGCATCGCCAAGCCGGGGTCACGCAAACGAAAAGGCCACGGTTTCCCGTGGCCCTTCATTCGAGGCATCCCTTTTTCAATAGTCCGACCAAGGATGGCCGGTCTATCCGTCAGGGTTAGCTCTTTCTGAACAGTCCAGCCACGGATGGCTGGTCTACCCGTCAGGGATGACGGTTACCTCAGACCGGCCTGCTTCATCACTTCGGCGGCGAAATCCTCTTCCACCTTCTCGATGCCTTCGCCGACCGCCAGACGGGCCACCGAGATGACATCGGCACCTTCCTTCTTCAGCGCCTCGGCCACCGTCATGTTGGTGTCGAGCACATAGGGCTGGCCGAGCAGGGTGACTTCGGAAATGATCTTGTTGACCTTGCCGCCCACGATCTTCTCGAGGATCTCGGCCGGCTTGGCCTTTTCCTTGTCCGACATCTGGCTGAGGGCAATTTCCTTTTCCTTGGCCAGGAACTCGGCCGGGACGTCCTCGGCGCGGATATGCGCCGGGTTCATCGCCGCCACGTGCATCGCGATGCCCTTGGCCAGCTCGTCGGAGCCGCCCTTGAGCGCCACCAGCACGCCGATACGGCCGCCGTGCACGTAGCTGCCGATCACGCCGTCGCTCTCGACACGGGCCATGCGGCGCACGTCGATCTTCTCGCCGATGGTGGCGATCAGGGTCTTGGCCGCTTCCTCGACACTGCCGGCGCCCGGGTAGGCGGCGGCCTTCAGCGCGTCGACATCGGCGGCACCGGAGTTCAGTGCCACATCGGCGACGGTGTCGCTGAACTTCAGGAAGCTGTCGTCCTTGCCGACGAAGTCGGTCTCGCAGTTGATTTCGACCAGCACGGCCTTGCCGGCGGCCTGAGCGGCCACGATGCGACCTTCGGCAGCGATGCGGCTGGCCTTCTTGTCAGCCTTGGCCAGACCGGACTTGCGCAACCATTCCATCGCGGTGTCGATGTCGGCGTTGTTCTCGACCAGTGCCTTCTTGCATTCCATCATGCCGGCGCCGGACCGCTCGCGCAGCTCCTTGACCAGTTGGGCGGAAATATTGCTCATCGTCAGTCCTCTAATGCTTGGTTTGCGCGGTGGCGAAGGATCGCCACCGCGCGGTTCTCGCGTGCGGATGCGACGGCGGGTTGAGCGCCGTCGGTGCGCTTACTTGGCGGCGGGGGCGCCATCGTTGCGCGGACCACGGCCGCCTTCGCGGCGTGGTGCGGCCTTCTTCGGGGCGGCATCGCGACGCGGGCGATCGACCTTGGCGACCGGATTGCCTTCTTCGTCCAGCTCGACGAAGTCGTTGCCGTCACCCTGGGCGGCGGCCGGCGCGGCGGCCTTGCCTTCCAGGATCGAGTCGGCGGCGGCGCGGGCATACAGCTGGATCGCGCGGATCGCGTCATCGTTACCCGGGATCGCGTAATCGACCAGTTCCGGGTTGTAGTTGGTGTCGACCACCGCGATCACCGGGATGCCCAGCTTCTTGGCTTCCTGCACGGCGATGTCTTCGTGGCCGATGTCGATCACGAACAGGGCGTCGGGCAGGCGGTTCATGTCCTTGATGCCACCCAGCGAGGCCTGCAGCTTGTCGCGCTCGCGGCGGCGGGCCAGCACTTCGTGCTTGACCAGCTTCTCGAAGCTGCCATCGGTCTCGGCCGCTTCCAGCTCCTTCAGGCGCGATACCGACTGCTTGACCGTGCGGAAGTTGGTCAGCATGCCGCCGAGCCAGCGCGAGGTGACGAACGGCATGCCGGCGCGCGCTGCCTCTTCGGCCAACGGCTCACGGGCCGAACGCTTGGTGCCGACGAACAGGATGGTGCCGCGCTTCTGCGCCAGGCCCGACAGGAAGTTCATCGCGTCGGTGAACAGCGGCAGGGTCTTTTCGAGGTTGATGATGTGGATCTTGCCGCGGGCACCGAAGATGTACGGGGCCATTTTCGGGTTCCAGTAGCGGGTCTGGTGACCGAAATGGACGCCGGCTTCGAGCATCTGGCGCATGGTGACTTGGGCCATGGGTGTAACTCCTTGCAATGGTCTCGACAGGGAGACCGGGGGGTTGGGACCTCCACGCATCCCCGACTTCGACCGCGAGCTGCCCGTTTCATTGGTGGGCAGGCGCAGCACCCCGAAGGCGGTGCCGATACGTGTGTGGCGTTGGTTTGGGTGTTGTACCGCAGAGGGTTACAATCCCGGTTCGCTTTGCGCTGGCTGACCGTCAAGACGGTTGCGCCGGATCAGCAAAACTCCGAAATTATAGCCGGTACGCCGGCAGTGCGGCAAGTTGCGCCGGATGCTCGATGACTTGAGCTGAAAGCTTCTGCCGCCATTTATGAGTGGAACTCATGGCCATAACCCTGAAAAACCCGGAAGACCTCGAAGGCATGCGCGTCGCCGGCAAGCTGGCCGCCGAAGTGCTGGCGATGCTGAAGGAGCACGTCAAGCCGGGGGTCACCACCGAGGAACTGGACCGGCTCGCCTACGAGCACATCGTCAACGTGCAGAAGGCGATTCCCGCCAATGTCGGCTACCACGGCTTTCCCAAGACCCTGTGCACCTCGGTCAACCACGTGATCTGCCACGGCATTCCGAACGAGGGCAAGGTGCTCAAGGACGGCGACATCGTCAACATCGACGTCACCGTGATCAAGGACGGCTGGCACGGTGACACCAGCCGCATGTATTTCGTCGGTACCCCCGGGGTACTGGCCAAGCGGCTGGTCGACACCACGTTCGAAGCGATGATGCGCGGCATCCAGGCGGTCCGTCCGGGTGCCACCCTGGGCGACATCGGGCATGCGATTCAGCAACATGCCGAAGCGGCCGGTTTCAGCGTGGTCAAGGAGTATTGCGGCCATGGCATCGGCAAGGTCTATCACGACGAACCGCAGGTGCTGCACTACGGCAAGCCCGGCACCGGTGTCGAGCTGAAGAAGGGCATGACCTTCACGATCGAGCCGATGATCAACGCCGGCAAACCGCAGACCCGGCAGTTGCCGGACGGCTGGACCGTGGTGACCAAGGATCACTCGCTGTCGGCGCAGTGGGAACACACCCTGGCGGTGACCGACGACGGCTTCGAGATACTCACTCCGTGGCCGGATGCCTGATCGCTTGAGGTAGATGGGGTGGCCGCCGTGCCGCTTCCGGCACGGGCCGCAAGGCGCTTACGGAGTTTCGCCCAGCATGTCGCCGACACCAGCTTCCGTTCTGCCGCCGCTGCCGCGCCTGCCGGTGGCGGTGCCGCGCTCGGGTGTCTCCACCGAAGCCCGCCGCGCCTTGCGGCAACTGCTGGACGACGTCGATCGGGCGCTGGCTACCACGTTCCGCGATGGCGCCGATGCCAGCGAACTGGCCAGACGGCGTGGCGAATCGGTCGAGCGGGTGGTGGCGCACGTGTGGATGGCCTGTCTCGGCGAGGTCAGCGACACGACGCTGTTCGCGGTGGGCGGGTTCGGTCGTGGCCTGCTGTTTCCCCATTCGGATGTGGATCTGCTGGCGTTGGTGGCGGCCCCCGAGCCGACTCGCCTGCGCGCGCTGGAGCAGTTCTTCGCCACCTTGTGGGATATCGGCCTGAAGGTGGGGCATGCCGTGCGGGATCCGGCGCAATGCCGCACGCTGGCGGCACAGGATGTCAGCGTGTTCACCAGCTTGCTGGATGCACGCCGGCTGGCCGGCGACCCGGCGTTCGACGCACGCTTGCGCGCCATCGTGGATGATCCGGCGCTGTGGCCGCCGAGCGAGTATCTGGCGGCGCGGCTGGCCGAGCGCGATGCCCGGCACGCCCGTTTCGACGACACCGCCTACAATCTCGAGCCGAACCTCAAGGACGGCCCCGGCGGCCTGCGCACGCTGGATTCGTTGCGCTGGATGGGGCGGCGGCTGGCGCATGCCGCCGACCTCGGCGAGATGGTGGTGGAGGGGTTGCTCGATCCTGCCGAGCAGGCCGCACTGGAACAGTCCGAGGCCACCCTGCGCCGCTATCGCTATGCGCTGCACCTGGAAGCCGGTCGGGCCGAGGAGCGGCTGCTTTTCGACTACCAGCGCGGGCTGGCTGCACGACTCGGATTCGAGGATGAGCACGAGAAGAATCTCGGCGTCGAGCAATTCATGCAGGGCTATTATCGCGCCGCCAGCCAGGTCGAGCGGCTGGGCGTGCAGGTCGCCGAGCGGTTCGAGGAAATGCTGGAGCCGGCGGGCCAGGAGCAGCCGGTAGGCGCTGATTTCGTGCGCTTCGGAGCGCGCCTGGCGGTGCGCGATCCGCAGCTGTTCATGCGCCGGCCGGCCGCGCTGGTGGAGATCTTCATCGCGCGACTGGATCAATCCGGCGTGCTGGGCTTCAGCGCCGACACCATGCGGCGCATTCACCAGGCCACCGACGCCCACGCCGATGCGCTGGCGCAGGATGACGAGGTGCTGGCGGCATTCCTGTGTCTGCTGCGGCGCGGTGCGCCGGCGGTCGAGGCCCTGTGGCGCATGAACCGGCATGGCTTGCTGGCGGCGATCCTGCCGGCGTTCGGCAAGGTGTTCGGGCGCATGCAGTACGACCTGTTCCACGTCTACACGGTCGACGAACACACCCTGCGTGTGTTGCGCAACATGGCCCGGTTCGCCGATCCGGCGGCGCGGCCCGAATTTCCGCTGGGCTGCGAGATCTGGGGCAATCTGCGCAAGCCGGAGGTGATGTTGCTGGCGGCCTTGTTCCACGACATCGCCAAGGGCCGCGGCGGCGATCATTCGGTACTCGGTGAGCAGGACGCACGCGCGTTCTGCCTGCGATTGGGCCTGCCCACAGCCGATATCGAGCGGATCGCCTGGCTGGTGCGCTGGCATCTGCTGATGAGCACCACCGCCCAGCGCCAGGACATCACCGATCCGGACGTGGTGCACCGGTTTGCGGACCTCGTGGGCGATCGCGAGCAGCTCGGCCAGCTGTATCTTCTGACGGTCGCGGACATCATCGGCACCAGTCCGCGGCTGTGGAACGGCTGGAAGGATCGGCTACTGTCGGATCTTTACACCGCCACCCGCTATGCGTTGCGCAGCGACGTCGAGCTGCCGCGCGACGCCGGCGTGCGGGTGCATGAATGCTCCGAATACGCGCTGGCGCTGCTGATGAACGAGGGTTTTGCCGAAGCCGACGTGGTCCGCGCCTGGGGTGATTTCCCGCAGCTCAGCTTCCTGCGTCACCGGCCCGAGCAGATCGCCTGGCAGACCGGGGCGATCCTGCGCGCGCACGGCGAGGTGCCGCTGGTCGCGGTCCACCCGCTGTCGGTGCGCGGCAGCACCGAACTGTTTGTCTACACGCCCGATCGCGACGGATTGTTCGCCACGGTGACTGCGGTGCTGGACCGGCTGCGCTTTTCGGTGATGGAGGCGCGCATTCTCAGTTCGCCGACCGGCATGGCGCTGGATACCTTCCTGCTGCTCGAAGCTGACAACCAGCAGCCGGCCAGCGCGGCGCGGGCGGAAGAGCTGCAGCAGCGACTGCAGCGCGCGCTCACGCAATCGGCCGGGGTGCAACCGAGCAAGCGCGGCATGTCGCGGCATCAGAAACATTTCCAGATGACGCCGAAGATCAGCTTCCACGCCGCAGGTGACCGCACCCAACTGGCCCTGGTCGGGGCTGACCGTCCCGGCCTGCTGGCGGCGGTGGCGCAGGTCATGCTGAGCACCGATGTGCGCGTGCACGATGCACGCATCGCCACGTTCGGCGAGCGGGTGGAGGATTTCTTCCAGCTCACCGATCGCCACAACGCGCCGCTCGATGCGGTGCAGCAGGAGCGCCTGCTGCAGGCCTTGCTGGCGCGGATCGGACCGGCGATGGACTGAGTGCCGCAGCATCGACGTGTGCCGGCGTGCTCGCGTTACCATTCCGCTCGCTGCGTGTGGCAGCGCCTGCCGGTGAAACCGTCGTGACCTATCTGCTGATCAAGTCGTTGCACCTGCTGTTCGTCATCGGCTGGATGGCCGCGGTGTTCTACCTGCCGCGGATTCTGGTGAACCTGGCCGAGAGTCCCGGCGAGCCGGCGGTGCATGCCCGACTGCAACTGATGGGGCGGCGCCTGTACAAATTCGGCCACAACATGTTCGGCCTGGCCTTCCTGTTCGGCGTGGCGCTGTGGCAGGGCTGGCGTGTCTTCCCCGGGCGGCTGCCCAGCGTCACGACGGGAACGCACTGGATCGACGCCAAACTAGGTCTGGTGGCGGTCTTGCTGGCCTACTTCATCTGGACCGGGCGTCTGCTGAAGCGTCACGCGAACGGTGGCGCGCTGCCATCGGGGCGGGCCTTGCGCTGGCTCAACGAATTGCCCGTGCTGGTGCTGTTCGCGGTGCTCTACCTGGTGATTGCCAGGCCGTTCTGAGCCGCTCCGGCGAAGGACTCAGTCGAGCCCGTGATAGCGGCGATACCACGCCACGAAGCGCGCCACGCCATCCTCGATCGAGGTGTCCGGCGCATAGCCGACGTCGCGGCGCAAGGCTGAAACGTCCGCCCAGGTGTCGGCCACGTCACCCGGCTGCATCGGCAGCAGGCGTTTTTCCACGCTGCGGCCAAGCTGTTGTTCCAGCAGCTCGATGAAGCGCATCAGTTGCACCGGCCGATCATTGCCGATGTTGTAGACGCGATAGGGTGCATTCGACGAGCCCGGGGTCGGCCGGTCCGCGTTGTAGCCGGGGTCCGGTTCGGCAGGGTGGTCGAGTGTGCGGACCACCCCTTCCACGATGTCGTCGATATAGGTGAAGTCGCGACTGTGGTGGCCATGGTTGAACACGTCGATCGGCTCGCCGCGGCTGATCCGGTCAGCGAACAGCATGGGCGACATGTCCGGCCGGCCCCACGGCCCGTAGACGGTGAAGAAGCGCAACCCGGTGGTCGGCAGGCCGTACAGGTGGCTGTAGGTATGCGCCATCAACTCGTTCGCTTTCTTGCTGGCCGCGTACAGACTCAGCGGGTGGTCGACGGCATCCTCCACCGCGAATGGCAGCTTGCGGTTGGCGCCGTAGACCGAGCTGGACGAAGCGTAGACGAGATGCCCGACCTCGCCATGCCGACAGGCTTCGAGGATGTTGACGAAGCCGACCAGGTTGCTCTG
The DNA here is from genome assembly GCA_963828685.1 of uncultured Pseudomonadota bacterium. GTDB lineage: Bacteria > Pseudomonadota > Gammaproteobacteria > Xanthomonadales > Rhodanobacteraceae > Rhodanobacter. The sequence goes on from CAWHFU010000012.1 coordinate 23,032, forward strand.
CACGTAGGCATGCGGATTCTGCAGCGAATAACGCACACCGGCCTGCGCCGCCAGATTCACCACCCGTTGCGGCCTGAAGGTGGCGAAGGCTCGATCGACCGCGGCGGCATCGGCCAGATCGGCGCGCTGGTGGGTGTAATTCGGATGGTCGGCAAAGCAGGCCAACCGGGCTTCCTTCAGCGCGGGATCGTAGTAATCGTTGTGATTGTCGAAGCCGTAAACCACGTCGCCGCGCGCGAGCAGGCGCTGCGCCAGGGCGGCGCCGATGAACCCGGCGGTGCCGGTAACCAGAATGCGCATGAGCTGTCCTCGGGATGGCGGATCCATTCTATCGTTGAAGGTCGGCCAGTACGGCCGCGAGGGTGAAGATTGACAGCGGATCTGAGCTAAACTAGTTTTTCGGCAACTCCAATACTGCAAAGGTGGTCTGCGTTCCGCGCCGGGCCGAGTGTGCGACATGGCAACTACACGCTTCCACTCCTGATTGTCTCGACGCCTCAGTGCTTTTTATTTTCGAAGAAGGGCGGATGCCCTTTTTTGCTTTTCAGAGAAAGGTCCCCATGATTGAGATCACGCTACCCGACGGCAGCAAGCGGCCGTTCGAGCATCCGGTTACCGTGCAGGACGTGGCTGCCTCGATTGGCGCCGGTCTGGCCAAGGCGACGCTGGCCGGCAAGGTCGATGGCCGGCTGGTCGATGCCAGCTTCCAGATCGAGCACGACGCCAGCCTGCAGATCGTCACCGACAAGAGCCCGGAGGCGCTGGAGATCCTGCGCCATTCCACCGCCCACTTGATGGGACAGGCGGTGCAGCGGCTGTATCCCGGCGCACAGGTCACGATCGGTCCGGTGATCGACAACGGCTTCTACTACGACTTTGCGATCGAGCGTCCGCTCACCCCCGATGACCTGCCGAAAATCGAGGCGGAAATGCACAAGATCGTCGCCGAGCAGTTGCCGGTGACGCGCAGCGTGAAGTCGCGCGATGAAGCGGTGAAGTTCTTCCGTGGCATGGGCGAGAACTACAAGGCCGAGATCATCGAGTCGATTCCGTCCGATGAGTCGCTGTCGCTGTATTCACAGGGCGAGTTCACCGACCTGTGCCGTGGTCCGCATGTGCCGAACACCGGCAAGCTGCGCGCGTTCAAGCTGATGAAGGTGGCCGGTGCGTACTGGCGCGGCGATTCGAACAACGCCATGCTGACCCGCATCTACGGTACGGCCTGGCTCAACGACAAGGATCTGAAAGCTTATCTGTACCAGCTCGAAGAGGCCGAGAAGCGCGATCACCGCAAGATCGGCAAGGCGCTTGACCTGTTCCATCAGCAGGAAGAGAGCCCCGGCATGGTGTTCTGGCACCCGAATGGCTGGGCGATCTGGCAGCAGGTCGAGCAGTACATGCGCGGCGTGTACCGGAAAAGTGGCTATCAGGAAGTCCGTTGCCCGATGGTGCTGGACGTGTCGCTGTGGAAGAAATCCGGTCATTGGGACAACTACGCCGAGAACATGTTCTTCACCGAGTCGGAGAAGCACACCTACGCGCTGAAGCCGATGAATTGCCCGGGTCATGTGCAGGTGTTCAACACCGGCCTGCACAGCTACCGCGAACTGCCGATCCGGTACGGTGAATTCGGCGGTTGTCATCGCAACGAGCCGTCCGGTGCGCTGCACGGCATCATGCGGGTGCGCGCGTTCACCCAGGACGATGGCCATATTTTCTGCACCGCGGCGCAGATCGAGCCGGAGGTGACCGCCTTCCACCGGCAGGCCATGCAGGTCTACGCGGACTTCGGCTTCGAGGACATCGCGCTGAAAATCGCCTTGCGTCCGGACAAGCGGATCGGCTCGGACGAGGTGTGGGACAGGTCCGAGGCGGCCCTGCGCGCGGCATTGTCGGTCGCCGGCGTGCAGTGGGAGGAGCTGCCGGGCGAGGGCGCCTTCTACGGTCCCAAGATCGAGTACCACATGAAAGACTCGATTGGCCGGGCCTGGCAGGTCGGCACGATGCAGGTCGACTTCATGATGCCCGAGCGCCTGGGCGCCGAATACGTCGACGAACACTCGCACAAACAGCATCCGGTCATGTTGCACCGGGCCATCGTGGGCTCGATGGAGCGCTTCATCGGCATCCTGATCGAGCATCATGCCGGTCTGCTGCCCGCCTGGCTGGCGCCGATACAGGCGGTGGCCTTCAATATCACCGATGCGCAGGCGGATTACGTCCAGCAAGTGACGCAAACCCTTGTCGACAAAGGTTTCCGGGTACAATCGGATTTGCGCAACGAGAAAGTCGGCTATAAAATCCGCGAACATACGATGCAGAAAGTGCCTTATCTACTCGTGGTCGGTGATCGCGAGAAAGAGACGGGGATGGTGTCTGTGCGTACCCGTTCCGGCGAAGACCTGGGCAGCATGCCGCTGGCCGACTTCATCGAGCGACTGGAGACCGAAACCCGGCGCTGAGCGTCGAGCGGTCTGTTTCATTACTTCTTCTGGAGGATCGTGGTATCGCAACCACCGACAACAAGGGCAATCGTCGTAACCTGGAAATCCGTGTGCCGCGGGTGCGTGTGATTGGTGCCGAAGCCGAGCAGCTGGGTATCCTGACACGCGACGAGGCGCTGGCGCTGGCCCAGGAGGCTGGCATGGATCTGGTCGAGATCCAGCCAAACGGCGATCCGCCGGTCTGCCGCATCATGGATTACGGCAAGTTCAAGTTCGAAGCCCAGAAGAAGGCCCAGGCCGCCAAGAAGAAGCAGAAGCAGGTCGAGATCAAGGAAGTGAAGTTCCGGCCGGTGACGGACGTGGGCGACTATCAGATCAAGCTGCGCAACATGCTTCGTTTCCTGGAAGAGGGCGACAAGGTCAAGGTGACCATTCGTTTCCGCGGTCGCGAGATGTCGCACCAGGACCTGGGTCAGAACCTTGCAAAGAAGATCCAGGAAGACGTCGGCGACAATGGCCAGATCGAGTCTTATCCGCGGCTGGAAGGCCGCCAGATGGTCATGATGATCGGGCCCAAGAAGAAATAAGCATTGCGGTGCCCTGGGCGCCGTATGGCACCGCTTGTAGGAGCGCACCCTGTGCGCGATGCTCTTCGTCGACCTGACAGAAAGAGCATCGCGCACAGGGGGCGCTCCTACTGGTATCGGAGTGGCGAATTCCGTATAATCGCCGGTTCGACCCGCCGGAAGGGTCGTGCACCGATCGTGGCAGGACGGAAAGAGTGATCCACCGGATCACCGCCAGATCAGTCAGAAACGGGGTCGTCCCATCAAACAAGACGACGCCACACACGGAGCAGTTCCATGCCCAAGATCAAGACCAACCGGGCGGCGGCGAAGCGTTTTCGCAAGACCGCGTCGGGCAAAATCAAGTGCGGTCACGCTTACCGGTCACACATCCTGACCAAGAAGTCGACCAAGTTGAAGCGCGGCCTGCGTGCCAAGAACCACCTGAAGGCGTGTGACGCCCCGGGTGTAGCGCGCATGTTGCCGTACTGAAGACGAGGAGATAAACCATGGCTCGTGTAAAGCGTGGCGTTACCGCCCGTCGTCGTCACAAGAAAGTTATCGGCCGCGCAAAGGGTTATTACAACGCCCGCCGCAAGGTCTTCCGCGTTGCCAACCAGGCCGTCATCAAGGCTGGTCAGTACGCTTATATCGGCCGCAAGCAGCGCAAGCGCCAGTTCCGTGCACTGTGGATCGTCCGCATCAATGCGGCGGCCCGCATGTTCGGTCTGTCCTACAGCCGCCTGATCAACGGTCTGAGCAAGGCGGGTATCGCCGTCGACCGCAAGGTGTTGGCCGATATCGCCGTGCACGACATCAAGGCGTTCGAGGTGATCGCCGAGAAAGCGAAGGCCAGTCTGGCCGCTTGATCGTCCGGCGCTCCCGCGCCAGCGCGATATGATGTAAAGCAAGCGGGGAGGAGGCCACAGCCTTCTCCCCGTTTTCGTTTGGATAATGCTCTTTGCGATTGCCTCCTTTCCCCTTGGGAGAGGATTGAGGTGAGGGTTCGGGGCTCGCCTCGACCTTCATCCAAGCTCGCCCGATGCGAAGGTGGTGCAAGAGTGGCTCCCACCCTGGCCTCTCCCCGAAAGGAGAGGGGAAGTAGCGAGAAGCGCACCTTATGGATGATCTGGACAGCCGCGCCGCTTCGGCGCTGGCCGATATCGACAAGGCCGATACGCTGGAGGCACTCGATGCGCTGCGCGTCGGCCTGCTGGGCAAGAACGGCATCGTCACTGCCGCGTTGAAGACGCTTGGCGCATTGGCGGCGGACGAGCGCAAGGCGCGCGGCGCCGAAGTGAACCGGGTCAAGGATCGCCTCGCCGAGGCCCTGGCCACACGCAAGCAGGCGCTGGAGCAGATCGAGCTGGATCGCCGGCTCGCCTCGGAGCGGCTGGATATCAGTCTGCCGGGTCGTGACGGCGAGCGCGGCGGCATCCATCCGATCACCCGGACACTGGAACGCATCGCGTCGATCTTTGCGCGGCTGGGCTACCAGCGTGCCGATGGCCCAGAGATCGAGGACGACTGGCACAACTTCGAAGCTTTGAATTTCCCGCCGCATCATCCGGCGCGCGCGATGCACGACACCTTCTACTTCGGTGACGGTCGCCTGCTGCGCACGCATACCTCGCCGGTACAGATCCGCGCCATGGCCGGGCGGCAACCGCCTATCCGCATCATCGCGCCGGGCAAGGTCTACCGCAGCGATTCGGACCAGACCCATTCGCCGATGTTCCACCAGATCGAGGGCTTGCTGGTCGACGAGACCTCGAGTTTCGCCGACCTGAAGGGCACCCTGGCCGAGTTCATCCGGGCGTTCTTCGAGCGCGATTTCGAGATGCGCTTCCGCCCCAGCTACTTTCCGTTCACAGAGCCATCCGCCGAGGTCGACATCCGCTGGACCGAGCCTGATCAGAGCGGCTCAGACGGTTCCACCCGCTGGCTGGAAGTGCTCGGCTGCGGCATGGTGCATCCGAACGTGCTGAAGAATTGCGGCATCGATCCGGAGCGTTACAGCGGTTTTGCCTTTGGCCTCGGCGTGGAGCGCTTTGCGATGTTGCGGTATGGCGTCTCCGATCTGCGCGCGTTCTTCGAGAACGATCTGCGCTTCCTCAAGCAGTTCGCCTGAAACGCGGCGCAGGAATCGAAAAGCATGAAATTCTCCGAGAACTGGCTGCGCGAGCTGGTCGACATCAAGGCTGACCGAGCCGCCCTGGCGCATGCGTTGACCATGGCCGGGCTGGAAGTGGAAGAGCTGACCGTGCTTGGCGAAGGCCTGGACGGCGTGGTGGTGGCCGAGATCGTGGCCGCCGAGAAGCATCCGGAAGCTGATCGCCTGCAGGTGTGCATGGTCGATGCGGGGCAGGGCGAGTTGCGGCAGATCGTCTGTGGTGCGCCGAACGCGCGGGTCGGCATCAAGGTGCCGCTGGCGATGGTGGGGGCGAGCCTGCCCGGCGGCATCGCGATCAAGGCAGCCAGGCTGCGTGGGGTGGAGTCGTCCGGCATGCTGTGTTCGGCGAAGGAGCTGGGCGTGGATGCCGATGCTTCCGGCCTGCTTGAGCTTCCCGCCGACGCCCCGGTCGGCCAGCCGCTGGCCGACTGTCTCGGGCTGCCCGATGCCAGCTTCGAGTTGAAGCTGACCCCGAACCGTCCCGACTGCCTCGGCCTGTTCGGGCTCGCACATGATGTGGCGGCCCTGTTCGGCAGCGCAGTGAACATGCCGGAACAGACTGCGGTGGTGGTGACCGGCAAGGCGCGCCGCGGCATCCGGCTGGAGGCCGGCAAGGACGCTCCGCGCTATCTCGGACGCATCGTCGAGGGGATCGACCCGTCGGCACGTACCCCGCTATGGCTGGCCGAGCGCCTGCGCCGCGCGGGCCTGCGTCCGATCAGTGCGGTGGTCGATGTCACCAATTACGTGATGCTGGAACTGGGCCAGCCGCTGCATGCGTTCGACAACGATACCTTGCAGGGCGACATCGTGGTGCGTCACGCCCGCGCCGGCGAGACGCTGAAACTGCTCGATGGCAGCGAGGCCCGGCTCGACGAGGGCTTCGTGCTGGTTGCCGACGAGCACAAGCCGCTGGCCGTGGCCGGTGTGATGGGCGGTTTCGATTCGCGCGTCGGCCATGATACGCGCAACATTTTTCTTGAAGCTGCGCACTTCGCACCGGCCGCGATCATGGGCCGTTCGCGCAAGCTCGGCCTGCATACCGATGCCTCGCATCGCTTCGAACGCGGGGTCGACCCGCAGTTGCCGCAGCGGGCGCTGGAACGTGCCACCGAGCTGCTGCTGGCGATCGCCGGTGGCAGCGCCGGCCCGGTCCTGCGGGCGGAAAATCCCGCCGACCTGATCCCGCCCGCGGCGGTCGGTCTGCGTCGGGCCCGGCTTCAGCGGGTGCTGGGTGTGAGAGTGGCCGACGCCGAAGTGAAGCGCATCTTCACCGCGCTGGGCATGCGGGTCGAGGACAGCGCCGAGGGCTGGCAGATCACCGCACCCAGCAGCCGCTTCGATATCGAGCGCGAGGAAGACCTGATCGAGGAAGTGGCGCGCATCTTCGGTTACGACAATATCCCCACGGCGACACCGGCCGGTGCGTTGACCCTGGTGATCGAGCCGGAAGCGCGCATCAATGAACTGGCGTTGCGCGAGCAACTGGCGGCGCGCGGCTACTACGAGGCGGTGAATCTGTCCTTCGTTGCCGCGCCTCTGCTGAGCAGTTGGGGCTTCACCGAGCGGCTGGTGCCGCTGGCCAATCCCCTGTCGGCCGATCTGGCGGTGATGCGACCTTCCTTGCTGCCCGGGTTGATCGAAGCCCTGCGGCATAACCGCGCGCGCCAGCAGGAGCGCGTGCGCCTGTTCGAGGTGGCGCGGGTGTTCCAGCAAGACACGTCCCCGCACGAATCGGCCAGCGCTGACCGGACTGCTCAAAAGGTGAACAACCCGCCCGTGGAGACACCCAGCCTGGCGATCGTCGCCTGCGGCAGCGCACATGCCGAGCAATGGGGAGAGCCCGCGCGTACGCTGGATTTCCATGACCTGAAGGGTGACCTCGATGCCCTGATCGCCTGGGGTGGCGAGCCGCAGCGCTGGTCGGTGCATGCCGACGGCCTGCCGGACTGGCTGCACCCGGGCCGCGGCGCGCGCGTGGCGCGCGATGGCGAGACGGTGGGCTATCTCGGTGCGTTGCACCCGCAACTGGCCCGGACGCTCGATCTGGGGGCCGACGTGCATGTGCTGGAGCTGGCGCTGGAACCCGTGCTGGCGCGGCGCCTGCCGCGGGCCCACGCCGTGCCGCGGTTTCCCGCCGTGCGGCGCGATATTGCACTGGATCTGCCCGAAACGGTCAGTTGGTCACGGATCGAGCAGCTTGTTCGCGTCACGCTGGGCGAGCGATTGAAGGAATTGAGGCTGTTCGACCGTTACAGTGGCAAAGGCGTCGAAGCAAGTCGAAAAAGTCTCGCTATGGGCTTGATTTTACAGGATGCTTCACGCACCCTTACAGATGAGGACGCGGATCTCTGCGTGCGCGAAGCAGTAGCCGTGTTGGAGCAGACATGCAAGGCGAAGTTGCGAGGATGAGATGGCTCTGACCAAGGCGGAAATGGCCGAGCGGCTTTTCCTCGACGTGGGTCTCAACAAGCGTGAGGCCAAGGAATTCGTGGATGCCTATTTCGAGGTGGTTCGCGAAGCGCTCGAAAACGGTGAGCAGGTAAAGTTGTCGGGTTTCGGCAATTTCGATCTGCGGCTGAAGAATCAGCGACCCGGGCGCAACCCCAAGACCGGGGAGGAGATTCCGATCTCCGCCCGGCGCGTGGTGACCTTCCGGCCGGGACAGAAACTCAAGGTAAGAGTCGAGGGCTATGCTGGATCAAGGGAATAACACCGAACTCCCCGCCATCCCGGCGAAGCGCTACTTCACCATCGGTGAGGTCGGCGAGCTGTGCGGTGTGAAGCCTCACGTGCTGCGCTACTGGGAACAGGAATTCCCCGCACTCAATCCGGTCAAGCGCCGCGGCAACCGTCGTTACTACCAGCGTCACGACGTGCTGATGATCCGCCAGATCCGCTCGCTGCTGTATGACGAAGGATTCACCATCACCGGTGCGCGGGCGCGACTGGAAGGCCCGCAGGCGCGGATGGAAGCCAGCATTTCGCACCAGATCGTGCGTCAGGTCCGACTGGAGCTGGAAGAAGTGCTGACCCTGCTGCGTCGCTGAGGGCGCAAAGATCACAAATGGCTTCCGGCGCCACCCGGTCAGCTGCTAGACTTCCCGACTTGCTGATCGTCGGGGCGTAGCGCAGCCTGGTAGCGCATCTGCCTGGGGGGCAGAGGGTCGTCGGTTCGAATCCGGCCGCCCCGACCAATTCAGCATCCAGAAAAAGCGCCCTTGGGCGCTTTTTTGTTGGGAACAGGAAACACGACACGGGGAACCAAGGCAAGACTGCGACGTGCTTCGTCCCCGTTCCCTGCTACGCGCCCTCAGTACAGCACGCGACTGCGCAGGGTGCCGGGTATCGCCGCCAGTTGATCCTTGAGTGCATTCGCCTGGCGGGTGTCGGCGCTGACATCGATCACCACGTAGCCGACTTCGCTGTCGGTCTGCAGGAACTGCGCGTCGATATTGATGTTGCCGGCGGAAAACAGCTCGTTGATGCGCGACAGCGTACCCGGCACATTGCGATGGATGTGCAGCAGGCGGCGGCTGTTCGGGTGCTCGGGCAGGGCGACCTCAGGGAAGTTGACCGCCGACAGGGTCGAGCCATTGTCGCTGTAGCGGATCAGTTTGCTGGCCACCTCGATGCCGATGTTGTCCTGTGCCTCCAGCGTGCTGCCACCGATGTGCGGAGTCAGGATGACGTTGTCCATGCCGACCAGTGGGGACACGAAGGCATCGTCGTTGCCCTTCGGCTCGACCGGGAAGACGTCCACGGCGGCGCCTGCCAGACGGCCCTCACGCAAGGCCGCAGCCAATGCATCGATATCGACCACGCTGCCGCGCGAGGCATTGATCAGCATGGCACCGGGACGCATCCTGGCCAGCTGCGCCTGTTTGATCATCATCTGCGTGGCCGGGGTTTCGGGCACATGCAGGGTGACCACGTCGGCACGTTCCAGCAATTCGTCCAGGCTCGACACCGCACGTGCATTGCCCAGCGACAGCTTGGTTTCGATGTCGTGGAAGATCACCCGCATGCCGAGACTCTCGGCCAGCACGCCGACCTGGGTGCCGATGTGGCCGTAACCGACGATGCCGAGCACCTTGTCGCGCGTCTCGTAGCTGCCGCTGGCCGACTTGGTCCAGCCGCCGCGATGGCACAGGGCATTCTTCTGCGGGATGCCGCGCAACAACATGATCGCCTCGGCGATCACCAGCTCGGCGACGCTGCGCGTGTTGGAATAGGGCGCGTTGAACACCGGCACGCCGAGCTTTCGCGCCGTGGCCAGATCCACCTGATTGGTGCCGATGCAGAAGCAGCCAATCGCAATCAGTCGCTTGGCCTGTGCCAGTACGTCGCCGGTGAGCTGGGTGCGCGAGCGGATGCCGACGATATGCGCATCGCTGATGCGTTGCTTGAGCTCGTCTTCGGGCAACGACTTGGTGTGCAGTTCGACCTGGCTGTAGCCGGCACGATGGAAATTCTCGACCGCACTGGCACTGACTCCCTCCAGCAGCAATACCTTGATGTCTTGGCGGGGGTAGGAGGTCTGCATCGCGTCGGCCTGGGCAAGAAGTAGGAATCGCTACTATGCCAGAGACGAAAGCGCTTTGCGGCGCTGCAGCACTGGACGCGGAATGATGCGGCTGGCAGGCTGTGGGAATGCCCCCGGAGCCAAGCATGTCCGATATCCGCCTCGCCGAATTGTCCCGCCGGTTGCCCGACCTGCGCCTGCTCACATCGCCTGGCGATCTGGAACATTACGGCCGCGACTGGACCCGGCGCTGGACGCCGGCGCCGTTGGCGATTGCATTGCCGGCCAGCATCGAGGAAGTGCAGGCGATCGTGCGCTGGGCCAACGAGGAGCGGGTGGCGCTCGTGCCCTCCGGTGGCCGCACCGGCCTGTCCGGCGGCGCCGTGGCCGCCAACGGCGAACTGGTGCTGGGTCTGGAGCGGATGAACCGCGTGCTGGATTTCAACGCAGTCGATCGCACGCTGACCGTTCAGCCCGGTATCGCGCTGCAGGCGGTGCACGACGCCGCCCGCGACCACGGTCTGATCTATCCGGTCGATTTCGCCGCTCGCGGCTCGTGCTCGATCGGCGGCAACATCGCCACCAACGCTGGCGGCATCCGGGTGATCCGTTACGGCAACACGCGCGAATGGATCGCTGCGCTGAAGGTGGTTGCCGGCAACGGCGAGCTGCTGGAACTCAATCGGGGACTGATCAAGAACTCCAGCGGCTACGATTTCCGCCAGCTGATGATCGGCTCGGAAGGCACCCTGGGCATCGTGGTGGAGGCGACCCTGAGGCTCACCGACCCGGCACCGCCGTCGCAGGTGATGCTGCTCGCGCTGCCGGACATGGATGCGCTGATGCGGGTGTTCGCACTGTTCCGCGAGAGGCTGGAGCTGCAGGCGTTCGAGTTCTTCACCGACCATGCGTTGAAGCACGTGCTGGCCCATGGCGCCCAGCGGGCGCTCGACGGGGACCATCCGTACTACGTGGTGACCGAGTTCGACGCGGCTGACGAGCCGGCGCAGGAAGCGGCGCTGGCGGCATTCGGGCAGGCCCTGGAGCAAGGCTGGGTCAGCGATGGCGTGATCGCGCAAAGCGAAGCACAGGCGGCGGCGCTGTGGCGGCTGCGCGAAGGCATCACCGAAAGCCTGGCACCGCGGCAGCCGTACAAGAACGACGTGTCGGTAAGGATCAGCGCCGTGCCGACATTCCTGCACGAGATGCAGGCGTTGCTGACACGCGAGTATCCACAGGTCGAGGTGGTCTGGTTCGGTCACATCGGCGACGGCAACCTGCATATCAACGTGCTCAAGCCCGACGGCGTGGATGATGCAGCTTTCATCGTCCAGTGCGAGCATGTGACGAAGCTGCTGGCTGCCACGTTGCAGCGCCACGGTGGCAGCATCTCGGCCGAGCACGGCATCGGACTGGTCAAGCGGGCTTACCTGGAGAGCACGCGCAGCGCCGCGGAGATCGCGCTGATGCGGGGCGTCAAGCAGGTGTTCGATCCCGCTGGCATCCTCAATCCGGGCAAGCTGCTCAGCTGAGAGCAGCACCATGCCAAGAGATGTGTCCATGCGACACGGGTGAGCGTGTACGGGCCTGGCATCGCATGTTCTTTCTTCCGGCAGCCATCTCGGCGCTCGTCGCGGCGGCTGGCGCCGGAGCAGCGGGAAGGCGTTCACGGCGCACCTCCAGCCACGCTTCCGGCAATACCGGCTCCATCGCCATGCCTGATGGCAGGCCGCTGATGGCCCCGTTGAGCCGGTACGACCGGATGATCATGGCAGCGAAACGCTGGCATTCGTGATGTGAGCATGGGCGCCATACTGGGCCAGCAACTGGCGGCGATGCGAGAGGAACGGGTCCGCGCCGTCGATGCTGCGCTTTCGTCCGCCCAGCGATGCCGTTACGATGACGGATTGCCCAAGCACAGCCAGGAGTCGTCGATGAATCAGGCGCCGGAGCCGCGTCGCGCGTTGTATCCCGACATCGAACCCTATGACAGCGGCTTTCTGAAAGTTTCGGAATTGCACACGCTGTACTACGAGCAGAGCGGCAACCCCAACGGCAAGCCGGTGGTGTTCCTGCACGGTGGGCCGGGTGGCGGCACCAACGGGAAATGCCGGCGATTCTTCGATCCGGCGATCTACCGCATCGTGCTGTTCGACCAGCGCGGCTGCGGCAAGTCCACCCCGCATGCGGAACTGACCGACAACACCACCTGGGATCTGGTGGCCGACATCGAGCGTCTTCGCGCGCACCTGGCGATCGATCGCTGGCAGGTGTTCGGTGGCTCGTGGGGTTCCACGCTGGCACTGGCCTACGCACAGACGCATCCGGACAAGGTGACCGAGCTGGTGTTGCGCGGCATCTTCATGCTGCGCCGGTGGGAACTGGAATGGTTCTACCAGAAGGGTTGTGACGCGCTGTACCCGGACGCGTGGGAGACCTATCTCGAGGCGATTCCGGAGCCGGAGCGCGGCGATCTGATGAACGCCTACTATCGACGCCTGACCAGCGATGATCCGAAAACGCGGACGGACGCCGCGCGGGCGTGGTCGGTATGGGAAGGTGCGACCAGCTTCCTGTGGCAGGACACTTCGCACATGGCATCCAGCGCCGAAGACGAGTTCGCGCTGGCGTTTGCGCGGATCGAATGCCACTACTTCGTCAACGGCGGCTTCTTCGAACAGGACGACCAGCTGCTGCGCAACATCGATCGCATCCGCCACATTCCCGCCGTGATCGTGCAGGGCCGCTACGACGTGGTCTGCCCGCTGCGCAGCGCGTGGGATCTGCATCGCGCGTGGCCCGAAGCCGATCTGCACATCGTGCAGGACGCCGGTCACTCGGCGTTCGAGCCGGGCATCATGCACCAGCTGCTGGAAGCCACCGACCGATTTGGAAGTTGAAAGTGCGGTATGAGTGGTAAGCAATGAGAAACGAGTGAGGGCAGCGTCACTCGTTTCTCACTCCTATTCACCTTTTTCTGCTTCAAGAGACCTTGGTGCCGAAGATCTTGTCGCCGGCATCGCCCAGGCCGGGCAGGATGTAGCCGTGCTCGTTGAGGCGTTCGTCGATGGCGGCGGTGTAGATCTCGATATCCGGATGGACCGCTTCGATGCGCTTGAGGCCTTCCGGCGCGGCAACCAGGAACAGGCCCTTGATGCGCCGGCAGCCGGCGGCTTTCAGCATGTCGACCGCGGCGATCAGGGTGCCGGCGGTGGCCAGCATCGGGTCGACGATCAGCGCGATGCGCTCATCCATGCGGCCGCTGAGTTTCTCGTAGTAGGCGACCGGTTGCAGGGTCCGTTCGTCGCGCTGCACACCGACCACGCTGACCTTGGCCGACGGAATCATGTCGAGCACGCCGGGCAACATGCCCAGTCCGGCGCGCAGGATCGGCACGATGGTGATCTTCTTGCCCTTGATCCGGTGGACCTGCAGCGGTCCGGCCCAGCCCTGGATTGGTTCCTCGACGGTCTCCAGATCCTTGGTGGCCTCATAGGTGAGCAGGGCGGCGACCTCGGAGGCCAGCTCGCGGAATTCCTTGGTACTGATGCCGGCTTGGCGCATCAGGCCGAGCTTGTGCCGGATCAGCGGGTGGCGGACTTCGACGATCTTCATCGGTAACTGTCTTCAGTGGCAGCGTCAGGCGCGTGACAGTTCCGGAGCTTAGCGAAGCGGGGCTGCCCACGCACACCTGCATGTGCGTGGGCGGCGGGCCCTTGTTACTGCGCCGGCGGGGCGGTTGCAGCACCGCCTTTCAGGCAGTTGCTCATGAAGGCCTTGCGATCGGCACCCTTGAGCGCCTTGGTCTTCGCCTCGGCATTGCAGCTTTTCATTTTTTCCTGCTGGGCCTGCCTGGCCGACGGCGCGGCAGCAGCACTTCCACCCTTCAGGCAGGAGCTCATGAAGGTCTTGCGTTCGGCACCCTTCTTGCCGGTCGCCTGCTTGTTGCAGTCGATCATGCGCTGTTGCTGGGCGCTATGCGGTTTGGCGGCGGGAGCCGCCGCGCTGGTCTTCGGGGTAGCTGCAAAGGCGGCGCCGGCAAAGGCAAAGGCGGCGCTGACCGCGAGCAGACGTAATGACATCGACATCGTTGAGTCCTCCCTGGGTAACCGGCTGCTGCCGGCTCGGCCAGTCTATGCCGGCTGAGATCGCCGCGGGAGTGGGGGAAACCCCACATGCACGAAGTATTCAGCCGCGGCGGCCTGTCCATCGCCACCGCGGCTGAAGCGCTCCTCCGGGCTGGATCAGGCCGCTTCGGCCTTGGCCTTGCGCGGGCCCTCGAGCAGGGCCTGACGCACATTCGCCACGACCAGATCGACTTCCGCACTGGTGACGTTGAAGTGCGGGGTGAAACGCAGCGAGTTGGTGCCGCCGTGGATCACGCCGATGCCGCGCTCACGCATGTATTCCTCGGTCGACTCCGCGCCATAGCACTTGTATTCCGGCGCCAGCTCGCAGGAGAACAGCAGGCCGGTTCCCTGCACCTGGGTGATCAGGCCACCCAGCTCGCTCTTCAGCGCGTTGAGCTTGTCGACGAATTCCTTGCCGCGCTCGCGGATGTTGTCGCGTACCTCGTCGCTCAGTTCATTCAGCGTGGCCAGCGCCACGTCCAGCGCACGCGGGTTCGCGGTCATGGTGTTGCCGTAGATACCCTTGCGATACAGCGCCGCGGTGCGCTCGCTGACCGCCAGTACCGACAGCGGATACTGACCGGCGTTGAGCGCCTTGGAAAACGTCTCCATGTCCGGTGCGGGCAGCTTCTCGAACCCCGGGTAGTCGATCAGCGACAGCACGCCATGCGCGCGCAGGCCGGCCTGGATCGAGTCGACCAGCAGCAGGCTGCCATGAGCCTCGGTCAGCGCGCGGGCGGCCTTGTAGAACTCCGTGCTGACCGCGCGACCGGGGTCGCCTTCACCCATCACCGGCTCCAGGAACATCGCCTCGATGAACCAGCCGTGCTTGTCGGCGTCGGCGAACGCCGCTTCCAGCTGTGCCACGTCGTAGGGTGCCACGGTCAGCACGCTGTCCTCGTGACGATAGCTGGCCAGATGCTGCTGGTAGGCCTTGCGCGAGGAGTCCGAATACAGCGCCGGCTTGTCGGTGCGGCCGTGGAACGCGCCCTTGACCACCAGCCGCTTGATCGTGCGTCCGGCGTAGCGCGCACCCGGATCGGTCATCAGCTTGGCATTGACGTCCGCGATGCGGCAGGCCAGACCCACTGCTTCGGAGCCCGAATTGAGGCACATGTAGCGCTTGTACGGGTTGCTGTCGCGGTTGCGTCCCAGCTCACGATCCAGCGCGCGGGTGAAGCGCATCTGGGCAATGCTCGGCGACATCACGTTGGCCATCACCTGCGGCCGGCTCATCGCATCCAGGATGGCCTGCGGGTTGTGGCCGAAACCGAGCATGCCGTAGCCGCCGTTGTCGTGCAGCACGGCGCCCTTGAGCGTGACGATCCACGGACCGCGCGCTGCGGCCGACAGGTACGGGTTGACCGCGTCATCGGGATAGAAATTGATGAAACCGGACTGGACCTGGGCCATCTGCTCGGCTTCGTCGAGGCGGAGGAAATCAGCCATCTCGGCGCGCAGTTCCTGGTGTCGCGCCACCGCTTCGGCAATCGCCTGGCCCAGCAGCGGGTCGTTCGCGGCCAGGCGTTCGATGCTGGCATCGTCCAGACCCGTGGTTCGCGGTTTGCCACCGAATTCGCGCAGTTCGCGCAGCTGATTGATCACACCCATGATTTCCTCCTCGATTACGTCGACGCCTCGCACCCAGCGCGAAGCAGGCCGACTCCCTGCGCGTGGGCATCGCCTGCCGGAAACAGCCTGTAGCGGGCTGTTTCCGGGGCGACGCACCCTGTCCGGGGCACCGGATCCGGGGAATGCGCGCAAGAGCATCCCCGAGCATAACGCGGCGGATGGGGTCACCGGTACCCCCTGCATGACGGCTGTCATCCGCGATGGCTGACGACGGCGAATGGAGCGGGACCCCCGATCTGCCTACGCTGCAAGGCACAGGAGAGCCTTGCCATGAACGATTCGACCCATGTTGTCGCGCGCCTCGCCGGCGTGATCAAACGCTATGGTCGCCTCACCGCGCTGGAGGGGGCCGAGCTGCAGTTGCGTCGGGGCGAACTGCTTGCCCTGCTCGGCCCCAATGGTGCCGGCAAGACCACCGCGATCAGCCTGTTGCTAGGGCTGATCCGCGCCGATGCCGGCATGGTCGAGCTGTTCGGGCAGGACCCGCAGCAGATCACGGCGCGCCGGCGCATCGGCGTGATGCTGCAGCAGGCTGCGCTGCCGCCGACGCTGCGGGTAGGTGAGTTGTTGCGGCTCACTGCCAGTTACTACCCGGCCCCGCGCCCGTTGGCCGAAAGCGCCGAGCTGGCCGGGATCGGCGATTTGCTCATGCGTCCCTACGCCAGGCTGTCCGGCGGCCAGCAGCGGCGCGTGCAGTTCGCGCTGGCGTTGTGCGGCCGGCCCGAACTGCTGTTCCTGGACGAACCCACCGTGGGCATGGATATCCAGACGCGACAGAAGTTGTGGGCGGCGATCCGCCAGCTGCTGGCCGAGGGTTGCTCGGTGCTGCTGACCACGCACTACCTGGAAGAGGCCGAGGCACTGGCCGATCGTGTCTGCGTGATGGCGCGAGGCCGGGTGATCCATGAAGGCACGGTAGATGCACTGCGGGCGCGGGTGGCGATCAAGCGCATCCGCTGCATCAGCACCCTGGCCACCGACGTCGTGGCTGGTTGGCCGGCGGTCGGTGATGTGCATCGGAGCAATGAACGCCTGCACCTGACCACGGCCCACGCCGAAACCGTCGTGCGTCGGTTGCTCGATGCCGACCCGCATCTGAGCGAACTGGAAGTGCAACGCGCCGGACTGGCCGAAGCGTTCACCGAACTTACCCGCGAAGCCGAAGCAGCGTCGGCAACGTCACAGCGTGAGGTGGCCTGAAATGGAAAACGTCCTGCCGATCCAGAGATTTCCCGCGGGCCCCCGGATGTCGCGGCGACGAGTGCTCGGCGCCTACCTGGCGGAGGCGCGCAGCGAATGCCTGCGCTACCTGCGCGCGCCGGCTTTCATCCTGCCGATGACGCTGTTCTCGACCGTGTTCTATCTGATGTTCGGGGTGCTGATAAATCACGGCGACGCGTCGCGTTACCTGCTGGCCAGCTACACCGCTTTCGGCATCATCGGGCCGGGCCTGTTCGGCTTTGGTGTCTCGCTGGCGATCGAGCGCGACGGTGGTCTGTTGACCCTCAAGCGGGCCCTGCCGATGCCACCCGGTGCGTACCTGCTGGGCAAGATGGTGATGGCGATGATCGCCGCCACCGTGGTGACCGTGTTGCTGTTGCTGATCGGGGTGTTCCTGGCTCACGTGATGCTGGGCCGGGGCCAGATCCTGGCGTTGCTGGCCACCGGGATGTTCGGCGTGCTGCCGTTCTGCGCATTGGGCATGTTCGTGGGGACACTGATCAAGGGGCAGGGCGCGCCGGGGCTGCTGAATCTGGTCTACCTGCCGATGGCGTTCCTGTCCGGCCTGTGGCTGCCGCTGTCGATGCTGCCTCATGCGTTGCGGCAGATCGCGCCGATCTGGCCCAGCTATCACCTGAACCAGCTGACGCAGGCGGCGGTCGGCTTGAACCAGGGTCCCTTGCTGCCGCATGTGCTGGTGCTGACCGCCTTTGCCGCGGTCTTCCTGCTGCTGGCGGCGCGACGCCTGCGCCGGTACGGTTGAAGTAGCATGACGACGCAGAAAGGCTCTGCGGGGGTGAGCGCCATGGTTCGACGAGCAACCGCATTTCTTGCGCCGGCGCCGGATTCGCTGGTCGCGTCGAGTATCCGCCGGGGCAAATCGCCCTGGATCGATGCGGTGCACCTGCTTTGGTCGGCCTGGCTGTTTGTCACGCCCATCTGGAGTGGCGATGGCTGGAGCAGCCGCTGGCTCGCCCTCACGTTGGCCAGCTACCCGGTATTTCTGCTGCTTTACTACAAGAGCGTGGTGGCGCCGCGGGCCATCGCGCGCGGCTACGCGCTGGCAATGGTCCTGCTGAGCATGGCGCTGGTTTCCTGGTATCCCAGCGGCCTGACCTATTTCGTCTATGGCTGCGTGATGCTGCGGGTGTGCCGCATGTCTTTTCGCACCTACCTGGCGTGGCTGGCCGTGCTCAACGCCGCCCTGCTGCTGGAGACCTGGCTGCTGAACTATCCATGGCAGGCGGTGTTTTCGATCCCGCTGACCTCATTCATCGTCGGCATCGTGATCAATGCCGAGCGAACCAGCGAGGAGAAGGATGCGCAACTGCAACTTTCCCACGATGAGGTGCGACGGTTGGCGGCCACCGCCGAGCGTGAGCGGATCGGCCGCGACCTGCACGACCTGCTCGGCCACACGCTGTCGCTGATCACGCTGAAACTGGAGCTCTCCCGCAAGTTGTTCGACCGCGACGTCGAAGCGGCCCGGCGCGAGGTCGGGGAGGCCGAGAAAGTGGCGCGTCATGCGTTGGCCGAAGTGCGCAGCGCCGTGAGCGGTATTCGCGCCAGCGATCTGGCGGCCGAGCTGGCCGCTGCCAGGCTGTTGCTGGAATCCTCGGGCGTGTCGCTTCAATCGGGTCATCCGCCGGACGATCTGCCAAAGCAGGTGGAGTGTGGCTTGTCACTGGTGCTGCGCGAGGCGGTCACGAATATTGCCCGCCATGCCCAGGCGAGCATTGCCACCATCGAACTGCAGCGGGAGCATGCCAGCGTGCGTATGGACATCAGCGACAACGGTCGCGGCGGGATCCACTCGGAGGGCAATGGCATGAGCGGGATGCGCGAGCGGGTGCGGGCGCTGGGCGGCAGCCTGAAGTTGGAGTCACCGCGAGGCGGTGGTACGCGATTGCAGGTGGTGGCGCCCATCCCTGTCCTGCGGCTGGTGCAGCCGACCTCGTCACCCGGCGAGGGAGCGAATGTCGCGCAGCAGTCCAGGCCAGGCTCCGAGCACTCCGCCGCATGATTCGCGTATTGCTGGCCGAGGACCAGGCGATGGTGCGCGGTGCGCTGTCGGCGCTGCTGGGCATGGAATCCGATATCGAGGTGCTCGGTTCGGCTGCGGATGGCGAGGAGGCGTGGCGTGAGCTGCAGCGACTGAAGCCCGATGTGCTGGTCACCGACATCGAGATGCCCGGGCTGACCGGACTGGAGCTGGCACAGCGTCTCCAGCGGCAGCAGTTGCCGATCAAGGTAGTCATCGTCACCACCTTTGCGCGGCCCGGGTTCCTGCGTCGTGCGCTGGATGCCGGTGTATGCGGTTATCTGCTGAAGGATGCACCCGCCGAGAAGCTCGCCGAGGCGCTGCGCACAGTGCATCGTGGCGGCCGCGCCATCGATCCCGAACTGGCGCTGGAAGCCTGGTCCGAAGCCGATCCGCTGAACGACCGCGAACGCCAGGTATTGCGCCTGGCCGGAGAGGGCCAGTCGGCCGGCGACATCGCGATGCACCTGAATCTGTCGCATGGAACAGTGCGCAATTACCTCTCCGAGGCCATCGGCAAGCTCGGCGTCGGCAATC
The DNA here is from genome assembly GCA_963828685.1 of uncultured Pseudomonadota bacterium. Classification (GTDB taxonomy): domain Bacteria; phylum Pseudomonadota; class Gammaproteobacteria; order Xanthomonadales; family Rhodanobacteraceae; genus Rhodanobacter. The sequence goes on from CAWHFU010000012.1 coordinate 42,301, forward strand.
GCATCGAGGCGTACCGGTTGGCGCGGCAGAAGGGCTGGCTGTAGATATCCGCGCAACTCGCGGCTTGCTGCGGGATAATGCGCGGCTATCGCCTGCTGGCCGAGTTTCCCCTTGAAGAAGTCCGATTTCGATTTTGAACTGCCGCCCGAACTGATCGCCCAGGCGCCGCTGCCGGAGCGTTCGGCCAGCCGGATGTTGTTGCTGGACGTGGCGGGGCGGTCGTTGCAGGACCGCATGTTCCGTGAGTTGCCGGACTTCCTGCGGCCCGGCGACTTGCTGGTGTTCAACGATACGCGCGTGCTGCCGGCGCGTCTGTATGGGCGCAAGGAAAGCGGCGGTGCGGTAGAGATCCTGATCGAGCGGGTCACCGGTGCGCATGAGGCCACCGTGCAACTGGGCGTCAGCAAGAAGCCGAAGGAAGGAAGCCGGATCGAGCTGGCCGATGGCAGTCACGCGGTGGTGCTGGGACGCGACGAGGGTTTTTTCCGGCTGCATTTCGAGGCGCCCGAGCCGCTGGAGAAACTGCTGCTGAGGCTGGGCGAGATGCCGCTGCCGCCGTATATCGAGAGGCGTGCCGACGCCAGCGACATGGAGCGCTATCAGACCGTGTTCGCGCGCGAGCCCGGTGCGGTGGCCGCGCCCACGGCGGGGCTGCACTTCGACGAGGCGATGCTGGACGAGTTGCGCCGACGCGGCATCGAGTTCGGTTACGTCACCCTGCATGTCGGCGCCGGGACCTTCCAGCCGGTGCGCACGGATGAGCTCAAGGATCATCGGATGCATCGCGAGTGGCTCAACGTCGGTGCGCACCTGATCGGCCAGATCCGCCGCACTCGCGCGAATGGCGGCCGGGTGATCGCGGTCGGCACCACCGTGGTGCGCGCGCTGGAGAGCGCCAGCAAGGATGGCGTGCTGCACCCATTCGCCGGCGAAACCCAGATCTTCATCTTTCCCGGCTACCGCTTCAGCAGCATCGACGGCTTGCTCACCAATTTCCATCTGCCGCAGTCGACCCTGCTGATGCTGGTATCGGCGCTGGCCGGGCGCGAGACCATCCTGGATGCATACCGCCATGCGGTCGAACAGGGTTACCGGTTTTTCTCGTACGGCGATGCGATGCTGATCCTGCCGGGGTAGGGGTCAGAGTCACTTTTCACATACGGAAAGTGACTCTGACCCCTTGCGGGCTCGATAATGGGCGGATGACTGCCATGAAATTCGACCTGAGCGCCACCGATGGCGCCGCGCGCCGCGGCCGGCTGACCTTCGCCCGCGGCACGGTGGAGACGCCGGCATTCATGCCGGTGGGCACCTACGGTTCGGTCAAGGCGATGACGCCGCGCGACGTCACCGAGACCGGCGCCGAGATCATCCTGGGCAACACCTTCCACCTGTTCCTGCGCCCGGGTCTGGAGATCGTCGAGAAGTTCGACGGGCTGCACAAGTTCATCGGGTGGGACAAGCCGATCCTCACCGATTCCGGTGGTTTCCAGGTGTTCTCGCTGGCGCACAAGCGCAAGATCACCGAAGAAGGGGTGACGTTTGCCTCGCCGGTGGACGGCTCCAAGGTGTTCCTGTCGCCCGAGGTGTCGATGCAGATCCAGACGACGCTGGACTCGGACATCGCGATGATCTTCGATGAGTGCACCCCGTATCCGGCGTCCGAGAAGGTGGCCGCGGACTCGATGGAGCTCTCGTTGCGCTGGGCGGAACGTTCACGCCGAGCGTTCGATGCGCTGGGCAATCCGAATGCGCTGTTCGGCATCGTGCAGGGCAGCGTGTACGAGAATCTGCGCCGGCGTTCGGCCGAAGGTCTGGTGAACATCGGTTTCGATGGCTATGCCGTCGGCGGCCTGGCGGTCGGCGAGCCGGAGGCCGAGCGCAACCACGCGCTGGATTTCACCGTGCCGCTGCTGCCGCGGGACAAGCCGCGCTATCTGATGGGTGTGGGCCGGCCGGAGGACATCGTGGAAGCGGTGCTTCGCGGCATCGACATGTTCGACTGCGTGATGCCGACCCGCAACGCGCGCAACGGTTTCCTGTTCACCGCCGAGGGCACGTTGCGCATCCGCAACGCGAAGTTCGCCGGGGATACGCGGGTGATCGAGCCCGGCTGCGATTGCTATGCCTGCCACGGTGGCTTCAGCCGTGCCTACCTGCGCCACCTCGATCGCTGCAACGAGATTCTCGGCAGCCAGCTCGCCACCATGCACAACCTGCGTTACTACCAGCGTCTGATGGTCGGCCTGCGCGACGCGATCGCCGGTGGCACGCTGGCAGCGTTCGTCGGCGAGTTCCATGCGCAACGACAAGGGGTGTCGGTGGTCTGACAGGTGCCGCACGGTGAGCCGGCGTTGCCGCATGGCATGCCGGACGGCCCTGCAACCGGCTGCCGCGGCCCTCGGTAATGCTCTGGTCGGGGATCGGCTGCGCCGTGCACGTGCCGGGGGGGCGTGGCATAATCGAGAATCTTTTATCGGGTGTTCAGCAAAAATGGCTGGATACACCACAACTTGCGAGACAAACTGATGAGTCTTCCGATCTCCGCCGTGATCGCCCAGGCCGCTGCCCCGCAGCCCGCCGGTGGCGGCATGTACACGATCATGATGATGGTGGGACTGTTCGTCCTGATGTATTTCATGATGATCCGCCCGCAGATGAAGCGCCAGAAAGAGCATCGTGCTCTGGTCGCGGGTCTGGCCAAGGGAGACGAAGTGGTCACCAATGGCGGCATCGCCGGACGGGTGGAGGAAGTGGGCGAAACCTTCATCACGATCGAGATCGCGGCCAACGTGAAGGTGAAGCTGCAGAAGGGCGCGGTGCAGCAGGTCTTGCCCAAGGGCTCGCTGAAGTCCGTTTGATGGCGGTGGGGATATCCCGCCCGGCAGTTGGCGGCGGTCTTCCACGCGACTATTTCTCGATTATTGCTAACGCCGCGGCCCGTTGCCGCGGCTTTGACGGGTTCATGGCATGAGTGATTTCCCCCGCTGGAAGTACGCGCTGGTCGCACTGGTGATGTTGTTCGGCGTGTTCTACGCGCTGCCGAACGCCTTTCCCCCGGTGCCTGCTGTGCAGGTCACGGCCAATCGGGGCGCCGCACCGATCGACCAGGCGATACAGCAGAAGGTGTCCCAGGCGCTCACCCAGCAGCATATTGCGTTCGGCAAGGTCATCGTCGAGGGCGATCATCTGCTGACCACATTTGCGGACTCCGACGTGCAGAAGAGTGGTCTGGACGCCATCAAGTCGCTGCTGGGCGATGGCTATACGGTCGCGTTCAAGCTGCAGTCGGTGGTGCCGGGCTGGCTGCGTGCGATCGGCGCGCGATCGATGCCGCTGGGTCTCGATTTGCAGGGTGGCGTGCACTTCCTGATGCAGGTCGACGAGAACGACGCGATCGACAAACAGGAAAGCAGTTATGCGGATGACATCCGCAGCCTGCTGCGCGACAAGAACGTCCATTACGAATCCGTGGCACGCAACACCGTCCGCGGTCAGGGCATCACGGTGATCCTGCGTTCGGCAGCCGATCGCACCACGGCGTCCGACGCGATCGCCAACGAATATACCGACCTCAACGTGTCCAACGGTCCCAGCACGGGTGACCGGTTTGCTTTGAATGTGGTGATCAAGCCTGAAAAGCTGCGCGAACTGACGCGCAGCGCAATCACCCAGAACCTGGGCACGTTGCGCAACCGCATCAATGCATTGGGCGTGTCCGAGCCGCTGATCCAGCAGCAGGGCGACAGCCGCATCGTGGTCGAGCTGGCGGGCGTGCAGGATCCGACCGAGGCGAAGAAGCTGATCGGCGCCGTGGCAACCCTGCAATACCGTCCCGGCATCGGCGATCCCGGCGACGCCCAGGCCACCGAAGCCGCACGTACCGGGAATATCCCGCCGGACGCGAACCTCTACTACATGCGTGACAGCCATCGGCCGGTACTGGTCAGCAAGAAGATCATCGTGACCGGCAACCAGCTGGTGGATGCCTCCTCCGGTATCGATCAGCAGAGCGGCACGCCCAAGGTGGACGTCACCCTGAACGCCGCCGGCGCCCGGAAGATGGGCGACTTCACCAACGCGAATGTCGGCAAGCCGATGGCCGTGGTGTATGTCGAGCAGGTTTACGAGACCAAGGTCGTCGACGGCAAGGAGGTGCGCGTTCCCAAGGTCACCGAGACAGTGATCAATGACGCCCATATCGCCAGCCCGTTCAGCCGGCAGTTCCAGACCACCGGTCTGGGCAGCCCGAAGGAAGCCTCCGATCTGGCCCTGCTGCTCAAGAGTGGTGCGCTGGCCGCGCCGATGGACATCGTCGAGGAAGGCGTGATCGGCGCCAGCCTGGGACAGGACAACATCAGCAAGGGCTTCAAGGCGGTGCTGCTGGGTCTGGCGCTGGTACTGCTGGCGGCAGCGATCTACTACAAGTTGTTCGGACTGGTCGCCGACATCGCGCTGTTCTTCAACCTGGTGATCCTGGTGGCGGTGATGTCGCTGATCGGCGTCACCCTGACCATGCCCGGCGTGGCCGGTATCGTGCTGACCCTGGGCATGGCGATCGACGCGAACGTGCTGATCTGCGAACGCGTACGTGAGGAACTGCGCAACGGTTCGACCCCGCATGCCTCGATCCGCGCCGGCTATGAGAAGGCCTGGTCGACCATCCTGGACGCCAACGTGACCCACCTGATCGCCGCGCTGGCACTGACCACGATGGGTACCGGCGCGATCAAGGGCTTCGGTGTGACGCTGATGATCGGCATCCTGACTTCGCTGTTCACCTCGGTGACCCTGACCCACGCATTCACCGCGTTGATCCACGGCCACCGCAAGCTCAAGACCCTTTCGGTGTAAGGGCGGGAATCACGATGGAAATCTTCAATCACAACAGCAATATCCCGTTCCTGGGCATGCGCAAGTACAGCATCGCCATCGCCATCTTCCTGATGGTTGCCTCGATCGCGCTGATCGCCGTCAAGGGCCTGAACTACGGGCTGGACTTCACCGGTGGCGTCTCGATGGTGGTCGATTACGGCAAATCGGTGGAGATTTCCGATGTGCGTGGTGCGCTGGCAAAGGGCGGGTTCGATCGTGCCCTGGTGCAGAGCCTCGGCGGCACTCGCGAGGTGTCGATCCGGCTGCAGCCCAAGGACGATCCCGCCGCGATGCTGGCTGGAGGCAGGGTCAACCTCGACCGCATCGCCGCCGACGTGACCAAGGCGCTGCAGGTGGCCCGCCCCGACGCCAAGCTGAAGAGCCGTGACTACGTCACCGCCGAAGTCGGTGCCGAGCTGAAGAGCGATGGCACCGTGGCGGCCGTGTTCGTGATCCTGGGCATCATGGCCTACCTGTGGATCCGCTTCGAGCGGCGCTTTGCGATCGCGGCGGTGGCCACCGAGGTTCACGATGTGCTGGTGACGCTGGGCATCCTGGCGCTGGTGCAACGCGAGTTCGACATGACCGTGCTGGCGTCGGTGCTGGCGGTGATCGGTTACTCGATCAACGACAAGGTGGTGGTGTTCGACCGCATCCGCGAGTTGTTCCGCCTGGCGCGCAAGGCCGAGCCCGAGGAGATCCTCAACCGCTCGATCAACAATACGCTGTCGCGAACCATCATCACCTCGCTGTTCACCAGCATCACCATGGGCGCGCTGTTCTTCTTCGGCGGTACCGCGGTGCACGGTTTCGCCGTCACCATGTTGATCGGCATCCTGGTCGGCACGCTGTCGTCCATCTTCGTCGCCAGTCCGATCCTGCTGTGGCTGGGCGTGTCGAAGAAGGACCTGATGCCGGTAACCCGCGACAATCCGGAGCTGGCGCGGCGTCCGTAAGCGGTCGACTTTGGCTATCCCGTGAAAGGCCCGGCAATGCCGGGCCTTTCGTTTTTCGCGGTGCCGCGAAGCAGCTGGATCGACTGCCTTCGATGGCGGCCGGCCACCCCGAACCGGCTAAATATTTCCCGATCGCGGTCGATATCCGTCAGGAGGGATATCCGATCCCGCGATGGAATATGCATGCTTGTCGTTGTTGGCACCCTGGTTGTCCTCTTCAGCGTTCTGGGGGGCTATCTGCTCTCGCATGGCCAGCTGCTGGCGTTGTGGCAGCCGTATGAACTGCTGATCATCGGCGGCGGCGCGACCGGCGCGTTCCTTACCGCCAATCCGGCGAAGATCGTCAAGGCGGCTTTTGGCGACATGCTGGGCCTGCTGAAAGGGCCTGCCTATCGCCGTCAGGATTACGTCGATCTGCTCTCGCTGCTGTATGACATCTTCAGCGTGATGCGCAAGGAGGGTCTGCTTGGGCTGGAGTCGCACATCGAGGATCCGGCCAGCAGCGAGGTCTTCTCTGCTTATCCGCGGCTGCTGGCCGAGCACAACCTGATCGAGTTCATCACCGATTGCCTGCGCCTGATCGTGGGCGGCAGCATGAATCCCCACGAGCTGGAACAACTGCTCGAAGTGGAGCTGGAAACCCATCAGCATGAGGCCGAGGCGCCGGCGATGGCGATCATGAAGTCGGCCGACGCGTTGCCCGGATTCGGCATCGTGGCCGCCGTGCTCGGCATCGTGACCACCATGTCGCAGCTCGGTGGCGATACCTCGAAGATCGGCGAGCACATCGCCGGCGCACTGGTGGGAACGTTCCTCGGCATCCTGCTTTGCTATGGCTTCGCCGGACCGCTGGCTTCGGCCATGGAAAACAAGGTGCAGGAAGACGGCAAGGCGTATGAATGCGTCAAGGTGGCGCTGATGGCCAACCTGCGTGGTTACAATCCGATGGTGGCGGTGGAGTTTGCGCGCAAGTCGTTATCGGGGCATGCCCGGCCAAGCTTCCTCGACCTGGAGGGGCACCTGAAGGGCGACCGCAGCGGAGCCGGTGCGTGAGCGAGGAGCTGCAACCGATCATCATTCGCCGGAACCGGCGCAAGAAACATGGCCATCACGGTGGGGCGTGGAAGGTCGCCTACGCCGACTTCGTCACGGCGATGATGGCGTTTTTTCTGGTGATGTGGCTGCTCGGGGTGGGGACAACCGCACAGAAGGCAGCGATTTCCGAATACTTCAAGAATCCCAGCATGACCCCGGGTACCGCGACGATCGCGCCCCCGGGAAAGTTCGGTCCCGGGGGTGCCAGCGACAGCGTGATCCAGCTGGGTGGTGCGATGGACATGTCGCATGGCCCGGGCAAGGACAAGCATGGTGCGCCGATCGTCAAGAAGGATGTCGAGGCGGCCGCCGCGCTGGCGCACAAGCAGGAGAAGGCGCGACTGGACCAGCTGATGAAGCAGCTCAATGCCGCGATACAGAGCAGCCAGGCGCTGGCACCGTTCAAGGACCAGCTGCTGATCGACATCACGCCGGAAGGATTGCGCATCCAGATCGTCGACAAGCTCAATCGCCCGATGTTCGATCTGGGCAGCGCCACGCTGAAGCCGTATACGGTGCGGATCCTCGGCGAGCTGGGGGCATCGATCAACAGCGTGCCGAACATGATCAGCATTTCCGGGCATACCGATGACGCGCCGTACAGCGGCGAGCATGATTACAGCAACTGGGAGCTGTCGGCGGACCGGGGCAACGCCGCACGGCGGGCATTGATCTCCGGTGGTCTGCAGGCCGACAAGGTCGCCCGCGTGGTGGGCCTGGCGGCGGCCGTGCCGTTCGACAAGTTGCACCCCGGCGACCCGGTCAACCGTCGCATCAGCATCATCGTGATGACCAGCCAGGCGGAGAAGGCTGCGCTGTCGCAGGAAATGGCCGGCGGCATCCGGGTGCCCCCATCTACGCCGGCGGCCCTGTCGCCGCCGCCATCCGCACCGCCATCCGGCGACAAGGCGACGTTGGCGCAACTACCGCCGTTACCGCCGGTGATCCGCCCGGCTACCGCTGCGGAGATCCAGGAATCGGGATCGCGTGGTTCGCAGAAGCTGGCCTCGCCCTGACCTCAGCCGTTGTCGACCGGGTGGTGGACCTGCAGCCAGGCGTCGATCTGCTGCAGGCGCTCGGGTGTGCCGACATCGGTCCACAGGCCGCCGTGGTATGAACCGGTGACGGCCTCGCGGGCCATCGCGGCACGCAGCAGCGGCACCAGTTTGAAAGCCGGCGGTGTGTTCAGCGCGCCAGCGGCATCGCCGATCGCACGCTGCCAGTGCTGCAACAAGCCGGGTCGGAACACGCCGACACCGCTGAATGTGAGTCTCGGCTCGCCGTGCTCGTGCAGCAGTCCGTCCGGACCCAGCGCGAAATCACCGTGGGGATGGTGGGCCGGGTTGTCGACCATGAGCAAGTGCGCCAACCCGGCGGGCTCGGCCGGCAGCTGGCCGAAGTCGGCATCGCACCAGATGTCGCCGTTGACGGTGATGAACGGCTCGGTGCCCAGCAATGGCAGCGCGTTCAGCATGCCGCCGCCGGTTTCCAGTGGCGTGCCGCCTTCGTAGGCATAGCGGATGCGCAGGCCCCAGCGCGAACCGTCGCCGAGCGCGTCGGGAAACTGTTCGGCCAGATGCGAGGTGTTGATCACCACGTAATGCACGCCGGTGCCGGCGAGCTTTTCCAGATGCCATTCGATCAGCGGCTTGCCGCCCGCCCGCAGCAGCGGCTTGGGGGTGTGATCGGTCAGCGGGCGCATGCGCTCGCCGAGACCGGCGGCGAAAATCAGTGCATGCCTCATGCGGCCACCGCCAGGCGCAGGTCGCGTTCGCCGACACATCGTTCGAGCAGCGCCGCAAAATCGGCCAGCTCGGGATAGCGACCGGCCACGTCGATCACGTAGTGGTATACCCGCGGCAGATCCTCGAGATAGCCGTGCTTGCCATCGCGGTAGTGCAGCCGGCAGAAGATGCCCAGCACCTTGATGTGCCGTTGCAGGCCGATCAGGTCGAACCAGCGCATGAAGCGGCTGCGGTCGACCGTGCTGTCTATCAGGCGGGCCTCCTGCAAGCGCTGGCGATAGCTCTCGGCCCACGCCTCGACGCGTGCGTGATCCCACACGATGTAGCAGTCGCGCAGCAGCGAGGCGAGGTCGTAGGTGATCGGGCCGAGCAGGGCCCCCTGGAAATCAATGATCCCCGGATTGTTGTCGTCGACGATCAGCAGGTTGCGGCTGTGATAGTCGCGATGCACGAAGCAGCGCGGCTGTTCCAGTGCACTTTTCAGCAGGACGGTGAACGCCGACTCCAGCACGTCCCACTGCCCGCACTCGGGGTTGTGGCCGAGATGCCGGCCGAGAAACCATTCCGGCATGATCTCCAGCTCTCGCTGCAGGAAGGCATGGTCGTACGGCTGCATGCCGCTTACGTCGACGTCGCGCTGCATGCGCAGCAGGGCGTCCATCGCATCGCCGTACAGCGCACCCACCGTGGCATCGGTCAGTGCCGGCAGGTAGAGCAGGGAGCCGAGGTCCTCGATCAGCAGGAAACCCTGCTGCAGGTCTTGCGCCCGCACTTCGGGCACATGCAGTCCGGCGGCCGACAGGCGTGCGCCGATCTCCAGCCACGGCGCGGGATCCTCCTGCGCCGGCGGGGAATCCATCAGGATCCAGCTCTGCCCGGCATGCCGGGTGCGCCAGTAGCTGCGGAAGCTGGCGTCCGCCGAGGCCGGCGCCAGCGTCAGCGATGCATCGTCGAGGATGCGGCGTATCCATTCCAGGCGGGCGGTGGCGCGATCGTGATTTTTCATCGGCGGGATCAGGCAAGGGTGATTCAGCTTATCGCCCGGACGGTCCGGCGAAAACCGGATTGTCGCCGGATCCCGCGGGGAACATCGTGTTGACACGACGCCAATTCGTGCTAGACCTACAGCGCCCTAGGGAGGTGGCGACCGCATGCCGGTTGCGGGCCGGGCAGGCTGTTCGACCAGATCACCCGCGCAGAAAAGCCAGGGGAATCGCATGGGAGAGGACACGAGCGGGTTGTCCATGACGAGGCGCCAGTTGCTGCGCATGATCGGTCTGGGCGCGGGCAGTGCGGCGATGTACCAGGCGATGAGCAGCCTGGGTTTCGCGGCCGAATCGAACTATCGCGGGCCAGTCAGCCTCAGTGGAGCGCCGAAGGGCTCTTCGGTGCTGATCCTGGGCGCCGGCATCGCCGGCATGGTGGCAGCCTACGAATTGCGCAAGGCCGGCTACAAGGTGCAGGTGCTCGAATACAACGCGCGCGCCGGTGGCCGCAACTGGAGCCTGCGCGGCGGCGATCGCTATACCGAGCTGGGTGGCGCGCAGCCAGGAGTGCCGGTTCGACCCGGGGCTCTATATCAACCCCGGTCCGTGGCGGCTGCCGTATCACCACCGCGGCATCCTCGGTTACTGCAAGTTGCTGGGCGTGCCGCTGGAGGCGTTCGTCCAGGTCAACAACAACGCCTGGCTGCACAACAGCCAGGCGTTCGACGGCAAGCCGCAGCGCTTTCGCGCGGTCAAGGCCGACTATCACGGACACGTCGCCGAACTGCTGGCGAAGGCCATCCAGGGTAGCAAGCTTGAGGCGCCGGTCACCCGCGAGGACCAGGAAAAGCTGCTGGCCTCGCTGCGTGACTGGGGCGCGCTCGACAAGAACTATGCCTATGTCAAAGGCGGGCTCAGCAACAGCCGGCGCGGGTACGAACGCGATCCGGCTGGCGGTCTCGCCGCGCGTCCGCTCTTTTCCGAGCCGTTGCGCCTGCCTGACTTGCTCGACTCGGGCTTGTGGGGTGCGCTGCCACTGGGCGACGACTACGACATGCAGACCACCCTGTTCCAGCCGGTCGGTGGCATGGGCATGATCGGCCAGGCTTTCGCCCGCGAGCTGGGCCCGCTGATCCGCTACAACGCCAAGGTGGTGGACATCCATCAGGACGAGCACGGCGTGCGCGCCACGTTCGAGGACACCACGGCGCCGGGCAGCCGGCAGGCGGTCGTCGCCGACTGGTGCGTCTGCACCATTCCGCTGTCGATTCTCGGTCAGATTCCGATGAACGTGGGTGCACCGATGGCCGAGGCGATCGCGGCGGTGCCCTACGCCCCGGCGGTGAAGATCGGCTTGCAGTTCAAGCGCCGCTTCTGGGAAGAGGACGAGCAGATCTACGGCGGCATCAGCTACACCGACCTGCCGATCGGCGTGATCAGCTATCCGAGCACCGGTTATCACGGCAGCGGCAAGGGCGTCCTGCTGGGTGGCTATGTCTGGGGTCTGGATGCGATGGAGTTCACCGCCATGACACCGCAGCAGCGGGTGGCCAAGGCGGTGGAATACGGCAGCCGGATCCATCCGCAGTATCCCGCCGAATTCGACAACGGCGTGGCCGTGGCCTGGCACCGCTCGCCGTTCACCATGGGCTGCTTCGGCATGTGGACGGAGGCCGCGCGGGCAAGACATTACGACAATCTGTGCCGCTTCGATGGCCGCATCGTGCTGGCCGGCGAGCATGCGTCCTACATCCCGGCCTGGCAGGAAGGTGCGGTGACCTCGGCACTGGATGCGATCGGGCGGTTGCACCAGCGCGCGGTAGCAGGGACGGTGGCGTGAAGACGATGACAGCGGGGCGCCGGGTGGCCGGTCGCGCGGCGACGCTGGTCTGGCTGATCGCCGCGGGCAGCGCACCGGTCATGGCCCAGAGAATAGGCAACGTCTACGGGCCGGCGCTGCAGGCCGCCGACGGCGAGCAGATCTACACGCATATCTGTCGGGGTTGCCACATGCCGAAAGGGCAGGGTGCCATCGGTGCCGGCCGCTATCCCGCCCTGGCCGGCGATCCGGCGCTGGCGTCGGCATCTTTCGTGGCGCTGACCATACTGAACGGGCGTCGCAACATGCCGCGGTTTGCCCCGCGTGCCGATGCCGGAGAGTTCTTCTTCGCCATGCCCGTGCTGAGCGACGAGCAGGTCGCCGCGGTCACCAACTATGTGCGCACGCACTTCGGCAATCACTACAGCGACCGCATCACCCTGGCCGAGGTCCAGGCGCTCCCGCATTGATCGCACGGGCGAATGTGTTGCGCGCCTGCCGCTCACCGCGTCATCAGGAGAACCCATGAGCAAGTTCACCTCACGATGGCTGTCCCTGCTGCTGTTCGCACCGCTCACGGTCACGGCCCAGGATGTCATCCGCCACAAGCTGCCCCACGGCAGCAGCTTCCCGATTTCCGCCGCGGTGGAAGTGCCTGCGGGCAGAACCATGGTCTACCTCAGCGGCATGGTGCCGCCCGTGGTCGATGCGAGCGTGGCCAAGGACAGCATGGCCGCCTATGGCGATACCCGGACACAGACCATCGGCGTGCTGAAGGCGATCGAGGCGGAACTGACCGGCCTGCATCTGACCATGGGCGATGTGGTGAAGATGCAGGTCTTCCTGGTCGGCGACCCGGCCACGGGCGGCAAGATGGATTTCGCCGGTTTCATGCAGGGCTATACGCAGTTTTTCGGGACCAAGGCGCAGCCCAGGCTGCCGGTACGCTCGGCGATGCAGGTGGCCGCGCTGGCCAATCCGGGCTTCCTGGTCGAGATCGAGGTGACGGCGGTGCGTCCCTGAAGCATCTGGCGCGGCCATCCGCCGGTCGTGCTGATGCGTGCGATGGAAAGGCGGATGGCGTACATCTCGACGCCATCCGCCCGGAATTCCCCAAGCGGGGTGCGCTCAGGACAGGTTGTAGGCCTTCTCTTCGTGCAGGGCCAGATCGAGGCCCATCTGCTCCTGCTCTTCGGTGACCCGCAGGCCCAGGGTCCAGTCGATCAGCTTCAGGATCAGCAAGCTCAGCAGCGCGCTCCAGATCACGGTGAAGCCGACGCCCTTGGCCTGGATCCACAACTGTCCGCCGAGACTGCTCACGTTGCCGAAGCCGCCCAGGCTGGCCGCGGCCAGCGGGCCGGTCAGCAGGGCGCCGATGATGCCGGCGATCGCGTGCACGCCGAACACATCGAGCGAGTCGTCGTAGCCGAGCTTGCGTTTGAGTCTGGTGGCGGTGAAGAAACACGCGGCGCCGGCCAGCAGGCCCAGCACCAGCGCGCCACCGGGGCCGATCGTGCCGGCCGCCGGAGTCACCGCGACGAGGCCGGCCACCGCTCCGGACACGATGCCCAGCACGCTGGGGCGACGATGGATCAGCCATTCGACGCTGATCCAGCCGATCGCCGCCGCGGCGGTGGCAATCTGGGTGGTCAGCATCGCCATGCCGGCGCTGCCGTTGGCGGCCAGCGCCGAGCCGGCGTTGAAGCCGAACCAGCCCAGCCAGACCAGGGCTCCGCCGATCACCGTATAGCCCAGGTTGTGCGGCGGCATGTGCGTGGTCGGGTAGCCCTTGCGCTTGCCGATCACCAGGCAGGCCACCAGTCCGGCGATGCCGGCGTTGATGTGCACCACGGTGCCGCCGGCGAAGTCCAGCACGCCCATGTCACCCAGCAGCGAGCCGGGACCGCCCCAGACCATGTGCGCCATCGGCAGGTAGACCAGGGTCAGCCACAGGCCGCTGAACCACAGCATCGCGCTGAACTTCATGCGCTCGGCGAACGCGCCCACGATCAGCGCGGGGGTGATGATCGCGAAGGTCATCTGGAACATCACGAACACGCTTTCCGGCACCGTGTTGTAGAGCGTGTCGGGCCTGAGCCCGGCCAGCATCACCCGATCCATGCCGCCGATGATCGAATGCAGGTCGAACACACCCGCCTGCATGCCTTGGGTACTGAATGCCAGCGAGTAGCCATAGATCACCCACAGCACGCTGACCAGGGCGGTGATCGCGAAACACTGCATCAGCACCGACAGCAGGTTCTTGGCGCGGACCATGCCGCCGTAGAACAGCGCCAGGCCGGGGATGGTCATCAGCAGTACAAGCATGCTGGAGGTCAGCATCCAGGCGGTATCGCCGCTGTCCAGGTGGGCCGGTGCGGTCTGAGCCAGCGCCGGCATCGCCGGCAGGCAAGCGGCCACGATCAGTGCCATCCGCATGGCCGGCAGGCGCCATGCCGGTTTCCGCGGTTGCCGCTTCGGTTCAGAGCGCATCGGCGTCGACCTCCTGCGTGCGAATGCGGATGACCTGTTCCAGTGCGCTGACGAAGATCTTGCCGTCGCCGATCTTGCCGGTGCGGGCGGCGCTGCTGATCGCCTCGATCGCGTGATCGAGGCGGTCATCGCTGACCGCCAGTTCGATCTTCAGCTTGGGCAGGAAGTCGACCACGTACTCGGCGCCGCGATACAGCTCCGTGTGTCCGTGCTGCCGGCCGAAGCCCTTCACCTCGGTCACCGTCATGCCTTCCACGCCGGCTTCGGCCAACGCCTCGCGCACATCGTCGAGCGTGAACGGCTTGATGACGGCCGTGATCCATTTCATGTCGTGCTTCTCCGGGGCGAATTCCCCGGAGAGGCAGCACGATGCATGCCAGCACGGCCGTGCGAGGCAGGGCGCCGCTGTCATCGCGTCGATGGAGTTGACGTGCACGATATGCGGGCAATGAACGAAGGGTGTTGCTCGAACATGGTGCATGACGTGGCATTGACCGCGCGGGCTTGAATCAGTACCATTTTAGTCCCGATTCAAACGACTCCCGTCCAGAGCGCTCCGCATGCTCCGCGTCAGCCGATTAACCGATTACGCCACGGTGGTGATGACCTGCATCGCGGCGCACCCGGCCGAGGTGCTCAGTACGGTGCAAATTGCCGATGAAACCCGGCTGGAGCTGCCGACCGTGAGCAAGCTGCTGAAGGCACTGAGCCACGCCGCGCTGGTCGAGTCGTTCCGGGGCGTCAACGGCGGTTACCGGCTGGCCCGTCCGGCCAGCGAGATATCCCTGGCCGAGATCGTCGAGGCGCTGGAAGGTCCGATCGGCATGACCGAATGCAGCGTGGCCGAGGGCCAATGCGATCGCGAATCGCAATGCGGCGTGCGCGGCAGCTGGCAACGGGTCAACAGCGTCCTGGACAACGCATTGCGCGCGGTCAGTCTGGCCGAGATGCTCAAGCCGCCGACGCCAGGCCGAAAGATTGCCGTCACCGTGAAAACCGGCGAGGCCACCACCGAATGAATGGCAGCATGATCAACGAAAGCAGCAGTGCCAGCACCCTCCGCGACAACGCCGGCGTGGCCGAGGTCCTCGGTCGCGGTTATTCGGCCGGCTTTGTCACCGAGATCGAGATGACCGGCCTGCCGCCGGGCCTCAACGAGGAGACCGTGCGCCAGATCTCGGCCATCAAGGGCGAGCCGGCATGGATGACCGAATGGCGGCTGGAGGCCTACCGCCACTGGCTGACCATGCCCCGGCCCGACTGGGCCAAGCTCAACATCGATCCGATCGACTACCAGGCGATCAGCTACTACGCCGCGCCCAAGGCCGGTCCGAAGTCGCTGGACGAAGTCGATCCGGCCTTGCTGGAAACCTACGAGAAGCTGGGTATCCCGCTGCACGAGCGCGCCGCCCTGGCGGGCGTGGCGGTCGATGCGGTGTTCGACTCGGTCTCCGTCGGCACCACCTTCCGCAAGCAGCTGGCCGAGGCCGGCGTGCTGTTCTGCTCGATGAGCGAGGCGATCCGCGAATACCCGGAAATCGTGCGGAAATACCTCGGCAGCGTGGTACCGACCGGCGACAATTTCTTCGCTGCGCTGAACTCGGCCGTGTTTTCCGACGGCAGTTTCGTGTTCATCCCGAAGGGCGTGCGCTGCCCGATGGAGTTGTCTACCTACTTCCGCATCAATGCACAGAACACCGGCCAGTTCGAGCGCACCCTGATCGTGGCCGAGGAAGGCAGTCACGTGTCCTACCTCGAAGGCTGCACCGCGCCCAAGCGCGACGAGAACCAGCTGCACGCGGCAGTGGTCGAGCTGGTCGCGCTGGAAAAGGCGCAGATCAAGTACTCGACCGTGCAGAACTGGTACCCCGGCGACGAGAACGGCGTCGGCGGCATCTACAACTTCGTGACCAAGCGCGGCGACTGCCGCGGCGACGACGCCAAGATCAGCTGGACCCAGGTCGAAACCGGCTCGGCGATCACCTGGAAATACCCCAGCGTGGTGTTGCGCGGCGATCGCTCGGTGGGCGAGTTCTACTCGGTGGCGTTGACCCATCACCACCAGCAGGCCGACACCGGCACCAAGATGATCCACATCGGCAAGGGCAGCAAGTCGAAGATCGTCTCCAAGGGCATCAGCGCCGGGCGCAGTTCCAACAGCTACCGCGGCCTGGTCAAGATCGAGAAGGGTGCCGAGGGTGCGCGCAACTACACCCAGTGCGACAGCCTGCTGATCGGCAAGAAGTGCGGCGCGCACACCTTCCCGTACATGGAAGTGAAGAACCCCAGCGCGATCGTCGAGCACGAGGCGACCACCTCGAAGATCTCCGACGAGCAGATGTTCTACTGCCGTGCGCGCGGCATCAGCGAGGAAGACGCCGTCTCGATGATCGTCGACGGCTTCTGCAAGCAGGTGTTCCGCGAGCTGCCGATGGAGTTCGCGGTGGAGGCGAAGAAGCTGCTCGAGGTATCGCTGGAAGGCGCGGTGGGCTGATGCGCAGGCGCACCGAAGTGCGCGTGCATCGACACCACGACAAAACCCCATCGCGCACACGGTGCGCTCTTACAGATTGTGTCGAGTTCAAACCATGCTGAAAATCGAAAACCTGCACGCCCGCGTCGAGGGCAAGGAAATTCTCAAGGGGCTCAGCCTCACCGTCAACGCGGGCGAAGTGCACGCGATCATGGGCCCCAACGGCGCCGGCAAGTCGACGCTGGGCAATGTGCTGTGCGGGCGTGACGGTTACGAAGTGACCGAGGGCACGGTGAGCTACAACGGCGTCGACCTGCTGACCCTCGCGCCGGAAGCGCGAGCCGCCGCCGGGGTGTTCCTGGCATTCCAGTATCCGGTGGAGATTCCCGGCGTCAACAATACCTACTTCCTGCGCGCGGCGGCGAACGCGCAACGCAAGGCGCGTGGCGAGAAGGAACTCGATTCCATGCAGTTCCTCAAGCTGGTGCGCGAGAAGCTGAAGGTGATGCAGATCTCCGACGAGCTGCTGCACCGTGCGGTCAACGAGGGGTTTTCCGGTGGCGAGAAGAAGCGCAACGAGATCTTCCAGATGGCCGTGCTGGAACCGCAGCTGGCGATTCTCGACGAGACCGACTCGGGCCTGGACATCGATGCGCTGAAGCAGGTGGCGCAGGGCGTCAACATGCTGCGCTCGCCCGAACGCGCGTTCCTGATGATCACCCATTACCAGCGCCTGCTCGATTACGTGGTGCCGGATTTCGTGCACGTGCTGGCCGACGGCCGCATCGTCGAAAGCGGCGACAAGTCGCTGGCGCTGAAGCTGGAGGAGCATGGCTACCGCGGCATCGGCGAATCGCAGCCGGCAGGAGCGCGCGCATGAGCCAGCCGGCATCGCTGCCGTTGATCGAGTCACTGCTCGACGCGCCGCTGCCACCCAGCGGCATCGCCTGGTTGGACGCGGCGCGGCAGGAGAATCGTGATGCGTTCGCCGCCAGCGGCCTGCCCGACACGCGGGTGGAGGCCTGGAAATACACCGCGCTGCGCGCGCTCGGCCAGCGTCGTTTCGCCGCTGCCGACGCCGACGCGCTGACCCGCGCCGTCGACCCGGCGACGCTGGTTCTGCCCGGTGTCGACGGGACGCGACTGGTCTTCGTCAACGGCGTGTTCCGTGCCGATCTCTCGAAAATCGACGCGCTGCCGGCGGGGCTCAGCCTGACGCCGTTGTCGCTGGCGCTGCAGGGCGATGCGGAGCCGCTGCGTTTCGCCCTGTCGCGGCATTACCGCGAAGTGGGCGATGCCTTCGCGCGGATCAACGCGGCCCGTGCGGGTGATGGCGTGGTGCTGCGTGTCGCCGCCGAGGCGAAAATCGTCAAGCCGGTGCAACTGGTCTTCGTGGGAGCTGCCGCCGGAGCCGACCTGGCCTGGCACGCCCGCAACGTGATCGAGCTGGGCGAAGGTGCCGAGCTGAGCCTGGTCGAGCAGCACCTCGCCAGCGGTGAACCGGCGCAGCTGGCGACCCTGGTCAGCGATATCGAATTGCGTCAGGGTGCACGCCTGCATCACACCATCGTGCAGAACGCCGGAGCCGGCGCCAGCGTGATTCGTCGCAGCAACCTGCGCCTGCATGCCCACGCGCAGGCGACCTCGCATCTGCTGGAACTGGGCGGTGCGCTGGTGCGTCACGACCTGCAGGCCGAGCTGATCGGCGATCATGCGCAATTCCACAGCCGTGGCGTGTTCATGCCGCACGGTCGCCAGCATATCGATACCCAGCTGGCGATCCGCCATCAGGCACTGGATACCACTTCGACCTCGATCTGGCGCGGCGTGGCCAGCGACCGTGCGCGCGGCGTGTTCCGCGGCGCCATCCTGGTGGCGCCCGGCGCCGACGGCAGCGATGCCAACCTCAGCAACAAGAACCTGTTGCTGTCGCCCAGTGCCGAGATCGATACCAAGCCCGAACTGGAGATTCATGCCGACGAGGTGAAGGCCGCGCACGGCGCCACCGTCGGTCAGCTCGACGAGCGCGCACTGTTCTACCTGCGCTCACGCGGTATTCCGCTGGGCGAGGCGCGTGCGCTGCTCACGGCGGCATTCTGTCGTGCCGTGCTGGACGATCTGCCGAACGAATCGCTGCGCGAGCATCTGGCGACCCTGCTGCTTGCCCATCTGCCCAGTACGTGATGGACACCGTAATGCCCTCTCCCCCTTGGGGAGAGGGCAGGGGTGAGGGGCCACGCCCGAGCCGGACTCGATCGAAGCATTGAAGCGGTGGGGCACGCTCCCATCGCACTCCATCGAAGCGAAATGAGACGATGACCACACCAGCCGCCACGCCCACCGTTTTCGATGTCCAGCGCATCCGCGCGGATTTCCCGCTGCTCGCGCGCAGCATGCACGGCAAGCCGCTGGTGTATTTCGACAATGCCAACACCAGCCAGAAACCGGTGACGGTGATCGAGGCGATGAATGCGCACTACCGCGAGCACAACGCCAACGTGTCGCGCGCGGTGCATCAGCTGGGCGAGGAGGCTACGGCGGCGTACGAGGGCGCCCGCGACAAGCTGGCGCAGTTCATCAATGCACCCTCGCGCAACGAGCTGATCCTCACTTCCGGTACCACCCAGGCGATCAACCTGGTGGCTTACAGTTATGCGCTGCCGCAGCTCAAGCCGGGCGACGCGATCCTCACTACGGTGATGGAACACCACGCCAACATCGTGCCGTGGCAGCTGGTCGCCCAGCGCAGCGGTGCCACGGTGAAGGCGGCGCCGATCAACCAACGTGGCGAGCTGATCGTCGAGCAGTATCTGGCGATGCTGACGCCGGAGGTGAAACTGGCCTGCGTCACTCACGTGTCCAACGTGTTGGGCACGGTCAACCCGGTGCGCGAGATCGCCCGGGAGTGCCGCCGGCGCGGGATACCGCTGCTGGTCGACGGCTCGCAGGCGGTGCCGCACCGGGCGGTCGACGTGCAGGCGCTGGGCTGCGATTTCTATGCCTTCACCGGACACAAGATGCTGGCACCCACGGGTACCGGTGGGCTGTGGGCGAAGCGCGAACATCTGGAGGCGATGCCGCCGTTCTTCGGCGGCGGCGAGATGATCCGCGAAGTGCGTTTCGACGGCACCACGTTCGCCGCGCCGCCGCACAAGTTCGAGGCCGGTACGCCGAACATCGCCGGTTTCGTGGGGCTGGCTGCCGCACTCGACTACTATCATTCGGTGGGCTTCGAGGCGATCCACGCGCACGAGCAGCAGTTGCTGGCCTACGCCACCGAGCGGCTGCGCGACGTGCCCGGCCTGCGCATCTTCGGCGAGGCTCCGGAGAAGGAACCGGTGATCTCGTTCCTGATCGAGGGCGCCCAGGCCACCGACATGGCGACCCTGCTCGATCTGCAGGGGATCGCCGTGCGCTCGGGCCATCACTGCGCGCATCCGCTGATGCAGTTCTACGGCGTGCCCGCCACGCTGCGTGCCTCGCTGGCGTTCTACAACACGCGCGAGGAGGTCGACCATTTCGTCACCGCCCTGCTCAAGGTGCGCAAGCTGCTGATGTGAGAGCGTCCGACGATCGCATGGCTCCGTCGTCACCGGCGGGGCATTATCCTGCCCATCCCTCCCAACGACGACGATCTTCATGTTCGCCAAGCTCCCCGGCCTGATTCGTATACCGCTTGCGATGCTGCTGCTCGGCGTCAACATCGTGTTGCACGTGCTGCTGCTGTTCGTCTTCACCCTGGTCAAGGTGATCGTGCCGATCCGCCCGATCCGTCAGGCCTGTTCGCGCGTGCTGGTGGTCATCGCGGAAAGCTGGATCGGGGTCAACAACCGCCTGTTCGACAGCTTCACCCGCATCCGCTGGCAGGTGGAAGGGCTGTCCGGCCTGCGCCGCGACGGCAATTACCTGGTGCTGTGCAATCACCAGAGCTGGGTGGATATCCCGGTACTGCAGAAAGTGTTCAACCGGCGCATTCCGTTCCTGCGCTTCTTCCTCAAGCAGCAGCTGATCTGGGTGCCCTTGCTGGGACCCGCGTGGTGGGCGCTGGATTTCCCGTTCATGAAGCGCTACTCGAGGGAAACCCTGGTGCGCCATCCGGAACTGCAGGGCAAGGACAGGGAGGCCACCCGGCGCGCCTGCGAGAAGTTCCGGCACATGCCGGTATCGGTGATGAATTTTGTCGAGGGCACCCGCTTCACGCCGGCCAAGCACAAGGCACAGTCCTCACCGTACCGCTACCTGTTGCGGCCCAAGGCCGGTGGCCTGGCCTTCGTGCTCGATGCCATGGGCGAAGCGTTGCACGCGATCGTGGACGTCACCATCGTCTACCCGGAAGGCCCGTGCACGCTGATGGATCTGATCGCCGGCCGCGTGCACGACATCCGTGTGCACGTGCGAGAGCGTCCGATCGACGCCACGCTGATCGGCAGTTACGACGAGGACGCGGCATTTCGTGGCCGGGTCAAGTCCTGGGTGAGTACCTTGTGGAGCGAGAAGGACGCCCAGGCGGCACACATGCAGATGACGGCGAAGGCCGCACCGACGGGAGATTGACATGCGCATCCTGATGCTTGGCGCAGGCGCCACCGGGGGTTACTTCGGCGGCCGGTTGTTGCAGCACGGTCGCGACGTGACGTTCCTGGTGCGGGAGCGCCGCGCGGCCGAACTGGCGCGCGACGGCCTGGTGATCCGCGGTGCCAGCGGCGACGCCGACCTGCCGCCGCCGCCCACCGTGCTGGCGGCGGATCTGCAGGCACCGTACGACCTGATCGTGCTCAGCTGCAAGGCTTACGGGCTGCAGCGGGCGATGGCCGACATCGCCCCGGCCGTAGGCCCCCAAACTGTCATCCTGCCACTGTTGAACGGCATGCAGCAGCTGGATTTGCTGGATCAGCGCTTTGGTGCCGGACACGTGCTTGGCGGCCTGTGCTTCATCGCCGCCACGCTCGACGGGCAAGGCGTCGTGCGGCATCTGAATGCCACGCACGGCATGACCTTCGGCGAACGCGATGGCAGCGATTCCGAGCGCATGCGGCAGATCAGCGCGATCCTGCTGGATGCCGGTTTCGATGCCCGGCCCAGCCGGACGATCCTGCAGGACATGTGGGACAAATGGGTGTTCCTCGCATCACTGGCCGGCATCACCTGCCTGCTGCGCGGCTCGATCGGCGAGATCGTCGCTGCGCCCGGCGGACATGCGGCGGTACTCCGCCTGCTGGAGGAATGTCGGGCCGTGGCGGCGCACGCCGGTCACGCCCCTGGCGAGAGCACCCTGCAACGTGCCCGCGGCATGCTGACCGAGAGCGGCTCGACCCTCACCGCGTCGATGTTGCGCGATCTGCAGCAGGGGTATCCGATCGAGGCCGATCATGTGATCGGCGACATGCTGGCGCGCGCGGAGCGGCAGCATGCGGTGGACTCGCTGCTGTCGGTCGTCTACGCCCACCTGAAGGTCTACGAGGCCGGCAGGCTGCGGACGCCGCAGCCATGATCGGGAATGATTGGCACGGATCTGCGGCAGGTCATGGTGAGCAGGCCTGAGCGGCATTATCATTTGACGATGACTGCACCGATCCCTCCCGCATTCCGCCCGGCGAGCTCCGCCGATATCGCCGCGATCGTGGCACTGGTCGAATCCGCCTACCGCGGCGAGTCCGGCCTGCGTGGCTGGACCACCGAATCGCACCTGCTCGACGGTCAGCGCACCGATGCAGCGGATGTCAGCGCCTTGATCGGCCGGCCCGACTGCCTGGTGCTGCTGGCCGAGCAGAGCGGCCAGCTCAAGGCCAGCTGCCATATCGAGCGGCAGGGCGAGACGGGTTACTTCGGCATGTTCGCGGTCGACCCGAGCGGCCAGGGCAGCGGTCTGGGCAAGCAGGTCCTGGCCGAAGCGGAGCGTTTCGCCCGCGAGGAATGGCACTGCCGCGCGATGCGCATGACAGTGATCGAGCAGCGTGCCGAGCTGATCGCCTGGTACGAGCGCCGCGGCTACCGGCGCACCGGCGAGTACCAGCCGTTTCCCTACGGCGACGAGCGTTTCGGCATTCCCCGTCGCGACGATCTTCGCTTCGAAGTCCTGCTGAAGGAGTTCGGCGGAGCGGCGGCATGAACGGCTGGGTCAGGGTCGGCACGCGCAGCGACTTCCTGCCCGGCGAATACAAGCTGGTGTGGGACGGCGACACACCGATCGCGGTGTACAACATCGACGGCGCGCTGTACGCGGTCGAGGACACCTGCACCCACGATGGTGGCGACCTGGCCGGTGGCGAGGTCTTCGGCTTCGAGGTGGAATGCCCGCGCCACGGCGCGCGTTTCGACCTGCGCACGGGAGCGGTGACCAAGCCGCCGGCCTATGAGCCGGTCGCCAGTTTTCCGGTGCGGGAGGAGGATGGCGCGATCTGGACGCGAGACGATCGCTGACCTTACAGGGCGTAGACCAGGGCCACTGATTCGGAGAGCTGGGTGCGCGACCCGTAATGGGTCACCAGCGGACTGTTGGCGGCACCACCCAGCAGGCGCCCGTAGACCAGTGCCAGAGCGAGCCCGGTGTGCTTGCTGGTCGGCATGAACAAGTCGTATTCCAGCGAGGCGAGCTGGCTGCCGGCACCGGGTTGCCAGGCCGGGACATTCAACGCGCCGGCGGCTGCCTCATCGACGCCGAAGAAGCGGTTCATCGCCGGCGCGTTCATCGCCTGCCAGCGCAACACAATGGAATGTTGCAGAAGACCGACCGTGGGCAGGTCCCATTCGGCGTACAGCGTGAGGTAGACCCCGGCACCGTTGATGTCATGGCTGAGGTTGCCGCCCAGATCGATCTGGCGGGTGAGTTGCCATTCCAGATAGCCGCCCAGATTGATCCGCGGCGGCAATGTGGCGACCTTGCCGGCCAGCGTGCCGAGGTCGTCACGTTGGCGACCCCACTGGTAGTTGCCATAGACACCGCCGTGCAGAACGGCACCCTGGATCAGGTCGATCTGCAGGCCGTCCAGGGTGGAGAGACTGCCGTGTCCGGGCAGCTCGATATCCAGGTACGGGAAGGGCTCGCTGCGCTGATCGCCCGCGCCGGCCCAGCTGGGCAGGCGCTGCATGCCGGCACCGATCGCCAGCGTGGGTGATCCGCCGGTTTCGGCCATGCCGGCGATCGGCCACAGCAGGCATGCCATGAGCAGCAGGCATGGGGGGAGCAGGGTGGGATATCGCGATCGGATCATGGGCGGCAGCATAGGTGTTGTCGGTGCGACGCGGTGGACCGAAAGATGTTTCGCTCAGCCACCGTTCGGCTAAGGGAAAGGGCGCCGAAAGACAGGCTTTCTAACCTGCAAGCCATTGTCACTTGAGTGAACCGTCAATGTCGTTGTCTGGCTGGACCATCCTGTGTGATTTTGACGGCACCATTTCCGTCGAGGACGTGATCGACTCGCTGCTCGACCGCTTCGGGCGGCCAGGCTGGGAAGTGCTGGAGCAGGATTGGCGCGCCGGTCTGATCGGCTCGCGCGAGTGCATGGCCGGGCAGGTCGACCTGCTGAAGATGACCCGTGCGGAACTCGACAGCCATCTGGCCGGGCTCTGGATCGACCATGCATTTCCGGGCTTTGTCGCCAGGGCGCGGGAGCTGAACGTGCCGATCCGCGTGGTCAGCGACGGGCTCGATTACGCGATCCACCAGATTCTCGGCCGCTACGGCCTGGACGACCTGCCGCTGGCCGCCAACCACCTGGCGCCGGCCGAGCCGCCGAAGCAGTGGCAGCTGACCTCGCCGTTCCAGGCCGAGGGTTGCCGCAGCGGTACCTGCAAGTGCGCCTGCGTGGCGCAGGCCCGTGGCACGGGCGCGAAGACCTTGCTGATCGGCGACGGCGCCTCGGATTTCTGCGCCGCCGACCGCGTCGATTTCGTGTTCGCCAAGCACCGCCTGATCGAGCATTGCCGCGCTGCCGGCATCGACTACGTGCCGATCACCGGCTTCGAGGATGCCCTCGAGTTCCTGCCGAAACTGCTCGACGGCAGCCTGGTCAGCCATACCCATCACGAGCCGGTCACTGCCTGAGCCTGATCGGCTGTACCGCTACCACTTCCGCAATTCCCCTCCCGGATCACAACATGAAAATCGACAAGAACGCCGCCGGCTTCATCGACGACGCGCAACTGCTCGCCGACGAGGCCAAGTACAGTTCCTTCGGCGACACCGTGCACTACGTGGACCCGCCGAAAATCTTTCGTCACGGCGAAGGCAGCTACATGTTCGACACCGCCGGCACGCCGTTCCTCGACCTGCAGATGTGGTACTCGGCGGTCAATTTCGGCTACGGCAATCCGCGCCTCAACAACGTGCTGAAGGATCAGATCGACCGGCTGCCGCAGGTGGCGAGCCAGTACCTGCACCAGACCCGCATCGAGCTGGCCAAGACGGTGGCGCTGGATGCGAAGAAGAAGTTCGGTCTGGACGGCCGCGTGCATTTCAACGTCGGCGGTGCCCAGGCGATCGAGGATTCGCTCAAGCTGGTGCGCAACTTCAAGAACGGCAAGAGCCTGATGTTCGCGTTCGAGGGCGGCTACCACGGCCGCACCCTGGGCGCCTCGTCGATCACCTCCAGCTACCGCTATCGCCGCCGCTTTGGCCACTTCGGCGAGCGTGCGATGTTCCTGCCGTTTCCGTATCCGTTCCGCCGCCCCAAGGGCATGACCGCGGAGGAGTATTCGGACAGCTGCGTGAACCAGTTCGCCCGTCTGTTCGAGACCGAATACAACGGCGTGTGGGATCCCAAGACCAACCAGTGCGAGTACGCCGCGTTCTACGTCGAGCCGATCCAGGGCACCGGCGGTTACGTGATCCCGCCGATGGGCTTCTTCAAGGGCCTGAAAAAGGTGCTCGACCAGTACGGCATCCTGATGGTGTCCGACGAGATCCAGATGGGTTTCTGGCGTACCGGCAAGCTGTGGTCGATCGAGCATTTCGGCGTGACCCCGGACATCGTGGTGTTCGGCAAGGCGCTGACCAACGGCCTGAATCCGCTGTCCGGGCTGTGGGCGCGCGAGGAGCTGATCAATCCGACCATCTTCCCGCCGGGCTCGACCCACTCGACGTTCAATTCCAACCCGCTCGGCACCGCGCTGGGTCTGGAAGTGATCAAGATGGGTTACGAGCTGGACTACGAGCGCACCGTGCCGCTGAAGGGGGCGCACTTCCTCGAGGGCCTGCGCGACCTGCAGAAGCGGCACAAGGAAATCGGCGACGTCGACGGCCTGGGTCTGGCGTTGCGCGCGGAGATCTGCACCGACGACGGCTTCACGCCGAACAAGGCGTTGCTGGACAAGATGGTCGACATCGGCCTGGCCGGCGATCTGGAGCACAACGGCAAGAAGATCGGCCTCGTGCTCGACGTGGGCGGCTGGTACAAGAACGTGATCACGTTCGCGCCGTCACTGGAGATCACTCACGAGGAGATCGACCTGGCGATCAGCCTGCTGGACCAGTTGCTGACCAAAGCCAAGAAGGGCTGATGTCGGTCGCGCGTGGGCCACGCGTAAAAGGAACCCGGCGATCGCTCGCCGGGTTCCTTTGTTTGTCGCCGCGTGAAATGTCGTCAGGGCGCGCGCTTGAGCGCCAGCACCGCATTGAGCCCGCCGAAGGCGAACGAGTTGCTCAGCGCGGCGCGCACCGGCATCTCGCGGGCCGTGTTCGGCACGTAGTCCAGGTCGCAGGCCGGATCGACCTGGTCCAGATTCGCCGTAGGTGGCACCGCGCCATCGCGCAGGGCGCCGACCACGGCCACCAGTTCCAGTGCGCCGGAGGCACCCAGGGCGTGGCCGTGCATGGACTTGGTCGAGGACACCGCGAGGCGGTCGGCATGTGCGCCGAAGGCGAGGCGGATTGCCTTGGTCTCGGTGGCGTCATTGGCCTGGGTGCCGGTGCCGTGCGCGTTGATGTAGTCGATGTCCTGCGGCGCCAATCCGGCGTCGGCCAGGGCCTGAGTCATTGCGGCGGCGGCGCCGGCAGCGCTCGGCATCACGATATCGGTGGCATCGGCCGTCATGCCGCTGCCGGCCAGTTCGGCCAGGATGATCGCGCCGCGCGCCTGCGCATGTTCCAGCGATTCCAGCACGAAGATGGCGGCGCCTTCACCCAGCACCAGGCCACGCCGGTTCGCGCTGAACGGGCGGCAGGTATCGTCTGCCAGCACGCGCATCGCTTCCCACGCGCGCATCGCGCCATAGGTGATGCAGGCTTCGGTGCCACCGGTGACGGCCGCATCGGCCATGCCGTAACGGATCATCTGCGCGGCCTGGATGATCGCGTGGTTGGCCGAGGCGCAAGCGCTGGCCACGGCGAAGGTCGGCCCGCGCAGCCCGTAGGCGATGCTGATCTGGCTGGCCGAGGCGTTGGTCATCAGCCGCACGATGGTCAACGGATGCGTGCGCTGGGCATTATCCGCGTACAGGCGCCGGCTCTGCTCGTCCTGGGTGGTCTCGCCACCGACACCGGTGCCAACCACCACGGCCGTGCGCAGGCCGAGTTCGGGCTGGCTGAAGTCGATGCCGGATTGCATGATCGCCTCGCGTGCCGCGTGCAGCGCAAATTCCGAGGTGCGGTCGAGCAGGGGCAGGGTGCGTTCGTCGATGTTTGCGGCCGGGTCGAAGCTCGCCGGCACCTGCGCGGCGATTTTCAGCTTCAGACGTTCGGCATCCGGATGGCGCAACGGACCGATACCGCTGCGGCCTTCGCGCAACCCCTGCCACAGTGCCTCGGCACCCACGCCGAGCGGGCTGATCGCGCCCATGCCGGTGATCACGACACGGCGCTTCGAAATGGTCTGCATCAGTTCGATCCTTCACCTGCGGCAGCCTTGTCGTCGAGCGCCTTCTGCACGGCATCGACCAGGCTCTGTACCGTGTCGCTGTCGAAGTTGGCGCCCTGCTGGTCCGGAAAATTGATGTTGAAATGTTCCTCGATATCGAAGATCAGCTCGATCGCCTCCAGCGATGCGACGCCCAGATCCTTCAGTGTGGACTCGGGTTTGACGGTGGCCAGGTCGATCTTGGCCTGCTTGGCGATGATCTCGAATACCTGTTGCTGGGTTGTATCGTTCATGACGAGTGGACTCCTGGCTGCACACGACAGTGTTATGCCCCATCAAGTCTAGGCAAATTTGCTTACTCATGCCTTTCATCGAACAACTGGAACCGGACGCCCTGCTCGGGGCGTTCATGCAGCATCCCCCGCTCGGTTTTGCGGTGGAGCGGTCGCCGCAGGGCATGCCCTGCTTTGTCGCGCCGTTCGACCTGCTGACCACCGCGGACGAGGCGTTGCGCCGCCGACTCACCCGCCTGCCCGGATACCGCTGGTGGGGGCGCCTGCTGCGCTGGCGCACGCGTTTCGCCGGCACTACCGTCTCCGAGTACGCGCCGCTGCCCCCGGCGGTCGCGCCGGCGGCGCTGGCGCAGGGACTGAAGCTCGCCTACGGCCGTGAATGCCGGCTGCTGATCGTCAAGGACATCGCGCAGGATTCGCCCTTGCTGGACGAGGACGCGAACGCCTACGCGCAGGCTTTCGCCAGCGCCTGCGAGGCGCAGGGGTACGTGCTGCTCGAAGGGCAGGCACTGGCGTGGGTGCCGATCGACTTCGCGTCCGGCGACGAGTACCTGGCGCGACTGTCCTCCGGCCGGCGGAAGAACATCCGGCGCAAGCTGCGCTCGCGTGCTCAGCTTGATATCGAGGCGGTGCCCACCGGCGATCCGCGCTTCAACGACGAATCGACACTGGCAACGTTCCAGATCCTGTTCGACAACGTCTACGAGCAGAGCGAAGTCCATTTCGATCGGCTGGGCGCGGCGTTTTTCCGCGCCGTGCTGCAGGACGGCAGCAGCGGCGGCATCGTGTTCGTCTATCGACATGCGGGTGAGATGATCGGCTGGAACCTCTGCTACGAGCACGCCGGCAAGCTGATCGACAAGTACGTCGGCTTCGCCTACCCGCAGGCACGCGAGCACAATCTGTATTTCGTCAGCTGGATGCACAATCTGGACTACGCGCGCCAGCGCGGTCTCACTCATTACGTGGCCGGCTGGACCGATCCGCAGGTGAAATCCTTTCTCGGGGCGAGCATGACCTTCACCCGCCACGCGGTATACGCCCGCAACCCGCTTCTGCGCATGTTGCTGCGCCGGCTGGGCGGTCATTTCGAAAGCGATCGCCAGTGGCAGGCGGCAGCGGAGGCCTCCGATGAATGAGCTGGCAAACCGGCCCGTCGTGCTCGACATCGACCGTTCGGTCGGTGCGCTGCCGCGCCGGTTGGTGCTGCCGCTGGAGCACTGGCAGGAGTCGATCCGCTTCGGCTGCTCGCTGGCCGTCATGCGGCGCTTCCGCCGCATGCTCGACGAATTGCTGCCGGCCGAGTACGGCACGGTGTTCACCGGCAGTGGCGATTTCCACCATCTGAGCTGGCCCCTGATCGCCCGGCTGCAGACGAAGACGCCGTTCCAGGTGGTGGTGCTGGACAACCACCCCGACAACATGCGCTTTCCGTTCGGCGTCCATTGCGGCTCGTGGGTGCGCAAGGTCGCCATGCTGCCGCAGGTCAGCCACGTGCACGTGCTGGGCATCACGTCGACCGATATCAGCGGCGGGCACGCGTGGGAGAACTACCTAGCGCCATTGTTGCGGCGGAAGCTGACCTACTGGTCCATGGGCGTGGACACCGGCTGGGCGCGACCGTTCGGGTTGGCGCACGCGTTCCGCAGCTTCGATACACCCGCGGCGCTGGTCGACGCGTTCGTCGAGTCACAGCGCGCGCAGATCCTGCCCAGCTATCTGTCGATCGACAAGGACGCGTTTGCCACCGAGGTGGCGCATACCAACTGGGACCAGGGGCGGTTGCTCAGCGAGCACGCGCTGGCTCTGATCGACTGCCTGCGCCATGGTCTGGTCGGCAGCGACATCAACGGCGAGGTATCGCACTACCGCTACCGGAGCTGGTGGAAACGCCGGCTGTCGGCGATGGACGAACAACCCGAAATCGATCCGGCGATGCTGGCTGACTGGCAAGCGCAGCAGCACGCGCTGAACCTGCAGTTGCTGGAAGCCATCATGGCACGCTCCGGCGGATCCGGCGCGATGGACGGACGCGCATGACAGGTCTCCTTCGGCCGCCTGCGTCGAGGGCATCCGCGGGCTGTCCGCATGCTTCATGGATTATGATCGGCCATCATCTTGCGGTCGGAAACGCTTCGTGAGCAGCGCATGCCATCCATGACTGCGCGGGTGGCCGGCGACCGCCGCCATCTGCGCATCAGCCGCCTTTCACGTCCGTGCCGTTGCCATAGCCGCAAGGAGCCATCCCTTGGTACCGACAAAACTGCCTGACACGCCGGAGGATTCCGTCGTCATCTCCGCACCCCGCGGGCGAGACGTGTTCGGTATCCTGCTGGGACTGTACGCACTGATCCTGTATCCGATCCTGCGCGCCGACCGGCCCTACAACGACGACCTGAAACGGGCGCTGATCGGCCGTGCCGGCTGGGACTCCAACGGACGGCCGCTCACCACCCTGCTGATGCGCGTGCTGCAGTGCTACGACCATGCGATGGTGGATATCTCGCCGCTCACCCAGATCGGTGCCATCGGCTTGCTGGCATGGATCGGAGTCCTGCTCGCGCGACGCTATGCGGTCGGTCCGGCGTGGCTGGCAGCACTGGTCGCCTTCCCGCTGGGTGCGCAGCCGTTCTTCCTGGGAAACCTCTCCTTCAAGTTCGATGCCCTGAGCATGAGCCTGGCGATGCTGCTGGCCCTGTTGCCCATCCTGCGACCGGCAGCCGGCTGGCGCGGCTGGTGGCTGGGCGTGCTGGCGCTGTTTGGCTGCCTCAACCTGTACCAGCCGGCCATCAATCTGTACCTGGTGTTCGTGCTGCTGGACCTGGTGCTGTTGCAGTTGCGCAACGCGTCTGTCCGCGAGCTGGCGAGCTCGGCGGGCATGCGGCTGCTGCAGGTGGTCGTGGGCATGTTGATCTATGAGCTGCTGGTGGGCATCCACATCAGCGGATGGGTGCGGCATCAGGCCGAGACGATTCACGGCTGGCACGAGTTGCCGATGCTGCTGCGCAATTTCGTCGATTTCTATGCGTTCGTGATTGCCGGCTTCAATGGCCACTGGTGGCTGTATTTTGGCCCGCTGCTTGTCGTGCTGGCGGTGATTCCGGTAATCGTCGGCGTGCACCACGCGCTGGGGCGGCGGGCGCTGGAGCCGCGCGGGGTCACGCTGCTGCTGGTCGTTGCCAGTGTGCTGATGCCGTTGGCGGGCATGGTCTGCGCGCTGGGCCCGATGCTGCTGCTGCGCAAGCCGGAGATCGAACCGCGCGTGCTGATGGGCCTGGGGGCGCTGCTCAGCGCCGGACTCGTGGTGATGCTGGCGGCGCTGCGTCGCTGGCGGCGCTCCGATGGCTGGAGCCATGCGGCAGGCATCATGCTTGCCCTCGGCATGGGCGTGGTAGCCAATGCCTATGGCAATGCCATGGGCGCGCAGAAGGCCTATGAGGAGCGTATCGCCGCGCGTCTGGTCGATGATCTGGCCGTGATGCAGGCCGGGCATCCGGTGCACAGCCTGATTGTCGATGGCTCCGCCGGCTATGCGCCGCTGGCCGGACATGTCGCGGATCAGCTGCCCATCGTCCGTGCATTGACGCCGGTCTACCTGACCGACGGCAATGCGTTCGCCACCCGGGGTTTCCTGATGTATTACATGCCCGATCTGGTCGACCCTTTGCACGGAGGGCATACCGAAGCATGGGACCGAAGTGCATCCATTGTTCGCGGTGCCTGCGGGATGCCGCCTGCGGCGATCACGGCGGCGTATCGACTGTTCCTGGTAGGCGATGTGGCGGTAGTGCGGTTTCGCGCGGAGCCGTCATCCCTCTGCGGCGTTCCGCGAGGCCGTCCGACCGGCCAGCCGGGGC
Organism: uncultured Pseudomonadota bacterium; assembly: GCA_963828685.1. Taxonomy (GTDB): domain Bacteria; phylum Pseudomonadota; class Gammaproteobacteria; order Xanthomonadales; family Rhodanobacteraceae; genus Rhodanobacter. The sequence goes on from CAWHFU010000012.1 coordinate 73,686, forward strand.
CTGTCTGAGTTCCGCCGCCGGCAACCCCGAGGGGTTCCAGCTGATCCGGGTGAGATCACGGTTACCCGGAGCAGGGTGACCCCGGGTCGGCAACCGGCGTAGTATCTGCCGACGATCAGTATCCATACTTCATCGGGACCGCCAGCATGCCTCCAGCCGCCAGGATCACCGACATGCACGTCTGTCCGATGGTGACCGGTATCGTTCCCCATGTGGGCGGGCCCATCCTCCCACCCGGGGCGGTCAAGGTGCTGATCGGCGGCCTGCCCGCCGCGCGGGTCAGTGACATGGCAGTGTGCGTGGGGCCGCCGGATGTGATTGCGATGGGGTCCGTCAAGGTCCTTATCGGTGGGCTGCCCGCGGCCCGCATGGGCGATTCGACCGCGCATGGCGGGACCATCGTGCTCGGTTGTCCCACGGTGATCATCAGCTAGCAGCCGTCATGGTCGACCGGCAGGCACGGGGCTGGCCGCCGTCGGGCGGGAACCCGGCGTTGCAGGGGAGGGGCGAATGAGGGTGCAGGGCGGACCAGTCATGGCTTGTCGCCGGACGCGCGCTTGAAACGGGCGTCGTCCAGTCGTGCCAGGCGCAAACACCATTCGGCAGCCGATGCCGCCCACGCTGTGCTCGCGATGCTGGGCAGCGCGATCGAGGCACATCGGAGCGGTCAGCTGGATACCGCGGAGATGCTCTACCGCAGGACGCTGCAAATGCAGGCCGGGCAAGCCGATGCACTGCATTTTCTGGGTGTGTTGTGTCATCAGCGCAGTCGCAGCGATGAGGCCATCAGGCTGATCCGGATGGCCTTGCGGGCGGCCCCGCAACATGCCGATGCGCACAACAATCTGGGCAATATCCACAAGGAAACCGGAAACTTCGCCGAGGCCGAAGCCTGCTATCGCAGCGCGCTGGCGTGCAACGCGCAGCAACACGATGCCTTGAGCAACCTGGCGCTGGTGCTGGAGGCAAGGCAGCGGCCGGACGAGGCATTCGAGGTCTATGCCGCCCTGCTGGCGCAGGCGCCGCAGCTGGCGCGCGCCCATTACCTGATGGGGATGTACCTGCGCAGTCATGTACGCACCATCGAGGACGTGGAGGAGGCCGTTGTCTGTTTCCGGAATGCCGTTCGCTGCGACAGCGCGAATGTACGCGCACTCGATGCACTGGGTGTCGTGCTGTACATGCTCGGACGGCGCGACGAGGCCATCGGGGTCTATCGTGACTGGTGCGAGCGCGAGCCATCCAACCCGGTACCACGGCACATGCTCGCCGCCTGCGGTGGCGAGACGGCGCCGCCACGGGCGGACGATGACTATGTGCGCAATGTGTTCGACGGATTCGCCGAAAGTTTCGATGAGCAGTTGCTGAAGAATCTCGATTACCGCGCTCCCCAGATCCTGGTGGAGGCATTGAACGCAGTACTCGATCCTCCCGCTGGCGTGCTGGACGTGCTCGATGCCGGCTGCGGGACGGGGCTGTGCGGTCCGCTGATCAGGCCGCATGCACGGCGACTGGGCGGGGTGGATCTCTCCGGCGGCATGGTGGAGAAGGCGCGCCAGCGTGGCGGCTACGACGAGCTGGTGGTGGCCGAGCTCACCGCCTACCTGCAGGCCAATCCGGGGGCGTGGGACGTGGTGGTGTCCGCCGACACCCTGGTGTATTTCGGTGATCTGCTGCCAATATTGTCGGCAGCCCATGCGACGCTGCGGCCGGGTGGCTGGGTCGCGTTCACGCTGGAGGCGATGGAGGGTGACGGGGATCGCGTCGAATTGTCATCCAGCGGACGCTATCGTCATACCCGCGGCCACGTGGAACGGGTGCTGGCTGCGGTCGGCTTCGGCCGGGTGAATATCGCGACCTCGTCGTTGCGCAAGGAGGTGGGCAAGCCGGTGGCTGGATGGGTGGTGCTGGCGCGGCGCCGGTCGCTCGTCTGTGAATGAGGGTGGCCATGATCGGCAGGCGGGACCGGCGCCGATCCGGCAACGTCGATCGGTGCCGGGTTCAAGGACATCGGAGCAAGGATCTGGCCACGGGAAATATTTCTCCCATGGGCGGATCGACAGCGCACCGGCGGTGAGTGGGCCTCCCGCAAGTGATGTGGATATGGTAAACAGACAGGATCGCAAGACCGCAATCGCGGACTCGCTGGGGAGATTTGTATGACGCATCGAATGACACTGAAGTCAGACCTCGGTGACAAACTGCTGCCCGCAAGCCTGTCGGGCAGCGAGCAGCTCGGCAAGCTGTTTTCGTACCAGCTGAAGCTGCTCAGCAAGGACAGCGAGCTCAGTCTGCTCAGTCTGCTCGGCAGCTCGATGACGGTGACGTTCGAGGCAGACAACTACAAACGTCATTTCAATGGCATCGTCTCGGAAATATCGCAGATCGGCTTTGACAGCTTCGGCGACGAGCGTCACGCCGAGTATTCGGTGACGCTGGTGCCCAAGGCATGGCTGTTGCTGCACAAGGTGGATTGCCGCATCTATACCAACATGTCGGTTCCCGACATCGTGAAAAGCGTGCTGGCGGAAATCGGCTACGGCGACGTCAAGCTGAGTCTCAGCGGAAGCTATGCCGCGCGGGAATACTGCGTGCAGTACCGCGAGGACTATTTCAATTTCATCAGTCGCCTGATGGAGCAGGAGGGCATCTACTATTTCTTCCAGCACACGGACGGTGTGCATACCCTGGTGCTGGCGGACTCGCTCGGGGCGCATGCCACGACCAGCGGATTCGCCGAGTTGCCCTATCGGCCCCAGACGGCGGGGAGCCGCGCGGCGACGGAAGTGGCTGTCTCCGATTTCGCGTCGGCGCGTTCGGTGCAGACCACCAAGTACTCCCTGACCGACTACGACCCGCTCAAGCCGAAGACGTCCCTGCTTGGTGTCGAGACGATCAGCAACGCGGACGACAACCATCCGGTGCCCGGTCTCGAATCGTTCGACTTCCCCGGGGATCACGAGTTGAGCGATGCCGGCAAGCACTATGCGCAGGTTCGCCTGGAGGCGATCAACGTGCCGCAGTCGCAATGTTCGGGTGCGACCAACGCCTGCGGCCTGCTGACCGGTGCGCTGTTCAAGCTGACGAAATTTCCGCGCAACGAACTGAACCAGGAATACCTGGTCACCGGGTCGACGGTGCACATCGAGAGCGCCCAGGGCATTTCCGGGCAGCAGGATGGCGAACAGTTCTTCTGCAATTTTTCCGTGATCCGGAGCAGGCAGCCGTTTCGTACCATGCCGACCGCGGTGAAGCCGATGATCGTCGGCCTGCAGACGGCCGTGGTGGCTGGCAGCGAGACCGCCGAAGACATTTCCGTGGACAAGTACGGCCGCATCCAGGTGACGTTTCACTGGAACAAGCCGGACAAGAAGAACGCGCACATTTCCTGCCCGGTCAGGGTGGCCTCCTCATGGGCCGGCAAGAACTGGGGCGCGGTGCATATTCCCCGCGTCGGCCAGGAAGTGGTGATCAGTTTCCTCGAGGGCGACCCGGATCGGCCGCTGGTGATCGGCAGCGTCTACAACGCGGACAACATGCCGCCTTACACCTTGCCGGACAACAAGACGCAGAGTGGCATCAAGAGCCGCAGCCATGAGGGCGGTGCCGCGGCGGACTTCAACGAAATCCGCTTCGAGGACAAGATGGGCAGCGAGGAGCTGTTCCTGCACGCGCAGAAGGACATGCGCGAGGAAGTCGAGAACGACCACTTCGTGGACATCGATCACGATGAAACGGTCAACATCAAGAACGATCAGACCGAAAACATCAAGCACGATCGCAAGCTGACCGTGGGCAACGACGACAAGCTCGACGTCACGCAGAACGCCACCAGCACGATCGGCCAGAAATTCAAGCTCAGCGCCGGTACCGAGATCGAGCTGGTCACCGGTGCGTCCAGCATCGTGATGAAGAGCGACGGCACGATCGAGATCAAGGGCGTCACCATCAAGATCAACGGCGACGCAACGATGGCGATCAAGGCTGGCGCAACGATGGATGTCACCTCGGGTGCGCCGATGAAAGTGCATTCCGACGCCATGATGGAAGTGTCTTCCAGTGGCATGACGACGGTCAAAGGGAGCGTGCTGATGCTGAAGGGCGACGGCATGGCGCAGTTGTCCGGCGGCATCATCATGATCGGGTAGGCGGGAGAACGCGTCGATGTCAGCAATCATGCAAGCGTCAATCCAGATGGAACTGTCCGAACCGGCCAGCGCCCTGCTCAAGCCGGACATGACGGCGCAGACGGCGGTGCAGACGCTGGTCGGCGCGGGGCAGGTGCAGGACGCGCTGAAACTGCTCGCCCGGCTGTTGCCCAAGCGTTATGCGGTGGCTTGGCTGTGCCAGTGCGCGCGCGACCAGGCGCTGGATCCCGAGGACAAGGCGGGCGCCTCGCTCGCCGAAAAATGGGTGCGCGAGCCGAACGAAAGCAACCGGCGGGCGGCATTCGAGTTCGCCAGCGCGGGCGGCTACAAATCGGCGGGCGCATGGGTCGCCGCGGCGGCCGGATGGTCCGGGGGAAGTCTGGCGCCGGCTTCGCAGGAGACCGCCGTTCCACCCGCGGATCACCTGACCGCCTGCGCGGTGGTGGCCGCGATCAACATGCTGGCCGCCCTGGTGATTGACAAATTCGAGGCCCGTCGAGCCAGTTTCATCGAGCCGGCGCTGAATCTGCTCAACGCCGGAGGCTCCGCGGCGGGTGGCGCCTGAGACGCGCGCCGCGGGCTTCTGCGGCTTGCCCGGCAACGGGATGGACGATACGATGGCGAGGGGTGGTTCCGGGGTGTATTGCCGAGTGGTCCGTCGGCCTCAATGTAGAATTTTGTCGTTACGGGCAGCAATGCCGAATGGCGGGCGGTTCCTTCGTTCTTGAACGATCGGCCATGCTGGAATTTTCGGGATACCCGGCTGATTGCATGTGTAGCGGTGATTCATCCATCACCGTCCTGGTTGGCTGATTGTTGCAAGGGGAAACAAGAGCGTGCCGATGTCGCAGACCCTGATCCTTGCAGTCGCTGGCCATCAGGCGGCCCAATTCGGCAGCCGCAGCAGCAGGAAGTTCGAGGCCGCCGGCGGCAGCATCGGTCGCTCGGAAGATTGTGACTGGGTGTTGAGTGCCTCGGGGGTGTCGCGCGTGCACGCGATGATCCGCTTCCTCAACGGCATGTATTTCATCGAGGACCGCAGTACCAACGGCATGCTCCTGAATGACGCGCCGCTGGTCAAGGGCGATCCCTCCGCGCTGAAGGATGGCGACCGCTTGCTGATCGATACCTTCGAAGTGGAGGTTCGTCTGCAGGATGCCGGTGCCGCGTCGGCGATGCCCGATCTGCTTGAACCCGCAGCAGCGAGGGCGCCGGCAGCCGGTTCGTCCACCATGTCATGGACCCGCTGGACTTCGGACTGCTTGATCCAACTCCGCGTGCCGTCTCCAGTCCGCCATCGGCGGCCATTCCGATGGACGCGGAGCTGATTCCGGACAGCATCGGCAAGAGCACCGGTGGTGAGCTCGATCCGCTGAGTTTTCTGGGGCCGGCGGATACTTCTTCCGGACTCCTGTCCGGTGCCACTACCGGCAATGCCAGTTCCAACTGGAATCATTCGGCGAGTACGGAAGATTATTTCCGTCCGCCGATGACCACCGATCAGCGACAGCCCGATGCCCTCCCGGAGAACTGGGACCTGACAATGGGCGACTTCTCGTCGCCACCGGCGCCGTCGAACTCGGTGTCCCTCCAGCCGGCGCAAGCTCCGGGGCCAGCACAACGACCCGTCGCGGCTTCAGTTGCAGAGACCCCCGGTGGCGCCACCTTGCCACCGGACGTGGACGAGATATTCCGTGTCGTGGTCGACGGAGTCATGGATGTTCTGCGTGCGCGCGCCGAGATCAAGAATACTTTCCGATTGCCGGTCACCATCATTCAGCGTTCCGAAAACAACCCGTTGAAATTCGCACCGACACCGGACGAGGCGCTGCAGAAAATCATGGCGCCGTCGAATGGCGCATTCATGTCCGGCACGGCGGCGTTCGAGGATGCCTTCGACGATATCCGCTGCCACCAGATGGCCATGCTTGCGGGGGTGCGGGCGGCGTTCGAATCGCTGTTGCTGCACTTCAATCCGGATCGCTTCGAGCAGGAAGCGGATGGCGGCTCGAAGCGTTCGGCCTTCGCCGGCAAGGGCAAGTACTGGGACAGGTATCGGGAACATTTTGACGGGCTGTCACGGGATCCCGACGAATGCTTCCGCCGGCTGTTCGGTGACGAGTTCGCGCGGGCCTACGAAGAACAGTTGTCACGCCTGAAATCGGCGCGGAGAATGCAGCAGTCGAAACATCACTAGGGCGCCGGGGGGGGCGCTGTAGTCGCAGGAACGAAATATCCAAGGGACGCGTTGGCAGGCCGCATGCCGTCGACGCCGGAATACCCGGCAGCGCAGCCGGATGAAATTCTCACAGGGGCGGGCGCGACGCATGACGGATAACAACAAGGTCGTCTGGAGCGAAGGACTATTCCTTCGTCCCCAGCATCTGCAGCAGCAGGAACGTTACCTCGAGCGTTTCGTCGAACTGCGCGCCGGCAGCCTGCGTCCCTACACCTGGGGCTTCTCGGAACTGGAACTCGAGACCGATCTGCTGGCCATAGGCAAACTGGGGATCAAGCGCGCGCGGGGCGTGTTTCCGGATGGCACGCCTTTCTCGATGCCGGGCGACGATCCATTGCCTCTGGCGCTGGAGGTCGACGGCAACTGGCGGGATCAGACCGTTTTTCTCACCCTGCCATTGCGTTCGCCGGCCCAGCCCGACAGCGGTCGCCCGGAGGCACCGGCCGAGAAACTGTTTCGCTTCCGGGTACGGGAAACCGAGGTGCGCGATGCCTCCGGCAGCGTCGACGGGCTGACCCCGCTGGAAGTGGGGGGACTCAACAGCCGTCTGTTGCCACAGTCGCAGCCGCTGGAAGGCCTGGCACAGATTCCGCTGGCACGGATCGTCGAGTGCCGCTCCGACCGACGCGTCATCCTCGAAGAATCCTTCATGCCGACGGCGCTGAGCTGCCATGCGGCACCGCGCCTGACGACCTTCCTCACCGAATTGCTGGGTCTGCTGCATCAGCGCGGCGAGGCGCTGGCCAGCCGGGTAGCGGTGACCGATCGCGGTGGCGCGGCCGAAATCGCCGATTTCCTGCTGCTGCAGGTGGTGAACCGCTACCAGCCGCTGATCGCGCATCTGGCCGCGGCGCCGATCCTGCATCCGGAGGATTTCTACCGGGTGCTGGCCGGCATGGCCGGCGAATTGTCCACGTTCACCGTGGTCGGCAAGCGCCCGCCGGCGTTTCCGCCGTATCGGCACGAGGCGTTGTACGAAAGCTTCGAACCGCTGATCGTGGCACTGCGTAACAGCCTGAGCGCGGTGATGGAGCAGACCGCGATCCCGATCCCGCTGCAGCAGCGCAAATTTGGCGTGTGGGTTGCCGTGGTGCCGGACCTGAGCCTGATCGACACTGCCGCCTTCGTGCTGGCGGCCAAGGCCGATCTCAAGTCCGAGGACCTGCGGCGACAGTTGCCGGCACAGTCGAAGATCGGTCCGGTGGAGAAAATCCGCGACCTGGTGAACCTGCAGTTGCCGGGTATTCCGGTCACGCCGATGCCGGTGGCACCGCGCCAGATCCCGTACAACTCCGGCTACCTGTATTTCGAGTTCGACAAGAATTCGCCGATGTGGCGGGCACTGAAGACGTCCGGCGGCATCGCCTTCCATTTCGGTGGCGAGTTCGCCGGTCTCGACCTGCAACTGTGGGCGATCAGAGGTTGAGCGCATGAGCAGCAACGGTCCCAAGGGCCCCAACGACGACGATCCCCTGCGCGACGCGACGGTAGTCCGGCCGCGCTCCGGTGCGACACCCGCCGCACCACCTCCGCCGGCGGCGGCGGCTCCGAAACCGGCAGCCGCGCAGCCGCGTGGCCCGGTGCCGCGTGCCGACGCCGTGCCGCCGGCGGCGATCAGTGATTTTCTTGGGGGTGGATTGAACGCGCTGGTTCAGGCGGCCAGTCCACTGCTGCTGCTGGCGGTGCAATTGCGCAACAGCGTGTCGCAGCCGGATGCCGCGCACCTGCGCGATCAGGTGATCGCGCAGGTGCGGCAGTTCGAGAGCAACGCCCAGGCAGCGGGCATCGCGGCGCAGACGATTACCGCAGCGCGTTACGTGCTGTGCGCGACCCTCGACGAAGCGGTGATGAACACGCCATGGGGCGGCCAGAGCGGCTGGGCGGCGAAGACGCTGCTGGTGGTGTTTCACGGCGAGTCCTACGGCGGCGAGAAGTTCTTTGTCATCCTCGATCGCCTGTGTGCGGACTTCTCTCGTCACATCGATCTGATCGAACTGATGTACATCTGCCTGGCATTGGGCTTCGGCGGGCGTTATCAGATCGAGGCCGACGGCCGCGCAAAACTGGCCGATATCCAGGAGGAGCTGTATCGCCGGATCAAGGCGCAGCGTGCGCCGGCTGTAGACGAGCTGGCGCCGCACTGGAAGGGGATCGAGGACCGGCGCAACCCGCTGGTCCGCTACGTGCCGCTGTGGGTGATCGTGGCGGCAGGTGCCTGCCTGTTGCTCGGGGCCTTCCTGTATTTCTATACGCGACTGAACGAGCTTTCCTCACCGGTCAGCGCGCAGGTCGCGCAGATCGGGCTAAAGGGCGCCGTGCCGCCGGACGAGTCGCGACTCAGGCAGGCGCAGCCAAAGGTCGAGCGCAAGAGCCTGAAGCAGTTGCTGGCCCCGGAGGAGCAGGCCGGTGCACTGACCGTGGACGAAAAGCCGGATGGATCGGCGCTGGTGCGACTCAACGCGACCGCCATGTTCGCCTCCGGCGGCACCGAGGTTTCCGCGCGGCAGATTCCGATGCTGCACGCGATCACCGCGGCGCTGAACCAGGTGCCGGGGCGGGTGATCGTGGTCGGCCATACCGACGACCAGCCGGTGCATTCGTTGCGATTCAAGGACAACTACGCGTTGTCGGCCGAACGGGCGCGCGCGGTGCTGCAGATCCTGAGCCAAGGCATCGACAACCCCGGCAGGCTGGAATCCAGCGGGGCAGGTGCATCGCAACCGATCGCACTGCCGCCTGACCTGCCGGCCAATCGCGCGCGCAACCGCCGCGTCGAAATCCTTTACAGCCCGGAGGACTGAACATCGTGGGCAAGCTTCTTGCGCTGTTCAAATCCCGCCTGTTCATCACTCTCGTCGGCCTGTTGCTGCTGTCGTTGCTGATCTGGTTCGGCGGTCCCTACCTGGGCTTCGGCGAGTCGCAGCCGCTGGCCAGTCCGATTGCGCGTTTGCTGCTGATCATCGTGATCCTGGTGATCTGGGCCGTCTGGCTGCAGGTCCAGCAGATGCGGGTGCGTGGCAAGACTCGCCAGATGGCGACCGAACTGAGCGACCAGGGTGAATCCGCCGGTGGCGGCGAGCGCAACGAGCGTTCCTCCAATGAACGGGCCCAGTTGCAGGGGCGCTTCCAGGAGGCGGTCGAAACGCTGCGCAAGAACCGCAGTGGCGGCACCAATCTGTACGCGCTGCCATGGTATGTGGTGATCGGCCCGCCGGGCTCCGGCAAGAGCACGCTGCTGCAGAATTCCGGGCTGAATTTTCCACTATCGAACAAGTTCGGCAAGGAAGCGATTCGCGGCGTCGGCGGCACCCGCAACTGCGACTGGTGGTTTACCGACGAGGCCGTGTTCCTCGACACCGCCGGTCGCTACACCACCCAGGATTCCGACCGTGGCGCCGATGCCTCGGCGTGGGGGGAATTCCTCAACCTGCTGCGCAAATACCGCAAGCGCCGACCCATCAACGGCGTGATCGTCGCGATGAGCTTGTCCGATCTGCTGACCCTGGATGCCAATGGCCGCCAGCAGCACATCGTTGCGATCCGCCAACGGCTGGACGAGCTGGCCAAGCATCTGCGCATCGGTGTGCCGGCCTACCTGGTATTCACCAAGTGCGACCTCGTCGCCGGCTTCACGGAATTCTTCGACGACCTCAATCCGGAGCTGCGCAGCCAGGTCTGGGGCATGTCGTTCCCGGTCGAAAAGACCATGGACGGCACGGCTGCAAAACAGTTCATCGACGAGTTCAACCTGTTGCTGGAGCGGCTCAACACACGCATCCTCGACCGGCTGCATGGCGAACGCGACCGCAGCCGACGTGCGGCGATCCTGTCGTTTCCACAGCAGCTGGGTGCGCTGCGCGAGATCACCCGACAGTTCGTCGAAGGCGTGTTCACCGGGCACCAGTACGATGCGCCACTATTGTTACGTGGCGCGTATTTCACCTCCGGCACGCAGGAAGGCACGCCGATCGACCGCATGATGGGCGCGGTGGCGCGCACGTTCGGTCTGGATGCCTCGCGCCTGCACGTCCCGGGGGCGCAGAGCCGCACGTTTTTTGTCGAGCGTCTGCTCAGGCACGTGCTGTTCAAGGAGTCCGGCTTTGCCGGTACCAACCCGAAACTGGAGCGGCAGAAGATCCTGCTGCAGGCGGCGTCCTACATCGGGGTGCTGCTGGTGTGCGGCCTGCTGATTTTCGGGCTGGCCAGCAGTTACCGGCGCAACGGCAATTATCTCGCGCAGGTGCAGACCGCGCTGCAGAAATACCCGGCGCAGAGCGACCTCTCGCTGGCGCCGAACCAGCAGGCGTATTTCGCGTTGGTGCTGCAGCGGCTCGAAGCGCTCTCCGCTGCGGTCGATGTTGCCGAGCAGCACAAGGGCGATGTGCCGTTGTCGATGCGTTTCGGCCTGTATCAGGGCAATGCTGTCGGTGACGAGGTGAGCAACGCGTATTTCCGTGAGCTGAACGGCATCCTGTTGCCTGGTGTCGCCTCGCAGTTCCGCGCCGGTCTGGCCGCGAATGCCGCCGACCCGCAGATGCTGTACTACTACCTGAAGGGTTATCTGATGCTGGGCGAGCCCAAGCATCTCGACCACGACGAAATCGTGGCCCTGGCCGGCATCGAATGGCGTCGACTGTTTCCGAACGACGTAGTCCTGCAGAAAGCACTGACCAAGCACTTCGATGCGCTGGTGGCGCACGAGGGGCGCCTGCGCGCGCTGACCCTGGACAGCAACCTGGTGGAGCAGGCCCGCAATACGCTGCGTACCGCGGATCTGCCGACCCTGATCTACGGCAACCTCAAGCTGACGGCCGACAGCGGCGCCTATCCACCGCTGCGACTGGACAAGGAACTCGGCCTGCTCGGCAGTGTGTACCGGCGCAGGAGCGGTGCGCCACTGTCCGATCCGCTGCCGGCGCTGTTCACCCAGCCCGTGTTCAAGAACGAGGTCGACAAGGGTATCGAGCAGGCGGTGACGAAATTCGCTGCGGATGACTGGGTGTTCGGTGCGACCAAGATCGACTCGCTGCAGAAGGCCCGTCTGGCGCAGCAGGTGCTGGGGCTCTATGAGCAGGATTACATCAAGGCATGGGACGCGCTTCTGGCCGATCTGGAGTTGCAGCCTATCAACAACATCCAGGACGCCAGCGCCATCGCGGCCAAGCTCGCCGGCCCGAATTCGCCGATGAAGCTGCTGTTGAAGGTGGTGCGCGACAACACCAGCGACCTGATGCGCGCGCCACCAGCCGATGGCGCGGACAAGGCCGAGGACGTGGCAAAGAAACTGGCGCAGAAGCGGGCCACGCAGACCGCGCTGGCCCGTGCGCTCGCCCAGGCCGGCGCCGGCGACGGCACCGGCGCAGCCGACCCGGCGACCGAGAAGCCGGGGCAGGTGATCAGCGATCACTTCGAGCAGATCAACCAGCTCAGCGAAGGCGCGCCGGGCGCGGCACCGATCGACCAGACGTTGAAGGTGCTCGGGGACCTCAGCAAGACTCTGCTGACCATGGGGGATTTCAGCTCCACCGCAGGACAGCCCAACCCGCAATTGCTGATGGCGCAACAGGCCGCTGCGCAATTGCCGGCGCCGGCTTCCGGCTGGTTCGCCGCGCTTACCGGCAAGAGCCAGGCACTGGTGGCCAGCGGCACCAAGGGGGCGCTCGATGACCAGTATCAGCAGGCAGTGGCGAAGGACTGTGCAGAGTTCACCCGTGGCCGCTACCCGTTCTCGCCGTCCAGCAACAACGACATCCCGTTGCAGAATTTCGGCGAGATGTTCGGTTACGGCGGCCGCTTCGACAGCTTCTACACGCAGACGGTCGGCAAGCTGATCGATGCCAGCGGGCGCAACTGGCGATGGAAAACCGGGCCCGGTGCGGTCAGCGGTTCGGCCGGCATGCTGGCGCAACTGCAGGGGGCCGACCGGATCAAGCAGATGTTCTTCCGCAGCGGCAACATGCCCGAAGTCGATTTCACCCTGCTCACGCCGGTACTCGATCCGGGCATCGGCAAGCTGGTGATCGATGTCGATGGGCAGAAGTACGAATACCAGCCCGGCGGCCCGACCAATGTGACGATGAAGTGGCCTGGTCCGGCACCGGGTCGCGTGTCGATATCGGCCTATGACACGGCGGGCTCGCTGCTGACCACGTTCGACTATCGTGGTGACTGGGCGTTCTTCCGGGCGCTGCAGGCGGCCGGCCTGCAGAAGCAGTCCGACCTTCGTTTTGTCGCCAGTTTCAATTTCGGCGGACGCATGGCGAGGGTGACGATCCAGGCCAACAATCTGAAGAACCCCTTTCTGAGCAGCGCGTTGTCAAGCTTCCGGTGCGGGGGCTAGACGAATGCCGGGTCCCGCCGCAGGGTTTTTCGGAAAGCTGCCCAGCGCCGGGGATTTCGTGCAGCGACGGTTGCCCCCGGGTTTTGTCGATGTATGGGATCGGCATTTCGAGGGCGCCGTGGCGCAAAGCCGCCAGGCACTGGACGGTGCATGGCACGAGGCCTATCAGGCCAGCCCGGTCTGGCGTTTCCTGCTGTCTCCCGGCGTTTGCGGGGAATCGGCGTGGGCAGGAATCATGGGGCCGGGCACCGATCGGGTTGGTCGCTGCTTTCCCATGGTCATCGCGGCCGCGCTTGCCGCTGATCCCGCGATCTGCTCGCAGGCGTTGCTGGACGGCAGCAGCTGGTTTGATGCAGCCGAACAGGTGCACAACGCCGCACAGATCAACGCCACGACCAGCGTGGATGCCTTCGATGAGCAAGTCGCCGCATTGGCCGGTCCACTCGATGCCGCGCAGCCGCACGCACTGGAATTCCTGCGCGGCGTGAACTGGAGTGCGGCGAGCCACTGGCGCATGCCGCTGCCCACGCGGGCGGCGGCGGCTTCCTTCCTGGGCGGGTTGTGGACGCGCGTTGCCAGCACCCCCGGGCCATGGTGCCTGTGGTGGACGAGCGGTGCCGAGCGGGTGCCGGCGAGTGTGCTGATCACCCAGGGGCTACCGCAGCCGGAGGCGTACAGCGGGTTTCTCGATGCCAGCTTCTGCGTTGCGCCATGGCAGGCACTCGGCGTGTTCGAGGAGGCCGCCTCGCAGCCGCAGGCGCCACCCGCGGTTGCAGCTGTCCCACTGGGTGACCCGCCGATGGCGGCGACGGCCTGGTTGCCGGACGACCCCGAGCTGTTTTCCGATCTGGGTACCTCGCCCGAGGTGCCGGTGGCACTGCCTCAGGTCGCCGACGTCGGCGTCGACACGGTGGCGGGTGGGGATCCGGTCGCCGACGTGCTCGTGCTGGATCGGTCGGATTGCGCATTGACTCTGGTGGCGGCCGAGGTCGGCAAGCCGGATTCCCGCCAGCAGGCAGTAGCGGCTGTCCGTGCGATCGGCCACGACATCCACGTCGGCGAACTGGCTGGCGGCATGCAAGCCCTGCGCATGCGGATCATGGCGCTGAATCCCCCGCTGCGACAGGCGAGCGAGGATCTGATCGACCCGGTGCTGGAGGACTGCGCCGTGATCGCCGCGCATGTCGCCAACGGCCAGGTGGATCTGCTGAGGATAGGTACGGCGGCCGCGTGGCACTGGCGGCATGGACGGCTGCAGCCATTCTTCGCCAGGAGCGACGCGCCACCGGCCGCGAACGCCGGCAGCGATGACGATATCGCCGACCTGCTGTTCAGCAACGTCTCGCTGGCCGCACCGGGTCTTGGCGCGACCGCGCAGCCGACCTGTGGCGAGGTGTTCTGCGCGGTCGAAGCGGGGGATCGCCTGTTGCTCATGGCCACCCAGCAACTGGTGCAGCTTCCACCGGAAATTCTCGCCCGCAGCCTGGCCATGCCCTCCTGCGACGACGCACGCCTGCGCATTTCCACCGCAGCGGGTCTTGGCACCGATCCTGGCCGGTGGCCCCTGGCGATCATCGAGATTGACGCATGATGACTCGATACGTCTCTGCTGGCCGCACGGTGACCGGGAAAGTTCGCAAGCACAACGAAGATGCCATTCTGGTACGCGACGAGGTCGGCCTGTGGGTTGTCGCCGACGGGCTGGGCGGGCACTCGGCCGGAGACTATGCAAGCACGATGATCGTCGACCGTCTCGGTGTGCTGCCCCGATCGGGCAGCGTCTTCGATTTCATCGAGGCGATCGAGGACACCCTGGTCCAGATCAATGCCGACTTGCTGCAGACCGCGGCCACGCGGGGTGTCGACCTGATCGGCTCGACCGTCGTGCTGCTGGTGCGCGACACGGATTTCATGCTGTGCGGCTGGGTCGGCGACAGTCGCGCCTACTGTCTTGAGGGTGGTCGCCTGCGCCAGATCACCCGCGATCACGTGCATGGCGGGGAGGATGAAGTCACCCAGTTCGGCGGTGTGGCAGCCGCGCCACCGCAGGCTGGCTCCGGCGTGCTCACGCGCGCGGTCGGTGCGGAGGATCAGCTGTTCGTGGACTGGGTCGTCGCCGGCAATCGGCCCGGCATGGAGTATGTGCTCTGTTCGGATGGCATCAACAAGGAAATGTCGGATGCCGAACTGCACGAGCAATGCCGCAGCAACCCGCAACCGCAGGATCTCATTGCCAGCCTGTTCGATCTGGCGCTGAGCCGGGCCGGACGTGACAACATTTCGGCCGTCGCCGTAAGCATCCAAGAATGATGAACCCCCCCAAGTCATGAATCCCATAGCCGAACTGGTCGCCGCCTACCAGACCGACAAACTCAAGCTGCCCGCCCTGTTTGAAGCCCTGACGGCGCGAGGTGCGCTGCCCGAGACCGCGTATCGGGCCGAAGTCGACTGGCTCGAGAAGCAGCGGACCGAGGGCACCCTCGATCCGCTCATCGTCAAGGCCCTGCTGGCCAAGCTGGCCGTCGTGCAGGCCCCTCCGGCACCGGCACCTGGCCTCGTCGCGGGCGATGACGATGCCACCATGGTCAAGCCCGCCACGCAGCGGCCGTCGACACCGCCGGCGGCGACCGATGACCCCGATGTCACCAGGGTGCAGCCAACCTCACGCCCGGCACCATCAGCGACAGACGTGGACGATGCCACGGTGGTCAAGCCGACGTCGCGGCCACCGGCACCCTCCGCCGTGGATGATGAGGTGACGATCGTCAAGCCGGCATCGGGCGCCTCGCGACCGCCGGCGGACGGACAAACCGTCGGCACGACGGGTACCCGGGGCACACAGCAAGGCATGACCGGAACCGGCTCCAGCATGAGCAGCAGCCAGTCCAGCTGGCAGCATATTGCCGATGCCGAAACGGGCGACTTCGTCGCCGTGGGTTCGTTGCTCAAGGGGCGCTTCTATCTCGAGAAGGAGATCGGTCGCGGTGGCATGGGCGTGGTGTTCAAGGCACGCGACGAGCGCAAGGTCGAAGCGCGCGACCGCGATCCCTATGTCGCGATCAAAGTGCTGAATGACGAATTCCGCCGCCATCCCGATTCGCTGATCTCGCTGCAGCGCGAGTCGCGGCGATCACAGCAACTTGCGCACGACAACATCGTTCGTGTATTCGATTTCGACAAGGACCGGACCATCGTCTTCATGACGATGGAATACATCGACGGCTCCGATCTCAAGCAACTCATCCGCGAGCGCGCCTACAACGGCATGCCGCTGGAGCAGGCACGACCCTTGATCGAAGGCATGGCGCGAGCGCTCATCCGTGCTCATTCGGCTGGTGTGGTGCATTCGGATTTCAAGCCGGCGAACGTCATGGTCACCCGCGAGGGCGTACCCAAGGTGTTCGATTTCGGTATCGCCCGCGCCGGCAAGCACATGGGCGATGCAGTGGGCGAGCAGACCGTGTTCGATGCGGGCACGCTGGGTGCGCTGACTCCGGCCTATGCCAGCCTGGAGATGATCCAGGGGAAGGATCCGGTTCCCGGCGACGATGTCTACGCGCTGGGCTGCGTCGTGTTCGAGCTGCTGACCGGCAAGCACCCGTACGACAAGTCGAGTGCCGAAGTGGCGATGAAGGAGGGCCGCAAGCCACCGCTGGTGAAGGGGCTGACCAAGCAGCAGTACAAGACCCTTTGCGCCAGTGTCGCCTTCACCAATGATCAGCGTCTGAAAAGCGCCAGCGAACTGATCGAGGGGTTGCGCGATGTCAGCCTGCGCGAGCGGGCGATGCCCTATCTGATCTATGGCGTGCCGGCGATCCTGGTGATTGCCGGCGGCGTATGGGCGTGGACCAGTTACCGGCACAGCCATCAGGTGTCCGAGGTGATCGGGCGCTTCGCGATGGCGCGGCCCGATCATTATGCCAACGAGCAGCAGGCGCTGAAGGCGCTGAACACGTTGAGCGACGACGATCGCAAACGAATCGTCGTCGACCAGGGCGATCTGATCCAGAATTTCCTGCTGGGTCGCATCGACGCCTACTGGAATCCGGCCAGGGACCGCTACGACTACGCCGGTACGCAGCAGGTGTTCAAGCTGCGCGATGACCTGAAACTGTATTCACCGGCACTGGACATCAAGCGCAGCGAGATCGAAAAGCAGAGGAACGACCTGCTCAATTCACTGGATACCCAGCTGAGCCAGCAGATTGCCGCGGATGCGATCTTCGAGAACCAGCCGGACAATGTTGTCACGACGTTGACTCATATCCGCGCGATCGACCCGGGCAGCGCCCTGCTCAAGAACGCCGAGCTTGAACTCAAGTACGACACGGCGATTGGCAAATCGATCGACGCCGGACACATCGATGAGGCGACGAGCGAACTCAAGCTGGCCAGCCGGCTGTTTCCGGATTCCAGCCGACTCAAGCAGCGTGCCGCGCAACTGGACGAGATGGGCAAGGCGCTGGCGGCTCAGCAATTGCAGGAGCAGCAGGCCAGGCAGCTGCAACAACAGCGCGAACAGAGCCTGCAGACACTGGCGGGCCTGCTGGACCACGCGAACAACGCGGACGAGTGGCGCAATCAGGCTGCGGCAGCCTATCAAAGCGCCGCCAAGCTGCTCGCCGATGATCCGCGGCTGGCCGGGCAGACCTCCCGGCTGAAGCAGGCGCTGGTGGCGCAGGCGAAGGAAAAGCAGGCCGCGCAAGACCTGGCCGGGGCCATCGGCATTGCCGGTTTCGGCGTCAACCTGTTTCCCGGCGACCCGGTACTTGCATCGACGCGTCAGACCTTGCTGCAGCAGCAGAACGAGCTGGCGCAGAAAGCGGCGACCGAAGCGCAGCGCAACGCCCTGGCCAAGAGTCGCGTCGACGATCTGCTGGCCAATCCGCTCGGCACCGTGGCGTGGCTGCAGGACGTCAGGAGTGCGCTGAGCACGGCGCGCACGCAGATCGGTGCCGATTCGCCGACCTACGCCGCCGTGCGGCGCAACGTCGACACCGGACTGCTGAAGCTGGCGCATGTGCGCATGGCCGCCGGTGACCTGGACGCAGCCGAACGCATCAGCCAGGCCGGTCAGCAACTCGACCCGGCCGAAGCGGGCTTCGCCCGGGCCGTGGCCCAGGTAACGGCCGCCCGCAATGCCGCCCGGCAACGCGACCTGCAACAGCAGGCGCAAGCGATCGCCGCAGCGCGCACGACCCTGGCCGGGCTCAGCGCGAAGCCCGTGTTCACGCCGGATTGGCAGCATTCCGTGGCGGCTGCGATGGATACGCTGCACGCCGACACCTCGCCGGAGACCGCGCGCGTCGTCAATGGCCTGGGCGTCGCCATCGCGAGCGAGGCGGCCCGGCTGGCCGACCCGCAGCATCTGCCGCAGGCGAGGCTGGAAGTGGATTTCGGTCTCAAATACGTGCCGAAATCGCCGCAGCTGGTTGCGCAGAGCGCCGAGCTCGACGCGCTTCAGCAGCAGCTGCAGGCCAAGGCTGCGCAAGAGAGTTCCGATGCCGAGGTGAAGTCGCGCATCGAATCCTTGAGAAGTGCGGCGGCGGCCGACGATGTCAACAAGGCCAGCCAGTCGCTGGCCCGGATCAAGGCGCTGCAGCCGGATAACCCGTTCCTGAAAACCGAGGGTCCGAAACTGCTGGCCGATGCCTATCTGGGCCTGGCAGAGGAAACATTCCAGAAGAGCCGCTACCAGAAGGCGGCCGACGTACTCGGGCAGGGCCTCAATACGCTGGGCGGCAATGCGGCATTGCGCGCGGCCAAGGCGCGCTACGATGTGGTCGCCGCCATCATGGCGGCGGGCAATCGTCCGCTCGCCAGCGACGATTATGCGCAGTTGAAGCGGCAACTGGACGGTATTCGCAGGACCGATGCCAAGGCATTGGCCGGGCTCGAGTCGGACATGAAGATGCGCGGGCAGCTGTCGGCCCGATCGCTGGCCGAGCAGTTGGACCGGCTCAAACCGGCTGCGGTCACTCCACCCAGCCCCCAGGCGACGCCGACGACCGTACCGGTGGCGCAGGCTCCGCTGGTCACGCCGGGACGGCTTCCCGTGTTGCCTGGCAAACAGCCGGGTGCGGAAAAGGCAACGCGGCCGACACCCGGCACGACCACCACGTCAGCGGGGCCGGCAGGGCCGGATACTTGCGCCAGACCCGGTCTCGCCGGCACGGGCAAATTCTGCTCCGACAAACTGGGCGATGCGCGCGGCCCCCTGCTTGTCGTGGTGCCCGGCGTCAGTGGCGGCAAGGCGTATGCCATGTCGCGTGCGGAAATATCCATCAACGAATTCAACCGTTTCTGCAGGGCGACCGGCAAATGCGCCGCCATATCCGTCAGTGACCCGGACCTGAGCAACGCGCCGGCCAGCAACATCAGCCTCGATCAGGCCAAGGCCTATGCGAGGTGGCTCAGCGACCTCAGTGGTGGCTATATCTACCGTCTGCCTACCGATGCGGAATGGGTGCACGCCGCCAGGGCCGGAGGCAGTTTCCGACAGGCAGACGACAGCAACTGTGTGCCGCCATCAGCCGGCGGAGGGGACGGCAATGGCGCGGCCGTCTCGGCGCGGGGGCGTTCGCGCAACCCATGGGGACTGGTCAACATGACCGGGAACGTTGCGGAGTGGGTGATCAGCGGCGGTCAGGTGATGGTTCGCGGGGGCAGCTTCAACAGCTACTGGTCGGACTGCAGCGTCGACACGCACCGCACCGATTCCGGCTCACCTCAGCGGGATGTCGGTTTCCGGATACTCAGGGAGCTGAAATGACCGAACGGGAACGGGCCATCAATCAGGATCTGCATGTTCTGGACGAGGCGCATCGGCTGGGCCGGATCACGCGCGCCGAATATCGCGCCCGGCGCCGGCACGTCCTTGAATCGCTGTATGACAGCAGCGGAGTGGTCACCGCACGCAACAAACTGGTGCCGCCGGGTGCCACTACCGCGTCGCGCGGGCGGCCGGCACATGCCTTGCCGGCCGATGAAACCTCCGGTGCTTCCGGGCATGCGTTGACGGCGCTGCTGTCGATGCGCCCGCGGGTTGCCTGGAAGCCTTTGCTGGCATTCCTGGCTGGCCTCGTCCTGCTGATTTTTCTGGTGTGCTGGTTCTTGCTGCGCGAATGAAAACCACTATCCGGGCGACCACCGTGAAACTTTATTGTCAGCAAGCGACGGGGGATTTTTCATTCACGCCTTTGGCCAGGTCAATGAAGTTTCTGCTGTACGGAATGGATGTTCCGACAAGGGCTGATGGCTTGATCTTCTGGATTGTTCCTGAGCTCCGCAAGTCAGCTCCTGTAACGATTTTCGGCTGTCTTCGATGACCGGAGCAGAATGGAAAGGTCATCCGGACGGGCCGTTTTTGGTGGAGCCTTCCAGAGGTTGAATACTCGGGTTTTTACGCATTTGAGAAGCTCTTCGGCTATTCTCATGAGTAGGTAAGGATGTATTCTGACAGGAGTTGATACAAGCCGATCGGCAGCAATTGCCGGGGTTTTGGGGGGCTTGAAATTTCGCAGTTGGCGTGGCCTCGATGTTCGGGCGCGCTGTCATTGGAAGATGATGCGATCCAGGGGAAAATATCGTGCGAATTGTTCGTCTCGCGGCAGCGTTGGCATCGGCTTTGGCTTTGACTGGCGGCATCGTCCGTGCGCAGGACGCGGGCGCCGTCCCGCCGACTCAGGCACCCGTGAAATCAGAGCCGACCGGCGGCACTCCGTCGCCGTCCATGCCGGCGGCACCGCAACAGGTGCCCAGCAGTATCGTCCCGCCGGTGAAGGATCGCGATACCGCGGCCGCGCAGAAAATCGCGGTGCTGGGTTTTCGGGTCACCGGCGTGGCCGATCATTCCCGTCTCGGTGTCACCCCGGCGAGCATCCAGGCGCTGGCTGACGCGCAATATCGAGAATTGGCCAAGGAGACAGGCGGCCCGGTGGAGCTGACCTTCGCCCAGATGGAGGGCGTGGCCAACAAGATCGTCGAGCGTTACCGGACGGCTGGTTTCATTGTCTCGAATGCGTTCTTGCCCGCTCAGACCATCGGTCCCGACCACATCGTCAGGATCGAGGTGCTGGAGGGCAAGATCGGCAAGATCATTGTCAAGGGCACCAAGCGCTATCGACCCTCCCTCATTTCGGCGTCGGCGGAAAAGCTCCGCGGCAAGCCGTTGTTGAAAAGCGATGTCGACACGGCGTTGCTTTATGCCCGTGATCTGCCGGGCGTCACGGTCGCGTCGACGTTCCAACCCGGCGAGCATACCGGTGACACCGACCTGGTGATGATCGCCAACGAAGCGAAGCGGCCATACAAGATTACCCTGGGTGCCAACAATTACGGCACGGATCTGACCGGGAAATACCGGGCGCAGGCTGGCCTGGAATGGGACAACCCGCTTCGCCTCGGCGATACCTTCAATATCAATGTGGATTACGCGCTCGATCCGAGTGACAACGTATATGGCGCGATGACCTATCGCACGCCGCTCGGCATCACCCCCGGGCTGACTGGCGTTGTCGGAGCCTCACGCAATGAATTGCAGATCAACACCGGCACGTTTGCCGCGTTGGACGTCAAGGGTCCCAGTTCGCTCTATTACGGCGGCGCCGATTGGAAATTCATCAACCGGGACGACTTGCAGGCTGTAAGCACGCTGCATCTCATTCGGGAGGAGTCTCGCCTCAGCAGCCTCGGCATCACCCTGTCGGATGAAAAATTCAATCTTGCCGAGCTGACTTACGGCATGCTGCATACCGATCGCCGCTTCCATGGTGTCGATATCATGCAAGTGGGCGTTCGCAAGTCGATCAGTGACGACTCGCTTGAGCCCGACCTGGTGAGCCCGCAGCATTCGCACAGCTTTCTGGTCACCAAGCTGTCGTATACGCGGTTGCAGTTCCTGACCAAGTCGCAGCGGCTCTATTTCAAGTTCGTCGGACAGTACACGCGCGATGCGCTGGTTCCGCTCGAGCAGTTCGCGATGGGTGGACCCGACAGCGTCCGCTCCTACCCGATCGCCGATGCCTTGCGCGATCGCGGCTATTACGCATCCCTCGAATATCACATCGACGCGCCCGGCTTCGGCGACGTCATTTCGCCGTTCTACTCGCGGCCCTGGCGCGAACTGCTCGAGTTCGAGGTATTCGCCGACTATGCGAAGGGCTACTCCGCAGGCGCAAATCGTCAGATCACGCCGGACAGCGCCACGCTGAGCGCGGCGGGTGCCGGCCTTATTTTCCGCGTGCCTCGATTCAAGCATTTCGAGTTTCACTTCGATGGAGCCGTGCCGCTCGGTTCGCAGAAAGCCTCCGACGGCAAGGGCTTCCATATCTATTCCCGCTTCAGCTTCACGTATTGACGGATGAAGACCATGAGCAAGAGCACCCATCGGCACTCATCGGGAAAATCTGCACGTGCCCCCGCGCTCTCCATCCCGTCGACGACCCTGCCACTGCGCAAGACCTGGCCCATCAGCCTGTGCGTCGGCCTGGCCATCGGCTCGATCGTGTTCAGCAGCGATGCGCTGGCCGGTGGTCCCACGGGCGGCGTCGTGGTCGGTGGCTCGGGCAGCATCACGCAAAGCGGCAACCAGACGATCATCAACCAGGCTTCGAAGAAGCTGGCGCTGGACTGGCAGACCTTCAACGTGGGCGCCAACGAATCGGTGCTGTTCAACCAGCCTTCGCGCTCGGCGGTGGCGCTGAACCGCATCCTCGATCAGAACCCCAGTCAGATTTTCGGCCGCATCAATTCCAATGGTCAGATATTCCTGATCAACACCCACGGCATCATCTTTGGCGCGACCGCGCAGGTAAACGTCGGCGGCCTGCTGGCCAGCACACTGGACCTCACTCCGAAGGACTTTCTTGCCGGGAACTACAGCCTCAATGCCGCCGCCGTCGGCGCCGGTGTCGTCAACCATGGCCTGATCCAGGCGGCCAGCGGCGGCTCGGTCAGCCTGGTCGGTGGCAGCGTACTCAATGACGGGCTGATTTTTGCCAACTACGGCAGCATCAACCTCGATGGTGCTGCTCATGCGGTACTCGACTTCGACGGCAACGGCCTGATCAACATCCAGATCACCGGCGAGCTGAAGCAGCGACTGGATGCCCGTGAAGCCGCGGTCACCAACAAGGGCACCTTGAGTGCCGAAGACGGCACCGTGGTACTGCAGGCCTCGGCCGCCAAGGACCTCTTCACCAACCTGGTCAACAACAGCGGCGTGGTCGATGCCAGCGGCATCAGTACCGACGGTGGTGTGGTCCGGCTGGTGGCGAACGGCGGTGATGTCATCCAGTGCCGGCAGCATCAGGGTGTCCGGCGTGCACGGCGGCAATGCACAACTGCTGTCCGATCAGAACGTGAGTGTCACCGGCAGGACATCGATGCTTCCGGCAACCTGGGCGGTGGCAGCATCCGCGTCGGCGGCGGATATCAGGGCGGTGAGGGGCTGCAGCGGGCGGCTGTCACGTACGTGGGACCGGACGCCATCCTGAATGCGGACGCCAGGCGGTCCGGCGATGGTGGCTCGGTGGTGGTGTGGTCGGATGTGGCCACCGGTTTCATGGGCAATATCTTCGCCCGTGGCGGAGCGGCTGGCGGTAACGGTGGCAGCGCCGAGGTCTCCAGCCATGGGTACCTTGAATTCAACGGCAACGCAAATCTGCGTGCCGATCATGGTGCGTGGGGCACCCTGCTGCTGGATCCCAATGACGTCACCATCAGCACCAGCGCGGACAGCAACAGCCTCTTTACCGGCGGGGTCTTCTCGGCCCCGGCACCGGGCGCCGTTTCGACGATCAACACCACGACGCTTGCCACGCAGTTGAATGGCAACAGTGCGGTCAATGTCACCGCCGGCAGCAATCTCACCGTGGCGAACGGCTTCAGTTACTCCGGCGCAGCCAGCACGCTGACACTGGCGGCAAACGGCACATTGACGTTTTCGAATGGCGCGATCATCACATCCACCGTCAACACGCTTTCCGGCGTGCTGAGCGGAACGGCAGGCGTGACCTTCAATGGCACGTCCGGCTTCAATACCAACGGTGGCAACCTCACGATCACCTCTGGCGCGGGAGCCCAGCTCGGTGCCCTCACTACGAACAACCTGACCGTTTCGGCGGCCGGCAATATCACCCAGGCCGGGTAATCAGTGCCAGCGGATCGTCCAGCTTCACAGTGACGGGCGGGTCGGCCCACAACATCACGCTGAACACTCAGGCCAACCAGTTCAATGGTCAGGCGGTCACGGCGAATGCCACCGGTGTCGGCAGCAGTATCGGCACCTTCAGCCTGGAAGATACCTCCAACACAGCCCTGTTCCCGACGCTGAGCGCCGTGCCCACCAATCTGGTGCTGGATTACACCGCCGCTTCCATCACGCTGCCGGCAACCCTGACCCTGGGCGGCAATTTCAACCTCACGGCTGGCGGCGGCATCTTGCTAGCCAACGACACCACGTTGAGCAGCAGCGGCGGTGGCTTGATTGATCTTGTCTCGGCGGTCAATGGCGCGCACGCACTTGCGATCAACACCACGGGCGTGACCACGTTCGGCGGCGGGGTGGGCAACACCACTGCGCTGACCAGTCTCGCGACGGATGCCGGTGGCGGTACCGTACTGAATGGCAACGTCACCACCAGCGGCACTCAGACGTACAACGACGCGGTAACGTTGGGCGGCAATACCACCCTGGCGACGACCAACAGCGCGGTGAGCTTCAGCGGCACGGTGGACAATGCCACGGCGACGGCCCGCGCCTTGACGGTCAACGCCGGTACCGGCGCGGTGACGTTTACTGGCGCGGTAGGCAGCAGCGTTGCCAATGGCGCGCTGGGCGCATTGATCGTGAACAGCACCGGGTTGACGACTTTCGGTAGTACGGTGGCCGCGGCCAGCCTGGTTACCAACGCGGGTGGCAGCACCGCGCTGAATGGCAACGTGACCACCAGCGGCGCGCAAACCTACAACGACGCCGTAACGCTGGGAGCGGACAGTACTCTCGCCAGTACCGGCAACGCAGCTATCAACTTGGGGTCGACGGTTGATGGCGCACACGCGCTCGCCATAAACACCACTGGCGCCACCACGTTTGGTGGTGTCGTGGGTGGAGCGACGGCGCTGACCAGCCTCACCACAAATGCTGGTGGCAGTACCGCGCTGAATGGCAACGTGACCACCAGCGGTGCGCAAACCTACAGCGATGCAGTCACGCTAGGTGGTGACGCGACGCTGACGAGCAACGCGGGTGGTGCGATCAATTTTGGTTCAACACTCAATGGCGCCCACAACCTGATCGTCAACACCAGCGGGCAGACCGGCTTCGGAGGTGTGGTAGGCGGCGCGACTGCCTTGACCAGCCTGACCACCGACGCCACAGGCAATACGTTGCTGGGTGGCAACGTGAGCACCAGCGGTGCACAGACCTACAACGACGCGGTCACGCTGGGTGCCAACGCGACGCTGGCCAGCAGTGGCGGTGGCACCATCGGATTCGTGTCGACGCTTGACGGTGCGCACAATCTGACCGTGAACACCGGAGGTCTGGCCAGCTTCGGTGGCGCCGTGGGCGGTGGAACGGCGTTGAGCCAGCTGAGTGTCACCAGCGGCACATTCGGCGCCAATGCGCTGACTGTGGGTGCGGGTGGCCTGGCAGTGACTGCCAGCGGCGGCGGCATTGCCCAGGGTGGCGTATTCACGGTCGCGGGTACGTCGAGCTTCAATGCCGGCGCCAACACGATCATGCTGGCTAATGCCAACAACGACTTCACCGGTGCGGTGAGCCTGACCGGTGGCAATGTGAGCCTGGTAAACAACGCGGCAACCACTCTGGGCACGAGCACGGTCGGTGGCACGCTGAGCGTGGACAGCAACGGTGCCTTGACCCAGATCGGTGCGCTGACCGTGACCAACCTGGCCACTTTCACGCAGAACAGCGCCAGTGCCGGCGCATCGCAGGATATCGACCTCGGTACCCAGTCCAATGATTTCAAGAGTGGCGTGACCTTTGCCGGCACCATCAACAGTCTGTCGCTGAAGAACACGGATGCGACTCCGGGCACGTTGACCCTGCCGGCCAGCGTGGCCGGCAACTTCGCGCTGAATTACACCAGTGCCGCACTGACCTTGCCGGTGCTTGGCGTGGGTGGCTCGCTGGATGTGACGGCTGGCGGCGGTATCACGATCAACGGCAATGTGACCACGGGCGGTTCGCAGACGTATCACAATGCGGTACTGCTGGGCGGCGATGTCACCGTGGCGACGACCAACAGTGCCGTGAGCTTCACTGGCACGGTGGACAACGCCACGTCGACAGCCCGTGCCCTGGCGGTAAACGCCGGTACCGGCGCGGTGACGTTCACCGGGGCAGTGGGCAGCAGTGTAGCCAATGGTGCGCTTCTGGGCCTGACGACCAATAGCGGCAGCTTCAGCGCGAATGCGCTGAGTGTCGGAAGTGGTGGCCTGTCCGTTACCACCTCGGCCGGAGGTATCGCGCAGGGTGGAAAATTCGTGGTCGCCGGCACGTCGTTGTTCGATGCGGGCAACAATGCGATCACGCTGACCAACGGCAACAACGACTTCCAGGGTGCGGTCTCGGCGACTGGCGCCGGTGTGTCGCTGGTGGACGTCAATGACCTGAGTGTGGCCTCGCTGACCGACAACGCGAATGGCAACGTGAGCCTGATCGCCGGCGGTGCGTTGACCTTGCCGGCAGGCGCTCTCTCGGCCGGCAGCGGCAACCTGACACTGGCCGCCAACGGCGGCGTGTTGTCGACCAGCGGTGCCTTGAGTGGCGCCAATGTGAGCCTGACCGGCCACAATGGTGTGACGCTCGGTGGCAATGTATCGGCCTCGGGCACGTTGGGGCTGTCCAGCACGAATGCGGCGATCACGCAGACGGCAGGCAACATCGCCGCGACCGGTCTGACCACGGTGAACGCGGGCAGCGGTGCGATCACGCTGACCGGTGCCGGCAACGACTTCAGCGGCGCCGTGAGTTTGACCGGTGGCACGACCCAGATCACCGACCAGAACGCCCTCACGCTCGGCACGCTGAGCACCGGCGCGTTGACCGCGATCAGCAGCGGGGCATTGAACCTGGGCAGCGGCACGGTGACGGGCAACCTGGCGGCGACCAGCAACAACGGCGCGATCAGTCAGGCCGGTGCATTGAACGTGACCGGCAGCAGCACGATCAACGCCGGCAGCGGCGCGATCACGCTGACCAATGCCAACAACGACTTCACCGGTGCGGTGAGCCTGACCGGTGGCGCTACGCAGATTACCGACAAGAACGCGTTGACCCTGGGCACGCTGAGCACCGGCGCGTTGACCGTGATCAGCAGCGGCGCGTTGAATTTGGGCAGCGGCACGGTGACGGGCAACCTGGCGGCGACCAGCAACAACGGCGCGATCAGTCAGGCCGGTGCGTTGGTCGTGACCGGCAGCAGCACACTCGATGCGGGCAGCGGCGCGATCACGCTGGCCAATGCCAACAACGACTTCCAGGGTGCAGTCTCGGCGACTGGCGCCGGTGTGTCGCTGGTGGACGTCAATGACCTGAGTGTGGCCTCGCTGACCGACAACGCGAATGGCAACGTGAGCCTGATCGCCGGCGGTGCGTTGACCTTGCCGGCAGGCGCTCTCTCGGCCGGCAGCGGCAACCTGACACTGGCCGCCAACGGCGGCGTGTTGTCGACCAGCGGTGCCTTGAGTGGCGCCAATGTGAGCCTGACCGGCCACAATGGTGTGACGCTCGGTGGCAATGTATCGGCCTCGGGCACGCTGGGGCTGTCCAGCACGAATGCGGCGATCACGCAGACGGCAGGCAACATCGCCGCAACCGGTCTGACCACGGTGAACGCGGGCAGCGGTGCGATCACGCTGACCGGTGCCGGCAACGACTTCAGCGGCGCCGTGAGTTTGACCGGTGGCACGACCCAGATCACCGACCAGAACGCCCTCACGCTCGGCACGCTGAGCACCGGCGCGTTGACCGCGATCAGCAGCGGGGCATTGAACCTGGGCAGCGGCACGGTGACGGGCAACCTGGCGGCGACCAGCAACAACGGCGCGATCAGTCAGGCCGGTGCGTTGCACGTGACCGGCAGCAGCACGATCAGCGCCGGCAGCGGCGCGATCACGCTGGCCAATGCCAGCAATGATTTCGGCGGAGCGGTGACAGCCAGCGGCACGGGGGTGTCAATCACCGATGCCAACAATCTCACGGTGGCGGCACTGAGCAATGGCTCAAATGGCGCGGTAAGCCTGATTGCCGGTGGCGTGCTGACGCTCCCTGCGGGATCGATCAATACCGGTACCGCCGATCTGACCTTGACATCCAATGCTGGATCGTTGACCACACCTGGTGCCTTGAGCGGCGCAAACGTATCGTTGACCGGGAATGGCGGTTTGATCCTTAGCAACAACGTGACCGCCTCGGGGGTGCTGAGCCTGGTCAGCGGAGCGGCCATCAATCAGGGGGCGGGGCTCATTACCGCCGGTACATTGACGGGTAGCTCGGTGGGCAGCACGACGCTCAATCAGGCGAACAAGATCGGCACGCTGGGCAATTTCGCTGCGGCGAATTTCAGCCTCGTCAATGCGCAGGCACTGACGGTGAGCGGGCCACTGACGACGACTGGCAACTCCGGCAACATCAGCCTGAAAACGACGAGCGGTGCCCTGACGGTGAACACTGCTCTTGCCGGCGGCGCCGTCGCGCTCACATCGGCGGGCAATCTGGCGCTGAGCAAAAATCTCACGGGGACCATGGTGGCGTTGGTTTCCGGTGGCAGCATCAGTCAAAGTGGCGGCATCATCACCGCAGGCACACTCAGCGGCCAGTCGGGCGGTGCCACGGCATTGAACGGGGCCAATCACATCAGCACCCTGGGCAGCTTCAGTGCGACGAACTTTACCCTCACCAACGCACAGGCACTGACAGTCAGCCGGTCCGCTCAATGGCGGCGCCAGCACGAGCCTTGACCACGACAGCCGGGAACCTGGCGATCAACGGCGCGGTCAGCGGCACGACCACGACGCTGAACTCGGCCGGCACGATCAGCGAAGGCAGTGGCGGCAGCATCACCGCCGGGACGCTGAGTGGCCACTCAGCCGGCGCGACGACGCTGAACGGCAGCAACCACATCGGTAGCCTGGGCAGCTTCAGCGCGGCGAACTTCGCTCTGACCAACGCACAGGCGCTGACAGTCAGCGGTCCGCTCAATGGCGGTGCCAGCACAGCCTTGACCACGACAGCCGGGAACCTGGCGATCAACGGCGCGGTCAGCGGCACGACCACGACGCTGAACTCGGCTGGCGCGATAAGCGAAGGCAGTGGCGGCAGCATCACAGCCGGGACGCTGAGTGGCCACTCAGCCGGCGCGACGACGCTGAACGGCAGCAACCACATCGGTAGCCTGGGCAGCTTCAGCGCGGCGAACTTCGCCCTGACCAATGCGCAGGCGCTGACAGTGAACGGTCCGATCAATGGTGGTGCCGGCGCGTCACTGACCACGGCGTCGGGTGACCTGGCGATCAATGGTGCAGTCAGCGGCACGACCACGACGCTGAACTCGGCGGGCACGATCAGCGAAGGCAGTGGCGGCAGCATCACGGCTGGGACCCTGACGCGGCCACTCCGTCGGTGCGACGACGCTGAATGGCAGCAACCACATCAGCACCCTGGGCAGTTTCAGTGCGGCGAACTTCGCCTGACCAATGCGCAGGCACTGACCGTGGTGGGTCCGCTCAACGGCGGTCCGCCAGCGCGACCTTGACCACGGCGGCGGGGGACCTGGCGATCAATGGCGCGGTCAGCGGCACGACGACAACACTGAACTCGGCCGGCGCGATCAGCGAAGGTGGCAGCGGCAGCCTGACCGCCGGCACGCTCAGCGGCCAGTCGGCCGGGACGACGACACTGACTGGCAGCAATCACATCGGCACCCTGGGCAGCTTCAGTGCGACGAACTTCGCCCTCACCAATGCGCAGGCACTGGCGGTGAACGGTCCGCTCAATGGCGGCGCCAGCACGACGCTTGACCACGACGGCGGGAGACCTGGCAATCAATGGCGCGGTCAGTGGCACGACCACGATGCTGAACTCGGCTGGCGCGATCAGCGAAGGCAGTAGTGGTGTGATCACTGCCGGCACGCTGAGCGGGCATGCCGTGGGGATGACGACGCTGGGTACGGCCACAAACCGCATCAACAACATGGTCAGCACGCTGGGCAACTTCACGTCGCTGGCCGGGTTCAGCATGACCAACGACAAGACGCTGACCCTGGCCTCGGTGGCCGGGAGTGCGTTCACGGTGAACGCCGGAACCTCGGCCTTCTATCTGTCCGTAACCCATGGCGACCTGTTCCAGCTGGGTACTGCACCGGTCTATGACAGCCTCGGCGTATGGGGTTCGACCGGTCGAATGGGCACCGCTTCCGCGCCGCTCTACGTGGTGGGTACCGGCCCGCAGACGATCGCCAACGTGGGCCTGCCGCCGGCGTACTTCTACGCGGTGGACAGCAGCGGCAACCTGTTGCCGCTGACCGGTGGCTTCGCCATCAACGTGCCGACCGCCACGGGCGCTGGCAGCGCCCAGAACGGCAATCATGGAGACTCGTACATCGACCCGAGCGTGGTCACCGCAAACTATCGTTCGTACGGCATTGTGCCGTCCGGTGTAAGGCTGCCTGCCGATCAGCAGGCCGGCTGCGACCCCGACCAGCCCGATCAGGCCGACTGCCAGGATACCGCCGGCATGGGGATGGTCAGCGGCCCGATGAAGTCTCCACGATGAGCGTGGGCAGGTTCGGTGCCGGCATCCTGTGCTGGCTGCTTGCATCGAGCCTTGGCGGCCCGGCCCTGGCCCAACTTGCGCCACGATTGACCGGTTCGATTGTGCTCACCCAGCTCGAGGCAGCCCGGCACGATCTGGCCGCACGTGCGGTCGGGCTGCCGCAGTCCAGCCTTGGCGCCACCAGCCAGCATCTCGCCAGCATGGCGGATGCGCTGCGCAAGACCCTGGGCAGTGATGCGGTCAAGCCGATCGACACCATCGGCACGGAGGCGAAAGGCAGTGCCTATCGCGCCTATGCCGCAGCCCAACGCACCCGGGCCTACCTCGACGCGACCAAGGGCTGCCTTGACGCCGATGCCGCAGCGATGGCCGAAGCGCTGGCCAGTACCGTGGACCTGCTTGCCGCTGCATCGGGTTCATCGAAGCTGCAGCCGGTCATCAATGGCGTCGAGACGATGGATCATCGACCGCTGTTCGTGCTGCGCGACAGCAGCAAGGAAATGGCCTTCGCGCTGGTGGGAGAAAATCTTTTCGACGCCCAGTGTGAAAGTCCCCTGGTCACCGCCACCGACAGGCAGGGCAGGCCGCAAGGCGTCCAGCCCAGTGTGACTGGCTTGTCGCCCAGCCGTATCGAGCTGAAGTTGCCGGACAGCAGCCAGCTGCCTTCCGGCGGTTATGTGCTGCATGTGCGATCCAGGCGCAAGGCATTCCTGGTCGGTTGCACCTCCCAGCCGGAGGCCATCGCGGCCGTGCAGGTCGCAGCAGCAGCGAAGCTTTCGGTGAGCTACTCGCTGACCGCGACGTGTGGCGCGGGCCATGGTGGAGCTGGCCATGCGATGCCGCCGATTACCGGGACCATGCCCGATGTCACGGGTGCGGAGACGGTCTCGCAGCAGATCGTGATTGAAGGCTGCACCGATCCGTTGAGCTATGCGATCAGCGCGAAGGTGACGTTCGGCGACGGCCATGACGAGGCCATCGGTCCGATCAGCCAGATTGCCTCGGCGGGCATTACCGCCGGACTTCCAGGCGGGCTTTCGCTGAGCTGGGATCCGTCGGTACGGCAGCTTTTTGTGCGGCGCGCATCGGGCAACAGCTGCAAGGGCATCTACTGAGGGTGCCCGCAGCCTTTCCCCGCCGCTGAAGAGGCAGCGGGTTGCTATTCCTCCGGAGTACCGGAGACGACCCTCAGCTCCGAGATGCCGCCGGGCGCGAGATCCTTCAGCAAATCCATGAAGTCCATCCCGACCAGGCGCTGTGCGCGACGCAGCAGCAGGGGTACCGGACTCGATGGTTCGCAGCGGGTGTAGTAATCGCACAGCTCGTCCAGCCGGCGCATGACGTCCTGCGGACCGGCGATCGCGCCGGTGGATGAGGCACGAGCCGCCTCGCCACCGCCCTCTGCAAGGTTGCCATCCGCTTCAGCGTCGCCCGCTGTCGGCACGCGTCGCGCGAGTTGCGGATCGACAAACTTCTTCAACTCGTAGATATCACCGAGCAGGTTCTTGAAATCAGGGCCTGCGGTACCGACACGATCATTGAAAATGCCGTCGATGGCCTTGGCGTGCTCGAGTGACTCGCTGATGGCGGCCGCTACCGCGACCAGTTCCTGCTCGGCGCAATCCATGCAGCAAGCTTCGATTTCGGTCAGCGACGCGCTCGGCTCATTATCTGCCGTGGCGATTTTCAGCGTGCCATTGGCAATGCGCAGGTCGCGTAGCGAAAATCGCCCCAGTCGGGGCGATTGCACGAAAGCCGTGGTGCGGAAATAACCCAGCACGCTCTGCAGATCGCCCAGAGGCACCACCGAGTTGACGCGCATGGTCGGGTCATTGTCGTCCTCGGCGTCGAGTTGCGGATGCACGGTGTCCCAGAAATGCTCCAGCAATCCGCGGATCAGCCCCAGGCCCGCGTTCCAGCCGGGCATGCCGGATGTGCGCATCCATGCCGTGGTGAGATGAACGGCTGCGCGCAGGTCCTTGGAGCGACGCAGCACCGCCTCGGCCAACTCCACGACCTTGTCCCAGTCGGGCTCTTCGGCGGCCTTGACGTTGTCTCCCACCGCGCGCTCGGCTTTCGGCGCGGCGGCGCGTTCCAGGGCGAGAAACTCCGGATCGTATTCGAGGTCTTCTCCCGACGGTGCATCGTCACCGAGCGGTGCCAGCAAAGACTCCAGATTATATTGCGCCATGAGTTCGCACCGCCTTCCAGGAGGGATTGCAGCATTATCCCCAAATACCGGCACAAAACCAGTCATTGGCACGGAATCGAATGATCGGGAAGCAGTTGATCCGCCGGAGGTTCCGCGGCGCTGATGCTGATTGACGGACGGAATTCCAGCCTCCCCCGATAATGCATTTCGCAGCCATCGCGTAGCGAGGACATTCGCTGCATGCGTGTTTCTGCAATGTGCAGGCAGGGCAGTGGCGGCTTTCGACCGGGCGGATTCACCGGCGCCGCCCGGAGGCGGCCTTGCACGCATCGTCGGCGACTTGGTTGTTCTCCGGCGGTACCCGCCGGCGCGTGCGCTTCCAGCTGATCCAGCGCCACTCGATCCAGAGCAACGCGCGCCGCATCGGGCGACGAAGGAAGGGCAGATCCTGGGCGAGCAGCAACAGACCCAATGGCAGCATCCACAGCCCCAGGAACGGCAGGATGCTGAAGATGCCCGCCACGACCAGGATGAGGCCGACCGGGATGCGCATCCAGCGGGAGGAGGGCTCGCGCAGCCAGCGCAGGCATCGGCGAATTCCGCCGGGCAGGTGCCGTTCTATGCGATCGAGCTGGTGGTTCAGTTTCTGCTCGTCTCGGTCAGCCATGCCTCTCCGGAGAACTGCGCCCGCTGGGAAATGCCCGCCTATTCCTCCTCCTCGGAGGCCGGCGCTTCGAAATTCGGATCTTCCGAATCGCGTGCGTGCCGGATCGCGTTGCGCAGTCGGATATCCAGGCGGTCCAGATCCAGCACGACTTTCTCGGAATGGACATCCTTGACGGCCGATAGCGGTATCACGAAGTCGCCGGCATTCTCGATGTAGACGACCATCTCAGGCAAGCCGTGCCTGATTTCGCGAACCGAGCCGATACCTTCTTCGCCATCGGCGACAAAAACCATGAATCCCACGCTGATCTGTTCGCGCATGACGCAATCCACCCCTGCCAGTTTGTAGACGGATTCGGCCACGCACCTTGGCGCGGAGCCGACAACATGATGCACACAGGCCGCGTTGCCGGCTGGTGAAGATGGCAAGGTGTGTGCCGGACCGAACCGGATCGAGCGACCACTGCGTTGTTCCGGCTGACGTCAGCGCGCAAAGCGCCTGATCCACGCCACGTAGTTGTCCACGAAGCCCTGCAGGAATTTTCTCGTGCCGTCGCTGCCGATACTTCCATCGTCGGCGATCAGGTCGTCCTTGAAATGAATGAATACCTCCGGCTGGGCCAGCGTCGGCACGTCGAGATACGCCAGGATGTTGCGCAGGTGCTGCTGCGCCAGCGCCGTGCCGGTCGAGCCGATCGAGCTGCCGATGACTGCTGCCGGCTTGCCGGCAAACGAATTGGTACCCCAGGGGCGCGAGGCGATGTCGATCGCATTTTTCAGCACGCCGGGTACCGAGCGGTTGTATTCGGGTGTGACGAACAGCAATCCGTCGGCCGCTTCGATATCCTTTTTCAGGCGGGTGGCGGCGGCGGGGTAGGCTGCGTCGAAATCCTGCGAGTACAGCGGCAGATCGTTGATCTGGATGTGCTTGAACGCGAAGTCGTCCGGTGCGAGTTTTTCCACGGCACGGGCAAGACGACGGTTGAACGAATCCATGCGCAGGCTTCCGACCAGGATCGCGATTTTCAACGGGCTCATTTCAGGCTCCTCTACGGATGACATTTGCTGATGGTCGATCGCGTGACGGCTGTCCGCGACCTCGCGGCTCACGTTCGTTCTGGTTCGGGAGGGACATGTGGTGTCGGGCGGCGCCCCATTTACCGCCGCCAGCCGTTAAAAATGGATGAATCCAGCGGTGACAGGTTGCCCGCACGCCGCGGCAATGACGGTTGCAGCGTGTACTCTTTACGGCGTCCGCCCCGATCGACCTTCAACCAGTGAACGAATCCCATGCAAGCCATTGAAACCTTGATCGACGACGCCTTCGAGCGCCGCAACGAATTGAAACAGACCGAAATCGAGACGCACCTGCGGCCGGCCATCGGCCGGGTCATCGACCTGCTCGAATCCGGCGAACGCCGCGTGGCCGAGCCGGATGGCCATGGCGGCTGGATGGTGAACCAGTGGATCAAGAAGGCAGTTCTGCTGTACTTCCGGATCAACGACAACCAGGTGGTCGACGGTGGCCCCGCCCAGGCTTTCGACAAGGTGCCGCTGCGCTTTGCGCCGGGCAACGATGCCGAGTTGCTTGGTCTGGGTGCCCGCGTGGTTCCCGGTGCGCTCGTGCGCAGGGGTGCGCACATCGCCAGGGACGCCGTGCTGATGCCGAGCTATGTCAACATCGGTGCGTACGTCGGCAGCGGCAGCATGATCGATACCTGGGCCACGGTCGGTTCCTGTGCCCAGATCGGTGCGGGCGTGCACCTGTCCGGCGGCGTCGGTATCGGCGGCGTGCTGGAACCGCTGCAGGCCAATCCCACCATCATCGAGGACAACTGCTTCGTCGGTGCCCGCTCCGAAGTGGTCGAGGGCGTGGTGGTGGAGAGCGGCAGCGTGATCGGCATGGGCGTGTTCCTCGGCCAGTCCACCCGCATCTACAATCGCGCCACCGGCGAAACCAGCTATGGCCGTGTGCCGGCCGGCAGCGTGGTGGTCGCCGGCAGTCTGCCGGCGAAGGATGGTAGCCACAGCCTGTACGCGGCGATCATCGTCAAGCAGGTCGACGCCCGGACACGCAGCAAGACCAGCATCAACGACCTGCTGCGGAGTGGTCAATGAACCCTGTCGTGTATGGACTTCCGAATTGCGACACCTGCAGGAAGGCACGCAACTGGCTCGCCCGCTTCGAGCTGGCGCATGAGTTCGTCGACTACCGCACCCACCCGGTGCCGGCCGCGACGTTGAAGGCCTGGGCGCAACAGCTCGGTGGCTGGGAAAAACTCGTCAACAAGTCGTCCACCACCTGGCGCAACCTGCTGCCGCAGCGCAAGAGCCCCGGTTCCGACCCCGAGTGGACGTTGTTGCTGAAGGAATATCCGGCGCTGATCCGTCGCCCGGTAGTCGTGCAGGCTGACGGCACGGTCAGCGTGGGTTTCACCGACAACGGCTTCAAGAAGCTGTTCGGCAAATAGCCTGTTGCTTCCACACGAATGCCTAGATACGTAGTCAATGACCGGGATGCCTCCGCCATGTCCGATGTGCTTGAGCTCACCTGCAACCTGATCCGCCGCCGATCGGTCACTCCCGAGGATGCCGGCTGCCTGGCGTTGATCGGCGAACGCCTGGCGCGGGCGGGGTTCCGCGTCGAGCACCTGCGCTATGGCGAGGTGGATAACTTCTGGGCGACGCATGGGCTGGACAATGCGCCGGGCGCCGGGCCGACGCTGGCCTTTCTCGGGCATGTCGACGTGGTGCCGAGCGGCCCGGAAGCCGCGTGGCACAGTCCGCCGTTCGAGCCGACCATCCGCGATGGCCTTCTATACGGCCGCGGTGCCGCCGACATGAAGGGTTCGGTCGCCGCCATGGTGGTGGCGCTGGAGCAGTTCGTGGCGGCGCACCCCGACCATCGCGGACGGGTCGGCCTGTTGCTGACCAGCGACGAGGAGGGTCCGACCAACCTCGACGGCGTGCGCCGTGTGGCCGAGCACTTCCGTGCCACCGGCGAGCGGATCGACTGGTGCGTGGTGGGCGAGCCATCGTCAAAGGAGACCCTGGGCGACCTGATCCGGGTTGGCCGGCGCGGTTCGCTCTCCGCCACGCTCACCGTACATGGCGTGCAAGGTCACGTGGCCTATCCGGAGAAGGCGCTCAATCCGATCCATGCGTTCGCTCCCGCACTGGCCGAGCTGGCTGAGGAGCGTTGGGACCAGGGCAATGTCGATTTCCCGCCGACCTCGTTCCAAGTGTCCAACCTCAATGCGGGTACCGGTGCCAACAACGTCATCCCGGGTGCACTCAGCGCCCTGATCAATTTCCGCTACAGCACTGCCAGCACGGCTGCCGAGCTGCGCGCACGCACCGAGGCGATTCTGCACCGGCATGGCCTCGACCATGCGCTGGACTGGAACCTCTCCGGCGAGCCGTTCCTCACTCCGCCCGGCGGTGTATTGCGCGAGACAGTCGTCGCGGTGTGCCGCGACCTCTGCGATGTCGATCCCGAACAGAGTACGGGCGGCGGCACCTCGGACGGCCG
Organism: uncultured Pseudomonadota bacterium; assembly: GCA_963828685.1. Lineage (GTDB taxonomy): Bacteria > Pseudomonadota > Gammaproteobacteria > Xanthomonadales > Rhodanobacteraceae > Rhodanobacter. The sequence continues at coordinate 110,567 of CAWHFU010000012.1, forward strand.
CTTCATCGCGCCACTCGGGGTCGAGGTGGTGGAGCTGGGGCCGGTCAACGCGAGCATCCACAAGGTCGACGAGTGCGTGGCGCTCGATGCGCTGGAACAACTTCCCGCCTTGTATCGTGCGGTGTGCGAACGATTGCTGGGCTAGCGTCCCGACACGTGGGCGGCGCCCCGGCTGGTCGCTACATCTTGCCGTGTTCCAGCGGACGCTGGCGGTGCATCAGGGCCCATTCCGCGTGTTCGGCCAGCGCGGCCTCACCCAGCGAACGCAGGATGTCGCGCTGCTCGGTCGCGTCGATCGCGTTGTCCAGTGCGGTGCGTGCCTCGGCGAAGATGCGTTGCATGAAGCGGTACTGCTTGATCAACTCCTTGTCGGCTTTCTTGAACGCATACGCTTCGCGGACAGCGGCCAGGATCGAGAACACACCCATGACCACCACCAGGGCATTCTTGGTATCCGCCGACAACTGATGAGCGAGCGCGGCCAGCACGATGCTGATGCCGATACCGGTGAACAGACTGGCGAGGCCCAGGGTCTCGGTCAGATGATGCTGTCGGGTTCGCTGCACAGCCTTGCTCCGGAAGTAGTCCACCTGGCCGCCATGCGCCATGTCGCCGACCCATTCGCAGATGACCTCGTGCAGCTCCCGGTCGGGATCGCCCGGCTTGTCACTCGCATGGCCCAGTCCGGCACTGCGCATCACGTTGCGGGTCCAGCCCAGTTCGATGTCCTGCTTCTGCAGAAAACTGTCCTGGGCAAACTCCGGATCGCCGGTCAGCGAAATGCCGGCGCGGTGCCAGTAGCCCTGCACCCGCAAACCCTCGGCCAGCGCGCGATAGTCCAGGTACTTGCGGTGCCAGCCGCGTCGCTTGGCGATCGTGCTCAGACATACCCCGCTGGCGAACAGCAGCAGGAAGACATAGATGAAATCGTCCTGGTCGGGCAGGTTGTCGTAGATCGTGAAGGCAATCGCCATCACCGCGGCCAGCGTGTAGATGATCCGCATCGCCAGCAGCACGCGCTGACGAAAGTGCACGGCCAGCCAGTCGGCGGCGCGGAAAAGTGCCGCCTCGGGTCGCGCCGGGGTCGCGTCGTTGCCGCGCGATGCGTCGCCTGCGGTCCTGCAACCTTCGATCTCATCGCGATACTTCACGCAGTCGCCATCGAACTCGGCCATGTGCTCGAAGGTGTTGCGGAAGGCCGCTGGCATGGGCGCGTCGATGGGCGACAGCCCGGTCTGCGTGCGCCACAGCAATTGCCCCGGCTGCAGCGGTGCCGACGGTGCGCCATCTTCGGTCTCGCGCGAACAGACGATCTGACAGACCAGGCGTTCATCGCCGCTGCCGAACAAGTGCCGACGCATGCCGTGGCGCCGTTCGATCAGCCCGGGCATCACGCCGCTGAGGAAATAGCTCACGACCTGAGCCGTCCCGCCGAGCCGATCGGAACTCTTGCCGTCCCAGATGGCCAGCAGCAGGTGGCAGTGGCGGGCGATGAACACGCCCGCCTGGCCATACTGGCGATCGCGCTGCAGTCCGTGGCTGCCGATGCCATGGTGCGAGCTGTTCGGCAGCAGGGGCAGGTCGATCACCTGGGCGCGGGCGCACAGCGAATCGAATACGGCATGCGTGGACGGTGCTTCAAAGTCCTTCGTGTAGAGTTCGCGCGGCAACGGCAAGGGTGCGATCAGGCGCGCGCCGGCGGCGAGCGCCTCCTCGGCGACGAGTTGATCGCCGCCCTCGGCCAGCGCCGACAGCACGACCAGCGGCAGCCCGGGGAAATCGCCTTGCAGCGTGGCAAGGAACTGCCGCACGCGCTGCCGGATCGGTTCGATCTCGTTCGCAGGAATATTGCGATGACTGGTCACGCCGATCACCAGCGGCACGCTGGTCGGCGTGGAGAGGCTTGCCGTTGCGGTCATGGAGTTGGGTGATCCTGCAATCAAGGGATCCTTCGAGGTATCCGCGCGCGTCGGCAAGTCTGTTCAGCACCAGCGAGCTGAAGCCGCGTCTTCGGCGCAGCTTTGACACTGTTGCCAGGTTCGACAATGAGTCCCGGTGAGCTCCGCTCGATGTCTTGAACGGAACGCAAGCGGGGATCCCTAGTTATTCTTTATTTTCGGGTTGCTGGCTGTACTCGGCGAAGGCGTCCTCAACATTTCGGATTCCTGTTCGGGTTCGCTGCTGGTCGCCAGGGTGTCGTCATCAGTGGGCTGCGTCTCAACCGGGGCGTTCTGATTGCCATTGCGATTATTTGACATGATCATCTCCGCATGTGATGGAAATACATTGCTACCTGCTTTGCATGCGTCCATGTATCCATGCATTTCGCCTTCCGCCCGCCCGGTCGGAAACGGTCGTCAGGGCGTTGCGCAACCATGAAGACGTGCTCATTCCGTTCGTGCCGATCCTTGATACTCCTCGCGGCCAGTTGCGCGCCACTACTTTCTGTACATGAATCCGACCGCGTTTATTTCGTGTTTTCCCTTGCTCGCTGGCGGGCGGGTGGCGCTACAAGTTCTTGATCGTCGGGTTCGTTGTAGTTGCCGAAGGAAGGGTGGCTATCGTCGAATACTGGATGCCACCGATGGTGGCCCATAGTTGGTAGGTCCAGCTGCCGGCCGAGTTCACGCCGCCCGGATCGGTATTGTTGTCCGTTATCTGGATCTTGCCGTTGGGCAATAGCTGCAGCCCGCTGAATACGCCAGCGGGTGGCTGTGGAGCGGGTGGCGGAAGCCACGCAAATCCCTTGTTGCTTGCATCAAGGGCGTTGAACGATCCGGAGGCGGCGCTGCCAGTCAGGTGCCAGGAGATCGTGGTCACCTGGCCGTGACTCATCTGATTGCCATTTCCAGCCTGATCAACATCAAGGTTGCCGTCCTTCAGCGTCACATTCAGTGTTACGTTGGGCATGGTCTGCTCCTGTCCGGATCGATGGGCGGCATGAGGGACATGCCGCGGTGCCTGCTTCGTTGCTGCTCATTCGGCGCGCACGGTAGACGACGAGCGAGCAGGGCTGCTGGTATCGGCTTGCATGATCTGCGCGATCCGCTGTGCGAACGGCGCGTTCACCGGGTAGTCGATACGCGCGCGCCGCAGGATCGCCAGCAGTGCCGGATCACGATAGCCGGCGTTCCAGAGGCGGCCGATCATCGGTTTGGCTTCCGCATTTTTCCCCAGACCGAGCAGCGCTTCGACCTGCAGCGCGAGCAGACGCGGGTCGGTGTCGCCGCTGTTCACCGATCGCATCGTCCTCCATGCCTCATCCTTCAGCCGCTGCGCCGCTGGTGTGTCGCTGCTTGCATCGGCGAGCAGGAGCTTCGCTGCCAGCGTATCCAGCAGCAAGCTGCGGTCATCCGGTTGCTTTGAAAACAGCGGCTGGAGCATGCCTTGCGCGATCTGCGCTTGAGTGCGCGCCGTATCGGTTCGCTCGCCGACCAATGATTGCGCAGCCTGCTCGATCCGCGCCTCGGCATTAAACTGCTGCCATGAAGCGTTGGCCGGGTCCTGCAGGGTCAGCGCTGACAGGATGCCAAGCGCTCGTTCCGTCAGTCTATGTGCCGCCGGCAGATCTCCGCGAAGACGTTTCAGGCGGCTCAATTGCACGAGATAAATCGCCAATTTTTCCTGAAAACCGGTTTGCGTCGAGGCGATCTGGACCAACTGCTCCGCGATATCGACCGCCTGCTGCAGATCCCGGATACCCGCGTCGATGTCACCGGTCAGAACCAGCGTGCGTCCCAGGATCGCGCGCACTCGCAGCATGTTTTCGCGCTGGGCATTATTGTTGGGGTCGGCTCCGGAAAGGCGCGTCTCGATCGAGTCGTCGGCCCGGTATTCAGCTACCGCCTGCGCCAGGTCACCACGTTGCAAGGCCAGCTTGCCAAGGTTGTTGTGGGCGTCACCCAGTGCGGTCACCCAGTCAATCTTGCCTGGGTTGGCGGTGACCAGCTCACTCGCCAATGCCAGCGTGTTCCTGTACGCGCTGGCGGCGGCGACCGGTTGCCCGCGTGCCTCCAGCACATGGCCGATATTGCTGTTGACGGTCTGCAGTTCGAATTTCAGCGACAGGTCGTTGCGGGCACCCGACCGCGCTCGCTGCAGAATGCTTCGCGCAGATTCGAAGATTTGCTGGGCGGCAGGCAAATCGCCCTGATACCAGTCGGTCATTCCGATATACGACATGGTGCGCGCATAGGCGGTTTGGCGGGCAACATCTGCGGGCGCGGCGTCGGCAAGCCGGGAGGAAAGTTGCGCGGAGGCGCGAAACGATGCAAGCGCCTCTGCCAGTTTCCCCTGATCGAGGCGTACGCTGCCTATCTTTTCCAGGGCCTTGGCGCGCTGTGCCAAGGCCTCGTCGGTGACATCCGTAGCGGGCAGCGACTGGAAGTAGGCCATCGCCTTGTCATCGACGCTCTGCATGATGTCCAGGCGCGACACTTCCGCCAGCTTGTCGTTGAGGTCGCCCAGCATGAAGCCGACCAGATCCTCGGCTTGCTTCTGCCGCCGCGTGGCGGCCTGGCTTGCCACCACCGCGTCATGGCGCGAAACCAGGGCGAAGATCGCCAGCGTGGTGGTCACTGCCATCACCGTCACCGCCAGTGCGGCAATCGCCTTCATGCGCCGGGTACGCCGCTGCAGTTCGCGCTGTTTCAACTGGTCGAAACCGACATCCAGCAGACCGGCGATCAGTTTCAGCTTGGCGTTGGCCTTGCCGTCCTTGCCGGGGCGCGCATCGGCAGCGATCGGCTCGGCGGGCTCGCGGGTGAGTTGGCCGTCAGTGTCGAGCTGGAAGCGCAGGGCCGGTGCGAAACATTCGTCCGCCGTGCTGCCGGGCAGGTCGCTGGCGTTCGGTTCGCCATCGACGATCAGGCAGAAGATCCGCTCGCTGCGGCCCAAGCGCTTGTACGCCAGCACTTCGTCGTTGACCCAGCGTGAGTCAGCCGCGCGGGGCGAGCAGATCACGATCAGGTTGGCCGATTGCGCCAGCGCCTCGTTGACCTTGCGACCCAGGTCGTGCGCGCTGGCCAGTTCGTCGCGGTCGCGGAAGATCGGCGTGAGGCGCTTCGGGATCACCCCGGCGGCGGTGGTCCGGCCGACCAGCCGCTGCGGGACCGCATAAGTTTCCAGCGCCTTGTGCAGCCAGTCGGCCCAGGTCTTGTCCTGGTGGCTGTAGCTGATGAAGGCGCGATAGCGAAACGCCGTTGGCTCAGAGTTCTGCGGTATAGACATGCGGCACTCCCGTGCCTGGCCATGCAATCCCTTGCCGGGGATTCCCTACCGAAACTGCAAGCGACCGCCCCTCGGTCGTCCTTTTCGTCGCGACTGTTCGCGGCAAGATAGCATCAAAGAATGTGATGTGCGTCACGTTCAGCCTTCTTCGCGGCGCTCACACCGATGGCCGGGGCAGCGATATCCTGCGCTTCGTGAACCGCCGCTGCCGCTGGATCTTGCGAGATGGTCGCGTCGTGCGGCGTTGTGGCAATGTTCGACGCTCCTCAGCGGCGCCCGTATCGCACGGTCAGCAGCATGCCCGAAAATATCCACGCAAATGCAGCCCAACCCGCCTGGGACACACCTTGGCCGGCCGAGGAGCTGGAGCACGTGGCGGCTTGTCCGGCCTGCGAAAGCGTGGATCGTGAGCTGCTGCTCAGGGACTTGGTCGACAACGTGTTCTTCTCGGCGGCGGGGCGCTGGAACCTTTATCGCTGCACGCGCTGCCACAGCGCCTATCTTGACCCACGGCCAGACGAGGCCAGCATCGGCAAGGCCTATGACGTCTACTACACGCATGCCACTGGCCGCGTGTGCGAAGGACAGCGCGCGCCAGGTGGCCTGCGTGCCCTGAAGCTGGCGCTGACCCATGGCTATGTGAATGCGCGCTACGGCACCCGGCGCCGGCCGTCGAGCACGCTGGCGACCTGGGTGGCGTGGCTGTCGCCGGTCTGGCGGCAGAAACGCGATGCCGAATTTCGCTTTTTGCCCAGGCCCCTCCCGGGTCAGCGCTTGCTGGATGTCGGTTGTGGCAACGGCGACTATCTTCGCAATGCCGTCGACGCCGGTTGGCAAGCCGTGGGCATCGACGCAGACGAAAGGGCAGTGGATATCGCCAGGCAACGAGGACTGGATGCGCGCCCCGGAGGCATCGAATGGCTGAGCGGTCAGGCAGAGCGTTTCGATGCCATCACATTGAGCCATGTGCTGGAGCATCTGCATGATCCAGCGACGTTTCTGCGGACCGTCCATCGTCTGCTCAAACCCGGTGGCGTGGTGTTCGTCGACACGCCGAATATCCAGAGTCGCGGAGCACGACGCTGGGGCGTTCACTGGCGTGGCCTGGAGGCGCCGCGGCACCTGGTGATCTTCAGTCGGTCGGCGCTGGTGGACATGCTGCATGCTGCTGGCTTCGTGGGCATCGAGAGCAAGCGTCGTACGGCAGTGAGGAAATCCATGGACCTCGCCAGTCTGCGCATGCAGTCGGGCAAGTCACCCTACGGCAGGGAGCCGGCACGGTTGCCGCTGATCTCGCGCATTCGTCTGTGGTGGCCAGCTCCCCGTATCGAGGACGATGAGTTTCTCACCGTGCTTGCGTACAAGGACGGTCACTGAACCTGGTGGTGGCAGTGTGCGCGAATCGGCGGGGTGGCGGCAGCTCATCGGTTTGCCGGCTCCATCGTCATCGTGTGCCGGGTCTTGCCGGGCAGCAGTGGCGTTGGGCGACCCCTGACCCAGTCCTGGTGGCCGGCGCCGAAGAACGGTGACAGCGGGTTGTCGCTTTGTCCGCCGGGCATTTCCAGGATGCCCTGGGCCTCGTGGCCCGGCGATACGTCCAGGCGTTCGGAAGCGCCGAAGCCGGGTGCAGCGACGCGCGGCATGTTGTTGTCGCCGGGCATGGGTTGGTCGGGCATGTCGATGAAACGGCCGAGCCAGCCGGGCAGGGCGGCGGCCAGCGGGTGCTTGATGTCGCTGCGGTTGTACTCGCCCCACGTACGCGCGGCCAGGCCGCCGGGTTGCTGGCCCAGTTCGCTTGCGACCTGACGGGCCGCATCGACCAGCAGGTCGTGCCAGTGCGCGTATTTCGGGTCGAGCAACTGTGTCGGTTGCTGACGGATCATGGCCCACACCGCCCCCTCGGCACTGTTCTGGCCGGGCCAGCTGAAGTCTTCGTAGCGCTGCTTCACCGGCGCGGCGAGCGGTGCCAGCACGGCCTCGCTGACCCGGGTGCGGAAAGCCCGCACCAGCCGGTAGTCGACGCTGTCGACGGCGGCGCGGTCGTGCCATGTCCCGGTGAGCTCACGCAGTTGCAGCAGCGCGGGTTCCTGGCTGCCGGCCAGGGTTTGTTGCAGCAGACGTTGCCAGCGGGTCAGCAGCACGGCACGGTTGTCCAGCTGGATGTCGAGCAGGTTGCCGGGACTGAATCCCGCACGGGCGCGCAGATCGTCGCGGATCTGCTGCGCGCGCGCGCCGAGGTCGTGGCCCCCGTCGCCGAGCAGGGCCAGCGCGGCGCCGTCGACGGTGCGGTTGTTCGCCGTCCACAAACGGCCATAGGCGGGGTCTTCGATGCGCGGGTATTGCGCCGCAGTGGCCCAGCCCTGCCAGCCGCTGCCCGGCTTCGACCAGTCCGACGGCAGCAGTGGATCGATGCCGGCACGCAGCGGAATGCTGTTGCCGGCCAGTGTCCAGCCGATATGGCCGGCCCGGTCGGCGACCAGCAGGTTCTGCGGTGGCATGCCGAGCCGTGGTGCCAGGTCCAGCGTACGGGTCATGTCCGGCATGTGCTCGAGCTGCATCAGCTGGACGTTGTAGGCGCGTGGTCGCTGCGCGATCCAGGCCAGCGCCAGCGGCGTGCCATCGACATCCCTGCCCATGATCGGACCCCAGCGGGTGTCCTCGACCTTGAGCACGACGTCGGGCCTGCCCTTGATCCTGATGTGCTCGTCGTGGTGTGCGATCGTTGCCCAGCCTTCAGGCACCTTGTAGCGGTCGGGGTGGGCCGGATCGCGCAGCACGCGCACCCAGTCGGTCCAGTCGCCGTAGCTGTTGGTGAATCCCCAGGCGATCTGGCCATTGCTGCCGACGACGATCGCCGGCGTGCCCGGCAGGCTGACGCCGTTGACGTCGCGCTGCCCGTTCGGCGCGCCGGGATCGGGATAGCGCAGGCGGGTGCGGAACCAGATATTCGGCACGCGCAGGCCCAAGTGCATGTCGTTTGCCAGCATCGCCGCGCCGTTGCCGGTCAGCGCGCCGGCCACCGCGAAACTGTTGCTGCCGGGACGCGGTGCATCCAGTGCCGGCGCCAGCGCGGCGACCAGACGGGCGGATGCCGGGACGGCGGCCCGATGGCGCAGGTCGAACACCGTGGCCGCGGGGATCACTGGCGAGCGCGACAGGCGGCCACTCAGCGGCGCCTCCCAGTCGGGGTCGGGCGCCAGCAGGAAATCCACCAGCGGTCCGGGTAGCACCGCGCGCATCTCGGCCATGTGCAGCTCGCGCTCGTTGCGGCCGTCGCCGTTGAGGTCCAGATACATCGCGGCAATCACCAGCAGGCTGTCTTCCGCCCGCCACGGCTGCGGCCTGCTGCCCAGCAACAGGTATTCCCATGGACGCACGCGCAGGTCGGCGAGGCCGGCGTTGACGCCGTCGCGGTACCGATCGAGGGCCTGTTTCTGTGCCGGCGGCAATTGGGCGTAGGCGGCCTCGACCACCGCACGCAGGCGATGGCGGCGATGGTTGAGATCGACCTTCAGCGCCGCCGGGCCGACCAGCGCAGACAGCTCGCCGGCGCTCATGCGACGCATCAGGTCCATCGCGAAGAAGCGTTCCTGCGCATGCACGTAGCCCAGCGCAAAACTGATGTCGTTGCGATTGCCGCCGTCGATGGTGACCGTGCCCAGTGTGTCCCGGCTGATGCTGACCGGAGCGGCCAGGTCGCTCGACTGGAACCGGCCATCCAGCCGTGGTCGACTGCCGCCGAGCAGCCACCAGCTCGTCGCGAACGCCGCCAGCATCAGCGCCAGTACGGTGAGCAGGCTGGCGCGCAGGATGCGCCAGCGACGTCCTCCGGGGTGTGCCTTCATGGCTTGGCGAACACGGCGAAGATACCGGCGTACGGCTTCACCATGAAGGCCGGTGCACCGGCGTAGCCCTCACCGTCGACATAGAGCTGCGAAATGCTGCCGTCCAGGTAAAGCGCTTCGCGGCAGCCGAGCTTGTCGCGGAACAGCCGTCCAAACGTGTGGAAATTCACGGGTGCCTCGCTGACCGCAAAAATCACCTCGGTGGGTGTTCTTGCGCACACGCCGCTGCGCCATTTCAGGCTGGACGAGTCATCGACGAACTGTTCGTTGAGCTTGCCGTCGATCAGCAGCATCGGGCCGGACTGGGTCGCCCACTGCGCCGCCTTGCCATCGGTCTTGAATGCGGTACTGGTGCGCACCGCGGCACGGCCGTCCGGGTAGATCACGAAAACGCCATTGGGCAGCAGCGAGAAATTGCCCGAAGCAGGATTGCCGTGGGCGAGATTCAGTGGCACCACGGTCCTGCCATTTTCCACATACAGCCCCAGCGGCGCGGACCTGTGGTCGTAGATGCCGGCATTGGCGGCAAACAACAGTCGCCGGCCATGCGCCTCGCCCCATTGGCGCAGCGTCTCGATGCTGCCGAAGGCCTGCCCGCTCTGCGGCTCGCGCCAGTGCAGGCTCAACTGCTCGCGCTTCAGGTCGACATGGACGATGCGATAATTCTGCCCCTCGAACGCCAGCTCGCTGCTGTCCAGCGCCTGCGCCGTCGGCGCACAGCCGGCCGCTCCGCTCAACAGGGTCAGGGCGAGCAGCCATCGCGCCAGCTGGCGCGGGAATGGGGAGAGTGGCTGGCATGCGGCGAGTGAAAGCATCTGCCGATGGTCGCCGGCCATGGACATCCGCGCAAGGCCTGCAAAGGCTCTGTACCAGGGTGCGACGCCATGCCGCCCGCAGGTCGGGGCGGCAAGCGGTTGCCTGCTCGACGGGATGGTCCATGGCGCTGCTTGCTGCGAGTCGGCCATTGCCTCGCGCCGTGGTCTGGCGGTCTTGGCGGAATTCGTGGGGCATTTGTCATTTCGGCTGAAAAGCGTCCATGTGATAGTTGCCCGGATCTCTCGATTTCGGAGCCTCTTCATGAAAGCCTTCATCCTGATTGCACTGGCGGCGATGTTCCCCGCCTTGAATGCCTTGGCGGCCCCGCCCGGAAAGCTGACGCCGCCCAGGAACGGCATGATCAAGGTAGCCGTGGTGCTGAGTGAGCACGCGACGGTGATCGACTTTGCCGGACCTTGGGAAGTATTCCAGGACACCGCGCTGGACGATGGCCAGGGCAACGACATCATGCCGTTCGAGCTGTACACAGTGGCGCCGACCAGGGAGCCACTGCATACCACCGGCAGCAACCACCCGGGCATGACGATCACGCCGGATTACAGCTTTGCCGACGCGCCGGTTCCGGACATCGTGGTGGTCGGTGCGCAGTCGGGTGGTCCGGGGCTGAGTGCATGGCTGCAGAAAATCCATGCCGGGCACAAGCTGATCATGTCGGTCTGCACCGGTGCGTTCAAGCTGGGCGAGGCCGGCTTGCTGAAAGGCAAGCAGGCCACCACGCACCACTGGTACTTCGGCGACTTCGCGCGCAAGTTTCCCGACGTGAAACTGGTACGCGAGGTGCGCTATGTCGAGGCCGATCCGATCACCTTCAGTGCAGGCGGGTTGACCTCGGGTGTGGACCTGTCGCTGCATATCGTGGCCGACTATTTCGGCCAGGCAGTGGCGCAGAAAACTGCAGACTACATGGAGTACCAGGGCACCGGCTGGAAGTCCAATCACGGCATTTCCGAAATGACCACGCCGGTAAAACGCCAGGACTGGTTGGGCAAGCTGTCGCCGGACAGCACGGTGGTTGTGCACCTGGTGACCCGCGGTGCCAGCAACACGATCACCACGGACTTCCCGGCGCAAGGTGTTGCCGACGTTCCCACCACGGCGCAACAGGAGGGCGGCAAGCTGAGCGTTTCCTTCGCCATTCCCGGTCATCCGGCCACCTTCACCGGGCAGATGGACGCGGGCGGCAACGGCGCGACCGGCAACTTCGTGCAGGACGGCAAATCGACGCCGCTGACCCTCGCCAGGGCCTCCGGCACGAGTCCGTGAGGCCCTGACTGCCGCGCAGCCGCGCCGAATCAGCCGGCCGTGCTGCGGAAGCGCTCGCGGTAGTCGCTGGGCGATACGCCCAACTCCGCTACAAAGATCCGGCGCATGGTTTCATCCGCGCCAAAACCGCAGCGCCGGGCGACCCCGGATACCGGCAGGTCGGTTTCCTCGAGTTTCCGTCGGGCCGCTTCGAGCCGGACACGCGATACGTATTGCGCCGGCGTGATGCCCACGCTGGCGCTGAAGCGCCGGGCGAAATTGCGCTCGCTCATGGCGGCCATCTCTGCCAGCCGGGGCACGCTCAGTTGCTGGTCCAGATGATCGATTATCCACAGCTGCAGTTCGCGCAGTTTGTCGTCCTCGCTGAACTGCGCGGCCAGCTGTGCGCTGAACTGGGACTGGCCGCCGGGACGCTTGAGAAACATCACCAGTTCCTGGGCCACCGCCAGCGCGGTCGGCTGGCCCCAGTCGCTTTCCACCATGGCCAGCGCCATGTCCATGCCGGCAGTCACGCCGCCGGAGGTGTAGAGGTTGCCGTCGCGGACATAGATGGCATCCGGTTGCACACCGATCGAGTCGTCGATCCGGCGCAGCTTGTCGGTGTAATCCCAGTGCGTGGTGGCGGACCGTCCGCCCAGCAGGCCGGCGTGCGCCAGGATCAAAGCGCCGCTGCAGACCGAGCCCAGTCGGGTGACGCGCGGCGCCATGCGGCGGATCCAGCGCAATACCTTCTGATCCTGCATGACGGGGTAGCAGCCGATGCCGCCGGCGATCAGCAGCGTATCGGCGCGGGTGACTTCGCGGTAGCTGCGCTCGGCGATCATGCGGATGCCGGATGACAGTACGAAGGCTCCGGCCTCCGGCGCCACCAGTTCGATCGTGTAGGCCGGTTGCCGGCTGATGCGCCTGTCCTGCAGCCAGCGCGCGGTGCGGCCGAAGACCTCCAGCGGGCCGGTGATATCGAGTATCTGTGCGTCGGGGTAGCCGAGCATGATGACCCGATGCGGCGTGCTGGCCGGTGGATGCAAGAGCGGTTCGGCGGAGTGCTGGCGGGTCATCGTCGGTGTATCGGCTGCGGCGGGATCGCCGAAAAATCACTATCCCACACATTCCGCCACGGGCCGACTGGCCCGTGCTGTCGGACCGACCGTGCCGGTGACAACCGGTGGCTTCCGGCTGGCGTTAAACTTGGACTTTTGCCGCGGATTTCCGATGCCTTACACCCCGATCGTCGCCACCCTGGGTTATGTGCTGTCGCCGGATCGCCAGCAGGTGCTGATGATCCATCGCAACGCGCGTGCGGACGACCAGCATCTGGGCAAGTACAACGGGCTGGGCGGCAAGATGGAGCCGGGCGAGGACATCGCCGCCTGCATGCAGCGGGAGATCCTGGAGGAGGCCGGCATCAGCTGCGAGTCGATGCAACTGCGCGGCACGCTGAACTGGCCGGGCTTCGGCAAGCAGGGCGAGGACTGGCTCGGCTTCATCTTCGTGATCGACCGCTACGCGGGCACGCCGCTGACCAGCAACGCCGAGGGCACCCTGGAATGGGTGGCGCTGGATCAGCTGATGACCTTGCCGATGTGGGAAGGCGACCGCCATTTCCTGCCGCTGGTGTTCGACGCCGATCCGCGCCCGTTCCATGGCGTGATGCCGTACAGGGACGGTCGCATGCAATCGTGGAGCTATACGCGGCTGTAGAGGTCCTGATCCGCGGCGGTGCCTACGGCACGTCGGCCAGCCACCTGGCGCTGGAGAACTTGTCCTGCGCCAGTGCCTCGGCGCGCGCCAGCTCGTCGGGCCGCAGGCTGTCGTCGCGCAGGCCATGCAGATGACGGAAGTGGGTGACCATCCGCTCGATCACCGCGGCGCGGGGCAAGCCGGTCTGGCTGCGCAGCGGATCGACCCGCTTGGCCGCGCTGGTGGTGCCCTTGTCGGACAGTTTTTCACGGCCGATGCGGAGTACTTCCAGCATCTTGGTGGTGTCGATGTCGTAGGCCATCGTCACGTGATGGAGCACCGCACCGCCACGATGCGCCTGGGCGGCACCGGCAATCTTGCCGCCTTCGGAGGTGATGTCGTTGAGCGGCTGGTACCACGCCTTGATGCCCAGTTCGCCCAGTGCCCCGATCACCCAGGCGTCGAGGAAGGCATAGGCCTCCTGGAATGACAGGCCATTGACCAGCGACTGCGGTGCGTAGATCGAGTAGGTGATGGTGTTGCCCGGCTCGATGAACATGGCGCCGCCGCCGCTGACCCGCCGTACCACCTCGATACCGTGGCGTCGCGCTGCGTCGGCGTCGACCTCGTTGCGCAGCGACTGGAAGCGACCGATCACCACGGCCGACGCGGCCCACTCCCAGATACGCAGGGTCGGCGCGCGATGGCCGGCGCCGACCTCGTGGATCAGCAAGTCGTCCAGTGCCATGTGCAGCGACGGCGATTGCGGCACGGTATGGATCAGCTGCCAGGCATGGTCGCGCCAGTCGGTGCGAATCATGCGGCGGATTCCCCATGGACGGCGCGGTGCACGGTCACCGCGACGGCCTCCGGCGAGATGCCATACATCATCACGTCGGCGGGCAGGGCATCGCGTACCGTCATGGCCAGTCGTGCCTTGTCGGCATGTTCCGGCTGTCCCTCCAGCGCGGCGTTGATGGCCTGCAGCGCGCTGTCGGGCTCGAGGAAGAAATCGCCGCTCAGCCGCACGCCGGCCAGCCGGCCGTCCTGCACGTCCAGGTCGATCACGATCAATTTGCCGGCGGGCATCTTGTATTCGCCATGCATCGGTTGTCCCCCTGGGCGTCGTCGTCGGTCAGTGGCCGCGACCGCGACCATGGAAATCACTCTCGCCGACCCGGATCGAGAAACTGACCCCGCCGCCGGGGTCGTCGCAACTGCCGTAGCGTTTGGTCACGTTGACTTCCCCGGCGTTGAAGGTGCCGGTGCCGATGTGGCTGCCGGTCATCACGCCGGTGCTGACCGCGCCGTGCACCTGCGGCTGGTTGTAGGTGGAGTCATCGCAATCAGTGGCGCGGGCGACTGCGTCGGTGTTGCCCATCCTGCCGCTGGTATCGCCGTAGTAGACCCCGGGCGGGTCGGTTGCGGGTTTCGCGCTGCTGGCGCTGGAAGCGGGCAGGTTGCTGGGTGGCATGGCGTCACCGGCTGGCAACTTGAGGTTGAGGGGCTGGCTCGCGGTCTGTGCCCAGACCGAGCCGACCAGCAGACTTCCCGCGATGACGCCGATCAGCCGTTTCATGTTCAGAACTCCGCAGATATGACGTGCCAAACGCGCAATGCCGGGATGGCGTGCACACCGGCTTTGGAAAGGCCGCCCCGCAGGAAGTTCCTGTGGCACCGTTCAGGCCGTGGTCTCGATTCGCTCCACCCGGCGCAGGCCGCGCGGCAGCAGGCCGCCGCGGGTGGCGCGGGTGCCGCCGTACTCGACCAGATCGGACCATTTCAGGGTGAGCTTGCGCTGGCCGGCGTACAGGGTGACTTCGCCCTTGCCCTCGCTGACCACCGCCACGCCGGCCACGCGCTCGTCGCCGGCCACCAGTTTCGCCTTGGGGATCTCGATCAGCTTGTTGCCCTTGCCCTTGTCCAGCTCGGGCAGCTCGGCGACCGAGAACATCAGCAGGTGGCCTTCGGTGGTGACGACCACGATGCGGTCGCGAGCCGGGTCGGCGCTGACCTGCGGCGCCAGCACCTTCGCCTTGTCACTGAGGCTGATGATCTGCTTGCCGGCCTTGTTGCGGCCGGTCAGCGCCTCGAAGCGGGTGACGAAGCCGTAGCCGAAATCCGTGGCCAGGATCAGCCGGGTGTCGTTGTCTCCCGCGATCAGCGCATCGAAGCTGGCGCCGGTGCCGGGGCTGAAGCGGCCGGTCAGCGGCTCGCCGTTGCCGCGTGCCGAGGGCAGCGTATGCGCGGGGGTGGAATAGCTGCGGCCGGTGGAGTCGATGAACGCCACCTGCTGGGTGGTGCGCGCCTTCACCGCGGCGAGCAGGCCGTCGCCCTCGCGGTAGCTCAAGCCGTCGGCGTCGACGTCATGGCCCTTGGCGGCACGCGCCCAGCCTTTCTGACTCAGCACCACGGTGACCGGCTCGCTGGCGACCAGGGCGCTCTCGTCCAGCGCCTGCGCCACTTCGCGTTCGATCAGCGGCGAGCGGCGATCGTCGCCGAATTTCTCGGCATCGGCGCGCAGTTCGTCCTTGATCAGGCTCTTCAGCTTGGCCGGCGATTTCAGCAGCACGTTGATGCGGGCGCGCTCCTCTTCCAGCTGGTCGGCTTCGGCCGTGATCTTCATCTCTTCCAGCCGCGCCAGCTGGCGCAGGCGGGTTTCGAGGATGTAGTCGGTCTGCTCCTCGCTGAGCTTGAAGCGGGCCATCAGCACCGGCTTCGGCTCGTCCTCGGTGCGGACGATGCGGATCACCTCATCCAGGTTCAGATACGCGATGCGCAGGCCTTCGAGCAGGTGCAGGCGGCGCTCGACCTTGGCCAGGCGATGCTCCAGGCGGCGGGTGACCGTGCTGGTGCGGAACGCCAGCCATTCGCCGAGGATGCGCTTGAGATCCTTCACCTGCGGGCGGCCGTCCAGGCCGATCATGTTGAGATTGACGCGGAAGCTCTTTTCCAGATCCGTGGTGGCGAACAGATGCTGCATGGTCTCGTCGGCATCGACGCGGTTGGAGCGCGGCACGATCACCAGCCGGATCGGGTTCTCGTGGTCGGACTCGTCGCGCAGGTCCTCGATCATCGGCAGCTTCTTGGCGCGCATCTGCGCGGCGATCTGCTCGAGGATCTTCGACGGGCTGACCTGGTACGGCAGCGCGGTGATCACGATGTTGCCTTCCTCGCGCTGGTACACCGCGCGGGCACGCACCGAACCGCCGCCGCTCTGGTACATCGCCAGCAGGTCGGCGCGCGGGGTGATGATCTCGGCCGCGGTCGGGTAGTCGGGACCGCGTACGTGCTCGAACAGGTCGGCGACGGTGGCGTCCGGGTCGTCCAGCAGGCGGATGCAGGCGCTGGCCAGCTCGCGCAGGTTGTGCGGCGGGATGTCGGTGGCCATGCCCACGGCGATGCCCGTCGAGCCGTTCAGCAGCACATGCGGCACGCGCGCGGGCAGCCAGCTCGGCTCGTCCAGGGTGCCGTCGAAGTTCGGCACCCAGTCGACCGTGCCCTGGCCGAGCTCGCCCAGCAGCGCCTCGGCGATCGGGCTGAGCTTGCTCTCGGTGTAGCGCATCGCCGCGAAGCTCTTGGGGTCGTCCGGCGAGCCGAAGTTGCCCTGGCCGTCGACCAGCGGATAGCGGTACGAGAAGGGCTGCGCCATCAGCACCATCGCCTCGTAGCAGGAGCTGTCGCCGTGCGGATGGAACTTGCCGATCACGTCGCCGATGGTGCGCGCGGACTTCTTCGGCTTGGCCGTGGCGGCCAGGCCCAGCTCGCTCATCGCGTAGATGATGCGCCGCTGCACCGGCTTCAGGCCGTCGCCGACGAAGGGCAGGGCGCGGTCGAGCACCACGTACATCGAGTAGTCGAGATAGGCCCGCTCGGCGTATTCCTTCAGCGGGATCTGTTCGTAATTGGCTTGCAGGTTCATGCGGTTGCGTCTGGAAAGTGGCGCGCGGTGCGCGGATAGCCGGTCGATGGTGCCAGAACGTGCCGGCTCGGGACAGCTTGCGGAATCGCAATTCGTGCCTGGCGGCGGTTTCCGGCCAGGCCGCAGATGCGCGGGTCGGCAGTCACTGGCCCGTGCGGCTCGTGGCTGGCAAGGGCGGCGCCCGCAGCGGCACCGGGGTGGACTGCACGATGGACGTGGTGGTCTGGCCGTAGCGCAGGAAACGGTCGAGGATCAGGTCCAGATGCTCCAGTGCGTCCAGATGCACCTTGAGAATGAAGCAGTCCTCACCGGTCACGCGATGGCACTCCGCGACCTGCGGCATCTTCTGCGCCAGTTCGACAATTTTCTGCAGTTGCCCGGGGATCGGGCGCACCCGCACATAGGCGGTGATCGGCCAGCCCAGCGCCTTCGCGTCCAGCTCAAGCCGATAGCCGCGGATGACCCCGGTTTCCTCCAGTCGGTTGAGGCGCTCCTTCACCGCCGGTGCCGACATGCCGACCCGGCTGGCGAGCCGCGTGACGGGCTGACGTGGATCGTCCTGCAGCGCCTGCAGCAGGGCGATATTGCGTGGATCGGACAGCAGATTTGAAATCTGAGGCATATCGTTCACCTGACTTGTAAAAGGTCAATAGTTGTCCACTATGACCTTGGAATTTGCATGGATATTGCGCCGACTATTCGCAAAATAGAAGGCATGGATACTCAGCCCGCAAGCCTTTCCGGTCGACTGCCGCCCGCGTCGTATTTCCTGGTCAGCGCGATCTTCCACTACCTCGGTCCGGCGTTCGCCGTGTTGCTGTTCGCCCGTGTCGAACCGCTCGGTGTCGCCTGGTTGCGGATCGCCAGTGCCGCACTGATCTTCGTCGTGTGGCGACGGCCATGGCGCTACTTCCTTCAGCAAGGCGTGGCAGTCCGCTGGAACATCCTGGCGCTGGGCCTCGTGCTCGGCTGCATGAACGCGTGCTTCTACCTGGCGATCGATCGCCTGCCGCTGGCGACGGTCGGCGCGATCGAGTTCCTCGGGCCGATCGCGCTGGCGCTGGCTGGCCTGCGGAATCGGCGCAACACCGTGGCGCTGGCGCTGGTGATCGCCGGGGTGTGGTATCTGACCCATCTGCGCCTCGCCGGCACGCCGCTCGGTTTCGCGTTCGCGTTCGCCAACTGCGCGCTGTTCACCCTGTACATCGTGCTCGGCCATCGGGCCGCGGCCGACGGCGGTGGCAGGGGCATCGATCGGTTGGCCGCGGCGATGCCGGTGGCGCTGGTGGCAGCCACGCTGATCGGTTTCCGGCCGGCCCTGCCGGCGCTGGCCGATTCCCGCCTGCTGGCAGCCGGTATCGGCGTTGGCGTGACTTCGTCGGTCATACCGTACGTCTGCGACCAACTGGCGATGGCGCGGCTGCCACGCGCCACGTTTGCCCTGCTGCTGGCCTTGTTGCCGGCCACGGCGTGCCTGATCGGTGTCGTCGTGCTGCATCAGCTGCCCACGCGGCTGGAGACGATCGGCATCGCGCTGGTGGCCGCCGGCATCGCGATCCACCGCGAGGCCGGGCCGATGCGGCAGGGCCGTTCACGCGTCACGACAACGAGGTGATTTCGATGGAATACATCCGACTTGGCACATCCGGTCTCAAGGTCTCGCGTATCTGCCTGGGGTGCATGAGCTATGAAGTGACGCCGGCCGAGCGACCCTGGCACCTGGACGAGGAGCATAGCCGACCGTTCATCCGGCGGGCGCTCGAGCTGGGTATCAACTATTTCGATACCGCCAACATGTATTCGGGTGGCGACAGCGAACGGGTGCTGGGGCGGGCCCTGCGCGACTTCGCCCGGCGCGAGGAAGTCGTCATCGCGACCAAGGTGTTCTACCCGATGCGCGCCGATGCGAACGGCGGCGGCCTGTCGCGCAAGGCGATCATGACCGAGATCGACGCCAGCCTGCGCCGGCTCGGCACCGATCATGTCGACCTCTACCAGATCCATCGCTGGGACCGGCACACGCCGATCGAGGAGACGCTGGAGGCGCTGCACGACGTGGTGAAGGCCGGCAAGGCACGCTATCTCGGCGCCTCGTCGATGATGGCGTGGCAGTTCGCCAAGGCGCTATACACCGCCGATCGACATGGCTGGACGCGCTTCGTCGGGATGCAGCCGCACTACAACCTGCTGTACCGCGAGGAGGAGCGCGAGATGCTCGGCCTGTGCGCGGCGGAGGGCATCGGCGTGGTGCCGTGGAGCCCGCTGGCGCGTGGTCGGCTGGCCCGGCCCTGGGAGGACGCGCCCAGTACCGTGCGCGGTACCTCCGATCCATGGGGCGACGGTGTGTATGCCGCGAGCCAGGAGGCGGACCGGCGGGTGGTGGAGCGGGTCGGCGAAGTATCGGCGCAGCTCGGCGTGACGCGCGCGCAGACCGCTTTGGCGTGGCTGCTGCAGCGGTCGCCGGTGACGGCGCCGATCATCGGCGCCACGCGACTTCACCATCTGGAGGAAGCGGTCGGCGCCGTGGCGATTCGCCTGCCGCGGGCCGAGATCGAGGCGCTCGAGGCCCCGTACGTTCCGCATGCCGTCGCCGGCATCGCCGTGCCCGGGGTGGACGACTGATCGGGTCGGCGGGTTACCGGGTGCGTTCGACCGCCACACCCAGTCGTTCGAGTTGCGCCTGCACGCTGTCCGGCCCGGCCAGGTGGGCGGCGCCGACGGCGATGAAGACGGTGCCGGGTTGCCGCAGCATCGCGGCGATCTTCCCGGCCCAGGTCTGGTTGCGCTGCACCAGCAGGCGCTGATACAGCGCGGGCTCCTTCTGCCGCATGTCCTCGTCTTCGATCCGGGCGATCTCGGCGGTATCGCCGGTCTTCCAGGCGTCGATCAGTTCAGTGAGCTCGGTCGGTGTCTTGCCCGCTTCACGCACGGCCGAACGCAGGAACGCCAGTTGTACCGGTTGCGACATGTCGGCCAGAAAGTGGATCTGCTGCTCGGCCGTTTCCAGTCCGATGACCGGCTTGCCGGCCCCGAGCATCTGCGCCTTCAGCTGCTTGTCCACGCCGTGCTGCGGATCCAGCCCCGCCTTGAGCAGGGGTGCCGTTGCCAGGGTCAGCGCGGCCAGCCATGGTCGCATCATGCTGAGCGTCTGCATGCCGCCCGGCACACCGGCCAGATCGGCCGCCGTCTTCAGTCGTCGCAACTCCGACGGGTCGAGCAGATCGGTCAGCGGATGCGCCGCGTCCAGCCCGTAACGCAGCACCAGCGCGGCCATGTTGGCCTGGTCGTCGTCGGTCAGCTCGATGTACAGCGTGCGGCTGTCCGCCAGTGCGTGGTCCAGCGCCGGATAACGCCACGTGGTGTCGTTCGGCAGCAGGTGCACGGTCCCGAACAGGTAGATCGTGGTGTCGGCGTCCTTGACCACCCACAGCGCGGGTTTCGCCAGGGCGGGAAGGCTGGCGAGCAGCAGGACAAGGCAGATCAGCAGGCGTGCGTGCAGGGTGGGCTTCATGCCGCCAGTGTCATGGCAAGCGACAATCGAATTCAATCCCGCTTCGATGGTGATGCGGTCAGGGTCACGGTGGCTTCGGCCTCATGAGCGCGCTGTGCGGACAGCGTGGAGCCTGCGCACGCATGCCGGGTGTCCCGATTCCCGCGGCGGGCGCGCAAGCGGTCGTCAGCGCGGCACGCGATAGCCGCCGGGGACGCCGCGCGGGCTCAGGGTGATCTGCCACAGCTGGTCGCGGCGACTGCGGAACACGGCGGCGGAAACGGCCAGGTAATAACGCCACATGCGCCGGAAGCGTTCGTCGTAGCTGGCCGACAGGGCCGGCCAGGCAGCATCGATGTTGGCCTGCCACGCGGTCAGCGTGCGGTCGTAGTCGGCGCCGAAGTTGTGCCAGTCCTCGACCACGAACAGGTCCTCCAGCGCGGCGGCGACCTGGCTGGCGGCGGGGATCATGGAGTTCGGGAAGATGTATTTCTCGATCCACGCGTCGGTCTGTGCCGGCGCGCTGTTGCTGCCGATCGTGTGCAGCAGCGAGAGACCGTCGTCCTTCAGGCAGCGGCGCACGGTCTCGAAATAGGTGCGGTAGTTCTTGCCGCCCACGTGCTCGAACATGCCGATGGAATAGACCGCGTCGAAGCGATCGTTGATGTCGCGGTAATCCTGCAGGCGGATCTCGATCGGCAGCCCGGCGCACAGTTCGCGTGCGTAGTCGGCCTGCTCCTGCGACACGGTGATGCCGAGGCCCTCGATGCCGTAGTGTTCGGCCGCGTATTTCAGTGCTTCGCCCCAGCCGCAGCCGATGTCCAGCACGCGCTGGCCGGTCTTCAGTTGCAGCTTGCGGCAGACCAGGTCGAGCTTGGCCGCCTGGGCATCGTCGAGGTTGTCGGCTCTGGCCCAGTAGCCACAGGAATACACCAGCCGGCGGCCGAGCATTGCCTGAAACAGGTCATTGCCGAGATCGTAGTGGACCTTGCCGATCTCGAATGCGCGTTCGCCGCGTTGCAGGTTGATGAAGCGGGCCTTGAGATGGGCAAGCAGGGTGTCCAGGGTCTTCAGTTCCTGATCCAGTCCCGCGGTAAGCAATCGCGTGCACAGGCCGGGCAGGTCGTCGGCGTCCCACCAGCCGTCCATGTAAGCCTCGCCCAGACCGAGCGAGCCATGGGCGAAGACCCGGGCATACAGGCGTTCGTCATGTACGCGCAGGTCGATCGACGAGTCGCCATCGATGCGGATGCCAGCCTGTTCCAACAGCTCGCTGGCGCGATTCTTCAGATCGTCCTGACTCATGCCTTGCCTCGCGTTGGAAGGGGAGAGGAGAGAATGAGGCCGGTACGGCCTAGCTCTTGCCGAGCACGGCGAAGCTGGTCGGCGAACGCGCATACACGACGTCCACCCCGGCGTCGCGAACCACTTGCAGCAGTTGTTCGGCCTGTTCCTCGCGCACCAGGAACTCGACCTTGACGGCAAGGTCGTCGGTCAGCTCGAAGAACTGTTCCTCATGCAACACGCCATGGCGTCCGAAGCAGGCGATCGCGCGGAACGCCGAACCGCCGCCGATGCCGTGGTGGCGGGCCTGGGTCAGCAGCCATTCGGACAGCAGCATGCCGTCGTGCTTGGCGCGCAGGTGGCAGTAGAAATAAAGATGTACGCCCTGATGCAGCGTCTCCTGGTTCATGCGCTTCTCCGATCAATGGCGCAGCACGTTGCGGGTGAGGGTCAGGCCGAGGATGGTCATCGCCAGCGAGCCGGTGACGTGGACCAGCACGTGCCCGCTGAACCACAGGTACTGCTGGCGCAACAGCAGCGTGGTGGCCTCGGCCGAGAAGGTGGAGAACGTGGTCAGGCCACCCAGGAAGCCGGTCATGACGAACAGCCTCAGCTCCGGCGAAAGCGCCTGGAAATGGCTGAACAGGCCGAGCGCGCAGCCCATCAGCAATCCGCCGGTGAGGTTGGCGGCCAGCGTGCCCAGCGGCAGGGTGGGAAACAACGGGTTGAGCAGGAAGCCCAGGCCCCAGCGCAGCCAGCATCCGACGGCTCCGCCGAGCCCTATTGCAACGAATCCGGTAAAGCCCACGAGCACGTCTCCTGACAGAAGCTGAGGTGTCCGGTTGCCGCGGTGGCAGGCACGCCTGCGCCGCCGGAAGCCGGTGGTGCAGACATCATCAACCTCGTCGCGGATAGCACGTGAGGCGGTTTGTTCCAGGAGCTCGGGGATATCCCGGAGCAGGAGGCATGCCATCTCCCGTGCAGCCATCCTAGTCGATCTGCCTGCCTCGCCGTCAAGCCGGGGCCTTATACTGCGTGGCCCTGTCGAGCTGATCCCGGACGCCATGAACCCAACCCATCGCACCGTGCGGCGCAGCCTGCCCTGGCTGCTGGCCGCGCTGTCGATGATCGGCCCGTTCTCGATCGACGCGGTGTTTCCGTCGTTCCCGCTGATCGGCACGCACTTCGGCGTGGATGCGGCCGCGCTGCAGCAGCTGATCAGCGTGTATCTGGTCACTTACGCGGCGATGAGCCTGTTCCACGGCGCGATCTCCGATGCGGTCGGACGCAAGCCGGTGATCATCACCGGCATGCTGGTATACGCACTGGCTTCGGCGGGCGCGGCATCGTCGACCTCGTTCGCGATGCTGCTGACGTGTCGCGCCCTGCAGGGCATGTGCGCGGGAGCGGGTCTGGTGGTCGGGCGTGCGTTGATCCGCGACAGTCTGCAGGGCGCCGCGGCGCAACAGATGATGTCGCGGGTGATGATGATTTTCGGGGTGGCCCCGGTGATCGCGCCGATGGTCGGTGCACAGTTGCTGGTGCTGAGCGGCTGGCACGGCATCTTCTGGGTGCTGACCGGATTCACGGCGCTGTTGTCGCTGGCCTTGCTGTTGCTGCTGGACGAGACGCATCTGCCGGAGCGACGTACCCGGTTCGCGCCACGGCACCTGCTGGCGAGCTATGTCTCGTTCCACCGCGACCGCGTGTTCTGGCCGCTGCTGATTTCCAGCTCGGTCAACTTTGCCGGGTTGTTTCTCTACATCGCCTCGGCTCCGCGCATCGTGCGCGAGCTGCTGCACCTGTCGGCGCAGGGGTTTCCCTGGCTGTTCGTCCCGGTGGTCATCGGCCTGGTCGGCGGCGCGTGGCTGTCCGGCCGGATGGCCGGGCACGCCAGCGTGCGCTTCACCCTCAACCTGGGTTATGCCGCGCTGTTGCTGGCCTGCGCCACGCACTTGGCGCTGGCGTGGGCGTTCCCGCGACCCAGCCTGCCATGGTCGATGCTGCCGCTGATCCTGCACGGTATCGGCGTGCAACTGGCGTTCCCCACCTTGACGCTGTTGCTGCTGGATCGCTTTCCGAACCAGCGTGGCGGGATTTCGTCGGTGCAGGCATTCGCCAGCCTGTTGCTCTGCAGTGTGGTGGCCGGCGTGCTGTCGCCACTGCTGTCCGCCAGCATGATGCATCTGGCACTGGGCGCCTCGGCGCTGACCCTGGTCGGCACGGCTGCGTGGTGGCGTTACTGCAGCATCACCCGGCGTCCGCTGGAGCAGTCGCTGGCGAATCAGGATGTCGGGGTGGTGATGCAGACCGAGATCGTCGAACCGCGTTGACGTCCTGGAGGAAGGTGCGTCATGGGTGCGTCGATGGCCGGGCGGGGCGGTTTGTCGTGTCCGGAACGACTGCATCCACCGACATCAGGACGGTCGCCCGGGCAAGCGCCCTGACCAGCGAGGGCGAACGGTAGCCGGCGTCGGCGAGCCAGCGATGCCAGACCGAGTCGTCCACTTTTTCGTTGACGCCGTTGCCCAGCACGCGATCGAACGGCGGCTTGAATTCCTTGTAGATGCCAGCCATGAATTCCGCGTACGAATTGCGCGGCACGCCGGTGCAGGCGTCGCTGGAGGGAACCAGCAGCTCCGTACAGGCCAGCCCTGCGGCGACGGCCTTGCGCTGCAACCATGCCAGCGGCAGGTCGGGCAATGGATCGGGGCGGCGTCCCGCGCCGTCGCGCGCGTTGCCGCCGCCGACATCGGAATGCGAACCGATGAACCAGCGCTGCTCGATCTCGATCTGCTCGAGCTTCTTCGAGGTGAGCGTCTCGCCGGGCTTCAGCGTGTACGGATTTCGCGTCCATACGGTCGGGGCGAAGTCGGGGCGATGTTCGTCCAGAGCCAGTGCCTGATAGGCGTACTTGACGATCCTGCTGAGTTCGGTGTCGTGGAATTGGTAGTGCGAACGCGCGTAGGGAAACCACGAGGCGGTATCCGGAATGCCGAGCGAGCCGACCGTGTCCCATACGCCGATGAAGTGGATGTCGATCTCGATCGAATGGCTGGTGCGGAAACCCACGGCGACCGGATCATCCGGTTTGCTGGCGACGTCGCGGTAGAAATCGTAGGCGCGTGAGATGTCGGTCCCGGGCACGCTGCCGTCGGCGTTGCACCGGAGCAACCCGCACTTGCGAATCAGGCCGCCGAGACTGCGCGCGGTGTAGGCGCCGCGGCTGAAGCCGAACAGGTAGAGCTCGTCGCCGGGCTGCCATGTCTCGCACAGCCAGCGATAGCCGTCGAGCACGTTGCCGGACAGGCCGTAGCCGAATGCGCCGCCGAGCAGATGGGCCAGGCCCGGCGACACGCCGACCCCGGGGATGTAGTTGACGAGTTGCCCGGTGCCGACGGGGTCGCGCGGCACTACCCACCGACGCAGGCGTTCCACGTTGGTGTTCGACTCGGGCTTGTTCCAGGTGCCGTCGAACAGCAGCACAAGCCTGCGGGTGGCCATGGTGCGCTCCAGCGCGATGCCGTCGGGATCGCCTCGCGCCGACTTTAGGTCGAGCCGGACCGTGAGGCCAGTGCTTCAGGTCCGGTTGCGAGCCGCCTCGACGGGACTGCCGTCTTGCTGCATTTTGCCGGGCAAGTGGTGACGGCATCGGTTCATGAGCGGTCGGCCATGCCGGGCGAACCATTGCGGCACCGGGTCCACCCGAAATTGACGGGCGCTTGACCGGGCACGGGGGAGGGTACGCGTGCGGTTGTCCTGCCGATCGGCCCGCCGCCATCTTCCCGAAGGAGCCTGCCATGCCGTACAAGACCATCAGCGAGCTACCCGATGCCGTGCGCGCTCACCTGCCCGAACACGCGCAGGAAATTTACCGGGGCGCATTCAACGGCGCATGGGATGCGTATGCGAGCGGGGACGATCGGCGCGGCGATGAATCGCGCGAGGAGGCGGCGCACAAGGTCGCCTGGGCCGCAGTGAAGAAAAAGTACCGCAAGGGCGGCGACGGCAACTGGCACGCGAGTTAGCCGAAGCCGAATCAGAGTGTGGCTGGAATCAGCCCGCGCACCTGCAGAAATTCCCGTGCTTCCCACGCGTCCCGCTCGAACCAGGCCTGCGCCGAGCCGAGCCGGAACGAATAGCCCCAGGCATCCATGTCGGTCATCAGCCGCTCGCGTCCCACCCCGGGCAACTGATCGGCCAGCACGATCTGCAGATAGCAGGTTGCATCCTCCTCCTCGATCGAGTCGGTGGCGTCGGTATGCACCTCCAGACGTCGCTCCACCGGCAGCACGATCAGATGCCCCGCCTCGTGCAGCAGCGAATGCACCGGGGTGTCGTCGCGTGCATAGACGGTGTTGCCGATGATGCCGGCCTCCTCGTCGCCCCAGAAGCTGCCGGGTATGGCTTCGCCCGCCGGCACACGCTGCAACTGCAGGCCGAAGCCGGCGAGCAGGGCAGCGGGCGCGTCGAATCCGATCTGGCCGATCCGCATGACGGTGGCGGCGAGGTCGCTGGATTCGGGAGGGGTCGCGATGGGGGAAGGCATGGGCTTGCGCGCGGTGCGCAGGTCGGTGAGGCGTACGAGTGAGGCCGGGCGACAGCTGGTCGCCCGGCCGATCATGCGGCGAAAACGGCGTGGAAACGCTCAGCCGGTCTTGGCTTCGTCCTTGGCCGCCTGCTTGCCATCCGGCAGGGTGACCGAGAGCTCGAGAATCTCATGGCCGCTGTCGCGCTCGAAGTTGATGTTGATCGCATCGAGATCGACGTGGACATATTTCTTGATCACTTCGAGCAGCTCGTTGCGCATCATCGGCAGGTAGTCCGGCGCGCCGCGGCTGGAACGCTCCTGCGCCACGATGATGCGCAGGCGTTCCCGTGCCACCGTGGCGGTGGCTTCCGGCTTGCGCTTCAGGAAATCAAGAATACCCATCGTGATCAACCTCCGAAGACGCGCTGGAGAAAGCCCTTCCTGGGCACGTCGATGAAGCGCAACGGGCGTTCTTCACCGAGGATGCGAGCCACCGTGTCGCTGTAGGCCTGACCGGCGTGTGAATTGACATCGACGATCACCGGGATGCCGTTGTTGGAGGCGGTCAGCACGTTCTCCGACTCGGGGATCACGCCGACCACCTCGATGCCGAGGATTTCCTCGACGTCCTTGACGCTGAGCATTTCGCCGATGGCGACGCGGGCAGGGTTGTAGCGGGTCAGCAGCAGGTGCTGGGTGACCGGGCCTTCGCCGCGCTCGGCGCGCCGGGTCTTGCTGGCGAGCAGGCCCAGGATACGATCGGAGTCGCGCACCGAGGAGACCTCGGGGTTGACCACCACGACCGCGTGGTCGGCGAAGTACATCGCCAGGTGGGCGCCTTTCTCGATGCCGGCCGGCGAGTCGCACACCACGTAGTCGAAGCCGTCTTCGGAGAGGCCGTCGAGCACCTTCTCGACGCCTTCCTGGGTCAGCGCGTCCTTGTCGCGGGTCTGGCTGGCGGCCAGCACGAACAGGTTGTCGTGGCGCTTGTCCTTGATCAGCGACTGCTTCAGCGTGGCTTCGCCGTGCACGACATTGATGAAGTCATATACCACGCGCCGCTCGCAACCCATGATCAGGTCCAGGTTGCGCAGGCCGACGTCGAAGTCGATCACCGCGACTTTCTTGCCGGCCATGGCCAGGCCGGTGGCGAGCGAGGCGCTGGTCGTCGTCTTGCCGACGCCGCCTTTGCCGGAAGTGACAACGATAATCTCAGCAGTCAAGGGCCCATCTCCGCATGATTGTTCTTGTTGTAGGTAATCACAGCTTGGCGATCAACAGTTTTTCGCCTTCCAGCCAGCATTGCACGGACTGGCCTTCGAGGTCGTCCGGAATCTGTTCGAAAACACGATACTGCCCGGCGATCGCCACCAGTTCCGCGCGGAAGTCGGAGACGAAGATGCGCGCCTTGGCGTCACCCTGGGCGCCGGCCATGGCGCGACCGCGCAGGCCGCCGTAAATGTGGATGTTGCCATCGGCAATCACCTCGGCGCCGTTGGCCACGGCCCCGGTGACGATCAGGTCGCGATCGCGTGCATAGATCTGCTGGCCCGAACGCACCGAGCCGGCATGGTGCTGGGCTCCCTGCACGCTGCCGGGTGCAGGGGCCGACAGGATCGGCTCGGGTTGCGGGGCGGCGGGCTCTGCGCGTGCTGCAGGGGCGTCGGCTGCCGGGCCGCCGGTGGCAGGCTCGTACGCGGCGCGGAACTTGGCGATCAGCGGCAGGCCCATGCGCCTGGCCAGTGCCTCGGTCTCGCTGGTGCCATAGGCCAGGCCCACCGGCAGCATCCCGGCGCTGCGCACCGCCTCGAGCAAGGCATCGACGGCACCATCATCGGGCAGGTCGAGCAGGTGGCTCAGGTCCAGCACCACCGCGGCACGGGCAAACATCTGCGGTGCGGCACGCACGCGGCGCTCGAGTTCGTCACAAAGTGCGGCGGCATCGACCCGGCGCACCCGGACGCAGGCAATGCCGACCTGGCCGAAGCGCAGGTCGCAGGCGTCGTTGGTTTCCATTGCAGAGCCTGCCTTCATCTTCCAAGTGCCTCGCGCCGGGAGCTGTTTGCCCGCAGGGCAAGGAAAAGCGAAGGAGTGTATGTCGATACACGACTGAGTGATGACACGGCCATGCGGGCAAACAGACCCGGCCCTTTGGGTTGCGCCTGGGCGGCCGCCAGGCGGCAGCGCGCGGCTTGACCTGACGGCCAGTCAGGCGCTGCGCCCCGCACTACCGCCTGGCGGCCGCCCAGACGCAACGCGGGGGACTTGGAAGATGAAGGCAGGCTCTCATTCACGGATGCCGCTCTCCGGCGAGGCGGCGCTGGGTGGGGTCATTCGCAACGGCGCGCTTGCGCTCGGCCAGCCATGGCACGTCCGGCAAGCCGCCGTGCTCGAGCCAGGTGTCGCGGACATAGGCATAGCTGGGCAGGTCCTTGGCCAGCAGACTGACCTGCGGGCCGTCTGTCCCCATCTGCTGCTGATCGACTTCCTGGAATCCGTAGGTGCCGTGAAACAGCACGACCACATCGTTGCGTGGTTCAAGGAACACCTCGCAGGTCAGCAGCGGCACGCGGACTTCGGCGTAGCTGTGCACGTCGCAATAGAAAATGCGGCCGAGGCCGTGACGGCGATAGGCATTTGCGATCACGATGCGGTCGATGTAGACGAACTCCGGGTAGTGCTGCGCGAACCAGCGGTAGTTGGGGCTTTCGTAGTCCCCCCTTCACGCAGGGCGATCAGGAATCCGGCGAGGTGACCGTCGATTTCGGCCACGCGGAAATAGTCGGCGTGCTCGAAGAAGTAGCGCAACCGGCTGGCGTCGAGGGCGAGGATGGAGCGGCCGGCGGCGTTGTTGAGCGCCAGCACGGCATCCAGGTCGTGCTCGCGCACGTCGCGGATGGCAAGGGCCATTCGTTGCTCCGCAATGGTGGATACAGGGACAAGACCGACGGATCGACCTCGCACGATGGCGCATTATGCCATGCGACCGTGGTCCGTACATCCAGCGACGACACTTGTAAAGGCTTCGTAAAGCAACAGTCTGCAGGCCCCGTGCAGGCTGGGCATGACTTATCGCGCATTGCGCGAAACCGCCGTACGGCCAATGATGCGCGACATGCGCTGGTCATTCTTCAACCATATCCGCCTGCTCCGCTACGCGGGCTTCTTCACCTACCTGTCGGTGGGCACGCCGCTGATCACGAATTGGGCCACCGAACGGCTCAATCAGCTGCAGCGGCCGAACTTCTCGCTGCTGTTGTGGACGCTGTGCTACCTGGTCTTCGGCCTGATGTACTGGATGCTGACCAGCAATCTCGGTTCGCGCCGTTACCCCATATTGAAATTGCTGGGGCTGGCGTTGATGACCGCGGCGGCGGTGGCGGTCGGATGGTATAGCCACAGCGGACTGTCGGCGATGCTGATGGTGGTCGCTTCGCTGGTGCTGCCATGGCTGCTGCCATTCTGGCTCGCCGCCTTCTGGCTGGTGCTGCAGCATTTGAGCCTGGTCGCGATCTTTGCCACGTTCCCCGAATACGACCACAGCGTGGCGCTGGGCTTCCTGCAGGCCAGCATCTATCTGGGCATTTCGGTGCTGGTGTTCGTGACCTCGACGGTGGCCAGCCAGCAGGCCGAGCAGCGCGAGGCGCAGCGGCGATTGAACTCCGAGCTGCGCGCCACCCGCGCACTGCTGGCCGAGTCCAGCCGGATCGCCGAGCGCATGCGCATCGCGCGCGATCTGCACGACCTGATCGGCCATCATCTGACCGCATTGAGCCTGAATCTGGAAGTCGCCAGCCATCTTACCAACGAGTCCGCCGCTGCCCATGTGCGCAAGGCGCAGAGCACCGCAAGACTGCTGCTGGCGGATGTGCGCGAGGTGGTCAGCGAATTGCGCCAGGACGATGCGATCGACCTCACCCAGGCCCTGCGCAGCCTTACCGACGGGGTTCCCGGACTGAGCGTACATGTGGTGATGCCGCCGCGTTTCAGCGTGGAGGATCCGCGTCGGGCGCAGGTGCTGCTGCGCTGTGCGCAGGAAATCATCACCAATACCGCCAAGCACGCCGGTGCGCGCAACCTGTGGTTGAATTTCGCCTACGCCGACGCCAGCCTGCTGGGCCTGCATGCACGGGACGATGGCCGTGGCGCCGATCAGATCCAGCCGGGCAACGGGTTGTCCGGCATGCGCGAGCGGCTGGCCGAATTCGGCGGCAGTGTGACGCTGGACACCGGCCTGAGCCGCGGCTTCGCGCTGACTGTCAGGCTTCCGCTGGGCGAACACACCGCGCTGGCCCACGCACCCTCCCGATTTGAACCGCCGGCCCTTAATGTGTCGTAATGTGGGCGGCCGGATTCGGTGTGTAAAAATGCGTCGTCGTGGGGAACGGCGCATGGCATCTGTTTCCATCCTGGCGCTCCCTGAGTCATGTTTGCCCGAGGATTCGCGATGATTTCCGTTTGTCTCGTCGACGACCAGAATCTGGTACGGCAGGGGGTTCGCTCGCTGCTGGACCTGGCCGAAGATATTCGCGTGGTGGCCGAGTGCGCCGATGGCGCGCAGGCCGTGCTGGACATACCGCGGATCAAGCCCGATGTGGTTTTGCTGGACCTGCGCATGCCGAACATGAGCGGACTGGAAGTGCTGCAGGCGTTGTCTGCGCGCAACGAGCTGCCGCCCACCATCATCCTTACCACCTTCGATGACGATCAGCTGGTGCTGCAGGGGCTCAAGGCCGGCGCGCGCGGCTATCTTCTGAAGGACGTCTCGCTGGAGCAACTGGTCGAGGCGGTGCGTACGGTGGCGGCCGGCGGCTCGCTGGTGGCGCCGATGGTGACGCAGCGCCTGATGGCCGGGGTGGCGCGAATGCAGAACCATTTCACCAGCCTGGAGCAGCCCGATCCGCTGACGGAGCGCGAGACCGAGATCCTGCGGCTGCTGTCCGGTGGCTACAGCAACAAGGAAATTGCCAACTCGCTGAAAGTCGCCGAGGGCACGGTGAAGAACCATGTTTCCAACATCCTGTCGAAACTGGGTGTGCGCGACCGCACCCGTGCCGTGCTGAAGGCGCTGGAGATGGGGATCGTGTGATCCCGGCCGACCAGCGGGAATCCGTCCGCTACCGGGATCTTCGGTAGCCTGGGCGGGCCGTTTTCGGCTCTCCCGACCTGCCGGCTTCAGCCGATGGCGTTCCAGCCCGCGAGCAAGTAACATCCGTAGCTTCGGCATTTGCCGACCCCCTGTCATGCCCTCCGGGCAGGCTCTTGCGGCGATTGGGGCGACATCTTTAGGTAGGCGTAAAGACGCTTCGGAGAACTCTGGAATGATGCGTGTCTTTGAATTTCTTGTTGCCCTGGTCATCGTTGTGGCGCTCGGTGTCCTGGCGGCCGTCGTCATGCCCGGCAGCGGTCATGTGGAGCGTCAGCTGGATATCGGCAAGGACATGCGCCAGGTCTACGACATGGTGGACAACTTCCGCCGGTTTCCGGATTACTCGGTCCTGCGCGCGCTGGATCCCTCGGTGCAGTTCACGTTTTCCGGCAAGGCCTACGGCCCGGGTGCCGAAGTCAGCTGGGTCGGCTCCGACCCCAAGCTCGGCAATGGCGGCCTGACCATCGCCAGCGCCACTCCGGAATTCGACAAGATCGACAGCAACACCAAGGACGCCAGCATCGTCTGGAACCTGGACAACGACTGGCGCGGCCTGGACAAGCATTTCACGCTCGATCTGGAGCGCAAGGGCAGCCGCGGGCAGCTGACCCAGGTGACCTGGTCGTATGACGTGGCTTATGGCTGGAACCTGGTCAACCGGTTCGCCAACCTGTACATCCACGGCGATCCCGATACGTTCATCCAGGCCAGCCTGAACAACCTGCAGAACGTGCTGGCCGGTGTGCCGAACATCGACTACAGCCAGCTGGTTCCGTACATCGAACAGACGCAGCCGACGCCGATACTGCTGGTGTCGACCTCGATCGCCCGCAAGGAAGGTCTGGAAGGCCTGGATGACGCCGTCAGCAAGGCAATCACCCAGATCCAGGCGGCCGCCAAGAAGCTCGGCGTCAACGTGACCGGTCCGCGGATCCTGATCACCACCAACTACGGTGACCAGACCTACAGCTTCGATGTAGCCCTGCCGATCGATTCCAGCACGCTGACCGTCAATGGGCAGAGTGAGCAGCTGACCGCGGCAACCCCGCCGTCGCTGGACACCGCTGTGCCGGCAGAAGCCAGCAGCTCGGCCAAGGCCAGCACCGATGGCGGCCTTGCCGCAGGCAGCCGTGATCGCTACGGTCGCCTGGTGGTGGATGGCGACGTGCGCGCCACGCTGGCGTTTGGTGGTGCCGCGCTGAAGGGTGTCTGGAACGGCACGTTTGCCGGTGTGCCGCAGACCCGCGACATGCTCAAGGCCTACTCCCAGACCCACGGCTACAAGTTCGATGACGTGGTCAATCGGGCCTACGACATCGAGGTGAAGCCCCAGGTGGAGGACGCCGGCGGCAACATCACCTCCTACGCGAAGTACGACGTATACCTGCCGATCACCGATGCGCCGGCACAGACCCCCGAGCAGGAGGCTGGTATCCAGCCACCGACGATGGATGAGACGGGGCCAGCCGAGTCCTCATCGGCACCGGCACCGGCCAGCAGCGCAGCACCCGCCCAGGATGCCAGCGCCAGCGAATAAGCCGATCGCGGTTGCGGCAGATCGAAGGGCCCTTCCTCAAGGAAGGGCCTTTTCATTTGCGGAGCCGGCGGTTGCCGCATGTGGGCGGCGTCGGCCGAAACCGAACTTTGCCGGTGTCTTGCGGTACATTGCAGGGCGATCTGCGCCGCCGCGCCACCTGTTGTCTGTGCTCGTCGAGCCATCCTCACTGCCTATCACCGGACATGATCGAAACCGACCAGCTCACCCGATGCTATGGCAACCTGACCGCGGTGGACGCGTTGAGCATCCGCGTCGAGCCGGGCCAGGTACTCGGTCTGCTGGGGCCGAACGGCGCCGGCAAATCCACCGCGATGCGCATGATCGCGGGATTCCTGCTGCCGACCTCGGGCACGGCGAGAGTGTGTGGCCATGATGTCAGCCGCGAACCGCTGAAGGCCAAACGGGCACTGGGTTACCTGCCGGAGGGCGCACCGAGCTACGGCGAGATGACGGTGCGCGAGTTTCTGCAGTTCATCGTGCGGATGCGCGGATTCAAGCCGGATGTCGGCTATCGGCGCTTCGATGCGGTGGTGCAGCAGCTGCAGCTGGAGGACGTGCTGGGCGTGTGCATCGACACGCTGTCGAAGGGCCTGCGCCGACGGGTCGGTCTGGCCCAGGCGATCCTGCATGATCCGCCTGTGCTGATGCTGGACGAGCCTACCGACGGCCTCGATCCGAACCAGAAGCACGCGGTGCGTCAGCTGATCGACGTGATGGCGCGCGACCGCACCATCCTGATCTCCACTCACCTGCTGGAAGAGGTGCACGCGCTGTGCAATCGCGTGGTGATCATCGCCCGCGGCAAGTTGCTGGCCGATGCCACGCCGGCGGAGCTGGAGGCGCGTTCGCGTTACCACGGGGCGGTATCGTTCAGTGCGCCGGGCAGCGGCATGTCGCAGGAGATGCTGGGGCGGCTGCCGCAGGTGGCCTCGATCGAGGTCGATCCGCTGGATGGCCGCATCACGGTGTTTCCAAGGCCTGGTGAGCGCATCCTCGAGCCGGTCGAAACACTGTTGCGCAAACAGGGTCTGGAGGTTTCCGAAATCCAGCTCGAACGGGGCCGGCTGGACGAGGTGTTCCGCCAGATCACCACCGGCCCCGGCAGCGCGGACCATGTCGCCGGGGAGCGCGCATGAATCCGGTCAATGCGGTGATGCGACGCGAATTGCGCAGTTATTTCGTGACACCGGTGGCCTACGTCTTCCTGGTGATCTTCCTGGTGCTGGCTGGCATCCTCACTTTCTACGTAGGCGATTTCTACGAGCGCGGGCAGGCCGACCTGCAGCCGTTTTTCGTGATGCAGCCGTGGCTGTACCTGATCCTGGTACCGGCGATCACGATGCGCATGTGGGCCGAGGAGGCCAAGGGCGGCACGCTGGAGTTGCTGCTGACCCTGCCGCTGACCCTGTGGCAGGCGATGCTGGGCAAGTTCCTGGCGGCGTGGCTGTTCATCGGGTTGGCGCTGGTGCTGACCTTGCCGATCTGGATTACCGTCAACTATCTGGGCTCGCCCGACAATGGCGTGATCCTGGCCGGTTACCTCGGAAGCTGGCTGATGGCCGGCACCTTCATCGCGATCGGCGCCTGCCTTTCCGCACTGACCCGCAGCCAGGTGGTGGCATTCATCCTGACTGCCCTGGTATGCGTGCTGCTGATCCTGGTCGGACAGCCACAGGTGCTGGACTTCTTCCAGGGTACCTTGCCGCGCAAGCTGATCAACGCGGTGGCACATCTGTCCATGTTGCGGCATTTCGAGGCTATTGCGCGGGGGGTACTGGACCTGCGCGACCTGGTGTACTTCCTGCTCAGCATGGTCGGCTGGCTGCTGGCCGGCGTGCTGTTGCTCGACCTCAAGCGGATACGCTGACGACATGCCGCGCCTGCGTCTGCCTCCCGTCTTCCACACGCCGCTGCATCTCAGTCGACGTGCCGTGCTGTATGGCGCGCTGGTCCTGCTGGTGCTGGTGTTCGTGCCGCTGATCGTGGCCAGCAGCCGCTGGCTGCATGCGTCACGGATCGATCTGACCACCGACCGGTTGTACACGCTGACGCCGGGCACGCTGCATATCGTGGACACGCTGCAGCGGCCGCTGCGTCTGACCCTGTATTTCTCCGAGCACGCCACCCGCGATCTGCCGAAGCTGCGCAGCTACGAGCAACGTGTGCGCGAGATGCTGCAGGAAATGGTGGCCCGCTCGCACGGCCATATCCGCCTGCAGGTCATCGACCCGGTGCCGTACTCCGATGACGAGGCCAGTGCCGAAGGCGCCGGCCTGACCGCGGCCAACGGCGGCAGCAATGGCGAGCGGGTGTTTTTCGGACTGGCCGGCAACGCCATGTCGGGCAATCTCGAAAGCGACAACGTCGAAGACCGCGTGCCGGAAAAGACCCTGGCGATTGCCTTTTTCGATCCGGCGCGCGAGACCTTTCTCGAATACGACATCGCCAAGCTGCTGTACGAACTGAATCAGGTGCACAAGCCGTCGATCGGGGTGATCAGCTCGCTGCCGGTGGAAGGCAATCCGGCGCTTGGCGAACAACCGTGGGCGGTGATGCAGCAACTCGGCCAGTTGTTCGATGTGAAGATGCTGGATCCGGCGAGCCTGCGGCACGTCGACGACAAACTGAAAGTGGTGCTGCTGATCCACCCGAAAGAGCTGTCGCCCGATGCCCAATATGCGATCGATCAGTACGTGCTGCATGGCGGGCATCTGGTGGTGTTTGTCGATCCCGACGCGGAACTCGACAGTACCTCGGCATACGCTTCGGAGGCTGCGTTGGCTGCGGATCACGCTTCGGATCTGCCGCGGCTGTTCGCTGCCTGGGGCGTAGTCTATGACCCGCATACGGTCGTGCTGGATCGCAGTCGTGCGCTGCAGATCGAGCTGGCCGGCAGCAGCCTCAACCACCCGGCCATGCTCGACCTCGGCGAACAGGAGATCAACCGCGACGATGCGGTCACTGCCAGCCTGCAGCGGATCAACGTGTCCACCATCGGTCACTTCGACCTGACGCAGACGGCGCATACGCGATTGATTCCCCTGCTGCAGAGCAGTGCCGAGGCCGAGCTGGTGCCAGCCACGCGGGTGCTGGAAGCCAGCGGCGATCCGACCCGGCTGTTGCGGGACTACAAGCCCGACAACGCGCATTACGTGCTGGCTGCGCGCCTGCGCGGAACATTCGACAGCGCATTTCCCGAGCGAGCGGGCGAGCCTGGCCATCGGGTTCGTTCCGCGCCGGATGCCGAGGTGATCCTGATCGCCGATACCGATCTGCTCAGTGACCGGTTATGGGTGGAGCCACAGACCATGCTCGGTCAGACGATGATGCGGGTCTTCGCCAACAACGGCGACTTCATCACCAACATGGTGGACAACCTCAGCGGTTCCTCGGCCTTGCTGTCGATCCGTGGTCGTTCCACCTCGCAGCGTCCGTTCACGCGGGTACAGGCGCTGCGCAACGTCGCGGACCAGAAATTCCTGCAGAAGGAGCAGGAGCTGGAACAGGAACTGGCCGATACCCGACGCCGGCTGGAAGAGTTGCAGCCAGCCAAGCGCGATCACGCCGGCAGCGTCACGGCCGAGCAGCGCCGCGAGATCGAGCAGTTCCGTCAGCGTCAGCTGGAGATCAACAAGGAGCTGCGCAACGTGCAGCATCAGCTCAATGCCGAAATCGACGCGCTGGGCTTGCGCGTGAAGGTCATCAACATCGTGCTGGTGCCGGCGCTGGTGGTGCTGATCGGCCTGCTGTACGGCTGGCGCCGCAGCCGGCGTAACCGACAGCTGCGGTGAAGGCGGCAATCCGCCGCATCCCGGCGGTGGCGCGCGGGCACACTTCGATGACGCGCGGCATTATGCTGGGCGGTGGGCACTGGTCATTGCCGGTGCGGACGCTGACCCCCGTGTGGTGATCGTGATTGCAACGCTGTTGAAATGGATGGTGCCGTGGGAATTTTCGTGGGTATTCCTCACGACGTTCTTGCTGATCTGCGTGCTGTACCTGCGCGGCAGTCGGCGGCTGCGTGTGAGCTTCAGTCGCCAGCTGGCGTTCTGGAGCGGCATGGCCATCATCTACCTGTCGCTGCACACCTACCTGGATTACTACGCCGAGCATGAGTTCTTCATGCATCGCCTGCAGCAGCTGTTGCTGCACCATCTGGCTCCCTTGCTGATCGTGATCGCCTATCCGGCGGCGGCGTTGCGTGCCGGCTTGCCGCTGAGATGGCGGCTGCGGGTGTTGCGACCGCTGCAGCGCTCGTGGCCATGGCGGGCGGTCAGCGGTGTGCTGCTGCAGCCGGCGGTGGCGACCACCCTGTTCGTCGTGTTCGTGCTGATCTGGCTGATTCCCGACCTGCAGACGCTGGCGATGCTGGACTGGCGAGTCTATCGCTTCATGAACTGGACGATGCTGATCAGCGGGTTTGCCTACTGGGCGCTGGTGCTCGACCATCGGCCGCATCCGCCGGGTCGGATGGTGGCCGGCCTGCGCGTGCTGTCGCCGGCTATCACCATGACGCCGCAGATTCTCGCGGGCGCCATCGTCACCTTTTCGCGGACCGACCTGTATCCGATTTTCGAGATCTGCGGTCGGGCGTTCACCTTCAACGTGCTGACCGGGCAGATGGTCGGCGGCCTGATTACCTGGGTGCCGGCGGCGCTGGTCGAATCGATCGGCGGGCTGATCGCGCTGCGCCAGTGGTTGCGCCTGTCGCGCAATGGCCGGCTGCCGCGCAGTCCGGGGCGCCCACCGGCGATCATCGCCGGCACTCCCGACTGATTCCCGCTCCTAGTCGCCGGCATCCAGCGCGTTGGCCGGGCGTGCGATGAAATCGGCGGGCAGGGTGCTGCCATCGCTGAACTTCAGCATCAGCCTGACCGTGTCGCCGGGCCTCACCGGAGTGGCGGCCTGCATCAGCATCAGGTGATATCCCGCCGGCGCCAGCACGACCTTGCCATGTGCGGGCACGGTCAGTGAATCGACCATCGTCATGCGGCTCATGCCGCCCTGCACGGCGCTGTGGTGCAGCATCACCCGGGCGTAGATGTTGCTGCTGGCGCCGCTCAAGGCGACCGGCTGGTCGGCCCGGTTTTCCAGCGTGACATAGGCGCCGGCCGGCAAGTCGCCGGGCAGCACGCGAATCCAGGCGTGACTGGCCTGCACATGATCGGCGGCACCGGCATGCACGCCACCGGCAAGCATCAGGCCGGCCAGCAGGGAAAAGGCGAGGGATGGTTTCATGCTCCGTCTCCGTTGCCGAGCAGCAGATGCAGGTCGTGCACGAGGTCGTCCTGCGAGTCGGCCGGCGTGGACAGCACGCGAGGATTGCCGTCGCGATCGAACACGTAGATCGCCGAACTGTGGCTGACCTCGTAGTTGCCGTCACTGCTGGCCGGTTCGCGGGTGAACGCCGAGCGATAGCGCTTGACCAGGGTTTCGATCGCGCGAGCATTGCCGGTCAGGCCGACTGCACGCGGATCGAATGCGTTGACGTAGGCGTGCAACACCGCAGGGGTGTCGCGGGCGGGGTCGACGCTGACGAACAGGATGCGCGCGCCATCGGCCAGCTTGCCCAGCCGTTGCATCACCACGTGCAGATGCGCCAGGGTCAGCGGGCAGACGTCCGGGCAATGCGTGTAGCCGAAATACAGCAACACCACCTTGCCCCGATAGTCCGCGGCCGACACTGCCTGGCCTTGATCGTCGGTGAGGTTGAACTCGAGCGCCGGCATGTGGCCGCTGACATCGGTCAACCGGAACGGCAGCGGGGCGGTGCGCTGGCAGCCACCGAGCAGCAGGCCGAGGCCGAGCAGCGCCGCGGCGGAGAAAAGGAAGTAGCGGGACTTCATGCGAGAATCCGGGGTGATCATCCAATCAAGCATACGACACCGGTTGCGGCCGCGCGTTCGTCAACCCGGGAATCTGCTCATGCTGCGACAAACTGTCCGTAACGGCAGTGCTCTGCTGGTCGGCACGGCCGGAGCCAGCGCCGTGCTGCTGGGCGCATTCGGTGCGCACGCGCTGCGCGCGGTGCTCGACGCGCCGAGCCGGGAGCTGTGGCATACCGCGGTGAGCTACCACGTCTGGCATGCACTGGCGCTGGCTCTGGCGGTCGGACTGGGGCGCGGCCGCAGCGGGCGACTGGCGGTTGCCGCGTTCGCCAGCGGCATCGTGCTGTTCAGTGGCAGCCTGTACGCGCTGGCGCTGGGTGCACCGCACTGGGTCGGGGTCATCACGCCGATCGGCGGCCTGGCCTTCGTCATCGGCTGGATC
Organism: uncultured Pseudomonadota bacterium; assembly: GCA_963828685.1. GTDB lineage: Bacteria > Pseudomonadota > Gammaproteobacteria > Xanthomonadales > Rhodanobacteraceae > Rhodanobacter. The sequence continues at coordinate 149,625 of CAWHFU010000012.1, forward strand.
GCGCTGGGCCTCTCGCTGCACTCCTCGACAGACTGAACGCAGCATCCGCTGACGGCAACGGCGACGTCATCCGCCTGTCATGCGGCGGGCTCAACATGCACGCATGAACATCAAGCCGATCATGCGGATGCCATTCTGGTTGCCGACACTGGGCCTGGTGGCGATCGTGCTTGGTGGCGTGGCGCTGATCCGTTCGCCGCAGATCACCAGCGCGTCCTCGCCGTCGTTCAATGCGCTGGTGCATTGGCGTGATCGTGGCCACGACTGGCTGGTGGTTGCCGATGGCCCGGCCGATCAGCTGGTCGTCTACAACGCCGTCGACGGACATCCGCTGCGCCGATTCAAGGTTACGCACGGTCTGCAGGATGTCGATGCGCTGGTGCAGCGCGATGGCCAGTTGTTCGTGGTCGACGATGACGGTGAGCTGGACGAACTCAGGTTGCCGCAGCTGCAGGTCGCGTCGGCAAGCCATCCCTGAGACCGGCGCGGGTCAGGGCGGCGCGGCATGGCCAGACACCTGACCCGGGCAGGAGCACATCACGGTTGTGCTGTCGGGCCGGAACGTTCGGCAGGTCGCGCCCGCATCAGGGTCCGTCGTCGACCGGCGGATGGTCCTTGCCGCCGGCGGGCTTCAGCCGACCGGCCTTGCGCAGTGCCTCGCGCAGCACGTATTCGATCTGTGCGTTGACGCTGCGCAGCTCGTCGTCGGACCACCGCTGCATGGCCTCCAGCACGGCGGCGTTGATGCGCAGCGGATAGGCTTTTTTCTCGCCGGCCATCGTGACGGGTCAGTACAAGGTGCCGGTGTTGACCACCGCTTGCGTGCCGCGTTCGCCGCACAGCACCACCAGCAGGTTGCTGACCATCGCGGCCTTTCGCTCCTCGTCGAGCTGCACCACGCCACGCCTGCTCAGTTGTTCCAGCGCCATCTCGACCATGCTGACCGCACCCTCGACGATACGCGTGCGGGCGGCGATGATCGCGCCGGCCTGCTGCCGCTGCAGCATGGCCTGGGCGATCTCCTGGGCGTAGGCGAGATGGCTGATGCGGGCCTCGATCACGCCCACGCCGGCCTTGCCCAGGCGGGTCTGGATCTCGTCGCGCAGATGCGAGTTGATCACGTCGCCGTGGCTGCGCAGCGAGGGCTTGCCGTCGTCGTGGGCGTCGTAGGGATAGCTCTGCGCCATCTGCCGCAGGGCCGACTCGGTCTGGATGTGCACATAGTTTTCGTAGTCGTCGACGCAGAACACCGCTTCGGCCGTGTCCAGCACCTGCCACACCACCACGGCGGCGATCTCGATCGGGTTGCCGTCGTTGTCGTTGACCTTCAGCTTGCCGCTCTCGAAGTTGCGCACGCGCAGTGAAATGCGCTGCTTGCTGTAGAACGGGTTGGTCCAGCGCAGGCCCTCCACCCGCGCGGTACCGGCGTACTTGCCGAACAGTTGCAGTACCTGACCTTCGTTCGGCGCGACCTGGAAGAAGCCCTTGAGCATGAAGGCGGTGATGATGATGATGCCGAACCCGGTGATGATCCCGCTGGTGTCCTGCAGTGGTGCAGAGCGAAGCAGCAGCGCGATGCCTGCCGCAAACAGCACGATGCAGACGCCGACAAACGGGATGCCGGCCAGCGAAAAGCCCTTGTGTTCGTTCATGGATTGATCCTCCCTCGAATTTCGATAAGTAGATATCAAAATGATATCTACATGCAAGAAGTTTCGTTGCCGCCCGCCGTGGCATCCCGTGCCTGTCCGGCGCCGGCCATTGCCGCGCCCGGGCCCTTACAATGCGGGTTTGCCCCAGGAGCCTGCCCATGAAGCCGTTTGGTACTCCCCATTCCGATCACGCGTTGCGCGTCCTGCTGCTGGGCGCCGGCGAACTGGGCAAGGAAGTGGCGATCGAGCTGCAGCGCTATGCGGTGGAGGTGATCGCGGTGGATCGCTATGCCAATGCGCCGGCGATGCAGGTCGCCCACCGCAGCCACGTGATCGACATGCTCGATGGCAAGGCGCTGCGCGCCGTGATCGAACTGGAAAAGCCCGACCTGGTGGTGCCGGAGATCGAGGCGATCCACACCGATACCCTGATCGACCTGGAAAAGGAGGGGCAACGGGTGATCCCCACGGCGCGCGCGACCTGGCTCACGATGGATCGCGAAGGCATCCGCCGCCTGGCTGCGGAGGAGCTGGGTCTGCCGACATCGCCTTACCGCTTCTGCGATGACGAGTCCGAGTATCGCGAGGCGGTTGCCGCGATCGGCTATCCGTTCGTGATCAAGCCGGTGATGAGTTCCTCCGGCAAGGGCCAGAGCGTGGTGCGCACGCCAGCTGAGCTGGGCCACGCGTGGGAGTACGCGCAATCCGGTGGCCGTGCCGGGCAGGGCCGGGTGATCGTCGAGGGTTTCGTGGCGTTCGATTACGAGATCACCCTGCTGACGGTGCGGCATGCCGGCGGGGTCAGTTTCTGCGCGCCGATCGGCCATCGCCAGGAGGATGGCGACTATCGCGAATCGTGGCAGCCGCAACCGATGAGCCCGCTGGCGCTGGCCGAGGCGCAACGCCAGGCGGCCGCGGTGACCGGGGCACTGGGTGGTTGGGGGGTGTTCGGCGTGGAGTTCTTCGTCAAGGGCGACAGCGTGATTTTTTCCGAGGTCAGCCCGCGCCCGCACGACACCGGGCTGGTCACCCTGATCTCGCAGGAACTGTCCGAGTTCGCGCTGCACGCGCGGGCGATCCTCGGCCTGCCGATTCCGGTGATCCATCAGTTCGGACCCTCGGCGTCGTGCGCGGTGCTGGTCGAGGGCAACGGCAGCGGGCCGCGCTACCACGGCGTGGCCGAGGCGCTGGCCGAGCCGGGTACGCAGCTGCGCCTGTTCGGCAAGCCCACGGTCAGCGGTCGCCGGCGCATGGCGGTGACCCTGGCGCGCGCCGATACGCTGGAGGCCGCGATCGGCAAGGCGGTGCGCGCGAAAGAGCACCTGCGCATCGAGTTGTAGTCACGGCCGATAGCCGGCACGCGATGCGATAGGCTTGCCTGGCTTCCGCCGGGTGCGGTGGCATGCGGCATGTGGCGGTGGCTGCGCCATCATTCGGATTCGATCGGGAAGGGAGGCAATCATGCAATCAACGGGATTCGCGCATTGGCTGGTGGTGCTGGTGGAAACCGGCGTGGCCTTCGCCCTGCTGCTGCTCGCCCTGGTCGTGATGGTGGTGCTGGTGACCTGGCTGGTCGACCGCAACCAGACCACCAACGCGGTGTTGCGCAACTTCCCGGTGATCGGGCATTTCCGCTACTGGTTCCTGCACCTGGGCGAATTCTTCCGCCAGTACTTGTATTCCAGTGATCGCGAGGAGCTGCCGTTCAACCGGGCCCAGCGCGTATGGGTTTACCGGGCCGCGAAGAACGCGGAGAACACCAATGCCTTCGGCTCCACCCGCGACCTGCGCAAGGAGGGCGTGCCGTTCTTCGTCAACGCGCCGTTTCCCGCGCTGGGCGACCATCATGTCGAACCGAAGCCGGTGCGCATCGGGCCTTATGCGCGCGAGCCGTACGACCATGCCGCCTTCTTCAACATCTCGGCGATGAGCTTCGGCGCGCTGTCGGCACCGGCGGTGCGGGCGCTGTCGATCGGCGCCGCCCGGGCCGGGATCTGGATGGACACCGGCGAGGGTGGGCTGGCGCCGTACCATCTCGAGGGCGGCTGCGACATCGTGTTCGAGATCGGCACCGCCAAGTACGGTGTGCGCACGCCCGACGGCAGGCTCGACGACGACAAGCTCCGGGCGATCTGTGCCTACAAGCAGGTGAAGATGGTCAGCATCAAGCTCGGTCAGGGCGCCAAGCCGGGCATGGGCGGCCTGTTGCCGGGCGTGAAGGTGACCGCCGAGATCGCCGCGATCCGCGGCATTCCGGTCGGCGAGGATTCGCAGAGCCCGAACCGGCACCTGGACATCGCCAACGTGGCCGAGTTGATGGACGCGATCGCGCATATCCGCGAGCTCACCGGCAAACCGGTCGGCTTCAAGGCGGTGTTCGGCGGGATGGCGTGGATCGAGCAGCTGTGCGACGAAGTCGCCCGGCGCGGGATCGAGAGCGCGCCGGACTTCATCATCGTCGACGGCTCCGAAGGCGGCACCGGCGCCGCGCCGCAGACCTTGATGGAAGGCGTCGGCCTGCCGCTGCACGAGGCGCTGCCGGAGCTGGTCAACACGCTGATCAGCAAGGGTTTGCGCCAGCGCATCAAGGTGATCGGTTCGGGCAAGTTGATCACCGCCTATGACGTGGCGCGGGCGCTGTCGACCGGAGCGGACTTCGTCAACTCGGCGCGCGGTTTCATGCTCTCACTGGGCTGCATCCAGTCGCTGCAGTGCAACCGCAACACCTGTCCCACCGGCATCACCACGCAGAACCCGAGGCTGCAGCGCGGCCTGGTGGTCACCGACAAGAGCGAGAAGGTCTACCACTATGCGACCAACGTGATGCACGAAGTGGGCATCATCGCTCACAGTTGCGGGGTCGACGACCCGCGCCAGCTCGACCGCAGCCACTGCCGGGTGGTCGGCGACGATGGCGTCTCGATCCCGCTGGAGCAATTGTTTCCGTATCCACCGGCGACCGATGCTCGGACGTGAGTCGCGCGCGGACCAGTGCGAGCAGGAGCGAACGCCCACTACGACATCGCCTGCCAGCCCTCCGCCGTGCGGATCTGCAGCGGCCTGAAGCGCCGCTTGTAATCCATCTTCGGATGGCCATCGATCCAGAAGCCCAGGTACAGCCACGGCGTGCCGCGGCGGCGGGCCAGTTCGACCTGCTGCAGGATCGCGTAGGTGCCCAGGCTGCGTGCGCTTTCGTCCGGGTCGAAGAACGTATAGACGGCTGACATCCCGTTCGCGCATACGTCGGTGACGGCGACCGCTAGCAGCCGTGCGCCCGCACGCAGCTCGATGAACAGCGTGGGGCTCCACGGCGCGGTGAGGAAACGGCGAAAGTCGCTGGCCTCCGCATCGTCCATGCCGCCGCCGGCATGGCGGCTCTGCAGGTAACGCTCGTACAGCGCGTGACGCTCGCGGTTGTAGCCGGGGATGCACTCGGTGACGACGAGGTCGGCGTTGCGCTTCAGGCAACGCCGCTGGGCCCGGTCCGGCTGGAAATGCCCGACGTCGATGCGGCAGGGCGTGCAGGCGTGGCATTGCGGACAGTGCGGAAAATACAGATGGCCGCCGGCGCGACGGAAGCCGCGTTCCAGCGCCGGGCCATACAACTGGTCAAGCTGGGGCGCCGCCGGGTCGAGCACCAGGTTCTGCGCGGTACGGCCGGGGTAATAGCCGCACGCGTGGGGCAGGGTCTGGAACAGGCGGACTTGGTCGGAACGGCGCATGCCCCGATTCTATGCCGGCCCGAGGGCAGCGCACCATCGCCGCGGTCGCTCAGATCACATGCAGGTAGCGCAGCATCTGGATGGTGAACACGACCAGCACCGCCAGCAGCAGGATCCGGCGCACGCGCCCGGCGGTGCGCAGGCGTCGATCCTCCGGCGATGGATTGCGCGCAGCGGCCAGTTCGGCGGCGTGGCGGATCACCGGCTCGATGCCGATGTCGCGCAGCAGGGCGCGGGCCGCGGTGTAGTCGTCGGCACGGGTGATCCATACCTGCGGCCAGCTGGCCTGCTCGTCCCGCCGCTGCATGTAACTGAACCGCTGCCAGGTCGGGCGGTTGTAGTTGGACCGATTGGTTACGGTGGCCTCGATGCCGTGTTCCGCCAGCAAGGCGACCACGGCATCGATGTTTTCCTGGCGAGGCGAGGTGTAGATCTGGCGCATGCGTGCAGTTTACGCGATCGGTCGTTCAGCCGTTGCGTACGCGGATCAATCCTTCCTGCGCGGTGGAGGCCACCAGCCGGCCGTCGCGGCTGAAGATCTGTCCGCGTGCCAGTCCGCGTCCGCCCTGGGCGGTCGGGCTGTCAAACGAATACAGCAGCCATTCGTCGACGCGGAACGGGCGATGGAACCACAGTGCATGGTCGAGGCTGGCCATCTGCACGTTGCGTGTCATGTAGGAAATGCCGTGGGGCAGGGTGGCAGTGCCGATCAGGTGGAAATCCGAGGCGTAGGCGAGCAGGGCACGATGCAGGATCGCCGCGTCGTTGATCGATGCGGTGAGGCGGAACCAGATGTGCTGGATCGGCGGCCGCTTGACCGGGTGCATGTCATCGCGCGGCCACACCTGGCGAAACTCGAACGGACCGTCGATGCCCAGCCAGCGCTGCAGCTTCACCGGCAACCGCGCCAGTTCCTCGGGCGGCAGGTGACGCATGGGCTCCAGGTCTTCCGGCAGCGGCACTTCCGGCATCGTGGTCTGGTGCTCGACCCCCTGCTCGGGTTCCTGGAAGGAGATCGAGCCGTTGAGGATCGGTTGGCCGTGCTGGATCGCCACCACCCGGCGCGAGGAGAAGCTGCCGCCGTCGCGGGTCCGCTCCACGCTGTACACGATGGGCGCCTCGATGTCGCCGGCACGCAGGAAATACGCGTGCAGCGAGTGCGCCTCGCGCGTCGGATCGACGGTCTGCTGTGCCGCGGCCAGCGCCTGCCCCAGGACCTGGCCGCCAAACACGAAGCGGGTACCGATGTCGCGACTCTGGCCGCGGAACAGATTGTCTTCCAGCCGTTCGAGCTGCAGCAGTTCGACAAGTTCGGCGACGTGGTCTTCGCTCATGGCGGGTCCTTGCAAGGTGCGCCAGTATAGCGGTGGAGCGGTGACGGCCGCCCGGATCCTCGCTCAGCGAGCGACGACCGGCTCCGTGCTGGCGAGAGCGCCGGCTTCGAACGTGACCGTGACCGCCTCGGGTACCAGTGCTGCCAGGAAGTCGCGAGCGTCGAACGCCTGGCCCGCGGCAAGTGCGCCGCCGGCGCGAACGCCGCCGTCGAGGATGCGTTGCAGCGCCTCGACCAGCAGGGGCGCGGTGACGGCGTAGATGTCGCGTCCGCTGGCGATGGCGCGACCGACCCGGTTGCCGCGGCGCACGCGCACGTCGACGACGAATCGCTGTGCGGAGCGTCCGCTGTCGTCGGCGGCGACCGGTGCTGGCGTGGCCGGATCGTGCAGGTCGTGCAGCGGAGCCAGGTTCATCCACGAGTGCAGGTTGCGGCAGGCGATGTGATGCGGCACCACGATGGCCTCGGACAGCGGCAGCAGCACGCTCTCCAGCCGCCCGAACGGGGCCGGGAAGTCGATCTCGCGCTGGGGGGCGGGGTCCGGCACGGTGCGGGTGTGGCCGTGCTCGATGTACGTGCGTGGATGATGATTGCGCTCGCCGGTGAGGCGGGTACCACGCGTGGGATGCCAGCCATCGAGCGCCACGGCGATGTCCACTGCGTCCGCGTCGGTGGCGCCATCGAGCGCGGCGCTGGCCAGCAGGTCGGCGAGGCCGCCATAGAAGGCCATCGCCGGCACCACGGTCACGCCCGCGGCTTTCGCCTCGGCATCGCGCGCGAAGGTGTCGGCGACGGCACGCTGCTCCGCCGCCACGTCGAGGTAGTGGATGCGTGCGCGCAGCGCTGCATCCAGCACCGGTGCGGCGGTGTCGAGAAAGGGGCCGGCGCAATGCAGGACGGCGGCGCTGCCGGCGAAGGCGGCATCCAGCGCGGCCGGGTTGTCGGTGGCGGCGACGCGGACCTCGACGCCGGAGACTGCGGCCATTGCGTGCAGCCGGACCGCATCGCGACCGCAGGCGACCGGCACGAAACCACGGCGGCGCAATTCGGCCAGCACGAAGCGGCCGGTATGCCCGTAGGCGCCGTATACCGCGATGCGACGTGAAACATTCGTCGTCATGCCTTGTCTCCCTGCACGGCCCACAGTCGCCGTGCCTCTTCAGCGATCACGTCGGGGCGCTCCTCGGGCCAGAACAGCTTGCTGCCCGGGAGTCGGCGTACGCCCAGCGAGTGGCCGAAGGCGCGGTCGAGGAGGCGCGGATTGCCGGCGGCAAAGATCGTGTCGGCATCGCCCCACACGACGCGCACCGGCACGCGCGATCGCGCGAGCGCGGGGCCGCTGCCGGTCAGCGCGTTTCGTTCCAGCGCGATGGCGTAGGCATGTGCGCAGTCGCGGCTGCGTCCGGATGCCAGCAGTGGCGCGAAATAGGTCTCGATGGCCTCGTCGGTCGGATGCGCGGGGTCGGCGTAACACATGCCGCCGATGCCGGCGGCCGAGCGCGCGAGGACGTGATCGTGGCGCCAGGTGCCCAGCCATTCGTCCACGAAGCGGCCCTGCTTCGCCAGCGCGATCACCGGCAGAAGCGCCGGCGGCGGGCTGTCTTCCTCGGTATCGCAGTTGGTCAGCAGCAGGCTGCGCACGCGTTCGGGATGGCGTGCGACCAGCAGCTGCGCCACCGCGCCGCCGCTGTCGTTGGCGACCACGTCGGCGCACTCGACCTGCAGTACGTCGAGCAGGGCGACGAGCATGGCGACCTGCGCTTCAGGTGCGCAGGATTGCCCTTCGGCGACCTGGGTGTAGCCCAGGCCCAGGAAATCGGGCGCGATGCAGCGTCGATACGGCGCGAGTCGGTCGAGTGCACCGCGCCACTGGAATCCGTTGAGCGGGAAGCCGTGCAGGAATAGTGCCGCCGGCCCGCTGCCGCGTTCGACGTGGGCGATGCGGCCGAACGAGGTGCGGGTATAGCGACGCGCGGCGTGGAAGCTCGCCGCGTCCATCGGCGCGAGTACGGCGTCGGTGCGTGGCCAGCGGGCGCAGCCGGCAAGGTTGCCCGCGCACGCGCCGGCCAGCGTACCCGCGGAAAGGACGAGGAAGCGGCGCCGGTGCATGCCCGACGCCGCCAGTCGTGCGGCAAGCGAGGAGGCTTCGCTCACGACTGCGCTTCCGCCTCACGCAGCTTCTGTGCGCATTCCTCGCAGCAGACCTCGACGGTGCGGCCGCCGATGGTGACCTTGATGGCGTTGCCGTCGAGCGGATAGTCGCAGGCGGCGCAGGTGTTCTGGGTCATGGTGTGTCTCCGGCAAAGCCCGCGATCGGGCAGGCACAGGAAACCACCAGCCGCGGTCGGCGGCTGTCAGGATCTTTAGCGATTCACGGCGAGCGGGCCAGCACGACCCGGCGGAATGCCGTGGGCGTGCGGCCGTAGGCCTGGCGAAACGCGGCGGAGAAATGGCTGTGGCTGGAGAACCCCAGGTCCTGCGCCAGCGCGGCGACGTCTTCGCAGTCGGCGATCAGATCCAGCGCGCGTGCCAGACGCAGACGCAGGTGGTAGCGGTACAGCGGCATGCCTTCGACCTGCTGGAAGGCCTGGGTGAGGTAAACCGGCGAGCCGCCGACTTCCGCCGCGATGTCCGCCAGCGCCCAGCGCCGGGTGAGGTCGCTGGCGAGCAGCAGCTTCGCCCGGTCCACCAGCCGCTGCCGCGCACGGGACGCGCCGGGCGCATGGGCGGTACGCGGGCCGAGGCTTCGGCACACCAGGGTGAGGGCCAGGCTCTCGGCCTCAAGCGGCTCGATGCCACCGTTGCGCAGGCTGTGGCGCAGCAGCGCCACCAGCACCTGCGCGCGCTCGTCGATGCGCAGTGCCTGGTGTCGGAACACGGGCTGGTCGCGCCGCTGCAGCATCGCGGCCGGCGCGAGCTCGCGCAGCAGCGGCTGCGATACCGACAGCGACAGGCAGGCATCGCCGCCGGCCGTGGGGTGGCTGACCTGGTAGCCCTCGCCGGCGTTGAAGAACAGCACATGGTTGGCGTCGGCCACCGATTGCGTGCTGCCGACATGGCGCAGGAACAGTCCGCGATACGGAAACACCAGCTGGGTCGAGGTGGCACATTCCTCGGCGCCGCGATGGCGGCAGGCGCCACGGCAGCACACGTCGTGCACCGCGACGGTGGTCGATTGCAGCAACGGCTGGACGTCGAACTCCGGCATGGACGCGGGTCGAAGATGAGGTCGGGGCAGTCTAGCGCAGCCGCTGCAGGCCGCAGGCCGGAACGATGGCGGACCAGGGGAAGCGCGCGCCGGGGTCGAGCTTGCGGCGGATCTGCAGCGAGGGATCGTCGCTGGCCGGCATCAGCGCGGTGTCCAGATCCTCGTGGCCGGCGATCTGCCGCAGGTTCGGGAATTCGACGCGCAGCTGCGCCAGCAGGGCATTCAATGCAGCGATCTGGGCCTCGCTGTAAGGATCGACCATTTGCTGGTGCCGCGAATCCCACCAATGCGGATAGCGGCCGAGGTTGACCAGCTCGATGCCGATCGAGTTCGGATTGTGCCCGCGCACGTGGTTCGCCACGCGAGTGCCCGGCACATAGCGGTACACCGCACCGTCGCGATCGATGTAGTAGTGGCCGCTGTTGCCGGCGCCGCTGGGGTGCAGCACCTTCTCGCCATAGTCGCGCGCGGTGGCCAGATCCGGCAGTTCGGTGCAGTGGATCACCACCAGCTCGACAGTGTCGGCGGCGCGTTCGGGCAACAGCTCGACGTAGGGCAGCGGCTGGTCGTGGATGATCGGGTTCATGGATGGCAGTTTCGCATGGGCAGGGCCGCCCGGAAACGCCGCCTGTTACCATGCCCGCCTTGCATTCTGCAGTTTTCATGGAGACCGCCATGCGCGGCCAGATCATTCTTTCGCACGGTTCGGATGCCAGTCCGGACGCGACCAAGGTCAGCGTGCTGGCCGCACTGGCCGAATCGCTGGGCTGGCGCACGCAACGGCCGGACTACGGTGCCGACGACGCGCGTGGCCATGCCGGCTCGGTGGCGCCGCGAATCGCCCGCCTGCGTGCCACCGTCGAGGCGCTGGACGCACCGCCGCTGCTGGTCGGTTCCAGCATGGGGGCGTTCGTGTCCGGGCTGGTCTCGCTGGATGTGCCGGTGGCCGGCCTGCTGCTGCTGGCCACCCCCGGCGAGATCCCCGGCTATGCACGGGAATTCGACCTGCGCGACGGTGTGCCGACGCTGTTGATCCACGGCTGGCGCGACGAAGTGTGTCCGCTGGCGGGGGTGCATGCATTCGCTGCCCGGCGGCGGTTGCCGCTGCTGATGCTGGATGACGACCATCGGCTGGGTTCGAGCATGGACGCGATTGCCGCCGAGTTCCTGCGGATGCTGGATCAACTGGCGGATGCCGCATGAGCGCGCTTTCATCTGGACTGTTCTTTGCGACCTGCCCGAAGGGCCTGGAATACCTGTTGCGCGACGAACTGATCGCGCTCGGTGCCAGCGACGTGCGCGAGGCGCTGGCCGGCGCGCATTTCTCCGGTTCGCTGGAAACCGCGTACCGGGCCTGCCTGTGGTCGCGCCTGGCCAGCCGCATCCTGCTGCCGCTGGCCGAGTTCGATGCGACCGACGACGATGCGCTGTATCGCGGCGTGCAGGACATCGACTGGAGCCAGCATCTGGCCGCGCATGCCACCTTCGCAGTGGATGCGGGCACCGCGATGAGCAAGCTGACCCACAGCCAGTTCATCGGCCTGCGCACGAAGGATGCGGTGGTCGACCAGTTCCGCCAGCGCGACGGCAACCGCCCCGGCATCGACACCGACGAGCCGGACATCCGCATCAATGTGCGCCTGCGACGCGATCGCGCCACCTTGTCGCTGGATCTGGCCGGCTCGCCGTTGCATCGCCGCGGCTGGCGCGAAGTACAGGGCGAAGCGCCGTTGAAGGAGAACCTCGCCGCCGCGATGCTGCTGCGCGCGCGCTGGCCGGAGGTGTACGCCGCCGGCGGCGCGCTGCTCGATCCGATGTGCGGTTCGGGCACGCTGCTGATCGAGGGTGCGTTGATGGCTGCCGACGTGGCACCGGGCCTGCGTCGCGAGTATTTCGGTTTCCTCGGCTGGCAACAGCACGACATCGCGCTGTGGCGTGGATTGCTGGACGAGGCGAAGCAACGCGCCGACACCGGCCTGCGCGGACTGCGCAGCGTGTTTTTCGGCAGCGATGCCGATCCGCGCATGGTGCAGACGGCCAAGCGCAACGCACAGGAGGCGGGCGTGGCTGGCTTCTTCACCCTGGACAAGCAGGACGTGGCCCATGCCGCGCCGCCGCCGGGCATCGATTACGGCCTGGTCATCACCAATCCGCCGTACGGCGAACGGCTGGGTGAACGCGCCGAGATGCCGAAGCTGTATCGCCTGCTGGGCGACACGCTGCGGGCGCGTTTCAGCGGCTGGCGTGCGGCCGTGCTGGCCGGCGACGTGGAGTTGGGTCGTGCCATGCAACTGCATGCGGACAAGCGCTATGCGCTTTACAACGGTGCGCTGGAAACCGTCCTGCTGACGTTCGACCTGAGCAAGCGTGACGAGGCACCGCGCGAGCCGAAGCCATTGTCGGCCGGCGCGCAGATGCTGAAGAACCGGCTGGAAAAAAACGTCAAACATCTGCGCAAGCGGCTGACACGTGAGGGCATCCATTGTTGGCGCGCCTACGATCAGGACCTGCCCGAATACGCCGCCGCGATCGATGTCTACGGTGACACCGGTGGCGACGATCACCTGCATATCCAGGAATACCGCGCGCCGGCCGACGTGCCGGCCGACGTCGCCCGCCTGCGCCTGCGCGAAATCGCGCGCGTTGCCGGCGAAGTGCTCGGGGTACCGCGCGAGCGAATCGCGATCAAGACCCGCGAACGCGGCAAGGGCGGTTCCAAGTACGGCCAGCTCGACCAGCGCAACGAGTTCATCGAGGTGGAGGAGGACGGCCTGAAATTCCTGGTCAACCTTACCGACTATCTGGATACCGGGCTGTTCCTCGACCATCGGCTGGTGCGTGCGAAAGTGCGCGAGCTGGCGGATGGAAAATGCTTCCTCAACCTGTTTGCCTACACCGCCACCGCCAGCGTGCATGCGGCGGCGGGCGGCGCGCTGGAAACCACCAGCGTGGACCTGTCCGCCACCTATCTGGAATGGGCCTCGCGCAATCTCGCGTTGAACGGCTTCAGCGGCGCCAGTCACCGGCTGATGCAGTTCGACGCGCTGGAGTTCCTGCAGCGCGACCGCGGCCACTACGGCCTGATCTTCGTCGACCCGCCGACCTTCTCCAATTCCAAGCGCGCCGATGACTTCGACGTGCAGCGTGACCACGTGAAGCTGCTCGACGCCTGCAACGAACGGCTGACCCGCGATGGCGTGATCGTGTTCTCGAACAATTTCCGCCGCTTCAAGCTCGATCGTGCGGAACTGGAGCAACGCTACGAAATCGAGGACTGGACCGCGCCGAGCATCCCGTTCGACTTCGCCCGCCGTGCCGATATCCACGGCTGCTGGCTGCTGCGCCGCCGCAAGCCTGACCCGGGAATCAACCCGTGGGACAGCGCCCGTATCAAAAAATGAACCCTTCAGTGCACATTAAGCGGGGCGGGACGAGGATGAATCCCGGCAAAGGAGGAGTGTCATGACCAAGCGTTTCAGCAACAAGAGCAAGTTTCTGGCCCTCGGCCTTGCGATGACGGCGGCCGTGGCGATGCCACTGAGTGCCTCGGCGCGTGGCTGGGGCGGTCATGGCAATCACGGTGGCGGCGGCTATCATGGCGGTTACCACGGCGGCTACTACGGCCACGGCGGCGGTCACTGGAGCGGTGGTCGCTGGATCGCCGGGGCGATCGTCACCGGTGCGGTGATTGGTCTGGTCAGCGATGCGCTGCGTCCGGAGCCGGTCTACTACGGTCCGCCGGTGGTCTATTCGCCGCCGCGCACGGTGATCTACGAGGATGGTCCCCCGGTGGTGGAGCGTCGGGTGGTGACGCGTACCGTGGTTTACAGCGATGGCTATCCCAGTCGCTATGTGCGGGACGACGGCTACCGCTACGACGATGACGACGGCGATTGATCGCGCCGGCATCTTGCCGAACAGCAGAAAGCCCGGCCCAGGCCGGGCTTTCTCGTTCATGCCGCCGTACGGCGGCATGGGCGTTGTGCCACCCACCACTGTATCAGGCTCGTCGCACCGCACGACCGCACCGCACCGCGAGCGTCGCGCGTGTCCCACAGGGTGCTGCGGGCTGCTGCGGGCGCCGGCATGCAAGCGCCTCTGCCATCTTCCGGTCATCAGCCGATTACGAGAAGTGAACGGTTGCTGCGGCATCCTTGCCCGCATGTTTTTTGACGGCTTACACTGCCAGGACAAACCCGCAGTAACCGTTGGAGTGGATGTGCGAGGGAACCGACCATGACGATCTGGACCTCGTCCGTACCGACAGGCGTGGCGACGCGATTCCCACAGGTGCGGCAGCGAACCATGGAACTGTGCGCCGACCTCAGCGCAGAGGATCTGTTGCTGCAGTCGATGCCCGACGCCAGTCCCGGCAAATGGCATCTGGCGCATACCAGCTGGTTTTTCGAGCAGTTCGTGCTGGGGCGCGACCCCGCCTACCGGCCGCGCGATCCGGCCTGGCATTACCTGTTCAATTCCTACTATCAGTCCGTCGGGCCGATGCATGCACGGCCGCAGCGAGGCCTGTTGTCGCGACCCTCGGTGGACGAAGTGCGTGAATACCGGCGTTACATCGACGACGCGGTCAGTGAGCTGCTTGATCGTGACGGGGACCCGGAGCTGGTCGATCTGGTCGAGCTGGGCCTGCAGCACGAGCAGCAGCATCAGGAACTGTTGCTGACCGATATCAAGCACGCGTTCTGGTGCAATCCGTTGCGGCCGGCGTACCGTGCTCCCCTGGCCGGGCCGGCAGTCGCGAAGTCGATTCCGTTGCAGTTTGTCGATGGCCGCGAGGGCATCGTCGAGATCGGTCATCGTGGCGAGGGCTTTGCGTTCGACAACGAAACCCCGCGCCACCGCACGCTGTTGCACCCGCATGCACTGGCCAACCGACTGGTCAGCAATGCCGAATATCTGGCCTTCGTGCGCGAGGGCGGTTACCGCGAGCCCGGCCTGTGGCTGTCCGACGGCTGGGCCACCGTGAAGAGCGAAGGCTGGCAGCATCCGCTGTACTGGCAGGACGACCTGGCCAGCGAGTTCACCCTCGCCGGTGTGCGCGAGCTCGATCCGCACGAGCCGGTCTGCCATCTGAGCTACTACGAAGCCGAGGCATTCGCGCGCTGGGCCGGTGCACGACTGCCGACCGAGGCCGAATGGGAGTCGGCGGCGCATGGCATGCCGATCGACGGCAACCTGCAGGATGAAAAGCGTTTCCAGCCGCGCGCGGCGACCGACGGCAACGGCCTGCTGCAGCTGTACGGCGACGTGTGGGAGTGGACCGCTTCACCGTATGTCAGCTATCCGGGGTTTCGTCCGCTGCCCGGTTCGCTGGGCGAATACAACGGCAAGTTCATGTGCGGTCAGTGGGTCTTGCGTGGCGGCTCCTGCGTCACCCCGCGCGATCACCTGCGCGACAGTTACCGCAATTTTTTTCCTCCACACGCCCGCTGGCAGTTTGCCGGGCTACGACTGGGACAGGATAGATGAGCAGCATGCAGCCCTGCGGTGTCAGCGACGACGATCGTCGCCCGCCACTGAACGAAGTGCTCGAGGTCGCCCAGCACGGACTCGCGCTGAAACCCAAGCGACTGCCATCGTGGCTGTTCTACGACGAACAGGGTTCGGCCCTGTTCGAGCAGATCTGCGAGCAGCCGGAGTACTACCTCACGCGCTGCGAAATCGCCCTGATGGACGAGCACGCCGGCAGCATCGCCGATGTCCTGGGCAGCGACGTGCGGCTGGTCGAATACGGCAGCGGCAGCGGCTTGAAGACCCGCATGTTGCTGCGTCACCTGCACCAGCCGGTGTCCTATGTCCCGGTGGAAATCTCGCCCGAGCCGCTGCGCCAGAGTGTGGCGCGGCTGGCGCAGGAGTTTCCGTCATTGCCGCTGCAGCCGCTGTGTGCGGATTTCAGCAAGCCGCTGCGATTGCCGATCCCGCCGCGCGCACCGCGGCACACGGTGCTGTACTTCCCCGGTTCAACCATCGGCAATTTCGAGAGTCACGATGCCGCGGTGCTGTTGCGCAAGATGCGCAACGAGATGGGCGATGCCGGCGGCATCCTGATCGGCGTGGATCTGAAAAAGGACTCGGTGCTGATCGAGGCGGCCTACAACGACCGTGCCGGCGTCACAGCCGCGTTTACCCTCAACATGCTGGCTCGTCTCAATCGAGAGATCGGCAGCAATTTCGAGCTGTCGGGATTTGCCCATCGGGCGCACTACAACCCGATGGCCGGCCGCATCGAGACGCATATCGTCAGTCGCCACGAGCAGCAGGTGAAGGTCGGGCGTACCAACGTGAACTTCCGCGCGGACGAGGCGATCCACGTCGAATACAGCTGCAAGTACTCGCTGGAGGATTTCGCCGCGCTGGCGGCCCGGGCCGGGCTGGCGGTGCAGCACGTGTGGACCGACCCAGAGCAGATGTTCAGCGTGCAGTTTCTGGTGCGTACCAGCACGGTGGCGTGCTAGGAGCCTGTCGGGCTTTGGTCGGCCGGGCTGCGAATCCGTCTGTGCGGTCCACCTTTCCGCCGCTTCTTGACCCATGGAACCACCATGGGCCGGCGAAGCGTCGAAAACCTGTCCTCGCACAGTCGAATTCTCGCCTCGACCGCCAAAGCCCGACAGGCTCCTAGCCGACCGACCGCATGCCGCAGGGCAGGAAGCCTTCTTGCCCTGCGTTTCCCTCGACCTTATCGGGCCTCGTACAGGGCGCGGACATCACGGGTCAGTTGTGCCTGGCTGTCCGGTCGTGCGTAGAACATGTGTCCGCCGGGATAGTTCTTCACCTGCACGCGGGAAGCATCGCCCATCGCCGGCATCTGGTCGACGATCAGCACCGAGGCCATGAACGGACAGGACAGGTCGTCCCAGCCATGTGCGATCAGCACGCGCAGGTTGGCATCGTTGGCCACCGCCTCGCGCAACTCGGCGACCGAGCCCTGGTTGGCATCGTCGTCCTGGTGCCACAGCTTGTTCACCGCGTAGCTCAGCGCGTTATAGCGGGCGTCGATCTTCCAGCCCACGGTGCGGGTCACGAAGTTGACCATCGCGCTGGTGGTCGGCGCGATGATGCCGTTGAGGATCGGGTCGCCGGTCTGCTGGCGCGGCGCATAGGGGAACGGGTCCCATGCGGTGACGTTGGAGTCGTAGCGACTGCCGAGCCGACCTTCGGCACGATACACCTCACGCAGGTAGGCCTGGGTCTCCAGCCGGCCGCCGGAGCGCTTCACGAACAGCGGATCGAGGCCGGTCAGTTCGGTCACCTTGTCGATCATCGCCGTGGTGGCGGCAGGATCCGAACGCCCCTTCAGCAAGGTCTGGGCATAGGTGGTGCGCGTGTATTCGATGATCGGTGCCATCGTCTCTGCGCTGAGCTTGTGCTCACGTTCCAGGTGGGCGGCGGCGATCGAGGGCAGGGTCAGCATCCACGGCAGCGGTGACACGTTGTCGTCGTCGGAGGCGGCCGGATCCAGATACGGCGACAGCAGTACCACGCCGTTCATCGCCACGCCGAGTTGGGTCTGCAGGTAGTCGGTGATGCGCGGGCCACGGAAGCCGCCGTAGCTTTCGCCGACCAGATACTTGCGCGAGGTCATCCGGCCATTCTTGACCAGCCAGTCGTAGACGATCCGCGAGAGGTACTTGATGTCGCTGTCGGTGCTGTAGAAGTCCTTGGTGGCCTGCTTGTCGTCCACCAGCGCGCGGCTGAAGCCGGTGCCGATCGGGTCGATGAACACCAGGTCGGTGAAGCCCAGCCAGGTGCCGGGATTGTCATGCAGGGTGGCCGGTGCCGACGGGCTGTCGCCATCGGTGCCGAAGTTCACCTTCTTCGGGCCGATCGCGCCGAGGTTGAGGTAGACCGACGAGGCGCCCGGGCCGCCGTTGAGTGCGAAGGTCACCGGCCGGTCCTTGCCGTCCATGGTGTAGGCGGTGAACACCACTTCGCCGGTCACCGTGCCCTTTTCATCGCGCACCGGCAGCGAGCCCACGGTGACGGTGTACTTCAGTGTCCTGCCATCCGCCGTGGTGGTCTGTGTGACGTGCGCATCCGCCGGCAGCGGCGGCAGATGGAAGCCACTGCCGCCGGCTACATCCTGGCTGGCTGCTGGCTTGTGACTGTCGGCCGCTATCGTCGAGGTGGTGAATCCAGCCAGCAGCAGGGCGGCCAGCAGGGCGGTTTGCAGGGGCTTGCGCACGGATCTTTCCTTACGGCCGAAAGATCCAAGACTAACGCCCGGCGGTGCTCCCGGGAGTGTGCTTAAAGGCATGGGTGAATGCCGGCGGGCGCGCCCGCCCGTCGGCGAGTTCAGCGCTGCGTAAGTGCCCCGTCCACGAACTGCTGCAGTTGCGCCGCATTGAGTGCCCCCGCCTGTCGGGCGATCTCGCGGCCCTGGCGCAGCAACAGCAGGGTGGGAATGCTGCGGATGCCGAAGCGTTGGGCGAGTTGCGGCTGTGCCTCGGTATCCACCTTGGCCAGCCGCAGCCGTGGCTCGAGCCGGCGGGCGGCCTCGTTGAACACCGGGGCAAAGCCGACGCAAGGGCCGCACCACGGCGCCCAGAAGTCCACCAGCACCGGCAGGTCGCCACGACCGGCTACGGCATCGAAGTTTGCCGCGGTCAGCTGCACCGGATGCCCGTCGAACAGCACCTGCTTGCAGCGGCCGCAGTTGGGCTGCTCGCCGACGCGTTCGGGCGGCACGCGGTTGAGCGCGCCGCAATGCGGGCAGGGAATGGCCAGTGGCGTGCTCATGATCGACTCCGGGGCAGGAACATGCCACGGAAGTGGAGGCGGCGATCATGGAAGCAAGTGCTCCGCCCCCGGCCTGGCGATCAACCGTGACGGCACATCGACGCCTCGGCCGTGGCGGGAGTCACCCGCCCGACCCATTGTTCGAAGGCCCGCATGAAGCGCTGCAACGCCTGCGCGCCGGCGTCATCGGTCAGCGTGCCGTGCCCGTCGAAGTGCGCGGCTGCGTTGGCCATGAACAGCGTGGGCGCCGGCATCACCAGCGCACCACAGGTATGCAGCACCTGACGCAGGCTGGCCTGTGCCAGGCGGGTACCCCACGGACCGCTGCTGGCGCCGAGCACGGCCACCGGCTTGTCGACCAGCACCTCGCCCAGCGGGCTCTCGCGCGAGAGCCAGTCCAGCGCGTTCTTCAGCACGCCGGGGAGGGAATGGTTGTATTCGGGCGTGGCGATGACCAGGCCGTCCGCCGCGACCATCGCCGCGCGCAGTGCCTGCACGCCGACCGGGCCGGCCGGATCGTGCCGCTCCAGGTCTTCGTCGAACAGCGGGACGGCGCCGAGGTCGGTGTACACGGTCAGTGCAAGCGTCGAAGGTGCCTGGTCGATCGCCGCGTGCAGCAGGCGGCGGTTCCAGGAATCGCGCCGCAGGCTGCCGGCGAGGCACAGCACGCGGCGAACGGGGGCGGGGGACAGAGGGATCATCGGCAGTATCTCCAGGGTGGACAAGGGTCAGTGTTCGATCAGCAGCAGTCCGGCGCTCGCGATCAGCAGCGCGCCCATGCCCGCATCGACGCGGCGCCGGATCGGCGGTCGCGCCAATGCATGCGACAGCAATGTGCCGAGCGCAGCCCACAGCAGCAGGCAGGACGCGGGGATCACCGTGAACAACGCCGCCAGCGGCAGGTAGCCGCGCCATCCCGTGGCCGGAACGCTCGCCAGTGC
This sequence comes from uncultured Pseudomonadota bacterium, assembly GCA_963828685.1. Classification (GTDB taxonomy): domain Bacteria; phylum Pseudomonadota; class Gammaproteobacteria; order Xanthomonadales; family Rhodanobacteraceae; genus Rhodanobacter. The sequence continues at coordinate 169,235 of CAWHFU010000012.1, forward strand.
GGTCAGCACCATCACCCAGCTTTTCGGGTTGAGGAACTGGAATCCGATCAGCCCCGGCAGGCCGGCCGGCCATGCGCCTGCACCGGAGGTTGTGTGGGCCGGGGCGGACCGGAGGCTGCCTGCGAGCAGTGACACGCCGAGCCAGCCCAGATACGAGGCGCCGATGGTTCCGATCCACCATCGCAGCGACGGCCGCGCGATGAAAACCGTCGCCGCGCCCAGCGCCGTCAGCAGCAGCAACAGCAGGCCACCGAGCAAGATGCCGATGATCGCCGGCAATGCGCCGCGCAGTCCGACGCGGCTGGCCGTGCGCAGTACCACCAGGTTGTTCGGTCCCGGCGTCAGCGCGGCGACCCACAGCATGCCGGTCAGCGGTAGCAGTGGATCCAGCATCGGTATCTCCTCGGCAATGGTCGAATGGGCACATCGGATGCACAGCGCGAAATGGCTTGCATGGCCATCAGGGTAAGCGTGAAGAGTGGTCCGCTGCGGGCGATTTATGGTCTAGTATTCCGACCATGAACGAGTTGCCGTTGAATGCGCTGCGTGCGTTTGCGCTGGTCTATGCGCATGGGGGGGTACGGGCCGCCGCGCGTGAGCTGGGCATGGCGCATTCCTCGGTGAGCCGACACCTGGGCGAACTGAGTCGCTGGCTCGGCGTGCCCCTGCTGCACACCGGGGCAGGCCGGGGTGCGCTGGTCTTCACGCCGCAGGGCGAGGCGCTGGGACGCGCCACGCTGGCGGGCCTGCAGGCGATCGGGCAGGCCGTGACGGCATTGCGCGAGACCCGGCCGGCGCATGCGGTGATCCTGTCCACCTCGCCTTCGTTCGCGATCCGCTGGCTGTTGCCGCGGCTGCCGCAACTGGAACAGGCGCATCCGAAGATCGAGCTGTCGGTGCTGGTGGATCAGAAACTGGACGCACTCGACGATGGCCGCATCGATCTGGCCCTGCGCATGGGCCATGGCCCGTGGCCTGGGCTGCACAGCGAGGCTCTGATGGACGACGCGCTGTATCCGGTGATGAGCCCGGCGCTGTGGCAGGCGTCCGGACGTCCGTCGAAACCGCTGCAGCTGGCCGGCCTGCGCCTGCTGCACGATCGCGATCCGCAGGCCGCCTGGGAACTCTGGCGACAGTTGCACGGTCCGGTGAAGCTCGCATTGCAGGGTGGCGCGCGTTATGCCTCTTCCGACCTGGTGCTGCGCGCCGCGCTGCTGGGGCAGGGCGTGGCGCTGGCACGGCATCGACTGGCGGCGGACGACCTGGCCGCCGGCAGCCTGGTGCGACCGTGTGGCGAGCTCAGCGTGCCGCTCGGTCCGTCGTACTGGATCGTGCGGCCACCCACGTCACCACGTCCGGCGGTCGCCGCGGTGATCGACTGGCTGCGCTGGCAGGCCGCAGGGCGCGGCCCATCCGCCGCACCGACGAAAACCCGGGCGCGGGGGTAGCGATGTTGCCGACCTCGCCAGCCGCTCGGGGCATGATCGTCGCGGGGCAGCTGCTCGGCGCCCTGTGGACGTCGCCGAACACGCTCTGCGGTCTGCTCGCCGGAACCGCCGGCCTCGCCTTCGGCGCACGCGTGCGCTGGCGCCGTCGCGATCTCGCCGTGGTCTTCCAGCGCATGCCGTGGGGCGCCGGGGCGCTGACGCTGGGCAACGTGATCCTGCACACCGGCGAGGACCTCGACATGCCGTGCCTCACCTACGCGCATCGCAGCGGGCGTGGCATCGAGGCGCCGATCCGGCTCGCCGATCACGAGCGTGCGCATGTCTATCAATACATGCTGCTCGGCCCGCTGTTCCTGCCGATCTATCTGCTGTACGGCGGCATCAGCGTGCGCAATCCGTTCGAGCGCGCCGCCGATCGCTACGCCCGCTGCGGGAGCGGCTGGTGGCCGGGTCGCGGCTGACCGGATACGGTACGCCGCCGCGGGGCAACCGTGTTCAGTCGTGCGGGCTGGCTTCGCGATACGTGCGGCGCAGCAGTTCGTGGAAGTGATGCACTGCATTTTCGCGCAACGGATTGAGCCGGCCGGCTTCATAGGAACCCGAAGCGAGGCCGCGCTGCACATCCTCGCAGATCGTCACGTCCTCGCCCTGCACCTCGTCGCTGAAGGCAATGTCCCTGGCACGGCGCGCGATGCTGGCTTCGCTGTTGTCCGGCGCGTAGTAGAAGTCGAACTCGATGCGGCAGCGGTCCAGCCCCAGCGGCAGCACGCGATTGGTCTGCAGGCGACCGGGCAGGATGTTCAGCATCGTGTTCGGATACAGGAAGTAGTACAGCGCCTCGCCGCTGCCGTACAGCTCGTCGCCGCTCTCCAGCGGGCTGAACTGGAACGAGTACCACGGTGCCGTCTCGGTGACGTAGCTGCGGTAGTCGAGCAGGCTGTTGAGGCCCGGATGGATCTGCGGCACGTGGTAACCCTCCAGGTAGTTGTCCACATAGACCTTCCAGTTGCAGTCGATCTCCCAGCTGGCGCGATGATGGAATTCGTAGCCGTCCAGTGCACGCTCCACTCCCAGCCGCGCATCGATGCCGGCGACGAATTCGTCGAACGGCGGCGCTTCGCCGATGGCCGCGAACACCAGCCCCTGCCACCGCTGCACCCGCACTTCCGGCAGACGGATGTCGGCGGGGTTGAAGTCCGGCGTGCGGCCCATCTCCGGGGCACCGCGCAGCACGCCGTCGAGGCCGTAGGTCCAGCCGTGATAGCGGCAGCGCAGTGCGCTGGCGCCACGGCCGTCGCAGCTGGCGATCGGCCCGGCACGATGACGGCAGACGTTGTGGAACGCGCGGATCGTCGTGGCATCGCTGCGCACGATCACCAGCGGCAGCCCGGCGATGGTGGTCACCACGTGGTCGCCCACGCCGGCCAGCTGGGTCTGATGACAGACCAGTTGCCAGCTGCGCCCGAATACCTGCGCGGCGTCCAGCGCCGGCATCCGCGGGTCGGTGTAGTAGCGAGCGGACAACGCCAGCGCATGGTCGAGCGGCTGTGAGGCCAGCGAGGCGGGGGCGAACAGATCGGTCATGGACAACGTGCCGGATGGGAGGGAGATCCGGAGTATTGATCTCCACGCGCGTCACGGGAAGAGGGCGTGGCAACGCACCGCCGGTACAGGCGGTCAAACCGGCTTCACGGTGCCGACCATTCATTCGGGCGAACCACCGGTGGTCGATCCGCTGGACCACTTGGCGGCGGCGCCTCCGGGCCGCTGGAGTGTCGCTCAGTGGCCCTGGTTGTCCTTGCGGTCGTGCTTGCGGTCAGACGACTTTGATTTGGCGTCGCCACGCCTGTCCGGCGGCCGCTGCCCGGCAGTCCCGGGCGCGGCGCGGTGGTCCTGCACTCGGGTGGGTGCGTTGACTCGCTGCTGCGGCTGGCGATGCTGCACGGAACGGGTGACATTGCTGCGCGGCGCCGCTGGCCGGTGGTTCTGGTCCGGACGCGTTGATGGTCGTGATCGCGGTGGCGATGCCGGCGGGCGGTGCATGCCCGGGTTCGGTCGCGGCATGGGTCGGGCGTGCCCGCGGGGGCGCACGTACGGGCGATGCATCGGCGGCGGCGGTGGGCGGCGCACATACGGGCGGCGATACCAGTGGTTGCGCTCGCGATAGAACGGCCGGTTGCGATAGTAGTGATCCCAATAGTTGCCGATCACGAAGGTGATGATGGGGATGCCGATCTGCGCGCCATAGCTCGGCAGCAGCACGTAGCGGTCCTGGTAGTCGTACTGGATGTAGTTGCCGGCGATCCAGCCACGATTGTCGTAGACGATCACGTCACACCATTCCCAGCCTTCCGTGCAACCTTGCACGTCGACATCGGTGCCGGCGCGAATCTGCGCGATCAGCGGATAGTCGGGGGCGGGACCGGCACGCATGTTCACATTGCCGGTGACATAGCCCTCGGTGGCTTGTGCCAGCACGGGCACGGCGAGCAGCAGAGAGGCAAGCGCGGACCAGAGCAGGCGTTTCATGCAATGGATCTCCAGAGAGGAATCGGCCACGCCGCGGCTCGTGTGGAGCGCAGCGTGACCGATTTATGCTCGCACGAATGTGATGTTTCCGTGTGCAATCCGCCGGCGTCCGTGCTGGCTCAACCGGCCGTGCGCGGCACGAAGCGCAGCGCCACCGAATTCATGCAGTAGCGCAGCCCGGTCGGCCGCGGGCCGTCCTCGAACACGTGACCGAGATGGCTGTCGCAACCGGCACAACTGATCGCCGTACGGGTCATGCCGAACATGTGGTCGCTGTGCTCGACCACGTTGCGACGGGCGATCGGCTGCCAGAAGCTGGGCCAGCCGGTGCCGGAGTCGAATTGCGTGGCGGCGTCGTACAGCGCCGTGGCGCAGGCCATGCAGCGATAAAGGCCGGGCACGGCGGGCTTCTCGTGCGTGCCGCTGAAGGCCCTTTCGGTACCGTCGCGACGCATGATCTCGTAGGACGCCGGCGACAGCCGCTGCTGCCATTGCGCATCGGTCAACACCAGCCTGGGCACTTCGCGCGCGCCGAGGTCGTGGCCATCGTCGCCAAAGATCTCCAGCAACACGTTTCCGGGCTTGCCGACCGGCGTGTTGGCGGCGGCGAACAGGCGCGGCGCGAGCAGGCCGCCGCCGGTCAGCAGCAGGGCACCACCGGTGAGCGTGGCGCGCAGGAAGCGCCGGCGGTCCATCGCGAGGGTTTCATCAAGACGTGACATGGCAACCTCCGTGGGGATGGGGTGGGATCAGCCGAACGTGAAGGCGTAGGCCTGCACATCCGGATCGAGGAAGGTGATCTCGAACAGCCGCTCGCCGCTGCCGTTGGCCTGGCGCACCAGCTGGTACAGACGCTGGCTGTCGATCGTGCCGTTGCCATCGGCGTTGGTATCCATGCCGTGATCGGCACCCGGCGGCTTGCCGTCGATGGTCACCCGGAAGCGCACCGGCTTGCCGTCGCTGCCCGGGCCCAGCACCAGGTGCAGGTCGCGGCCGCGAAAACGATAGGCGATGCCGCCGCCGGCCCGATCCAGCTGCGCGTTCTCGCCATGCACCGTCCAGCGGCCATCGAGCGTCCACTGGTTGGTGCCGAGCACGGCGGGAGCGCGATAGTCCCAGGCGTCGTCATGGGCCACCTGGCCACCGGCGAAATTCTGCGCGCGGGCATAACCGACATAGGTTTCCGGCGAACGGGTGGAGTCGTCGGAGGCTGCGGCCTCGACACCCTGGCGAACGTCGTTGACATAGCCACCGGGCAGGTTCTTCTGGCCCGCAGCAGTCAGCAGCTGGCGGATCACGTCCTCGCTTTCCCGGTAGTTGCCTTCGCCGAAATGGTGGCTGCGGATCCTTCCCTGCGCGTCGATGAAGTAATGCGCCGGCCAGTACTGGTTGTCGAAGCCTTTCCAGATCGCGTAGTCGTTGTCCAGCGCCACCGGGTAATCCACGCCCAGATCCTTCACCGCCCTGGCGACGTTGTCCGGGTTCTTCTCGAACGCGAACTCCGGCGCATGCACGCCGATGATCACCAGACCGTGGTCCCTGTACTTGTCGGCCCAGCCGCGTACATACGGCAGGGTGCGGATGCAGTTGATGCAGGAGTACGTCCAGAAATCGACCAGCACCACCTTGCCGCGCAGCGACTCGGTCGTCAGCGGCGGGCTGTTGAGCCATTCGGTGGCGCCGGCCAGTGACGGGAGCGTGCCCTCCACCGGCAGCGGCTCGCCGGCTTTCAGTGCCGCCTGCGGCACCGGTGCCGGCCGTACCGCGTCGATCAGTTTCTGTTCGATGCCGCCGGTGCTGGCCAGCGAGACCCGGGTCAGCAGGCCGGTATCCAGACCCAGCGCGATCGCGGCGACGCCGCACAACACCAGCACGCCGAGTGCCCGGCGGACCCATTCGCCCGCGCCGAGCGAGCGCTTCATCACCGCGAACACCTTGCCGCCGATCAGCAGGGCCAGGCCCAGCGAGGTGGCGGCGCCGCCTGCATAGGTGAGCAGCAGCAGGGTGGTCTGCACGCTGGCGCCGTTGAGCGCCGCGCCGGTCAGCAGCAGGCCCAGGATCGGCCCGGCACAAGGTGCCCACAGCAGCCCGGTGGCCACGCCGAGGCCGGCCGCGCCCCAGATCGAATCGCCGCTGCCATCCGAATGCCGCGACAGGCGGTTGCCCAGCGCCACGAACGGACGGCTGATCCACTCGGCCAGATGGGTCGACAGCAGGGTCAGGCCGAGGAAGGCCAGCACCACCAGCGCCACGTAGCGGCCGTACTGGTTGGCATGCACGGCCCAGCCGCCGCCCAGCGCCGCCAGCGTGGCCACCCCGGCGAACGTGATCGCCATGCCCAGCAGCATCGGCAGGCCGTTGCGCATGAACGGCTTGTCGGAGCGGGCGAACACGAACGGCAGCACCGGCAGGATGCAGGGGCTGAGGATGGTCAGGACGCCACCGAGGTAGGCGAGGATCAACACGAGCATGGTTTTTCGTCCGTGGAAGGTTGGTTGTCTGACTATTCGCCATTCGCGCGACGGCGGTTACCTGCTTGCACGAGGTAACGCCGGCCGGGGATGCAGCGAATACCCGGCAAGCGACCCGTTCCGGGTCACGTCTGCTGGATCAAGCATGTCGCAAGTCTTGACCGCCACCGGCTTCATGGGTCTAGATAGTGGACTTCCCCGCAAGGCGAGTCTGTTCCGGATCGTGCCAGTCGAACCCACCGTTGCCAGCACCGGCGAATCGCCCGACCAGCGTCGGGCGGCGTGGATGGCGGCTGCGCAGGCCGGCGATCGCCGCGCCTATGAGAAGCTGCTGGCCGATTCGGTCGCCCTGATCCGCGCGGCGGCGCGACGTCAGGGCGTGGCGCACGACAACCTCGATGACGTGGTCCAGGAAACCCTGATGACCGTGCATCGCGTGCGCCACACCTTCGATCCGGCGCGCTCGTACGATGCCTGGCTCAGCGCGATCGCCAGCCGCCGTGCGATCGACGCGCTGCGCAGCCATGGTCGCCGTAACAGTCGCGAGCTGCACGACGACCATGCAGTGGACAACCATCCGGAGACCGACGATGCCAGCGCTGCCACAGAGAGCGCACAGCGTGCCCAACGACTGCGCGAGGCCATCGCCGAGCTACCGCCGGGCCAGCGCGAGGCGGCGGAACAGCTGGGACTGCACGAGCGTTCATTGAGCGAGGCGGCCGAGTTGACCGGACGCAACACCGGCGCGCTGAAAGTCAATCTGCATCGCGCGCTGAAGGCGCTGCACGACCGCTTCCACGGAGAACCCTGAGGCCATGTCCGAGCTGCCATCCCATGAGGCATTGATCGACCGTCTCGGCACCGAGCTGGTGCCGGTGCGGCGGTTGCTGCCGCCCGGGCTGCGCGCCGTCGGCTGGCTGCTGGCGGTGGCGGCGATCGCCGCCGTGCTGCTGATGCATTACGGCACGGGCGGCATGATGCGCCGGCTGGGCGGTGCGCCGGATCTGGCCTGGGCCGCGCTCGGTGCGGTGATCACCGCAATCAGCGCGGCATGGGCGGCGTTCACCCTGGGCATCCCCGGTCGCCGCGCGGCGTGGGCCTGGCTGCCGTTGCCCGGTGCATTGCTGTGGATCGGCGCCAGCGGCCTCGGTTGCCTGCGCCAGTGGATCGCGCCGGGCACCAGCGTCGCCGGCCTGCATCAGTCCGCCGATTGCCTGGTCTTCATCATCAGCTTCTCGATACCGCTGTCGGCGCTGCTGATCCTGATGCTGCGCCGCGCCTGTCCGTTGCGTCCGGTGCTGACGGCAGTGCTGATCGGTCTGGCCAGCGCCGCCGCTTCGGCCAGCCTGCTGGAGATCTGCCACGCCTACGATGCGGCGGCTACCGACCTGCTGACGCACGCGGCGGCGGTGGCGATCGTGGTGGGCGTCAATGCCGCGATGGGCGGTCGGCTGTTGTCGAAAGCGTAGTCACCCCGCGGAGAATCGGCTCAGTCGCGGAAGTTGTCGAACTGCAACGGCAGCTCCACCTCGGCCTTGCGCAGCACCGCCATGGCCTCCTGCAGGTCGTCGCGCTTCTTGCCGGTCACGCGCAGCTTGTCGCCGTTGATCTGTGCCTCGACCTTGAGCTTGGCCGCCTTCAGCGTGGCAACGAGCTTCTTCGCCACCGGCTGTTCGATGCCCTGCTTGACCGTGATCTTCTGGCGCGAGCCGCCCAGGTTGGTTTCCGGGTCGCCCACGTCCAGCGCGCGGATGTCGATCTTCCGCGCCACCAGCCGGCCACGCAGGATGTCCAGCATCTGCTGCAGCTGGAATTCGCTGGGTGCGCTCTGGCTGATCACGAAATCGTCCAGCGCGTACGACGCATCCTGACCCTTGAAGTCGAAGCGGGTCGACAGCTCGCGGTTGGCCTGGTCGACCGCATTGGTCAGTTCGTGCTTGTCGACTTCGGAGATCACGTCAAAGGAGGGCATGGCGGCAGCTCGTGGAGAACGGTGGATCAGTGTAAGCGATGCTGCGCGCGGCGGCTGATGGATAATGCCCCGTTGCGACGCGCAGCGGAACGAGCAGGGCGATGACCGAATGAAAGTGGATGTGCTGATCATCGGCGCCGGCGCGGCGGGCCTGATGTGCGCGATCGCCGCCGGCCAGCGCGGCCGGCGGGTGCTGGTGGTCGACCATGCGAACAAGGTCGGCAAGAAGATCCTGATGTCCGGCGGCGGCCGCTGCAACTTCACCAACACGGGCGCCGGCCCGGCCAATTTCCTCTCGGCCAACCCGCATTTCGCCAAGTCTGCGCTGGCGCGCTACACGCCGTGGGATTTCATCGCCCTGGTCGAGAAACACGGTATCGCCTATCACGAGAAGGAACTGGGCCAGCTGTTCTGCGACGACTCCTCCAAGCAGATCGTGCGCATGCTGCTGGACGAGTGCGCCGCCGCCGGCGTCACGGTGGAGGCGAGTTGCGGCGTACAGCGCGTGCGCAAGACGCCGGAGGGTTTCAGCGTCCAGACCGCGCGCGGCGAGGTGCATGCCGAGTCGCTGGTGGTGGCCAGCGGCGGCCTGTCGATTCCCAGCATGGGGGCCAGCGGCTTCGGCTACGAACTGGCGCGCCAGTTCGGTCACGCCGTGCTGCCGACCCGTGCCGGCCTGGTGCCGCTGACCCTCAGCGGCAAGCACCAGGAGCACTACCAGGACCTGGCGGGTGTGGCCCTGCCAGTGGCCGAGACCCGGGTCGGCAAGCAGAGTTTCCGTGCCGGCCTGCTGTTTACCCACCGCGGCCTCAGCGGCCCGTCGATCCTGCAGATTTCCTCGTACTGGCAACCCGGCGACGACCTGCGCATCGACCTGCTGCCCGACCAGGACGCGGGCGACTGGCTGATCGGGCAGCGCCACGCCAGGCCGCTGGCGGAACTGAAGACCGTACTCGGCGATGTCCTGCCGAAACGGCTGGCGCAGCGCCTGTGCGAGCAATGGTTCGACAGCCGGCCGATGCGCCAGTACCGCGAAGCCGAGCTGGCGCAGATCGGCAGCCAGCTCAACGCGTGGCCGATCACCGCCAGCGGCACCGAGGGCTACCGCACGGCCGAGGTCACGCTCGGCGGCGTTGATACCGATGGGCTATCGTCGAGCACGATGCAATCGAAGCTGGTGCCCGGTCTGTATTTCATCGGCGAAGTGGTCGACGTCACCGGCTGGCTCGGCGGCTACAACTTCCAGTGGGCGTGGGCGTCGGGGCAGGCAGCGGGGCAGATGGTCTAGTCGGCGCCGCGACTCGATGCCGCCGAAGACCCGTCGGCAACCCATGCTGCTGCGGTGCTTGCGCCAAGCTGACCTGTCCCTGGCTCCGGGATATCCGGCTTGACGCGTCGGGTCGGGAGTCGCAGCATCTCCCGGGTGTTCCCGATCCGGTCGCCACGATGATTCGGGTCTGATGGTTTTTCCTCAAGGAAGAAGATCATGGCCAAACCGGAACACGGCAAGCGGGCCGACGAGGATGTCGAGATCAAGTTCTATCCGACGATCGAGCACGGGATGCGACGCCTGTTGCTGTGCGCGTCCCTGCTGTTGATCGCGTCGCTGTTGCTGTCCTGTGAGCCCGTGCACCGGGCGGGCGGATTCGACGTCGTCTCGCTGTCGAAGGTGGTCGATCGGGACCGGCCCGATCACGCCATCTGCGATTCGCTGGTGATGACCAGGGCGGATGTGGTCACCTATTTTTCCCTGGCCGACGAGGTGGATGCGACCGAATTCCATGATGAGGCGATGATCATGCCGTGCAGATATCAGGGTTCGATCAGGATGTCCGGGCACCTCTATCGCTGGGAAATCTTTGCGGGTGGCGCAGGGTATCTGTATGACGGCAGTGCGCTGAACAAGCGCTACCTCTGCCGCGGGAAATGCCTGGCCGCGCTGCCCGAGCTGCAATGACGATTGCCTTTCCGCACCGGATTGCGCGGCGTTTCGGGCCAGGCGGAGTCGTCGTTGCAGCGGCTGCCTCATGGCGTGGCGGGAGTGCTCTCAAGAGCGCAGGGCCGATCGGGCGACGACGGAGATTCCACGCATGCTGATTCACGGGCGCTGTCACTGCGGCAACATCGTCTTCGTGCTGGGCTGGGAGCCCGATCCCGCCGAGATTCCGGCGCGCGCCTGCGGCTGCTCGTTCTGCGTCAGGCACGGTGGCGTGTGGACCTCGCATCCGGCGGGCACCCTGAAGGTAACGGTCGAGGATCCCGCGCGGGTGTCGCGCTACGTCTTCGGCAGCCGCACCGCCGAGTTCCACGTCTGCGCCCGCTGCGGCGTGGTGCCGGTCGCCACCAGCCTGATCGACGGCCGGTTGTACGCGGTGGTCAACGTCAATGCGTTCGAGGGTGTCGATCCGTCGCTGCTTCGGCATGCGGCGGCGCATCTCGATGACGAGACGAAGGAGGATCGTCTGGCGCGAAGAAGGCGCCACTGGATAGCCGACGTCGAGTACCTGGACATCGGACGGTGAAACCCGATGCCGGCCTCGGCCGGGCACATCCGGCGTCCGCGTCAAGCTGGCGGTGGCAGGGATGGACTGTGCGGACCGGCCGGCGCCGATGACGCCCAGTGAATGCGGTGCGGGTCGAAGTCGTGCTCGATCATCGGCTTGACGATGCGGAAGTACGGCGAGATGTCGAAGTCGCGCGGGGTGAACAGCTTGGAGTCGCGGATACGCAGGATTTCCTTCCGCGCGGTACGGGTGCCGGGCAGCGCCCGGTAGTCGCGATCGATGATCGGCAGGATCGGATAGCGCACGCTCTGGAAAGCTTCGGCAATCAGGGTGGAACAGATCGCATGGGTCGGATCGCCCGCGCCCAGCGCCAGCATCTGCCGTCGCCAGTGTCCGGGCACCGGAGGCGTCGGCAGCAGGTAGCGCACCAGGTCGACGAGGTTGCGGATGTCGTAGTGCTGGCCAAGGCGGCCGGCGGCATGACCGATCACGCTGTCGATCTCGCTCGCCCGGAGGCCGACCGCGCGGCAGATGCGGGTGTGCACGCCGCGGTATTCGTCCAGCGCGATCACCCGCACGCCCTCGATCACGTCGGCCTCGATCAGCACGTGCGGGCCGAGTTCCGGATGGAGCTCGTGCAGTGCATCGCCGACATACAGCGCGGCATGCGACCAGCTCGACTGGGTCAGGTACTTGATGGCCGTGCTGAAACGGCTGCTTCCCTCTACCAGCAGCACGTCGCCTTTCAGCAGCGAATCGCTCAGCAGATCGAACCGCGAGGTGCTGACGTGCATTTCCACCGCGCGCGGTTTCGACAGGAACCGGGCGAGGCGGCGACCAAGCCATTGCAGTGGATGAAACACGGTCGTGCGCTCCCTGGTTCCAGGCATGATGATCCTGATGACGTCGCGGTCTGCTGACCGGGGCCGAGGCGTCCGGGCAGCCAAGGAAGCCCCGGTGTCAGCGCGGCGGCTTCGGACACTCTACCTGACTGCGCTTGCCGGCCGCGTCGCTCGTCGCCGCCACCGGATCAGGTGACGGCATCGACGTCGTCGACATGCCGCTTCGGGGCCTGTCGCACGACCCACGCTTCGCGCATCCTGAACGCCGCGCGTGCTTCACTGCGCGCCGGACAATGACGAGGGACCTTCCATGAAAGTCGGATTTATCGGTCTTGGAGCAATGGGCAGCGCGATGGCCAGCAACCTGGTCGCGGCCGGGCACACGGTGACGGTGTGGAATCGCTCCGCGGCGGCCTGCGAACCGCTGGCCTCGCTGGGCGCCCGGGTGGCGTCGACGCCCGAACGGGCCGTCCAGGGCGAGGTGCTGTGCAGCATGCTGGCGAACGACCGTGCGGTACGCGAGGTGATCCTCGACAGCGGCCTGCTGGACGCGATGGATCGCGGCACGGTGCATGTGAATCACGCCACGATCTCCGTGGCGCTGGCGCAGGAGCTGGCGGCGGAGCATGCCCGGCGCGGGCTCGACTATGTCGCTGCGCCGGTGTTTGGCCGTCCGGACATGGCCGCCGCCGGAAAGCTGAATATCCTGGCGGCGGGCAAACCCGCGGTGATCGAGCGGGTGCAGCCGCTGCTCGAGGCGATGGGCAGCAAGGTGTGGCCGATGGGTGAGGCGCCGGAGCGCGCCAGCGTGGCGAAGATCGCCGGCAATTTCATGCTGGCCAGCGCGATCGAGAGCATGGCCGAGGCGACCGCGCTGACCCGCGCCTACGGCGTCAGCGCGGCGGATTTTCTCGAGGTGATGACAAGCACCCTGTTCGCCTCGCCGGCCTATCAGGGCTATGGCAGGCTGATCGCGGAGCAGCGTTTCAAGCCGGCCGGATTCTCTTTGCCGCTGGGCTTCAAGGATGTGGGGCTGGCGCAGGCGGCGGCCGAGTCGGCACGGGTGCCGCTGCCGTTTGCCGGGGTGTTGCGCGACAGCCTGCTCGAGGCGATGGCCGCCGGCGACGAGGATCTCGACTGGTCGGCGCTGTCACTGGTGGCCGCGAGGCGAGCGCACCTGGACGAGCGCGAGGGTCACTAGCGCGCAACACCACACGGGCCTTTCGGGCGCCGCGCCAGCCATTGATCGAGCTGGTTGGCAAAGGCCTGCCGGTCGCGTGGATGGAACGCGGACGGGCCGCCGGTGTCGACGCCCGAGCCGCGCAGCTCGTCCATGAAATTGCGCATCGACAGCTGCTGGGCGATCGTTTCCGGCGTGTACATCAGGCCACGCGGGTTGATCGCCAGCGCTCCCCTGGCAATCACCAGCGCGGCCAGCGGAATGTCCTGGGTCATCACCAGATCGCCGGCGGCGACGCGCTGCACGATCTCGTTGTCGGCCACATCGAAGCCGGCCGGCACCTGGATCGCACGGATGAAACGCGACGGTGGCGTGCGCAGGTGCTGGTTCGCCACCAGGGTCACCATCACCCGGGCGCGCTCGGCGGCGCGGAACAGGATTTCCTTGATCACCACCGGGCAGGCGTCGGCATCGACCCAGATTTGCGCCGCGTCGCTCAAGCGGACGGTGTCCAGTCCAGCGTGCCGTCGATCACGGTATGGCTGCGTCCACCGGTCCAGATGGCCTCGTGGTCGATCTGCACCACCAGCCGCGCGTCATGGCCGATCTCGCGGCCCTGGCTGACGTGGTAGCCCCGCGCCAGCGTGCCGTGCGGTTCGCACTGCGCGAGGTACGCGGCGATCAGGCCGTTGGCGGCGCCGGAGGCCGGATCCTCGACGATGCCCACGCCGGCCGGGAATGCACGCACCACCAACTGGTAGTCGGCATGCGCCGCCCGCGCGAAGGCGCACAGCCCCATGCTGTCGCTGGCGCGCGCCAGCTTGGCGATGGCATGGTGATCGGGCTGCCATGCGCGCAGGCTGGCCTCGTCCGCCACTTCGGTCAGCCACCAGCGTCGGCCGCCGTCGACCAGGGCCGGCGGCAGCACGCCCGGCGCGATACCGGCCAACGCTGCCGGCAGCAGCGGGTGCGCATCGCGGCCGGTGCTGACGACGCGCTCGCCGGGGGACTGCAGCAGCAGTTCGCGTTCGGCGCCACGGCCCTCGACCAGGATGGGCAGCACGCCGGCCGCGCATTCCTGCCACAACATGCCATGGTGCGGCGCGGCCAGCCCGCGCTCCAGCGCCGCATGCGCGCTGCCGATGCTGGGGTGGCCGGCGAACGGGATTTCCTTGTGCGGCGTGAAGATGCGTACGCGGTAGCTGGCCTTCGGCTCGGTCGGCGGCAGCACGAAGGTGGTCTCCACCAGCGCGGTCCAGCGCGCGAAGCGCTGCATCTGCGCGCCACTCCAGCCATCAGCACCGATCACCACGCCCAGATGATTGCCGCCGCCGAGGGTGGCGGCAAAGACGTCCAGATGCAGGTAGCGGAGCGAGGCCATGGTATCCGTCGGGCAGCGCGTGGCCGCTCAAAGCACGCAATGATAACCGTGTGGCGCCGATCCCGGCAGTGACCCATGGGAATATGGAGGTGAACCCGGGGCATAAGCATCTGCCGGATCGGGCGCGCCGGCGGCGGCAAGTCGACAAGGCCGGACCGGCAGGCCAAGATGCCAAGCTTTGCCCACCTGCCGCGGAACCGTTCATGCCGATTACCCTGGTCATCATCGCCATCACCTGCATCGTCTCGTTCATGGCATTCAACAACAGCCGGCTGATGAACGACCTGATCCTGTGGCCGCCGGCCATCACCCGCCAGCGCGAATACCACCGGCTGGTGACCTACGGCGTGGTGCATGCGGATTTCGGGCATCTGCTGTTCAACATGTTCACCCTGTTCTTTTTCGGCCGGGCGATGGAGCCGTTCTTCAGCAACTCGCTGGGCACGCTCGGCTTCGCGCTGTTCTATATCGGCGGGCTGGTGATTTCGATCCTGCCGACCTACCTGAAGAATCGCGCGAACCCGAACTACCGCAGTCTCGGCGCTTCGGGCGCCGTGTCGGCGGTGCTGTTTTCCTTCATCCTGCTGGCGCCGTGGCAGCGCATCCTGGTGCTGGTGATCCCGATGCCGGCGATCGTCTACGCGGTGCTGTACACCGGCTACTCGATCTACATGGATCGGCGCGGACAGGGCAACGTCAACCACAGCGCGCACCTGTGGGGAGCCGCGTACGGCGTGATCTTCGCGATCCTGGTGAATCCTCGGGTGCTGCCGCATTTCATCGATGCCCTGAGCCATCCGAGCTTCTGAGGCGCAGCAACCCAGGCTTCGGGACAGGCATTTCGTCACGCCGCAGATGAACGCTTCGTGCGGTGCGGAATGCCGCCTGCGGTCGAGGCGTGCATACTGGTCGCGTTTCCCTTGATCACCGCTGGAGAAGAACGCATGGCTATGACCCGCAAGTCGGCTGCGAAGAAGTCCGCGGCCGGAAAGGCAACTGCCAAAAAGGCAACGGCCACGAAGGTAGTTGCGAAGAAGGCACCGGCGAGCAGCGCGAGCAGGTCATCGCCACGCAAGGTGGCAGCGAAGAAGGCCATCGTGAAGAAGTCGGCCGTGAAGAAGCCCGCTGCAAAGAAGCCCGCGACGCGAAAGCCCGCACTGAAGAAAGCCGCGCTGAAAAAGCCCGCGGCAAAGAAGGCGGTCGCGAAGAAAGCCGCGACAAAACGCCCGGCAGCGAAAAAGGCCGTCGCGAAGAAGCCGGTCGCCCGCAAGGCAGCCAGCAAGAAGGTCGTGACAAAGAAGGTCGTGAAGAAGGCGACCGTCAAGAAGGCAGCTGTCAAGAAGGCAGCTGTCAAGAAGGTGGCGGCGAGCAAGCCGGTGGCCGCCAGGCGCCCGTTGCTCAAGCCGGCCGTCAGCAAGGTGGCCAGCAAGCCCGCCGCCAAGTCGGCGCCGAAGCGGCCGGTCGCGCGCAAGCGTGCCCCGGTGGAGGTGCCGATCCAGCACATCAGCCCGGAAGAGGCCGTGGCACATATCCAGGCCTTGCTCGACGCCAAGCACGAGCGGGTACAGCGTGGCCCGAGCTGGCCGGGGGCCAACCCGACGCACGCGGCCGGTTCCAATGGCCAGGCATTGCACCCGCCGGTGTCCGGCGACGGTGGCGCCGGCGACGGTCGCCCGCAGACTTCCCAGCGCAACGAGCAGGGCAAGCGCAAGGGCTGATCGGGTCATTACCCGGTCCGCACCGGTCATGCGGGCACATGGCTGGCGGGTAAACGCCGCCAGGCCATGTGCCGCCGACTCAGTACGCATTCAAGCGCGATGTAATAACGTGGTGTCGTCACTCCCCGTGGAGACGGATCATGAAACGCCTGCTGGCCAGCCTTGCCCTGATCACCGCCGCGGCGGCGTTGTCGGGCTGTTATTACGATCCCGGTTACAGCTATGTGCGCAACTCCGGTTACGGCGGCGATGCCTATTACGGCCAGGGCGATGGCGCTTATTACGCGGCGCCCGGGTATTACGACGGTTATTACGGCGGTGGCTATTACGACGGCTACTACGGCTGTTGCTACGCGCCGGGCGTAAGCATCGGCATCAGCAGCGGCTGGTATGGCGGATCGCGTTATCGTGGCTATCGGGACTACCGGGGCAGCGGATACCGGGGCGGCCATGATGACCACCGGGGCGACCACTGGGGACATGGTGGCGACCATGGCGCCGATCATCGCGGTCACGTGGATAGCGGACGTGTTTCCGGTGGTGCCCGCGCGCCCCGTGCCGACCGTTCCAGTGGCCATCATGGCGGCAGCGATCGACGTGGCGATCGTCGCGATCACCGCCACTAGGCGCCACTGACGGGTGGTGCACAATCACCGGATGTTCCGGTTCCGCTGTCCGTGCCAGCGCTTGTCCAGGCTCATCGCCATCATGGCGGTGGGCCTCGCGTTGTGCGCCTGCGGCAGCCTGCGCTATTACGCCCAGGCGGCGAAGGGGCAGGGTGCGTTGATTGTCCATCGACGCGCCGTGAGCAAGCTGCTGCGCGACCCGGCGACTGATCCGAAGCTTGCGACGCGACTGCGTCTGGCCCAGCAGGCCCGCCGGTTTGCCTGGCGGCAACTGGGGCTGCCGGATAACCGCAGCTATACCGGCTATGTCGCGCTGGATCGTCCCTACGTCGTCTGGAACGTGTTTGCCGCACCGCGCTTTTCGGTGGAGGCGGTGCCGCAATGCTTTCCGATCGCCGGCTGCGTGGCCTATCGCGGCTGGTTCGACGAGGCCGCTGCCAGGGCCGACGCGGCGCGCTTGCAGGCACGCGGCGACGACGTCTGGATCGGTGGTGTCCCGGCGTATTCCACGCTGGGCTGGTTCGCCGATCCGATCCTCTCGAGCATGCTGCGCTGGGACGACGACGAGCTGGCCGGCACGATCTTCCATGAACTGGCGCACCAGCTGATCTACGCCCGAGGCGACACCGCGTTCGATGAATCCTTTGCCACCTTCGTGCAGGGCGAGGGGCTGCGCCAGTGGCGCTCGTCGCGTGGTCTGCCGGCGCAGGACGATTCCCGGCAGGCCATGGATGACGGCTTCACCCGACGGGTGCTCGATCTGCGCCAGCGCCTGAAAGCGCTATATGCCAGCGGCGCTGACGATGCGACGCTGGCCGCGGGCAAGCAGCGCGAGATCGCGGCATTCCGAACCCGCTATGCCCGATGGCGCGAACGCGAGTGGCCGGATGACCATCGCTACGACAGCTGGGTGGCGCAGCCGATCAACAATGCGCGGCTGCTGCCGTTCGGCCTGTACGATCGCTGGACGCCCGCGTTCGAGGTGCTGTTCCGGCGTGCCGGGCGCAACTGGCCGGCGTTCTATGCCAGCGTGCGCCAGCTGGCGCACGAGTCGAAAACCCGGCGTGATCGCGATCTGCAGGCTTTGCTGACCTCCCGCGACATGACCGTGACACAAGCCGCCGCACTGCGCGACTGAACGCTCAGGGTGCGGCGGGTTGCCCGGCCGGCAGCGTGACCTGCAGCAGTTCCCAGTCGTCGGAGCAGTCGTCGAATTGCGGCTGCATGCCGGCCGGAACCACGAACGCGTCGCCTGCCGTCAGCCGCGTTGCGGGCAGTCGGTCGACGCGCAGGCTCATGCTTCCCCGCAGTACGAAGGCAAAGGCGAACGTCCGATCCTGCCGTGCGGGCACGTCGGCACATTCGCGCGCCGGTTCCCGGCGCAGCACCCGGGCATCGACCAGTCCGCCGGTGGCTGCGGCGAGACCGAGGTCGCGCGACGCCCAGCCGGATTCCGGCAGGGGGCTCCAGCGCGCCTTTTCCGCCTGATGGAACACGAAGCGCTGGCCGTCGTAATCGCGCGCCGGCAGCTGGCGGCCGGTCGGCAGGTGCATCGTGTGGTCAAGATGGGTCATGTGTTCGGCCGGACTGCCGATCTCGATCACCTCCAGGCCGTCCGATGATTCCAGCACCCGATGCCGGATCCGCGGCGGTTGCAATACGCAGTCGCCCGCGCGCATCACGAACGGTTCGCCTTGATCCTCGTAGACCAGGCGTACCCAGCCGCGATGGCAGTAGATCAGCTGCAGGCGGATGTCGTGGTAGTGCACGTTGTCGCCCACCGGGCCGCCGACGGGGATGCGGATATGCGAGGCGATGAACTGGCCGCCCTGGCGATCGGGGATCAGATCGCGGTACTGCATGCCGGCACGACCGGATTTCCAGGCGCCGGGCCGCTCGTCGAAGCGCTGGATGCTCAGGCTGGGTTGCAGTGGCGGCAGTCGCATCGGGAGTCGGGCCGGGCCGAACTCGATGCGGGTGCGGTTGGGTGCGACGAGCGCCACGCGGTCGACGCCCTGGGCGGTGCCCAGACGGAGCACACCGGCATCGCCTTCATGGCTCGTGTCCAGCCGCAGGCGCAGGCCGTAGCCGCTGAGCTGGGCGATCCGCGGATCATCGGCGGGCATGATGCTGTCGAGGCGAAACCCGAGGGTGTCGACGAAGAATTGCAGGGTCTCGGCGAGGTTGCCGGCCGGCAGCACGCACTCCGCCAGTTCGATCTCGGGGGCAGCAGCTTCAGGCATGCATGGGGATCTCGGCTCGGTTGCGATGGCTGGAAGTATGCCGCCGATGGGCGCGGCGCGGGCAGGGCATGATCGCGCGAAGCGAATCGCACGGCCGGGCTCCGACCGGTTCCAGTCGGCCTGCCCTTACGGCGAGCCGGCTTGCGTCGCCTTGCGCCCCGCCATGTGCCGCAGATAGGCCAGCAACGCGTCCAGCTCCGCAGCGGACAGTGTCTGTCGATCGAAGCCAGCCATCTTCGCCTGCGGCCAGCGGTGCAGCGACTGCGGATTGCGGACGTAGGCACGCAGAAGCTCGGCGCCCAGGTATTCGGTGGGATTGTGCGGCAGGTTCAGATCCGGTCCGAGTTTTGCGTCACCCTCGCCGTTCAGCGTATGGCAGGCGAAGCAGGTGCGCTGGAACACCGCGAAACCACGCCGCACGTCGCTGCCCGCCGGCAGGGACGGATCGGGCAGGGTCGCCGGGAAGCGTTCGGCCACGCTACCCAGCTGGCGGATCGCGGCGAGCTGGTATGGCCACTGCTCGGGGCCGACGTGCGCGGCCTGCGGCTGTGTCCAGACCAGGTAGAACGGACCGGCATGGCCGTGGCCGTCGGCGAGCGCCGGCCATGGCTGCGCGGGATCCTCGATCGCCAGCCAGGCCACGCTGCCGTGACTGTTCAGGATCAGTGCGGCCGGAATCTCGGCGGCAAAGCCGTCGCTGGCAACGAACTGCAGGTGATCGTCGGCTGCGATGCCGTCGAGCAGGGCGCGCAACGGTATCGCGCGGTAGTGCATGACCCGCCTGAACGCCACGTCGGCCGGTACCGTGATGCGGCGGACATCCCTGCGCTGCAGCAGCTCGGCGGTGTGGTAGACGCGGACGCCATGGCCCAGATCGAGCTTCAGTTCGGCCGCCCGGGTGGTCGGCACGAAAGTGACCAGGTAAAGGGCCAAGCCCGCCAGCAACCATTTCAAGGTGTTCCCATGCAAGACACTTGCCCCTGTGTGCTTGATTCGTGCGGTCATCGGCAACCATGCCGGTTCACCGTGATCACTCCCTTCAACGACTAAGCGTGGGTCGATGGTAGCGCCGAACCGCGTGATCGCGCGGGCCGTCGTGTGCGGGGACGGCCGTGGTCCGGCGGAGGGGGCAGGCAGTCCTCGAAATTCGTTCGGCCGTCTACATCATTTTCACGTCTCGATACCATTGGTAGGCGGATCATCCTGCCGACAGGCAGGCGCTCTTCGAAGTATTTGCGGTGGGGCGCGCAAAGTGAGCTGTAGCCGCGCTGAACATCGCCTCCGCAGACCTTGAACCTTTTCCCTGTCGACCGCACTAACCCTTTGTATCGCCGTGAGGGCGACAGGAAGCGGCACAGGTCACCGTGGCGCTGAGGGGCTGGTCTTTCCTCCTCTGGAGACCGCCTGACAAACCTCATCAGTCCTCCCCTGGCTGATGAGGTTTTTTTTGCCGTCACCCGGCAGTTCACGAGGGAAGACCTCCGGGCATGGATAATGGCCGGCGCAGGCAACCCCTTCCCCGCTTGAGCCACTGATGATCATCGACTCGCTGCTCGACACCGACCTGTACAAGTTCTCGATGATGCAGGTGGTGCTGCATCAGTATCCGGCCGCACAGGTCGAGTACCGCTTCAAGTGTCGCAATCCGGGCATCGACCTGGTGCCATGCATCGAGGAAATCCGCGCCGAACTGGCGGCGCTGTGCCAGCTGCGTTTCACCGTGGACGAGCTGCACTACCTGCGCAGCTGGCGTTTCATCAAGAGCGACTTCGTGGATTTCCTGGGGCTGTTCCAGCTCAACGAGAAGTACGTGCAGATCAGCCCCGCGGTGGCGGGCAACGGCGAGATCGAGATCCGCATCCGCGGGCCGTGGCTGCACACGATCCTGTTCGAGGTGCCGCTGCTGGCGATCGTCAACGAGGTGTATTTCCGGCGGACCAGCGCAGGTCTGGACCTTGCCGAGGGTCGACGGCGACTGCACGAGAAGATCGCGCTGTTGCGCGATACGCCGGATTACGCGGGTTGCCGGATCGCCGACTACGGCACGCGTCGGCGTTACTCGCGGGCGTGGCATGAGGAAGTGGTGACCACGCTGCGTGACGATCTGGGGACGCAACTGGCCGGCACCAGCAACGTGTGGCTGGCGCGCAAGCTGCAGCTGACCCCACTGGGTACGCTGGCGCACGAATACCTGCAGGCGCACCAGGCGCTTGGCCCGCGCCTGCGTGATTCGCAGGTGGCCGCGCTGGAGGCGTGGGCGAAGGAGTACCGCGGCGATCTCGGCATCGCGTTGTCCGATGTCTACGGACTCAACGCGTTCCTGCGCGATTTCGACATGTACTTCTGCAAGCTGTTCGACGGCACCCGGCACGACTCCGGTGACCCGTTCGAATGGGGCGAGAAGGTACTCGCGCACTACGGTGCGAACCGGGTCGATCCACGCAACAAGGTGCTGGTTTTCAGCGACGGCCTGGACATCCCCAAGGTGATGCGGCTGTACGCGCACTTCCGTGGACGCTGCCTGCTGGCGTTCGGTGTCGGCACCAACCTCACCAATGACGTGGGGCCGGAGCCGCTCAATATCGTGATCAAGATGATCCGCTGCAACGGCCAGCCGGTGGCCAAGCTGAGCGATTCGCCCGGCAAGAACATGTGCGAGGACAAGGCCTACGTGACGTATCTGCGGCAGGTGTTCGAGATTCCCGCCGTCGAGGACTGAGCCGCGCCGGGTAGCGATCCGACGGCTGCGCGCCGGAATGCATGGCCCGACTTCGCCGGGTGACCGGCGCGATGGCGTAGACTGCCTGATCAGGTCTTCTTTCGACGGAGTGCGTGCATGTCAAGTGTCTACGATTTCACTGTCAACGATATCGACGGCAAGCCCCGTTCGCTGGCCGAGTGGCGTGGCAAGAGGCTGTTGATCGTCAATGTCGCGTCCAAGTGTGGTTTCACCCCGCAATACAAGGGGCTGGAAACGCTGTGGCAGGACCAGCGAGACATCGGCCTGGTGGTGCTGGGTTTTCCGTGCGACCAGTTCGGTCATCAGGAACCCGGCGACGAGGCCGAGATCAAGAGCTTCTGCACTACCCAGTACGACGTCACCTTCCCGATGTTCGCCAAGGTCGAGGTGAACGGCGACAAGGCCGATCCGCTGTACAAGTGGCTGAAGAGCGAGGGCAAGGGCATTCTCGGCAGCGAGGCGATCAAGTGGAACTTCACCAAGTTCCTGGTCGATACCGAGGGTCAGGTAGTGAAGCGCTACGCTTCCACCGACACGCCGGAGAAGATCGGCAAGGACATGCTGGCACGACTCGGCGGCTGAAGCCGGAGCGCCGGCGTTCAGTCGCTTCCGCGATAGTTCGCCAGCAGCACGGCGATCGCATCCACGTCGGTGCTGGTATCCGGCGCATCGGCGGGGCGGTCGTAGTTGTTGAGCATGATCGCGAACGCCAGGTGTTCGCCCGATGCGCTGGTGACATAGCCGGCCAGGCAGGACACTTGGCGCATGCTGCCGGTCTTCGCATGCACATTGTTCTCGGCGGCGGTGCCGCGCATCCGGCCGATCAGGGTGCCGTCGACGCCGGCGATCGGCAGCGCCTCGCGCACCATCGCGGCATACGGTTGCGCTGCCAGGTAGACCAGGATGCGTACCAGCGCGTCCGGCGTGACCAGGTCGCGCCGCGACAGCCCGGTGCCCTCGCCAAGCAGGCTGGTCGATGGCGGGATGCCGATCTTGCCCAGCAGTTGTCCGAGCACCGCAATACCCCGGCTTTCGGTACTGCTGAACCCGTTGTCGACCGGGTCTTGCGCATGCGCACCCACGTTCAGCAACAGATTCTGCAGGTACAGGTTCTGCGAGCGTTTCAGGCCGCGTTGCAGGATCTCCTGCAACGGCGGCGACAGCACTTCGCCGAGCAGGCCGGCCTGCGCGAGCAGGGCGCGATCGTCCTGCGGCCAGTGCAGCACCCGCAGCTTGCCGGTGACGCGGATGCCGTGACGCTTCAACGCCTCGCGCAGTTGCATGCCGGCCAGCCGCGCCGGATCGGGCACGGCCAGCTTGAAGTGCTGTGCCGGCGCATGGGCTGCGATATCGCCGAATGCGTAGACGGTGTCCTGGCCCGGGGCGCGATACAGATTGATGTCGTCGGGCGTGCCCGGCGCCACGGTGAGCAGCTTGCCCGCCACGTCGGGGCGGGCGTCGGTCGGCTCGAACTGCAGCCGTGCCGGACGACCGGCCGCCGCGCCCGGGCTCACGGTGACCTGGACGATATTCTCCTGCACGCTGAGGGCCGAGGCCGGTACCGCGAACGAGCTCTGCAGGTCATCCGCCTCCCAGCCGCTGCCATAGGCCGGGCCGGCGAAATAACTGTCGTCGGCGATCAGGTCACCGCGCACCAGGGTCACGTTGCGTGCGGCCATCTGGCTGGCCAGCTGGTCGGCCCAGTCGGCGCTGTCGGCCGTGCCGAGTGTAGGATCCCCGGTGCCGTAAAGGACCAGATCACCGTGAAGCCGGCCGTGCGCGATGCGCCCACTGGCCAGCAACCGGGTCGGCATCCGGTAATCCGGGCCAAGAGTGGAGAGGGTCAGCGCCGCGGTGAACAACTTCGCGGTGGATGCCGGCTGTAGCAGATGGTCGGCTCGATGGGCGAACAGCGTGTGACCGCTGTCGAGCGAGACCACCGCAACGCCCCAGCTGGCCGCGGAAAAACGCGGTTGATCGATCAGCGCATCAATCCGCGCGGCCAGCGCGGCCTGGTCGCTGGCGGCCGGTGTCACCGGTGCCGCGGCGGTCGCCAGCATCGGTGCGGCGAGCAGCCAGGCGATCATCGGCAGGCGGAGAGACAGGTGGCGCAGGCGGCATCGTGGCAGTTGAATCATGCTCGCAGTATCGCCAATCCAGTCGGCGCCTGCAGGGGGGGGCGGCGTTGTTCTGGTAACCTTGCCAGTTCGTGTCGGCACCTGGCCGGCGGACTTGAACCTATTCGCGAGACGTTTATGCAGATTGCCCAGAACTCCGTTGCTGCCTTCCATTACACGCTGACCGACGACCAGAACCAGGTCATCGACAGTTCCGAAGGTCGCGACCCGCTGACCTACCTGCACGGCAGCGGCCAGATCGTGCCGGGGCTGGAAAAGCAGATGGAAGGCCGTTCGGTCGGCGACAAATTCACCGCCGACGTGGCACCCGAAGAGGGCTACGGCGTGCACCACGCCGAGCTGATGCAGGAAGTGCCGCGGGAAGCTTTCCAGGGCGTCGAGGACATCCAGCCCGGCATGCAGTTCCAGGGGCGTGGCCCGCAGGGTGAGATCAATGTCACCGTGACCAAGGTCGAGGACGACAAGGTGTTCATCGACGGCAACCACCCGCTGGCCGGCAAGACCCTGCATTTCGCCATCGAAGTGACCGACGTGCGCGCGGCGAGTGCGGAAGAGCTGGAACACGGCCACGTGCACGGTGCCGGTGGTCATCAGCACTGATCGCCCTGCGATCTGACCCAGCAGGTTGAAACAGACGGCCCGGCGATGTCGAATCGCCGGGCCGTCGTCGTTGGTGGCGGGCTCAGTACCAGTCGAGCAGCGAGATGCCCAGCCCCACGTAGGTAGCGTTGTGGTTGTAGTCGATCAGGCTTTCGCCATAGCCCTTGAACACGTCGGCGTAGCCGCGAAGGTTGCCCGCCAGCGGGAAGCTCCAGCTGAGCCTGGCCGCGCCATGCTGGCGACTGCCGCCGCGCAGCGAGTCGCGCAGCAGCAGGCCGAACTCCTGGCCATGCCATTCGTGCACGATCTCCACTTCGCCGCGTCCCATGTAGTTGCTGATGTCGGGATTGTCGTCGGTGCTGTTCGGCTCGGGGATGCGCCACCAGGGGCGAACCATCACGGTCCAGCCGTCGCGCTCGAAGCCGACGTTTGCGATGACCCGGTTCCAGCCACGCGACAGCGGGTTGCCGCGGCCATTGGATTGATGATCCACCCCGATGCCCAGCAACCGGCCCTCCCAGCCGAACAGCTCATAGTGGGTGTCGAACACCAGCATCGCTTCGGGCTCGTAGTCGGTCTCCCGGAACGGACGCGACAGCCTGGTGTTGTAGATCTGCCAGCGCGAGGATTGGGTATAGCCCACCCACACGTCGCCGGCGTCACCGAAAACACCCTGCCATACCTTGGTTTTCAGGCTGAGCTGGAATTTGGATTCGATGTTGTCCAGCTGTTCGCCCTGAGCCACGGTATTGTCGGGGTTGGGGCTGCGCGGCTGCTCGTTCTGGTTGCTGGTGGCGAAGGCCGGCAGCACGTAGACCGGCTTGTAGCCGCGGATGTTGAAGGTGCCCAGTTTGCTCTCCGGGGTCAGCTCCCAGCGACTGTCGAGCAACGACAGCGGTTTGGCCACGGCGTCGTTGCCGGTCGCGGCCACCGCAGCTGCGCTGCTGGTGTCGCGATTGAAGATGCCCGGAGCGCTGATCTCGCGATCAACCCGTTTCTGCGCGACCGGCAGGTTCACCCGGCCGGTCACCTGGTCGTAACAGGCCAGCCGCTGCGCGTCGCTCTCGATCGCGGTGCAGCCCCGGATATCGGTCGGGTCCGGGTTCTGCGCGTGCAGCGAACCGGCAACGATGCCCGCGGACAGCGCCGCCACGACGGCAGCAGTCAATCGCTTCATGAATGGGGTTCCAGACGGGGCGGCGCGCCAGTCTAGCGGCTTGGCTCCAAGCTACCGTGACTGGCACATGAAGGCGCCGGCCGCATGGGCGGCCGGCGCAAGGGGCGGGGCGGATTACTTGTTCGACAACCAGCGCTCGTATTCGCTCTTGCTGATGCGACCATCGCGATTGTGGTCGGCATACAGGAAATCGTTGGCGAGCAGCGGATAAGCCGAGGCTTGATCCTCGGTGATGTATTTTCCGCCGCCGGACAACTGCTCGAAACCGGGGGCCGGGCCGGCCGGTGGGGCGGGCGGCATGACCGAGTGCACGGTCAGCTCGCCGGATGGCGTGTTCATGGTGGCGCTGTCCACTGGCGTGGTCGCGTTGCTATCCGGTGGCGTTGCCTGGGGTGGCATGGCCTGTGCCGGCATCGCTGCCGTGTCGGACGGCGGCGGCGCGGGTTCATCCTGCGCCAACAGGTTGCCGGCGAACAACAGCGCGCCAGCAGTAAGTGCGGTCAACAGCGGTTTGCGGTATTTCATGGTCAAGACTCCATGCCAGAATGCGTCAGTGAGGATGTGCGGATATCCGCAATTCATCGGGCGAGGTACTTCCGTGCCGGTGGCCCAACTCGAGATTCAAGCTAGCAGGGACTTTGTAAATGCCGGCTCAATATCCTGCCCATCCGGCCGTGAAGAAGTGGTGTCGTTGGGCGCCGCTTCAGCTGGTCGCCACATGCTGAGTGCTGGTCAGGCGCGGCTGCTGCAACTCGCCGCCCAGGGCCTGCTGCAGCCGTTGCGTCGGCGGCCCCGACGCAACGACGTGGTATCCGCGATCGAGCGGATGCGCCTGCTGCAGATCGATACCATCCACGTGGTGGCGCGCAGTCCCTATCTGGTGCTGCACGCGCGCCTTGGCGACTATCCGATGGCCTGGCTGGACGAGGCGCTCGCCCGGGGCCAGCTGGCCGAATGCTGGGCCCACGAGGCGTGCTTTGTCAGTGCCGGGGATTTTGCATGGCACCGGGGAGGGCACGACCAGCGCATGCACCATTGGGCGCAGCGGCACGCGGCCCGGATGCATCGCGAGCAGCGCACCGACATGGATGCGCTGCTTGCCGGCATTCGTGCCTCCGGGCCGGTGCGTGCGGCCGACTTTGCCAACAAGGAAGCCGCGGGCAAACCGGGCTGGTGGGCATGGAAACCGGAGAAGCGCTGGCTGGAAGCGTGGTTCGCCCTGGGCGAGCTGATGGTGGCACGACGCGAGAATTTCCAGCGCGTGTACGACCTGGCCGAACATGTGCTGGCCGCGCTGGACCCGCCACTGGATCCGGCCATCGCCACGCGTTCTGCTGCGGACCAGCGGCAACGCTTCATACTCGACAGCGTGCGCGCGCTGGGCGTGACCCCGGCCGGCTGGATCGCCGACTATTTCCGGCTGAAGCCGAAGGTGACCGAGCGGGAGCTGGCACCGTTGCTGGCCCGCGGCGAGCTGCTGGCGGTTGCCGTGCAGGGATGGACCAGCCCGGGCTATGTCCACCGCGACCACGCCGGCTTGCTGGGCAAGGCCTTGCACGGTCGTCTGCGTGCCACCCATACCACGCTGCTGTCGCCGTTCGATCCGCTGGTATGGGATCGCGCGCGGGTGCGGGCGATGTTCGACTTCGACTACACCCTCGAGTGCTATACGCCGGCCGAAAAGCGGCGTTACGGCTACTTCGTGCTGCCGATCCTGCATCGCGGCCGGCTGGTTGGCCGGCTGGATGCCAAGGCCCATCGTGGCGAGGGGGTGTTCGAGATCAAGGCCCTGTTTCTCGAGCCGGGGGTGAACACCGGGCCGTTGCTGGTGAAGGCCCTGGCCGCGACGATTGCCGACACGGCCGGTTGGCATGGCACTCCGGAAGTCCGGTTGGGCCGGACTCAGCCAGCCGGGCTGGCCCGTTTGCTGCGCGCCGCACTCGACACTGCCGCGTGAGTGGCGGCGGCGCGTGCGATCAGGGCGTGCTGGCTGCCGGGGCCGGGTTCTCCGCACACGATTTGCCATGCAGGGCCTGGCGCAGCTGGGTAGCCAGCGAGTTGCACCGCGCCCCCAGTTGCGGGCGAATATCCGGGTTCTGCGAATCGCGCAGCAGGCTGGTACGCATGGCCTGGTAGCGGTATTGCAGTTGGTCCGGCGCATAAATGGCGGCCGCGCGATGGCAGGCCAGATAACTGGACAGGTAGTCGTCGCAGGCGGGGATGCCGGTGCGATCGGGCAGGTTCGCCTCGGCGGCGGTTCGGCTGCCGGAGGCTGCGCTGTGCTGACGGTGCACGGCGCCGGTATCCGTTGTCGTTACCGTCGCCGGCGAGGTCGATACCTTCGTCGACCGGGCAGCGGGATGCTCGGCGCAACCAGTCAGCAGCAGGCCGGCAATCGTGGTGGCCAGGGCCAGACGGGACAGGGTGATCATTATCGCTCTCCTCAACGGGGCGACCTTGCCGACTGAACCTGGACGATTCGCCGACAGTGGGTCAGGTAATTGCCCCTACTAGACAGGGTGGGAGGTAAAGGAAATCTGAATTTGTCGCTCGTCGGACAAAATAGAGCCGAATCGGACTCATTTCGTTCCACCCCGGACTACCGCTATGATCCGCGCCACTGTGTTTGCCGGGGTCAGCAGAGTCTGTGGCCCGATGCAGCCGATCCGCGATCTGCCACATCGTTTACCTTCAGGGTTGTTTCCTTGCATACCAGTAAATCGACCGGCAGCACTTGTGCCGGTCGAACCCATAAACCTTGTGGAGTGATTGTTCATGTCTGATCGTCAGATCGGTACCGTCAAGTGGTTCAACGATGCCAAGGGCTTCGGTTTCATTGCCCGTGACAATGGTCCGGACGTTTTCGTGCATTTCCGCGCCATTACCGGCGGCGGCTTCAAGAGTCTGCAGGAAGGCCAGCAGGTCTCCTTCAAGGTGGTGCAGGGCCAGAAGGGTCTGCAGGCCGATGAAGTGACTCCGGCCTGATCCGTGCATTCGTGTCAGGGAAGCCGGGCAGCGATGCCCGGTTTTTTCTTGCCCGGATAATGGTCATGACGGGCTGCTTGACAAATCACTTTTATGCGTGAAATCCGTTATGCTTGGGCCACTGTGTCTGCTTGGCCACATGCGTGCCCGGCGCGAATTTCCTGAATCCGCCGATGCACCGGACCTTGTCACGCCCAGTAAGCCGTCGGCCCGTTGGGCCGGTTTGTCTCAGAGTCTGGATTGGATCGGAGTGAGTCATGTCGGATCGTGAAGTGGGTACAGTCAAGTGGTTCAATGACGCGAAGGGTTTCGGCTTTATCAGTCGTGAGAGCGGCCCCGATGTATTTGTGCATTTTCGCGCCATCACGGGTTCAGGCTTCAAGAGCCTGCAGGAAGGCCAGAAAGTGAGTTTCAAGGTTGTCGATGGCCAGAAAGGCCTGCAGGCCGAGGACGTCACCCCTGTTTGATCTGCAATTGACGGGATCAGCAAGGGCCGGCGCATGCCGGCCCTTTTTTTGTGCTGGCCACACCAATTCGCTAGCCTGTCGGGATGTCCGATCCATTGTCTGAAAATGCATCCGCCCCGATGCCCGCGACAGCGACCATGGCGAAGGAACCGCTGGTGATCCCGGTATCCGGTACCGACGGTTGCCGTTGCGACCTGCTCGCGAGCGAGCCGGCCGCGGGATGGCGCCAGTTGATCTACTGGATTCCAGCCATGGGCATGCCGGCGAAGCATTATCTGGCGTTGGCCGATGCACTGGCCACGCACGGCGTGGCGATGGTCGTGCACGAATGGCGCGGCATCGGCTCCAGCGATGTCCGGGCCGGCCGCGGCTGCACTTGGGGCTATCGCGAGTTGCTGCAGGACGACCTGGCAGCCGGCCTGGCGGTCGTGCGGGGGCGCTGGCCACAGGCTGACTGCTGGATCGGCGGGCACAGCCTGGGCGGGCAACTGGGCGCACTGTTCGCCAGCCTGCATCCGGACGCGTTCGCCGGCCTGTTGCTGGTGGCCAGCGGGTCGCCTTACTGGCGCCGCTTCCGGTATGGCTGGCTGATCGTTCTGGCTTATACGCTGGCTCCGCTGCTGGCTGCCCTGCTCGGTTATCTGCCGGGACGCCGGATCGGCTTTGCTGGCAACGAGGCGCGTGGCGTGATTCGTGACTGGGCGCGCAGCGGGCGCACCGGACGCTATGCGGTGGACGGGATGGCTGAGGATTTCGAACGAGAACTGGCGGCCCTGCAACTGCCGGTGCTGGCACTGCGTCTGCGCGATGACTGGTTCGGCCCCGCCGCGTCGCTGGACTGGCTGCTGGACAAGCTGGACCACGCCGACCGCACGGTCGAACTCATCACGCCGACGGATATGGGCGGCCTGCCGGCCGATCACTTCGGCTGGATGAAGAGCCCCGCACCGATCGCGGCGCATATCGCCCGCTGGCTCGATGCGCGGAACACAGCGTTCGTCACGCCGCCCGGCACGGTTGCTTGATTCCGGCAGGGCTCGCCTGCATCTCGGTGACTCATTCGCGCGGGAATCCCTTGATGAATCTTTTCGAACCGTTGACCCAACGCAGTCTCGCCTTGCGCAATCGTCTGGTGGTGTCGCCGATGTGCGAATACTCCGCCGTCGACGGCGTGCCGAACGACTGGCACCTGGTGCATCTGGGCAGCCGTGCGGTGGGCGGTGCCGGTGCGGTGATCGCGGAGGCCACGGCGGTATCGGCACAGGGTCGCATCTCGCCGCAGGATACCGGGCTGTGGAATCAGATCCAGCTGGATGCGTGGCAGCCGATCATCCGTTTCATCAAGGCCCAGGGCGCGGTCGCCGGCGTGCAGCTGGCCCATGCCGGGCGCAAGGCGAGCACGCGGCGTCCGTGGGAAGGACATGGTCCGGTGCCCTCCGGCGAAGGTGCCTGGCTGACCGTGGCGCCCTCGGCGTTGCCGTTCGACAGCGGCTGGCACACGCCGCAGGCACTGGACGCAGCCGGCATCGAGGCCGTCGTTGCGGACTTCCGTGCAGCCGCTCGGCGCGCCATGACCGCGGGATTCGAACTGATCGAGCTGCACGCGGCACATGGCTATCTGCTGCACCAGTTCCTGTCGCCGCTGAGCAACCAGCGCAGCGACGAATACGGCGGCAGCTTCGACAATCGCACGCGCATCGTGCGCGAGATCGTCACTGCCGTGCGCCAGGTCTGGCCGGCCGAGCTGCCGTTGTGGCTGCGCATTTCGGCTACCGACTGGGCGCCGGCCGATGGCCCGCACGGCTGGGATATCGAGCAGAGCGTGCAACTGGCACAGCAGCTCAAGCCGCTCGGTGTGGACCTGATCGACGTCTCCAGCGGCGGCTTGCTGCCCCACGTGCAGATTCCGCTGCGGCCCGGGTATCAGGTGCCGTTCGCGGCACGGATCCGGCGCGAGGCCGGGATCGCCACCGGTGCGGTCGGCCTGATCACCGAGGCCGCGCAGGCAGCCGCGATCGTCGCCAACGACGAGGCCGATGTGGTGCTGATCGCCCGCGAAAGCCTGCGCGACCCTTACTTCCCGAGGCGCGCCGCGCAGTTGCTGGGTGCGAAGATCGATGCGCCGGTGCAGTATCTGCGGGCGTGGGAATAAAAGCAGAGCATTGGAGAAGCTGATGGAAGCAGAACCATTTCTTATCGAAGGCAAGCTGCATGACCTGGGCGACGGCTTCACCGTGCGCCGGATGCTGCCTGTCTTGCAGGCACGCCATGTCGGGCCATTCGTGTTCTTCGATCACATGGGGCCGGCGGTGTTTGCCGCCGGCAAGGGCATGGACGTGCGCCCGCACCCGCACATCGGTCTGGCCACGGTGACCTGGCTGTTCGACGGCGCGATCCGCCATCGCGACAGCCTGGGCAGCCTGGCCGACATCCGTCCGGGCGAGGTGAACTGGATGACGGCCGGGCGCGGCATCGTGCATTCGGAGCGCACGCCGCCGGACCCCCGTCGCGACGGGCAGACCCTGCACGGCGTGCAGATCTGGGTGGCCTTGCCGCAGGGCGATGCCGAGATCGCGCCGGAGTTCCACCATCACGAGCGTGCGGCTTTGCCGCAGATCCGCCTGCCCGGTGTCGAGGCCGTGCTGGTGGCCGGCAGCGCCTATGGCGAGCAGTCGCCGGTGAAGGTGTTCGCGCCGATGTTCCTGCTGGAAGTGAGCCTGGCCGCCGGCGCCGAACTCGCTGTGCCTGAAGAACACCGGGAACGCGGCATCTTCGTGGCCGACGGCGCGGTGCAATGGGGCGAACTGGACGTCGCGGCGACGCAGATGGCGGTGCAGGCCGGCTCCTCGGCCCCGCTGCTGCGGGCAAGCGTACCCAGCCGGTTGATGCTGTTCGGCGGCGCGCCGCTGGACGGCGAACGGCACCTGTGGTGGAACTTCGTGGCCAGCACGCGCGAGCGGATCGATCAGGCCAAGGCCGATTGGCAGGCGCAGGCATTCGGCACGGTGCCCGGCGACGAGGACGAGTTCATCCCGTTGCCGCTGGTCTGAACGACGCAGGGCCGTCCCGGCGTGGCAGAATCAGCTGCATTCCTGACGGAGTACGACATGTCCGGTTTCAGCAGTTTCAGCGAGTTCTACCCCTTCTATCTGGGCGAACACAGCAACCGCACTTGTCGTCGCCTGCACTTCGTCGGCAGCAGCCTGGTGATCGGGGTGGTGTTGCTGGCGCTGTGGAGCGGGCAGTGGCGCTGGTTGTGGCTGGCACCGGTGGCCGGCTACGGCTTCGCCTGGATCGGCCACTACGGCTTCGAAAAGAATCGGCCCGCCACGTTCAAGCACCCGCTGTACAGCCTGCTCGGCGACTGGGTGATGTACGGGCAGATGCTGAGCGGCAAGATCCGGTTCTAGCTGCCGACGCGAAGGGCACCTCAGCGATATTGCTGGTGACAGCTCTTGCAGGCGTCGTCGATCGGCTTGATCACCGTGGCCAGCGCCGCACAGCTCGTCGGTGCAGGCTGCAGCGCCTGTTGCAGGCGGGTCTGCAGTTCGGTGGCCTTGCCGGTGAAGTCTTTTTCGGCGATGCCGAACACCGGCACGATATCGGTGGCGGTGGATTGCAGCCGCTCCAGATGGTGCCGGACCTGCGCGGCGTCGCACTGCTTCGCCTTCAGCGCATGACCGAGTTCACCCATGTGGTAGCCCATCGTGTGCATCACCGCCTTGGGCATCGGATGGCGCGCGTCCAGCGCACTCATCACGTTGACCGTACCCAGGATGCCGATCACCAGTCCCAGCAGAATCATCAGGGCAACACGCATCGGTTCGGTTCCATCGGTGACGAAGAAAGGCGCAAGGATAGCCTGCACGGGTGCGTCGCATCCATGCAGGCGCGATAAAATGACAATTCATCACCATCGGGCAGACCCGTGATACTTCAAGACAGACCAGCGCCGTCACCGGCGGCAGCGCATGAATGACGCGAGCTTCCCGGCCGAGCGCTTCGCCGGCGTCGAGCGGCTGTATGGCAGCGGCAGCGTGGCCGCGCTGGCGCAGGCGCATGTCTGCGTGATCGGCGTCGGCGGCGTCGGCTCGTGGGCCGCGGAGGCTCTGGCACGCAGTGGCGTGGGCCGGCTCACCCTGATCGACGCCGACGAGGTCTGCGTGTCCAACACCAACCGCCAGCTGCACGCGCTGGACGGCGAGTTCGGCAAGCCCAAGGTCGGCGTGATGGCCACGCGCGCGCATGCGATCAATCCGACCATCCGGCTGGAGGCGATCGAGCGTTTCCTCACTCCGTCCACGCTGGACGAGCTGCTCGATCGCGGTTACGACGTGGTGCTCGATGCCTGCGATGCGTTCCGGGTGAAGCTGGAGACGATCGCCTGGTGCCGTCGGCGCAAGCTGCCGATCGTCAGCGTGGGCTCGGCCGGCGGGCGCACCGACTCCACCCAGATCCGCGTGCGCGACCTGTCGCGCACCGAGCACGACGCGATGTTCAGCCTGATCCGCAAGAAGCTCCGCACGGACTTCAATTTCCCGCGCAACCCGGATCGCTACTTCGGTGTTTCAGCCGTCTATTCGCTGCAGAACGTGCAGTACCCGCAGCCGGACGGCACGGTGTGCGGCACCCGGCCGCCCGGCGGCGATGCGCTGAATCTCGCCTGCGGCGGCGGGCTGGGCGCCGCTACTCACGTCACCGGTGCGTTCGCCTTTGCCGCGGTGGGCAAGGTGCTGGAGAAGCTGCTCGCTGTCCCCTCCACCCAACGGGGAGGGGACTGAGGCGAGCGGCAGGTGCTCGCGTCGAGGAGCCTGATCGAAGCGGCGCTGTTGCGCACGACACGCGGGAGCGACTACTTGTCCAAGCCTGCTTCCCAGGGTGAAGACGACGACGGGTTTCACTCCTTTGTCGCTCAGTCGTGCGGTGTATCTTCGCCAGACTTGTCGGATGGGGAAGCGTCGGGCTTGTGCTTGATCACCTGCAAGGGTCCGATCGACGTGATACCGGTCGAATTGTTCAGGAACTTCACGTCGTAGGGGTTATCGCTCAGGCGGAATTGCTGGTAGGCGACCGTGCCTTGCAGATGGTCTCCCTGGAACACCGTGCTGTTCACGGATTGCTGGGCCCCGATAAAGGAGTTCATGGAGGGCTTGGTCCCTACAAGGTGGGTACCCTGGACAGACTGATTGACGACCAGGGCGACAGTTCCGCCCCGGCCCGTGCCGCCCGGGGCTCCTATGCTCAGGGGGCCCGTAGCGCCGCCGACGTGCGAGCCGGTCATCGCTGCACGCGTCTGCGCCCACCGCACTTCGGCCTTGTGCAGGGCGGTGGCATCGCCGTAGGTGGGGTGCAACTGGCCAAACAATGCGTCGGCCTTGCCGAACTCGGCGGCGTCGAGCAAGCTGACAAACAGGTTGCGTACGGCGACATAGTGCGGCATGTCGCGCTCTGCGGCCAGCACCATCCACGCCGTGCCCAGGGGGCGATCCACGGGGACGCCCTGTCCACGAAAATACATCACGCCCAGGTTGTACTCGGCCGGCTTGTAGGCCCAGGACGCCGCGATGGTGTACATGTCGATCGCGTAGTCATACTGTTTTTTCCTGAAGGCCTGGGCGGCAATCCTGAAGTAATACTCACCCGGTCTGGCGTCGGCTTCGGGGGTGCTGTCGTGCCCGAATGATTGCGAGCCGAAGTCGGGGTCCGAGTCATAAGAGGCAGCGATTTGATGGCCCGGCGGCGGCGTGGACACAGCGCCCCGGCCCATTTGGCCGACGGCGGCAAGGGGGAGCGCCAGCAGCAGGCAGGCGATGGCCGGGAGCCCGCGCCGCAGATAACCCTCCAGAAAATCGTGCATATACATGATTGATTCCTCCTTGTGACCTGTGTTGGTTTTGCCCTGGCTCGCACTTCCCCTTCATTCCGAAAATTCACCCATCATTTCGCGGTGAAAAGCTCGATCCGCCGCTGAAATGGGCCTTGCAGCGGAAATCATGCACCCATGCGCACGCAATGTACACCATCCTTCGTAGTTCATGATTTCGAGTCGCCGGATTTCCTGCTGACTGGCATCGGCGGTCGAACCGAAGTGGCGCCATGGCGTGCTCCGGACTCACGGGGCGCGGCGCTTCCGGAACGGTTGGCGGGCAACCGCAGCGTCGTGTCGTCTCCAGCCGGATTCGTGTCCACCTGCCGAAGAAGCGGATCGGTGGGATCCGAGGGCGTCACCACACCACCGCACGCCAGCCCGGACTCGACGGACCGGCGCAGCCTCACGTGGCGTGATGAAACCCGGGATCGTCGCCTGATGTCGCCTGCGCAAGCTGGCGATCCTCGGTGTCGGTCGGGTACTTCGGTGTTTCGGCCGTCCATTCACTGCAGAACGTGCAGTACCCGCAGCCGGACGACACGGTGTGCGGCACCCGTCCGCCCGGCGGCGATGCGCTGAATCTCGCCTGCGGCGGCGGGCTGGGCGCCACTACCCACGTCACCGGTGCGTTCGCCTTTGCCGCGGTGGGCAGGGTGCTGGAGAAGCTGCTCGACAGATGAGAAGTAAGTGTGGAGGGGTGAGAAAAGAGAGCGGGTGCGTCGTTTCTCCCGACTCTCACTCCTCTTCACTCACTCCCGGTGTCTCACCAGCCCATGTAGTGCCCGCCGTTGATCGCCAGGTTCGCGCCGGTGATCCAGCTGGCCTGGTCGCCGGTGAAGAACGCCACGGCGTGGGCGATCTCATCCGGCCGGCCGAGGCGGCCGAGCGGGATCTGCGCCACGATCTTCTCGCGCACTTCCTCGGGCACGGCCATCACCATGTCGGTGCCCACGTAGCCGGGCGAGACGGTGTTGACGGTGATGCCGAACTTCGCGTTCTCCTGCGCCAGCGAGATGGTGAAGCCGTGCATGCCGGCCTTGGCCGCGGCGTAATTCGCCTGGCCGTACTGGCCTTTCTGGCCGTTGATCGAGCTGATCTGCACGATGCGGCCCCACTTGCGCGCGCGCATGCCCTCGATCACCGGGCGGGTGACGTTGAAGCAGGCGTTCAAGTTGGTGTTCACCACATCCGTCCACTGCTGGTAGTCCATCTTGTGGAAGGTGGAGTCGCGGGTGATGCCGGCGTTGTTGACCAGGATATCGACCGGTCCGCACTTGGCCTCGATCGCCCGCACCATCGCCGCGCTGGCGTCCGGGCTGCAGACGTCGCCCTCGACCATGCACACCTCGATGCCTTCCCCGGCCATGGCCTTGCGCCAGGCTTCGGCCTTGTTCGCGTCGCGGTAGTTGGTGGCCACGCGGTGTCCCTGACCGGCCAGATAGCGGACGATCGCCGTGCCGATGCCGCCGGTACCGCCCGTGACCAATGCCGTGCGCTGAGTCATGTTGCCGATCTCCTGTGAGGTGAAGCAGGGTGGGGTAGCGCCGGATCATCGCCGATGAATGCTGCAGATCATCGCGCTGCAGTCCGGCACGCTGCTTCTTTATAGCCTCTCAGGCGAAAGAATTACCGCTGCATTGCGGCAAAAGCGCGGGTTCGAAGGCGATCAGCGCGTACGCCAGCAGGCCGTCCACGTCGGTGACCCGGGGCGGCAGCGGCCGTTGCAGGAAGGCCAGCGCACGGCGCAGGGTCGGCGTGGGATCGGCTGGATCGATCGGCCATGCCTGGGCGGACTTGGACAGCTTGTTGCCGTCGGCGTCCAGTACCACCGGCAGGTGCCGGTAGCCGGGCGTCGGCAGGTCCAGGCAGCGTTGCAGCCAGATCTGTCGCGCGGTGGAGTCGAGCAGGTCGTGGCCGCGCACCACTTCGGTGATGCCCTGGTACGCGTCGTCCACCACGCAGGCCAGCTGGTAGGAATAGAAACCGTCGGCGCGGCGTATCACGAAATCGCCGACCAGTTCGCGCAGGTTTTCGCCTTGCGGACCCTGCAGCGCATCGTCGAAAGTCACCTCCACATCCGGCACGCGCAGGCGCCATGCGGGAGTGCGTTCCGGGCGGGCAGGCTTGACGCAACGGCCATCCCGATGGATGCCGCCGCTGGCGGCCAGTTCGCTGCGGCTGCAGGTGCACGGGAATACCAGGTCGGCTGCACGCAGTTGCTCGAACGCGGCGTCATACGCTGCCTTGCGCTGCGACTGGAACAGCGTCGGTGCATCCGCCACCAGGCCAAACGCCGGCAGCGTGGCAAGGATGCTGGCCGCCGCGCCGGCGACCTCGCGCGGCGGGTCGATGTCCTCCATCCGCAGCAGCCACCGGCCGCCGGCGTGGCGTGCACACAACCAGCTGCCGACGGCGGCGACCAGCGAGCCGAAATGCAGTTGTCCGGTGGGGGAGGGAGCGAAGCGGCCACGGTAGGTCATGCGAATATTCTAGGGTGACTCGGTGACCGGCTGGTGCGACATAGTGACCGGGAAATGCCGCTCGGCGGAAGTCGACGGCGAAGATGTGCCGGCCGTCACACCCTTGAAACGGCCGCTTGCCGCCCCGAATAATCAGGGGCGGCACATGCCGCCTTGTTCCTTCATGACTGCCACCCGAGAGACAGCCATGCGCCGCATCGCATTGTTCATCGCCACCAACCTTGCCGTCCTGCTGTTGCTGAGCATCGTTTGCCGCATCTTCGGCATCGATCAGATGGCGGCCGCCCGTGGCTATGGCGGCATGGGCGGTCTGCTGGCATTTGCCGCGGTGTTCGGCATGGGCGGCGCGTTCATCTCGCTGGCCCTGTCGAAGTGGATCGCCAAGCGCTCCACCGGCGCGCGGGTGATCACCCAGCCGCAGAACGAGACCGAGCGCTGGCTGCTCGATGCCGTGCGCCGGCACGCGCAGGCGGCCGGCATCGGCATGCCCGAGGTGGCGATCTACGACGCACCGGAGATGAATGCGTTCGCCACCGGCATGACGAAGAACAGTGCGCTGGTCGCCGTCAGCAGCGGCCTGCTGCAGCAGATGAATCGCGAGCAGGTCAACGCCGTACTCGGCCACGAGATCGGCCACGTGGCGAACGGCGACATGGTCACGCTGACCCTGATCCAGGGCGTGCTCAACACGCTGGTGATCCTGGCCGCGCGCATCGTCGGTCGTGCGGTGGACAGCTGGCTGTCCGGCAGCAGCAACCGCGGCGGCGGTCTCGGCTACTTCGTGGTGGTGATGGTGCTGCAGGTGGTGTTCGGCCTGTTCGCCTCGATGATCGTGGCGGCGTTTTCGCGCTGGCGCGAGTTCCGCGCCGATGCGGCCGGTGCGACATTCGCCGGCCGCGGTGCGATGATCTCCGCTCTGCAAAAGTTGCAGGCGAATCACGGGGCCAGCACGCTGCCCGGGACGATCGCCGCTTTCGGCATCTCCGGCCCGCTGGCCGAGGGTCTGAAGGCGCTGTTCATGAGCCATCCGCCGCTGGACCAG
This sequence comes from uncultured Pseudomonadota bacterium, assembly GCA_963828685.1. Classification (GTDB taxonomy): domain Bacteria; phylum Pseudomonadota; class Gammaproteobacteria; order Xanthomonadales; family Rhodanobacteraceae; genus Rhodanobacter. The sequence continues at coordinate 207,647 of CAWHFU010000012.1, forward strand.
CGCATCGCCGTGCTGCAGGGCGGCGCTCGCGCCTGATTCGTCTCTCGCGTGAGGGGTCGGCGGCGCCGACACCTCGCCAACACCTCTTTTGTTCCATCTTTAGTCCTTCAAGTCTGATGAGAGTCACCCACGCATGAACGCACCCACCGAAACCCGCAAGTTCGAAGCCGAAGTCGCCCAGGTGCTGCACCTGGTCACGCACTCGCTGTACTCGCACAAGGAGATCTTCCTGCGCGAGCTGATTTCCAATGCCTCCGACGCCTGCGACAAGCTGCGCTTCGAGTCGATCGCGAACCCGGAGCTGTCGGCCGGCGACAGCGAGCTGCACATCGACGTGAGCTGGGATCCGCAAGCGCGCACCATCACCGTGCACGACAACGGCGTCGGCATGAATCGCGACGAGGTGGTGGCCAACATCGGCACCATCGCCAGCTCCGGTACGCGCCGTTTCCTCGAGGCGATGTCGGGCCAGCAGAAGGCCGATGCACGCCTGATCGGCCAGTTCGGCGTGGGTTTCTATTCCGCCTTCGTAGTCGCCGACAAGGTCACCGTGCTCAGCCGCCGCGCCGATGCGCCGGCCGCCGAGGGCGTGAAATGGGAAAGCGACGGCAAGGGCGAGTATTCGCTCGAGCAGGTCGAGCTGGCCGAGCGCGGCACCTCGGTCATCCTGCACCTGAAGGCCGACGAGGACGAGTTCCTCAAGAGCTGGCAACTGCGCTCGCTGATCCGCAAGTATTCCGATCACGTCGCCTTCCCGATCCGCATGCCGAAGGAGAAGGACGACAAGCCCACCGACGAGTGGGAAACGGCCAACACCGCCTCGGCGCTGTGGACCAAGCCCAAGGCCGATATCTCCGACGAGGACTACCAGAGCTTCTACAAGTCGCTCGGCCACGACTTCAATGACGCACTGGCCTGGACGCACAACCGCGTCGAGGGTAGCCAGAGCTTCACCACCCTGCTGTATCTGCCCTCGCAGCCGCCGTTCGACCTGATGATGGGCGGTCGCGACGAGCGCAAGGGACTGAAGCTGTACATCAAGCGCGTGTTCGTGATGGACGCCGCCGAGGAACTGCTGCCGAACTACCTGCGCTTCGTGCGCGGCGTGGTCGACGCCGACGACCTGCCGCTCAATGTCAGCCGCGAACTGCTGCAGAAGAACCGCCAGCTCGACCGCATCAAGGCCGCCTGCGTCAAGCGCGTACTCGACCTGATCGAGAAGCTGGCGCGCGACGAACCGGAGAAGTTCGCCACGTTCTACCAGGCGTTCGGCAACACGCTGAAGGAAGGCATCAGCGAGGACGCCAACAACCGCGAGCGCATCGCCAAGCTGCTGCGCTTCGCTTCGACCAAGGGCGAGGGCAACGCACAGAACGTCGCGCTGGACGACTACATCGGCCGCATGGCCGTCGGCCAGGAAGCGATCTGGTACGTCACCGCCGACAGCTATGCCGCCGCCGCGGGCAGCCCGCAGCTGGAAGCGTTCAAGGCCAAGGGCATCGAAGTGCTGCTGATGTTCGACCGCATCGATGAGTGGATGATCGGGTCCTTGAGCGAGTACGAAGGCAAGAAGCTCAAGAGCGTGGCCAAGGGCGACGTGCCGCTGGACGAAGCGGACAAGGCGAAGCAGGAAGAAGCCACCAAGGAAGCCGAGCCGCTGCTGAAGAAGCTCAAGGAACTGCTGGGCGACCGCGTGGGCGAGGTGAAAGTGTCGGCACGTCTCACCGACTCACCGTCATGCCTGGCGCTCAGTGACTACGAGATGGCTCCGCATCTGGCCCGCCTGCTGCGCGAAGCCGGTCAGGACATGCCCGAGTCCAAGCCCACGCTGGAGATCAATCCGGCGCATGCCTTGGTCAAGCGCGTGGAGGCCGAGGCCGACGAGGCCAAGGCGCGCGACCTCGCCACCTTGCTGCTGGAGCAGGCGGAGATTTCCGCCGGTGCGCAGTTGCCGGATCCGGCGGCGTTCGTGCAGCGGATGAACCGGGTGCTGCTGGGCTGAGCCCGCGCGCACCTGGCCGAAGTGAAAAGCCCGCCAACCGGCGGGCTTTTTTTTCGTACTCTCGCGACGGCTTGCGGAGGGACCCCGCTCAGGAGGGTCGCTGCACGCGGCGCCGCTTCGGTGTAGTGGCGCGTCGCAGCTCCCGATCGTGTGCGAGCAAGACCTCGCGCAGCAGCGGCACGGCCAGGTCGATGAAGGCACGGATCTTCAACGGCACCGGTCGCGGGCCGGCGAGGACGAGGTGGACCGGCACCGGGTCGGGCTCGAAGCGGCCGAGTACCGGCTGCAACCGGCCTTGCTCGATGGCATCGGCGACCTGGTAGGACAGTGCGCGGGTGAGTCCGACGCCGGCGATCGCGGCATCGATGGCCGCTTCGATGGTGTTGACCGTAAGGCGCGGTTGCAACGACCCCGCCAGGTCCTTGCCGGCATCGCGCCAGTCGAATGCCCACGAGCTGCCACTGATGCCGTCATCGAAGCTGATGCAGTCGTGCGCGCTGAGGTCGGCAGGGGACTTGGGAGCGCCATGGCGGGCCAGGTAGTCGGGGCTGGCGCAGACCACGCGGCGCACGCTGCCCACGGGAGTTGCCACCAGGCGGCTGTCGGGCAGGGCGCCGATGCGCAGCGCGATGTCGATGCGGTCGTCGGCCAGGCGCAGTCGGTGGTCAGCCAGCACCAGCTGCACGCGGATCTCCGGATACGCCGCGAGAAAGCGGGTGATGATCGGTAGCAGATGCAGCCGTCCGAACAGTACCGGTGCGGTGATGAACAGGTCGCCGCGCGGGGTGTGGTATTCGTCCGCGGCCAGACGCTCGGCCTCGTGCACGTCGTCGAGAATCCGGCGACAGCGCGCCAGGTAGGCGACGCCGGCCTCGGTGAGGGTCAGCCGGCGCGTGGAGCGGATCAGCAAGCGCACTTGCAGGTGCGCCTCCAGTTCGCCCACCTTGCGGCTCACGGTGGGCAGCGGCACACCCAGCTTGCGGCTGGCGGCCGAAAAGCTGCCGGTTTCCACGGCGGCGACCAGCAGGGACATGGCTTCGAGGCGGTCCATGGAGTCCTCTCGTTTTTTGAGAACAGGCTTCCTGAATCTACCCGATTATCGGCAGCTGGCGAGTGCTCTAGCCTGCGTCCATGGCCACTTCCGGCCTCGATGCAGGAGCTCCGCCATGGGTCATCCCGATCACACCGTCACCTTCCACACCGTCGCCGTCGACGGACTGGACGTGTTCTATCGCGAAGCCGGCGATCCCGGCGCGCCCACCCTGCTTTTGCTGCACGGGTTCCCCACCTCCAGCCATATGTTCCGCGACCTGATCCCTCGGCTGGCCGATCGCTTCCATCTGGTCGCGCCGGATCTGCCCGGTTTCGGCCGGACGGCGCTGCCGTCGCGCGAAGCCTTCAGCTACAGCTTCGACCAGCTGGCCAAGGTCGTCGCGCGCTTTACCGAGGTGATCGGGCTGGATCGCTTCGCGATCTATGTCTTCGACTATGGCGCGCCGACCGGCTTCCGCGTGGCGATGGACCACCCCCAGCGCATCACCGCGATCATTTCGCAGAACGGCAACGCCTATGAGGAAGGCCTCAGTGAGGGCTGGAACCCGATCCAGGCCTACTGGCGCGAACCCACCCCGGCCCATCGCGAGGCGCTGCGCGGCTTCCTCGCACCCGAAGCGGTGCGCTGGCAGTACACCCACGGCGTAGCGGATCCCTCGCGCGTGTCACCGGACGGCGCAGCGCTGGACAGTTACTACCTGGCACGCCCGGGCGTGGACGAGATCCAGCTCGACCTGTTCGGCGACTACGCCAGCAACGTGAAACTCTACCCGGCGTTCCAGGCCTATTTCCGCGCACACCGCCCGCCCTTGCTGGCGATCTGGGGCAGGCACGATCCGTTCTTCCTGCCACCGGGGGCAGCGGCGTATCGCCGCGATCTGCCGGACGCGCAGGTGACCCTGCTCGATACCGGGCACTTCGCGCTGGAAACCCATGCGGCCGAGATCGCCGAGGCGATCGCGGCGTTCCTGGGAACGCTGCCGGAGCGGAGCGAATAGCGAAGCTGAGCCGAAGGGCGAAGGGTCAGGGCGCCGCGCGCAAGCGCAGCCTGCGTTGATCGACCAGCGTCGTGTGGCGCGGCTTGTTTTGGGCCATCGCGCGAAGCTGGAACAGGTAGTGGCCACATCGGGCGCCGTGGGTCGTCGGGTCGAGTTGGTGGTGTTGGCGGCGTAAACTGCGACGCGCCTTTTCCGTTGCCGGAATCGGCGTGTTCACAGCCGCCGCCCTTTTGGACCTCCTGGACTGCATGCTCTGCATCGACTGCCAATCCGGCTACCACGCGCCCTACGACCGCTTCGAGCGTCTGGCGACGAACCCCGATGTGCCGAGCTTCCTGATGCGCTGCAGGCAGTGTGCTGCGCTGTGGAACGAGAGTTCCGGCGTGCCGGAGCTGCTCACGCGAACCCACGCGCGATGGCTGTATCCGGCGGCGCGGATCTAGCCGGGCCTGTCGTTCCCGCTTCACCGGCGCAAGGGGGCGGATCGACCACGCCCCCGGTGCAGTGTTCCCGGGGAAGCGGGCGGCGGTTCCGATGGCTAGTTGTAGCGCGCGATCAGCGACTGGTCGACGTTGTAACCGCCCGGGACGAAGGCGGGGCGATCCCTGAGCTCGGCTTCGCTGAAGTTTCGCCAGTCGCCGGCCTCTTCATCCGAGCGGTATTCGCAGATGTAGAACGCCCAGTTGTCGGCGTTGTTCAGCACCTTGCCGCACTCCGTGTCGCTGTCGGCCATCTTGATGCACTCGTAGCCATAGGCATCCTTGCCACGAAGCGATACCACGTCTTCCGTATCCAGGAACCAGTGCGTCATCTCGTGGACGATGGTGCAGACGCGCTCGCCCCAGCTGTAGCGGTCATAGGTCACTCCCCGACCCAGCTGGATGCGGCAGGTCGGCCCGCCGCGCAGCGGATCGACGGTGGAGATGCCCCCCATGGTCTCGCCGTTGGTGCATTGAAAGATGACGTTGGTGAGACCGGCGACGCCCCGATGCAGATCTCCGCAGCGGCGGTGGATGGTCGCCAGCGCGTCGCGGGTCGTGGCCTTCGTGCCGAACCACTTCCGCGCGTTGCCGTCGCTCTTGAAAGTCGCCGCCTTGCGGATGAGGGACTCGGCGGCGACCAGCATCTTCTGCATTTCGGTGGATTTCAGCAATCGGCCCGCGTAGGTCAGCAAGGGCGGCTCCAGCACGGTGCCGGTGGCACCGCCGGCCGACGTCACCGTATAGCCGGCGAAGCCGCCGTTCCTGAATTCGCTGACGTCGCCGCGATCGACCGAGATCTTCACGCCGAGAAGCGGGTTCCGCTGACCGGCGATTCGCACGTTACTCGCCGATTGCACCACCCCGCGCAGATCGCCCTTGATGCCCCGCAGCTTCACGACGTCATTCGGGGCGAAGACGCCTGCCACGTCGACAAGGGGAAATACCTTCGGGGCCATTTCGATCGAAGCCGTAGCCATGTCGCGCTCCTGAAGCGTGGATGCCGGATGTTCGGGACAAAAAAATCGAGCCTAGGGTGCCCGTTCCGGGCGGCGATGTGAATGTGGTTTTTTCCTAGGAGTCCCGCGGCTGCATGCAGACACCTTCCGGGCCGACAGGCCGATGCAGGGAGCATCGGCTCCGGCCCCCCGGGGATGCTTCCATGCGCCGCGCGCCATCATGGCGAACCGTCGCGAAGGGGGTACCTGTTACCGGAGTGAAACTTTGCGCAGAATGCACCGGTCCGCATCGGCGATGCATCGGAGATCAACATGTCCAGCGAACGCAACCCTCTTCCGCCAGTTGCATGCCGGCCCGCAGCCGCTGCGGCTGCCCAATGCCTGGGACGCCGGCAGTGCCCGGTTGTTCGAAAGCCTGGGCGCCACGGCCATCGCCACCACCAGTGCGGGGCTGGCGTGGGCGCTCGGTTACGCGGATGGAGGCAAGCTGCCGGTGGATGCCGCCATCCACGCCGCGGCCGGCATCGCGCGCGTGCTCAAGGTGCCGTTGTCGGTCGACATGGAAAACGGCTACGCCGATGATCCCGCAACGGTCGGCGAGACGATCCGGCGCCTGCTCGACGTCGGTGTCGCCGGCATCAATATCGAGGACGGCACCGACGCGCCGATCGCGCTCGCGGCGAAAATCGAAGCGATCAGGAATGCCGCCGCGAAGGCGGGCTCGGACATCTTCGTCAATGCACGCACCGACGTGTACCTGGCCAGCCTGGCCGACGCCTCGCGACGGGTCGATGAAACGCTGTCGCGCGGCGCGGTCTATCGCGCGGCCGGCGCCGATGGCCTGTTCGTTCCCGGCCTGCGCGAACCGGCGGAGATCCGGGCCATCGTGGCGGGGGCGGGCCTGCCGCTCAACGTGATGGCGTGGCCGGGGCTGCTGCCGGTCGATGAGCTGGGCCGGCTCGGCGTGCGGCGTTTCAGCGCGGGCTCCGGCATTTCGCAGATGTTGTGGGGGCACGCCGAAACGCTGGCGCGGGATTTCCTCGACAACGGGCGTTCCGAGTCGCTGGCCGAAGGCGCGATGCCTTACGGCCGGATCCAGGCCCTGTTCGCCGGCAGGTAGGCGACGAACCCGGCCGAGCTGACCCGTGGCCGTGCGGGTCGCTTCAGGCCTCGCGGATGAAATCGACAAAGGCCCGCAGCGGCGAGGGCAGGTGGCGGCGGCCGGAGTAATACAGGTACGGACCACTGAAGCTCTGCCACCACGGCTCCAGCACCGGCACCAGTACGCCGCGGTCGATGTGCGGGCGCAGCCAGTCCTCGAACAGGTGGACGATGCCCAGGCCGTCGATGGCCGCCTGCACGGCCAGATCGAAGGCGGCGCCCAGGCGCACCTGCAACGGGCCGGGCGGGTCGATGCGCACGATCTCGCCATCGCGTTCGAACTCCCACACGGGAATCGCGCCACCGGAGAACTGTCCGCGCATGCAGGCATGCTGCAACAGGTCGCGCGGGTGCTCCGGGCGGCCGTGCGCCTTGAGGTAGTCGGGCGCGGCGGCGGTGATCATGCGTTGCCTGCGCGGGCCGATCGGCAGCGCGATCATGTCCTGCGCCAGCCGCTCGTCGTAGCGGATGCCGGCATCGCAGTTGGCGGCGAGCAGGTCGACCAGACTGTCCTCCACGATCACCTCCAGCCGGATCTCGGGGTAGCACTTGAGGAACGGCGTGACGATCGGCGGCAGCACCGTGCGCGCGACGTTGGCCGGCACGTTGAGTCGCAGCGTGCCGGCAGGGCGGTCGCGGAAGTGGTTGACCACGTCCAGCGAGGCCTCCACCTCGGCCAGCGCCGGAGCCAGCCGCTCGGCCAGGCGCGCGCCCGCCTCGGTGGGCGACACGCTGCGCGTGGTGCGATGGAGCAGGCGCATGCCCAGCCGCGTTTCCAGCCGTCGCACCGCCTCGCTGAGCCGGGAGGCCGAATCGCTGCCGCTGCGTGCGGCCTCGCGAAAGCCGCCCGCCTGCACCACCGAAAGAAACGCGTAGAGATCCTGCAGATCGACCGCCATTGTCCTGTACTCCGTACAACCCGTGCCGAGTGTGCCGGATTATCAGATGGTCGCGGGATGCCTATAGTTCATTCCATCCTCACCCCATGATCCCGGAGCACTCCATGAACCAGCTGGCACAGGCAGGAACCTTTTCGCTCGGCGACCGCACCGTCCATCGCGTGGGCTACGGCGCCATGCAACTGGCCGGCCCCGGCGTGTACGGCCCGCCGCAGGGATCACGCCGCCGCGCTGGCGGTGTTGCGCGAGGCGGTGGGCAGCGGCGTCAACCACATCGACACCAGCGACTTCTATGGCCCGCACGTCACCAACCGGCTCATTCGCGAGGCGCTGCATCCGTATGCCGACGAGCTGGTGATCGTCACCAAGGTCGGCGCGCTGCGCGGCGAGGATGCCTCGTGGTACCCGGCGCAGAGTCCGGCCGAGCTGGAGCAGGCGGTGCACGACAACCTGCGCAACCTCGGGCTGGACGTGCTGGACGTGGTCAACCTGCGCACCATGGGCGACGTCCATGCGCCCGCCGAAGGCTCGATCGAACCGCAGTTCAGTGCGCTGGCCGAGCTGCAGCAGCGGGGACTGATCCGCCACCTGGGCCTGAGCAACGTCACCGCCAGCCAGGTCGCCGAAGCGCAGCGCATCGCGCCGGTGGTCTGCGTGCAGAACCAGTTCAATCTGGCCCATCGCGCGGACGATGCCTTCGTCGATGCACTCGCTGCCCAGGGCATCGCCTACGTGCCGTTCTTCCCGCTGGGCGGCTTCACGCCGCTGCAATCGCAGACGTTGTCGGACGTGGCCACCGAGCTGGGCGCCACGCCGATGCAGGTGGCGCTGGCCTGGTTGCTGGCGCGGGCGCCCAACATCCTGCTGATTCCCGGGACGTCGTCGCTGGGGCACTTGCGCGAGAACCTGGCGGTGGCGGAGTTGCGGTTGGGGGAGGAGGTGATGGTGGCGCTGGATGGCATCGGCAGGGGTTGATGCGTTTGGGCTAGCCTGAAGCGGAGAGCTTTCGAGCCGCTGCGCGGCACGAGTGACGGCTCTTTGGCTCGTCCACGTGCACGCAGGAGCGTGCGCGAACGGCGAAGGTGGCCTGAAGGGCGCAGGGCAGGATGCCCGGAGTAAAAGAGAAGTAACCAAGAGAAAACGAAATATCGGTTGCAGACTGTTTCTGGCGCCAAGCTGAAGACTGCACGCTGAGCCGGATCTGACGTTGCCTTTGCTCCCTCTCCCCTCTGGGGAGAGGGTTGGGGTGAGGGGCCGGTGTTCGCCATGGACCCACCGCTGACAGGCAAGAGCTTTCGTGCCGCTGCGCGGCCCGAGTCACTTTTCTCTTGCGTGGCCACGCGCCCGTCCGGAACGGGCGCGAACGGCGAAGCCGGCCCGAAGGGCGGAGGGCAGGATGCCCGGAGTAAAAGAACAGCGTGGCCAAGAGAAAAGTAACCACTGCGCCGCAGGAGCGGCGCGAACGGCGAAGCCGGCCCGAAGGGCGCAGGGCAGGATGCCCGGAGTAAAAGAGAAGGCCACCCCACTTGGCGCTTGCCGCCCATCGGGCAACGGCTCCTGCGTTGCCTCAACTCGGGCATCCATGCCCTCGCCATGGCCCGCACTCGGTGCGCCCGCTGCGCGGGCGAAGGTCCGACGACCTCGGCTTTGCATTGCATAGGGATCAGTGAAAACAACATTTATGTTGCTTGCAACAAATATGTTGTTACGCTGGACTCGCGCCCATAGGGATGTGGCGATGAAATACAGCGAGTTCCAGCGATGGCTCAGGCGGCAGGGCGTGCGTTTTGAGCCGGGCAAAGGGAGTCACCTGATGGCGCGGTACAAGGGGCGAACTTCCGTGTTCCCGTCGCATGGATCGAAGGAGATGCCCGAGCCGCTGCGCAAGAAGATCCTGAAAGACCTGGGCCTGTGAGCGCACGCCGCACGAACAAGAAGCGAGGGAGCAACGATGAAATACCCGGTCAAGCTGACGCGTGTTGAGGGCGCGGTGATGGTGACGTGTCCGGACCTGCCGGAGTTTTCCAGCGTGGGCGACAGCGAAGAAGAAGCGCTGCGCGAAGCCGTGGACGGCATCGAGACCACGCTGCAGATGTACATGCAGGATCGTCGCGCCATCCCGATGCCCGGCGAACGCAAGCGTGGCCAACGACTGGTCGACCTGCCGTCGCTGGCGGTGGCCAAGCTCGGCCTGTATCAGGCGATGCAGACCCAGGGGCTGCGCAAGGCCGATCTGGCCCGCATGCTCGACGTGCATCTGCCGCAGGTCGATCGCCTGCTCGATCTGAGGCACCGCTCGAAGCTGGAGCAGGTGGAGGCTGCGCTGAATGCGGTGGGGTATCGGATAGAGTTGGCGGTGCTGGCGGCGTAGAAAGGGGCTCTGGTCCTCATACGTCTTCACAGGGGCGGATCAGAGAATGGACGAACAATACTGTTCGTATCCAGGGAGCCGCCCACAATTCGAAGAGTGACTACTTATTTTCGAGCCTTTTGTTGATTTGAATCTTCGACCATCTTTCGGAATGGGTGTGGGATAGATTTTCCGGGTTCCCTGATGGCGTTGCGCAAATAGTCCGCGACACTCTTTTTAAGCCGTGCTGCCCATTCGGGGCCCTCTGATGTCGTAGATGATGACTCTCAAGTGCCGGAGGTCGAATGGAACGTCATCAAGCTCCCTGACGTAAACACAACGGGCTTTTTGGCGGCGTGAGCTAGGCCAAGCTCATAGAACACGTTCGGATTTTTTCCCGAAAGGTCCGCGAGGAGTAGCTTAGATTTTTCTATTTGCTCCCAAATTTGCTCGACAACACTGCCGGTTGTAAAGAGTTCGTCTGCGCGGATGGGTTCCAGACCGGCCTCCTTGATTGCGGGTACGTAGATTTCAGCGTAATACCGGTCAAACCATTCGCCGAACGGCATCATTAGAAGCAGGTATCCAAGAACTCTCGTACCCGGGGTTCTTTGGATATGGCAGGGCTTGGAACTCGTTCAGGCGGCGTTGAAGATGACAGGAGCTCAAGCGGTTCGGGACTCAGTTCGTTTTGTGATGATGGCGAAAATGCACGCAAATATTTCAGGTTTTCCAGAGAAAATTCTTGCGAAATGGTCTGCTCGATCCCTAGGGATGTTGAAGTCCCTGTTCAATGTATTTAAGAAGAACTCATCTTCAGGAATGCGCTTTCCACCATAGTGTTTTTCGACGGCTTCAAACTCCTGAACACTCCGGAATGCACGTAACAGTGCAGCTGATCTTTGACTTGGTGAGCTGGGTGCGACAATGTCTTGCCCAAGTTGCGTTAGATGCACCGTAAGGAAGGACCCCGATCCGGTGACAAGCCCATATTGATTAGCGGATCGCAGAAGGTCGAGAAACCGCCAGTCGGAAGACTGCTTAAAGCCAACGGCGATAGATATCTCATTCGCTGGCATTGGGTTTCCCGCGTTCTTTTCTTCGATGGCTTTGGCTATTCCGATTGCATCTTCTAAGGAATTTTTTGGAAACGTCCACGTCTTGCCTTTTGCCGATGCCGCAATAGCAGATGTCTTGGCACGCTTCCTGGGCGTTCTATTTTTTGCAGTTTTGGCAGATTTTTCGACCATGAAATTTCTCCTTGGAGGCGGGTGCCGAGACGCGAACGGAGTTCAAAACATAACACTCAATGTTGGGTATGTAATTCCCCAAGACTGGTTTCAGGGGCAATTTGAGTACATGGAAAGTGGGGGCGGGTTCAGAGCGCACTTTTCGAGCTGCTAGGCGGATGCTGCTTTTCGGGCAAACAGCTCCCGATGGTGCGAGGAAACGTCGTTTGCTCCGGCCGGAACCGCTCAGCCGCTTTGCCGGATCAATCGACCACCGCTCAAGTACGTCGCTTGAGAGCGACGGATGCACCTGCATCCGCCCGTCGTCTTCAAAAGTGATGAACTGCTCGTCGAAGAGCGCGTCAACATGCGGCGAGAGCAGCAGGCCGTTGTAGCCGGTGAGCGTTCGGCGTTATTGGCTTCGCGCCAGGGTTTGATGTGGCTGGCGATCAGCAGGCGGGTGTCGGTGACGCCAGTGACGCGGCAGGCGGGATCGATCAGGATCACGTGCTTGCGAAAAACGCCCTGGCCCACCCGGGCCTTGGTGAGCTGGAGGCGTTGAGTTTCCGGGATCGACGCGTCCGCCTCGATGCGGTGGATATCGTCCAGCACATGGGCGTTGGGCTCATGGTCGATCACATAGCGGGCGGCTGATCGAGCTCGCGTACCTGCTCCATATCCAGAGTGCCATCAGCACGTGGCCGAGCGCATCGGAGATGCTGGCCAGATAGCAGCCTTGATTCCCATTGCCGCTTTTTGCAAGGGTGAGTAGCGATCGGGGAGCATTGGACCGATGGCGTCGATGTGCGCCTTTGGCTGCAGTGGTCGGTGCGCGTCTTGAAATCGACTTCCACAAACCAGCCTTCGTGCGACCAATAGTCGCCCACGTTGCCGAATTCGATCGGCTTGGGACTTGGCGAGGCGGCTTCGGTGACACGGCCGACGGCACCGATGCGGCCGTGGGCATACGAGAACACGATATCCCCCGGACGAACGAGCTTCATGTTCTCGTAGGTCTGGTTGAAG
>CAWHFU010000013.1:0-4860 GCA_963828685.1 uncultured Pseudomonadota bacterium
GGAGCCGACCTGTTCCACTGAACACGTCCAGGCCGATGCGGTGAGCCGATTGCCTCCGATCAACGATCTGGCATCCACTCGCCAGAATTGTGGCCGGACCTCCTCCGATCCCGGCCGCTCCTATGCGCGCACCGTAGTCAGCCTCGACGCGGCGACCATTGCGAACGATCGGCTGCTCGACTACTTCGCCGGCTACGCAAACGCCGAGGCGGCCGACGGCGAACGCGCGAAGTTGATCATTCGCACCTACGATTGACTGCCGAGCGGTTGCCGCCAGACAAGCTGTACGGCCGCTTCCGCCATGGTTTTGCACGATTGCTGCGGACCCATTTTCAGCCATCTCCCTTGATGGCTGACGGTCATAGGGTGGCGCGGCTTTTGATGCGCATGTACAACCGAGGCTACGGGTAGGTCAGGGTATAGGTGGCGGTGGCTACGACCGACCCGGGCTGCAATGCGCCACCAGTGCGGTAGTAGCGTGCGCCGAACGATATGTCGAACTGACCGCCGGTGGTAGTCACGTCGATCGCTTGGCGCAATTTCACTGGTTGCCCGTTCCTGGTGATCTGTACGCCGACACCGCTGGCGGCGCCTGCCTGATTGTTCAGCACGCCATTGTTGACGCTGTAGGGATTGTTGGCGTCCAAGGTGATCTTCAGCGGCAGGGCCGCGGGGCAGTTGAGCTTGATTGCAAAGGGCGTGTCGCCGGCAGTGTTGCCGCTACCGCCTTGCAGTTCGCTGGTGGTCACGGTGCGCAAGGTCACTACGGTGGGGTCGACCGAAATGGTGCATGGGCGAATAAAGGTGGTTGCATTCAAGGTCCGGAACACTACCACCGAAGTCAGATTGCCGAAGTCCCATTGTGCCAGTTGGCCCGCGTTGAGCGTACTGCCGCTGGCGATGGGACCGGTGGCTACCAGTTCCAGCGACGTATTCTGCGAGAATGTCGTCGTATCGTGAGGGAGATAGTCGTTGGGTGTTGCCATCAAGTAGGTAGCCGTACTGCCGCGCGCAAGACGTATGCTCAGGCCAGGAATATTGGTGGCAAAGGTAGTAGCGCCGGGCGGTGGCTGGATACCTAGATCGTTGGTGATACCGCCATCGGTTCGCCGGCTGCAGTACACGTCGACGCTGGCATTTTGAGGCGTCATCGGCGACGACCAAAGTACCGTGTCACCGGAGACGTTGTCGGGCAACGTGATCTGGCTTGGTGGGGTGAACTCGACCCGCCTGCCGGCGCCACCAACAAAATTACAGCTCGCCTGCGCCAGTCGTGGCAGGGGCATGAGTGCCAGCAGTAGCAGCGCCATCAGCCATTGCGTGGATCGCTTCATGGTGTTCTCCCGACGAGAGCGGTAGTCGCACCGGAGCTGGCGCAGATCGCTTCGATCTGTTCGATGGTGCCGGTCTTGCGCGTTCGCTTGCCGCGCGGCTCCAACTGGTAGGGCAGCGAGCAGGCCCGGGTGACATCCTGGTCCTGCCATTGCACGCTGAGGTGGCCGGCTGCCTGCGCGAGGCGCACCATGATGCGCCCAGCCTGCCCAACTACGCCGATCGCGTGGCCCTGCTCGTCATCCACTTCCGTGCCGAACGGCAGCGTCTTGCCGTCGGCTAGACGCGTCTGGATCAGCACGAAGCGGCCGCTCTCGCTCTTGAATTTCACCATCACCACGGCACCGGCGCGCGGAGCCACCTGTGCGCTGGTGTTGTCGAGTTGCACGTCCAGCGACAGGCCGGTGGGGTCGATGTTGATCGTGTTGAGGATGTAGGGGGTGACGTAAGGCACGAGTGCGTAGCCGGCGCGGTCGATGCGCACGCCGGCCGCGTTGCCGACGCGTGCGCCCGCGGCGTCCGGCGCCGCCACGATGGCCACGGTGTCGCCCAGCGGCAGGCCGAACGTGATGCCGCCCGGGTGCGCAACGACGCCACCGGCGACGCTCAGCGACAATTGCGAGTAATCGCTGCCCGCGCCGAAGCCTGCATTGATCTGCACATGCGTGCCACGGTAGCCCGCGTTGATGCTGCCGGTGCTGCCGGTGCTGCCGGTCTTGTTCCCCGCTGTCATGCGTGGCCGTGGCGCCGTAGTTGAAGCGGTCGTCGATGCCCGGCGGTGCCGCTGAGCGTGGCTTGCTCCTGCATGCCGCCATGGCTGTCGCGGGTGAGTCCGCCGGTGAGCAGGGTTGTGCGAGCCGCTGCCGAGCGGAATCGTGACATTGGCCATGTAGCGGTTGTCGCTGCGTCCGAACAGATCGCGCTCGCGGCTGGCGGAGAGGTTGTAGTTCACTCGGCCGAACGAATTGTTGTAGCCGACCTGGAACTGCGTGTCGGTACCGCCGCGGTTCCAGTAGTCGTGAGCGGAGCCGTTGGCATACAGCGAGCCGCCGCGGGCTCCGAGCCGCTGGCTCAGTGTCAGGCTGAAATTGTTGCGCTGGCGGTCTACGCCGTTGGGCACCAGGTAGTCGCGGTAGTCGGTGCCGGCCAATGCCGCCTGCTGCTCCGGTGTGAGCAGGTCGGATACCGGAACGCCGTTGATCGTCAGTGGCCGCGCCGGGCCGCTGGCAAACACGGGCAGGCCGCGGCGCGCGTAGTCGCGCGCCCGCACGGCGTCGCCCAGAGTGAGGTAGCCGCTGGTGGAATAGCGGTACGCGGCCACGGTCACCGACGTGCCGGTCTGCGCCAGGGTCTTGCTGTAGCTCAGGCGCACGCTCTGGCCGGACATGGTGTCGAGGCCGGGAATGCGCGTGTGCGCGGCGGTGACGTCCAAGGCGAACGCGCCGTAATGCGTGTTCAGCGCACTGCCCAGCAACAGCGCCGCGTAGCCTTGCGAACCGGTGGCGCCGGCGTAGCCGGTCAGCATGTTGGTGAAGCCGCGCTGCACGGTGGCCTGCATCACGTCCGGCTTGTGCTTGATCGATTCGTCGCGGATCTGGCCTGCAGCCACGCTGAAACGGGTGACGCCCGGACGCAGCAGCTGCGGCACGCTGGCGTAAGGCACCGAGAACGTGTGCACACGACCACCCGCTTCGGTAACACTGACTTCGAAGTCGCCGCCGTAACCGGTGGCGTAGAGGTCATCGATGGTGAAGGGGCCTGGCGCGACCGTGGTCTGGTAGATCAGCATGCCGTTCTGGCTGACGGTCACCTTGGCGTTGCTGTCGGCGACGCCGCGCACTGTGGGTGCATAGCCGCGCAACGACTGCGGCAGCATGCGGTCATCGGTGGCAAGCTGCACGCCGCGCAGGCCGATGCTGTCGAAGATCTCGCCACTGGTCCAGGAGTCGCCCAAGGTCAGCTGTGCGCGAATGGATGGCAGATCGCGCTGCGCGTAGGTGGCGATGTTCTGCCAGCGATGGGTGGAAGGTGCGCCGCCGATGCCCGACTGCCAGTTCAGCGAGGAGTTGTGGCGGACGTGCCAGCGCCCCAGGTTCAGCCCGGCATTCAGCCCGAGATACGAGGAGGTCTGCGCCAGGCCCTGGCTGCTGGTGCGGTAGCTGTTGAAGTTGTAGTTGAGCAGGCCGGCGTTGACTCCGGAATCCCAGTACTTCGGGTCGACGTAGCCGCGTGCCATCAACCCCAGGTAGGCCTGCGGCACGCTGGTGTCCAGCCGCAGGTCGGACATCTCGAAATTCATGCTGGCGCCGGGAATCACGCTGGTCATGTCGACGCAGACGTTGTCGTCGGTCAGGTCGGCGGTGGTTTGCGCCGGCAGATCGGCCGGGTGCAAGCCCAGTTTGTCCAGCAGAGTCCGGGTCACGCAGGGCGTCGCGCTGGCATCGGCCGAAGGTGCGGCGAAGCGCACGTCGCTTCGGCCGACCGGGCCGTCGTTGAGATAGATGTCGACGCTGTACGTGCCCGAAGGCACGAAGTTGCCGCGCTCGAAGCGCGACAGGTCGGTGGTGTTCTGCCCCGCGCCGGAAAGCATGCTGCGGTCGAAGCTGGCATCCATGGCGTCGCCTGCCGGAGCGCTGGCGTCCGCGCTCGGGCCGGCAGATGCGGCGGCATGGCTACCCCAGCCGCACAGCGCCAGGCCGATCAGCGCCGACAACAACGGCCGATGGGCTACGAGCCCGCGCGAAGCCGTCATCGAAGCGCTGGCGCGGGCCGGGTTCACGGAGAAATCGTGCCCTTGTAGGTTGTGGCCGCACCGAAATCGTTGATCGTGGTGTAGTCGACCACGCTACCTGCCGCCGCTGCATGGTTCAGGTTCTTGATCGGCAGACGCAGTGTCGACAGCGGCGCAACCATGCCGCTGTCCGATGCATGCGCTGTGCTGTCGACGCTCAGCGAGAGCTTGCTGAAAGTGATGTAGTAAGGCGTGGGGTTGTGTGCCTCCAGCGCATAGCCGCTGCCGTCCGCGACTGCCTTCCAGGTGATCTGCTGCGCCGCGGTCGTCGGTTCGCCGGCGAGGTTGGTCGGGCGAAAGAAAAGCTTCAGCCGCGAACGCACGGCGAATTGCAACGTGTTCCGTTCCTCGCCCGGTTTGGCTGTGGGCTTGGGTGGAATCTCCAGCACGTTCAGCCAGAACAGCGACTCGCGGTCCGTCGGCAACGGCTGGCCGGTATAGATGATGCGCAGGCTCTGGCCCTTGCCCGCATTCATGCGCACCAGCGGCGGCGTGATCAAGAACGGCACCTTGGCGCTATCAGGGGTGGAGGCGGGGTTGCCGCTGTCGATCCATGCCTCGACCAGGGCCGGCTGGCTGCCGTCGTTGCTCAGGCGCACCGTGACCTCGCCATTGGCGGCCGGAAACACCACGCGGGTGCCCGCGATCACGACACTGGCGTTGGCGGCGCCGGTCGTGGCGCAAAGCGCGATCAGGGCTGAGCCCAAGGCGCAGAGCAGGCTTTTCATCGAGGTATT
>CAWHFU010000014.1:0-428277 GCA_963828685.1 uncultured Pseudomonadota bacterium
ATAGGCGATGCAGTTGACCACCATGTTCGTGTCAGAAGGCATGGGGATTGGCTTGGCTGCTGTGGTCATGCCCGCATCATGCCGTCGTGTCGGGAATAAGGGAAATATCTTTCGTTTCCGTTTGATGCGCAATTTCGGGAATCAAGCTGTCACGTGAAAGCGGTTGCCGTGTAGTATCGCTCCAGTCTGAGCATCAGCGTGCGCAAGATCCTGGGGCGTTATGAAGGGACACGATTATCGATTGGGCTATCGGGCCGATGTGGAAGGATTGCGCGCGGTGGCGATCCTGTTGGTCGTGGCGGTGCATGCCGGGGTGCCATGGTTGCGTGGTGGCTTTGTCGGCGTGGATGTATTTTTCGTGCTTTCCGGTTTCCTGATCACGGGCCTGTTGGTGCAGGAAGTGTCGAACACCGGGCACCTTCGCTTCGTCGAATTCTATGTGCGCCGCCTGCGCCGGTTGTTGCCGGCGCTGCTGACCATGCTTCTGGTCATCGGAGCCCTGGCATCGTTGCTGCTTGCACCAGCGGAACAGACTGAGCAGTCGTCCGCTGGCGCGATGGCGGCGCTGTGGTTGAGCAATATCCATTTTGCCTTTGCCAGGCTCGGTTATTTTGCCCCGGGTACCGCGACGAACCTGTTCCTGCACACCTGGTCGCTTGGCGTGGAGGAGCAGTTTTACCTGATATGGCCGGCATTGCTTGTCTGGCTGCTGGGGCGTGATGGCGAACGCGGCGTGAACCGGCTGAAGATTGGCTTGACCATCGTATTGCTCGTCGGCTTTGCTGCGTGCGTACTTCTGACTTACAAGGCACCGCAACTCGCGTTTTACATGATGCCCTTGCGCGCCTGGCAATTTTCCGCCGGTGCATTGGTCTGGCTCTATTTCAAGGTGCCTGGTGCTGCCGTGATCGGGTTGCTGCGAGATCATCCGGCGATTTTGCGCTTGGCCGGTTGGTTCGGTCTGATACTGATTCTGGCCGCGGGTGCGCTATTCAGCGCCAGTATCCCGTATCCGGGCATATACGCGTTGCTGCCAACGGTCGGCGCGGTTTGTGTTGTCGCAGCAGGGTCGATCGCGGCACCGCCTGCCGGAGTATCGCGCTTGCTGGCGTGGCGGCCGCTGCAGATGATCGGCAGCGTTTCCTACTCCTGGTATCTGTGGCACTGGCCGATTTTGCTGCTCGGACGTGCGCTGACGGGATCCGATGCGCCGATATACCGCGCCGGCTGGGTATTGTTGTCGCTGCTGCTGGCCAGCCTTTCGTACAAATACATCGAATCGCCGATTCGCAATCATCGGCAATGGCTGGCGCGGCCGCGCATGGCGATTCTGGGCGCGCTGGCTTTGATGCTGATCGCCAATAGTCTTTGTTTGCGGTGGAACGGTCATGCAACCAGTCAGATGCTTTCGCCTGCGCTGCAGCGATACGCAGCGGCGCACGGTGATGCACCGATCATCTACGGTATGGATTGTGACGATTGGTACCACAGCGATCGCGTGCACATATGTGCGTTTGGTCCAGCTGAGGCCGCGCATACGGCTGTGCTCATGGGCGACAGCCATGCCGGACAGTGGTTTCCCGCGGTCGCCGAGGCATTTGATCGCCCGGGGTGGCGCTTGCTGGTACTGACCAAGTCGTCCTGCCCGATGGTGGATGAACCATTCTTCTATGCCCGCATTGGCCAGGAATACGCCGTGTGCTCGACCTGGCGCAAAAAGGCGCTGGCGAGTGTCGCCGTCATCAGGCCCGACCTTGTGTTGCTTGGCACGGTCGATACGTATGAATTCACTCGGGAGCAATGGGTCGATGGTACGGCGAAGGTGCTGAGCGTGTTGGGCCCGAGCTCGGGACATGTCTATATCTTGCGCGACACACCAAATCTGCCCTTCGATGGGCCGGATTGTCTGGCGGAACATGTGGGTCGTCCCGCCTGGCTTGGCCTGCAGCATTCTTGCAGTGCGTCCTCCTCGAACATTCATGCAGCTGAGGTCTATCGGTGGTTGAAGCAAGCCGCAGGTCGCTATGCCAACGTCAGCACACTCGATATGAATGATCAGATTTGTCCACATGGAACGTGTTCGGCGGAGCAGCAAGGCAAAGTGGTATTTCGCGATTCGCAGCACATGACGGGAAGCTTCGCTGCGTCGCTCGGGCCGGTGCTCGCGGAGAAGCTCGGCATTGTTTCAACTTCCTTGACAGATAAGGGCGGCAGCGTCGGTGAGTCGTCCGGCAACCTTGCGGCAACGCCGTTGTATTGATGCTTGCTGATGGTCAGCGGTTGATGCAATTGACCACCATCGGCTGGTCGGCAGTCGACGATGCGGCAGGTGGCGGCGTGATCAGATTCATGTGCGCATGATGCCCCGCGCCGGAAGGCGGGGCAATTGCGTCTTGTCGTGGAATCGGCCGGGTCGGCCGGCCGTCGTGCCACCAGCCGGAAAGCATCCGGCGTGTTTTCTGCTATCGGCGGCGACGCATGCCCGAGGCCAGGGCCAGCCAGCAGGGCAGGGCGAACAGCAGCCACGGCTGGTTCTGCTGCACGGTGCCGGGCAGCAGGTGCAGCAGCACGGCGATCATGATGGCGAGCAACTGCAGCGCGATCACACCATCCATGAAGCGCGAGGCAGCCAGGCCGCGGCGGGATCGCCACAGTGTGGGCAGCAGCAGGAACGCGAGCGGACTGAACAGCAGCAGGTTGGCGTTGGCCCAGGCGGCGTGGTGGCTGGTCAGCGTCCACAGCGCCAGCAACACGAGCCCGATGAGGCCGGCCGAAAGCAGATAGACGGTGCCGAGCAGGGCGTATCCGATCGGCCACCAGCGTCGCGCCGCCACGATCGATCCGCCGAGCAGGAGGCCGGCCAGGGTCAATGGCAGCCGCAGGTCGGGTGCGAAGGGAGGCGGGACTTCCAGCCGGTTCGGCGAGACGAGCCGCTCGTCTCTGCACCAGCGGCTGCAGTCCGCCATGGCCGTTGTCCACGCGTGCTTCGCGCAGCCGGGTCTGCAATACCTCGGGCAGAAAGCTCTCCTGCCAGGCATTCAGCGGCTGGTCGGCATAAGGTCCCAGCCCCAGATCCAGCACCAGCATCAGCCAGGGTTGCGCACTCATCAGGCGCACGGTCTGCTGGCGGTAGGTCATCCCGCCGGGGCGGGCGGCGAGCTGGGTTTTCAGGATGCCGCCGAGTGCCTTGTCCAGCGCATCGCGGACGCGGGTGGTGCAGTTGTCGACGTAATAGTCGTAGTGGTAACCGGCGTTTTCCGGTCGCAGATTCCACAGCAGGAAATCGCGCAACGCGGCGGCCTGCCCGGCGGTGAACGCGAGCCGCTGGCGGGTGACCGAGCGACCGCTTTCGACGTAGAAGCTTTCGTCATAGGCGCTGGGGTCGGCGTCCATAAGGTAGTGCATGCGGCCGCGAGCGAAGTTGAGGAAGAAGTTCGCCTCGTTGAAATCGAACACGCCGTAGTTGAAGTTGATCGCCTCGCCCGAGACGCTGTCGCGCAGCTCGATCGCGTCGTGGCCGAAGCGCTCCCAGTACGTTTCACCGGGGCCGTAAGTGATCAGCGATACCTCGAGGTTGGCGCCGGGCGCATTGGCGACGCTGGCACGGGCGGGCGCGCAAGGAACAGTGCCAGCAGCGCGAGCAGATGAGGGTGCGGCTGATCAGATTATCCGGCCATAACGTATGATTTATTGTAGGAGCGCACCCTGTGCGCGAAGGTGCGTACAAGGCTGCGCAACAAGGATCTTGTAGGGCTTTCGCGCGCAGGGAGCGACTTCAGGTGTCCGTCTGGCGCACCATGCGGAACTGCTGCACGCGGCGATCGTCGGCTTCGGTGACGTGGAACAGGTAGTCGCCGATGGCGACTTCTTCGCCGACCTCGGGCAGATGACCGAATTCGGACGTGACCATGCCGCCGACCGTGTCGTATTCCTCGTCGGAGAATTCGGCGCCGGTCAGTTCGTTGAAATCCTCGATCGGAGTCAGCGCGCTGACCAGCCAGTCGCCACCGGGCTGTTCGTGCATCAGCTCGGGTTCTTCCTCGTCATCGTGCTCGTCGTCGATCTCGCCGACGATCTGTTCGAGTACGTCCTCGATGGTGATCAGGCCGGCCACGCCGCCGTATTCGTTGACCACCAGCGCCATGTGATTGCGGCTGAGCCGGAACTCTTCCAGCAGCACGTTCAGGCGCATTGATTCGGGAATCAGCACGGCCGGCCGCAGGATCGTGCGGATGTCGAAATGCTCGGCCGCACCGAAGAATTTCAACAGGTCCTTGGCCAGCAGGATGCCCAGGATCTCGTCCTTGTCCTCGCCATGCACGGGGAAGCGCGAGTGTCCCGATTCGACCACCACGGCAAGCAGGTCGGGCAACGTTGATTCGACTGCCAGCATCACGATCTGGGCACGCGGCACCATGACGTCGTCCACGCTCAGTTCGGTGACCTTGATCGCGCCCTCGACCATCGTGAGCGTGTCGGCGGACAACAGCCCGTTGGACTGGGCGGAGCGCAACTCCTCGAGCAGTTCGCTGCGGTTGCGTGGCTCGCCGGAGAACATGTGGCCCAGCCGATCCCACCATGTTCGGTGTGCCGGGCCGCTGGTACTGCCAGGGTCGTCGTTCATTACTCTTTGCGATTCAGCCCAAGCGGGCGGAACGTCGATTCTAGCGGAAAAATTCTGATGCTTCAGAGCGTCTGCGTGCAGATACGCCGGCCGTGTCCGGCGGTGGGGGAAGCCGGGGCTCCGCCTGAACGTCCCCCCGCAGTCGAACGGAGACGCATCGGGCCGCGCCGGTCAGAGATACGGATCGGCGATGCCGAGGCCGGCCAGGATGCGGGTTTCCAGCGCTTCCATCGCTTCGGCTTCGGCCTCGTCCTGGTGATCGTAGCCGAGCAGGTGCAACACGCCATGGATGGTCAGATGGGCCCAGTGCGCGCGCGGCGACTTGCCCTGTTCGGCGGCCTCGCGCTGCACGACGGGGGCGCAGATCGCCAGGTCGCCGATCAGTGGCAAGGGTGCGCCGGACGGCAGTTCGGCGGGGAACGACAGCACGTTGGTCGCGTAGTCCTTGCCGCGATAATCGCGGTTGAGCGCGCGGCCTTCGTCGGCATCGACGATGCGGATCGACAGTTCCGCCTGCTGGCGGCGCCCGGCACCTCGCAGGGCCGCGTCCACCCAGCGGCGAAAGCTGACGGACGAGGGCAGTCCGGCGCGCGGCACGGCATAGCCGAGATGCAACCGCACATGGAGAAGCGGCTGTGGGAGCGGTTGTAGGAGCGGCTTCAGCCGCGATGCTCTCCCGCGGGACGCCATCGCGGCTGAAGCCGCTCCTACATCGGAAGCGCCAGATCGGCGGCTCATTGGTTGCTCTCTTCCTTCTGTTCGAATGCCTCGTAGGCGCGCACGATCTTCGCCACCAGTGGATGGCGCACCACGTCGCGCGAGGTGAAGAAAGTGAAGCTGATGCCGCTGACGCCGCGCAGTACCTCAACCGCCTGGCGCAGCCCCGAGCGGGTGTTGCGCGGCAGGTCGACCTGGGTGACGTCGCCGGTGATCACCGCCACCGTGCCGAAACCGATGCGGGTCAGGAACATCTTCATCTGTTCGACGGTGGTGTTCTGCGCTTCGTCGAGGATCACGTACGAATCGTTGAGGGTGCGCCCGCGCATGTAGGCCAGCGGGGCGATCTCGATCACGTTGCGCTCGATCAGCTTGGCGACTTTCTCGAAGCCGAGCATCTCGTACAGCGCGTCGTACAGCGGGCGCAGGTAGGGATCGACTTTCTGTGACAGGTCACCGGGCAGGAAGCCGAGCTTTTCGCCGGCCTCCACGGCCGGGCGCACCAGCAGCAGGCGCTGCACGCGGTTGGCCTCCAGCGCCTCGACCGCACTGGCCACGGCCAGATAGGTCTTGCCGGTGCCCGCCGGACCCACGCCGAAGTTGATGTCGTGGCTGGCGATCGCGTGCAGGTAGCGCGCCTGGTTTGCGCCGCGACCCTTGATCAGGCCGCGCTTGACCTTGATCACGACTTCCTGGGTGCCGTCGACCGCCGCCTCGGTGATCGCGTCGATACCGGACTCGGCCAGCACCAGATTGATCTTCGCGCCGCTCAGCGACTCGTCCCCGGCGCTGGCATACAGCGTGTGCAGCACCTTCTCGGCGGCCCGTGTGACGGCGTCTTCTCCGATCACCTGGAACAGGTTGCCGCGGTGGTTGATTTCCACGCCGAGGCGCAGTTCGACCTGGCGCAGGTGTTCGTCGAACGGCCCGCACAGGTTGGCGAGGCGGGCATTGTCTTCCGGGTCGAGCGCGAAGTCGCGCTGGTTCAGTTCGCTCATAAGCCGACTAGGTTAGCGCGCAGCCGATGGTGGGGCCACTGCTGCCGTCGGTGCCGCCGCGTATGTCCTGATGCAGCCGTCGGGTCACGCCGTGGCCATTGCATATAATTAATCATTGAATTAATTTCAGCGCATGACCAGACCCGAACTCTCCGGCAAGCCCCCGCGAAGTCGCGGGGCAGGTCGCCCCAGCGGCGAGGATCGCGACCTGCGTGAGCGTCTGCTCGACGTGGCGGCCGCGCAGTTCGCGCGCACGGGCATCGAAGCCACCTCGTTGCGCGCGATCGCCACCGAGGCCCGGGTCACCCCGGCAATGCTGCACTACTACTTCGGCGACAAGGCCCGCTTCACCCAGGCGCTGATCGAGGAGCGTCTGCTTCCGGCGGTGGCGCCCCTGCGCGCGCATCTGGAACTGGCCGGTGACGATCCGCGGGCACTGGTCGAGGCGTTCGCGCGCGGGGTCGGCGAGATCGTCGCGCGCAACCCGTGGTTGCCGCCGTTGTGGGTGCGCGAGGTGTTGTGCGAGGGCGGTTCGCTGCGTGAGCTGATGTTCAGCCGGATCGTGCCGAACCTGCCGCAGATGCTGGCGCAGCGCTTCGCTTCGGCCCAGGCCAAGGGGCTGCTCAATGCAGCGCTCGACCCGCGGCTGCTGGTCGTTTCACTGGTCGGCCTGACCCTGTTCCCTGCCGCGGGCGCGCCGATCTGGCGGCACGCATTCGGCGCGGAAGGGCTCGATGCGGATGCACTGCTGAACCATACGCTGGCGCTGCTGGATCATGGCGTTGGCGCGGCTGAATCGGGAGACTCATCATGATCATCGCGGGAAACGCCGGTCGCATCCTCGCGCTGGTCGTGCTGGCCACGGCGGCGCTGTCAGGTTGCAGCAAGGCGCCGCCGCAGGCGCTGGGAACGCTGGAATACGACCGCATCACCCTGCCGGCGGTGGCGGCGGAACGGATTGTCGCGATCGACGTGCACGAGGGCGAGCGTGTCACCGCCGGGCAGACCCTGCTGCAACTGGACGAGGCGCAGACCCGGGCCGGGTTGGCCGCCGCGCTGGCCCAGGCGCAACAGCAGCAGGACGTCCTGACCGAACGGGTGAACGGTCCCCGCAGCGAGGACATCGCCCAGGCCCGGGCGAGTCTGGCGGCTGCCCAGGCACAGGCGCGGGAGACTCGCGCGTACTACCAGCGATTGCAGGCGCTGAAGACGCGCAACTACGTGGCCGCGGATGATCTCGACCGCGCCCGCGCCGCCGCCGGTAGTGCCGACGGCCAGGTGGCGGCAACGCGGGCGGCGCTCGATCTGCTGCTGCACGGCACCCGTCCGGAGCAGGTCGCCCAGGCACGCGCCGCGCTGGCGGCGGCGCTGGCGCAGGCTGAGGCGGACCGTGTGCTGCTGGGGAAATTGCATGTGGTGGCACCGCGCGCGGGGTTGATCGACAGCCTGCCGTACCGGCTCGGCGATCAGGCACCGATCGGCGCGCCGCTGGCAATCCTGCTGGTCGGCGACGCGCCGTACGCGCGTATCTACGTGCCGGTGCAGCAACGGGCGAACGTGCACGTGGGCGACACGTTGCGGGTGTTCGTGGGTGACCGCGAACAACCCTACGCGGGCAAGGTGCGGATGGTTCGCAGTGAACCGGACTTCACCCCTTATTACGCGCTGATCGGCGATGACGCGGCCCGCCTCAGCTACCTGGCCGAAGTGTCGCTGGGCGCGGACGCGGCCACCCTGCCTGCCGGTTTGCCGGTCAGGGTCGAGTTCGCCAGGAGCGGCAAATGAAGGGGGACAGTGCCGCCGTTGCGATCCGGGCGCGCGGGCTGACCCGCCGCTTCGGTGACCTGGTGGCGGTCGATCATGTCGACCTGGAAGTGCCGTCGCAGCAGGTCTATGGCTTTCTCGGGCCGAACGGTTCGGGCAAGTCCACCACGATCCGCATGCTCTGCGGCCTGCTGACTCCGAGCGCGGGCGAGATCGAGGTGCTGGGTTTGCGCATTCCCGCCGAAGCCGAGGCGCTGCGTTCCCACATTGGCTACATGACCCAGAAATTCTCGCTGTTCGAGGATCTCACGGTGCGCGAAAACCTGGAGTTCCTCGCCGCGATCCAGGGCGTGCCGCGCCGGCGTACGCGGGCCCGCATCGACGAACTGGTCGAGCAATATCATTTCGGCGATCTGCGGAAACAACTCGCCGGTACCATGAGCGGCGGACAGAAGCAGCGCCTCGCGCTGGCCTGCGCGGTGATCCACGAGCCCGAGTTGCTGTTCCTGGACGAGCCGACCAGTGCGGTCGATCCCGAATCGCGTCGCGACTTCTGGGAGAAGCTGTTCGAGCTGGCCGATGCCGGCACCACGTTGCTGGTCTCCACCCACCTGATGGACGAGGCCGAGCGTTGCCATCGGTTGGCGATCCTCGATCACGGGGTGCTGGTCGCCGACGGCACGCCGCATGAACTGACTGCCCGGCTGAGCCGGCGCACGTTCATGGTCGAGGCGGCCGATCCGCGGCGCGCGCAAAAACTGGTCGTCGATCTGCCGGGAGTGCTCAGCGTCGCCCAGGTCGGCAACAGCCTGCGCGTGTTGATGGCCGAGCCCGCGGCCGACGGCGAGGGCGCGGAGCATACCTGCCGGGTCATCGACGATGCCTTGAGCGGGGCCGGTCAGCAGGCAGCCACCGTGGCGGTGCAGGCGAACCTCGAGGACGTGTTCGTCGCGGCCACCCTCCACGACGCAGATCAGCGGCAGCAGGCGGCATGAACTGGCGCCGGCTCTGGGCGATCGTGATCAAGGAGCTGCGGCAGCTGAGCCGCGACCGCATCACGCTGGCGATGGTCGTCGGTATCCCGGTGATCCAGCTGGTGCTGTTCGGCTACGCGATCAACCTGAACCTGCGCGGGCTCGATGCCGGCATCGTGGATCAGGCCAATACCGCCGGCTCGCGAGCGCTGGTGATGGACATGCTCGCCACCGACGTGGTCTCACCGGTGGCCCACGCGGATACTCCGCAGCAACTGATGGCAATGATCCGCCGCGGCCGGATCAGCATCGGCATCGTGGTACCGGCCGATTTCGAGCGTCGCCGCATCGACGGTCGTCCGGTCGCCCAGGTTCTGGTCGATGGCAGCGACAGCACAGTGCAGGTGGCGGCGGCCCAACTCGCGCAGACCCCATTGGACAGTGCCGCGCCAGATACGCGCGCGCCGGCCACCAGCACGCCGATGCAGCCGCGGATCAGCGT
The DNA here is from genome assembly GCA_963828685.1 of uncultured Pseudomonadota bacterium. Classification (GTDB taxonomy): domain Bacteria; phylum Pseudomonadota; class Gammaproteobacteria; order Xanthomonadales; family Rhodanobacteraceae; genus Rhodanobacter. The sequence continues at coordinate 9,580 of CAWHFU010000014.1, forward strand.
GGTCGGCTTCTACAATCCGCAGCGACAGTCCGCGATCAACATCGTGCCCGGTCTGATCGGCGTGATCCTGACCATGACGATGGTGTTGTTCACCGCCATCGCGATCGTGCGCGAACGCGAGCGCGGCAACATGGAGCTGCTGATCGCCACCCCGCTGACCAGTGCCGAGCTGATGGTCGGCAAAGTGTTGCCGTATGTGGTGATCGGGCTGGTACAGACCACGGTCATCCTGGCGCTGGGCATCTGGCTGTTCCAGGTGCCGATTCGCGGCAGCGTGCTGGACGTCTATCTCGCCACCGGCCTGCTGATCCTCGCGAACCTCTCGCTGGGTCTGCTGATCTCGAGCCGGGCCCAGTCGCAGTTCCAGGCGATGCAGATCACCTTCTTCGTGTTCCTGCCGTCGATCCTGCTGTCGGGTTTCATGTTCCCGTTCGCAGGCATGCCGAAGGTGGCGCAATGGATTGCCGAAGTACTGCCGTTGACCCATTTCCTGCGACTGATCCGCGGCGTGATGCTGCGCGGCGCGAGCCTGTGGGAATTGTGGCCCGACGGGCTGGCGCTGCTCGTGTTCATCGTGGTGATGATGACCGCCGCGATCCTGCGCTTCCGCAAGCGGCTGGACTAGCGTCGCTCCCACAGAGGTTTGCGCCCCAGCTGGGCTCAGGCAGCTTCTTCAGCCGCCAGCTTCACCCGTCCGCGCAGCGAGTTGCTCATCGCCTCGGTGATCAGCACGTCGACGAACTGGCCGATCAGGCGCGGAGGGCCGGCGAAGTTGACGAAGCGCATGTTCTCGGTGCGCCCGGTCAGCTCGCTGGTGTCGCGGGTGCTGGGCTTTTCCACCAGTACGCGCTGCACGCTGCCGATCATCGACTGGCTGATCTTCTTCGCGTTGGCGTTGATCGCCGCCTGCAGCCGCATCAGGCGATCGTGCTTTTCCGTCGCCGGGGTATCGTCGGCGAGGTTCGCGGCCGGCGTGCCGGGACGCGAGGAGAAGATGAAGGAAAAACTCTGGTCGAAGCCGATGTCCTCGATCAGTTTCATGGTCTTGCCGAAGTCCTCCTCGGTCTCGCCGGGGAAGCCGACGATGAAGTCCGACGACACGCAGATGTCCGGGCGCACTGCACGGAGCTTGCGGATCTTCTGCTTGAATTCCAGCGCGGTGTAGCCGCGCTTCATCGCGCTGAGGATACGGTCCGAGCCGGCCTGCACCGGCAGGTGCAGGTAATTGGCCAGCTGCGGCACGTTGGCGTAGGCCTCGATCAGCGAGTCGGAGAACTCCAGCGGGTGCGAGGTGGTGAAGCGGATCCGGCCGATGCCGTCGATCTGCGCGATCGCGTGGATCAGCACCGCCAGATCGGCGATACCGCCGTCGTGGGTGGGGCCGCGGTAGGCGTTGACGTTCTGGCCGAGCAGGTTCACCTCGCGCACGCCCTGGGCGGCCAGCTTGGCCACTTCCACCAGCACGTCGTCGAATGGACGGCTGAGTTCCTCGCCACGGGTATACGGCACCACGCAGTAGCTGCAGTATTTCGAGCAACCTTCCATGATCGAGACGAACGCGGTCGGGCCTTCGGCGCGCGGCTCGGGCAGGCGGTCGAATTTCTCGATCTCGGGGAAGCTGATGTCCACCTGCGGCTTGCCGCTGGCGCGCTGCCTGTCGATCAGCTCAGGCAGGCGGTGCAGGGTCTGCGGACCGAACACGAGGTCGACATAAGGCGCGCGTTTGACGATCGCCTCGCCTTCCTGCGAGGCCACGCAGCCGCCCACGCCGATCAGCACCGGCTTGCCGTCCTTCTTGTGCTGCTTCCAGCGACCGAGCTGACTGAACACCTTTTCCTGTGCCTTCTCGCGAATCGAGCAGGTGTTGATCAGGATCACGTCCGCCTCGGATTCATCCAGGGTCAGTTCCATGCCGTGCGACGCCTTCAGTACATCGGCCATCTTGGCCGAGTCGTACTCGTTCATCTGGCAGCCGTGGGTCTTGATGAAGAGCTCGAAGGAGCAGGCTTGCCGGTCATGGCGTGGGTACCGTGGTTCGTGAAGCAGGAGGTGCGATCCGCTGAACCAAGCAGTTTACCTGTGCACAGGCGCACCTGCCAGATCAAGCACTTGCGGGATTCGCGGAGCGGGCACTGCCCGGTGGCCTTGGCCGTGTCACGGTAGCGTGTCGAACCAGCCGGCGGGCAGTGCTCCCCCGAAGACCATGGAATGAGAAGTGCGCACTTGGCGTGGGCGGCGCATGGCGGCACACTGCGTCCCATGTTCGACGTCGCAAGCCAAGGGGGAAGCGTCGATCGGCCTGCCGGGGGCTTCCCATCACGTTCGATCCTGTCCTGGGTCGTGCTGGGTTGTGCCTTGCTGTGGTGGCCGGCTGCGCGCGCGGGTGTCCTTTATCGGTGCACCGGCGTCAGCGGGGAGGCGGTGTTCAGCAGCAGCAAGGCGGGCTACCACGGCTGCAAGGCGATCAGTACCTATGCCGCGCCGGCGCGGCACAAGCGGACACCGCCAGCGGCGCGGGCCTCGCTGACCGGTGTCACGGGCTCGGTCGCGACCACGGCGCGCGACCTGACGCCGCGCGGCACCGAAGCGACCTCGCTGACCCGTGTGCGCGGTACCGTCGAGACCAGCGCGCAGCGGATAGGCGAGACGCCGGAACGACATGCATCGCTGGCGCGGTACGCGGTGCGGCCGAGACCACCGCCAAACTTCCGCTGGCGGCTGCGGCCGCCGGAACGCCCGGTCAATGGCTCTATCGTGAATCGCACGACGCGCCAGCATCGGCGGCGCCGGTAGCCAGTGCGCCGGCTGACCGGGTCCTGCGGGGCGCGGTCTACCGCATCGTGCGTGCGGATGGCAGCGTGGAGTACACCAATTTGCGTCCCGCCCGCCAGCGGGGGCGGGCGGTCACCATGTTGTTCACTTACATCGCAACCTGTGCCGCCTGCGATGTCCATTCGACGATCCGCTGGGGCCGCGTGTCGCTCAATCTCGACGCGTATGCCGACACCATCCGCGCCGCCAGCCTCGAGTATGGCGTCGATGAGGCATTCCTGCGCGCCATCATCCATGCCGAGAGCGCATTCAATCCGCGCGCACTGTCACTCAAGGGCGCGCAGGGACTGATGCAACTGATGCCGGCCACGGCCAGCGACATGGGCGTGCTGGACGCGTTCGACTCTGCGCAGAACATTCGCGGCGGGGCGCGTTACCTGAGTCTGCTGCTGCACGATTTCAACGGCAACGAACGATTGGCTGCGGCCGCCTACAACGCCGGTCCCGGTGCGGTGCAACGTTACAAGGGAGTGCCGCCTTATGCCGAAACCCAGGTGTATGTGGAACGCGTGGACACGCTGCGCAAGCGCTATGGCGCGGTGATCCATCCGCCGCTGGCTTCGCGCGGACCCGGTTGAACCCGCCGCGCCGTTGCCGGGGGCAGTACCCGGACGGAGCATCTCAATCGTTCAGACTGGAGCTGGCATTCATCAATGGCCGTTGTGCCAGAGTGACCTCGAGATGGAACGGGCTGCCGTTGCGCAACCCGGAAACCTCCACCTTGCTGCCGGGCTTGAGCGCCGCTTCGCGCCGACGCAGGTCGGCCGGGTCGAGGATGTCGTCGTCGCCGATGCGCAGCAGGATGTCACGGGGTTTGATCCCGGCCTGCGCGGCGGGACCGCCGGGATAGATCGCGGTTACCTGCGCACCGCGCGCCGCCGCGGGCAGGCCGCTGTCGGCAGCCACCGGCACGAACGCGTAGTCGGCGCCGATCCAGCCACGCACCACATGACCGGTGCTGATGATCTGATCCAGCACTTTCTTGGCGGTGCCCACCGGGATGGCAAAGCCGATGCCTTCGGCGCCCGCAGCCTTGCCGATCAGCAACGTGTTGATGCCGACCAGCTCGCCCGCGGTATTGACCAGCGCTCCACCCGAATTGCCCAGGTTGATGGCGGCGTCGGTCTGGATGAAATCCTCCGCGCTGGAGCTGTTCAACTGGCGCCCGATCGCGCTGACGATGCCCATCGTCACGGTCTGGTTGAGGCCGAGCGGGTTGCCGATCGCCAGCACCACGTCACCGGGACGCAGTGGCGTCTTGTCGGCCAGGTGGATCACCGGCAGGTTGCTGGCGTCGATCTTCAGCACGGCCAGGTCGGTTTCCTGGTCGGAGCCGACCAGGGTGGCCTTGGCGATGCGACCGTCATACAGCAACACCTGGATGTCCTGTGCATTGGCGATCACATGATTGTTGGTCAGCACGTAGTCCTGTCCGCGGGCGCTGACGACCACGCCCGAGCCGAGCGTCTGCTCGCGGTGCTGGTAGGTGGTTGGCTGGCCGCCGAAAAGCTGCTGCAGCACCGGGTTGTCGTACATCCGCAAGGCCTGCTCGGTGACGATCTTGTTGGCGTAGATGTTCACCACCGAGGGTGCCGCTGCGGCCACCGCATCCGCGTAAGAGACCGGACCATTGCCGGCATGGACCTCGCTGATGGGTGGGGCGGCGGGTGCGCTCAGTCCGAAACGTGCGCGCAGGCGCTCTCCACTCCCGGGCCAGAGCAGGCCGACCACGAAGGCCATCGCCAGTCCGAGAATGGCGAAGCGGGCAATGAACAGGAGCGTGCCGGCGGCATGTTTCATGTCGAAAGGGAAGCGTTCCGGCAAGTCGTGACTGAATGTTGCGGCGAATGGCTCTCGCCCGGATCGTTTATTGTACGGGGCTGGCCCTGACGCTACACTAACGCGATTTTTACGGGGCCCAAACCCCCACCCCAGAATGACATTGCAAATACGCAAGTACCGGAGAGCCTGATGGCGAACGAAGTCGTCGATCACGGCCGCCGCCGCTTCCTTACAGCAACCACCGCGGTGGTTGGTGGCATAGGAATCGTGTCGGCAGCTGTGCCCTTCATCAAGTCGTGGGAACCCAGCGCGCGAGCCAAGGCCGCTGGTGCTCCGGTTACACAATCGCTGGCCAAGGTCGAGGCGGGGCAGATGCTCACCGTGTCGTGGCGCAGTCTGCCCGTGTTCGTGGTCAATCGGACCAAGGCGCAATTGGCGACGTTGCCGATGGTGGACTCGCGTCTGGTCGATCCGAAGTCCGATGGCGCCTCCGCGGATCAGCAGCCGAAATACGCGCAGAACGAAACCCGCTCGATCAAGCCGGAATGGCTGGTCGTCGTGGGCATCTGTACGCACCTGGGCTGTGTGCCGGACTTCGTGCCGGAGATCAAGCCGGAGCCGTTCGATCCGAACTGGAAGGGTGGTTTCTACTGCCCGTGCCACAAGTCGCGCTATGACCTCGCCGGTCGGGTGTTCCAGGGCGTGCCGGCACCGAAGAACCTGCAGGTGCCGCCGTATCACTACATCGATGACAGCACCATCCAGATTGGCGTGGATCCGAAGGAGGCTGGCTAATGGCCAACGTATTCACGAGCATCGGCGACTGGGTCAACGAGCGTGCGCCGGGCATGATGCCGATGTATCGCGCGCACATGACCGAGTACTACGCGCCGAAGAACTTCAATCTCTGGTACTACTTCGGTTCGCTGGCGATCCTGGTGCTGGTCAACCAGATCGTCACCGGCATCTTCCTCACCATGAACTACAACCCGAGTGCGGCGGGAGCCTTCAACTCGGTCGAGTACATCATGCGTGACGTGGAGTGGGGCTGGCTGATCCGCTACATGCACTCCACCGGTGCGTCGCTGTTCTTCGTGGTGGTGTTCCTGCACATGTTCCGCGGCATCATCTACGGTTCGTACAAGCGGCCGCGCGAACTGGTGTGGCTGCTGGGCATGCTGATCTTCCTGGCATTGATGGCCGAGGCTTTCATGGGCTATGTGCTGCCATGGGGCAACATGTCGTTCTGGGGTGCCAAGGTGATCATCTCCCTGTTCGGCACGATTCCCTACATCGGCGGCGATCTGGTTCAGTGGATCATGGGCGACTTCCTGCCGGCCGATGCCACGCTGAACCGCTTCTTCGCGTTGCACGTGATTGCGCTGCCGCTGGTGCTGCTGTTGCTGGTGGTGCTGCATATCGCCGCGTTGCACGAAGTGGGGTCCAACAACCCGGACGGCGTGGAGATCAAGAAGGGTCCCAAGGGCAATCGCTGGGATGCGCTGAAGCCGGCCGACGGCATTCCGTTCCATCCGTACTACACGGTCAAGGACCTGGTCGGCGTGGGCTTCTTCCTGCTGATTGCCGCGTTCATCATCTTTTTTGCACCGACCTTCGGCGGCTGGTTCCTGGAGCACGACAACTTCATTCCGGCGAACAACCTGGCCACGCCGTCGCACATCAAGCCGGTTTGGTATTTCACGCCTTTCTACGCGATCGTGCGCATGATCCCGTCCTTCCTCGGCTCGGCCGTGTGGGGCGTGATCGCGATGTTCGGCTCGATCGGCGTGCTGTTCGGGATGCCGTGGATCGATCGCGGCAAGGTCAAGTCGATCCGCTACCGCGGCACCGGCTTCAAGGTCGCACTGGGACTGTTCGTGCTGTCGTTCTTCATGCTTGGCGCCGTGGGTGCGGGTATTACCGCCGAGGTGATGCCGGTGTGGTTCGGCGACATCAACGTGACGTTCTGGGAGAACCTGTTCGGCCGCGTGATGACGGCGATCTACTTCGGGTTCTTTGTCTTCCTTTGGGCCTACACATATTTCGGCTGGGAAAAAACCAAGCCGGTTCCGGAACGGGTGACGACGCATGACTAAGCGGCAGCAACTCATGAAGCGATACATCTTCCCGGTCGCGTTGGCGCTCAGTCTGATCGTCGGCAGCGTATCGGTGCATGCCGCAGAGGAAGGCGGGCTGCCGAACGCCGGCACCAATGTGCAGGATCAGGCATCGCTGCAACGCGGCGCGAAACTGTTCTTCAACTATTGCGTCGGTTGCCATTCGCTGAAGTACATGCGCTATGAGCGGATTGCCAGCGACCTGGGGCTGTCCGAACAGGAAGTGATGGAGAACCTCAATTTCACCGGTGCCAAGTTCGGTGAAACGGTGGTTTCGCACATGCCGGCGGAATCCGCGGCAAAGTGGTTCGGCAAGGCACCGCCTGATCTGTCGCTGGAAGTGCGTGCCAAGGGCGCCGACTGGGTCTACGCCTACCTCAACTCGTTCTATCTGGACCCGAGTCGTCCGGTGGGCTGGAACAACACGGTGTTCCCGAACGCGTCGATGCCGTTCCCGCTGTGGGAATTGCAGGGCATGCAGACGGCGGAGATGAAGCCGGTCAAGGCCGGTGAGGACCCGGTGGTGGAGAAGCTGGTGCTGTCGCATCCGGGCAAGCTGACCCCCGCCCAGTTTCAGCAGGCGACCCGCGACCTGACCACGTTCCTCGAATATGCCTCCGAGCCGGCGGCGCTGCAGCGGCATCACTACGGCATCTGGGTTCTGCTGTTCCTGGCGTTCTTCACCTTGCTGGCCTCCATGCTCAAGAAGGAGTACTGGAAGGACGTGCACTGAGCCGGATAGCATCATCCGGTGGCGGCGGCTGCGAGCCGCCGCCACCGTCTCATCGACAGGGAATCGCGCATGGTTCAAAGTGCCCGCTTGCGTAGCGCACTGACGCTCTACACCACGGCCGATGACGTACAGTGTCATCGTGCGAGACTGGTGCTGGCAGCGAAGGGGGTCAGCTACGACCGCGTACTGGTCGATCCGGGCAAGCCCCCGGAGGATCTGGTCGATCTCAATCCCTATGCCAGCACCCCGACGCTGGTCGACCGCGACCTGACCCTGTTCGATACTTCGGTGGTGTGCGAGTACATTGACGAGCGCTATCCGCACCCGCCGTTGATGCCGATCGATCCGCAATCACGTGCTCGCCTGCGGGTGGCGGCGGTACGGATCGAGAAGGACTGGTTGCCCGAGTTGGACACGATTCGCAGCGGCGGTCGTGCGGCGGAGGCAGGGCGCAAGCGGTTGCGCGAGCAATTGCTGTCCACGGTTCCGTTGTTCAAGGCCTCGAAGTTCTTCCTCAGTCCGGAGATGAGCCTGGTCGATTGCCTGGTGGCGCCGGTGATCTGGCGACTGCCCTGGTTGGGAGTCGAGCTGGGGCGCGAAGGCAAGCCGATCATCGATTACGGTGAGCGGTTGTTTCACAGTCAGGGTTTTGCGCGCAGCATGACCGATCAGGAAAAGGCGATGCGGCAAGATCATGAGCAAGAATGACGCGGTACCAATGAGCTCCAATCGTCCGTACCTGTTGCGGGCGATCTACGACTGGATCAGCGACAACAGCCTGACTCCCTATGTGCTGGTCGACGCCGGCTTTGCCGGTGTGAGAGTGCCCCCGCAGGTCATCAAGAACGGTCAGGTGGTGCTGAACCTGGCGATGCGTGCGGTCGCGAATCTGGACCTGGGCAACGAGTGGATCAGTTTCCAGGCACGTTTTTCCGGAGTCAGCCAGACCATCCAGATTCCGGTACAGGCGGTGCTGGCGTTGTATGCGCAGGAAAATGGGCAGGGCATGATGTTCCCGGCCGATGAGGAAGGCAGCGATACGCCTCCCCCGCGCCCTGCACCCGAGTCCGACGAGGCGACCCCCGGTGGTGATGGCGACGACAACAAGCCGAAGCGCGGCGCGCCGCATCTGAGGGTAGTGAAGTAGCACGCCGATGCATGTGATCAGGATCGGCCGGATGCCTCTCCGGTCAGTGCAGTCGACGATGGTCCGGGCGGGGGCGAAACGGCAGGATGTTGCCCCGGGTTGCCGGCAGCGTGATGTCGTCGGGCGCTTCATGCGACAGTAATTCAATGGTCGGCAGACTCAGGCTGCTGAGCGCGTTGCCGACCATCCACAACCGCCCTGACTCGCGGTCGTGCCCATCGGTACTCACCTCGAAACCGTAGCAGCGCTCGACCATGTGCAGGCCATTGACGCGGCGAAGGCGCATTGCCCGCAGGCCGACCGTTTCGTCCAGCAGCTGCAGGCCATGCTGCTGGCACTGCCGCCGCGCCTCCCGTACCGCGCGCTCGCGCGCCACGCTGAACTTGAGCCACAGACCCACAACGGCACCCAGCGCCAGCAGCAACAGCAGATTGGAAAGGTCACTCATCCCCGCAGTGTGTGGGCTGTATCGGGCTGGCGCAAGCCGGCTGCCGCTTCAATCCAGTTGCAGGCGCAAGGAGAGGTCGACCGCGCGCACGTGCTTGGTCAGCGCGCCGACCGAGATGAAATCCACGCCGGTGCGGGCAAACTGGCCGATGCTGTGCAGGTCGACATTGCCGGATACTTCAAGCGGTGCGCGACCTGCCGCGTACCGCACAGCCTCGAGCATCTGTGCCAGCTCGAAATTGTCCAGCATGATCCGGTCGGCACCGGCATCCAGCGCCTGGGCCAGTTCATCAAGGTTTTCCACTTCGACTTCGACCAGCAGGTTCGGCTGCTGCCGGCGCGCGGCCGTGACCGCGGCGCCGATGCCGCCGGCGGCGACGATGTGGTTTTCCTTGATAAGGATCGCGTCGTACAGGCCCATCCGCTGATTGTGGCCACCGCCGCAGCGCACTGCGTATTTTTGCGCGACGCGCAGGCCGGGGATGGTCTTGCGGGTATCCAGCACGCGCACGCCGGTACCGGCCACGGCGGCCACATATTCAGCCGTGATGGTGGCGGTGGCGGACAGCAGTTGCAGGAAGTTCAGCGCCGCGCGTTCTGCGGTGACCAGCGAACGCGCGTGGCCTGACAGGCGGCAGATCACTGTATCGGCATCGACCCTTTCACCGTCGTGGAACAGCCATTCGATCTGCACCGCCGGATCGAGCCGGCGAAAGCAGGCATCGAACCAGGCGCTTCCGGCGATTACCGCCGGATCGCGGCAGGTCAGTACCGCGTGGGCGTGTGCCTCGACCGGCAGCAATCCGGCGGTGGCGTCGCCACTGCCGATATCCTCGGCAAGGGCGCGTTCGACATCGACGGCGATATGGGCGGCGTCCGGCCGCGCAAACGATGGAGCCTGGCTCATTCAGTGTCCGTGGACGGCGTGGCTGCAGACTCCGGCTGGCTCAGCTTGCCGACGATCGCGCTCATGGCTCGATCGAACAGTGCGTTGGCAGCCAGCACACGGGCCTGGCCTTCGGCGAACAGGGTAGCAAGCTCCTTCGGTGCGTAATCGGCCACCTTCAGGCCGCGCCGGTTGACGAACAGGTAACGGCCACTCATCGGGCTGATCCACGACAGCTTGGCACGGGTCATCGGTTCGTCGGCAAGACAGAATTCCAGCCAGTTGCCCGGTTGCAGGGCCTGCACCTTGTGCCATTCCGGACTGTCCGGCGGCACCTCGACGGTTTCCTCCTCGAGGATCTCATCCGGCGCGGGACTACTGTCGATGACCGGCTGGATGCTGTCGGGTATCGCCAGCATGGCAGCGTCCTCTTCGATCGTGACGACCTCGGATTCTTCCAGAGTCTCACCGAGCTGTTGCCGATAGTAGCTGTGCAACTGGCCAAGCAGGCGCTCGATGTCCTGCTCCTGGAATGCCACGTTGGCCAGGCCCAGGCGCAGTGCACGTTGAATCCCGGGCAGCATCTGGCGCAATGTCTGACGACTCTGGGCGTCGTTCGCCGGCCGGGTGCTGGCGATGAACTCGTCAATGAAGCGCAGTGCAGTCTTGAACTCGGGGGAGGCCTCACCCTGACGGAGCAGGGTCAGCACCAGATGATTGGCCCATGCCCGGGCAAGTACGCCATGCACCAGCGGTGGCAGTTTCTGTTCGCCGATGCGGTCGAGAATCTCGCGAGCGGCACGGCGGCGCGCCTGCTCGAGCTTCTCGCGACCGCGGGTGGATTCGGCAACCCGCTGTTCGGCCAGCTCGGCCCGGCGCTTGTTGGCTTCCTGGAACTGCTGCAAGTCGTTCAGCAGACGCTCGAAGATGCCCATGTCATCGTCAAAGTCGTGCAGCAGCTTGTCGACGATCGACTTCACCTTCTCGTGCAGGCGATGGTCGCGATCGGATTCCTCCGACCAACTCTTGGCCTGTTCGGCCAGACCGTCCAGCAGGCGTCGTGCCGGGTGCTGCCGGTGGGCAAACAGCTTGCGGTCGAGAATGGCGGCCTTGAGGTAAGGAATCTGCAGCCGGGCCAGCATCACCTGCATCGCGGTCGGCAGGTTGCGGTCTTCCAGGATGAACTCGAACAGCATGCCGACCAGATCGATCGTGTCCTCGTCGATATTGGCCACGTGACTGGGGCGCTCGCCACGCAACGCGCCGATCTGGGTCAGCAACTGCCCCTTCAGTTCCAATACCTCGCGGCTGAGCGTGATGGCGTCGTCCGGCTGCGCGTAGGGCAGCGGGCCGGCGCTGGCAATCTGGCTCTGCAGCACGCTGAGTGCGCCGAGCAACTCATTCGCCGAAGGCAACGGACCGCTCGGCATGGCGTGCATGCCGCCGTCAGTGGCAGTCATGCTGCCGCCGGGAACGACGGGACCTCGGCGCGCGCTGAACAATGCGTGCAGGGTCTGCAGCAGGTCGGTGGGGATCTCACCCGCCTCGTCCGCGCCCGCAACGCCGGCACCGGCCGATTGGCCGTCGACGCCGCCGGCCTTCGTCTTGGTGCCGCGCAGCACTTCGTGCCGTAGCTGCGGCAATACCCCGGCGCGAACAAGCTCGATATTGATGTCGTGATAGAGCTCTTCCAGCATCGACAGCACGTAGCGATCGAACAGCTTGTAGATGATCAGCTTGACCCGCATGTCCGCACTGAACTCGTGCAGGGCCGTGCGGAAAGCCTGTGCCAGGTTTGCCGGAGCCACCGGATTGTTGCTGTCATCGATCTTGTGGCCACCGCAGATCACCGACAGTCGCTGGTTGACCGCAAACAGGTCGCGCGACAGCCTCGATTCGTTCTTGCCGATCATGCTGGTGATGGCCAGCGATTCTTCCAGCTCGTTGTCGGCCACCAGCGACAACTCGATGGTGCCCTGTGGCATGGGCGTGGCCGGGCCGGGCTGCTGTGCCGGGCGGGTCAGTTCGCCGAGTTTGCGGCTGATCGCACCCAGAAAGTTGCGTTCGACGGCGGGCCGGTGTTTACGCACTTCGCGCATGCCATCGAAGTAGTGCATCTGGGCAGCGTTGTTCTCGGCTTTTTCGGCGAGGTCGAACAGCGCATCGTCGACCTGCTCGAACGCGTTGCCGATCCACTGCTGCAGGCGCTTGTTGGCGATATTGCGCACGGCGTTGAGCAGCTCGCCAACGCGCTCGCTGGCGGGATCCATGCGCTGGTTCAAGCTGACGACTTTGGATGGCTCAATGGCTTCGTTCATCGCCGAATCCCTGAAACGTTTGTACGCACAGCCAAACCCGAATGAGCGGCCCCGGCACCGACAATAAGCCAAAGCGGGTAGCTATGTCATTTCCATACCACCAAGAGCAGCCAGTTTGACCTCAGGCTGCGGGAAAATCTGCGAACTGCGTCGTGCCGATGCCTTCTTCGGGCAACATCACCGGGATGCCATCTTCGATTCGGTAGATCACCTTGCCGTCGGTGGTGATCAGGGCTTCGGCGATCCGGTCCCGTACGGCCACGCCGGCCACCGAGTCGACCTTGCCGGCCGCAATCGCGTCATTCAGGGCATCCAGTTCGCGCTTGCTCAGCGGTCGTACCGGCGTTTTGCTGACGGGGCAGCACAGGATATCGAGTAGACGCTTGTCCATGGCGGGGGCTTCGGCTGTGCCGGACTGTGGAAAGCCCGTACAATAGCCGTTTTGGGACGGTCCGGCCATGACAGGAACAGCCAAGCCGCCACGCGTGGGCGTGGTGATGGGTTCGCGTTCGGATTGGGAAACGATGCAACACGCAGCCAGTGTATTGACCGAGCTGGGTGTGCCGCATGAGGTGCAGGTGGTTTCTGCCCATCGCACCCCCGATTTGCTGTTCAGCTATGCCGAGCAGGCACTGGCGCGTGGCATCCAGGTGATCATTGCCGGCGCCGGCGGCGCTGCGCATCTGCCGGGGATGCTGGCAGCCAAGACCCGTCTGCCGGTCTTGGGCGTGCCGGTGCAATCGAAAGCATTGAACGGGATGGATTCGCTGCTCTCGATCGCGCAGATGCCTGCCGGCATCCCGGTCGGCACCCTGGCGATCGGTCGCGCGGGTGCGGTAAACGCCGGGTTACTGGCGGCGGCGGTGCTGGCGTTGCACGATCCCGACGTGGCCAAGGCACTGGAAAACTGGCGGAGCCGACAGACGCAGGCCGTGATCGAGCAACCGGATCCGCGCTCATGAGTGAGCGACGGCAGCCGGTACTGGGCGTCCTCGGCGGCGGCCAGCTGGCACGCATGCTGGCATTGGCGGCGGCACCGCTCGGGGTCAAGACGCTGGTGGTGGACAGTTCCGCCGATGCCTGTGCGGGGCAGGTTGCGCCGCTGGTGGTAGCGGACTGGACCGACTACGCCGCGCTGGAAGCTTTTGCCGCGCAGGTCGACGTGGTCACTTTCGATTTCGAGAACGTGCCCGCCGAGACCGCGCACTGGCTGGCCGAGCGGGTTGCGGTATTTCCCGCGCCGCAGGCACTTGCGGTGGCGCAGGATCGCCTGGCCGAGAAAACCCTGTTTCGTGAATGCGGTTTACCCACCCCGGCCTTCATGACGGTCGATACGCGCGAGCAGTTGGATCAGGCACTGGCGACGGTGGGTGCGCCGGCGATTCTCAAGACACGCCGGTTGGGCTATGACGGCAAGGGTCAGTTTCGCCTCGCCCGGCAGGCCGACGCCGATGCGGCGTGGGCGGCGCTCGGCGCGCAGGCCTCGAAGCATGGGCTGATCCTGGAGGCCTTCGTGCCGTTCGAGCGCGAGCTGTCGGTGATCGCCGTGCGCGGACGAGACGGCGAGTTCCGCATCTGGCCACTGACGCGCAACTGGCATGTCGACGGTGTGCTGTCGATGAGCCTGGCGCCGGCGCCGGATATCGAACAGTTGCAGCAGCGCGCCAGCGAACTCGCGCGCACGCTGGCCGAGCGGCTGGACTACGTGGGCGTGTTCGCGCTGGAGCTGTTCGTCAAGGACGGCGAGTTGCTCGGCAACGAGATGGCGCCGCGGGTACACAACTCGGGTCACTGGACGATCGAGGGCGCTTACACCAGCCAGTTCGAGAACCATGTACGGGCGGTGCTCGGCCTGCCGCTGGGCGACACCGGCGCGCGTGGTTTGTCGGCGATGCTCAACTGGATCGGTGAATTGCCCGAGCCGACCGCCGTACTCAAGATGTCCGATGCGCACTGGCACGATTACGGCAAGCAGGCGCGGCCGGGGCGCAAGGTGGGTCATGCCACGGTGTGTGCCGCCGATGCGGTCGTGTTGGCCGAGCGGCTGGATGCCCTGGCCGCCGCCCTGACCCGGCAGGCACAAGTGCAGCCGACCCTCGACGTATTGCATAGCTGACAGCATGGCCGTCCAGGTGGCGTGGTCACCTGGACGGAACGCACTGCCACCTGAGTGGCAGTGCGTTCCGTCATTTGCCGTGGCATCGCCATCGCCCGATGTTGCGCGTGTCCGCGGATCTCCCGATCACCGTGTGGCGAGGCACCGTGCCACGCCTGTGCGGGAACCGACCATTTCAAGGATTTCCCGATGTCCCTTTCGTTCGCGCAAGCGAAGAACAATATCCTGTCCGGTCTCACTGTCGCCTTCGCCCTGGTGCCGGAGGCGATCGCATTCGCGGTGATCGCCCATGTCAATCCGCTGACCGGGCTGTACGCCGCCTTCATGATGTGCCTGATCACCGCCGTGCTCGGCGGCCGGCCCGGAATGATCTCCGGTGCCACCGGTGCGATCGCGGTGGTGATCGTGGCACTGGTGGTGCAGCACGGCGTGCAATACCTGTTTGCCGCGGTGGTCGTGATGGGCCTGCTGCAACTGCTGTTCGGCGCGTTGCGGCTGGGCAAGTTCATCCGCATGGTGCCGCATCCGGTGATGCTGGGCTTCGTCAATGGCTTGGCGATCGTGATCTTTCTGGCCCAGATGCCCCACTTCCAGCAGCATGGTGCATGGATCGTCGGTCGTGCGCTGTGGGTGATGCTGGGGCTGGTCGCGTTGGCGATGGCGATCATCTACCTGTTGCCGCGCGCGACCAAGGCGGTGCCATCGGCGCTGGTGGCGATCGTGGCGATCGCCCTGCTGACCAACTTCCTCGGCATCGAAACCCGTACGGTCGGTGACCTGGCTTCGATCAAGGGTGGCTTTCCCAGCTTCCACTTTCCCGATGTGCCATGGAATGTCGCCACGCTGCGCATCGTGTTTCCGTATGCGCTGATCATGGCCCTGGTCGGACTGATCGAGTCGTTGCTGACGCTGAACCTGATCGACGAGATGACCGACACCCGTGGCAAGCCGAACCGCGAATGCCTGGCGCAGGGAACCGCCAATATCGTGACCGGGTTTTTCGGTGGCATGGGTGGCTGCGCGATGATCGGGCAGAGCATGATCAACGTCGGCGCCGGAGCAACTCATCGCCTGTCCGGCATCGTCGCCGGGCTGGGGTTGCTCAGTTTCATCCTGTTCGGTTCGGCCCTGATCGAACGGATTCCGCTGGCGGCGCTGATCGGGGTGATGTTCGTGGTTTCGGCCAAGACCTTCGCCTGGGGCAGCGTGCGCGTGCTGGGCAAGGTGCCGCGGGCCGATGCGCTGGTGATCGTGGCGGTCACCGTGGTGACCATCTTCACCGACCTGGCGGTGGCGGTGGTGCTCGGTGTGGTGATCTCGGCGCTGGTGTTCGCCTGGCAGCATGCCAGCCAGATCGAGGTGAATACACGTATCGACGCCTATGGCAGCCGCATCTACGAGCTCAAGGGCACGCTGTTCTTCGCATCGACCCGAAATTTCCAGAACCTGTTCAGTCCGAAGGACGATCCGGAGCAGGTCATCGTGGAGTTTGGCCAGGCCAGGGTGATGGATCACTCCGCGATCGAGGCGATCGATGCGCTGGCCGAGCGTTACCAGAAACTCGGCAAGCGCCTGCATCTCCGCCATCTCAGCGCGGACTGCGCCGAGCTGCTGCTGAAGGCCGGTGGCATGGTCGAATCGAATGCCGCGGAAGATCCGCACTATCACCTGGCGGACGACAGGCTCGGTTGAGCGGGCACAAAAAAGCGGAGCCGTCGCCGGCTCCGCCTCTCCATGCCATCGCCGGTGCGGGGATTCAGGCGAGATTCTTTGCCGCGAACTCCCAGTTCACCAGGTTCCAGAATGCCTCAACGTACTTCGGGCGGGCATTGCGGTAGTCGATGTAATAGGCGTGTTCCCATACGTCCGTGGTGAACAGTGGTTTGTCGCTGCCGGTGATCGGCGTGGCCGCATTCGAGGTGTTGACGATGCCGAGCGAGCCGTCCGGACGCTGCACCAGCCAGGTCCAGCCGGAGCCGAAGTTGCTGGTGGCGGACTTGCTGAACTCCTCCTTGAACTTGTCGAACGAGCCGAATGCCTTGTTGATCGCATCGGCCAGCTTGCCACTGGGTTCGCCACCGCCCTTGGGGCTCATCGAGTGCCAGTAGAACGTGTGGTTCCAGACCTGCGCGGCATTGTTGAACATGCCGCCGGAGGACTTCCTGATGATGTCTTCCAGCGCGACGTCCGCGAACTCGGTGCCTTCGATCAGCTTGTTCAGATTGGTGACGTAAGCCTGATGATGCTTGCCGTAGTGATACTCCAGCGTCTCGGCGGAAATATGCGGTTCAAGTGCGTTCTTTTCGTAGGGAAGCGGGGGAAGTTCGATGGCCATGAGCGGCTCCTTGGCGGTAGCTGAGGGAGATGAGTCGGCGCAACGGACGGCAGCCGACAACTGACTGATACAATATCGGTCTGCCTGTATTGTAAAGATGAAACACCGGACTATGGACATCAACGAACAAATCAAGGCGATTCTGGCCGAGCACCCCATCGTGCTTTTCATGAAAGGCACGCCGCAATTTCCGATGTGCGGTTTTTCCAGTCGTGCCGCCCAGGCGCTGTCCGAATCCGGTGCCGTGTTTCACGTCGTGAATGTGCTGGCCGACCCGCAGATACGTGCCGCGCTGCCGCATTTCGCGAATTGGCCGACTTTTCCGCAATTGTTCATTCACGGTGAGCTGATCGGTGGCTGCGACATCATCGAGGACCTGAAGTCCGCCGGAGAACTGTCCCGCATGGCCAGCGACGTGGCCGGGACGATGTCCTGATGACGTTACCTGCTGCTCGCTTGCCGGCCGACTGGCTGCCGGCTGCCGATACGCTGGCTGATCGCGTGGTGCTGGTGACTGGTGCGTACGGTGGGCTTGGCGGCGCCGTGGCACGGGCGGCGTCGTGCGCCGGCGCCACGGTGGTCATCACCGGCAAGCGCAAGCGTCAGCTGGAGCAGCTGTACGACGCGATGCGGGCCGAAGGTCTGGACGAGCCGGTCATTCATCCGCTGGACATGGAGGTGGCTACGCCTCGTGAATATGCCGCGCTGGCCGAAGGGCTGGAACGCGACTTCGGTCGACTCGATGGCATCGTGCATGCCGCGGTCAGCTTCGCCGGGCTGACCCCGATCACCATGCACAAACCCGACGCATGGTTGCGGGCGATGCATGTGAACGTATCCGCCCCGTTTGCACTGACTCAGGCCTGCCTGCCGTTGCTGGGCCAGGCCAGCGACAGCGCCGTGGTGTTCGTGCTGGACAATCCCGAACTGCTGCAGCGCGCCCATTGGGGTGCCTACGGTGTGTCGAAGGCGGCGCTGGAGCGTTTCGTGGCGATCCTGCACGAGGAAACCGACAGCAGCCCCTTGCGCGTCCATGCCATGCTGCCGGCGCCGATGCGCACGGCGTTGCGGCAACTGGCCTATTTCGGTGAAGACGTCATGCAGCGACCGCCACCGGACGCCAGCGCGGCAGCCGCAGTCTATCTGCTCAGTCAGCAGGCGATGACCGCGCGCGGCAAGATACTGGATCTGCGACTCGACTGAACACGCCCCGGCCCCGCCGGAGCAGTGCCCGCATCACGAGAATGGAGTTGAGATGGAAACGCAGATGACTACGTTGTCGGCGGGGATCATGTTGTTCCTGATCATGGATCCGCTGGGCAATATCCCGTTCTTCCTGAGCCTGCTCAAGGACGTGCCGCCAAGGCGCCGCCGCCTGGTGATGGTGCGAGAGCTGCTGATCGCGCTCGGCGTGCTGCTGGGGTTTCTGTTCGGCGGCCAGCACATCCTCAAACTGCTGCAGCTGAAGCCGGACTCGATCAGCATCGCCGGTGGCATCGTGCTGTTCCTGATCGGCATCCGCATGGTCTTTCCGCCGGCCGACGGCGGCGGCATCTTCGGCAAGCCCGGTGAGGGCGAGCCGTTCATCGTGCCGATGGCGATTCCCGGCGTGGCGGGGCCGTCGGCGATGGCTGCGTTGCTGCTGCTGACCAACACCCAGCCCGGTCGCACCGCCGACTGGGTGATCGCGTTGCTGCTGGCTTGGCTGGCCACCTCATTCATTCTGCTGAGTGCCACCTACCTGTTCCGCTGGCTGGGCGAGAGCGTGCTGACCGCATTGGAGCGCGTAATGGGCATGTTGCTGATTGCACTGTCGGTGCAGATGTTCATGGCCGGGGTGGCGTCATTCCTGCACCCGGCTGCCTGAAACGATAGCGTGATCGAAATGCAACAAGCGGTTCTTCGATTGACCATTTTGTTGTCATGATCCGACATCAGCATGGGGGCAGCCGAGGAGGCCGCCATGCTCAGAATCGAACAGTCCCTTACCGAGCGCCTGCCATGGCTGGCTCAGTACCCCCGGATCCGTCGGCCGATGGCAGGCATGCTGGGACGCCTGGCTGATGAAGACGGCTTCAATCGCGTACTTGAAAGGGTCGCCGGTGCCGAAGGTTTTGATTTCGTCGAGCGCGTGCTGGACGTGCTCGGGACCGGCTATCACGTCGATCCGCGCGAGCGCGAGCATATCCCCGTCGATGGGCCGCTGCTGGTGGTGGCCAATCATCCCCTTGGCATGCAGGACGCACTGGCGATGCTGCAGCTGATCGGCTCGGTGCGCCGTGACGTGCGCATGCTCGGCAACGACTGGCTGTCCGTGATTCCGCCACTGGGCAAGCTGCTGCTTCCGGTGGATGTGTTCGGCAAGGGTGCTGCTTCGCGCCTGCGTGGTGTTTACCGGGCGCTGGACAACGGCGAGGCGTTGATCGTGTTTCCCGCCGGCGAAGTATCCCGGGTACGACCGGATGGCGTGCGTGACGGGCGTTGGTCGGATGGCTTTGCACGGCTGTCGCTGCGCAGCGAGGCACCGGTACTGCCGGTGCACATCGCGGCGCGCAACTCGACCATGTTCTATGGTCTGTCGATGCTGGCCAAACCATTGAGCACGGCGATGTTGCCGCGCGAGGCGGTGGCGCCGGGCCGGCGGCGGATCGGCTTGAGCATCGGCGCCCTGATCAGTGCCGAAGAACTGGGACAGCGCAGTGGCGGTTCGGCCAAGCAGGCGGCCAGGCTCATGCGCCGCCATGTCTACCGGGTCGGTCGACACCGTGGCCTGATCTTTGGTGGGCAGGCGCCGCTGGCACTCCCCGAACTGGCCGAACAGGTGGCCGCTGAACTGGGGCGATCCGAAAAGCTGGCCGACCTGGGTGACGGCAAGCAGGCGTGGCTGTTCAAGGGCGCGCGCGACAGCGCGGTGATGCGTGAGATCGGCCGCCTGCGTGAGTTGACCTTCCGCAAGGTGGGTGAAGGTACTGCCGCCCGACGCGATCTGGATGGGTTCGATCCGTACTATGAGCATCTGGTGCTGTGGGATCCGAAATTGCTGCGCATCGTGGGCGCCTATCGTCTGGGCCATGGCGGCCGACTGATTACCGAACGGGGAATGACGGGGTTGTACAGCTCCAGCCTGTTCAGTTACTCGCCGACGCTGGAGTCTCGTCTGGCGCAAGGACTCGAGCTGGGTCGCAGCTTCATCGCGCCCGCCTACTGGCGCTCGCGCGCACTTGATCAGCTGTGGCAGGGCATTGGCCTGTACCTGCAACGGCATCCCGAATTGCGCTTCCTGTTTGGCCCGGTCAGCATGTCGGTCAATCTGCCGCGTGAGGCCCGCGAATGGATTGCCGCCGCGCACCAGCATTATTTCGGCGTGCCCGGGCTGGCCGCAGCGCGGCTGCCGTTCGTGATATCCCCGGAAGTGATGCGGGGTGTGCAACTGGCCCTCGAGGGCCTGGATGCCTCGGCTGGCCTGGGCAAGCTCAAGCATCATCTGGATGCGTTGGGCGTCACGATGCCAGTGCTGTACCGACAGTATGTCGACCTGGTCGCGCCCGACGGCGTGCAGTTTCTCGACTTCGGCGAGGATCCGGATTTTTCAGGCTGTGTCGATGGATTGGTGGTACTGGATCTCGCGATGCTGAAACCGGCCAAACGTGCCCGTTATCTGGGCAAATCTTCTTGAGCCCGGCCGGCAAAGCGGCGCGAGCCGGCTCGGTGCTATTGACAGGCTCATCCACAGGCGGTGCGGGTGAAATTCTTCCATGCGATTGATTTCAAAAGGTTCATGCCCGACCTTCTGCCAAGGTGGCAGTTCGCGTGAATGACGTGCCAGCGTTACAAAAGTGTCATACAATATCGTTAATATCCGTTTAACAATCAGTTGGCAGGCGGGAAGGTCCGACCAACTTTTTCATGTTCTGGACGCGTCATTTCCGATGGGTTCGGGACACCGACAACCTGGGGTAATCCAACGTGGATAGCGGCACAGCCTGGCGTACGCCGGGCATGGCCATGTTTGGGTCCTGATCCGCAATTACTTTCGTTGCAAGCCTGAGGGTAGATCAAGAATGAACAGCCGAATTCGTACCAAACTCCTGCCGTTCGCCATTGCTGCGTTGCTCGCGGCGACGCCGGTCATGGCCCAGAACGTCACATCCTCGGCGGTAGCCGGCCGGGTGGTCGATGCCAGCGGTCAGGCAGTTGCAGGCGCCACCGTGCAGATCGTGCACGTGCCGTCAGGCACCACCAAGATCGTCACGACCGACGCCGACGGACGCTATGTCGCACAGGGTCTTCGCGTGGGTGGCCCGTTCGACATCACGGCCTCCAAGGCTGGCCTCAGCCAGGTGGAACAGGACAACGTCTACCTGCAGTTGGGCCAGAGTTCCGCGATCAATCTGCAGATGACCTCCGCCGAGGCGCAGGCGACGACGCTCGGTGGTGTCAACGTCACCGCGTCGGCGCTGACCCAGATTTTCTCGTCGGACAACAAGGGGCTGTCGACCAACGTGTCGCAGCGCCAGCTTGAGGCGACCCCCCAGGGCAATCGCTCGATCGACGATATCGCCCGCCTGGACCCACGGATCAACGTCACCGATCAGGGTGATGGCTCGATCTCGATGGCGGGCATGCCCAATCGCTACAACAACATCAGCGTCGATGGCATTTCCCAGGGCGACCCGTTCGGTCTCAATGCAAACGGACTGCCCTACCAGGGCTCGCCCATCTCGGTGGACACGATTGGCGAGTACAACATTTCGACGTCGAATTTTGACGTGGCCTCGGATACCGTGGGCGCCGACATCAACGCAGTCACCAAGTCGGGTACCAACCAGTTCCATGGCTCGGTGTATTACGCCTATCGCAACGCCAACAAGATGGTCGGCGATGCCGGTTGGTTGAACAGCGGCGATCCGGGCTACAAGTACAGCGGCTACAGCAAGGACTGGACTGGCGGTTTCACCCTGGGTGGTCCGATCATCAAGGACAAGCTGTTCTTCTTCGTGTCGGCCGAGAAGGAAAAGACCACCGGCATCGGCGCTGATTCGTCCAACGGCCTGGACCCGTCGCTGACGGGCGCCTCGACGTCCAACAAGATTTCGCCAAGCGACCTGCAGCAGGTCATCGACACCGCCAAGGCGCTGGGTCTGCAGCCCGGCTCTTTTGCCAACAGCGGTACGGTGCTGGACGACCGGCGCTACCTGGGCAAGATCGACTGGAACATCAGCGACAGCCATCGCGCCAGCCTGACCTACCAGTACACCAAGGAGTCCCAGCCGATCGTGCAGGGCAACGCCTCCAACCAGGTGGGTCTGAGCAGCTACTGGTACACCAAGAACAGCCTGACCAAGAACACCGCGGTGCAGTTCTTCGATGACTGGAGCGACAGTTTCTCGACCGAAACCAAGATCAGCTACCAGTCGTTCGAGCAGCTTGCCGGCAACGCCATCAACCAGCCGCAGGTGAAGGTGTATCTGGATACCGCCGGGCGTGGTCCGTCGGTGAATCTGGGCGAGGACCAGTATCGTCACGAGAACGCGATCAGCACCAAGAAGTGGACGGCTTTCTTCGCCGGCACGCTCTACCTGGGCGATCACACGATCAAGGGTGGTATCGACTACCAGCGCGACAAGATCTACAACCTGTTCGGCCGCACCGAGCATGGCAATTACACGTTCTACGGCCTGAGCGACTTTGCCGCCGGCAACTATCACGAATACGACCTGTACCAGCCGGCTGGCGGCTATACGCTGAATGATGTGGCTGCCAACTGGGTCTACAGCCAGTACAGCCCGTTCCTGCAGGATACCTGGCAGGTCAACAACAGCCTGTCCATCGCCTACGGTTTGCGCATGGACATTCCGCACTCGGATCACCCGCCGTTGTACAACGCCGCGTTCGAGCAGGCGTTCGGCTATCGAAACAACAACAGCCTGGGCAGCAAGAACAAGGTGGTCGAGCCGCGTTTCTCGTTCAACTACAACTTCAACACCGAGCGCATGACGCAGTTGCGCGGTGGCATCGGCCTGTTCCAGACCTTCCCGCCCACGGTGTGGATGACCAATCCGTATCAGAACAACGGCCTGACCGTCGCCAGCTACCAGTCGTTCAACCCGAGTGACGCGGCGTTCAGCCCGGATGCCTACAACCAGAACATTCCGAACAGCCCGGGCAGCGTCAGCGGCGACGTCGACACGATCGCTCCGAACTTCAAGCTGCCCACCGTCTGGAAGGCTACGTTGGCGCTCGATCGCGAGTTGCCGTGGTGGGGCATGATCGGCTCGGTCGAGCTGCAGCACATCCAGGTCAAGGACGGCATCTACTACCAGGCGATCAATATCGGTGCTCCGACGTCCGACGCGAATGGCAATCCCATTCTGCTTCCGGATGGCCGCTATCAGTACTGGGCCACTGCTGGTGAGAAGGCCAAGTCCGCCGATGCCGCGGCCAACCGCAACAAGGCGTTCGACAAGGCCTCGACCCTGCTGACCAACACCAGCAAGGGCAAGTCGGACAGCCTGACTCTGTCCCTGTCCAAGCCGTTCTCGGAAAACTGGTTCGGTGATGTCAGCTTCACCATGAACCATGCCACCGAGGTCAATCCGGGCAACAGCTCGCAGGCCTCCTCGGGCTATGCCTACGTGGTGCGCCAGAACGTCAACGAGGAAGTGGCCGCGACCGCCGATCGCAATATCGCGCGGACGCTCAAGGCCTCGCTGACCTGGCAGCATGCGTTCTTCGGTGACTACAAGACCTCCGTGTCGGCCTTCTACAATGGTCACAGCGGTCTGCCGTACAGCTGGATTTTCTCCGGCGATGCGAATGGCGATGGCATCACCTACGAGGACCCGGCCTACATCCCGACGCTGAACGATGGCAAGGTCAGCTACGGCACCGCCTCGCCCGCACTGGTACAGCAGTTCCAGGACTACATCTCCAGCAACAAGTATCTCAACGAGCATCGTGGCCAGATCGCTTCCCGCAACGGCGCTCACTACGGCTGGGTGAACCAGCTCGACATGAGCTTCTCGCAGGAAGTCCCGGGCATCTTCAAGGGCAACAAGGGCGTGGTACGACTGGATGTCTACAACTTCCTGAACCTGCTCGACAAGAACTGGGGGCAGACGGTCAACACGCAGTTCAACACGCGCACCCTGGCCGGCTACGATGGCGTCAACGCCCAGGGCCAATACGTCTACTACTTGCCGACGGACAAGAACGGCAACTACCAGCCGCAGCAGCTCAGCGTCTATGACGCCGGCACCAACCCGACCCGCGTCGTATCGCGCTGGTCGGCCATGCTGACCCTGCGTTACACGTTCTAAGCGGGCAGGTTCGACGCAGTACAGGCCGGCGCCCTTACGGGCGCCGGTTTTTTTTTGCCTTGACCTGCTCATGCGGTCGCGGGAAGCTACGCGGCTCGCCATGGCTCTGCATAAGGCAGCAACGCCGTCAGCGATGGAGATTCACAGGAATGAACCAGATTCAGGCAAGCGGCGCTGGCAAGCCAGCCACCGTGAGTGCGCGCATTTCACCGATAGGCGGGCTGGATATTCTCTCCCGCAACGAAGTGGCGCGCCTGCGCGGTGCGAGCGATTCGGGTCTGCACGCGTTGCTGCGTCGCTGCGCATTGGCAGTACTCACCTCGGGCAACGTCGGCGACGATCCGCGGGCCATCCTGGAGCAGTATCCCGATTTCGACATCCAGGTGCTGCAGCAGGATCGCGGCATCAAGATCGAGCTGTCGCATGCGCCTGCGCAGGCTTTCGTGGACGGCCAGATCATCCGCGGTATCAATGAATTGCTGGTCGCGGTGGTACGTGACATCGTCTACGTGTCGACCCAGCTGGAGCAGGTCGCCTCCGGGTTGGACGGCTCTGCCGGGTTGACCGAGAGTGTCTTCGATATCCTGCGCAACGCACGCATCCTCGCGCCGCACATCGACCCGAACCTGGTGGTGTGCTGGGGTGGACACTCGATTTCGCGCGAGGAATACGATTACACCAAGCTGGTCGGCTACCAGCTCGGCCTGCGCTGGCTGGACATCTGCACCGGCTGCGGCCCGGGTGCCATGAAAGGGCCGATGAAGGGCGCGACCATCGCGCATGCCAAGCAGCGTCGTCTGCCCAACCGCTACATCGGCATCACCGAGCCCGGCATCATCGCGGCAGAGTCACCGAACCCGATCGTCAACCACCTGGTGATCATGCCGGACATCGAGAAGCGGCTCGAGGCGTTTGTGCGCATCGGTCATGGCATCATCGTGTTTCCCGGCGGTGTAGGCACGGCCGAGGAGATTCTCTACCTGCTCGGTATCCTGTTGCATCCGGACAACGCGGGCATCCCGTTCCCGTTGATCTTCACCGGCCCGCGTGAGTCGGCCGCCTATTTCGAGCAGATCGATCATTTCCTGCGGCTGACCCTGGGGGATGAAGTGGCCGCGCACTATCAGATCATCGTGGATGATCCGACGTCCGTGGCACGGGCGATGGTCAAGGGGCTCGACAAGGTGCGCCAAAACCGGCTCGACACGAAGGACGCGTTCTTCTTCAACTGGGCGTTGCGGATTCCGCTGGAGTTTCAGTTGCCGTTCCGCCCGAGCCACGAAGCGATGCGTGCGTTGCAGCTTCATCATGACCGCCCCCGGCATGAGCTCGCCGCGGACCTGCGCCGCGCTTTCTCCGGCATCGTGGCGGGCAACGTCAAGGAGGAGGGAGTGCAAGCAATCGAACGGCATGGCCCATTCGATATCGACGGGGATGCCGACATCATGCGCGCGCTGGACAAGCTGTTGCGGGCATTCGTCCAGCAGCACCGGATGAAGCTTCCCGGCGGTACGGCGTACGTGCCGTGCTATCGGATCGTGACCCACTGAAAAATGTGCGGCGATATGCCGTTGATGGCTTGACAGCTCGCGTCAGCGTCGACAAACTACGCAGCTCACGCCCGAATAGCTCAGCTGGTTAGAGCACTTGACTGTTAATCAGGGGGTCGTTGGTTCGAGTCCAACTTCGGGCGCCATTATGTGAAGGCTTCGCAGCGATGCGGGGCCTTTCGCGTTTGTGGGCTTTGGTGACTTTGGCAGCAGGACGGCGCCGCCTGCCGCGAACCGCACGATGCTTGTCCGCCCCCCCCCGCTGTAGGACATGACGGTCCTGCGGCAGCGCCAGTGACTGCGCTGCCGGGATGCATGGGGCGGCGGTGTCCGCAGCCTTGCCGGTAATCCGACCCCGGGGCCAGCTCACGGCGGGTTCTGGAACTCGACGGTCGCCGGGGGCGCGTTCCATGTGTTCATCCGGCCTGCTGAAGGCAATTGGCCGCCTGCGCGGCCGTGGCGGTTGCGCCCCGGATACGTCCGGAATTGGAGACCACCACGCTGAGCACTGGCTCAGCGCTGCCGGGTTGGCAGAACGCCAGCGTCAGATTGCTGCCGGCGGCGCTGCCATCCGGCTTGAAGCGCACGTCGTGACGCCCGCTGCTGCTGGTTATCCTCACCCCGGAACTGTAGGCAGGCCCGACGTACGAGGGCAGCTTGTCGGGCTGGTGATCGCCATCGGTATCGTGACCGAGCAGCCAGCCGCCGTCCCAGCGCGAGCCCTTGCTGCAACGGCGGCCGTCTGCGCTCGGGCAGAACAGCGTGCGCTTGCCGCTGGTGGCGGCTGTCGTGCGTGCATGTTGTAACGCCGCGATGAAGTCGGTCTGCGCCACTTGCAGCCGATTGCGGCTCAGCACATGGTGTAGCGGTGGCACGGCGATGCCGGTCAGGATGGCGGTGATGGCCAGCACCATGATCTGTTCGACCAGGCTGATGCCGTGTTGCGAGCGAACGGGCCTGAACCTCCTGGGAGCCGGCATGGTATCCCTCCTGCGCTGTACGGAGGTTCATGCTATGGCGCGGGTGGTGCACGGTCAGTCGCCCGACCGCAGTCTGCACGTCGGCTTCTGCTGACGCAGGCTGTCAGCAGGCCCGATTTAAAATAGTCCCCCGCGCCCACATCTGTAGCCGATGACTGACCGCTTCCAACTTGCTGCCCCTTACCAGCCTGCCGGCGACCAGCCGCAGGCGATCCAGCGCCTGGCCGAAGGCTTCGAGGCGGGCCTCGCGGCGCAGACCCTGCTTGGCGTCACCGGCTCGGGCAAGACCTATACCATCGCCAATGTGATCGAGCGGGTGCAACGGCCGGTGATCGTGATGGCGCCGAACAAGACCCTGGCAGCGCAGCTGTACGGCGAGTTCAAGGAGTTCTTCCCGCACAACGCAGTGGAATACTTTGTCAGCTATTACGACTACTACCAGCCGGAAGCCTACGTGGTGGCGTCGGACACCTTCATCGAGAAGGACGCCTCGATCAACGAGCACATCGAGCAGATGCGGCTGTCGGCGACCAAGGCGCTGCTGTCGCGGCGCGACTCGATCATCGTCGCCACGGTGTCGGCGATCTACGGCCTGGGCAATCCCGAGGACTACCTGTCGCTGCGGTTGATCCTGGCTACCGGCGAGCGCATCGACCAGCGCAAGCTGATCCACCAGCTGACCGAGTTGCAGTACACCCGCAACGAGATGGAGCTGCGTCGCGGCACCTATCGTGTGCGAGGGGAGATCATCGACGTGTTCCCCGCCGAATCGGAAACCGAGGCGTTGCGCATCGAGCTGTTCGATGGCGAAGTGGAGAAGCTGGCGCTGTTCGATCCGCTCACCGGCGAGACGATCCGCAAGGTGCAGCGCTATACGGTGTATCCACGTACGCATTACGCCAGCACCCGCGAGAGCGTGCTCAACGCGATCGAGACGGTGAAGGTGGAATTGAAAGAGCGGCTGGAGCAGCTGTACAAGGACAACAAGCTGCTGGAAGCGCAGCGGCTGGAGCAGCGGACCCGTTTCGACATCGAAATGATGGCCGAGGTCGGTTACTGCCAGGGCATCGAGAACTACTCGCGTCACCTGACCCGGCGCGAACCGGGCGAGCCGCCGCCGACGCTGTTCGATTACCTGCCGGCTGACGGTCTGCTGGTGGTGGACGAGTCGCACGTCACCGTGCCGCAGCTGGGCGCGATGTACAAGGGCGATCGTTCGCGCAAGGAGACCCTGGTCGAGTTCGGCTTCCGCCTGCCATCGGCCATGGACAATCGGCCGCTGCGCTTCGAGGAGTGGGAGCAACGCGTGCCGCGGGCCATCTATGTGTCAGCCACGCCGCGGGCCTACGAGCTGGACAAGTCCGGCGAGGCAGTGGTCGAGCTGGTGGTGCGTCCCACTGGCCTGGTGGACCCGGAAGTGGAGGTGCGCCCGGTGCGCACCCAGGTCGACGACCTGTTGGGCGAAGTGCACAAGCGGGTGGCGCTGGGCGATCGGGTGCTGGTCACCACGCTGACCAAGCGGATGGCCGAGAACCTCACCGAATACCTGGCCGAGCACGACGTGAAGGTGCGCTACCTGCACTCGGACATTGAGACGGTCGAGCGCAGCGAGATCATCCGCGACCTGCGCCTGGGCGAGTTCGACGTGCTGGTGGGCATCAACCTGTTGCGCGAGGGGCTGGACATGCCCGAGGTGTCGCTGGTGGCGATCCTCGATGCCGACAAGGAGGGCTTCCTGCGCTCCACCGGTTCGCTGATCCAGACCATCGGCCGCGCCGCCCGCAATGTGCGCGGCAAGGCGATCCTGTACGGCGACACGGTCACCCGTTCGATGCAGGCGGCGATCGATGAGACCGCGCGACGCCGGGAAAAGCAGATGGCGTGGAATCTGCAGCAGGGCATCACCCCCACCACCATCGTGCGGCGCATCGCCGACATCATGGAAGGTGCACGCAGCGAGGCGGGCAACCGCCGCGGCAGCAAGTCCTCACGGGGCCGCGCCGCGGCCGTGGCCGAAGTTGCAGCCGACTACGCCGGGCTCAACCCGCAGCAGGCCGCCGGCATGCTGAAGAAACTGGAGGCGCAGATGTACAAGCACGCGCAGAATCTGGAATTCGAGGACGCGGCCCGGCTGCGCGACCAGATCCACGAGTTGCGGGAGCAGGCCCTGCGTTGAGCTTCCATTCGATGATGTCCGGGATATTGTCGGGGGCTTCCTGCTCCCGTATACTGCGCGGCTCGCGAGGTTTGTCTTGCGCGAGACGGGCGGTTAGCTCAGCGGTAGAGCACTTCCTTGACATGGAAGGGGTCACAAGTTCGATCCTTGTACCGCCCACCAATTCATAACCCATTGATCGAATGGGCCAAGAGGGGGAATCCGAAAGGGTTTCCCCTCTTTCGTTGGCATGAGCGAGAACCTGCGAGACACGCGTCCAGGCGCGGGGCGCGGTTACCCGTGAACCCGGGGATACCTAGCCGCCGACTCGAGTTTCCGATCAGCGTGGCTCGGCCGCACAGCGCAGCAGATGCTCCAAGGGTGCGGGTTCGCTACGGCGAAAATGGCCGGGTGGCGCTCGGCAGGCATCAGCACCTGCGGAGCAACAGCTGCAGTCAGTCGATGTGCCGATCGGATTCCCTGCTGCCAGCTTGCAGCGGCGCATCGCGAAGGCTGGAGGGTGAAGGGCGCGCGATGCCTGGCATGAAATCCACGAATCAGTCGGCAAGCCACGAGCGCAGGGCTGCCCGAGTCCGGCGCAGCAATTTCATCTGCTGGTCACCTTTGTGCACTCGCGGTGTAATGGTCGAGGGTCCAGTCTGTTTCGCCGGGATCGCTCATGTCGGCAGACGAGTCGAGTGGAAAAAGGCACGTCAAGGCGCGGGGTCATGGTCGTTGCCGCGAGGGCGCCAATTCAGCTTGCAGCGAACCGTTGACGGATGTAGATTGTTTGACCAGTTGGTCGTGGCCTTGACGTGAATGGGCGCCTGCTAGAGGCGGCACGTTGAAAGAAAACAGGGTATCTCCTGGTATTTCCTGACGGCGACGACACCCGCAAGGTGCCGTCTGTTGTCGGAATGACAGGATGGAAGGTCACTGAACATGCAAGCGAGGCACCGGGGGGTGTCGCTGCTATCGAGCATGTCGAGTATGTGTTTTACCGATGGTGTAAATCCGCCGCACGGAACGAAGGGGGCATACGCTTGCGAACGCACATGACGCTGCTGGGCTTTGGATTGATCGTGTCCGCCTGGAGCCGGCGGGATCGAATCCGCCGGCAAGCCGGTCATGGCCGCATTCAACAGCATTCTCACCTATAACACCCGATCTGCGATGTCCGACTGCGGTTCGCCCGATCCTGCCGGCAAAGGCATTCATCTGCCTCGCTGAGGTCTGGTCGTTTACAGCAGCGCCGGGCACCACGAAAGCGATGGTGACCAGGTCTTTCGCGACAGGATCGCATGCTGGTTCACCGTCGGAATTGACATTCCGCTTCCTCGTGGCGGCAGCTCCGATGCCACGCTGAAACTGATGATTGCTGCATCTCGAAAGCCCAAGAGAAAACCTTACCGGGAGAGTCGCATGGCCAAGCAAAGTAGTCAGAAATTCATCGCGCGGAATCGTGCGCCTCGCGTGCAGATTGAATATGACGTCGAGGTCTATGGCGCCCAGAAGAAGGTCCAGGTGCCTTTCGTGATGGGTGTGATGTCGGATCTTTCCGGTGCCAATGCGGGTGAGTTGCCCTCGATCGAGGATCGCAAGGCGCTGGAAATCGATGTCGACAATTTCGACAGTCGCCTGCAGTCGATGAAGCCGCGGGTGACATTCGCGGTGCCGAACACGTTGACCGGCGAAGGCAACCTGGCCGTCGACATCACCTTCGAGAGCATGGATGATTTTTCCCCCGCCGCCGTCGCGAAGAAGGTGGGCGCGGTAGCCAAGCTGCTCGAGGCACGTACCCAGCTCGCCAATCTCGATACGTACATGGACGGCAAGGCCGGCGCCGAGAACCTTATTGCGCAGGCGCTCAAGGATCCGGCACTGCTGCAGTCATTGGTTTCGGCGCCCAAGCCCGCCGATGACACCAACAAAGACGGGGAGTAAGCACGCATGGCAACCGAAAAACTGGCCGAACAGGGCGGCGCCGTACAGACTCTGGATGCTGGCGATTTTGCCGCGCTGCTGAGCAAGGAATTCAAGCCCAAGAGCGATCGCGCGAAGGAGGAAGTGGAGTCCGCGGTACGCACGCTGGCGGAGCAGGTCCTGAACAAGTCCGACATCGTTTCCGAGGATGTCGCGCAGACCATCAATGCCTACATCGCCGAGATCGACCGCAAGCTCAGCGAGCAGATCAACCTGATCATGCATCACGCCGATTTCCAGAAGCTGGAGAGCGCGTGGCGTGGCCTGCATCACCTGGTCAACAACACCGAGACGGATCAGCAACTGAAGATCCGGGTGATGAACATTTCCAAGAAGGAACTGGCCAAGACCCTGAAGCGCTACAAGGGCACGGCGTGGGATCAGAGCCCGATCTTCAAGAAGATGTACGAAGAAGAGTACGGCCAGCTGGGTGGCGAGCCGTATGGTTGCCTGGTCGGTGACTATTACTTCGATCACAGCCCGCCCGATGTCGAGCTGCTTGCCGGTATCGCACAGGTCGCCGCCGCTGCGCATGCCCCGTTCATTGCCTCCGCCAACTCCACCCTCATGGGCATGGACAGCTGGAACGAGCTGGCCAATCCTCGTGACCTGGCCAAGGTGTTCTCGACCCCCGACTATGCGGCCTGGCGATCGCTGCGCGAGTCGGACGATGCCAAATACATCGGCCTGACCATGCCGCGGACGCTGGCCCGTCTGCCGTATGGCGCGAAGACCGATCCGGTCGAGGAGTTCAATTTCGAGGAAGACACCAGCGGTGCGGATTCGGCCAAATACACTTGGCAGAACGCGGCCTATTCGATGGCGGTGAACATCAATCGCTCATTCAAGGAATACGGCTGGTGCTCGCGGATTCGCGGCATCGAGTCCGGCGGCGCGGTGGAAGGCCTGCCATCCCATACCTTCCCGACCGACGATGGTGGCGTGGACATGAAGTGCCCCACCGAGATCGCGATTACCGATCGGCGTTCTGCCGAGCTGGACAAGATGGGCATGATGCCGCTGGTGCATCGCAAGAACTCGGACATGGCTGCCTTCATCAGTGCGCAGTCGCTGGCCAAACCCGAAGAGTATGACGACCCGGACGCGACGGCGAACGCAGCGCTTGGTGCGCGGTTGCCGTACATGTTCGCCTGCTGTCGCTTCGCGCATTACCTCAAATGCATCGTGCGGGACAAGATCGGTTCATTCAAGGATCGTGATGCGATGGAGCGTTGGCTGACGTCGTGGATCAATCAGTATGTCGACGGCGATCCGGCCAACTCCAGCGAGGAGACCAAGGCGCGCAAGCCGTTGTCCGCAGCAGAGGTGGTAGTGGAAGAAGTGGAAGGGGCGCCGGGGTATTACACGTCAAAGTTTTTCCTCAAGCCGCATTATCAGCTGGAAGGCCTGACCGTTTCCCTGAGGCTGGTGTCTCGTTTGCCGTCGGCAGCCAAGAGCTGATCCTGGCAGGCGTTCGTTTCATGCTTTGCGAAGTAGGTTGCTGCACCCGTTATTGCCGGGCGGGCTCGTGACGCGCACGAACCGCTCGGCTCAACTGATCACAATAGACAAGGAGAATTCTCATGGCATTAGACATGCACCTGAAACTGGAGGGTGGCAGCGTCACCTTCACCGGCGAGTCCAAGCATGAAAAGCACAAGGACCAAATCCAGCTGCTGGCCTGGTCCTGGGGGCTGTCGCAGAGCGGGTCGTTTGGTCATGGCACCGGCGGTGGTGCCGGCAAGGCGAATGTGCAGGACATCAGTTTCACCAAGTACATCGACAAGAGCTCCACTGCTTTCATCAAAGCACTCGTCACCGGCTCGCATATCACCACGGCGACGTTGTTCATCTCGAAAGCCGGTGGCAAGCAGGAGGATTACTTCACCATCAAGCTCACCAGTGCCATGGTCACCAGTTATTCCACGGGTGGTTCCGGTGGTGAAGACATGCTCACCGAGAATGTGTCGATCAGCTTCGCGAAGTTCGATATCGAGTACTTCAAGCAGGACGACAAGGGTGCGGTGGCTTCGGCGGGCACGGTTGGATACAGCGTCGAGGAAGTCAAGGTCAGCTGATCCAGCACCTCACGTGTTTGATTGAGGCCTGGTTTCAAGGGATCTCTGCGCAAGTCGGTCCTGCCACGGATTACCGCACATCAGTTTGTGATGATGCGGGATCGTGCCTCCGACTGCTTGTCCAGAGGTCGCCTTGGTTCCGGAATTTCCTTGCCTGGGGCATGTCGGCGACGTCACCCGACAGGTCGGCTTCCGAGAGATGAAATGACACCCGAAAGCAAACTCAAAGAAGGTCGACCCGACGAAGCGTTGCAGCTGCTGACGGTGGAAGTACGCAACAACCCGGCGGATGCCAAGCGTCGGGTTTTTTTATTCCAGTTGCTGGCTCTGCTGGGCCAGTGGGAACGGGCACAGAACCAGCTGAACGTCAGCGGTGAGATGGATCCACTCAACGCCATGATGGTCGGTGCCTATACCGAGGCATTGAAAGGTGAAAAGGTCCGCGCCGAGGTTTTTGCGGGGACGCGCCTGCCTGTCATCATCGGTGAGCCGGAGCAATGGCTGGCGTTGTTGCTGCAGGCGCTGAAGCTGACCGCGGAAGGCCGCCATGAACAGGCGGCGAGTTTGCGCGAACAGGCCTTTGAACAGGCGGCGGCGGTAGCCGGCAACATCGACGGCTCCCCTTTCGAATGGATGGCCGATGCCGATCCCCGGATGGGACCGTGCCTGGAAATCATCGTGAACGGTGGTTATTCCTGGGTGCCGTTCTCCCGCTTGCAGGAACTCAAATTCGAGGCACCAACGGATCTGCGCGACAAGATCTGGGTGCCTGTGCAGGTCACCTGGAGCAACGGTGGTCGAGCTGTCGGTTTCATTCCCGGCCGGTATCCGGGCTCCGAAGGCGCCGACGACAATGACCTGGTGATGGGGCGAAAGACTGAATGGATTGATGCGGCGGCGGATCTTCAGATCGGCCTCGGTCAGCGGATGCTGGCGACCGATGCCGGCGACTATCCCTTGCTTGACGCCCGACTGGTCACGTTCGACAACCACTAATCGAGGCATGCGCGCGTCATGGCTGAATTGACCACCCAGGAAAGACTTCAGCCATCGCTGCTCGATCGACTTACCGACGACGAGCCGGGCAAGCTGGAAGAGAGCCGAGAGAAACGAGTGATCTCGGCGACGCGTCTGCGCGATTGCGTGACGCGCGACATCTCATGGCTGCTCAATTGCGTGAACATGGAGGCGGATGCGGCACTGGAGGATTATCCGGAAGTGTCCCGTTCGGTCCTGAATTTCGGTATCCCCGACCTGACCGGCGTGGCCTTGTCGGGCATCAATGCGGACATCCTGCAGCGGCAGGTGCGGGATGCGATTCTCGCCTTCGAGCCTCGGCTTACAGCCAATACGTTGCGGGTCACCGCCACTGCGAAATCCGCACGGATGGACCGCCAGGCGCTGATGTTCAATATCGAATCGGAAATGTGGGCCCAGCCGATTCCGCTCAATCTCTACCTGAAGACCGAGGTCGATCTGGAGACCGGCAGTTTCAAGGTGTCGGAGGGCTTCGGCTGATTCCCCATGGATCCACGACTGCTGCGCTATTACAACCGGGAATTGCAACACGTCCGTGAAATGGGTGGCGAGTTTGCGCGTGAGTATCCGAAGATCGCCGGGCGGCTCGGACTCGAAGGCTTCGAGTGCGCTGATCCGTATGTCGAGCGCCTGCTGGAGGGATTCGCGTTCCTGGCAGCGCGAGTGCAGCTCAAGCTCGATGCGCAATATCCGGTGTTCACCCAACACCTGCTGGAGATGATTTACCCACACTACCTGGCCCCGGTGCCCTCGATGGCGGTGGTGCAGATGCAGCCCGACCTGAAGGAGAGCGGTCTGCTCGCTGGCCACACCGTGGCCCGCCATACCGCCCTGCGCAGTCTGACCGGCAAGGACGACCGCACCGCCTGCGAATACCGTACGGCCCACGATGTCACGTTGTGGCCGCTGGAGCTGACCGACGCGAAGTATTTCGAGACCCCGGCGGCGATCGCCGCAGCGGGAGTGACACTGCCTGCCGGCAAGGCGGTGCGTGCGGGTTTGCGGTTGAAGTTCCGGGTGACCGCTGGTGCCCAGGCGAACATGCTTGCACTGGACAATCTGCCGGTATTCATCGCCGGTGCGGATGAGTTGCCCAAGCGACTGTATGAACAGTTGCTGGGCAATGCGGTGAGTTTCGTCGTGCGTGCGCAGGGTGCCAGCGGCGAGCTGAGCCAGAGTTACGATGCCTCGCATATCCACCGCAAGGGCTTCGAGGACGATGAGGCACTGATTCCCTACGGCGGTCGTTCGTTCAGCGGTTATCGGTTGCTGCAGGAATACTTCACGTGTCCCGAACGTTTCCTGTTTGCCGAATTCACCGGCCTGAAATCCGTGCTGGCCCGCTCCAGGGGCAGCGAATTCGAGATTGTGGTGCTGTTCGATCGCAGTGTAGCCAGCCTGCACAACGCGATCGACGCGAGCAACTTTCGCCTGTTCTGCACGCCGGCGATCAACCTGTTTCCGCGCCGTGCCGACCGTATCCACCTGCAGCAGGGCAAGGCTGAATATCACATCCTCGCCGACCGCACCCGCCCGATGGACTTCGAGGTCCACAGCATCAGCCAGGTCGAGGGTTTCGGCGACAAGCAGGAGCCGGAGCAGCGCTTCCTGCCATTCTATGGTTGCGACGAACGTACCTGGCACAGCCAGCACTCCGCCTATTACACGATACGCCGCGAGCCCCGGCTGATTTCCTCGCGGCAGAAGCGGCAGGGCGCCCGTTCCAGCTATATCGGCAACGAGATGTTCATCGCCCTGGTCGATTCCAGCGAGGCACCTTACTCCACCGAACTGCGGCAGATCGGCATGCAGCTGATGTGCACCAATCGCGATCTGCCACTGCAGATGCCGGTGGGCAAATCCAGGACCGACTTTACCCTGGAGACCGGCGCGCCGGTGGACTCGATTCGCTGCGTCGCCGGCCCGACCAAGCCCCGCGCCCCGGCGGCGAATGGCGAGACCGCATGGCGATTGCTGAGTCACCTGCAGTTGAACTACGTATCGCTGCTGGAGAACAACAATGGTGAAGGGGCCTCGGCCCTGCGTGAGATGCTGACCCTGTACTGCGACGAATTCGACTCCGGCGCATTGCGTCAGGTCGAAGGCGTAAAGGCGGTCAGCTCGCAGCCGATCGTGCGGAGGGTGCCGGTGCCGGGGCCGATCACATTCGGCCGTGGACTGGAAATCACCCTGACCTGCGATGACGGCGCATTCGAGGGTACCGGCGCGTTCCTGCTGGGTGCGGTGATGCAGCAGTTCTTTGCGCGCTACGTATCCGTCAATTCATTCACCGAAACCGTTCTGCGCACGCTGGAACGCAACGAGGTCGCTCGATGGCCCGCAAGGCTGGGAACACGACAGACGCTGTAGCGCTGGAGAATGCTCTGCGCGACCACCCCGAGGCCTTCGAATTCTTCGAGGCTGCCCGTCGGCTGGAGTGCGCTTTTCCCGAGCGGCCCCGGCTGGGTCATTCGGCCAAGGCGGTGGATGACTTCGTGCGCCTGTGCCAGACCCCCTCGTTGGCGTTCGCGCCGAAGACGGTCGATCGCTACGAGCCCGGCGGTGGCGGCAAGCCGGCGCGTCTGCATGGCCTGTTCTTCGGCTTGTTCGGCCCCAACGCGCCGTTGCCGCTGCACCTGACCGAATACGCGATAGATCGCGAACTGAACGCGAAGGATCGGACTTTCACCGCTTTCGCGAACATCTTCCACCATCGCATGATGAGCCTGTTCTACCGGGCCTGGGCGGACTCGCAGCCGACGGTGCAGATGGATCGTCCCGCCGAGGATCGTTTTCGGATGTACATGGGGGCGTTGGTGGGCTTGGCCACGCCGGATCTCGGTGATCGCGACGCGCTGCCGGATCAGTTCAAACGCTTCTTCGCCGGTCGCCTGCTGCAACAGAGCCGCAATGCCGAGGGTCTCAAGGGGCTGCTCGAGCGATTCTTCCGCGTTCCGGTCAGCGTCGTCGAATTCGTGACCGAATGGATGCGCCTGCCGCCCAGCTCCCATCTGCGACTGGGGGCATCCGGCGAGGTCGCCGCACTGGGGCTCACCACGGTCACCGGCGAATATGTATTGGGCAGCCAGCAGCGATTCCGTCTGCGGCTGGGGCCATTGAGCCGCGCCGAATTCAACAACTTCCTGCCCGGTGGCGAGGCGCTCAGGCAATTGGAGGCGGCCGTCAAGACCTATGTGGGCGAAGAAAAGGCCTGGGACGTGCAGCTGGTGCTGAAACGGTCCGATGTGCCGGCCACCCGACTGGGGAAGAACGGAAGAATGGGGCTGACCACCTGGATGGGGCGGCCCCAGCTGGAAGGCGATGCCGACCAGGTCGTGCTGAAGCCGGTGGGGTAGCCGTTCACGCGCGAGAGGGGCAGCAGGTTCCGAGATACGACTTCATGGCACTGGATTGACTTCGCAACAAGACATCCGGATCGACAACTACCGCAAAGGATCAAAGATCATGGCCGAAATCAGTCGCGGCGCACTGTTCGGGAAACTCAACAAACTGGCCTTTCGCGGTATCGAGAGCGCCACGGTGTTCTGCAAGCTGCGCGGCAATCCCTATGTCGAGCTGGTGCACTGGATCCACCAGATCCTGCAGTTGCAGGATTCGGATCTGCATCGCATCGTCAAGCAATTCAATGTCAATCCGTCGAACCTGGCGCGTGACATCACCGATGCGCTGGATCGCCTGCCGCGTGGTTCGTCGTCCATCTCCGATCTTTCCAGCAATGTCGAGGAAGCGGTCGAACGGGGCTGGGTGTTCGCGACCCTGATGTTCGGCGAGGCGCAGGTGCGCACCGGCTACCTGATCGTGGGCTGCATGCGTACGCGCAACCTGCGCAACGCGCTGGTGAACATCTCGGCCGAGTTCGACAAGATCAAGCCGGAGGCGCTGGTCGAGAAATTCGCCGAGATCGTCGCCGGTTCGCCGGAAGACGGGCAGAGTGCCAACGACGGCTTCCGGATGGGCGGTGGTTCGGCCCCCGGAGAAGCCAGCGGCGCGATGTCGCCGGCGCAGATGGGCAAGCAGGAGGCGCTGGCGCAGTTCACCATCGACCTGACCGAGCAGGCGCGCAACGGCAAGATGGATCCGATCGTGGGCCGCGACGACGAGATTCGCCAGCTGGTCGACATCCTGATGCGTAGACGCCAGAACAACCCGATGCTCGTTGGCGAGGCGGGCGTGGGCAAGACCGCGGTGATCGAAGGCTTCGCCATGCGCATCGCGATCGGCGACGTGCCGCCGCCGCTGAAGGACGTGCAACTGCGCGTGCTCGACGTGGGCCTGCTGCAGGCCGGTGCCAGCATGAAGGGCGAGTTCGAGAATCGCCTGAAGCAGGTCATCGAGGAGGTTCAGTCCTCGACCCGGCCGATCATCCTGTTCATCGACGAGGCGCATACCCTGGTTGGCGCCGGTGGCGCGGCCGGTACCGGCGATGCGGCCAACCTGCTCAAGCCGGCGCTGGCGCGCGGCAACCTGCGCACGATCGGTGCCACCACCTGGGCCGAATACAAGAAGCATATCGAGAAGGACCCGGCGCTGACCCGCCGTTTCCAGACCGTGCAGATCGACGAGCCCAGCGAGGAGAAGGCGATCCTGATGATGCGCGGCGTCGCCAGCGTGATGGAAAAGCACCACAAGGTGCAGATTCTCGACGAGGCGCTGGAAGCGGCAGTGAAGCTGTCGCATCGCTACATTCCGGCGCGTCAGCTGCCGGACAAGTCGGTCAGTCTGCTCGACACCGCCTGCGCCCGCGTGGCGATCAGCCAGCACGCGGTTCCGGCGGAAGTGGACGACACGCGCAAGCGCATCCAGGCGCTGGAGACCGAACTGGGCATCATCGGGCGCGAGAAGAATGTCGGCGTCGAGGTGACGGCGCGCGAGGATGCCGCCAACGAGAAGCTCGCGATACAGAAGGCTCGGCTCGAAACGCTGGAAGCCAACTGGGTTACCGAGAAGGATCTGGTCGAGAGGATTCTCGAGATCCGCTCGAAGCTGCGCGGTTCCAGCGGTCCGGTGGAAGGTACCGGCAGCGCGCTGGAAGAGTCCGCCAACCAGGAAGCCGCTGCTGAAGGCACGCCCCCCAAGGGCGAGGCTGCTCTCGACGGTGCCGAGCGTGCGGCAGCGTTGGAAGAATTGAAGGGACTGCAGACGCAGCTGGCCGAGTTGCAGGGTGAGACACCGCTGATCCTCGCCTCGGTCGACTACCAGGCGGTCGGCTCGGTGGTGTCCGACTGGACCGGTATCCCGGTCGGACGCATGGTCAAGAGCGAGGTCGAGACCGTGATGAACCTGGCCAGCCTGATGGGCGCGCGCGTCATCGGCCAGGATCACGCGATGGAGATGATCGCCAAGCGCATCCAGACCTCGCGTGCCGGGCTGGTTGATCCGAACAAGCCGATCGGCGTGTTCATGCTGGCCGGCACCTCAGGTGTCGGCAAGACCGAGACTGCGCTGGCACTGGCCGAGGCGCTCTACGGCGGCGAGCAGAACATCATCACGATCAACATGAGCGAGTTTCAGGAAGCCCATACGGTCTCCACGCTCAAGGGCGCGCCTCCCGGTTACGTCGGCTATGGCGAAGGCGGGGTGCTCACCGAAGCCGTGCGACGCAAGCCGTATTCCGTGGTGCTGCTGGACGAAGTGGAGAAGGCCCATCCGGATGTGCACGAGATCTTCTTCCAGGTGTTCGACAAGGGCGTGATGGAGGATGGTGAGGGGCGCTCGATCGATTTCAAGAATTGCCTGATCCTGCTCACCACCAATGCCGGCACCGACATGATCGCCGGCCTGTGCAAGGACCCGGAGCTGATGCCTGATCATGAGGGCATGGCCAAGGCCTTACGCGAGCCGCTGCTGAAGATCTTCCCGCCCGCGCTGCTGGGTCGGCTGGTGACGATTCCGTATTACCCGCTCAGCCCCGAGATGCTGGGCAAGATCGTCAAGCTGCAGATCAACCGCATCAAGAAGCGGGTCGAGGCCCGCTACAAGATCCCGTTCGAATACGGCGAGGATGTGGTGAAGCTGGTGGTCGAGCGTTGCACCGAGACGGAATCGGGCGGGCGCATGATCGACGCGATCCTCACCAACTCGATGCTGCCGGATATCTCGCGCGCGTTCCTCACGAAGATGATGGAAGGGGAGCAGATTGCGAAGGTGCAGGTGGGGGTGACAGGCGGGGAGTTTTCGTACGGGTTTGGGTGAGGTCATTGGGTCGGGAAAGGAACCTGCCCCTTTTTGCCTCGACCCCTTTTTCGCCGAGGGTGTGACTGTTGGCGGCGTGCACGTGAGCGTCAAGGACGGAAATTTTGATTATGGGTTTCACCTTAGCGAAGGGGATTTGTCATGCCAGGACCAGTGATTGCAGCGATACAGGCTCAGAAACGGCCACGCGAGCCAGATGATGCATTCTCGCTCGCCCTCATTGCGACTGGAGCCATGGGTACCCCAACCGTTGGCACTGCTGCGATTTGGAGCAGTTATGTCGACGATAATCGCTACACCGCGTGCCATGACATTGCCGCGCAGCTCGTCGATGTACTGCAGACCGCCCCCCTAGCCGCACCGACTGCTGTCGGAGCAGGACCGCTTGCTCCTGGCGTCGGCCAGAACAATATCGGCGTCGGCAGGTTTTTGAAAGTGGACTACGGCGCCCATTCATTCACGCTGCTCAATCACGCAGGGGTGGTGGAGTGTATCGAGGGTTGGGCGGGGCGGCCGCCCTTCACCGTCGGGCAGTGCTTGTTTCAGCGCGCCGATGAAATCTTGACCGACTCGGGGGCAGCCCAAGGCGCGTTCGCAGGGATGCTCTCGCCCATCCGAGCGAATCGCGAGTTGGCGGTTGACGCCATCAGTCGGGCAGGCCTGGGCGGGTTCGGCAACACCAATGTCGTGCCGACCTTGACGATATCGGCCTATCCGCTGGCACAACCGGCCACGATCGCCGCGCGCTATCGGGCACTGGTTAACACTGCTCTGGATTGGGCGCGAGACGCGCGCGAGCACCAGCGCGGACGCTTCACCTGTTCGGCGTGTCTGGAGTTTCACGGATGGACGCGCAGTTGGTTTGGTAGAACGTGGGGACGATGCGGGGATGTGATGTGCTCCAAGGTCTACTGTCCTACTTGTAAGGCGGGCTTGCTTACCTTCCAATTTAATGGAGGTAATGTACCTAGGTGCACGTGTGGACATTCGGTAGACGATATCGACTGGAGTCGGGTGGTGTAGCAGCCTGAACTGAAAGACCCGGCGGATGGGCGAATAGATAACGGGGTCGATAACAGGGTCAGAGCTGCCTATTTCGAGACAGCAAAGGGGGCCGGTTCATTATTTCTTATAGTTGTTTTTAGTCCGGCTGATCGAAGCATATGGACCTCACCCCATTCCTGGTTAATGGTTACGGTGTCGATTGCGATGCCAGGAAGAATTTGGAGAACCCATCTTGAGTACGTTTACCGTTTACTGCCATGGAACCGGCTTCAACCGCATCAAGGGTTCGTCCTCCGACGAGTTGGTGGCCTGGTTCCACAGTCATAACGACGGCGTCGAGGCGCAGCTTGCCGGTGGGGCGGTGACCCGCGGCGACTACATGATCAACGAGGGTCCCGGCCACAGCGGCAACGGGCTGGCCCAGCCGCAGCAGGTCAACCCGATGACGGGTTCGGCCAAGCAGAACCTGTCGCTGAAGAAATGGGTCAGCGGCCCCTCCTTTGCCGACCACGCGCGTGGCAACACGGGTGGCCCGCAGAAAGCCGCGAAATTGCGTGGCGTGATCAGCGGCCAGGGCTGGGACGAAAATACCCAGCGTACGGTCAACCTGATCCAGGACCTGAAGTTCGACAAGGGCATGCCGATCGACCGCGTCAACCTGGTCGGCTGGAGCCGCGGCGCGGTGACCTGCATGCGCATCGCCAACCTGATGTACGAGGTGTTCAAGGACGAGATCAGCTGCAACATCTTCGCGGTGGATCCGGTCGCCGGCGCGGACGCCGGCAAGGAAATGGCCGATACCCAGGTGCTGCAGTCCAATGTGGAACGCTATGTCGGCATCCTGGCGATGCACGAGATGCGCAGCACGTTCAACCCGCAGGACTGGAGCCGCGTGCGCGCCCCCGCGACCACGGCGATCTTTCTCCCCATGCCGGGCGTGCACAACGCCCAGGTGATGGTGAAGACGCCGGCCGATGCCGCCTATATCACGCGCAACCTCGCCTGTGGCCTGCTGCGCGACTGGGGTACGCCGATCACCAGTACTCCGTATGGACACCTGGGGACCTCACAGGACATGTGCATCGCCTACGCGCGGCTGGTGCTGTCTTTGTCCGAACACAAGTCGTACGAGACATCCAGCTTCATGGGCCGCGTCATGGGCGGCACCACCAGCCTGCGCCGGCGCGATTTCGCCAAGCACTCCAAGATGGACACGTACACACGCGGCGGCAAGGAAAGCTACTGGCTCAACGAGCACCACCGTGCCTGTTTCGCCGATGCCTTCCCCGCCGCCTACGATCTGATCTTCGAGCGCAAGGGTTCGGGCGAAATGGCGCTGACTGCGCAATCCCGCCTTGCCTCGTTCTTCAAGGTCGTCAAGGCGAGCGCGCCACTGCGCAACTCGCTGGCGCTGAAAGGGCTGCTGGCGGTCGAATCGGATGAGAAATACATGATCGGCGTCGGGGCGGGGCGCTACAGCAACCAGCTGCGCCGCCTGTGGCCGGAGCAGTTTCCGCTGCACGCGTGACGCCATGCGGCTGCTGCGCGGCACCGGCCGGGGAAGGCCTGGTGCCGGCGCGCACGGCCTGCTTGGCGTATCGAACGGTGGACGCCTCGATGGCGAATCACCGGCCAAGCCATTCGAGGGGAGAAAGTGACATGCCGAGCCAGCCGCTGAGCATGGAAGAGTTCAAGGCGATGGGCGAACTGGCGCGCGCGCGCCGGCAGCTGGTGGTCAACATGTTCGGCGGTACCACGCTCAAATTCGGTACCAGCAGCAAGTTGTCCGCCGCCAAGGACCTCCTGTCGTCGGGCAAGAAGATCAAATCCGTGGGCGACAAGATTGCCAAGGGCGGCGGTACGGCGAAGCAGGTGGTCAGCCTGCCCGGCATGAAGGAGGCGGTGGAAAACTTCATCGTCGAATGCGCCGATGTCGACAACATCCACGAGATCATCGCGGCGATCAGCGGCGAGGTGCTGGCCAACCTGGTGGCCGAGGTCACCCCGATCCTCGGCGTGGTCAGCAGCGGCGTGAAGCTGGCCAAGGCCGGCAAGGCCGTGGCCGAGGACGGCTATCACCTCTACAAGAGCGACGACTACAAGGGCGGCTTCCGCATGGGCGATCCCACGGCGGCGGCCGAGGCGATCCAGGTGATCATCAAGCGGGACCTGGCCAGGCACTCGGTGAAGCTGGGCCAGCAGACCCTGGCTACGGGGGCCAAGATCGGCGGCCTGTTCGCCGACTTCGGCACCGGCACCACGGTGGCCATCGGCGCGGCCAACGCCATGGCAAGCCTTGGCCTGACCTTGTATGGGCTGGGTCTGGACATCAAGGACATGCGCGCCGGCAACAAGCGGCTGCGCGCGTCCGGCTCGCTGGACCTGACGATATTCAACGAATGCCCGATCCTCGGTTGCTACCTGCTTACCTGTGCCGATACCTCGGCCGTGGCCAACATGTTCATTGCCGACATCGGCCTGCCGGGCTGGATGGACCGCATCGAGATCATGAAGAAGAAACAAATGGAGCCCATGATCAAGATCGCCAACAAGAACATCACCAGCTCGCGGCTGCA
Organism: uncultured Pseudomonadota bacterium; assembly: GCA_963828685.1. Lineage (GTDB taxonomy): Bacteria > Pseudomonadota > Gammaproteobacteria > Xanthomonadales > Rhodanobacteraceae > Rhodanobacter. The sequence goes on from CAWHFU010000014.1 coordinate 53,190, forward strand.
GCTGGAAGGGCTCGGCAGCGACAAGGGTACGCACAGCAAGAAAGGCTTCTTCGCCGGCATCAAGAGCAAGGCCATGAAGCAGGTCGGGCTGTCGTGAAGGGAGCCGGGCACCGCAATCCCCGAAACTGTGCTCCGGCTCCCGGCGGACCGCGACGGATGGTGACGAGAATGGGCAAGGCGATATTTCCAGGGATGGCCGGCAGGGCGCGCAAGGTCCTGCGTGCGGTCCACCCCGTGGGGACGGCGATTTTTCTGTGTCTGGCTTTCAGTTTGTCCGAGGGGTGTGCCATGGGTTTATCAAGTCATCTGGTCCTGTTTTCCGAAGTGCAGGGCACCGTGTTGAAGGAGGGCAAGCCGGTGCAGGGCGCACGGCTCACCCAGGAGATCGTGTGGTCCGACAACAAGAACGACGTGCCGCCCAGTTCGGTGAGCAGCGGCGCCGATGGTCGCTTCATGTTTCCGGCGGTGGAACGCGATGCAGGCGTGATGCGCGTCGTGCCGCACCAGCCGGTGATCCTGCAAAAAATCACGATCAGCTACGACGGCGTGGAATACACCGCGTGGCGCCACACCAAGAACAGCTATGAGGCGAATTCCGAGATGGACGGCCGGCCGCTCAAGCTCGAATGCGAGTTGACCCGTACCGCGGATTTCGAAGGCACGCACTACGGTATCTGCAAGGCACTCTGACCATAGCGGCACTTTCAATTGCCACAGGGGAATGGATGATGACGACGGAACTCTCACCTGCCCAGTCCGCGGAAATCGCCGAAAGCGCGTACGCGCTGCGGCTCTCCACCGACATGCTCGACGCCGCGGTAGCAGCGCCACGTGCACGTGCCGCGTTCGACCTGATGAATGGGCGGCGCCTGACCGGCACCACCGGGTTCGGGGCACGGGCGCTGCAGCAAACGACCGGTTTCGGCTACGTTGCCTGGGGCCAGGGTTCGCGCCAGGGTGAATGCTTGATCTCGGTGCGCGGCACGTTCAAGACCAGTGCCTACGACTGGATCACCAACGCGCGCATGGCCGGCTGCACCGGGCCCAGCGGCTTTACCGTGCACGCCGGCTTCTGGGCCGCGGCGCAGTCGCTGCTGCCGCAGATCCGGGAGTCGTTGCGCGGGCGCACGCCCTCGGTCATCCACGTGGTCGGGCACAGCCTCGGTGGCGCCATCGCCACGCTGATCGCCGACAGCCTCAGCGGTGCCGGCAGCGGCATGCAGCTATATACCTTCGGTGCGCCGCGTGCCGGGGTCGAACCGCATGCGCACTATCTCACCGACCGGCTCGGCGCGGCGCATATCCATCGTGCATATCACGATACCGACCCGGTACCGATGGTGCCGATCTACCCGTACAGCCATGTCCCCTACCGGGCCAATGCCTACCGCATGAAGGGGCCGGGCAAGCTGGTCAGCGTCGGTGCGCACCTGATGCCCGAATACATCCGTTCGGTCGGTGACGTGGGCTGGGCGGCGCTGCCGGTGCAGCCGGCCGGACCCGGCGTACTGGCCAGCGCCGAAGCGTGGCTGGAGGAAGTGGCCAGCGGCGCCGGTCCCAGCGTGATGCTGTCGGCGACCGCGTTGCGGATGATCCTGCACGCGCTCGACTGGATCCTCAGCCAGATCGGCAAGGGCATCGGCCTGGCCGTGCTCGGCGGTGCCACCATCATCGACAGCCTGGCGCAGCTGCTCTACAGCGGCGTGCTGCAGTCGGTGAGGCTGGCCGGGATGATTCGCAACCTGATGGCCGCGGCTCTGCGTTTCATGGGGCGCACGCTGGCCACCGGCATCGGCATCACTGCCAGTTTCATCCAGTATGTGCTGGGCATGCTGTTCCGCGTCATCTCCACGGTCGCGGTGCGGGCGCTGGATGCGCTGTCGGGATAAGTTGTCACGATCGACTCGGCGACCGGAACTCCCCGCGCTCCGTTGCCGGCGCGAGCGACGACTCGCAGCTTCGGTGCAGCATTATCCGGCGGAGTGAGGAGACGGTGCCTGCACCGTGGCCAGTACGGTCTCCAACGTGCTGCAGATCGTCTCGAAGTCCTCGTCGGTCATCCATGGGCTGTTGCTGATGCTGAAGCTGCGCGCGGCGAAGTCGCGCGCGTTCGGCACGTTCTGTTGCGGCACGATCGCGGACAGATAGGCATAGTCCGGCAACGCATGGATGAACAGGCGGCTGACCCCCATGCCGGCACCCCACAGTTGTTCCAGCGCCGCATCACGATATTTCTGATCCGGTAGCAGCAGCAGCAGGAACGGCCAACTGCCCCGGGTGCCGGCGGAATCATCGAACACCTCGACCCCTTCGATCCGGCGCAATCGTGGCAGGCGGCGTTGGGCCTGGGCGGCCAGCTGATCGAGGAATGCCGGCAGCCGGGTTGCCGCATGCGCGCCCACGGCCTGTCGCCAGCGTCCGACGCGGTGCAACGGAATCGTCAGCGCGAAGTCATCGCCCACCGCCGCGACCGGGTCGCCCCCACGCAATCCACGGCGCAGTGGATTGCCATAGGCCAGCCGCAGTCCGCCGGGCCGGTACAGCACGGCATAGCCGAGCAACTCGATGCAGCGGCGGCATTCCCAGTCGAAGCGACGCGGTACGAGGCGCGCGGCAGTATTTGCCAGCCGCTCGCGCAGGGCCGGGTCACGAGCCAGCAACAGGCCGCCCTCGTAGATCGACAAACCCTTGCCCGCGGCCAGGCTGAAGAAGCCGATGTCGCCGGTTAAACCGATACTGATGCCGTCGCGGCGGGCGCCCAGCGCCTGCGCCGCATCCTCGATCACGTACGCGCCGGCGTCGTGTGCTACCGCCATGGCGTCATCCACGTCGGCGACGCGGCCGGCCAGATGGGTGGGGATGATCGCCAGGGTGCGTTCGTCGCAGGCGCTGCGCAAGGCCGCCGGATCCATGTCGTAGTGGCCGGCGCGCAGGTCGCACAGCTGCAGCTCGAGTCCCGCCTGCTGCACCGCGATAGCCACCAGCGGGCAAGTGAACGCAGGGACCACCACGTGGCGGCGCTGCGGCCGTAATTCGCGCAGTGTGGTCAGGGCGATCAACAGGCTGGCGGTGCCCGAACATTCCAGTTGCAACGGTGGTGTGCCGAGTTGCCTGGCGAGGTCCGACGCCAGCGTCGCGGCGCCCGGGAGCAAGTCAGCGGCTTGCAGCGGCAGGCCGGCGGTGGGTGGCAGTTCGCGAGGGCGACGAGGCAGCATGCAGGCAGCTTAACCGGGCTCAGGCTTCGACCGGTTCCGGCGCGTGCTCACGGTCTTCGGCCAGTCCCAGACAGACGATGCCGGCGACGATCGCGATCGCCCCCAGCACGCGGGGGAGGGTGAGGTGTTCGTCGAACAGCCAGATCGACAACAGCATCACCGAGACCACCTCCAGGTGCGAGGCGGCGAACGCGGGGCCGATCGGCGCGTGCTTGAGCAGTGCCATCCAGGTGAAGAACGCGCCGACGTAACCGAGCACCGCACCGTAGACCCAAGGCTGGCCGAACACGCGCAGGATCCAGCCGATGCTGGCCTGCACCGGCAGTGCACTGTCGCCGGCATATTTGAAACTGATCTGTGACAGCGTGTCGAAAGCCATCAGCAAGAGGAACCCGAACACATAAAATCGCTTCATCAGGCCAGCCCCACGATCGCCACGCCCAAGGTGACCAGCAGGATGCCGGCCACCCGCAGCCGGGTCAGCTTTTCGCCGAACAGGAAACGGCCGGCGATCATGATCGCCACGATGTTGATCGAACCCAGCAGCACGCCCTCGGACAGCGGCAGCAGCGACAGAAACGCGATCCACACCAGGAACTCGATGATGTAGCAGCCGATGCCGAGCCATAGCCAGGGCCGGGCGGCCATGTGCTTCCAGCGCGCCAGTCCATCGCCGGCAGCAGGATTGCCCGCCGCGGCCTTGAAGGCCAGCTGGCCGCCGGTATCCAGCACGACGTTGAGCAGCCACAGGCCGGCGACCAGGGCCGAGATGGAACCGGGTGACGGCATGATCAGGCGGCGATGCGCAGCGAGCTTTCGGTGGCGACGACCCGCTCGAAGAAGGCGGCCGATCGCTCGATCAGGGTGCGCCGTTCCTTGTCGATCGTGATCATGTGGTAGCTGTCGTCGAGCAGCAGCAGCTCGGTCGGCGCGTTGACCGAGCGCATCACCAGCTCGGCATTCTTCACGCTGGCGACGTCGTCTTCGCTGGCGTGGGCGACCAGGCAGGGCGCGGTGACCTGCGGCAATTGACGGCGCACATCGGCAGCCAGGTCATACATTTCGGCCAGCGAATACCACGGATTGCCGGGCAGGCCGGCGGCGGCGCTGTCACCGTCGAGCATGGCCGCGCTGACCTGCGCCCGCAGGCGCTCGTCACGGATCCCGTACGGCGGTTGCTCCATGAAGCTGCGGCCCCGTCCGATGCCGAACTTCTTCAGCAGCGGCAGCAGGAACGACAGCCGCGCCATGCGCGGAATGCTCCAGCCGTCGTAACGGAAGGTGGCACCGTACACCCCGACGCCAGCGATCTGCTGCGGTCGATCCGCGGCCAGTTTCAGGGCCAGCAGCGCACCCATCGAGAGACCGCCGACGAACAGGTGGTCGACCTTGCCGAGCATTTCGTCGGCGGCCTTTTCCACGCTGGCATACCAGTCGCGCCAGCCGGTGGCGAGCAGGTCGTCCGCGTTGCCGCAGTGACCGGCCAGCTGCATGCCGTGCACGGTAAAGCCGGCACGGTTCAGGCCCTTGCCAAGCAGGCGCATCTCCATGGGGGTGCCGGTCAGGCCATGGATAAGCAGCACGCCGCTGCGGCCACCTTCGAAGAAAAAGTCAGTCTGCTGAATCACGTGCTTGCCTTCATGCCTGGTGGGCCCGGATCGTTCGATCGAAGCAGCCATTATCGGCAGGAAGTTTCGCAGGCGGCGGTTTCCTCAGTCTTTCGCAGAGGCCCCATTGGGGGCGGCCCCGGCCTCGAAGCGCACCATCACGCGTTGGCCGATACGCAGCTTTTGCGGCTGGTCGAAGGCCAGCACGCACTCCACCGTGCGGGCATTGGCGCGGACCTGCGGATCGTTGTCCAGGGTGGCCGGGCCATAGATCTCGCCGATGCGCAGCACGTGCGCGCGCCAGTGCGCAGCGGCGCGACCATTGTCGGCAATCACTTCGGCAGACATGCCCGGATGGATCACCCCGACAAAACTCTCGTTGAGCTCGGCCCGCACGATCCGCGGCTTCTGCGGCAGCAGGGTGAACAGCGGGCCGGAAGCGGGCGAGACACTGGCACCGGGCTGTGCCGATGCCTGCACCACGTCGGCATCGAACGGTGCCAGCAGGCTGCGCTGCTTCAGCTCGTAGTGTGCCTCGTCCAGCTTCTGGCCGGCCATGCTTACAGCTGCACGAGCGCCCTGCTGTTCGGCGTCGAGCTGGGCAGCGGCCTCGCGCGCGTCATCCGCGCTCTGGCCATCGCCGGCACCGGCCGCGACGGCGGCGGTCAGCCGTTGCGCGCGTTGCTTCGCCGCCGCCTGCTTGATACCGAGCAACTTCAGCTGCGCCTGCGCCTGTTCCAGTTGCGCCTGAGCCGCATCGACGGCCAGGGTGGCGGGCCGGGTGTCCAGCTGGGCCAGCAACTGCCCCTGCCTGACGTGATCGCCTTCATGCGCGGCGACCCGGGCCAGGGTACCTTCGCGTGGCATCGAAAGGGTCAACAAGCCTCCTTCGATGTCGATCCGCCCGCGTGCCACGGCGGCGTAGGCTGGCGCCGGCGGGGCGTGGGTGCCGGGTGCCGGCGCGGTTGAGCGCGAGCATGCCGCCAGTAGCCAGGGCAGGCACAGGGCCAGGCAGACCGGTCCCAATGGATGCACGCCGCGGGGGCGGTCGAACGGGGCGAGTATCGCGGGAGGCAGCTTCATGGCGAAATTCCGTTGCTGTCGTTGATCCGCGCGCTATTGCGGCGGTCGCTGAGAATGCGGCCGTCTTCCATCGCCAGGACGCGATCGGCGTGGACGACCAGACGTGGATCGTGGCTGACGCAAAGCACCGTGGTGCCATGGGTGGTGGCGATCCGGTGCAGGATGTCGATGATCATCTGGCCATTGGCGGAGTCAAGCGCGCTGGTCGGCTCGTCGGCGAACAGCAATTCCGGCTCCTTGGCCAGGGCGCGGGCAATCGCCACGCGTTGCTTCTCGCCGCCAGACAGCTCGGCCGGGCGCAGCCGCATGCGATGCGCCAGGCCGACTTCCTCCAGCGAGAGCCGGGCACGACGGTGGGCCTCGGTGCGCGACAGGCCCATGTGGCTCAGCGGCAACACGACCTGTTCGAATGCGCTCAGTGCGGGGAACAGGTTGAAGCCCTGGAACACGAAGCCGGTGTGCTGCAGGCGGAAGCGCTCGAGTGCTCGCAGATCGAGCTGGCCGAGCTCGCTGCCCAGTGCCTGCACGCGACCGCTGTCGACTTTCTGCAGGCCGCTGAGTATGGCCAGCAGTGTGCTCTTGCCACATCCCGAAGGCCCGGAAATGAGGGTCAGCTCACCCGCTTCGATACTCAGGCTGAGGTTGTTCAGCACCTGGGTACGCTGGTGACCGGAGATAAATGCCTTGCTGATACCCTCGGCCAGCAGGGCTGGCTTGGGGGGCGACGTAGTGGCGATGGCGGGCTGCATGGTCGACTATCTCAGCAAGGTGGCGGGATCGGCGCGGCGCAGGCTGCGCATCGCGGCCAGACCGGAAACGGCGGCCAGACCCATCACCAGGATGATGCAGGCCAGCGCGGCAGGTACAGTCAGGACCACCGGCACATCCTGGCTGCGTGCCAGCAGCATCAGTGCGATACCGAGCGCGCCGGCGCCGAGCAGGCCCAGCGCCCCGACCCAGAACGCCTGTTCCAGCACCACCCGGCGCAGCGCCGCCACACCCACGCCGAGCGCATTGAGGGTGGCGTATTCGCGGATCGAGCCGTTGACCGCGGCGATCAGGGTCTGACTGGTAATGACGGTGCCGACCAGGAACACGATGCCCGCCAGAAACAGCACCCCGGCGCCCGCCCCGGTATCGAACAGCCAGTAGCGAACCGAACGGGCCGCAAAATCGCGAGCGCTCCAGGCGGCATACGGCCCGAAGGCCTTGTCGCCACTGATACGCAGGGCTGCCGCATCGGCCTGGGCCGGATCGCGCAATTTGGCGACCAGGTAGGTCGGGCCGATGTCGGTGGCGTCATTGTCCAGTCGACGCGCGGTATCCAGCGAGCACAGCACGTTGACGCCGCCCAATGCGCGCAACCCGGTACTGATCCCCACAACATGGACCTGGTGGCCGTTGATGGTGGCGGTCTGGCCGATGTCGACACCCAGCTGATCGAGTGCCGAACGATCGACGACGATGGCGTCCGGCTCGGTCAACCGCGCGCGCAGGGTCGGCGACAAGGCTTTGGAGAACATCAGCCCGTCAGCTGCCGTATCGATTCCGGAAACAAACACCGAGACACCGCCGGTCTCGTGCGGCCCGCGCCAGTCGCCGTCGATCCAGAGATATGGTTCGACTTGCTGTACTGCCGGATCCATCAGGATGCGCGATTCCACATCGGCGTCGATGGTGCGGCCCAGACCCACACTCTGGGTGCCGGGAAAACCTACCCAGACATCGGCCGAGGAGCCGGTGATGTACAGGCTGGTGCTGCCGAAGATACCCAGTACCAGGGCGATCTGCAGCAGTTGCAACAAGCCCGCGAAACCGACAGCCAGCATGGCCGGCAGGAATCGGCGCCATTCGTAGATCAGGGTCTTGCGTGCGAGGGCCACCATCAGCGGGGTGTCCCGTCGGCGGGGCTAGCGGATTCGGGCGAAGCAGCCGGAGTACTCTCCGGCGTATCGACGTCCGGCAACGGCGCGCCGCCCAGGGCCTTGTACAGTGCCACGTAAGCCAGGCTGTGGGCGGCGCGTGCGTCTGCCAGTTCCAGCGATGCCTGGTCGGCGGCGATCTGGGTTTCGGCGCGATCGAGCGGACCGCTGAGTTGCAGGTCGACCCGTGTTTGCTCGGCCCGATCGGCATGTTGCAGCGCCCGCCACGCGACCGTGCTGTGCTGCTCGCGTTGTTGTTGCTGCTGCAGGCTGCCCAGCGCGGTTTCCACCTCGGCCACACCTTGCAGTACGGCTTGCCGGTAGGCCAGCACGCTGGCCTTCAGTTCGTGTCCCTTGGCATGGGTGGCGGCCAACCGTAGGCCCCAGTCAAACAGAGGAATGTTGATGATCGGACCCACCGATGCGATGCCATTGGGGGTATTGGAAATCCGGTGGTTGTTATTGATGTCCGTGGCCCAGACCATGGACCCGCCGATACCGATGTTGGGAAACATGTCGGCGTGGGTCAGGGCGAGTTCACCGGCGGCACGCAGCACGTCCGCCTCGGCCCGGGCAATCTCCGGACGCGTGCGCAGCAGGTCGGCGGGAGTGTCGTCGAGTCGCCAGGCGCCCAGTTCCGGTGGCGCGCCGGGTTGCCGCCATGCCGGATCGGGATGGTTCTGGCCCAGCAGCACGGCCAGGCGTTGCGCGCTGGCATTGATTGCCTGGCGCGGCGAGGCCAGTGCTGCCTGGGCCTGGGCGAACGCTGCCTGCGCCTGATCAACGGTCCCGGATGCCATCAACCGCAGGTTTTCGCGCGTCTGCATCAGTTGCCACTGACGCTGGCGAACCTGACTGATTTGAAGCAGCAGGTGTTCCTGTTGCTGCGCAGTGCGCAAGTCGATCCATTCGCGGACCACTTCCGCCACCAGGCTGACTCGTGCGGCATGCAGGTCGGCCACGCTGGCGTCGAGTTCACCTTGCGATTCGCGTCGGGTGCCCTCGGCTCGGCCAAACAATCCCAGTTCCCAGGTGGCATCGAAGCCGGCTACAAAGAACGAGGCACTGGCATCGGGGTCGATCGCATCGTCGGTACGTGCGCTCAGTGCCGGCAGGTAACGTCTCTGCGCATGGGAGTGCAACGCGCGCGCCGCACGCAGGTGCTCGACTGCCTGGGCGACATCGAGGTTGTTGGCCAGGGCATGGTCGACCAGCTTGTCGAGCTGCGGATCATTGAAGGCGTGCCACCAGCCATGCAGGTCGGTGGGCTTGGCCTGGTCCCTGGCCTCCACCTCCTGCCACTGTGCAGGCAGGGGCGGAGCCAGTCTGGGCAGCGGTGCAGCACAGCCGGTCAGCCCCGACAGCAATGCAGCGAGCAGGCACGCGCGAAGCCGGTAGGCGGAGGGCAGCTTGCTCAATCGAAGCGACACGGTGGGTATTTTTCCATGGCAAATGATGCTGTGCACAGGCACCGGTCCGGATTTGTTGGTGGCCATCGTGCTCATTGTGATGATGGAGCCTTTGTATATTCTGATCGCGCCAGACGGGATCACGCCAGCTGCCTTGCTCGGGCGTCCGTGCCAGCCGCGACGAACGCGGCCTCGGTCGGCTTCATGCCTGGCGCGACACTGGCGGTATCGGCGCCGGGAAGTGTACTTCCACGCGCAGGCCATGTTCTTCGCCGAGCCGGTAGGTCACCGTGGCGTGGTGTCGTTCGACGATGCGCTGAACGATCGCCAGCCCCAGTCCGCTGCCTTCCTCGTTGTTGCCGGCCACCCGGAAAAAGCGCTCGCTCAACCGCGGCAGCAATTCGGGGGGCACGCCCGGACCGTCGTCCTCGACGCTGAGGCAGACGCCTCCATCGACTTGCGCCTGCAGGTTGACGGTGACGCTGCTGCCCCGGCCGGCGTAGCGCACCGCGTTGTCGATCAGGTTGTCCAGCAAATCCAGCACGCTGGAAGCATCGCCGAAGATGTTCAGCGGCTGTCCACTGCAGGCGTAGCCGAGATCCACTCCGGCGCGGATGGCTTCGTGCACGCGCTGGGATACCGCGTCGGGGATCAGCCGGCCCAGGTCGAGCAGATGGGGTTCGTCGTTGTCCAGCGGCGCTGCCTGCGCACGAGTGAGTGCGAGCAGTTGCGATGATGTACGGGCCGCACGCTGGGTCAGGCGCCGGATATGGCTGAAGGCATCCTCCATCGTTTCGGGCCGCGGGTCGGCAATCGCGCGATCGACATGCAGGCTCAGTCCGGTCAGCGGGGTGCGCAGCTGGTGCGCGGCATCGGCGATGAACCGGTCATGCAGGGCCAGTGTGCTGCGCAGCCGGCCGAACAATGCATCGATGGTGCGGGTCAGCGGCTGGATTTCCTGTGGCACATCGGGGGCGTCGATCGGGGTCAGCTCATGCGAGCGGGCAGCCAGCCGGGCCGTCAATGGATCGAGCACGCGCAGGCCGCGGCTGACGCCGAACCAGACAAGCGACAGTACACAGGCGATCAGTGACGCCTGCATCAGGATCGACAGCAGCAGGATTTCCCGGGCCTGTTCATGCCGGTCGCGCAGGGTTTCGGCAACGGTGACGATCAGGCTGTCGGTGGGGTCGTGAGGCGCCACCGCGCGGACCGTTGCTGCACGCAAGGTGTGCCGGCCGAATGCGGTGTCATAGAGTGCCGGTACTGCATCGGCCGCCGGCATTCTTGCCGGGAGCGGCAGTTTCCCATCGCCTGCGATCAGGCCATGCCGTGAACTGCGCACACTGAAGTAGCTGTGGCCTTCGCGATCGTATTCGAGCAGGAAGCGCGCCTGTGGGCTCAGCTGGTCGCCGAGCTCACCATTGCCAAGCATGTTGGCCAGCATCAGCGCGTCATCGCTGAGGCCACGATCATGCACCCGATTGGCATAGGTCAGGGCTACGCCGTAACTCAGCAGTGCGTCCAGCATCAGCAGTACGGCCATCGGAATCAGCAAAAAGACCAGCAGCCGCCGCCGCAGACTGGGACGCCTCTGATCCGGCGCGGGTGTCCTCATGCCTCGTTGCCAGCGGTCGCGTCGACTTCTTCCAGCAGATAGCCGAGGCCGCGGATCGTGCGCACACCGGTGCCGCTGCCATGCAACTTGCGGCGCAGGCGATGGATCGCTATGTCCAGCCCGTTGTCGGTCAGTTCCTGATCCCAGTCGCACAGCGCCTCGATCAGTTGCGCCCGGCTGGTGACTCGGTCGGGCCGCAACGCGAGCGCTTCGAGCAGGCCGAATTCGCGCGCGGTCAGTTCCAGTGCTGTCTCGCCGACCCACGCGCGGTGACCGGGAAGATCCAGCCGCAGTTGACCGAGCGTCAACTCCGGCTTGCCCTGGCTGCTGGACCGACGCAGCAGGGCGCGCACGCGCGCCTCGAATTCTGCGAGTGCGAAGGGTTTGACCAGATAATCGTCGGCGCCCAGATCAAGCACGCGAATACGTTCGGGCAGGCCGTCACGAGCTGTCACTACCAGCACCGGCATGCCGGTGCCGCGGTTGCGCAAACGGCGCAGCACCTCGCTGCCGTCGATGGAGGGCAGGCCGAGATCGAGCACCAGCAGGTCATAGTCGTGATCGCGCAACGCGGCGTCGGCCAGGTTGCCGGCAGCCACGTGGTCCACCGCATGACCGCCGTGGCGCAGTGAGGCACAGATTCCCTCGGCGATGGAGGGATCGTCCTCGGCCAGAAGAATGCGCATCGTGGGCTCCGGGTCAGGATGTCAGTGTGGCCGGCGAACGCATGGGCAGCAAGCTGGCGGTCGAGGCTTCCCGGTTTCAGAGTCGCGACCAGCTCGTCGCCATAGGGAAGATCCGGATGTCATGGACTTGCAGACCATTCACGCCACCAGCAGTTCCCCTTGAAGAGGTACTCGTGCAGCCCATGCACATGGGGTGGGGGCGCCACACAGGCAAGGGGCTTTCGCTCAGCGGTCATCCGAACGGCCACCAAGGGTGCGGTTGGCGCAGCGCTCAGGCGTAGGCGCGGCGGTGTTCGCGGTGTGGCGGGTAGTAGGCGAATACGTGGCTGTGGCTGCCGTAGAAATCGATGTTCTCGATGTGCTCGCCGCCGAGGCGCTCGGCCACCCGGTCGGAGGCTTCGTTGCCGATCCGCACCAGGCTGATTACCCGCGGGGCGTGCAGCTGGCTCCAGGCGAATTCCAGTACGGCATTGCCCGCCTCGGTGGCATAACCTTTGTGACGATGTTCCGGCTTGAGCATCCAGCCCAGTTCCAGATCCGGCCAGCCGTCCGGATACATCAGTCCCGCGCGGCCGATGAATTCACCAGTATCCTTCAGCTCCAGCGCCCACATGCCGCAGCCACGCAGTTGCCAATGGCCCAGCAGCATCGCCAGCGAACGCCAGGCATTGGTGCGATCCAGTGGCTGGCCGTCACCGATCCAGCGGGTACTTTCCGGGTCGGCCAGCATCGCGGCGTAATCGTCGAAATGCCGTTCGGTCAGGGCGGTCAGACGCAGGCGCACCGTTTCAAGAGTAGGAATATCAAACATCACGATCAGCGGTTGGTTGTATCCAGCAGGTGGGCCAGTGCATGGGTACTGCTGGCGAGGCTCTCTTGCCAGGACAATCCGGTAATTGTCTCACCTGTGACGGAATCGACAAAATCCTCGGCCTGGCCGGGCGGCAGCAGGTGTCGGTAGTCCACCGTGATCTCGCTGCCGGCGGGGAGTTCGGCCAGGGCAAACACGAAACCCAGGTGCCACAGTCCATTGGGCTTGAAGCTGTGGTTGATATAGCACTCGTCCGGCCAGTCGGGCGACAGCGTGTAGCGGTCCTCGAACCAGCGGGCGCTGGCATGGAACTGCGCACTCAGCTCGGCCGAGGCGGCGATGTCTGCGTGGCGAAAGGTCTGCTGGATGCCGTCGGGGGCGGTGATGATACGTCCGGCCGGCACCGCTTCGTCGAGAAACAGGCCCTTGCCGGCGCCACGGATGGCGGAGGCGGCAATGTGATAGCGCGGAAGGATCATGGCGACACGACGACTGGTTGGGCGCGCGAGTGTAACGCAAGCGGCGCGCCCGGGCCGGGCGCGCCGCGTGTGGCTTCCATCCGTGGAGGCGGTTGCCGCGAATTTACTGGTCCGCGGCGGCCTTGCTGCTCTTGTGGGCTGTCTTCGTGGGCCTGCCCTGCCTGGCGACAGCCTCGGGCGCGCCGTCGGCGAGCAGGATCGCGCTGCGGTTGCGTTCGATGGTCGCCTTGCCGATGCCCTTGACGTGGTGCAGGTCGTCGATCTTCTTGAATGGCCCGTGGGCATCGCGCCAGGCCACGATGGCCTCGGCCCTGGACTGGCCGATGCCATCCAGTGATTTGGCGATGGTGGTGGCGTCGGCCTGGTTGACGTTGACGGGCGTGGCGGCGAGCAGCAGCGCCGGCATGCCGAGGGTCAGTGCAAAGGCGAGTGCGGCAAGTCTGTGGAACATGGTCTTCCTCCTTGAACCGGTGATGACGCAGCGTCGAGAGCGGCATCTGGATACCGCGGGATCCACTATGCGCGGCGGTGGCAGATCGTGCCGTCGGGCGTACGGCTGCGAGCGCGTGCGCGATGCTCAATCCCGCACGTGGGCGTTTTACCCGGACCGCGTAAGGGCAGCCGGAGCGCGCTGCTACAATGGAGAATTGATCGCCTGCTGGAGTATGTCCATGGATACCACCCGCCTTTCCCGCTTCGTCAGCGATTTGTGGGATGCCGAAATCGTGCCGCAGTTGGTCGAATACATTCGTATTCCCAACAAGTCGCCGATGTTCGATGCCAAGTGGGTCGAGCACGGCTACATGGATGCGGCGGTCAAGCTGATGGAGGATTGGGCCCGCTCCAAGTTGAGCCAGCTGCCAGGTGCCACGCTGGAAGTGGTGCGACTGGAGGGGCGCACGCCACTCATCTATATCGACGTGCCGGGCGAAGGCGACGACACCGTGATGCTGTACGGCCATCTGGACAAGCAGCCGGAGATGACCGGCTGGGCTGACGACCTCGGTCCGTGGAAGCCGGTGATCAAGGGCGACCGGCTGTATGGCCGTGGCGGTGCCGACGACGGTTACGCGATCTTCGGCTCGCTGGCCGCGCTGCTGGCGCTGCATGAACAGGGCATTCCGCACGCGCGCTGCGTGGTGATGATCGAGGCGTGCGAGGAATCGGGCAGCTACGACCTGCCGTTCTATGTCGATCACCTGGCCGCAAGGATCGGCAGCCCCTCGCTGGTGGTGTGCCTGGATTCCGGCTGCGGCAACTATGACCAGTTGTGGTTGACCACCTCGCTGCGCGGCATGACCGGTGGCAACCTCGCCGTGCAGGTGCTGGAAGAAGGCGTGCATTCGGGCGATGCGTCCGGGGTGGTGCCATCCAGCTTCCGCATCCTGCGCGAATTGCTGTCGCGACTGGAGGATCCGGTCACCGGCCAGATCAAGCCGAAGGAACTCCACGTCGAGATTCCGGCGCAGCGGGTCGAGCAGGCGCGATTGTCCGCCGAAGTGCTGGGCGAGGAGATCTTCAACAAGTTTCCGTGGGTCGAGGGCATGCAGCCGGTCACCCACGATCTGACCGAGCTGGTGCTCAACCGCACCTGGCGTCCGCAACTGGCGGTGACCGGGATCGGCGGCATGCCGGCGCTGGACAGTGCCGGTAACGTACTGCGGCCACATACCGCGGTGAAACTCAGCCTGCGCGTGCCGCCCACGCTCAGTGGGGCCCGGGCCGGCGAGTTCGTCAAGCAGTTGCTCGAAAAGGATCCGCCGTACGGCGCCAAGGTCAGCTTCACGCTGGAGAAGGACGGCAGTGGCTGGAATGCGCCGGCGCTGTCGCCGTGGCTGGCCGAGGCGGTCAGCGATGCTTCGCAGCACTATTTCGGCGCCCCGGCGACCTACATGGGCGAGGGTGGCAGCATCCCGTTCATGGGCATGCTGGGCGAGAAGTTTCCGCAGGCCCAGTTCCTCATCACCGGCGTGCTGGGGCCGCATTCCAACGCCCATGGTCCGAATGAATTCCTGCACATCCCTACCGGCAAGAAAGTCAGCATGGTGGTGGCGGAGGTGGTGGCGCGGCACCACCAGCAGGGCAAGGCCTGATCCGGGCATCGGCGCATGAGCACGGACACCGCCTACCTGGCCGACCACTGGGCGCAGGTCCGCCGGCGGGTCGATGAGGCCTGTCGCCAGGCCGGTCGCGATCCGGCGGCGGTCGGCATCCTGCCGGTCAGCAAGACTTTCGGCCCGGAACTGATCCGCGCCGCGGTCGCGCTGGGCCTGCATCGGTTTGGCGAAAACAAGGTGCAGGAAATTCGCGACAAGTCGCCGGCGCTGGCGGACTGCGCCATCGAGTGGGTGATGATCGGCCACCTGCAGACCAACAAGGCCAGGGACGTGGCCCGCCTGGTCAGCGAGGTGCAGTCGCTGGATCGACCGGAGCTGGCCGAGGCGCTGGAGCGGCGCTTGCAGCAGGAAGGTCGTGCGATCGACGTGCTGGTGCAGGTGAAGACCTCGCCCGAGCCCAGCAAATACGGTTTGCCGCCGGAACAACTGCCGGACTTCCTGGCCCGCCTGCGTGGCCACGATACCTTGCGCGTGCGCGGTCTGATGACCCTGGCAACCCAGTCCAGCGATCCGGCACAAGTGCGCGGCTGTTTTCGCCTGTTGCGCCAATTGCGCGATCAGGCACAGTCCCGGGGCCATGATTTGCCCAGGCTTTCCATGGGCATGAGCGGTGACTTTCCGCTGGCCATTGCCGAAGGTGCCACCGAGGTACGGATCGGCACGGCGATCTTCGGCCAGCGGGCCTATCCGGCCGCCTGAGCGCTGGCCGGAGGTGGATTGCCGGGCCCTGCCGGTGTTCAGTTCCGGTTGAACTCCCGCAGGCGGGACCTTTAATGCTTTCAAAGCAAGAGCTTGCGCCAAGCATAAAGTGTGCGAGCGGTCATGGTCTTTGGAAACGACAGGGTTTAGTTAACCTCAATCCAACATGCGGGCGGCGCCTTCTTGCTAATTTCACTGAAATATCACGTCGTCAGCTTCTGCGGGCGGCCAATCCCGTGAACACAACGGATTTTACCCCGCATGCCCATCAAGCGATTGACCGCTATTGCCGCGCTCTTCTCGGTGCTGCTCCTGTCGGGTCCGCTCCACGCCGCGAACAACCCGGCCGATAGCGGCATCCCCGTCGATTCTCCGGTCATCGCCAACGTCGCTTCGCAACTGCTGCAGCAGCTGCCGGTGTTCAATCCGGCACCCATGCTGGGCCAGTCGATCATCCCGGGCAATATCGATGCCCTGCTGGCTGACAGCACTTCCGGCAACCACGGCATCGCCATCGACCCCACGGCAACCGTGCAGGCGGGCGGTGGTCAGGCGGATGTCGTGGGTACCCGGAACATCACCGATCTGCGCAAGGCGCTGCTGGCGGCGGCCATGAGCCTGCGCGACATCCGTTACGTGCGCGGCGGGCATGACCCGTCCACCGGTTTCGACTGCAGTGGTTTCGTCCGCTACGTGTTCTCGCATGCGATCGGCATGCAGCTGCCGAACAACTCCGCCGCGCAGTTCCTGGCCGGACTCAAGGTCAAGCGTGCCGACATGAAGCCCGGCGACCTGGTGTTTTTCCATACCCATGGCAGGCGGCGCATTTCGCACGTCGGCATCTACATCTCGAATGGTCGCTTCATCCATTCGCCCACCACCGGCAAGTCGGTGGAGATTTCCAGCCTGGATTCGGGTTACTGGGCCAAGCGTTTCGCCGGTGCCAAGCGTCCGGAGGCGATGGCGCTGGTCGTCAACAAGGGTTGAGTCCAGTCGCCTTGTCCCTGCAAAAGCCGCCTGCAGGCGGCTTTTTCGTTTGCTTTTCCCGCTGTGGTCCGGCAAGCCTGTCGGCACGGGATGAACGATTCCCTGCGAGCAGGGTCACGTAAGGCGCTACCTGTCTGCTGCGAGCGGCCGTTGCGTGGCGATATCCAGCCATCACCGTTACGCTTGTCCCTGATCTCCCGGAAACCGCCCGATGCCTTTTGATTTGCCGCCCGTCACGCGCAACCTGCTGATTGCCAACGTCGTCATCTTCCTGCTGCAACAGGTCATGGGTGATGCCCTGCTGCAGTATTTTGCACTGTGGCCGTGGGGGCCGGACCAGATTTTCCAGACCGCACAAGGCCTGGTGTCGATCGGCTTCCGGCCATGGCAGCTGGTCACCTATGCCTTCATGCACGGCGGCGTGACGCACATCCTGTTCAACATGATTGCGCTGTACATGTTCGGCGGCACGATCGAGCGCACGTTCGGCGCGCGCAATTTCACCATCTATTATTTTGTCTGCGCGATCGTGGCGGCGGTGGCCCAGTTGATCGTGGTGCACTGGTTCACCCACGGCTTCTATCCCACCCTGGGTGCTTCGGGCGCGATCTTCGGCCTGCTGCTGGCGTTCGGCATGCTGTATCCCCACGAGAAGGTGATGCTGATCTTCCTGCCGGTGCCGATGCCGGCGTGGCTGTTCGTGACCGGTTATGCCGCCGTGGAGTTGTTCATGGGCGTGACCGGGACCCAGGCCGGTGTCGCCCATTTCGCCCATCTGGGCGGCATGCTGGGCGGCATCGTGCTGATCCAGTACTGGCGCGGACGGTTTCCGATCAAGCCGAAGCGGCGCCTGATGCGCTGAGCGATCAGCGCAGCGCCAGGAAGTCCGCGCTGACCACGAAGCGCACCGCATCCAGACGCAGGCGCGATTGCGGCAGGGCCGCCAGCAGGGCAGTGCGTTCGTCGGTTACCGCGGAGATTTCGGTGTCACTGATCGACGGGTTGACCGCGCGCAGCGCCAGCAGGCGCGACAGTTCGGCGTCCAGTGTCTCGGTGGCCACGGTCAGTGCGGCCTCGATGCTGGCCTGGCCGCGGGCGGTGGCCAGCACCTCGGCCCGGGCCAGCATCGGCGGTACCAGCTTGCCGAGGAATTTGCGGTAACGCGCCACTTCGATGTTGCGGTCGGCGGCCTTGCGCAAGGCGATCTCGCTGGGCACGAAGTCGGCGCGTTCGGCCAGCCGCGTATCGACGGTGACTACGATCGGCAAGGTCGGCAGGAACCGCTCGGCATCGAGCCGGCGATCGGCCACGCACTCCAGCACGTACACGGCCTGCAGCAGCGCGGTACGCGGCGGCAACACGTCGTCGACCATGAACGCCGCATTGCCCTGTTCGCCGGACAGGGCCAGGTCCATCGCGCCGGCGATCAGCGGGTGATCGAGCCGCAGCAGCGGCAGGTCCTCACGTGCCAGCGCCACCTCGCGCGCGAACGTCACCGACTGCGGGCCTTCGGCAAAGCCGGGCAGGGCGTCGGTGGACAGGTATTGCGGATCGAGCAGCAGCACCTGGGCACCGAGTTCCTCGGCATGGATGCCGAATGCCTCCAGCAGGCGCTGCATGAAGGCATCGCGGCCCGGATCGCTGTCCTCGCGGGCAAACGCCTGCTGCAGCTCGTCCGCGTGCAGGTCGCGACTGGCCGCCAGTTCCAGCAGGTGGTCGCGACCACCGCGGATCAGCTCGGCCAGTTGCTCGTGACTGGCGTGGGTTTCGGTCAGCAGGGCATCCAGTTCCTGGTCGCGGTTATCAACGCCGCGGGCATGTTCCTCGGCCAGCCGGGTCAGCGGCTCGCCGTAGCGTCGCAGCAACTCGCGGCCGTCGGCGGGGCTGGAGCGAAACGCGTTGACACCTTCGTCGTACCAGCGTGCCAGCACATGCTGGGCGCTGTCGGCCACGGCCAGGATATGGATGTTGATGTCGCGCTTCTGGCCGATGCGGTCGAGTCGGCCGATGCGCTGTTCCAGCAGATCCGGATCCAGCGGCAGATCCCACAGGATCAGCCGGTGGGCGAACTGGAAGTTGCGCCCTTCCGAGCCGATTTCCGAGCACAGCAGCAGGCGAGCGCCGTCGGGCTGGGCAAAGTAGGCAGCGTTGCGGTCGCGCTGCACGATGCCGAGGCCTTCGTGGAAACGCGCCACGCCGACGCCGCTGCGCGTGCGCAGCACTTCCTCCAGCGCCAGCACCTTGGCCTGGCTGCGGCAGATCAGCAGGAACTTGTCCTGCGGATGCCGATCGAGCAGGGCGATCAGGGCGTCGACGCGCGGGTCGACGCTGTAGTCGACCTCGATCAGCGCCGGCGGCTGCTGGATGTCGGCATGGAATTCGGCCAGCAGCGACTGGCGGGTGCTTTCCTCCAGCGTGTCGGCATCGAGCAGATGCCACTCGGGCAGGCGCTTGGGGAAGCCACCGACGCCGGCGCGATTGTTGCGGAACATCGCGCGGCCGGTGCCGTGGCGGTCGATCAGCGCGGCCAGCAGTTCGCGTGCATGGGTCGGCTTGGTCGAGTCGGCCAGCTGCGCGGTCAATGTCGGGTCGCCGTGGAAAGCGTCGGCGAGGGTGGCTCGCTGCAGGTCATCCAGCGCCTCGCTGTCGAGCAGCTTGTCGGCGATCTGCGACAAGGTCTGGTAGGTATCGGCTTCGGCGAGGTAACCATCGAGGTCGTGATAGCGCTGTGGATCGAGCAGGCGCAGGCGGGCGAAGTGACCGCTGCGGCCCAGTTGTTCCGGCGTGGCGGTGAGCAGGACCACCCCGGGGATCGCCGCAGCCAGCTGTTCCACCATCGTGTAGCGCGGGCTGGCCGCTTCCGGCGACCACGCCAGGTGATGTGCCTCGTCGACCACCAGCAAGTCCCACGGCGCATCGAGCAGTTGTCTGGCGTACTTCGGCGAGCTCTCGAGAAAACCAAAATCGGCGATCACCAACTGCTCGTCCTCGAACGGGTTGCCGGCGTCGGCGGACGGTTCATCGTCGGCCTGCGTCAGCGCCTCGCAACGCTCCTCGTCATAGATCGCGAAGCTGAGGTTGAAGCGCCGCAGCAGTTCGACGAACCACTGGTAGACCAGGGTGTCGGGCAACAGCAGCAGCACCCGCGAGGCGCGGCCGGTGGCGAGCTGGCGGGCGATGATCATGCCCGCCTCGATGGTCTTGCCCAGACCGACCTCGTCCGCCAGCAGCACCCGTGGCGGGCGACGGGCGGAGGCGATGCCGGCCACGCGCAGCTGGTGCGGCACCAGCCCGATCCGCGCGGCACCCAGTCCCCACATCGGCGAACGGCGTGCTTCCGCACGCCGCTTGAGGCCTTCCAGGCGCAGCTCGAAATGCGCCACCGCATCGGTGCGGCCACCGATCAGGCGGTCGTCGGCCTGGCTCACGCTCTGCTCGTCGTCGAGCTGGCCTTCTTCCAGCTCGCGACCTTCGCCACGATAGATCAGCAAGTCATCGCGAATCTCCACCCGCTCGACCAGGAACGCGATGCCCTTGCCGGCCACCCGCTGGCCCGCACGGAATTCGGCGCGCAGCAGCGGCGCCGAGTCGATCGCGTACGGTCGCAGCACACCGGCCTTGGCGAACAGCACCTGCACACCGCGTCCTTCGACGCGCAGGACGGTGCCGAGACCGAGCTCGGGTTCGGCGGAGGAGATCCAGCGTTGACCAGGTACGAACATTGCACAGCCGTGTTGTTTCGAGGGCCGACGATTATCCGCCCCACAGCGCCCAGTGGGAACCGTTCGGCGCGGATTCGTGCATTTCGCGACGGTGATCTGGTCGCTGGCAAGGTCTGTGCTGACCCGTCGCGCTCAGGTTTCGGCCCATCGGCGCAGCAGATTGTGGTACACGCCGGTCAGCTGCAGCAGGGCGTCCGCGTCGGCGCCGGTACCGGTCAGGCGCTGGATCGAGGTGTCCAGTTCGAACAGCAGTCGCCGCCGACCGTCGTCGCGGATCAGGCTCTGCACCCAGAAGAACGCGGCCAGTCGTGCGCCGCGACTGACCGCCTGCACCCGGTGCAGGCTGCTGGACGGATACACGATCAGATCGCCGGCCGGCAGTTTCACCTCGTGCTCGCCGTAGGTGTCGCTGACGATCAATTCGCCACCGTCGTAGGTATCCGGCTCGCTGAGGAACAGCGTGCAGGAGATGTCGCTGCGCAGCTGGCCGGCCTCGGCGGGCAGCGCCATCACGGCACCGTCGACATGAAAGCCGTAGTGGCCGCCGCCACGGTAGCGGTTGAAGCGCGGTGGCAGCATGCGCAACGGCAAGGTTGCCGCGTGATAGAGCGGATGTTGGGCCAGCGCCGACATCACGACCTCGCCCAGTTCCCGGCGCAGCGGCGAACCATCCGGCAGTTGCTGGTTGCGTTTGACACGGGCCCCCTGCGCGCCGACCGTTTCGCGACCGTCGGTCCAGTCGGCGGCGTCCAGTGCGTCACGCATCAGGGTGACCTGTGCGCGACCGAGAACATCCGGAATGTGCAGCAGCATGGCGAATTCCTCTGAAGAGGCCTCTGCCGCTCCCACCAGCGCGGCGGGAGCGGACCGTCGTCAGAAGCGGATATTGGCGGTGAGCATGGCCGAGCGCGGCGTGCCCGGCGTGTAGCGGTAACCGCTCTTGTTGATGGCGGCGACGTAGCGCTTGTCGAACACGTTGTAGATGTTCAGTTGCAGGCTGAGGTGCTTGCTGACGGGATAGCTGGCCATCGCGTCGAACACCCAGTACGCCTCGGTATAGGCCGGGGTGCCGATGGCGCCGTCGGTGCCGCGCTTCATTTCGCCGGCATGGCGTGCGCCACCGCCGAGGGTCAGGTTGAACGGCAGCCGGTAGGTGGACCAGGCGGTGAGTGCGCTCTTCGGCGTATAGGCGAGGTCGCGGGAGCCGTCGCTGGCGACGGCGGAACCGTCGACGACCCTGGCGTCCATCGTGGTGTAGCCCGCGCTCACCGCCCAGCGCTCGGTGAGCTTGCCGACGGCGCCGATCTCGATGCCCTGCACCCGCTTCCTGCCGACCTGGTAATACAGCCCGTCGGTCGGATCCTGCACCAGATCGTTGCTGACGGTGGTGCGGTAGAGCGCGCCGGTCAGCAGCAACCTTTCGCCCAGCAGATCCCACTTGGTGCCGACTTCGACGGTGCGTGCCTTCTGCGGGTCGAGGTCGGGCCTGTCGGCGCTGTTGGCCGAGTTGCTGAGCGTCAGCGTACTGCCGCCCGGCGGCTCCTGCGACATGGCGAAGTTGGCGTAGAGGCTGCCGTTGGCTGCCGGCTTGTACAGCACGCCGAACTTGTAGTTGGGCAGATTGCCCGAGAGCCGCGCATCGACGCTGGGCAATACCGTGCCCACCGGGTTGCTGCCGCAGGCGGGGCCGCGTCGGCTGCCGCACAGATCGGTACTGTTGAATTCGGTGCGGTAGTGGTCGAGTCGTGCACCGGCATTGATCTGCCAGTGCGTACCGAATTTCATCGTGTCGAAGACGTAGGCCGCCGCCGTGTCGGTCGTGCCGCTGCCGTAGGCGCCGGTTTCCCCGTAGATCAGGCCGCCGGCGCGGGTATCGGGATGATAGAGGTTGGCTGCCGGCCAGGTGCTGCCATCGAGTGCAGCGAGGCCGAGCGTGGTGGCTTTTTCCCGGGTGAGCTCGACGCCTGCGCTGAGGTTGTGGATGATCGCACCGCTGTCGAAGTTTGCGGTGAGGTTGGTCTGGTTGGTGATGATACGGTTGTTCTGGTGCTTGAAATTCGGATTGCTGCGCGCCAGCGTCCAGCTCGACGGGTCGGCGGGATCGGGCGTCAGCAGGTTCGCCGCGGTGGCCGTGAACGAGGTCAGCAGGTAATCCTGGCGCGTGCGGCCCCAGCGCAAGGTGTCGTGCAGGGCGACATTCCCGGAGACATCGTGCTCGACGATCGCGGTGAACATGTCGGTGGTGACATGTTCATGATCCTGGCGCGTGCCATAGAAATTGTCGGGGTCGACCCTCGGCGCCTCGGTGATGAACGGGCGGGTCGGGTCGGGGCTGCTGTAACCGGGCAGGCCGATCGTCGAGACGCCGCCGTCAGGCACGTTGTCCTGCTTCACGTGCAGGAAATCGAGGTAGAGCCGGGTCGGCGTATTCAGGCCGAACGCCAGTGACGGGGCGATCCCCCAGCGGTTGTTCTCGATCTTGTCGCGGCCGGCGACGCCGCTGTCCTGGCCCATCACGTTGAGGCGGAAGGCGGCGTTGCTGCCGATGCTCTGGTTCCAGTCGGCAACGGCGCGTCGGTGAGAACCGCTGCCGTAACCAACCGAGCCGGACAGGCCGTGCCCCCGCTGCGGTTGCTTGCTCACCATGTTGATCGCGCCGGTGGGGGCGGTGCGGCCGTACTCGGTGCCGTCGGGGCCTTTGGTCACTTCGATCTGCTCGATGTTGAACACGTCGCGGCTGATCGATCCGGTATCGCGCACGCCATCGACGAAGATGCTGCTGGAGGTATCGAAACCACGCATGCTGATGGCATCGCCGGTCGAGGTGCTGCCGTTTTCGCCGACGTAGAACGTGCCCACGCCAGGGCTGTTGCGCAAGGCCTCGGTCAGCGTGGTTGCGCCCTGTTGCTGGATCAGTTCCTTGCCGATCACGCTGATGGTCTGCGTGGTGTCAAGCAGGGGCTGGGTGAATTTCGGCGACGACAGCGTGTCGACGCGATAATCGCCGGAGACGCTGGCCTCGACCTTGATGCCCGGCAGGTTGCTGGCGTGGGCCATCTGCGCGTCCGTGGCGCCGACCGCTGCCGGTGTGTCCGCGGCGGCGGGGCCGGCCAGTGCCAGGCCGGCCAGCAGGGTGGCGGCGCTCGCCATGCTGCTGGTGGTGGGCGATTTGCGCCCGGTGACGGGATATTTGCGGCTGTTGATGAAGGCCATGGGGATTCCGTTGGTAAAGAGTTGCGGGTCGACAGGGCCTGGCGGGTCTGGCGGATGCAGGTGTTTCGCATTGGCTGGATGCAGGATTTCGGGTCAGCGCCATTCCCGCGCCGTGACAGCTCCGCGGGAGGGCGCGGGCAGGCAGGCGTGACGAGCGGGACTGGTTATCACCGCAGGGGGTGTTCGCTGGCGAACCGGCTGCGGTCGATGCATACGATATTAAGAATGAGAATGATTTGCAATAACATCGCGTTTGAGTGGAGTAGCCTATTCGGCGGGGAGCAGTGGATCTGGCCAGGTTTCGGGCGGCTCGGAGGCCACGTCCCGGCGGGGTATGCCTGGCCAGTCGGCATGCTCCAGGCGGTCTGCCTGCTTATGTTCAAGACCCGGAAGGCGGCAACTGTCGAATTGCAGCCGGCAGGACACGGTGGCCGATGCCCAGACGCACGCATCCCGGGCGCGGTGATCCTCGGCGTCAGCGGCGACAAGGCGGTCCATGGCACGCTCGACCCGATGCCAGAGCCTGCAATGGGCCGTGCCGATTCATCCTGCCATGTCCTGCTGCTGCCGACTGATCCGGCGCTTTCCGGCGGCTCGATCCCCGCCACGAAAAAGGCCCCGCATTCGCATGCGGGGCCTTCCGTTTTCAGTCCGCGACGAATCGCGGCCGGTGGTGCTGACGGCTTACCAGATCTTCACCTGCTTGTCGTCCGGGCGGACCATCGCATCACCCGGCTTGCACTGGAACGCGCTGGCGAAGGCCGGCATGTTGGACGGCGCGCCGATCGCGCGAAGCGAGGCCGGTGCGTGCGGGTCGGTATTGAGGTACAGCAGTGCCTGCTTCTCGCGCACACTGCCGCGCCAGACCCGCGCCCAGTTCAGGAAGAAGCGCTGGTCCTCGGTGTAGCCCTCGATCTTCTTGCCGGCTTCTTCCGGATGCGTCTTCAGTGCCGTCTGCAGGGCGTCATAGGCGACGTTGAGGCCACCCAGATCGGCGATGTTCTCGCCCAGGGTCAGCTTGCCGTTGACGTGGGCATCCGGCTTGTCCTTGATCGGCGTGTAGTCGTTGAACTGCGCCACCAGCTTGTCGGTGCGTGCGTCGAACTTGGCGCGGTCGTCCTTGGTCCACCAGTTCTTGTTGTTGCCGGCACCGTCGAACTGACTGCCCTCGTCGTCGAAACCGTGGCTGGCCTCGTGGCCGATCACCGCGCCGATGCCGCCGTAGTTGATCGCGTCGTCGGCCTTGGCGTTGAAGAACGGCGGCTGCAGGATCGCGGCCGGGAAGTTGATCGTGTTGTCGGTCGGGTTGTAGTAGGCGTTGACCGTCTGCGGAGTCATGCCCCATTCCTTGCGGTCGGTCGGCTTGCCGACCTTGTCCAGGTCGTAGCGGTAATTGAACTTGCCGGCAGCCATGACGTTCGCATAGAAGTTGTCCGGCGTGATGGTGAGGCCGGACCAGTCACGCCACTTGTCGGGATAGCCGATCTTGGGCAGGAAGGTGTTCCACTTGTCGATCGCCTTGGCCTTGGTCTCGGCGCTCATCCAGTCGAGATTCTCGATGCGCGCCTTCAGCGCGTTGCGCACGTTGGTGACCAGTTCCAGCGCGCGCGCCTTGGCTTCCGGGGTGAACTCCTGCTTGACGTAGAGCTCGCCCAGCGCCATGCCCATGCCGCTGTTGACGGTGCCCAGCACGCGCTTCCACAACGGCTTCTGTTCCGGCTGGCCGGCCAGGGTCTTGCCGTAGAAGTCGAACTTGTTGTCCGAAAACGCCTTGGTCAGGTAGGGCGAAGCGTCGTCGATGGTGTGGAAGCGCAGGTAGGCCTGCCACTGGCTCACTGGCGCCTTGGCCAGCAGCTTGTCGAACTCGGCGAAGAATTTCGGCTGCGACAGCGAGAAGCCCTTGTCGACGGTGACCGCCTGCGCGGCGAAGAACTTCTCCCAGTTGAAGTGCGGGGTGACCTTGTCCGCGTCCTTGACGCTGACGAAGTGATACTGGTTCTCCGGCGTGCGCAGCTCGACCGGGGCCAGCGAGGCCTTGGCCAGTTCGGTCTCGAACGCCATTACCTGGTCGGCCTGCTTCTTCGCGTCGGCTTCGGACACGCCGGTCAGCTCGAGGCTCTTGGCGATGTAGCCGAGGTAGGCCTTGCGCTCTTCGGCATGCTTCGGATCGAGGTAGTAGTCCTTGGTCGGCAGGCCCAGGCCGCTCTGGTAGGTGTAGGCGATTTGCATGTCGGCGTGCTGGAAGTCGGCACCGGAGCCGAACTGGAATACCTGCATGTCACCTTCGGTGAAGCTCCTGGTCAGGTAGTCGGCGACGTCGCGGCCGTTCTTCAGGCCGTTGATCGCGTCCAGCTTGGGCTTGATCGGATCGAAGCCGGCCTTCTCGCGGGCAGCTTCGTCCATGCCGGACTCGAACATGTAACCGATCTTCTGCTCGATCGAGCCGGCCGGCAGGGTAGCGGCCTGCTTGGCGGCATCCTCGACGATCTTGTGCTGGGTGTTGAGGCTGTCCTCGGCCAGCTGGTCGAACGCGCCCCAGCGACTGCGGTCGGCCGGGATCGGGTTGGCGGCAACCCACTTCGCGTTGACGAAGCCGTTGAAGTCCTGGCAGGCATTGACCGCGGGATCCAGCTCGCTGACGTCGAAGATGCTCTTGCCCAGGTCGGCCGCCGCAGTGGTGCTGCTGGCGGCCGGCGCGGTCCCGGTACTGGCCGGCGCGCTGGTATTGGCTGCCTCGTGCTTGCCACAGGCGCTCAGGGTCAGTGCAGCGCTTACGGCCAGTGCCAGCGCCAACGGCTTCAGATACTGCTTGGTCATGGGTTTCCCTCAAATAGGATGATGTCGCCCGTCGGGCGAGTACGGTCGTGCTTGACTGGCTGTGCACCTGAATCTCCCCCTCAGGGCTCAACCACGCCGGATTACGCTAGGTCAAACGTCACGGGTCAGACAGTGTCAAAGGTCAGGGGGTGGCCGCGCGGCCGGAGCCCTTCCCTTGCGCTGGGTGCTCCGCTACGGCCGGTCGGAAGGCAGGCGCGCGGGCGAGGCGGGCAAGGTGTCGGGGGCCACCGCGCCGCCGGAGATGATGAAGGCCATCGCCTGATCCATCGTCCAGTCGGTCGGGGTCAGTTCGTCCACCGGCACCAGCTCCAGATAACCGCCCGTCGGGTTCGGCGTGGTCGGGATGTAGACCGCCGCCACCTCGCGGCCGCTGCCTTCCTCCACCATCACCCGGGTGACGAAGCCGACCACCTTCATGCCGCGCCGCGGGAAGTCGATCAGCACCACCCGCTGCATGCCGCTGGGCTTGTTCTGCAATACCGCCATCAGCTTCTTGGTGCCGCCGTAGATGGTCTGCACCAGCGGAATGCGCGCCAGCACCCGGTCGAATGCATGGATGAAGCGCTGGCCGATCACCCGGTTCGCGACGAAGCCGAGCAGGTACAGCGACGCCAGCGTGATCAGCAGCGCGACGATGAAGACCAGCCACTCGGTCTTGAGGGCGGCCGCGGCATTCGGAGCGATCAGCGACAGCGCGCCGATCATGGCACCGACCAGCGGGGCACCGATGCCCGCCAGCATGCCGAGCACGAACTTGAACACCAGCCAGGTCACCCACAGCGGGATGAAGGTCAGCAGGCCGGTGAGCAGGTAGCGTTTGACGCGCAAGGGGGGCATGGCGTGAAGTCTGCGGCGTTGGTTTGGAATGTGGTGATTGTAGGGGGTGGCATGCAGCCCTTGCAGAAGCGATTTCAGTCGCGATGCTCTGAAGGCGGGCCTCATGTGGACCAACTCATGCCGACAATGATCGAGCCCCCGTGATTTTTTTTCGTACCCGGCGAATCATGGGGAGAGCCATGGGGAATGGATGTTCATGACAGCAAGGCAACACCAGCAGCGTTTCGAGGCATTGCTCGACGAGCATCGGGGGATCGTGTTCAAGGTCGCGGGGCTGTACAGCCGCAACGCTGCCGATCGCGAGGATCTGGTGCAGGAGATCAGCGTGCAGTTGTGGCGTTCGTTCGGGCGGTATGACGAGCGGCAGGCGAAGTTCTCGACATGGCTGTACCGGATCGCGTTGAACGTGGCGATTTCGCAAGTGCGACGGCAGCGCTGGTCGGAGGCGGACCGCTTCGAGCCGCTGCAGACACATCACCTGGAGACGGTCGGCGGTGGCGAGGCCATGCCCGAGCCCGATGAGCGGCTGGGCGCGCTGTATGCGTTCATCGGCCAGCTCGACCCGCTGAACCGGGCGTTGATCCTGCTGTACCTGGAGGATCGCGGCTACGCCGAGATCGCCGAGATCCTGGGCATCAGCGAAACCAACGTGGCGACCAAGATCAGTCGCATCAAACAGAAGCTGCGCGGGCAGATGACCGCTGAGGCGACCACCGGAGCATGAGCATGGAACTCGATGAGATGAAACTGGCCTGGCAAACGCTTGATCGCCGGTTGAACAAGCAGTACGCACTCAACCTGCAACTGTTTCGCGATGGCCGGATGGACAAGCTGCGGCGCGGTCTGCGGCCGCTGGTCTGGGGACAGGCGATCCAGATGCTGCTTGGTTTGCTGCTGGTCGGTGTGGCGGTCGCGTTCTGGACCACCCACAGGCATGTCATGCATCTTCTGGTCTGTGCCTTGCTGGTGCAGCTGTACGGAGTGCTGCTGATCGCATTTGCTGCACGAAATCTGTATCTGATCCAGCGTGTCGACTATGCCGCACCGGTGCTGCTGATTCAGCGCCAGCTGGCCGATCTTCGTGCATGGCGCGTGCGGGTGGAGGCGCCAGTGAACGCGATACTCGGCTGCTTCGTCTGGATTCCGGTGCTGTGGATGAATTTTGCGTGGTACGGGATCGATCTGTGGTCCCGAGCATTTTTCTACTGGTCGATCAGCAGCAGTCTGGTCGGGGTCGGGATCGTCGTTCTGGTGGTCTGGCTGATGCATCGCGCGGGCATGGCGCGCAGGATTGAAGATAATGCAGCAGGCCACAGTGTCCGGAAGGCCGAAGCGGTGCTCGACGAGATATCCCGCTTCGAACAGGAGTGATGGCTTCCGATAGTTGTAGGAGCGGCTTCAGCCGCGATGCTCTGGCGTTGAAGGTAAAAGCAAGAGCATCGCGGCTGAAGCCGCTCCTAAAGTCCTACCTGACGCGTTTCAGCGCGCCTTCGGCTTCAGCCGCACGTAGACCTGCTTGCGCACGATGGCGATGAGTTCACCGGCGGCGGTCTTCACCTCGGTCTCGAACCAGCGCAGCACTTTCCCGCCGCCGGCTGCCGCCGCGCGCAGCTCGTCGACCACGGCCGGCTCCAGCTTGAAGTGGGCATGGACGTCCTCGCGGCCAGGTGCCACGAAGTCGATCGCGCCGGCTTTGTCCCACACGTAGTAGTCGTTGCCCAGCTGGTGCATCACCAGCAGCATCCAGAACGGGTCGACCATCGCGAACAGGTTGCCGCCAAACTGGCTGCGCACGTAGTTGCGATTCCACGGGCGCAGCCGCAGCACCACATGGGCCTCGGTCCAGTCGTCGCTGAGCGACTGCAGCCGGATCGAATTGAAGAAGAACGGCGGCCACAGGTTGAGCAGGCGACGGAAGGTGCTGGGGTGCATGGGGCGGGGTTCGGCAAGGGCAGACCAGCCCAAGCATACCCGAACGTACGTCAGCGTATGGACCGCTCGGCCAGCACGGCTCCTCGCCGCGGCGGCCGGGCGGTCCGCTCAGAACAGCATCGATGCCATGCGGCGGCGATAGCGACCGATCAGCTCGGCATCGTCGAGCGTGGCGAATGCGGCGAGCAGGCGCTTCTTCGCCTGGCCGTCGTTCCACTCGCGGGCTTTCTGCAGGATGGTGAGGAACTGTTCCAGGCCGGCTTCGGCGTCGCCCTCCTGCAGCAGGCGCACCCCGAGCTGGTCGCGCGCGGCCCAGTCGCCGGCATCGGCTTGCACGCGCTGCTGCAACTCGGCCAGCGCGGGTGCGTCCTTCAGCGCATGTGCCAGATCCAGTGCGCTGCGCAGGCGCTGGGCGCGCGCGTCGGTGGCGAGGTTCGCAGGCAGCGCGGTCAGCTCCACTTCGGCGGCCTCGGTACGGCCGCCCTGCATCAGCGCCAGCGCCAGTTCGAGTTTCAGTTCGGGCTTGTCCGGCGCGGTGGCGATCGCCTGCTGCAACCGGTTGATCGCCTGCTCGGGGGTCTCCGCCGCGACTTCGGTGTCGGCCGCCTCGGGCGCTTCCAGCGGCTGCACGTGGCGCGACAGGAATTCGCGCAGTTGGCCCTCCGGCAGGGCGCCGGCGAAGCCGTCCAGCACCTGACCGTCCTTGACCAGCATCACGGTCGGGATGCTCTTGATGCCGAACATGCCAGCCAGTTCCTGCTGGCTGTCGACATCGACCTTGCCCAGCCGGAAGGCGCCGTTGTACTCGGCGGCGAGCTTTTCCAGCATCGGCCCCAGGGTCTTGCATGGCTCGCACCAGCTGGCCCAGAAGTCCACCAGCACCGGCGTGGTCAGGGACGCCTGCAATACGTCGGCTTCGAAGGTTTGCTGATCCACGTCAAAGACATGGGCCAGAACATCGGGAGGGGTTGTGGCATCGGTCACGGAAAACTCCAGCTCGGCGAATACCCGGTTTCAGATCAGGGCGCCGGCCAGCATATCAAGCAGGTCAGCGCGTTCACGATGGATTTGCGAGAATCCACCCATTGTCATGTTGGAACCAGACCCCGAAGGCATGGGCACAAGCTCACCCGAACCGCTGCTGATCTGCGAACACTGCGACACGGTCTACCGTCGGCGCAGGCTGTCGCGTGGCGACGTGGCGCAATGTGCGCGCTGTCATGCGGTGCTGGAGCGGCACCACGGCATGAGCGCGAACACGCTGCTGGCACTGGTGCTGACGGCGATGATCGCATTCACCCAGGCCAATCTGTGGCCGATCGTGACGCTGGGATTGAACGGGCAGTTCAGCAGCGCCACGTTGTGGGGCACGATCATCACGATGTGGCAGCAACAGGCGCAGGTGGTCGCGGTGATCGCCGCCGCCACGCTGTTCTTCTTTCCGCTGATCAAGATGCTCTCGTTCGGCTGGCTGTACTGGTTTGCCCGCGATGGACGGCGGGCACCGGGCTTCGTGCCGATCATGGTGACGATGCATTACCTGGGACCGTGGACGATGAGTGAGGTGTTCGTGCTCGGCGCGCTGGTGGCGATCGTCAAGGCGCGCGTGTACTTCGACGTGACACCAGATCCGGGCATCTACGCGTATGCGTTGCTGACATTGATGATCACCGTGTTCGCCGGCGTCGACGTGCGACGCCTGTGGGACACCACCGCGGAGCGCCCCGCATGAGCACGTTGCCGCGGGCGGTCGACCTGGGCGTGATCGGCTGTCGCGTATGCCACCTGGTGAGCCGCGACACGCTTGGCGACGATGGCTCTGCGCTGGCCTGCCCGCGCTGTGGCTCGTGGTTGCACCGGCGCAAGCCGGCCAGCTATTCGCGCACGTGGGCGTTGCTGATCGCCGCGTTCCTGATGTACATCCCGGCCAATCTGTTGCCGATCATGCGCACGGCCAGCCTCAACGACATCGACGACAACACCATCCTCAGCGGGGTGGTCGAGCTGTGGGTCAAGGGTTCGCCGGATCTGGCCGTCATCGTGTTCACCGCCAGCATCCTGGTGCCGATGTTGAAGTTCCTGGTGCTGAGCATGCTGTTGCTGAGCTGCCACCGTAGCAGCGACTGGGCGCGGCTGCAGCGGGCCAGGCTTTTCCGGCTGGTCGAGTTAATCGGCTACTGGTCGATGCTGGACGTGTTCGTGGTGGCGCTGCTGACGGCATTGGTGCGCTTCAGTGTTCTGAGCCGGGTCGAGCCGTTGCCCGGCGTGATCTTTTTCGGCCTGACCGTGGTATTGACCATGCTGGCCTCGATGAGTTTCGACCCGCGTTTGATCTGGGATGGCAGGGACATAGATGACTGACGACAGCAACACCGGAGCGAGCGGGCCGACGGGCGACGAGCTGCCGCAGCCGGTCGTGGTGCACCGGCGATTCAACGCGTCGCTGATCTGGCTGGTGCCGGCGCTGGCCGCGCTGGTCGGCCTCTCGCTGGTGATCAGCAACCGGCTGCAGGCCGGGCCGCAGATTACCGTCAGCTTCCAGAGTGCCGAGGGACTGGATCCGGGCAAGACCCCGGTGAAATACAAGAGCGTGGTGATCGGCCGGGTGCACAAGATCCGCCTCAGCAGTGATCGCAACCACGTGCTGGTCACCGTGGCACTGGAGAAGAGCGCGGAAAGCTTCGCCACCAAGGGCACCCGCTTCTGGGTGGTACGCCCGCGCATCGGGCTGGGTGGCATCTCGGGCATCGATACGCTGTTGTCTGGAGCGTTCATTGGCGCCGATGTCGGCGATTCGAACGAGCCCGAGGAGCATTTCAAGGGGCTGGAGACGCCGCCAGCGGTCAATCACGGCGCGCCGGGCCGCAGCTTCGTGCTGCATGCAGAGGACCTCGGCTCGCTGGACATCGGTTCGCCGGTTTACTACCGGCGCATCCAGGTCGGCCGGGTGGTTTCCTATCAGCTGGACAAGGACGGCAAGGGCGTCTCGCTGCATTTCTTCGTGGACGGTCCCAACGACCGGTTCGTCACCATTTCTTCGCGCTTCTGGAATGCCAGCGGGATCGACCTGTCGGTGGGCGCCAACGGTCTGAAGCTCAATACCCAGTCGCTGGCCTCGGTGCTGGCCGGCGGCATCGCGTTCCAGGATCCGCGGGGACCACACGACAGTACCCCCGCGCGGGAGGACACCAGCTACCAGCTGTTCAATGACGAGACCGCTGCGATGGCGCCACCGGACGGCGAGCCGCATTACATCCGCATGCGCTTCGACCAATCCGTGCGAGGGCTGGCAGTGGATGCGCCGGTGGAGTTCCTCGGCATGAACATCGGCAAGGTGGTGTCACTCAAACTGGACTATGACGAGAAGACCCAGCACTTTCCGGTGATCGTGGGGGCGCTGGTCTATCCGCAGCGGCTCGGTGGAGCGTACGACAAGCTCGAGGCGATGGCCCGCGAGCGCGGTGAGAACCCCGACCTGTCGCAGCTGATCGGCGTGTTGATCGGCAAGGGTCTGCGTGCTCAGGCACGTACCGGCAACCTGCTCACCGGTCAGTTGTATGTGTCGCTGGATTTCGTGCCACACGTACCGAAGGTCGCGTTTGACCCGTCCGCCAAGCCGCTGACCATTCCCACCGTACCTGGCAGTTTCGACAAGCTGCAGGAACAGCTGGCCGAGATCGTCGACAAGATCAACAAGATCCCGCTCGACAGCATCGGGCGGAACCTTGACCAGACCCTGGCCGGCCTCAATGCCACCCTCAAGCAGGTCAACGGGCAGACCCTGCCGGAGTTCAAGAGCACCTTGCAGGGCGTGCAGAAGACCATGGGCACGGCCAACGAGGCACTGTCCGGCGACTCGCCGCTGCAGCAGAACCTCGGCGCCACGCTGGAGCAGGTGCAGCGCATGGCGCGTTCGCTGCGCGTGCTCACCGATTATCTGGGCGGTCACCCGGAGGCACTGCTTCGTGGCCGCCGCGGGGATGCGAAACCGGACAACCCGAAACCGGCCGGCGTCGCTGCGCCGGCCCCCGCGGCGCAGCAAGGGAGCAAGCCATGAACCGGATCGCCAGCTGTCTACTGGTAGCGGCGACCCTGTCGGGTCTGGCCGCCTGTGCCTCGACGCCATTGCACTACTACACCCTGGTGACGCCGGCCGATGCGCCGGTGGTCGATGCCGGCACGCAAGCGCCGTCGCTGCCGTTCGAGCTGCTGCCGGTCAGCGTGCCGGCCCAGGTCGACCAGCCGCAGCTGGTGGTGCGTGAAGGCGGGCAGGGTGTGGTCCTGCTGGGCAGCGAACGCTGGATCGCCCCGCTCGGCGACGAGGTGCGCAGCGCGCTGTCGGCGGATCTGGCGCGCGAACTGCGCAGCCAGGATGTCAGTGGCCTGTCCGGCGGTGACAAGCCGCGACTGCGGATCACGCTGGATCTGCGCCGTTTCGACTCGCAGCCCGGCAGTTATGCGCTGATCGAGGCGGTGTGGAGCATGCGCTTGCTGCATGGCGAACATCCCGCCGCACTGACCTGCAGCAGCCGCATCAGCGAAACGGTGGGGCCGGGCTACGCCGCGCTGGTGCAGGGGCATCAGCGCGCGCTCGGCCAGCTGGCAAGCGACATCGCCACCGCGGCACGCGCGCTCGGCGCCGGTCAGCCGGCCAGCTGCCCGGCCAGCTGAGCGCGGATGGCTTGGCGCCCGGCTCGCGCTGGGCTAGTCTGCCCAGTTCACCGCAGCCCGCTAGTGTCGGCCTGCGCCAACCGCATCACGGCACCGGAATCATGCAGCACATTCAAGACCCGAACTCTCCTGATCAGGGCAGCGCCGAAACGGGCGGCAATCCCGAGCAGGGCTATGCACCGCAGACGGTGGAAGCCGCCGCGCAGCAGTACTGGAGCGCCGAGCGCGCCTACGAAGTCGGCGAAGACAGCAGCCGGCCGAAGTTCTTCTGCCTGGCGATGCTGCCGTACCCGTCCGGTGCGCTGCACATGGGCCACGTGCGCAACTACACCATCAGTGACGTGATCAGTCGCTACCAGCGCATGCAGGGCAGGAACGTGTTGCAGCCGATGGGCTGGGATGCGTTCGGCCTGCCGGCCGAGAATGCCGCGATCAAGAACAACACCGCGCCGGCCAAATGGACCTACGCGAACATCGACCACATGCGCAGCCAGCTGAAATCGCTGGGCTATGCGATCGACTGGACCCGCGAGTTCGCCACTTGCCGGCCGGACTATTATCGCTGGGAACAGCTGATGTTCACCCGCCTGCTGAAGAAAGGCATGGCTTACCGCAAGAACGCGGTGGTGAACTGGGACCCGGTCGACCAGACCGTGCTGGCCAACGAGCAGGTGGTGGACGGCCGCGGCTGGCGTTCCGGTGCGCTGGTGGAGAAGCGAGAGATCCCGCAGTGGTTCCTGAAGATCACCGACTACGCGCAGGAGCTGCTGGATGGCCTGGACACGCTGCCGGGCTGGCCCGACGCGGTCAAGACCATGCAGCGCAACTGGCTCGGGCGCAGCGAAGGGCTGGAGATCCACTTCGCGCTGGAAGGCGAGGGTGAGCCGCTGAGCGTGTTCACCACCCGCCCCGACACGCTGATGGGGGTGACCTTCCTGTCGATCGCTGCCGAACATCCGCTGGCGCTGCAGGCGGCCCGCGACAATGAAACGCTGGCGACATTCATCGCCGAGCTGAAACACGGTGGCGTGTCCGAGGCCGAACTGGAAACCCAGGAAAAGCGCGGCATCGACACTGGCCTGCGCGCGATCCATCCGGTCACCGGCGAGCCGGTGCCGATCTGGGTCGCCAACTTCGTGCTGATGGGCTACGGCACCGGCGCGGTGATGGCGGTGCCCGGGCACGACCAGCGTGACTGGGAGTTTGCGCAGAAATACAGCCTGCCGATCAGGATGGTGATCGTCGATGCATCGGTGATCGACGCGTTGAACGAGATCCAGCACGACCTGTCGCTCGGCGTCGGCAGCGATCCGATGCGCGCGGCCCTGCAAGGGCGCGACGGCAACACGCAGGATATCTCCGCACCGGTGCGGGTGATCGAGGAATTCGAGCGGCGCATCCAGGAAGAGGCCGCCTGGACGTCACGCGGCGTGCTGGTCAATTCCGGCGAGTACGACGGCATGGACTTCGAGCAGGCGCTGGCCGCGCTGGCCGCCCGCTTCGAGCGGGACGGCAGCGGCTCGCGCCGGGTCAACTGGCGCCTGCGCGACTGGGGCGTCAGCCGCCAGCGCTACTGGGGTTGCCCGATCCCGGTGATCTACTGCCCGGATTGCGGCGCGGTGCCGGTACCGGAGGACCAATTGCCGGTGGTGCTGCCCGAGGACGTGGCGTTCTCCGGCGTGCTGTCGCCGATCAAGGCCGACCCGGAGTGGCGCAAGTGCGCCTGCCCGCAATGCGGCGGCGCGGCGGAGCGCGAGACCGATACGTTCGACACCTTCATGGAGTCGAGCTGGTATTACGCGCGCTACACCAGCCCCGGCGCCGACGCGCAAATCGACGAACGCGCCAACTACTGGCTGCCGGTCGACCAGTACATCGGCGGCATCGAACACGCGATCATGCACCTGCTGTACTTCCGCTTCTATCACAAGCTGCTGCGTGACGCCGGCATGGTGCATTCGGACGAGCCGGCGCAGAACCTGCTGTGCCAGGGCATGGTGATCGCCGAGACGTTCTATCGCGACAACGCCGACGGCTCGAAGGACTGGATCAATCCGGCCGATGTCGAGATCCGGCGCGACGAGAAGGCGCGTGTGGTCGGTGCCCTGCTCAAGGCCGATGGCCAGCCGGTGTCGATCGGTGGCACCGAGAAGATGTCGAAGTCGAAGAACAACGGCATCGATCCGCAGACCATGGTGGACAAGTACGGTGCCGACACCGTGCGGCTGTTCTCGATGTTCGCCGCGCCGCCGGAGCAGTCGCTGGAGTGGAGCGAAGCCGGCGTCGAAGGCATGGCGCGTTTCCTGAAGCGGCTGTGGCGCGAGGTGACCGCGCACGCGGCGAATCCGGATCATCCCATGATCAAGGCCGCGGTCGCAGACCGCTCCGCTTCCCTTCTCCCGCCTGCGGGGGAAGGTGCCGAAGGCGGATGGGGGGACGCCGCAGGCGTCGTCGATCCGGCAGCGCTCGATGGGGCCCAGAAAACCCTGCGCCGCCAGTTGCACGAGACGATCCAGAAAGTCGGCGACGATTTCGGCCGGCGACACGCGTTCAACACCGCGATCGCCGCGCTGATGGAGCTGCTCAACGCACTGGGCAAGTTCCACGACCAGAGCGACCAGGGCCGCGCGGTGCGGCACGAGGCGCTGGAGGCGATGGTGCTGCTGCTCAACCCGGTGGTGCCGCATATCAGCCATGCGTTGTGGCAGGTACTCGGCCACGCGCAGGCGGTGTTGGAGGATCAGCCATGGCCACGGGTCGACCCGACCGCGCTGGTGCGCGATACGGTCACGCTGGCAGTGCAGATCAACGGCAAGTTGCGCGCTACCATCGAGCTGGCGGTCAACGCGTCGAAGGAAGAGGCCGAGGCGCTGGCCCGGGCGCAGCCGCAGGTGATCAGTTTCCTGGAGGGCCTCAGCGTGCGCAAGGTCATCGTGGTACCCGGCAAGATCGTCAACATCGTCGCAGGATGAAATCCATGAGCTTCATGAAAGCGGGCCGTCTGATTCAAGCCTCGTTGCTGCTGGTCATCGCGCTCACGCTGAGCGCCTGCGGCTTTCACCTGCGCCAGAACGCGAGCCTGCCGCCATCGATGCAGCGGGTGCATCTGGACATGAGCGGGAGCAGCGAATTCCAGCGTCATCTGGCGCGTGCGCTGGAAACCTCCGGCGTCACGGTCGAGGACGACAGCGGTCCCGGCATCGCCGAGCTGCGCGTGCCGGTGGCCAGGTTCAGCACCGAGACGGTGAGCGCGGGTGGCTACGTGCGGATCACCGAATACGCCGTGCGCTACCACGTGCAGTTCGATGTGACCGACGGCGCCGGGCAGATCCTGGTGCCGGTCCAGCGCATCGACATGTCGCGCGAGTACAGCTACGACGCCGGCAATACGATTGGCAACGCATCGCAGGTCGAGGAGATCCAGCGCAGCCTCAACGACGACATGGTGCAGGCGATCCTGTTCCGTCTGCAGGCGGCCGGCCAGCATCAGCTGGCCGCACCGGCGACCGCTTCCAGCGCACCCTGATGCCACTCAGCACGGGCCAGTGGCAGAAGGCGTTGGCGGCGGATCGCCTGGCGCCGGTCTATCTGCTCGCGGGCGAGGAGTTGCTGGTGCTGGAAGCCGCCGACGCGCTGCGCGCGCAGGCGAAGAAGCTGGGTTACAGCGAACGTGAAGTACTCGAAGCGGGTCAGCATTTCGACTGGAACGACCTGGCGCGTGCTGGTGCCAGCATGTCGCTGTTCGCGACCCGTCGCCTGATCGATCTGCGCCTGCCCACCGGCCGTCCGGGCATCGAGGGGGCCAAGGCGATCAATGCGTTCTGCGCCGATCCACCGCCGGATGTCAGCTTGCTGATCACCGCGATGGAGTGGAGCAGCAAGCACGATGGCGCGTGGAGCAAGAAGCTCGATGCCAGCGGCACGATGGTGGTGTTCAATGCGCCGCGGGCGCACGAATGGGCTGGCTGGATCGGTGCGCGGCTGGCATCGCGCGGCCTGTCCGCCACGCCCGAGGCGGCAGCGCTGCTGGCCGAGCGGGTCGAGGGCAACCTGCTCGCCGCGGCACAGGAAATCGACAAGCTGGTGGTGTTGCACGGCGAGGGCCGCATCGATGCCACCGAGATGGAAACGCTGGTGGCCGACAGTGCGCGCTATGACGCGTTCAAACTCACCGATGCCGCGTTTGCCGGCGACGGCGCCCGCGCACTGCGTGTGCTGGCCGGCCTGCGTGCCGAAGGCGACGAGTTGATCGCGCTGATGGGCTGGCTGGTGAACCAACTGCAACTGGCCCTGCGCCTGGCCAATGCCCGCGACTTCGCCGCCCAGGCCAAGGTCGAGCGGTTGTGGCAGGCGCGCGAGCAACTGTTTCGCCAGGCCCTGCGCCGTGCACCGCGCGAACACTGGCTGCAGTGCCTGGCCCGTGCTTCGCGCATCGACCGCATGGCGAAGGGTCGCGAAACCGGCAACCCGTGGCAGGAGGCCGAGCGGCTGATCGCCGCAATCGCCGAACCACGTGCGGCGCAGGCGCTGGCGTGAAACCGCTGGCGATCTTCGGCGGCACGTTTGACCCGATTCATCTGGGGCACCTGTGCGTGGCGTGGGAAGCTTCCGAGCTGCTCGACGCCGAGGTGCTGATCATGCCCTCGGGCATGCCGCCGCACCGGCCGCCACCGATTGCCAGCGCCGAGCAACGGGTGGCGATGTTGCGGGTTGCGCTGCGCGACCAGTCGCGGCTGGTCCTGGATGCGCGCGAACTGGCGCGCAGCGGCTCGTCCTATACCGTCGACACCATGGTCGAGCTGCGCGCCGAGCACGGCGAGCGCCCGTTGATCCTGCTGCTCGGAGCCGATGCCTTCGCCGGCCTGCCGAGCTGGCAGGGCTGGCGAAGGCTGTTCGAGCTGGCGCATATCGGGGTGCTGAGCCGACCGGGTGAGCAGGCGTTGCTGCCCGATGAGCTGAAGCAGGAGACCCATCATCGCTGGCTGGAAGCTCCGGCGGCGTTGCGCTCGCTGCCGTCAGGCAAGCTGATCGCCTTGTCGGTCACGCCGATGGAAATCTCCGCCACACGTATCCGCGAGCTGATCGCCGCCGGGCGCGAGCCTCGCTATCAGCTGCCGTCGGGTCTGTTCGACGATCCCGGCCTGCTGGCGCCGTACCGACGCTGAGCCGCCCGTGCCGGCGGTATCGCCGGAAATTCAGCTGTCCGCATCCGGCTGCCCCTCCGGTGCGCCGCGTTGCAGGTAGTCCGGCAGTGGCTCGCCCTGTTCGGTGAAACTCAGCGATACCGAGTTGAGGCAGTGGCGGTCACCGGTGGGCCTGGGGCCGTCGGGGAATACGTGGCCCAGATGGCTGCCGCAGCGGGCGCAGACTTCCTCGGTACGGATCATGCCGTAGCTGGTGTCGCGGATCAGCCGGATGTGGGCGTCGTCATAGGGCCGGAAGAAGCTCGGCCAGCCGGTACCCGAATCGAATTTCGCGCTGGAGCGGAACAATGGCAGCCCGCAGAAGCGGCAGGTGTAGACGCCGTCCTTGTGGTTGTCCAGGAACACGCCGCAGAACGCTGCTTCGGTGCCGTGGTCCAGCAACACGCGCTTTTCGTCGGCCGAGAGAGAGGCCGTGATATCGCGTCGCTGGGTATCGCTGGGTGGGGTCAGATTGAACATGCTCATGCGGGACTCCTGTGCGGCCGAACGCCGAGGCTGTGGTTGCAACTTCGATATTGGGCTGCTTGCGGTTACCCCAAGACGCGTTCGGCGGTGTCGTTCAACTGTCCCTGCACCTGATTGATCGAATCGCGGATGCGCTTGCTGAAGATCGAATCTTCGTGGTGGATCAGCAGCAGGTGTTCGGTGGCGCGGGTCATTGCCACGTACAGCAGGCGCGCCTCGTCGGCTTCGCGCTGGCCTTCCTTGGGCAAGCCGCCGAGGCCGGGGATGATCACGAACGGAAACTCCAGGCCCTTGCTGGAATGCATGGTCATCAGCTTGACGCTGTCTTCGACCACGAACAGGGTCTGCTTGCCCGTGTGGTCGGCCACCCGGCTGGGGATGCCGAGCTGCTGCAATACCTCGTGCAGCTTGTCGCCTTCCCACTGGTTGCGATACAGCACGGCCATGTCGGAATACGGACGGCCGCCGGCATGCTCGTCGCGCAGTCGCGCGATCAGCACGTCGAGCTGGGCGCGGGCGGTGTCGGTGCGCACCAGTTCGGGCACGGCGCCGCGGCGGCCGGCGCTTTCCGGTGCGATCAGGGGCACGCCATCGTCGTCGTCGCTGCGCGATTCGAGCAGATCCTGGGCGAACACGCGCGCCACCGAGAGGATCTCCAGCGTGTTGCGGTAGTTGAGCTTGAGGATGGTGGTGCGGCCCTGCGCCTGCACGCCGAGGCTTTTCCAGCTGATCCTGCGCCGGTCGGTGTTGCCGTAGATGTTCTGCGCGTCGTCGTACAGCACCAGCAGCGAGTTGGTCGCCGGATCGATCATCTGCACGATCAGCTTGTACCAGTCCGGCTCGAAATCGTGGCCTTCGTCGACCAGCACGGCGCCGTACTGGAAACGCGGAATCTGGCCGCGATCCACGCCGTCGATCACGTTCTGCACCATCTGCTCGAAGAAGTCCTTGCTGCCCTGCGCGGGCAGATCCACATGGTAGGCCACCAGCATCTTGCGGCACCATTTGTGGAAGTTGTAGACCTGCACTTTCTCGCTCAGGCCG
Source organism: uncultured Pseudomonadota bacterium (assembly GCA_963828685.1). Classification (GTDB taxonomy): domain Bacteria; phylum Pseudomonadota; class Gammaproteobacteria; order Xanthomonadales; family Rhodanobacteraceae; genus Rhodanobacter. The sequence goes on from CAWHFU010000014.1 coordinate 93,749, forward strand.
CGCTCGCCGATCAGCTGTTCCAGCCGCGCGGCCAGCGTCTTGTTGTAGCAGAGCACCAGGATGGGCTTGCCCATCTCGCGCGCCAGTTGCATCGCGCGGAAGCCAAGGATCATGGTTTTGCCGGAGCCGGCCACGCCGTGTATGACGCGGTGCTCGCCGCCGATCGAGCGCGCCAGTTGCTCCTGCTGCCCGTCCATCACCTTGACCAGGTCGGGGATCTCCAGCGGTCGCACCGCGGCATCGGTGGGTCCGAACAGGCCGAACTGGCCGCTGCCGGCTTCGACCCGCAGCTCGGGAAACAGGTGCCAGCGCACGCGGTCGATCTGCGGCAGGGTCATGGCCACCGGGAACACCTGCGGGAACATCGCCCACAGGCGCTCCTGGAACGCCTCGGCATCGACCGTCTCGTACAGTTCGTCGCGGCAGATCACCAGGTGTCCGGGAAGCACCTCGCCCAGTGCGCCTTCGTCGAACTGCTTGCGGGTGATATTGGCCAGCACCACGCCCCAGGCCCACGGCATGATCAGCTTGCCGGCGTGGCGTGAGCCTTGCGGGTTGCGCAGCGCCGGGTCGCGTTCGAGCACCACGCCGATCTCCAGCGCGTACGAGCGGGCCTGCAGCAACGGGTTGTTCTCCTTCACCAGTCCACGGTCGGTGACCAGGGTGAACTGGGTGCTGTCGGCATGGCGGATGGTATCGGCTTTCCAGTCCTTCACCTCCAGCACCAGCAGGCCGCGGCGCGGATGGAAGATCACGAAGTCCGGGTGGCGTTGCTTGAGCCCGACCGGCACGTCGTACCACAGCAGATAGTCGTCCTCGAGCTTGTGCTCCAGACGCTCGGAGACGCGTTTCTCGCCACCGGTCATGCGTGGCAGGCAGCTGTTGCGGGTCGGAATGAGCGTGGCCATCCAGGGTCCAGAGAGATTCGTGTAGTCGAAAGTAGCGAATCGCCGTGGGCTGTCAACGCTGGCATGGTTCGATGCCCGCGGATATACCGGCTATTATTGAACCTCACTCCTCCCGGAGTGATACAAATGGTCGCACGGGATCTTGCCGAAGGTTCTGCTCAGCGGATGCGCGATGACTCTCCACATTGAAACGCTGTCGCTGATCAGCACCGTACAGACCGCGGTGCTTGCCCTGATGCTTTGGGCTGGCACCCATCCCGGGGCGAGCGTGGCGCGTAACAGCCTGCATCTCCGGGCGGCGGCCTTTGCGGTGGAGGCGGCCGGGTGGGGCACCCTGGCGGCACATGCCTATCTGTCGTCGACGATGCTGTTGCTGGGCGGCAATGCGCTCAACCTGATCGCCATGGGCATGAGCGTGATTGCGTTGCGCATGCTGCTGGGCGAGCCACTGCGCTGGCGGCTGGTGCTGGCGATCGGCGTGATCGGCTGGCTGGGTGTGGGCTGGTTCGGCCTGGTCCATCCGGACTATCGCTACCGTGTGCTGTGGGGTTCGGTTGCGATCACGTTGAACATGCTGCTGAACGTCGAAGCATTGACCAGCGGTTTTCGATGGCACTTTTCGCGCGCGCGCAATGTCCTGCTGCTGTTCTGCGTGATGGCGGTGGTTCTGGTGGTCTGGCGCAGCGGCCAGCTGTGGTTCGGCATCGATCAGCCGCTCGCCACCAGCGTGCCCAGCGCCACCAATTTCGTCTACATCAGCCTGTCGGGCATGCAGCCGTTGTTCGCCAGTATCGGCTTCCTGTTGCTGTACAACGAAATCCTGCAACAGGAATTGCACCTGCTGGCGCGGATCGACTCGCTGACCGGGGTGAAGAACCGGTTGGCGATCAATGAAATCATGCCTCGCAAGATGGCGCAGAGCGCGCGTTGGCAACAGTCGCTGGCCGTGCTGATGATCGATGCCGACCATTTCAAGTCGGTCAACGATCGCTTCGGACACGCCGGAGGTGACGTGGTGCTGTGCGCCATGGTCGCGAGCATTCGCGCCACCTTGCGCGAAACCGATGTGGTGGGACGGGTGGGCGGCGAGGAGTTCGTGGTGCTGTCGTCCGGAACCGATTTGTCGGGTGCCTTGCGTTTGGGTGAGCGCATCCGCGCGACGGTGGAGAGTACGTCGCTGCTGGTGGATGGTCGGGCTCTGCGGCTCACGGTTTCGATCGGAGTGACCACGGTCATGCCGGCCGAACAGGACAGCGCAGCGGTGCTGCATCGTGCCGATCAGGCCTTGTACGCAGCCAAGCGTGCGGGACGCAACCGGGTGGTGTCGGCGCCGATGGATGACGATCAGGCGGCCACGCTGCCTGCCTGAGCCCGGCGTTGCCGGACGACCGGGGGAGGCCGTTGCCTGTGGATCATGGCCAGCGGCTCAGCTCGGCCGGATCGCGATCCATGCGCCGGCAGGCACGGCTGGCGATGCCCTCGCGCAATGCGCTGCGAAATACCGGTGCAACCGACCACAGGGCATGTGCCGCCAGCCGGGACTGGCGTCGTCGCCATGGCGTATGGCCCAGCAGGGCCGTCGCCCACTCAGGCAGCAGGGCGGTACCGGCCAGCAGGAACAGGTCTCGCGACAGGCCGGCCGCCGGCACCGGCAGGCGCACCTGCGAGAGCAGGTCGAGCACCACGCGGGAGCGTTCGGTGAAGGCCAGCTCGGGCTGGATCTGCCGGAAGTATTCATCGACCTCGCATTCGCACGCCGGGACCCGGGTGGCGCCCAGCGCCTCGGCAATCCGCCGCACTTCTGCGTAATAGCAGTCCGCGGCACCGGCGGGCAGCACCACATGGCTGTAGCGGCGATAACCCTGCAGAAAGCTGCAGGCCTCGGTGACATGGACCCAGGTCAGCAACTGCGGATCGTTCGCCGAGTAGGGACGGCCGTCCTCGGCATGGCCGACGACGTGTGCATGGATCTGCCGTGACGTGTTCGATCAGTGCCTCGGCCTGCGCGCGCGGCGCATAGGTGGTGCCGCCGACGAATGCGGTGGTGCGGCGCAGCCGGCCGAGCAGGTCGCCGCGGAAATTGGAGTGGTCCCATACCCCGGCCAATGCCAGCGGATGCAAGGTCTGCAGGGTCAGCGCGGCCAGGCCGCCGGACAGCATGCCCGGAAAATCCGCATGCACACGCCAGGTTGCGCTGTCCGGCCCGAACAGCCCGGGATCGCCCCGGGGCTGATCGTAGTCGAGGCTACCGCTGTCGTTGCGCGGAAAGGCGCTGAGTACCCAGTGCCGGATCGCGGCCCGGATCGGGCGCAGCGATTCGCGCACAGTGCGGCTGAGAAGATCCGGCGGCGAGAACATGCCGCCAGTCTAGCGACATGCCGTGTCCGGACCCTATCGAGCGTTGCTCAACTTTCCAGGCTGGCCTCCAGCGTGATGGCGGCCCTGAGTACCTTGGATACCGGACAAGCCTGCTTGGTCGCCTGCGCGACCCGGTCGAACGTGGCCGCGTCGGCGCCCGGTACCCGGGCCTTGCAGCTGAGATGCACCGCGGTGATCGAGAAACCGTCGCCATCCTTTTCCAGCGTCACCACCGCCTTGGTGTCGATGCTGTCGGCCGTCAGGCCGGCCTCGCCCAGGCCGAGCGACAGCGCCATCGAATAGCAGCCGGCGTGGGCTGCGCCGATCAGTTCCTCGGGGTTGGTGCCGGGGCCGTCCTCGAAGCGCGACTTGAAGCCGTACGGCGCCTCGCGCAACGCGCCAGTCTCGGTCGAGATCGTGCCCTGGCCATCCTTGATCCCGCCGGACCAGTGCGCCGATGCTGATTTCTTCATGGGGATTCTCCTGCTGGCGAAATGGGGGGAGGCGCACTATGCCGTGCGATGCATGCAGGCGGCGCGAACACATGGCGGTTCCGGCTTCACGTCCGGTTGCCCCGCGCGGATCGTATGCTTGTGGTTTACATCCCGGCCGGGCGCACATGTCATTTGCCATCCAGCATGATCGCGACGCACGTCGTTTCGAGGCCCGGGTCGACGGCGCCGTCTGTGAGCTCGACTACGGCCTGACAGGCACCGTGATGACGATCACCCATACCGGTGTGCCGCCCGCCGCCCGCGGGCGGGGCATTGCCGCGGCGCTGGTGGAGGCGGCGTTTGCGGCGGCCCGCGCCGAAGGCTGGAAAGTGGTGCCGGCCTGCTCCTATGCTGCGGCGTGGATTCGGCGGCATCCGGAGTACCAGGAGTTGTGCGCCTGACACGCGTTGTCGCCCTAAGTGACAGCGGACCGGACGGGAACGCGGGCCGATCCGATGCCACTCCGCTCGCCGGTGCACTGTGCAAGGGACCCCTATGAGCAAGCCACTGCCCTCCTCGGAACCCGGAACCCGTGCCACCAGGCGTCGTGGCTGGCCACCGCTGAGGCTCGTCAGGGGCCGGCCATGGACGATCGCGTCACTGGCGATCTTCCTGCTGACCGTCGCGGTGCTGAACGGTTGCGGTCTGCGCCTGGCCAGTGCGGTGCTGCTGGGCTTCGATCTGGCGGCACTGGTGTTTCTCGGTTTCCTGGCCCGCTTGTTCAGCCGGGCCACCCCGGCACGCATGCGCGAGCAGGCGCGGGTGCTGGATACCGGCCGCTGGGTAGTGCTGTGGGGTGGCGTGATCTTGTCGGCCGTGGTGCTGGTGGCCCTGGGCAACGAATTGCACGTAGCCAGGACGGGCGGCCTGGAGCCCCTGGTGGTGGGCGTATCGAGCGTGATCCTGAGCTGGCTGTTTCTCAACGTGATGTTCGCGATTCACTACGCGCACGGCTATTACGGCGATTTCGGCGACAAGCACACCGGTCTGGAATTTCCCGACACGCCCGCGCCGGATTACTGGGATTTCGCGTATTTCTCGATCGTGATCGGCATGACATTCCAGGTCTCGGACGTGCAGATCGGCAGCCGCTACCTGCGCCGCGTGGTGCTGCTGCACAGCGTCATCGCATTCTTCTTCAACGTGTTCATCATCGCGATCACGGTGAACATCGTGGCCGGGCAAGGGGGATAGGCTTACCGCCGCGGCCCTGTGGCCAGTGGCGGTAAGCGCCCGGATCCATCCGGCGCGGTCCGGCGCGGTCCGACGGGCATGATCCCGCCATCCGCCGGCCCGGGTATCCCTCCAAAGTTGTCCGGGACGGTGTGCAGTCCGGCCGCCCGGCAGGCTCGTCGGATGGGTGGGTTCCGGCGTCCGGCGGGCTCTGGCGCACCGAATGGCGCCTGGAGCACGCTACACCGCAGGGCAGGTATACTGCGCACGCGCCATTTTGCGCTGCGATACCGTATTGAGGCTCCCCCTCTTGAGTACTGCCCGTACGAACAAGTCCGTCACCACGGCCACTCTGCGCAAGTCCGTCGTCGACGCGCTCGAAGAACTGAAAGCCAAGGACGTTCGCGAGATCGATGTCCGCGGCAAGACCTCCATCGCCGACTTGCTGGTGATCGCTTCCGGTACGTCGGCCCGCCACGTCAAGTCCATCGCTGACGAAGTGATCAAGTTCGCCAAGAAGGCGGGCGTGATGCCGTTGGGCGTGGAAGGCGAGGTCGAGGGCGAATGGGTCCTGGTCGATCTGGGCGACGTGATCGTCCACGTGATGCTGCCGCGTATCCGCGAGTTCTACGGTCTCGAGCGACTGTGGACGGTGGGCGACCACGGGCATGAAGTCGACGCTGTGCAAGTCGGCTGAACTCCATTCCCTTCTCCCCTGGGGGAGAAGGTGCCCGAAGGGCGGATGAGGGGCCGGTGCTCGCCGGATGGTTGATCGAAGGAAGGGTTTGATGCGGGTTCTGCGCAAGATTGGCCCCTCGCCTCAATCCTCTCCCCGCAGGGGAGAGGAGGCAAAGGTAGCTTCGCAGCGTTCTTTCATTGGAGCGCCCTCACCTCAGTCGTCTCCCCTTGGGGGAGAGGAGGCCTCCCGATGAGCCTCATGGCAAGCACCTGCCCCTCACCTCAATCCTCTCCCCGAGGGGGAGAGGAGGCGAACGCGGCGCTGCGCGCACTTTATTTTATTGAAGCGGGCTCATGCGCGCGCGCCTGATCGCGGTCGGTGAACGCATGCCCGGTTGGGTTGCCGAGGGCTTTGCCGAATACCGCAAGCGCCTGTCGCACGAACTGCCGCTGGAGCTGATCGAACTGAAACCGGGCAGCCGCGGCAAGGGCCGCGACGATGCGCGGGCGATCCAGGACGAGGGCGCTGCGATACTCGCTGCCCTGCCGCACGATATCCATGTGGTGGCGCTGGATGGCGGTGGCAGGATGTGGTCCAGTGAGGAACTGGCCGATCAGCTGGCACGCTGGCGCATGGCCGGTCGCGATCTGGCGTTTCTGATCGGTGGTCCGGACGGGCACGCACCCGACGTGCTGACGCGTGCCGACCAGCGCTGGTCGCTCGGCCCGCTGACCCTGCCGCACATGCTGGTGCGACTGGTGCTGGCCGAGCAGTTGTATCGCGCGACCACCATCATGGCCGGACACCCTTATCATCGTGCCTGATTGCAGTCCTGCTCGTGGAGTCCATCGTCATGTCGTTCCAGATCCGGCAAGCCACCATTCTCGATATCGACACACTGACGCCGCTGTTCGATGGCTATCGGCAGTTCTACGGCCAGCCGACTGATCCGGCGCGAGCGCGCGGTTTCCTGATGGAGCGCATCCATCAGCATGAATCATTGATCCTGCTGGCGCGCGACGAAACGGGCGCGGGGCTGGGCTTTACCCAGTTGTATCCGCTGTTTTCCTCGGTGCGCACGGTGCGCACGTGGCTGCTCAACGATCTGTTCGTGGCGCCTGCAGCGCGGCGGCAGGGCATCGCGGCTGCGCTGCTGAAAGCCGCGGCGGAGCATGCGCGGGCGTTGGGTGCGGCGAGTCTGTCCTTGTCGACGGCCCGGGACAACGCGCCGGCGCAGGCGCTGTACGAGTCGCTGGGCTGGCAGCGCGACCGGCAGTTCTGCGAGTACAGCCTCACCCTGTGAGGCGCTACGCTGACGGCTTCACCATCGCCCGGAATCCGCATGTTTCATCTTGCCTCGCAGTCGCCGCGTCGTCGCCAGTTGCTGGAACAGCTCGGCGTCGAATTCGCCATCGTCGATGTCGAGGTGACGGAGCAGCGGGCGGCGGGGGAGTCGCCGTCGACCTATGTAAGCCGCGTGGCTCGCGACAAGGCGCGCGCCGGCCTGGCCAGACTCAGTGCCGTGCAGGATGCGTGGGTGCTCGGTGCGGATACCGAAGTGGTGCTGGACGACGAAGTGTTCGGCAAGCCGCGGGATGCCGAGGCGGCAGCGGCGATGCTGCGGCGCCTGTCCGGGCGCACGCATGAGGTGATCTCGGCGGTCTGGCTGGTTGGCCTGCAGCGGGAGCAATCATCCGCCTGTGTGTCGCAGGTGCGCTTTGCCACGCTGGACGAGCCGACCATCGCGGCCTATGTCGCTACCGGCGAGCCGTTCGGCAAGGCCGGTGGGTACGCGATCCAGGGTCGTGGCGCGGCCCTGATCGAGCATCTGCAAGGCAGCTATTCGGGGGTGATGGGACTGCCGCTGTTCGAGACCGCGCAGTTGCTGCGCCACGGCGATATCGCACCACAGTGAGTGGGCTCAGCCAGGCAGGTTGAACACCACGAACCACGCGACCACGGCCAGCAGATTATTGACCCCATGCGCAAGCACGGCCGGCCAGATCGAGCCTGAGCGGAGTCGCAGCCAGGCCAGCACCATGGCCAGCAGGGCCAGCTCCGGCAGCGCATACCAGCCGAACTGCAGGCCCGGCAGATGGACCAGCGCGAAAATCGACGAGCTGATCAGCACGGCCCAGCCGGTGCGCCAGCGCTGCATCAGGGCCGACAACAGCACCCCGCGAAACAGCAGTTCCTCCAGCAGCGGCCCCAGGCTGATCACCAGCAGAACCAGCGGAATGCGCGGCCCCAGTGGCGTGTTGGCGCCGAGCTGCCGGATATCCTGGGTCACCGCGTGGCCGTGGGCCAGCCACTCGGTCAGCAGCCCGCCCAGCAGCGGTGCCGCCAGCCCGACCACCAGCGCCAGCACGAGGAACAGCGGCCGCCGGGGAGGCGCAAAGCCGAATCCCGGCGGTCGTCCCAGCGGCCACAGCTGTGGCCATCTCCAGCGCGTCAGCCACAGCGTCAGCAGTGCTGCCACACCGAGCGAAAACATGACCAGTACGGCCTGCATGCCGGGCATCGCCTGGATCGCGTTGTCGATGCCCTGCCGCCCGTGCCGGAAGCCCTCGACCAGGGCCATCACCAGCGAGATCAGTGCGCCGGTCGCCGACTGCAGCGCGAAATACAGCACGATCAGGCCCGCGGCTGCCCACAGGCCGGGTGCCGGCGCAACGGCCTGTGGGACTGGCGGAGGCTGCGGCGCCAACGATGGCAACGGGTGTGCCGCGCGGGAAATGACATTCATCCGTGAACTATGCCGCAAGTGCGCTGAACAGGTTCGTCCGGAGGTCGCGCGCGAGGTCATTCGGGCGGACCGCACCCGGGCGCGCGGAACAGGGGAATGCCTTGCCGGATCCGGCCACCGGCACGGGGACGCGGCTCGCGCCCTGGTACCGCGCGGCTGCGGGGGCAGCGGGTCGGATCATTCGCACCGCCGCGTCCGGCCTGCAGGTCCGTGCGTGCCGCCGATCAGCCGATCAGCATCAGGCGTCCCACCCCGAAGCAGGCCATCACCAGCAAGGCCAGCCAGCCGAGCATGCTCAGCGTGAATCCCGGTCCACGCCTGGACGCATCCTTGAGGTAGGCCACCGCATACCACGCCCGGCCAGCCAGCCAGACCAACCCGGCCACGCCGGCCCAGCCACTAAAGCCGTAGGTGGCTGCCAGCCACAGGGTGGGCAGGAACATCACGGTCTGCTCCAGCGTGTTCATCTGTACCCGGTAGGCGCGTTCGAACGCCGGGTCGCCCGTGGTGGCGGGCGCCTTGATGCCGTACTTGCCGCGAGCGTGGCCGACGGCCCACATGGTGCCGAGCAGCAGGAACACGGTAAGCAGGGTCACCAGGGCAGGCAGATGCGTCATGCGGAAGTCCTCACGAATGGTGGTCTACTTTAGCTGCAGTGCGTGCATGGTGCCGCTGCAGGCGACGCGCTATCGTCGCCACCGGTATCGGAACCCGTGATCAAACAGCGAGGCATCTATGGATTGGCGAAAAGGCGGCAGCAGCGGCAATGTCGAGGTCGACAGCGGTGGCGGCGGCCCGCGCTTCGGCGGTGGTGGTCGCGGCATGGGACTGGGCGGCCTGATCGTGCTGGCGATTCTGGGCTGGATCTTCTTCAAGAATCCGCTGGCCCTGCTGGATCAGGGCGGTCAGCAGGATGCAGGCACGCAGAGCAGCGTGCCGGTGCAGGTCGATCCCGAGCAGAAGGCGTTCGTCAGCGCGATCCTGCATTCGACCGAACAGACCTGGGGCGCGATCTTCCAGGCCAGGGGCATGACTTACGTCGATCCGCGGCTGCACCTGTTCAGCGGTGGCGTGAACACCGCCTGCGGCGGAGCCAGTGCCGCGGTGGGACCGTTCTACTGCCCTTCCGACCAGAAGGTCTATCTGGATCTGGCGTTCTTCCAGCAATTGCAGGACGAGCTGCATTCTTCCGGCGATTTTGCGCGTGCCTACGTGATCGCGCATGAAGTGGGTCATCACGTGCAGAAGCTGACCGGTGTGTTCGACAAGGTCGATGCCGCTCGCCGTCGCGGCGTGCCGATGGATGGGGCCGATGGATTGTCGGTGCGACAGGAGCTGCAGGCCGACTGCTACGCGGGCGTGTGGGCCAACCACAGTCAGCAGGAACTGCACTGGTTGCAGCCCGGCGACATCGAGTCGGCGCTCAACGCCGCCAGTCACATCGGCGACGACACCCTGCAGCAGCAGGCGCAGGGCCGGGTGCGTCCGGACACGTTCACCCACGGCACCTCGGCGCAGCGGGTGAAGTGGTTCAAGACCGGCTTCGGCAGTGGCGACGTGGATCAGTGCAACACGTTTGCCGGCGAGCCGTGATCAGTCTTCGCGTTGCGGGTCCGCACAGCGCGCCCGCAACGCTCTAGAATCGGCGGGCTGCGCGCCTCGGGGTGCGCCTTGGTCTGCCGTTCGATGGAACATCCCTGTCTGCGTTGCGGTGCCTGTTGCGCGTTCTTTCGGGTGGCGTTCCACTGGTCCGAGGCGGACGCCTCCCTGGGTGGCAGCGTACCGCCGGAGCTGACCGAAAAACTCGACCCGCATCGCCTGGCGATGCGCGGTACCGATGCGGCCAAACCACGCTGCGTGGCGCTGCGGGGGACGGTCGGCGAGGCGGCGCACTGCGGCATCTATGCGCAGCGACCCTCGGTATGCCGCGAAGTGCAGCCGTCGTGGGAGTTCGGTGCCGTCAGCCCGCAGTGCGACAAGGCGCGACTGGCGCATGGCCTGCCGCTGTTGACGGCGCAGGACTGGATCGATCCGGGCGATGCGGGGATGCCCCGGACCGGCTGAAGGCCGGACGGTCGGTGCGGCAAGCCGCCGGTTCAGTCGAAGCGGTAGATGTCCATCGCCAGCAACCCCATGTCGATGCCTGCATCGATGCGCCGGGCGTGTGCGTTCGTGCCGGCCGCCCCCCGTGCCACGAACAGCGGCAGCAGGTGCTCGTCGGTAGGATGAGCGCGCGCAGCGAACGGTGCCCGACGCCGGTAATCGAGCAATGCGTCGATGTCGCCGGCGTCGAGCTGTTGCTCGATCCAGTCGATGAATGGCTTCACGTACGGTGCCTGCCGTTCATCGCTGTAGCCGGCACCGAGGTCATGCAGGTTGTGCGTGATGCTGCCCGAGCCGATCAGCAGCACGCCCTCGTCGCGCAGCGGTGCCAGCGCCTGACCCAGCGCATAATGATGCGCGGGACCCAGTTCGGGCTGGATCGAGATCGGCACGATCGGGATGTCGGCCTGCGGATAGAGCAGGCGCAACGGCACCCAAGCGCCGTGGTCGAGGCCACGTCCGGGGTCGACCGTCGGTGCGAGACCGGCCTGATCGAGCAGCCGGACCACCCGTTCGGCCAGCGCCGGAGCACCCGGCGCCGGGTAGCGCAGTCGATACAGCGCAGCGGGGAAACCGCCGAAGTCATGGATGGTTTGCGGCTGCTCCGCGCGGCCGACCTGCGGGCGACGCGACAACCAGTGGGCACTGGCCATCACGATCGCCTGCGGCCGCGGCAGCGCGGCGGCCAGCGCGGCCAGCCGTTCGCCGGTCAGACCGGGCTGCAGTGCGGTCATCGGCGAGCCGTGCGAAATGTACAGGCTGGGCAGGGTGCTCATGTCGGGTCTTGTTCCGCTGAAATCCATGCCGCGATGATGGGGTCCGGTCCGTGCGTTTGCATCGGCCAAAACGGAAACGATGCGTTGCCCCCGGTGCACGGATGTGTGGCATCAGCGGTTCGTCGACATGCCCAGGCCGAAACGCAGTGGATCGAGCAGGGCGCCGTAATGGACGGCACGTGCGGTGTCGCGTTGCAACGGCTGGCGGACCTGCGCGGCGCTGGCGGTGCGCACGCTGCGCATGGCCCGGTGGTAGTCCAGGCAGGCCGGGTCGAACGGCAGTCCGCAAAACGTCAGCAGTTCGCGAATCTCGCGTGCGGGGTCGGCCAGCAACGCCTCGTAGCGCTGGATGCGGATGCGGCGCGGCGCAGCTGCCTGCCACATCGCCATCACGCGCTGGTAATCGCCGATATAGGCTGCGATGTCGGTCAGCGTGCAGGCGAAGTGCGGCAACCGGTAGAACTGCTGCTTGTAACAGGACCAGCCCGCTTCCAGTGGATCGCGGCGCACATCCACGATGCATGCAGCGGGCAGCATCGCGCCCAGCACACCGCTGAGCAGCCAGTTCGACGGCAGCTTGTCGGTATGGCGCGGCCGGGTCAGGCGCCAGCGCGCGGTAAGTTCCAGATAGCGCAGGCCCAGTCGCTGCCAGTCATCGATCGTCGCCGCGGTCATCCACTGCAGCAGGGGCTCGCGGCGGCGCGCCGACTCCTCGCTGAGCACCTGTTCCAGATCCGGCAGCTCGCTGGCGCCTTCCACTTCGGCGTGGGCGGCGAGGACCTGCTCGAACAGGGTGGAGCCGGAGCGCGGCAATCCGACAATGAAGATCACCTCATGTCCCAGCGCCGCATGTGTCGCCGTCGGCAGTCGTGCCGAGGCGTCGAGCATGGCCTCGGCGTGGGCATGGAACGAGGCCGCATTCCATGGCGCGAGCTGGCGCAGCCGGGCGTTGGCTTCGTTCAATGCGGCAAAGGCCGCTTCGTACAGGCCGAGATCCTCGCAAAGCTTGCCCAGTGCAAATCCCATCGCGATGCGATCGGCAACCGCCAGCCCGGGCTGGCGCAGAGCCGCACCCAGTTGCTCGCGATCCGTGGCAGGCAGCGGTCGCGTCTTGATGTTGGCCAGCCCGCGCCAGGCGTCGCCGCAGGCGGGGTGGAGCGCGAGTGCCGCGTGATAGCTTGCATCGGCCTCGTCGAAACGACCGGCATGCACCTGCGCGTCGCCGAGCAGGATCAGCGCCGGCAGGAAGCCCGGCGCCAGCAGATGCGCCCGCTGCAGTGCTTCGATGGCGGCGTGGGTGTCGCCGTGCTGCTGCAGGTTGCGGCCGAGATTGAACCAGGGCATTGGTGCATCCGGCGCCAGTGAACAGGCCAGTCGCCAGCTGGCGAACGCTGCGTCGAGTTCGCCGGCAGCCTGTTGCGCGTTGCCCAGATCCGAATGGGCCAGCGCATAGTCCGGCCATTGCGCGATGGCCTGTTGCAGCGCGTCGCGGGCGTCGGCATGGCGCTGGGCGCGGCTGTGCAGCAGGCCATACAGGCGCAGTGCCTCCGGGTGGGCCGGCGTCAGTGCGAGTGTGGCATCGAGCGCCCGTCGCGCCGCCTCTTCGGCACCGTCGCGAATGGCATGCGCCGCAGCTTGCAGGTGCTGCAGGGCCGCCGGCGTGAAGCCGGCGAGGTTGGGTTCGAAGCGATGGGGCGGAAGCTGCCCGGTAGCGGGGCTGGACATGCGGCGATTCCGCAGCGGCGACGATCCGCCCGATGGTACGCGGTCGCGGCGTCGCTTATCGAGCGCTGGTTCGTGCGGTTGCCGTGACCGCCTGGCGAAGCGATGCAGGGAAGTGCTTCATCGCGCCGCCGACCGAAGGCCGGCGACGCGATGCATTCGGCCTACTTCCGGCGCGGTGGCTTGCCGCCGCTGGGCCGCGGTTTGAAGCCGCCGGGCTTCTTGAAGCCGCCCGGCTTGTGCGAAGGCGGTGCACTGGTGCCGGTGTCGGTGCCATCCCACTCGTGGATGCGCAGCTGCTGCTGCACCACCCACACCTTCTTCAGGTGCTCGAAGACTTCCGCCGGCATGCCGTCGGGCAGGTCGATCAGGCTGTAGTGGTCGCGAATGCTGAGGCGACCGATGAACTGGCTCTCCAGCCCGGCCTCGTTGGCGATCGCGCCGACGATGTTGCCGGGTTTCACGCCATGCTCGTGACCGACTTCGATGCGGTAGGTGCGCTTGCCTTCCTCGGTGGCATGCGCGCGTACCGGACGATGGCCGGACTCGCGCGGCGGCGCGTTCTCGTGCGCGCCACGCTCGCGGGGCCGTTCATGCGACCTGGACTCGCGCGTTGCGTGGCTGGCCGCGGCATCGCGAGCCGGTACGTGTCGCTCGTTGCCGCTGCGTTCGCGCGGGGCACGGTCATTGCGCTCGCGGCTGGCGGACTCGTATTTCTCGCGCTTCGGCGGTGGCGCCAGCAACAGCGGCTGGTCGCCCTGGGCGATGCGCGCCAACGCGGCAGCGATCTCGATCGCCGGCACGTTGTGTTCCTGCTCGTACTGTTCGATCAGCTGCTGGAACTGGCCCAGGTCTTCCCGGCCCAGCATGTCGGTGATGCGTTGCTTGAACTTGCCGATGCGCACGTCGTTGACCACATCGACCGACGGCAGCTGCATCTGCTCGATCGGCTGCCGGGTGGCGCGCTCGATCGCGCCCAGCATGCCGCGCTCGCGCGGGCTGACGAACAGGATGGCCTCGCCACTGCGGCCAGCGCGGCCGGTGCGACCGATCCGGTGCACATAGCTCTCGGTGTCGTACGGGATGTCGTAATTGAATACGTGGCTGATCCGGTCCACGTCCAGGCCGCGTGCCGCCACGTCGGTGGCGACCAGGATGTCCAGCTTGCCGTCCTTCAGCTGCTGGATCACCCGCTCGCGTTGCGGCTGGGCGATGTCGCCGTTGATGGCGGCGGCGGCCAGACCACGTGCCTGCAGCTTGCCGGCGAGTTCCTCGGTGGCCTGCTTGGTGCGGGCGAAGATGATCATCGCGTCGAACGGCTCGGCCTCGAGGATGCGGGTCAGCGCATCGAGCTTGTGCATGCCGCTGACGAACCAGTAGCGCTGGCGGATGTTCGGCGCGGTACTGGTGGACGTCTTGATGGTGACTTCGACCGGATCCTTCAGATGGCGCTGGGCGATCTTGCGGATCACCGACGGCATGGTCGCCGAGAACAGCGCGACCTGGCGTTCCGGCGGCGTCGCCTGCAGCACTTTCTCGACGTCGTCGATGAAGCCCATGCGCAGCATTTCATCCGCTTCGTCGAGTACCAGATATTTCAGCTCGGACAGGTCCAGCGTGCCCTTGTTCATGTGATCGATGACGCGGCCCGGCGTGCCGACCACCACGTGCACGCCACGCTTGAGCGAATGCAGCTGCGGGCCGTAGCTCTGGCCACCGTAGATCGGCAGCACCTGGAAGCCCGGGATGTGCGCGGCATAGCGCTGGAATGCCTCGGCCACCTGGATCGCCAGTTCGCGCGTGGGTGCCAGCACCAGTGCCTGCGGCTTGCCGGCGCGCGGGGTGAGGCGCGACAGGATCGGCAGCGCGAACGCGGCGGTCTTGCCGGTGCCGGTCTGGGCCTGACCCAGCACGTCACGACCTTCCAGCAGGGGCGGGATGGTCGCGGCCTGGATCGGCGAGGGTGATTCATAGCCGACATCGGCCAGTACGCGCAGAACATCGGGGTGCAGCGCGAGTGCGCCGAAGCCGGACGGAACCGGGGCGTTGTCGGAAACGGGGGATGACATGGGGGGGACCTCGGAACAGATGGCAGCATCGGGAACGCGACGCGCGAGCCGAGCAGTCTACCATTTTCCGCGTCAAAGCGTGACAGAGCCTGCAGAGTGTGCCATGCCGCCCACGCGGTTATCCTCCCTGCGTTGCCTCACTGACACCAGGAATCACCCGATGGACATGCCCGAAACCATCTCCGAACAGCGGTTGCATGGCGGCATCCAGGGGTTCTATCGGCATCGCTCGGAGGCCTGCGACGGGCCGATGCGTTTTGCCTTGTACCAGCCGCCCCAGGCTGCACGACAGCCGTGTCCGGTGCTGTATTTTCTGGCCGGGCTGACCTGCAGCGAGGAAACCGCGACGATCAAGGCCGGCGCCCAGCGACTGGCGGCGGAGTTGGGTCTGTTTCTGGTGATGCCTGATACCAGCCCGCGCGACACCGGTTTCGACGGCGCCACCGGCGACTGGGAGTTCGGTGAGGGTGCCGGTTTCTATGTCGACGCCAGCCAGGCGCCGTGGTCGTCACGTTTTCGCATGCACAGCTACGTGGTGGACGAGTTGCCGAAGCTGATCGCCGCGCGGTTCCCGGTGGACACCTCGCTCAGCGGCATCTGCGGCCATTCCATGGGTGGCCACGGTGCGCTGACCATGGCTTTGAAACATCCGGCGCGCTATCGCTCGGTGTCGGCCTTCGCGCCGATCGTGGCGCCCAGCCAGGTGCCATGGGGACGCAAGGCGCTGCCACGCTATCTGGGCGACGACCCGGCGTCCTGGGCGGACTACGATGCCTGTGAACTGCTGCGCAGGCAGGTCTTCCCGGGCACGATCCTGATCGATCAGGGCGAGGCCGACCCGTTTCTGGACACGCAGCTGAAGCCGGAATTGTTCGACCAGGCCTGCGCTGAAGCGGGGCAGCCCCTGCTGCTGCGTCGACACATCGGTTACGACCACAGCTACTGGTTCATCGCCAGCTTCATCGACGATCATCTGCGTCATCACGCCAGGGCCCTGGGAGTGGCGTGATGGCCTTGCCCACACTGACGACCGGGCGCACTGCAAGTCGCCTGCCCGAAGCCGTCGATGCATGCCGGCTGCTGCACTACCGGGTGTGCAATCGCGACCATTTCGCTCCGTGGGAACCCATGCGTGAGGCGGGCTATTACACACTCGAGCATTGCCGGCAGACGATTGCCGACGCGAACGAGGCGGCGCGCCTGGATCGCGGCTATCCGTTCCTGGTGTTCGACCCGGGCGAACAGGAAATCCTGGCCGGTTTCACGCTGAGCAACGTCGTGCGCGGCCCGTTTCAGGCCTGCCTGCTCGGTTACGGCGTCGGCGCCCGGTCACAGGGGCAGGGGTTGATGCACGAGGCGCTCGAAGCCGGTCTCGCGTGGGCGTTCGACGAGTTGGGCCTGCACCGCGTGATGGCGAACTATCTGCCACGCAACGAGCGCAGTGCGCGGTTGCTCGAGCGGCTCGGTTTCGAGCGCGAAGGCTACGCCCGGCAGTATCTGCAGATTGCCGGGCAATGGGAAGATCATGTGCTCACGGCGAAAATCCGCGCCTGGACCTGAGCCGCGTTCCGGACCTCGTAAATGAATGTGGCGGCCATCGGGCCGCCACATTCGGTGTCACTCGAGCTTGTCGGCTCAGGCCTTGGCGGCCGGGCGTTGGTTCGAGCGGCGGCGCTGGTTGCCCGCGGCATGGTCACCGCGCCCCTGCGGCGCATAGCCATTCGGCCGGGCTGAGCCGGCGGGCTTGCCCTGACGCGGTGCGCCCTGACGCGGCTGGCGCTGACCGCCGCCGCCCTGCTTCGGACGCGGCGCGCCGGCATCCAGACGCAGCGGCGCGGACGGCTCGTAACCGGTCACGGCATTGATCGCGATGTCCTGCTTCAGCAGTTTGCGGATGTCGTGCAGCAGACCGCTTTCGTCATGGCTGACCAGCGATACGGCGAGACCTTCCATGCCGGCGCGACCTGTGCGGCCGATGCGATGCACGTAGTCTTCGGCCACCGAGGGCAGATCGAAGTTGATCACGATCGGCAACTGCTCGATGTCGATGCCGCGGGCGGCGATGTCGGTGGCCACCAGCACGGTGACGCGACCGCTCTTGAAATCGCTCAGGGCGCGGGTGCGGGCGTTCTGGCTCTTGTTGCCGTGGATCGCGGCGCTGCGCAGACCCGAGGCGTTGAGGTAGGTCACCAGCTTGTCGGCGCCATGCTTGGTGCGGCTGAACACCAGCGACTGGCGGCGGCTGTCGGCCGACAGCAGGTGCAGCAGCAGGTCACGCTTGCGCGCGGCATCGACCGGATGCACCTGGTGGCTGACCAGGGTGGTGACGGTGTTCGGCGCCGAGACCGAGATCTCGCGCGGGTTGTGCATGAACTCCATCGCCAGCGTCTTGATCGCCGGTGCGAAGGTAGCCGAGAACAGCAGGGTCTGGCGCTTCTTCGGCAGCGAGGCGAGGATCCGCTTCAGCGCCGGCAGGAAGCCCATGTCCAGCATGCGGTCGGCTTCGTCCAGCACCAGCGTTTCCACACCGGACAGGTCCAGCGTGCGCTGCTGCATGTGGTCCATCAGGCGGCCGGGGGTCGCGATGACGACATCCACGCCACGGCGCAGCGCGTTGATCTGCGGGCCCATGCTGACCCCGCCGAAGATGGTGGTGCTGCTGACCTGCACGTGCTTGCCGTAGTCGCGCAGGTTTTCATGCACCTGGGCAGCCAGTTCGCGGGTTGGGGTCAGCACCAGCGCGCGTGGGCGACGGGTCATGGTCTGGCCGCTGGTCGACAGCTTCTGCAACAACGGCAGCGCGAATGCAGCGGTCTTGCCGGTGCCGGTCTGGGCGGCGGCGAGCAGGTCGTGGCCTTCCAGCGCGGCAGGAATCGCAGCGAGCTGGATCGGGGTGGGCTGGGTGTAGCCGTAATCGGCAAGCGCACGCAACAACGCGGGCGCAAGGCCCAGCGAATCAAAAGACATGTAACACTCCTGAGCAACCCGGAGTGTTCATACCGTGTTGCAGACTTAGGGAAAGGGACGGCGGTGTGCCGAGGCAGCCAAGAGGCGACTGCGCCAGCCAGTATAGCTGATTTGTCGACGCGGCGTACGCCTTGGGTGGATCAAGCCGAACGGCGCGCTTCAATCATGTCGTTGCGCCACGATCAGATAGCTGTTGAACGGAGTGCGTCCGCGCAATGACCTGATGCGCACATCGAGTCCGGCGTTTTCCAGTGGCAGGCGCAGCTCCTTGGCCGTCGGGTAGTGCTGGGCACCGCCGGGAATCCAGCCGGAGCGGCGCAGGAAGAACTCCTCCACGCGGGTGGCATGAAAGCGCCAGTTCGGCTCGCGCAACACGTTGCGGATGATCAGGCGGCCGGTCGGCGCCAGATGCTGCAGTGCTGCCGCCAGCATGGCCTGCTGTCCAGGCGCCGATAGGTAGTGCAGCACATCGAGCAGGGCGACATTGCCGCGGATGGACGGTAACGACGCGACATCGGTCGGGTGGAACTGCATCTGTCGCTGCAGGCCGGCGGATTGAGCGGCAAGGCGCGCGGCGCCGATCTTGCGGAGGTCGTGATCCAGTCCGACGTAACCGGGCAGACGGCCGAGTTCATGCAGGTATTGCCCCAGCAGGCCAATGCCGCAGCCAACATCCAGCAAGGGCAAGGCGGTGTCGGTGAGCAGCTCGCTGACGGCTGCGTAGACCGGATCGCAGGCGAGCTTCCAGCGCACATACTGGCGCTGCGCGATGAGGTCGTAGCAGCGAGCGATTGCCTTGCATTGCGATCGTTCGAGACGGTGGCGCACCGGGGTCATGCAGCCGGATCGGCGGGGAGCAAGGTCATCGGACGGTTCCCGCGAGAAGAGAGGTGGATTCGCAGCGCTTTGTCAGGATTGGCCGGAAGTATGCGCGATCACTGTGTGACGATTGCATGGATGGGGCTTGCGCGGCCGATGCTGGCCATGCATCGAGCACAAGGATCGGGCAGTCATCGTCGCTACTGCCCGGGGTACCCGAGGACGCTGTGCAGTGCCGGCCGTCGTGGCTACGATGTGGGGAATATGCCCCATCAGTCGAACGTACCGGAGAAGAGCCTCGTGTCCTGGTTTGCATCCTTGCGGGAACTTGAACCGTCTCAGCGGCACACAGTGCTGGCAAGCTTCCTTGGCTGGACGCTGGACGCGTTCGACTTCTTTCTGCTGGTCTTCGTGCTGGGGGACATCGCCGGCGATTTCCACGTGCACAAGACGGCGGTGACGTTCGGCATCCTGCTGACGCTCGCTGCGCGTCCGATCGGCGCATTGCTGTTCGGCCGTCTGGCCGATCGCTTCGGCCGACGCCCGGTGCTGATGGTCGACGTGCTGCTGTTTTCGGCGCTGGAGCTGGCCTGCGCATTCGCGCCATCGCTGACGGTTCTGCTGATACTGCGTTTCCTGTTCGGCATCGCGATGGGGGGCGAATGGGGTATCGGCGCCTCGCTGGCGCTCGAAAGCATCCCGATCAAGGCGCGCGGCCTGGTCTCGGGCCTGCTGCAGAGCGGCTACCCCTGCGGCTACTTTCTGGGGGCGATTGCCTACTGGGTGGTGTTCGACGCGCTGGGCCTGGGCTGGCGTGCCATGTTCGTCGCCGGTGCCTTGCCGGCGCTGCTGGTGCTGTACGTGCGCAGCAAGGTGCCCGAGTCGCCGGTATGGCTCGCCGGTCGTGCCGGCCAATCACGCCGCAGTATCCGGGAGTCGATGCGCGGGCAGTGGAAGCGGCTGCTGTACATGATGCTGCTGATGATGGCGTTCAACATGTTCAGTCATGGCTCGCAGGACATGTACCCCACCTTCCTGAAGTCGCAACTGCATTTCCAGACGGGCACCGTGACGATCCTGACGATGCTGCTCAATGCCGGCGCCATAGTCGGCGGGCTGACTTTCGGTACGTGGTCCGAGCATATCGGTCGGCGCCGCGCCATGATCATTGCCGCGCTGCTGGCGTTGCCCTGCATTCCTCTGTGGACCTGGGGCGGGTCACTGCTGCTGCTCGGGCTGGGCGCGTTCCTGATCCAGGTCATGGTGCAGGGCGCCTGGGGCGTGGTGCCGACCTATCTCAACGAACTGTCGCCCGACGAGGTGCGCGGAACTCTGCCGGGATTCGCGTATCAGCTGGGCAACCTGCTGGCGGCCAGCACCGCCACGGCACAGTCGTGGCTGGCCGAGCACAGCGGAGGCAACTACGCCCTGGTGATGGCTTCGTGGATGGCCGTGGTGGCGCTGCTGCTCGCGCTGCTCGCCTGGCTGGGGCCGGAGGTGCGCGGGATCGGCTTCGGCAAGGCGCGCTCCTGATAGAATCCGCGTTTTGCATCCCACGGCGAGACGCACCATGAAAGCTGGCAAGGACAAGGTCATTTCCCTCCACTACACGCTGACCGTGGATGGCGAGAAGGTAGAGAGTTCGCATGATGGCGACGAGCAGCTGTGGGTTCTGCTTGGGCATGGCCAACTGATCCCCGGCCTGGAACGGGCCATCGAAGGTCACGAGGTTGGCGAGAGCCTGCAGGTGGAAGTCGCCGCCGCCGACGGCTATGGCGAGCGCCAGGAAGGGCAGATCCAGCGCATGTCGAAAAAGTATTTTCCGCAGGCCAACCGCCTCAAGCCGGGCATGGTCACGGCATTGCAACTGAAGGAAGGTGGCCAGCGCGCGGTCACCGTGCACAAGGTCGGCATGAGCACGATCGACGTGGACGTGAATCACCCGATGGCCGGCAAGACCCTGCATTTCGACGTGACCATCGGCGAAGTGCGCGATGCCACCGAGGAAGAGATCCAGCACCGCCACGCGCATGCGCCGGGCAGCGCGGCGCACTGATCGGCGGATGGAAGATCGGGGCAGGGACGATGCCCGCTGCAGCAAGATGAAACCGAAACGGCGCCCACGGCGCCGTTTTTCGTTGGCCCTTCTCCCCCCGCTTCAATCAAATCTCGCGCTCTTTGCGTTCGCCCCTTCTCCCTCTGGCGACCCGCGGGAGTCCCCTTGTGGGTGAGAAGATTGGAATGAGGGTGCACGGCGACCCTCAAATCATCCAGACTCCGGGTTGTCGCGCACGATTGAAACCGGATGCCCCTCAGTCCAGCACCCGCTTCGCATACGCGAAATGATCGCCCCAGTAAGGCCCGTCGATATCGTCCAGGCGGACCGTGCCGCCGCTGTTCGGCGCATGCACGAAACGTCCCTTGCCGACGTACACGCCGACATGGCTGATCGAGCCGTTGATGTCGAAGAACACCAGGTCGCCGCTGGCCAGCTGGGTCATCCGGCGCACCTTGCGGCCATTCATCGAGGCCATGTCATGCGAGGTGCGCGGCAGTTTGATCCCGGCCGCGGTGCGATAGATGTAGTCGACCAGCCCGCTGCAATCGAAGCCGCCCGCTGGCGTGTTGCCGCCCCAGTGGTACGGCGTGCCGACCAGGCCGATCGCACGGAACAGGATGTCATTGGCCTCGCCGGCACTGGCCGCCGAGGGTGCCCGTGGCGGCAGGTCGGCCAGCGCGGAGTGTGAGGCGCGGTAGGTGGGTTCGTGCCGGTGCGGCGTACTGGCGCACGCCGCCAGCAGCAGGATCAGTGCGCCGAGCAGCAGTTGCCGCACCGCATGGGGCTGGCGTGGCGGGACGGTGAGTTGCGACGCGCAGTCCAGTGGCATGAGACAACCTCGGCTTGGGGCAGGCCGAGGTTATCAAATCAATAACTTGGGGGAAAGTTCTCATAATTTGGTGCAAGCCGCGATGGTTACTTGTGCAAGGCCGGTGGTTCCGACGGCGGCGTGGCTGATCGGCTCGCTACAATCGAGCGATGGAATCCACGCATGACGATGTACTGGTTCTCGGTGGCGGGGTCATCGGCCTGGCCTGCGCGCTTTACCTGCTGAAGGCCGGCGCCAGCGTGCGGGTGCTGGAGCAGGGCACGCCCGGTTGCGGCAGTTCGCATGGCAATTGCGGCACGATCACACCCAGCCACGCGGCGCCGCTGGCCATGCCGGGCATGATCGGGGTCGCCCTGCGTTCGATGCTCAAGGCTGACGCGCCGCTGTATCTCAATCCGCGGTTCGACGGCGCGCGCCTGCGCTGGTTGCTCGGTTTCGCGCGACATTGCAACTGGCGCGACTTTGCCGCCGCGACGACTGCGCGATGCTCGATCCTGCAACGCTCGCGTCGCTTGCTGGGCGAGCTGGTGCGCGACGAGAAGCTCGATTGCGAATTCAGCGAACAAGGCACGCTGTATGTCTATCGCACCGCAAGATTGCTGGCGGCCGACGAGCATGAGCACGTCATGCTGCTCGATCGGCTGGGCATCGAAGTGCAGCGCCTGGGCGGCGCGCAGGTCGAGGCGATGGAGCCGGCGCTGAAGCCGGGGGTGGCCGGTGGCCTGTTCCATCCTGGCGATGCGTCGTTGCGACCGGACCGCTACGTGGCGGAGCTGGCCAGGCGGGTGGTCGAGCTCGGTGGCGTGATCGAGCAGGGCGCGCGTATCGAGCAGCTCGACACGGACGGCGGGCACATCACGCGAGTGCACAGCAGCCGTGGTGTATTCCAGGGTGCTCAGGTGGTGCTGGCGCTGGGAGCATGGTCGCCGCTGCTGGCAAAGCAGCTGGGGCTGCGCCTGCCGATGCAGCCGGGCAAGGGGTACTCGCTGACCTACAGCCGTCCGCGGCTGGCGCCGCGTCACGCCTTGGCGCTGCGCGAAGCGTCGGTCTGCGTCACCAGCTGGAACGACGGCTACCGGCTGGGCAGTACGATGGAATTTTCCGGTTACAGCGAAGGACTCAATCGCACCCGTCTGGACGCCTTGCGCCGTGGCGCCGCCGCCGGCCTGCGCGAGCCGGAAGGGCCCGAACTGCTGGAGCAATGGTGGGGCTGGCGTCCGATGAGTGTGGATGAGGTACCGATCATCGGCCCCAGCACCCGCTGGTCCAATCTGCTGCTGGCAAGCGCCCATGGCATGCTCGGGGTGAGCATGTCGGCGGCCACCGGTGAGCTGGTGGCATCGATGCTGGCCGGCACGGGCGCGGCGATCGACGCAACACCGTATGCGCCGGCGCGATTTGGTCTTTAGACCGTGCCGCAGCGTCGACCGTGACGCCAGCCGGCATGGACTGCATTCAGCGAAGTTCTCCGGGAGTCGCGATGATCGCAAGCCATGACCTGATCGTGCTGGGCGCCGGCTCCGGTGGCCTGGCGACCGCTTTCCGCGCCGCGCAGCATGGTGCGCGCGTGGGCTTGCTCGATCCGGCCGCACTGGGCGGTACCTGTGTGCATCGCGGCTGCGTGCCGAAGAAGGCGCTGTGGTTTGCCGCACAATGGGCGCAGGCGCAGCAGATGGCCGTCACGGCGGGCTTTGCCACGCAGCCGGGTCCGCTGGACTGGGAGCACTTTCGCCAGCTGAGGCAGCGTTACATCGACGCGATCGACGAGCGCTACGCCCGACGACTGCAGGAGGCCGGCGTGCAGTTGCTGCGCCAGGCCGGTCGTCTTGTTGCCGCCGACACGATCGAGCTGGACGATGGCAGTCGACTGCGGGCAGCGCAGATCGTGATCGCCACCGGCGCGCGCCCGCGCGCGCTGAACCTGCCGGGCTTTCCACTGGGCATGGTTTCCGACGACATGTTTGCGCTGCAGTCACTGCCGCGCCGGGTGGCCATCGTGGGCAGCGGCTACGTGGCGACGGAGTTTGCCGGGATGTTGCGGGCCTTCGGCAGCGAGGTGGATCTGCTGATGCGCGAGCGCTTGCTGGCAGACTTCGATGTCGAGCTGACGGTGGCACTGCAGGAACAGATGCAGGTGCAGGGCATCCGCATCAGCCGCTGCAGTGCCGTGCAGGCGGCACATCGCGGCGCCGACGGCATCCTGCTCGACGATGCCCGGACTGGCGCATGCGGCCCCTACGACGCGCTGCTGTGGGCGGTCGGGCGCGTGCCCAACAGCGAGAATCTGGGACTCGCCGCCGTCGGCGTGGAGACCGACGAGGACGGCCACGTGCTGACCGATGCGCGCCAGCAGTCCAGCGTGGCCGGCATCCACGCGATCGGCGATGTAACTGCGCGCAAGGCGCTCACGCCGGTGGCGACGGCGGCCGGTCGCCGGCTGGCGGACCGGTTGTTCGGCGACCAGCCGGAGGCGCAGCTGGATTACGAAAATATTCCAAGCGTGGTGTTTTCCGAACCACCGCTGGGCATGGTGGGACTGACCGAGGCGAAGGCGCGGGAACGGCATGGCAATGCGGTCACCGTCTATCGCCGCCGGTTTACCCCCATGCAGTGGGCGCTGGCGGGCAGGCAGGAGCAGAGCCTGATGAAGCTGGTTTGCGTGGGTAGCGAGGAACGCGTGCTCGGTATCCATGTGCTGGGGCCGGGTGCCGACGAAATGCTGCAGGGCTTTGCGGTCGCGTTGAAGCTGGGCCTGCGCAAGCGCGACCTGGACGCCACCGTGGCGATACACCCCAGTTCGGCGGAGGAACTGCTGCTGATGGGGTGAGTACAATGATGCGCATGGCCAACTTCACCTTGCAGCGCGGCCGGGTGCCGCTGCTGATCAGCCTGCCGCATGACGGCAGCTACATTCCCGACGGCATCGCTGCGCGGATGCTGCCGGCGGCGCGACGCTCGCCCGACACCGACTGGCATGTGGGGCGCCTGTACGAACCGCTGGCGCGGGCGCTGGGTGCGAGCGTGCTGAAGCCGCTGGCCTCGCGCTACGTGGTCGACCTCAACCGACCCGCCGATGGACATGCCTTGTATCCGGGGCAGCGCGAAACAGGCCTGGTGTCGACCGTCGGTTTCGATGGCGCGCCGCTGTATCGCGAGGGCGAATCACCGGATGGCGACGAAGTTCAACAGCGGATAAACGAGTTCTGGCGACCCTATCATCACGCCCTGGCACAGGAACTTGCGACGCTGTGCGCCGAGCATGGGCGGGCGATCTTGTGGGAAGGCCATTCGATACGCAGCCGGGTGCCGATGCTGTTCGAGGGGCGCCTGCCGGATTTCAACCTCGGCACCGCGACCGGAGCCAGTTGCGGCCCCGCGCTTCAGACGCAGCTGCAGGCCTGTCTGGCCTCCCAGTCGCGCTTCACTTTTGCCGTCAATGGCCGTTTCAAGGGCGGTTACATCACTCGCCATTACGGCAGCCCCGGCGCCGGTGTACAGGCGGTGCAACTGGAGCTGGCGCAGCTCAATTACATGGATGAAGCGAGTTTCGAATACGACGAGGGCAGGGCCGCGGCGGTGCAGGAACTGATAGGCCGGCTGCTGCAGATCAGCCTGGCTTGAGCGCAGGTAATTACGGATCTGATCGGGGCCCATGCAAAGTCAAGTCGCCGGGTGTCCGGCGCGCGGAAAATCCCGCGATCCGTTCAGCCACCATATGCCGTTTTGGTTGCAATGTCGGCTTGTCGCGCCACCCGAGGTGCCGGGTTCCGGCCGGGCTCGCGATAACCTGTTTCCGAGGCTCGACATCATGATGCGTAAACTTCTGATCGCTTCCCTGCTGGTGGCGGGTGTGGCGCTTTCCGGTTCCGTGCTGGCCCAGGCTACTACCCCGGAGCCGGCGGCTCAGGCAACTCCCGCGGCAACTCCCGCGCCGGCGACGCCGAAGGCCACCATGACCCACAAGTCGCACCACAAATCCCACCACAAGGCCCATCACAAGGCCCATCACAAGGCCGCCAAGACCGCGCCGGCGAGTGCCGCTTCGGCCGGTTGATGTTGTTGTCGTGAGTCAAACCCCGCCGAGGTATGTCGGCGGGGTTTTTCATGGGGGCGATTCAGCCATCGGGCGGCACCCCGCGCAGGAGAATCAGAGCGGCTCCGCGGGCACTGCCGCGATGCATTTGAGCTCGATCGCGATCGGCGTCGGCAAGGCGCTGATACCCAGGGTGGTGCGGCAGGCATCGACCCCGGCGAAGTATTCCGCATACAGCCGGTTGTAGCTCGCGAAGTCGCGCTGCATGTCGGTCAGGAACACGGTCACGTCGACCAGATCGGTCCACGCGGCACCGCTGGCTTCGAGCACGGCACGCACGTTGGCAAAGACCTGGCGGCACTGGGCCTCGATGTCGTAACCGGTCAGACGGCCGTCGGCATCGTGCACGTTGCCGGGAATCGCATTGTTGCCGGGCTGGCGTGGACCCACACCGGACAGGAACAGCAGGTTGCCGACCCGTCGCGCGTGTGGATAGGCACCGACCGGCGCGGGTGCGGCCTCGGTGCGGATGATGTCGCTCATCCGGTGATCGCCGGGGTCTGCAGCAACCGATGCAATGCCTGTTCGTAGGCCGGTTGCAGCGACGCGCGTGAGTCGACATGCATGGACAGGTCGTTCATGTGGCCGTTGTCCAGGCTGTAGCACCACGCGTGCACCGACAGCTTCTGGCCGCGCTCCCAGGCATCCATCACCATCGTCGTGCGGCAGACGTTGGTCACCTGCTCGATCGCGTTCAGTTCGCACAGTCGTGCATTGCGCACGGCCATCAGGTCGAGCGAAGCGAGCATGCCGGAATGCTTCTGCGCCACGTCGCCGACATGGCGCAGCCAGTTGTCGACCAGCCCGATCCGGCGCTCGTCCAGCACCGCCTGCACGCCGCCGCAGCCGTAATGGCCGACCACGATGATGTGTTCCACCTTGAGCGCATCGACCGCAAACTGGATGGTGCTGAGGCAATTGAGGTCGGTGTGCGAGACCACGTTGGCCACGTTGCGCTGAACGAAGATCTCGCCCGGCGGAAGGTCGACGATCTGGGTGGCCGGCACGCGCGAATCGGAGCAGCCGATCCACAGGTATTTCGGTGACTGCTGCTGGGCAAGCTGCTCGAAGAAATGCGGGTCAGCCGCGTGCGTGGCGGCAGCCCAGCGGCGGTTGCTGTCGATCAGGTGCTGCAAGGGGCTGCTCAAAATGACTTTCCTCAATCAGTAGCGGATGCAGATGTTCTTCGGCTCGGTGAAGAAGTGCAGCGCCTCGACGCCGCCCTCGCGCCCGAGTCCGGATTGCCTGGCGCCGCCGAACGGCGTGCGCAGGTCGCGCAGCAGCCAGCAGTTGATCCAGACGATGCCGAACTCGAGCTGGCCGGCAAGCCGGTGGGCTCGGGAAAGATCCCGTGTCCACAGCGAGGCGGCCAGGCCATAGCGGCTGTCATTGGCGATCGCCAGCGCTTCCGCCTCGTCCTCGAATGGGATCAGGCTGACCACCGGGCCGAAGATCTCCTGCTGATTGGTGGGTGCCGACGATGGCAGGCCCTCGATCACGGTCGGGGCGATGAACCAGCCGTCGGCGCAGCGCCCGCTCAGGGCGACCGGCGTGCCACCGCACAGCAGCCGGCCGCCATCGGTACGCGCCTGTTCGATGCAGCCGAGTACCTTGGCCTGGTGCGCCGCGGAGACCACCGCGCCCAGGTCGCTGTCCGCGTCATCCGGGTCGCCGACGCGCAGGGCCTGCACTTTTGCCAGGTAACGCTGGCGGAACGTTTCGTAGATGGCTCGCTGCACCAGCAGGCGCGAGCCGCACAGGCAGATTTCACCCTGGTTGGCAAAGCCCGAGCGCACGATGGTGTCCAGGTTCGCCTCGGAAAGATCGGCATCGGCAAACACGATGGCCGGGTTCTTGCCGCCCATTTCCAGCGAGACCTTCTTGAACTGCGGTGCCGCCGCGCTGGCGATCTGCGTGCCGGTGGCGGTGCTGCCGGTGAAGGAAACCGCCTTGACCGACGGGTGTTCCACGATCGCCTGGCCCACGCTCGGGCCGCGACCCTGCACGATGTTCAGCACGCCGGGCGGGAAGCCGGCTTCGATGCTGAGCTCACCCAGCAACGCGGCGGTGCACGGAGTGATTTCCGAGGGCTTGGCCACGACCGTGTTGCCGCTGGCCAGGGCCGGTGCAATCTTCCAGGTGAACAGGTACAGCGGCAGGTTCCACGGACTGATGCAGCCCACCACGCCCAGCGGCTGGCGCAAGGTGTAATTGATCGCGCCGCTGCCGCTGGCGCCGGTTTCCATCGCGTGCGACTCGCTGCCCCAGGCCATGACTGCGGCAGCGAAATAGCGCAGGTTGCTGACCGCGCGGGGAATGTCGAGTCGGCGCGCCAGGCTCACCGGCTTGCCGCTGTCGCGCGATTCCAGCGCCGCGAATTCCTCCAGCCGTGCCTCGATCAGTCCGGCCAGTTTCTGCAGCAGCTGTGCGCGCCGTTCGACCGGCGTGTTCGCCCAACCGGCGGCGGCGCGGCTGGCGGCATCGACCGCGGCGGCGACATCCTCCGGGCCGGAATCCGGGCAGTGCGCGAATACCGCGGCAGTAGCCGGCTCATGCACCTCCAGCCAGGCATCGTGGGCAGGCGCCTGCAGGCGACCGTCGATCAGATTGGCAAGGCGCAGGGTGGGCATCCGCGCAAGCTTAATTCCAGCGGGCGGCAATTGCACCGAACGCCGGCGTATGCCGCGACCGCAGTACGCTCGCGGTGGTTACAGCGAGCGCATCCGGCCGCCATCGACCGGCAGGTTGACACCGGTGATGTAGCTGGCGGCCGGCGAAGCCAGGAAGGCCACGGCGGCAGCGGTTTCGGCGGGATCGGCGAAGCGGCCGAGCGGAATTTCCGCGGCCATCGCCTGCTGCACTTCCTGCGCGCTGCGACCGGATTTCTGCGCGCGCGCAGCGATGATCTGATCGATCCGCGGAGTGTGGGTGGAGCCGGGCAGCACGTTGTTGACGGTGATGCCGAACGGCGCGAGTTCGCCGGCCAGCGTCTTGGCCCAGCTGGCCACGGCGCCGCGGGTGACGTTGGAGACGCCGATGCCGGGGATCGGTTCCTTCACCGAGGTGGAGATGATGTTGATGATGCGACCCCAGCCGGCCTCGCGCATGCCGGGGATCACCACCTGCGCCAGCACGTGGTTGGCCAGCAGGTGCTTGCGGTAGGCGTCGAGAAACTCGGCCGTGGTGGCGTCGGCCGCGCTGCCGGGCGGCGGTCCGCCGCTGTTGTTGACCAGGATATGTACCGGTCCCTTCCTGAGCAGCTTTTCGACGCGCGCCCGCAGCGTATCGGTATCCCCGGCGTCGGCGACGATGAAATCATGCTTCTGTGCCTGGTGAATGCGCGGCAGCGTCTGCACCAGCGCCTCCAGCACCTCGGCGCGCCGCGCCAGCACGGTGACGCTGGCACCCAGCGCGGCCAGTTCGATCGCGCTGGCGCGGCCGATGCCCTGTGATGCGCCGCAGACCAGCGCATGGCGCCCACTCAGATCCAGTTGCATCGGGTCATCCTCCGGGAATTCAGTGCAGCAGCAGGCGCATTGCCAGGGCGGCGAGCCAGCTCAGCCAGCCCAGCCATGGGCTGTAGCGCCATATATCGCGCCAGCGATTGATGCTGGCATCGCCCAGGGCGGGCAGCGCCGGGGACCGCAGCACGTGTTGCATGCGGATCCAGGTGCGCCATGCCGAGGTCTTGCCGTGTTCCGGTTCGACGATGACTTGCCAGTGCTGCGGATAACGCTCACGCAGCAAGGCGGTCAGTCGGAACTGGGCGACATACGACAGCAGGAACAGGCTGACACCAGCGACCAGTAACCCGAGATACAGGATGATCATCGCGAACTGCCGGTCTTGCTGCTGCCCCACGGTAGCGAAAACGAGTTCAGCAGGCCGTCGCCGCTGGCCGGCTTGCCGCAGACCGAACTGTCGACGGCCTTCTGGTAGGTCGTGTTCATCATGCCGATCCACAGCGAGCCATCCGGTCCGTGCGGGATGCTGAAGCTGCCGGCTGAGTTCATCTTCAGAGAGGCCGCCGTGGTCGCGGAGAACGAAGCCGGGGACTGTTCCCAGTAGGTCTTGCCCGATTGCTGGCTGGCGGAGCTGTAGACCAGCAGGTAGCGGGGCTTCTTGCTGTCGATCTTGACGCTGCCGAACGCACCGGTGGTTTCATCGCTCCAGCCCATGTGCTCGCACAGGTCGATGTCTTCGGTACGGATCGGCTGGAAGCCCTCGTCCAGCAGCACGATGGTGGGCGCGAACAGGTAACTGGCGTGCAGCCAGCGGCCGTTCAATTCCGATTTCACGGCCAGCCGGTACGGCAGCTTCACATCGGTCGGCAGGCGGAAGGCCAGAAAATAGCTGTGCGTTCCGTCCACGTTTGCCACCATGCTGCTGCTGCCCAGGGTGAATCTCTGGGGCTGCCACGGCAGCATGCTGCGGTAGGAAAAATCGGCGAAGCTGCTGCAGCACGGCGTGGCCTCCAGCAAACGCTGCTGGGCCAGCTTCAACGGGTCGCCGGCCGTCTCCGACGGTGGTCGCAGGTTCGGCGGCAGCAGTGCTTTCGCACTGTGGCAGCCGGCCAGCACGACGGTGGCGGCGAGGGCGGCGGCGATGGCGGAGAAGCGATGCGACATGGCAGACGAGATACTCAGAATTCGGCCGTGCCGGCCGCGCGTGGGTAGGGGATGGCGTCGCGGATGTTGGACAGGCCGCAGACGTAGACCAGCAGACGCTCGAAGCCCAGGCCGAAACCGGCGTGCGGCACCGTGCCGTAGCGGCGCAGGTCACGGTACCAGCCATAGGTGGCGGGATCGAGGCCGAACTGGATCATGCGGCGATCGAGATAGTCCAGCCGTTCCTCGCGCTGCGCGCCGCCGATGATCTCGCCGATGCCTGGTGCCAGCACGTCCATCGCCGCCACGGTTTTCTCGTCATCGTTCAAACGCATGTAGAACGCCTTGATCGCCTCCGGGTAGTTCATTACGACCACCGGGCGGCCGATATGTTTCTCGGCCAGGTAACGTTCGTGCTCGGTCTGCAGGTCGATGCCCCAGGCGACCGGGTATTCGAATTTCTGTCCGCAGTTCTTCAGGATCTCGATGGCGTCGGTGTAGTCGATCCGCTCGAACGGCTGGGCGATGAACGCCTCGATGCGGCTGATCGCATCGCTCTGCACGCGCTCGGCGAAGAACGCCATGTCATCGGCGCGCTCGTCCAGCACGGCCTTGAAGATCGCCTTGAGGAAGCCTTCAGCGCAGTCGGCATTGGCGGTGAGGTCGGCGAACGCGATCTCCGGTTCGACCATCCAGAATTCGGCCAGATGACGCGGTGTGTTGGAGTTCTCGGCGCGGAAGGTCGGGCCGAAGGTGTAGACCTTGCTCATCGCCAGGCAATAGGCCTCGACATTGAGCTGGCCGGATACGGTGAGGAACGCCTCGCGACCGAAGAAATCCTGGCGGAAGTCGACCTTGCCGTCGGGCAGGCGCGGCAGGTTGGCCAGGTCCAGCGTGGACAGGCGGAACATATCGCCGGCACCCTCGGCGTCGGAGGTGGTGATGATCGGGGTGTTGATCCAGAAGAAGCCCTGCTCGGTGAGATGGCGATGGATCGCCGTCATCATGGTGTGGCGCACTCGGGTGATCGCACCGAACAGATTGGTGCGCGGGCGCAGGTGGGCGACCTCGCGCAGGAACTCCATCGAGTGCTGCTTGGGTTGGATCGGGTAGGTTTCCGGGTCGTCGACGAAGCCGGTGACGACGACCTCGCTCGCCTGCAGCTCGAAGCTCTGGCCTTTGCCCTGCGATGGCACCAGGGTGCCGCTGACGATCACGCCGGCGCCGGCGGTGAGGTGCTTCACTTCGCTCTCGTAGTTGCCCAGGGTGGCCGGCACCACTGCCTGGATCGGGTCGAAGCAGGAGCCGTCGGTCACGTTGACGAAGGACAGGCCGGCCTTGGAATCGCGCCGTGTGCGCACCCAGCCGCGCACGGTGACCGTGCTGCCGGCTTCGATCGCGCCGGATAGAGCCTGCTTCACACTGACCACTGCCATGAATTGAAACTCCTGCTGATTCGCCGCATATCGACGTGTAGTAATGAATCGCGCTGACGCCCCACGGCGTGCAAGCCGAACCGGCATGATAATGTAGCTGTCGCCCGAGCTGTGACACTTCGGGCCACTTTCGAGGTTGGACATACCCGTCATGAGCATCACCATCACTCCCGCCGCGAATGAACGCATGCGCCATTTCCTGGCAGCGACGCCTGCTGCTGCCGGTGTGCGCTTCGGGGTCAAGCGCACCGGCTGTTCCGGATTTGCCTATGTAGTCGATCTGGCCGAGGCGATCGGCGAGGGCGACCGTGTGGTCGAGGTGGACGGGCTGCCGCTGATCGTCAACGACAAGAGTCTGGCGATGGTCGAGGGCACGGTGATCGACTTCCAGCGTCAGGGCCTCAACGCCAGTTTCGTGTTCCACAACCCGAATGCCACCGGCGAATGCGGTTGTGGCGAGAGCTTCACCGTCAGTTGAAGCCGCCCCTGTCGCGGGTCATTGATTTTCAATGACTTGCGCGATCATCCGCAGGCGCCGTACAATTCCGCTTCTGTCCACGCCCGATCGGCTCATTCCGCAAGGTTTGCGCCTGCCAGGCGGCGACAGCTACTTGCCTCACCGCACCGGCGGGAGGCTGCGAGGCCGCAAGGCCGCATCCACAAGGAGTCAACCCACAATGACGCTACGTCATTACGAAGTTGTGTTTCTGGTCCATCCTGACCAGAGCGAGCAGGTTCCGGCGATGATCGAGCGCTACAAGGCGCTGATCGAGACCGACGGTGGCAAGATCCACCGTCTGGAAGACTGGGGCCGTCGCCAGCTGGCCTATCCGATCGTGAACCTGGCCAAGGCTCACTACGTCATGCTCAATATCGAAGTGAGCCAGAACGCGCTGAACGAGCTGGAGTCGGGTTTCCGCTTCAACGACGCCGTGCTGCGCCATCTGGTGGTGCGTCGTGACGAAGCCGATACCGAGCCGTCCTTCATCCTGAAGTCGAAGGAAAAGGACGATGCCAAGTCCACCCGTCGCCGTGATGACGACAGCGATGGCGAAGGCGAGGGCCGCCCGCGTGGGCGTGACCGCGACGACAGCGATAACGATCGCGACAGCGACGACTGATAGGAACCCAGACCATGTCCAAGTTTTTCCGCCGCCGCAAGTTCTGCCGCTTCACTGCCGAAGACGTGAAGGAGATCGACTACAAGGATCTCAACACCCTGCGTCAGTACGTTACCGAGAACGGCAAGATCGTGCCGAGCCGCATCACCGGTACCAAGGCGCGCTATCAGCGTCAGCTGGCCACCGCGATCAAGCGCGCCCGCTTCCTGTCGCTGCTGCCGTACACCGACAACCACGACGTCTGACCACAAGCTCTTCTCCCCTCCGGGGAGAAGATGCCCGCAGGGCAGATGAGGGGCGGGTGCTCGCACAGGACTTGATCAAGGCGCGCTTCGATCAGACGCCATCGCAAGCCCGGCCCCTCACCCCAGCCCTCTCCCCGACGGGAGAGGGAGCATACTTTCGGACAACCGTCCTCTGGCTGCGCCGGGCCACACCGGTGCTAACGAACAGGAATCATCATGGAACTCATTCTTCTGCAGAAAGTCCGCAATCTCGGCACGCTCGGCGACAAGGTCGACGTGAAGCCGGGTTATGGCCGCAACTACCTGCTGCCGCAGGGCAAGGCCGTCCGCGTCAACGCCGCCAATCTGGCTGCGTTCGAGCAGCGCCGTGCCGAGTACGAGGCGAAGGCCGACAGCCTGCTGGCCGATGCCGAGTCGCGCAAGGCCAAGCTGGTCGATGCTTCGGTGACCATCACGGCGCACGCCAGTGCCGAAGGCAAGCTGTTCGGTTCGGTCGGCCCGCGCGATATCGCCGAAGCGCTGGCTGCTGCCGGTCACACCGTCAACAAGGTGGAAGTGATCCTGGGCGAAGGCCCGCTTCGCAACACCGGTGAGTACGACGTGGCCATTCACCTGCATGCCGACGTCCACACCACCGTCAAGGTGATCGTGGTCGGCGACAAGTAAGCCGCAAACGCCATCTTCGATGATGGATGCAGACGGGCGCCGCGAGGCGCCCGTTTGTTTTTCGACCACGGAAGGGTGGTGGGAAGAGGGAAGTTATCCCCATCAACGCACAGCTTATCCACAGGGTTATTGTCTCGGCGGCTGAGATGCTGCCGCGTATGATGGGCGTCAGTGCAGTGGCCCGCGCAACGTGGGCCAGCTGCCCGTTTTCACTGAGGGAATCCTCCCCGAGGTAAGTCGATGTCCTTCGTGCCCGAACGCAAATCCTCCTCCCCGGCCATCGAGGCGCTGCGTGTGCCGCCGCATTCCATCGATGCCGAGCAGGCGGTGCTGGGCGGCCTGATGCTGGCGCCGGATGCACTGGACAAGGTCGCCGACCGGCTGGCCGAGCAGGACTTCTATCGCAAGGATCACCGGCTGATCTGGCGCGCGATCAACGAGCTGGCGAACAAGGGCATGCCGTGCGATGCGGTGACCCTGGGCGACTGGTTCGACAGCAACGGACTGGCCGAGATGGTCGGTGGCGCCGGCTACCTGATCGAGCTGGCCAACAGCACGCCCAGCGCCGCCAACATCGCCGCCTACGCTGAAATCGTGCGCGAGAAATCGGTGATGCGTCAGCTGATCGATGCGGGTACCTCGATCACCGAGGACGGCTATCGCCCCGAGGGCAAGAGCGTGCAGGAGGTGCTGGAAAGCGCCGAGCAGCGCGTGTTCCACATCGCCGAATCCGGTGCGCGTGGCAAGAAGGATTCCGTCTCGATGCGCGAGGCGGTGAAGGACGCGTTCCGGCTGCTCACCGAGCGTTACGAGAACCGCGGCCAGCTCACTGGTGTCAGCACGGGGTTCACCGACCTGGATGCCCTCACCTCCGGTCTGCAGCCCTCGGATCTGATCATCGTGGCGGCGCGTCCGTCGATGGGCAAGACCGCCTTTGCGCTGAACATCGCCGAGGCCGCCGCGCTGGGTGGCAAGAAGGCGGTGGTGGTTTTCTCGATGGAAATGTCGTCCTCGCAGCTGGCCTTCCGCCTGATCTCCTCGGTCGGCAGGATCCATCAGCAGCATCTGCGCAACGGCACGCTGGAGGAGGAGGACTGGCCCCGCGTCTCCAACGCCATCGCGCTTCTTTCCGACGCCAAGATATTCATCGACGACACGCCCAGCCTGTCGCCGGTGGAGCTGCGTTCGCGCGCGCGCCGGCTGCATCGGGAGCACGGCGGACTGGGCCTGATCGTGATCGATTACCTGCAGCTGATGCAGGTGCCCGGCAACAAGGAGAATCGCGCCACCGAAATTTCAGAAATTTCGCGTTCACTCAAGGGCCTCGCCAAGGAGTTGAACGTGCCGGTGATCGCCCTGTCGCAGTTGAACCGCTCGCTGGAGCAGCGTGCCGACAAGCGTCCGATGATGTCCGACCTGCGCGAGTCCGGCGCGATCGAGCAGGATGCCGACGTGATCATGTTCATCTACCGCGACGAGTACTACAACAAGGAATCGCCGGACAAGGGCATCGCCGAGATCATCATCGGCAAGCAGCGCAACGGCCCCACCGACACCTGCAAGCTGACCTTCCTCGGCCATTACACCCAGTTCGTGAACTACGCGCCGGATTCGTTCGTCGGTTCGTTCGACTGACCCCGGATTCCGGTCTGCCATGAGCCGTACCACCGTCGCCACCATCCATCTGGGCGCGCTGCGCCACAACCTGGCGCGGCTCAAGCAGCTGGCGGCGCCGGCGCGGGTGATGGCCGTAGTCAAGGCCGATGCCTACGGGCACGGGCTGGAGCGCGTGGCCCGTGCGCTGGACGGCGAGGCGGAGGCCTTCGCGGTGGCCGCGTTGGGTGATGGCCTGCGCCTGCGGGCGGCGGGACATCGGCAGCGCATCGTGGTGCTGTCCGGCCCGGACAATGCGCATGACATCGCCGAGATGCAGCGGCTGCAGCTGGAAGCGACGGTCCATCACGACGCGCAGTTGCAGTGGCTGGCGCAGGCGGCACCGACACGGGGACGCCTGCGGGTGTGGCTGAAGATCGACAGTGGCATGCATCGGCTCGGCTTCGCGCCGGAGCGGGTGGCTGTGGTGCATGCGCAACTGCTGGCGATGACGGGGGTCGATCCGGAGATCGGCCTGCTCACGCACTTCTCCGATTCGGAGGTGTTCGACGGCGAGCAGACGCCCGCACAGATCGCCCGTTTCACCGAGGCGACCGGCGGGTTCAACGGGCCACGTTCGTTGTCCAATTCCGCCGCCGTACTCGGCTGGCCCGCCGCGCGCGGCGACTGGGTGCGCAGTGGCGGCCTGCTGTACGGTCTGTCGGTGGTCGATGGCCGCAGCGGCACCGATTTCGGTTTTCGCCCGGCGATGACCCTGAGTACCCGGCTGATCGCGATCAACCGGATCGGCAAGGGCGAACGCATCGGTTACAACGGCACCTGGACCTGTCCCGAAGACATGCCGGTCGGCGTGGCGGCGGTGGGCTATGGCGACGGTTACCCGCGCAGCGCGACAGCTGGCACACCGGTGCTGGTTGGCGAGCAGCCCGTGCCGCTGATCGGCCGGGTCTCGATGGATTTGATCACGCTCGACCTGCGCACGGCGCCGACAGCGAAGATCGGTGACCGCGTCGTGCTGTGGGGCGCCGGACTGCCGGTGGAGACGATCGCCGCGCAGGCCGGCACGATCTCCTACGACCTTACCTGCGGCATGACCCGGCGCGTGCTGTTCGTCGAAGACGAAAGCTGACAGTTTTCCGCGGTGATGCGTCTCGCGGTTTGCGATGACCGCGGGCTAAGCTTGCCGCCACTCCCTATCTCCAGCCGGAAACCCGCATGGCCAAAGCCAAGACCGCCTATGTCTGCACCGAGTGCGGAGCCGAGCACAACAAGTGGCAGGGTCAGTGCGTCGAGTGCGGGGTGTGGAATACGCTCAGTGCGATCGTGTTGACGCCGGCCACCGCGGCAGCGGCATCCGTCGGCGCGCAACGTTCCAGTTATGCCGGCCAGGCGGCCGGCTCGGCGCGGATCACGCCGCTGACCGCCGTGGCACTGACCACCGAAGCGCGCACCCTGACCGGGATCGGTGAGCTGGATCGCGTACTCGGTGGTGGCCTGGTGCAGGGCTCGGTGGTGCTGATCGGCGGGGATCCCGGCATCGGCAAGTCCACCTTGCTGCTGCAGGTGCTGGGGACACTCGGGTTGCAGCTGTCCAGCGTGTACGTCACCGGCGAGGAGTCGCTGTCGCAGGTCGCCTCGCGGGCGCAGCGTCTGGGGCTGCCGCTGGAGCCGCTGCAGGCCCTGGCGGAAACCTGCATCGAACGGATCCTCGAGCAGGCGATGGCGACGCGCCCGCGGGTGCTGGTGATCGATTCGATCCAGACGATCTGGACCGAGTTGCTCAGCGCGGCGCCGGGTTCGGTCAGCCAGGTGCGCGAGTCGGCCGCCAAGCTCACCCGCTTCGCCAAGGAAACCGGCACCTCGGTGTTCCTGGTCGGGCATGTCACCAAGGACGGTGGCATCGCCGGGCCGCGCGTGCTCGAGCACATGGTCGATGCCGTGCTGTATTTCGAGGGCGAGTCCGGCAGCCGGTTCCGGGTGCTGCGCGCGTTCAAGAACCGCTTCGGCGCGGTCAACGAGCTGGGCGTGTTCGCGATGTCCGACAAGGGGCTGCGCGAGGTGCCCAATCCGTCGGCGATCTTCCTGTCCGCCCACAGCGAGCCGACCTCCGGCAGCGTGGTGATGGTGACCCGCGAGGGCACCCGGCCGCTGCTGGTAGAGGTGCAGGCGCTGGTCGATCAGTCCTCGCTGGGCAACCCGCGTCGCGTCACCCTGGGACTGGAACAGAACCGGCTGGCCATGCTGCTGGCCGTGCTGCATCGGCATGGTGGCGTGGCGGCCTACGATCAGGACGTGTTCGTCAACGTGGTCGGCGGCATCCGCGTGCAGGAAACCGCGGCAGATCTGCCGGTGCTGCTGGCGGTGCTTTCCAGTCTGCGCGACCGGCCGCTGCCCGAACAGACCATCGCGTTCGGCGAGGTCGGCCTCTCCGGCGAGATCCGGCCGGTGCCGAATGGCGAGGAGCGGTTGAAGGAGGCGGCCACGCACGGTTTCAGGCGCGCGATCGTGCCGAAGGCGAACGCGCCGAAGAAGGGCCGGATCGGCGAACTGGAAGTGATCGGGGTGGAGCGGCTGTCCGAAGCGATCGATGCCTGCCGTTGAGTTTCCGACCTAGGGGCTGAACACCACGGTCTTGTCGCCGTTGAGCAGGATGCGATCGTCCAGATAGTGCCGCAGGGTGCGCGCCAGCACGCGCCGTTCGATGTCGCGACCGATCCGGATCATGTCCTCGACGGTGTCATGGTGGCTGACGCGCTCGATATCCTGGTCGATGATCGGCCCCTCATCCAGTTCGGCGGTGACGAAATGAGTGGTCGCGCCGATCAGCTTGACCCCGCGACGATGCGCCTGATGGTAGGGCCGGGCACCCTTGAAGCCGGGAAGGAAGGAATGATGGATGTTGATGCAGCGTCCCTGCAGTTTCGCCACCAGTTCCCCCGGAAGCACCTGCATGTAGCGGGCCAGCACGACAAGGTCGGCCCGGCTCTGCTCGATGATCGTTGCCAGACGTGCTTCCTGCGGGCGCTTGTCGGTTCGATCGATGGGCAGGTAGTGGAACGGGATGGCATCCAGATCGAGATGACGGTAGGTAGCGAGCGGATGATTGGCGGCGATGCCGGCCACGTCCATCGGCAGTTCGCCGATGCGCCAGCGATAAAGGACATCGGCAAGGCAGTGGTCGAATTTCGACACCAGCAGCAGGACACGGCGATGCTCGCTGCGGTCACGCATTTGCCATTGCATGTGGAACTGCCCGGCGATGGACGTGAAATCCGCCTGCAGGCTGGTCAGTCGGGCACTGACCGGTGCCTCGAAAACCAGCCGCATGAAGAAGCGACCGGTCTCGATGTCGCCGAACTGCTGCGCTTCCAGGATGTTGTTGCCGGGCCCGGCAAGATGGCCGGATACCGCAGCGACGATGCCGGGGCGATCCGGACAGGACAACGTCAATATGAATTGCGCCGCCGTCATGTCAGCCGGGGCGATGGAGGATCAGTTCCACTACTGCTTTGGTGCCGAAGAACGCGAGCAGCAGCACGGCCATGCCGATCAGGGTCAGGTTGACCGCACGCTGGCCGCGCCAGCCGTGGCGCCAACGGCCATAAAGCAGGATGCCGAAGACCAGCCATGCCACGATCGACAGGATCGTCTTGTGGGCCAGGTGCTGGCTAAACAGGTTGTCGACAAACAGCGCGCCGGTCAGCAGGGTCAGCGTCAGCAGGGCGAAGCCCGCGCCGATCAGGCGGAACAGCAGCGTCTCGGTCAGCGTCAGCGGGGGCAGCGCCCGCAGCCAGGGACCGAACTGGCGATGGCGCAGTGCGCGTTCCTGCACGGCCAGCAGGATCGCCAGTGCAGCGGCGATCGACAGCACGCCGAAGGCGATCAGGGCCACGGTGACGTGCAGCTTGATCTGCCAGTCCATGGTGGTTTGCGGCAGGGTCGGTGGCGCCAGGAAGCTGTCGACCGCGATCAGCAGGGCGGTCAGCGGGAACACGATCACGCCCAGGGCAGCGACCGGGCGCGAGAGGTTTACCAGCAAGGTCAGCACCGAGACCACGAAGGCGACCAGCGACAGCGCAGCGAAGAAATGCAGGTCCAGTGCGCCGCGATGCATGCCCAGCAGGATCCCGGCATGGATCAGCACCGCGCCGCCAGCGAGGCTCAGGGCAAGCCGGTTCAGCGGCTGGCCGCCGCTCAGGAGGGGACGTGCCAATCCCCCGGCAGCAACCAGATAAAGCACGATAGCGAGCGAGGCAAGGAGGTGAATGGCCATAGCGGTGCAGTGTCGCACAGGCCCCTGCCCGCGTGCATGCGAAGCCGGCCATCGTGTCCGCTATAATCGGTTCCTTTCCTGTATGCCGGTTTCGTCATGTTCGAGTCCCTCAGCCAACGTCTTTCCACCACCGTCAATCGTTTGCGCGGCCGCGGCCGGCTGACCGAGGAGAACATCCGCGAAGCGCTGCGCGAGGTACGCATCGCACTGCTGGAGGCGGATGTCGCGCTGCCGGTGGTGCAGGCGCTGATCCAGCGGATCAAGGTGCGCGCGGTCGGGCAGGAGGTGGTCAAGAGCCTGTCTCCCGGCCAGGCGCTGGTCAAGGTGGTCAGTGACGAGCTGACCGTGGTGATGGGTAGCGCCAACACCGAACTGAATCTTGCCCAGCAGCCACCGGCCGTGGTGCTGATGGCCGGCCTGCAGGGCGCCGGCAAGACCACCACGGTGGCCAAGCTGGCGCGGTTGCTTGCCGAGCGCAAGAAGAAGCGGGTGATGGTGGTCAGCTGCGACGTCTATCGTCCGGCGGCCATCGAACAGTTGCGCACCCTGGCCGAGCAGGTCGGAGTGAAGTTCTTCCCGTCCGAGGCGGGCCAGGATCCGGTGGCCATCGCCAGGGCGGCGGTGGCGGCGGCCAGACGAGAAGTGATCGATGTGCTGATCGTGGATACCGCGGGTCGCCTGCACGTGGACGAGGCGATGATGGCCGAGATCAAGGCCCTGCATGCCGCGATCACGCCGATCGAAACCCTGTTCGTGGTCGATTCCATGACCGGTCAGGATGCCGCCAACACGGCCAAGGCATTCAACGAGGCGTTGCCGCTGACCGGCGTGATCCTGACCAAGACCGATGGCGATGCCCGTGGCGGCGCCGCTCTGTCCGTACGCTACGTGACCGGCAAGCCGATCAAGTTCCTCGGCGCGGGCGAGAAAAGCGACGCGCTGGAGCCGTTCCATCCCGATCGCCTGGCCCAGCGCATCCTCGGCATGGGCGACGTGCTGTCGCTGGTCGAGGAGGTCGA
This sequence comes from uncultured Pseudomonadota bacterium, assembly GCA_963828685.1. Lineage (GTDB taxonomy): Bacteria > Pseudomonadota > Gammaproteobacteria > Xanthomonadales > Rhodanobacteraceae > Rhodanobacter. Next base: position 134,525 of record CAWHFU010000014.1, read on the forward strand.
GCGCAAGGTCGACCAGGACAAGGCGCAGAAGCTCGCCCAGAAGGTGATGAAGGGCAAGCGCTTCGACCTGAACGACATGAAGGACCAGTTGGAGCAGATGGGCAACATGGGCGGCCTGGCCGGTCTGATGGACAAGCTTCCGGGCGTTTCCAACCTGCCGGACAGCGTCAAGTCCAAGGTCAACGACGGCGAGATGAAGCGGATGATCGCGATCATCAGTTCGATGACCAAGAAGGAGCGTCGCCATCCGGATCTGCTCAACGGCTCGCGCCGTGCCCGGGTGGCTCGGGGTTCCGGTACCCAGCCGGCCGACGTCAATCGGGTGCTCAAGCAGTACATGCAGATGGAAAAGATGATGTCCAAGCTGTCAAAGGGTGGCAGCAAGGGCCTGATGCGGCAGATGCGCGGGGCCATGAAGGGCATGGGCGGAATGGGCGGCCTGCCACCCATGCGCTAGAAGTGCGAGAAACGAGTGGAAAGAGTGAGAAACGAGAATGGAGCGTCAAACCCGCATTCTCTCGTCTCTCACTCTTTCCACTCGTTTCTCACCGGCAGGCCTTCCCTTTTCCCGAAAACCCGCTAAAATGCCCCGTTTACCGCGCACGACTCGCGTGTGCCTGCCGCTGGTTCGGCAATTCTGGAGTTTTACCATGGTCAAGATTCGTCTTTCGCGCGGTGGCGCAAAGGGCCGTCCGTTCTACCACGTTGTCGTGACCGATCAGCGCAGCAAGCGCGATGGCCGCAACATCGAGAACGTCGGTTATTACAATCCTGTCGCATCGGGCAAGGACAAGCGCCTTGAGCTGAATGTCGAGCGCGTCAAGGAGTGGGTGGGCAAGGGTGCGCAGCTGACCGACAAGGTCGCCGCCCTGGTCAAGGAAGCCGGCAAGCTGCAGCAGGCCGCCTGAACATGACGGCAGCCGGTCGGCGCGTCCCGATCGGGCGCATCGTCGGGCTGTATGGCGTGCAGGGCTGGCTCAAGATCGAATCCTGGGCCGAGCCACGCATGCGGATCTTCGACTACCAGCCTTGGCTGCTCGGTGCAGCGCCGGGTGAGGAGACGCAGATCAGCGGAGTGAAGGGTCGTACGCAAGGGAAGGGCATGGTGGCCCAGCTGCCCGGTGTGGACGATCGCGAGCAGGCAGCCGCGCTGATCGGTACCGACATTTATGTCGCCCGTGAGCAGCTGCCTCCTCCGGCGGAGAATGAGTATTACTGGGTCGACCTCGAAGGACTCGAGGTTGTCACCACGGAAGACGTGTTGCTGGGGCGGGTCAGTCACCTGTTCGCCACCGGTGCCAACGATGTCGTGGTGGTGAGGGACGGCGAGCGCGAGCGGCTGATTCCTTTCGTCCAGGGTTCGTATGTGCGTTCGGTGGACTTGTCCGCAGGGCGCATGGTGGTGGACTGGGATCCTGAATTCTGACGTCACCGGGTAGCGGGACTTGAGGAACGCGGATCATGCGCATCGATGTCGTCAGCCTGTTTCCCGACTTCGTGCGCGAGTGTGCCGCGGTCGGTGTCGTGGGACGCGCGCAGCAACGCGAGTTGCTGCAGGTGGAAACCTGGAATCCGCGCGACTACAGCAGCGACAGGCACCGCAGCGTGGACAGCAGCTCGTATGGCGGCGGTCCGGGCATGGTGATGATGATTGAACCGTTGCGTGCAGCCCTGGTGGCGATGCGTGACGCGGCGCCAGAACCGGCGCACGTGATTTACCTCAGTCCGCAGGGAGCGCGGCTGACACAGGGCAGGGTGGAAGCGCTGGCGAAATTGCCGCGAATCGCTCTGCTCTGCGGGCGTTACGAAGGTGTGGACGAGCGCCTGCTGGCGCACGAGGTCGACGAGGAGCTTTCCATCGGCGATTATGTGCTGTCCGGTGGCGAACTGGCCGCTGCGGTGATCATCGACGCAGTGGGGCGCTTGCAGGACGGTGCGTTGAATGACGCGCAGTCGGCCGAGCAGGATTCATTTTCGGATGGCCTGCTGGATTGTCCGCATTATGCAAGACCGGTGCAGGACGCACTGGGTACCGTACCGGCAGTGTTGCTCTCCGGTGACCATGCGGCGATTGCCCGCTGGCGCCTGAAGCAGTCGCTGGGACGGACCTGGTTGCGACGACCGGACTTGTTGTCACAGCGTGTGCTGGATGCGAAGTCCCGTGCATTGCTGGATGAATTCCGCCGCGAACATGCCTCGCAAGGGCAGGCTCGAGAAGAGCCGTCGCGACAAGACGATGCGGTCGAGTGATGACCGCAGCCATGATTGACATCGCTTAAGTGAACCGACAGGTGCGCCATGAACAAGATCATTGAACAGTTCGAATCCGAGCAGATCACCCGCCAGCTGCCGGATTTCAGCCCCGGCGACACCGTGGTGGTCAACGTGAAGGTGAAGGAAGGCAATCGCGAGCGCGTGCAGGCGTTCGAGGGCATCGTCATCGCCAAGCGCAGTCGCGGCCTGCATTCGGCCTTCACGGTGCGCAAGATCTCGCATGGCACCGGCGTGGAGCGCGTGTTCCAGGCGCACAGCCAGCAGATCGATTCGGTGACGGTGAAGCGCAAGGGCAAGGTGCGCGGCGCCAAGCTGTATTACCTGCGCGGTCTGGAAGGCAAGGCAGCACGCATCAAGGAAGATATCGCCGCCGCCGCTACTGCCAAGGCCAACGCCAAGGCAGCTGCCGCCGCCGCCGAGTAATCCACTCCTTCGCGGTCGCATGAAAAACCCGCGGAGCGATCCGCGGGTTTTTTCGTTGCTGCCGGGCTGGGCAGTGACGCGATGCGTCGGGCTGCCGCCGGATTCAATCCAGCCTTTGCGGCGGCTGCAGGAAATTGCCCTGCACGAAGTCGACCCCGCAGGCAAACAGCAACGATGTGCTGGTGGCGTCCTCGACCCACTCGGCGATGGTCTGGCGTTTCAGTTCATGCGCCTGCTGGCAGATCTCGGCGATCTTCTTCTGGCTGTCGGGATGCTGCGGCAGATCGGCCATGTGGCTGCGGTCGATCTTCAGATAGTCCGCGTCGATGTGATTGAGCAACTGGAATGAGTTGAGGCCGGAGCCGAACTGTTCCAGCGCGAAACGGCCGCCCAGTTTCTTCCATCCATTGACGAACTCCTGCGCCGGGCGCAGCAGGGTCATTACCTTGCTCTCGGTCATCTCCAGCACGAGATGGCCGCGCTTCAGAGCCGCGCGCTTGAGTCGTGCATCCAGCCAGGGCAACAGGGTGTCGTCCTGCAGCGAGGCGGCGGTGAGTTTGATGAAGAAGGTGGTCTGCTGCCCCTGGGTGTCCCGCGCCTGCAGCGCGCTGATGGCCTGGTCGAGCACCCACCGATCGATCGCGTTGGTGAGGTTGTGCTTTTCGGCGATCGGCATGAAGAAGCCGGGCAATACCTCTCCTTGCGGCCCGTTCATGCGCAGCAGGATTTCCGAGTAGTCACCTTCGGCATCCTGCAGGCTGATGGTCTGCTGGTGATAGAGCACCAGGCCATCGTTTGTCAGCGCCTGCTGCAGCAGTTCCAGCCAGAAGCGATCGCGTTCCTCGTCGGCCTTTTCGCGCGCCGCCGGGTCATGCAGTTCCACTTGGCTGCCGCCGAGACTCTGCGCGGTACGCAGGGCGTGACTGGCCTGGTTGAGCAGCAGTTCGGCATTCGCGTTCTTTTCGCCAAGCAGGCTGCCACCGACACTCGTGGTGACCGTGATCGAACGGGTGCCGGCGTCGAAGATCTCGCTGCTGACACTCTGCTGCAGCTTGGCGATCCATTCCCTGATTGCCTCGTCCGGGCGCGAGTCCAGTACCACGCCAAGCGTATGTTCGGCGAGCATGCCGGCGACATCGTCGGTACCCAGCAGCATGCGGATCCGGTCCGCAAAGCCGGCCAGCAGCTCGTCGGCCTTGCCCAGCCCGATGCCAGCGACCAGCGTGGCCCAGTTGTCCGGTTCGATCAGCAGCAACGACTGGCCTTTCTTGCCCTTGGCTGCCGCGGTCACGGCGTCATCGACACACTCCAGCATGCGGGCGCGATTGAACAACCCGGTGACCGGGTCGCGCTGCAACTGCTCCAGCACGGCGGGGTCGACCAGCTGTCGGCGGAACACGATCTGCAGGCACGGCTCGCCTTCGAACGTGGCCGGTGCGAATTCCACCGTGGCGTCGAAGTGACTGCCATCGGCACGTCGCGCGCGCAGGTTGAGCTGCGGCGACTTCCCCTGGCGCGCCTGTCCCTTGAGCACCGACTTCAATTCGTCCGCATTGGCGGCGTCGATCATGTCCAGCACCGGCAGGCCGAGCAGGTCGTCGAAACTTTCGTAACCGAAGGTGTCCAGGTAAGCCTGGTTGGCCCGCACGTGCATACCTTCATGGACGTAGGCGATTGCGTCGGTGGAGGAGTCGAGCAAGGCATCGCAGCGCCGCTCCGACTCCCGCAGTGCGGTTTCCAGGCGGCGTGCCAGACGGCGTGTCTGCAACGATTCGAACTCGCGCTGCAGCACCGCGATCAGCTGCTTCGGGTGGCTGCGGATGGCGATGCCGCGCACGCCGCCCTCGAACAGCTCGGCCAGGATCTTCGTGTCCATCGTATTGGTCAGGCCCAGCAGCGAGTAATCGCGGCTGTAGACATCGAGTACCGTCATTGCCTCATCCAGCGTGATGCTGGTGACCGCCGGGTCGAACATCACCACGTCCGGTTCCAGCTCGTTCACCGCGGTCCGCACCTGCTCGACGTTGGTGGCGCGCGCCGGCCTTACGGCGATGCCGTTGTTGCGCAGCAGGCTGATGATCTGTTCCGCCTCTTCAAGCGAGTTCTCTATGAAAAGGATCTTGATGACGTAGTCTTTTTTCATGGGGCCTTGGGCTGTCCGTTGATCACCGCGGGCGGTCGGTGGGCATGATCGCTTGTCAACAGTGTTTGTAACGGATTCCGCCACGGGCCGCCAGCGAAAACCGCACAATAGCGGCGGTTGCCCCGGTCACAGCGGCCGCTTGGAGGCATCCCCTGCCACCTCGCGGACCAGCTTGGGCACCAGATAGCCCGGCAGCCGGGCACGCAGGGCATCCATCAAGGCCAGTGCGCCGGAGTCGTCCACCTCGAAATGCGCGGTACCCCGGACCCGATCGAGTTGATGCAGGTAGTACGGCAGCACGCCGGCGGCGAACAGCCGTTCGGACAGTTCCGCCAGCGTCGCGGCGTCGTCATTGATCCCGCGCAGCAGCACGGACTGGTTGAGCAGGGTGACCCCGGCCTCGCGCAGCGCTGCGCAGGCGGCATCGACCCCGGCATCGATCTCGTTGGCGTGATTGGCATGCAGCACCATCACCTTCTGCAGCGGCAATTCCGCCAGCCATGCCAGCAATACCGTGTCGATCCGCTCGGGCAACACCACCGGCAGTCGGCTGTGAATGCGCAGGCGGGTGACGTGGGGAAGTTCGGCCAGGCCCCGGCCCAGCTCCTCCAGTTTGCCGGTGGCCAGCGCCAGCGGATCGCCGCCGGAGAGGATCAGCTCGCTGATCGAGTTGTCCTGGCGCAGATGCTCCAGCGCCTGTCGCCATTGGCCGGCTGCCGCCATCTCTTCGCCGTAGGGAAAGTGCCGCCGGAAGCAGTAGCGGCAATTGATGGCGCAGCTGCCGCTGGCGATCAGCAGGGCACGACCCCGGTACTTGTGCAGTACGCCATGGGCGGCACGTGAATCCATGTCCCCCACCGCGTCGATGGCGAAACCCGGCACCTCATCGAGCTCGGCAAGTTGTGGCAGCACCTGCAGCAGGAGTGGGTCGTTCCGGTCGTTGCGGCGCATGCGTGCGACAAATCCACGCGGGACCCGCAAGGCGAAGTCGGCGTCGGCCGGCGGCAGTTGGTCGGCGAGCTCGTCCAGCCCTACCGCCTGCAGCAACTCGCCGGCGTCAGTAATGGCATCGCGCCAAAGCGCGCGCCAGTCGGGCGCGGGCGACGATAGGCGGAGATGGGGGCTTGCGGTTATCATGATGGGCCTTGATGCGGGCGATAAAGCCCGTGACAGATATCCATTTTAGCCGCCCCTTGGGCGAAATTGACTCCGGAGCAGATAACGCATGGCGACCCTTGGCCTCAACGATGTCAAAACGGGCAAGAAGATCCTTCACAACGGTGATCCCTGGATCATCGTCGAAGCGGACTTCGTCAAGCCCGGCAAAGGGCAGGCGTTCACCCGTATCCGCATCCGCAACTTGAAGGACGGCCGCACCACCGAGCAGACGCTGAAGTCCAGCGACTCGTTCGAGGAGGCCGATGCCACCGATACCGACATGCAACTTTCGTTCATCGACGGCATTGGCAAGGACCGTGTCTGGAACTTCATGAACATGGAGACCTTCGAGATGGCTACCGCATCGCTGGCTGCGATGGGCGATGCCTGGAAGTGGCTCAAGGGTGAGGAGGAATGCGTCGTCACCCTGTTCAACGGCGGCATCATCGCCGTGCAGCCGCCGAAGTTCGTCGAGCTGAAGATCGTCGAGACCGACCCTGGCGTGCGCGGCGATACCTCGGGCGGCGGCGGCAAGCCCGCCACGCTGGAGACCGGTGCGGTGGTGCGCGTGCCGCTGTTCGTCAATCAGGACGAAATCATCAAGGTCGATACCCGCACGGGCGAATACGACAGCCGCGTCGGCAAGTAAGCGTGGTGCGTGAGCCGGGCTCACGTCACCGCAGCAGGTCGGCCCGGCGTGGCCGGGGACAGCAGGATGGGGCGGGCGCCGCGAGGTGTGCCGCCCCATGCCGTATACAGCATCAGCATGGAGCAAGGACAAGATGAGCCAGATGACACCCGTGGACCTGATGATCGAGGCCCGCTGGGTCGTGCCGGTCGAGCCGCATGCGGTGGTGCTGGAGGATCACGCGGTGGTGGTGCAGCACGATCGCATCGTCGCATTGCTGCCGATCGCCGAGGCGCGCGCCGCGTACACGCCGCGAGAGCTCGTCCAGTTGAGCGAGCACGTGCTGATTCCCGGCCTGATCAACAGCCATACGCACAACCCGATGACCCTGCTGCGCGGCCTGGCCGACGACCTGCCGTTGATGGTGTGGCTGCAGCAGCACATCTGGCCGGCCGAGGCGAAGGTGATCGGACCGGAGTTCGTGCGCGACGGCGTGGAGCTGGCGGTCGCCGAGATGCTGCGTGGCGGTACCACCTGCGCCAACGAGAACTACTTCTTCCCCGACGTGATCGGTGCGACCTATCGCAAGCTCGGTTTTCGTGCGGTGGTCGGCTTGCCGGTGATCGACTTTCCGACCGCCTGGGCAAAGAGCCAGGACGAGTATTTCGAGCGTGCCGGCGAAGTGCACGACAGCTTCATCGGTGATGCGCTGATCAGCACCGCGTTCGCCCCGCATGCGCCGTACACGGTGTCGGACGAGAGCTTCGAACGCATCCGCATGCTTTCCGACCAGCTTGATATCCCGGTGCATCTGCATACCCACGAAACCGCGCATGAGATCGAGGAAGAGAAGAAGAAGAGCGGCCTGCGTCCGTTCCAGCGCCTGCAGAAGCTGGGGCTGGTCAACGATCGCCTGATCGCCGTGCACATGACCCAGGTCACCGACGGTGAAATCGCAGCTTGCGCCAGTGCCGGCGTGTCGGTGGTGCACTGTCCGGAGTCCAATCTCAAGCTGGCCTCGGGTTTTTGTCCGGCCGAGAAGTTCCGTCTGGCCGGGGTCAACCTGGCGATCGGCACCGACGGTTGTGCCTCCAACAACGATCTGGACATGTTCGGCGAGATGCGCACCGCCGCGCAGATGGCCAAGGCCGTGGCGCAGGATGCCGCAGCGTTCGATGCGGCGTTCGCGCTGCGGGCCGCCACGCTCAACGGCGCCCAGGCGATCGGGCTGGAAGCGAAGATCGGCTCGATCGAGGTCGGCAAGCAGGCCGACCTTGCCGCGGTCAGGTTGAGCGACCTGGAGACGCAGCCGCTGTTCCATGTGTTGTCGCAGCTGGTCTACGCCTGCGGCCGCCATCAGGTCAGCGACGTATGGATTGCCGGCCGGCGCAAGTTGGCCGGACGCGAACTGATCGGCATCGATACGGCGGCGATGCTGGGCCGTACGCGCGCCTGGCGCGAACGCATCGCCGAGTCCTGAGGCGGGACGATACGATGAAGCGTTACCTGATCCTGGCCATGCGCCGTGCCGAGTTCGATCGGGCCGTAGTGCCGAGGCACAAGACATTTCTCGATGGCTTGCGCGAGCAGGGCAGACTCGAGATGGCCGGCCCGTTCGGCGACAAATCCGGCGGTGCCTACCTGTTGCGCGCGGCGGACCTGACCGAGGCAACGGCGATCGCGCACGGCGACCCTGCGCACGTCAGCGGCGGCTGGGATATCACGGTGTACGAATGGCAGGCGCATTAAACTCCATGGTGGCCCTCGAGGATTCGACGATGCACACAGCACCCCAGCCCGGCGCCAACGTGAGCCCGGAAGAAATTGCCCGTTTCGACAGCCTGGCGGCGCGCTGGTGGGATCCGGATGGCGAATCGCGTCCGCTGCACGACCTCAACCCGGTGCGCGCGGCCTACATCGCGGCGCGCGTCGATCTGCGCGATGCCCGGGTGGCCGACGTGGGCTGCGGCGGCGGCCTGCTGAGCGAGGCGCTGGCGCGGGCCGGCGCCCGGGTCAGCGGGATCGATCTCGGCGAGAAGGTGATCGAGATCGCGAAACTGCACCTGTACGAGTCGGGCCTCGATGTCGACTACCGCGTTCAGTCCTCAGCCGATCTCGCCGCCGCGGAACCGGCCGGCTTCGACGCGGTGTGCTGCATGGAGCTGATCGAGCATGTGCCCGACCCGGCGGCACTTGTCGATGATCTGGCGGCAATGCTGAAGCCCGGCGGGCGCCTGTTCATGTCTACCATCAACCGGACCCCGGCCGCATTTGGCGCGGCCATCGTCGGTGCCGAGTACCTGATGCGCATGCTGCCGCGGGGTACCCATCACTATGCGCAGTTCCTCAAGCCATCCGAACTGGGCCGGCTGCTGCGCCATGCCGGACTGGAGCTGGAAGACGTCAGCGGGCTTGCCTACAACCCGCTCAATCGCAAGGCGTGGCTGAGCAAGATCACAGCCGTCAACTACGTCCTCAGCGCAAGCAAACCCCTATGAACCCGCTTCCCCGCGATATCCAGGGTGTGCTGTTCGATCTGGATGGCACGTTGCTCGACAGCGCCCCGGACCTGTATGCCGCGCTGGTGATGCAGTGTGCGGAGGAGGGGGTGACGCCGCCTTCGTATGCGCCGGTGCGCGAAGTGGTGTCCCGTGGTGCGCGGGCGGTGCTGCGCCACGCGTTCGCCGGGCTTGGCGAACCGGCACTGAAATCGCTGGTCCCGCGTTACCTGGAGCTGTACCAGGACGTGATGGCGCAGCAGACGGTCGCGTTCGACGGCATCGATGACCTGCTGGCACGGATCGAGGCAGCCGGCCTGCGCTGGGGCATCGTGACCAACAAGGCGGGTTTCCTCACCGACGAACTGCTCGGCCGCATCGGCTGGGCCGGCCGCGCCAGTGCGGTGGTATCCGGCGATACCCTGCCGGTGAAAAAGCCCGATCCGGCACCGGTCCTGCTGGCCTGCGAGCGCGCGGGGATCAGTCCCGCGCACTGTCTGTTCGTGGGTGACGACCGGCGCGACATCGAGGCCGGTGCGGCCGCCGGGTTGTACACGGTGGCCGTGAGCTGGGGCTACCTGGACGGTGGCGATCCGCACGCCTGGGGCGCCGACACGGTGCTCGATCATCCGGCCGCGCTGGCCGCGCTGCTGCAGCTGCAACCGACCGTCGCATGATCGAGCTGGTCGAACAAAGTGCGGCATTGCAGGGCTTCATCGACAAGTGGCTGGCGGTGCAGCCGCAGCAGCGCGTCGCACTGGTCTTCGTCGACGGGCGACGTTACCCCGGTCACGTGGCGCTGGCCGCACTCGAGCAGGAACTCCTCGGTGCTGCCTATGGCATTCGCGAGCCGCAGGTCGCAGTGGCAAAGCTCACCTGGTGGGCGGAAGAGCTCTCCGGTGCGGCTGCCAGCGGCGGTCGTCATCCGCTGACCCAGGTGCTGTTCGACGACGAGCGTGCGCACGCCATGCCTGCCGAGTGCTGGCTGGCGCCGGTACTGGCGGCGATGGCCCAGCTGGAGCAGGGTACGGCAGCGGATTACCCGGCGCAGCTGGCCGCGGCAATGCCGCTCCACGGTGCCCTGGCCGCACTGGAAACCGCCTGGTGGTTCGGCACCGAGGCGTCGGCCGACCACGCCGCGCGGGTCGCCACGCTCAATCATCTGCTGTTTGCGCTGCTGCGGCTGGAGCAGGATGCCGAGCGCGATCGGCTGGCCTTGCCGATGGCCCGGTTGGCGCGCCACGGCCTCAGTCGTGCGCAACTGCGGGAGCCCGGCGCAGCGCGCCAGCAGGCAGTCAGGGCGCAACTGGACGATCTGCTGGCCAGCTGGGATGAGGCCGATGCGCAGGCCGGTCCGATCAGCGTGTTTCGTGCGCTGGAGTCGCACCATGGTCGTCGGCTGGCACGACGCGCCGCGGTCGCCGGCGATGCGCTGGCCGCGTTGCAGGCCGGCCAGCCGCGCTCGGCGCTGGCGACCACGCTGCAGGCCTGGCAGGCCGCGCGTGCGTGGCAGCGGCAGAGGCGCTAGTGTGGTGTTGCACGCTTGGCGACCCATTCAGGGCTTCGCTCGGGTCTCGGGGCAAGACGCAGCGTTTCCGCCACGCCACTATTGTGCGGCAGGCCGTTTGCCCCAAGATTGATGTGCCTTGAGGCGACTTGCTCGCCGATGTCAGGATCCCGTATGCCGAATCAGGAAAATACCGCGCGTTTGCTGCCCGATGTGGCCGTGCACGCGCAGCCGCATCTGGCCGGTGCACTGGACTGGGTCGGCATGGCCGATATCCAGGTGCCGGTGCTGTTCGATGCCGGCGATGGCGAGGTGCAACGCGCCAGCGCGCGGGTCGGTGCCTTCGTCAATCTGAACCAGCCGGACAAGCGTGGCATCCACATGTCGCGCTTGTACCTGCAGGTCGAGCAGGCGCTGAGTACCCGCACGTTGACCGCCGACTCGCTGCACGCGCTGCTGCGCGGGTTTCTCGATTCGCACAAGGGCCTTGCCGACCGCGCCTGCCTGAGCATCCATTTCGAGCATCTGGTGCGTCGTCCGGCCTTGCGCAGTGCCAACAGCGGCTGGCGCGCCTATCCGGTATGCATCGAGGCCAGCCTGACCGGCCAGGACTTCCTGCTCGAATTCGGCACCGAGGTGATCTATTCGTCCACGTGCCCGGCTTCGGCGGCGCTGTCGCGTCAGCTGATCCAGGATCAGTTCGCCCACGATTTCGATGCGGGCGAGCCGATCGAGCGCGCGGCGGTACTGGCCTGGCTGGGCAGCGAGCAGGGTATCGTCGCCACCCCGCATGCACAGCGCAGCGTGGCTCGCCTGCGTATTCGCCCGGTGGCGGGCGCCGGTTTCGACCTGATCCGGCTGGTCGACCGGGTCGAGCACGCGCTGGGCACGCCGGTACAGACGGCGGTGAAGCGTGAGGACGAACAGGCCTTCGCACTGGCCAATGGCAGCAACCTGATGTTCTGCGAGGATGCGGCCCGGCGTATCCAGCGGGCACTGGATGCCGATGATCTGCTCAGCGACTTCCATATCCGCGTCGAGCACCAGGAAAGCCTGCACCCGCACGATGCGGTGGCCTATGCCAGCAAGGGCGTCGAAGGCGGTTACGGCTCGACACCGTAACCGCATTCTTCCTCTCCCCGCCGGGGAGAGGACTGAGGTGAGGGGTGGGTGCTCGCCAAATATTCTGCGATCTCCTGCCCCGCGCCACCACTCAGCGGTCGAATGCCAATCGCTGACCGCGCACGCTGTCGTCGATCCTGCTGCCGTCCCAGACACGCTGGCCGTTGACGAAGGTGCTGGCGATCGAGCTGTGGAAGGTCTCGCCCTCGAACGGTGACCAGCCGCATTTGGACAGCACTTCGCCGCGGGTCACGGTATGCGGCTTGTTCGGGTCCACCAGCACCAGGTCGGCGGCATAGCCTTCGCGCAGGAAGCCGCGCTGCTTCACGTCGAACAACGTGGCCGGTGCGTGGGTCACCGCCTCGACCACCCGTTCCAGCGTCAGTTTGCCCTCGAACACCCGCTGCAGCGCGGCCTGCAGCGCAAACTGCACCAGCGGCAGGCCGGACGGCGCCTTGTCGTATTTCTGCGCCTTTTCGTCCAGCAGGTGGGGTGCATGGTCCGTGGCGAGTACATCGATGTGGCCGTCGGCCAGCGCCTGGATGATCGCTTCGCGGTCGGCGGCGGTCTTGATGGCGGGATTGCACTTGATCAGGAAGCCAAGTCGTTCGTAGTCGCGATCGTCGAAATGCAGGAAATGCACGCAGGTTTCGGCGGTGATCTGCTTGCCCTTGACCGGACCGGGCTGGAACAGCGCCAGCTCGTCGGCCGTGGTGATGTGCAGCACGTGCAGCCGGGTGCCGTGCTTGCGCGCCAGCGCGATGGCCAGCCGGGTCGACTTGATGCAAGCCTCGCGCGAGCGGATCAGCGGGTGCTCGCGGGGCGGAATGTCCTCACCGTACTTCTCCCGCGCCAGCGCATGCAGTGCTTCGATCATCGGGGTGTCTTCGCAGTGCGTGATGATCGGGGTGGGGCATTCGCGGAAGATACCGTCCAGGGTTTCCGGGTTGTCCACCAGCATGTTGCCGGTGGAGGCGCCCATGAACACCTTCACGCCCGGCGTGGTGAGCGGATCGATCGCTCGGATCGCCTCCAGATTGTCGTTGCTGGCGCCCATGTAATAGGCGTAGTTGACCACCGAGCCGATCGCGGCGTGTGCGTACTTCGCCTCCAGCGCATCTCGATCGAGCGTCGGTGGCCGGGTATTCGGCATGTCCATGAAGCTGGTGATGCCACCGGCCACGCAGGCGCGCGATTCGTGCAGCGTATCGGCCTTGTAGGGCATGCCGGGTTCGCGGAAGTGCACCTGGTCGTCGATCATGCCCGGCAGCAGCCACAGGCCGCTGGCGTCGATCACCTGCTCGCCGGGCCGGCCATCCAAGACGCCGGCGATCGTCTCGATCCGGCCATCCTTCACGCGCAGGTCAGCGTTGAAGCGGCGGCCCTCGTTGACGAGTTCGGCGTTCTTGATCAGCCAGTCAGTCGGCATCGGTGGAATCTCCTGGACAGCGACAGCGGGGAAAATGAAACTGTTCAGGTACCGGATCTTCGCCGCCGGTACACAAGGGCTGGCAGCGTAGCAGCCGCCAACCGGCCAGCAGGCTGCCGCGCCACGGGCCGAAGCGGGTGACGGCAATCCGTGCATAATCAGAGCAACTGGGGTGGAAGCGGCAACTCTGGCCCAGCAGTGGACTGATCCAGCGCTTGTACAAACGGAGCAACCACAGTATCAATCGGGTCAGGGCATTCACGTTGCCGGGGCGGCTTGCAGCATGTAGTGGTACAAGTATTCCAGAAGCGGGCTTGCTGGTGTAGAACACATGGGATATAACACCCGGCCGTCATGGCCAACCACGGTGAAGGGATATGGCGAAAACTACAGGTAGTTCCAACGCCGCCAAGGCGCAGAAGGGCAAGACTGCGGCCAGGGCGCACGCCGCCAGGGCCGGCACGTCGAAAACAGCTGCCACAAAGGGACGGATCGTGAAGAACGCCAGCAAGGCACCCGCAAAGACCAGTCGAGCCGCAGCCAAGCCAGCGAACAAGGCGGTGGCGAAGAAGGTCGTAGCCAGCAAGAAGGCCGCCAGCAAGCCGGTGGCCCGAAAGGCAGTCGCCAAACCGCAGCCGAAGAAGGCCAGTCCTGCAGTCAAGAAGCTGGTCGCGAAGAAAGTGGTGGTCAAGAAAGCCGTGGTCAAGAAGCCGGTGGTCAAGAAACCGGTAGTCAAGAAGCCCGTGGCAAAGAAGGTCGCGGCGAAGAAGCCGGCGCCGAAGAAGGTCGCCGTCGGGAACAGCAAGATCAAGAGTGGCAAGCCGGCGGCGAAGCCCCAGGCCAAGCCGGCCCCCAGCAAGAAAGTGGTCAAGTCGGCCAAGCCGTCGGCGAAACAGGCCGTCAAACCGGTGACAAAACCGAGCAGCAAACCGAGCAAGCCGGCGGAACCGGCGAAACCGGCCAAGGTTTCCACCAAGCCAGTTGCCAAGCCGGCACCGGCACCGGTAGTCAAAAGCGTATCCCCGTCACCCGCCAGCAGGCTCTTCAAGGGCAAGGTAGCGAGTGCAACCGCCATGGTGACACCGCAGGCAGCTCCGGCCGCCGCGCGTCATGCTCCCCCTCACGCAAATCAGAAAAATTCGTCGTCCTCAATGAATAAACTCGCTACAAAAAAACTCGATAACGGTGTCACCCGTGAAGACGGGCGCTACGCATTGCCTTCCACCAGCACGATCACGTTGCCCAAGGGATATCGCCCCTCGAACGACGAGGAGTACATGAACCCGCAACACCTGGCCTACTTCCGCAACAAGCTGCGCGATTGGCGCGACCAGCTGGTGGAAGAGTCGCGCCAGACCATGGACAACCTGCGCGATGAAGTGCGTGATGTCGGCGACGAAGCCGAGCGCGCCACGCGTGAAACCGAAAACTCGCTGGAACTGCGCACCCGCGATCGTTACCGCAAGCTGATCTCCAAGATCGACAAGGCCCTGCGCCGGATCGAGGAAGGCAGCTACGGTTTCTGCGAGGAGACCGATGAGGAGATTGGCATCGACCGGCTGGATGCACGCCCGATCGCGACACTGTCGCTGGATGCGCAGGAACGTCGCGAGCATCTGCAGAAGCAGATGGGCGACTGATTTCGGCCGTTGCGTTGGCCAGTGCCAGTCGACGAAACCCCGCCGCGTGCGGGGTTTCGTCTTTTTGGCGTCGAGAGCGCGAGCCAGGGTGGTGCGGGTTTCCAGGGCGCTCGGCCCCGTTACGCTTGCTGCCCTGCCTTCGCCGCGGTGTCTTCCAGGGCCCGCGCTGCATAACCCTTCAACTTCGCCAGCATGGCGGCCAGGCCGTTGGACCGAGTCGGCGACAGATGCTTGGCCAGGCCGATCGTGGCGATGAAGCGCGGCTCCGTGGCGACGATTTCCCGGGCGGAGCGATCCGAATACACCCGCAGCACGAGGGCGATCAGGCCGGAGACGATGGCCGAGTCGCTGATCGCCTCGAAATGCATTTCCCTGGCATCACCGCTGGGAACCAGCCAGACCATCGACTGGCAGCCGTGCACGCGATGTTCCTCGGTCTTGCAGGCTTCGGGAAACGGCGGTAACTGCTTGCCGAGATCGATCAGGTACTGGTAACGCTCGGTCCAGTCGCCGAAAAAGGCGAATTCCTCGGCGATATCCTGCTGCGCCTGCTCGATGCTGGTCGTGATGCGTGTGTTCATGCCGGTCATTATCGCGCGATCGGGCCGATTTCACGAACGCGCACGCATGCCGCTCAGCTTTGCAGCACGCTCCAGCGGGTGCCCTGAGCACCATCCTCGATCGCGATACCCATGGCGGTGAGCTCGTCGCGGATCGCGTCGGCGCGGGCGAAGTCGCGGGTGGCGCGGGCGGCACGGCGTTGCTGCAGCAGATCTTCGATGCGCGCCTCGTCGACCGCGCTCTCGCCGCGTTTGAACCAGGCCTCCGCATCCTGTTGCAGCAGGCCGAGCAGGGCGCCGCCCCCGAGCAGCGCGGCCTTGGCCTCGGCGCTGCCGGACTGGCGTGCGGCATCGGCCAGCACGGACAGTTCGGCCAGTGCCTGTGGCGTATTGAGATCGTCGCACAGGGCCTGCTCGACCCGCTCGGGAATCGGCAGTTCGCCGACCGGCAGTTCGACGTGGGCCAGGTCGCGCAGCACACGATACCAGCCGTCCAGCGTGCTCACGGCTTGCTGGATGGCGCCACCGGACCAGTCCAGTGGCTGCCGGTAGTGACCGCTCAACAGCCGCAGGCGCAGCGCCTCGGGCGGGTGCGTCTTCAGCAATTCATGCACCAGCAGCACGTTGCCCAGCGACTTGGACATCTTGCGACCGTCGAAGGTCAGCATGCCGTTGTGCACCCACCAGCGCGCGAAGACCTTGCCGCCGTGGGCGCAGGTGGACTGGGCGACCTCGTTTTCGTGATGGGGAAACAGCAGGTCGATGCCGCCGGCATGGATATCGATGGTCTCGCCCAGATGCGCCGCGCTCATCGCCGAACATTCGATGTGCCAGCCGGGCCGGCCGATGCCCCACGGGCTGTCCCAGCCCGGCAGCTCGGGTGTCGAGGGTTTCCACAGCACGAAGTCGGCCGGATTCTTCTTGTAAGGCGCCACTTCGACCCGGGCGCCGGCGATCAGCTCCTCGGTATCGCGGCCGGACAGGTTGCCGTACGGCGCATACGAGCTGACGTCGAACAGCACGTGTCCTTCGGCCGCATAGGCATGGCCGCCGGCAATCAGCTGCTCGATCATCGCGATGATCGGCTGGATATGCGCGGTCGCATGCGGCTCGAGATCGGGGGGGGCGATGCCGAGACCGGCCATGTCCTCGCGATAGGCCTGGGTGAATTTTCCGGTGATCGTGCCGATCTCCACCCCCTGCGCCTGGGCGGCGGCGTTGATCTTGTCGTCAACGTCGGTGATGTTGCGGGCATAGACCACTCGCGGGTAATGCCGACGCAGCAGCCGGGCCAGCACGTCGAACACGACCGGGCCACGGGCGTTGCCGATATGCACGTAGTTGTAGACGGTCGGGCCACACAGATACATGGTCACCCGGTCGGGATCGAGCGGGCTGAACGGTTCGCTGCGTCGGGTCAGGCTGTTGTAGAGCGATATCGGCATCGGTGAAAAATCCGCGGCGTGGGGCCGCGCACCGGCAGGGCGTGACCAGCCACGCATCTTAACAAGGTGTGAGCGAGATGGTGGGGAAAGCGGCGCCTGCCTTGATCCTAAAGGATGTATTCAGCGTGCATTTGCTCCAATGCATGTAGTCGCGCACAAGCGCATCGAAGTTAGCAATGGGAGCTCGCAATGACCAAAATTTGGTTCTCTGCACTGGTAATGGCCTTGATGGCCACCGGTGCCGTCCACGCACAGGACGCGCGCTATCCCGGCAATGGTGATGACAATGCCCATTACGGCTGGGCCGATGTGTTGCGCGCGGATCCCGTACAGGGCGTCACCCGCACCAATGTGCCGCAACAGCAGTGCTACGACCAGCAGGTGGTGCAGCGTGATCGTGGCAACAGCGCCGCCGGGACCGTGCTGGGTGCGGTGATCGGCGGCGTGCTCGGCCATACGGTGGGCAAGGGCGACGGACGCACGGCCGCCACCGTGGTCGGTGCCGTGGCCGGCGGTGCGGTCGGCAACCGGGTGTCGGACCATGGCGGTGATTACGCGACCACGCAGACCCGCTGTCGTGAGGTCGATACGGTCAGCGAGCAGCGCCGGATCATCGGCTATGACGTTGAATACCGTTATCGCGGCGAGGTTTACATGTCCCGGCTCAGCTACGATCCGGGCGAGCGCTTGCGCGTTCGCGTGCGGGTCGATCCGGCCGATTGAGCCGCCGTGTGCCATCCAACGTCGCCGCCCCCGGGCGGCGACGTTGTTTTCAGGCTTTGAATTTCTTGTTGCATGGCAGCGAAATTATCGCCATCATGCGAGCCAATCACCTGGAATCTGCATGTCCGCAGCCGTCTATACCGCCACCGTACTCACCAGCGCCCGCGCGGCTGCTGGCATGACGTCGCGTGCGCGCCGACCGTTGTATCGACACTCGGCCGGGTAGGCTGTCGCACGCGTTTCATGTGTATCGACGATAAAACCCGGCCTGTGTGCCGGGTTTTTTGTGTTCTGGGTTGTACTTCACGCGGATCCATCCGCGAAAAACCAAACCGGCCATCCATGGCCGGACTCTTCACCAAGAGCGTCACCACATGACCATCAGGCATTTCATCACTACCCAGGACTGCAGTCGCGCCGAGATCGACGCGTTGCTGGAACAAGCTGCCGAATTCAAGCGCTCGCCGCGGGGGGCGCAGCTTGCCGGTCGCTCGATCGCCCTGCTGTTCTTCAATCCGTCGATGCGCACGCGGACCAGTTTCGAGCTGGGCGCTTTCCAGCTGGGCGGACACGCGATCGTGCTGTCGCCCGGCAAGGATGCCTGGCCGATCGAATTCGAGGTCGGCAGTGCGATGGACGGCGATACCGAAGAGCACATCGCCGAGGTGGCGCGGGTGCTCAGCCGCTACGTCGACCTGATCGCCGTGCGCGCCTTTCCGAAGTTCCAGGACTGGGCGGTGGATCGTCAGGACATGGTGATCAAGGCGTTCGCCCGATACGCCACGGTGCCGGTGATCAACATGGAGACGATCACCCATCCCTGCCAGGAGCTGGCCCACGCGCTGGCCCTGAAGGAGCATCTGGGCGACCTGCAGAACCGCAAGTACGTGCTGACCTGGACTTATCATCCGAAGCCGCTCAACACCGCCGTGGCCAATTCGGCGCTGCTGATCGCGACCCGGATGGGCATGGACGTGACCCTGCTGTGCCCGACACCCGACTATGTGCTGGACGAGCGCTACATGGCGTTCGGTCGCCAGAATGCCGAGGAGAACGGCGGTTCGCTGAAGGTCAGTCATGACATCGAGGAGGCCTATGGTGGCGCCCACGTGGTCTATGCCAAGAGCTGGGGCGCGTTGCCGTTCTTCGGCCGCTGGGAGCAGGAGAAGCCGATCCGCGAGGCCAGCAAGCACTTCATCGTCGACGAGGCGAAGATGGCGTTGACCCACCACGGCCTGTTCAGTCACTGCCTGCCACTGCGCAGGAACATCAAGGCCACCGATGCGGTGATGGATTCGCCTGCCTGCATCGCCATCGACGAGGCGGAGAACCGCCTGCATGTGCAGAAGGCCGTGATGGCCTCCCTGCTCGGCGCCGGAGTCTGAGATGTACATGCCGAGTTCTTTTCGCGAGACGCGCAGCGAGGCGCTGAACGGCCTGATCCGTGCGTATCCCTTTGCCACGCTGGTTGTCCAGACGGCGGACGGCCTGATCGCCAACCACCTGCCGTTCGAGCGGGTCGGCGAGATGCTGCACGGCCACGTCGCCCGCGGCAACGAACTGGCGCGGATGGATGGGGCCGAGGTACTGCTGATCTTCCGCGGTCCGGACGGCTACATCAGCCCGAACTGGTACCCGAGCAAGCACGAGACCGGCCGCGAGGTGCCGACCTGGAACTACGCGGTGGTGCAGGTGCATGGCCGTTTGAAAGTGATCGACGAGGCTGACTGGTTGCGTCGCCTGCTCGGGACGCTGACCGATCACCATGAGGCCGCTCAGCCGCAGCCGTGGAAGGTCAGTGATGCACCGGAAGACCATATCGAGAAGTCGCTGCGGGCGATCGTCGGTCTCGAGGTCACGGTCGAGCGTATCGAGGGCAAGTTCAAGCTCAGCCAGAACCATCCCGCACGCAATCGCGCGGGCGTTGTCGACGGCCTGCGTGCGCGGAACGGCGATGGCGACACCGAGCTGGCTGCCCTGATGGCACAGCAGGAGGATTCCGCGCCGTGACACACCAGCATCATTATCGCGTCGACGTGGAGTGGAACGGCAATCTCGGCAGCGGCACCGACGGCTATCGCAACTACAGCCGGGATCACGAGATCCGCATCGCGGGCAAGCCGACCCTGGCCGGCTCGTCCGACCCGACTTTCCGGGGCGACGCTGCCAGGCACAATCCCGAGGACATGCTGGTGGCCGCGTTGTCGACCTGTCACATGCTGTCCTACCTGCACATGGCGACCGTGGCCGGCGTGGTGGTGACGGGCTACAGCGACGCCGCCGAAGGCTGCATGGCGACCGAAGGCAACGGCGGGCGCTTCGTCGAGGTGGTGCTGCGTCCCACCGTGACGATCAGCGCCGCCAGCGACCCGGCGAGAGCCGAGGCTGCCCACGCGGATGCGCACCATGCCTGCTTCATCGCCAATTCCGTCAATTTCCCGGTGCGCTGCGAACCGCGCATCGTTGTCGCTTCCGTCTGACCGACTTCTTCAGGATCTGCAAACCATGAGCAAAGACATCGTCCTCGCCTTTTCCGGCGGCCTCGACACCAGCTTCTGCGTGCCCTACCTGCAGGAGCGCGGCTGGGCCGTGCACACCGTGTTCGCCGACACCGGCGGCGTCGATGCCGAGGAGCGCGCCTTCATCGAGCAGCGTGCGGCCGAGCTGGGTGTCGCCTCGCACGTCACCGTCGATGGCGGCCCGGCGATCTGGGCCGGCTTCGTCAAGCCGTTCGTATGGGCCGGCGAAGGGTATCAGGGGCAATATCCGTTGCTGGTGTCGGATCGCTATCTGATCGTCGAGGCGGCGCTCAGGCGCGCCGCCGAGCTGGGCACCCGGGTGATTGCGCATGGCTGCACCGGCATGGGCAACGACCAGGTGCGCTTCGACCTGGCGGTGAAGGCGCTGGGCGACTACGAGATCGTGGCGCCGATTCGCGAGATCCAGAAGGAGCACACGCAGACCCGCGCCTACGAGCAGGCATATCTTGAGGAGCGCGGCTTCGGTGTGCGTACCAAGCAGCAGGCCTACACCATCAACGAGAACCTGCTCGGGCTGACCATGTCCGGCGGCGAGATCGATCGCTGGCAGGCGCCGGGCGAGGGCGCGGCAGGCTGGTGCAAGCCGCGCGCCGAATGGCCGTCCAAACCACTACAGGTGAAGATCGGCTTCGTCAACGGCGAAGCGGTGACGCTGGACAGCGAGTCGATCGCCGGGCACACCATGCTGGCCCGGCTCAACGGCCTGTTTGCGCAGTACGGCGTGGGTCGCGGCCTCTACACCGGCGATACCACGATCGGCCTGAAGGGCCGCATCATCTTCGAGGCACCGGGCCTGACCGCGCTGCTCACGGCGCATCGGGCGCTGGAGGAGGCGGTGCTGAGCAAACAGCAGAACCGCTTCAAGCCCGAGGTAGCGCGCAAATGGGTCGAGCTGGTCTACGAGGGTTTCTTCCACGATCCCCTGAAGACCGACCTCGAGGCCTTCCTGGCGTCGAGCCAGTCCACCGTAAACGGCACGGTGACGCTGGAGACGAACGGTGGCAGCGTCGGGGCGGTGGCGGTCGAGTCCAAGCACATCCTCAATGCCAAGGGGGCCACCTATGCGCAGTCGGCCGACTGGGGCGTGGCCGAGGCCGAGGGCTTCATCAAGCTGTTCGGCATGAGCAGCACCCTGTGGGCGGAGGTCAACCGCGGATGAGTGCCTTGCTCGACGCCACGCTGGAGCATCTGCGGGCGCTGGTCGCGTTCGACACGCGCAACCCACCGCGGGCGATCGGCACCGACGGGCTGTTCGATTACGTGCGTGCGCAACTGCCCGGCTTCGATGTCCGCGTCACCGATTACGGTGCCGGCGCGGTGACCCTGCACGCGGTGCGCGGGGAGCCGAAGTACCTGTTCAACGTACACATGGACACCGTGCCCGATTCGCCACACTGGAGTGCCGATCCACACGTATTGCGGGTGACCGCCGACCGCGCGACCGGCCTCGGTGCCTGCGACATCAAGGGGGCGGCGGCGGCCTTGATGGCGGTGGCGCAGGCCACCGACGGTGACATGGCGCTGCTGCTGTCCACCGACGAGGAGGCGAACGACGCGCGTTGCATCGCCGGTTTCCTGGCTCGTCCGTACGACTACGAGGCAGTGATCGTGGCCGAACCGACCCGCGGCGAGGCGGTGCTGGCGCATCGCGGCATCCAGTCGGTGCTGATGCGTTTCGCCGGACACGCCGGGCATGCTTCCGGCGAGCAGAAGCCCAGCGACAGCGCACTGCACCAGGTCGTTCGCTGGGGTGACGCGGCGCTCGATTTCGTGGCGGCGCAGTCGCATCAGCGCTTCGGCGGGCTCACCGGACTGCGCTTCAACATCGGTCGCATCGAGGGCGGCATCAAGGCGAACATGATCGCGCCAAGCGCCGAACTGCGCTTCGGTTGCCGGCCGCTGCCGTCGATGGACCCGGACCTGTTGCTGGAGAACTTCCGCACACTGGTCGAGCCGTTGCCGGTGGAGTTCACTGAAACCTTCCGCGGCGCCTCGCTGCCGGCCGGCGACATCGCCAACGCCGAGGCGAACCGGTTGGCCGCGCGTGACCTGGCCGACGAACTGGACATCCCGATCGGCAACGCGGTGGATTTCTGGACCGAGGCGGCGCTGTTCTCCGCCGCCGGCTACACCGCCTTCGTCTACGGCCCCGGCGACATCGCCCAGGCGCACGCCGCCGACGAATGGGTGTTGCTCGACCAATTGCAGAATTACGCAAAAACCATCTACCGGATCGTCAACCGTGCAAGCGCATAAGAACACTCGTCAGACCATCGTGCGCCTGCTCTCGAGCATGGGCAGCGCCAAGGAAATCCAGCAATACCTGAAGCGCTTTTCGCAGCTCGATGCCAAGCGCTTCGCCGTGGTCAAGGTCGGCGGCGCGGTGCTGCGCGACGAGCTGTCGGACCTCACTTCGTCGCTGACTTTTTTGCAGCAGGTCGGGCTTACCCCGATCGTGCTGCACGGCGCCGGTCCGCAGCTGGACGAGGAACTGGCAGCCGCGGGGATCGAGAAACAGACCGTCAACGGCTTGAGGGTGACCTCGCCGCGCGCGCTGGCGATCGTGCGCAAGGTGTTCCAGGAGCAGAACCTGCGCCTGGTCGAGGCACTGCAGTCGATGGATACCCGCGCCACGTCCGTGCCGTCGGGCGTGTTCACCTCCGATTACCTGGATCGCGATGTCTACGGCCTGGTCGGCAAGGTCAGCAGTATCAACCTGGCGCCGATCGATGCCAGCCTGCGCGCCGGCTCGATCCCGGTGATCGCCAGTCTCGGCGAAACCGAGGAAGGGCAGATCCTCAACATCAACGCCGACTTCGCTGCCAACGAACTGGTGCGCGTGCTGCAGCCGTACAAGATCGTGTTCCTCACCGGCACCGGCGGCCTGCTCGACGACAAGGGCAAGGTGATCGACTCGATCAATCTCAGCACCGAGTTCGAGCACCTGATGGCGCAGCCGTGGATCAACGGTGGCATGCGCCTGAAGATCGAGCAGATCGCCGACCTGCTGGCCGACCTGCCGCTGACCTCGTCGGTGTCGATCACGCGGCCGGCCGAACTGGCCAAGGAACTGTTTACCCACAAAGGCTCGGGCACCCTGGTGCGGCGTGGCGAGAAGGTATTTACCTTCAGCTCATGGGATGGCATCGACCTCGAGCGCATGCGCGAGCTGATCCAGTCCAGCTTCGGCCGTACCCTGGTGGCGGACTACTTCGAGCGCACCCGGCCGTACCGTATCTACGTCAGCGAAAACTACCGTGCCGCGATGATCCTGGTCGAGGCCGAAGGCCTGGTCTACCTGGACAAGTTCGCCGTGCTCGACGACGCGCAGGGCGAGGGCCTGGGTCGTGCGGTGTGGCAACTGATGCGCGAGCAGAATCCACAGCTGTTCTGGCGTTCGCGCCATGGCAACCCGGTCAACCCGTTCTATTACGCCGAGTCCGACGGCTGCCTGAAACAGCCGCGCTGGAAGGTGTTCTGGTACGGCCTGGACAGCTTCGACACGATCGCCCGCTGCGTGGCGCACTGCGCCGTGCGTGAACCCACCCTGCAGGACTGAAGCTGATGAACTTGAACAGGAAACGCGTGGGGATTGTCGGCGCCCGCGGCCACGCCGGTGCCGAGCTGATCAAGTTGGTGGCGGCACACCCGGCACTGGAACTGGCCTTCGTTTCCTCGCGCGAACTGAACGGACAGCGTGTGGATGCGCAGGTCGCCGAATACCGCGGCGAACTGCGTTACAGCGCGCCAGCGCACGAGGAACTGCCGCAGCTCGGCGCCGACGTGGTGGTGCTGGCCTTGCCCAACGGCAAGGCGGCGCAATGTGTGGAGGCTTTCGACCAGGCCGGCGTCGACCCGTTGATCGTCGACCTGTCGGCGGACTATCGCTTCGACGAGCGCTGGTACTACGGTCTGCCCGAGCTGACCCGCGACCGCTGGCGCGGCCAGCGACGCATCAGCAATCCCGGCTGCTATGCCACCGCGATGCAGCTGTCGATCGCGCCACTGAAGGATGTGCTGGCGGCGCCGCCGGTGTGCTTCGGCGTGTCCGGCTATTCCGGCGCCGGCACCACGCCATCGGACAAGAACGATCCGGACAAGCTGCGCGACAACCTGATGCCGTACGCGCTGACCGGTCACCTGCACGAGAAGGAGGCCAGCCGCCATCTCGGCGTGCCGGTGGAATTCATGCCGCATGTGGCGCCGCACTTTCGCGGTCTCACGGTGACCACCAACCTGTATCTGGCGCGCAAGATGACGCGTGAGGAAGTGATGGCGCGCTTCCAGGGTGCCTACGGTGACGAGCCGCTGGTCAGGGTGGTCGACGACGCGCCCTGGGTCAGCCGCATCGCGCATCGGCACCACGTCGAGATCGGCGGCTTCCCGGTTTCCGTGGACGGCAAGCGGGTCGTGATCGTGGCGACCCTGGACAACCTGCTCAAGGGCGCCGCCACCCAGGTGATACAGAACATCAACCGGGCGATCGGCGTCGACGAAACCACCGCCATTCCCTCTGAATGACGACTCTCTAGGAGCGGCTTCAGCCGCGATGCTTTTCAACAGGATGCAACGAGCCAAGAGCATCGCGGCTGAAGCCGCTCCTACAGGCGACGCCACGAAATACCGGCATTCCATTTTCAGGACCCTCCTCATGACCCAGCCGCTGTGGCAGAAATCCGATATCAAGATCGACGCGAAGATCATGCAGTTCCTCGCCGGCGACGACGTGCTGCTGGATCGCGAATTCTTCCTGCACGACATCACCGCCAGTCAGGCGCATGTCGAGGGACTAGCCAACATCGGCGTGGTCAATGCCGACGAGGCGGTCGCGCTGAAGCGGGAGCTTGACGCGCTGGCCGAGGATTTCCGCAGCGGCGCGTTCGTGCTCGATGACCGCTACGAGGACGGCCATTCCGCCATCGAGGCCCGACTCACCGAGCGGCTCGGCGATGCCGGTCGCCGCGTGCACACCGGGCGCAGCCGCAACGACCAGATCCTGGTCGCCACGCGGCTGTGGCTGAAGGAGCAGTTGGCCACGCTGCAGGTGCATTGCCGTGCGATCGCCGAGGTCTGCCTGGCGCGCGCGGCGCAACCGGCGATGCCGTTGCCCGGCTACACCCACCTGCAGCGCGCGGTGGTGTCATCCACTGCGATGTGGTTCGCCGGTTTCGCCGAGGGCTTCATCGACAACGCGCTGCGTGCGCGGCAGACGTGCGCATGGATCGACGCCAACCCGCTCGGCACCGCCGCCGGCTACGGCGTCAACCTCAAGCTCGATCGCGAACACACCACCCGCGCGCTGGGCTTCGACGCGGATGCAGATCTCGCCGATCTATGCGCAGCTGTCGCGCGGCAAGTTCGAGATGGCCGTGCTCGAGGCGATCGCCAGCGCGCTGCTCGATCTGCGCCGGCTGGCGTGGGATCTGTCGCTGTTCACTACCGCCGAATTCAACTTCGTGCAGCTGCCGTCCGAGTACACCACCGGCAGCTCGATCATGCCGAACAAGCGCAATCCCGACGTGATCGAGTTGTTGCGCGCCAGCTATGCCAGCGTAGCGGCCGCGCGCACCGAGATCGAGCAGTTGCTGTCGTTGCCCTCGGGCTACCAGCGCGACCTGCAGTTCTCCAAGGGTTCGCTGTTCCACGGTTGCCGCCACGGACTCGGCGCGCTGGCCCTGGTGCCCGACCTGCTGGCGCGGATGCAGTGGAATGCGCCAGCCATGCGCGCGGCGATCGAGCCGGCGATGTATGCCACCGACGTGGCGATCGAGCAGGCCGCCGCCGGCGTGCCGTTCCGCGACGCCTATCGCGCCGCGGCCGAGACCGCCGCGTCCGCCGGGGACGGCCGCACGCCGGAAGGCAGCCTCGCCGCGCGCACGTCGCCCGGCGCCGGCAATGATCTGCGGCTGGACGAATTGCGTCGCCGCCTCGAACAACTGGACCTCTGACCGGACCGGCACATGGGCGCCAACGACAACATCCCCGCGCAGCCGCTGCCGCCATGGCGACGCGCCGTGCTCAAGGTCGGCAGCAACCTGCTGGCGGCCGATGGCGGCGGGCTGACGCCACGTTTTGCCGAGGCGCTGGCGGCTTTCGTCGCGGCCAGCCATGCCGACGGGCGGCAGGTGGTGCTGGTGTCCTCCGGTGCGGTCGCCGCGGGCCGCGCGCTGTTGCATGCACGCGCCACGGTGGGTCGCGACCTCGCGGCGCGACAGGCGCTGGCGGCGCTGGGCCAGGCGCCGATGATCGCGTTGTGGCAATCGCTCTCGTCGCGGCCGGTGGCGCAGGTGCTGCTGACCCATGACGACCTGCGCAACCGCCGCCGTTACCTCAATGCACGCGCCACCCTGCACGGGCTGCTGGCGCTGGACGTGCTGCCGGTGGTCAACGAGAACGACACCGTGGCGGTGGATGAGCTGAAGCTTGGTGACAACGACAACCTGGCGGCGATCGTGGCGGCGCTGATCGACGCCGACCTGTTGCTGATCGCTTCCGACGTGGCTGCGCTTTACGCCGCCGATCCGCGCCGCGATCCGGCGGCGGCACCGATCGCCCGGGTCGAAGCGATCTCGCCGGCGGTGATGGCGATGGCCGGTGGTAGCGGCAGCACGGTCGGCACCGGCGGCATGCGCACCAAGCTGGAGGCGGCGGAAAAGGCCGGTGCAGCGGGCATTCCCACGGTGCTGTTCAACGGGCGTGATGCGGCCACAGTGCAGGCGCTGGGGCAGGGGAGCCTGCACGGCACCCTGGTCTGCGCCCCCGGCACGCGCATGCAGGCGCGCAAATACTGGTTGCGCCATGCACCGCCGGCGGGCGGAAGGATCCGCATCGATCACGGTGCGGCACGCGCGCTCGGCGGAGGACGCGCTTCGCTGCTTCCGGGTGGCATCCTCGGTGCCGAGGGCGAGTTCCAGCGTGGCGACCTGGTGGAGATCGTGGATGATGCCGACCGTGCCGTGGCACGCGGCCTCAGCCAGTATGCCGTGGCCGAAGTACGTCGACTGGTCGGGCGCCACAGTCGCGAGATCGAAACGGTGCTCGGCTACAGTCACGGTGCCGAAGTCGTGCATCGCGATGACCTGGCGACGGTGCTCGTGCGTTCCGCTCCGGAAGCCCCGCCAGCGGGATGAAGCGGTTTTCCATGGTTCGTTTGCTCGCATCGTGTTTCGCGCTGGCTTGTATTTTGATGGCGGCGCCCCCACGTGTCGAAGGATAAGCAACCCGCGTTGACCACGTCAGAGGACGATGACCCAGCTCAGAAGATTTCGCCAGCAAACCGTGCCGCCATGGCGGCGCGCCGTCCTGAAAGTCGGAAGCAGCCTGCTCGCCGCCGACAGCGGCGGACTCAGTACCCGTTTCGCGCTGGGCCTCGCGCAGTTCATCTCGTCCTGCCATGCCTCCGGCCGCGAGATCGTGCTGGTCTCCTCCGGCGCGGTCGCCGCCGGACGCATGCTGTTGCAGGACCACTCCCCGGAAGACACCAGCAATGCCGCGCGCCAGGCGATGGCCGCGCTGGGGCAGACGCAGACCGTGGCCTTGTGGCAGCGACTGTTCGATCGCCCGCTGGCGCAGGTGCTGCTGACCCATGACGATCTGCGCGATCGCCGGCGTTATCTCAATGCACGCGCCACCTTGACCGAGTTGCTGCGTTACAACGTGTTGCCGGTGGTGAACGAGAACGACACCGTGGCAGTGGACGAACTGACCCTGGGCGACAACGACAACCTGGCCGCGATCGTGGCTGCGCTGATCGACGCCGACATGCTGCTGATCGCCACCGACATCGACGGCCTGTACACCGCCGATCCGCGCAGCAACCCCGATGCCGAACCGATCGACGAAGTACACGAGCTCACCGCCGAGATCATGACCATGGCCGGTGCCGCCGGCAGCAGCGTGGGCACCGGCGGCATGCGGACCAAGCTGGAGGCGGCCGAGAAAGCCGCTGCGGCGGGTATCCAGACGATCCTGTTCAACGGTCGCGATGGCGAGGTGGTCAGCCTGCTGGCGCGTGACCTGCTGCATGGCACGCTGCTGCGCACCACCGCCACCCGGATGCAGGCACGCAAATACTGGCTGCTGCACGTGCCGGCCGTGCCCGGATGCATCCATGTGGATGCCGGCGCGGCGCGGGCGATCAGCGACGAGGGCGCCTCGCTGCTGCCCAAGGGCATCATCGACGCGGTGGGCGATTTCCAGCGCGGCGACATGGTGGAGATCGTCGGCGACAGTTCCTCGGGCGAACCCTACGTGGTCGCCCGCGGCATCACCCAGTACGGCGCAGCCGAGATGAACCAGATCGCCGGCAGCCATACCCGCGACATCAAGGAGCGGCTCGGCTACAGCTATGGCGAGAACGTCGTGCATCGCGATGACCTCGTCATCACCACCGAATTCGGAGTGAACCCATGAACGCATCCGTGCGCGATTCCGCGCTGCTGTGCCAGCAGGCGGCGATCCAGATCGCCGAGCTTTCCACCGACAGCAAGAACGCCTTGCTGCACTCGATGGCGGATGCGCTGCAGGCGCAGTCGGCAACGATACTGGCGGCCAATGCCGAAGACATGAAAGCGGCGCGCGCGAAGGGCATCAGCGAAGCCATGCTCGATCGCCTGGCGCTGGACGAGAGCCGGGTCGGCGGCATCGCCGAGGCCTTGCACCAGGTCGCGGCACTGCCCGACCCGGTCGGCCAGGTGACCCGCAGCGAGCGCTCGGACAAGGGCTTCAGCATCGAACGCGTACGCGTGCCACTGGGCGTGATCGCGATGATCTACGAGGCCCGCCCCAACGTCACCGCCGATGCGGCCGCACTGTGCATCAAGGCGGGCAATGGCGTGATCCTGCGCGGTGGCTCGGAGGCGGTGCGCTCGAACCAGGCGATCGCCGCCTGCCTGCGCGGTGCGTTGCGTGATGCAGACCTGTCCGAGCATGCGCTGATGCTGCTGGACGACCTCAGCCGCGAGGCCATGCTGGAGCTGATGCAGCTGTCCGATATCGTCGACCTGATCATTCCACGCGGCGGCGAAGGCCTGATCCGCTTCGTCACCGAGAACGCCCGCGTGCCGGTGATCAAGCATTACAAGGGCGTGTGCCATCTGTACGTGGACGCCCGCGCCGACCTGGACAAGGCGCTCGATATCCTGGTCGACGGCAAGGTCTCTCGTCCTTCCGCCTGCAACTCGCTGGAAACTCTGCTGGTCCATGCCGACGTGGCCGCCGCGTTCCTTCCACGTGCCGCCAAGGCGTTGCGAGAGCGCGGCGTGGAACTGGTTGGCGACAGCCGCTCCCGCGCGTTGTGTCCGGATATGCCGCTGGCCACCGACGAGGATTTCGCCGCCGAATTCCTCAGCCTCAAGCTGGCCGTGGGCGTCGTCGACAGCGCGGACGCCGCGATCGCGCATATCCGCCGTTATGGCTCCGACCACACCGAAGTGATTGTCACCGAGGACAAGGCCGTGGCCGACCGCTTCATCCACGCGCTGCGTTCGGCGGTGGTGATGGTCAACACCTCCTCGCGTTTCAGCGACGGTGGCGAACTGGGTCTGGGCGCCGAGATCGGCATCTCCACCACGCGCCTGCATTCCTACGGCCCGATGGGCGCCGAAGCGCTGACCATCGAGCGTTTCGTGCTGCGCGGCGACGGACAGGTAAGGCACGCCGAAAGCCGGGTGTGAGGTTGTCGGGAGCCTGCGGTCGGTGGAGAGATCGTTCGAAGCAAGCTGAATTGGATCCCAAGTCCTCCTGGAAGCGTGCGCGCTAGCGGGGTAGCTTCCCCCCGCCGATGCGACGGCGAGGCCGCCAGAGAGACAGTGCGAGACCGAGCAGCATGATGCCGAGAAGGATTGCGTTTATATAGGTGCCTGGCGGAGTGCCGACGCGTTCGATGGGCCAGTAGAGATGGAGGAGATAGCGTCCTGCCTGCTCAACGAGCAGAGCCAGGAAGGCCAGCGGGACAAGGTTGCGATACCGAGTGAGTACAACTAGGCATGCAAGACCGAGTACCAGCTGGCATAGGCCCCACGCCGCGAACATGAAGAGGAAAGCTGAACCACCGAGGCTGTCGAGGATTTGCAGTGGGATGCCATCCGCAGACTGGGCCACGGACCGAGCATTGACCATGACGTTAACGCCCATTGCAATCTTGAGTGGCATGAGGGCAAACAGCCACAACGCTAGCCGCTGCCCGATATAGTGGTTGTCGGCAACGCGGGGGAAAAGATCTGGCAGCACAGCGCCTCCAATGCTCGGAATTTTCACCGCAGGGTCTGACGCCTGGGATAAGAGCACAACAATCGGCACGATGATTGTTGTGCTCGATTGAATAACTAGGTGCCTGGAATGGCGTGCGGCGCACCACCCACGTTTGATGATCTTATGCCAAGGCCATGCCAGAATTCCGGGGGATAGCTGAGAGTAGGCTTTCCAACCCAGCCGTTTATGAGGTTCAGCTCATATCCTTCGTCAAGGCGCTTGTACTCGACGGAAGGGATTGCGATGCTGTCCCAGTCCCCGAGGTACTTAAGGTCCTTGAGAGATTCTGGATAGGTGCCATAGCGCGTGTGGTGAAGCTCGATGAGTGCAATCGCTGTCTTGAAGTGCTGATCACCAAACTTGGCGTCTGCCTGTTTTTGGAACTCGCACGCTGAAACCGAGATCAGAATGAGTAGAGACATCGCGGTGATGCGTGCAACTGAAGGAATATTCATGTTGTGCCCAACTGCCCAATAGACCGACCGGGGTCGGGTTATACATCTGACACAAACCCCGACTGGGATGGTCACATATCAAGCTCCATCGTGCAGTCGCTCATCAACTTTCTGGCTGGAAGAAATGTGTCGGCCTCTGCCTTCGCAGCTTGCCCGGCAGTGATCGAGTCAGCAAGGTCAGCCGATACCGCTCATGAAACCAGGCTTGCAGGCGAGGGCTATTCCGACGACAAATCCGGAACATTCACTTCTCATCGCCACTCATGCGATGAAGTAGGCGGGAGGTATGTAAGGGAATACCTCTTCTTTTGTAGGCGAATTCTTGTTCTCTCGGATAAACTATCATTTCCCACTCACTGCCAAGGAGCGCCATCATGTCCATTAATCTTGAAACGCTGTCCCCCGCCGAACTGAAGGCACTCATCGCAAATGCTCAATCGCAGATGCAGGCTGCTCACGTCAATCACGTCCAGGCGGTGCGGGAAAAAATCGAGCGCTTGCTGAAAAGCAGCGGTCTGACCCTGGCCGACGTGTATCCGACCCGTGGTGGCAAGGGCGCCAAGGGGCTGAAGTCGGTAGTCGCGCCCAAGTATCGCAACCCTGAGAATGCGACCCAGACGTGGTCGGGTCGTGGCAAGCGACCGCTGTGGTTCGTACAGGCCCTGAAGAAGCGCGGTGTCACGGCCGAGAGCCTGCTGATCGAAGGCGCAGTCAAGGCGGCTGCTCCGGCGAAGGCCGTCAAGAAGGCCGTGAAGAAGGGTGCCGCCAGGAAAGTCGCAAAGGCCGCCGCCAAGAAGGCGGGCTGAGGCCCGGGCACGCCACGTTCCGCGGCGCAGATGAACGTCTGCGCCCGGAATGCGGGCCTCTTTCCCGGGGACCAGGCAGCAACTGATCGAGATCCCGGTTGCCGCAGGACCTTGTCGGGCGATGCTGGTTTCTGGCTACAATTTCGCTCTGGCCCTGGATGACCGGCAGCCATGATCGCGGAAGGTTCCCTGGGGGCGACATTTGCAACCCTGGCCGTGGAGCAGGCCGACAAGGCCGCGGGCGCGCTGGCAAGGCGACGAGACCGGCACCTTGCGGTGCACGCCGCGCGCAAGGCGATTCGAAGGTTGCGCAGTATCCTGTGTCTTTGCCGGGAGGCGCTCGGGCCGGACGTCGCGGGCATCGATCGCAAATGCAAGCGCCTCGCCGCGGGTCTGTCGGATCTGCGTGATGCCCACGTCGTGGCGACCACCGCCCGCAGGTTGACGAAGGAACATGGCGACGATCTCTGGCGCGAGGTGGCGGCGCAACTGGAAGCACGCCGCGGGAAGCTGCTCGAGGACGTGTTGTCGCGGGATCCGGACTTCGGCAAGCGGCGCGCGCGACTTGGCGTGCTGGCGCAAGCGATCGCCGCGCTCCCCTGGGACAATCTCACCACGGACCATCTGCGCGAGGGGATCAGGCGCAGCAGGCATCGTGTCGCCAGGGCGCAACGTGCCAGCGAGCAGGTTTCGAGCCTCGCCCATCGTCATCGTTGGAGACGCCGTCTCCGTCGCCTGCGCATGCAGCTGCAGGCGATCCAGGCCGCGGGAGTACCTGCACCGGTATGGAAGAAAATCCACGCCGGCAAGGGGCATGCTTCGATTCGGGCGTTGAGCAAGCTGTCTGACGAGCTGGGGCGACGTCAGGATCTGCGCATGCTCGGATCGAGCCTGAAACTGCTGGACAAGTCCTTGCCGCTGACGCTGTTGCGCAGCCGCATCCGAACCGAGATGCATCGCGCATCGCGTTGACGAGTACGCGTTGAGTCAACCCGTCATGCCAAGTGAGTCGCCATGGCGTCAGCCGGTCAGGCTCCACGCCCGCACTGCCTCGGCAAAGGCCAGGCAATCGGCGAAACGGTTGTACAGCGGCGCGGGCGAGATGCGGATCACGTCCGGTTCGCGCCAGTCGCCGATGACGCCGTGTTCCATCAGGTACTCGAACAGGGCACGGCCGCGCGCGCGGCCACCGCTCACGCGAATGGACAGCTGCGCTCCCCGGCGGGTCGGATCGGCCGGTGTGACCACTTCCAGTACGTCCGGCAGCTGGCTGTTCACCAGCCACTCCAGGTAGCCGGTGAGTTGCAGCGACTTCGCGCGCAGGCGATCAATGCCGGCGCGGCGGAAAATTTCCAGCGACACCCGCAGTGGGGCCAGCGCCAGAATCGGCGGGTTGGACAGCTGCCAGCCGTCGGCGCCCGCGGTGGGCACGAACTGCGGACCCATCTGGAAGCGCGTGGCCTTGTCATGGCCCCACCAGCCGGCGAATCGCGGCAGCGTGGCGGTGGCGTGGCGTTGATGCACGAACGCGCCACCGACCGCACCGGGGCCGCTGTTGAGGTATTTGTAGCTGCACCAGATCGCGAAGTCGGCGCCGCTGTCGTGCAACTGCAGCGGCAGGTTGCCCACGGCATGGGCGAGGTCGAAGCCGACCACGCAGCCGTACCGGTGACCCAGTGCGGTGATCGCCTTGAGATCGAAGGTCTGGCCGTTGCGGTATTGCACGCCGGGCAGCATCACCAGCGCGATGCGCGAGCCGTGTTCGGCCAGTGCATGCTCGATCGCCTGCAGCGAGATCGTGCCGTTCGGTTCGTCGGCCTCCAGCTCGATCAAGGCGCTGGTCGGGTCGAAGCCGTGGAAACGGACCTGCGATTCCACCGCGTAGCGGTCGGTGGGAAACGCGCCGGCCTCGATCAGGATCGCCGGTCGCTCGGCGGTGGGGCGGTAGAAGCTCACCATCATCAGGTGCAGGTTCACTCCCAGCGTGTTCATCGCCACCACTTCGTCGGGCTGTGCGCCGACGATGGCGGCGAGGTCGTCGCGCACGTACTCGTGGTAATCCATCCATGGCAGACGGCCCTTGAAGTGGCCCTCCACGGCCAGTTCGCCCCAGTAGTCCAGTTCCGCGTTGACCGCGTCCCTCACGGCGCGCGGCTGCAGGCCGAGCGAGTTGCCGCAGAAGTAGACACTGTCGCGCCCCTCGTGCGGCGGGATCAGGAACTCGTCGCGGAACGCGCGCAGCGGGTCGGCAGCGTCCTGGGCACGGGCCCAGTCGGCGGTGGCCTGGTAGTCGAGCATGGTGATTTCCTGCGGGGAATTATTTCAGGCTGGCAGCGATCGCTTCACAGCCCTTGTCGAACTCGGCCGTCCACGTGGCGCCGGCCAGGCTCCGGCTGGGACGCACGCAGCGCAGCTGGATCGCGTGGCCGTTCTTGAACCAGTAGTGTTCGGTGTAGCTGAATTCGGCGCCGTTTTCCTGGGCGGTATAGACATTGCTGTTCGGGCCAGGCGGCAGCGCCGAGGCCTTGTAGCCGGGCAGGGTCAGCGCCTTCGCGGTGGCTTCGGCCATGTACTGGTGGAAGCTGCTGATGTCGGGCACCTGTTTCACTGTCACGGTGACGCGGGCCAGGCTGGCCTTGCCGGTGGGCGAGGGATCGGGCACCTGGAATACGCGCGCTTCCGGGTCGCCCTGGGTTTCCATGATGCCGAGCCAGTTGTTCGGCGTGCTGAAGTTGACGCTGCCGTCGGCCATGCTGACTTCGGTGGCGTGGACGTGGCCGGCGAACAACAGGGCGGTGGCCAGGGTGAGGGCGATCAGGGTCGTGCTGCGCAGGAAACTCATGCTGATTCCTTGGGAATGGGGTCGGGGACGAAGCGATGCCTGGGCAGGCCCAGCCATTCCAGCGCGGTGCCGTGAAACAGCCGCGCACGCGCGCCGTCACTGAGGCCGAGTGCCTCGATACCGCTGCCGGGTTCTTGTTCGCCCAGCGGGAAAGGATAGTCGGTGCCGAGCATCACCTGCTCGACGCCCGTCACATCCAGCAGATAACGCAGCGCCTGATCGTCGTGCACGCAGGAGTCGAAATAGAACCGCTTGAGGTATTCGCGCGGGTTGCGCGGGTTGTCGGTGGCGACCAGATCCGGGCGCATCTTGAAGCCATGCTCGATGCGGCCGATCGTCGAGGGAAAGCTGCCGCCGCCATGGGCCAGCATCACGCGCAGTTTCGGCAGCCGTTCCAGCACGCCGCCGAAGGCCAGGCAACAGGCGGCACGCGCCTGCTCGGCCGGCATGCCGACCAGCCACGGCATCCAGTACTTCGGCATGCTCGCCGCGCCCATCATGTCCCATGGATGCACCAGCACGGCCGCGCCGAGATCGGCGGCCGCCTCGAAGAACGGGAACAG
Source organism: uncultured Pseudomonadota bacterium (assembly GCA_963828685.1). GTDB lineage: Bacteria > Pseudomonadota > Gammaproteobacteria > Xanthomonadales > Rhodanobacteraceae > Rhodanobacter. The sequence continues at coordinate 169,532 of CAWHFU010000014.1, forward strand.
TTCGGGTGCGTCCAGGTTCCAGTCGCCGCAATGCGAGCCGACCTGCACGCCCTGCAGTCCCAACTCGTCGATGCAGCGTTCCAGTTCGCGGATCGCCAGCCCCGGTGCCTGCAGCGGCACCGTGCCGATGCCGGCGTAGTGGCGCGGATAGTCGCGGCACAACTCGGCCATGTGGTTGTTCAGATGGCGATGCAGCTCCAGCGCCTGATGGCCCGGCGCCCAGTACGAGAACAGCACCGGCACGGTCGAGATCACCTGCACATTGACGCCGAAGCGTGCGTAGTCGTCGATCCGCTTCTGCGGGTCGAACGCGGAATCCCAGACCTCTCGAAAGAACCGGCCATCCTTGTAGATGCGGTGCCGGTCGTCGGTATGGGTCATCACCGGAAAACGATCGTCGCCGTACTTGGTCGCCAGGTTTGGCCAGTCGCGGGGCAGGATATGGGCGTGGGAATCGATCTTCAGCATCCCCGCAGTGTAAAACCTCTGCGCCACGGCGTCGCGCCCGGGCGCCATGGTCGTCGCCGGGCATCTCAGCCGGGTGACGGCTGCGGATCGGGCACGGCAGCCTGTGGCCCCTTGCGCTGGATCACGTGCGCCAGCGTGTCCACGTTGTCGACGAGGCGGTCGCTGATGCGCTCCAGCAGCTCGGTCGCCGAACGATCGCCGGACTGGTGCGCCGATGCCACCAGCGCGCGCTGCAAGCGGCGCAGGTCGGGCAGGGAGTCGGGTGCACGGCGCTCGCGCAGGGCGGTGGCGAGTTGCTGCACGGTGTCGGCCACCGTGTCGATGAAGTGCCTGATCTCGTCCTGCACGGGCAGGGCGGGCAGGTCGTCGAGCAGTGCCTCGAGCGTCATCGCGCTGCGCGCCAGCCGATTGCCGTTGGCGAACAGGGCACGGGCCAGCGCCAGCAGTGCCGCCGGGGTGGCCGGCTCGCTGCGCATGCGCTCGATCGAGGCCTGTGCATTGGTGCGCGCGGTCCGCGCCGCGGTGCGGCTGTCGCGCCGGGCATGCGCGCGCGCGGGGAGTACCAGGGCATGCAGGTAGCCGGCATAGGCCTCCAGCATCCGCACCAGCGCTTCCCGTGCATGGGTACGTTCCCAGGTCGGCCAGACCACGTAGGCGAGCAGGGCGATGCCACAGCCCAGCCCGGTGTTGATCACCCGATCGACCACGGCGGTACCGGGATTGACGCCCTCGAACGACAACAGGATCACCACGGTGCCGGTCAGCGCGGCGACGGCGAAGCCGTAGTGTGCGGTGGCCAGGTAGCGGAAGCCCATGCACAGCACAGCCATCAGGGCGAGGTGCGCCCATGGCTCATCCGGCGTGATGTGCAGCAACACCGTGGTGAGCACCAGTCCGAGCACCGTGCCGAGCACGCGCAGCAGGCCGAAATTGAAGGTGGCGGCGAAGTCCGGGCGTAGCACGATGGCGGCGGTCATCGGCAGCCAGTACCCGTGCGGCAGCTGCAGGGCGCGCGAAATCCACAGCGCGGTGCTGAGGCACACAGCGGTGCGCACGGCATGCCGGAACGCTACCGAGCGGGGGGTGATGCTGGCCCGCAAGGTAGCCCATGCCGAGCTGCTGCGCAGCGACTGGGGCAGTGCGGTTTCCGCCGTGCTGGCACGCAGTTCGCCGCGACTGCCGGCCCAGTCGGCGTTGCGCACGGCCGCGGCGAGCTGACCGGTCATCGCGTGGATGTGCGCGGCGAGGCCATCGGCGTGGGCGTTGCCGTCGAGCAACTCCTGTTCGCTGGCGCTCAGTGCCTGCAGCATGCGGCCGGCCTGCTCGGGCGAGTCGCCATGCTCCAGTGCATCGGCGATCGCCGCCAGCACACCGGCGGCCTCGTCGCGGAATAACGCGTGGATCGCCGGGTCGGCGTGAAGCTCGGCCATCGCGGTGAGTTCCAGCCGGATCCGTTCGGCCAGTTCCAGCAATACGCCGAACGCTTCCATCGCGCGGCCCTGGGCGCGATGGCGGCCCAGCAAGGTCTGTTGCAGCGTGGTCATCGCTTCGCTCAACGCCGGCGCATCGGTGTCGTCGTGCGTCCGTTGCCGGGCCAGCGCGGCCAGCCCCTTGTACACCACGGCCAGCGCGTGGCGTTCGGGCCAGTAGCGTTGCAATGGCCACGCGGCCAGCGAGAACGTGGCGAGCAACAAGCCGCCACAGAAGATCAGCGCAGCACCGTTCAAGGCACCGCTCAGCGATGTGGGTGTCGAGGCGGTGACCACCAGCAGGATCATGCTGGTCATGCCGACGCGGGCAGTGTCCGTGCCGAAGACCACCAGCAAGCCGCCGAGGAACCCGCATGTGGTCGTGGCGACCAGCATCGGCAACAACTGGTCGCCGATCAGGAAACCCACCAGGGATGCCAGTGCGGCGGCCAGTGCTGCCAGCAGCAGTTGGCGCAGGCGCTGGCGATACGGACCGGGCTGGTCGGAGAACATGGTGTTCAGCGCACCGGCTCCCACACCCAGTCCGATCTGCGGATGACCCGTGAGCAGGCCGATGCCCAGCGGCAGGATCACCGCGGCGGTATTGCGCAGGACCACCCGCAACGGCACGTCCGGCCGCTTGATGCCGGTCAGGCTCTCGATCGCATGAGTGCGTAGCGAATAGCCGCTGGGGGACATGGGGGGAGAAACGAGTGGAGAGGAGTGGGAAAGAGAGTAGAGCAAAGGTGGCACGTGGTTCTTGCCACTCTCGTTTCTCACTCCTCTTCGCTCACTCCTGCCCTCAGGCGCGGCCGGCGAATTCGCCGGTGAGCGTATTCACCCAGACCTTCTCGTCGTTGCTGATGTACTCGGGCACCTGCACCTCGATCCCGGTGTTGAGCCGGGCCGGCTTATTGCGCTTGGTGGCGCTGGAGCCCTTCATTTCCGGTGCGGTGTCGACCACGGTCAGGATCACGCTGGTCGGCACCTGCAGGCCCACCGGGGCGTCGTCGATCACCTGCACGTAGTAGCCCTCGATGCCTTCCACGATATAGCCGGCATTGTCGCCGACCAGTTCGGGCGAGAGCAGGTACTGGGTATAGTCCTCGGCGTCCATGAACACGAATGCATCGCCGTCCATGTACGAGAAGTTCGCGGCGCGGCGCAGCAGATCCATTTCCCTGAGGTCGTCGTCGGCGCGCAGGCTGAGATCGAACTTGCGCCCGCCGGGGATCGAATACAGGGTGAAGCGGAACGTGACATTGCCGCCACGCGCGCTGGGCGAGCTGCGTTCGATATCGCGCACCTGGTAGACGGTGCCGTCGTGTTCGACCACGTTGCCTTTCTTGACGTCGGAAGCTTTCATAAGTCAGTCATGAGTTCAGAGGAGTGAGAAGTGAGAGAAGCACTGTGGATTCGGAGTGAGGCGAGCCTTGACTCGTTTCTCACTCCTGCCCACCCACTCCTCGTTACTTGGGCTGCAAGCGTACCGCGCCGTCCAGGCGGATGGTCTCGCCGTTGATGTAGCGGTTGCCGAGGATGAACGCGACGGTATCGGCGTATTCGTTCGGTTGCCCCAGCCGCGAGGGAAACGGGATCGAGGCGGACAGCGACTGCTGCACGGCTTCGGGCATGCCGTCGACCATCGGGGTCCAGAAGATGCCTGGCGCGATGGTCGCCACGCGAATGCCGAAACGGGCCAGCTCGCGAGCCATCGGCAGGGTCATGCCGACCACGCCACCCTTGGAGGCTGAGTACGCGGCCTGACCGATCTGGCCTTCGTAGGCGGCGACGCTGGCGGTGTTGATGATCACGCCGCGCTCACCGTCTTCGCCCGCTTCGTTGGCCTGCATCAGCGCAGCAGCGGCCTTGGCCACGTTGAAGCTGCCAACCAGATTCACCATCACGGTGCCGGAGAAGGTGGCCAGCGGCATCGGCCCTTCCTTGCCCAGCACACGGCCGGCGCCGAGGATGCCGGCGCAGTTGATCAGCACATTGAGCCCGCCCATTGCGTGGTGCGCGGCGGCCGCATTGGTGGCTACGCCGTCCTCCGAGGTGACGTCGGTACGGAAAAAGCGCGTGGTATCGCCCAGTTTCTTCGCGGCGGCGTGACCCTTTTCCTCGTTGACGTCGAACAGCGCCACCTGGCCGCCGTGGGCGACGAAGTGCTGCGCCACCGCATGGCCGAGACCGGAGGCGCCGCCGGTGATGATCGCCTTGACCTGATTGAGCTGCATGAAGGGTTCCCTGCCAAAAACCTGAATGGTAGCCCAGTGGCACGGTGACGGCGAAGCTGCCGGCAGTTAAACGTGAAACCCGCGCCACTGAAACGTTCACATGGCATTCCATGTGGAATGGTGATGGTGCACACAGGGCATCAATGCCGCGATTGTCGCGGCTGTCCTGACAATCCGGAAGTCTCATGCAACGGGATGCCGGCAACTTGTCTCACCATCGAAGCAGGAGTGGACAGCTTGTGAAAAAGCAAATGAAGGTGTGGATGGTCTGTGGAGCGCTGCTGCTGACCGCCAGTGTCGCGGCCAGTGCCCAGCCGGTGGGGCAGGATCATCAGGGGCAGGACCAGGGCGAGCACGGCAAGCATGGGGACAAGCACAGCGACAAGCGTGGCCATGATGGCCGTGGCGATCACTCCAGCCGGGATCAGGGCAATCGTGATCAGGATCATCGCGATCGCAGCTATGGCGATCATGGCGATCATGGCGGTCGTGACTACGGCCACGGCAATGGCCATGCATATGCCTATGGCCATGATCGTGGTCATCGTGGCATGTACGACCGTGGTCGCGAGGAAGGCTGGTACCGCCGCGGCGGCTATGTGCCGGTCGAATACCGGAGCGGTTCCTACGTCGTGAACGACTGGCGTGGCGAGCATCTGCGCCGGCCGCGACGTGGCTACCACTGGGTGCGCAGCGACAACGGCGATTTCCTGCTGGTCGCGATCACCACCGGCGTCATCGTCGACCTGCTGCTGCATCATTGAGCGACGGTTCGTCTGCTCTGCAAACAGGAAGCCCCGCCATCACCGGCGGGGCTTTTTTTTCAGGCCCCGTCATTGTGCTCAGTGGGTGCCTGGTCTGGAGCGCCGATCAGGTCCCGCAGGCTGCGGGAGTCCAGCAGTTGCGGAAACGGAATGAACGGCGGCGGTGGCGTGGCAGCAGGTTGCAGCTGCATTTGCCACACGCCCACATCCCACCATTGCCCCAGCTTGTAGCCGCACTGACGCCACACCCCGGCGGGGCCGAAACCGATGCGTTCATGCAGCGCCACGCTGGCCTCGCCGGGCAGGGTGATCACGCCGACGGCCTGATTGACTCCCTGCAGCCGCATGACCTCCAGCAAGCGGCAATACAAGCCTCGGGCGATACCCCGGCGCTGCGCATCGGCACGCACGTAGATGGAAGTTTCGGCAATCCAGTCGTAGGCGGAACGTTCGCGAAAGCGACCGGCATAGGCATAGGCCAGTATCTCGCCGGCGTCTTCCCATACCAGCCACGGGTAGTGCGACAGACGCATGCGCAGGCGTTCCTGCATCGTGTCGATGGCCGGCACGGCAGTCTCGAAGGTAGCGACGCCATCGGTGACCGACGGCGCGTAGATGTCCCGCATGGCGGCGGCATCTGCTGCTTGGGCAATGCGGATCATCGAGGGGGTACCTTCAACATTTCTGATACTTCCAGTGGCGTGACTTGCCCTCGGCCAGCCATTCCAGCGCCGTGGCGACCCGCTTCCGGCGGGTGGCATCGGTTTTCGCCTCGACGATCCAGTCGACGTATTCGCGCTGCGCGCCGGGGCCGAAGCCCTGGTAGGTCTTGCGGGCTGCCGCATGCTGCTTCTGCGCGAGCAGCGCGGCGAGATCGTCGGGCAGGATCGGGGCCGGCTTTTCGACCCTGGCGCGTGCCAGCTTCACGCCGGTCTCGTTCAGCACCATCGCCTTCTTCACGTAGGCGACGAGTGCCTTCTTCGGCGGCAGATCCTTCAGCGACGCGAGCTTGCCGAACTGGCCCATGCCGTCCTCCGCCGCGTCGCCGACGACTTGTCCGGACAGCCAGAAGCCAAAGCCGCAATGCTGCTTGAACGCAGCCATCATGCACATCGGTGCACCCTTGTAACTGAAGAACGGCATGCTCCATTTCAGGCCCTCCTCGACCTCGGGGCAGGCAGCGTGGATCACGCTGCGCAGGTGTTCGAGAATGGGTTGCGCGAAGGCGGCGGACTTCGCGACATAGGCATCGATGCGTGGATCGCGGGTCGCCATGGCTTGCCTCACAGGTCGCGGATGAAGTAACGGTCGCAGCCATGGTGGCCGGTGCCGCCCATCGGTGCGCACAGCGGCGCGAAGCCGCTGCGCCGGTACAGCGTCTGCGCCGCGTCCATGCCGGTCAGTGTTTCCAGATAGCAGCGTCGGAAACCGTGCGCACGCGCCGCGTCGAGGCAGCGCTGCATCATCGCGGTGCCAGCGCCGATGCCGCGTGCCCCGGGCAGGAAGTACATCTTGCGCAGTTCGCAGACATCGTCGTCACCGCCTTCGAGCGGTGCGACCCCGCCGCCACCGATCACCACGCCGTCGCGCTCGACCACGAAGTAACTGCAGCGTGGTTGCGCATACGCCTGGTACATCGAGTCCACTTCGCTGTCATGGATCGCAAAGCCGGGCCCGTCGGCACCGAATTCGGGCATCACGCTGCGAATGACCGCGGCCATCGCGGCGTCGTCGCCGGGGGAGATCGGGCGGATCAGGAACGTGTCGGTCATGGGGTGGTTTCGGGCGTGAGGTAGGGGAGGCCGTTCTTCATCACGAAGACCGGATGCTGCAGGGCGTCGATCTGCCGGGCCGGATTGCCGGTGAACGCGGCAAGGTCGGCATCCATGCCGGTGGCGATGCGGCCCAGGTGTTGCGACTGGCGCAGGATCTTCGCCGCCACGTCGGTGGCCGCGTGCAGCGCCTGCGCCGGTGTCATGCCATAGGCCACCATGGCGGCCGGTTCGCGCCAGTTGTCTCCATGGCGGAACACGCCGACGTCGCTGCCGTTGCCGATCGTCACGCCGAGTTTCAGCGCGGTGCGGAACGCGCGCTCCGCTTCGCGCATGCGCTCGGTGGGTTCGCTCCTGCCCGGCACGTAGTGCTCGAAATACCCGGCGGTGGATTCGACCGCGGTCAGCGTGGGTTCGTAGGCAATGCCGTGTTGCTTGAGCAGCCTGAAGGTCGCCGCGCTGGCGCCGTAGCCGTGCTCGACACTGTCCACGCCGGCTTCCACCGCCATGCGCACCCCGGTGTCGCTGGCCGCGTGCACGGCGACGGGGCGGCCAAGCTGATGTGCGGTGTCGACCAGCGCCTTCAGTTCCGCCGGGGTAAAGGTGGGCACGGTGCTACCGTCGGGGCCGACGCGGTAGTCGCCGTAGATCTTGATCCAGTCGGCACCGCGCGCAGCCTGTTCGCGTACCGCCGCCATGGCGGCATCGACGCCACTGACTTCCTGCGCGCCGCCGGGCAGCGCGAGGTCCGGACGGAAGCCGCGCGGGCCGGGGCCGTAGCTGGCCGTGGCGACGATCGCGCGCGTAGCCACGAACAGCCGCGGGCCGGGAATCAGGCCCTGCTCAATCGCGCGCTTCACCGACACGTCGGCATAGCCGGCGCCCTCGGTGCCCAGGTCGCGCAGGGTGGTGAAGCCGGCCAGCAGGGTGGCCTTCGCGTGCGCCGCGGCTTCCAGCGTGCGGTAGTCCTGCGGTTCGGTCAGCACCTGGTCGTTCCACGACGTCTCGTTGTACGGGTGCAGGAACAGGTGCGAGTGCAGGTCGATCAGGCCGGGCGTGAGCGTGGCGCCGGGCAGTGCCACGCGCTGCGTGCCTGCCGGCGTGTCCAGCGACGTGGCGGGACCCACGGCCGCGATCAGGCCGTCGTGCACCAGTACGGCCCAGCCGCCGTGGGCGACATCGCCATCGCCGGTCCATACCCGGTCGGGCAGCAGCAGCCAGTCGCCCTTCGGCGTGGTCGCGACCGCAGGCAGGCTGCACAACAGGATCAGCAGGGCAGCTGCCGAGGACCACCAAGTCATCAGGTTCTTGCGCATCGCTTCACCCCGTCAGCCGAAAGCCGATGATAGCGAGCGGGCAGGGGGTTTCGCGAGACGCTCAGGCCGCCGCGGTACGGGCGCGGGTGACCCGACTGGCAGTTTCCTTGTGCAATTGCCCCGAGAGCCACGCGCCGGTGGCGATCAGCACGTCGAGATTCACGCCGGTGTCCATGCCCATGCCGTGCAGCATGTACACCACATCCTCGCTGGCCACGTTGCCGGTGGCCCCTTTGGCGTAGGGGCAGCCGCCGGTGCCGGAGACCGCGCTGTCGACCACGCGCACGCCTTCCTCCAGACACGCCAGGATGTTCGCCAGCGCCTGGCCGTAGGTGTCATGGAAGTGCACGGCCAGCGCCGCCATCGGCACCTCCTGTGCCACCGCGCGCAGCATCGCGCGCGCCTTGGCGGGCGTGCCGACACCGATGGTGTCGCCCAGCGAAATTTCGTGGCAGCCCAGCTCGTACATGCGGCGCGCCACGCGCACCACGTCGCTCACCGGCACTTCGCCCTGGTACGGGCAGCCCAGCACGGTGGAGACATAGCCACGCACCTGCACGCCATCGGCCCGCGCCTGTTCGATCACCGGGATGAAACGTTCGATCGATTCGTCGATCGAGGCGTTGATGTTCTTGCGGTTGAATGCCTCGGAGGCGGCGGAGAACACCGCGATCTCGCGGGCGTCCACCTCGCGGGCACGCTGATAGCCCTGCAGGTTCGGCACCAGCACCGGATAGCTCACTCCCGGCAGCTTGCGGATGCCGCGGAATACCTCGGCGGCGTCGGCCAGCTGCGGTACCCATTTCGGGCTGACGAAGCTGGTCGCCTCGATCGTCTGCAGCCCGGTCGAGGACAGGCGATCGATCAGCGCGATCTTCACTTCGGCCGGCAGCATCGTCTTCTCGTTCTGCAGACCGTCGCGGGCGCCGACTTCGACGACGCGGACGTGGTTGGAGGTGTCCATCAGATGCTCCGTTAGTGAACGTGCCGGAGCGCACTCTGTGCGCTCCGGCAAATGCGGTGGTGGCAATCAGTCAGCGAAAGTCACCAGCACTGCGTCGGCTTCGACGAACTCGCCCTGCACGGCGCTCACGCTTTCGATGGTGCCGGCGCGCGGTGCCTTCAAGGCCAGCTCCATCTTCATCGCCTCCATCACCAGCAAATCCTGGCCTTGCTCGACCGTATCGCCGGGGTTGGCCTTGACCAGCACGATGCGGCCGGGCATCGGCGCGATGAGCTGGTGGCCGCCGTCGGCATCGGTCGATTCCCACGCGAACGCGGCGGCGCGTGTGAAGCTGTAGCGCTGGCCGTTGATGTCATGCAGCAGGACTCGTCGCGCATCGCTGCGCAGCGGCAGTCGCCACGCCTCGCCGTCGAAGCGGGCGCTCAGTGTGGCGCCGTCGTGACGGGCTCCGCGCACGTCGCAGTCGGTGGTTCCATGTCGCAGCTGGTAGTCGCCGTCGTGGCCGCGCGCCTCGACCTCGAAGCGTTGTTCACGCCACGACAAGGCCACGATGCGCTTGCCGGGGTGGCCGATGCGCCAGGCATCACCCAGCGCCCAGGGCGAATGCGGATCGCTGCTGGCGGCGACCTCCTCGCGTGCTGCGTGCTCGTCCTGCTGCAGGGCCGCCACGGTGGCGGCGAACAGCACGCGGTCGGTCGGTGCGGTGTCGCCGGTGAGGAATTCCTCGAGATGGCGATCGAGGTAACCGGTGTCGATGCGCCCCTCGACCACGGCCGGGTGCCGCGCCAGTCGTTCGAGGAAGCCGATGTTCGATTTCGGGCCGACGATCTCGCATTCGGCCAGCGCCCCGCGCAGGCGTTGCAGTGCCCGGTCGCGATCCGCGTCGAACACGATCAGCTTGGCGATCATCGGGTCGTAGAAAATCGTCACCGTGTCGCCTTCGATCACGCCGCCGTCGATGCGCACGTGGGCCGAAGGCGCGGGCAGGCGCAGCATCTGCAGCTTGCCGGAGCCGGGCAGGAAGTTCTGGTCCGGGTCCTCGGCGTACAGGCGCACCTCGATCGCGTGGCCACGGGCCTGCACCTGCTCCTGGCGCAGCGGCAACGGCTGGCCGGCCGCCACGCGCAGTTGCCATTCGACCAGATCCAGCCCGAGGGTCAGTTCGGTGACCGGGTGCTCGACCTGCAGGCGCGTGTTCATTTCCATGAAGAAGAACTCACCGCTCTGCGCCACGATGAATTCCACCGTGCCCGCACCGACATAGTCGACGGCCTTCGCGGCGGCGACCGCGGCCGCCCCCATGCTGGCGCGGCGTGCTTCGTCGAGGAACGGCGAGGGCGTTTCCTCGAGGACTTTCTGGTAGCGGCGCTGGGCCGAGCATTCGCGCTCGTTCAGATGGATCACGTGGCCCAGGGTGTCGCCGAACACCTGGAACTCGATGTGCCGGGGATGTTCGACGTAGCGTTCCAGGATCACCCGGGCGTCGCCGAACGCGCTGGCTGCCTCGCGCTGGGCCGAGGCCAGCGCCTCGGCGAATTCGTCGGCGTTGCGTACGATCCGCATGCCCTTGCCGCCGCCGCCGGCGGTCGCCTTGATCATCAGCGGGAAGCCGGTACGGCGGGCCTGTTCGGCCAGGTGCGCGGGCTCCTGGTTTTCGCCGTGATAACCGGGTACCAGCGGCACCTGATGGTTCTCCATCAGCGCCTTGGCGGCGGCCTTGGAGCCCATCGCGTCGATGCTCTCCGGCTTCGGCCCGACGAAGGCGATGCCGGCCTCGCTGCAGGCACGGGCAAAGCCGGTGTTTTCGGACAGGAAGCCGTAACCGGGATGGATCGCCTGGGCACCGGAACGTTTCGCCACGTCCAGGATCACCTCGCCGCGCAGATACGAGTCCGCCGGCCGCGGACCGCCGATCGGCCACGCCTCGTCCGCCAGCCGCACGTGCTGCGCATCGCGATCGGCTTCGGAGTACACCGCAATGGTGTGGATGCCGAGCCGTCGGCAGGTGCGGATGACGCGGCAGGCGATCTCGCCACGGTTGGCGATCAGTACGCGTTCGAACATGCAGGATCCTTGAGGCATTCGTTTCGATGCAGGTCGATCAAACTAACAGATCAGCCGATGGCGTCGAAGCACGGCGGCGGGGCATCGGCGCGTCGAATCGCCCGGCCTCGGGTGAGGCCGATGCCCTCAGGCCGGGTCACTGGGCACCGACCCACGCCGGCGCGCGCTTGTCGAGGAAGGCGGTCAGGCCGTGCTGGCCTTCCGCCGAAACGCGCAGCCGGGCGATCAGCTCGGCATTCGCCGCATCGATTTGCGCGGCCCGGGCCGGATCCGTCCCACCGATGCGCAGCGCCAGCTGTTTCGCCTCGCGCTGGGCCTGCGGGCCGGCCTTGGCCAGCAGGTACAGCTGGCGCTCGATCGCTTCGTCCAGCTCGGCAGCTGGCAGGCAGATATGCAGCAGGCCGATGCGCGCTGCGGTGGCGGCGTCGAACACTTCGCCGGTGATGAACAGGCGGCGCGCCTCGCGCAGGCCGATGGCGGCGACCACGTAGGGCGAGATCACGGCGGGGACCAGGCCCAACTTCACTTCCGACAGCGCGAACTTGGCGCTGTCGACGCCGATGGCGATGTCGCAACAGGCCACCAGGCCGACGCCGCCACCATAGGCAGCGCCGTTGACCCTGGCGATGGTCGGCTTGGACAGGAATTGCAGGGTGCGCATCAGTTGCGCCAGCCGCAGCGAATCGTCACGGTTCTCCTGCTCGCTGGCGCCGGCCATGCCGCGCATCCAGTTGAGATCGGCGCCGGCGGAGAAGCAACTGCCGTTGCCGGTCAGGACCACGCTGCGTACCGCCGGATCGGCGTCGGCCTGTTCGAGCGCGCTGGTGAGCGCGGCGATCAGGGTGTCGTCGAACGCGTTGTGGATCTGCGGGCGATTGAGGCTGAGCCACAGGGACTGCCCGCGGCGCTCGCTGAGGATGGAGTCGGTCATCGGTCGTCCCTGCAAATAGCGCCATCATAAACGCAGCCTGTGTCGGGAGTTCCTGCGTGGTGCAGGACGGCGGGCAAAGCACTACAATGCGAACAATTCTTATTTGAGAAGCCGCCCGTGCGTCTGTCCGATTTGCCCAGAGGAGCACCCGCCGTGGTCGTCTGCGTGGACGACGCGCATGCGGCAGATCCGATCGCTCAGCGCCTGCGCGATCTGGGTTTCGTCGATGGCGAGCCGGTGCGCGTGGTGGCGGTGGGGCCGATGGGTGGCGACCCGGTGCTGATCCAGATCGGCTTCACCCGGTTTGCCCTGCGTCGTGCCGAGGCGGCGCGGGTCACGGTGCGCGAGGCTGCTGCATGAGCGCCTCGACCAAGGGATGGCCTGATCTACTCAGCGCAGGCGGCATGATATCCAGAAGGTTCGCAGGTGGGAGTGCCTGGCGCAGGCAAGGCTGGTCGCCTTGGCAAGCCGCGCGCTGCCGCCTGCGGGCCTTCTGGATATCACCCCATCATTTTTTTATGGTCGTTGGGGCCGGCTCTGTCTGTCCGCATCTTCGCGGCGCGCCTCCTCGTCAGGCGGACGCCTGCCTTCGTCCACGCACCACGAATCTGCGAACAGACAGAACCGGTGACGCCTGTGCTGAGTAGATCAGGACACCCCTTACGCATTGCCCTGGTGGGCAATCCGAACTGCGGCAAGACCGCGCTGTTCAACCAGCTCACCGGTGGTCGGCAGAAGGTGGCGAACTACGCCGGCGTCACGGTGGAACGCAAGGAAGGCCGGTTCACCGCGCCGTCGGGCCGGGTGCTGCAGATCCTTGATCTGCCCGGTACCTACAGCCTCGAGGCGAACAGTCCGGACGAGCAGATCACCCGCGACGTCTGTGCCGGCAATTTCCCCGGCGAGGCGGTGCCGGACCTGATCGTCTGCGTGGCCGATGCCACCAACCTGCGCCTGCACCTGCGTTTCGTGCTCGAGGTCAAGCGCCTCGGCCGGCCGGTCGTACTGGCGCTGAACATGATGGATACCGCCCGTCACCGCGGCATCGTCATCGACGTGCCCGAATTGCAGCGCCGGCTGGGACTGCCGGTGGTGGAGACCGTGGCGGTGAAGCGCGGCGGTGCGCGTGCGCTGATCGAGCGGGTGGACGGCGAGGTCCCGCTGGCGGCACCGATGCAGCCGGACGATGCGGCCAGCCGCTCCGATCTGCACGGGCAGGTGCGCGAGTTGCTGGCGGCCACGGTGAGCATGCCGCGCACCACGGCGGTGCTTGACGATGCGCTGGATCGCTGGGCGCTGCATCCGGTGTTCGGCCTGGCGATCCTGGCGCTGGTGATGTTCCTGGTGTTCCAGGCGGTGTATGCGGCCGGCAAGCCGATGAGCGACCTGATTGGTGGTGCATTCGGCTGGATGGGTGAGCATGTGGCCGCGCTGATGCCGGCCGGACCGCTGCAAAGCCTGGTCGTCAATGGTCTGTTCGGTGGCCTGGGCACGGTGATCGGCTTTCTTCCGGTGATCCTGGTGCTGTTCCTGTTCATCCTCACGCTGGAGGAATCGGGTTACCTGCCGCGCGCAGCGTTCCTGCTGGACCGGCTGATGCTGTCGGTGGGCCTGACCGGGCGCTCGTTCATTCCGCTGCTGTCGAGTTTTGCCTGCGCCATCCCCGGCATCATGGGGACGCGCAGCATCCAGGATCCGCGCGACCGCCTGGCGACGATCCTGATCGCACCGCTGATGACCTGTTCGGCCCGGCTGCCGGTGTACGCGCTGCTGATCGGCGCATTCATCCCGATGCACAAGGTGTTCGGCATCTTCAACCTGCAGGGCATCGTGCTGTTCGCGTTGTACCTGGCCGGCATCCTCGGTGCGATGGCGGTGGGTTGGGTGATGAAGCGCCTCCGCCGCGACAAGAGCGAGCATGCGCTGCTGATGGAATTGCCGTCGTACCGGATGCCCAGGGTGCGCGACGTGACGATCGGCCTGTACGAGCGCGGCGCGATTTTCATGAAGCGGCTGACCGGCGTGATTCTCGGCCTGACCGTGCTGATGTGGTTCCTCTCGACCTTCCCGGGGCCGCCGGCGGATGCCACCGGCCCGGCCATCAACTACAGCTTCGCCGGCTATCTCGGGCGCGGCCTGCAGTACATCTTTGCGCCGATCGGTTTCAACTGGCAGGTCAGCCTGGCGCTGATTCCCGCGTTCGCCGCGCGCGAAACCGCAGTAGCCGCGCTGGCCACGGTCTATCTGGTCGGCGGTGATGCGGCGGGAGGGCTGGGGCATGCGTTGGCCGGCCAGCTTTCGCTGGCCAGCGCGCTGTCGCTGCTGGTGTGGTTCGCCTACGCGCCGCAGTGCATGTCCACCCTGGCGATCATCCGTCGCGAGACCGACTCGTGGCGCAACGTGGCGATCTCGTTCGGCTACATGTTCGCGCTGGCCTACGCCGCGTCGTTCATCGTCTATCAGGTCACCAGGATGCTGACATGAGCACGGGCCTGCTGGCGCAATATCTGGTGATCGGCCTGGCCGTGCTGGCCAGCGTGCTGATCGTGCTGCGCAAGCTGGCGCCGCAACTCACCAGCCGCTGGCTGGCCGCCGCATCGATCCGCTGCAACCGGCCCGGACGTGCAGCGTGGCTGCGCGCTTTCGGTCGGCGGCTGCAGCCGAAGCAGGCCACCGGCGACTGCAGTGACGGCTGCAGCACCTGCGGTGCCTGCGGAACGAAACCGCCGGCAGGGGCGAAGGTCGAGGCGACGCCGCTGGAGTTTCGCCCACGGGAGTGAGGTGCTCCGGTGCCAACGGGGGAAGGGTGCTTCCGCAGGAAACACGAAAAAGCCGGCTTGCGCCGGCTCTTCAGTCAACCCGAATCGCGCCGCCGGCTTACGCCAGCTCGCGGATCTTCGCGTTGAGGCGGCTCTTGTGGCGAGCGGCCTTGTTCTTGTGGATCAGGCCGCGGGCGGCGTAACGATCCATTACCGGCTGGGCGATGGTGAACGCGGCGATCGCACCGGCCTTGTCCTTGGCCTCGATGGCCTTGACGACCTTCTTCAGGGCGGTGCGGACCATGGAACGTGCGCTGATGTTGCGCAGGCGGCGCTGTTCGGACTGGCGCGCGCGCTTCTTCGCGGACTTGATGTTGGCCAAGGTAGAACTCCGGAATGCAGTGTTAAGGGTGGAAAAAGACGCCAATTATGCGGTCGATTCGCCGTTGCGTCAATCATTTAGCCGGCGACGGATGACCGGAGGATGGGCTTCACTCCATCCGGACGGCTGCGGTGTCCCCATTCTGCCACATCACGGGCTGTCATCTTGCCGCTGGCGACTGTCAAACTACGCGCCCTGCGCCGGATCGCCACAGAAGGTAATGACAGTCACATGAAGTCTCCCAGCATGTTCCGCGGGCTGCTCTCATTCAGCGGCATGACGATGATCTCGCGGGTGCTGGGGCTGGTGCGCGATATCTCGATGAGCCATGTGTTCGGCGCCAGCGCCGCCACCGATGCGTTCGTGATCGCGTTCCGCATCCCCAACTTCATGCGCCGGCTGTTTGCCGAAGGCTCGTTTTCCACCGCCTTCGTCCCGGTCTTCACCGAAGTGAAGGAAACCGGTACGCATGAGGATCTGAAGCAGTTGATGGCGCGGGTATCCGGCACGCTGGGTGGCGTGGTGCTGCTGATCACCGCGCTGGGGCTGATCTTCGCGCCGCAGGTGGCCGGGACGTTCGCGCCGGGCGCGCTCGACCAGCCGCACAAGTTCGATCTCACCACCGACCTGGTCCGGCTGACGTTCCCGTTCATCCTGTTCGTCTCGCTCACCGCGCTGGCCGGTGGTGCGCTGAACAGTTTCCACCGCTTCGCCCTGCCGGCGCTGGCGCCGGTGATCCTCAATGTCTGCATGATTGTCGGGGCCGTGTGGGTGGCGCCGCGGCTGGGCACGCCGATCATGGCGATGGGCTGGGCGGTGCTGCTGGCGGGCATCCTGCAGTTGCTGTTCCTGTTGCCGGCGCTGCGTCGCATCGACCTGCTCAGCATGCCGCGCTGGGGCTGGAACCATCCGGCGGTGCGCCGGATCATGAAGCTGATGGTGCCGACCCTGTTCGGTTCGTCGGTGGCGCAGCTCAACCTGTTGCTGGACACGGCGGTGATCTCGTTGCTGATCACCGGTTCGCAGACCTGGCTGTGGCAGTCGACCCGCTTTCTCGAGCTGCCGCTGGGGGTGTTCGGAGTGGCCTTGGGCACGGTCATCCTGCCGGCGCTGTCGCGCCACCACGTGGGCACGGACCGGCCCGGATTCTCCAGGGCGCTGGACTGGGGATTGCGGCTGACCCTGCTGATCTCGCTGCCGGCAATGCTTGCGCTGCTGCTGCTGGCCGGGCCGCTGGTGACGACGCTGTTCCAGAACGGCCACTACACCGCGTTCGACGCGCAGATGACGACGCTGTCGACCATTGCACTGAGCTTCGGCTTGCCGGCATATGCCATGGTCAAGGTGTTGTTGCCGGCGTTCTACGCGCGGCAGGACACCCGCACGCCGGTGAAGGCGGGCGTGGCGGCCCTGATCGCCAACATGCTGTTCAACGGCCTGTTCATCGTGCTGCTGTTCGAACTGTGGGCGCCGCCGGCCGCGAAGCAGGCCGGCTGGCTGGACGGCATTGCCCAGGTGCCGGGACTGCATGTCGGGCTGGCGGTGGCCAGCAGTCTATCCAGCTATCTCAATTTCCTGCTGCTGTGGCGCTGGCTGAAGCAGGCGGGGGTGTATCAGCACGAGCCCGGTTGGGCTCGGCACTGGTCGCGGCTGGCGTTGGCCTGCGCCGCGATGGTGGCGGTACTGCTGCTGGGCCGCTGGCTGTGGTCGGACTGGGGCACCGCGACGGTGCTCACGCGGATCTGGCATCTGGCCGTCCTGGTACTGGCCGGGGGACTGAGCTATGCCGGCATGCTGTTTGCCAGCGGCTTCCGCTTGCGCGATCTGCGCAGCGCGTGACGAGGCGGGTCGGCGGGTGCGGCGGTCCTGACCGGAACCGCGCGCCCGTTATACTCGCGTCATGATGAAACTTTCCAGGGATGTCGCCGGCCCCTGCCTGGCGCCGCGCGGCAGCGTGATGGCGGTCGGCGCGTTCGATGGCCTGCACCGCGGGCACCAGGCGCTGCTGACCCAGGTGCGCGAACGGGCGCAACTGCTGGGTTGCAGCCCGGTCGTGGTGAGCTTCGAGCCGTTGCCGCGCGCATTTTTCTCCGCCGAGCCGGTGCCGCGGTTGTCCGGCATACGCGAAAAACTGCTCGGTTTTGCGGCGGCCGGCATGGAGCACACCCTGCTGTTGCGCTTCAACAAGGCATTGACGTCGATGCCCGCCGAAGACTTCGTGCGGCGCGTGCTGGTCGATCGGCTGGCCGCGCGCGAGGTGTGGGTCGGCGGCGATTTCCGCTTCGGCCACAAGCGCGGCGGCGACATGGCCTTGCTGCAGCGGATGGGCGCGGAACTCGGCTTTGCCGCCTGCGCCATGCCGCCGGTGCAGCTCGATGGTGCCCGCGTCTCGGCCAGTCGGGTGCGCGCCTTGCTGGCGGCCGGCGAGTTTGCCGGCGCCCAACCCCTGCTGGGCCGGCCGTTCGTGATCGAGGGCAAGGTGGAATACGGCAACCAGCTCGGTCGCACGCTGGGCTATCCCACCGCCAATATCCACCTGCGCCAGCGGGTCACTCCGGTCCACGGCATCTTCGCGGTGCGCGTAGGGCTGGGTGATGGCGAGTGCAGCTGGCCCGGCGTGGCCAGTCTCGGCGTGCGTCCGACGGTGAACCAGGTCAGCGAGCCGCTGTTGGAAGTGCACCTGTTCGACTTCGATGGCGACCTGTACGGCCAGCGCATGGCGGTGGAGTTCGTGGCCAAGTTGCGCGACGAGCAGAAATTCGACGGACTGGAGCCGCTCAAGGCGCAGATGGCGCTGGATTCCCGCCTGGCGCGCGAGCTGCTGGGCATGAATCCGCGGCTGGTTGGCGCGTGAGCCATTCCTGTGCGCACGCGTATCGTTTAACGTTGCATCCTTTGTCCGCCAGCTGGCGGACCGCAATACTCCAGTGATGGCATCCAGGCAATGACCCACGATTACAAGAGCACGATCAACCTGCCGCAGACGGCGTTCCCGATGCGCGGCGATTTGCCGAAGCGCGAGCCGGGCTGGCTGGCCGAGTGGGAGCGGGTCGATCGCTATGCGCAGATCCAGCAAAAGACCGCCGGTCGCGACAACGTGTTCGTGCTGCACGATGGCCCGCCGTATGCGAACGGTTCGATCCACATCGGCCATGCGGTCAACAAGATCCTCAAGGACATGGTGGTCAAGTCGAAGCTGCTGGCCGGCCATCGTGCACCGTACGTGCCGGGCTGGGATTGCCATGGCCTGCCGATCGAGATCGCGGTGGAGAAGAAATTCGGCAAGCCGGGCGACAAGCTCGACGCGGCCGGATTCCGGCAGAAATGCCGCGAATACGCCGCCGAACAGGTCGATACCCAGCGCACCGATTTCAAGCGGCTCGGCGTGCTCGGCGACTGGCAGCGGCCGTATCGCACGATGGATTTCAGCTACGAGGCAGACATGCTGCGCGCGCTGGCGCGGATCGTCTCGAACGGTCACGTGGTGCGTGGTGCCAAGCCAGTGTACTGGTGTTTCGATTGCGCCTCGGCCCTGGCTGAAGCGGAGATCGAGTACGGCGACAAGGTGTCGCCGGCTGTCGACGTGGCCTATGACGCGGTCGATCCGCGGGCGCTGGCGGCCAGGTTCGACGTGGATGCGGGCGACGCCATCGTGGCCATCCCGATCTGGACCACCACGCCGTGGACGCTGCCGGAAAGCCAGGCGGTCTCGCTGGGCGCGGAACTGGAATACGCGCTGATCGAAGGTCCGTCGCGCGAAGGCCGGCGCGTGTTGCTGGTGATTGCCGGGGCGCTGGCCGACAAGTGTGCCCAGCGCTTTGGCCTGGAGCAGGCCACGATCCTGGGCCACGCCCCCGGCCGGGCGCTGGAAGGGTTGCAGCTGCGCCACCCGTTCTACCCGCGCGAGGTCCCGGTGATCCTTGGCGAGCACGTCTCGGCCGAGGACGGTACCGGTGCCGTGCACACCTCGCCCGATCACGGCGTCGAGGATTTCGTGGTGGCGCGCGAGTACGGCATCGAACTGCTCAACTACATCGAGCCGCGCGGTACGTATCGCGCCGGCACGCCAGCCGCCGACGGCACCGAGCTGGGCGGCATGCACATCTGGAAGGCCAACGACGCGATCGTCGACGTGCTGCGCCGGCGCGGTGTGCTGCTGGCGTTCGCGAAGATCGAGCACAGCTACCCGAATTGCTGGCGGCACAAGACGCCGGTGATCTATCGCACCACGCCGCAGTGGTTCATCTCGATGGAGCAGGCGGACCTGCGCGAGACCGCGCTGACCTCGATCAAGACCGTGCGCTGGGTGCCGAGCTGGGGCGAGGAGCGCATCGCCGGCATGGTGGCCGGGCGGCCGGACTGGTGCATCTCGCGCCAGCGTACCTGGGGCGTGCCGATCGCACTGTTCGTGCACAAGGTCAGCCAGGAACCCCATCCGCATTCGGTGGAATTGCTGGAGCAGGTCGCGCAGCGAGTGGAGCAGGGCGGCGTCGACGCCTGGTTCGCGCTGGATCCGGCCGAATTGCTGGGCGACGAGGCCGCGGAGTACGAGAAGGTCACCGACGTGCTGGACGTCTGGTTCGATTCGGGGGTGACGCACTTCGCGGTGATCGGCGAGCGTCCGGAACTGCATCAGGGCACAGCGAGCCACTACAAGGTGATGTACCTGGAAGGCTCCGACCAGCATCGCGGCTGGTTCCAGTCGTCGCTGCTGACCTCGTCGGCGATCTTCGGTCGCGCACCCTACCGGGAAGTGCTCACGCACGGCTTCGCGGTGGACGCGAACGGTCGCAAGATGTCCAAGTCGCTGGGCAACGTGGTGGCGCCGCAGAAGGTGATGGATACCCTCGGCGCCGACGTGCTGCGCCTGTGGGTGGCCTCGGCCGACTACCGCAACGAGATGACCGTTTCCGACGAGATCCTCAAGCGCGTTTCCGATACGTACCGGCGCATCCGCAACACGGCGAAGTTCCTGCTCGGCAACCTCGACGGCTTCGATCCGCGCAAGCACCTGCTGCCGGTCGGGGACAGCCTGCTGCTGGACCAGTGGGCGGTGCAGCAGGCATATGACGTGCAGCAGGCCGTGCTGGCGGCGTATGAGCGTTACGATTTCCCGGAAGTGGTGGCGCGCGTGCAGAACTTCTGCACCAACGAACTGGGCGCGCTGTATCTGGACATCACCAAGGACCGGCTCTACACCATGCCCGCCGACAGTCGCGGCCGGCGCAGTGCGCAGAGCGCGATGTTCCGCATCGCCGAGGCACTGGTGCGCTGGCTGGCGCCGGTGCTGAGTTTCACCGCCGAGGAAATCTGGCAGGCGATGCCGGGTGAGCGAGACGAAAGCGTGCTGTTCGAAACCTGGTACGACGGTCTGGCCGCCACGCAGGGTTCGCCGGAGCAGCGGCGCTACTGGGCCGATCTGCTGGCGATTCGCGACAGCGCCTCGCGCGTCCTCGAAGGCATGCGCAAGGCCGAGCAGATCGGCGCAGGGCTGGAGGCGAAGCTGGTGATCCATGCCGATCAGGCCATGGTCGAGCGCTATGCACCGGTGGCGGCCGAGCTGCGTTTCTTCTTCATCACCTCGGAGCTGCGGCTGGATCTGGCCGGTGGCCAGCCGGACAACGCCGTGCTGACCGAAGTGGAGGGCGCCGATGCCTGGGTCTCGGCCACGGTCAGCGAGGCCGCCAAGTGTGTGCGCTGCTGGCACCGCCGTGACGACGTCGGCAGCCACGCGGAGCATCCCGAGCTGTGCGGTCGCTGCGTCAGCAATGTCGAAGGCCCTGGCGAGGATCGGCGCTGGTTCTGATCGCGAACCCCGCTTCCGCGGTGATCTCCTTTCCTCACGCATGAGCACCATGACCACCAAACCCAATGCACTCATCTGGCTGTGGCTGTCCACCGCCGTCATCGCGCTCGATCAGCTCAGCAAATGGTGGGCGGTGCACGCGTTGCAGCCCATCGGGCTGCCGCATGCGGTGATTCCGGGGTTCCTGAACTGGACGCTGGCCTTCAACAGCGGTGCGGCCTTCAGTTTTCTGGCCGACGGCGCCGGTTGGCAGCGCTGGTTCTTCGTGTTGCTGGCGCTGGTGATCAGTGCGGTGCTGGTGGGCTGGCTGGCACGCACGCCGCGGCGTGACTGGCGCACGGGCATGCCGCTGGCTTTCATCATCGGTGGCGCCATCGGCAACCTGATCGATCGCCTGCATGCCGCCCAGGTCACCGATTTCATCCAGGTCTATTTCCGGCAGTGGAGCTACCCGGTGTTCAACCTGGCCGACTGTGGCATCACGGTGGGTGCGGTGATGCTGATCGCGTTCGGCCTGTTCGCCGGCAAGCCCGCGGACAGCGTGCGATAATTCAACCCTTGTTGTAGGAGCGGCTTCAGCCGCGATGCTCTCCACAAATCCTGCGCGAAAGCATCGCGGCTGAAGCCGCTCCTGCAGGATTCGACAACCGAGATACCATGGACATCCTGCTCGCCAACCCCCGTGGATTCTGTGCCGGCGTCGATCGCGCGATTGCCATCGTCGATCGAGCGCTGGAATCGTGGGGTGCGCCGATCTATGTGCGGCACGAGGTGGTGCACAACCGCTACGTGGTGGACAGGCTGCGCGCCGACGGCGCGGTATTCGTCGAGGAGCTGCATGAGGTACCCGACGGTGCCACGGTGATTTTCAGTGCGCACGGGGTGTCCCAGGCGGTGCGCGAGGAGGCCGACCAGCGCCACCTCAAGGTGTTCGATGCAACCTGTCCGCTGGTCACCAAGGTGCATATGGAAGTGGCGCGACTGGGCCGCATCGGCCGCAGCGTGGTGCTGATCGGCCACGCCGGGCACCCCGAGGTCGAGGGCACCATGGGTCAGTGGAATCCGGCCAACGCCGGTGAAATCCTGCTGGTCGAATCGCTGGAGTCGGTAGCCCGGCTGTCGCCGAAATTTCCGGGCCAGCTGTCGTATGTCACCCAGACCACGCTGTCGGTGGACGATACCAAGGCCATCATCGAGGCGCTGCGCGAGAAGTTTCCCGATATCGAGGGGCCGCGCAAGGACGACATCTGCTACGCCACGCAGAATCGCCAGGATGCGGTGCGTCGGCTGGCCGATGCGGTCGACCTGATGCTGGTGGTCGGTTCGATCAATAGCTCCAATTCCAACCGGCTGCGCGAGCTGGCGGAGAAGCAGGGCGTGCGCTCGTTCCTGATCGACGGCGCGGAGCATATCGAGCGCAGCTGGCTCGATGGCGTGGCCCGCATCGGGCTCACCGCCGGCGCTTCCGCCCCGGAAAAACTCGTGCGCGACGTGATCGCCCGCCTGCAGTCGTGGGGTGCCGGCGAGGTGCACGAACTCGATGGCGAGCCGGAGGCCATCACCTTCGCCTTGCCGAAGGAGCTGCGCGTGGTCGGTGGCAAGACCTCGGCCGGCTTCTGATGAAAGCTGCGTGCTTGCGCCATGACGCTACGCATCGTAAAATCCGCGGCTCTTTGCCGGAATAGCTCAGTTGGTAGAGCGGCGCATTCGTAATGCGTAGGTCGTAGGTTCGATTCCTATTTCCGGCACCAGAACTTCAGAGGCCCGCCAACGCGGGCCTTTGTTTTTTCAGCGCGCACATTCGCTTCGCCCATGCTGCCGATGCCGTCCGCTGCCGTCCGCTGCCGTGCCGGGCGAGCTCCGCAAAGTGACCCTGATCACCTTTTCCAGCCTCCCGCGGGCCGCTTGTCGGGCAATTCCTACCGCTTGTCGGCTGGGGGCTGGCCGGGGCAGGTCGGTTGGGTACAGTGGATGCAGGGGTATCAGGGAGAATTCCATGCAAGTCTTGTTGCGTCAGCGAGGCGTCTCGTTGATCGAGGTGATGATGGCCGTGCTGATCTTCAGCATCGGCCTGCTTGGTCTGGCCAGCCTGATGGTGATGGCCACGCGCTCGAACCATGCGGCCTACCTGCGTACACAGGTGACCTTCCTGGCCAACAGCATGGCGGGAAGGATGAGCGCCAATCCGATCGGCGTGTGGAACGGCGATTACAACAACAGCGCGTATCCCGTCTCGTCCACGTCCGTGGGTTGCGGCTCTGGAGCTGCCTGCAGCCCGGCTGATCTGGCCACCCACGATCAACGGCTGTGGAGCAGTCAGCTGCGGACCTTTCTGCCGAATCCCGTAGCCAAGATCGCTTGCGATGGTGTGGGCAAAGTCGGCTACGACCCGACCTCGCAGCTCGCCATGCGTCCCCCTTATGGCGGCAATTGCCAGATGACCATCCAGTGGAGCGAGCAGCAGGCCGGCAACAAGACTCAGGCCCATAGCGGCAGTGCTCCGCAAATCTTTACCTGGGAGTTCCAGCCGTGATGGCCGACCACATTCTTTCCTATCGCCAGCGCGGTTTCACCCTCATCGAGCTGATGGTGGCGATGGTGCTTGGCCTGCTGGTGGCGGCCGGCATCGTCACCGTGTTCGCCTCCACCTCCAGCAGCAACAAGGCGCAGACCCAGCTGGCACGGTTGCAGGAAGAAGGCCGTTTCGCGATGAGCCGTCTCAGCACGGACCTGCGCATGGCCAATGGGCAGTACTGCACCAATACCGGTGGCGTGGCTGCCGCGGGTTCGGGCGGCAGCTTCCTGGATCACATCCGCTCACCGAAGGTCTACGCCAAGAAGCTGATCGGTGCCGCCGGTGCGGTCAGCGGGGCGTTCGGCGATGTGACCACGGCTTGGGACACCGGCTCTTATCCGGCGGCACCCACGGCACCGTACTCGATGCCGTCGTTCCTGTTCATGCGCGGCTACGACTGCACGCTCACCACCTGCAACCCGGTCGATCCGCACACCGCCATCAGCACGATCCCGGCGATGGGCATCGCGCTCGACAACCGGGTGAAGGGTGCCGACGTGCTCACCGTGCGCTACGTCAATCCGTCCGCCGGCTGGGCCATTGGTGGTGCCGGCAGCAGCCTGGCCACCAGCAGCAGCGCGGCGACCATCACCTCGATCACGCTCAATCCGCAAACCGGGGAGCCGCCGGTGAGCAATGCCGCCAATGGCGATTTGTTCATGCTGGCCGATTGCTCCAACGCGCAGATTTTCCCGGCCACCGCCACCAGCGTGGGCGTGATCACCCCGGTGGCCAACACCACCGACGGCTTCGGTACTGGCACGGCCAATCTGCCGACGGCCCAGGAGCCGGAGTCCGTGCCCAAGGTGTTCGACGTCAACCGCGATTTCCAGACCGTCACCTATTACCTCAAGCTGGTCAGCGTCAACAACGATGGCAAGGCGCCGTTTACCGGCGCGTTGATGCGTCGCGTGAATGGCGCAACCGGACGTGGCGGTAGCGACGACGAGCTGGTGCGCGGTGTGGAGCGGCTGGATTTCAAGTATGGCGTGCAGGATGCCAGTGGCAATACCAGCTTCCTCACGGCCGCCCAGGTGGACGCTGCCACCAGCTGTCCGCCGGCCGAGCTTGATGCGCTGACCACCACCGGCTGCCTGTGGCGCGGCATCGTGAGTATCGACGTCAGCGTGCTGATGGACGGCCAGGTGCCGCTGTATACGCTGGCCGGCAACGACCTGTTCTACAGCTACAGCGGCGATACCAATACCGGCTTGCTGGCGCCGAGTGGTCACGCGATCAAACCCAGCGATCAGGGTTTTCCCGATCAGATGCTGCGGCGTGAATTCAACGTGCTGGTGGCCGTGCGCAACTACAACCCGTGATGTGCGGCGGCACCGGCAGGTGTCGCCGAATTGATGAGCGAATGGAGCGAACCCATGTTGATCCCGAGCAAGCAGCCCCCGATGCACCGGCCGATGCACGCGCAGCGTGGCGCGGTGTTGGTGGTGGCGCTGATCTTTCTGCTGCTGCTGACCATTCTCGCGATCAGCGCATCCGGGCGCTCGCTGCTGCAGGAGCGCATGGCAGGTGGCCTGCGCAATGCGCAGCAGGCCGACATGAGCGCGCAGACGGCGCTGCGTGGTGCCGAATGGAAACTCTGGACCAGCACCAGCAATGTCACCGCGCACCTCAACTGCGGCAGCGGCATCTTCACCGATTGCTACATCTACGATCCCGCCAACCCGATCGCCAATGTGGTCAACTTCCGCACCCAGCAGGGCTGGGTCACCGCAGGTTCCACCGTGTACAAGGGTTATGCCAACGGCCTGGATTACACGACGTTTGCGACGACCGGCCAGAGCGGCAATCTCGCAAACAATCCCCGGTACATCATCGAGGACCTGGGTGTCGAGTTGCCGCCCGGGGTCAGCGGCAGCCTGCATGAATCCGGCGCCACCGGCAGCACGGGTACCGGTTCGGCCAGCACCGCCAGGCATATCTACCGCATCACCGCACGCGCCACCGGCGCCAACGAAAATACCGTGCGCGTGCTGGAAAGCACGTTCGCCGCCAAGAGCAATTGAGTCGGAGTATCCAGGCCATGCTTAGCCTTCATTTCCTTGCCAAACGAATCCATTCTGCCGTGGCGGGCGCGTTGCTTACCGTGATGGGCGGATTGTCCGCACCGGTGCCTGTGCAGACCACGCTGTCGGTGTCATGGCGGTCGTGCCTTGGCGGCAGCGCGTTTCGTGCCCTGCGTCCGCGGCCACGGTGGCCACCTCGGGTACGTGGAACTGAGTCCCGACGCCGCCTAACGTGACCCAGGCGGTGCCGCCGAACATCGTGGTGACTTTCGACGATTCCGGGCTCGATGGCAAACAACTACATGGGCGACAGCCGGCCATTCGACGGCGGGAGCTGGAGTGGGCCATGGCGTTGCGCCGGCGTGATCGATCCGCGCATCACGGCGCTTCCGACATGCGCTCGCAAGCCATGAACGGCGTCTACTACAACCCCAACGTCGTCTATACGCCGCCGCTGAAGCCGAGCGGCACGGCTTTCCGAATGCTGACAGCAGCCTGCAAGCGGTGCCACTGGACGGGATCGGCATCAATCGGCCCTATCAGCCAGTAACGGCAGATACCACGGCGGCTTACCGCAACAACCCCAATGGCTCAACGGACCCCACCGGCCTGACCGATCTGACCGGAACGGCCACGTTCACCTATCCATCGGTGGTCACCACATACGTCACGTTCGGAACCACCTGTGCCGCGAATGCCGACGCGGGCTCATGCAGCTCGAACAGTTCCGGTACCAGCGGAGGCAAGAACGTCTACTACTACAAGAACGCCGATAGCAGCACAGGTAGCGGCAACAGCACGGTCTACTATGGCGTGAACCTGAAGACCAGAAACAGCAGCAGCGGCAGTTACACCAAGGTCACCGGTGACACCACCACCGCCACCAAGAACTTTGTAACCTGGACGGTCACGGTCACCGACACCTCGAACGCGCCGTCCGTGAGCAACGACAACCGCTGGAAGTGCGGCTATGGCAGCTCGCCGATGGACGGCTCTTCCGCGGATTCGGACGGCAACATCTACCCGAACGGCGGCCCGTACTATTACCGCTACAAGACCACGGCGCCGACGATCACGGTGGACGCATACGGCAATCCCGACAGCGCCGGCCGAACCAATCTTTTCACTGCCGGCAACTGGGAGGCGGTATCCGTTCCCGACACGACAGCCACCATCAATGGCACGTCGGTCAACCAGTGGCAGAATTTCGCGAACTGGTACGCCTACTACCGCACGCGCAACCTGATGACGCGTACTGCGCTGTCGCGGGTATTCGGCAATCTTGGAGCGCCGACCAATACCGGTGGATTCGGCAACAGCCTGCGTATCGCCTGGCAGAACCTGTACACCTACGACGACTTCTCTCTGCAGAGCAGCACCATCATCTCCAGTTTGCTGGATGCCAATTCACCGGCGTGTGACGCCAGCACCGTGAACCCTACCTCCATGCTGTTTTCGGGCACGACGACGAAGACCGCACCGAACTGCTACCGCAGCGCGTTCTTCAACTGGATTTTCTCGGTGCCGGCAACCGGCGGCACGCCGGCGCGCGCCTCGGCGATTCGCGCCGGCAAGTTCTTCCAGCGAGGTAACGGCAATACCGGTGGTACGGGCGATCTGCACGATCCCTACTGGCAGCCGCCTACGGTCAGCGGCGCCGACGGCCTGGAGCTGGTATGCCGGCAGAACTACCACATGCTGGTGACCGACGGTTACTGGAATGAAAGTGACCCGACCTTGCCAAGCCCATTCCAGACATCCGAGTCTGCCATCGGCGTAAATGGAGGCAAATTGCCGGACGGTACCGTGTATTCGATTACCGCACCGGAATCGCGTGTGTACTGGGACGTGCAGGGTGCAACCTATACCTCGTCGCAGGCGAATATCGCATTCAACTACTGGGCCACCAACCTGCGTCCGGATCTCTATGACCCGACGAACGGCAAGATCGTGCCGCCGTACATGCCCGATACGAAGACCGGCGTGATTACTGGCGCCACCTCGCCAGCGCTGGAAAAATACTTCAATCCGAACAACGACCCGGCAAATTGGCCACACATGGTCGAGTACATGGTGACCCTGGGTGTGCCGGGTGAGCTGACTTTTTCCAAGGATGCGGACTGCGTCGATCCCGAAAACGACCTGTGCAAACTGCGCCTGGGGCAGACCAATTCCACCGGTGCAGTCGGCTGGACTCTCCCGGCGAACAATTCCGCGCCTGGTATCGACGATACCTGGCACGCGGCAGTCAACAGCCGTGGTGCCTATTTCAATGCGGCGAACCCGCAGAACCTGGTCGACCAGTTGACCAACATCCTTACCAACATCAGTGCCCGCAATGTGCCGGCCGACCACCAGCGCGTTGAATACCAGCGTGCTGGTGCAGGGCGCGATCGGCTTTACCGCCGGTTACAGTTCGGGCGACTGGAGTGGCGTGTTCCAGGCCATCACGGCAAACGCCGATGGCACCGTGGCAGGGCTGCAGTGGGATGCGGGCGCGATCCTCACCGACGCCACCATGACTGTCCCGACCAATCGGCAGATCCTGAGCGCGAAGGAAAGCGCGGATGGCAGCTTCGATGTGGGCACGCCGTTCAGGACGTTCTCGAGCGATCTGGACAACTTGACCGCCAGCTCCGGCAGCAGCTACGTCAGCGCGCAGACCCTGATCAGTGGAACTCCCGCCAGCACCGGCACTTCCGATACCGGACAGGCGCGCGTCGACTACCTGCGCGGTGTGCGTTCGCTGGAAGGCACGACGTACCGGACCCGCACGAGCCTGCTGGGCGCGATCATCAATTCGCAGGCGGTCTACGTGGGTTCACCGTCCAGCGGCTATCGCAATACCTGGCCGACTAACAGCAACGAAGCAAACGCCATGCTCAACGACGGCACGACGTGCGATCCGACTGCACCGACGCTCGCGACCTGCCATAGCTACGAAGCATTCGTGAGCGTTAATACAGGACCGCACACCGGCGGTTTACGTGGGTGCCAACGACGGCATGCTGCATGCGTTCGACGCGCGAGGAGGCGCACGACAGCTCGATCCCTCCGAAGACGGTGCCCACGGGGACAGCGGGCGAGGAATTGTTCGCCTACGTACCGCGTTCCGCCTACGGCAACCTCGGTAACGTGACGCAGCGAGTCCGCGTCGCTGTTTACGCCGACCGTGGACGCGACACCGGTGACACGTGATGTGTTTTTCGGCACGGCGGTCTGGCGGACGATCCTGGTCGGCGGCCTGCGGCTGGGCGGCCGTGGCGTGTATGCGCTGGACATGACCGATCCTTCCGGCCTCGAGCCAATGCCGGCCAGAAAGTGTTGTGGGAGTTCAATTCCGACTGCGCCAGCGCGGCTGTCCGGCTGTGTGAGCAATTCGGAAGCTGCGATCCTGCCGATCTTGGTTATACCTTCGGCCAGCCGAACATCGGCCGCCTCGCACGACGGCAAGTGGGTGGTACTGGTGCCGGGTGGCTATTTCCCCGATTGCAGCAAGCTCCGACTACACCATAGCCAATTGCCCCACGCTGCGCGGTCGCCCACGACTGGAAGCCCGGCGGTCGCCTTCAGTTCGTTGTTCGTGCTGGATGCGCAGACCGGGGAGATGATCGCGGGAACTGAAAACACCGACCACATCTGCGGGGTGACCAGCTTCGGCCTGTCGTCACGCGGTACTGGGTGACTACAACAACGACCAGATCGACGACGTGGCCTTTGCCGGCGACCTGAACGGCAACCTGTGGCGTTATCGACCTGACCAGCGCCAGCCCGGCCAATTGGACGGTTTCCCTGTCCTACAAGCCTGCCAGCGCGGGTTCTCAGCCGATCACAGCGATGCCGCGCCTGTTTCCCGATCCAGCAACCAACCGTTTCATCGTAGTATTTGGTACAGGCAAGTATGTGGGTGCCTCCGATTCCACCGACGGTACGTTGCAGTCGATTTACGGTATCCGCGACAAGGTCGATTCTTCAGGCAACGCGATTTCGGCGGTCAAGACCAATCTTCAGCAGCAGACCCTGTACGAGGCCGCGTCCAGCAACGCGACCAACATCGTGCGTGGTTTGACCGACAATACGCTTACATCGACGCAGGACGGTTGGTACATCGACCTGAACCTGACCGGTTCGCCAGGTGAGCGCGTGGTGGTTACGCCTGGCGCGCTGTTCGATAGCAATCGTGTGATCATCACCACCTTGATTCCAGGCAGTCAGGATCCCTGCAGCGCGACGATCAACGGTGCGTTGATGGTATTCAACGCCGCAACGGGTGGATCCGGTGGTGGCTTGTCCGGGCCGGCCGCGCCCACAGGGGGCTGGGCGACGGGAGTGAGTACGGTCGGAGGCCGGGTGAACAACCCACCCACCGGTGGTTCGGTGCCGGTCGCTTCGGTCATCGGCGGCGGTAAGCTGCTGGTCCCCGGCTTGGAGTTGCAAGGCGGCGGCAACCTCAATATCGATGATGCGATCTGGCGTCGCCGCGCATGGCGGGAGTTGAACAATGACCAGTAATGCCAGCAAAGGGGAGCGGAGCATGCAACGTCAGGGCGGTTTTACCCTGCTTGAGCTGATGATCGTGGTGGTCATCATCGCGATTCTCGCGGCCATTGCCATCCCGGCTTACGGACGCTACGCCTATCGCGCCCATCGAGTGGATGGCCAGGAACTGCTGCTGCGCATCGCCAATGCGCAGGAGCGGTTCTATGCGACCAACAACCACTACGG
The DNA here is from genome assembly GCA_963828685.1 of uncultured Pseudomonadota bacterium. GTDB lineage: Bacteria > Pseudomonadota > Gammaproteobacteria > Xanthomonadales > Rhodanobacteraceae > Rhodanobacter. Next base: position 199,788 of record CAWHFU010000014.1, read on the forward strand.
TGCATTGACCGAACTGGGCTATACCAACCCGGCCTTGTCCGAGAAGGGTTATTACAGCGTGACCATGAACCCGGCGGCGGCGAGCACCACGCAGGTTTATACCGCCACCGCGGCGCCCATCAACGCACAGTTGAATGATGTCTGCGGTCCGCTGTCGATCGACAATGCCGGCGTCAAGCTGCCGGCATTGACCGACACAACCCACAACAGCAACGGCAATTGCTGGTGACCGCGATGACTCACATGCCAACCCGTTCGCGTGGTTTCAGTCTGGTCGAACTGATGATCACGATCGCGGTGATCGCGATCCTGACGGTGATCGCGGTGCCCAGCTTTCGTGATGCGATCCATCGCAACCAGGTCAGTTCGGCCAGTAACGCCTTGCTGGGTAGTCTGGCGTATGCCCGTGCCGAGGCGATCAACCGCGGTCAGCTGGTATCGATGTGCCCGGGCAGCCAGGCCGCAGGATGCACCGCATCGGCCACGGCCTACGAGCCGGGCTGGATCGTCTATACGTATCCGGCCGGCGCGGCCTCTGCCAACAAGGCCTATGTGGCCGCCAGCTCGATCCTGCTGCGCGCCACCGGAGCCCAGGCGGGTGTGTCGATCCAGTCGCTGGGCACGACCGTGGTCACGTTCGGCCAACAGGGCCAGCTCAAGCCCAGCACCCCGCTTAAATTCGTGACCTGTTATCGCGGCGGTTCGAGCGGCACCGGCACCATAACCTCGACGGTGTCCGGTGCCGAACTGGATGTGAACGGTTCCGGCAGCGTGCAGACAAAGGCTGCGACCGCCTGCACGCCCAGCTGATTCCAGACGTCGCAATCACTGGCGGGATGATTTCGCGCCTTTGGCTGGCGCAGATAGCGGCGGGTGATGATTGCCGTGCTGGCTCGCCGGGTGAGCCGGTGACCCCAAGGTCGAGCCGGCAAGGTGTCGCCTTCGGATGCCCTGGTGGATCAACCGCCCGCCAGGCGTTCGGCCAGTCCCGAGTAGCGGCGGGTGCGCCGCTCGATGGCACCGTCGACGATATCCCGGCTGCCGAACAGACTGAACCAGTGGCGGGCGCGGGTGATCCCGGTATACAGCAGTTCGCGGGTCAGCACGTTGCTCGCCTGTGCAGGCAGGACCAGCGCCGTGTGTTCGAACTCGGAGCCTTGCGACTTGTGCACGGTCATCGCGTATACCGTGCTGACTTCGCCCAGGCGCGATGGCGCTACCCGGCGTATGCGGTTGTCGCTGGGGCCGGTCGCCGCGTCGGCGAGGAACACCACCGACAGCTGTCGCTTGCCGCTGTCATCGGGCAGGCTCAGGCAGATGCCGACATCGCCATTGGCCAGGCCCAGGCTGTAGTCGTTGCGGGTCACCATCACCGGGCGGCCCTCATACCAGCCGACGCTGGTTTCGATCAGCCCGCATGCGTGCAGCGACTCGGCGATCAGCTGGTTCAGCCCGTCCACGCCGTCGGGGCCGTGGCGCAAGGCGCACAGCAACTGGAAGCGATTGAATGCCTGCAGTACCCCGCGCGCCCAGCCATCGTTGGCCGCCAGGTCGTCGTGGGCGGGGCGTTCGCGCTGGATCAGTTCAAGATAATGCCGGTAGCCGGCGGGCGGGGCGGTGGACTCGCCCGGCTTGAACTGGCCGCGGTCGCCGTCGATGGCCAGCTCGGCCAGCTGTTCGCGACTGGCCGATGGCAGCCAGCCGAGATCGGCCGAGCGGGTGTCCAGCATGGCATGCACCCGGCCGACATCGCCCGCATTCACCGCACGGGCCAGCTGGCCGATACCGCTGGCGTCGCCGAAGCGGTGGCTGTGACGCAGCATGGCCAGCTGCTGATCCAGCGGCTGGGCGTCGTCGCGCACGAACGGCCGGATATCGTTTGCCGTGGTCACGCGCAGCCAGTCGGCGGTGGCGATGCTGTAGTGGCCGTCATCGGCGCGGCGGCACAGGTCGCCGAGCACCGCGCCGGCTTCCACCGAGGACAGCTGGTCCTTGTCGCCGAGCAGGATCAGTCGGGTCGCTGCGGGCAGCGCGGCGAGCACGGCGGACATCATCTCCAGGTCGATCATCGAGGCTTCGTCGATCACCAGCACATCCAGGTGCAACGGATGGGTGCGATCGTGATGGAAGCGCCGGGTATCCGGTCGCGCCCCGAGCAGACGATGCAGTGTCTCGACCTGGGCGGGAATCACGGCCCTCGCTTCGTCGTCCACGTCGAGTCGGGCCAGTTGCGCGGCGATGGATGCGTTCAGCCGGGCGGCCGCCTTGCCGGTGGGAGCCGCCAGGCGGATGCGCAGGGGGCGTTCCTGTTGCCGCAACTGCAGGGTCTGCAACAGGCCGAGCAGGCGCACCACGGTGGTGGTCTTGCCGGTGCCGGGGCCGCCGGTGATCACGGTGAAGGCGCCGCGGGCGGCGAGGGCGCAGGCGATCTTCGGCCAGTTCGGCAACGGTTCGGAAGATGTGGCAGGGAACAGCCGGGCCAGTTCGTCGGCCAACTGCGCCGGGACCTCCTGCGGTCGGGCCAGCCGTTCGCGAATGGCGGATGCCACCTGGCATTCATGGTTCCAGTAGCGGCGCAGATACAGCCGCGTACCGTCGAGTACCAGCGGTGCATTGAGCGGATGGCCCCGACGGCCTTCGGCCACCAGCGGCGAGGCGAGCAGGCGGTCGCGCTGATTCTCGACAGCGCTCGACAGACCCCGCCAGGCGGGTGGCCAGGCCTGCTCATCGGCCAGCTCGGCGAGTGCATCGAGCTCGAGGCACAGGTGACCGTCGGCGAGCTGTCGACTGAGCAGCGCGGCCAGCCACAGCAAGGGTGTCGATGCGCCGGCATCGCGTTCGGCCAGGAAGTGCGCCAGCGCCACATCCAGCTGGCGCAGACGGTGTTGCCCGATGTCCTGCCCGAGCTGCTCGAACAGGGTGTCGCGCGACATCATGCGAGTACTCCTTTGGCGAACAGCCGGTCCATGGCGTCGATCAGTTCATAGGGCAGTCGCTCGCGATGGACGCCCTGTCCGCTGCCGCCGACACCGCGCAGGTACAGGTAGAGCACGCCACCGACATGTTGCGCATAGTCGTAGCCGGGCAGCCGCGCACGCAGCTGCCGATGCAGGGCCAGTGTGTAGATCGCGTACTGCAGGTCGTAGCGGCTGTGCCGCACCGAGGCGTCCATTGCCTCGGGGGTATAGGCGCGGTCGTCCGCGCCGAGCCAGTTGGATTTGTAATCGACGATGAAGAAGCGGCCATCGTGTTCGACGATAAGGTCGATGAAGCCCTTGAGCATACCGTTGAGCCTGTCGGCCAGCAGCGGTGGTCGCGGTCGCCCGCCAAGGGTTTGCGCGCTGACCAGTCGATCCAGCGCCTGCGTATCGACGTGGAGTGCCTCGAACCAGAACTCCAGCTCGGCGCGACAGGCATCTGCGTGGGCCAGGCTCACCATGCCGCCATCGGGCAAGGGCAGCGGCGTGCGCAAAAAGTCAGGCAGCCAGGCCATCAGCGTGCCAGCCCAGGCGTCCCAGCCGCGTCGCTGGCATCGGTGCTTGATCAGCTGCTGCAAGGCTTCCGGTGTCTGCGCGGTGGCGGCGAAACCTTCGTTGGCCGCCCATTCCAGCAGGTCATGCAGGAACGTGCCGGGCTCGGCACCGCGCGGAAACGTATGCATGCCCGACGTCGCGTTGCCGGCCGTCAACGCGGCGGGCGGTTCGTCGGCGAGTACTTCCGCAAGTACATCCTGCTGGGCAGTTTCAGGTGCGCTGTGGTGCGGTGCGTCGTCGTGGCTGGCGACGCGCAGGGCGCTGTAACTGGCAATCCACCACGGTTCAACCGGCTGGCCGTGATAGCTGCGCGCGGGCTGCATCACCGGTGTCTCGCCGGCCGGTCGATGGCGGGCATCGCCGGCATCTTCTGGCAGTTCATCGAGATGGATGTCGGCTTGTCCCTCGCACAACTGCTGCAGTTGCGCAGGCAGGCTGCCGGGCGCGAACGGTTCGCCGCCGCCAAGCACGTAGCCAAAGGCTGACTTGTGCAGGCCCGAAGCCTTCTTCTGCCCGTCCTTCAGATCGGCAACGCCGAGCCAGCAGGCGTGGCGTGCACGGGTGACTGCGACATAAAACAGGCGCAGATCCTCCTGCAGACGTTCGCGGTCGGCGCGCTGGATCGCCTCGTCCGACGGCTGCAGATCCAGCGTGGGCTGGCCGTCGGCGTCATGCAGCACGAAACGGTCGCCGCGTTTCGTTTCGCGCATCGCACACACGAACGGCAGCAGCACCAGCGGATACTCCAGCCCCTTCGACTTGTGAATGGTGATCACCTGGATCAGCGCAGCTTCGCTTTCCAGCCGCACGATCTTGTCGTCGGCAGTTTCGTTCTGGTCGTCGCCGGCCTGGGCGATCTGGTTGCCGAGGTGTCGCAGCAGCGCGTGCTCGCCATCCAACGTGGTGGCAGCCTGCTGCAGCAGTTCGGCCAGGTGCAGCAGGTTGGTCAGTATGCGTTCGCCGTGGTCGCGCGCCAGCAGCGTTGCCGGCAGGTCGAACGCATGCAGCAGCTCGTGCAGCATCACCAGCACGCCTTGTCGCAGCCAGATCTCGTGCAGTCGACGAAAGCGATCGCCCATCGCTTCCCAGTAGACCTCGTCGTGGTTGAGGCGATCGAGCGCGGCGTAATGCTGCCCGAGCGTTGGCGTGGCGAGCGCGGCGCGCATCGCGCGATCCGAGCCGGGCTCGGCGCAGGCACGCAGCCACAGCAGCAGGTCGGCGGCCTCGGCCGAGTCGTAGACGGAGTCGCGATCGGACAGGTAGACGCTGGCCAGCCCGCGTGCCTGCAGTGCGGCACGCACGCAGTCAGCCTCTTTTCCATTGCGCACGAGAATGGCGATGTCGCCCGGCACCAGCGCGCGAAAGTCGCCGGTTGCGCTGGCAAAGCCGCACTCGCCGCGTTGCGCCGCGTCCAGCAACGAGACCAGCCATGCCGACGCATGGGCAGCCATCTGCGCCTGATAGTCCTTCTTGCTCATCGGCTCGCTGGTGCGCGCCCGCGCCAGCTGCATCGCCGGTAGCGGCTCGCCATCGAACAACAGCTGTTCGCTGCGACCGTGTGCGTTCACCGGTAGAAACGGCAACGCATCCTCGCCCTTGCCGAAGGCGAACGCACCTTGTGCATGCTGCTCGGCGTGGTCAAAGACGTGGTTCACCGCATGGACCAGCGACTGGGTGGAGCGATAGTTGGTATCCAGTGTCCAGGTGGGCGCAACGGCGCGGCGGCGCGCCTGCAGATACGTGTGGATGTCGGCGCCGCGGAAGCTGTAGATGGCCTGCTTGGGATCACCAATCAGGAGCAGGCCGGTGTTTTTCCGTTCCGCATAGATGCGCTGGAAGATGCGCCACTGCAGCAGGTCGGTGTCCTGGAATTCGTCGATCAGCGCGACCGGATATTGCTGCGCGATGGTCTGCGCCAGGCGTTCGCCACTGAGGCCGTGCAGCGCCTGGTCCAGCCGCGCCAGCATGTCGTCGTAACCCATCTGCGCCAGCCGCTGCTTGGCCGCTTCCACCCGCGCCGCAATCCAGGGCACGGCGTGGGTGAGGATCAGCGGTCGCAGGCGATCGACGGTGGTGCCGGCGGGCGGCAGCGCGTCGATGGCGTCGAATGCGGCATGCGTGGGCGGACTGAACTTGACCTTGGTGGCGCTGGTCAGTTTGGCCTGCCCGTAACGTGCCAGCACGGCGGCATCCGGCGCCGCGCCATCGGCCCACGCGCGCATGCTGGCCAGGTCACCGTCGAGGTTCTCCGGCTTCATCATGTTGGCCTTGAACGCGCCATCGGTCATCGTCTGGCGCAGCATCGCCTCGATCGCGTCGACGTCGGCCAGCCACTGGGTGCGGGCCTGCGTGGCCAGGGTGCGCAGCGGCACCAGCACGGCGCGGATCGCCGTGGCCAGATCATCCACTGATGCCGGCTCCTCCCCATCCACACGCAGTTGTTCTGCTGGATGGCGCAACAGCGGCGCCATGGTTTTCTGCAGCTCCTGCGGGCTGCGCCACAGGCGGGTGAGCTGTTCGGTGTCCTCGCGATCCAGCGCGAAAAAATTCTGACGCCAGTAGTCGCGCACCGCTTCGCCCAGCAGTTCGCTTTCGTCGCTGCTGACGTTCTGTTCGAACGCGTAGCCGCTGTCGAAGGCGTGCTGGCCGAGCATGCGCTGGCTCCAGCCGTGAATGGTGTGCACCGCGGCTTCGTCCATCCATTGCGCGGCCAGCTCCAGCTGGCGCGCTGCCACTGCACGCGCATCGGCATCGGCGTAGCCGGCGATCAGATCGCGCAGATAGCCGTCTGGAACGTGCTGACCGCGGAATGCCCCAGCCGCCTCGGCCAGACGTACGCGGATGCGTTCGCGCAGTTCGGCGGTGGCGGCCTTGGTGAAGGTCACCACCAGAATCTGTGGCGGCAGCAACGGCTTGCCGCCTTGGTACTGGCCGAGTACCAGGCGCAGATAGAGCGCGGCAATGGTCCAGGTCTTGCCGGTGCCGGCGCTCGCCTCGATCAGGCGGATGCCGTGCAGGGGCAGGGTCAGTGGTTGCAGTGTGGCCGTCGTGTTCATGCCGCAGACTCCGCCGGCAGCAGCGCCATCATCAGCGGGCGGTACAGGGACAGCCAATCGTCGAAGCCGGCCTGCTGCAGCCGTTCGAACGTCGGCCACGCGTGCGCCAGACACGCATCCTGTCGCACCTCGCCGACACCCTGGCCATAGTCGCTGCCGTCGTAGCAGAACGCGGCCGCCTTGATCGGGTCCTTGCCGCTGTCAGCGGCGGCAAGCCAGGCGAAGGCGCTGCGGCGGGCGGTCGGCAGCGGCGCATCCATGCCCTGGCGCAGCGCGGCCAGCAGCGCATCGATGAGCTGCGCCGCGTGTTCGCGCGGCATCGCCGCGAGTACCGGCTGGGCGTCGACGCCGATCAGCTGCGTCTGCATCGCCAGCCCGTTCGCATTCGCCAGCAGATGAACCACCCATGCATGGGTGAGCTTGTCGAAGCGCAGGTTGCCGGCCTTGTCGAGCAGGTTGCCGCTGACCAGCTCAAGCCTTCGCAGATGACCATCCTCGTCGCGACGCAGGTCGGTCAGCCAGTCTTCCACCGACAGCTGGCCCCACGCGTGACGCAGTTCGAACTTCTCGTCCTGCGGCGGCCAGCGCAGACAGGCCGCCTGCCACCGTTCGGTCAGGCCCTGCACCTGCCGCGTGATCTCATCCTGCACGGTGGCGCCGAAACCACCGGGCGGCAACCGGCCTTCCTCGCCGAGTCGACGCACGGCGTTTGCCACGGTGGCGGCCAGTGCCGTGTCGACATCGTTACCGAGCACTTCTTGCAGCACATCGCGCGTGGCTGCATGGCGTTGCAAGCCCTCGAGGGCGAACGGCTCATCGTCCAGCGTGTCGCCATCGGCGTCGGTGAAATAGACCTTCAGCCGCTGATTGAAGAAATACGCCACCGGGTGGGCCAGGAAACGTTGCAGCTGGTTCAGTGACAGTGCCGTCTCCGGCACCCAGGGTTCGAGGGTGTCGGCTGACGTCTGCGCCGCGGCAGCGCGATGCGCCTGTTGCCATTCGTGCGCATAGGTAAACACTTGTGCGTCGTGCCCGGCTTCGAAATAGCGGCGGCTGAACGGCTGCAGTGGGTATTCGCAGGTCAGCGCTTTCAGCAGGTGTTTGCCGGCATCGGGCGCGTCGGCGGCCTCGCATTGGCGATGCCAGCCGGCGGCGAGGTAGTCGCGCAACTGGCCGACCAGCACTGACGGCGGCAGCTCGCTGTTGTCGCGGGCGCTGCGACCGACCCAGCTGATGTGCAGCGCATCGCGCGCCGACAACAGGGCTTCCAGGAACAGGTAGCGGTCGTCTTCGCGGCGCGAGCGGTCGCCGGGGCGGTTTTGCCCCGACTGCGCCATCAGGTCGAAATCCAGCGGGGTCTGTCGGCGCGGATAGTCGCCGTCGTTCATGCCGAGCAGGCAGACCACGCGGAACGGAATCGCGCGCATCGGCATCAGCGTGCCAAAGCTCACCGCGCCGCCCATGAAGCGCTGCGACAGCCGGCTCTCGTCGATCGCCTGCAACCAGTGCTCGCGCACCACGGGCAGCGGGATCGGTTCGTCGAACGCGGCCTCGTCGCAGGCCTGCAGCCAGGTGTCCAGGGCATCGTGCAGGCGGTTCAGGCGCAGCGCGTCCTCGCTGTCCTCGTTGTCGAAGAAGCCGTCGAGCAGGCCGTGCAGCCGTTCGGTCCAGGCGCCCGGGGTGGCCGGCGTGCCCAGCAGCTGCCAGTACCGTTCCAACTGGTCGAGCAGGGCACTCAAGGGGCCGAGCAGGGCGGCGTCGAGGCCGCCGATTTCGGCATAGGGTGCGATGCCGTCCAGGCTTTCGCCGTCGCCGACCGCATAGCCCAGCAACATCCGGCGCAGGCCGAAGCGCCAGCTGTTCTGCTCCAGCGCGGGTAGCTCGAGGCTGCGTTTCTGCGCGCCGTCCAGGCCCCAGCGGATGCCCGCGCCCTCGATCCAGCGCCGCAGTGTGGGCAGGCTGTCCTCGGTCAGGCCGAAGCGGCTGCGCAGGGCCGGGACATCGGTCAGGTCGAGCACGTCGCTCACTGTGAAGCGCGATTCGGGTAGCGCCAGCAGATGCGCCAGCGCCACGATCAGCGGCGCCGTGGCGCGGGCCGACTGGTCGGCCACGCTGTAGGGCAGGTGGCGCGGATCGCCAACGTGCAGGCGGCCGAACACCGCCTGCACGTGCGGTGCATACATCTGGATGTCCGGCACCATCACGATCACGTCGCGCGGGGCCAGTGGGCGGCCATCGCGCGCGGCCTGCTCGAACATCGCCAGCAGCTGGTCGTGCAACACCTCGACCTCGCGCTGCGGGTTGTGCGCGATGTGGAAGCGCAGCGATTCGTCGCCTTCCTGCCATGCCTGGCGTTGCCCCGGTTCGGCCGGCAGCGGTTGCAGGTCGAGCACGGCCTGCTGCACCTGCGGCAGCAGGCCCTTGCCGTCGACATCCTGGAACAGGTCGATGCTGCGCCCGATCGCGGCGAACTGTCCGCGATAGCGGTCGGGCTGGTCGAAGCTGTCGAGCAGGCGGATGTAGTCCCGGCCCTGCTTGCCCCAGGCCGCCAGCAGCGGGTTGGCATGCAGGTGCAGGTCCTCGTAGCGCGGCAGCGCGGGCAGCCCCGGCTTGTCGAGCTGGCGCCGATGGTCGGCGCGCAGCAGTTCGCGGTCCTCGATGATGTCGGCCCAGTAATGCCGGCACGGATTGGCGACCACCAGCAGCACCTGGCTGAAGCGGGCCATCGCGGTGAGCGCCTCCAGTGTCTGCTGCGGCAGCGAAGAAATGCCGAACACCACGATGCGTCGCGGCAGCGTCGCGGGCCGCTCGCCGAGTTCACCGATGCGAGCGACGAAGGCGCGATGCACCGCAGCCCGATGATGCTCGCGTTCGCCCGCGCCGACGTCGGCCAGCAGCAGGCGCCAAAGCTGCGGCTGCCAGCGCTGGTTGGTGTCGATCGGCGTGATGGCGCCGCGCAGGTCGTCACGCAGCACGTCCTTGCCCTGTTCCCAGTCATCCAGCCAGTCGGCCCGATAGACCTGGTACTGGTCGAACAGGTCGGCGATCTGCTGGGCGAGCTGGAACTGCTTCAGCCAGTCGGTGCCGCTCGTCTCGCCCGGGCCGGTGCCGGCCCGCAGAAAGTCGCGCAGTGGCGCAAAGCCCTCGTCGTCCAGGTGCGGCGGGATCAGCCGCAACAGCCGCCACGCCAGCCGCGACTTGTCGAACGGCGAGGTGGCGGCGACCGCGTCGCGACCGAGTACCGCCCGATACGCGGCCCACAGGAACCGCCCGGGCAACTGCACCTCGACCGCGGCACTGATGCCCAGACCGCCTACCGCGGGCGATCGCGCCAGCGCCAGCTTCAGCCACTGCGCGATGCCGTTGCTCTGCACCAGCATCAGCTCGTCTTCGAGCGGCTGCAGCGGTGCGCGCGCCAGCCAGGCGGCGAGCAGGTCGCGCAGGTCTTCCAGCCGGTTGCCGTGCAGCACCATCAGCCCCGGTTCGATCGGGGCCGCATTGGTCGGTGGCAGGGAGGCGGTCACAGCGGGCGATGTTCGTATTCGCTCATGCAGCGATTGTCTCCGAGTGGAGTGCGATTGTCGCCTGTGGTCGAGTGCTCGCCATCAGCATGGCGATGGGCTTCGCCACGATACAAGCCAGCTCCCGCCATCGCTGATAGTCGAGCCACGCCGTCGGCAAGCCGAGCCCGAAGAGCTGCCTTCGGTCGCCCGCTGGGCGAGGGCAACAAGGAGGGTTCTCGCGGCGGCGATGAAGCTTGGGGGAGTTCGGGCGGGTGATCACGCTGACGAGCAATGAGTGCGAGCGGATGCTCGAACGCTCCCTGGCGCGCGACAGCGCCGGCGCGACACGCGCTGATCGAACTCTGACAAAAAAAGCGCAGAACCCGACCACGAACGGCCGGCAGGGGCGTGCTTGTGGCGGTGCCAAGGTCTTGTGTTAGCACGGTTTTAAGTATGTTTTTGGTGGCGGCCCGATTTTTGCAGCTGAACTTCGTTGAGGCTGCCCTGATAGGTGGGCTTGGAGCCTTGGACCGGCAGCACGCTGCAGCAAGTTGGCCTGCAGCTTGGGGTTGGACAGAATTGCCGGCGTGGCGTGCGTGACGGGTGATGCAGAGTGTGGAGCGTCGCCGAAGTCGCCGTAATCGATCACGTCAGGATGAGAGGACACGTATGAGCCAGGAGGGTCAGGAGCCGCACCAGGGAGTGATCCGAGAGCGCTTCTACCAGAGCGTGGCGGAGACCCTGACCCTGCTGCATGCCGCTCCTGGCTACAATCGCCGGCGGGCCTTGCTCGAGGTGGCCAGGACGATCGCCAGCATCATGGATTTGCCGCTGGTATGGATCGGGCGGCGGGACCTGGGCCACTCCAGGCTCGACATTGCCGCGGCCGGCCCCGAGGCGGATTACGCGTCGTCGTTGCGGATCAGCGACGACCCGCGTGAGCCGGGCGGGCGAGGACCGGCGGGCGCGGTGCTGCGCGAAGGCCGTGCCAGATTGACCTTGGTGGATGCCCCGGAATATGCGCCATCGCTGGACGCTGATCGCGACAACGGATTCGGGTCGATCATCGTGGCCGCTTCCGGCACTGCCGACGGTGGACAGCTGGCGCTGGCCGTCTATTCGCGTGAGGGTGGTCCGGCGCTGACGCCGGAGCTGCTCGACTGGGCGCAACGGCTTGCCGACGAGCTGGCGCGGTTCTGGGACGACCAGGCACTGTTCGAGCGCAATCTGCGTTTGAGTCAATATCGCGAAGCGCACCGCACGATCCAGCGCGCGATGCTTTGTCAGCCGGAGCCCGCGGCGATTTACCTGACCTTGTCAGAGACTCTGGTAGAGGTTGCAGACGCGGCGGCTTGCATCATCTACGTACCCGAGGGCGAGGTTTTGCGCCGGACTATCCGGGTCGGCGCCGTCGCCGATGCCATAGGTGACATGCCGGAGCCACCGACCCACGCCGAAGGCCCTTCGCTCCCGACACCCACGTTGACCTACATGCAGGGTGTGCCGGTCGTGCGCTTGCAGCCGTCCACCCACCCTGATGTGTCTGCCGCATGGCGAATCGAGCCGCTCGCGCAAATGGGCGCGATCGGCTGCTGGCCGATTTTTTCATCGGTGGTTACCGACGATGCGACGATGCGCACCCCGGATGCCGTGTTGTTGCTGGTTACCGTGGAAATGGATGCGTTCGACGCCGACTTGCGTCAGCTGCTCGACGAGATCACGGATACGGTTGGCCTTGCGTTACGCCAGCACAGACATCGTCAGGCCCTGTTTCAGGAACAAGATCGTCAGAACTATCTGGCGTTGCACGACGCATTGACCGGCCTTCCGAATCGCCGCGCGCTCGACCATCACCTCGAACGTGCCCTCGTTCGGGCGGCGCGACATCAGCGACTGGTGGCGGTCGGCATGCTCGACCTGGACGACCTCAAGCCGATCAATGATCTTCATGGGCATGAGGCAGGTGATCGTGTCTTGATCGAGCTGGCCGCTCGGCTGAACAGTGCGCTCCGCTCCGAAGACTACGTGGCACGGCTTGGCGGCGATGAATTCGTGCTGGTGTTCGAGGATCTGAGCGCCGAAGACGACCTGAATATCCTGCTGGATCGATTGTGGCAATCACTGCAGCAGCCGATCCTGATGGGTGAGTCGACCATCCATATAACGGTCAGCCTGGGTATTGCGCTGTACCCGAACCACGCCCAGGCCAGGGGCGTGCAGCTGCTGCGGCTTGCCGATCAGGCGATGTACCTGATCAAGGCACGCAAGCAGCAGCGTTCCAGCTGGTGGGCATTGGCGCAGCCCGAGGGTGCCACCGGCCAGCAGCCGTCCGATGATGACGCTGGCGCGGTGATGCCCCACGGGGAGCGTGCCTCCGCGCTGCTGCGGGACTGCATCGATGCGTGGCAACCGCAGTTGCCTGCCGTGGTGGAGCGATTCTTCGCCGAGATAGAAACCCACACGGGCATCGCAGGGATACTTGGTGCCCTTCCTCCCGATGCACTGGATGCCTTCAAGTCGCGTTTGTCACGACACGTGCAGACCTTGCTCTATCCCGATCTCGATCCGGATGACCAGCGCGCCGGGGCGATCAGAGCAGGCCATTGTCAGGCGGCCTGCGGGCTCGAAGAAGTGTGGCTGCTGCAAGCGATCGAACAACTCCGTGAAATGCTCACCAGTACGCTGGGGTCGGGCGCACGCGCCCACCGCACGGCGCTGGCGATCGTGCTGAAGCGGCTCGATCTGGAACAGCAATGGCAACGGGACAGCATGCGTGAGCTGCAGCGTCGCCGTGGCGTAATTCTGGCCAGGGTCCATGCCATGGCCTGGTCGGCGGACGATTATCTGCAGCTGATCGAGGGCGTGGTGAACGTGCTGGCTGCGCATGAGGAAGTCATCGCCTGCACCGTCGGGCGTCCCGATGCATCAGGCCGGATGGTCCACGAAATCGTGGCCGGTACAGTTCCCGCCGAGCACTTGCGGATAATCAACAGCGGTGAGCTGCCGCCGATCCAGCTCGATGAGGAAAGTCCGGAGGAAAATGAGCCGGCCGGACGCGCGTGGCGCATGGCGAACATTCAGCGGTGCGAGCATTACGGTAGCGACCCGGCCATGGCGCTCTGGCGTGATACCGCCAGGCGCCATGGGGTCGTATCGCAGGTTGCCATTCCGTTGTGTCTGCCGTCGTGCAAGCCGCTGGCGATACTCTCGCTGTACAGCCACTATTCGGGTGGATTCCGGAGCGAGAGCCAGCAGGCATTCGTCACGCAGATCAAGGCCGTGCTGGAGCTTGCTCTGATGCATATGGCGCCCCGGCGGCAGCTTGCCAGCCTGCTGCCCGCGTTTGTGCGACAGCGCTGGCGCACCATCATCACGACCGGTGCGCTGCGGATGCATTATCAGCCCATGATCAGGCTTGCGGATCGCCAGGTTGCAGGGTTTGAGGCGCTGGCGCGATTGCGTGATGATCTGGGAAGTCTGTTGCTCCCGGCCAGCTTCCTGCCCGCGTTGGGCGCCGCCGGCCTGATGCGGCTGTTTCGTGATGGCGTCATCCAGGCCGTGGCCTGTCGTCAATCGCTGGCTCGTACCGGTCTCGTGATGGGGATGTCGGTCAACGTGCCGGTGCTGGCCCTGCAGGATTCCCGTTATGCGCGGACGGTAGAGACGGTTCTGCAGGCCAGCGGCTGTCCGGTGGGGGCTTTGCGGTTCGAGGCGCTTGAATCCCCGGCCGGAAATGGTTGCTGGGCGCTGATGGCAAGTGCCGGTGTGCAGTCGCTCAAATCGCTGGTGGGTCCGGCGGTCGAGGATGACGTGGTGGTCAGTCGCAGGTTGTTGGCGCACCTCAGCCAGTCACCGTTCGATCGCATCAAGATCGACCAGGCCATTATCGGCCAGGCCAGGCATGACCCGCTGGGCACCCTGCGTCTGATGCGTCAGTTGATTCGGGTCGGCCATGCGTTGGGGCAAGAGGTGGTTATCGAAGGGCTTGAGTCGACGGGTATGCTGGAAGCGGCATCGATTCTTGACGCGGATTTCGGGCAAGGCTTCGCACTCGCCCGCCCCATGCCTCCTGAAGCGCTACCGGACTGGCTCGTCCGTTTTGAATCGGAGCGACACCGCCCGTCCCCGGCCAGCGCGCTTGGCGCGCTGGCCGGGGCGCTGCGTTGGGAAGAGCGCTTCGTTGAGCTGTTTGACGAGGCGGATTCCCGTGATCGTCATGTGCAGGAAGGTTCCATCGCTGGTGAATACCTGGCACGTGCCGAAGGCGTTTCGGACGCCTTGCGCGCCAGTCATGACTCCATGCAGAAAGCGGCCAGCGCCGGTCCGTTCGATCACGACTATGGTGTACTGCGCGACGTGTTCTTCTCCTTGCTGGTCGAGCGTGTGCTCGATGAGGAGCGTCTTGTTGAGCGCACGAGCCTGGGTGCTGCCTGACCACCGTGCCGCTGAGCCGGCAGGCGCAATGCTCGCCACGGCTTGAAGTCGGGGTAGTGAAAGATGCGCCAGGTCGCATGGACTCTCGGGTCGAGTGGCACGGGTTGGTGGCGCAAGCTGTGCCGCGCCCATGCCTGCGCTCTGGCGCCGGATTGTTCTACGCCGCCATACGTTTTGATGCCCTGGACTCCATGGCTTTGCAGCGACTGCCAATTCGGTGTCCACGCGCCGTACGACCGTTTCGAGCGCCTGGCGACGAACCCCGATGTGTCGAGTTCTCTGATGCGCTGCGAACCATGCGGGGAGTTGTGGAATGAAAGTTCAGGGGTGCCGGAATGGCTCACCCGAACGCATGCGCGGTGGTGGTATCCGGCGGCGCGGATCCAGCCTTGGTGAGGATTCGTGGGGATGCTCAATCGACTACGAGAACACGATGTCGCCTGCCCGCGCGAGCTTCAGGTTCCCGCATAGCCGAGCACGCATGGCTGGTGCCTTCTGCAGTCTTTTTGTAGAGCCACTTGATAGCTGTTTCGCGAGGTTGGCGAGCCGCTTCAACACCGACTGGGACAGCTCAAACTGCTGATCCGAATACGCGTGATCGGCAGGCAGGTGCACGGTGGTGACGTGGGGGTCGCCGGCCTTGCGCAGATCGGCACCGAAGCCCCTGTTGGCCGGTGCGAGGCCGTCGTCGGAGGTGATGATGAGGGCGGTGCGATGCTTCAGGGCGTCGACTTTAGAGGCGAAGATCCACTCGGGGGCATGGTCGAGCAGTTCGCGCGCCAAGCCGTCCGGGGTGCAGCCGCTCAGCGGAGCCATGCCTTCGTCGGCGAGGCCGGTGCTCATCGCCTTGATGCCTGCGGCTTCGCCGTCCTTGTCGATTTGGCGCTGGGTCATTCGTCGTGTGCATGAAACCGGCGGGAAAGGCGCCGCCGGTCCCTACCCAGACACGGAGACACGACGATGCGATGCATGGTGATAGTCAAGGCCACCCGGGATTCCGAAGCGGGCGTGATGCCCAGCGAGAAGCTGCTCGCAGCGATGGGCAAGTTCAACGAGGAACTGGTCAAGGCCGGCGTGATGTTGGCGGGCGAAGGGCTGCAGCCCAGTGCGAAGGGCGCTCGGGTGCAGTTCTCCGGCAGCTCACGCACGGTGGTCGACGGGCCGTTCGCCGAAACCAAGGAGCTGATCGCCGGCTTCTGGCTGTGGCAGGTGAAGTCGATGGACGAGGCGATCGCCTGGGTCAGGCGCTGCCCGAACCCGTTCGAGGGTGACTCCGAGATCGAGATCCGCCCGGTGTTCGAAGCCGCGGATTTCGGCGAGGAATTCACGCCCGAACTGCGCGAGCAGGAAGAACGGCTGCGTGCGCAGATTGCCGCCAGGAGCTGAGCGCGATGAAGCGGCTCGACACGACGGTCCCCCGGATCCTCGTGGCAACCCGCACGCGATCGAGTCACGGAACGCACGGCTGCTGCGTCCACTCCACAGCAAACCCGAGGAAAGACCATGCGTCTGAACAGCTATCTCATTTTTGACGGCAAGGCCGAGGCCGCGTTCAACTTCTACGCCCAGGCCCTGCACGGCAAGATCGCCATGCTGATGCGTTTTGGCGAAGCGCCAGGGGCCGAGAACACGCCGGCGGACACCCGCGACTGGATCATGCATGTGCGGCTGGAAGTGGGCGATCAGGTACTGATGGCCTCCGACTGCCCGCCGGAGCGGCCCTACCATGGCATCAGCGGCTGCTCGGTGTCGATCGCGGTGGACACGGTGGTCGAGGGCGAGCGCATCTTCCGTGCGTTGGCCGAGGGCGGCACCATCCAGATGCCATTCGAGCCGACCTTCTGGGCCGAGCGCTTCGGCATGGTGATCGACCGGTTTGGCGTGTCGTGGATGGTCAACTGCGAGAAGGGGAAATAACGATGCGCTTCATGCTGCTGCTGATCCCCGGCGACGACGGTGACGCCATGCCGGACACCCGGTCGGACGCGGAGGCCGTGGCCGAGATGGCGGCTTACCACCAGCGGCTGCACGAGGCCGGGGTCCTGGTGGCGCTCGATGGGCTGCATCCGGCGTCGGCCGGTGCGCGGGTTTCCTTCGCCAGCGGTGAGGCGACCGTCATCGACGGCCCGTTCGACGGGACGTCGGACGTGCTGGGTGGCTACTGGATGATCGAAGTGGCTTCGCGTGAGGACGCCATCGCCTGGGCCACGCGCTGCCCGGCGGCGGGCAGCGAGGTGATCGAGGTGCGCCAGGTGCAGGAGTTCGCCGAACTGCCACCGGAGTTGCAGCGCACGGTGACCGGCGAGCTGGACGAGCAAGGCGACGGCAGCCTCGCCACCGATCCGTGGTGGCGCCTGCTCGCGACCGGATGAGGTACGGCGGTGCGGCGCATCTTGGTGGTTGAGGCGGAGCTGTCGCTGGCATCGGCCTTGCGCCGGCGCTGCGCCGGTGGTGTGATCAGCCACCATGACCGCCACCGACACCCATCGCGCCATCGACGCTGTCTGGCGCATCGAATCGGCCCGACTCATCGCGGGCCTCGCACGCATGCTGCGTGACGTCGGCCTGGCCGAAGAGCTGGCGCAGGATGCGCTGGTCATCGCCTTGGAGCAGTGGCCGCAATCGGGCGTGCCGGACAACCCCGGCGCCTGGCTGATGACGACGGCGAAGCGACGCGCGATCGACCGGCTGCGGCGCAACAAGCTGCTCGAGCGCAAGCACGCGCAGCTGATGCACGAGCTCGAGGCCGAGCAGGAGCAGCAGGTCTGTGCGGTCGAGGCCGCGCTGGACGATCCGATCGGCGACGACCTGTTGCGGCTGATATTCACCGCCTGCCATCCGCTGCTTTCGGTCGAGGCACGTGTGGCGCTCACCCTGCGCCTGCTCGGCGGCCTGACCACGGAAGAGATCGCGCGGGCGTTCCTGCTGCCCGAGGCCACCATCGCGCAGCGCATCGTCCGCGCCAAGCGCAGCCTGGCGAAGGCCGAGGTGCCGTATGAAGTGCCACGGGGCGAGCAGCTCGCCGGCCGACTTTCGGCGGTGCTCGGCGTCATCTACCTGATATTCAACGAGGGCTATTCGGCCACGGCGGGCGACGACTGGATGCGACCGGCGCTGTGCGAGGACGCCCTGCGTCTGGGGCGCGTGCTGGCCGGACTGATACCGCGGGAACCGGAGGTGCATGGCCTGGTGGCGTTGATGGAGATCCAGGCCTCGCGCACGCACTCGCGGGTAAACTCCCGTGGAGAACCCATCCTGCTGCTCGATCAGGATCGTGCGCTATGGGACCGCCTGCTGATCCGTCGGGGGCTGGCCGCGCTCGATCATGCCGAAAAGCTGGGCGGCGCGCTCGGGCCCTACGCGCTGCAGGCCGCGATTGCTGCCTGTCATGCACGAGCACTGACGGCTGCCGATACCGACTGGGAACGCATCGCGGCGCTGTACGCGGCGCTGGCGCAGGTGGCGCCGTCACCCATCGTCGAGCTGAATCGTGCGGTCGCCGTCGGCATGGCGTTCGGCCCGGCAGCCGGCCTGAGCATCGTCGACGCACTGATCGACGAGCCGACCTTGCGGGACTATCACCTGTTGCCGGTCGTGCGCGGTGACCTGCTGGCCCGGCTCGGTCGCCTCGGCGAGGCCCGGCCGGAATTCGAACGCGCGGCGGCACTGACTCGGAATCTGCGCGAGCGCGAACTGATGCTCCGGCGCGCCCGGGCATGCGGGGGTGCATGAGGGCGCCCGGTGAATGTCGGCGGTGAGCGGCCGGAGCGTATTGGCCAGGGGATTGCGTTTGCTGACCAGCGCGGTTTCTCCCCGCGGCGAACAAGTGGAAGATGATTGAGGCTATCCTGCTGAACATGGGTCGCTTGTTGCGGTGCAGTGGTCGATCGGGAATGTGCATGTGGCGGACCCTGGACGGACGCGCTCAGTCGGGTTCGGGTGGCGGTGTCTCGCTGCAGAACAAGGCATGATCGGTCCTGGGGGCGAAGCTGCCGGGAGGGGTGGTGCAATGGAGGGGCAGGAATGGCCACGTAGCGAATTGCGCGAGCACTTCTACGAGAGTGTGGCCGAGACGCTGACGTTGCTGCATGCGGCCCCTGGTTACGACCGCCGCCTGGCGCTGGTCGAGGTGGCTCGTATTCTCGCGATCACCATGGACCTGCCCCTGGTATGGATCGGACGGCGTGAGCCGGGGCGATCACGACTGGAGCTGACGGCGGCAGGACCCGCCGCGGACTACGCATCGTCGCTGCGGGTAAGCGACGATGCCCGCGAACCGGGCGGGCGCGGTCCGGTCGGCATCGTCCTGCGCGAGGGGCGCGCCAGGGTGGCGACACTGGACTCACCGGAATTTGCGCCATGGCGCGAGGCGGCCCAGCGTCATGGACTGGGTTCGTGCATTGCGGCGGCATCGGGGACATCGGATGGCGGTCAGTTGGTCCTGGTTGCCTATTCGCACATGGACGGACCCGCGCTGACGGACGAGTTGCTGGACTGGGCGCAGCGGCTCGTCGACGAACTTGCCCGGTTCTGGGATGACCAGGCTCTGGTTGAACGTAATCTGCGCTTGAGCCGCTATCGGGATGCGCAGAGGACGATCCAGCGGGCGATGCTCGATCAACCCGGTCCGGAAGCGGTTTTCTTCACCTTGGCACATGCACTGGTCGACGTGGCCGGCGCGGTGGCCGTGGATGTCTATGTCGCCGAAGGCCCGGTCTTGCGCCGTGTCGCCCTGGCCGGCCCGATGGCCGAAGCGATGCGTGCGTTGCCCGAGCCACCGATCCAGCCGGACGCTCATTCCCTGCCGGCACCCACGCTGACCTTCACGCAGGCCTTGCCCGTGGTACGGGTGCAGCCATCCGGCCATCCGGACGAACCGGAGGTGTGGCGTACGGAGCCATTGACGCGGGTGGGCGCGATCGGCTGCTGGCCGGTTTTTTCCGAACCGGCCGAGGAAACCACGGCCTTGCGTACGCCAGCTGCGGTATTTCTTGTGGCAACCACCGAGCCGGATGCCTTCGATGCCGACATGCACCAGTTGCTGGAGGAAATAGCAGAAGCCGCGGGTCTTGCGCTGAGACAGCACCAGCAGCGTCATGCCTTGTATCAGGAACAGGAGCGGCAGACGTATCTGGCGCTGCACGACGCCCTGACCAATCTGCCCAACCGGCGGGCACTCGACTATCACCTCGAACATGCGCTGGCCCGGGCGCAACGGCATCGGAGCCTGGTCGCCGTCGGGCTGCTGGACATGGATGACTTCAAGCCGATCAACGATCGTTACGGGCATGCGACCGGTGACCGCGTGCTGGTCGAGTTGGCGACGCGGCTGCGCGAGGCACTGCGCTCGGAGGACTACGTGGCGCGCCTGGGCGGCGACGAGTTCGTGTTGGTGTTCGAGGATCTCAAGCACGAAAACGATCTGGAGCCGCTGCTGGATCGCGTCGAACAATCGCTGCGGCGACCGATGACTATGGACGGAGCAAGTTTTCCATTGGCGGCCAGTCTGGGTATCGCGCTGTATTCGATCCATGCCCATGCCAATGGCGAACAACTGCTGCGGCGCGCGGATCAGGCGATGTACCAGATCAAGGCGGACAAGCGGCAGCGGTCCCGCTGGTGGGCGGTGGCACTTCCCAGCAGTGCTGCGGAGCCGGCAGTCGAGCACGCGGGGGCCTCCGCCATGCCGCCTTACGGCGAGCGCGCCGCCGCGAGGCTGGCCACATGCCTGAAGGTGTGGCAGGCGGAGATGCCTGGGGTGGTGGAAAACTTTTATGAAGGGCTGTTGCTGAAAGAGGGGATCGCACGGCTGCTGGGCGCGACCCCGTCGGCCGAGGTGGATACCTTCAAGCATCGCTTGTCGCAGCACCTGTTGATCCTGCTGGATCCGCATCTCGAAGTGGCTATGCACCGCAGCAAGGCGAAGCGTTCGGGTCTTTTCCACGCCGCTTGCGGCCTCGAGGAGGTATGGCTGCTGGAAGCGATCGAACTGCTGCGCGACATCCTTGCGACCACCCTCGGTGCGCTTGCCCATGGCGACCGCAAGGCGTTGTCCATCGTCTTGCAACGACTGGGCATGGAGCGGCAGTGGCAACTCGAGAGCATGCGCGAGCTGCAGCGTCGCCGCGTCGCGCTGCTGGCGCGGCTCAATGCGCTCGCCTGGTCGGCGGAGGGTTACCTCGAGCTCATTCAGGGCGCGGTCGACATCCTGGCGTCGCACGAGGAGATCATGGCCTGCGCCGCGGGACGTCCGGACGAGTCGGGCTACCTGACCTATGAAGCCGTGGCGGGAGCGGCATTTGCGGAATACCTGCGCGCACTGGTTGCCGGCCATGCGCGGCCCATCCGGGTCAACCAGGGCGGGATGGAAGGTGACGGGCCCAGCGGCCGCGCATGGCGCACGGCCAGCATTCACCGGTGTGCACACTATGGCAGCGACCCGGCGATGCTCGCCTGGCGCGACATGGCAACCAGTCTCGGTGTGGTTTCCAGCGTGGCCATTCCGCTGTGTCCGCTGCCGCTCCAGCCAGCGGTGGTGCTCACCCTCTACAGTCCCTATGCCGGAGGGTTCCAGAGCGAAGACCAGCAGGCATTCGCCGAACAGATAAAGACCGTACTGGATCTCGCGCTGGCCCGTCTGGCGCCGCCGCGCCGGGGCACGGAGCTGCTGCCGTTCTTCGTGCGCGAGCGTTGGCGGGCACTGGTCGCTACCGAGGCGATCGAGATGCACTATCAGCCCGTGGTCAGGCTCACCGATGGTCGGGTCGGCGAGCTCGAGGCGCTGGCGCGACTGCGTGACGAAGACGGCGTCTTGCTGGCGCCGGCCCGGTTCCTTCCGGCGCTGGGTGCCGACGACCTGATCGCGCTGTTCCGCCAGGGGCTCACGCAGGCCATGGCGTGCCGGGAATCACTGCGGCAGGCAGGTCACACAATGGATATGTCGGTGAATGCCCCGGCGGCCGCGCTGGAGGATTCCCGCTACGCCGAAACGGCAGCCACGGCGATCGCGGCAAGCACGTGTCCGGCCGAGGCCCTGCTGTTCGAAATCCTGGAATCACCGATCGGTACCGAGCATTCGATGTTGCTGGCCGAGTCCGGCATGCAGTCGCTGAAGGCGCTCGGCGTGCGCCTGGTCGAGGACGATCTGGGCGCCGGTTACAGTTCGCTCATCCGCCTGCGCCAATGGCCGTTCGACCGGGTCAAGATCGACCAGGCGATCGTCACGCAAGTCAGGCGCGAGCCATTGAGTACCTTGCGCTTCATCCGCCAGCTCATCCGGATCGGACACGATCTCGGGCTGGAGGTCGTCGTCGAGGGACTGGAGTCACCCGGCCTGATCGAGGCCGCAGCGATCCTGGCGGCGGATTTCGGTCAGGGCTACGCGCTGGCGCGGCCGATGCCGCCGCAGGCCGTGCCAGCCTGGCTCGCCGGTTTCCGGCAAGGCTGGGACAGGGCGCGCCCGAAGACCTGTCTGGGCGCCCTGGCGGGCGAGCTGCGTTGGGAGGAAGAGTTCATGACATTGCCGGCGGAGCCGGCTTTCTGGGCCAGGCATGCGCAGGTGGATTGCGTGCCGGGCGAGTACCTGCGTGGCGGTGAGGGAGCGTTTGCGGCCCTGAGCGCCAGTCACGACATCATGCACACGGCTGCCATCGGTGGGCCTTTCGATCCGAACTACCGACGCGAGCGCAGTACGTTTCTCTCCTTGCTGACCGAGCAGGCACTGGCCGAGGAGAATCGCGACGAAGGTGAATCTGCCGCCGCCGGCTGAGGGACCTTGCCCCGTCGATCGGGACTGGTGACCCTGCTCTGGATTCAATGCGAAAAAGGCGCTCGACGGGGCGAACTGTCGAACGGGATTCCCTGTGATCGGGCGCGGCAGCTTCAAGTCGCAACTGTCCTCCGGCGTATCGGCACCAGGACTTGTCGTGGTCGCGCCGGGGTCAGGAGGCGGTGATCCGCTCTTGATCTTGGCAAGAAGGCCCGGATGCAGGGCAGGGCTGGCGGGCAGGTACGGCCGCATCCCCGAGTGGGCCAGACACTCTTTTGCAGGCCGGGCACTGCCCGCCAGCGAACTTCGCCGCATGACGAAAAAGGCCACCCTTGCGAGGTGGCCTTGGTCGCTGATTTTTGTGGTGGGCGATGCAAGGATCGAACTTGCGACACCTGCCGTGTGAAGGCAGTGCTCTACCGCTGAGCTAATCGCCCGCCGAGAACGCGCAATTTTAGGGGTAGCCGGTGGGCGGGTCAATGCTTTTGACGGGGCCGGCGTGCTTTTCCGGCCGGGTTGCTAGACTTGCGAACCTTTCACACACGCAAATGGCCGCCATGGACTTCCTCAATACTCATCTGGCCTCGATCCTCCATGCGCTGCAGCAGTTCCATCTGACGCCGTGGAAGGCCGTGGGTTACGCCGGCACCCTGATGTTCACCAGCCGCTGGTTCGTGCAGCTGTACTACACGCGCAAGTACAAGCGTGTGGTGATGCCGCTGGCGTTCTGGTGGCTGTCGGTGTTCGGCAGCGCGCTGTTGCTGGCGTATTTCATCGTGGGCAAGAACGATTCGGTGGGCATCCTCTCGAACTTCTTCCCCGTCTTCGTCTCGGTCTACAACCTCGTCGTGCATCTGCGCCACCGCAAGAACAGCATCACCGGTGACGTCACCGCCTGATTGCCGGGATCCCGATCATTCGGGGTCGTAGTCGAGGTTGGAGGCGAGCCAGCGTTCGGCCTCGGCCAGGCTCCAGCCCTTGCGCCTGGCATAGTCCTCGACCTGTTCCTTGCCGAGTCGGCCGACCACGAAATACTGGCTGTCCGGATGCGAGTAGTACCAGCCTGAGACGGCGGCCGCGGGATACATCGAGAAGCCTTCGGTCAACTCGATGCCGGTGTTGGCGGTGACGTCGAGCAGTTCGAACAGGGTGGCTTTCTCGGTGTGCTCGGGGCAGGCCGGATAGCCCGGGGCCGGGCGGATGCCGCGGTATTTCTCGGCGATCAGCTCGTCGTTGCCGAGCGCCTCGTCCGGCTGGAAGCCCCAGAATTCCTTGCGCACGCGTTCGTGCATGTGTTCGGCGAACGCTTCGGCGAGGCGGTCCGCCAGCGCCTTCAGGATGATCGAGGAGTAGTCGTCGTGGTCGGCCTCGAAGCGCGCCAGGTGGGGCTCGATGCCGATGCCGGCGGTGACCGCGAAGCCGCCGATCCAGTCCGGCTTGGCGAACTCCTTCGGGGTGATGAAATCGGCCAGGCACAGATTCGGCCGCTCGATCGGCTTGTCGGCCTGCTGGCGCAGGCTGTGTAGCGTGGCGAGCCGTTCACTGCGGCTGGCGTCGGTGTAGACCTCGACGTCGTCACCGATATTGGCGGCGGGCCACAGGCCGATCACGGCCCGGGCGGTCAGCCACTTCTCGTCGATGATCCGCTGCAGCATCGCCTGCGCATCGCGGAACAGTTCGCTGGCCTGGCTGCCGACCACGGCGTCGGTGAGGATGGCCGGATAGTGGCCGGCCAGTTCCCATGCCTGGAAGAACGGCGTCCAGTCGATGTACGGGCGCAGCACGGCCAGATCGTAATCGTCGAACACGCTGACGCCGGGCTGCTTCGGTTGCGGCGGCTGGTACGCGGCCCAGTCGCCGCGGAAGCGCTGCGCGCGCGCCTTCTCCAGCGGTACCAGCTGCTTGCCCGGGCCACGGTTGCGGTGGCGTTCGCGCACGTCGGCATAGTCGGCGCGCACCTTGGCCAGGAAGTCCTCGACCAGATCCTTGCTGACCAGTGATTGCGCCACGCCGACCGCGCGCGAGGCGTCCTTCACCCAGACCGTGCCGGCCTTGTAGTGCGGCTCGATCTTCAGCGCGGTGTGCGCGCGCGAGGTGGTGGCGCCGCCGATCAGCAGCGGGATGTGGAAGTCGCGTCGCTGCATCTCGCGGGCGACCTGGCTCATTTCCTCCAGCGACGGCGTGATCAGGCCGGACAGGCCGATCATGTCGGCGTTCTCGGCGATCGCGGCTTCCAGGATCTTCTGCGCCGGCACCATCACGCCCAGGTCGATCACCTCGAAGTTGTTGCAGCGGAGCACCACGCCGACGATGTTCTTGCCGATGTCGTGCACGTCGCCCTTGACCGTGGCCATGATGATCTTGCCGTTGTTCTTGCCGGTGTCGCCGGTGCGCAACTTTTCCGCCTCGATGTACGGCAGCAGGTAGGCGACCGCCTTCTTCATCACGCGGGCGGACTTCACCACCTGCGGCAGGAACATCTTGCCGGCGCCGAACAGGTCGCCGACCACGTTCATGCCGTCCATCAGCGGGCCTTCGATCACGTCCAGCGGCCGCGTCGACAGCTGGCGCGCTTCCTCGGTGTCCTCGACCACGTACTGGTCGATGCCGTGCACCAGTGCATGGCTGAGCCGTTCGCGCACCGGCTTGTCGCGCCAGGCCAGGGTCTCGACCACGGCGGCGCCGCGCTTGCCCTTGTAGTTGTCGGCGATCTCCAGCAGCCGTTCGGTGGCGTCGTCGCGGCGGTTCAGCACCACGTCCTCGACGCGCTCGCGCAGCGGCGGGTCGATGTCGTCCATGATCGTCAGCGCGCCGGCGTTGACGATGCCCATGTCCATGCCGGCGCGAATCGCGTGGAACAGGAACACGGAGTGGATCGCCTCGCGCACGATGTTGTTGCCGCGGAACGAGAACGACACGTTGGAGACGCCGCCGGAGATGTGGCAGTCCGGGAAGCGCTTCTTCAATTCACGGGTGGCCTCGATGAAGTCCACCGCGTAGTTGTTGTGCTCCTCGATGCCGGTGGCGATGGCGAAGATGTTCGGATCGAAGATGATGTCTTCGGGCAGGAAGTCGAGTTCCTTCGTCAGCAGTTCATAGGCGCGCGAGCAGATTTCCACCTTGCGCACGCAGGTGTCGGCCTGGCCCTGCTCGTCGAACGCCATCACCACGGCGGCGGCACCGTACTGCTGCACCTTGCGCGCGTGTTCGAGAAAGGCGGCTTCGCCTTCCTTCATCGAGATCGAGTTGACGATGCCCTTGCCCTGCAGGCAGCGCAGGCCGGCCTCGATCACCGTCCACTTGGACGAGTCGATCATGAACGGCACGCGGGCGATGTCCGGTTCGGAGGAGATCAGGTTGACGAAGCGGGTCATCGCCGCCTCGGAATCGATCAGGCCCTCGTCCATGTTGATGTCGATGATCTGCGCACCGTTCTCGACCTGCTGGCGGGCGACCTCGACGGCCTCGTCGTAGCGATCTTCCTTGATCAGTTTCTTGAATTGCGCCGAGCCGGTGACGTTGGTGCGTTCGCCCACGTTGACGAACAGCAGGTCGGGCGTGAGCACCAGCGGTTCGAGGCCGGACAGACGGGTGTGACGGGTAGTCATGGGGACGGGCTGCTTGCGTTGGCCTCCTCTCCCCTGCGGGGAGAGGATTGAGGTGAGGGGCGGGTGCTCCGCTTCAATAGGGACAACATGTTTCTTGCGTTGGCCTCCTCTCCCCTCTGGGGAGAGGATTGAGGTGAGGGGCGGGTGCTCGCGGGACAGCTCAACAAAGCGTTCTTCGACAGCACTTCATCGCCAGCTCGCCCCCTCACTCCAACCCTCGGCAATCGCTCCCTGCATTGCTCTACCTTCTGCATCCATGCAGTCGTCTCCCCAAAGGGGAGAGGGAGCAGGGCGGCGGCGCTCATGCAGCCTCCGCGTCGAGCGACGGCAGCGCACGGGGTGGGTGGTTGCGCACGGCTGCGGCGATCGCGCGGATGTGCGCCGGCGTCGTGCCGCAGCAGCCGCCGACCAGGTTCAGCAGGCCGTCGCGGGCGAAGCTGCCGATCACCTCGGCCATGTGCTCGGGGGTCTCGTCGTATTCGCCGAACGCATTCGGCAGGCCGGCGTTCGGATGGGTGCTGACGTAGCTCTCGGCGATGCCGGACAGAGTCTGGATGTGCGGGCGCAGGTCGTCCGCGCCGAGTGCGCAGTTGAAGCCCACCGACAGTGGCCGTGCGTGGCGCACCGAATAGTAGAACGCCTCGGCGGTCTGTCCCGACAGCGTGCGGCCGGAACGGTCGGTGATCGTGCCGGAGATCATCACCGGCATGCGCGCACCGCGCTGGTGGAACAGCTCGCTCAGCGCGAACAGGGCGGCCTTGGCGTTCAGCGTGTCGAAAATCGTCTCGACCATGATCACGTCGGCGCCGCCGTCGATCAGGCCGTTGGCGGATTCGGTGTAGTTCTCGGCCAGTTCCTCGAACGTGACATTGCGGAAGCCCGGATCGTTGACGTCCGGCGACAGCGAGGCCGTGCGGCTGGTCGGGCCAAGCACGCCGATCACGAAGCGCGGCTGGTGCGGCGTCTTCGCCGTCATCGCGTCGCAGGCAACGCGGGCCAGCCGCGCGCCTTCGAGATTCAGCTCGTGCGCCAGGTGCTGCAGTTTGTAGTCGGCCTGGCTGATGCGGGTGGAGTTGAAAGTGTTGGTTTCGATCAGGTCGGCGCCGGCCTCGAGGTAGGCGTCGTGCACGCCGCGGATGATGTCCGGTCGGGTCAGCGTGAGCAGGTCGTTGTTGCCCTTGAGGTCGCAGCCGCCCGGATGGGCGTGGTTGTCGTGAAACTCGGCATGGCCGTCATGGCCGTGCTCGAAACGCGCACCGCGGAATCCGCCCTCGTCCAGCTCATGTCCCTGCAGCATGGTGCCCATGCCGCCGTCGAGGATCAGGATGCGTCGGCGCAGCGCCTGCTCCAGCAGGGCGACGCGATCGGGGTGAAGCCAGGGCAGGGTACTCATCGGACGTCCTCGTGAAACGATTGAATCAGCTGCCGGCCGGCTTGCGCGCCAGCAGACTGATCACTTCAAAATGCGGCGCCTTGCGCTCGCGACTGAGCCGGATGCAACTCAATACCTCCAGGCCGGCGGCGCGGGCGTAGCCGTCGAGCTGTCTTTCGCTGAAACCGAGATTGCGGTGGTCGAACGGCTCGACCGCGGCGCGGTGATCGTGCTGGCCCAGGGTGACCGCCAGCAGGCGGCCGCCGGGCCGCAACAGGCGCGCGGCTTCGGCCACGGCCCGGGTCGGGTGCTCGGCATAGGTCAGCGCGTGCAGCATCAGCACCAGGTCGAAGCGTTGTTCGCCCAGGTCCAGCGCATGCATGTCACCCTGGCGCACCTGCACGTTGCCGAAGGGTCGCAGGCGCTTGGCCGCGGCCTCGACCACGCGCTCGCTGGAGTCGACGCAGACGATCGAATGCGCGTGCGGCGCCAGCAGCTCGGCGGTGATGCCGTCGCCGGAAGCGATATCCAGCACGTCACCGGTGGCCAGCAATTGCAGCAGCGAGCGCGCCAGCGTTTCCCAGGTGCGCCCGGGCGAATAGTGCCGTTCCATGTCGCCGGCGACGGTGTCGGCCCAGCCTTCTTCGCGCGCCCGGTTGGCCAGCACGTCGGGCAGGCGGGCGTTGTCCTCGCGCAGCAGGGCGTCGTCGATGCTTTCGCGCAGCGAGCCGAGCAGGCGGTGCTGGGCCTCGTCGCCATCGTTGTTGGCGCGGTAATAGGCCGACACCCCGGCACGGCGGTCGCGAACCAGGCCCGCTTCCTTCAATTTCGCCAGGTGGGTGGAGACCCGCGGTTGCGCCAGATGCAGTACCGCGGCCAGCTCGGCCACGGTGAGCTCCTCATGTTCGAGCAGGGCCAGCAGGCGCACGCGGGTGGGGTCGGCCAGCAGCCGCAGCACACTGGAAGCAGTCGCCAGATCCATCAGGGTGCGCTCTGGCAGTGGCTCGGCAGGAGTGCTTTCGAGGCTAAGGACATGCCGTGCCATCCTTTTATCGCGATAGAGAGATAACAAGTCTGGCGGCGGTTTGCCGGGGCGTCAAGCACCACGGCAGACCAGCTTCATCCGGGCTGTCGGGGACGTGGTGGTCGCGGGCCGCTACAATAGGCGGCTGGCCAGTGGCCAACGGTTTTGTCTTGATCAGCCGCCGGTTCTCGGCGCCGGGAGTAACTCATGGATTTCCGATTCACCGAAGACCAGTTGTCGATCCAGTCGATCGCCCGCGATTTCGCGCAGAAGCGCATCGCCCCGGTGGCGGCCGAACTCGACGCCAGGGGGGAATTCCCGCTGGAGAACATCCGCGAGATGGGCCAGCTGGGCCTGATGGGCATCGAGGTACCGGAGGCCTACGGCGGCGCCGGCATGGATCCGATCGCCTATGTGCTGGCGATGATCGAGATCGCGGCAGCCGATGCGGCCACCTCGACCATCATGTCGGTGAACAACTCGCTGTTCTGCAACGGCATTCTCAAGCACGGCAACGAGGAGCAGAAGCAGAAGTACGTGCGCGCGATTGCCACCGGTGAAGCGATCGGCGCCTACGCACTGACCGAGCCGCAGTCCGGGTCGGACGCCTCGGCGATGCATACCCGCGCCAGCAAGAACGAGAACGGCGACTGGGTGATCAACGGCAAGAAGAGCTGGATCACTTCCGGCCCGGTGGCTCGCTACATCGTGCTGTTCGCGATCTCCACGCCGGGCATCGGCGCCAAGGGCGTGTCGGCGTTCATCATCGACACCCAGTTGCCCGGGTTCCATACCGGCAAGACCGAACCGAAACTCGGCATCCGCGCTTCGGCGACCTGCGAGATCGAGTTCGTCGAGTACGTCTGCCCCAAGGAAAACCTGCTGGGTCCGGAGGGCAAGGGCTTCTCGATCGCGATGGGCGTGCTCGACGCCGGCCGCATCGGCATCGCCTCGCAGGCGGTCGGCATTTCGCGTGCGGCCTACGAGGCGACCCTGCAGTGGGTGCGCGATCGCAAGGCGTTCGGCCATCCGATCGGCACGTTCCAGATGACCCAGTCGAAGATCGCCGACATGAAGTGCAAGCTCGATACGGCGACCCTGCTGACCCTGCGCGCCGCCTGGCTGAAGGGCGAGACCGAGAAGAACGGCGGTCGCTTCGGTACCGAGGCGGCGATCGCCAAGCTCACCGCGTCCGAAGCGGCGATGTGGATCAGCCACCAGGCGGTGCAGATCCACGGCGGCATGGGTTACTCCAAGGAGATGCCGCTGGAGCGTTACTTCCGCGACGCCAAGATCACCGAGATCTACGAAGGCACCAGCGAGATCCAGCGGATGGTGATCGCGCGGGCGGAGACGGGGCTGCGCTGAGGGAGCGAGGAGTGAGTGTAGAGGAGTGAGTGGAGAGGAGTGAGTGGAGAGGAGTGAGAAACGAGAGAGAGCGGCGTGCGGCGCTCCGCTCTCCACGGCACTTTCGGATCGCTTCAAAGCAAAAGCCCCGGCATTGAGCCGGGGCTTTTTGTTGTGAGAGCGTGCAGCGACGGCGAGCTCTTGCGATTGCCCTTACTCGTTCCTCACTCCTCTCCACTCATTCCTCGCTTCACTGTCCGCGATTCGGATCCGAATCGAACGGCTGCATGCCGTTGGGACCCTTCGGGGACAGCGGCGCGTCGCCGTCCAGGCGGTCGCCCAGCAGCTTGCGCACCACCACGTAGAACACCGGTATCAGCAATACGCCGAGGAAGGTGGCGAACAGCATGCCGCCGATCACGCCGGTGCCGATCGCGTGGCGTGCGTTGGCGCCGGCACCGGTGGAGACGAACAGCGGGAACACGCCGAGGATGAAGGCCAGCGAGGTCATCAGGATCGGTCGCAGTCGCAGCCGGGCAGCGGTGACCACGGCATCGCGCAGGGTCTTGCCGTGCTGTTGCTGCTCCACCGCGAACTCCACGATCAGGATCGCGTTCTTCGCCGCCAGGCCGATCACCGTGATCAGGCCGATCTTGAAGTAGATGTCGTCGGTCAGGCCGCGCAGCAGGGTGAACACCACGGCACCGAGCATGCCCAGTGGCACGACCAGCAGTACCGCGACCGGAATCGACCAGCTTTCGTACAACGCCGCCAGCGCCAGGAACACGATGAAGATCGACAGCACCATCAGCAGGGTGGCGGCGTTGCCGGACAGGACTTCCTGGTATGACTGGCCGGTCCAGTCGTAGCCGAAACCCTTGGGCAGGTCGTCGTTGACGATCTTCTGCATGGCATTCATCGCCTCGCCCGAGGCATGCCCCGGTGCCGGCGAGCCGACGATCTCGACCGAGGAATAGCCGTTGTAGCGGGTCAGCGATGGCGAGGCCGTGGTCCATCGCTGGGTGGTCACGCTGGCCAGCGGGATCATCGCCGGGGTGCCATCGCCGAGGATATGGGTGCTGCTGGGCGAGAAGATGTTCTGCAACATGTCCGGTCCCTTGCGGAACGGCGCATCGGCTTCCATCAGGACCCGCTTGACCCGGCCGCCATAGGTGAAGTCATTGACGTAGACCGGGGCAAGCATCAATTGAACCGCGTTGTAGACATCGCCCACCGACAGACCCATCGACTGGGCCTGCACGCGATCCACGTTGAGCTTCAACTGCGGTGCATCCTCCAGCGTGTTCGGCCGCACGCCGGTCAGCACCGGGCTTTGTTCCGCCTTGCCCAGCAGCAGGTTGCGTGCGTTGGCCAGTGCGGTGCGGCCGGCACCGGAGCGGTCCTGCAGGTACATGTCGAAACCGCCGAACCGGCCCAGGCCACGGACCGTGGGCAGGTTGATCACGAAGATCTGTGCATCGCGTACCTGCTGCACCTCCCCGTTGGTTCGCTGGATGAACTGCTCCGCGGTGACCTTGCGCTTGCTCCAGTCCTTGAGTCGGATGAAGGTCATGCCGACGTTCTCGCCGGAACCGACGAAACTGAAGCCGGCAATCTGCATCATGCCTTCCACGGAAGGATCCTTGCTGATGATCGCGCGCAGCTGGTCCAGCACCCGGTTGGTGCGCAGGATGGTCGCTCCGGGTGGCAGTTGCACGATCGCCAGCGCGTAGCCCTGATCCTCTTCCGGCAGGAAACTGCCGGGCAGGCGCGTGAACAGGAAGCCGCCGAGTGCCGCAATCAGTCCGAAGGCCAGCATCCAGCGCGGTGCGTGCCTGACCGCACCGCCGACGTGCCCGACATAGGTGCGCGTGATCCAGTCGAAAAAGCGGTTGAACGTGCGGAAGACGATGTTCTTCTTCTTTTCGTGCTCCGGCTGCAGGAAACTGGCGCACAAGGCAGGTGTGAACGACAAGGCCAGGAAGGCGGAGAAGCCCATCGACGCGGCAATGGTCAGCGCGAACTGCTTGTAGATGATGCCGGTGGCACCCGGTTGCAGCGCCGAGGGCACGAATACCGCCGCCAGCACCACGGTGATCGCCACGACCGCACCGGTGATCTGGCCCATCGCCTTGCGGGTGGCTTCCTTCGGCGAGAGACCCTCCTCGGTCATGATGCGTTCGACGTTCTCGATCACCACGATCGCGTCGTCCACCACGATGCCGATGGACAACACCATGCCGAACAGGGTCAGCTGGTTGATGCTGAAATCCAGCACCAGCATGCCGATGAACGTACCGAGCAGGGCCACCGGGATCACCAGGGTCGGGATGATGGTGGCGCGGAAGTTCTGCAGGAACAGCAGGATCACCAGGAACACCAGGAGCACCGCTTCGCCCAGCGTCTTCACTACCTCGTCGATCGAGATCTTCACGAAGCCGGTGGTGTCGTAGGGGCTGAACCAGGTGACGCCTTGCGGGAAGCTCGGGGCCAGTTCATCCATCTTGCTGCGCACCGCCGTGGCCACGTTCAGGGCATTGGCGCCGGGCGTCAGCAGGACGGCGAAGGCGGCGACCGGGTCACCGTTGTAGCGGGTAGTGAAACCGTAGCTGGCTGGACCGAACGTGACCCTGGCGACGTCGCCCAAGGTCACCGTGGTGCCGTCGCTGTTCGCCCGCAGGATGATTCCGCGGAATTGCTCGGGTGTGGTGAAGCGTCCTTCGGCGGTCACGCTGGCGGTGAAACCCTGGTCGACCGGGGCCGGGTCGCCGCCGATCGAGCCGGCGGCGAACTGCACGTTTTGCGCCCTCACCGCGGCCAGCACCTGGCTGGCGGACAAGCCGTAACCCTGCAGCTTCTTCGGATTCAGCCAGATCCGCATGGCGTATTCGGCACCGAACTGGCGGGTGCTGCCGACGCCCGGCAGACGTGCGATCTGGTCGAGTACCTGCGAAGCGACGATGTCGTTGAGCTTGCCGCTGTCGGTCGCCGAATTGTTCGAGCGCAGGGCCACCACCATCAGGAAGTCGGAGTTGGACTTGGCTACCACCACCCCCTGCTGGTTCACTTCCGAGGGCAGTCGCGGTGTGGCCTGGCTGACCTTGTTCTGCACCTGAACCTGGGCGATGTCCGGATCGGTGCCGCTCTCGAAGGTCAGCGTGATATTGGCCGAGCCGCTGTCGCTGGAGGAGGAGCTGAAGTAAAGCAGATGATCGATGCCGGTCAGTTGCTGCTCGATCACCTGGGTAACCGATTTCTCGGTGGTGTCCGCACTGGCGCCCGGATAGGAGGCGCTTACCGTGATCTGTGGCGGGGCGATCGATGGATACGATTCCACGCCCAGGTTGAGGATGGCCAGGATGCCACCGAGGGAAATCAGGATGGCCAGCACCCAGGCGAAGATAGGGCGGTCGATGAAGAAACTCGGCATGCGTTTCGCTCCGTTACTTGCTGGCCGGGGCGGCGCCCGGAGCGTCGGGTGCGGACGATCCGCTTGCGGAGGCGGGCTGCCACGGGCGGGCCTTGGCGGGGGCTCCGGCCTTCACCTTCTGCACGCCCGACACGATCACCTGGTCACCTGCCTTGAGGCCGTCGGTAATCACCCAATTGCCTCCCATCATTTCGCCGGTGCTGACATCCTTGCGCACGACCTTGCCATCCGTGCCCACCGTCATCAGGTAGGCACCGTCGGTGTCGCGCTGCACCGCGGCCTGCGGAACCAGGAACACCTTGTGTTGCTGGCCGAGACTGGCCTTCAGGGTCACGTACATGCCCGGCAGCAGGCTGTGCTTCGGGTTCGGAATCGTGGCGCGAAGATTGACCGAGCCGGTGGATGGATCGACCGTTGCCGCGGAGAAGTCCAGCGTGCCCTTTTCGGCGTAGATGCTGCCATCGGGCAGGGTGACCTGGACGCTGGTCTTGTCCGGGTCGGCCAGGGTGACGCTGCCGCGGCTCTGCGCGCGCCGCAGCTGTTCCAGCGTGTCCGCGCCGATGGTGAAGTTCACGTACAGCGGATCGATCTGGTCGACCGTGGTGAGCAAGGTGGCCTCGCCGCTGCCGACCAGCGCGCCCTCGGTGACCTGCTGCTGGCCGGCGCGGCCGTCGATCGGCGAGGTCACGGTGGCGTAGCCCCGGTTGATCCGTGCCGACTGCACGTTGGCGCGAGCCGCCTGTACCGCTGCGGCGGCGGTGCGTTCGGCGGCATCGGCATTGTCGACGTCGGATTTCGACACATAGCCCCTGGGGGCCAGTTCGTGCATGCGCTGGGCGGCAACCTTGTTGTTGGTATAGGTCGCCTGGGCCTGTGCCAGCGAGGCCAGGCTGGCATTCAATGCCGCTTGCAACGGTGCCGGGTCGATCTGGAACAGCAACTGGCCTTTCCTCACGTCGGTGCCTTCGTCGTAGCTGCGTCTGAGCAGCACCCCGGGCACCCGTGCGCGCACGTCGGCGCTGCGATAGGCGGACAGGCGGCCGACCAGATCGCGGGTCAGCGGCGAGCTCTGCGGCTGCGCCCGGACCACGCCGACTTCCGGTGGCGGCATTTTCGGTGGCCCCTGCTCCTTGCCTCGGCTGCAGGCAGCCAACACCAGCAGGCTCAGGCACAACAGGGGTGTGCGCAGTAACGGGGACTTCATGAGGACTCCAGAACTTGGCTCGTACGGGGAATGGGCGTGGCCGGGTGCAGTCCGGCAATTCGGGGGGGACTGATACTGCATCGCGACGGGGGTGTCTTGTGCCACAGGTCAGCCACGCTGCCGCAACAATTGGCGGCCGCAATCCTGGCTATACGCAGAGCGCCATGCCATGCGCTTTGCGATTCAGACTATACCGATGAGTTTACATTTTATTGCTGCCGCGAATCCAGCCATCAAGTGGTCGCGTGGTGATCTGCGCAGCCGACCTCCGTTCTGTTGGCTCGCCAGGATGGTGCAGCGGGGATAGTGCGTGCATGAGGGTGGGTACCTCAGGTGAGGTGATCGATCCGCCGCGCGATGGCAGCGTCCGAAGACTGGCTGAATCCATGCGCACGGGGATGGTGGAATTCGCGTCGCGCCGGTGGATTCGCCTTGCTGCGCGGCGTATCCTTTCAAGGCTTTTTACCCGCGTTCCCGAACAACGTCTCCACTGACCAGTAGAAGCCATGAATTTGACCCGTGCGACGAATGACCAGTCCCTTCCGTCGATCGTGCTTGCAGAGCTGAAGAAGAGCGGTTTGCCATCCCGGCGCCTCGCCGAGGTCGAGGTTTTCAGCGAAGCTTTCTTCGCGCGCATCGGCAGTGGCGACGTGGATCTGCACACGCCGATGCAGTGGGCCGCACTGGTCACCGGCCTGCTGGATTTCATGCAGCAACGCCCGGCCGGACGCGCCGTGATCCGCGTGCTGAATCCCGCGGATCTGCATGCCGGTCGCAGCCTGTTGCAGATCGTCACCGACGACATGCCGTTCCTGGTCGACACCGTCAGCATGATCGTGTCGACCCACCTGCAGATCCATGCGGTGATCCATCCGGTGCTGAAGGTCGTGCGCGATGCTTCCGGTGCCTTGCAGAGCCTGGGTGACGATTCGGGGAATGCCGAATCCGTCATGCACTTCGAGATCGACCGGGCAGCCGATGCCACGGAGCGGGAGCAATTGCAGGCACAGGTCGAGGCGGCGCTGGACGACGTGCGCTCCGCCGTGAACGACTGGGTGGCGATGCGCGACAAGGCACTGGCGATTGCCAGCGAACTGCCGCAGCGCCAACTGCCGCTGGATGCCGCTTCAGTGGACGAGGCCAGCGAGTTCAT
Organism: uncultured Pseudomonadota bacterium; assembly: GCA_963828685.1. Taxonomy (GTDB): domain Bacteria; phylum Pseudomonadota; class Gammaproteobacteria; order Xanthomonadales; family Rhodanobacteraceae; genus Rhodanobacter. Next base: position 235,220 of record CAWHFU010000014.1, read on the forward strand.
GCAGTGGGTTGCCGACGACAATTTCACGTTCCTCGGCTACCGCGAATACGAGGTCACCGACGACGATGGCGAGCGCGTGCTGCGTGCCGTCAATGCCTCCGGTCTGGGCATCCTGCACAAGAGCGAGCGGTCCATGGCGCCGCGCTCGTTGCGGACGCTGGCCGCCAGCGAACTGCCGCAGTCGGGTTCCACCGATGCGATCATCCTGACCAAAACCAACGCGCGTTCGCACGTGCACCGTTCCGGCTACATGGATTACATCGGTGTGCTGAAATTCGGCGCCGACGGCAGGCCGGTGGCCGAGCAGCGCTTCCTCGGCATGTTCACTTCCAATGCCTACATGGCCCGCCCGCAGGACGTGCCGCTGGTCCGGCAAAAGGTCGAGGCGGTGATGCTGCGCTCGGGTCTGAAGCGCGATTCGCACTCCGGCAAATCGCTGGCCAACGTGCTCGAGATGCTGCCGCGTGACGAGCTGTTCCAGAGCAGCGAGGACGAGTTGTATGCCACGGCCACCGGCATTCTCGAGGTGCGCCAGCGTTCCCGCACGCGGCTGTTCGTTCGTGGCGACCGCTATGGCCGGTTCTTCACCTGCCTGGTGTTCGTGCCGCGCGAGCGGTTCAACACCACGGTGCGCGAGCGCATCGAGCATCTGCTCAAGGACGGGTTGCGCGGCGAACACCTCGATTCGGCCGTGCTGATGGGTGACGACGTGCTGGCCCGTCTTTACGTGGTGATACGGCCGAGGATCGGCGATCGTCCCACGCCCGACATCGCGGTGCTGGAAAGCGGCGTGGCCACCATCGTGCGCAACTGGTACGACGACCTGCGCGATGCGCTGGTGCAGTCGCGTGGTGAACATGAAGGCGTGGTGCTGGCCAACCGCTATGCCAAGTCGATGCCCGCGGGCTACGTCGAGGACGTGAGTCCGATGGTGGCTGCCGAGGACATCCACCAGCTGTCGCTGTTGCAGGGTGACAACGCCCTGCGCATGTCGTTCTACCACCCGCCCCATGCACCGGAAAAACTGCGTTTCAAGGTCTATCGCAGCGGTGGCGACATTGCCCTGTCCGAAGTGCTGCCGCAGTTGGAGAACCTGGGCCTGCGCGTGCTCACCGAGCACGTCTACGAGATTCCGGGCGATGCACCGCTGTCGATCCAGGATTTCGAGGTGCAGCCGGTCGGCCGGCTCACCTTCAGCGTCGAGCAGGTCGGCGCCCTGTTCGAGGATGCGTTCGAGCAGATATGGCGCGGCCAGGCCGAGAGCGACGGTTTCAACCGACTGGTACTGGGCGCCAAGCTCAGCTGGCGTCAGGTGGCCATGCTGCGTGGCTATTGCAAATACCTGCTGCAGACCGGTGCCACGTTCTCGCAGGCGTACATGGAAGAGACCCTCAACCGCTATCCGGCGATCGCCGGTTTGCTGGTCGAGCTGTTCCTGGCGAAGTTCGATCCGCGCCGTGAAGCGCTTTCCGCCGAGGAACTGAAAGCCGCCGGCGCCACCCTGGCGGTGGAGATGCACGCACTGATCCCGGCCTCGGTGCAGGCGGCGCAACCGGCCCTGATCGAGGGGCTGAGCGCGGTGTTGTCCAGGCCGCGCGATGAACAGATCCGGGCTGTCGAGCAGGCCATCGGCGTACTGCTCGAGGAGGTCTCCAGCCTCGACGAGGATCGCATCCTGCGCAGTTTCGTGGCGCTGATCCGGGGCACCTTGCGTACCAGCTTCTTCCAGAAGTGGGACGGCCAGCACCGCGGCTACATCAGCTACAAGCTCGACTCGCACCAGGTGCCCGAACTGCCCAAGCCGGTGCCGTACAGGGAGATATGGGTATGTGCGCCGCGCGTCGAGGGCATCCACCTGCGCTTCGGCGCGGTGGCTCGGGGCGGCTTGCGCTGGTCCGATCGTCGCGAGGATTTCCGCACCGAGGTGCTGGGCCTGGTCAAGGCGCAGATGGTCAAGAACACGGTGATCGTGCCGGTCGGCTCCAAGGGCGGCTTCTTCGTCAAGAAAGCCCCGCTGGGTGGCGACCGTGATGCGCAGCAGGCCGAGGGCATCGCCTGCTATCGCATGTTCATCAGCGGCCTGCTCGACATCACCGACAACATCGTCGAGGGCACGATGGTGCCGCCGCACGATGTGGTCCGCCATGACGGCGACGATCCCTATCTGGTGGTGGCCGCGGACAAGGGCACGGCCACGTTCTCCGACATCGCCAACGCGATCTCGATCGAGCACGGTTTCTGGCTCGGCGACGCATTTGCCTCCGGTGGCTCCAACGGCTACGACCACAAGGTGATGGGCATCACCGCCAAGGGCGCGTGGGAATCGGTGAAGCGCCATTTCCGGGCGCTGGGTCGCGACTGCCAGAGCCAGGACTTCACCTGTGTCGGCATCGGCGACATGTCCGGCGACGTGTTCGGCAACGGCATGCTGCTGTCGCGGCACATCCGCCTGCAGGTGGCGTTCGACCACCGCCACATCTTCTTCGATCCGAATCCCGACATCGAGCGTTCGTTCGTCGAGCGCGAGCGCATGTTCAAGCTGCCGCGCTCGAGCTGGGACGATTACGACAAATCGCTGATCTCCGCCGGTGGCGGCGTCTATCCGCGCAGTGCCAAGTCGATTCCGCTCACGCCGGAGGTACGCGCGGTACTCGGTCTGAAAGCCGACGTGGAACACATGGCGCCCAGCGACCTGCTCAGCACGATCCTCAAGGCGCCGGTCGACCTGCTGTGGAACGGCGGCATCGGCACCTATGTGAAATCGTCCGCCGAGACCCATGCCGACGTCGGTGACCGCGCCAACAACGCACTGCGCGTCAATGGCGCCGAGCTGCGCTGCAAGGTCGTCGGTGAGGGCGGCAACCTCGGCATGACCCAGAAGGGACGTATCGAGGCGGCCCAGCATGGCGTGCTGCTGAATACCGATTTCATCGACAACTCCGCCGGCGTGGATACCTCCGATCACGAGGTGAACATCAAGATCCTGCTCAACGATGCGGTGCAGCGTGGCGAGCTCAGCGACGACGCGCGCAACGCACAGCTGGCCGCGATGACCGATGAGGTCGGTCAGCTGGTGCTGTGGGACAACTACCGGCAGAACCAGGCGATCACCCTGATGGAACATCAGTCGGTGAGCCGCATCGGTTCGATGGCGCATTTCATCCGCACGCTGGAGGCCGAGGGTACGCTGGACCGCCAGGTGGAGAACCTGCCGTCCGAAGCGGAGTTGATCGAGCGCAAGAGTCGCGGGCACGGACTGACCCGGCCAGAGCTGGCGGTGCTGCTGTCGTACGACAAGATCCGCCTGTTCCAGCAGCTGCTGGATTCGGACGTGCCGGAAGACCCCTACCTGTCGAAGGAGCTGGTGCGCTACTTCCCGGCGCCGCTGCACGAGAAGTATGCCGAGCACATGCAGCGCCATCGGCTGAAGCGCGAGATCATCGCCACTGCGGTGACCAACTCGACGATCAATCGCATGGGCGCGACTTTCATGATGCGCATGCAGGAGGACACCGGCCAGCGTCCTGCCGCGATCGCCAAGGCGTACACCGCAGCGCGCGAGATCCTCGATGCGCGCGAATTGTGGGCGCTGGTCGAGGCGCTCGACAGCCAGGTCGCCGAGGACACCCAGATCGACGCGATCAAGCAGGTCTGGTCGCTGCTGCGCCACATGACGCGCTGGCTGCTCAATCGTCCCGGTGGCTCGCTGGACATCGCCGCCAACGTCGAGCGTTATCAGGCAGGCGTCTACGCTCTGCGCAAGGTCCTGCCGGAGGTGTTGACGCCGACGGGCAAGGCGGACTTCTCCAGCACCCAGGAGAAGTGGGAAGGCCTTGGCCTGCCGGCCGAGCTGGCGCTGCGACTGGCCCGCATGCCGGATCTGCGCGCGGCGCTGGACATGGTCGAGGTGGTGCAGCAGAGCGGCCAGCCGATGGAGCGCGTCGCCGGCGTGTTCTACGAGTTGGGAGAGGCGCTGGATCTGGAATGGCTGCGCGGTCAGATCGAGGCGTTGCCGGTCGAGGGCCACTGGCATGCGCAAGCGCGCGGCTCGCTGCTGGATGAGCTCAACCATCAGCATCGTGCGCTGGCGCTGCAGGTGTTGGGCATGGCCAGCGAGCGCCCGGATGTTTCGCCCGTGCAGGCGTGGCTGCAGCGCGACGATGCGACGCTGCAACATACCCGCAGCATGCTGGCGGAAATCCTCACCCAGAATGCGGACTACCCGATCGCTTCGGTCGCGGTACGCCGTCTGGCCCAGCTGGCCCAGGTGCCGGTGGGCTGAGCCCGCTGCGTTGGCTTTGCATGAAGGCGCAGGACCCGTCATGGTCTTGCGCCTTCATGCTGTGTAATCTGGGCCGACTTCAGCCACGGGGTTCCACGCATGCGCTTTGCCTTCGTCGCCAGCGATACCGGTGTCGCCCAGCAGGCGCGGCGCAAGCTGGTGGATCGTTATGGCGACGTGCCGCCCGAGCAGGCCGAACTGATCGTGGCGCTGGGCGGCGACGGTTTCATGCTGCGCACCCTGCATGCGTACGGCGCGCTGGAGCTGCCGGTCTATGGCATGAAGCTGGGGCGGGTCGGGTTTTTGATGAACAAGCACAAGCTCGACGGCCTGCCGGAACGGATCGCGCGCGCACATACCGCCTCGCTGTTTCCACTGCAGATGCAGGTGACCGATGCGGCCGGTGAACAGTGCACCAGGCTTGCGTTCAACGAGGTGTCGCTGCTGCGCCAGAGCAACCAGGCGGCGCATCTGGAAGTGCAGCTCAACGACACGGTGAAACTGGCGACCCTGGTGTGCGACGGCATCCTGGTCTCGACCCCGGCCGGCTCCACTGCCTACAACCTGTCCGCCCACGGCCCGATCCTGCCGCTGGACGCGAACGTGCTGGCACTCACCCCGATCAGCCCGTTCCGGCCGCGTCGCTGGCGCGGCGCGATCCTGCCGCATCGCACCGAGGTGATCCTGCGCGTGCTCGATCCGGGCAAGCGTCCGGTCAGTGCCACCGCCGACTTCCATGAGGTGCGCGACGTGCGCACGGTCTCGATCCGGCAATCGGGAGGGCAGGGCGTGCGCCTGCTGTTCGATCCGGAACACAACCTGGAACAGCGCATCCTCGACGAGCAGTTCGCCGCGGAGTGAAAGAAGCAGGAATGAGTGGAGAGGAGTGAGTGGAGAGGGAGAAGCCCCTCTCGTTATCTCACTACTGTTCACTCATTCCTCGCTCTATGCGCTAGATTCGCGTCATGACCAAGCCAACCGTCCACGCCCCCGACTCGCCCACCGACAACCGGCTGGTGGTGGCCATTTCCTCGCGCGCGCTGTTCGATCTCGGCGACAGCCACGCGTTGTTCGAGCGCGACGGCCTGGACGCGTACCGGTCATTCCAGATCGAACACGAGAACGAGATCCTGCAGCCGGGCGTGGCTTTCCCGCTGGTGCAGAAGCTGCTGGGACTGAATCGGCTGGCCGGCGACGTGCCGCCGGTCGAGGTGATCCTGCTGTCGCGCAACTCCGGCGACACCGGCCTGCGCATCTTCAACGCGATCCAGCACTACGGCCTGGAAATCAGCCGCGCCGCCTTCACCAGCGGTGCACCGACCTCGGATTACATCGCGCCGTTCAAGGCCGACCTGTTCCTCTCCGCCAACGCCGAGGACGTGGGCCGTGCACTGGCCGCGGGCGTGGCCGCGGCCACCATCCTGCCCAGCACCGCGCCGCCCCGCGCCAGCGAACAGTTGCGCATCGCCTTCGACGGCGACGCGGTACTATTCGGTGACGAAGGTGAGCGCGTGTCGCGCGAGGAAGGCCTCGAAGCCTTCCATCGCAGCGAGACCGAGCACGCCGGCGAACCGCTGTCGGTCGGTCCGTTCCGGGGCTTCCTCACCGCGCTGCACCGGCTGCAGACCGCGTTCCCGGCCGAGGACTCGCCGATCCGCACCGCCCTGGTCACCGCCCGCTCGGCCCCCGCGCACAAGCGCGTGATCCTGACCCTGCGCAAGTGGGGCGTCCGTATCGATGAGGCATTGTTCCTCGGCGGCCGCGACAAGGGCCCGTTCCTCGACGCCTTCGGCGCCGACATCTTCTTCGACGACTCCCCGGCCAACGTGGAATCCGCGCGCAAGCATGTGGCGACAGGGCACGTGCCGCATGGGGTGAGCAATCGGTGATGTTGCGCTAGACAGCGATGGTTTGGACGTCTGTTTTCGACAGCGTTGCTGTCGTTCGCACCAGTCGGGGCGGAGGGGGAAAGAATCGCAAGGAAGGTCAAGTGCGCACGTGCCGCGCGCCCTAGAGTAAGGGCCATGAAGACGCAGACACGATCCTTCTATGAAATGGCGGTCTTGAACGCGGTCGCGCGTATCGCCGCGTCCATCGATGAAGCTCTGGACCTCAGCGAACTGGCCAGAGGTGCGACGCTTTCGCCGTTCCATTTCCATCGAATCTTTCGCGGCATGCTCGGTGAGACACCGCTTGAGATGCATCGTCGCTTGCGCCTTGAGAGAGCAGCATCGCAGCTCATCGCCAGCACAAAAACCGTGACCGTGATTGCGTTCGATGCGGGGTATGAAACGCATGAAGCGTTCACGCGAGCATTTCGAGGCGCGTACGCCGTGCCGCCGTCCGCGTTCCGACTGGGTGCGGGGGACGGCGAGAACTGTGGACGTCCGCCTCAAACCAATCTCGCCGCGCGCTCCGGCATCCATTTCACCTACTCAATCAACCTTCAAACCATCCGATTTGCCAAAGGAGAGCCGACTATGAACGTGACTATTGAGAAAGTTCCTCGGCTACGCATTGCGACCGTGCCACATGTGGGGCCCTACAACCGCATTTCTGAAGCGTTTCAGCGACTGGACACGATCGTCGGACTAACGGGCCTTGTGCGGGATGATCCGATGATGCTGGCGATGTACTACGACGATCCTGAAACCACTCCAGCGGAGCAGCTCAATGCAGACGCTGGACTCACCGTGCCGGATGATGCGCAACTACCATCCGAAGTCGTCGAAAAGTGGTTGCCAGCTGGTCGCTACGCCCGCGTCACCCACCTTGGCCCTTACGATACGCTTGGAGATAGTTGGTCCTGCATGATGGGCGAATGGCTACCGAACAGTGGCGAGCGGATGGGTGAGAGCGCCAGCTTCGAGGTATATCGGAACACGCCCGCCGACACCCGCCCCGAGGAACTGCGCACGGATCTGTTCATACCGCTTGTGTAGGGCACGCGCCGCGTCCCGTCGCGCAAGGGTTGAAACGACAGGCAAAGCAACGTCTGCGTGCGAAGCCGCATCCGGATCTTGGCGCGGATCTGTTTTCAGGCCGATAGCGTTACCCGGCAAATTCGCGCAACAGGTCAGTGTCCGCTTTTGGCCGTTGTCAGGCCGAGCGGGCTCGATGGCGGCGCGGCATCTGCGACAGTCAGAGAGCGTTCCTCAAAACAACCACTGACCTTAGAAATGGAGGGAGGAGACTGCGCCATCAAAGTGTCGACAAAGCGACCTTCAATTCCCCGACCATGGCCGCTTTGCCCCTCTCAAGTCCCGCTTGCCACATAGGCAACGTCCGTCGTCGCAGGTGCGGCTACACTCGATCACCATGAACGTGTTATCTCGTCCACCGCCGGTAGGCGTCCACACCGACTACGGCGCGACGTTTCCTCCGAAGATCTTGGCCACGTTTTGGGCGTTGTGGGCGGTGTTCTGGCTGCTCATGATCACCGTTTCTATCGAAAATGAGCTCCATAATCCGCTCGCCCGATGGTGGGAGCCAGTCCTGTGGGAGGGGAGTTCGGCTCTGGTCTCAACCGGATGGATGTTGCTTGCCGTCCGGGTTCGCGGGCGCCATGCGCTGTATCTGGACAGGCCCTTGACCTGGTTCGGTCGCTACCTGCGGTGGTTGCCGTTGGTCTTCATCACGTGGATCACGGTGGTGTACGCGATACGGCATGGCGTCTACGCCGCCGTGGGCCGTACCTACGAGCACCCCGGCTGGGGCTTCGTCTTTGTATACGAGAGCATCAAGCTGACGATCTTTTCGGGACTGTGGCTCGGGATCCTGTTTGGCATCGATTCCTATGGGCATTGGCAACTCCAGCGGCACCGTTTGTTGCAAACGCAGAAAGCGCTGGCCGAGGCGCAGCTTGCGCAGCTGCAGGGTCAGCTGCGGCCGCATTTCCTGTTCAATGCACTCAACACCGTCTCTGCCCTGATGCATACGGACGTGGCTCGAGCCGACCGCCTGGTGGCGACGCTTGGCGATCTGCTGCGTATCAGCCTTCAGTCCAACGAGAATGAGATGACGCCGCTCGCCGAAGAACTGCGCACCCTTGAGCTTTACGCGGACATCATGCACGAGCGGTTTCGGGATCGGGTGACGCTGAGCTGGCAGACCGACCGGACGCTCCTGAACATTCCCGTTCCGGCACTGCTGCTGCAGCCCTTGCTTGAGAATGCTTTCAAACACGGCGTCGAGGGTACGGTGACACCAGTGCGCATTGATATCCGTGTCCAGCGCGAAAATGATTCGCTGGAAATCGTCGTTGGCAACTCGGGCTCCATGCTGGCGCCGGAGCTTCGTGACGGGGTGGGATTCCGCAACTGCCGGGAGCGGCTGAGCATCATCTACGGCAATGTCGCGTCCCTGCGGGTTCGCAACGAGGGCGACGGCGTTGCCGCACGCGTCTCGATACCGCTAGCGGATGTCGTTCAATGATCCGCGCCGTGATCGCCGACGACGAGGCGCCGGCTCGCGAGAAACTCGAACGTTGGCTATCGGAGCAACCTGACATGACCGTGGTCGGAGCGTCCGAAAACGGATTGTCCGCGGCGCAATGCATCGAAAAGCTCCGCCCGGATGTGGCCTTTCTTGATGTCCACATGCCGACGCTGTCGGGGCTCCAGGTGGCGGCGCAGCTGGAGCCATCGAGCGCACCGCTGATTGTGTTCGTGACCGCATATGACGAGCATGCGGTGAAGGCGTTCGAGCTGAATGCGGTCGACTATCTGCTCAAACCTTACGACCTGGATCGTTTTGCGCGTACTGTCCAGCGTGTCAGGGATCGGCTGAACGCCCATGAGTCAGGCGCTACGGCGGTAGCTATTGGACGAATTCAGGCGCCTGCTTGCGAGCGCTTGCTCGTACCAGACGGTGAACGGCTGCAACTGATCGATGCCGCATCCGTCGAGTGGCTCCAGGCCGACGACAACTACGTCCACGTGCACACCGCTGCGCGTACCTACCTGCTGCGCAGGACACTGCAGGATCTGTTGTCCCAGCTGGGGGAGCAGCACTTCGTGCGGATCCACAAGTCGACCGCGGTGAACCTCGGTTCTGTCGCATCGCTCACCCCGCTGTTCAAGGGTGACTACGAAATCCATCTGCACAACGGCCGCATTCTCCGGCTCAGCCGACGCTATCGCGAAGCGCTATTTGCCCGCATGGGGCATTAGCGCCCCTCTCGCCACACCGGCGTCTCCTTTCACCCCCAGGTTGCTGCTGGCTCGTCGTCGGCGCATCAAGCTCCTGCTTGTGGAAGCGGAAGTGCATTGAGGAGAAAAGGAATGTTTGGCTACTACTTCGACCTTGCCGTGCGCAGCCTCCGGCGCAACAAGGCGCTGACCGCGCTGATGGTGCTGGCGATCGCGCTGGGCATCGGTGCCAGCATGACCACGCTGACCGTACTGCGCGTGCTGTCAGGTGATCCGTTGCCAGGGCGCAGCAGCACGTTGTACGCGCCGCAGCTTGATCCGCGCGACATGGGTGACTACCAGCCCCATGCCGAACCGCCGGATCGGGTCACCTGGATCGACGGCATGAACCTGTTGCAGGCGAAGCGGGCGGATCGCCAGGCGCTGATGACAGGTGGTTCGGTGGCCATCCAGCCAGCGCAGTCCGCGCTCGATCCGTTTTACCAGACCGCGCGCTACACCACGGCCGATTTCTTTCACATGTTCGGTGTGCCGTTCCAGTATGGCTATGCTTGGGGTGCGCCCGAGGATGCGGCCAGCACAGCCGTGGTAGTGATCAGCAGCAAGCTCAATGACAAGCTGTTCGGTGGTCGCGACAGCATCGGACGCATGCTGCGGGTGGAGGGTCATGCCCTGCGTATCATCGGTGTGCTGGGGGACTGGCGGCCAAATCCGCATTTCTATGATCTCAATCTGAAGAGCTACGGTGGGGACGAAGGCGTCTACCTGCCGTTGTCCACCTCGCAAGATCTGCACCTGGCACATCTTGGCGGCGCTGATTGCTGGGGCAATGGTGGCGACGGCGCCACGCCCGCGCATACGGCACCTTGCGTGTGGCTGCAGTTCTGGGTGCAGTTGGATACGCCGACCCAGGCCGCCGCGTACCGCCAGTTTCTGATCCATTACTCGCAGCAGCAAAAGTCGCTGGGCCGCTTTCAGCGTCCTCCCAACGTGCGCCTGCGCAATCTGATGCAGTGGCTGGACTACGAGCAGGTCGTGCCCGGCGACGTGCAGCTGCAGACCTGGCTGGCGCTGGGTTTCCTGCTCGTGTGTCTGGTCAATACGGTAGGCCTGATGCTGGCCAAGTTCCTGCGCCGCTCCGTCGAACTGGGGGTGCGCCGTGCGCTGGGCGCATCACGTCGCGCGCTGTTCATGCAGTTGCTGGTGGAGTCCGGCGTGATCGGGCTTGCGGGTGGGCTTGGCGGCCTGCTCCTGGCGTACCTCGGCCTGTGGCTGGTGCGACGACAGCCGGCGGATTACGCGCCGCTGGCGCATCTGGATGGCGCGATGCTGCTGATGACGCTCGTGCTGGCGGTGGTTGCCAGTCTGCTGGCTGGCGCGCTGCCGGCCTGGCGCGCCTGCCAGATCACTCCTGCCCTTCAACTGAAGAGCAATTGATATGGATATCCGACCGATTCTGTCTACTCTGCGCCGGCACAAGATCACCGCATGGCTGTTGATCCTGCAGATTGCGCTGACGTGCGCCATCGTGTGCAACGCGGTGTTCCTGATCAATCAACGCCTGCAGCAAATGGACATTGCCAGCGGCATGGCCGAGCACGAACTGCTGCAGATCAAGTGGGCGTACATCGGCGATCAACCGGATGCCTATGCGCAGGCGCAAACCGATCTGGCGACGCTGCGGCAAATCGCTGGGGTGCGGGCGGTAGCCCTGGTAAACCAGCTGCCACTGAGTGGCTATTCCATGTCCAACAGCGGCATCAAGCTGCGCCCCCACCAGCGGAAGACTACGCTCGAAGTGGCGAGCTACTACGGCCAGAACCTGCTGGCTACGCTGGGTGTACGGCTTATTTCGGGGCGCGATTTTCGGCCCGATGAACTGGTCGACCTGAAAACCGCGCTGCCCGCGTTGCACAGCGACAATATGAAAAATCTGCCGCACACGGTGATTATTGACCAGGAAGTCGCCGCGCGTCTGTGGCCAGACCAGAACGCGCTGGGAAAGACGATCTACTTTGGCAACGACATACCGATGCAGGTGGTCGGTGTGAGCTCGCCGCTGGCACGGCCGGACTCGCTGCAGATGGGCGCCCAGAACAGCATCGTGTTTCCTATACGCCTGACCGCGGCGGAGGGCGGAAGCTACGTGATTCGCACCACCTCGGGGGATCGCAAGCAGGTGCTGAAATCCGCGCTGGCTGCGCTCAGGCGACTCGATCCCAACCGCATCGTGCTGGAGCAGCGCACCTATGACGCACTACGCCATGGGTACTTTCAGAACGACCGCGCCATGGCAGGCATGCTGGTTGGGGTTGTCGCGGCGCTGCTGATCGTCACAGCGCTGGGTATTGCCGGACTGGCCAGCTTCTGGGTTGGGCAGCGCCGCCGCACGATCGGCGTGCGACGCGCACTCGGTGCCACCCGCGGCAACATCCTGCATTACTTCCAGACTGAGAACTTCCTGCTGGCCACGATCGGCATCGCGCTCGGCATGGCGCTGGCCTACGGCGTCAACCTGTTCCTGATGACGCACTATGAATTGCCGCGGCTGCCGGTGATCTATTTCCCGGTCGGCGCGATCGCGCTGTGGTTGATCGGCCAGCTCGCCGTGCTGGGGCCGGCGCTGCGCGCCGCCGCCGTGCCGCCGGTCGTGGCGACGAGGAGCGTTTGATCTCCTATCGGTAAGATATTTCAACGTCCGCTATCTGGTGGGTCGACAGGGATGACGACTGACTGGTCCTGGCCGAACCGAGGCATTGGGTATTGCGCAAATGTTCGTCTCGGTTTTCCGCACCCGTTCACGCCACCGGACCCAACTTTCCGCAGCAACGTCGAAGGCCGGGCGCAACGGACGGTCAGGGGCAGGGTGATACCGAGATTGGCATGACTACAGACGCTGCCAGCCCTCGAATCCGGTGGCCATCGCCGCTGCAATCAGCAGGACACCGACGCAGCGCGTGGCCAGTGCGCCCGCTGCCGGCTTGCCCTGCAGCCACCGCCGCGCGCGATCGGCCATCAGGGCCACGCCGCCGTAAACGAACACCTGGTTCAGCGCGATGATCAGCCACAGGATCAGCGCCTGCAGCCAGATCAATCCGTAGTCCGGGCGCATGAACTGCGGGAACACGGCCAGCATGAACAGGTAGGCCTTGGGGTTGAGCAGGCTGGTCAGCATGCCGCGGCGAAACGTGGCCGTGCCGGAGCGCATGCCGCTGTCCGGCTTCAGGCCGAAGGCGTCGTCGCTGCGCATCAGAGAGATGCCGATCCAGGCGATGTACAGCGCGCCAGCCAGCAGCAGGGCGTTGAAGGCACCGGGGACCAGCTTGATCAGCATGCTGATGCCCAGCGCCGTCATCACCACATGGCAGACGCCGCCGGCGACGATGCCGGCCACCGCCGCCAGGCCGCGACCACGACCACCGGCCAGCGCGCTGCCCATGACGAAGGCCATGTCGAGGCCGGGCAGCACCACGATGCCGAACACCAGGGCGAAGAACAGCCACAACTGCTCGTAGTGATTCATGGCGTTGTCTCGTCGCGGACGTCGGGTAGCCAGCGCAGGCGCGAGCGCGGCGTGGGATCCATCACGATGCGTTCCGGCGCGCCCCGCAGCAGGCCGGTGCCGGCGAGGGTGTGCTCGGCGGAGGTCAGCCGGGGTGCCAGTTGCTGCTCCAGGGTGATGTTGTCCCGGACCACGCCCAGCCAGACCAGGAACGGGCCGTCGTTGCGGATCGGCAGTTGCGGAAAATTGTTCGGCACATCCAGCGTCACCAGCACGCCGGCCGGATGGACGCCGTCGATGCGGTAGCCGGCAAAGGCGGCCTGCGCCTGCTTCGCGAAGGTGTCCTCGTGGCCCTTTTTCACCGCGAAGATCTGCGCCACCACGATGCCTTGCGCGCCCCGTTCTTCGATCACCGGGTCGACCGCCGGCAGCACCGTGATGGCGGATTCCGGTTGCAGCGGACGCAGCAGCATCACGTTGTCGCTGTCGGGCAGGATCGCGTTGACCTTGAGCCGGTGCTCCCTCCACAGCGGGCCGTAGTAGAACGCGGCATTGACAACCGGACGGGCATGGATGTCCTTGAAGCCACGCAGCCAGGTGAAGTGGTCGGGGTTGCCGCGTTCGGTGAACTGCCCGAACACCATCGCACCCAGCTGTTCGAAGGCTTCGGGGAAATAGGTGTCGAAGTACTTCACGAAGTGCGCCCGCTCGCCGGCGCTGGTGGTGTAGCGGCGTAACTCGACGACCTGGAAATCGTGCAGGTGCTGCACGCTTTGCATCGCGGTCGCGTCGGCGGGTTGGCCGTGTGCCGCATGCATGGCGGTACAGGCGACGAGCGAGGCGACGCCGGGCAGCAGACGTTTGACGCGCTTCATGAGGTAACCCCTGATGGTTGTGGTCGGCATCACGTTAGGGCTTAAACAGGACAAATTTCGCCCTGATTAGTGGATAGAATGCGGACCATGACCAAACCCACCACTCGTGTGCTGGCCGTGCTGGATCTGTTGCAGAGCCACGGCCGGATGAGCGGCTCGGAGCTGGCGCGCCGGGTCGGTGTGGACGTGCGCACGCTGCGCCGCTACATCGTGATGCTGGAGGATCTCGGCATCCCGCTCACCGCCGAGCGCGGTCGCCATGGTGCCTACATGCTGGTGGCCGGATTCAAGCTGCCGCCGATGATGTTCACCAATGACGAGGCGGTGGCGTTGTCGGTGGGCATGGTGGCGGCGCGCGGGTTGGGCCTGGCGCAAGCGGCGCCGGCAGTCGAAAGCGTGCAGGCCAAGCTGGCCCGGGTCATGCCCGACAGCCTGAAGCAGCAGGTGGGGGCGATTGCCGATACGGTGAAGGTTGACCTGCAGTCTGCCGCGCATACGCCCGGGAGCAATGCAGCACTGATGACGCTGACCCGTGCGGCACAGACCCGGCAGCGGGTGCACATGAGCTACGACTCGGCGGCGGGTGCGCATACCGAACGCGAGTTCGACCCGTACGGACTGGCCTGGTGGGCCGGTGCCTGGTACGCGGTGGGCATGTGCCATCTGCGCCACGACCTGCGTTCGTTCCGGCTCGATCGCATCGGCGCGGTGAGCGGGCTCGATCGGCCGTTCCGCCGACCGTCCGGCTTCGACCCGCTGGATCAGCTCCTGCGGGGCATCGCCACGATTCCGCACGGCCGGTCGATCGAGGTGCTGTTGCGCACGGACCTGCAGACCGCGCGCCGCGCGTTCTCGCTCGCCTTCGGTCTGCTCGAGCCGGCCGAAAGCGGTGTGCTGTTGCGTACCAGCGCGGACGACCTGGCCTGGTTCGCCCGTCAGCTGGCCGCGCTGCCGTTCGACTTCGAGATACACACCCCGGCAAGACTTCGCGCCGCACTGGCGCATCGCGCGACGCATCTGCACGCCCTGGCGACGGCCGGCTGATCCCGGCCTTGCCGGTGATTGCCCCGGGCGTGTCGTTCCTGCTGGACGACCTCGGCCTCGAGCCCCCCTTCCTCGTCGGATCCGGGCAACAGCGGCTTCAGATCACCCGTGTGCGCCGCCACCAGCGGGTCACCTTGTCCTCGCGCACGAAGGTGAACAGGCCGGCGCCGAGGATGATCGTGATGCCGATCGCCATCGGCCAGTCCAGCCGGTCATGGAATACCAGGTAGCCGAGCACGACGGCCCACAGCATCTGGCTGTACTGGGTCGGCGCGACGTGGTTGGCCGGCGCCTTGCGGGTGGCCAGCATCAGCAACACGGAACCCAGCGCCGAGAGCAGGCCGTAGCCGAGCAGGAGCAGCCACTGGCCGGGATGCGGCCAGCGGAAATCGGCCAGCATCAGCACGCCGGTGAACAGCATCGAGCCGATGATGCCGGCGCCGTACAGGCCGATGCGTTTTTCGTGCGGGCCGGCCAGGCGCATGGCGATCATCGAGATGGCGCCGCTGAGGCCGCAGACGATCGCCGCCAGGTGACCGATGCCGAGCGCGCGAAAGCCCGGCCGCAGCACCACCAGTACGCCGACGAACCCGGCGACCACGGCCGACCAGCGGCGCCAGCCGACGTGCTCCTTGAGCACCAGTACCGACAGGATCGTGACGAAGATCGGCAGCAGGAAGATCAGCGCGAACGCCTCGGCCATCGGCAGCGCAGTGAAGGCGACCACTGCCGCGATACTCCCGATGGCGCTGGCTGCCGCCCGTACCAGCCACAGGCCCTGGCGCTGGACCAGCAGCACCTCACGCCAGCGATCGCCACGCCCCTTGATGAACGGCAACGCGGTGAGCCCCATGCTGGCGCCGAAGAACACCGCCTCATAGGCGGGCAGGGAGCCGCGCAGCGATTTCACGAAGGCGTCGCTGAACGCGTAGGCGGCAAATGCCATGAAGCCGAGCAGGACACCTTTGAACATGGAATTCCCGTGTGGAGGGGAGCGGGGCGGGCCGATGCAGAGCCGGATCCGGCCTGCCCGCGTCCGCCGCAAAGACGCCTGTGCACGCCCGAGTCCCGCGCTACAATAGCGGTTTTTACGCGACCGTTTCCGGAGACTTCATGGCTGCCCGTCTGAATCCGCTCGACCTGTACGATGTCCGCTCGCTGCTCACCGACGAAGAGCGCATGGTGCAGGACACCGTCGGCCGCTTTGTCGACGAGCGCGTGCTGCCGATCATCGGCGACTGCTTCGACCAGGCCCGCTTTCCGAAGGAGCTGATCCCGGAGATTGCCGCGCTGGGCCTGCTCGGCGCCACGATTCCCGAGGAATACGGCGGTGCCGGCATGAACGGGGTCAGCTACGGCCTGATCTGCCAGGAACTGGAACGCGGTGATTCCGGCCTGCGCAGCTTCGCCTCGGTGCAGAGTTCGCTGTGCATGTACCCGATCTTTGCCTACGGCAGCGAGGAGCAGAAAAAGCATTACCTGCCGCGGATGTCGGCCGGTGAGGTGATCGGCTGCTTCGGCCTGACCGAGCCGCACGGCGGCTCCGACCCGGCCAACATGAAGACCCACGCGAAGAAGGATGGCAGCGACTGGGTCATCAACGGCGCGAAGATGTGGATCACCAACGGCAACCTGGCACACATCGCGATCGTGTGGGCGCAGACCGAGGACGGCATCCAGGGCTTCGTGGTGCCGACCGACACGGCCGGCTTCAAGGCGCAGGAAATCCACAAGAAGATGAGCTTGCGCGCCTCGGTCACCAGCGCGCTGTTCTTCGACAATGTGCGCGTACCGGACAGTGCGCGGCTGCCCAACGTGAAGGGGCTGAAGGGGCCGCTGGGCTGCCTCACCCAGGCCCGTTACGGCATCACCTGGGGCCCGATCGGCGCCGCCCAGGCCTGCCTGAAGGAAGTGCTCGACTACACCGCCGAGCGCATCCTGTTCGATCGCCCGCTGGCCTCGAACCAGGCCGTACAGCTGAAGCTGGCCGACATGGCCCGGCGCATCACCACCGCGCAGCTGCTGTCGCTGCAACTGGGTCGCCTGAAGGACGCCGGCAAGATGCAGCCGACCCAGGTCTCGCTGGCCAAGTGGAACAACTGCCGCATGGCGATCGACATCGCCCGCCAGTGCCGCGACATCCTCGGCGGCGCCGGCATCACCACCGAGCACGGCGCGATCCGCCATGCGCTGAACCTGGAGTCGGTGATCACCTATGAAGGCACCGAGACCGTGCATGAGCTGGTGGTGGGCCGCGAACTGACCGGCATCAACGCATTCTGAAGCGGAGCGTCGGAGCGATGAATGTCGATTCGCTGCGCATCGAGACCGAGCGGCTGATCCTGCGCCCGCCACGAGCGCAGGATTTCGATGCCTATGCCGCCAAGCATGGCGGATGTCGAGGCGGCACGGTTCATCGGTGGGCAGCAGCCGCGGGCTGCTCGCATGGCGTAGGTTTCTTTCGCAAGGCCGGTGCCTGGGCGATCCAGGGCTTCGCGATGTTCTCGGTGATCGAGAAGGCCAGCGGGCAATGGATCGGTCGGCTCGGTCCCTGGCATCCGGTCGATTGGCCCGGTACCGAAGTGGGCTGGGGCCTGGTCCGCGCCGCCTGGGGCAAGGGTTATGCGTACGAAGGCTCGGTGGCAGCCATCGACTGGGCCTTCGATCAGCTGGGCTGGACCGAGGTGATCCATTCGATCGCCCCGGACAACAAGGCCTCGCAGGCACTGGCCAGGCGGCTGGGTTCGAGCTGCCGCGGTGCCGGCAAGTTGCCGCCGCCGCACGAGGACTCGCCGATCGAGATCTGGGCGCAGACACGCGAGCAATGGCGACGCCGCGGATGAGTCATGTGTCGCCGGCGCTGTATGCCACGCTGTCCGAGATCGTGCCGGAGCTGCACGTGCAGTGTGTCGATCCGTGGTGCCTGATCGGGAGCGCGGCCGCACTGCTGGTGGGCGCCGAGGTGAGCGTGGCCGACGTCGATGTATTGGTGTCGCGCGACGATGCCGAGCGACTGATGGCGCTTTGGGCGTCGTGTCGGGAGCCCCTGCATGAGCCGGCCGACGGGCATCGCTTTCGGTCGCACTTTGCGCGATTCGCCTTTCCTGGCATCCCGGTCGAGGTGATGGGGGCACTGCAGCTCAATCAGGGTGACGGCTGGCAGCCGGTGCAAGCCGGTCGAATGACGCTGGTGGGATTGAATGGCCTGGCCGTGCCGGTGCCGACCATTCCCGATCAGATCCGCATACTGGAGAGTTTCGGGCGCGAGAAGGATCGCCAGCGCGCGGCATCGCTGCGTGCCCTCTCGCCGCCTTTTCCGATGGCCAGCGAAGAACGTCCTCGTGCAGGCGATGACTGAGATTCCGGGCAGGGAGCTTGCGACGACGGTTCGGCGAAGTGCCTTTCGGTCGCGCCGGGCCGCGCGGCGCGGCGCTCCACTGGCATCAACCGGGCCAGCCCCTTTCTGCATGACACAGGGCACGCATGCGTGCCATACGCTGGCGCACCTGCATGCGCCACTCGATAATTCCCCGATTGCCGCTTCGGCTGCTTGTTGACGAGATCCCATGACCGCCATTCCGTTTGCCATCAGTGCCCGTCACAAGGGTTTCAACCGTGCCGAGGTCGTCGACCAGAACTTCATCGAGTTCGTCCAGCTGTGGCAGGGCGAGGCGGGCGCCGCACCGCGCGACGACGAGCCGGTGCTGGCCGGCAGCGCGCTGGATGCGAAGGGCTTTCGCGAGCTGTTCGAATCGCAGCTGATCTCCCGTCACCTGGACCTGATGGCGCGCGTGCTGCGGGTGCAGAACAAGGTGTTCTACACGATCGGTTCCAGCGGTCACGAGGGCAACGCGATGGTGGCGCGGCTGACCCGGCACACGGACCCGGCGTTCCTGCATTACCGCAGTGGCGGCTTCATGGCCGAGCGCTTCCGCAAGCTCCCCGGGATGGATCCGGTGCTCGACTCGGCACTGAGCTTTGCCGCCAGCAAGGACGACCCGGCCTCCGGCGGCCGGCACAAGGTGTGGGGCAGCAAGCCGTTGTGGGTCCTGCCGCAGACCTCCACCATCGCCTCGCACCTGCCGAAGGCATTCGGCACCGCGGTGGCGATCGAGCAGGCGCGGCGCATCGGCCATCAGCTGCCGATCCCGGCCGACAGCATCGCGATCTGCTCGTTCGGCGATGCCTCCAGCAATCACGCCACTGCCCAGACCGCATTCAACACGGCCGCCTGGACGGCTTACCAGCAGTTGCCCGCGCCGGTGCTTTACGTATGCGAGGACAACGGTATCGGCATTTCGGTGAAGACGCCCGGCGGCTGGATCGCCAGCAATTTCCAGCATCGCTCGCATCTCGACTATTTCTTCGCCGACGGGCTCGACCTGGCTGCAGGCTATGCGCAGGTGCAGCGTGCGGTGGAGCATTGCCGTACGACCCGTCGCCCGACCTTCCTGCATCTGAAGACCACCCGCGTGATGGGTCATGCCGGCACCGATTTCGAGATCGAGTGGCGCAGCATCGAGGAACTGTTCGCGGTGGAGTCGACCGATCCGCTGCTGCGTTCGGCGGCCATCGCGCTGCAATCCGGCCTGTACGACAGGGACGAGCTGCTGAACCTGTACGAGGCCACCCGCAGGCGCTGCTTTGCGGCGGCCGAGGATGCGGATTCGCGGCACCGGCTGACCTCGCTGGCCGACGTGATGAAGCCGCTGGCGCCGTATACGCCGGCGGCGGTGAAAGCCGAGGCCGAGCGCATCGACTACGCCGACAAGCGCGTAGCCGTGTTCGGCGGCGAAGCGAAGTTGCCGGAAAACCAGCCGCCGCGGCATCTGGCGATCCAGATCAACCAGGCACTGCACGACCTGCTGGCGAAGTATCCGCAGGCATTGCTGTTCGGCGAGGACGTGGCGCTGAAGGGCGGCGTGTACACCGTCACCAAGGGTCTCAACAAGACGTTCAAGGGCAGCCGCGTGTTCAACACGCTGCTGGACGAAACGATGATTCTGGGCATGGCCCAGGGCTACGCCAACATGGGCATGCTGCCGATCCCGGAGATCCAGTACCTGGCGTATTTCCACAACGCCTGCGACCAGATCCGCGGCGAGGCTTCCTCGCTGCAGTTCTTCTCCAACGACCAGTACCGCAATCCGATGGTGATGCGGATCGCCTCGCTGGGCTACCAGAAGGGTTTCGGCGGGCATTTCCACAACGACAACTCGATTACCGCGTTGCGTGATATTCCCGGCCTCGTCGTCGGCTGCCCCTCGCGTGGCGACGACGCGGCCATGATGCTGCGCACGCTGATGGCATTGGCGAAGGTCGATGGCCGCGTGTGTGCCTTCCTCGAGCCGATCGCGCTGTACATGACCAAGGACCTGTACGAGCCCGCCGACGGCCAGTGGCAGTTCGACTATCCCGCACCGGATCGGGCGATGACCCTGGGCGAGGGCCGCATCTACAACGACACGGCGAACGATCTGGTCGTGTTCACTTTCGGCAACGGCGTGCCGATGGCGTTGCGCGCGGCACGCGCGATCGAAAAGGAACACGGTTGGCAGGTTCGCGTGGTCGACCTGCGCTGGCTGGCGCCGCTCAACGACGCGTTCATCGCGGCCCAGGCGAAAACCGCCCGGCGCATCCTGGTGCTCGACGAGGGGCGCAAGAGTGCCGGCGTGGGCGAGGGTGTGATCACCGCGATCGTCGAGGGTGGCTGTGGCGCCACGCCGTTGCGGCGGGTGGTCGGGGCCGATACCTTCACGCCGCTGGCCGGTGCCGCCCTGCTTGTGCTGCCGGGCGAGGCCGAGGTGGTGGCTGCGGCAGGGGAGCTGGCCGCACGCCACTGACCGGGGGCATTCTTCGCCCGGTTTGCGTCAGCGATCGTTTCCGCGCCTTTCGACGACGTGCAGTCGCGGTCGATTCGGGGCGTTCACCGGCGCACCGTCGGCGTACAGATAGACCCGGTTGCGGCCGTTGAGCTTGGCGTCGTACATGGCCTGGTCGGCGCGGCCAACCAGCGATTCCACGTCATCGCCATCCTGCCGCATGGCGATGCCGATACTGACGCTGAGCAACTGTGAGCCATCGTCGATCGGTATTTCCAGTCGGTGCACGCGACGGCACAGGCGGGTCGCTACATGCATGGCCTGTTGCGGCAGGGTGTCGTCGAGCAGCGCCACGAATTCCTCCCCGCCATAGCGGCCAAGCAGGTCGCTCGGTCGCAATTCGGCAACCAGCGCCTTGGCCACTTCGACCAGTGCGCGGTCGCCGGCGTTGTGGCCGTGATGGTCGTTGAGCAACTTGAAATGATCGAGATCGAGAAAAAGCAGCGCGATCGGCCGCGGGGGGCCACCCGCCAGCAGGAGACTGGCGCGTTCGCTCAGGGCGCGGCGGTTGAGCACGTTGGTGAGTGCGTCGTGATCGGCCAGCACCCGCACGAAATCATGATCGTGGCGCAGCCGCAGCGCGCGGTCGGCCAGCCCCAGCGACAGCACCACGGCTTCGAATGCGCCTCCGGCCAGGCTGGCGTCGTTGAGCCAGGCGAGCTGGGGGAACGCACCGTCGACCTGCGCGCTGGTCAACGCGGTAAGCAGCAGCAGTGGAGTCCAGCCGATCAGGAAAAACCAGGCCTGGCGCGAACCGCGGGCAGCGGCGACGATGGCGGCTACCAGCAGCAGGGCGGCGCCGATCATCAGCAGGGGGTTGAGCAGGACTTGCGCGACTTCGACCAGCAGCGCGATCCCGCTGCTGCGCATCAGTACCAGCTGGGTCATGCCCACCGCCAGCGCAATGATCGGTACCCGCAGCAACGGCGCATGGCGCCGCAATTCGCAGAACCGCATCATGAACAGCGAGGCGAACGCGACCGACAACGCCACCGCCGCCGAACCCACCATGAGCGCCATGCCCGACAGCTCCTGCCATTCCAGCGGGTGGAACAGGAAGCCGGTCTGGATGCCCTGGATCAGTGCGTAACACAGGATGTAACCGGCGTACCAGGCAAAGGTGACGTCGCGCAACGTCAGCGCGAAGCAGATGGCCATCAACACCATCGCCAGCATCACGGCGAAACAGGCGCTGGCGAACACCAGCCACTGCGCGTCCTGGTGCAGGTATTCATCCCATGATTGCAGCTGAAACTGCACCGGTGCACTCAGTGTCGTTGCGGGTTCGAATTTCAGCAGGATCGGTGCGGATGCCGGCAGCGACGCGGGAACCTGCCAGGCCAGTCGACCATGTCCGTGCAAGGGCGAGCTGAAGTCGTCCAACGCCAACGTATCGGATTGTTGGTCGGTCACGACCGTGACGCTGCCCATGGACGGTGGGAAGATCGTGAGCACGCGCTCGCCATTGTCCCAGGGCGGTTGAGGCGCAATCACGACCCAGCTACCGGTGGTGTCGCGCGGAAAGCGTTCGAGCAGGGAAGGGTCGAAGCTCTTCAACTTGCCGGCGCGGTACTCGGCCAGCACCGACTGCCTTGTGTCTCCCGGGGCAGCCACGCGCCAGGCGCCATTCAGTGGCGTGACGGCATGGGCGGCACCCATCCCCCAGCACAACGAGCCGAGCACAAGACCGCACCAAAGCCGCCAATGGCGACCTGGTGTCAACAATGTGATCAGCCTCTCCATTCACCTGTCTCCCTTTTGCGAGACTCGCACGGGATTGCACTTGAACGTTGGGTTGAATTGCCGGGGCGTGGACACATGTCCGCTGTCGTGCCGACGACGCTGCTCATGGTCCACTGACCAAAGGCCTGGCAACCCAAACCGTAATATACCTTGCAACGATACGCTGCATGCAGCATGCCAATACGGATACCTGTCCGGCACGGCATGTGCCTGCTCGCTATCGGTCAGCCGTGAGCCCGTCCGCGGCGTGCCTTCCCGGGTCCGGTCAGGACACGCAGCGGCATCTTCGAGGTCGTTGCCGGGTCGACCGGACGGCGTCGATGATCCTGCGCAGGGGAGTTCAGCCGGGTCGGCGTGCGCCCAGCAGCACCAGTACTTCCTGCGCGCTGCGGATGCGTTCGCTGGCGCCCGGCAGGTCCAGGACGATCTTCAGCTTGTCCTGGCCATCGAGCTTGTAGACGCGGGGCAGCTGCTGGATCAGCTTGATGATCGCCATCGGGTCGACCTCGGGTTTTTCGCGGAATACGATGCGGCCGCCATTGGCTCCGAAGTCCAGCTTGCGAATGCCCAGCGGGGTGGCCATCAGCTTCAGGCTGGCCACCGCGAACAGCTGTCTGGTGCCGTCCGGAAGCAGGCCGAAGCGGTCGATCATCTCCACCTGCAGGTCGCGCAGGTCATCCTCGCTGCGCGCGCTGGCGATGCGCTTGTACAGGGTCAGGCGGGCATGTACGTCGCCCAGATAGTCATCGGGGATCAGCGCCGGCAGGTGCAGTTCGACTTCAGTTTCGTGTTCGCTGCTGAGGTCGAAATCAGGAATCTTGCCGGACTTGAGCGCACGAACCGCACGATCCAGCAGCTCGGTATACAGGCCGAAGCCGATCTCCTGGATCTGTCCGGACTGTTCGTCGCCGAGCAACTCGCCGGCGCCGCGGATTTCCAGGTCGTGGGTCGCCAGGGTGAAGCCGGCGCCCAGCTCCTCCAGCGAGGCCAGTGCTTCCAGCCGCTTCTGCGCGTCGGCGGTGATCGCCTTGCGGTCGGGCACGACGAGGTAGGCGTAGGCGCGGTGGTGGGAGCGCCCGACGCGCCCGCGCAGCTGGTGCAGCTGGGCCAGGCCGAAGCGATCGGCACGGTTGATGATGATGGTATTGGCGCTGGGTATGTCGATGCCGGTCTCGATGATCGTGGTGCAAACCAGCACGTTGAAGCGCTGGCGGTGGAAGTCGGCCATCACGCCTTCCAGCTCGCGTTCCGGCATCTGGCCATGGGCGATGCGGATGCGTGCCTCGGGCACCAGTTCCTCCAGCTCGCGCACGATGCGCTCGATGCTCTGCACCTCGTTGTGCAGGAAGTACACCTGGCCGCCACGGGCGAGCTCGCGTTGCAGCGCCTCGCGGATCGTGGCCGGGTCCCATGCCGAGATGAAGGTGCGCACGGCCGAGCGATGCGCCGGCGGAGTGGCGATCAGCGACAGGTCGCGCAGGCCGGCCATCGCCATGTTCAGCGTGCGCGGGATCGGCGTGGCGGTCAGGGTCAGCAGGTCGACCTCGGCGCGCAGTTTCTTCAGCTGCTCCTTCTGGCGCACGCCGAAACGCTGCTCCTCGTCGACGATGACCAGGCCCAGGTGCTTGAACTTGACGTCCGGCATCAGCAGTTTGTGGGTGCCCACGATCACATCGATCTGGC
Source organism: uncultured Pseudomonadota bacterium (assembly GCA_963828685.1). Lineage (GTDB taxonomy): Bacteria > Pseudomonadota > Gammaproteobacteria > Xanthomonadales > Rhodanobacteraceae > Rhodanobacter. The sequence goes on from CAWHFU010000014.1 coordinate 259,381, forward strand.
CATCGGCGAGCCGCTTCAGCGCCTCGCCGACTTCCTTGCCGGACTTGAAGCGCGACAGCACGTCGACCCGTACCGGCCAGTCGGCGAAGCGGTCGGCGAAGTTGCGGTAGTGCTGTTGCGCGAGCAGGGTGGTCGGCACCAGCACGGCGACCTGCTTGCCGGCGGTGGCGGTGGCGAAGGCGGCGCGCAGGGCGACCTCGGTCTTGCCGAAGCCGACATCGCCGCAGATCACCCGGTCCATCGCGCGCGGCGCGGCCAGGTCGCCCAGCACGGCCTCGATCGCGCTTTCCTGGTCGGGGGTTTCCTCGAACGGAAACGTGCTGCCGAATTCCTCGACCAGCTGGCGATCGATCGGCATCGACTCGCCGCCGCGCGCCTCGCGCTGGGCATAGATCGCCAGCAGCTCGGCGGCGACATCGCGCACCTTCTCGGCGGCCTTGCGCCGCGCACGCTCCCACGCATCGCCGCCGAGCGAATGCAGCGGTGCCAGTTCCGGCGCGGTACCGCTGTAGCGACTGACCAGGCCCAGTTGCGACACCGGGACGTAGAGCTTGTCGCCCTTGGCGTACTCGATGGTGAGAAACTCGCCATCCATGCCGCCGACGTCCATCGAGATCAGGCCCTGGTAACGGCCCACGCCATGATCGACGTGCACGATCGGGGCGCCGAGGGTGAGCTCGGTGAGGTCGCGGATGATGCTTTCCGGGTCGCGCGCACCGCCGCGGCGGCGCTTGCGGTCGCGCTCGCTGCGCACGCGCTGGCCATACAGCTCGCGCTCGGTGAGCACGCTGATCGCCGGTCGGGTCAGGGCGAAACCCTGCTCCAGCCCGGCAATGGTGATGGCGAAGCGCGGCGGTTCGCCGAGCTGCCCCTCGTCGGCCTGCAGCGGCAGGAATGCCGACCAGCTCTCGATGTTTTCCGGCCTCAGCCCCGCACCGGCCAGTGTCTCGATCAGGGCCTCGCGCCGCCCGGCGGAGTCGGCCACGATCAGCACGCGGCCCGGGTAGCTGGCGAGGAAATGCCGCAACGACGTACCCGGCTCCTCGCCCTTGCGATTGAGCGGCAGCTCCGGTACCGGCTGGGTGCCGGTGGCGACAGCATGCTCATGGTCGGCCGAAACCATTTCCACGCGCAGGCGCTTGTTGAGCTGCTCGCGCAACTGCTCGGGCGGCAGGTAGAGTTCCACCGGCGGCAGCACCGGGCGTTCGATGTCGTGCGCGCGCTGGTCGTAGCGTTCGGCGGTCTGGGTCCAGAACTGGTCGGCGGCATCGACGGCGCCTTCGCCGAGCACGAACAACGCATCGTCGGCGAGATAGTCGAACAGCGTGGCGGTCTGCGTGAAGAACAGCGGCAGGTAATATTCGATGCCGCCGGGCGTCACGCCTTCCTTCATGTCCTGGTACAGCGGGCAGCGGCGTACATCGATCGGAAAGCGTTCGCGCAGGTTGCCGCGAAAATCCTTCGCCGCCTGCTCGGTCAGCGGGAATTCGCGGGCGGGCAGCAGCTCGATCTTCTCCACCTGCTGCTGCGAGCGCTGGGTTTCCGGATCGAAGCTGCGAATCGATTCCACTTCATCGTCGAACAGCTCGATGCGGTAGGGCTCGGCGGTGCCCATCGGAAAGATGTCGAGCAGGGCGCCGCGCACGGCGAAATCGCCCGGCTCGGCCACCTGCGGCACATGGCGATAGCCGGAGGCTTCCAGTCGACGTTGTTCGGCGGCCAGGTCGAGCTTCTGCCGCCTGGCCAGTACCAGTCCGGAGCCGGTGATGTGCGCCCGCGGCGCAATCCGTTGCATCAACGTGGCCACCGGCACCACCAGCACGCCGCGCTTCACGCCGGGCAGCTGGTACAGGGTGGCGATGCGCTGCGAGACGATTTCCGGATGCGGGCTGAACGCGTCGTACGGCAGGGTTTCCCAGTCCGGGAAATGCAGCACCGGCAGGTTGCCGGCAAAGATCTTCAGCTCGGTTTCCAGTGCCTGCGCACGCTGCGTATCGCGAGTGACCGCCACCAGCAGACCCTCATGCGTACGCGCCGCTTCGGCGATCAACAACGCCCGGGCCGAGCCGTGTGGCGGCGTCCAATAGCGGCGTTGCTTGGGGGTGCCGGGCAGCGGCGGGTGCTTGATCAGGCTGGTGGACATAGGGAGCGCATGTTCAGGGCACCGCCATCAAGCCGCGCCGGGGAAAGCGGGCAAGTGTAACGCGACAATCCCGGCAGGCCGGGACTGTTTCGATCGGCTGCGGTGTCCGGCCCGGTCAGAGCTTGAGCGTGATCAGCGCCACGCCCGGTTCGTCCGGGATCAGACGCTGGGAGAAACCCAGTTGATGACACAGCTGCAGCATCGGCCGGTTTTCCTGCAGCACATAACCCCAGATTTCGGCGAGGCCGCGGCGGCGGCAGTCCTCGACCAGATGCTCCATGAGCAACGCACCGAGGCCGAGATGGGTCCAGTCGTGCTCCACCAGCACCGAGAACTCGGCACTGTCGGTGGCCTCGTCGACATAGATTCGGCCCACTCCCCGCATTTCCGCGGGCTGCACCGACTCGTCCATCAGCACGTAGGCGGTCTCCAGTGCCGGGTCGATACGGCACAGGCGCTGGGCCATCGGCGCCGGCAACTGGGACATCGCGTGCAAGAACCGACGCCGGATTTCCTCGGGCGACAGGCGGGTGAAACAGCGTTGCATCGAAGCCACATCACCCGGTTCGATCGCACGCAGCACCAACTCGCGCCCGTCCTGAATTCGCACCTGTTCCCCGCGCGGCGTGGGCGACACACGCGGGCGGGCAAAGCGCTCGCTACTTCGCGGGGGCAGCATGGCAAGGCGGGAAGGGGCAGAAAAGTCGATGGCGGGGATCATGGCGGCTCCGTACTTTGGCGTATTGTGTGCAATGCAGCATAATTTTGCAATGGCCTGTTCCAGGACATGCTGTCGCATCGATACCACGTTCCCCGAACGCCTCGCCGAACCCTCATGCAGCGGGCGATGTCCGCACGATGGCAGACAATGAGCATGGTTGTTCCCACAATGTGCGCCGAATAGCCTGAGGAGTAGCGCATGCCCCGCAAGCCTGCCGTTGGCCTCACGGCCATCCAGTTGGAAGCGTTTTGTGGCCGCTGGCCTGGCGTGACCCGCGACATGAAATGGGGAAATAATCTGGTGTTCAGCGTGGGCGGCAAGATGTTTGCGGTGATGCCCTCGGACGGTAGCGAGGGTGGCCGGCTGTCGTTCAAGGTGGCGGACGAGCGCTTTCTGGAACTCACCGATCAGCCCGGCATCATTCCGGCACCCTATATGGCAAGGGCGCACTGGGTTTCGATTCTCGAGCCGCAGCGCTTCGGCAGGGCCGAGCTGGAAGCGTTCCTCCGCGACTCGTATGCGCTGGTGCGATCGAGGCTTGCCCGTAAACTGCAGATGGCGCTGGCGCCGTTGCCGCCTCGCGAGACAGGTCAACCATGAAACAGCATCTCGGCGCTCTGGCGCTGCTGGTCGCCGACTACGACGAAGCGATCGCGTGGTATACGCGAGCGCTTGGCTTCGAATTGATCGAGGACACCGACATGGGCGGCGGCAAGCGCTGGGTGCTGCTGGCACCGCCCGGTTCGGGCGAGACCCGCCTGTTGCTGGCCAAGGCGAAGGGCGACGAACAAGCCTCGCGTGTCGGCAACCAGACCGGCGGCCGCGTGTTCCTGTTGCTGCACACCGACGATTTTCAGCGCGATTGGCGACGCATGCGCGAGCAGGGGGTGCACTTTCGCGAAGAGCCGCGGCACGAGGCTTACGGTACCGTCGCCGTGTTCGAGGATATGTATGGCAACGGCTGGGATCTGCTGGAACTGAAAAGCTGACGCGCTACCAGATCAGATCGTCAGGCACCTGGAACTGCCGGTAGTACTCGTCGTCCTCGCTATCGGGCTCACCAGACGGTGCCCGGCCGTGATCGAGCACGATCATCGCGGCGTCGCGGTCGTAGACCTTGTCGGCCGCATTGCGCGGCAGCAACTCGTAACCCGCGTCGTGGCGCACGATCACCAGCGCGCCACTGGCCAGCTGAGCGCGCAGCGACTCGTTGACCAGCAGGTCCTTGATCCGATCACCATCGGTGAAGCGGTACACGAGCTCGCCTTCGCGCTTGATCTTGTGCACGTCGACAATCTGCCGGATCTGCGCGTGGACTTCGTTGACGCGCGCCTGCGCGTTGCGCTCGGCCGCCAGTGCACGATCGCGCTCGGCCCGTTCCGTCTGCAGCTTCCGGGCATCCACCTGCTTGGCACTGGGCGGTGCCGGTTTGGTCCCCTTGCGCTGCGTCGCCTGCTCGCGCACCACCTTCGCGACCTGGTTCTTCTTGACCAGGCCGGCCTTGAGCAGCTGTTCTTGCAGGGGATTGCGCATGCGGGAACGGGATGATCGGGACTGGCGGGATTGCCGGCGGTGATTGTAGCTTGCCCGTCGGCGTTCACCGAACGGCCCCCTGGTTGACGCGAAGCTGCGAGGGGCTTGCCTGCCGATGCCTGTGCTGCCCGGCCAAACTGGCTTGAGCGCGCGCCTGGATGGCAATCAAGCGAATCGCGGTGAAAGCGACCAGCCGGCGGACATTTGGCGGGATCACTGAGCAAAATGCCGCCAGATTGCCTCCAGTTCGTGCGCTGCGCCACGCTTTGCGGCCCTGTGCGCGGTCCCGGAATGCTACATTCCTCGGGCAACACCCACTCTACAGCTAAGGGGAAGCACCATGTTCAAGAATCTGTCTCGCCGCGTGGCCCTTGCCGGTGTTATGGCGATCGGTCTGTCCACGTCAGCATTGGCTGAAAGCCCGCCGGCCATGGGGCTCGGGCAATCCTGGCCGAACACCGTCGACGTCAGTCCGAATCCGGGCTGGCACGCCTATGTGTTCATGCTGGGTGGCGTCAAGTACGTGCAGATCAACGACATCAACGGCAATGTGCTGGGTGCCGTCGGCACCGCCAACGGGCAGTTCATCACCTTGCCCATCGGTCGGTTCTCGCAGCTGGTCGCGACCCCGCAGGAGCCGGCGGCCAGCCCGACGACTGCCACGCCAGTGGCCAGTCCGACAACGGTCTATCAGGACACCACCACGACGGTGACAGCCACGCCCTTGAGCAATGGCACGGTGCTGTTGAACGCGATGGCCTGCGATCCGATCGAGTGCAACAACGGCCGGCAATAACCGCTGATCTCAGAGTCGGAAAAGATCAGTGGATTTCAGCATCACTGGTCTTTTCCGGGTCAAGCAGCAATACACTGATCCGTCGTCCAGCAGGCATGGCGCGCTCGCGCGCCCTGCCTTCGAACGTGGCAGCCCGATCCAGGATCGAATGAAAGCCGCGGCCGCTGCTTGCCGGCATCACGCGAGGCAGCAGTTCGTCCCACGGCACGCTACGCAGACGGGCTGGATCGGCCCGAAAGATCAGCCGCAAGACCACCCACCGGCGACCGTTACGCTCACCGCAGCGCAGGCGAACCCCGATCTCGGTGACGCTTTTCCTGGCGCAGGCGTCGGCAATCGCTTCGCACACCAGGCGATAGATCGCCAGGTGCAAGGACGGCGACAGTCCGTCCAGTTCGCATCGCAGATCGCACCAGTACCGGATGCCGGCCCGGTCGAGGGCACGGGGAATCTGGCCTTCGCGCAATGCCGCCGATACGCCTTTCTCCTGCCAGGTGACAGGGTAGAGGCTATCCGCCAACCCGAACAACTGGTCCTGCGCAACCAGCGCCAGGCGCTGGTAATTGCGATCATCGATGGCCGGATGCAGCAGCCGCAGCCGGCTCGTCATCATCAGGCAAACGGATTGGACGGCATCGCGAATCTGCTCCAGCGCCTGGGCGGTCATCCGCAACTGCATCTCGCCCATCTGGACATTGCGCTGGGCCAGCGCCAAGGTCATGCGCAGGTCGGTGCGTTCGGTCTGTGCGTGGCGGTCAAGCGCCGCGATACGAGCCCCCATGAGCAGCATCGTCGACATCACGAAGGCGATCACGATCTCGGCCTGGATGGTGTCGTTGTCGTAGCGATGCGGCATCAGCATCAGGATGGCCAGGCTGGCCGCGGTACCGCCGACGGCAGCGCCGTGCCAGCCGTGACGCAGGGCGAGCCAGACGATGGGCAGGAACATCGCGATTTGGGCGATTTGCCTGGTCTGCGTGCCAGGCGAGGCATTCAGGCCGATCCACACCAGGAACCCCAAGGCAGGCAGCAGGATACAGGTGCTTTCCAGCAGCAGTCGGCTCTCCGCCATCCTGCGTTTGAGGTCAGCTCCAGATGGAATGGGTGATTTCCTGGTGGACGAACAACGCGAGCGGTGTGATGGTCAGCATGCCCAGATAATTGCCAAGCATCCATCTCGCCGCCAGTTGCTGGTAGTCGATCGGAGGATATCCGGGAGGCAATTTAGTGAGCGTCAGCGCCGTGAGGTTCCTCAAAGTCATGACACATGCCACGAGCAGCGTGCACAGCAAAAGCGTACCCATGTTCACATTGCGGGGGGGCGCAAACAAATGTCCACGCTCACGCGCCCAGTACGCGATGGGGGCGATTAACAGCAGTGCCGGTATGAGGTTGAACAGAGCCCAGGCGAGACCCAGTTGATCGGCACACACGTAGCTAAGGTGGGCCACAGAGGCGGCCTCGCCCAGCACGAGTGCCGGCCAATAGCGATAGTGCAGGATCAACAGCGCGCTCAGATACAGTCCGCTGAGGACCATCCAGTGCGAAATGGAGAACTGCCGTAGCAGCGTCGCCGCAAGGCCGAAGATCACCGCCACTGCGATGTGTCGAAGCCAGGCTTCCCCCCTGAACCCCTTCTGCATTGTCCCACCCCTCATGCGGATTCCCTCGCTGGCGATTTGTGCTTGCTGACCCTTTATTTTCAATATTGTGCCAGCGGCACAATCTGGCCGCTTTGCCGAGTCTATCGAAAGCCGGCCCCATGCGCGCGATTCGTTCATCTTTTGCTTTCTAAAGATACCTCACCGGCGGCGCAACAACTCGCGCTCCAGTTTGACGACGTTTTGGAGTTGTGAACTGGGGCCGCTTTGGGGAAGCGTCGCCCCGGCCAGGCGCCATCGCCTGAAACCCCTGGCATGACCCGCAAATACCGGTCGGAAACGCGGAATTCCTCCGCCTTGTGGCCAGTCAATCCGCGAAATCCGGCTCGAAGAAGCTCCAGCGGACGTCGGTGAACTCGGCCTTCATCGCGGCCTCGACGGCATTGATGGCCTCGATCAATTGCTGGTCGCCGGCGGTCGGCTGCATCCGCGCCTTCACGGCCACCATCACGTCCGGACCCATTTGCAGGGTGATCAGGTTCAGCACATCGGCAACTTCCTGGCGCTGCTCGAGGAAGGCCATCAATTCGTTGCGGCGGCGCGGTTCCATGCCCTGGCCGATCAGCAATGCCTTGACCTCGATCGCCACCAACACGGCTACCACGATCAGCAGGATGCCGATCGCGATGGTGCCCGCGGCGTCGAACATCAGGTTGCCGGTGAGCATGGTGGCGCCGATGGCGAGCGTGGCCAGGCACAGCCCGACGAGGGCGGCCAGGTCCTCGCCGAAGATCACCAGCAGCTCGCTGGAGCGCGTTTCGCGGAACCAGGTCCACAGACTCTGGTTGCCACGGGTCTTGTTCACTTCCTGCAGGCAGCCGCGCATCGAGATGCCCTCGGCGAGGACGCCGAACACCAGCACGCCCAGCGCCAGCCAGGGCCATTTCAAGGGTTCCGGATGGGTCAGCTTGTGCACGCCCTCGTAGATCGAGAACATGCCGCCGACGCTGAACAGCAGGATAGCGACGAGGAACGACCAGAAGTACAGCGCGCGGCCCCAGCCCAGGGGGTACTCTTCCGACGGTGGCCGCTTCGCCTGACGGATGCCGAGCAACAGCAGGCCCTGGTTGCCACAATCGGCCAGCGAGTGGACCGCTTCGGCCATCATCGCGCCGGAGCCGGTGATGGACGCAGCCATCAGCTTGGCCACGAAAATGAGGAAGTTCGCCCCCAGCGCGAGCACGATCGCCTTGATGGAATTGGCGTGACCGGACGACATGCGGCTTGGGCCCTTGCGAATGAGGTCGGTCAGTTTACCGGCGATGCAGGATTTTGCGAGACGCCGTCAATGGATCCCGATACCCAGGCCCACGCCGAAGTGGACGTTGTTGCGACCCTTGGCCATTTCGACTGGCGTCCACACGTGCGACTGCGCCACGCCGACCAGCGGAAACACATAATCGGCCTCACCGACCTTGCCGGCGCGACTGCCATCGAGCTTGCCGCTGACCGTCATCAGGGCGCCGGCAGGGTAGTCGAGCGGCTCGGCGTAGCCGTGCAGCACGGCGATGAAACGACCGTTGCCGCTGTCGTTTGCCTTGGGTCGCTGCGAGGAATCCAGCGGATAGGCCAGCAGCTCGATTTCGCTGTGGTCGCTGAACACGTTGACCCGCACGATGCGGCCACCCCAGATCACCTCGCCGTTGCTGTAGCGCTCGGGCGTCTGCGCCACCTGGGCGGGGGTCGCGATGACCGCGGCGCCGCTGGTCTTGTAGATCGGCGCCGGTGCGCAGGCGGCCAGCGTCAGCAGGACGGCTGGCAGGGTGAGCCGGATCAACATCGAAACCGAACGAGTACGCATCATCGTGCTCCTTGTGGAACGCTGGCGGGATAGGGCGAGCTTAGCGGCGACCCGGTGTCCGTGGTAGCCGCGACGCCGGCAGCGGGCTGGGTGTGTTCAGCATGCTGCCGGCTTCGTCAAGCAACCAGTCCAGCCTGTACTCGGCGGGACGTTCCTGCGACAGCAGGCTGGCCAGTACGCGCAAGGACTCACGCAAGACGTCGTCGAGATTCCACGGCGCATTGAGGATCACCATGCCCGAACCGTTGAGGCGCAGCGGTGAATCGTCCGGATGCACCAGCAGTTCCGCGCGCAGGATACGTTTGACGCCGCTGCGCTGCAGGCCGCGCAGGAACGGCTGCACCTGGCTGCGCAGCTTGATCGGATACCACACGGCGTAGACCCCGGTAGGCCAGCGCTGCAGCGCCGATTTCAGCGCCTGCTCGATCTGCCGGTACTCCGCTTCCTGCGCTTCGTAGGGTGGGTCGATCAGCACCAGGCCACGTTTTTCCGTGGGCGGCAGCAGCGCCTTGAGCGCCTCGTAGCCGTCCCGTTGATGCACGTGAACCTGCGGGTTGCCGCGAAACAGGTCGCGCAGCTTGGACGCTTCCTCGGTATGCAGCTCGCACAACTGCGCACTGTCGCCTGGGCGCAGCAGCCGGGCGACCTGCAGCGGCGAGCCAGGGTAGTGCTTCAACCCCTGCTGGTTGTCGGCGCTGCCCAGAATGCTGGCGCGCCAACGCTGCAGCAGTGCCGGTACTTTTTCGGCGGGGTGCAGTCGGCTGATGCCGTCCTTGTGCTCGCCGGTCTTTTTCGCCTCGAAGCCGTCCAGCGCATAGCTGCCGCAGCCGGCGTGGGTGTCGACAAAGCAGAACGGTGTCGGCTTCGCCTGCAGTGCCTCGATCAGCGCCAGCAGCACGGTGTGTTTCAGGACATCGGCAAAGTTGCCGGCGTGATAGGCGTGGCGATAATTCATGGCGGTCACGGCAGGCGGGGTGATCAAGTATAGATGCGCTGGAGCCGTTGCCCTGCGCAGGTCGGTCACCGGCGGGATAACCTTTCGTGCACATCGACTGGTGCAGGCTTTGCCCGTTGCGTGGTGCAACCGGTCAGGCGGATCGGTCTGACTGCCCATCCAGGCGGAGAATCATCATGACGTTCTCACCGAAAATCCTTGTCGCGACCACCGTGTTCTGCCTTGGCCTGGCCGCCCCGGCGGTCTTTGCCCAGCAGGCCGGCAGCATGATGCCGGCAGCGGCCAGCAGCAGCATGGGGCCGATGCACAAGGGCCTCTGGCACAACAAGATGCATCGAAAGATGAACGGCAGCATGCACAACATGCCCGCCACGGTGACCTCGGTGGATACCAGCAGCGGCATCGTCGAAGCGACCTCCGAAGGCATGTCGCTGCGCGTGCATTTTCCCCCGGCCTCGGTCGCCAAGCTGAAGGCCGGCGACAAGATCATTCTGCACCTGGGTTACAGCGCCAGCCCGTGATTTCCCCGTCCCGCATCCCTCCCGGTGGACGCGGATCCAGAGTTGAGTCGACCCGGCGCAGCGCCTAAGCTGCGCCGATGAACCGCCCGCTGCGCCATTCCGCCCGCACACCATGCCTTCGGCTGATGGCATGGTTCGCGTGGCTGATCATGGCGATGGCTCCTGTGCATGGCACGCCGGCGGGGATGGTCGGCGACGGGCATCCCGCCACCATGATCTCGTCGATGGCACAGGCTCCTGCCCACGTGTCGCGTGGCATGTCCGGCATGGCTGATGATTGCTGCGCCGGCCAGCTCCACTATGGTGAGAGCCTTGCGGGCAACTGTCATTGTCCGGCAGCGTGCGCGGTTGCCTTGCCGCTGACAGGCATGCGGGAGCTCGGTCCGATTCCTCCCGTTATCCTCCAGGTTCCTCCGCACGGGCCGAATGCGTCCGGCGTAGCTCATGCGCCCCCACTGCGACCTCCCATGTACCGGGCAGCCCGTTCGACCTGATCCGTCGCGCACGCCAGTCACGACCGCTGCTGTCCGCGACGGCGAACCTGTCCGACTCCGGCCACGCCGGAGCACGTTGTCCTGGAGTTGCACCATGAAATTTGTTGATCCATCGGCGATGGCGGCAGCGAGCCTGCCGCGGCGTCGTTTCGTGCAGGGCCTCGCCTTGGGCGGAGCCGCTGCCGGTCTCGGCCTGTTGCGTCCGTCGCCAGCGTGGGCGCTGGCCGGCCCGGGCCAGCCCGGCGTGCTCAGCGGTACCGACTTCGCACTGGAGGTCGCGGAGAAGCCGGTGAATTACACCGGCAAGGCCCGCCTGGCCACCACGGTCAATGGCAGCGTGCCCGGGCCGATCCTGCGCTGGAAGGAAGGCAGCACGGTCACCCTGCGAGTCACCAATCGCCTGCGCGTGCCGACCTCGATCCACTGGCACGGCATCCTGTTACCGTTCCAGATGGATGGCGTGCCCGGCATCAGCTTTGACGGCATCGCGCCGGGCGAGACCTTCGTCTATCGCTTCCCGGTGCGTCAGTCCGGCACTTACTGGTACCACTCGCACAGCGGCTTCCAGGAACAGGTCGGCATGTATGGGCCGATCGTGATCGAGCCGGCCGGGCCGGAGCGCTACCCCAGCGATCGCGACTACGTGGTGATGCTCAATGACTGGAGCGACGACGACCCGAAGCACATCTTCGCCACGTTGAAGCGGCAAAGCGACTACTACAACTTTGCCGAACCCACCGCGCCGGAATTTCTCCACGATGTACGCAAAATGGGCCTGCAACGCGCGCTGGCCAAGCGGCGCATGTGGAACCGCATGCGCATGAGTCCCGGCGATCTCAGCGACGTCGGTGGCTATACCTACACCTATCTGATGAACGGCAATGCTCCCGCGGGCAACTGGACCGGGCTGTTCCGTCCCGGCGAGAAGGTCCGCCTGCGTTTCATCAACGGCTCGGCCATGACTTACTTCGACGTGCGCATTCCCGGCCTGAAGATGACGGTGATCGCCGCCGACGGCCAGGATGTCGAGCCGGTGTCGGTGGACGAATTCCGCATGGGCGTGGCGGAGGTCTACGACGTGCTGGTCGAGCCGCAGGAGGATCGCGCCTATACCGTGTTTGCCCAGTCGATCGATCGCACCGGTTACGCCCGCGGCACACTGGCACCGCGGGAAGGCATGCTGGCGGAAGTGCCGGCGATGGATGCGCGTCAACCGCTGGCGATGGTCGACATGATGGGCGCGATGGCCATGCAAGGCTCGGGACATGGTGCGATGCACGGCATGGATCACGGCGGGATGGCCGGGATGTCGATGGATTCGATGGTCAAGGTCCGCCATGCGCGCACCGAGTACGGCCCCGGCGTGGACATGCGGGTCGACATGCCGCGCACCAATCTCGACGATCCGGGCGTCGGCCTGCGCGACAACGGGCGCCGGGTGCTGAACTATGCCGATCTGCATACCGTCGGTGGCCCGATCGATGCGCGCGAACCGTCCCGCGAGATCGAGCTGCATCTCACCGGCAACATGGAGCGTTACACATGGTCGTTCGACGGGGTGAAGTTTGCCGATGCGAAACCGGTGCACTTCAACAGCGGCGAGCGGCTGCGCATCGTGCTGGTCAACGACACCATGATGCCGCATCCGATCCACATGCACGGCATGTGGAGTGAGCTGGAAAGTCCCGATGGCCAATTCCAGGTGCGCAAGCACACCGTCAACGTGCAGCCCGCGCAACGCGTGTCGCTGCGCGGTCAGCGCGGACGCGCCCGGGCGCTGGGCCTATCACTGCCACATGCTCTATCACATGGAAGCGGGCATGTTCCGCGAGCTGGTGGTGTCATGAACGCACCTGTCCGATGCATCCGTCCACGTTTCCCGCGTGCGGCGCTGGCCGCGGCCATGCTGATGGCGCTGCCACTCGCCGCTCGCGCGCAAAATGCCCCGGTTTCCTCAAGCACCCCGACCACGATGGGCACGGGGTCGATGCCGGGCATGGATCACGGCAGCATGTCCGGCATGCGCTCCGGGTCGATGCCCGATAGGAACACGTCGACTGGCAGCGCCAGTCCCGCAGCGGAGTCGGCAAGGGTGCCGTCCGTGCAACGCCCCGTGATGCCTTCAAGGGCGCCCGCTCAGCGGAAAGGCAGCGATCACGCCACGATGCCGGCGATGGACCATGCCTCGATGTCCGGCATGAACATGGGCGCAATGCAAGGCGGCAGCGCACCGCCGAATGCGCGCAGCCCCGACTATTCCGACGGCGTGGGCTACGGGCCGATGCAGCCGCACATGCACGGCAAGGTTGCTCTGGGCATGCTGCTGCTGGATCAGCTCGAAACGGTTCATGGCCGGGACGGCAACGGACAAGCCTGGGAGGTCGAGGGGTGGTATGGCCGGGACGAGGACAAGTTGTGGCTGCGCAGCGAAGGGGAGGTCAGCAAGGGCAAGGTCGGGGATGGCAGCCTCGAGGCGCTGTGGAATCACGCCATCGCTACCTACTGGGACAGTCAGTTCGGTCTCCGCCACGACTTCGGCGCAGGTCCGGGGCGCGACTGGGTCGCGTTTGGCGTGCAGGGTCTCGCGCCCTACTGGTTTGCATTGGAAGCCACCGGTTATGTCGGTTCCTCCGGGCGCACGGCGGCACGCTTTCGTGCCGACTACGAGGTACTGTTCACGCAGAGGCTGATCCTGCAGCCTGAGCTGGAAATCAATCTGTACGGCAAGGACGATCCGGTACGCGGCATCGGCAGCGGCCTGTCCGATGCGCAGTTCGGCTTGCGCCTGCGCTACGAGATCCGGCGGCAGTTCGCTCCGTATGTCGGTATCAACTGGGTGCGCCGGGTCGGTGCCACCGCGGGTTACGCCCGGCAGGACGGGGCGCCGGTTCTCGATCGGCAATGGGTTGCCGGCGTTCGCATCTGGTTATGAGGAGAGACACACATGAAACGACTTGTGGATACCAGCATCACCGTGGCGGTGGTTGCCACCATCGCGGTGGCCGGCGCGGTGGGGTTTGTCTATTCCGGCCTGTACAACATCGGTGCCGACGATCATCACACCCGGCCGGTGTCGGCGCTGATGCAGACCCTGCGCGAACGATCGATCGAGGCCCATTCGCAGCACATCAGCGTGCCCGACCTCGAGGATCCGCAGCTGATCCTAAAGGGAGCGGGCCAGTATGCGGCGATGTGTACTCAGTGCCATCTCAAACCCGGCATGGAGAATTCAGAGATCCGGCCGGGGCTGTACCCGCAACCACCGAACCTGTCGAAATTCCGGCCCGATCCGCGCGAAGCGTTCTGGGTGATCAAGCACGGTATCAAGATGAGTGCGATGCCGGCGTGGGGATTCAGCCACGACGATGCCACGATCTGGAGCATGGTGGCATTCCTGCAGAAGCTGCCCGACATGACGCCGGAGCAATACCAGAACATCGTGGCAAAAGCGCCGCCAGACGAGGACATGGAGATGGATGACGATGCCGGGCACAGTCATGAGCACCCGGCCGAGCCGGCGCATGCCGGATCGCAACAACCTGCCTCTGCGATGAGCACCGGCAGCGCTCCGGCGATGCCCTCGACGGCGGCCCCTCCGGCCGCGGCCGCGACGGTCGGCGATGTCTGATCCGGACTCGCTGATCCGCTCGCGCGATCAGTCCACCATGCTGTGGCTTTCGGCCGTACTCATCAGTTCGGGTTGTGCGGTGATGCGGCGCGTGCGGTTCAGCAGCGGATGCACGAACACCGCGGCCAGGATCACCACCACACCGGCGTAGAACCAGCTGTCCAATTGGCGTTGCTCGCCCAGCAGCAGGATCGCCAGCACGATCGAGTAGACCGGTTCAAGGTTGGTCACCATCTGGGTGCCGAACGCGCTGATGTGACGCAGCGCGACCAGCGCCAGCGAGAACGGCAGCAGGGTGCAGCCGAACGAGAGCAGCAGCAGTAACAGCGTGTCATGCAGGCCGGGCAGCACGAACAGCGCACCTTTGTGCGGCAACAGCGGTGCCAGCAGGGTGAGGAAGGCCGTGCCGGTACCCAGCTCGATGCAGGTCACCGTCAGCGGATCGCCATGTTCGACCATCCGCTTGTTGAGCGAGCCGAACAAGGCCACGAACAGCGCCGACAGCACACCGACGGCGATGCCGATGCGCATGTCGGTGGGCACGCCACCGACCACCATCACCACGCCCGGCACCACGGCCACGCCGATCAGCAGCTCGCGCGGGTCGAACTTGCGCCGTGTCAGCCACGGTTCGATGAAGGCGAGGAACACCGGCCCCAGCGCGATGCAGGTCGCTCCTACCGAGGCATTGGACAGCTTGATCGCGGCATAGAAGGTCAGCCAGTGCAGTGCCACCAGCACACCGATACCGGCATAGGCCCAGATCAGCCGCGCCGGCATCGCGCGCAGGCCGCGGCGTACTTTCGGCACCAGCAGCAACGCGACTACCACCAGCAACATGCGCCACCACACCAGCGGCAATGCGGGCAGGGTGATCAGCTTGCCGAGGATCGCGGTGAAGCCCCACAGCAACACGCAGAAATGAATCTGCAAACGAGCCAGGTTGACGGGTTGCATGAGGAGATCGTGCGAAGGAGATGCCGGCATTCTAGTGTGGTGCTGCATGCCTGGCGACCCATTCAGAGCTTCGCTCAGGTGTCAGGGCAAGGCGCTGCTCGCGGCCAAGGGTGGTTCCCTTGGCAAGTGCAGCAACGCGGTCCTGGCGCCTGAGCGAAGCTCCCTTCGGGCGAGTGACGAAGGGGCCATCTGCAGCAGTGCGTCCGCTTGAAAGGGGCCCACCCTTCCGGCACGGACACCCCGCCGCAGCTGGCCCCTTCGTCGCTCGCTGAAAGGGCCGCCAGGCATGCAGCACCACACTAGCGCCGGCACCCGCATTCCATGGGGAGCGACGCCGCTATTTCGCGGCGGACCTCGCGGCGGCTTTAACTGCCGGGGTCTTCCCGCTCGAACTGCGCAGCTGCTGCAGCACGCTGCGGCAGGTGTTGCCACTGTCGTTGTCGTGGCTGGGGACGACCAGTGCGAGCAGGGCGGCGACCGGGGCGGCAACCGCACCGAGCGCGATCGCCCCGGTGCCGCGGGCCAGCAGCGGCCCCTTCTGCACGCCGACATCGGGGTGCCTCAGCGTGCCCTTGACATACAGCGGCGAGCGCAGCGAGAACACGCGAAAACCCCTGGTATGCGGTTTCACGTCGAGGTCGAGCTTCTCGTCGGCGAAATTGATGGTGCCGGTCACGTTGATCAGCGCATCTTCGGTGTCGAACACGAACAGGCGCATGTCGAACAGACCGTCGCTCGCGGCCATGTCGGCGGCGGCGCAATTGATCTTCACCGTCTTGTCGCCGAACAGCTTGCCGATGACGATGTTGCCCACGTTGAGCCCGGCCGTCTCCAGCAGCGCCTTGCTGATCGCGCCATCGTTCATCAGCAGCTTCAGCTCGCCATCGGCGCTGCCGAGCAGGGCCGCGACGGAATTGCCGTGGGCAGTGAGCCGGGCATCGCCATTGATCTCCCCGAAACTGGTGTGCATGGGTTCGAAACGGGGGAACAGCTGCTTGAGCTTCAGGTGCCCGGCATGCAGTTCGAGCACGCCCTGCATCGGTGAGCGGCTGCCATCGAGGGTAAGGTTGCTGCGCACCGTGCCATCGGCCAGCCCGAAACGCAGCGGATCCAGGTACAGGGCGCCGTCGTTCATGACCAGGTGCGTGCTGAGCGATTCGATCGGCAGCGCATCGCCGTGCACGATGCGTTCGCCGCTGAAATTCACATCCGCATCCATCGCCTGCCAGCGATCGGTGCGGAACGGTTCGGCCGGCAGCAGCTTGTCGGTCGCCTGACGTGCAGCGTCGCCGTGGGGCTGCCTTGCGCTGTCGGGCCGGACGCCGATCAGCGGCGCCAGATCGGCGAACTGCAGCAGCTTCGAATGCACGTCGCCGCTCAGCTTCGGGCGCTGGCCACCGGTGACGAACAGCAGATTGCCGGCCAGGTCACTGCCGCCGACGCGGCCGCGGAACTGGTCGTAGCTGTAGTGGCTGCCGCTCCGATGCAGCTCGGCCTTCAGATGGCCCTCGGTGGCATACGGCAGGGTGTCGGGCAGGGTGATGCCGGTGATCGGATACAGCCCCGCCATGCTGGAGCCGGCGAGCCACAGTCGCACATCGAGCGCACCGAGCTGCAGCGGATCGGTCAGCGTGCCGACCAGGGCAATATGGCTGTCGCCGATGTGCACATCGGCCTGTACCGGGAACGGCCGGGTGCGATCCTGCAACGCCAGCACGGCGCCGGTTCTGCCATGGCCGGTGAACGGGCTGCCTTGGTAACTGCCCTCGGCGCTCCAGCCAAACTGATAGGTGGCGGACGCGTCGGCCTGGCCGATCCGCATACCCTGATCCTGCCTTGCATCGGCGCTGGCCATGATTTTCCGTGCCGCGCCACCCACGGTCCTGCCCGCCTGCTTGCGCGCGTCGCTGAATTGCTGCGCCACGATCTGCTCATATGGCAGCGCTTCCTGCAGCGGTTTCACGGTCACCTGCAACTTCACCCGGCGAATGGCGTCGTCGACCGTGATCAGTCCCCGGTCGAAGCCGATCGCGCCCAGGTTCAGCGTCCACCCCGAAGCCGTCGCGCTTTCCGGCCGCGCAAAATCCCAGGTCGCGCGCGAGGACGCGTCGCGTTCCAGGTCGACGACGGGATGCACCAGTTGCAGCGACGGCACGTCGAGCCGGTGTGCCAGCAGCGGCAACGGCGACAGCCGGAAGCGCAAGGCGTCAAGCCGGGCGAACCGCGGCTGCGTGGCCCATGCCGGGTTGCCGATGCTGACCTGGCGCGCAGTGAATTCCGGCCACGGCAGTAGCGAGCCCAGCCAGCTGCCGCTGTGGTCACGCCGCCAGTCCAGCGTGAGTTCGCCGTCGATCGCGAACGGCCGCCCGATCGCCTGGCTCACCTTGTCGCTGATGAAGGGCTTCAGGCGGTTCCAGTCGAACGTGGCGATCACGATCAGGGACACGACCAGCAGGGCCAGCAACCCGCCCGCGGTCCAGCTCAGTATCTTCCGGTTGCGTTTCATGCCGCGACTCCGTACACCGACTTCAGGCAAACCCATGGCTTGCAGGCGTCCCCACGGATCGCGAGGCTCAGCGCGCAGTCTTAGCAGCAGTCGTGGCAAGGTTGTGTGCTGATCGCAGACGGCTGTTGGGCGCCGTTCACCCCCGGTTGCCTCCACGCTTGCTGAAAACCGCCGAGGCAGATGGGGGCACGGTCGTGGCGTGCCCGCGACGGGCCAGGGCAGGGGCGCCTCGCCACGATTTCCGGCTTTCATTCGTCTGTCGCGTGCGGGCGCGTATAGTCGATGCCCATGGGCAAGCCAGATGGCCAGCCGGACTCCCGGGTCCCCGACGTTCATCGTCGGCCCTCGCGCGAGGGCGAGGTTCGCGGAACCGCCACGACGTTGCGGAGCGTCGGCACAAAACAGGTGCTGGGCTGGAAGGAATCGGTTGCGTTGCCCGGCCTGGGGAACGTCCGGTTGTTGGCCAAGCTCGATACGGGCGCACGCACTTCGGCGCTGCATGCGATCGACATCAGTTTCGGCAGGAGTCACGGCCGACCGTGGGTCGAGTTCGATCTGCCGGACATCGACGAGCCCGCGGCGCGCCACTTCCGCCTGCCCGTGCTGGAGCACCGCAAGATCCGCAGTTCGATCGGCCACAGCCAGATCCGCCCCGTGGTGCTGCTGGCGCTGACCCTGGCCGAGCAGACCTGGAAGACCGAAGTGACCCTGACCGACCGCTCGGACATGGAGTTGCCGATGCTGGTCGGGCGCTCGGCGCTGAAGGGCCGGTTCGTGGTTGACCCGGCCCGCACCCGCCTGGCCAGCCCGCGCAAGATTTCAACCCGTGCACATGGTTCCTGAATCCCGGGACCGTCTCGCTGATCGGTGGCCTTGAATACAGTCAATGGGAGAGAACGGATGAAAATCGCGATGCTGGCACGCAATGCGAATCTCTACTCGCACCGACGACTGGTCGAGGCCGCCGAGGCTGCCGGGCACAGTCTGGACATCATCAACACGCTGCGCTGCTACATGAACATCACTTCGCATCGCCCCGAGGTGTACTACAACGGCCAGAAACTCACCGGCTACGACGCGATCATTCCGCGCATCGGCGCATCCATCACGTTCTATGGTCTTGCCGTGCTGCGGCAGTTCGAGATGATGGGGGTGTATCCGCTCAACGAGTCGGTCGGCATCGGGCGTTCGCGCGACAAGTTGCGGTCCATGCAGTTGCTTGCCCGCGATGGCATCGGTTTGCCGGTGACTGCCTTCGCCCATGATCCGAAACAGACCGAGGAAGTCCTGGACGTGGTCGGCAACGCACCGGTGGTGATCAAGCTGCTCGAGGGGACCCAGGGCATCGGCGTCGTGCTGGCCGATACGCCGCGTTCGGCGAAATCGGTGGTGGAGGCATTTCGCGGGGCCAACGTGAACATCCTGGTGCAGGAGTTCATCAAGGAGGCCGGCGGGGCCGACATCCGCGCGCTGGTGATCGGCGGGAAGGTCGTCGCCGCCATGCAGCGCCAGGGCGCAGCGGGGGAGTTCCGTTCCAACCTGCATCGCGGCGGGAGTGCGCGATCGATCAAGATCACTCCCGAGGAACGCTCCACCGCGATTCGTGCCGCCAAGGCGATGGGGCTGAATGTCTGCGGCGTGGACATGCTGCGTTCCAATCACGGGCCAGTGGTGATGGAAGTCAACTCGTCCCCGGGTCTGGAAGGCGTGGAAAAAGCCACCGGCATCGACGTGGCCGGCCAGATCATCGAATTCATCGAGCGCAACGCCAAACCCGGCAACACCCGGACCAAGGGCCGCGGATGAGTCGCGGTGCGGAGCAGGGTGCAACCGGGGCCTCCGCCGGGGCGGGCCGCAAGCGCGCACGAGCTGCGTTCGAGATCGGTGGTGAGCTGATCGCAGCGGGTACCCGTCGCACGGTCGAACTCCCGGTCAGCCTGCTGGCGAACCACGTTCCGGTGAACCTGCCCGTTCATGTGATCCATGGTGCGCGACCGGGGCCGGTGATCTTCCTGTCGGCGGCGGTGCATGGTGACGAGATCATCGGGGTCGAGATCATCCGCCGGGTGTTGCGCAGCCCGTCGCTGAACCGCCTGGCGGGAACCTTGCTGGCGATTCCGATCGTGAATGTCTACGGCTTTCTCAACCAGTCACGCTACCTGCCCGACCGGCGCGATCTCAATCGGTGCTTCCCCGGTTCCGAGCGGGGCTCACTGGCCGCACAACTGGCCAACCTGTTTCTCAACGAGGTGGTGCGCCGCTGCGAGTTCGGGATCGACCTGCACAGCGCAGCATTGCACCGGATGAACCTGCCACAGATTCGTGCCAGCCGGAGCCGGTCCGAACACCTGAGCGCGCTGGCCCGGGCATTCGGCGCGCCCATCACCTTGAGCGCACCGCCGCGTGAAGGCTCCCTGCGGGCCGCTGCGGAAGCCATCGGGGTGGAAACCCTGATCTACGAAGCGGGTGAGGCATTGCGTTTCGACGAGCTGCCGGTGCGTGCCGGTGTGCGCGGGATTCTCGGCGTACTGCAGCATCTGCGCATGCTGCCATCCCGACCCGTTTCCGGAAAGCGCCGGCTGCCGCTCGAGGCGTCGGAAAGCCACTGGGTTCGCGCACCCAGAGGAGGACTGTTCCGCGCTTTCAAGACGATCGGCGTGGCCGTCGAGAAGGGGGATCTGCTGGGCATCGTTTCCGATCCGTTCGGTGATGTCGACGTCGAAGTGCTCGCCAGCACGAAAGGCCTGGTGATCGGACGCAGCAACCTGCCGATCGTGAACAAGGGCGATGCCTTGCTGCACGTCGCGCACCTGCGTGACCCCGGCGGTGCGGAAGAGCACGTCGAGGAAGTGCATGATTCGCTGGGATCCGATCCGCTGCTGGACGAGGATGAAAACCCCTGACCCCGGCGGGCGGGCCCGGAATGATCCGGACGCCACCGGTCGACACGATCGCAATCGATGTCCGCTTGAATCTGTCGGGTGGCGGTGCCACCTGAGGGTCTTTCCATCAGCCATGAGCAAACGATGTCCGCATTGTCCGCCTTCCCGATCGCCGCGCGCTGGCCGGCCGAACATCCCGAACGCCTCCAGCTGTATTCGCTCAACACGCCCAATGGCGTGAAAGTGTCGATCATGCTGGAGGAGACCGGGCTGGCGTACGAGCCGCATCTGGTCGACATCACGAAGGGCGAAAGCCACACGCCGGCGTTCCTGTCGCTCAACCCGAACGGCAAGATTCCCGCGATCATCGATCCCGATGGCCCCGGTGGCGAGCCGCTGGCGCTGTTCGAGTCCGGGGCGATCCTGCTGTACCTGGCGGACAAGACCGGCCAGTTCATTCCGGCCGATTCGGCCCGGCGCTGGGAGACGATCCAGTGGTTGTTCTTCCAGATGGCATCGATCGGGCCGATGTTTGGCCAGGTGGGTTTCTTCAACCGGTTTGCCGGGAAGGAGTACGCCGACAAGCGTCCGCTTCAGCGCTACGTGGCCGAGTCCGCGCGTCTGCTCGGCGTGCTCGATCAGCGCCTGGAGGGACGTGACTGGATCATGGGCGATGACTACTCGATTGCCGATATCGCCACGATCGGCTGGGTCAACAACCTGATCACGTTCTACGAGGCGCGCGAGCTGGTGGAGTACGACCGCTTTGCCAACGTGGTCCGCTGGCTCGATCGTGCATTGGAACGCCCCGCCGTCAGGCGTGGCCTGAAGATTCCCGGCAGGGGCTGACCTCACGCGCGACCGGCTCGACGGATCCGGTCATTTCCCCGTTCACCGAGACTCGCGCCCGCCAAGTACGACCCGGAGTTGGGGCTGGCGCCGATGATCCGGTTCGTCGAAGTTCACCCGGTTGTTACGACGCATGGACTATCTTCAGCGAGTCTCGCTCTGCAAGGAACTGCGGATGGCGAGTTGCCTGCAACCTGTGATCGACGGTCGCGGCACGGGTTGCGTCTTGACCTGCGGAGGTAACTTCCATGACATCCATGACACGCTGGAACCCCATCAAGGCAGTCAGCCGGTTCGATCCGGTCGCCACCTTCGACGACCTGTTTCGCGGTCTGAGCACCCGTCCCATGTGGCGGGATCTCGAGGCTTCGCCGGATCTGCCCATCGACGTCACCGAGGACGCCAAGGCCTTCCATATCAAGGCTGAAATGCCCGGGATCACCAAGGACGACATCGAGGTCTCGGTCGAGGGAAGCCAGGTGGCGATCAGCGCCGAGATCCGGCACGAGACGAAGAAGAAGGACGACGAGCGGGAGCTCCATACCGAGCGCTATTACGGCAAGATCTATCGGGCTTTCAACCTGCCCAGCGACATCGACAGCAGCAAGGCCGATGCCCGCTACGACAACGGTGTCCTGCATCTGACCTTGCCGAAGAAGAGCAACGGCAGCATGCGCAAGATCGCCGTCAACTGAAGTTGGTGCCAGGAGCCGTCCGTGCCGCAACGGCTCCTGTTGCGGACGGCGCGGCGCGGTCTGTCGAGCCGGGAGGTGTGTCCACCGCCGCGGACCCGCGAAGGTGAAGGTGCCGGGTAAGTGGGCGGGCATCGAGTCGCTTCGGCGCCGCAAGGGCGGCGCCGGGGAACGGGGTGTGCTTTGATAGTGGACGACGCGTCGGAAGGGCCGGTATCGGACACCCTTCGGCGTGCCTGCCTGCTTCCAGCCTCGAGGGGATTGCCGTGCACCAGCCCACCCATGTTCTTCTGCCTTGTCTGTCGTTTCGTCGACGCGTGTTGCTTGCTACCGCCGGTGCGTTGCTGGCCAGCGTTTGGCTGGCCGCGCCGCTGTGCGCCCAGTCGCCCTCGCTGTCGGCACAGACCCGGCAGTTCGTGAAATACGCTCAGCCGCTGCTGGCGATCACCCACGTGCGGGTGATCGACGGCCATGGCACGCCGCCGAAGGAGGACCAGACCGTCGTGCTGCGCGATGGGAGGATCGCCTCGGTCGAGGCGCATGCGCCGGTACCCGCTGGCGCCATCGTGATCGACGGTAGCGGGCATACGCTGATTCCCGGTCTGGTCGGCATGCACGACCACATGTTCTATCCCGCGCCGAAGGTGAATCCGGGCGCGAAGGAAGCGCTGTATCCGGAGCAGGGGTCGAGCTTTCCCAAGCTCTACCTGGCTGGCGGCGTCACCACCATCCGCACCACCGGCAGCGTCGAGCCGTATACCGACCTGGCACTGAAACAGGCGATCGATGCGGGCAAGATTCCGGGACCGAAGATGCACACCACCGGGCCATATCTGGAGGGCGTGGGCAGCTTCGCTCCGCAACTGCACGAGCTGGTCGATGCTGCCGATGCGCGCCGCACGGTCAACTACTGGATCGGCGAGGGCGCCACCTCGTTCAAGGCCTACATGCACATCACCCGTGCCGAGCTGGCTGCCGCCACCGCGGCGGCGCACGCGCGGCACATCAAGATCACCGGCCACCTCTGCTCGGTCGGCTTTCGCGAGGCGGTGGACCTGGGCATCGATGATCTCGAGCACGGCCTGGTGGTGGATACCGAGTTCACTCCGGGCAAGCAGGTGGACGTCTGTCCGGATACCAAGCTGGCGGCGGCGCATCTGGCCACCATGAGCATCGACGGCCCACCACTGCAACAGCTGATCCGTTACCTGGTGGTGAAGCACGTGGCGATCACCTCGACCCTGCCGGTATTCGAGACCTTCGTGCCCGGGCGCGCGCCGGTGGATCAGCGCGTGCTGGATGCGATGCTGCCGGAAACCCGGGTGGAGTATCTGACGACGCGCGCCGGCGTGGCGGCGAAGACGGACTCGCCCTGGGCCAAACTGTTCAAGCTGGAAGAGCAGTTCGAGTACGCCTTCGTGCAACAGGGCGGCACCCTGCTGGCGGGGCTCGACCCGACCGGTTACGGCGGGGTGATCGCCGGCTACGGCGACCAGCGCGAGGTGGAGCTGCTGGTGGAGGCGGGCTTCACGCCGGTGCAGGCGATCCGGATCGCCACCCTGAACGGCGCCCGCTTCATGGGAGAGGAGAAATCGATCGGCTCGGTCGAAGCGGGCAAGGCAGCCGACCTGGTGCTGCTCAGAGGCAACCCGGTCGAGCACATCAAGGACATCGAGAACGTCGAGCTGGTGTTCAAGGACGGCGTGGGCTACGACCCGGCCAAGCTGGTGCAGGCGGCGAACGGCACGGTGGGATTGCGTTGACGCCGCCGTCGATGACGCCGGATTTTATGTAGCATGGAGCGGACTGTTCCAGCCCGATCGCCGCGATGGCGGCCGGGCTGGATCGATCGTGCCATCGGGGATCAGGGAGTAGCGGCAATGAGAACATTTACCCGGGCGCTGGGCCTGTACCTGCTGGTGCTGGCCGCCGCCTTGTCGACGCCGCTGCATGCCGCCGAGACGAGCAAGAGCGACGCCGCCAGAAACAAGGCCGTCAAGAACATCGCAAGATTCACTCGGGGCATGCAGCGCTTCGACGGGCTGTTGCCGCTGTACTGGGATGGCGACAAGGGCAAGCTCTATCTGGAAGTGCCGACGCCGGGTCAGTCGTTGCTTTACTTCACCACGCTGACCGGTGGCCTGGGCTCCAACGACGTGGGTCTCGACCGCGGCCAGGTGGCCGAGGCCAGGCTGGTGCATTTCGATCGGGTCGGGCCGAAGCTTTTGCTGGTGCAACCGAACCAGGCCTTCCGTTCCGGCAGCAGCGATCCGGACGAGCAAGCGGCGGTCAACCAGTCCTTCGCCCGCTCGGTGTTGTGGGGCTTCAGGATTGTCGCGGTCAGTGGCCCCCGGGTACTGGTGGACGCCACCGATTTCGTGGTGCGTGACGGCCACGGCGCGATGGCCGCGCTGGCCAGGGCCAAACAAGGCAAGTTCAAGCTCGACGCCGCTCGCAGCGCGGTGTATCTGCCGGGGACCAAGGCCTTTCCACGCAACACCGAGATGGAGACCACGGTCACCCTGGCCCATGACACCGGCAACGATCCCGGCAGCGAGCCCGGTCAGTACGTGCAGGATGTGACGCCGACGCCCGACGCGATCACCCTCAACGAACGCTACTCCTTCGTGGCGCTGCCGCCGCCGGGCTACACGCCACGGGTCAGCGTGCCCGGTGACGGCTATTTCGAGATCGCCTACACCGACGAAGCGGCACCGCTGGGTGCGCCGCTGGTGAAGCACTACATCATCCGCCAGCGCCTGCAGAAGAAGGACCCGGGTGCCGCGTTGAGCGATCCGGTCAGGCCGATAGTCTATTACCTGGATCGTGGTGCGCCCGGAGCCGATCCGCGAGGCGCTGCTGTCCGGTGCGCGCTGGTGGAACCAGGCATTCACCGCCGCCGGTTACCGTGATGCGTTCCGGGTCGAGCTGCTGCCCGAAGGGGTCGACCCGATGGACGCGCGCTACAACGTGATCCAGTGGGTGCATCGCGCCACCCGCGGCTGGAGTTACGGCGCCGCGATCGTGGATCCGCGCACCGGCGAGATCATCAAGGCCAACATCACCCTGGGCTCGCTGCGCGCGCGCTACGACTACCTGCTGGCCGAAGGCCTGCTGTCGCCCTACGCCAAGCCCGGCCAGGTGCCGGATGCGATGCAGCGCTTCGTGATGGCGCGGCTGTCGCAACTGGCGGCGCACGAACTGGGCCACACGCTGGGGCTGGCACACAACTACATCGCCAGCAGCCAGAAGCGCGCCTCGGTGATGGACTACCCGGCACCGCTGGTCAATCTCACGCCGAGCGGCGAGATCGACCTGTCCGACGCCTACGCGGTGGGCATCGGCGACTGGGACAAGGTGTCGATCGACTACGGTTATCAGGACTTTGCGCCCGGTACCGACGTGCCGGTGGCACTCGACCGGATTCTCGGCGATGCCCGCGGCCACGGCCTGACCTTTCTCACCGACCAGGACGCCCGACCCGCCGGCGCCGCCGAGCCCGAGGTCAACCTGTGGGACAACGGCGTCGACATGGCCGCCGAGCTGCGCGCGGTGATGAAGGTGCGGGCGACGGCGCTGCAGCACTTCGGCGTGAACGCCGTGCGCCGCGGCACGCCGCTGGCCACCCTCGAGGACGCATTGGTGCCGGTGTACCTGTTCCATCGCTACCAGCTCGATGCCACCGCCAAGGTGCTGGGTGGCCTGCGCTACGACTATGCGTTGCGTGGCGATGGCCGGCGGCCGACCACGCCGGTACCGGCGGCGGAGCAGCGCGATGCGCTGGATGCGCTGCTGCAGACGCTGTCGCCCGTGGCGCTGGCGCTGCCGGCGCCACTGCTGGCCAGCATCCCGCCGCGTCCGCCCGGCTACCCGCTCAACCGCGAGCTGTTCGCCCGCTACACCGGGCTGACCTTCGATCCGCTGACGCCGCCGGTCACCGCCGCCGACCTGACCCTGACCAACCTGCTGCAGCCCGAGCGCGACGCGCGCCTGGTCGAACAGCATGCTGCCGACCCAGGACAGCCCGACCTCGGCGAGGTGATCGACAAGCTGATTGCCACGACCTTCGACGGCACCGCTGCAGGTGGCTACCAGACGGAAATCCTGCATGCCGAACAGACCCTGCTGGTGCAGCATCTGATGGACCTGGCCGACAGCGCCGACATGCCTGCCGTGCGTGCGGTGGCCGCGCTGAAGCTGGATCAGCTGCAACGCCGCGCCGCCAGCGGCAAGGGCGGAGATACCGCCGCGCAGGCACAGCGGTTTGCACTGGCCAGTGCCATCGCACGTTTCGAGCGGCGACCGGCCAGCGCCAAACCACTGGCGCCGCCGCCGGCAGCACCGCCGGGCAGCCCGCTGGGCGGCTGATCAATGCCTCGCTGGCCTTTTTCCCGACAACCGGTAGGTGCCCTCGATCAGGATCGCCAGGCCGATCATGGCGACCAGTACCCACAACTTTGCCGGTTCGGTGCGCGCCGTCTGCCAGCACAGCGCAGCCAGTGCCGTCAGGCAGGCGAGGGCGCCCAGGACCGATAGCCAGGCATGGCTCCGGGTCGTCTTCGCCTGCCGCGCATTGGCCACGTTCACGGCGGCAAAGATCAGCAGGAAGCCGCCGCTGCCCAGCGTGGCGACGCTGGTCAGATCGAAGGCGTTGGCCGTCAGCAAGGTGAGCGCGGCGGTGATCAGCAGGCCCGCCACCGGTCGATTCCATACCTTGTGCTCCAGCATGGCCGGCAGCTCGCCATCGACGGCGATGCAATAGCTCAGCCGCGCTGCGCCATAAAGCGTCGCATTGATCGCCGAGGCGGTGGACAACATCGCGGCGACCGCGATCAGCACGAACCCGGCCTGGCCGAGAAATGGCCGGGCCGCCTCGGCCAGCGCGTAATCCTTGGCGGCGACGATGATGTCTACCGGCAGGTTGCCGACCGTGACCAGCGAGACCATCACATACAGCGCGATCACGAATCCGACCGCGATGTAGTAGGCCCGGGGCAGGGTGCACCCCGCGTCGCGCACGTCCGGGGCAGTGTTGGCGATCAGCTCGAAACCCTCGTAGGCCAGGAAGATGATCATGCCGCCCGCCGCCAGCTGCAACGGTGGCGACCATGAACCCGGCGCGACCCGGTCGGCGTGGATGCCGGCAATGCCGGCGCCGACGAACAGCAGCAGGATGGCCACCTTCAGTCCCACGATCCAACTCTCGGCCTTGCCGATCGACTTGACGCTGAGCAGGTTCAGGCCGGTCAGCACGATCACGCCGAGACTGAGCAGCACGTGCTTTCCGACCGCCTGCCACGCCTGCGGCAGGAACGTGGCGGCGTAGCTGCCGAAGGCCAGCGCATACAGCGAGAGCATCACCACGTAACTCAGCCACAGCAGCACGTTCATGCTGCCGGTGAACATGCCGGCACCGAAGCTGCGGTCGAGAAAGGTGACTGTGCCGCCACGGCTGGGCCAGGCCACGGACAGCCTGGCATAGGCATACGCGGTCAGCAGCGCCACCGCGCCTGCCAGTGCAAACGCAAGCGGCGTGCCGCCATGCGCCATCTGCACCGCGAGCCCCAGCACCGCAAAAATGCCACCGCCGACCATGCCGCCCACGCCGATGGCCACCACCGGCCACAGCCCCAATTTGCGATCGCCTGTTTCGCCCATGGGGCCAGTATCTCCTGTCCGGGAACCGGTGCTGGTTTGATCGGCATTGTATGGCGGGCGTTTGCGTTCGGGCTCTTCACATAGCCTCATGCATGCTCGATCCCCTGAGGGAGACAGCAACGTGAAAAGTGCAAACGTCATGATCTGGTTATTCGCCACCGCGTTGGCGGGAACCGCCGCGCAAGCTGCTACCTCGGTGACCTGCCGGCCACGCTGGGCTCCGATGCCGTCAACGATGCCGGCCTGCTGTCTCCGGTGAAAGCAGGCGACAAGGGCGCTGCCGCGCTGCGTGCGCAGATCCTGCTGGAGCGCGCGCTTTTCGCCGGGCGAGATCGACGCGGCCTACGGCTCGAACCTGCATCAGGCGATCGCCGGCTTTCAGGCCAGCCGCGGCCTGGAGGCCAATGGCAACGTGGATGCAGCGACCTGGGCGGCGCTCGACAGCGACAGCGCGCCGGTCCTCGTCACGGTGACCCTCACGGCCGAGGATGTGGCCGGGCCGTTCCGTGCGCTGCCATCAGGCATGCAGGCGCAGGCAAAACTGGAAGCGCTCGGCTATGCCTCGCCCTTGGAGTCGCTGGGTGAGAAATTTCACGCCAGCCCGGCGCTGCTCGGCCAGCTCAACCCCGGCAAGGCCCCTGGCCGTGTTGGCGAGCAACTGCTGGTGCCGAGCGTGGAGGCTGTCATGCCGATGCCGGTGGTGGCGAAACTGGTTGTCGACAAATCGGACGGCACCGTGTCACTGCTGGACGCTGACGACAAGGTGCTGGCGCAATATCCGGCGACCACCGGCAGCGCCCATGATCCGTTGCCGCTCGGTGACTGGAAGATCAAGGGCGTGGGCAAACATCCCACCTTCCACTACAACCCGAAGCTGTTCTGGGATGCCAAGGTCGACGACACGAAGGCCACGCTGCCTGCCGGCCCGAACAACCCGGTCGGCGTGGTGTGGATCGATCTTTCCAAGGAGCATTACGGCATCCATGGCACGCCGGAACCGTCGAAGATCGGCAAGGCCCAGTCGCATGGCTGCATCCGCATGACCAACTGGAGTGCGCGGGCGGTGTCGGAGGCGGTGAAACCGGGCATGGTCGCCACGCTGCAGGAATGAGTGTGCGAATGCTATGGGTCTTTCTGCTGGGCATGGCATGCGGTGCAGCGGCCGTGGTCTACCTGTCCCCGAGCTGGTCGGCGTCGCTCCTGCTCAACGGCGGTCCGGTCCGCGCCGCGGATACCGTCGTGGCGCAGGCACCCGTGCGCTTGCCCGCGGTGGCGCCGCAGGTGGTGTCGGTGGCGGGCGTCGCGATCCTCCCGCCAGCGCCCCCTGAGTCGGCGGGCCGGCGGGCCATTCCGATGCCGGCCATCACCTCTACCGAGCTGCCCTCCGCGCCGCATTCCACCGCACCGCCGCCGGCGGTGCCGGCCGGTCTGGCCGGGCCGCAGCCTTCGGCGGTGAATGGGCTGCTGATCCCCGTGGTCGGGGTCAAGCCGGGCGACCTGGTGGATACGTTCAGCCAGGCGAGGGGAGAGGGGCGCACCCATGATGCGATCGACATCATGGCGGCACGCGGCACCCCGGTGGTGGCGGCGAACGATGGTCATGTGGTGAAGCTGTTCACCAGCGTACCGGGCGGGCTGACCGTGTACGAGTTCGATCCGCAGGGCGAGGTCATCTACTACTACGCTCACCTGGACAGCTATGCGCCCGGTCTGGCTGAGGGCCAGCTGCTGCACCGGGGTGATCCGATCGGATTCGTCGGCAGTACCGGCGACGCCAGCGCCAGCGCGCCCCACCTGCATTTCGCGGTCGAGCTGCTCGGACCGGAAAAGCAGTGGTGGCATGCGACCTCGATCAATCCCTACGGACGTTTCGAGGGGCAGTGACGAGTGTGTCGGGTGCTGTCCGGGAGGAACAGCAACATTCCGTTCAGCTTTTCCCGCTAGACTCGGCGCATGCCTCACAGACCTCTAACGCTCGCGCTGGCGTTGGCCCTTGCCGTGTCCGGCTCCAGCCTGGCTCTCGAGGCAGCGGCTTCGGGTGCGCGCCCGGGCCGACTCGCGTCCGTCGCGGTTCCGTGGCAGGCGATGTCCTCGGCGGCAAGTTTGCCGCCACCGCAACGGCTGGCCCTGCTGGCTCCGGCTGCCGACCCCGAAGTGCTGGATCTCGCGCTCGCTGCCGTGCGGTGTGCGCAGGCCGAGGGCGTGGGTCGAACGGCGCAGCGGCTGGCCGTGATCGACTACAGCCGCTCGTCGCTGCAGCCGCGCCTGTGGGTGTTCGATCTGGCCAGCAGGAAACTCCTGTACAAGGAGCTGGTGGCGCATGGCCAGGGTTCCGGCGGCAACCTGCCCACGCATTTTTCCAATGCCGATGGCAGCCATGCTTCCAGCCTGGGTCTGTTCGTCACCGGGTCGACCTACACCGGTCACAACGGCTATTCGTTGCGCATGGACGGACTGGAGCACGGGATCAACGACGCCGCCATGGCGCGCGCGATCGTGATGCACGGTGCGGCATACGTGAACGAGGCCAGCGGTCGGCAGATGGGGCGGCTGGGTCGCAGCTGGGGCTGCCCGGCGCTGCGCAAGGCAGTGGCCAAGCCGATCATCGACGTGATGAAAAACGGGCAGTTCGTGTTTTCCTACTACCCCGACCAGGCCTGGCTTGCGCACTCGGCCCTGCTCCATTGTGCGGCGTCGCACATGGCCAGCCGCGACACCGGCCGTCATCCCGCTTCGTCGTGATTTCACGCCCGGGTAGCCGGGTCAGCGCATGCGTGGGTAATCAGACCTGAGCCGTTCCGGCCACGCCACGCCAGTGTGCCGATTCGCATTCCTGCATGATCCTCGAGGCCGGCGATGGCGGTGCGGCTGCGTTTCTTTTATGTTGGCGCATCCCGAACGTCAAAGGCGCGCTGCATGACCGTATCCCAGGAACACCCCGATCATCTGCGCCGCAGCCTGTCGAATCGACATCTGCAACTGATCGCCATCGGCGGGGCAATCGGCACCGGCCTGTTCATGGGCTCGGGCAAGACGATCAGCCTGGCCGGGCCGTCGATCGTGCTGGTCTACCTGATCATCGGCGTGATGCTGTTCTTCGTGATGCGGGCGATGGGCGAGCTGTTGCTGTCCAACCTCGAGTACAAGTCGTTCATCGACTTCTCGACCGACCTGCTCGGGCCATGGGCCGGGTTCTTCTGCGGCTGGACCTACTGGTTCTGCTGGATCATCACCGCGATCGCCGACGTGATCGCGATCGCGTCGTACGCACAGTACTGGTTTCCGGGGCTGGCGCCGTGGATTCCCGCGGTGCTGTGCGTGCTGTTGCTGTTGACCCTGAATCTGGCGACGGTCAGGCTTTTCGGCGAGATGGAGTTCTGGTTTGCGCTGATCAAGATCATCGCGATCTGCGCGCTGATCGTGACCGGCTTCGCGCTGGTGGCATGGGGCTTCCGCTCACCGACCGGACATGCCGCGACGCTGGCCAACCTGTGGAACGACGGCGGGGTGTTCCCCAAGGGGCTGGGTGGTTTCTTTGCCGGATTCCAGATCGCGGTGTTCGCCTTCGTCGGCATCGAACTGGTCGGCACCACCGCGGCCGAGACGGCCGACCCGATGCGCAACCTGCCCAAGGCAATCAACTCGATCCCGGTGCGCATCATCATCTTCTACGTGCTGGCCCTGCTCGCGATCATGGTGGTGACGCCGTGGCGGATGGTCGAACCGGGCAAGAGCCCGTTCGTCGAACTGTTCGTGCTGGCCGGCATTCCGGCCGCCGCCAGCCTGATCAATTTCGTGGTGCTGACCTCGGCCACCTCGTCGGCCAACAGCGGCATCTTCTCCACCAGCCGCATGCTGTATGGCCTGGCCGAGGAGAACCATGCGCCGAAGCTGTTCGCGCGGCTTTCCCGCGCGGCGGTGCCGTCGCTGGGCCTGCTGTTTTCCTGCTTCTGCCTGTTGCTGGGCGCGGCGCTGATCTACCTGATCCCCAACCTGATCACCGCATTCACCCTGGTGACCACGCTGTCGGCGATACTTTTCATGTTCGTGTGGTCGCTGATCCTGTGCGCCTACATCGCCTATCGCCGCAAGCGCCCCGAGCAGCACCTGACCTCGACCTACAAGATGCCAGGCGGCGTGGCGATGTGCTGCGCGTGCCTGGCTTTTTTTGCCTTCGTGCTGGTCCTGCTCACCCTGCAACCGGATACCCGCCAGGCGCTGATCGTCAGCCCCGTCTGGTTCGTGCTGCTGGGCATCGGCTATGCGTGGAAGGGGCGTCGGAAGCAGGCGAGTGACCGCCGCTAGGTCGCGCTGTTCGCTGATGGTCATCAGCCCATCGGCAGCGCCGACGGGCCGGCAAGGGCAGCCTGATTGTTGTAACGTTGACGGCGGTTGCCGCTCCAGCGGAGCGGCAACGTTCCGGCGCCGCTGCATGCCTGGTGCGGACATCGCCCTTCGGGCGGGCCGGTTCGGCCGACGTGTGCAAGGGGCAACCCCCCGGCATCGAGCCCGTCCGCGACTGACCGGAAGGGGGATCCCGCATGGCGTTCATCACCCGAACTGCAGGCCCGGCGATGAGATGGTTGCTGATCGCCTTCGTTCCCGCACTGCTCATTCCCTGCGTGGCAAGGGAAGGCAGTCCGCCCGTTGTGGCCGGACATGCCCGCTTCGAATTCCTGACGCCGTCACTGGTGCGGATGGAGTACTCGCCTTCGGGCACGTTTGTCGATGCCCCCACCGCGGTCGTCCAGAAAAGGGACTGGCCTGCGGTCGCCGTCCACTCGAGCCGGAAGAACGGCTGGCTGGTCGCCAGCACGGACGCGATGACCTTGCGTTATCGGTTGCAATCCGGTCCGTTTGCCGCCGACAACCTCAAGGTGAAGTGGAAGGATGACCCTGCCGGCCGCGCGCACGGCTGGCACCCGGGCGAGCTGGATCGACAGAACCTGGGTGGGCTGACCTATTCGCTGGACAACATCAGCAAGGTGAATCTGCCCACCGACGGCATGGATCTGGCCAGCCCCGTCAACGACATGATTCCGGGGATCGACGTGCTGCTGGCCGAAGCCAGACCGGGGCTGCTGAGCCGCAGCGGCTATGCGTTCATCGACGACAGCCGCACCCCGCTGTGGAACGCACAGAAGGCCTGGATCGAGCCGCGCGGGAAGGAAGCGGATCAGGACTGGTATCTGTTCACCTACGGCCACGATTACCGCAGGGTACTCGGCGAGTACGCCGCGCTCTGCGGACCGATTCCGATGATCCCCCGTTACACGCTCGGGCCGTGGATCACCGATCTCAATTTCGAATATTTCCCCGGTGCGGAAGACACCCGGCAGCCTGCCTTCCGGCGCTACGACGAGGAACATCTCAAGGACGAGATTTTGCGGTTCCGCGAGAACCACATTCCGCTCGACACGCTGGTGCTGGATTTTGGCTGGCACAACTACGGCTGGCAGGGTGGTTATGACTGGAGTCCGCTGATCGCGCACCCCGCCGAGCTGATCGCCTGGCTGCATGACCAGGGCATCAAGCTGAGCCTCAACGACCATCCCGGCTATGCCAATACCGAGGAAAGCATCCTCTCGCACCAGGACAGCCATGCGCCGGCCGTGCTGCAGGCGCTGGGCCAACCGCTGCCGGCCAAGCCCTCGTTCGACCTGGATATCGCCACGCCGTGGGAGTTTTCCACCGACCCGCAGGATCAGGGTCTCGACCAGCGCTGGTTCGCGAAAGATCGCCACGACGGCGGCCACTGGCAGCCGATCCGGATCGGCGCGCCATGGCAGGCGCAGGGATACGGCAGTTACCAGGGTGTCGCCTGGTATCGCACCTCGGTGCACCTGCCGGCACATCTTCCCGCCGCGCTGTATCTGTATCTGGGCGAGGTGGGCAAGTCTTACCGGTTGTTCGTCAACGGCCGGCCGGTGGCGCACAGCCAGGTGCAATGGCCGCGGCGCCTGACCTATGCCGACCTCGCGCCCCATGTCCGGGCCGGTCGGGTCAACGTGATCGCCCTGCGCGTGGTGGCCGAAAAGACCGAAGGCGGGATCCTGCGCGGCCCGATCGCGCTGCGCGACGTCAAACCACCGCCGCGGATTTATTTCGATCTTTCGGACCAGCGCCAGGCCGCGGTCTTCATGGATCAGCTGCACCGGCCGTTGATGCAACAGGGGGTGGATTCCTGGTGGGTCGATGGCGGCAGCGGTGCGGTCGACATGCCGGGGCTGAACAAGCAACTGTGGACCAACAAGGTCTTCTACGACTACACCCGGCAGGAGACCGGCAAGCGCGGTTTCATCCTGAGCCGCTACGGCGACTGGGGCAGCGAGCGCTACCCGGCCTACTTCACCGGCGACACGTACTCCGAGTGGCCGGTGCTCGCCTACGAGGTCGCATTCACGGCACGCGGCGGCAACGTGCTGGTGCCGTACATCAGCCATGACATCGGTGGCTTCCATGGCAGGAAGATCGACTTCGACCTGTATGCCCGCTGGGTCGAGTTCGGCACGTTCAGCCCGTTCCTGCGCCTGCACAGCGCCCACGAAAATCCCGACGAAGGCAATCTGCGCATGCCGTGGACCTACGGCAGCCAGGGCATGGCGCTGGCCCGGAAATACTTCACGTTGCGCACCCGGCTGATTCCCTACCTCTATACGTATACCTGGGTGGCGCATCGCGATTCGATGCCGATCCTGCGCCCGCTGTACCTGGCGTACCCGGAGCTGGAGGAGGCCTACCGGCACCCGCACGAATATTTCTTCGGCAACGAAATGCTGGTGGCTCCGGTGCTGGATGCGAGCGGCAACCGCACGATCTATCTGCCACCGGGACAATGGATCGATTTCTTCACTGCCCAGCGCCATCGGGGCGGCACCACGTTCACTGCACACTATGCCGTCGACGAAACGCCGGTGTTCGTGCGCGAAGGCGCGATCATTCCCGAGCAACCCGCGAATCTGGCCTGGTCGGATGCCCGGCCGCTGGACACGCTCATGCTCGACGTCTACGGGTCAGGCAAGGGGCGTTTCGACCTGTACGAGGACGACGGGGTTTCGCTCGCCTACGCGAAAGGGCAGTACGCGCTCACCTCGATCAGCCATGTGACGACGGGCGACGGACACGAACGGCTCGTCATCGGGCCGTCGAAGGGTTCGTTCGAGGGGCAGCCGCCGCGACGCGCATACGAGCTGCGCATCCACAGTGCGAGCAAGCCGCGGTCGGTGTCGGTGGACGGCCGGCCCGCCGAGCACTGGAGCTGGGATGCGGGGGCCGCGACCGCAACGGTGGCGTTGCCCGAACGAAGCGTCCGGGACACCCGCAACGTAGTGTGGTCAACGGCGGGACCATAGGGAGAACGCCGGGTGCAACGAGGCCGGGGGCAGCAGGCCTTCCGCTGCCACGGTGACGACGGGGCAGCTCGCGCTGTCCCGCCGCCCACTTTCCCGCGCACTTCAGGTCGACGCGCCGTCGCTGTCGAAATACAGCAGGGTCATCCCCTCGCCGGGCGCCGTCTGTCGTCCGCTCAGGGTCGCGATGCCGTTGGTGGAACAGCGCAGGATCCACGCCATCACCCACGGCTTGCGGCCCGGTTGCAAACCCAGCATGCATCGGATCTCACCGAACAGGGCCTGGCCGGTGACCGGGTGTTGCCCGATCGGGACCTGCCGGAACTTGTTCTGCACGATCCACTGACGCGGGACGGGCAGGGCGGCCAGCTCGGCCGGGGTGGGTGCCAGCAGCAGGCCGCTGCCGGAATGCCCGCCGACGGATTTGGCCACCCATTGGTCCGCATTCGCCCACTGGGCGGCGCGCAGGGGGCTGTCCTCCACCCAGTGGCAGGCTTCGTGCGCGGCCAACGGCACGTCGGCCAAGCTGCCCTTGTGGATGCCGTCGTACCAGGCCGGATGGCTGTGCCAGCTGAGCTGGTTGGCGGCCAGGAAGGTGGCCCTGGCGTGACTGCGGTCGAACACGGCCAGGTCCGAAAAGATCAGCCGGTTCCACACGTGCGTGTAATGTCGCGCAGTCACCGGATTCCACAGGTGGCCATGTACCGGTACCACCTCGCGCCAGTCGAGCACGTCCACCTGCCACCAATGCCGTGCGGCCTCCAGGTCCGGCCAGCTGGCGCGTGCCCGTGGGCGATCCTCGATCAGCACCGAAGCGGCGTGTGGCGCCACCCATTGACGCATGTGATCGACCCATGAGGTTTCATCGGGCAGGGCGTCGTGCGGAAGCCAGCGCTCGCCCTGGCCATGCAGCCGGCGTTGCGCCTGGTGCACGGTGTGGAAGGTGGGCAGCATCGAGGTAAACGCCTGGATCTCCACCCAGGCCAGGTCGAACGGCTGTGCGGGATGCTCGACAAAGGCCATGTCCAGCGCCAGCACGTCGGCGCGGACTCCCGACCACGGGACGCGGGCCGGCAGCAGTTGCGGTTCGAGGGCGCTCAGCAGATGGTCGATCTTCCCCTCGAGCGTCCGGCGCAGGGCGTCGTTGCCGACCGCGTAGTGATCGGCCAGCTGGTTTTGCGGCAGATGCGGTGCGCCGGTATCGGAAAGGGCCCGCGCCAGCGGTTCGGCACCCAGGAATTCGAGCCGAAGCTGTGGTTGGGTGTTCATCGCCAGCCCCCCGCCTGCTGCAGCATGGGCGGCCGATCGAACGCCATCGCCGCGATCCATTGCAGGGTGCGGGACCAGTCGCCGTCGAGCCTGACCTGCTCGCGCAGGGCGTCGGCGAAAGTGCCCTCGCTCAGTGCGTCGGCCAGCTGCCGTTCCCAGTAGTTGCGCTCCGCCGCGTTGCCGGCGCGGAAGGCGATGCGTGACCACCAGCGCTCGAAATGCACCGCGGTGCTGCAGACTTCGTCGCGGTCCCATTCGATCCACTGTGCCTGCAAACCGTGGCGCCGGGCACGCCACTTGTTCTCGTCGATGCAGGCACGCGACCAGACCGCACCTTCGCGCCCGGCATGGAGTTCCTGCAGCACGGTTTCCGCTTCCCATTTCAGCAGGGTGGCGATCAACCCGATGCGCTCGAGGTCGGGATGGGTGTCCATGATGCGGACCTCCAGCGTGCCGTAGCGGTGATGCAGCCGCAGGTCCTGCCAGAGCCCCTGGTCCTCGGTCAGGCAACCCAGGTGCCGCAGCCGATGGACGTGCGCCTGATAGTCGTGTTCGCTGTCCCACGGGTCGGGCGTGCCCATGCGCGGATAACGGTCGAGCAGGCTGTGCCGCCAGGTATGCAGTCCGGTGTCGCGCCCCTCGAAGAACGGCGAGCTGGCCGACAGCGCCAGCACTTCGGGCAGTACGTGGCGCAGCCGGTTCATGATCGCCAGCTTGGGCGCGGCGAAATCGAAACCCAGGTGCAGATGCATGCCGAAGCTGAAGGCGCTTCGTGCCACTTCCTGGTATTCGTCAAGCAGCTGTGTGTAGTGCGGGAAATCGGGACCCTCGTGCAGCGCCTGCTGCTGCCAGAGCGCGGTGGGATGCATCCCCGCGATGAGGATATGCTGACCTTGCGCGGCGGCTTTCCGGCGGGCCTGAGCGCGCAACGCACCCAGGGCCGTGACCAGCTCGGTCACGTTGTTGCAGATGCGCGTCTTGAGTTCGATGACGCAACGATGAATTTCCCGGTCGATGAGTCCTTCCGGGGTGCCGTACTCGGACAGCCCGGTCGAGAAGTCATGTGCGATCAGCTGCCCGTGTTCGTCGACGATCTGTACTTCTTCTTCCATACCGATAGTGATCATGCCCTTTGCTCCTTCCTGCGTAGCGGGGCCGTGGCCCCATGGTTGCGGCGGCGTGTCGCCAGTCCGTCGCAGATCGTCCCGCGTGCGGGAGTCTGCGTGTGAGACGGCAGCAGGGGGCGGGAGGAAGCGCGGGGCGCGCGCGGCCGCGACGGGCGGGGACGCCCAGTCATCGGGTGGACCGGGTTGCCGACAAGGCGGCTTTGCGGGAGGTGTATCGGGCGCGCATCGCGGGCAACCGCTCGCGGGTCGAGCTGGGCATCCTGGTCCAGGCCAGGCAGTCGCTTTCCTTGCGCGGCTCGAGCGGATTGCACGAGCCGGGTCGCCGGTTCAAGCCGGCGGGTCTATGCTTGCCGCATCCTTCAACTGAGCGGCATCTCGGAGGCTTCCATGGCAACGGGTTGGGCAGGCGACGGCGCCGTGCAGGACCAGATCGACGCCACGGTCAACGATGCGGTCCAGCGGGCTCGCCAGCAGTTGCACAAGGGCCCTGGCCTGACGCATTGCGAAGAGTGCGATGCGCCGATCCCTGCGGCCCGGCGCAAGGC
The DNA here is from genome assembly GCA_963828685.1 of uncultured Pseudomonadota bacterium. Classification (GTDB taxonomy): domain Bacteria; phylum Pseudomonadota; class Gammaproteobacteria; order Xanthomonadales; family Rhodanobacteraceae; genus Rhodanobacter. The sequence continues at coordinate 297,468 of CAWHFU010000014.1, forward strand.
CATGCCGGGCGTGCGTCTGTGCGTGGCCTGTCAGGAGACCCATGACAAGGAGGCCCGGGCTGAGGGCCTCTACAACCGCCGTGGCAGCAAGGACAGCCAGCTGCGCTGAAGCCCCGCCGCGCCGTCCACCTTCGTGGCATGCAACCGGGGGCTCTACGCTTGCCGTGGGTCAGCTGCCAGTTGTGTGGCGATGCGCACCTCGCCGGTCAACACCTTGTGGATCGGGCAAGCGTTGGCGATCTGCAGCAGGCGTTCGCGCTGCTGCCCGGTCAACGCTCCCGCGAGGGTGACGACGCGGGTGATGTCGTTGCCCTCGGCCGGCGTGCCGTCGGGATTGAAGCGAAGCTCCACGTCGACGCCGTCCAGTGGCCAGTGCTTGCGTGACGCGTACATCTGCAGGGTGATCGCGGTGCAGGCCCCGAGCGCCGAAAGCAGCAGCCGGTGCGGTGACGGGCCGGCATTGGCACCGCCCTCGTCGGAAGGTTCATCGGCCTGCCAGCTGTGTCCGAGGTCGTCGCTGAGCGTCACGGTGAACGGAGTAGTGCCGGTCATGGCACGAACGGTCGGAATGGTCACGCAGGCAGTCTCCATGGGTTGGATGCTGCATGATCGTTCCAACGGCGGGTCGAAGACAAAGAGGTCCCGACATGCCAGCCGCGGTCCGGGAAGGGCGGCACCCGCCGGATCGGCCGGCTGGCCGGGCCAGCGGAGGGCGGACCCTCAGTCGGCCGGATCGGTCGGGTACGGACCGCCCAGCCAGCTGGGCGCCGGGATTTTCCGGTGTGCCTCGGCCAGCGCGGCCGACCAGCGTTCGCGGATCATTCCGAAGTAGGCATCACCCTTCTCGATGCGATGCGTCTCGACGCCGTCGATGCTGTCCTTGCGATAGACCAGCAGGTCCAGCGGCATGCCGACGCTGAGATTGGAGCGCAGGGTGGAGTCCATCGAGATCAGTGCCAGCTTAACGCCATCGGTCAGCGACGTGGCCGAGCTGACCGCGCGGTCCAGGATCGGCTTGCCGTATTTGTGTTCGCCGACCTGCAGGAACGGGGTGTCGCCGGTGGCCTCGATGAAGTTGCCCGCGGCATAGACCTGGAACAGGCGCATCGTGCGGTTCGCTACCTGACCGCCGAGCAGGATCGAGACGTCGAACGGCACGTCCTGCTCCTGCATCGCCTTGCCGTGGATCTGATGGACGTGACGCACGGCCTGACTGACCAGCGCGGCGGCACCGAACATGGTCGGCACGCTGTAGATGGTTTCCTGCACGCCGGTTTCCGGATGCGGCAAGCCTTCCTGGATCAGGTTGATGACGGCTTGCGACACGGCCAGGTTGCCGGCCGTCATGGTGGCGATCATCCGCTCACCCGGGCGATGGAACTGCTGCAGCTTGGCGAAGCAGGAGATGTTGTCCAGTCCTGCATTCGTGCGGGTGTCGGCCAGCATCACCAGGCCCTGGTCGAGAAACAGGCCTACACAATAGGTCACGCGGTACTCCTTTGGATTCTGCTCGGGATCGGTTCCCGCAGCGAGATCGGTGAATGACTGGGCCGCTATTGTGCCGCTTGCGGCGACTCGGCGATGGACACCTCGACTTCCAGCGTCTCGGCCAGGCCGCCCAGCCGCACGCCGCGTACCGGCGCGGCATCGCGGTAGTCCCGGCCGCAGCCGATACGCACGTAGCGCTCGTCCGGGGACTGGCGGTTGGCTGCATCGAAACCCACCCAGCCCAGGTCGTCGACGAAGATCTCGGCCCAGGCATGGCTGGCGGCGGCCGTGTCGGCGATCGGGCACAGGTAGCCGCTGACGTAACGCGCCGGGAAACCCAGCGAGCGTGCCGCGGCGATCAGAACGTGGGCGTGGTCCTGGCAGACTCCGGCACCTGCGGCAAAGGCCGCGACGGCGGTGGTTTCGGCGTCGGTCTGGTAGGGCAGGTAGTCCACATGATCGCGCACGCCGTTGCACAGCCGGTGCAGGCGGTCGAGCGGGTCGGCGCCGCTGCCGGCGGCGTGGGCCAGCTCGACGATGGCGGTGTTGCTGTCAGTCAGGGGCGTGCCGGCGAGGTAGAACATCGGCGGCAGCGACTCCTTCTCCGTGCCATGCACGCCGTGCCGTTCATGTGTGTCCACCCGGCCGCGGACCGACAGTCGCACCGATTCCACGCTGCGGTCGATCGTGTGGGTGGCGACCGGATTGCCGAAGCCGTCGACGCAGGTCGGCTGCAGGCGCTTGCCGTCGACCGCAACCCGCCACTCCTTCACCACTTGCCCGTCGCTGGGGGCGGGCCACATGCGCAGAGCCTGGATGATCAGGTTGGCTGCCTGGTCATAGCGATAGGTGGTGTCGTGGACGATGTGCAGTTGCATGGCTAGAACAGGTGGCCCCTGGCAATTTGCGCACCCAGTTCGGCGGTGCGTTCGATCAGCTGGGTGAGGTATTCGTGCAGGCCCTTTTCGATGATGGTGTCGACGTTGGCGTAGCGCAGCTCCGCATACAGCGAGTTGGCCTGGCGTTTGGCCTCGGCGGCGAGTCGCGGGTCCTGGCTCTCGATCGCATCGAGGTGCTGGGTGATCAGCTGGTAGCAGAACGTCAGCGAGCGTGGGAACACGCTGCAGGTGATCAGCAGCTCGGCCACGCGCGCCGGTTCGACCACGCCCTTGAACAGCACCCGGTAGGCGCGACGCGCGCTGACCACGCGCAGGATCGCCAGCCACTGGTAGTAATCGACCACGCCGCCCACGTCGCTGACCTGGGCAAGCCGCACATGATATTTCACGTCGAGCAGGCGCGCGGTGTTGTCGGCGCGCTCCAGGAACTGGCCGACGCGGGTGAAATGGAAGCCGTCGCGGCGCAGCATGTTGTTCGAACACACGCCATGGAACAGGCCCACGCGGGCCTTCACCCAGTCGAGGAATTCGGCGAGACGGTCGGCGTCCATGGCTTCGGCGCGATAGCTGGACAACTCCTGCCAGCTCGCGTTCACCGCCTCCCACATGTCGGCGGTCAGTGCCGTGCGGACCGCGCGTGCATTGCGGCGGGCGGTCTCGATGCAGTTGACGATGGAGGAGGAGTTGTCGCGATCGAACGCGAGGAACTGGATGACGGTGGCCTCGTCGGCCCGGGCATGCTTTTCGAAATAGCTTTCGCGGCAGCCGGCGGCGACGATCGCCGACTCCCACTCGCTGCTGCGGCTGGCATCCACGCGCAACGCGCTCATATGCCCGGCCACCTGCAGCAGGCGCGCGAGGTAGTCGGCGCGCTCCATGTAGCGCGCCAGCCAGTACAGGTTGTCGGCGGTGCGTGCGAGCATCAGCTTTCCAGTACCCAGGTGTCCTTGGTGCCACCGCCCTGCGACGAGTTGACCACCAGCGAGCCGTCCTTCAGTGCGACCCGGGTCAGTCCGCCCGGCACCACGCGGATACGGTCGGCGCCGCACAGCACGAACGGGCGCAGGTCGACATGTCGCGGCGCGATGCCGGCGTCGACGAAGGTCGGCACGGTCGACAGCGCCAGCGTGGGTTGCGCGATGTAATCCTGCGGCCGCGCCTTCAGCAGCCGGCGGAACGCCTCCAGCTCGGCCTTGCCGGCATGCGGCCCGACCAGCATGCCGTAGCCGCCCGAGCCGTGCACCGCCTTCACCACCAGCTCGTGCAGGTGGTCCAGCACGTAGCGCAACTCGTCGGACTTGCTGCAGTCGTGGGTCGGCACGTTGTTCAGCAGCGGTTCTTCGCCCAGATAGAAACGCACCATTTCCGGCACGTGGATGTACACCGCCTTGTCGTCGGCGATGCCGGCACCGACCGCATTGGTCAGCGTGAGGTTGCCGGCGCGGTTGGCAAAGTGCAGGCCGGGTACGCCCAGCATCGAGTCGGGGCGGAACACCAGCGGGTCGAGGTAGTCGTCATCGATGCGCCGATAGATTACGTCCACCCGCTCCAGCCCGGCCGTGGTGCGCTGGTAGCAGACATCCCGGCTGACCAGCAGGTCGGCGCCCTCGACCAGGTCGATGCCCATCTCGTCGGCGAGAAAGGCGTGCTCGTAGTACGCGCTGTTGTGGATGCCCGGCGTCAACAGCACGATGGTAGGTTCGCCGGGGCAGTTCGGTGGCGCCAGCGAACGCAGCGTGGCCAGCAGCTCGTCCGGGTAATGCGCCACCGGCGCGACCTGGTTGCGCCGGAACAGGTCGGGGAACAGCCGCAGCATGACCTCGCGGTTCTCCAGCATGTAGGACACGCCCGATGGCGTACGGCAGTTGTCCTCCAGCACGTAATAGTCGTTCGGGCCGGTGCGTACCATGTCGATGCCGGTGATGTGCGCGTACATCTGTCCGGGCAGATCCAGCCCGGCCATCTCGGGACGAAATTCGCTGTTGTGCAGGATCAGCCGCTCCGGCACCCGGCCGGCGCGGATGATCTCGCGATCGTGATAGACATCGTGCAGAAAGGCATTGAGCGCGCGGGCGCGCTGTTCCAGTCCGCAACGCAGTCGCTGCCACTCGGCTTGGGCGAGCACCCGCGGAATCAGGTCGAACGGGATCAACCGTTCCGCATCGCCGCCCTCGGTATAGACGGCGAAGGTGATGCCGATGCGGCGGAACAGCACCTCGGCTTCGCGACGCTTCAGAGCCAACTGGTCGGGGGGGACGGATTTCAGCCAGGCATCGATCAGGGCATAGGGCGCGCGGATCCCGTCAGGCCAGCCCATTTCATCGAAAATCATCGCGTCTGACGGCATCTGTACCCTCCCGGGACCGCTTTGACCGTGGAGTGCGTGCTTGCAAATGTCAAGCGTGGCGGCGGCTTCCGGTCGCTGTGGCGTGCCGCTGGGGGCATGCATGTTCGATGGGCACTTGCAGGGGGGGCCGGGTGGCGGCAATCTTTCGTATCATGGGGTGAGCGATACTTGCGTGACCCTGCAGCGGCGCCGCGGCGGATTGCGACAACGCACCCGCCCAAGTGCCAGTCGTTCGATCACCTGCGCTGCCGGATGACTGAACAGCATCGTGGGGCATGCAGCTTGTCGTCATCGTGACAGTCATGGAGACAACGACGATTTCCATTCCATCGACCACAGGGGAACTTGCGGCAGGCATCAATTACTTTTTTGCCGTGCTGCCGGATGACCGCACAAGAGCCGAGATCGCCGGCGTTGCCGAGCGGTTTCGCAAGTCGCATCGGGTGAGCGGAAGCCCGATCGGTATCGACAGGTTGTACCTGTCGGTGTGCCCGGTCGGCAAGTCCGAACGCTTGCGGCAGCCGCTGGAAACTGCCCTGCTGACCGCAGCCGCCGCGGTGCGTGCCACGGGTTTTGCGATCACTCTCGAGTCGGCGATGCGCTTGAGCGCCCAGGATGGGCAATTCCCGTTCGCGCTGTGCGCGGACAGCAGCACGATGGCGTCGGCATTGGAGCTGCGCAAGGCGATTGCCGCGGCCCAGCTTCAGGTCGGGCTGCGGGTATCCGGTGTTTCCAGTTTCATGCCGCATGTCACCCTGCAGCACGGGCACCTGATTGACGCTATCGAGGAATCCATCACGCCGATCCACTGGCGGGTGAGCGAATTCGTGTTGATCCGCAGTTTCTTCGGCCAGTCCCGGAGCGAGGTGATCGGTCGCTGGCCGCTGGCGCAGCAGCCCGTGCCCGTGGCGTATGACATGCTCGAGGAGATGGCCAACATGCCCGATCTGCCCGCCGACCCGTCCGACGAGGAATGAGAGGGGATCGGTCCCGGCATCTCCGGGCGTCGCGTCATGCCGCTGCCGGGCTGCCATCGCATCTACCTGATTCACGTGCACCGGGCGGGAAGATGCCCGGGTGCCAGCCGTCAAGGGCGGTTGGCGGCGCGGAGCTCGGCCCGGCTTGACCAACGGGCCCGCTTGCGGGCGCCGAGTGACGCAGCCTTCCGGACGAAATTCGAGACCGCCTCTGTCGCACGGGCGAGCCGGGAGCTGGGCAGTCCCGGTGTAGCCGGCAATGGAAAATCCTGTCGCGCCGCGAGCGCGCGGCATACGTCCCGGATTCCCGGGTTGAAGTAATTCCAGCAGGACGTCCCGGTCGGCGGCAGCACCAGCGCCTCGGGATGCTCGCGGCTTGCCCCATGCGTGCCTGGCCGGGTGCCGCTGCAACCACGCCGGGGGCCGTCGTGCTGGCGTGGAACGGCGGCGGAACCCCGCTCTCACCTGCGCGAATGGCCATTTCGGCTTGAAAAGATATCGTTGTCATTCTTTGGTGACAATTCGTCGATGCGTCATGCCTGAGGCGTTGTTCTTGCGCGTTCCGATGTGCTCACTACCTTCGAGGCTGCGTTTTCATCAGCTGACGGGCTTGTCGGATAGGGCGGAAATCTGCCTTAAATTGCACTGCTTTTTCAGGTCTCTCCGCGCGGGTCGCGTGCGTGCAGGCCGTCACACTTTGGAAAATATCTTATAGACAACGTTGTCATCCGAGTCTAAGACAGGACAGTCACGTACATAAAAAGCGGTATCGTGCAGGGACGCAGCAAGGTGACGGGATCCCCACCCGCCTGGCCGATGGAACACGGCCCGAACTCGCCTTCATAACTCACTCGTAGCGATGTAATTCCTACAGGAGACATCTCATGTTTGTGAAACGATCGGCTGTGTGGTCAGGCTTTGCCTTGAGCGTCCTGGGCAGTGCCATGGGGACGGGATTGTCGGCGACACTTCTCGCGGCGATACCGGTTCGGTCCGTGCAGGCACAGTCCATTCCCGCCTGCGCGGCGGCGTGGAATGCGACAACGGCTTACAACGGTGGCAATACCGCCAGTGAAGGCGGCACGAACTATCTGGCGAACTGGTGGACGCAAGGTGATGATCCCGCCAGCGACAGCGGTCCTGCCGGCAGCGGCAAGCCGTGGACATCGCAGGGCGTATGCGGTGATTCGTCCGGTTCCGGTTCCGGTTCCGGTTCCGGCGGCTCCGGCTCCGGAGACTGCGACGCCGGCTGGAGTGCGACCACGGCCTATGCCGGCGGTGCCCTGGTCAGCGAGGACGGGGTGAACTACGAGGCGAACTGGTGGACCCAGGGCGATGATCCGGCCACGCACAGTGGTGCCACGGGTTCGGGCCAGCCCTGGGCAGTGCTGGGATCGTGCACGGGTTCGGCGGGCGGCGGGACGGGCGGAGGCTCCGGCGGTGGCACGGGCGGAGGCACGGGTGGAGGTACTGGTGGCGGTTCGGGCTCTGCGGATGGCCTGCTGTTCAGTCCCTACAAGGATGTCACGATCAATCTGGACTGGAATACCAACACGATGCGTTCGGCGGTCACCGGTACGCCGATACCGTTGGTGGGCAGCGGCGGCCTGGTGGCCACCACGGTGCCGAACCTGGGCGCGATCACGCTGGCGTTCGCCTCCGGCGAATGCGGCAGCGAAAACTGGGGTGGCATTCCGGGGGCAACTTTTGCCAGTGCGAATATCCAGCCGCTGGTCAATGCGGGCCTGGAGTACGTGGTCTCGACCGGAGGCCAGGCGGGCAGCTTCACCTGCTCGACGCCGGCGGGCATGGCGCAGTTTCTTTCCCGCTACATGTCGCCACAGATGGTCGGGGTGGATTTCGACATCGAGGGTGGCCAGACCCAGGCGCAGATCAACAACCTGATCTCCAACGCGGCCTATGCGCATACGCTGTACCCGAACCTGCGTTTTTCGTTCACGCTGGCGACGCTGGCGGCATCGGACGGCAGCCATGGTGGCTTGAACGGTGTCGGCGACATGGTGGTGCGGGCGGTCACTGCGGCGAACCTGCCGAACTACACGATCAACCTGATGGTCATGGACTTCGGTTCGGCGAGCCCGGGGGTCTGCGTGGTGGCGAACGGGCAATGCGACATGGGGCAGTCGGCGATCCAGGCGGCACAAAACCTGGAGTACACGTACGGAGTCCCGGCCAGTCGGATCGAACTGACCCCGATGATCGGCATGAACGATGTCGCCAGCGAAGTCTTCACCATCGCCGACGTCGACACCGTGATCGACTATGCGGCAAGTCAGGGTCTGGCCGGTGTGCACTTCTGGTCGCTCGACCGCGATACACCGTGTCAGGGTAGCAGCGGATATGCCTCGCCGATCTGCAACTCGGTCGGCGGCACGTCACCACTGCAATACACCGACCGCTTCCTGCAGGATCTCGGCCGCTAGCCGACGGATGGCCCGCCCGGCGCATGGACATCCATTTCCATGCGCCGGGCGTTTCGGATCTGAAACCGGTGCCGGGGTCGCCAGTGGTGTGACCACCTATACTTGGCGTCCACCGAAACGAACTGCCAGGATCGACCGATGTCCGATACCCCCGCCTGCCCGCTGTGCGCCATGGAAAACATCTATCCGGATGGCGACAACCACGTCTGTGCCGACTGCGGTCACGAATGGCCGATCGTGGCGGACGCGAACGTTGCCGACAGCGCGATGGTCGTCCGCGATGTCAACGGCAACGTGCTCAACAGCGGCGACACGGTGACGGTGATCAAGGACCTGAAGGTGAAGGGGTCATCGATTCCGCTGAAGCAGGGCAGCGTGATTCGCCATATCCGCCTGGTCGATGGAGACGACGAGCACATCGAGGGCAACTCGGACAAGATCAAGGGACTGGTGCTGAAGGTGTGCTTCCTGAAGAAGGCCTGAGTTCGGCGCTGCTGGCGTCGCGCTCACTGCCGCGCTTCCATGCGCAATCCGCGCGGGGTCAGCCAGCGCTCGATGCCCTCGAACAGGCCTTGCACCAGCAGTGCCAGTGTGGCGGCCGGGATCGCGCCTTCCAGGATCAGGCCGATGCTGTCCAGCCGGATGCCGGTGAGGATGGGTTGGCCGTAGCCGCCGGCTCCGATCAGGGCGGCCAGGGTGGCGGTGCCGACGTTGATCACGGCGGCGGTCTTGACCCCGGCCAGAATCGAGCGGGTGGCCAGCGGCAGTTCGATCCGGCGCAGCCGTACGTCATGCGGCAAGCCAAGCGCAGCGGCCGATTCGCGCAACTCCGGTGCGATCCCGACCAGGCCGGCATGTGTGTTGCGCACGATCGGCAGCAGGCTGTACAGGAACAGTGCGGCGATCGCCGGCCAGGTGCCGATGCCCAGCAGTGGGATCATGAACACGAACATCGCCAGCGAGGGCACCGTCTGCAGAATGCCGGTCGCGCCGATCACCAGTTGTCCAAGCCGACGTCGTCGCGCGGCCAGCACGCCCAGCGGAATCGCCAGCAGCACGGCCAGGCCCAGTGAGGCAGCCACCAGCTGGACATGCTCGACACTGCGTTGGAGCAGGCGTCGCCACAGGCCGCGACGGCTGTCGTCGGCACGGACGCCGAGGAAGTCCGCCGCCACCGTGTTTTCACTTGCCCCGTGCAGTTTCACCTGGGCATTCATGCGGCGCATCGCCCGTGCATCGATGCGCCCGGCGAGATGGCGCAGCACCGTCACGAAGGCCGGCGAGCTCTTGTCCAGCGCCAGCCGGTACAGATACACCGCCTCGTAGCGCGGAAAGTAGTGGCGATCGTCGACCAGGGTGCGCAGGTGGTAATAGGGGATTTCCGCGTCGGTGCTGTACAGGTCGATCGCATCGACCGCCCCGCTGGCCACCGCGCGATACGACAACGCGTGATCCATGCCGCTCACCCGTGTCTGCGGCAGTCCGTAGCCTCGGCGCAGTCCGGGCCAGCCGTCGCCCCGGTCCAGGAACTCGTTGGACAGGCCGAAGCGCAATGCCGGATGGTCGCGCAGGTCGGAAATACGCACGATGCCCAGTCGCGCCGCCTCGTCGTCCCGCATCCCGATCGCGTAGGTGTTGTCGAAGCCTAGCGAATCGGTGATACCGATGCCCATCGGTTCGAGACGCTTGCGCAGGCTGGCGATGTCGGCGTCGGCCGGCATCCCCGCGAGCAGTTCCTGGGTCAGCGTACCGGTGTATTCCGGATAGGCGTCGATGTCCCCTTGCTGCAAGGCGCGCCAGAGAATGCGCGTGCCACCGAGCTCGCGCCGGTGCACTGCTTCGATACCGGCATCGCGTGCGCTGACCCGCGCCAGTTCGCCCAGGATGACCGATTCGGTGAATTGCTTGGAGCCGATCCGTACGGCTGCGGCATGGGCCAACCCGGGCATCAGCAGGCAAAGCAGCAGGAGCGATCGCAGGCGGCGCGTCATGGCGTCTCCGGCAGGCGTCGTTGCGCCTCGACGAAACGGTGGACGAAGTCGCTGGCGGGATGATCGCGCAATTCCTCGAAGCGTCCGTCCTGCACGACAACGCCCTGGCGAAGCAGCACCAGCCGATCGGCGAACCACGCCGCCTCGGCCAGATCGTGGGTGACCACGATCACCGTCTTGCCGAGTTGATCGAAGAGTTGTTTCAACTCGTTCTGCAGTTCATGCCGCACGATCGGATCGAGCGCGCCGAGCGGCTCGTCCAGCAGCAGCGCATCGGGATTGGCCATCAGTGCACGCATCAGCGCCACGCGCTGGCGCTGGCCGCCGGAGAGTTCGGCCGGGTAGCGATCCAGCGCGTCAGGCGGCAGATGGGTCAGTGCAGCGAGTTCCTCGGCGCGGGCACGGATGTGCTCACGGCTCCAGCCGAGATACTGCGGCAGCAAGGCCAGATTGCCCAGTGCGGTGAGGTGAGGGAACAACCCGCCGTCCTGGATCACGTAGCCGACGCGCCGCCGCAGCGCCAGCACATCGGCCGGTTCCAGTCGGCGGCCGTCGATCCGGATACAACCGCTGTCGGGCCGGTCCAGGCCCAGCAGCAATCGAAGCACGGTGGATTTGCCCGAGCCGCTGCTGCCGATCAGTGCCGTCGTACTGCCCGCGGCGAAGTCCAGCTCGATCCGGTCGAGTGCGCACACCTTGCCGTACCGCTTGCTGGCCAGCTCGACCGTGAAGGCGATGCCGGCGGTGGTCTCGACATCAGGCGGCGCAGACATGGGCTTCAACGCAGGCCAGGCACTTGCGCCGGATGGTCGGATGGATGGTCATGGGTTCGGTTCGACAGCGGTGAAACGCGCGATGAATTCCGACGCCGGCTCCGGTCGCCCGAGGTAAAAGCCCTGGCCGAAATCGCAGCCCATGCCGGCCAGCATGTCCTGCGTGGCCTGGTTTTCGATACCTTCGGCAATGGTCGTCAGATCCATGTGATGGGCCATGTTGACGATGGCGCGAACCAGCTTGGCAGTGTGTGGCTCGTTCTGCATGGCGCAGATCAGCGACTGGTCCAGCTTCAGCTCGGTGGCCGGGAACTGACGCAGATAGGCGATCGAGGCGTAGCCGGTGCCGAAATCGTCGATCGCGATACGGATGCCGTGGTCGCGCAGGCGGCGCAAAACCTGCACGCTCACCTCCAGATCGTTGACCAGCGTGGTTTCGGTGATTTCCACCACCACCGAGGTCGGGGCGACGCCCCAGATCTCCAGCGCGCCGATGAGCTGTTCGACCATGCCGGGCCGCGAAAGCACGCGGGGCGAGAAGTTGATGGAAAAGCTCAGTCCGCGCGCGGTGGGCAAGCTGGCGACATGTCGCAGGGTGGCGTTGACACTCCAGCGGGTCAGCACCGAAATCAGGTCGCTCTGTTCGGAGAACGGCACGAAGTTCGCGGGGGAGACCTCGCCGTGATGCTGGCTGCTCCAGCGCGCCAGCGATTCGGCACCGGCGATGCGGTTGGCCTGCAGGTCCCAGATCGGCTGGAAGAAAACCTGCAACCGGTTGGCATCCAGGGCCTCGCGCAATTCCTCGTAGAAGATCTCTACCTGGGTGTCATGCGGCTGGTAGATCGCGCACAGTTCGCCACGCCGTTGTGCTTCATCCAGCGCCATGCCGGCGCGGCGGCACAAGCCGGTCCGGGCTGGGACCGTGTTCCGGATAAAGCGCGATGCCCATGATCGGCCGCACCAGCCATGGCGACGCCGTGCCACGCAGCGGCTGCTCGAATGCCTGGATCAGGCGGGTGCCGGCCAGCAACGCGTGATTGTGATTGAGCATGCCTGGCAGCAGCACCACGAAACTGTCGTCGCCGGCGCGGAACACCTGATCGACCGGCCGCAGCGACTGCCGGATCAGTTCATGTGCCGTGGCTTCGGCCTGTTCGCCCTGCTCGTAACCGAAACGCAGGCTGATCTCGCGCAGGCCGGGTACGCGCAGGATCAGCACGGCGAAACGTTCGCCCGTGGCGCCATGAGCCAGGACCAGTTCGGCGATCGCGCCGAATATGCTCTCGCGGTTCAGCATGCGGTTGCTCCCGGCCGTGGGGCGCGCACGGGTATCGCGCCCCGCGTCATTGCAGAAACAGCCGGGCGGCGTCGATGTCGTAATCACCCACCGCCAGGCCGCGCACGATGTCGACGGTATCGTTGTCGCCCAGGCTCATCAGGTCGACCGGTCGAAAATCGGTCAAGGGCTGCTTGGCCGGTGTGCTCACGATGGCCACTCGCGGGCGCAGTCGGCGAACCTGGTTCTGCGCCATCACGATGGCCACCTCGCCGGTACTCAGTTCGACCAGCGAGCCGGTCGGATAGACCCCCAGACAGACCTGAAGCTGTTCGATCATCGCCGCCTGGAACAGGCTGCCACGTGCGGCGTAGATCTGTCGCAATGCCCGGTGGCGCGAGATGGCGGCACGGTAAGGGCGCACGCTCGACATCGCATGGTAGGTATCGATGAGGCCCAGCATGCGACCGGTGACCGGAATGGCGTTGCCGGCCAGCCCGTCGGGATAGCCGCTGCCGTCATGCCTTTCATGATGGGTGCGCAGGATATCCAGTACATCCTGGTTGGTGATGTCGGACTCCGCGACGATCGCCAGGCCGTGTTCGACATGCGAGCGGATGGTGTTCACGTCGTCCGGCGACAGCGTGCCCTGGTATTGCAGCAGTGATTCGGGCAGGCGGGTCTTGCCGACGTCCATCAGCAGGCCGCCGGCGGCCAGGCTGAAGATGGTCTCCTCGTCGAAGCCCAGGTGACGTCCGAAAGCCGCACCGAGCGCACTGCAACTGATCGCGTGGTTGTATGAATAGTTGTCGTGCTGGCGCAGGCCCTCGATCAGGAAAAAGGCATCGGCGCTGCGCAGCACGCTGGCAACCAGCGGGCGCACGGCCTGTTCGACGTGCTCCACCGACAGTTCACGCCCGCTGGCGATGTCCTCGAAAATGTCGTCCACGATCTTCGAGGCCGTGTCGAGTGCGACGCGTGCGCGCGGTGCCTCTTCCTCGATCGGCACGGTGTCGGCGTAACACATCGAACTCTTGAAACGACTGCCGGACAGTTCGGTGCGCGTGAGTGCCTGATGCGGGTCATACGAAACCAGTCGGTGCGCATCGACATACACGACCTGGCACAGTCGGCGGAGCGTATCGATGTCTTCGCGACTGTTGAGCTCGACACCCTGCAACGGGAAGGGGGTGTCCTCCCAGGGACGGTCCAGTCGGCAAACGAACATGCCGATCTGCAGATCGGCCACGTTCATGCGAAGTTCCTCGAGCTCAAAAGCCACGCGTTACCTCATGTCTGGGAAGCCGGACCGCCACGCTCATGATGGAATGCGATGAGCGTCGGGAACATGGTGCGGACCTTGTCATGAAACTGAACCGAGCGTATCAGTATTCGCTGATGCAGGGGCAACCAGGTGACAGCAGGTTCGCCCTTGTACATCGCTGCCGCGTGGCAGGTTCGGGCTTGCTTCCTATGGATGCGCATGTCGATCCCGCGCCGCGAGTCGTGCCGTGCGGGCACGGTCACTCCGACGGCAGCTTGCAGCGATCCGGGTCGATGTGCCGCACCGCCACCCTCCGGCAATCACGTCTTTCCCGGCCAGGGTCCTGCACAGACAGTCATGCAACAGTCGGAGCGACCGTCGCCTGCCTGTTCGGGCCGGAAGCACAAGGGCAGGCGGCGGCGACCCGGTGAGGTCGCCGCCGCCTGATGTTTCGCGGTTTCGCCGCGTCTGCGCCCGCCGGGGCTGGCGCCTCAGGCGACGGTCAGCTTGACATCAATGTTGTTGCGGGTGGCATTCGAGTAAGGGCAGACGATGTGCGCTTTCTGCACCAGTGCCTCGGCATCGGCACGGGGCAGGCCGGGGATCGAGATGATCAGTTCGACCTCGATGCCAAAGCCGGTGGGGATCTGGCCGATGCCGACCTGGCCGGTCACCTGGGTATCCGCCGGCAACTGCAGCTTCTGCTGCGCCGCCACGAACTTCATCGCGCCGATGAAGCAGGCGGAATAACCGGCCGCAAACAGCTGTTCCGGGTTGGTGCCATCGCCACCGGCGCCACCGAGTTCTTTCGGCGTGGTCAGCTTGATGTCGAGGACGTTGTCGGATGACTTTGCACGGCCGTCGCGACCGCCGGTGGCGGTGGCTTTTGCGCGATAAAGGACATTTTCGATGGACATGGATGTCTCCTTGGTGGGTGGGGTGCATCTGAAAGTAAATAGGTAGCTATTAAATAGTGCGCTATATATAAAGACAAGGAAAGTCGGGTCAGCTTCCGCCGGCCAATTTGGCCCGCAAGTCCTGCAGCTCCGTTTTCAGGTGCATCAGTTCGGCGGGGGTGCACCGGGAGGCGCAGAATACGGATTCCTGCACCTTGCCGGCTTTCGCCTGCAGACCTTTGCCACGCGTGGTCAGCGACACGACCACATGCCGTTCGTCGTCGCGCGAGCGCAGCCGCGTCACCAGCCCTGCGGTTTCCAGACGCTTCAGCAGCGGTGTCAGCGTGGCCGAATCCAGGAACAGCCGCTCGCCGATCTCGGACACGCTCAGGCTTTCGTCTTCCCACAGCACCATCATCACCAGGTACTGCGGATATGTGATGCCCAGTGGTTTGAGCAGCTTGCGATAGACCTTGTTCATGGCCAGGCCGGTCGAGTACAGCGCGAAGCACAGCTGCCCATCCAGCCGGGGTGGGGGCGCGATGGCAACCGATGGAGAGGGCTTGTTCCTGTTCATGGTCACGCACTTTACATAGTGCGCTATTTAATTGCAAGCGATATTTTCAGGACGGGCTGCGCGGTCTGGAAGCGCGTTCAATGACCCGCTTCGGGTGCCGCCAGCAGCAGCACCCGGCGCATCGCCGGCTGCCACAACTTCCAGTTGTGGTGGCCCGGCAGCATCAGCACATGGGTGCGGGGCAGTTGCGGACTCATCAGCTCGATCGCCCCGCGGAAATTCTCGTCTGCGCCATAGGCGAGCCAGGTCGTCTGCGTACGCGCCGGATCGGCCGACCAGTGCTTGAGGTAGCGCCACAGCTCCCGCTGGAACGTGTCCGGCCCCAGCGGCTGCACCGGTCCCGGTCGCCACGCGGCCAGGCCGCCGGCGTCGTGGATCTCCTGCTGGATGGCCCGTTCGCCCAGATACGGCGAGAGCAGCAGCATGCCGTCCAGCTGACCTGGATAGGCCTGGTCGTACAACAACGTACCCATGCCGCCCAGCGAGATGCCGGCCAGCCATACCTGGCGGTAGCCGCGCGCCTTCAGCGGTGCGATCACTTCATCATGCAGTCGCCGGGTAGCGACGCCGGCGGTGTAGTAGGGCATGCTCAATCCGGTGAGGATCACGTCTGCATCCGGCCACGCCTGCTGGATGATCCGCGCCACGCCCTGCTGCTGCAGCCCGGCCAGGTCATCACCCCGCCCGGGCAACATCACCACCACCCGTTGTGGCCGTTGCGAGGCATGCACAAGTGCAGTGGGAATCGGTCGGGTCGCGTCGCCGCGCGCGGCACAGCCGCCCAGCAGGGTGAGCGAAAGGAGCAGCAGGCAGCCATACAGCCGGTACCGTGGGGACATCATGATTTCTCCCGGAAAGTTCGCCATGCCTGGCTGATCCCGCAAGCACGCTCACGGTGATCGGCATGCCGCACACGCCACAAGTTGCAGGCGGATGATCCGGTGCGCGAACGTGGGTCGCATCGGGTATCCGTACCATCGCATTTCCCGCTCGGGTGGCCAGCCGGGGAGGCATGGTGCGGCAGGGGGTATTGCCCGGTGTGCGATGCCGTCCATCGGCGTTGGACCGCAATTCGCAGGGCAAGCTCATCGGCAGTCGCAGGGGTTGTCGGGAAAGCGCTCAGCGCGTTTGCAGGAGTGGCCCCGCCGCCGGGGAATAGGTATTCAGCCGGTGCCGCAGGTAGGTGGCGGAATCCTCCGTGTGGCCATCGGCGAAGCGGATCGTGTACTTGATTCCGGAAACCGACGAGCCGGTGCCGCAATAGACGATGAAGTCTTCCGCGTTCTTTACCCGGCTGCCGGCGAAACGCAGCTTGAGGCGCATGTGATCGGCCGCCTTTGGTGCGTCGTAGGCCTTGCCATTGCGGATGAAACTGGCGTTCTTCAGCGCGGCCACCGAAGCGATCAGGTAGTCGATCTTCCGTTGCTCCAGTGCCTGCTGCTGTGCGACTTGTTGCGCGGTCGCAAGTGGCGGCTGGCCGAATGCCGGCGTCAGCAGCATGGCGTACAGCATCGCTGCCGCCAGCCGAAGCGACAGGCGTGCGCGGCGGGATGGGCCGTCGGTGGTGGTGTCGCGCGTCGCGTGGTTCGAGGCAGGCCGCATGGAAGCATCGTCCTTTCAGTGGAGCGGGTGGGATCAGAGCAGCCCTTCGATCGGCAGCAGCTTGAGCAGTTGCACCTCGACCCGGCGTTGCATGGTGGCATCGGGGTCGTGGCTATAGGTTACCGGCTTGCCGTCCTTGATGGCCTGCCATTGCATGTCGCCTGCGTGCGGCGAACCGGCGGGGATCAGCACCACGTGATAGGCACTGGCCGGCACGGTGGCGGCGTCGAAAAACCGGGTCACCGCCTGGGCCAGCGGCGCCGAGTCGACGATGATGCCCATTTCCGTATTGAGCAGCTTGGAACGTGCATCCATGTTCATCGAGCCGATGAATACCTTCTGCTCGTCCACCACGACAGCCTTGGCGTGCAGGCTGACGCCGGAGGAGGTGCCGCCGGAACTCGCCGGCTGCGGCGCACCGGCGGCAGGGCGCAGTTCGTACAGCTGCACACCGCTTTCGAGTAGCGGGCGGCGGTAACGCGAGTAGCCGGAATACACTGCCGGTTCGTCGTTGGAGGCGAGTGAGTTGGTCAGCACTTTTACCGTCACGCCTCGCGCGGCAATGCTGCCGAGGTAACGGGTGCCGCTGTCGCCCGGAATGAAATACGGCGATATCAGCAGCAGGCTGTGCTGTGCGCTGTCGGTCATCGTCTTGATATCCGGGCCGATACGCAGCTGCGGCTGATCCTCTTGCATCTCGATCTTCTCGGGCTGATCCGCTACCAGGTTGGCCGGGCCCCAGAACCACTTGCCGGGGTTGTCCGCGGTGGCGCCGTTGTAGTCCTCGTCCACGGCCGCCTTGGCGTAGTCCGATTGCGCGAACACGCGGGCATCATGCACCAGGTCCGTGCGCAGCTTTGCCAGATCGTAATGATCGGCGTGCTTGCCAAACGCGCTTACCGGGTACGCCTCATCGCAGTTCCAGTACTCGTCGAATGCCTGCGATGCCTGTTTCACCACGGGGCCGATCGCAACCAGGTCGAGATCACGAAAGTTGGTGGCGTCGCCGGCATCGAAATAGTCGTTGCCGATATTGCGGCCGCCGACAATCGCCACGTTGCCGTCGACGATGAACGACTTGTTGTGCATGCGGCGATTGAGATGGTGCGCGTCGAGCAGAAACTGGGTGGCCTTGGACAGCATGGAGGGATTGTGTGTGGCAAACGGATTGAACAGGCGCACCTCGATGTTGGGATGCCGGTCCAGCGCATCGAGCATGCCGATCGTGTCGCGCACGTTGATGTCGTCCAGCAGCAGGCGCACGCGCACGCCACGATCCGCCGCCTGCAGCAGTCGTTGTGCCACCAGCCGTCCGGTCTCGTCGTTGTCGAAGATGTAGTACTGAAGGTCCATCGAGTGCTGCGCATGATCGGCCAGCACCACCCGACTCAGCAGCGCATTGGTGCTGCGCGTGAGCAGGCGGAAGCCGGACTTGTCCATGTGTTTTGCCACCTCGGCGTGCAGGTAGCGCGCACTCGGCGTGGTCGTGGTCGGCTGCAAGGCCTTCGATGGCTGCTTGATTACGCCTGGGCGTGGCGGTGAGCATGCGGCCAGCGCAAGTCCGACAAGCGCCATTCCGACGGTAGTCATGAAACGTCGCATGCAAAACCCCTTGCCAGTCTGGCCAATTCAATCTGTGACTCCGCTCACCGACCGTTTTCAGGCGGTGCGACGCACAGGCTTCAATTCTCGCCCGTGGCCATTTGAGCGGAGGATTCACGTTACTGTGCGCAAGTGCCCGTGAATGCCGCGCGACCGCAGCTGGCCCGAATACACACGGCTGTCACGGCCTGCATGATCCGCGCCGAGCCTCCCCCGCAAGGGATTGGGCTCACGCCGGGCGCTGCCGTTGCCAACGGCACGCCGGTCTCCTTATGCTGGCCCCTGGCTCCGGGGGAACCGGATGGTGCGGGAGCGACCGGCCTTGACCGGCGGCGAGCCGGCCGGTGTCACGCTTGTCGCAGGGAATGTCGAGGGCGATCTTGCCGGTGAGTCGATACCGCGTGGTCAGGGCGCGGGGCATCGAATCATCAACCACGGGGGGAGTGGCATGGGGAACGAATACGGTTCGATTTCGCTGCGCATGCTGTTCGGCATAGCCACGCTGCTGATCGGATTGATGCTGTTGATCGTCCATCACGGCGTCGTGCGGGGGCGCGCCGCTGAATCCGCCGAGCTGAAGTCACCTGTCGTCGCGACGAATCCGGTGCCGGCGGTGGTCGACACGGTCGCGCTCGCCGCCGCCCGGCGAGCCTGGATCGCCCGTGACCTTGCCCGGGCGGCACCGCTGTTCGAGCAGTGGACCAGCGCCGCCGACCTGGCCAGGGCGACCTCGGCGGCGCAGCTGCAGCCGCGCATCGTGGAGTTGCAGGATATTCGCCGGCGCTACGTGGCAGTGCAGCTGTCAGCCGACTGCGCGGTGCAGCTGCAGCGAGCCCGGGCGGATGCGATGGGTGCGCATATCACTTACTTCATCGCGCTGAAGGAACACTGGCCGACCGTGCCAAAACGGCTGGAACAGGCCGAGCAGGCCAGCCGCGCCGCGAAGGCCGCCGGCACGGCCTGTCGCGCCTGAGACGGTGGCTGCTGCGGCATCCCGATCAGGGTGCCCACCGCGTCATGCCACGGGTACGCCACCAGGCCAGCACGAACAGCGTGGCGAACAGCAGATCCATGGCCCCGGCAGCCAGCATCAGGGGTGACAATCGCTGCTGCAGGTAGAGCACCAGCATCGCACCGCCGAACGTGACTTTCTCCAGCGTGGCGGGCAGCATCAGCGGGCGATGGCGCAAGGGATCGTGCCACAGCAGCAGGAACGCCAGCTGCCAGGCCAACGCCACTCCGATGAAGCCGTAGTAGTACTCGGGGTGCGTAATGGCCGGAGGCTGATCACGTGCCACGACCGCCTCCCGGAAGTACATCGGCAGCAAGGCCAGCACGCCATAGATGGCGGCCAGCAGGAACACCCAACGCGCAAATTTCATGCCCGACTCCCCTGGTAGAAGGCCGGTGGACGCGACGTCCGTCCGGCGCGGGTCATGGTCACACGTATTGCATCTTCGTCGACATGCCGCCGTCGACCACGAAGTGCTGGCCGGTGATGAAACCGGACGATGCTCCGAGCAGATATACCACCAGTGCACCGATGTCCTCCGGCGCGCCGACGCGGCCGACCGGATGCTGGGCGTGATCGAGCCGGCTCAGCTGCGGAGCGTGCCGTGCGCCGGGCTTGCGCCAGCCTTCCGTGGCAATCCAGCCGGGCAGGATGGCGTTGACCCGCACGTCGGGGCCGGCACTGATGGCCATGGCATGGGTCAGTGCCAGCAGACCACCCTTGCTCGCGGCGTAGGCCTCGGTGTCGGGTTCCGATTGCAAGGCACGGGTGGACGCGATGTTGACGATGGCGCCGTGCGCCCGGGCCAGGTCAGGCAGTGCATGCTTGCTGCACAGGAACGCCCCGGTGAGGTTGCTGGCCAGGTAACGGTTCCAGTCGGCCAGCGCGAGGTCGGTCAGCTTGCCGCTGTGCGGATCGGCGATGCCGGCATTGTTGACCAGTCCGTCGATGCGGCCGAAGCGCTTGCGCGCCGCGGCGACCCAGCGTTGCACGCTGGCTTCACGCGAGACATCCAGCCGGCCGAAGGCGGCACGGCGACCCACCCGCCATTCATCGAGACAGGCGCGGCCGGCGACTGCGTCGAGGTCGCCGATCAGCACGCTGCCGCCGGCGCCGAGTACTGCCTGCGCGATGCCACGCCCGATACCCTGGGCGCCACCGGTGATCAGCACCACGCGGTCGCGCAGCGGTCGGGCGTCATGTTCGGTGATGGCAGGGGGCGATGTCATTCGGGGCGGGTTGGGGGTGACGGATCATTGTGCACAAGATGTGGCGATGATGTGCCGGTCCGTCGCAGACGACCGGACTGCTGGCCAGGCCTGGGGTGCTGGCCGGACACAAGCTGGCGGCACTCTCATGGGGAAGGAGCAGCTCAATCCAGCGGCGCCATCATTACCAGCTGGTCGACTGGATAACCGCGTTGCCTGGCGCGTTCCCTGATGCGCTCGAACAGCGCTCGATCCATGCTGTCCTTGCGCGCCAGTATCCACAGGCGCTTGCGGCCGGGACCGCCGACCACCGCCCATTGATAGTCGGCATCCACGTCGATCACCCAGTAGTCGAACCATGCCTGCGGCAACCAGGTCAGCCAGGCGGGCGCAAAGCGGACCTTGAATGCACCGGGGTGGCCCGTCTCGATTTTCGCCACGCCTTCGGCGACCTTGATTCCGTCACGGGTACGGCAGGTGTTGTGTACATGGATGCTGCCATCGCGGTTCGGCGTATAGGTAGCGGTGACGGCATCCAGACAGCGGTGCTGGAAGAGCGTCGGCAGATGTGCGATCTCGTGCCACCGCCCGCTGTAGCGGGCGAGGTCAAGCGTCTCCACCGGACGGTTCGGCAGGGGGGTTGCCGAAAGCGAGAGTGCGAAGAACAGCATGACGATCGTAAGCAGCGGGCGGAACATGGGTATCTCCGGATGCCGTGGTGCGGCCTGCTCATCTGCTTTCCATCCCTCGGTAAACGTGACGGGAGGCGAAGATGAACGTCAGCTGCGGAGGGGAACATTCCAGTCACGAATTGTCGACTGACCCATATCCATATTCCGTCGACGTCTGCAATCCCGCGGGCCGGTGGAGAGAAAAGCATGGACAAGAATCGTACCGAGGGTACCAAGCACCAGATCAAGGGCGCCGTGAAGGAGGTGGTCGGCAAGGTCAGTGGCAACAAGGTCAAGGAAGTCGCCGGCAACCTGGAGAAGAACGCAGGCAAGCTCCAGAAGAACATCGGCAAGGCCACGGACGATGCCATGCGCGAACTGGAAAATCGGCGCCGTTGAGTGCATTGATCGGGGCGGGCCCATCGGGCCGACCCGGTCTCGCGGGCGCCCTCGTCGCGGCGTCCGCGGCCGTGTTCCGTGCCGGCCTCACCGCGTGGCGGACTTCGCGGAAGGTGGCGAGGAGGTTCGCGCAGGCATACCATCGGCTGCTCTTTAGACGCCTGGACAAGGATTCTGCGTGCAGCCGATCATTGCCGTCCGACAACTCAGCAAGACCTACGCCTCGGGATTCCAGGCGTTGAAGCCGATCGATCTGGAGATCCGCAAGGGCGAGATCTTCGCCCTGCTCGGTCCGAACGGAGCCGGCAAGACCACCCTGATAAGCATCATCTGCGGCATCGTCAACCCGAGTGCGGGTACGGTGCTGGCCGACGGACACGACGTGGTGCGCAACTATCGTGCCGCTCGCGCGAAGATCGGCCTGGTGCCGCAGGAACTGACCACCGACGCGTTCGAGACGGTATGGAACACGGTCAGCTTCAGCCGCGGCCTGTTCGGCAAGGCGGCCAATCCGGCGCATATCGAGAAGGTGCTGAGGGAGCTGTCGCTGTGGAGCAAGAAGGACAGCCGGCTGATGACGCTGTCCGGCGGCATGAAGCGTCGGGTGATGATCGCCAAGGCGCTGTCGCACGAGCCGCAGATCCTGTTTCTCGACGAGCCCACCGCTGGCGTCGACGTGGAGCTTCGCCGCGACATGTGGGAGATGGTGCGTGCGCTGCGCGCCAGCGGCGTCACCATCATCCTGACCACCCATTACATCGATGAGGCGGAGGAAATGGCCGACCGCATCGGGGTGATCAACAAGGGCGAGCTGATCCTGGTCGAGGACAAGGCGGAGCTGATGAACAAGCTCGGCCGCAAGCAGCTGACCCTGCAGCTGCAGAGTCCGCTGCAGGGCATTCCGCCTGCGCTGGACGGCTACGCACTGGAGCTGTCGGCCGATGGCCATCAGCTGGTCTATCGCTTCGATACGCAGAGCGAACACACCGGCATCGACGGGCTGCTGCGGCGGCTGGCCGAGGCCGGGGTCGACTTCAAGGACCTGAAGACCAGCCAGAGTTCGCTGGAGGATATCTTCGTGGATCTGGTGAGGGAGCGTGCATGAATATCTATGCGATCCGGGCGATCTACCTGTTCGAGATGGCGCGCACCTGGCGCACGCTGCTGCAGAGCATCGTGTCGCCGGTGATTTCCACTTCGCTGTATTTCGTGGTGTTCGGCTCGGCGATCGGCTCGCATATGGCCGCGATCGACGGGGTCAGCTACGGCGCTTTCATCGTGCCGGGACTGGTCATGCTGTCGCTGTTGACGCAGAGCATTTCGAACGCCTCGTTCGGGATCTACTTCCCGAAGTTCGTGGGTACCATCTACGAGATTCTGTCGGCACCGGTTTCGCCGTTCGAGATCGTGGCCGGCTATGTGGGGGCCGCGGCGAGCAAGTCGATCATCCTGGGCGCGATCATCCTGGTCACTGCACGGTTGTTCGTCTCGTTCGAGATTGCCCATCCACTGTGGATGCTGGCCTTTCTGGTACTTACCGCGCTCACCTTCAGCCTGTTCGGTTTCATCATCGGCATCTGGGCGGACAACTTCGAGAAACTGCAGCTGGTGCCGCTGCTGATCGTCACGCCGCTGACCTTCCTTGGCGGCAGTTTCTACTCGATCCACATGCTGCCGCCGTTCTGGCAGAAGGTCACCCTGTTCAATCCCGTGGTTTACCTCATCAGCGGCTTCCGCTGGAGCTTCTACGGTGTCTCCGACGTCAGCCTCGGAGTCAGTGTGGGCATGACCCTGGTGTTCCTCAGTGTCTGCCTGGCGCTGGTGTGGTGGATTTTCCGCAGTGGCTATCGGCTGAAGGCATGAGCCGGGCCGGCGCACCGCCCGCCATCACCTCACCGCGTCGATAGCCGGGCAGACGACCGCGGAACGAGGCGATGTCGGATCCGCCGAAGCGGTTCGGCCACGCTGAAGCGCTGACTGGCCGGCGCCCGGGTCGACGGACTGCTGCGGATCGTTCAGTGCGCGAATCTTGCCATCGTGATCGCCAAGGCGTATCGCGAGTTCGCCGGTGGTATGGCCTGGCCCGGTCGCTCCGGTGTGGGAGTCATCCCGGCCAGCGGCCGGTTGGACAAGGTTGTGAGTGGAAGCGGGGCGGCGTTCACCGCCGTGGCATGGGTGAGGGCGGATACATGATCATGGCATCTGGCACGTCGGATGAACGAATCGCGCACGGACAAGTCCAAGCAAGTATCGACGTGCTGAAACGGGGAAGATGATGAACAAGCAAGCATCGATAGGCAGTTGGATCGGGGCCGTGGTGGTGGTACTGGTCGTTGTCGTGGCGGGCGTCTACCTGGCGCGCCGGGCAATGCATCCGAAGCAGCTGGCGACGAACGTGCCTGCCGTGACGAGCTCCGCTGCCGGGAGCAGCACCGCTGTGCCGATCCAGCATCCGATCAGCCAGGCGAACACCGGGCCAGCGGCGGCGTCGACGGTTGCGCTGCCCGCTCTGGACGACAGCGATGCCAGTGTGGCTGCGACCCTCGCCCGTCTGTCCGGCGGCGCCGACCTGTCGTCGCTGCTGGTGCGCCAGCAGATCATCCGGCACATCGTGGCCACGGTGGATGCGTTGCCGCGTCACGACCTGGGTGTGGGGGTGCTGCCAGCGCATACCCCGAAGGGTGCGTTCATTACCGAGGAGGTCGACGGCCGGAAGGTGATCGGCAGCGAAAACGCCGCGCGTTACGCGCCCTACATGCAGGTTGTGGAAGACGCCGATCCGCAGGCCCTGGTGGCGTGGTACGTGCAGAGTTATCCCTTGTTCCAGCAGGCCTACCGGCAACTGGGCTATCCGAAGGGCTATTTCAATGATCGCCTGATCGCGGCCATCGACAACCTGCTGGCCGCGCCCGAGCTGGCCCAGCCGGCTGCGCTGGTCCCCTCGAAGGGTTTCTACGCCTACGCCGATCCCGCGCTGGAATCGCTGTCGTCGGGACAGCGCATGTTGCTCCGCGGCGGGTCCGTCAACGAAGCGAAGATCAAGGCGAAGCTGCGTGCGATCCGCGCCCTGCTGACCGCCCAGAAGATGCCCGCGACGCCGGGCTCCACTGCCGCTGCGGCCGGCTAGGTTCATTAGTGCGGAACCGGAACCGGGGCGGTCCGGACGATGAACGTTCCGTCCGCTGCGCAGGCAGGCGCGTCCTGCCGATGTGCGGCGCCGCCTGCCACCGCACCAGGCAGACAACTGGAAGCCGAAGGCCATGCACTCTCATTCCACCGATCATCCCCAGCTGGACCTGCTCGGTGGCGCCGATGCCCGGCCGGCGGAGCTGCATCGGCTGTTCTTTGCGCTGCTGCCGAACGAGGCAGCCCGAGGACAGCTGGCGCTCGCGGCGGCCGCGTTGCGGGCCAGCCATCCCGGGCTGCGTGCTCGCTGGGTACCTCCGGCCCGCTATCACGCCACGCTGCATTTCCTGGGCAACCACGCCACGTTGCGGCAGGACGTGGTCGATGCCGCCGTGCTGGCGGCGGGCAAGTCGAGCGCACCGGCATTCGAGTGGATCCTGCGTGGCGCCGCCAGCTTCCGCGGCCGCCAGCCACCCTGCGTATTGCGAGGATCGATCGTGCCCGATCCGCTGCAGCAACTGTGGCGGGACCAGCGTCATGTGCTGACACTGGCCGGGCAGGGCAGATACCTGGAACGCAGTTTCACGCCGCATGTCACGGTCGCCTACAGCCAGCGCGAGCTGCTGGACGACACGCCGATTGAACCGGTGCGATGGATGGTCGATGAGTTCGCCCTGATCCACAGCGTGGTGGGCCGGCCCGATTATCAGGTGCTCGCGCGCTGGCCGCTGGCGGTGTGGGGGTAACGCCGCCGGCCGATGGTGTAGATGTGGGAAATCACGGGTATGTCGTGCCGTCCTTGTGTGCATAGACGCCGATCTGCGAGTCCCATGCCAGGTCGACGTCAGGGTAATGGCACTTGTCGATGTCGCTGCGGCTGCCGATTTCCAGATAGACGGCCATCTCCGTCCCACGATTGATCAGGTGGTGGGCATCGGCGTGGTTCTTCGGGAAGGCCGCGCAATCATTGGCCCGCAAGCTTTGTTCGCCGGCGTCGGTCACCAGGATCACCTCGCCCGACAGGACGTAGACGAATTCGTCTTCGCTGCTGTGCCAGTGCCGCTGGCTCGACCACGCACCCGGTGGCAGCTGGGTGAGGTTGACGCCGAAATCGGTCAGCCCGCCCGCGTTGCCGAGCGCCTGCTTGATTCGCTGGCCGGCGGCCGCCGCGAACGGTGCCGGATAACCCGAGCCCTTGCGTTGGGGTATCGCGGTGATGTCGATTTTCGGCATGGTTATCTCCAGCGGGTGAAAAGGGGCTTGCTGGCGGGCAACGGACGGATCCATGGCCCCTGGGCCCCCATTGTCGAACCCCGGCTGTTCCCGGTCCACTGCCTGCCATGGCAGACGCGCGGCCCGCTCATTTGGTTGCCGCGGCATCTCCCGCTTCGAGAATGCTGGCGACTTCCTCGAGCAGGGTGCGCAGTCGCGCCATCCTGGCGCTCCCCAGCTTTTCGGCCAGCGCGGTTTCGAACTGCGCACTCAATGTGATCAGCGTGTCCACCGCCTGCCCGCCCCGGCGGGTGAGCCGAACCAGCTTGGCGCGACCATCGCTGGGGTCGGCCACTACCTTCAGGTAACCGCTGGCGACCAGCGCGTCCACCAGATAGGCCATGCTCTGCTTGGTCATGCCGGCGCGCTCGGCCAAGGTGGTCATGCGTGAACCGTCCGGGTCGATATGGCGGAACACGGCACTGTGCGCGGCGCGCAGGTCGTCGAAGCCGTGCGCGGGAAGGGCGGCATAGACGTCGGCTTGCAGGCGCCGGTAAGGCAGGCGCAGCAGGCTGCCGAGAGTGCGCTGGCGATCGGGGATGGTGTCAGGCATGTCGGCATCTTGACATATAGTCAGAATAACTGTCCAATATAGTCAGTTATTCTGATCAAAATTTCAATTCAATGATTCGAGGTGGCGGATGAACGCGATGGCCCATACCCGTGAACTCCCGATGGACCCTGTGGTGGCCCATAACCTGGCGGTGGTCGACCGACACATCCGCGAGGAGGCCGTCGATCCTGATGGCGTGCTCGCGCTCTACACCGACGACGCGGTGCTGGAGATCCCCTCGCGCGGGCTGCGTTTCGACAGCTTGTCGGCCATTCGCGAAAATTACGTGCGGATGTTCGCTTCGATGGCCGAAGTGACCATCCAGCCGATCGACCGCTTCGCCACGGCCGAGCGCGTCGTCGACGAATGCCTCGTGCAGTTGCGCATCACTGGTGATGGCATGACAAACGCCCCGGTGCCCTTGGGCGCGCGGGCGGAATTGCGGTTGCTGCACGTGTTCCACATGCGTGATGGCCGGATTGCGCGCGAAGTGGTCTATGAAGGCTGGCGCCAACTCGACATCTGATCCGGGAGTGTGGTGATCAGGCGGGCTGTCCCGGGGCGGCCGCGAGGTGCAGTTGAACGTGTCGGTGCCAGCGGCGAAACTGGGCGCTCCCGAATGCCAGGCGATCGAGACATGACCAGCTACGTGGCGTTGTTGCGGGCCGTCAACGTGGGCGGCACCGGCAAGCTGCCGATGGGCGAGCTCAAGGCCATCGGCGAGGCTGCCGGCTTCGCCGACGTGCGTACCTATATCGCCAGCGGCAACCTGCTGTTCACCAGCAAGCTGGCCGAGCAGGCGGTGAAGGCGGCGCTTGAGCAGTCGTTGCAGGACTATGCGGGCAAGCCGGTCGGGGTAATGGTACGCACGGCCGCCGAACTGGCAGCGGTGCTTGCAGCCAACCCGTTTCCCGAGGCAGCCGGCAATCGCGTCGTGGCGATTTTTCTGGATGCACCGCCAGCAGCGACGACCCTGCGTGATGTCACCGGGGCGAAGAACGAACGGCTGGCCCTCGGCCGTCGCGAGATCTACGTGCACTACGGTGATGGCATGGCCGATTCGCGCCTGAAGATCCCGGCGGGAAAGGTCGGCACGGCGCGCAACATGAACACCGTCGCCCGACTGGCCGACCTGGCTGCTGCCAGGTAATCACATGAGCGTGGACGATGCTGGCGGGCGGTGCGGGTGGGGCGATCAGGCTGCTTCCGGGAGGCGGCGCATCGGCTAGACCACCGTGATGTGTTCGACCGGCACCTTGGCGGTGAGTTCGTACAGGTCGTGGCGGCGATCCAGCAACGGGCGCACCGAGGCTGACTGGCGCTGGATGTCGAGCGCGCCCAGGTCGAGGTCGGCGATCACCACGGTCTGGGTGTTGACGATGCCCTCGGCCGCGATGCCGTTCATCGGGAAGGCGAAGTCGCTCGGCGTGCAGATCGCGGCCTGGCCGAAGTTGATCGACATCGACGGGCTGTGCGACAACCCGCCGACATTGCCGGACATCACCACGTAGACCATGTTTTCCACCGCGCGCGCCTGGGCGCAGTAGCGCACGCGCAGGTAGCTCTTGCGCTCGTCGGTGGCGAACGGGTTGAGAATGATGTCGACGCCGTGCTCGACCAGCATGCGCACCAGTTCCGGGAACTCGATGTCGTAGCAGACCACGATGGCTAGCCGGCCGATCGCGGTCTCGAACACCTTGATGCCATCGCCCGGGGTGATGCCCCAGTACTCGCGCTCGGCCGGCGTGATGTGCAGTTTCTCCTGGGTGTAGGTGCCGCCGCTCGGGGTGTACAGGTGGGCGACGTTGCGCATGCCCTTGTCGGTGCGCACCGGCGTGGTGCCGCCGACCACGTGCAGCCGATGGCGCATCGCCACGTCGCGGAACAGCGCATCGATGCGCGGAGCCAGTGCGGCGAGCTGCTCGACCGCGTCGAGCAGTGCAATGCCGCGGGTGAAGGTGGAGTACAGCTGGGCGGTGACGAATTCGGGAAACAGCAGCAGGTGGGCGTCGTAGGTCGCGGCGCTTTGCGCGAAGTACTCGATCTGGTCGGCGAAGTCCTCGAACGTGCCGATCCGGCGCTGGTCGTACTGGGTCGCGCACACCCTGACATGTCGCGCGGTACGCCGCACCGGCGCGCCCGCGATCAGCCGCCGACGCGGATGGAAGTCGGGGTTGGGCATCACCAGGTGAGTGGCGTACCCCAGGCTTTCCTGATCGTCGAGGTAACCGTAATGCACGCCCTCGACGGTGTAGCCGGCGTGCAGATGCGCATTGAGCGCGGGGTCCCCCAGTTCTCCGGCCCTGACCTTGTCGACGTACTCCTGCGCCGTCAGCTGGCCGCGATGCGCGGCATAGCCCGGGATGCGTCCGCCAGCGACCATCTGTTTCAGGTTGTGCCGCTTCATCAGCGTCCGCCGCGCCTGGTACAGCAGGCGGGAAACGCCCTTGCCCTGCCAGTCGGGATGCACCGCGATGTCGGCGCCGTACAGGGTCTGGCCAGCGGGATCGTGGGTGCTGAAGGTGCCGTAGCCGGTCATCTCCGCGTGGTTGTGCCAGGGACTGTCGTCATCCAGCTGTACGATCAGGCTGGTCGCGTAGCCGATCACCTGGTTGTCCAGCACGGCCACCAGTTGTCCGGTGGGGAACGCGGCGATCTGCAGCGAGTAGTTGCGCTCGTTGGCGATGTTCGATGCCGGCCAGGCCGCATAGGCGGCCCTCGCCACGGCGGCCATGGAGGCGGCATCGTCAGCCTTGGCCGCACGAACCTTGATCGAGTGGGATTTGGAGGAGGGCATGGAGCTGGCCTTGTGGGGTCAAATGGGGAGGGCCGGTCGAACGACGGGCCTCACGGGGTCATCCGTGTTGCCTCGAAGCCAGTCAGTGAACGAAGTAAGCCCGTTGTGCCGGTTCCCGGCAAGCGCCGGGTTAGCGGGCGCTCTCGCGGCTGGATGCTCGGGCTATCCTGCAGTCTGTGCCTTCGAGGTGGAAAGGGTCCAGTCATGAACATCCTGCTGTTTGGCGCGACCGGCATGGTCGGTCAGGGCGCGTTGCGCGAATGTCTGCTCGCCGACGATGTGACCCTGGTGCAGACCGTCGGGCGAAGCGCGACCACTCAGCGGGATCCCCGGCTGCGCCAGCTGGTACATGCGGATCTGTTCGACTGTTCGGCGATCGAGGCACAGCTCACCCCGTTCGATGCGTGCTTCTTCTGCATCGGGGTGACCTCGTCCGGCATGTCCGAAGCGCAATACACCCATTTGACCCATGACCTGGCGATGGCCGTGGCACAAACCCTGGTCAGGCTGAATCCGCAGATGACCTTCGTCTACGTTTCCGGCGCCGGTGCGGACAGCAGTGAAAGCGGCAAGACGATGTGGGCGCGGGTGCGTGGACGGCTGGAAAACGCTTTGCGACGGCTACCGTTCAAGGCCGTGTACGTGTTCCGGCCGGGCTTGATCCAGCCCTTGTACGGGATTCGTTCGAAGACCGTGGCGTATCGTTGGTTCTACAGGTTGAGCCGGCCGCTGCTGCCGCTGCTGCGTTGGTTGATGCCGGCTACGGTGCTGAGTACCGAGGTGGTCGGGCGCGCGATGCTGGAAGTGGCGCGCCATGGTGCGTCCACCGCGGTACTGGAAGCGGCGGATATCAGCAGGGTCGCGCGAGGTCGCTCGGCCTGACTGTCCGGGCGACGCCTCCAGATTCGCTGAAGTGTCCGTGTGGTGCATCAGGTGGCGGGGCTCCACGCTATTGGCGGCCGCTGAAAGTCGATGCCCCCGCGACCTGGCGTACTGATGGCGCGACGAGGTGAGTCCAGGCTGTGGAAGGCGCTGCGGAAATATGAGGAAGGAGGCCGGGGTGGGGGGCAACGATTCCGCAAGATCCTGCAAGTGTGCCGGCAGTGGTGATGCACAGGGGGGCACGGGCATGCCGTCGTCTGGTCGCCGACCGGCACGGTCGCGATCGTGAACGCACGCCTCGGGCTGGCACTTGGTCGTGCGGATTGCGACATGGTATCCAGATAATGGTTTTGGGCGGGGGCACGCTGTCTTTGCGGCAGTGCGGCGCAAGCCCGTGCGGTTCGGCAATCGGGCCATCGCTGGCGTGGTATCAACACCCGATACCGACGCTTGTGCCGATCGCGCCCCTGGCGGACAGGAAAGATCACCAATCCAGAGTTCCCGGTATCCCGTCCGGATATCGGATCACGACCGGCGGCAGGAATCCTCCGTGCCGGCCACACAGCAGTGACCACTGCAAAACCCAACTCCGCAGGAGATTTCAAATGAATACCAGCTTTGAACGTACCGGCCCGCTGACTGAATTGACCAGCTATCCGCAGTGGGCCCAGGACATGGTGGCCGATTGCGAAAGCACCAAGCAGAGCGTCGTGGAGCATCGCCTGTGGGAGAAAATGATCGACGGCACCCTCGGCAAGGTGGGGACCGCCAATTTCATGGTGGGCATATGGCCGGTGATCGAACGCTTCCCGGCCTACATGGCGCAGAGCCTGCTGAAGACGCGGTTCGGCCGCAGTGCGGGTGACAATCTTGCGCGTCGCTGGCTGGTGCGCAACATCCGCGTCGAGCAGAATCATGCCGAGTACTGGCTCAACTGGGCCGAGGGGGCCGGCATCCCCCGCGACGAGGTGCTTCACGGGGCACCGCCACGGGGTACCGAGACCCTGGCCAACTGGTGTGAGGATGTCAGCCGGCGCGACACGCTGGCTGCTGGCATCGCAGCCACGAACTACGCGGTTGAGGGTGCCACCGGCGAGTGGTCGCAACTGATATTTGAGAGTAAAAGCTATGCCGAGAGCTTCCCCGCCAAGATCAGGGCGGGCTCATTGCGCTGGTTGCAACTGCATGCTGCATATGACGATACCCATCCTTGGGAGGCATTGGAGATAGTCTGTACACTGATGGGAACGGAACCGGCAGCCGACGAGGTGTCCCATATCGGTGAATGCATCAAGCGCAGCTACACCAGCATGCGGATTCTCGCTGACCGCTGCGTCGAACCGCATCGTGTTCTGGAGGCATTGAGCGAAGCAGCAGCCTGATGGAAAGGCCCGAGCAGTGCCTCGCCTGAACGTGACGCGCCAATCGTGAAACAAGGGACGCAATGCGTACTTCGACGATTACCTCGCAACGGCCATTATCAAGACGATTGATGCCCCTTGCATATGCGTTGGTGGGCATGCTTGGGCTGATTCTGGCACTGACTTGGGGGGCATTGCAGGTGCAGGTGGCTCTCGCCGGTTTTCTCAACGGCGAGAGCATCTGGTCGAAGGCGCAAAAGCAGTCCGTCATTGCGCTGGAAAGTTATGCTGTCCGGGGCGACCCTGCGGATCTGGCCGACTACAAGCTGAATTACGGCGTGCTCATGGCCGATCGCTGGGTACGCGACCAGCTTGCTTCCGGCCACTACGACTATGATGCCGTGGCCGGTGCGCTGCGACGCAACGACACGGTGGCCATAGCCATCCCCGGCGTGATCTTCATCCTGCAGCATTTTCCGAACGCCCCGTACATTCGCGATGCGCTGCAGGCGTGGCGCTCCACCGACTCATCCATTGCCGAACTGAACACGATTGCCGGCTCGCTGGAAGCCAGCTATGCCGCGGGCGGGATAACCAGTGCGGAAGTCGACCGTCTGCGCACACGCATCCATACGATTAACCACTTTATCGAGCCGCGCAGTGCCCTGTTCTCGCGCAAGATTGCCGATGGTGAGGTCTGGCTGGGAGAGGTGCTGTTCGGCGGTGTATTGACCGCGGCCGCAATCGCGGCGCTGCTGTGGCTCGACATGGCCCGTCGTATCCTGGCCAGCGTACGCGGCAGCGAGGAGCGCTATCGCCTGCTGTTCGACAGCGCCGCCGATGCCATCGTGATGGTGGATGAAGCCAGTGGACGGATTCTGGACGTCAACCGCACTGCCTCGGCGTGGACCGGGCGATCGGCAAGTGAACTCATCGGCGACCGTTTCGTGCATCTGTTCATGCAATCGCTTTCCGGGCAGCAGGCGGGGCGTGCGGCCACCAATGCCCTGCTTTGCGCGGACGGCAGTAGCCGCCCCGTCGAGACGCAGACCAGTCTTGCCAGCTGGGGGGCCTTGTCGGTGCGCCAGGCAATCATCCGCGATATCTCCGAGCGGGTGGCGATCGAGCACGAGCGCCGGGTTGCCGCCGAGGCGCTTGCCAGCATCGCCGAAGGCGTGATCATCGCCGATGCGGAGCGCCGGGTGATTTCGACCAATGCCGCGCAAACCGAACTCACGGGTTTCAGCAGCGTGGCAT
This sequence comes from uncultured Pseudomonadota bacterium, assembly GCA_963828685.1. GTDB lineage: Bacteria > Pseudomonadota > Gammaproteobacteria > Xanthomonadales > Rhodanobacteraceae > Rhodanobacter. Next base: position 330,142 of record CAWHFU010000014.1, read on the forward strand.
TGCAGGGCAGGCTCCTCGATGAGGTGCGTCGACTGCCTGACGGCCGGCCGTTGCCACAATCGGTGTGGGATGGCATCGCGGCAGGCCGCAATTGGATCGGCGAGGTGCATACCACCCGCAACGATGGCAGCAGCTATCCGGAGCAGCTGAGCATCAGTGCGATCCGGGATGCGGACAGCCATGTGCTGTATTACGTCGCGGTGTTCACCGACATCCACGAGACGAAGGCGAACCAGCGTCGGCTGGAACATCTGGCACGGCATGATCCGTTGACCGGACTGGTCAATCGGGCGGAGTTCGAGCGGCACTGTGCCGAGGCGATTGCCGTGGCCGAGCGCGAGCGGCTCGCGGTGGTAGTGCTGTTCATCGATCTGGACGCGTTCAAGATCGTCAATGACAGCTATAGCCATGCCGTCGGCGACCGACTGCTGGCCAAGGTCGCCGAACGTATCCGTCGGGAATTGCCCGATGGTGATATCGCTGGACGCATCGGCGGCGACGAATTCACCGTGCTGCTTCGTCGGCTCAGCCTGCGCGAGGATGCCCGGATGATCGTCAATCGGCTGCTGGTGGCGCTGTCCGAGCCGGTGCAGGTGGAGGACTATGAGGTTGTTCTGAGCGCCAGCATAGGTGTCGCCGGCTATCCGCTGGACGGCGATACCCCGCAGGCGCTGATCGGCAACGCCGACGCGGCCATGTACGCGGCGAAGACCGAGGAACGCAATGCGTTCCGCTTCTACACACCGATGATGCATGCCGATACCCGTCGGCGCCTGCAGCTGGCCACCGAGTTGCGCCAGGCGCTGGTACGCAACGAGTTCCAGCTGGTGTTCCAGCCCAGCGTTGAATTGCGCACCGGCCGGATCGTCGCGGTGGAGGCGTTGCTGCGTTGGCAGCACCCGGAGCGCGGCGAAGTGATGCCCGCGGAATTCATTCCGATCGCGGAAGGGCTGGGCATGATCCGTCGTATCGACGAATGGGTCATGCAGGCCACCTGCGCCCAGATCGAGGCCTGGGATCTGGCCGGTGTGCCGCCGATTCGGGTGGCGGTGAACATCTCGGCCCGCTGGTTCGGCCATCCGGCGTTCGTCGACGGCGTGAGCCGTGCGTTGCAGTCCAGGCAACTGCCGGCACAGCGGTTGCTGCTGGAGATCACCGAGAGCGCCATGTTGCGCCTGGGCGACGCCACCGCGCGGACGATGCAGACGCTGAGCAACCTGGGCATCGAAGTGGCCATCGATGATTTCGGCACCGGCTACTCATCAATGGCCTACCTGAAGCTGCCGGCGGTGGCCTATCTCAAGATCGATCGCTCCTTCATCACCGGTTTGCCGGCCAGTGCCAACGACGCGGCGATCACCGAGGCGATGCTGGTAATGGCCAAGAGTCTCGGCCTGACCACGATTGCCGAAGGCATCGAAACCGAGGCGCAGCATGATTTCCTGTTGCGTGCCGGCTGCATCGAGGGACAGGGCTATCTGTATTCGTATCCGCTGAAGCCGGAAGAAATCCAGTACCTGTTGCTGCCGAACCAGCCGATGATTCCGGCCCGGCTCCGGCTGGTACCGCCCAAGCGCTCCTGAGCGGTTGCGCGAGCTCCTCCACTTATCAGAGTGGCGCGCAGTGCCGGTTCAGCCATTCCAGGTCGGCACCGTCCAGCAAGGGGCTGAGTGCGGCGCGCACCCCGGCATGGTAGTCGTCGAGCCAGGCCCGCTCTTCCGGATTGAGCAGGCTCGGTTCCAGTGCACGGCGATCGAACGGGCACAGGGTCAGCGTCTCGAACGCGTGGAATTCGCCGAACTCCGTCTGTTCCGCTTCCAGTACCACGGCCAGGTTTTCGTGGCGGATGCCGTGCCGGCCGGGCTTGTACAGGCCGGGCTCGATCGAGCTGATCATGCCAGGCTCCAGCGGCACCAGGGCGCCACCGGCAACCGGTGGACGAATGCCGTGGGGCCCTTCATGCACGTTCAGGAAATAACCCACGCCGTGACCGGTGCCGTGGCCGTAATCCATGCCCGCGGCCCACAGTGGGGCCCGCGCCAGCGCATCCAGCTGCGGGCCGCTGGCCCCTTTGGGAAAACGCGCCCGGGACAGCGCGATCATGCCTTTCATCACCAGGGTGGCGTCGCGGCGCTGTTCCGGTGTGGTCTCGCCGAGGGCGAGCACGCGGGTGATGTCGGTGGTGCCGCCGGGATACTGCCCACCCGAATCGATCAGCAACAGACCCTTCGCGTGCAGCGTGCTGTGCGACTCCGGCGTGGCCCGGTAATGCGGCAACGCACCGTTGGCCTGGTAGCCGGCGATGGTGGCGAAACTCTCGCCCACGTAACCGGGCTGGGCCGAGCGCTCCTCGTACAACAAGGTGTCGACATCCAGCTCGGTCACCGCCATGCCGGCGGCGAGGCGTTGCTCCAGCCGCCGGAAGCCGCGTACCAGCGCGGCACCGTCGCGTCGCATCACTTCGCGGATGTGGTCGAGCTCGGCCGCATTCTTGATCGCCTTGAACGCCGTGCTGGGGTTGGCCGCGTCGATCCGGCTGACGTCCGGGGCGACCGCCGCGGCGATGGAGCTGACCACCCGGCTGCCGTCCAGCAGCAGGCGATCGGCCGCGCCCAGCTCATGCAGGCTCGAAGTGATCGAGGCGTAGTCGGCGATGCCAATGCCATCGGCAGCGAGTGCGGCAACCACCGTATCGCTCAACTTGCTGCGGGTGACGAACAAGGTGGCTCGGCCTTCCGCCTGCACCAGCAGGTGGGCCAGGAATACCGGGTTGCATTCGACATCGCTGCCGCGCAGGTTGGTCAGCCAGGCAATGTCGTCGAGACTGGAGATCAGGTGATGGCTGGCGTGGTGTTTGCGCATGGCCTTGCGCAGGCGCTCGAATTTCTCGGCACGCGGCACCATGGCGTAGATCGGGTCGTGTTCCAGCACCGGCGCCTGCGGCAACGCAGGGCGATCGGGCCAGATCGCCCCGGGCAGGTCCAGATCGGTGCGCAGGCTGGCGCCACCCTCCGCCAGCCGCCGCTCGATCTGCCGCTGGGTGGCCCATGCCAGGCTGTCACCCGCCACGGCCAGCACGTCGCCTTCGTGCAACTGCTTCTGCAGCCACTCCAGGTGTTCGGGGGTGTGCGGCACGCGCAGTTTCATCAAGGCGATGCCGCTACCGGCCAGCTGTTGCTCGGCCTGCGCGAAATAGCGCGAATCGGTCCACAGGCCCGCGTGGTCATGCGTGACGATCAGGGTGCCGGCCGAACCGGTGAAAGCGGACAACCAGGCGCGCGCCTGCCAGTGTTCGGGCAGGTATTCGGACAGGTGCGGATCGGCGCTGGGAACGAGTACGGCGGCGACATCGTGCTGTCGCATGGCCGTGCGCAAGGCGGCAAGACGGGCGGGAATGGGGCTGTTCATCCGGTCATGCTAGCAGGCGGGGAAGCGCAGTTTCAGCGTCGCCCAGGCGGCGGAGATGAACCAAAACACAGAATTTTCCATTGGCATCTCGCAGCGGAGCGCTTCTGCAGCTAAAATGCCTAATTTCCAGCACGGCTGCTTTCCATGACCCCCCTGATTTTCGTCACCGGCGGTGTGGTGTCCTCGCTTGGCAAGGGCATTGCTGCGGCGTCGCTCGCTTCCATCCTCGAAGCGCGCGGACTTTCGGTCACCATGATGAAGCTCGATCCCTATATCAATGTGGATCCGGGCACGATGAGTCCCTTCCAGCACGGCGAGGTCTATGTGACCGACGACGGTGCCGAGACCGACCTCGATCTCGGTCACTACGAGCGTTTCGTGCACACCCGCCTGACCGGCAAGAACTCGATCACCACCGGCAAGATCTACGAGTCGGTGATCCGCAAGGAGCGCCGCGGCGATTACCTTGGCGCCACCGTGCAGGTGATTCCGCACATCACCGACGAGATCAAGCACTGCATCCACGAGGCCACCCGTGGCTTCGACGTGGCGCTGGTCGAGATCGGCGGCACCGTGGGCGACATCGAGTCGCTGCCGTTCCTCGAGGCGATCCGCCAGCTGCGCATCGAGCATGGCCCGGAGAAGGTGGTGTTCATGCACCTCACCCTGGTGCCGTTCATCAAGGCCGCCGGCGAGATCAAGACCAAGCCGACCCAGCATTCGGTGAAGGAACTGCGCTCGATCGGTATCCAGCCGGACATCCTGCTGTGCCGCTGCGAGGAGCCTCTGCCGGAAGCCGAGCGGCGCAAGATCGCGCTGTTCACCAACGTGCCCGAGCAGGCGGTGATCAGTGCCACCGATGTCGACATCATCTACAAGCAGCCGCTGTGGCTGCACGCGCAGGGACTGGACGACATCGTGGTCAAGCGCCTCGGTCTCGATGCCGGCCCGGCCGACCTGTCCAGCTGGCAGCGCACGGTCGACGCGATGGAGCACCCGAAGGACGAGATCACTGTCGCCATCGTCGGCAAGTACGTCGAGCACAAGGATGCCTACAAGTCGCTGGGCGAGGCGCTGCGCCACGGTGGCATCAAGCAGCAGGCGCGGGTCAACCTCAACTGGATTGATTCCGAGCAGGTCGAAGCCGAAGGTGCGGCCAAGGTGCTCGGCAAGGTCGATGCGATCCTCGTGCCGGGCGGTTTCGGCAAGCGCGGTTTCGAGGGAAAGATCTTGGCGGCCAAGTACGCGCGCGAGCATGGCGTGCCGTATTTCGGCATCTGCTACGGCATGCATGCGGCGGTCATCGATTTCGCCCGGCACATCGCCGGGCTGCCCGAGGCCGATTCCAGCGAGAACGACCGCAACACGCCGGATCCGGTGATCGGCCTGATCACCGAATGGACCACCGCCAGCGGTGATGTCGAACAGCGCAGCGAGCGCTCCGACCTGGGCGGCACCATGCGCCTGGGCGCGCAGGAATGCCGCCTCAAGGCCGGCACGCTGGCGCGCGAGTTGTATGGCAAGGACGTGGTGCGCGAGCGCCATCGCCATCGCTACGAGTTCAACAACCGCTACCGGCAGTCGTTCGAGGATCTGGGCCTGGTGATTTCCGGCAAGTCGATGGATGACCTGCTGGTGGAGATGATCGAGCTGCCGCAGCAGCAGCACCCGTGGTTCCTCGCCTGCCAGGCGCATCCGGAATTCACCTCGACGCCGCGCGACGGCCATCCGCTGTTCAGCGGGTTCGTTCGCGCAGCGCGCGAATACAAGGCCGTGCGCGAGGGTGCGCAACTGGCGCAGGAGTCACTGGCATGAAGCTCTGCGGTTTCGAGGTGGGGCTGGATCAGCCACTGTTCCTGATCGCCGGGCCCTGCGTGGTCGAATCCGAGCAGTTGCAGCTGGATACCGCCGGCACGCTGAAGGAGATCACCGGCCGGCTCGGCATGCATTTCATCTTCAAGTCCAGTTTCGACAAGGCCAATCGCTCCTCGGGCGAGAGCTTCCGCGGCCCCGGGCTGGAGGAAGGCCTGCGCATCCTGGCCGAAGTGAAGCGACAGATTGGCGTACCGGTGCTCACCGACGTGCACGAATACACGCCGATGGACGAGGTGGCCTCGGTGGTCGACGTGCTGCAGACACCGGCATTCCTGTGCCGGCAGACCGACTTCATCCAGAAGGTCGCGCGCGCCGGCAAGCCGGTGAACATCAAGAAGGGCCAGTTCCTCGCGCCGTGGGACATGAAGCACGTGGTGGCGAAGGCCATGGCCGTCGGCAACAACGACATCATGGTGTGCGAGCGTGGTGCCAGCTTCGGTTACAACAACCTGGTATCGGACATGCGCTCACTCAGCGTGATGCGCGAGACGAACTGCCCGGTGGTGTTCGATGCCACCCATTCGGTGCAGCTGCCGGGCGGGCAGGGCACCACTTCCGGTGGGCAGCGCGAGTTCGTGCCGGTACTGGCGCGTGCCGCGGTGGCGGTCGGCGTGGCCGGCCTGTTCGCCGAGACCCATCCCGATCCCAGCAAGGCGCTCAGCGATGGCCCCAACGCCTGGCCGCTGGACAAGATGGAAGCCCTGCTGGAAACCCTGCTGGAGCTGGATGCCGTGACCAAGCGGCACGGCTTCCTGGAGCAGGGCATCTCCTGAATCGTCGGGCGCAGCGATGCGCCCGTTCCACAACTCATTACCAAGGCAGACGGACACCGCATGAGCACACAGATCACCCGCATCCACGCCCGTGAAATCCTCGACTCGCGCGGCAATCCCACGCTGGAAGCCGAAGTCACCCTGGCCGGCGGTGGCTTCGGCCGCGCCGCGGTGCCCAGCGGCGCCTCCACCGGCTCGCGCGAGGCGGTCGAGCTGCGCGACGGCGACAAGTCGCGCTATGGCGGCAAGGGTGTGAGGAATGCAGTAGCCAACGTCAACAGCGTGATCGCCGATGCGCTGAAGGGTTTCGATGCGGCCGACCAGAAGGGTCTGGACACGAAGCTCATCGCGCTGGACGGCACCCCGAACAAGGGCAAGCTGGGCGCCAATGCGCTGCTCGGTGTCTCGATGGCGGCGGCCCATGCCGTGGCGGCCTCGCGCGACGAACCGCTGTGGAGCTATCTGTCGCATGGCAAGCCCGGCGCGCTGCCGGTGCCGATGATGAACATCATCAACGGCGGCGAGCATGCCGACAACAATATCGACGTGCAGGAATTCATGATCCTGCCGGTGGGTCTGCCGAGTTTTTCCGAGGCGCTGCGCGCCGGCGCGGAGATCTTCCATGCGCTGAAGAGCGTGCTGAAAGGTCGCGGCCTGAGCACGTCGGTCGGTGACGAGGGGGGCTTCGCGCCGAACCTGCGCTCGAATATCGAGGCACTTGACACCATCCTCGAGGCGATCAACAAGACCGGTTACAAGATCGGCGGGGAGATCCTGCTGGGTCTGGATGCGGCCGCCTCCGAGTTTTACCGGGACGGCAAGTACGATCTCGCCGGCGAAGGCAAGAAGTACTCCTCGGCCGAGTTTGTCGACGTGCTCGCCAGTTGGGCTGGGCAGTATCCGATCGTGAGCATTGAAGATGGCCTGGCCGAAGGCGACTGGGACGGCTGGAAGCTGCTGACCGACAAGATCGGCGACCGTATCCAGATCGTGGGCGACGACTTGTTCGTGACCAATCCGGTGATCTTCCGCGAAGGCATCGAAAAGCACATCGCCAACTCGATCCTGATCAAGGTCAACCAGATCGGTACCCTGTCCGAAACGCTGCAGGCGATCGCGATGGCCGATGCGGCGAAATACTCGGCGGTGATTTCGCATCGCTCCGGCGAGACCGAGGACACCACCATCGCCGATATCGCGGTGGCCACCACGGCGACCCAGATCAAGACCGGTTCGCTGTGCCGCAGCGATCGCGTGGCCAAGTACAACCAGCTGTTGCGGATCGAGGAGCAGCTGGGTGCGGCCGCGCGCTATGCCGGTCGCGACGCGTTCCCCAACCTGACCCGCCTGCCGGGTTGAGCGGAGCCATCGGTCACCCATGCTGCGCTGGATCGCCCTGATTCTTGTCGTGATCCTGATCGGACTGCAGCTGAAACTGTGGTCCGGCAGCGGCAGCATGCGCGAGGTGGACAGCCTGCGCGTGGCCGTGAAGAAACAGGCTGACGAGAACGCCCGGCTGCAGCAGCGCAATCAGGCGGTGGGCGCCGACGTGCTGGATCTCAAGCACGGTGATCAGGCGGTGGAGGCGCGTGCACGCACCGAGCTGGGGCTGATCAAGCCGGGCGAGGTCTTCTACCAGGTGGTCGAGCAGCCGGCCCATGCCGGAAGTGCACCCGCAGCTGCCGCATCAGCCGGTTCGCCATGAGTGCGCCGAAGCTGTGGTGCGTGGTGCCGGCGGCCGGGCGGGGCACGCGGGTGGGCGGGGACTGTCCCAAGCAGTACCTGCCGCTGGCCGGTCGTCCGCTGATCGAGCACACCATGGCGCGCCTCGCCGCCCATCCCCGGATTGCCGGTCTGCTGGTGACGCTGGCGGCCGCCGACGGATATTGGCCCGGGCTGACCACGTTCGCTGGCAAGCCGGTGCTCACCGCCATCGGCGGGGCAGAACGCAGTGATTCGGTACTGGCGGGTCTCGATGCCCTGCCCGACGCGGTGGGCGCGGAGGATTTCGTGCTGGTGCACGACGCCGCCCGTCCCTGCGTGCGGCTGGCCGATATCAGCAAGCTGATCGAACAGGCCGGCGCCATGGATGGCGGCTTGCTGGGGGCTCCGTTGCGCGACACGCTCAAGCGTGCCGATGCTGCCGGTCGCAGCGAGTCGACCGAGCCGCGCGACCAGCGCTGGCGCGCCTTCACGCCACAGATGTTCCGGCGTGGTCAACTGTCGGCGGCGTTGCGCGAAGCCGCGCGACGCGCGCTGAGTGTCAGTGATGAAGCGATGGCGATGGAGCTGACCGGTCATGCACCCTTGCTGGTCGAGGGCGCCGAGGACAATATCAAGGTGACGACGGCGGCGGATTTCGCGCTGGCCGAGTTCCTGCTTTCAAGGACAGGAGGGAGTGCCCATGGGTAGCAAGCCGATCGCGTTTTACCCGCAGGGCCGGGATGATGTGCCCGCGAAGCAGCGTCATCGCCCAGTCGTGTATCGACATGCATTCCCTGACTCTTCCTTGCCCCGCATACACACCCCCTTCGGCGCCCCCGACTTGCTACCCATGAGCACTTCCCGATGCGCATAGGCCAGGGTTTCGATGTGCACGCGTTTGGCGAGGGCGACCACGTCACCCTCGGCGGCGTGCGCGTGCCGCATCACCATGGTGTGGTTGCACACTCGGACGGCGACGTGGTGATCCATGCGCTGTGCGACGCGATCTTCGGCGCGCTGGCACTGGGCGATATCGGCCAGCATTTTCCGCCCTCGGACGAGCGCTGGCGCCATGCCGACAGCCGCCAGTTCCTGCGTCATGCGGCGATGCTGATGGCGCAGCATGGTTACGCGCTGGGCAATGCGGACGTCACGGTGATCTGCGAGGCGCCCAGGGTTGGTCCGCATGTGCAGGCGATGCGTGAGCTTCTGGCCGCCGATCTGGAATGCGCCACCGGTCGCGTCAGCGTCAAGGCCACTACCACCGAGCAGCTCGGCTTCTGCGGCCGTGGCGAAGGCATCGCCGCCCAGGCCTGCGTGCTGCTGGAACGCGCGTGAGCGAGGTCCAGACCCGCAGCTCCACACACAGGCTGCACGATCAGTTGGATGCGATTGTCGACCTGCTGCATGAGCACAGCGACGAGCCGTTGCCGACATCGGCACAGGCGACGTTGCGGGGTCAGCTCGACGAGCTGCATCCGGCCGATATCGCGTTCATTCTCGAGTCGCTGCCGCTGGATGACCGCATCGCCGTCTGGCAGCTGGTAAAGGCCGAGCGCGACGGTGACATCCTGCTCGAAGTCTCCGACGCGGTGCGTGAATCGCTGATCGCGGACATGGACCGGCACGAGATCCTGGCCGCGGTCGAGCCGCTGGACGCCGATGAGCTGGCTGACCTGGTCGAGGATCTGCCCACGGCGATGTTGCCGGAGCTGATGGCCAGCCTGGACTCGCAGCAGCGCGAGCAGGTGCAGTCGGCGATGTCCTATGAGGACGACAAGCTCGGCGCGCTGATGGACTTCGAGATGGTCACGATCCGCGAGGACGTGAGCCTGGAGGTCGTACTGCGCTACCTGCGCCGCTTCGACGAGCTGCCGGCGCAGACCGACAAGCTGTTCGTGATCAACCATGACAACCTGCTTACCGGCGTGTTGCCGCTGCACTGGCTGTTGGTGAACTCGCCCGACAAGATGGTCAGCGAGGTGATGGCGCCGGACGTGAACACGTTCCATCCCACCGACGATGCCTACGAAGTGGCGCAGGCGTTCGAACGCTACGATCTGGTGACTGCGCCGGTGGTGGATGGCAGCGGTCACCTGATCGGCCGCATCACCATCGACGCGATGGTCGACGTGATCCGCGAGGAAAGCGAGTCCGAGATGCTGGGCCGGGCCGGCCTGCGCGAGGAAGAGGACATCTTCGCCTCGATCTGGGCCTCGGTGCGCAACCGCTGGGCCTGGCTGGCGATCAACCTGGTTACCGCCTTCATCGCCTCGCGTGTCATCGGCCTGTTCGAGGGAGCGATCGAGAAGCTGGTGGCGCTGGCCACGCTGATGCCGATCGTCGCCGGCATCGGCGGCAATTCCGGCAACCAGACCATCACCATGATCGTGCGCGCGATGGCACTGGATCAGGTCAATGCCAATGCTATTCGCCGGCTGTGGCGCAAGGAACTCGGCGTGGCCCTGTTCAACGGCGTGGTCTGGGGCGGAGTGATCGGTATCGTCGCCGCCCTGCTGTACGACAGCCCCACGCTGGGCGTGGTGATGACGGCGGCGATGACGCTGAACCTGTTGCTGGCTGCGTTCATGGGCGTGGGCATCCCGATGTTGATGATCCGCATGGGTCGCGATCCGGCACTCGGTTCGAGTGTGTTCCTGACCTTCATGACCGACAGTGGCGGCTTCTTCATCTTTCTCGGCCTGGCCAGCATCTTCCTGGTCTGACTGCCGACAACTGTTTCAACCGATCCGAATGCCGGCGTGCCCGGTGGAGTGCGATGTCCGAAATTGAACCTGCCGATGCCCCGTTGCCGCGTGCCTGCGGCGTGCCGCCGTTGCAGGCGCGGCTGCGCAGCACGCCGGAGGATTTCCTTGTCGAGGAGATCCTCGGTTACGACGCCGATGGCGCCGGCGAGCACGCCCTGCTGTGGGTGGAGAAGCGTGGCGCGAACACCGACTGGGTCGCCCGCGAGTTGGCGAAATTTGCCGGGGTGTCGCCAGTGGCGGTCGGCTACGCCGGCATGAAGGATCGTCACGCGGTCACCCGGCAGACATTTTCCGTGCAGCTGGCCGGCAAGCCCGATCCCGACTGGTCGGGTTTCCCGCATGCGGAGGTGAAGGTGCTGGCGGCCACGCGGCATTCGCGCAAGCTCAAGCGCGGCGCCTTGCGTGGCAATCGTTTCGTGCTGGTGCTGCGCGAGGTCCGGGGTGATCGTGCCGCGGCCGAGCAGGTCTTGCAGCAGATCGCGGCGCGCGGCGTGCCGAATTACTACGGCGAGCAGCGCTTCGGTCGCGAAGGCGGCAACGTGGCGCAGGCGCGGGCGATGTTCGCCGGGCGCCGGGTCGAGCGCGACAAGCGCTCGTTCCTGCTGTCGGCGGCGCGTTCGCAGATCTTCAACGAGGTGCTGGCGACGCGGGTCGAGCGGGGCAGCTGGGACACGGCGCTGGAGGGGGAGATCTGGTCGCTGGCCGGGTCGCGCTCGTGGTTCGGCCCGGAACCCTTCAGCGACGTGCTGGCAGCGCGGTTGGCGAGCGGTGATATCCATCCGTCCGGCCCGTTGTGGGGGCAGGGTGAGCCGCCGAGCCAGGGCGAGGCGGGTGCGCTGGAGCGGGAGGTCGCCGCCGCCAACGGCGATCTGGCTGCCGGTCTGGTATCCGCGCGGATGGATCAGGAACGTCGCCCGTTGCGGTTGATGCCGAAGGAGCTGAAATGGCGCTGGCTGGATGACACGGCGCTGGAGTTGTCGTTCGAGCTGCCGGCGGGTGCCTATGCCACGGTGGTCGTGCGCGAACTGGCGTCCGTGTTGTAGGAGCGACTTCAGTCGCGATGCTCTTGCTCTGGACTACCCCAAGACGGTAAGAGCATCGCGACTGAAGTCGCTCCTACCCGTCGGTATCAACCTTTCAGCAGCACCACCACCGCGCCGGTACCGCCCTGGGCCGGTCGCGCCGAGGCGAAGGCGATCACGTCGTCGCGTCGGCGCAGCATCCGATCAGTGAGGCCCTTCAGCACCGGTCCGGCCGCGCGCGAACGCAGACCCTTGCCGTGCACGATGCGCACACAACGGATGCCGGCCTGCCGGGCTTCGGCCAGAAACGCGATGATGCTGGCCTGGGCGGCAGCGGCGTTCATCTGGTGCAGGTCGATGTCGTCCTGCACGCTGAACTGGCCGCGCTTGAGCTGGCGCAGCAGTTTCGGCGGGTAGCCGTCGCGCAGATAACTCAGTTCCTCGCCGACCTCGAGCAGGGCCGGGTCGAATGCCATGTCCAGCAATTCGCCAGGTACGGCGGCCTCGTCGGCGTCCAGCATGTGCGGGTGCGGTGCCGGCTTCGCGACGGCCGGCGGCGGTGGCACCGGGTCGAACGGCCGCACCGCGCCAATCGCCTCGCGAAACAGGCGGCTGTCGTCGTCGCTGATCGGGTTGGGTGGGCGGCGCTTCATGTCGCCATCCTAGCCAAGCGACGCGTATTCGTGTGAAACCGAGGGCACGCTCCGGTAGACTTGAGGGCATCGAGTACGCGCCGTCGGTGGCTGATGGTGCGACGCAGTCAGCCTTCGACGGAGCATCATGCGAGTTCTGGTAAGTAATGACGATGGCGTGGATGCCCCGGGCATCCGCGTGCTCGCCGAGCGTCTCGGTGTCGTGGGTCAGGTCACCGTGGTGGCGCCCGATCGCGACCGCTCCGGCGCCAGCAACTCACTCACCCTGGACGCGCCGTTGCGCGTATTCGCGATGGGCGATGGTTATTACCGCGTGGCCGGCACGCCGACCGATTGCGTGCATCTGGCGCTGGCCGGACTGCTGGACGAGGAGCCGGACATGGTGGTCTCGGGGATCAACAACTCGGCCAATCTCGGCGACGACGTGATCTATTCGGGAACGGTCTCGGCGGCGATGGAAGGGCGGTTTCTGGGCTTGCCGGCGATCGCCGTTTCGCTGGTCAGCACGAACCACAAGGGCGTGCATTACGACTCGGCCGCGGAGGCGGTGTTGCTGCTGATGCAGCGCCTGCTGGTCGATCCGCTGCCTGCCGACACCATCCTCAACGTCAATGTGCCGGATCGGCCGTGGGCCGAGATCGAGGGCTTCGAAGTGACCCGGCTGGGACGGCGCCATCGCTCCGAACCATGCGTTGCACAAACCGATCCCCGGGGCCGTCCGATCTGGTGGATCGGCCCGGCCGGCGAGGTGGACGACGCCGGCCCGGGCACGGATTTCAACGCGGTGCGGCGCGGGTTCGTCTCGGTCACGCCGATCCACGTCGACCTGACCCGGTTCCAGGCGCTGGACAAGGTCAGCAGCTGGATGCAGGGGCTGACCGACCAGATGGCGAGCGACCGAACGAACAGCGACGAGGCGGCCTGAGCGATGAACGTCTATCCATTGCCGGCCGCAGATCTGAAGGGTGAGGGGATGACTTCCCAGCGTGCACGCGATCGTCTTGCTGCAAGCCTGAAGGAAGGCGGCATCCGCGACCCGCGGGTGATCGACGTGATCCGCAATACGCCGAGGCATCATTTCATCGACCAGGCACTGCATTCGCGTGCCTACGAAAATACCGCGTTGCCGATCGGCCATGGCCAGACCATTTCGCAGCCATGGGTGGTGGCGCGCATGACCGAAGCGCTGCTGGAGCGGCCGGATGGCAGCCGGGGCCTGCCACAGAAGGTGCTGGAGATCGGCACCGGCTCGGGGTACCAGGCGGCGGTGCTGGCTGCCCTCGTGCCCGAGGTGTTCACGGTGGAGCGGATCGAGGAGCTGCTGCGCCAGGCGCGCCGGCGCTTTCGCCAGCTCGGCATCACCAATCTGCGTTCGCGCCATGACGACGGCAAGCTCGGCTGGCCTGACGAGGCACCCTTCGACGCGATCATCCTCACGGCGGCCGGCGACACCATTCCCAGCCGGATCCTCGACCAGTTGAGCCCCACCGGGGTGCTGGTGGCGCCGGTGGGCTCACCCAGCCAGCAGACCCTGATCCGCATGCGCGGCGACGGTCAAGGCGATTTCATCCAGGAAGAACTCGGCGGCGTCAGTTTCGTGCCGCTGCTCGGCGGCATCGGTTGATGCGCCTGTTCGGGGCGTTGTATGCGCGTGTGCTGGTGTGGGCACGCGCCCCGCGGGCGGTTCCTTACCTGTGCGGGCTGAGCTTTGTCGAGGCATTCATTTTTCCGATCATGCCGGAGGTGATGCTGGCCCCGATGATGCTGGGCAAGCGGCACAAGGCATTTTTCTACGCCAATATTTCACTGCTGTTTTCCCTGCTCGGGTCGCTGGTCGGCTACGCGCTGGGACACTGGGCTTACGAAGCGGTGAAGCCGCTGTTCAGCCTGCATATGCAGGAGATCATTACCGCTTGGGTGGAGAACCTGCGCACCGACATGCATCAGCATTGGCTGGCCATGCTGGGGGCGCTGGTGCTGGCTGCGCTGCAGCCGGTGATTCCCATGAAGTTCGTGACCTGGGCGGCGGGTATCGTCGGCGTGCCGTTGCTGCCATTTCTGGCCTGCATGGCGATCGGTCGCGGCAAGCGCGTATGGTTGCTGGCATTGCTGATCCGGCTGTTCGGCGAGCGAGCGGAACGCATTCTGCACAAGCACATCGAATGGATCGGCTGGGTCGCGCTGGCTGTGCTTGGCGTGCTCCTGGCGTGGTGGCTCTGGCCTCGCTGATGGGCAACAGCCAAGGGAGCGACGCTGCATGAAAAAGCTTTTCCGCCTGGCTATGCTGATGCGCATGAATCGACATCTTCAATGGCTGACGACAATGACGGTGGCCATGCTGCTCGGGGCCTGCGGCACCATGCGCAGCTCGGTGGTGGTGGAGCCCGTGACGGACAGCAGCAGCTACGCGCGAGGAGGTGGCGAGGTGTCTGCGCCTGCGCGGACACCTATTCCTGGCGGAAGCTATGTCGTTCTGAAGGGTGACACGCTGTATTCGATCGCTTTTCGCAAGGGTGTGGATTTTCGCGATCTGGCGCAGTGGAACGGTATCGCCGTGCCTTACACGATCTGGCCGGGCCAGCGGTTGACCCTGTCGCCGACGGGTGCGGATGCCATGGCGCACACGAGCGGCGTAACCCCCCATCCCCATCGGGTCACCACGGCACCGGAACATGGGGCGTCGGCGCCTGTATTCGCACCGGTGCCGCCGACAGCGAGTTCGTCGGCTTCAGTCGTGAAATTGCCACCGAAGTCTGTCCACCCGGCCGTCGCGGCCGCCACGAGGCTGGTGCCAGTAGCGGGCATGCCAGCCACTGGTGCACCCACCGCACCGTTACCGGTCCCGGTGGCCAGCGCGGCTTCGCGGGCCGTCAGCGGGGTGAGCTGGCGCTGGCCGGCCGATGGCAGCCTGATCAGCCATTTCAATGGCAGCGACGCGATTCCCGGCATCGAGATCGCCGGCAGGACGGGGGACCCGGTACGTGCGGCCGCCGACGGCGTCGTGGTTTACAGCGGCAACGGTCTGGTCGGCTACGGCGAGCTGGTGATCATCAAGCACAGCGACAGCTTCCTGTCCGCCTACGGTCACAATCGCAAGCGATTGGTCAAGGAAGGTCAGCGGGTCAGCGCCGGTCA
Source organism: uncultured Pseudomonadota bacterium (assembly GCA_963828685.1). Taxonomy (GTDB): domain Bacteria; phylum Pseudomonadota; class Gammaproteobacteria; order Xanthomonadales; family Rhodanobacteraceae; genus Rhodanobacter. The sequence continues at coordinate 345,480 of CAWHFU010000014.1, forward strand.
GCAGATCGCCGAGATGGGGTCCACCGGAGCCACGCGCAACGAACTGGAATTCCAGATCCGCAAGGACGGAAATCCGGTGGATCCGCTGAGTTACCTGCCGTCGCGTTGAGCGTGCGGTGAATCATGTGGATCGCCATCGCCGTGCTTCACGCCGATGGCAGGATGAATCCGGCGATGACCCGGCGACCCTCGCCAGCGAGCAGGTTGTAGGTGCGCGCGGCGGCGGCATTGTCCATCACCTCGATACCGACACCCTTGCGCAGGAATCCGGCCAGGAACGCGGCCGCCGGAAAAATCTGTTTCTCGCCGGTTCCCAGGATCACCAGCTCCGGCTGCAGCGCGAGCAGGGCCTCGACATGATCGGCATCCAGCATGTCGGCGGCATCGACCGCCCAGTGCTCGATCACCCGATCCGGTGCCAGCAGAAAGCTGCTGGCCAGTTCGCGATCGATCAGGGTGATGCTGTGTGCGTCGGTGCGGCGCACGAACAAATAACCTTCGGGGCGATCCAGTGACAGATCCATCCGGGTACCCTTAACGCGGCAGGGCGATCTTGGGTTCGTCGGCGTTGCGACGGAACAACACGACAACATGGCCGATCTGGTGAATCTTCTCGGCCTGGGTGCCGCCGATCAGCACGTCGATCTGTGCCTGCCGTTCCTCCTTGTCACCACCGGACAATTTGAGCTTGACCAGCTCATGAATGACCAAGGCCTGGTTCAGTTCCTTGACCACCGCCTCGGTGGCTCCCTTGTTGCCAAGCAGCACAACCGGGCTCAGATCATGAGCGAGGCTGCGCAGGTAGCGGGTCTGCGAGGAGGAGAGGGGCATGCGGTGGTGCTCGATTCGCGGTAAATGAACGGCTAAGAGTATCATGCGCCATCCCGTTCCCCAATTGGCGACTCCACCACATGGCCCGCAGCAAGAGCAGCGCAGTCTGGCTGCGAGAACATTTCAAGGACGAATACGTCAAGAAAGCCCAGGCCGAGGGCTTGCGTTCGCGTGCGGTATACAAACTGGAAGAGCTGATCGAACGCGACCGTCTGCTCAAGCCGGGTATCAACGTGGTCGACCTGGGGGCCGCACCGGGCAGCTGGTCGCAACTGGTGCGTAACCGGCTGGGTGACACCGGCAAGGTGTTCGCCCTCGACATCCTGCCGATGCAGAGCATCGCCGGGGTGGATTTCCTGCAGGGCGACTTCCGCGAGGAGTCGGTACTGCGCGAACTGGAGGCTCGGTTGGAGGGACACCGGCTGGATCTTGTACTGTGCGATCTGGCCCCCAATATGAGTGGTGTGGCGCTGGCTGACCAGATCCGCGCGATGGCTCTGGCCGAATTGGCGCTGGATTTCAGCAGGCAGTGGCTCAAGCCGGGCGGCTCGTTCCTGATCAAGTTGTTTCAGGGAGTAGGCTTTGACGAATACTTGCGCAGCTTGCGCGCGGACTTCACCCGCGTGACCATGCGTAAACCTAAGGCCTCGCGCGCACGTTCGCGTGAGGTGTACGCACTGGCGACGGGCCGAAAACCTGTCGCCGTGCCACCGGGCGAGAACCGTGCATGAATGAAACAGCGAAAAATGTGTTGCTCTGGGTAATCATCGCGGTGGTTCTCTTCACCGTGTTCCAGAGCTTCAATCCGCGCGGCGCGGCTTCCTCCGATCTGGCTTACAGCGCGTTCGTGCAGAGTGTGGACAGCGGCAACGTTGCCAGCGCCACGATCAGCGCCGATCAGCCCGCCACCATCAGCGGCAAGCTGAAGGATGGCAGCGCGTTTCGCACGGTTGCGCCGATGCTAGGCTTTTCCACCAACGCAGTGGTCAAGCAAATGCAGGACAAGGGCGTCGAAGTGCGCCAGGACCCGTCCGAAGGCTTCTCCCTGATTGGCTTGCTGGTCAGCTGGTTGCCGGTGTTGCTGATCGTCGGTGTATTCATCTGGTTCATGCGACAGATGCAGTCCGGCGGCGGCGGGCGCGGTGCCATGAGCTTCGGGCGCTCGCGGGCCAAACTGCAGGGCGAGGATCAGATCAAGGTCAATTTCAGTGACGTCGCCGGCTGTGACGAGGCAAAGGAGGAGGTCGGCGAACTGGTCGAGTTCCTGCGTGATCCGGGTCGGTTCCAGAAGCTGGGTGGCAAGATTCCCCGTGGCGTGCTGATGGTCGGGCCGCCGGGTACCGGCAAGACCCTGCTGGCGAAGGCCATTGCCGGCGAGGCCAAGGTGCCGTTCTTCGCCATTTCCGGCTCCGATTTCGTCGAAATGTTCGTCGGTGTCGGTGCCAGCCGCGTGCGTGACATGTTCGAGCAGGCCAAGAAGCACGCGCCGTGCATCATCTTCATCGACGAGATCGACGCCGTCGGGCGTCACCGTGGCGCGGGTCTCGGTGGCGGTCATGACGAGCGCGAGCAGACCCTGAACCAGTTGCTGGTCGAGATGGACGGTTTCGAGGGTACCGAGGGGATCATCGTGATCGCCGCGACCAATCGCCCCGACGTGCTCGATCCGGCGCTGCTGCGTCCGGGTCGCTTCGATCGCCAGGTGGTGGTCGGCTTGCCCGATGTGCGCGGCCGCGAGCAGATCCTCAAGGTGCACATGCGCAAGGTGCCTACCGCCAGTGACGTGAATGCGATGACGATCGCACGCGGCACGCCGGGGTTCTCCGGCGCCGACCTGGCCAACCTGGTCAATGAAGCCGCGCTTGTTCGCTGCGCGGGAGAATGCCCGTGAGGTGCGCATGAGCCACCTGGACAAGGCGCGCGACAAGATCCTGATGGGTAGCGAGCGTCGTTCGATGGCGATGAGCGAGGACGAGAAGAAGCTGACCGCTTATCACGAGGCCGGCCATGCCATCGTCGGTCGCCTGGTGCCCGAGCACGATCCGGTCTACAAGGTCACGATCATCCCGCGCGGGCGCGCCCTGGGCGTCACCATGTACCTGCCCGAAGGGGACAAGTACAGCATCAACCGGGTGGCGATCCAGTCGCAGCTTTGCTCGCTGTATGGCGGTCGGGTGGCCGAGGAGCTGATCTTCGGCGCCGACAAGGTCACCACCGGCGCCTCCAACGACATTGAGCGCGCCACCAAGATGGCGCGCAACATGGCGACCAAGTGGGGTCTGTCCGACGAGCTCGGCCCGATCACCTACGGGGAGGACGAGGACGAGGTGTTCCTCGGCCGCTCCGTCACCCAGCACAAGAGCATTTCCAACGAGACCGCGAGCAAGATCGACGAAGTGGTGCGTGGCATTCTCGATCGCGCGTATGCGCGCAGCAAGGAACTGCTGACGGCGAATCTCGACAAGCTGCACGCAATGTCCGAGGCGTTGCTGCAGTACGAGACGATTGATGCGCATCAGATCGATGACATCATGGCCGGGCGTGTACCCGGACCGCCGGCCGACTGGACCAAGAACGCATCCACCGGGGCGACTCCGCCGCCGCCGCCGCCGAAGGGCGACGCAGGCTCGACGGTGGGCAAGGTCGGTGATCCCGCAGCGCAGAGCCGGACAGGTCTGGACGGCTGACGCTGATTTGGACGGCTATATCGGCTACGTCAGTCGATGATCGAAGAGGGTGGCCCAGGTCACCCTTTTCGTGTTTTCGGCGGAGGCGTTGGTGCACGCCGCAATCCTGCACACGCGGGTACGTTGCCGAATCGGCGGTATTCGGGTGGCATCGCAAGGTTCGATGAAGGAATTTGAAGAAAAGGGTTGACGCATGGAGGCGGAGTCTGAATAATTCCGCTTCTGGCTTCGCCACCTCGATGCTCGCGCATCATGGTGCCGGGGTTTGAAGTTTCTCAGTGCGCCCGTAGCTCAGTTGGATAGAGTACCTGGCTACGAACTAGGTGGTCGGGAGTTCGAATCTCTCCGGGCGCACCATTTTACAAGGCGAGGCGGGGTGCTTGCACCCCGTTTTGTTTTCGCGGCAACGGGCGGTTTGCGGTCGTGAAAGCAGGTGTTCCAGATGTCATGGTGTGCTTCGATACGGATTGACTGAGCGAAGCATCACCCGTAACATTTCAAGGCTTCGATGGCTGATGCGATCGGGGATTCGAAAGCGGGGTATAGCTCAGTCTGGTAGAGCGTTGCGTTTGGGACGCAAAAGTCGGGGGTTCGAATCCCTCTGCCCCGACCAGCGACGTTCTCTGATGGTTGTGACTGCGCCTGTAGCTCAACCGGATAGAGCATCGGCCTTCTAAGCCGACGGTTGCAGGTTCGAGTCCTGTCTGGCGCACCAGTTTCAAGATTTATGGTGGGTGTAGCTCAGCTGGTTAGAGTCCCGGATTGTGATTCCGGTTGTCGTGGGTTCGAATCCCATCATCCACCCCAGTTCCATGTCCAGTTTCATTGGGCCGTTAGCTCAGTTGGTAGAGCAGTTGACTCTTAATCAATTGGTCGAAGGTTCGAATCCTTCACGGCCCACCAATCAAGACCACGACGCCGATCGCTTGCGATCGGCGTCGTGCTTTGGTGGATCCAAAATGCGGCATGCCGGATGCGGCTTGTCTGGCGCGGGCGACCGGCCAGGAGGCTCGATCGGCATCATGATCGGCGCGCTTGTGCTGCAAGGTCGTGCAACCGTAAAATGGTCTGCTTTCGTACAAGGGAATCATCGACTTGGACGGCATGGTGGCGGGTCTCCGGGGGGCTTTCCGGGTCCCTTGTCCATTCCGTCAGGCAAGGGTGGCAAGGCGAGAGTGGCGGAATTGGTAGACGCACCAGATTTAGGTTCTGGCGGTTAACCCCGTGGGGGTTCGAGTCCCCCCTTTCGCACCATGTCCCATTGATTTCATTGGATTTTCAAGGCGGCGATGTCGCCATGGCGCCTGTGGCAGGCCCACAACATTGGTAGTACCAGGAGACGTCATGCAGGTTTCGGTTGAAAACATCGGCACGCTCGAGCGCAAGCTCACCGTGAAATTTCCCGCTGAGCGATTCGAGACGCAGGTGAGCGCGCGGATTGCTGAAATGGGCCGCACGGTTCGCCTGAAGGGTTTCCGTCCGGGCAAGGTGCCGACAACGGTGATCAAGCAGCGTTTTGGCGAGCAGGTGCGTGGCGAAGTATTGTCCGACCTGATTGGCAGCACGCTGCGCGAGGCGGTGGAGCAGGAAAAGCTGCAGCCGATCGCGAATCCGGCGATCAATACCACCGGCAAGCCGGAGAACGGTGAAATCGCGTACACCGCGACCTTCGAAATCATGCCGGAGCTCCCCGCTGTCGATGTGTCGGCGCTCGAGATCCACCGTCCGGTGGCGGAGGTGACCGATGCCGACATCGACAAGATGCTGGAGACCCTGCGGCTGCAGCGCCGCAGTTTCGACGAGGTCGATCGCGACTCGGTCGAAGGCGACTTCGTGATGTTCGAGTACACCGCCGCCGCGGGCGACTATCGGTTCCCGGTCGAGGGGATGGAGCGGGCCGGCAGCGTGCTCGGTTCGGGCACCCTGTTCAACGCGCTGGATGAAGCGTTGACTGGCCGCAAGGCCGGTGACAGCTTCGAGACGGAGATCGCTTTCCCGGAGGACTTCCGTAACGAGCATCTGGCTGGCAAGACTGCCCGGGTGGACTTCAGCATCATCAAGGTACAGGAGCCGAAGCTGCCGGATATCGACGCCGAGTTCGCCAAGCTGTTCGGTATCGACGATGGCGACCTGGAAACCTTCCGCAAGGAGGTTCGCGCGAATCTCGAGCGCGAACTGAAGGCCGCTCTGATGGCGCGCCTGAAATCCGAAGTGGCCGAAAAACTGGCCGATGCCCATGCCGATCTGGATGTGCCAAAGCTGATGGTGCAGTCCGAAGCACGCAATCTGGCCGCCGGCAACGTGCCGCAGGGTCAGCAGCCACCGCCGCAACTCATCGATGCCGCCATGCCGATCGCGCGCAAGCGGGTGATTGCCGGCTTGCTGATGGGAGAAGTCGCCCGCAAGCAGGAGCTCAAGCTGGACCGTGCACGCATTGCCGAGCAGTTGGCCGCGATCGCCTCGACCTATGAAGAGCCGGAAAAGGTCATTGAACTCTACAATGGCGACCCCCAGTTGATGTCAGGGCTGCAAAATCGTGTTATGGAAGATCAGGTGGCCGAATGGGTGGCGGAACATGCCAAGACCACCCTGCAGGACCTGAGCTTCGATGACGTGATGCGCCCGGCTAACGCCTGAGCCATTGCCAGGCCCATCAACCGGAGAGCTGCAAGCATGGCCATGGATCAGATCCAGAACCTCAATTTGGTGCCGATGGTCGTCGAGCAGACTGCTCGCGGCGAGCGCTCCTATGACATCTACTCGCGTTTGCTGAAGGAGCGGGTGATTTTCCTGGTCGGCGAGGTCAACGATCAGGTGGCCAACCTCATCGTCGCGCAGATGCTGTTCCTCGAGTCGGAGAATCCGGACAAGGACATCAACTTCTACATCAACAGTCCGGGCGGTGCGGTCACTGCCGGCCTGGCCATCTACGACACCATGCAGTTCATCAAGCCGAATGTCAGCACCATGTGCATCGGCCAGGCGTGCAGCATGGGTTCGTTCCTGCTGATGGCCGGCGCCAAGGGCAAGCGCTTCGCCCTGCCCAATTCGCGCATCATGATCCACCAGCCTTCCGGTGGCGCGCAGGGGCAGGCCACCGATATCGAGATCCAGGCACGGGAAATCCTGTATATCCGCGAACGGCTGAACAAGCTGTATGTGGAACATACCGGTCAGCCGCTGGAAAAGATCGAGTTGGACATGGAGCGGGATCGCTTCATGAACGCGGTCGATGCCAAGACGTATGGCCTGATCGACGAAGTGCTCGACAAGCGCTCCGGTGAAACGGTGAAATCGGCCTGATTTCCAGGTTTTACCCCAGAGTCCCGAGATGGGCTCTGCGTCTGCAGGCAGACGCGGGGCCCTGTGTTATTCTCGCGACGCATCCAGATTTACCAGCGGGATCGAGAGTATGAGTGACGATCGGCAGGGGCGTTCCAGCGACAGTGGCAAGATTCTTTATTGCTCCTTCTGTGGCAAGAGCCAGCATGAGGTACGCAAACTGATTGCGGGCCCGTCTGTGTTCATCTGCGACGAGTGCGTGGAACTGTGCAACGACATCATCCGCGAGGAACTGGAGGAGAAGGCCGCGTCTGGCCGTACCCAGCTTCCCAAGCCCCGTGAGATCCGCGAATCGCTGGATCAGTACGTGGTCGGGCAGACCCGCGCCAAGAAGGCGTTGGCGGTTGCGGTGTACAACCATTACAAGCGAATCGAATCTCGCCAGAAGAGCGACGATATCGAGCTGGGTAAATCGAATATCCTGCTGATCGGGCCGACCGGCTCGGGCAAGACGCTGCTGGCCGAAACGCTGGCGCGTCTGCTCAATGTGCCGTTCACGATCGCTGACGCCACCACGCTGACCGAAGCGGGCTACGTCGGTGAGGATGTCGAGAACATCATCCAGAAGCTGCTGCAGAAATGCGACTACGACGTCGAAAAGGCGCAGTCGGGGATCGTCTACATCGACGAGATCGACAAGATTTCACGCAAGAGCGAAAACCCGTCGATCACCCGCGACGTGTCCGGTGAAGGCGTGCAACAGGCGTTGCTGAAGCTGATCGAGGGCACGCTGGCGTCGGTACCGCCCCAGGGGGGGCGCAAGCACCCGCAGCAGGAGTTCCTGCAGGTCGATACCAAGAATATCCTGTTCATCTGCGGTGGCGCGTTTGCCGGCCTGGAAAAAGTCATCCAGCAGCGTTCCGAGAACACCAGCATCGGTTTTTCCGCCGAAGTGCGCAGCAAGGAACGTACCGAGAATCTGGGCAAGGTGCTGGCCGATGTGGAACCGGCTGATCTCGTGCGTTTCGGCCTGATCCCGGAGTTCGTCGGACGGCTGCCGGTGGTCGCTACGCTGGACGAGCTGGACGAGGCGGCACTGGTGAAGATTCTCACCGAGCCGAAGAATGCGGTGACCAAGCAGTTCAAGAAGCTGTTCGAGATGGAGGAGGTGGAACTGGAGTTCCGCCCCGAGGCGCTGCTGGCGATCGCCAAGAAGGCGCTCAAGCGCAAGACGGGCGCCCGCGGCCTTCGTACCATCCTCGAGCAGGTGCTGCTCGACACGATGTACGAGCTGCCCTCGCTGGAACATGTCAGCAAGGTGGTGGTGGATGATGCCGTGATCGACGGCCAAGCCGAACCCTACCTGATCTATCGAGGCAACCTGCAGCAGCGCGTAGCTGCCGATGGTGGCGACGCAGCGGCCTGAACCGTTTTGCGATGCCTGTATTGACCACGGCTCCGGTGAAATCACCGGAGCCGTTCTGTTTTGGCGCCCCGCACGCCTTGAGTGAGCGCCTCGTTGCCTCCACTTGACGTGTTAACCCGCCCGGCGCAGTGTCGGGATGAATCCAGATCCGAATCCGAGGGACCCCACTTCCATGGCCAAGAACGCCCCCCTTCCTGAAGCGCTGGACGCCCTGCCGGTGTTGCCTTTGCGCGACGTGGTGGTCTATCCACACATGGTCATTCCGCTGTTTGTCGGTCGCGACAAATCCATGCGCGCGCTTGAGCGTGCGATGGAAGGCGAGCGACAGATTCTGCTGGTGGCCCAGAAAAGCCCGGATATCGATGATCCAGAGATTGCCGACCTGCATCAGGTCGGTACGCTGGCCGGCGTGCTGCAACTGCTGAAATTGCCCGATGGCACGGTCAAGGTGCTGGTGGAGGGCCAGTCGCGAGTGGCCGTCGAGGATATTCAGGACGAGGGCGGGATGTTGGTGGCCCGTTCGCGCCTGATCGAGCCGGTCTACAACGTCAAGGAGCGTGAGCTCGACGTGGTGTCGCGCACACTGATTTCGCTGTTCGAGCAGTTGGTCAAGCAGAGCCGCAAGTTACCGCCGGAAGTACTCGCCAGCCTGTCGGGCATCGATGATCCGTCGCGCGTTGCCGATTCCATCGCCGCGCATCTCTCTGTACGCATGGCCGACAAGCAGAAGGTACTCGAGACTGCCGATGTCGGGCAGCGGCTGGAACTGCTGATCGGGTTGGTCGATGGCGAGATGGATCTGCAGCAGGTCGAGAAGCGCATCCGTGGCCGGGTCAAGTCGCAGATGGAGAAAAGCCAGCGCGAGTACTACCTCAACGAGCAGATGAAGGCGATTCAGAAGGAGCTCGGAGACAACGAGGAAGGCCCGAACGAGATCGAGGAGCTGCAGAAGAAGATCGAGACATCCGGCATGCCCAAGGCCGTGTTGGCGAAGGCGCGCCAGGAGTTCAGCAAGCTCAAGCAGATGTCGCCGATGTCCGCCGAGGCCACCGTGGTGCGCAACTATCTCGACTGGCTGGTCGGGGTGCCCTGGAAAAAGCGCAGCAAGGTACGCAAGGACCTGCAGATGGCGCAGGAAGTGCTTGATGCCGATCACTTCGGCCTGGAAAAGGTCAAAGATCGCATCCTCGAATACCTTGCCGTGCAGCAGCGCGTGTCCGTGATGAAGGGCCCGATCCTGTGTCTGGTCGGGCCGCCCGGCGTGGGCAAGACCTCGCTGGGGCAGTCGATCGCCAAGGCGACCAACCGGAAATTCGTGCGCATGAGCCTGGGCGGGGTGCGCGACGAAGCCGAGATTCGTGGGCATCGGCGCACCTATATCGGTTCGATGCCCGGCCGCATCGTGCAGAACATCAACAAGGTAGGCACCAAGAATCCGCTGTTCGTGCTGGACGAGATCGACAAGATGTCGATGGACTTCCGTGGCGATCCGTCATCGGCGCTGCTTGAAGTGCTCGATCCGGAGCAGAATCATGCGTTCAACGATCATTACCTCGAGGTCGATCTCGATCTGTCCGAGGTGATGTGGATCGCCACCGCCAACTCGCTGAACATCCCCGGTCCGCTGCTCGACCGCATGGAGGTGATCCGCATCCCCGGTTACACCGAGGACGAGAAGCTCGGTATCGCGCAGAAGTATCTGTTGTCCAAGCAGCTCAAGGCCAATGGCCTGAAGCCGGAAGAGCTCAGCGTGAGCGAGGATGCGTTGCGCGATATCGTGCGTTACTACACGCGCGAATCGGGTGTGCGCAATCTGGAACGGGAGATTTCCAAGATCTGCCGCAAGGTGGTCAAGGAGCTGACCCTCGGCCAGCTGAAAAGGGCCAGGGCGAAGGCATCTGCGGCCAAGGCGACCAAGGCCAGGAGCCGGCCCGATGCGGGTCGGGTCAAGGTGGACTCGGCCAATCTGCAGCATTATCTCGGCGTGCGCCGCTTCGATTTCGGCCGCAAGGAGTTGCAGAATGAAATTGGCCTGGTCACCGGGTTGGCCTGGACCCAGGTCGGCGGTGAGTTGCTCAGCATCGAAGGTTCGGTCGTGCCAGGCAAAGGCCGACTGGTGCATACCGGCCAGCTGGGTGATGTCATGAAGGAGTCGATCCAGGCAGCGCTCTCGGTGGTGCGCGCCCGCGCTGACCAACTGGGCATCGATCCGGACTTCCATCAGAAACTCGACATACATATCCATGTGCCGGAAGGTGCCACGCCGAAGGACGGTCCGAGTGCCGGCATCGCCATGTGCACGGCGCTGGTGTCGGTGCTGACCAAGGTCCCGGTGCGCTCGGAAGTGGCGATGACCGGTGAAATCACCCTACGCGGCCGCGTGCTGCCGATCGGTGGGCTCAAGGAAAAACTGCTTGCAGCGCATCGCGGGGGGATCACCACGGTGATCATCCCGGAGGAGAACAAGAAGGATCTGGCGGACATGCCGGCCAACATCACCTCTTCGCTGGAGATCCATCCCGTGCGCTGGATTGATGAAGTGCTGGACATCGCGCTGGAACGGCCACTGCAGCCGAACAAGGCCAAGGATGACTCGCCCGCCGCGGTGGTGGGCGAGTCCGCGGAAGGGCACTCGCTAACGCATTGATCCGGCAGGCTGGCCGGCTGCATTTTCTCTCTGTAGCGCCCTGTTTCGACAGGGTGCGTTCAGGACACGGTCGCAGTCGATCGATGACCTCGCGGCATAGTCCTCTGGCGCTCGTTTTGCAAGCTATTTCGCGCGCCGCCGATCTGCCGGAAGCGTTGCTGCAGCTCGTGTTGCGGATTCCGGCAAGGCACTGGTATAAAGGCGATACCGCAATCCCGGCGTTGTTTGCGAGCGCAGCGATGCGGGGTTGCGTTACGGCGTCCAACATGAGCCAACCATCCATGCCGTTGTTGTTTTGTCTTCCGGGCAGACCACACCGGCGAAATCCGAGCAAGGGAGTTTTTCAATGAACAAAACCGATCTGATCAATGCCATCGCCGAAAAGGCCGAACTGACCAAGGCTGACGCAGGCCGTGCTCTCGAAGCCTATCTGGAAGCCGTGCAGAAGTCGTTGAAGAAAGGGGAGGACGTTTCGGTGGTGGGCTTCGGTACGTTCACTGTGCGCAAGCGCGCTGCTCGCACCGGTCGCAATCCGCGTACCAACGAAGCGATCAAGATCAAGGCGTCGAAAGTGCCTGCGTTCAAGGCTGGCAAGACCCTCAAGGATGCCCTAAACTAAGCGGCTTGCGCTTGGTTTCAGGGTGCTTAGCTCAGCGGTAGAGCGTCGCCCTTACAAGGCGGTGGTCGTAGGTTCGATCCCTACAGCACCCACCAGATAGTGCGGAGTGGTAGTTCAGTTGGTTAGAATGCTGGCCTGTCACGCCGGAGGTCGCGGGTTCGAGTCCCGTCCACTCCGCCATAGTTCGCAAGGGCGCCCGCGTGGCGCCCTTGTCATTTGAGTCATGTGAGTTTGTTGGCGTGCCATGAACGATCGGACGCGCGTTGGCGAGGCACTCGTGCCTCGCGCGCACTAGGCGTTTTCAACCACAGTAGCGGGAAGATTTCAATGCTGCAGGCAATGCGTAACAAGTTGCACGGCTGGCCATCCATCATCGTGCTTGGTATCGCCGTACTGGCGATGTCGTTGTTCGGCATGGAGCGTTACTTCACGTCGGGCAATGATTCCTTCGTGGCGAAAGTAGGAAAGCAGGAAATCAGCCAGCGCGCCTTTCAGGATCGAATCAACCAGTTGCGGCAGCAGGCAAGCGCCCAGCAAGGCGAGCACTTCGATGCCAGCATTTTCGAAAAGCCCGAGACCAAGCAGCGCGTACTCGACGCGATGATCGACGAGCAGTTGCTGCTCCAGGCCAATACCGAGTGGGGCATGCGCGTATCCGATCAGGCCGTACGCGACTACATTGGCGCGATCCCCGCATTCCAGGTCAATGGCCAGTTCGATCCGATCAGTTATCGCGCCTGGCTGGTAAGCCAGCGCAAGACGCCGGAAATGCTGGAAAGCGACATTCGCGAGTCACTGTCGGCCCAGTTGCTGCCTGACGCGATCAACGACAGCACCATCACAAGCGATGCCGAAGTTGACCAGTTTCTGAGCTTGCTGACCCAGCGCCGCGACCTGCAATATTTCCTGCTGCCCAAACCGGCGCTGGCTGACAATAAGGTCAGCGACACCCAGATCGAAGCCTGGTACAAGGCGCATCTGGCCGACTACATGAACCCGGAACAGGTCTCGCTCAAGTACCTCGAGGTCAATGCCGCCGACCTCAAGCTCGATGCGGCACCAAGCGAGGACGAGCTGAAGAAGCGCTATGCCGATGAAAAGCAGCGTTTCGTGCAGCCGGAACAGCGGCTGGTTTCACATATCCTGATCAACGTGCCGACCAATGCCACGCCGGAACAGCAGAAGGCCGCGCTGGCGAAAGCCGATAAGATCGCGGCCGAAGCCAATCCCGGCAACTTCGCCAAGCTGGCCGAACAGGATTCGCAGGATCTCGGTTCAAGACGCCAGGGTGGCGATCTGGGCTGGCTGGAAAAGGGCGTGACCAATGCCGCGTTTGATTCGGCCATGTTCGCCCTGGACAAAGGTCAGATTTCCAAGCCGGTGCTGTCTTCCGACGGGTATCACATCATCTGGCTGCGTGATGTACGCAGCGGCGAATCCAAGCCATTTGCTGAAGTACGTGACCAGCTGGTCAAGGAAGCGACGGCGGCCGAGCGCGATCGCAAGTACAACGAACTCGCCGGCAAGATGGCCGACAACACTTACCAGAACCCGGCGTCGCTGGAGCCGGCCTCGACGGCATTGGGCCTGCCGATCAAGAGCACGCCGCTGTTTTCGCGCGGGGATGGTCAGGGCCTCGCGGCGAACCCGAAAGTGGTCGCGGCGGCATTCAGTGATGATGTTCTGGTCCAGGGCAACAATTCCGGTTTGATCGATCTGGGCAACGACCACTCGGTGGTGATCCATGTCGACAAGCATGTGCCGTCGGCTGCCCGGCCACTGGCTGAAGTGCGTGCAGACGTGCAGAAGAGGATTCTCGACGAGCGCATCGCCGCCGTTGCAAAGAAGCAGGCTGATGAAGCGCTGGCACGCCTGCGCAAGGGCGACTCGATGCCGGTGGTGGCGAAGTCGCTTGGAACCACGGTCGTCAGCGTGAAGGACGCCGTGCGCGGACAATCCGTCGAGGTACCGGCACCCCTGCTGGCGCAAGCCTTCTTGGTGCCTCATCCGGTGGCCGCGGACAAACCGCAGTTCACCGCTGTCGACATGCACGATGGCAACTATGCGCTGCTGGCGGTGGACAAGGTGGAGGGTGGTGACCTGTCCAAGGTGCCGAAGGAGCAGCGCGAGGCGTTGCGTCATCAGATGGCCCAGGCTTACGGCTCCGAGGCGACGCGCGAGCTGATCGAGCTGCTCAAGGCCAAGACCAAGATCAAGATCAACAAGAACCTGATGTAAGCGGCGGCACGGGGCTCCCTTGCGCAAGCCAAAACAGAAAAAGAGCGGCCATGGGTCGCTCTTTTTTTTTTGGCCTGGACGGTCCCCGGGCCTCGCTTCATGTCATGAGCAGCCGGATGAAGGGCTCGGTCGTTGATGATCGACCCGTCATCCGTCACCGTGGTCCATAGCCGTCGCGTGGCCAGTGACGCAACACCGGAAGTTTTCCGTGCGCGCACGAGCAGGCGGGTGCTGCGGATTCACCGGGTCGCGCTCACCTGCAGCACTTGACCTGGCTTGAGGGTATACCCGTGCAGATGGTTCAGTCGTTGCAGCTGGGTGACGTCCATCGAGTAATCGCGTGCGATCTTCCACAGACTCTCGCCGCGCCTCACGGTATGGTTCCTGTACGACGTCTTTCCGGCCGAAAGGTCAGGGGCTGTTGTTTCGTCCGTCACATGGACAGGACGGTCGCCGCCGATCGCGGCGTGAAGCTGCCCCGGCAGCGCATCGCGAAACTGCTGGGCACGAGTGGCCGGCAGGATCAGGTACGAGGCGGCATCCGCATCGATCATGTCGCTGCGAAACGCGGCGTTGAGATGTTTCAGCGCGTCCACGGACATGCCGGCACGATCCGCAGCCCGCGCAACCGGCATCGAGCCAGCGATGGTCATCTGCACGAGATGCTGGTCGGCGGGAAGGGTCGGCAGGCTGACATTGAAGCGGCCCGGCTCGCGCACCACGCAGGCCATGGCCAGCAATTTCGTCAGATGCTCGCGGGTGACTCTGCGCACCGGCCAGTCCGGAATCACCGGTTGGTCGGGCGGCAGGCCATGTTTTCGGACGATCTTGCGGACGCTGAATTCGCCGGCGTTGTAGGCATAGTCGGTCACTCGCCAGTCATGAAACTGGTCCTGGTACTGCCTGAGCAGTTTCATCACGGCATGAGCGGCAACAGGCATGTCGAGTCGACCGTCATAGTCGGCATCGACGCGCAAACCCATGGCTCCGGCGGTGATCGGCATGATCTGCCACATGCCGGCCGGCCGGCGTTTGCGCGCGCGGACTGGCTGGAAGTGGCTTTCCACCCAAGGCAGCAGCACAAACTCACCGGCAACGTCGTATTGCGCGGCGACCTGCTGCACATAGACCAGCCGCGGCATCGCGGCCCGCAGATGCTTTTCGAATTGTTCCGGATTGCGCGTATACCGTTTGGCCCAACCCAGCACGGCGGGGTTGGCGTCACAGTCGCTCATGGCAAAGCTGCTGCGCAGTCGATCCCACACATCCGCCACGGCCGGGGTGGATTCGCTGGCGGGTGGCGCTATCGCGGGAGCAGTCTCCACGGCAGCGAGGTGGTGGGGTCGGATGGCCGGCCTGGGCGATGTCTGCGATGGCACACTGGCGCACGCCGCGAGCAGGATCGATAGGGCCGGTGCGAAGAGTCGAAGTCGCATGGTCATCCGCGGAACGCATCCTTGGCGCCGCGGATGGCGGCAAAGCGGTCGACGCGATTACCTTCGATACCGTGTTGCCGACACCACCCGATGATCGCTTCGCTGTCGACCCGCAAAAACGGGTTGGTCGCCAGTTCGCTGGCCAGGGTCACCGGCAGCGTAGGCTGCTGCCCGGCCCGCAGTTCGGCAACCACCTGCAATCGCTGCAGCAACGCGGGGTTGTTCGGCTCGACCGGGCGCGCAAAACGTCCGTTGGCTTCCGTGTATTCGTGCCCGCCGCAAACCAGGGTTTCTCCCGGCAGCTTCGACAGGCGATCCAGCGAAGCAAGCATCTGCGCCGGTGTGCCTTCGAACAGACGACCGCAACCGAGGCTGAACAAGGTATCCCCACACAACAACAGGCCGGCGCCGATGTAGGCGACGTGACTGAGCGTATGGCCCGGAATCGCGATCACCTCGAAGCTGACGGACGGTGAGGCCAGCTCGACCCGGTCGCCATCGCGTACCCGCACTGTCGCACTGTCGATGCGGTCATCGACGGGGGCATATACCGGGACGGCGTGCCTCGCGCGCAGCACCGCCGCACCACCGATATGATCGTGGTGGTGATGTGTCAGCAGGACCGCGCTCAACCGCAATTTCCGCGCGGTCAGGGCACGCTCGACGACTTCCGCATCCCCCGGGTCGACGACGATGGCTTGACCCGCATCGTCATGCAGCAACCAGATGTAGTTGTCGGCCAGTGCCGGTAACGGTACGAGATGCACGATGAGCTCCGCTGCGTTCGAGAGATATCCGACGGGTTTCGGATATCCGCCCTGATCAACCACAGACGCAGCCATCCCGGGCGCGCATGAAGCGTCCGACTATAAAGTGGCTTTGGCGCCGGCTCGTTATCAGGGTGTTAACACGCAGGCCTGCGGTTCAGCACCGTGTGGCAGTTCCGCAATATCTGCGATCTGCTGCCGCCAACCGCTACACTCTTTATTCGGATGGAGAGTAGGTCGGCTGCATGCATCAACGTGATGACGACATCTATGCCAGTGCGCCGATGCGCCGGTTGCTGGATGCGCAGACGCGCGTGCTTGCGCCGGAGCTGCAACGATGCTTCGGTACACATGCGCTGTTGCTTGGCGCATCCGCCGACGACTCGCCGCCAGCGCTGCCGATGCTGGGTTGCTGGACCAGGCTGTACATCGACAACGGCCGTTACCGCGGCGATCTGCAAGCGTCCGCGGATGAGCCATTGCCGTTCGTCGACGATGCGTTCGAGTTGATATTGTCGCGCCATGCCTTGGAAGTGGCGCCGCATGCTTCGGCCTTGCTGGCCGAGGCGGTTCGCGTACTGGTCCCCGGGGGGGTGCTCGTGCTCTGCGGCGTGCATCCGCTCAGTGGCTGGTCGCCCTGGTTCTACTGGCATGCGCGTGGCAAGCCACAAGCCCTGCAGATGCCGTTGCAGTTGCGGCGCAACCTGCAGCAGGCCGGGCTGGAGATCGAACGGGTGCAGCGAGTAGGCAGCTTCTGGCCGGGTCTGGCGATGACGGGCGAAGCATCGGCCCGCGCCTTGGGCGGCGGCTATGTGCTGATTGCACGCAAGCGTCGGCGCATGGCTACGCCGCTGCGAATCAAGTCGGTGCCCGTCAGGGTACCGGCAAATGGTCGATTGTCGCCGGGCACCCGGCGCAGCTCGGCACTGTGAATATTTGATGGAATACGTGAGCAACGATGAGCGAAGTGGAAGCATTTACCGATGGTGCCTGCCTGGGCAACCCGGGTCCCGGTGGCTGGGCCGCGCTGCTGCGCGCCAAGGGCAGCGAGCGCATGGTGGCGGGCGGTGATCCCGCGACCACCAACAACCGGATGGAGCTGATGGCCGCCATCGGCGCACTGGAGGCGTTGAAACGGCCTTGCCGGGTGGTTCTCACCACGGACTCGCGCTACGTGATGCAGGGTATCGAGCAATGGGTACCGAAATGGCGAGCCAACGGCTGGCGCACTGCCGACAGGAAGCCGGTGAAGAACCAGGATTTGTGGCAGCGCCTGTCTGATGCGGTCAGTACCCATGAGGTGCGCTGGCATTGGGTGCGTGGTCACAACGGCCATGTCGAGAACGAGCGGGTGGATCAAGCCGCGCGCGAACAGGCCGAACTGCTCAGGGGCAGATCATGAGGCAGGTCGTCCTCGACACCGAGACTACCGGCCTGGAGGTTCGCCAGGGGCATCGGTTGGTCGAAATCGCCTGCGTCGAGATGGTCGAGCGCCGGCTTACCGGCCGGCACTACCAGACCTACCTCAATCCGGATCGGGCGATAGACGAAGGCGCTCGCCTGGTTACCGGCATCGAGGACGAGTTCCTGCTCGACAAGCCGCGTTTCGCCGAGGTGGTGGATGAGTTCCTGAATTTTATCGACGGCGCCGAGCTGGTCATCCACAACGCCAGTTTCGATATCGGATTTCTGGACGCGGAATTGGCGCGGCTGGAGCAGGGGGGCGGTCGTATCAGTGATCGCTGCAGCGTGCTGGACACCCTGGCGATGGCGCGCGAGCGCTATCCCGGCCAGCGCAACAGCCTCGATGCCTTGTGCAAGCGGCTGGGCGTGGACAATTCGCGCCGGGATCTGCATGGTGGCCTGATCGACGCCCAACTGCTCGCCGAAGTCTATCTGGCGATGACATCGGGTCAGGTGGGATTCGACCTGGCTTTCGAGGGCGCGGCCGAGCAGCGCGATGTCGTGGTGGCCACCCCGGCGGTCCTGCGGGTGCGGCCGTTCGTGCTGCGCGCAGCGCCGGGGGAGCTGCAGCAGCACGAGCAACGCCTGGATGCGCTGGACAAGAGTGTGGACGGTCAGAGCGTATGGCGTCGGCTGAGCTGAACGCTGTTGGCGGCGAAACCTGTGGCGCTCAATGGCAGCGGACGATGAGGACGGTAATGTTGTCGTCTCCACCACTGTCGAGTGCGCTCAACAGCAACTGATCTACGCATTCCTGGGCGCCCAGGTCGGTGCGTGCGATGGTGCGTGCGATCGCTGCGTCGGTTACGCCCTCGGTCAGCCCGTCGCTGCATATGAGGAAGCCCATGCCCGGCTCCAGTCGGCCGCGCGCCATGCCGATCTGCAGCTGTTCGATCGCGGTCACGCCCAGCGCCTGTGTGAGCAGATTGCGTTGCGGATGCTGCGAGGCCAGGGCCGGGTCGAGCTGGCCATTCTCGACCAGCGCCTGTACCAGGGAATGGTCGTGGCTGATCTGCCGCAGTTCCTGCTTCCACGTGTAGACCCGGCTGTCGCCGACCCAGGCAACCTCGTAGCTGTCACCCGTCGTGTGCAGCACGGCGATGGTCGTGCCCATCGGCAGTATGTCGATGCTGTGCCGGGTGAGGGCCAGCAGTTGCTCGGCGGCGGCGCGTACGGCCCCGATCAGGCTTTTCCCCTGGGCAACCAGGTCCACCACGGCATCACGCACCAACGCGGACGCCACCTCGCCATGTTGATGCCCCCCCATGCCGTCGGCGACCAGAAACAGGCCGAGTGAGGCATCGGCGTAGTAGGTGTCCTCATTGCGCGTGCGGCGCAGGCCGACATGCGTTCCGTGTCCGAATTCGATCATGGGTTTTCAGTTGGGGCAAGCCGTCGCAGCATGCCGGAAGAGCTGGTTGTTGTCACGGCAAGTTCGCTCGCGTATTATTCCCGGCTCGCATGCGCCACCATGCAATCCACTGGAGAGGTGGCAGAGTGGTCGAATGTACCTGACTCGAAATCAGGCGTACGTGTAAGCGTACCGTGGGTTCGAATCCCACCCTCTCCGCCAGAAATCAAGGACCTGCACCGATGCAGGTCTTTTTTTGCGCGTCGATTTGCGGTAACCGTAAAAATCACCGTAATAAGGAATTGCCATTTCAGACGTCGCCAGGAGTGGTGACGTGCGGCATGCTCAGGTCGTAGACGTCGGCCATCGCCCGGCTGCGGTGACCACCTGCGTCTTGTTTGTCGGCCCGGTTGCCCTTGGTCTCGGTGATGCCCTTGCGCTTGTTGTCGTGCATGCCAAAGCGCTGGTCGTCGGTGATCAGTGCGCGAGTACTTCGGCGAAGCGCCGCATCAGCTTCTGGTGGACCTCGCTGGGCACCGCTCGCTGCGGGCGTTCCTGGCGCAGTTGCGCCTTGGCCCGGTGCACCAGCTGGCGACAGGCGGCCTCGCTCTTGTCGAGCGTCTCGGCCACCTCGCCGTAGTCCACGTCGAATACTTCGCGCAGCATGAAGGCGGTGCGGGCTTCGGGGCTGAGTCGCTCGAGCACGGTGAGGAAGGCGACGGAGACCTCGTCGGCGAGCTCCTCGATGTCCTCGGGGGTGGCGGGCCACCCGCTGAGCACCGACTCGGGCAGCCAGATGCCGACGTACTGTTCGCGCCGCGCCTTGGCCGCGCGCAGGCGGTCGATCGAGAGCCGGGTGGTGGCGGCAACCAGCCAGGCCTCCGCGTTGTTGACGCTTTGCTTGTCCGCCTCATGCCAGCGCAGCCAGACGTCCTGCACGATGTCCTCGGATTCCGACACCGAGCCGAGCATGCGGTAGGCGATGCCCTGTAGTCGCGGGCGCAGATCGTGGAAGGTGGCGGTAGCGGTGTCCATGGGCAAGGCGTTGGGGTCGGTGTAGCCATGACAGCCTACGCCGATCACCACCCGATGGCAGCATCCGGGCCGGGCGCAGGCGCTTCCGCTCCGCCGCCTCGACGAAAGGGCGTTCGCCGGGGGAAGGCGACGGACGGAAGCAGTCAGGCGGAAAGCTCTAGTGTTCCGGGACCAGGATCGGCTTGTTCTGGTCCTTCAGCAGGAACACCACGAACTTGGCGGGCTTGCTCTTGCTGGCGTTGCGGCCGACCGTATGCACGTCATCCGGCCCTTCGTAGAAGGTCTGGCCCGGCCCCAACGTCACCGGCTTGTCGCCGTTCAGGCCCATCTCGATGTGGCCTTCGAGCACGTAGACGAAGGCGTGGGCGTAGTGGCGATGGACCGGATCGACCGAGCCGGGCGGATAGGTGACCAGGATCATCTTGCCTTCCTTGCCTGGATAGTCCTTGAGGGCCTTGGTCACCAGCGCGGAGACCTGGGCGTGGGGCGGGAGCGCGGCGCCGTGCGGCGCAGCTTGTTCGGCGATGGCCGCGCGGCAGGCGAGCAGGCACAGCAGACTGAAAGTCTTCAACATGCGCATGGGAGTTTCCTCGTGTGTGGCCCGCGCCCTCGGCGTCGGGCATCGAAGCAGCGGCCGGCGCGGCGATACCGCGCCGGCCAGGTGTCAGGCCAGGCCAGCCTTGTCGAGCCCGTACGCCTTGTCGGCACTCCCGGGGACGGGCGTGAAGGCGACGTTGATGCGGTTCCAGGCGTTGATCGACATCACCGCGTAGGTGAGATCGGTGAGATCCTTCTCGGAGAACTGCTCGCGGACCAGCGCGTAGATGTCGTCCGGCACGCCGTGGGGTGGCAGTTGTGTCAGCACCTCGGTCCAGGCCAGCGCCGCACGCTCGCGGTCGGAGAACAGCGGGGACTCACGCCACACCGTCAGGTGATGGATGCGCAGCGGACGTTCGCCATGAATCAGCGCCTGCTTGATATGCATGTCCACGCAAAAGGCGCAGCCGTTGATCTGCGAGGCTCGGATCTCGACGAGGTGGCCGATGGTCGCCTCGACGCCGCCCTGTGCTACCTGCATGCTCATGGCGACGAGCTTCTTGAAGAGCTCGGGGGCTTGCTGCTGATAGTCGATTCGCTGGGTCATGGTGGTAATCCTCCGTAGGCGTTTGGCCATGCCCCAGATCGGCTGAGGCACCCGCTCGCGCTCAATGGCGTGACGGGCTCAGCGTAGGTTCGAAGTGACGGGTTCGGTAGACGCGCCCGTGGGCTCACCGTGTTGCCCTTCGCGCACCAATGCGCACGATGTCACAAACACCCCGACCCAAACGTCTATCCGGTATGGGCCGGCTCATGCCGGTGTTGAATGCGCTTCGTGGGGGGAGGGACGCGAGGCGTCGACCGTTCTGGATACAAGACTAATGACCCTCGATGCGCCCGATCAACCTCACTGCGTGAACAGCGACGCTCTCGCTGCAACCTTTTCCGCAAGCTACGCCGGTGTGGTGGCGTTCATCGCCGTGGCGACCGAAGGCAGTTTTGCCCGCGCCGGCGACCGCCTCGGCATTGGCCGCTCGGCGGTCAGCCGCAGCGTGCAGAAGCTTGAGGTCCAGCTCGGCACGCGGCTGTTCCTGCGCACCACCCGAAGCACCACGCTGACCCGCGAGGGCGAGCTGTTCTACCGCAACTGCCATCCGGGCGTGGAACGGATCGTCCAGGCGTTGGAGGATATGCGCGATCTGCGTGAAGGGCCGCCACGCGGGCAGCTGCGGATCAGTGCCACGACGGGGTTCGGGCGCCGGATCGTGGCGCCCCTGCTCAACGGCTTTCGCGCCCGCTATCCGGAGATCGCCATCGACCTGCTGCTCGACGATCGCATCACGGACTTCACCGCGGATCGGATCGACGTGGCCTTTCGCGACGGGTGCCTGGACGACAGTCAGGTCATTGCCAAACAGCTGATCCCGATGCCGATGCTGGTCTGCGCCTCGCCTGCCTATCGCCGTGCCCATGGGCTGCCGCGGCAGGTGGAGGATCTGCCCGGGCACAGCTGCATCAATTTCCGCACGGCGTCAGGCAGGATCTTCGAATGGGAGTTCAAGGTCGGCGGCCGGGTGCAGAAGTTCCTGCCGTCGTCCGCCTGTACGTTCAACGACGACGAGCTGGTACTGCAGGCGGTGCTCGACGGCCACGGCATCGCGCAAATGGCGGGCTATCAGGTCAGCGAGCATCTGCGCGCGGACCGGCTGGTGGCGTGTCTGGCGCAATACGCACCCGGCGATCGCGGGCACTACATCTGCTATCTGAGCCGACAGCAACTGCCGGCGCGTATCCGCGTGTTCATCGACCACATGACCACCGCCGTGCGCGCGCTGGATCTGCAGTGCGCGACGGGGCTGATCCCGACTTCGTCGACGCCCCCGCTCGAGGGGAGTGCGGTTCTTGCAGCGGGTGCCGCCTGGCGTCGCCGTTCTTCGTGAGGCGCAACGATTGGTGAATCGGAGGCAACACCGTGAGCCCGCCGACGGTCCTACCGGCTGCCGACGACCACGCCTAGCATGGGTTCACGACGCGCCCCTGGCGCCCATGCAAAGCGGAGGCTCCCCATGAAACTCGTCGTCATCGGTGGTACCGGACTCATCGGCAGCAAGGTCGTCGAGCGCCTGCGCAAGCGCGGCCACGAGGTGGTTGCCGCAGCGCCGTCCACGGGCATCAACGCGGTCACCGGCGAAGGCCTGGACGCGGCGATGGCGGGCACTGACGTGGTGGTGGACGTAGCCAACTCGCCCTCGTTCGAGGACAAGGCGGTGCTGCAGTTCTTCGAGGCGTCGGCGCGCCACCTGGCCGCGGCGGAGCAGAAGGCCGGCGTGAAGCATCACGTGGCGCTGTCGGTGGTAGGCACCGGCCGTCCCGCGTTTGCGGCGAGCGGCTATATCCGCGCCAAGATGGCCCAGGAAGTGCTGATCCGCGCCACCGGCATCCCGTATACCATCGTCCACTCCACCCAGTTTTTCGAGTTCCTCGGTGGCATCGCTGGCGATGGCGGCCAGGGGCAGGAGCTGCGCATTTCGAGTGGGCTGATGCAGCCGATCGGCTCGGACGACGTCGCCGATGCGGTCACCGATTACGCGCTCGGCGCCGCGGTCAATGGCACGGTGGAAATCGGCGGTCCCGAGAAGGCGCCGATGGCGGCATGGGTGCAGCGCTTCCTCACCGCGATCGGCGATCCGCGCAAAGTCGTGGCGGACCCGAAGGCGCCTTACTTCGGCGCCGTGCTGGAGCCGGACACGCTGCTGCCGGGCAACGGCGCGCGGTTGGGCAAGCAGGACTTCCACACCTGGTTCGCCCGTTCGGCGTTCGGTGGCCACGGAGCGGCGGCGTGAAGCTCTACTACCTGCCAGGCGCCAGCCCGCTGGCCGGGCACATCGTGCTCGAATGGATCGGTGCGCCGTACGACACAGTGAGGATGAGCCACGACGGCCTGAAGTCGCCGGCGTACCTGGCCCGCAATGCCACGGGCACCGTGCCGTTGCTGGAACACGGCGACTTCGTGCTTACCGAGAACGTGGCGATCCTCGGCTACCTCGCCGAACTCCATCCCGAGGCGGGGTTGCTCGGTGACGGCTCGCCGCGCGGGCGCGCCGAAGTGATGCGCTGGCTAGGATTCCTCAACTCCGACGTGCACAAGGCATTCCTGCCGCTCCTCCAGGCATCGCTCTTTCTCGAAGAGGAAATCCCGGTCGGGGTTACGGTGCATGGCCCACGCCGGTACCTGCGTACCTGTCTCGAACGGCTCGACGCCCAGCTGGCCGGCCACGACTGGCTGGTCGGAACGCGCTCGGTCGCCGACCCATATCTGCTGGTGATCCTGCGCTGGGCCGTCGGCCTGGACATGGGGCTGTGCGGCCTGGATCACCTGATGCGCTTCGCCCGCCGCATGGAAGCCGATCCTGGCGTACAGGCAGCGATTCTTGCCGAAGAAGGCGTCCTCGCCTGAGGCAGACCGCCCCCATTACCGAGGAGCTCAGAGTCCGACATGACCGACCTGCAACCACCACCCATCTCCGTGCTCGACAAGCACCTCGGGACGGAATTCCTTCCGCTCTACACGGCAACCGTCCGCGTCAACGGCGGTGAATCAAGGCATGGGCGCGCTTCCGGGGTGGCCCGCTCCGACGATGGCGTGCTCGACCTGCAGCTGCGGATGCCCGAGCAGCTCGGCGGGCCGGGCGGCGGGACGAATCCCGAGCAACTGTTCGCTGCCGGCTTCGCCGCCTGTTTCCATGGCGCGTTGAGCCTGCTTGCGGCGCGGGCGAACGTGGAGATCCCCGACGCGGAGGTCGTCGCCAAAGTCACCTTCGGCCGCGACCCGGTCGATGGCCTGTTCGCGCTCACCGCAGACATCCGCATACGCCTGCCGGGCGTCGACCGCGCGATCGCCGAGGAGCTGGTGCGCAATACCGAGCGCATCTGCCCCTACGCCAAGATGGCCAGGACAGGGATCGACTGCGTGGTGGATACAGACGACATCCACCCAGTTACAGAAAGGCTTTGACGAGAAGGAGGCTGCGGCGCTGAAGACCTCGCTGGAGCAGATTCTTCTCAACGCGGCACGTCTCACTCGAGCTTCCGTCGTCCATGTATCAGCCAGGCTGATTGTTCCGCACTGATTGTTCCATCGAATCTGGAGAATCGTTGCCATGCTCACCCGAGCCCATACCATGACCCTGACGCGGCATGCACGGCGCGCGGCAGTGGCACTGGTGCTGACGATGCTTTCCGCCTGCGTGAGCACCGCCGGCCTGCATACGCACGCCACCGCACTGGATGCAGATCAGCTGGAAGTTTCACGCAGCCTGTCGACGACCCCGTTGTCAGCGGCGGCGTGGCCGAAGGATGCCTGGTGGAAGGCGTTTGGCGATCCCCAGCTGGATGACCTGATCGACGCCGCGCTGAACGGCCAGCCAAACCTGCGCGTGGCCGAAGCCCGGGTGCGGCAGGCGCAAGCATTCGCGGGCCTCGCCGGTGCCTCGCTGTATCCGCAAGTCAATGCCGGCTTGCAGAGCACGCGCCAGCGCTTCAGCGAGCACGGTACCGTGCCGCCGCCCATCGCCGGAACCTGGCAGAACATCAACGAGATGTCGCTGGGGCTGCACTACGAGCTGGACTTCTGGGGCAAGAACCGCGCGACGGTCGATGCCGCACTGGATCGAGCCCATGCGGCCGAAGTCGGCCTGCAGGCGGCGCGCCTGATGCTGACCACTTCGCTGGCGCGCACTTACCTGCGACTGGATCTTGCTTATGCCCAGCGCGATCTGGCCGAGGACACGCTGAAGTTGCGCCAGCAGACGCTGGAGCTCACGCGCCGGCGGGTCGTGGCGCAGATCGATTCGCAACTCGAGCTGACCCAGGCCGAAGCAGCGTTGCCGGCGGTGCGCGAACGCATCGCCGCGATCGACGAGTCGATCGCCTTGCTCGACAATCAGCTCGCGGCGCTGCAGGGCAAGGGGCCGGACGCGGGATTGCCGATCAAGCGACCGCAGCTGGCCGAGGTCGGTCCGGTGGCGCTGCCGGCCGATCTGCCGGCCGAACTGATTGGCCGCCGCCCCGACGTGGTGGCGGATCGCTGGCTCGTCGAGGCAGCAAGCAAGGACATCAGGGTCGCCCGGGCGCAGTTCTATCCCGACATCAGCCTCAACGGCCTGGTCGGTCTGCAAAGCCTGGGCTTTGACCAGTTTCTCGATGTCGGCAGCCGCGTGCTCGGCGTCGGTCCGGCGATCTCGCTGCCGATCTTCGACGGTGGCCGCCTGCGCGGCAATCTGGGCGTACACCAGGCCGACTACGACGCGGCAGTGGAGCGCTACAACGCCAGCGTGATCGCAGCTGTCCACGACGTGGTCGATCAGCTGGTCTCGCTGCGCTGGTTGCAGCAGCAGGTGCACGAGCAGGACGAGGCGCTGCGACTGAGCCAGCATGCCTACG
Source organism: uncultured Pseudomonadota bacterium (assembly GCA_963828685.1). Classification (GTDB taxonomy): domain Bacteria; phylum Pseudomonadota; class Gammaproteobacteria; order Xanthomonadales; family Rhodanobacteraceae; genus Rhodanobacter. The sequence continues at coordinate 371,242 of CAWHFU010000014.1, forward strand.
ACCTCGCCCGGGCACGCTATCGCAGTGGCCTGGCGAATTATCTGCAAGTGCTGTCGGCCGAGAGTCAGGTGCTGGCGCAGAAACGGCTGGTGATCGAGTCGCAGTCGCGTCAGCGCGAGTTGCGCCTGAACCTGATCCGCGCGCTTGGCGGCGGTTATCAGCCGGCGTCCGTCCCGGCGGCTACCGCCGGCACCCACGTGCATATCCAGGGGAGCAAGTCATGAACAGCGAAACAGGCTCGCCGCAGGTGGGCGCGGCACCTGCGGCCCCGATGGGTCCGCAGGCATCGCGTTCGCGTCTGGGCCAGATCCTCGGTGTCGCCGTGCTGGTCATCGTGGTGATCGGCGCGGGCCTGTGGTGGCTGCTTGCCGGGCAATACCGCGAGACCACCGAAGACGCCTACGTCGACGGCAACGTGGTGGCCGTCACCGCCCAGATCCCCGGCGTGGTCACCGCCATCGGCGCGGACGACACCGACTACGTGACGGCGGGCAGCAGCCTGATCCAGCTCGATGACACTGACGCCCGCTTGGCCTTGGCGCGCGCCGAGGCGCAGCTCGCACGCACCGTGCGTCAAGTGCGCGCGCAGTACGCCAACGTCGGGCAGACCCGCGCCAACCTGCAACTGCGCGAAATCGAGCTGTCCAGGGCGAAAGCCGATCTGGCGCGCAGGCGCGAACTGGTCTCCATCGGTGCGATCTCGGGCGAAGAGGTCAAGCATGCCGAGGACGCCGTGCGCGCCGCCACTGCTGCGCTCGGCGTGGCCACCCAGCAGGTGGCAGGCAGCAGCGCGCTGGTCGATCGCACCTCGATCGCGACCAACCCGGAGGTGCTGGCCGCATCCTCGCAGGTGCGTGACGCATGGATCGCCGTTTACCGCACCAACGTGCCCGCCCCGGTCAGTGGCACGGTGACCAAGCGCAACGTGCAGCTGGGGCAGAAGATCAATCCGGGCATCTCGCTGATGTCGGTGGTGCCGCTGAATCACCTGTGGGTCAACGCCAACTTCAAGGAATCGCAGCTGCGTCATATCCGCATCGGCCAGAAGGTGGATCTGGTGGCCGACGTCTACGGCGACGATGTGGTCTACCAGGGCACCGTGGTGGGCCAGGAAGCGGGTACCGGCAGCGCGTTCTCGCTGCTGCCGGCGCAGAACGCCACCGGCAACTGGATCAAGGTGGTGCAGCGCGTGCCGATCCGCATCGCGCTGGACCCGCGGCAGGTGGCGAAGCATCCGTTGCAACTGGGCCTGTCGATGAAGGTCAGCGTGTCCACCCGGCAGCGCGGCGGCAGCCGCCTGGTGACAGCCGGCTCGTCGGAACACGGCTATCGCACCGAGGTGTTTGCCCACGAACTGTCCCGGGCGGACGCGGTGGTCGACAAGATCATCGCGGCGAACCAGTAGCCACCGCCGCATCAGGAGAGCCTTGCCATGAACGCGCGCGCACCCGGTCCGCTGCTGTACGCCACGATCTTCGTGCTGACCGCGATCGAATTCCTGCAGCTGAGCATGGTCGCGTTCGGCGCGGTTCCGATCATGGGCGAGGTCAGCCTCACGCCGGAGGACTTCAGCCTGATCGCCGCCGTCTATGCCAGCGTGGCGATCCTGGTGATCTCGATGCAGCGCTGGTTCGTCACCCGCCTCGGCGGGAGGCTTTTCATGCAGTGCGCCACGGCGGTGTCGCTGCTCGGTGCCGTGCTGTGCGCCACCAGCCACGACTTCGCCTCGTTCCTGCTGGGCCGCGTCGTGATGGCGCTGGGCGGCGGCGCATTTTTCACGTCGGCGCGCATGATCATCCACCATGCGCTGGTCGGGCCGCGCCGCTTCATGGGTATCAAGTCGCTGGGGTACGGTGTGGCGCTGTGCATTGCCGCCGGGCCCTGGCTGGCGGCGCAGGCGGTGTCCAACGACACATGGTCGGCGATCTTCTGGCTGCTGGCGATCCTCGACGTGCTGGCCTTCGTGCTCGCCAGCAGCAGCCTGACCAATGATCTGCGCGGCTACGAGGAGGGCCGCAGCGACTGGAATCCGTGGTTGCAGGTACTGCTGGTGGGCGGCAGTTTCGCGCTGCTCTATGCATTGCAACGGTTTTACTACGACTTCTACGGCGATGTCCTTTACGTCACCGCCACCCTGGTCGCCGCACTGATCGCATTAATGGCTTTCGCCCATCATCAGCGAAAACGTGAGCGTTCGCTGCTGCATCTGAGCGACCTGCTGCACGTGCGTTACATCGCTGGCGTCGCGCTGTTCCTGTTCGCCTACCTGATGCTGGGTGCAAACAACTACGTGGTGCCGTCGATGCTGCTGAAAAGTCTGGGCTATTCGTGGGAAACGGTGGGTCACTTCGAGGCCCTGGGAGCGCTGGCGGCAGTCGCGACGTTCGCCGTGGTCGCCCGCTTGCTGCCGAAGCATCCGGACCCGAGGAAGTACTGGATCACCGGCTTCCTCGCGTTGACCGCCTTCGGCCTCCTGCTGGCTCGGCTCGATCCGGCGGCCAGTCCGTGGCTGCATGTCCTGCCGGCGCTGGCCTGCTACAACATCTTCTTGCTGACCGTGCTGCCCATCACGGCGATGCAGACGTTCCGCCAAATGGAGAATGACGAGACGCTGTTCTCCAACGCGCAGCAGGTCAAGAACATGCTGGCGCAGGCAGGCATTGCGCTGGGCATCGCCGTCGCCACGCTGGGGCAGCAATGGCGCGCCACCGTGCACTACAACATGCTCAATGCGCAGGTGACGCCGGACAATCCGGTCTTCCTCGCCACGATCCGGCAGCTGCAGGATGCACTGACCATCCACGTCGGCCCGGTCACAGCCGGGCAGATCGCCGTGGCCGAGGTGGCCCAGACGCTGGCGCGGCAGTCGGCGCTGCTGGCGAACATCGATCACTTCAGCGTGATTGCCGTGCTTGGCCTGCTGGGGGTCGCGGTGACCCTTCTGCAGCGGGTGTTCCGATGAACCATCGCGATGCCATCGGCGGTGACGATGGGGTGGTTCATCGGGCCGGATGGGTGGCTGCCGCCAGGCAGGCAGGTGGCTGGTTCACAGCCGCGAGGTGGGCGCTCATATCGCGCCGGACCCCCTGCTCCGGCGTCAGCCAGAGCAGCCCGCGCGCCGCACAATCCTCGGCATAGTCGAACAGCGCCTGCATGTGTTTCGAGTCGAAGTCGACGAAGCTATCCTGCGGGTAGTCCACCGGAATTTCCGTTATGCGGAACTGCATGTGCATGCGCCGGGCTGCCGCGACGCTCTCCAGGATCGCGCTACGCGTCTTGTAGGTCATTTGCGCCGCGAAACTGTTTGACAGCACATCGATGGTATTGAACGGCGTGGTCCGTGGCGCCCGAGCCAGCTGGCCGTTGACGATCATGTAGAGATGGGCGCCATGCAACTCGGGGACGTCATGGGCCTGGATCCCGGCGATCAGCGGCATCGTGAATACCGAGGTGGTCACGCTACCGTCCACGTGCATCTCGTCATAGCGGGCATGGCCGTCGCTGACGTGGATGAGTACCGGTGGGAAGATCCCGGGCACGCTGGCCGATGCGATCAGCACGTCACGGAACAGCCGGCGCGCGGCCGGGCCGCCCCGTTCAGCGATCTCACCCATGTTCCACAGCACGGTCTCGTGCTTGTCCAGGTCGGTCGTGGCCACGATCAGTCGGCGCCCGGTGGCGGCCTCGCGCGCAACCGCGTCAATCATGGCCGGGGTGACGAAATGGTCGACCAGCTGAAACAGCGGATTGCGGCGGGGCAGGCTGCGCGGCGACAGCAGTCGGGCCAGCATGGTGCCGGTAGGCGAGCGCATCAGCCGGGCACTGCGCTTGCCGGTAAACGCCTGCTGCATGCGTGCATCCCAGTCCGGACCCAGAAACGCAAACGGGGCAAGCAGTGCACCGGCGCTCACGCCGGTCACCATCTCGAACTGGGGACGCGCATGTGCGCGGCTCAGCCCGGCCAGTGCACCGGCACCGTAGGCACCCCCCGAGCCACCGCCCGACAGCGCGAGGATATCGACCGTTCCATCCGTCGCCGCGGCGCGGATACCGTTGAAGAATTCAGATGCACGGGTGCTGAAGCCTTGCAGGTCGGTGGTCACCAACCTCACCGAGGGCGGAAAACCTTCCGGCGTGGCTTGGCTTATGAGCTCCGGGGGTGCGGCACGGCGTGGTGCAGTCTGACACCCGCCCAAAAGAAACAGCAGGCCGAGCAGGAGAACTGCCGTCGGTTTGCGCGTCGCAGATCGTCCGTTCATTACTGTCCTTTCAATCCAGTCCATCAACCAACCGCCTGGCCAGCCGCGGCTGGCGCAGTTGCTCCAGCCACCAGGCGGGGGCGCGACCGTCGTGATCACCGCGCCAAGCGACACACAGCACATTGGGTTTGCGTGGGTCAACATTTTCCGCTCCACCAGCTTGCCGCGCTTCAGCAGGGTCGCAACCCGCTTGCGCGGCCACGCCCGAGCCACCGCACTGAGCCAGAATATGCGCGTGTATGCGGGGCACCGCGAGGGTCGCCTGACACCCGGCAGGCCATGGGCGCGACCGATGCTGCGGGATGAATCGACGACGGAAATTCTACCCCGTTTCAACGAACTGGTACGCCCGATGCCATGGACAATTCCGCCGTGCTTTTGCCGATATCCGCCTTCGGAACGAATGACCGGCGGGGCCCTCAAAATATCGACGCCCGGAGGTTCGCCACGGCGCAGTCATTTTCTGCCATTGGTGCCAAGCACTCACCACCATGTTTCCAAGCATCCGTCTACCGACGCAGGCTGGCCGCGCCTAATCTCTGCTTCGTAGACGGATCATGCGCGTAGCAACTTCGCGGCATGGGCGCCAACAAAGTAAGGCCGGGGCGACCACTCAGGCCCGCCTTGACTTCCCTTCCACAGAAGCAACAAGGAGATAGTTATGCGCCCCTCAATCATTGCCACGGCGTGTCTGCTCGGTCTGTCCGCCAACGTGTTCGCAGCGAACGTCAAGTCGATCTCACGCCTCGCCGCCGGACCCAACAACATCCTGTTCATTGCCGACTGGAAAGCCGCGGAGGTTCACGCGATCAAGCTTCCGCCAGCGCCAGCGAAGCGCGCGGGCGTGACATTCAACATCCTGGACCTGGAAGACCTGCTCTCCGGGCAGGTCGGTGGCGCCAAGGTCACCGTCGAGGACATGGTGGTCCGCCCTGGAACGTCGGAAGTCTATGTCGCGATCAGCTACGGCGCGCAGAAGAACCCGGCGCTTTTCGTCGTGTCCAGCGACAGGAAAGTGCGCCGTGTCGATCTGAAGGCCGCGCCATCGACGGAGGTGGCGCTTCGCGACGCCCCCACGCCGAACGAAAAGTTCTGGAAACGGATGTCTGAGCGCAGCTTCACCGTTACCGACATGAAGTGGCACGACGGTGAGCTCTTCGTGGCCGGGCTTTCGAACCAGGATTTCGCTTCGACCTTGCGCCGGATCCGTTATCCGTTCGACGCCAAGCAGTCGATCACCTCCATCGAGATCTTCCATACCGGGCACAATCTGATCGAGACGCGCGCTCCGATCCGTGCCATGAGCTTCGAGGATCTCGGCGGCAAGCCCTATCTTGTTGCTGCATACACGTGCACGCCGTTGGTAATCATCCCGCTTGACGAACTGAAGGATGGCGCCCACGTGCGTGGCAAGACCGTCGCCGAACTCGGCTACGGCAACACCCCTGCCGACATGATCTCCTACACGAAGACGGTGCAGGGCAAGACCAAGCGCTTCCTCATGCTGGTCAACTACGAACGCACGTCGGACGTGATCCCCGTGTCGGAACTGGAAGCGGCGCGTACGCGACCGGGCCTTGAGAAGCCGGTGCCGTACGGTCAGATCACCGGAGTCGACGTGACGGAGGCGCCCCTGGCCGGGGTCCTGCGGCTGGACAACCTTGACGACAACTCATTTGTCGCCGTGCGTCGGGACCTCCAGCACGACACGCTGCAGCTCGTCTCCATCGGCAATCAGCTGAGCTTCCGCTTGTCCGACCATCTCTCGGAATTCACCTTTCCTGATTTCGACTTCAAGGGCAATAAGCCCCAGCATCAATACATCAACATGATGCTGAAGAACGAAGGACTGTCCGAATTCATCAAGGCGTCGGAGTAAGCCATGCGATGGCGCACGCTCCCCGGCGGGTTGGCCCTTGCGGTCACGTTGCAAGCTGCCCAGGCCGGGCAGCTGCCGCCTCGGGTCGTACTCGTCCAGCCCTCGGCTGCTGAGGTACCCGCCAATCTCCTGCGTCTGTCCATCGTGTTCGCGGCGCCTGTCGAGGGAGCCGTGCTGCCGAGAATCGCACTCTCCCATGCCGATGGGAGTGCGGTGCAGGAGCCGTTCCTGCAGCAGGAGTTGTGGTCGCCCGATGGAAAGATCCTTACGCTCCTGTTGCATCCCGGGCGCGTCAAGACTGGCCTGATAGCGGGCCAGCAATGGGGGCCCATCGTACGGGCGGGGGACGAGGTGATCCTCACCCTCGACGGACGTCCGATCAAACGGTGGCATGTGGGGCCCAGGGATGCCAACGGCCCGATCCCGTCGGCATGGAAGCTGTCTACAGTGCGCCCAGCTTCGCGACAGCCCCTCGTCGTTGCTCTTGATGGGCCGATCGATGGTCGAGACGACGACGACCTGGTCATTGTGGACGCCAACGACAATCTCGTGGATGGCCACGCCCAGCTGCGCAATGGCGAAGCGACCTGGACGTTCACGCCGAACCAGGCCTGGCGGGCGGGTGAATACAGACTCGTCGTGCACGGCACATTGGAAGATCCAGCTGGCAATCGTCTGGGCGGCCATTTCGAAACGCCGATGAGCGAGCCGCAGCGACCTGCGACCGATGCCACGATCATCTTCAAGGTGGACTCGGCAGAGCCCGTGAGGACTAACCCCTCGCAGCAAGTGGCACGATGACGCGACTTATGGGTGCTGCCGCGCCCTGTGCAACGCTGCCGGTTCCGCAGACACGATCCTGGGCAAATTGGACCGCCGGCCAGGATCGTAAACACTTCCTTCCCATGAATGGGTTGCGAATGCGACGGACTGACATTCCCGCGACCGGTAGCCATGGGTCGACAAGCGACTTTCAGCCGGATGGTCACGTGGCTGGTGACGCTGGTCAATTTGTCCGGCGAGCCTGGTCAACCGTGCTGGCAATGATTGGTCAACAAGCTGGCAATCTGCTATCGCCTCACCCCGTGGAAGTAAGTGGGTCACTTCACCCCATTCAAGGGGTTATCTGGCCCTCTCCCGTAAAATGAATAGCCTGCAGACCGTTTGTACGCCCAGCCCGTGTACCTGAGTCGAAATCAGGCGTACGTATAAGCGTACCGTGGGTTCGACGAATTCGCCCGGAGCGAATTCGGGCAGGCGAAGGCTGGCCCTGGAGCGCGCAGCGGGGAAGGGCGGGTCCCATGAAGGGGACGAACAATCCCTCCCTTCACGCAACGAGATCTTTCGCCAAATCGTGGTGTTTTGCTTTTCTGGTGGTGAAGGCCGGGTAAGAGCTGGCCATCACCCCCTGTCGCGGATCGATCTTCCTCTCCCACGCACCGAAGTATCTCGAGAATGAGGCGCCGCAAAAGACAAGGGCCGCTCGTGCGACCCTTGTCTTTCACTTGCCTGGCATCACGCTCAGAACTGGTAGGTGCCGGTCAGGCTGACCACGTCACCATGATCCTTGAACTTGCCAACCATCGTGCTAGCGCCAAGACCGACCTGGTTGGTCAGGTTGACGGGCGTATCGCTGACGAACTGATGCTGATAGCCCAGGTCGACGCCCATGTGATCGGTGGCCTGGTAACCCACGCCAAGGCCGACCAGTCGACGCGAGCCGTCGGGGATGCGCGGGTCGCGACTGATGATGTTGCTCGGGGTTTCGTCGTAACCGACGCCAGCGCGCAGGGTCCACTGTGCATTCAACTTGTAGTCACCACCGATGGAGTACGCCGTGCTGTTCTTGTAATCCTGCGGCAGGCTGACCAGGGTCTGGCCGTTGGAAGTCAGCGTGAGCGTCTTGAAGTTGGACCATTGGGTCCACTTGATCGAGCCGGCGAGGCTGAAGCGATCATTGAAAGCGTGCAGCCAGTCCAGGCTGGCGAAAGCCGGTGTGTCAAGCGTGGCACTGGCCTGACCGCCGGCGGGGTTGAGCACCGGCAAGCCGGCAGTCGGGAACTGCAATGGCCCCCCCTGGATCAGGGCCATTGCAAGCGGGCCGCCGTACAGTTTGTAGTTGCCGCTCAGCGTCTGACCAATGCGCGAGTGATAACTCAGCCCGATCGAATCGGCCGTGGTGGGCTTGAACTCGAAACCGACAAAGTAGCCGACCGCATTCTTTTTGACGTTCACGTTGAGCTGCGCGTCGGCGGTTTGTGGCGGGCCATACAAGGGGATGGTGGCTCCGCCCGTCAATGCGGCGGCCGTACCGGTGGTGTCCAGCATGGTGTTCAGCTGTGCCTTGGTCCGCTGACCCACCACACCCACGCCGATGGCAAGCTGGTCGCTGACCTTGAAGCCGGCCGAGAAGCTCACGGCGATCGACTTCACGCTGGTCTTGGTTCCGAAGTAGCGCCCTCGCCACGTCGGGCTGTATTCACTGATCAGGCCGTATGGCACCGTCAGGCTGCCGCCAAGGGTCAGGCGGTCGTTGACCGGTGCGGCGAACGCCATGTTCGGAAACGGAACGAACTTGCCGAAGCCATTCGGGTTGCCACCGGTAGTCGGGTTGCCTTGCGAATCCTTGGTTTCGCCCTCGAACTGGGCGCTGGGACGGATGCCGGTACCGGTGATCTGAAGCACCGGGGCAGTGAAGAAAGCCATGGCTGCCGGATTGTTATAGACCGCCGTCGGGTCGTTGGCGAACAGCGAACCACCTGCATTCGCGCGCGCCCAGCCAGCTGCGTTATCGGTGGGAAGCTGGAACGATCCGGCTTCGGCCCGAAGTGGCAGAACCAGGGCGGCGGCGACGGCCAGGGCGAGGCTGGCTTGGGTGCTGAGTCGGGTAAGACGTTGCGCGTTATGACGGTTCACGTTGGCTCTCCTGTGAAAAAGTCCGAATGGGTGCCCGCTGAGTTTGAGGGGTTCTTTTGAGCGGACTGCTATGGGGGCAAATGGCCGGCGATGCCGGAATCGGTGGTGGTTGGAAATTTTTCAGGAGGCTGGCCTCCCTTCCCTGAGCCATTGCGGGGCGACGGGGTCACCAGGCAATTCATAAGCTGGATCACCTGCAGGTTCAGTGTTGGCGAGGGCGGTTGCGCTGTCGAGTTTCAGCAGTTGCTCGATCACTTTTACCTGCGCTGGTGTGCCGAATGGTGCGGTAAGAATGGGTGATAGTAGAGAGATCAGGCGTGCAAGCAATTCGGCGTCGCTGATCGGCTCGCCCTTGTTGATGCTGGTGATCAGCTCCTGCATGTCCTCACCAGCCAGCATGCCGGAGAGTGCTTTCAGGGCGAAGTGCAGCCGCAAACCGAGTTCCTGACGTGGCAGCACGGGCAGCGCGCGCGAAAATGCCTCGAAGAATCGCCCGGAAATCGGCCGGTAATGTGCCTGCAGATAGCTGCGGATGAAAGGCGAGGGATCGCTGTAAACACGACCGAGCAGGCGCATGAACGCGGGGCCGGACGAGCTGCCATGACTGAGCCGAAATGCCGGGATGAACATCATGCCCAATACCGCGGCAGCACCAAGACCCTCGGGATATCGCTGTTCGCAGGCACCCAGCAATTGCAGGCGCTCGCGATTGAGCCGATCCAGGCGTTGCGACAGCAACTCCTGCATCAATGCCTCCTTGCTGCCGAAGTGATAGTTCACCGCCGCCAGATTGGCGCCGGCCCGAGTGGTGATATGACGCAGTGACATGGCCTCGTAACCGCTTTCGATGAACAGCCATTCGGTGGCCTCGAGCAGTCGCTTGCGGGTATCTCGATGGCCGGTGCGCTGAGTTTTACTCAAGTGGTTGCCCCATGGCGCGCAGCGAAAATGATGATGGCACGCGCTTCAAATCGAGAATTGAAACGTGTGTATGAACGCTACTGGTGAAGGCATACCCGGGCAAGCTGCAGTGCACGAGATGTAAAAATGATGTTCAGGTGGTGATGTAAAAACGTGAGTCAAGGCGTCCAGCCCTTGCCTGGCTTGGTCGACGCGATGATTTGCCTCGGGGTGTATGCAACAAAAAGGCCGGATCACTCCGGCCTTTTTGTTGCGATGCAATGCGGGTATCGCTGTCGCCGACGATCACATCCGTCAGTTCGCCTTCTTTTTCGCCAGACGCAGCCAGGTATCGACCACGGTGTCGGGATTCAGCGAGAGCGATTCGATACCTTGCTCCATCAGCCATTCCGCCAGATCCGGGTGGTCGGACGGGCCCTGGCCGCAGATGCCGATGTACTTGCCCTTGGCGCGGGCTGTCGTGATGGCCATGGCCAGCAACTTCTTCACCGCCGGATCACGCTCGTCGAAGAGGCTGGCGACAATGCTGGAGTCGCGATCGAGGCCGAGCGTGAGCTGGGTCAGGTCGTTGGAGCCGATCGAGAAGCCGTCGAAAATTTCGAGGAACTCGTCGGCCAACAGTGCATTCGAGGGCACCTCGCACATCATGATGACCTTCAGCTCGTGCTCCCCCTGCTTGAGGCCGTTCTTCGCCAGCACCTCGATGACCTTGCGGCCTTCGTCCAGGGTGCGCACGAACGGGATCATCACCCAGACGTTGTTCAGACCCATCACTTCGCGCACGTGTTTGACTGCCCTGCATTCCAGTGCGAATGCCTCGGCGAAGCTCGGGTCGACGTAGCGGCTGGCGCCACGGAAGCCGATCATCGGGTTTTCTTCATGCGGCTCATACCGTGCGCCGCCGAGCAGGCCGGCATATTCGTTGGACTTGAAGTCGGACAGGCGCACGATCACCGGCTTCGGGTACACCGACGCGGCGATGGTGGCGATGCCTTCGGCCAGCCGGTCGACGTAGAAGCTGACCGGATCGGCGTAGCCGGCGATGCGCTCGTCGATCTTGGCCTTGGTCGCGGCGTCCTGCTTTGCATATTCCAGCAACGCCTTCGGATGCACGCCGATGTGGCTGGCGATGATCATCTCCAGGCGGGCCAGGCCGATGCCGGCGTTCGGCAGCATGCCGAAGTCGAACGCGCGCTCGGGGTTGGCCACGTTCATCATGATCTTCAGCGGCGCCTCGGGCATGTCGCCCAGATCGGCGGTGATGCGCTCGAATTTCAGAATGCCCTCGTAGATCGTGCCGGTGTCACCCTCGGCGCACGACACGGTGACCTCGGCACCGTCCGGGATCAGATCCAGCGCGTTGCCGGTGCCGACCACGGCCGGGACGCCCAGCTCCCGCGCGATGATCGCCGCGTGGCAGGTACGGCCGCCGCGGTTGGTGACGATCGCGGAGGCACGCTTCATCACCGGCTCCCAATCGGGGTCGGTCATGTCGGCGATCAACACGTCGCCCGCCTGCACCTTGTTCATGTCGCTGAGCGAACGGATCACGCGTGCCTTGCCGGCGCCGATCTTCTGGCCGATCGATCGGCCCTCGGCCAGCACCTTGCCTCTCTCGCTGAGGTGGAACCGTTCGAGCTGGGTGGCATGCGAGCGCGATTTCACCGTCTCCGGGCGCGCCTGCACGATGTAGATCTTGCCGGTGTGGCCATCTTTCGCCCATTCGATATCCATCGGGCGGTCGTAATGCTCTTCGATGATCAGCGACTGGCGCGCCAGTTCCTGCACGTCGTCGTCGCTGATGCAGAACCTGTTGCGCAGTTCAGTCGGGGTGTCTTCCGTTCTGACCCGTTCGCCCGGCGCGCTGGAATAGACCATGCGCAACTGCTTGGAGCCGAGGTTGCGGCGCAGAACCGCCGGCTTGCCCTGGCGCAGGGTCGGCTTGAACACATAGAACTCGTCCGGGTTGACCGCACCCTGCACGACCATCTCGCCGAGGCCGTAGGAGCCGGTGATGAACACCACGTCGCGGAAACCCGACTCGGTGTCCAGCGTGAACAGCACGCCGGACGCGCCCACGTCCGAGCGCACCATCAGCTGTACGCCGGCGGAAAGAAACACATCCTCGTGCTTGAAGCCCTGATGCACGCGGTAGGCGATCGCGCGGTCGTTGTACAGCGAGGCGAAGACTTCCTTGACCTTGAGCAGGATGTCGTCGATGCCGACGACGTTGAGGAACGTTTCCTGCTGGCCGGCGAATGAGGCATCCGGCAGATCTTCGGCGGTGGCCGACGAGCGCACGGCCACCGCGATGTCGTCGGCGCCCGCGTCCTTGCACAGCTTGATGTAGGCCTCGCGAATCGCCTGCTCTAGTTCAGCGGGCAGGGCAGTGTCGACGATCCAGCCGCGGATTTCCCTGCCGGCGGCAACCAGGGTGTCGACATCATCGACGTCGAGGGAGGCCAGTCGATCCTGGATGCGGCGAGCCAGACCGCTCTTTTCCAGATACTGCTGGAATGCGCCAGCCGTGGTCGCGAAGCCGCCGGGGACGGAGACGCCGAGTTTGGCGAGGTTGCCGATCATCTCGCCGAGCGAGGCATTCTTGCCGCCGACCTTGCCCAGGTCAGTCATGCGCAGTTGGTCGAGCCAAAGCACCAGGTCGTTCAAGGGAAGTCTCCTTGGAAAGCTTTTTGAAGGTAACGGAAGGGATTTGGTGCACAGGCCCTGAGTGGGCTGCAAAGGACTGGTATTGTCCGCTGCCGATGGTGCGAAGCACAAGAAGACCATTGCCGACCGGAATCATTCCAACGGCATACCAGTCAGCCGACGGTCAATCGGCAACGGCTTTGAGCTAAGGTGCAGGCGTACGTATCTCAGCGGGTGGCAGCTTCCATGCAGCGAACGGTTTTTTTCATCTCCGACTCCACTGGTATTACCGCCGAGACGATCGGCAACAGCATCCTGGCGCAATTCGAGGGCGTGCAGTTCGACAAGCATCGGCTGCCCTTCACGGACAGCGCGCAGAAGGCTGAGCTGGCTGCCCTGCGGATCAAGACCAACTACGCGCAAAGCGGCCAGCGCCCGATCGTGGTCAACACCATGGCCGAGCGTGCGCTGTGCGATATCGTGGCCAGCAGCGGCGCGCTGATGCTCGACGTGTTCGCCCCGTTCATCGGGCCGCTGGAGGATGAGCTGAGCACCAAGCGTTCCGGTGCCGTCAATCGTTCGCATGGCATGGTCGATTTCGAGAAGTACGAGGCGCGCATCAATGCGACCAATTACGCACTCTCGCATGACGACGGCATGGACGTGAATTACGCCGATGCCGACCTGATCCTGGTTGGCGTGTCGCGTTCGGGCAAGACACCGACCTGTCTGTACATGGCCTTGCATTACGGCGTCAGCGCCGCCAACTACCCGTTGACCGACGATGACCTCGAGAAACTGGAGTTGCCGGCAAGGCTGCGCCCGCACAAGGACCGGCTGTATGGCCTGACCATCGATGCGAAGCGACTGGCGCAGATCCGCGAACAACGTCGCGCCGGAAGCCGCTATGCCACCTTGCAGCAATGTCGCTGGGAGCTGGAGCAGGCCGACCGACTGATGCGTCAGGCCGGCATCCCCAGCCTCAACACCACGCACGTATCGATCGAGGAGATCGCCAGCAAGATTTTCGACCGCTTCGGCATCGAGCGGACCATGTTCTGATTGTGTACCGGAGTTTTCGCGCCCGCCATGAGTGCCGTACTGGACAATCGCAGCAGCCTGCTACCGGGACGATTCGAGTTCCTGATGGGGCTCTATGCGGAGAACTATCACCGCCTGACGCGACTGTTCGCGCCACAGCAACTGGCTCCCGGTCGCTATGTCTCCCGGGTGGATGACGGTCTTGACGTGCACCTGCACGTGCAGGAGTGTCATCCGTACACACTGGAACTGGAACTCACCTACGATTTCGTCGATACGCATACCGGTCAGCGCGCGCCATCGGCCCAACTGCGCATGTACACCGACGCGCACGTGGCCGAAGCGCTGCACTGCCATCCGGGACGCCACCTGTGGCAGGTGCTCGGGCCGTTTTCACCGGCACATACGGTGTTCCAGCATCGGCTTCGGATGAACCGCTTTCTGTCGCGCTGGCTGGAATACCTTGCCGAGCAGGGCCACTCCACCGGCACCCTGGAACGTGCCGACTGATCATTGCGGCGAAGAGCGACGGCGGCCACGGATGACGGACAACAAAAAGCCCGCTATGCGGGCTTCTTGTTCGAATAGTGGCGGAGTGGACGGGACTCGAACCCGCGACCTCCGGCGTGACAGGCCAGCATTCTAACCAACTGAACTACCACTCCGCATTTTCCAGCTTTTGCGAGCCAACTTGGCGTCCCCACGGGGATTCGAACCCCGGTCGCCACCGTGAAAGGGTGATGTCCTAGGCCTCTAGACGATGGGGACAATTCAAATTGGTGGAGCCAGGCGGGATCGAACCGCCGACCTCCTGCATGCCATGCAGGCGCTCTCCCAGCTGAGCTATGGCCCCGCCGCTGGAAGCCGAGAAGAATAGGTGTGAGCCGGATATCCGTCAAGCTTTTTTTCAGTTCACGGGCAATGAAATCGATCGCGAGTCGCGTCGGCGATCGTCGGTCGGAACATGCTGTTGCCTGACGGTCGTTTAAGCTGCAGTGACTGGCGTGGTTGAAGAGGTGGGAGGAATGCACGAAATCGGGTTCATTCGCGACCTCGCCGTGGTGATGCTGGTGGCCGGTGCCACCACGATCCTGTTTCAGCGTCTGCGTCAGCCGGTGCTGCTGGGTTACATCCTGGCCGGTGTGCTGATCGGTCCGCATACGCCCGGCATGCTGGTGGATGATCCGCGTGCGATCGACGACATCTCCAATCTCGGCGTGGTGCTGCTGATGTTCACGCTGGGACTGGAGTTCAGTGTGCGCAAGCTGCGCGAGGTCGGCATCGGCGTGCTGGCGGTGGCGATAGGCGAAGTCGGATTGATGCTGTGGATAGGTGTCGGCATTGGCGGCCTGCTCGGCTGGAAAGGCATGGATGCGCTGTTTCTCGGCGCGATCATCTCGTTGTCCTCGACCATGGTGGCGACCCGCATGCTGGCCGAAGGCGGTCAGCGTCATCGGCCGTTTGCCCAGTTGGTCGTGGGTTTGCTGGTAGCCGAGGACCTGCTTGCGATTGTCATGCTCACCCTGCTGACCGCCGTCGCGATTGGCGGTTCGGTGCAGGCGGAAGCGGCGTTCACGCTGATCGGTCACCTGGGCCTGTTCGTGGTCGTGGGAATGATTCTCGGGTTGCTGCTGCTGCCGCGGCTGGTCGACTACGTGGCTGGCTTCGATCGCGACGAGACCTTGCTGGTCAGCGTGCTGGGGATCTGTTTCGGTGCCAGTCTGCTGGCAGTCTGGATGGGTTTCAGCGTGGCGCTGGGCGCCTTTCTGGCCGGTGCCGTGGTGGCCGAATCGCGCAGCGTGGGACGGGTCCTGACACTGGTGGAGCCGCTGCGCGACATGTTCGCCGCGCTGTTTTTCGTGGCCATCGGACTGAAGATCGATCCGGCCATGCTGCTGCAATACATCGTACCGGCGCTGCTGATTGCCGCGGTGGTGATTGTCGGCAAGACCCTGGCGTGCAGCGTGGGTATTTTCGTTGTCGGTCACGATGCGCGCACGTCGCTGCGTTCGGGTCTGGGCATGGCGCAGATCGGAGAATTCTCGTTCGTGATCGCCACGCTGGGGCTCTCGCTGGGCGTGATCAGCGATTTCATCTATCCGATTGCGGTGGCGGTTTCCGTCGTGTGCATGGCCGCTTCGCCCTATCTGAACCGTTCGGCGGACGGGCTGGCCAACGGCTTGCGGCGGGCGACACCACGTTCGCTTCGATTGCTGGCGACCAGTTACAGCGGCTGGCTGGAAAACCTCAGGCCCGTCAACGAGAACGCAGCCATCGCGGCGATCTTTCGGCGCCTGCTGTGGCACATCGCGATCAATGTGTTGCTGGTGGTGACCTTGTTCGTGATGGGTGCCTATGTGAATGCGCACAGCTGGGGCTGGTTCTCGGCGCTCGGCATCGGCCGTGATCTGCGCCATACGCTGATCTGGGCGTCCGCGCTGTTCCTGTCGTTGCCGATGCTGATCGCGGTGTATCGCAAGGCCGAGGCGCTGGGCATGCTGCTGGCCGAGATCGGCATACGCGAACGGTTCGCCGGTTCCTACACCTGGGCCATCCGCAACGTGCTGGCACGGACCATTCCACTGGCGACCCTGCTGGTGCTGGCCCTGCTGGTCAGTGCGCTGGGCTCGGCCATCCTGCCGCCACGCGGCATTGCGCTGTCGCTGCTGGTGGTTGGCGTGGCACTGGCGGTCGTGCTGTGGCGGGGCCTGGTGAAGATGCATGCCCGCCTGCAGGCGGCGCTGAAGGAGACCCTGAACAAGCCGGGCCCCTCCGCGGATGGTTCCGACTGATTTCGGAGGCAGGCCACCGTACGGTGAACCTTTATGCCGACTGACGGTCAGACCCCTGAATCGTTGCCAAGACCGGACAACCACCGCACAATGCGTGGCCTGCCTCCATTGGGGGGGCCCGGCCGGCAATGCCGGCATATCCAATACACGAGGGAGTTTCGAATGAAGCAATTTCTGCGTCCCACGCTGACCGCGGTCGCGCTGGCCGTCGCGCTGGGCATGACGGTGGGCGCTTACGCCCAGACCGCCAAAAAGGGCGCTGCCGGCACGGTCGACAAGGCCAAGGCCAGTTATGTGTTTGGTTACTACAAGATGGGCGAGAGCATTCCTCCGATCGTGCGCGATGAACTGGATCCCGCCGCCGTCGCCCGTGGCGTGCAGGCTTCGCTGTCCGGTCAGAAGTCGACCGTCAGCGATGCCGATGCCAAGCAGGTGTACGAAACCTTCATGACCCATGTGCAGGCAAAGTACCAGGCCGAAATGGTCAAGCTCGCTGCCAAGAACAAGGCCGAGGGTGACGCTTTCCTGGCCAAGAACAAGAGCGTTGCCGGCGTGAAGACCACGGCCTCGGGTCTGCAGTACCAGGTGATCAGCCAGGGTACGGGCGCGCGTCCGGGTCCGAACGACACGGTCGAGATCAACTACACGGGCAGCTTCATCGATGGCCAGGTGTTCGATGCTTCGGCCAAGCACAATCCGCCGGGTGCGGCCAAGATTCCACTGGCCGGGGTGATTCCGGGCTTCCGCGAAGGTCTTGAGCTGATGCGGGTCGGTGGACACTACAAGCTGTTCATTCCGTCCTCGCTGGCCTATGGCGCCGAGCCGCAGCCGCCGATGCCGCCAAATGCCACGCTGATCTTCGACGTGACCCTGGTCAATACCTCGGCGACGCCGGCCGGTGCTGCTCCCGGCGGTCAGTAACACCAAGTCGCGGTTTCACGACCGTAACCTGGCAGAAGGGCGCGAAGCGATTCGCGCCCTTCTGCATTTCGGGCGTCGACAGATACGGTGCTGCAAGCGAGGGGCGGTTAGAATGCGTGGCTGACGCTCAAGGGAATCGACACAAAGATGATGAAAGTCACGATCTTCGGTACCGGCTATGTCGGACTGGTCACTGGTGCCTGCCTGGCTGAAATGGGCAATCACGTGCTTTGTGTCGATATCGACGCAGCCAAGGTGGAGCGCCTGAAGCATGGCGAGATTCCGATTTACGAGCCTGGTCTGGAATCGATCGTGCGCCGGAATCATGCCGGCGGGCGGCTTGAGTTCACCACCGACGCGGCATCGGCCATCGCGCATGGCGAGCTGATTTTCATTGCCGTGGGCACGCCGCCGGATGAAGACGGCAGCGCCGACCTGAAATATGTATTGGCGGTAGCCCGGAGTATCGGCCAGCATCTGGATCGCTATGCCGTGGTGGTGAACAAGTCGACCGTGCCGGTCGGTACCGCCGATCGTGTGCGTGAGGCAGTGGCGAGCGAACTGGCCGGGCGCCAGGTCGCGGTGGAATTCGACGTGGTGTCCAATCCGGAATTTCTGAAGGAAGGTGCCGCGGTGGAAGATTGCCTGCGGCCAGACCGGATCATCGTGGGCGCGTCCAGCGAACGGGCGGTGGCGGTGTTGCGCAAGCTGTATGCGCCATTCAATCGCAATCATGAGCGAATGGTGGTGATGGACGAACGTTCGGCGGAGCTGACCAAGTACGCCGCCAATGCGATGCTGGCGACCAAGATCAGCTTCATGAACGAGATCGCGAATATTGCCGAGCGGGTCGGTGCCGATGTCGAGCTCGTGCGCCAGGGCATCGGCTCGGATCCCCGCATCGGCTATCACTTCATCTATCCGGGCGCGGGCTACGGCGGCTCCTGTTTTCCCAAGGACGTGCAGGCGCTGGAACGCACGGCGCACAGCCAAGGTTATGAAGCACGCCTGCTCGGTGCGGTCGAGGCGGTCAACCGGCAGCAGAAAACCAAGTTGTTCGAGCTCATTTCACGCCATTTCGGCGGCGAGCTGACGGGCAGGACGATCGCGCTGTGGGGACTGGCGTTCAAGCCGAATACCGATGACATGCGCGAAGCCTCCAGCCGGGAGTTGATGGAGGCCTTGTGGAGTGTCGGCGCCAAGGTTCGCGCGTTTGATCCCGAGGCGCGACAGGAGACCCAGCGGTTGTATGGCGAGCGCGACGACCTGGTGTTGTGCGAGCACGCCGAAGACGCCCTGCAGGGCGCCGACGTGCTGGCCGTCGTCACGGAGTGGAAGGCATTCAGGAGTCCGGATTTTGCGGCCATCCGCGTCGCGCTGGCCGAGCCGGCGATCTTCGACGGGCGCAACCTGTACGATCCGGCCACGGTGGAAGAAGCGGGGTTGGCCTATTACGGCATCGGTCGTGGTCGCAGTCTGCGGATTCCGTGATGAGTGGATCGAACGACACATTTGAGAAGCGGCTCGACGAGATGGAGGTCAAACTGACTTTCATCGATGACACGGTGCAGGCGCTGACGTCTGCCGACGCCGAGCAGTCACAGCGGATCGCCGCGCTGGAACGGGCGTTGCGCGACATGCATGGCGAGTTGTCGTCGATGCGCACCGCGTTGGCCGATGATCCGCACAGCGAACCCCCGCCGCCACATTACTGACCCCATCCCACCGATCACGGAACATCAGCATGGCCGATTCCCTGCGCGATCAACTGCTCAAGAGCGGCATCGTCAAACAGGTTCAACTGCAGCGCAGCAACGAACCCTCACGATCGGCGTCGTCGCCATCCGGCAAACCTGCACGCAAGGGCGGCAAGGGCGGTTCGCCGCATATGCCGTCGCGCGGGTCGCGCGGGTCGGGTCAGAGTCAGCAGGACATCGACCTGGCCAAGGCCTATGCGCTGCGCGCCCAGACCGAAGCGCGCGAACGCAAGCGGATCGAGCAGGAAGCTGCCGAACAGGCCCGGCTGCGGCGCGAGCGGAAGTTGCAGATCCAGCAGCTGCTCGAGGGCAAGGTCCTGAACAAGACCGAGGCCGATCAGCCGCGCAATTTCGAATATGGCGGCAAGATCCGGCGGGTGCATGTGGATGCAGCGCAGTTGGTGGCGCTCAATGCCGGTGAGCTGGGCGTGGTGCAGCAGGGTGGTCGTTACCTGCTGGTCAGCCGCGAGGTTGCCGAACAGGTGCGCGCGATCGACGCGGGCCAGCTGGCACTGCTGGTCGACCCGCACGCGGACGGGCTGGGCGACGATGGTGTGCCGGACGATCTGATGTGGTGATGGGGCGAGGAGTGAGTGGGGAGGAGTGAGAAACGAGTGCGCAATGTGCCGCTCTCACTTCGGCACACTCATTTCTCGCCATCAGGCGCCAGCGCCGGGTGATCCCAGCCGTTCTTCGGGCTGAAGCGTTCGCCGTAACGCTGGGCCAGCTGTTCCAGCCGGGCCTTGAGCTTGTCGACGCCTTCGCTGCGCGCGTACTGGATCGGACCGCCGCGGAACGGGGCAAAGCCGGTGCCGAAAATCACTCCGGCATCGAGCAGGTCGGCGTCGTCGACCACGCCGTCAGCCAGGCAGGCGATGGCCTCGTTGACCATCGGCAGGATCATGCGATCCTGCAGGTCCGGTGGCATGACGTAGTGCTGGTCGACCTCGGGCTTCTGCGGCTTGCCGTCCTGCCATACATACAAGCCCTGGCCGTCTTTCTTGCCGCGCTTGCCGGCGTCGAGTTTCTCATCCAGCCCTGGTGGCACTTCCAGACCGAGAAACGGCGCGAGTTCCCTGCCGACCGAGGCACAGACGTCCAGGCCCACGGTGTCGGCCAGTTCGATCGGGCCCATCGGCATGCCGAACTTCCTTGCTTCGCGATCCAGCACCGGGCCGGGTACGCCCTCGCTGTAGAGGCGCAGGGCCTCGAGCAGATACGGCATCAGGATGCGGTTGACCAGGAAGCCGGGCGTGCCCTTGACCGCCACGGGCAGCTTGCCGATCGCCTTGCAGAAAGCCAGCGCGCGTTTCTCCACGGCGGGGTCGAGCTGGTCGTGACGAACCACCTCGACCAGCGGCATCTGTGCCACCGGGTTGAAAAAATGCAGTCCGAGGAAACGCTGCGGCGCCTTGAGGCCTTCGCGCAACTCATTCAGTGGAATGCTGGACGTGTTGCTGGCGAGAATCTCGTCGGCACCGAATTGCGGCTCGATCTTGCCGTACAACTCACGTTTGGCATCGGCGTTCTCGTAGATCGCCTCGATCGCCAGATCCGCCGACGCGACCCCGTTGCCCTCGACGTCGGCACGCAGGCGAGCGGCGGCGGTCGCGACCTTCTCGGGCGTCTTCAGCTTTTTCTCGTAGAGCTGGCGGGCACGATCCAGCGCGGGCTGGATGAATTTCATCTCGCGATCCTGCAGGGTCACCTCGAAGCCCTTGAATGCCGCCCAGGCCGCGATGTCGCCGCCCATCACGCCGGCGCCCACCACATGCACGTGCCTGATGCCTGCATCGACGCCGGCGCCCTGGCCCTTCAGTCGTTCCTGCAGGAAGAAAATGCGGATCAGGTTCTGTGCCGTGGGTGTCTGTGCCAGTTTCGCCACCGAGCGCGCTTCGATCTTCAGGCGCTGCCGGATGTTCGGGCCGCCGCGTTTCCATACGTCGATCGTCGCGAACGGCGCGGGATAGTGTTCCTTGCGCACTTTCGCCGCGGTCTGCTTGAGCATGACCGGGGCAAGCATCTGTCGCGCGAGCCAGGTGTTGCTGGCCCAGGCCCTGGCGCGTCGTGCGAACGGGCGCGACGTGCCGCGGCGAAGCATCAGTCGGGCCTCCGCCAGCAACTCGGCGGGGGCGGCGATGCGATCGACCACACCCAGGCCCAGCGCCCGTCTGGCGGACAGCGACTTGCCGGTGAGCATCAGCGGCAGTGCCTCGGTGGCGCCGATCAGGCGTGGCAGGCGCGCGGTGCCACCCCAGCCGGGATGGATGCCCAGCATCACCTCGGGTAGCGCGATCCGGGTCTTGTCGTCGTCCGCGGCAATGCGCTGGCGACAGGCGAGCACGAGCTCGGTACCGCCGCCCATGCAGGCGCCGTGGATGGCCGCTACCGTGGGGCAGGGCAGCTGCGCCAGCGCCTCGTAGACGCGCTGGCCGTGCTCGATATTCTCCAGCACGGTGTCGTGTCTGGCGTACTCGACGAATTCCTTGATGTCGGCACCTACCGCGAATCCCGAGGGTTTGGCCGAGTGGATGATCACCCCTGCCGGCCTGTCGATCGCCAGCCGCTCGACGATTTGCTCCAGTTCGTCCAGCACGGCGCGCGAAATCGCATTGACGCTGCTGTTGGCACGGTCGAGAGTCAGCGTGACAACGTTGTCGTCCTCGCTGGTCTTCCAGTGGTTGAAGCGCAATCCTTCGAACATGGGAATACAGGCGTGATGGAGGAGGCCTGAACCATACCGTTGTGTCGTCCTGATTGCGAGATGTGACCGGATTGCTTGACCATGGCGGGGGTACCGGTGTGAAATCCATGCGCTGCAGTGAGCCTTCCTGCCGGGCCCGTCCGGTGCGGCGTCAGCGCCGACGTGCGCGCTCTCCAGTACCCAACAAGGAATAGACGCATCGTGTTCCAATGGGTCAGGCAATACCCGGGCAGTGCCCGACAGACCGCGCAGTCAATGGTTGGCTGGCTGATTTCACCATCGCAGGCGTACCGACGCTGCAGGACGGGGACGCAATGACATCCGCAATGGCCTCCGTTCCACCGCAAGCCGGTGCCGAAATCTTCGATCGGATCGTGGCTGCGCCCAGCGGACTGGTGGTGCTGGACAGCAAGGATGTCCACGCCCTGATCGATCAGTTTCGTGCCATTGCCCGGCATACCGGGCAGGCCATGTACCTGTGGCAGCCCGATACCGGCCTGGGCAGCCTGCGCGATGCGCAAGTGCGGGTGCCCGACTGTCAGCGGCTGGGCAACGCCCTGCGCTACATGCAGCAGAGCATGCACTTCGGCGTCTATTTCCTGCTCGGGCTGGAATTGCCGTTGTCGGCGATGGATGCGACCCTGCTGCGCCAGTTGGCCCGTGCGCCCAAGCAGCACCTGCGTCGCGTCGTGCTGATCGACGTGCCGGTTGCACTGGCCGACCACCTCGGTGAGTTGGCGGTGCGCCTGTGCAGCGAGGACAGTCAGCCGCGGCGCCTGCGCCTGCGCGATGGCCGTTGGCTGGTTTGAGGTGGAGTCGCCCATGAATTCCGGCATCCTGGTGGTCGCGGCAGAGCGCGAATTGCGCCGTCGCCTGTTCGACGCGCTCGATCAGGCGGGCTATCCGCAGATCCACAGTGCGCGCGATGTGGCGCACGCGGCCATTTTGCTGGAAGGGCGTCCGCCGCATCCGCCCCTGCAGTTGATGGTGATGGTGTTGTCCGGCGATGAGCGGCAGGCGCAAAGCTGTCTCGAACAGTTGCGGCGACTGCCTGGCGGCGCGGATACGCCACTGCTCGCGGTCCTGACCGAGGGTGCCACCCTCAATCCCGCCGAGCTGTCGAACGGGATTGCGGACTGGCTTTCCACTTCACAGATCGACACCGAGCTGGTCGCGCGGTGGCGACGGGCGCAAATGAGCCATGCGGGCCAGCGCAGGCCGGAGCCAGCGGAAGCCGGTCAAGCGCAGGGCGATTACCACTATGTTTTCGAGGAGGCCGACAGCGAGTGGCTGATCGTCGATGCCCAGACGAACCGCCTGTTGGAGGTCAGCCCGACGGTCGTCCGGCACAGTCGTTTGCATGCCAGCCAGTGGGAGGGGCTGCCATTGGCGCAGGTGCTGCGGTTCGAGGGAATTGCGATCACCCAGGTGCTGGCCGATGCCAACCGCAGCTGGTACCCCTGCCAGCGTAAATCGGCCCAGGGCGCCGACGTCGGCCAGGCCAGCGTGCGGCGCATACGACATGCGGGTCGTGACGCGCTGGCCCTGATGTTTCGCAGCGATCGTGCCGACCTGCGCGCCGAGGCGGCCCTGACGTTGCTGTCGCGCATCTTCGCCTCGACCAGCGGCGTCGATGCGCAGATTGCCGCCGGCCGTCTGTTGTTTGACGAACTGGGGCTGGATTACCTGGCCGTCTGGTCGGCCCGCCACGACGGCGCCGATGCCCCGCTGCAGATGCTGCAGCTGTGGAGCGGCGACGATCCGGCGTGGCCGCCGGCGCAATCGCAGAGTTCCCTGCAACTGGTGCTGGGTGGCAAGAAACTGTTTTATCGGACCGATGCCAAGCGTTTGGCGGCGGTGGATCCCCTGCTGCAGCAGGTCGATCTGGCAGGATTTGCCGGGCTGCCGCTGTACGACGAACGCCATACGATCATTGGCGCGATGCTGGCGGGCACCCGCAAGGGCTTCGGCGAGGTGGGCATCATCGAGCCGGTGCTGCGTTGTGCCGCGGCCCGCTTTGCGCAGGTGCTCGAATTGGGTCGCACGCGGGAACAGGGACGCGCCGAGGGTCTGGTGGACGCACTGACCGGGTTGCCGAATCGTCTGCTGTTCAACGACCGGCTGGATACGATCATCCGCGAGGCCACCCGCAACGGCGAATGCTTCGCCGTGCTGTTCGTCGATCTCGATCGTTTCAAGGCGATCAACGACACCTATGGCCATGACGCCGGGGACCAGGTGTTGCGCGTGGTCACGCAGCGCCTGTGCAGCAGCATCCGCGCCTCGGACACGGTGGCCCGCTATGCCGGCGACGAGTTCACCATCGTCTTGCGGCATATCGTGAAGAACGACGATGTGCTGCGCGTGGCCGAAAAAATCGTGCAGGTGATGGAAACGCCGTTGTGCCTGGATGACGGCACCGAATTGCAGGTCACCGCATCCATGGGCCTGAGCTTCTTTCCGGACGATGCCAGCGACGCGCAAACCCTGCTCAAGCATGCCGATGAGGCTATGTATTCGGCCAAGCATCACGGTCGCAACAACTTCCAGATCTACGAAGTCAGCCCGGAATATGCCAAGGAACACGGCATGGCGCTGAAATCCCGCTTGCGTCATGCCGAGGGCAACGGCGAGCTGCGGGTGGTCTACCAGCCCCAGGTCAATGCCGAAACCGAGGACATCGTGGGGATGGAGGCACTGGTGCGCTGGGAGCATCCCGAGCTCGGTCTGATCAGCCCGGCGGTATTCATTCCGCTGGCCGAGGAGACCGGCCTGATCGTCTCGATCGGCGAGTGGGTGATGCGCACCGCCTGCCGCCAGGCCAAGGAATGGGAGCAACGCTACGGATTGCGCCTGCGCCTGGGCGTGAACCTCTCCGCGGTGCAGTTGATGGAACCGAGCTTGCTGGAGACCGTGGCGTCGGTCCTGCGCGATACCGGGCTCGATCCGACCTTGCTGGAGATGGAAATCACCGAAAGCATCAGCATCAAGGCGGCGCCCAATCTGGTGGAAAACCTGAACGCGATGCATCGGCTGGGCTGCCACATCGCGATCGACGATTTCGGCACGGGCGCGGCCTCGCTGGATTACCTGCGCCGGTTGCCGGCGGACCGGATCAAGATCGACCAGAGTTTCGTGCGCAACATCGGCGTGGATCCTGACGACGAGGCCATTGTCCGCGCGACCATCGAGATGGCCCACCGCCTGAAGCGGGCGGTGGTGGCCGAAGGCGTGGAGATCGAGCAGCATATGCAATTCCTGCGGACCCACCATTGCGACGAGTTGCAGGGGTATCTTTTCTGTCGACCGCTGCAGCCGGTCAGTTTCGACAAGTTGCTGGCCGAACGACAGCGCCTGCTCGACGCACGCGAGACCATGCCGGCTTGAGCGCGGCCGCGGCGACCCCATGACAGGACGGATGCGTGACGGAGCCGGGGGCGGGTGGCATGACAACCAGCCAACCGGCCGTGCGTTATGGTTGGAGCGATATCTCAAGCATCCTGAACTCCGGCGCCCGGCTGCGGTCTGATCGCCCGCGTTCAGTTCAAAACAAGCTTCCGCAGCGGATGACGGCATTGACGATGGATATGGCCCGGATGGGCGAAAATGAACTGGATCGTGCGCTGGTCGAGCGTGTCCAGAGTGGGGACAAGCGCGCTTTCGATCTACTGGTGCTCAAATACCAGCACAAGCTGATCGGGCTCATTTCACGCTATGTGAGAAGTCATGCCGAATGCGAAGACATCGCCCAGGAATCCTTTATCCGCGCCTGGCGGGCGATCGGCTCGTTCCGCGGTGACAGCGCGTTCTACACCTGGCTGTACAAGATTGCCGTGAACACGGCCAAGAACCACCTGGTGGCCATGGGGCGGCGTCCCCCGGCGGGGGATATAGACGCGGACGATGCCGAGTTCATGGCGGCGGGCGCCGAGCGCATGCACGACAGCGCCACGCCCGAGCGTGAGCTGATGCGCCAGGAAATTGAACAATCGGTGTTTTCCACTGTCCAAGCCTTGCCCGAAGAACTGCGGACAGCCATTACCCTGCGTGAAGTGGATGGTCTCAGTTACGATGAAATCGCCGAAGCGATGGGCTGCCCGATCGGTACGGTGCGTTCGCGTATCTTCCGGGCACGTGAGGCGATTGACGAAAAGCTGCGGCCCCTATTGTCGGACCGCGAGGATCAGAAATGAATCAGGCAGACATGAACCAGGACGTCCGCGAAAGCCTTTCAGCCGGAATTGACGGTGAGCTGTCAAACGAGCAGTTGCGCTTCCTGCTGCGCCGGCTCGATCACGATGCCTCGCTGCAACAGACCTGGGCGCGTTACCACCTTGCCCGCGACAGTCTGCGTCGACAGTCGCCGCCAATGGCGAGCACCGACTTTGCTGCGCGGGTGATGCAGGCGATCGAGCAGGAGGGCGCACGATCGGTTGCGACCGTCAGGCGCAATCACTGGTTGCGCTGGTCCACCGGCGGTGCGATTGCCGCCAGCGTGGCTGCCGCCGCGCTGATGATCGGCCAGCCGGGCAGTGACGCCGAGCGCATCGGTGCATCGACGGCTTCCACCCAGCAGACCATCAAGGCCAGGGATGTCGCGACCGTGGCGCCGACAAGCAAGCCCGTCGCGACGCCCACCGCGCCCGCTGCGGTGCCGCCGTGGTTGAGCGGCAATTCCGCCGGATTGCTCAGTCAGCAGGCTTCGGCCACGCTGGGTGCGCCATTCGACACGAGCCAGCTGACCTACCCACGCCGGCAGACACCCTACTCGTCGATGCATCGCTACCGCACGCTCGACAACAACGATGGCAGCTATCTGCTGCTGCTCGACCCGGAGCAGCAGACGGTTCCGGATACTGCGCGTCGGGCGGGTGCCGTCGCGCACTGACCGCTGATTCGCGCGTGATCACCCGCGCGACTCACCTCTCCGGTTTGCATTGACCGACCTGCTTCATGGGAGGGAGGGGTGTGTGCGCAACACTCGCGCCACATCAGCAACCGGACATCCACAAGTCCAGCTGTCCCCGGCTGAAGTTCAACCAAGGAGGAGTCATGAATCATTCCATCTTGCGCACCCTGGCGTGCTGTGCCTTGCTGGGCCTGGCCGGTGGCGGTGCAGTGCAGGCACAGCCAGTACCGACGGCAGCCAGCCTGCCGGATTTTACCGGCATCGTGCAGAAGAACGCCGCTGCCGTGGTCCATGTCGAAGCGAAGTACAGCGGTGAGCGGCAGACCACGCAGCAAGCCATCGGCGGGCAGATGATGCCGGGCCAGGGCATGCCGAGTGATCCGCAGGCCGAGATACTGCGCCGCTTCTTCGGTATGCCGATGATGCCTTCGCCGGAGCAGCAGAAGCACACCTCGCTGGGTTCCGGGTTCATCATTTCCAGGGATGGCTACATCCTCACCAACAACCACGTGGTCGACCATGCGGACAAGGTGACTGTGCGTCTGCAGGACCGCCGCACGCTGACCGCCAAGGTGATTGGCACCGATCCGACCTATGACATCGCGCTGCTCAAGGTCGATGCCGGCGGCGAGTTGCCCGTGGTGAGCATCGGTGATTCGCGCAACCTGAAGCCGGGTCAGTGGGTACTGGCGATCGGCTCGCCGTTCGGTTTCGACTACACCGTGACCCAGGGCATCGTCAGTGCGGTGGGGCGCAACCTGGGCCAGCGCGACCAGCCGTACACCTCGTTCATCCAGACCGATGTGCCGATCAACCGCGGCAATTCCGGCGGGCCGCTGTTCAACCTGCAGGGTCAGGTCGTGGGGATCAACTCGCAGATCTATTCCAATACCGGCGATTACATGGGTGTGTCGTTCTCGATTCCGATCGACGTGGCGATGAACGCGGTGCAGCAACTCAAGACCAAGGGTTACGTGTCGCGCGGGAAGCTCGGCGTGACGATGCAGGCGGTCAATGACGATATCGTCAAGGCATTCAAGCTGGAGAACGGTGCGGGTGCCGCCGTGGTCGACGTCACCCCGGGCAGTGGTGCGGCCAAGGCCGGCATCCAGCCCGGTGACATCATCCTGGCCTACAACGGTCAGGTGCTGCAGCAGGCCGCGGATCTGCCGCCACTGGTCGGCATGACCAAGCCGGGTAGCGAGGTGCCGATGGAGATCCTGCGCAACGGCAAGAAAATGACCCTTCAGGTCACCATCAGTGAAGCGTCGCGCGACAAGGATGCGGTGGACAACCAGGGTGCCATGTCGTCGTCGAGCCGCAGCGGTTCGGCGGCGCTGGGCCTGACCGTGCAGTCGCTGGACAACGACACCCGCAAGCAACTCGGGCTGAAGCCGGGTCAGGGCGTGGTGATCGGTGACATTACCGGCCCGGTGGCGGCGCAGGCCGGCCTGCAGGCCGGCGACGTGATCCTGATGGTCAACCAGCAGAAGATCGGTAGCGACGCCGAATTCCAGGCGGCGACCAGGGATGTGAAACCGGGCAGCACGGTACTGTTGCTGGTGCGCCGCGGCGAGCAGAGCAATTTCGTGGGGCTGACCGTGCCGGGCAACGGGTAACCGGTCCGGCGAGGCCTGTCGTTGCCATCCGGGAGCGGGTGCGGGCGTCGATCCATCGCGGACGGCGCCCGCGCCGCGGGCAATCACGCGACGGCGGCAATCGCCGGTTCCATGCGATAATGCGAGGTTAGCGTCGCTCAACGGTGATGCGCTGTCATGCATGGTGTGTGGCGGCAGACCCAAGTCCGACAGGCCACCTGCGCTCCATGGAATTGATCCGCAACTTCTCCATCATTGCCCACATCGATCACGGCAAGTCCACGCTGGCCGATCGCATCATCCAGATCTGCGGTGGCCTGGCCGACCGCGAGATGGAGGCACAGGTGCTGGACACCAATCCGATCGAGCGCGAGCGCGGCATCACCATCAAGGCCCAGTCGGTCTCGTTGCCGTATACCGCAAAGAACGGCAAGACCTACCAGCTCAATTTCATCGATACGCCGGGGCACGTCGATTTCTCCTACGAAGTCAGTCGCTCGCTGGCCGCCTGCGAGGGCGCGCTGCTGGTGGTCGATGCGGCGCAAGGGGTCGAGGCGCAGTCGGTGGCGAACTGCTACACCGCGGTCGAGATGGGACTGGAAGTGGTGCCGGTGCTGAACAAGATCGACCTGCCGACCGCCGACGTGGAGAAGGTCAAGCTCGAGATCGAGGCGGTGATCGGCATCGACGCCACCGATGCGGTGGCGATCAGTGCCAAGACCGGTCTCAACGTGGTCGACGTGCTGGAGGCGATCGTGGCGCGGATTCCGCCGCCGCAGCCGCGGGGCACCGACCGGCTGCAGGCACTGATCATCGACTCCTGGTTCGACAATTACCTGGGCGTGGTGTCGCTGGTGCGGGTCATGCAGGGCGAGATCAAACCCGGCGACAAGCTGCTGGTGATGTCCACCGGCCGTACCCACGAAGTCGGCGACGTGGGTGTGTTCACGCCCAAGCGCAAGAAGCTGGACAAGCTCGGCGCCGGTGAGGTGGGCTGGATCAACGCCTCGATCAAGGACGTGCACGGCGCGCCGGTGGGCGACACGCTGACCCATGCGGGCAAGCCCGCCGACAAGGCGCTGCCGGGGTTCCAGACCATGCAACCGCGGGTGTTCGCGGGCCTGTTCCCGGTGTCGTCGGATGACTACCCCGCCTTGCGCGAGGCGCTGGACAAGCTGCGCCTGAACGACGCCGCGCTGTTCTTCGAGCCGGAGTCCTCCGAAGCGATGGGTTTCGGCTTCCGCTGCGGCTTCCTCGGCATGCTGCACATGGAGATCGTGCAGGAGCGGCTGGAGCGTGAGTACGACCTGGATCTGATCACCACCGCACCGACCGTGGTCTACGAGGTGTTGATGAGCGATGGCAGCATCATGCTGCTGGATAATCCGGCCAAACTGCCGACGAATTCCAGCCTGGTGCAGGAGATCCGCGAGCCGATCGTGGTGGCCAATATCCTTACCCCGCAGGACTACATCGGCAACATCATCACGCTGTGCGAGGAAAAGCGTGGCGTGCAGCGCTCGATCCAGTACCTGGCCACCCAGGTGCAGATCAGCTACGAGATGCCGCTGGCCGAAGTGGTCATGGATTTCTTCGACCGCCTCAAATCCGTGTCGAGGGGTTATGCGTCGATGGATTACCACTTCGATCGTTTCGACGCCGGCCCGTTCGTGCGAACCGACGTTCTGATCAACGGCGAACGGGTCGACGCGCTCAGCCTGATCATGCATCGGACGCATGCCGAGCGGCGCGGTCGCGAACTGGTCGAGCGGATGAAGGACCTGATCCCGCGGCAGCAGTTCGACGTGGCGATCCAGGCGGCGATCGGCGCGCAGATCGTTGCGCGTTCCACCGTCAAGGCGCTGCGCAAGAATGTGCTGGCCAAGTGCTATGGCGGCGACGTCAGTCGCAAGAAGAAATTGCTGGAGAAGCAGAAGGAAGGCAAGAAGCGCATGAAGCAGGTCGGACGGGTGGAGATTCCTCAGGAAGCCTTCCTCGCCGTCTTGAGAGTGGATAAATAAGCGCGATCAGCAATGATCTGCCAGGCAACCTGGAGTTAACGCATGGAATTTGATTTTTCGGCGATCCTGCTCGGTCTCACCGTGCTGTTCGGTGTGGTGTGGGGCCTGGATCGGCTGTTCCTGTACAAGAAGCGCAAGGCGCGCCTCGACGCCTCCGGCGACGAGTATCGCGATCCGATGCCGGTCGACTGGGCGCGTTCGTTGTTCCCGGTGGTGCTGGTGGTATTGCTGTTGCGCACCTTCGTGGCCGAGCCGTTCCGGATTCCCTCCGGGTCGATGATGCCGACGCTGGACGTGGGCGACTTCATCCTGGTGAACAAGTTTGCCTACGGCCTGCGCCTGCCGGCGTTCAACAACAAGTTCGTTCAGCTCGGTGAGCCGAAGCGAGGCGACGTGGTGGTGTTCCGCTTCCCCGGCTACCTCTGCTTCGACGGCGGAAAGCTGGTGCGCAGCGGCGACATGAGCTGCAACGACCCGCATGCGCCGATACCGCAGCAGAACTGGATCAAGCGGGTGATCGGCCTGCCCGGCGACAGCATCGAGGTACACGGCTCCGACCTGGTGATCAACGGCAAGCCGGTCACGGCCGACGAGATCGGCCCGTATGAGGGCAACCCCCGGCGCACCGTGGACGAGACCATGCTGAACATGGGCGCGACCGTGTGGACCGAGCATCTGCACCGCGATGACGGCAGTGCCGTCAACCACATGATTGCGCTGATGCCGGCGTACACCACGCCGAACACGATTCCGAACGACCGCGTGCCTTCGAAGGTGCCGAAGGGCTGCTATCTGGTGATGGGCGACAATCGGAACGACAGCCTCGACAGTCGCTGGTGGGGCTGCATGCCCGAGCAGAACCTGGCCGGCAAGGCGTTCCTGATCTGGATGAGCTGGAAAGGCTGGGGTACCGGTGGTGTGGATTTCTCGCGCATCGGCACGATCATCCATTGAGGTCGAGGGTCCGTACGTGATCCATCTGCCAAAAGCGTGACCGGATCGAACCGGTCCGCACACGGCGGGCGTCAACAGTGCGAGAATCCGCAGGCATAATCGCGCTGGCCGTGCAAGCTGTTCCCTGGCGGATTGGCCAGGGTGTGTTGCCCAGTGCGACATTTGGTTCATCCACAGATCGACAGGTCGCGCAGGCGGCCATAGCGAGGGGACTATGAAATCGAAGCAGGCGGGCGTCACTCTGATCGGGTTTCTGATCATCATGGCCGTTGTGGGCTTTCTGGCCTTCATGGCGATGAAATTGGTCCCCTCGTACTCCGAGTACATGGGTGTGGTGAAGGCGATGAACCAGGTTTCCACCGAAGGCACCAATGACAAGTCGCTGGACCAGATCCGCCGCGACCTGATGTTCAAGATGGGCTTCCAGTATGTCGATGACGCCACCATCAAACCGGCCAACATCACCATCAAGCGCGATACCGGTGGTGCCAGCCAGCTGCAGGTGGTCTACGACAAGGACATCCCGTTCATGTACAACATCGACTTCCTGCTGCACTTCAACAAGAGCGTGCCGCTGCAGGGCAATGTGGGTCAGTAATCCTTGAAGCTGAATTACCGATTCCAAGACCCCGCGCTGGCGCAGCTGGCGCTGACCCACCGCAGCATCGGCCGGCCGAACAACGAACGACTGGAATTTCTGGGCGACGCGTTGCTGGGCGCGATCATCGCCGAGTTGCTGTACGAGGTTCACCCCAAGTCCAACGAGGGCGAGCTATCGCGCCTGCGCGCGCAACTGGTCAACGGCCAGGCGTTGGCGGGCGTGGCGCGCGAGCTGGAACTGGGCGACGAACTGAAGCTCGGTCCGGGCGAATTGAAGAGCGGTGGTTTCCGGCGCGATTCGATCCTGGCCGATGCGTTCGAGGCGCTGGTTGCCGCGGTATACGTCGACGGCGGTTTCGATGCGTGCCGGACGACCGTCCGCGAGCTGTTCGCCGAACGTATCGGCGCGCTGCGGCGATCCTCGAAGGATGCCAAGACCCGGCTGCAGGAATACCTGCAGGCAGGTGGCTGGACGCTGCCACAGTATGAGTTGACCGCTAGTCATGGCGAGGATCATGCCAAGACCTTCGACGTCAGCTGTACCATCAGCGAGCCGCTGCCATTGACTGCCGAGGCCCGCGGCGCCAGCCGCCGGGCCGCCGAGCAGGATGCGGCCGAGACCGTGCTGAACCAGCTGCTGGAACAGCCGCGCAAACCCTGATCGCCGTTTTCGTCATATGGGCCAGCCGGCGCGATGCGGGCCATCGGCCCGTGCGCGGCATGCACGCCACCGGACCGATATCCTGTCGTTTCCGGCAAAGCACTACACTTGCCATCCGACTTGCCGAGCATTTCACGTCATGAAACACCCACTGGACCCCGCCGCCGGCATTTTGCCGCATGATGATTTCCGTTGCGGCACGGTCGCCCTGGCCGGGCGTCCCAACGTGGGCAAGTCCACCTTGCTCAATGCGCTGATCGGCTTTCGCCTGTCCATCATCAGCCCGCGGCCGCAGACCACCCGTCACCGCATCCTCGGCATCAACACCAGCGAGGCCGGGCAGATCATGTACGTCGACACGCCCGGGCTGCATCGTGGTGCCAAGCGGGCGATGAACCGCAGCCTCAATCGCGCGGCGCGCTCGGCGATCAGCGACGTCGATCTGGTGGTGCAGGTGATCGAAGCCGGGCGGTTCACCGACGAGGACGAGGCGCTGTACGCGGCCCTGGTCGAGCAGTCGTCGCCGCGGCTGCTGGTGATCAACAAGGTCGACCTGAACAAGGACAAGGCCGCGATGCTGCCGTTCGTGGCCGACCTGGTGGCCAAGCACAGCTATGACGAGATCCACTACGTCAGTGCACTGAAGGAGCAGGGGCTGAAGGAGCTGGAGCAGGCGATCCTCAAGCGCCTGCCGGTGCAGCCGCCGATGTACGGCGAAGACGAAGTCACCGACCGCAGCGAGCGTTTCCTCGCCGCCGAGATGGTGCGCGAGCAACTGATGCTGCGGCTGGATCAGGAGCTGCCCTATGCGACCACCGTGGAGATCGAGCAGTTCAACGATCGCCCCGACGGCATCGCCGAGATCCACGCGATCATCTGGGTCGAGCGCGCCGGCCAGAAGGCGATCGTGATCGGCCACGGCGGCGCCCAGCTCAAGTCGATCGGCAGCAGCGCACGACGCCACATGGAGCGCATGTTCGAGCGCAAGGTGTTCCTGAAGCTGTGGGTGAAGGTCCGCGAGGGCTGGGTCGATGACGAGAACATGCTGAAGAAGTTCGGTTATACGGACTGAGAGCGGAGAGCAGGGAACGAGGGCGCAAGCTGCGATGCCTGTCCGTTCCCCGCCCTGACCCATGCGCATCCAACAGCAACCAGCCTACGTCCTGCACGCACGGGCCTATCGCGAGACGTCGCTGTTGCTGGAATGCCTGACCCGCGATCACGGCCGCCTGGGCGTGGTCGCACGCGGCGTGCGCGGCGAGAAGGCGCGGTTGCGACGGGCCCAGCTGGAGCCGTTCCAGTCGCTGGCGATGGATCTGCTGCTGCGCGGCGAGATGGCCACGCTGACCGCGATCGAGGCGACCGGCAGCCCGATGCGACTGACCGGTGATGCCGGCCTGGCCGGGCTGTATCTGAATGAACTGGTGGTGCGCCTGACCGGCCGGCAG
This sequence comes from uncultured Pseudomonadota bacterium, assembly GCA_963828685.1. Classification (GTDB taxonomy): domain Bacteria; phylum Pseudomonadota; class Gammaproteobacteria; order Xanthomonadales; family Rhodanobacteraceae; genus Rhodanobacter. The sequence continues at coordinate 405,269 of CAWHFU010000014.1, forward strand.
GATCCGTTTCCCACGCTGTTCGACGCCTACGCCCGGACCCTGGGGCGTCTGGCGGCGGCCGAGCCGCTGGGCTGGAGCCTGCGCCGTTTCGAGCGTGACCTGATGGAGGCGATCGGCTACGGCCTGCAGCTGCAGTACGACCCGGACAGCGGCGAACCGCTGCTGCCGCAGGCGAGCTACCGCTACCTGGTCGAGCAGGGTGCCGTGCGTTGCGCCGCCAGCCACCCGCATGCCCTGCTGGGCAGCGACCTGCTGGCGCTCGGCCAGGACCGGATGCCGGACAACCGCGGGTTGAAGACGCTGCGCGACATGATGCGCGAGGTCATCCGTTTCCATCTGGGCGGTGGCGAGCTGCGTGCGTGGCGGGTGCTGGCGATGGCGGTATCGCGGCGCCCGGATCTCCCCGGCTCCTAGCGATCCAGCGCCTGCAGGGTCGCCTGCAATACCTGGCGGAAGCGCATCAGTGCCGCCGGCGTGGCTGCCGCTCGTGCCAGCTGCTGCTGCAGCTGGACCGTTTGCGTCGACAGCGCGGCCGCGCCGCAGAATCCGCAGGACGAGCGCAGCCGGTGCAGCCGCTCGCCGAAGCCGGCGCGATCATGGCTCAGCGCGTCCAGTTCGCGCTGGAGCTGGGCCAGTTCCTCGCGCAACAGCAGGCGCAGTGCGCGCATGGTGGTGACGTCGCCGGTGCTGCTCAGCGCGGCCTGGTCGTCCAGCACGCAGGCCGCCTCGCGCTCCGGTTGCACCAGCGCCAGCAGGTGCTGCAGGTCATCCAGTCCGCAGGGCTTGAGCAGGATCTCGCTGAAGCCCGCAGCGAGCAACCGTCGGCGCTCCTCCGGCTCCAGCTCGGCGCTGGTGGCCACGGCGATGCTGTCGCTCGAATGCGCCTGACTGTCCCCGCGCAACTGGCCGAGGATGTGCAGCGCGCCGCCCCCGGGCATGCGGCAGTCCAGCAACAACAGGTCGAAGGTCTCGTCGCGTGCCCGCCGCAGCGCCGTCGTGCTCTCCGTGCAGGCGTCCGCCACGGCACCAAGCGAGCGCAGGCCATCGGACAGGAAGCGGCAGCTGGCAGGGTCGTCGTCCGCCACCAGCACGTGTGGTCGGCGGGTTCCGGCGAGGGCGATGGAAGGGCCATCCGGCAGTTGATTCATGACGAAATCCGTATCGTTCATCTTAATTTGGCAGAATGGCCCGACATGCGCCCGACATCAAGCCATCTGTTGCTGTGCTGCGGTCTTCTGCTGATGTTCGGCTGGGCGCTGCCTGCGCGGGCGGACGTGGTGCTGGCGGCGAAGTCGATCAGCGTGCCAGGCGTTCGCCTGCAGGCGGTGAGCGTGGCGATCAGCGCGGACGTCTCCGGCGGGCTGCGCCTGCAACTGCATGCGGGGCAGGCCGACGTGCCCGCGATGGGCTGGCGACACCTGGCGCTGTCGCTCGATGGCAGCCTGCAGCGCGACGATCGCCTGCGCTGGATTCTCGACGGCAATGTGCGTCTGGCCGGAGCACCGGGCAGTGCGCTCAGCAACGCCCACCTGAACGTCGTGCTGAGCGAATCGGCCAACACCTTGCTGGTGGACATCCTGCAGGGCAAGGGCCACGTCACTGCCGCCTTGCCGCTGGATCAGCCTACCCATGCGCAGATCAGCATCGACGACCTGCCGGCCGGCTGGCTGCAGGGGCTGCTCGGCACGGTGTGGTCGGGACGCACCACCAGCGGGCGGCTGGATGCCGCCATGGCCCTGGACGTGCGCGATACCGGCCTGCAGTCCTCCGGGCAGTTCACCCTCAACGGGGTGGGCTTCGACACCCCCAGCGGCACGCTGGCCGCGCAGCAGCTCAGCGGCAGCGGACGGTTCAATCTCGATACCACCAACGGTCCGGCACGGATCGACCTGGATGCCGGCCTGCGCGGCGGCGAGCTGCTGCTGGGCCCGCTCTACGCCAAGCTGCCGGATCATCCGGTGCAACTGGGCCTGCACGCCAATGCCCAGGACGGCGCTTTCGAACTGACCCGGCTGCGCTTTACCGATGCCGATGCGTTGCAGCTCGAGGGGGCGCTGGCATTCGACGCCAAGGGCGAGCTGACCACGTTGCGGCTGGATCGCCTGCACGCCAGTTTCCCCACTGCCTACGGCCGCTACGGCAAGGCCTGGCTCAGTACGCTGGGGTTGCGCGACATGCGCATCGACGGCCAGCTCAACGCCAGTCTGGATCTGCGCGCGGATGGCCCGCACAGCTTCGCGTTCAGCACCGACGACCTCGATCTGGCCGATGCGGACGGCCGGCTGGCAGTCGACGGCCTGCGCGGCGGGCTGGACTGGTCCGTCGACGGTGACCGCCCGGCCACCACGCTCGGCTGGCGCAGCCTGCAGTTCTATCGGATCGACAACGGTGCCGCGCTGTCGCACTGGCGCAGCCGTGCCGGCACGCTGGGCCTGCAGCAGCCGTTGCTGGTGCCGGTGCTCAAGGGGCAGCTGCGGATCGGCGACCTGGAGTGGAGCCCGGCGGCAGCGAAAGGGCAGCGACTGGCCACCTCGCTGGTATTGACCGGGGTCGACATGGCCGCGTTCAGCCAGGCCATGGGCTGGCCGGCCTTTCCCGGCACGCTGGGCGGGGCGATTCCCTCGTTGCGCTGGGTCGGCGATCGTTTCGAACTGCAGGGTGGCCTGTCGGCCAACCTGTTCGGCGGCTTCGTCGACATCACCAGGCTTTCCTTGCAGAACCCGTTCGGGCCAAGCCCGGTATTGAACGGCGACATCAGCCTGAAACAGCTGGACCTGGCGGCGATCACCAGCGTCTTCGATTTCGGCAGCATCACCGGACGGCTGGACGGTTCGATCGACGACCTGCGCCTGGTCGACTGGGATCCGGTGGCGTTCAAGGCGAGCCTGCTCGCCGGTGGTGGCGGGCGGATCAGCCAGCGCGCGGTGAACAACCTCACCTCGGTCGGTGGCGGCGGCATCGCCGCCGGCCTGCAGGGCGCCGTGCTGAAGTTGTTCAAGACGTTCGGCTACAGCCGGATCGGCCTCAATTGCACATTGCAGGGCACGGTCTGCAAGATGAGCGGACTGGATACAAACGACGGGGGCTACACTATCGTCGACGGCAGCGGCTTGCCGCACCTGCAGGTGATCGGTCACCAGACCGAGGTGGACTGGCCGACCCTGGTTCGGCGTTTGCGCGATGCCGTCAACGGCGCGGCCCCGGAAATTCACTGACACGGCACGATTTCGTTTTCCCATTCACGTTCAACTCGCTGGAGTGCACCATGCGCAAGCTTCTCTACGTCATCCTGACCTCACTGGCCGTGGCGTTGGTCGGCTGCGTCACGATCAATGTGTACTTTCCCGAGGCGGCGGCGCAGAAGGCTGCCGATCAGTTCATCGGCAACGTGCTCGATCAGGCCGGCGCCAATGCGAAGCCCGCGCCGAAGGAGCCGAAGCCGGCGGCCAGCAACGGCGGCGGGCAGCCGTCGGCCATGCTGCTCGACCTGCTGATCCCGGCGGCGCAGGCGGCCGACACGCCGAACATCCGTATCCAGACCAGCGCCACCGAGGCGATCAGCGCTCGCATGCAGGCGCGCTTCCAGGGGGCGCTGGGCGATCTGCTCGCCAGCGGTGCGGTGGGCTTCACCCGTGACGGCATGGTTGCGATGCGCGATGCCACCAAGGTGCCGTTGAGCCAGCGTGCCCAGGCCAATGCCACGATCGCCGACGAAAATCGCGATCGCGCCACGCTGTACCGTGAAGTCGCCAACGCCAACAACCATCCGGAGTGGGAGCCGCAGATCCGCGCGACCTTCGCCAAGAGCTGGATCGAGAAGGCGCATGCTGGCTGGTACTACCAGAACGCCGCCGGCGCCTGGCAGAAGAAATAAGTCCAGCGCAGGCGCAACAACGGCAGCCGCACCTCTTGTAGGAGCGGCTTCAGCCGCGATGCTTTTTGCCAGATTGAAGAGCATCGCGGCTGAAGCCGCTCCCACAAGCTGCTCCCACCAGTCGTCTGCAGGCGTCATCCGGGCCGATCTGTGATAATCGGCGGCCAGCCGCTGCGGCCCCATCCGTTTACCGCTCATGTCCCGATCCAACTCCGTTTCAGCGAAGCCTTTCGAAGCCGTCATCACCGACCTCGGCCATGACGGTCGCGGCGTGGCCCGTGTCGATGGCAAGACCGTCTTCGTCAGCGGTGCGCTGCTGGGCGAACAGGTGATGGCCAGGTTGCGCAAGCGCCATCGTCATTTCGACGAGGCCGAGGTGGTCGAGCTGATCACCCGCTCGCCGCACCGGGTCGAACCGCGCTGCCGCCATTTCGCCGAATGCAGCGGCTGCTCGCTGCAGCACCTGGATGCGGCAACGCAGATCGCCACCAAGCAGCGCGTGCTGGCGGAAAACTTCGAGCGCATCGGCAAGGTCACGCCGGAAGCATGGCTGCCGCCGCTCACCGGCGAGCCGTGGGGCTATCGGCGCAAGGGCCGCCTGTCGGTACGCAACGTGGTGAAGAAGGGCCGCGTGCTGGTCGGCTTCCGCGAAGAGCAGAACCCGCGTTTCGTGGCCGAGATCCAGCAGTGCGAAGTGATGCACCCGTCGCTCGGTCCGAAGGTCGGCCTGCTGGCCGACCTGCTCAGCACGATGGATGCGGTCGACACGATCCCGCAGATCGAGTTCGCCGGCGGCGACGACCTGATGGCCCTGGTGTTCCGCCACATGCAGCCGTTGAGCGAGCGTGACCTCGCCGCATTGACCGCGTTCGGCCAGCAGCACGCCCTGGCGATCTACCTGCAGCCGGGCGGCAGCAGCAGCGTGCACCCGCTGTGGCCCGAGGCGCCGCGACTGGCATTTCGGATCGCCAGCGGCGATGCGGCGATCGAGGACGTCGAGCTGGAGTTCCAGCCGCTGGATTTCGTCCAGGTCAATGCCGACATGAACCAGCGCATGATGGCGCGCACGCTGGAGCTGCTCGATCTGCAGCCGGGCGACCGCGTGCTGGACCTGTTCTGCGGCCTGGGCAACTTCACCCTGCCGATCGCCCGCCGCGTCGCCGAGGTGGTCGGCGTGGAAGGCGAGCACGGCCTGGTCGAACGTGCGGCGCAGAACGCCGCGCGCAACGGCATCGACAACGCGCAGTTCCAGGTGGCGAACCTGTTCGAGGACCAGCGCGGCGCCGACTGGGCGCGCCAGCCCTGGGACAAGCTGCTGCTCGATCCGCCGCGCGCCGGCGCCGACAAGGTGCTGGAATACCTGCCGCACAAGCAGACCCGGCGCATCGTCTACGTCTCCTGCCACCCGGCATCGCTGGCGCGCGACGCCGGCATCCTGGTCAACCAGCACGGCTTCAAGCTGAGCTCGGCCGGCGTGATGGACATGTTCCCGCATACCGCACACGTCGAGTCGATCGCGCTGTTCGAACGCTGAGGGCCAGGAGCGAGAAATGAGTGCAGAGGAGTGAGAAACGAGAGAAGGCCGGTGCAGGAGCCTCAACACAGGGCGCGGCTGACGCTCTCGCCCTTCGCCCTCACTCATTTCTCACTTCTCTGCACTCATTCCTGATCCCCACTCACTCCCGGACCGCCATGGCTATCGAGATCGAACGCAAATTCCTGCTCGCCGACGACAGCTGGCGCAGCGCCATCGAGCGCAGCGAGTCGATCGCGCAGGGTTATCTGGTCAGTGCCCGGGCGCTGCACGACGGTACCGCGCGGGCTTCGGTACGCGCGCGCCTGGCCGGCGACAAGGCGTGGCTGAACATCAAGGCGGCCACCTCCGGCATCGCCCGCACCGAGTTCGATTACCCGATCCCGCTGGACGACGCCCGCACCATGCTGGACAGCCTGTGCGATGGCGTGCTGGAAAAAACGCGTCACCATGTCCGCGTCGACGGCGTATTGTTCGAGGTCGATGAGTTCGCGGGCGACAATCAGGGCCTGATCGTGGCCGAGGTCGAACTGCCCGCGGTCGACGCGCCGTTTCCGCGGCCGTCGTGGCTGGGCCGCGAGGTCAGCGCGCTGCTGCGCTATTTCAACGTCAATCTGATCGCGCATCCGTACCGGCAATGGACGCCGGCCGAGCGCGCTGCCGAGGACGTCGCATGTTGATGATCGGTGTGGCCGGGCTGGCACTGGCCGAACACGAGAAACAGTGGCTGCGCGCGCCCGGTGTCGCCGGCGTGCTGCTGTTCTCGCGCAATTACCGTTCGCGCGAGCAGCTGATCGCGCTGTGCGACGCGTTGCGCGAGGTCGGCGGCGACGAGTTGCTGATCGCGGTCGACCAGGAAGGCGGCCCGGTGCAGCGCTTCCGCGACGGCTTCACCGCGCTGCCCGCGCTGGCGACGATCGGCGCCGTGCACGATCGCGACCCGGACGAGGCGATCCGGCTCGCCGAGGAACATGCCTGGGTGATGGCCAGCGAGCTGCGTGCCAGCGGCGTCGACTTCAGTTTTGCGCCGGTGGTGGATCTGGCCCGCGGCAATGCGGCGATCGGCCGGCGCGCGTTCCATGCCGATCCGGCGGTGACTGCCGAGCTGGCCCAGGCCTACGTGCGCGGCATGCACCTGGGCGGCATGGCCGCGGTGCTCAAGCATTTCCCCGGCCACGGCTCGGTGGCCGCCGACACGCACAAGGCCGCGGCGATCGATCCGCGCAGCCTCGAGCAGATCCGTCGCGACGACCTGCTGCCGTTCGCCGAGTGCATCGAGGCGCGGGTCGAGGCAGTGATGATGGCCCACGTCACCTACCCGGCGGTGGACGCCCGGCCCGCCGGTTACTCCAAAGTGTGGATCGGGCAGATCCTGCGCGGCGAGCTGGGTTTCGCCGGTGCGGTGATCAGCGACGACATCAGCATGGCCGCCGCCGGCGCGGCCGGCAGCGTCGGCGAGCGGGTGCGCGCGCACCTGGACGCCGGCTGCGACCTGGTGCTGGCCTGCTTCCCCGAGGTCGTCGACGAAGCGATCGCCGCGCTGCAGGGCAGGGACACCACGCTGCCCGTGCAGCTGGCCGCCCTGCGCGGCGCCATCGGCGCCAGCTGGGACGGCCTCCTCGACAACCCGCAGCGCGACCGCTTCGTCGCGCGCATCACGGCGCTGAACGCCGAACAGGGAACCGCATGAACACTCCGACCCCCTCGCTGGCCGATGCGCTGGCGCAGTCCGACCTGCTGCACGAACGCGCCGAACTCGAGCGCGTGATCCACCGGATGGGCGCGCTGATCGATACCGCCCTCGACGGCGAGCGGGCAGTCTTCCTCACCGTGATGAACGGCGCGCTGATCTTCGCCGGCCAGCTGGCGCTGGCGATCCGCACCGACCTGGAGTTCGACTACGTGCACGCCACCCGCTACCGCGGCGCCACCTCGGGCAGCGAGCTGCACTGGCTGCGCGAACCGATGGTGTCGCTCGAGGGGCGCGTGGTGCTGCTGGTCGACGACATCCTCGACGAAGGCCACACGCTGAAAGAGGTGCGCGAGGACTGCTATCGGCGCGGCGCCAAAAAGGTGCTGATCGCCAGCCTGTGCACCAAGCGGCACGATCGCCTGGTCGAAGGCATCGCTTCGGATTTCAACGGCGTCGAACTGCCCGATCGCTACGTGTTCGGCTATGGCATGGACTACCACGAGCAGGGCCGCAACCTGCCGGGCATCTATGCCTTGAGGGATCCGGCATGAGCGCGCTCGACCTCGCCGTGATCGGCGGCAGCGGCCTGTACAGCTTCCCCGGCCTGGAAAACACCGCGCGCCACACGCTCCACACGCCGTATGGCCCGGCCTCGGGCGACGTGGTGCAGGGCGATTTCGCCGGCATGCGGGTGGCCTTCCTGGCCCGCCATGGCGAAGGCCACACGCTGCCGCCGCATCGGGTCAACTACCGCGCCAACCTGTGGGCGCTGCACCAGCTCGGCGCGCGCCGGGTGATCGGGGTCAATGCGGTCGGCGGCATCCGCCACGACATGGGCCCGCAGGTGATCGTGGTGCCCGACCAGCTGATCGACTACACCCACGGCCGCACCACCAGCTACTGCGACGCGGAGGGCGCCGAGGTAAAGCACATCGACTTCAGCGAGCCGTATACCGCCTCCCTGCGCCGGCAGTTGCTGACGGCGGCGCAGACGGCGGGCATCGCGGTGATCGACGGCGGTTGCTACGGCGCAACGCAGGGACCGCGGCTGGAGACCCGCGCCGAGATCGCCCGCATGAAGCGCGACGGCTGCGACCTGGTCGGCATGACCGGCATGCCCGAGGCCGCGCTGGCACGTGAGCTGGCGCTGGATTACGCCTGCCTGGCGCTGGTCGCGAACTTCGCCGCCGGCTGCGGCGACGAGGCGGAAATCAGCATCGAGGAAATCTTCGCCCACCTGGCCGCCGCCACCGCCCAGGTGCCGCGCCTGCTCGCCGCCATGGCGAAAAACTGAGTCCGGCGTGCGCCCTGGCGCAGACTGGACAATTTCGTATTGCGCTGGCCCTTCACATATTGATATTTTCCGTGGGCCAGGGCGGCGAACCGGGGGGACAAGTCGCGGAAAGCCTGGCGCACCTACTCCATGGATCCAGAGGTTCACGCAATGAGTTTTGGTACGGTCAAATGGTTCAACGATGCCAAGGGTTTCGGTTTCATCGCGCCTGAGGACGGAGGGGCGGACGTTTTCGTCCATTTTTCGGCGATCACCAGCAAGGGCTTCCGCAGTCTGCAGGAAGGCCAGCGGGTGAAGTTCGAAGTGACCCAGGGGCCGAAGGGCGCCCAGGCTTCGGCAGTCGAGCCGGCCGAAGCTACCGCCTGATCCCTCGGGCAGACGTGGCTAGGCAACAATGAAACCCTGCATCCTGTGCGGGGTTTTTTGTCTGCGCCGCAGGAGAGTGTCGTGACTGATCGCAGGCGTTTTCTCAAGGCATCCCTGCTGGGCGCTTCGGCGTCCATGCTGGGCTGGGTCGGCAAGCTGCGCGCCGCAACGCCCGCGCGAGTCCCGCTGGCGTCGGGAGCGCGGGTGGTGTCGACCTGGGATTTCGGCGTGGCCGCGAATCAGGCGGCCTGGGCCATCCTCGGCCAGGGCGGCCATGCGCTGGATGCGGTCGAGGCCGGCGCGCAGGTGCCGGAGTCGGACCGGAAGAACCACAGCGTCGGCATCGGCGGCTATCCGGATCGCGACGGTCACGTCACCCTCGATGCCAGCATCATGGACGCCGACGGCAACTGCGGCGGGGTCGCCGCGATCGAACATATCGAACATCCCATCGCCGTCGCGCGGCGGGTGATGGAACGCACGCCGCATGTGCTGCTGGTCGGCGAGGGCGCGTTGCAGTTCGCGCTGGAGCAGGGTTTCCGGAAGCAGGAACTGCTCACGCCGGAAGCCAGGGAGGCCTGGCATGCATGGCGCAAGACGGCGCACTACCAGCCGTCCATCAACAGCGAAACGCGCGACTACGGCCGCACCGGCCTGCCCGGCGGCGCGCACAACCACGACACCATCGGCATGCTGGCGATCGACGCGCAGGGCCGGCTGGCCGGTGCCTGCACCACCAGCGGCATGGCCTGGAAACTGCACGGTCGCGTTGGCGACAGCCCGATCATCGGCGCCGGCCTGTACGTCGACGGCGAGGTCGGCGGCGCCACCTCCACCGGCGTCGGCGAGGAAGTGATCCGCAACGCCGGCAGCTTCCTCGTGGTCGAACTGATGCGGCAGGGGCGCTCGCCGCACGAAGCCTGCAAGGAGGCGGTGCTGCGCATCGTCAAAAAGCGCCGCGAGGCCTCCAAGACCCTGCAGGTCGGCTTCCTCGCCATGAACCGCGCGGGCGACGTGGGCGCCTATGCGATCCAGCACGGCTTCACCTATGCCGTGTGCGATGCGAACAAGCAGGACCGCCTGATCCCGTCGCAAAGCGTCTACACCACGAGCTACTCGTGATCCTGGAAATCGCCGCGAACTCGGTCGCCTCCGCGCTGGCGGCGCAGGAGGGCGGCGCCGGGCGGGTCGAACTCTGCACGGCACTGGAACTGGGCGGGCTGACGCCGTCGCATGCGCAGATCGCGCTGGCGCGCGAACGCCTGCGCATCCCGCTTTACGTGCTGGTCCGTCCGCGTGCCGGCGACTTTCTCTACAGCGAGCTGGAATGCGAGGCGATGCAGCGCGACATCGAAACCTGCGTGGCGCTGGGCTGCGACGGCGTGGTGCTCGGCGTGCTCGATGCCGAGGGCCGGGTGGACACGGCGCGCTGCCGCCGCCTGATCGCCGCTGCCGGGAAACTCGGCGTCACCTTTCACCGCGCCTTCGACCTCAGCCGCGATCCGGCACAGGCGCTGGAGGACATCGTCGCGCTCGGTTGCGAACGCATCCTGACCTCGGGCACGCAGGCCAGTGCCCGGGACGGCGCGGCGCTGATCCGCGAACTCGTCGAGCAGGCCGCGGGATCGTCATCGTCGTGATGCCCGGCGCCGGCGTCACCGCGCAGAACATCGCTGCCCTGGCCGCCGCCACCGGCGCGCACGAATTCCATGCCTCCGCCAAACGCCAACTGCCATCCGGCATGCACCATCGGCGACCGCTGCTGGGTGACATGGAAGGCGGCGAGCTAGGCAGCGATGTGGCCCAGGTGCGCGCCCTGGCCACCGCGCTGCAGGCCTCCACGCACCCGGCTGCATAAGCCCCTCTCCCACCGGGAGAGGGGTTGGGGTGAGGGTTCGCTCGTGCCGAGACGCTACGGCATCCCGCACCCTCATCCGGCGCTTCGCGCCACCTTCTCCCGGTGGGAGAAGGGAAACCGGATGGATTTTCGCGAGACAGTCCTCGGCAGCCATGCCGACAAGGCCGCCCCTTGTCGCTCCCTACGGCAGCGCATGGCCTTCCGCTTGGTTAAGATGGCGAATTGCCGAACAGCCGCAGGAGCCATCGCGTGATCATCAAGCCCAGAGTCCGTGGATTCATTTGCATCACCGCCCATCCGGTCGGCTGCGAGCACAACGTGCTCGAGCAGATCAAGGTCACCCAGGCCGCCGGCCACGACAAGGCCAAGGGGCCGAAGCGGGTGCTGGTGATCGGCGCGTCCACCGGCTATGGCCTGGCCTCGCGCATCACCGCCGCGTTCGGCTACGGCGCCGCCACGCTGGGCGTGTTCTTCGAAAAGCCCAGCAGCCACGAGAAAACCGGCACCGCCGGCTGGTACAACTCCGCCGCGTTCGACCAGGCCGCCAAGCAGGCCGGCCTGATAGCCAAGTCGATCAACGCCGACGCGTTCTCGAACGAGACCCGCGCCAAGGCGATCGAGATCATCAAGAACGAGATGGGCGGCCCGATCGACCTGGTGGTCTATTCGCTGGCCTCGCCCGTGCGCAAGCTGCCGGACACCGGCGAAGTGGTGCGCTCGGCGCTGAAGACCATCGGCGAGCCGTTCCACAACACCTCGGTCGACACCAACAAGGACACCGTGATCGAGGCCACCGTCGAGCCCGCCACCGAGCAGGAGATCAAGGACACCGTCACCGTCATGGGCGGCGAGGACTGGGCGCTGTGGATCGACGCGCTGAGCGCCGCCGGCGTGCTGGCCGAGCACGCCAAGACCATCGCCTACAGCTACATCGGCACCGAGATCACCTGGCCGATGTACTGGCACGGCACCCTGGGCCAGGCCAAGCAGCACCTGGACAACACCGCCAGCCAGTTGCGCAGCCGCCACCCCGGCCTGGAAGCCTACGTCGGCGTGATGAAATCCGTCGTCACCCAGGCCAGCGCCGCCATCCCGGTGATCCCGCTGTACGTGTCCATCGCCTTCAAGATCATGAAGGAGAAGGGCATCCACGAAGGCCCGATCGAGCAGGCCAACCGCCTGTTCCACGATCGGCTGTATCGCGCCGATGGTGCGGCGCCGGCCACCGACGACGAAGGCCGGTTGCGGCTGGACGACTGGGAACTGCGCGACGACGTGCAGGAGCCGTGCAAGACGCTATGGCCGACCGTCACCACCGAGAACCTGCGCGAGATCACCGACTACGCCGGGTACAAGCACGAGTTCTTGCAGCTGTTCGGGTTTGATCGGGCGGATGTGGATTACGAGGCGGAGGTCGAGGCGGATCGGCGGTTTGATTGTTTGGAGGGGTGAGGGGCGCTGTTCGTAGTCACTGGATGACGCGGCTCTCGATGATCGAAAGGGCATTCCGACCCGACCCCGGTTTTACACCGGCAGACCCTTGGTCACGAGCTTGCACGGCCTGGAAAAACTCCTTACCATTTATCAAATAGTAAGGAGAGTCGCCATGTCCGAAGCCGCCATGACCAGCAAGGGCCAGATCACCATCCCCGCCGACATCCGCAAGGCGCTCGGCCTGGTCGCGGGCGAACGCGTGGTGTTTACCCAGCTCGACGACGGTTCCACCGTCATGCGTGCCAAGACCCGTTCGATGGGTGAGATCAAGGGCCTGCTGAAATCCGCCGGAAGCAAACGCAAGGTTTCGCTGGACGACATGCGCATCGGCCGGCGCTGATGGCCGGGCTGGATACCAATGTCCTGGTGCGCTGGCTGGTGGATGACGACGCCGGCCAGTCGCGCCGTATCGCGGAAATGCTCGAGTCCGCAGCGCGCCGGGATGAAACCCTTTTCGTACCCCTGACGGTCCTGCTGGAACTGGAGTGGGTGTTGCGCTCCCGCTACGCCTTTGCCAAACCCGACATCCTGCTGGCGTTGAACGCCCTGCTGGAAACCCGGGAACTGGAATTTCAGGGCGAGCCTGCCGTCGAACGTGCATTGCATGCCTATCGGCAGGGCACGGCGGACTTTGCGACTGCCTGCACGCCGCCGCATGCTGGGTTGAGGGGAAGGCACCCATGCTTACCCTGGATGCCAAGGCCGCCAAGCTGGCTGATGCAAGACTGCTGGCAGCGTGATCGCTGGATAACCAGGCCAATCCGGGCAAGCCGCCAAAGGCCGAGCAGCCGGATGCTTCCGGATTTGACGTCTCAGGCGTTCGGGCCTGGCGTGGCTGGTAGCGTGTGAGACGATTGTGGCTAGGCTTGATGAATTGACAGGGGAATGATTCGCAGGTGATGGGTAAGCATGTTTAGCGGCACGACCGCCTCTACCGCGCCGACGGCGCCCCCGCACCCACCGACGACGAAGGCATGACTGGCAACAAGCAGTGGGAACATTTCATCCGGGTACTTGCGGAGTTGAGCGGTTCGGCCGGCAATGCGCGCTTGCGCACGGCGCTGGGGTGGGATGAGGGGGCGTACGACGAGGTGAAGGGCCAATTGATCGACGCCGGGCTGGTTGTCGCCGGGCGTGGGCGTGGCGGCTCCGTGGCGTTGAGCGAGGGTATCAACGAACAATTGGCCAACGGCGAGGCGACACCCGAGCCAGCTCCGCCGCGATCGAAGGCAGCCACAAAGGGAGCCCGCACCGCCAAGCAGCCGAAGCAGGCAACGGCGCGCAACAGCGGCAACAGCGGCAACGGCGCCAACCTCGACTTCGAAGCCCAGCTTTGGGCGGCCGCCGACAAGATGCGCGGGCACATGGACGCCTCGGAATACAAGCACGTCGCCTCGGCCTCATCTTCCTCAAATACATCTCCGACGCCTTCGAGGAAAAACGCGAGCGACGCTGTTCGGCGGCGAGGACCGCGCCGACGCGCCGAAGAACCGCGACGAATATCTGGCCGCGAACGTCTTCTGGCTGCCGCCCGAAGCCCGCTGGCACACCATCAAGGCCAAGGCCAAGTCGCCGGAGATCGGCAAGGTCATTGACGACGCGATGGGCGCGATCGAGCGCGAGAAACCCCACGCTCAAAGGCGTGCTGCCGCGCGATTACGCCCGGCCCAGCCTCGACAAAGTCCGGCTCGGCGGACTCGTGGACATCATCAGCAACATCGGCTTCAACGAATCGGCGGCGAAGTCCAAGGACGTGCTCGGGCGCGTCTATGAATACTTTCTCGGCAAATTCGCCAGCGCGGAAGGCAAGGGCGGCGGCGAGTTCTACACCCCGCAATGCGTCGTGCAGGTGCTCGTCGCCATGCTTGAACCCTACAAAGGCCGCGTGTTCGACCCGTGCTGCGGTTCGGGCGGCATGTTCGTGCAGTCGGAAAAATTCGTGGAAGAACACGGCGGACGCGTGGGCGACATCGCGGTTTACGGGCAGGAATCCAACTACACCACCTGGAAACTGGCGCGGATGAACCTCGCCATTCGCGGCATTGACGCCAATCTCGGCCCGCGCAACGCCGACAGCTTCCGCGCGGATTTGCATCCCGACCTCAAGGCCGATTTCATTCTCGCCAACCCGCCGTTCAACATGAGCGATTGGGGCGGCGAAAACCTGCGGCAGGACGTGCGCTGGAAATTCGGGATGCCGCCGGTGAACAACGCCAACTACGCCTGGATTCAACATTTCATCCATCACCTCTCGCCCGTGGGCGTGGCGGGCTTCGTCATGGCCAACGGTTCAATGTCCACGCAGACCGCGGCGAAGGCGAGATTCGCAAGGCCTTGATTGAAGCCGACCTCGTGGATTGCATGGTCGCGCTGCCCGGCCAGTTGTTTTACACCACGCAAATTCCCGTCTGCCTGTGGTTTCTGGCCCGCGACAAGAAGACCGGCAAGCAGCTGGCGCGACCGGCGCGGCGAAATGCTGTTCATCGACGCCCGCAAGATGGGCACGATGGTTGACCGCATGCGCACGCGAACTGACCGACGAGGACATCGCAAAGATCGCCGACACCTATCACGCCTGGCGCGGCGAGCAAGACGCAGGCGAGTACGCGGACGTGCCCGGCTTCTGCAAATCCGTGACGCTCGAAGAAATCCGCGAGCATGGTCATGTGCTGACGCCGGGGCGCTACGTCGGCGCGGAGGCTGTCGAGGACGACGGCGAACCTTTGCCGAGAAGATGCGACGCCTCAGCGATCAGTGGCGCGAACAGCAGCAGGAGGCCGTTCGGCTAGATGTGGCTATCGAGGCCAACCTAAGGGAGCTTGGGTATGGCAGTTGAGGAGCTCGTTGGTCACATTCCCGATGGCTGGACATACACCACACTGGGCAAGGCTTGCGCGGATGGCGGCGGCGACATCCAGACCGGTCCCTTCGGAAGTCAATTACATGCTGCGGACTATGTTCCGTTCGGTGTTCCTTCCATCATGCCGCAGAACATTGGCGATAACCGGATCAGCCGAAATACGGGATTGCACGAATCACGCCCGAAGATGCAACGCGCTTGAGCCGATACCTCGTTCGTGAGGGGGATATCGTTTACAGCAGGCGCGGTGACGTCGAGAAACGAGCATTGATTCGCGCCAATGAAGATGGCTGGTTATGTGGAACGGGTTGCTTAAGAGTCCGTCTCGGAGACGAAGGCGTCAAGCCAGGCTACGCGGCCTATTACTTGGCGCATCCCAACGTCAGAGAATGGATCGTTCGCCATGCGCATGGCGCAACGATGCCCAATCTGAATACATCGATATTGTCTAGTTGCCCGTTTGTAATTCCCGCCGCCAACTGAACAACGCGCCATCGCCCACATCCTCGGCACGATTGACGACAAGATCGAACTCAATCGCCTTCGCAATGAAACGCTGGAAGCCATGGCCCGCGCCCTGTTCCAAGGACTGGTTCGTCGACTTCGGCCCCGTCCGCGCCAAGATGGAAGGCCGCGAACCCTACCTGCCCGCCAACCTCTGGCAACACTTTCCTGATTGTCTTGACGACGAGGGAAAGCCGGAAGGGTGGGAGGATATGGCTCTCGAAGAGGCTACGGCAGAGCTTCGGCGCGGAATTTCTCCCTCCTACTTGGAGTCGAGTGGCACCCGGGTACTGAATCAGAAATGCATCCGGAATCGAGAAGTCAACTTCGGCCCGGCGCGTCGTCACGATCACAGCAAGCGAATGATCGACGGTCGGGAGATTTTGGCCGGTGACATCCTTGTAAATTCAACCGGTGTGGGAACTCTCGGGAGAGTTGCGCAGATCTGGAAAGTCGACGAGCCCACTGTTGTCGATAGCCATGTCACCGTAGTTAGGGCGAACACGGATGTCGCGAGTCCTTACTATCTCGGTTTGAACATGACCGGGCGCGAGGCGGAAATAGAAGCGCTCGGAGAGGGGAGTACAGGTCAAACTGAGCTTTCCAGAGTGCGGCTTGGCTCCTTGCCGGTACTTGTGCCGACGCGCGAAGTGAGAACCAACTCGACGTACAGGTGTATCCACTCTTGGGCGAAATGCTGTTGAGTACAGAAGAAAGTGTGGTCCTCGCCCAACTACGTGACACCTTGCTGCCCAAACTAATCTCTGGCGAATTGCGAGTGCGTGACGCTGAACGACATGCCAGGAACTTCCTATGAGCTTGGACTGGTGCCCCGGGATTCGCGAAGCATGCGCACATTGGCGCGATGCGCCGATGTTGCAACAGACATTTGATGCATTGGAGCGTTCGTTCGGCGAAGACAACGACACCTGCATCGACTGTTCAAAGGCGATTGTCGAGGTGGTCTGTCAGATCGTGATCGACGAGCTCGATTCGCCGACAAATTTGGTTAGGCCGAAGGAAAAATTGCCCGACTTCGGTGTATGGGTGAGCACCGCCGTGCGGGCGCTGAAACTTGGTGATAATCGGGACAGAAGTTTTCAGAAGCTCGTCTCGCAACATCACAAACTGACCGCGGCACTCGGCGATTTGCGTAATGAGTCTGGAGCCGCTAGCCATGGACGCGAGGGTTTTCTAAGCAAATTGTCGGTCCATCACCGACGTGCCGCTGTGTTGTCAGCGGATGCCATCATCACCTTCTTACATCAGGCTTATCTGGAGGCGGAAATTGATCTGTTGCGTACACGTGAGCCCGATCCGAACGCCTGAACCATCTGCATGAGCTGATCGATGCCAACGTCTCCCTTCGCGCTGATGTAGACGAAGAGGGCACGCTTACAGTCAGCGTGCGACTGGCTAGCGGTGACGAGATTCCACTGACCGTTGAAGCCAGTCGCCTTCTCTATCAGCTGGATCGTACCGCCTATGTAGAAGCACTCAATGCTTCTCGCGATGCCGCGAATGATGTCGAAACTGATAATGGAAGTTCGGTTGAGGAACAAACCGCATGAGCGACTGAAGACATGCTTCAAGCGGGTGGACTACGACCTGTCCGGGCTGCTGCACTACCTGGATATCGGCGACATCGGGCTGCCGGATATCCAGCGGCCGTTCGTCTGGTCCAACGCGAAGGTGCGCGACCTGTTCGACTCGATGTATCGCGGCTTCCCGGTCGGCTACTTCCTGTTCTGGGAGAACGGCCAGGCCAATGGCAGCAAACAGATCGGCGTCGGCGACAAGCAGCACAGCGATGCCGTCGCGCCTGATCGTGGACGGCCAGCAGCGGCTGACCTCGCTCTACGCGGTCTTCCGCGGCAGGCAGGTGCTGGACGAGGACTACGCGAGCGCCAGATCGAGATCGCGTTCCGTCCGCGCGACGGCAGGTTCGAGGTGGCCGACGCCGCCATCGACCGCGACCCGGAATGGATCGCGAACATCTCCGAGCTCTGGGCGTCGGGCAAGTCCAGCTGCAAGATGGTCAACGGCTTCCTCAAGGGGCTCAGCGCGAAGACCGATCTAACCGAGGAGGAAGAGGAGCAGATCAGCCACAACCTCGACCGGCTGTTCGACCTGCAGAAGTATCCGTTCACCGCGCTGGAGATCGCCTCGACGGTGGACGAGGAGCAGGTGGCGGACATCTTCGTGCGCATCAACAGCGAGGGCGTCAA
The DNA here is from genome assembly GCA_963828685.1 of uncultured Pseudomonadota bacterium. GTDB lineage: Bacteria > Pseudomonadota > Gammaproteobacteria > Xanthomonadales > Rhodanobacteraceae > Rhodanobacter. The sequence continues at coordinate 422,974 of CAWHFU010000014.1, forward strand.
GCTCAACCAGGCGGACTTCATCCTGACGCTGCTGTCGGTGTTCTGGGACGAGGGGCGGGCGGCGCTGGAGCATTTCTGCCGGCAGTCGCGGCAGGCCGCCTGCGCCGGGCGCGGCGCCTCGCCGTTCAACCATTTCATCCAGCCCGATCCCGACCAGCTCCTGCGCGTGGCGGTGGCACTGGGTTTCGAGCGCGGCCGGCTCAAGAGCGTGTACCAGGTGCTGCGCGGCAAGGACATGGACACCGGGGAGTTCTCCCGGACCGGCGCGATGCGCAGTTCGCCGTGCTGAAGGAGGCGCAGGCGGAGGTGCTGAACCTGACGCACTGGCACCAGTTCCTTCAGCGCCCTCGTCGGCGCCGGTTTCCGCAGCGGCGAGATGATCTCGTCGCAGAATGCGCTGCTGTACGCCTATGCGTTCTACCTGATCGGGCGGAACCGGTTCGCAGTGCCTGAGCACCAGCTTGCAGAAGGTTGATCGGGCGATGGTTCTTCTTTGCCAGCCTGACCGGGCGCTACACCAGCTCGCCCGAGACGGTCATGGACGGCGACCTGAACCGGTTGAAGGACGTCAGCGACGGCCGAGGCTTCGTCGCGATGCTCGAGAGATCATGGCGAACGAGCTGACCAACGACTTCTGGACGATCACGCTGCCGGCCGAATCTCGACAGCTCGTCGGCGCGGAACCCGGAGCTGTTCGCCTACATGGCGGCGCAGAACCGCTTGGGGGCGCCGGTGCTGTTCTCGCACAAGAAGGTGGGCGACCTGCTCGACCCGGCCCTGAAGACCAAGAAGAAGTCGCTGGAGCGGCATCACCTGTTTCCGCGGGCGTGGCTTGAAGCAGAGGGTGAGGAGGACCTCAAGCGGATCAACCAGATGGCGAACTATCGCGCTGCTGGAATGGCCCGACAACATCGACATCAGCGACACCCGCCGAGCGAGTATGTGCCGAAGATCGCGGCGCGTTTCAGTCGAGAGAGTGGAGCGGATGCACGAGCTGCACGCGCTGCCCGAGGACTGGCAGCACCTGAGTTACGCCGACTTTCTGGTGGAACGGCGCAAACTGATGGCGGAAATCGTCCGACGTGGCTTCGAGACCTTGAGGTAAACGCCGTGCCGCGCCGCTGACAAACTACCCTTCCACATCTCCACCCAGGCGCTCAACGCCGTGGCCCAGATCAGTGAACTGCTCGTTGCTGGTCGGTATCGGAAGGAGCGGAACGCTGGCGCCGCAGCTGCGGCGCGAGAACCGCATTCGCACGATCCAGGCATCGCTGGCGATCGAGAACAACAGCCTGAGCCTGGAGCAGGTGACGGCGCTGCTCGACGGCAAGCGCGTGCTGGGCCAGCCGCGCGAGATCCAGGAGGTGCGTAACGCGTTTGTTGCCTACGAGCAGGTGGGACGTGGTCGCCTGCGTCGCGGGAGGATCCGTTGGCTGTGCATGGTTTGCTGATGGCAGGGCTGATGGATGCGCCGGGGCGGTTGCGTCGTGGTGACGTGGGCATTTATCCGGGAAGAAGTTGGTGCATATGGCGCCGCCGGCCAGTCGGCTGGGCACCCTGATCGACCAGTTGCTGGCCTGGTTGGACCGCACCGACGTGCATCCACTGATCGCCAGTTGCGTGTTCCACTATGAGTTCAGTTCATCGACCCGTTTGCCGATGGCAACGGGCGGATGGGGCGGTTATGGCAGACACTGATCCTCGGTCGCTGGCAGCCGCTTCTGGCTTACCTGCCCGTGGAAACGGTGATCCGCTCGCAGCAGCAGGCCTACTCAACGCCGCGCTTGCGGCCTCGGACAAGGCCAGCGACGTGACACCGTTTGTGGACTTCATGCTGGCGGCCCTGCAGGCCGCCATGGGCGAGGCGGTGCTGACAACCGGGCCCGGCAAGGTGTCGGGGATAATGTCGGGTAAAGTGTCGCGGGAAAAACTGGCGGCGGTGGGCAGGCAGCCTGGCATCGCGATTCACAGCTGGCCAAGTTGATCGGGGTCAGCACCCGCACCATCGAGCGGTATCTGCGCAAACTGCAGGAGCAGGGCCAGCTGCGACGCGTGGGCGGGGCCAAGGGTGGCCATTGGGAAGTGATCGGCGGGCAAGGGGAGTAACAGATGGGCTTTCTGTCGGAGGCCTCGCTCGAGGAGGCCCTGCTCGCGCAGTTCGTGGCGCTGGGTTACGACGCGCCTCGGACCAGCTTATCGGCCCCGATGGCAAGCACGCCGAGCGCGAAAGCCACGACGAGGTATTCCTGCGTGGCCGGGTCGAGCGGCCGTTGCCCTGGCTCAATCCCGGCTCGCCGGAAGAGGCGCGGCAGGATGCGCTACGCCAGCTGACCGAGTCCGAGCTGCCGCGCTGCTGGAAGAGAACCGCCGCATCCACCGACTGCTGGTCGAAGGCGTGGACGTGGAGTATACGCCGACGACTGGCAACCGCCGGCAAGGTCGTGCTGATCGACTTCGACATCCCGAACGCAACGAATGGCTGGCGGTCAACCAGTTCACGGTGATCGAGAGCCAGCTCAACCGGCGCCCGGACGTCGTGGTGTTCGTCAACGGCCTGCCGCTGGCGCGTGATCGAGCTGAAGAACCCGGCGACGAGAACGCCGACGCTGGACGGGCGTTCAACCAGCTGCAGACCTACAAGGCGCAGATCCCGTCGCTGTTCCGCAGCAACGCGGTGCTGGTGATCTCCGACGGCTCGAGGCGCGGGTCGGCTCGCTCACGGCCGACCGGAGCGCTTCATGCCGTGGCGCACGATCGACGGCGAGGACGATCGCCCCGAAGGGCACGCCGGAGCTGGAAAGTGATCGAGGGCGTGTTCGACGCCAGCGCCGTTTCTCGACCTGCTCCGCGACTTCATCGTGTTCGAGCGAGACCGGCTCGCGGCCTGATCAAGATCATCGCCGGCTACCACCAGTTCCACGCGGTGCGCGAGCGGTGGCGCCACGGTGCGCGCCATCGGCGCACGGCTAGTCGGAGGTCCGCGGACGACGGCCACCGACGTGAAGCGAGGCGACGGCGACCGCCAAGGCCGGCGTGATCTGGCATACGCAGGGCTCGGGCAAGAGCCTCTCATGGCCTTCTATGCCGGGCAGCTGATGCAAGCATCCGGCGATGGAGAACCCGACGCTGGTGGTGCTGACCGACCGCAACGATCTGGACGACCAGCTCTTCGCCACCTTCTGCGCTGTGCGAGGACCTGCTCCGGCAACCCGCGAACAGGCGGACAGCCGCGAGCGACTTGCGCGAGCTGCTGACTCGCGCCGTCGGGCGGCGTGATCTTCACCACGTTGCAGAAGTTTCGCGCCGGAGAGGCGAGACCGACTACCCGCTGCTGACCGACGCCGCAACATCGTGGTGATCGCCGATGAGGCGCACCGCAGCCAGTACGGCTTCAAGGCCAAGGTCGACGCAAAGACCGGCGAGATCTCCTACGGCTTCGCCAAGCACCTGCGCGATGCGCTGCCCAACGCCTCCTTCATCGGCTTCACCGGCACGCCGATCGAGACGGACGACTGAACACCCCGGCGGTGTTCGGCGATTACATCGACATCTACGACATCAGCCGCGCGGTGGAGGATGGCGCGACGGTGCCGATCTACTACGAGAGCCGCCTGGCGCGGATCGAGCTGGACGAGGATGAGAAGCCGAAGATCGACGCCGAAGTCGACGAGCTGACCGAGGACGAGGACGAAACCGAGCAGGAGCGGCTCAAGCGCAAGTGGGCGACGCGTGGAAGCGCTGGTCGGAGCCGAGAAGCGCTGGAGCTGGTGGCCGCGGACCTGGTCGAGCACTTCGAGGACGCGCGCTCGCGGCGCTGGACGGCAAGGCATGATCGTCTGCATGAGCCGGCGCATCTGCGTCGCGCTCTACAACGAGATCGTCGACGCTGCGCCCCGAGTGGCACAGCGACGACGACGACACGGCGCGATCAAGATCGTGATGACCGGCGCGGCCGCCGACCCGCCGGACTGGCAGCCGCATATCGGCAACAGCAAGGCCCGGCGCGAGCGGCTGGCGAAGCGCGTCAAGGACCCGGACGATCCGCTGAAGCTGGTGATCGTGCGCGACATGTGGCTGACCGGCTTCGATGCGCCGTGCATGCACACGATGTACGTGGACAAGCCGATGCAGGGCCACGGCCTGATGCAGGCGATCGCCCGCGTCAACCGGGTGTTCAGGGACAAGCCGGGCGGCCTGGTGGTCGACTACATCGGCATCGCCCAGAACCTGAAGAGCGCGCTCGGCCAATATTCCGAAGCCGACCAGCGACAAGACCGGCATCGACGAAGCCGAGGCCGTCGCGCGTGATGCTGGAGCGCTACGAGATCGTCCGCGACATGTTCCACGGCTTCGATTACCGGCCGCGGCTCATGCACGGCACGCCGCAGGAGCGGCTCGTCGTGCATGGCCGGTGCCATCGACTGGGTGCTGGCGATGCAGCAGCAGCGAGGCGGCGAAGGAAGACGACCGACGAAGGAAAGAAGCGGGCGCACCGGCGCTTTCAGGACGCAGTGCTGGCGCTGTCCAAGGCCTATGCGCTGGCCTCGGCGAGCGACGAGGCGCGCGACATCCGCGACGAGGTCGGCTTCTTCCAGGCCGTGCGCGCGGCGCTGGCCAAGAGCACGCGCCGGCGGCCGGAAGGTGCACGGCAGGATCGGGAGCTCGCCATCCAGCAGATCGTCAGCCGCGCCGTGGTCTCGACCGAGATCGTCGACATCCTGAAGGCGGCCGGGATCCAGAGCCCGGACATTTCGATCCTGTCGGACGAGTTCCTGGCCGAAGTGCAGGAGATGGAGAAAAAACCTGGCCCTGGAGGCGCTGCGCAAGCTGTAACGGCGAAATCTGTTCACGCAGCCGGACAATGTGGTGCAGACGCCGGCCTTCTCCGAGCGGCTGGAGGATGCCGTTGCCCGCTACCACGCCAATGCGATTACGACCGCCGAGGTGCTGCAGGAACTGATCAAGCTGGCCAAGGACATCCGGGCGGCCCGCGAGCGCGGCGAGGAGAGCGGCCTGAGACGAGGAGATCGCCTTCTATGACGCGCTGGCCGAAAACGAGAGTGCGCGTTGAAGGTCGATGGGCGAGACGTTGCGTGTGATCGCCCATGAGCTGCTGACCAGCCTCGGGCGAACGTTGCCGGTCGACTGGGCGCACCGCGAAGCCGCCCGGGCCCGCATGCGGGTTCTGGTGAAGCGCATCCTGCGCAAATACGGTTATCCCGCCTGACCTGCAGGATGCGGCCGTGCAGACGGTGCTTGGCAGGCGGAGTAGTTTTGTGGTCTCTCACATGGCAGATGTCGAAT
>CAWHFU010000015.1:0-845475 GCA_963828685.1 uncultured Pseudomonadota bacterium
CTGCGCGGCCTCGCGCTGATCAGCGGCGGCGCGCTCGCCACCGTGTGGGCGCTGGTGCGCAGAAATCAGGTCGCTGGAGCAGCGCCGAGGTGATCGTGTCGCTGGCAGCGGGAGTGGGGCTCGGCTTCGGCTTCGTCGCCTGGGAGAGGCGCGCACAGGGAGCCGATGCTGTCGCTCGAGCTGTTCCGCAACCGGGCGTTCTCCGCCGGGAACGCGGCGATCTTCCTGACCTTCGCCTCGCTGTTCAGCGCGGTGTTCTTCTACGCGCAGTTCCTGAGCCGGCCTCGGCTACGGTCCGCTCGGCGCCGGCCTGCGGCTGATGCCGTGGACGGCAACGTTCATGACCGTCGCGCCGGTGGCCGGCGCGCTGGCCGACCGGATCGGGAGCGGCCGCTGATGTCCATCGGGCTGACGCTGCAGGGCGCGGGGATGATCTGGATGGCGGCGATCGCCGAGCCCGGGGCTCCCCGTACTCGCACATGCTGGCGCCGCTGATCGTCGCCGGCGTGGGGGTCTCGATGGCGATCCCCGCGGCGCAGAACTCGGTGCTCGGGTCAGTGCCGATGGAGGCGATCGGCAAGGCCGCCGGCGCCAACAGCCTGATGCGCGAGCTGGGCGGGGTGTTCGGCATCGCGGTCACGGTCGCCGTGTTTGCCGCCGCAGGCGGGTACGCCTCGGCGTCCACGTTCGTCGACGGGTTCACCCGGCGCTCTTCGTCGCCGCCGGTCTCTCCCTGAGCAGGCGCGGTCGCCGGCCTCGCGCTGCCCGGCCGCCGCCCGGCGGTGGGCGCCGTGCCCGCGCTGGAGACCTCGGCGTGATCGCCGGCGCCCCGGCCCGTCGTGCACCTCGAGCTGCACACGCCCGACCTTCGGGCCGCCCGCGGCTTCTGCGCCGGCCTGCTCGGCTGGCGCAGCGAGCCGATCGAAACCGACTACGGGTCCTACCTCGCGCTCGGCCTGGGCGGCGAGATCGGCGGCGGCGTCGTGCAGTGCGGGGTCGAGCGGCCGCTGTGGCTCCGTACGTCGACGTCGACCGCATCGGCCCGGCCACCGAGCGGCGCGGGAGCTCGGCGCGACGGTTGTGCTCGAGCCGCGCGAGGGCCCGGCCGGCTGGCGCAGCGTGATCTCGAGCCCGGCGGCGGCTGAGCTCGCGCTCTGGCAGCCTAAGGAGCCGCGATGAGCGAGCCCAACTGCTGGACGCCGCACGGCGCGGGGACGACGGCGCCTTCGCCCGCCTGATCGAGCCGCACCGGCGCGAGCTGCCGGCCCACTGCTACCGGATGCTCGGCTCCCGGGCCGACGCCGAGGACTGCCTCCAGGAGGCGCTGCTCGGCGCCTGGCGCGGCCTGCCGCGCTTCGAGGGCCGCAGCTCGCTGCGCTCGTGGCTCTACAGGATCGCCACGAACGCCTGTCTGCGCGATCGAGCGCCGGCCGAAGCGGGTGCTGCCCGTGGACTACGGCCCCCCGGCCGATCCGCACGACCCGATCGGCGAGCCGCTCGTCGAGTCCGTGTGGATCGAGCCCTACCCGACGTCTTCATCGCGCCCGACTCGACCGCGCCGGAGGCGCCGCTACGAGCAGCGCGAGAGCGTCGAGCTGGCGTTCATCGCCGCGCTCCAGCACCTGCCGGCCCGCCAGCGCGCGGTGCTGATCCTGCGCGACGTGCTCGGCTTCTCGGCCCGCGAGACCGCCGAGCTGCTCGAGACGACGCCGGCGTCGGTCGACAGCGCGCTGCAGCGCGCCCACAAGGCGATCGACTCGCGGCTGCCCGAGCGGACGCAGCAGGAGACGCTGCGCGTCGCTCGACGACGACGAGCTGAGGCAGGTGGTGGAGGGCTACGTCGAGGCCTGGGAGCGGGCGGACGTCGACGCCATGGTGTCGATGTTGGCCGCGACGCCATGATCGCCATGCCACCCGAGCCGACCTGGTTCGCCGGGCGCGACGCGATCGGCGATCTTCCTCGCCGAGCGTCCGTTCGCGCCCGACGTGCACATGCGGGTGGTGCCCACGTGGTCGAACGGCCAGCTCGCGTTCGCCCACTACATCTGGCGGGACGATGCCGGCGCCTACCTGCGGCACGTGATCAGCGTGCTGTCGCTGCGCGGGCGGGAGATCGCCGAGATGGTGGTCTTCAGGAGCGAGGAGGCGTTCGACGGCTTCGACCTGCCCGAGCGGATCGAGCCCTGAGCGCGCGCAACTACGATCGGTCGCTGTATCGCTCCCGGGCTGCGTTCGCCACCGGACAGCGACCCTGCTCGCGGCCGCAGGCACCTGTGTCGCAGAAGCGGCACATCCAGCGCGTGGCGCCGGGGCCGCGGATCAGGCCCACAAGCACGCGGGACAGCAGCTCGTCGAACGACTCGCGCTCCGCCGGGCTCAGATCTCCCAGCGCCTCCTCGAGGACGGCGGCTCTGGCGGCGGACACGCGCTGGGCCGCCCGCCGGCCGGAGGCGGTGAGGCGTACCGACAGCGAGCGCCCGTCGGCGCCCGGCCGGCGCGTCACGTAGCCGGCGCCCTCGAGCCGGTCGACGAGCCGGACCGCGCCGGATGGCGTGAGGCCCAGCATCCTCCGGAGCAGGTCGACCGAGGGGTCGTCGAGGAAGTGATGGAGCGCAGACAGCGCGATCGCGGCCGTCTCGCCCTGTGAGGACGCGCCGATCGCGGCGTCGGCGCTGCGGTCCGCCACCGCGAGCGACAGCGCGCCCAGGAGGTTGCCGGTCCTGTCGACCCGGCCCCTGTCCCTCGAGCCCACCTGGGCTCAGTCCAGCTCGTAGTCGAGCTCGATCGACGGCTCGCCGCCGTGCGGCGCCGCGAACTGCCCGCGGCCGCGCAGCCCGCTGAGCTCTCCGGTGCCGGAGCCCTCGACCACCGAGACCTCGCACCTCGCGGCCGTGCCGTCGAACGTCCCTGCCGGGTGAGCCAGGACGAAGCTGCCGGAGCGATCGCCAAGCGTTCCGACGATCCGCTGGAGCCCGACGAAGTCGGCCGTCTGGTCGGGCCGATAGCACATCAGCCACTCGACCGTGGACTCTCCGGCGATGTCGCCGGCGAACTCCGCCGTCACGCTCGCCTTGGTCAGCTTCCCATCTCCCTCCGCCCTCGATCTCGGCGTAACCGCGCGGATAGGCTGCCCTCTCCGTGACGCGGCTCCGACTCCTGTTCGCCGTCGTGCTCGTGGCCGCCGTCGCTGCGCCGGCATCCGCTGCCGTACGGCGGACCACCAACATGCACGGGCGCCGCTACTGCGAGTACCTGGTGGTGAAGGGACAGTTTCCGAACCTGAAGGCGGACGTCTGGAACACCTTCGGGCTGAACGACTGCCCGAGCAAGCAGTGGAAGGCCTCCGACACGACCGCCTTGGCGAAACAGCTCGGCGCGCTGGCCGTGGTGCTCAACGGTCCGCGCTACTGGCTCGTGGACAGCGCGCAGATCTCATTGCCGCGCGGCTTCGGCCAGGTGCGGCGATTCCCGAACGGCCTGCGCATGCGCAAGCTCACCACGGTCGACGTGCCGCTCCAGGACGGCAACCTCGGCAATACCCCGTACATCGAGGCGACCGTGAACCGGGCCAACACGTTCACCTGGAGCCGGCGCTTCCCGGTGTTCGAGCTCGTGTCGCCCAGCGGCCGCGTCTATGTGATGCAGAGCTTCTCCGAGATCGTGGATCCGAGCCTGAAGCCGGCCGGCCTGCGCACGCTCCGCGGCCGGCTGAAGCTGCCGGCGGGATGGCACTTCCGCCGGCGCCGGCTCTCCCACGACCTCACGCTGACCACGCGCGGCCGCGCGACGGTCGTGCAGGACGACCTCCAGGACACCTACCAGCTCCTTCCGGGCGATTAGCCGGCGAGTGACCGCGCGACGTCGCGCCGTGCCCTGAACAGCCGGCTCGTGATCGTTCCCTCGTTGACTCGCAGCGCCCTGGCCGCTTCCTTGTAGGAGAGCCCGGCCAGGTCGATCGCCACGAGGGCGTCGCGCTGGTCCGCCGGCAGGGCCTCGATCGCCGCGTAGACCAGGCGCGCCTCAGCGGCGGCGTGCGGCTGCGCGCTCGTGCGCGTGTCCGCCAGCTCCACCGAGTCCGGCTCGGCGGTCGCCGCTCGGGGCCGGCGAGCCCGGGTGCGCAGCGCGGAGATGAACGTGTTGCGAAGCGCCTGCATCAGGTAGCCGAGCTCGTCGCCGCGCTGCACGACGCGCGGGCGCGCGAGGACGCGCGCGTACGTCTCCTGCACCAGGTCCTCGGCGTCGTCGCGCGATCCGCAGAGCGCCCAGGCGGCGCGCACGAGCCGGTCGAAGTGGTCGCCGAGGGCGATTGGATCGAGGGTCCTGGTGTTCATGGTTGCAGCGGCGACGCTAGGTCCGCCGGCTCAACAAGCCCTCATTGCCGCCTCAATTTCCGTGTTGTGTGGTTAACCCCCCGCAGGGATGCCAATGCGCCTGCGTCCTTTGGGAATTCATGGACCAGCGGCAGACATCAGACCCCGCCGTGTGGTGGGGCGAGGGCGACTACGAGCTGCGCGAGCGCGCGTACGAGCCGATCCACGAGCGCGTGCTCGCGCGGATCGATCCACGACCGCGGTGAGCGGGTGCTCGACGTCGGCTGCGGCCTCGGCGAGATCGCCGCGCGCGCCGCCCGCGCGGGGGCCGACGTGACCGGCGTCGACCTGGCGCCCGAGATGATCGAGCGAGCGCGCCGGCGTCCCGAGCCGGTCGACTGGCAGGTGGGCGACTGCCAGTCGCTGCCGTTCGACGACGACAGCTTTGACGTTGTCGTGTCGAGCTTCGGAGTGATCTTCGCGCCCGACCCCGAGCGGGCGGCGTCGGAGCTGTCGCGCGTCTGCCGCGGACGGCTTGTGGTCACGGCCTGGATGCCCCAGCCTGGCCGCGGCTCTGGCCGGCGGGGGACGCCACCTGCACCGGATCGCGCCGCTGGGCGTCCGACGGCGAGCTGGCGGGCCTGCTGCCCGACTTCACGCTCGAGTCGGAGGAGCGCGTCTGGTGGCTCGAGGGACAGAGCGGCGAGGCGATCTGGTCCTGGGTCGTGCGCTCGTCACCGCCCACCCGCGCGCGCCTGCGGGGGCTGTCCGAATCCCAGCTCCGTGCCACCCGCGCAGCCTGGATCGACCGCTACGAGAGCTTCCGCGTGCGCGGCACTGTCCTCGTCCCGCACATGTACCTGCTGAGCGCCGGGCGCAAGCGCGGCCTGGCAGACGCTTGATGAAAGGAGACCGCTGATGCATCCCCGACGGCCGTGATCCTCCTCTGCGCCCTCGGCGCCGCGCTCCTGCTGCCGGGGCGAGCCACGGCGCCGCCGCGACCACTCGCTATGCTTCGCCCGGCGGCACGCCGATCATGTGGGACTGCACCGATCCCACGGCGCCTTGCAGCCTCGACACGGCGCTCCGCACCGCCCAACCCGGCGACACCATCAGCCTGGCCGACGGCAGCTATGACCTCGGCAAGCTGACCCTCCCGGCCATGCCCCTGAACTGGCGGCCCACCGACCCGAACACCCGGCCGCTGCTCATGTCCTGGGGGCCAAGCCGACGATCGACGTTGAGCGGGCAGTCGGGGAGCGCCTTCGAGCACCTCAAGATGACCATGCGCCCACCGGCCCTCTCACGGCGCCGGACGCGCTGAGGGTCGAACCGGGCATGACGGCGACCGTGCGCGCCAGCGTCATCAAGGGGCCGAGGTGCATCTATGCGCAGGCGGCGGGACCTGTGGCGGTGGAGGACTCGGCGCTGACCGGGCTGTCGACGGCGCCGTGTCTCGTCTCGGACGCGCAGTTCACCCTGCGCCGCAGCACGGTCGATCGCGCGCTCGAAGCCTCATCGGACCCGAGGTTCTTCCTGGTCTTCGCCGCGGGGCTGCTCGAGGACTCCCGCATCGCGGGACCGGTGTTTCTCGAAGGACCGACGGCCGTCGTCCGCCGCACCACCGTGGACGGCTGGTTCGGCATCGACGGGGTGGGGCTAGTGGTGGATTCGCTCCGTGAAGGCGCACGGAACCGGCCAGGCTGCACGCTTTCGTAGCGCGGCAGGCCGTGCTGTGTCGACACGGCCAGCGCATCGGCCAGGCGGGCGGCGCTGTAGTTGGACGCGCCGATGACGCGGATCTTGCCGGCCTCGATCAGCCGCCCGAACTCGCCCAGCGTCTCGGCCAGCGGCACGGAGGCGTCGTCCTCGTGGGCCTGGTACAGGTCGATGCAGTCCACCTGCAGGCGTTTCAGCGAGCCGTCCAGTGCCTGGCGGATATTCGTCGGCGACAGGCCCGGCTGCTCGACCCACTTGGCGACCTTGCTGGCGATCACCACCTGCTCGCGCTTGCCGCTGCGCCTGAGCCACTTGCCGATGATGGCTTCCGACTCGCCGCCCCGGTTGCCAGGCACCCAGGCCGAATAGACGTCCGCGGTATCGATCAGGTTGCCACCGGCTTCGACGAACGCATCAAGCAGCTCGAACGAGCGCTTCTCGTCGACGCTCCAGCCGAACACGTTGCCGCCGAAGGCGAGCGGAGCGACGGACAACGGCGATTTGCCAAGTGGACGCTTGTGCACGGTGCGGCACCTCTGATCGTGGGGAGCGGCAAGCATGCACGCGTCCGCCGAAAATTGGCGTGACTTATCCGGGCGATGGCGTGGCGAATGCGGATCGGGCGGAGGTCAGCGCGGACCGGCCAATCGCGGCCAGATCGCCGCACAGCACTTTACCGCGATACTGCTCGCCTTCTTTTTTGTACCGTTCTTGTCCTGCTGCGCCCCGGCGCGCGTATCGGCATGCCAGACCAGGTCTTCCTTGCGCACGAGATGGCCGTGCAGGAACAGCAGATCTTTCCACAGTGAGCTCATGAGTAGTTCCTCGGCGGGGAAGCCCGATGGCTTCGCGGATGCTCAAGATACGCATGCGCCAGACCGCCAAAAAGCGATATATTCGCAAGTCAGACTTGAGGAATATTCAAGATGGGAAGACTGCCGCTGGGACTGTTGCAGCACTTCGTACTGGTGGCCCGTGAGGGCAATCTTTCCCGTGCCGCGGCGCAGGCGAACCTCACGGTCAGTGCGCTCAGTCACCAGATGCGCCAGCTGGAAGAGCGGCTGGAGCGGCGGCTGTTCGACCGCGGGCCGCGCGGTGTGACGCTGACCGTCGATGGCTGCAGCCTGCTCGAGGCGGTAGGCGAGCATTTCGACGGCATCGAACAGGCGCTGTCGCGTTATCACCAACGTCGCCATGACGCGCTCACGCTCAGCGCCAGCCCCGGCATCATGTCGAGCTGGCTGGTGCCGCGACTGCCGCGCCTGGTCGCGGTGCATCCGGATCTGGAGCTCAGTCTGCAGTCGAGTTCGGCGCTGGTGAACTTCGAGCGCGAGCCAGTCGATGTCGGTTTGCGTTACGGTGACGGCAACTGGCCCGGCCTGCACGGCGAACGGCTGTTCGGCGAATGGATTGCGCCGGTGGCCGCGCCTGAACTGATCGCGAAGATGGGCGATGCCGATCCGCGCGATCTCGCGCGCTGGCCGCTGCTTGGCGAGCCGGCGCCCTCCACGCGCTGGAAGGATTGGTTCGCTCGTGTCGGTGGCACGCCACCGACACGCTACGTGGCGCAATTCGACAGCCTCGATGCGCTGCGCCATGCGGCGCTGGAAGGCCTCGGCGTGGGGCTGGGAAGGATGGTGACGTCGAAGTCGCTGATCGACGCCGGGCGGCTGCAGGTGCTGGGCGAAAACTACCTGGCGGTGAAGCAGGCCTACTGGCTGGTGTATCCGCCGCGCTCGCAGGAGCACCGCGGCCTGCAGGTGTTCCGCGACTGGCTGCTGGCCGAGGCGGACGATTATTGCCGGCAGATGTCGGCGTTTCGACCCGACGACACAGCCGTGGGTTGATGCGGTTTCGCAAAACGGGCGGACACGTCATCATCATGGTTTGTCCCATACGAACTGTCGGGAGTTGAACCATGAAGTCACGTGCCGCCGTCGCGTGGGAAGCGGGCAAGCCGCTGTCGATCGAGCAGGTCGACGTGGCCGGGCCCAGGGCCGGTGAAGTGCTGGTGCGCATCGTGGCGACCGGCGTCTGCCACACCGATGCCTTCACCTTGTCCGGTGCCGATCCGGAGGGCCTGTTCCCGGTGATCCTGGGTCACGAAGGTGGCGGCATCGTGGAAGAACTGGGCGAGGGCGTGACCTCGCTGCAGGTGGGCGACCACGTGATTCCGCTGTACACGCCCGAGTGCGGCGAGTGCGAGTACTGCCTGTCCGGCAAGACCAATCTGTGCCAGAAGATCCGCGTGACCCAGGGCAGGGGCCTGATGCCGGACGGTACCTCGCGCTTCTCGATCGACGGCAAGCCGATCCTGCATTACATGGGCACCAGCACGTTCAGCGAGTACACCGTGTTGCCGGAGATCTCGCTGGCGAAGATCGACAAGGCCGCGCCGCTGGAGAAGGTCTGCCTGCTCGGTTGCGGCATCACCACCGGCATCGGCGCGGTGCTGAATACCGCCAAGGTCGAGCCGGGTGCGTCGGTGGCGGTGTTCGGCATGGGCGGCATCGGCCTGTCGGTGGTGCAGGGCGCGGTGATGGCGAAGGCCGGGCGCATCGTGGTGGTCGACACCAACCCGGCCAAGTTCGAGATGGCCAGGCTGCTCGGCGCCACCGATTTCGTCAATCCGAAGGATTACCCGGACACCCCGATCCAGCAGGTGATCGTCGATCTCACCGACGGCGGCGTGGACTACTCGTTCGAGTGCATCGGCAACGTGCACGTGATGCGCGCGGCGCTGGAGTGCTGTCACAAGGGCTGGGGCGAATCGATCATCATCGGCGTGGCCGGCGCCGGCCAGGAAATCAGCACGCGGCCGTTCCAGCTGGTCACCGGGCGGGTCTGGCGCGGTTCGGCGTTCGGCGGGGTCAAGGGCCGTTCGCAACTGCCCGGTTATGTGGATCGCTACATGGCCGGCGAGATCAGGATCGACGAAATGATCACCGAGGTGTTGCCGCTGGAACGGATCAACGAGGCGTTCGAGCTGATGCACGCGGGCAAGGTGATCCGCTCGGTGATCCACTACTGAGAGGACCGCGGGGCTGCAGCCGGTGACGTATTGCCCTGCGGCAGTTCTGTAGAATGGGCAGCACGCTGCCGGCTGCGTCCTGCCGGACTCACCCGCACGACCGCTTTGGCACGGCGCCGGCGCATTCAAGGCACTCGATCGCCTGCGCGGTCAGCTGGACCACGATTTGCCCGACGCTGGAAGAGCGCTTCATCAGGCCGGTCCGCCCGCGACCGTTCCGAAGCATCCACCGGCCCTGCACACCGGCCCGGTCATATTGCGTAACGATTGGATGGCACACACGCCAAGGAGTCAACGATGAAGCACGTGACAGCAACAACAGGGATCGACACCACTCGTCTTGGTGCAGCGCTGGCTGCGCTGTTGCTGCTCGCCGGCTGGCTGGGCCTGCCCACTGCCGTGGCCGCATGGCAGGCGCCCGCCACGACGGTCGAGACCGATCAGCCGGCCGACACGCTGGTGCCGCCGACCAGCGCCAGCGATTTCACCGCCGGGCAACTGGACAGCGTGATCGAAGGCAGCTGGCGCACGCCGGCCAACCGTGCGCGTGACGTGTATCGCCATCCCAAGGCGACCTTGCAGTTCTTCGGCGTGCAACCGGATCAGACGGTGATCGAGATCACTCCCGGTGGCGGCTGGTACAGCGAGATCCTGGCGCCGCTGCTGCGCGACAACGGTCATTACATTGCCGCGGTGCAGGCGGCCACGGGCGATGGCGAGGCGCGCCGGGACGACAGCGCCCTGCATCGCAAGTTTGCCGCCGACGCGGAGCACTACGGCAAGGCACGCATCGTCGAGTTCGATCCGCAGGCGCCGGTGTTCGGCCCGCCCGGTTCGGCCGACCTGGTGCTGACCTTCCGCAACGTGCACAACTGGGTCGTCACCAATAAAGATGGGACGGATACCGCGCCGGCGATGTTCAAGGCGTTCTTTGCCGTATTGCGGCCCGGCGGCGTGCTGGGCGTGGTCGATCATCGCGCCGACGAGAGCTCGTCACTGGCGGCGGTGAAATCCAGCGGCTACCTGCCGACTGCGTACGTCGTGAAGCTGGCAACCGATGCCGGCTTCACGCTGGATGAAAGCAGCGAGATCAATGCCAATCCGAAGGACACCAGGGATTATCCGAAAGGCGTGTGGACCCTGCCGCCCACACTCACGCTCGGTGACAAGGATCGCGAAAAGTATCTGGCGATCGGCGAATCCGACCGCATGACCCTGCGCTTCGTCAAACCGGAGGCGCCCGCCGCGGCGGTGTCGAGCCCGCCGGGGATGCAGGACATCAAGTAGCTGCTTGATGTCCCTCGCCCTCTTCGCACCATGCTTATCGCACTGAACAAGCCGTACGGCGTCCTGTGCCAGTTCACCGACGCGGGTGGTCGTCGCACGCTGGCCGAGTTCGTCAGCCAGAAAGGGGTCTATGCGGCCGGACGGCTGGATCAGGACAGCGAGGGCCTGTTGTTGCTGACCGACGATGGCGGGCTGGCCCATCGGCTGACCGATCCGCGCCACAAGCAGGACAAGACCTACCTGGTGCAGGTCGACGGTGCGATCGACGAGGCGGCACTGCAGGCGCTGCGCCGCGGCGTGCCGCTGAACGATGGTGTGACCCTGCCGGCCGGGGCGGCGTTCGCCGCCGAACCGGACTGGTTGTGGCCGCGCGACCCGCCGGTGCGTTTCCGCAAGGCGATCCCCACCAGCTGGCTCAGTCTCAGTCTGCGCGAAGGGCGCAATCGCCAGGTCCGCCGCATGACGGCGGCGGTCGGCTTTCCCACCCTGCGACTGATCCGCGTGCGCGTCGGCGAGCATGTGCTGGACGGGCTGGCGCCCGGCCAGAGCCGGGTGATTGGCTGATCGTCCCTACGGAGCGCCCGCGGTGAAGGCCGGCAGCCCGAAGAACGCCTCGGCCGCGGTCGTGCTGTTCGCCGCGGTGAGCGCCGGCGGCTCGCCGCGGTCGCGGGCGACTTCCTCGCAGATGTGCTTCAGGTACATCGGCTCGTTGCGCCGGTGTGCCGGGTGCGGCCGCACCGTGCGTGGCAGCAGGTACGGCGCATCCGTCTCGATCATCAGCCGGTTTGCGGGTATCTCGCGCACCAGTTCGCGCAGGTGGGTGCCGCGGCGTTCGTCGCAGATCCAGCCGGTGATGCCGATGTGGCAATCCAGTGCCAGATAGTCACGCAGTGCCTCGGCGGTATCGGTGAAACAGTGCACCACGGCGGCCGGCAGCCGCTCGCGATAGCGCCGCAGCACGGCGATGAAGTCGGCATGGGCGTCGCGCTGATGCAGGAAGACCGGTTTGCCCAGGTCCACCGCGATCTGCAGCTGCCGCTCGAACACCTGCAGCTGCACCTCGCGCGGCGAATAGTTGCGGTTGTAGTCCAGCCCGGTTTCGCCGACGGCGCGGACGGCGGCATGCTGCGCCAGCGCGCGCAGCTCGGTGTCGGTGGCGTCGTCGTAGTCCACCGCGTGGTGCGGATGCACGCCGGCGGTGGCGAACAGCCGATGCGGGTGGGCCTCGGCCAGCGCCACCGCGTGACGGCTGCCGTCGCGCGAGGCGCCGGTCACGACCATGCGCGTGACGCCGTGCGCCGTCGCGCGCTGGAGCACGGCGTCGAGGTCGTGCTGGAACGATTCGTGGGTCAGGTTGGCGCCGATATCGAGTAGCTGCATGGGTCTTCCGTATTCCGACCCGTCATTCTCGCAGACGCTGGCCGTGGCGGGCAGCCGGCGCATCACCGTGGTCCCCGACGGGGGATGTCGCGTTGCAAGAAGAAAGGCCCGCCATCGCGGGCGGGCCTCCTTCGTGGCATGCGGGTCGGTTGCGCTCAGCGGCGGTGGCGAGCGTGACCCGGGCAGGACAGGTTCAGCACGAAGCCGTCGTGATCCGACACGCCGATGGCTTTGCGGATACCGGGGTCGGCGGCCGCATCGTCCCGCGTCTGGTCGGGTGCGTCCAGGTTGCCGCGGCCGTACTCGAAGCCCCGGAAGCAGCGCTGCGCTTCACGATCGAGCAGGGCCTGGTCCAGCACTTGCGCCACCGGCACGTCGCGGCCGGAGTCGAACGAGCCGGCACGCTGGTAACCCTGGATTTCTCCCAGCTGCTCGGTGAACAGGAACGAGTAGCGGTCGTTCGACGGCACCGATTGCACCGCATTCCACAGCGCCGGCTGCACGATGTTGCCGCCCAGGTCGAGCTGGTTGGCACTGTCGTCGTAGGTGCCGGCGATGGCGCCGACCACGTCGACCCAGCCGTCGGTGAACGGGTAGGCGTTGAAATCGCCCAGCACGACCAGTGGTTCGTAGGTCGACTTGGCGTCGGTCTGCAGCTTCTGCACGTCCTGTGCGATGTCCCTGGCCTGCTCGAAACGCTTCGCGCGGTTGCGAGGCGCGTCCGCGCCGCTGTCGACGCCGATGCGCGACTTCGGGTGCACCGCTATCAGGCGGAACGAGAAGCCGCTGCGATCCAGCATGGTGGCCTCCAGCAACAGCGGCGGGCGGTCATGCAGGTAGGTGGACTGGCCGGTGCCCGGATCCACCCACGTCGCATCGCCGCCGAGCTGGGTCACCTGGTCCACCCGCACGCGATCGGTGCGCACCAGGAAGCCCACGTCGATGCCGCTCGGGTCGTGGCCGTCGATCAGGTGAGCGCTGTAGGTGACGTGGTAGTCCGCGGCCAGCTGGTCGGCCAGCTGCTGCAGTACCGGCAGGCTTTCCACTTCCTCGGCGGCCAGCACATCGGGCAGTTTCAGCACGCCGCCGATGTAGGCCGACAGGCGCTGCAGCTTGAGCTGCAGTTCGGCGTCCGTCGGCGTGCCGTTGTCGCCGCACTCGTACTGGCTGTTGCCGCCGTCCGTGTCGCACAGGCGCAGCATGTTGAGACTGCCCACGCGCAGTACGTGCGGATCGCGCGAGTCGTGCACCGGGCGGGGCATCGGGTTGGCGTCGAGGATGCGCAGCGTGGTCGGCTGGAAGTCGTAGTCGCCGTAGCTGTAGCTCATTACTCCTTCGGCGATGAAACGCGCGCCCGCGTTGATGCCGGTGCCCACGGGTACGGCGCCCAGTGCGTCCGCGTCCATCTCGAACACCTCGGGGTTCCCGTCCCACACGCCGGAGTGGATGTCCGACGGCAAGGTTCCGAACGGCACGCCCTGCGAACGCAGCGAACGGGTGCCGTCTGCACTGACGAACACCTCGGCGAACGGGTCGTTGCCGTAGCGCTGGTTGGCCCGGTCGACGATGCCATCGAGTACCAGGATGCGCATGCCCTCGAAGCATTCGAAATTGGTCGTGCCGCAGGACAGGTGCGCGGGATCCGTGGACGGCACGTCGTGGCCGAAGATCACCGGGCGCGGCAAGCGGTGGCCGGAGCTGTCCACGCTCACCAGGGCATGGGTCAGTTCGGTCAGGCCGTAGTACTCGGCGACCGTGGCGCGCACGTCGACCGCATCGCCCACGGTCACCTGCGGGGCCGCGCCGGTGAATACGTACACGCCGTTCGAGGTCAGCCGGTTGTGGTCGTCGCGGCGGTCCGGCGTCTGCATGGTGAAGCCGGCGGGGCCGACGCTGGTGACGATGTTGTTGCGCGTGATCACTGGCTGGCCCACGAACGGTGAAGCGGCGCCGGCACCCTGGATCTGGAAGATCTCCGCCTCCGCTGCGTCGTCGTTGAGGATGGCGCCGATGGCATCGCCGCGCGCGATATTCAGGCCACTGGACGGCTCACTCAGGTGCACCGCGAAATCTTTCGTCCGGTTCGACGCGGGTGTCGCCGTGCACGGTGACGGTGACTGTCTGCGCGGTGTCACCGGCGGCGAACGTCACCACCCGGTCCAGTGCGTCGTAATCGCCGTCGGCCACGGTGGCGGCACCATCGGCGGTGGCGAAGCGCACCTGCACCCCGGCAGCTGGCGCCGGCTTGCTCAGGGTGAGCCTGAAACCGAGCGCGGTGGTACCGCTGTCGCCCTCGGGCACCGCGGCGTCCGCCACCGACACGCTGAGGCCCACATCGGAGCAGTTGCTGGCGCTGTTGTGCGGCACCGATGGGGCCTGCACGGTGAAGTCGGCCGCGTTGTCGCCGCTGTCCTGCACGTTGCCCGCCGCGTCGCTGAGGCGTGCATAGGACTGATCGGCGTTGGCGGAACCGAGTGACGCCAGGCGCGTGCCCTCGCCGTAGGCCGAGCCGCTGCTCAGGCCGACCTGGTCGATCACGTTGCCCGAATCGTCGGCGATGGCGAGGCCGCCGGTGTCGGTGACGCCGGTGTTGTAGCCCACGTCGCCGCTGACGCTGCCCGAGTAACCGCTGCTGGCGCGGTTGGTCAGCAGCAGGTAGCAACCCGGCGCAATCGATGTGCCCGAAGGCAGGGTGGCGCGGCTGCCGGTCGTCCCCGATGCATTGGAGGCGAGCAGGGCATAGCCGCCCACATCGACGGGCGAGCCCGAACCGTTGTGCAATTCGACGAATTCGTCGTTGCCACCGGCCGGACCGCGCACGCGGAAATTGCTGATCGTGAGATCGGAGGCCAGCGCGGATAGCGAGGCCGCAAAGAGACACAGCGCCATCCCCACGGCGCGACGAGTGCAAAGCATGACGAGACTCCCTTCGTTGGATGCAACGCTGGAACCTAGCAATCACGCATGACAGCGCAATTGCATGTCAGTGATACCCGGCGTCGGCGCATGACTTTGCGAACAGGCCGGCAGTTTTGAACGGAACTTCGGCGTGAATCGCTCGTACATATGCAATACAGGAAATATTCCTAGGCGATGTATCGCCTCTATCGCCGGCCAACCCGGCACAATGGAGGGCCATGCGCAACATGAACGGCGTGCGGACTGAGTTCCGGAGACATTCGCGTGTCGCTGGCCGGATGTGATAACTATGGCGTTCATCGTCTCGTGGAAGGGGCGCGATGACGCCGTTGGCACGTATCGAGCGGGGTGGAGCATGTCGGCAGCCATTGAGCCGGCGATTGGCGGGTCAGGCGCGAACGGGAACGATCGCGAAGCGGAGGTCTGTGCGTGGCTGGTGGCGCGTGGTCGTCTGAAGGACAGCGACCTGGGGCGCGCCCGCCGATTGCACGAGGAGTCCAGCGAAGGCACCTTGACCGCGCTGATGGCGCGGCTGGGCCTGGTGTCCGAGCGCGACCTCGCCGAAGCCTGGGCCGAGCTGCTGCAGGTGCCGCTGCTGTCCGCGCGCGATGCGCCGGAACTGCCGCCGGCCGACCTCGAACTGTCGCTGCGCTTTCTCAAGCAGCAGCACGTGGTGCCCGTGGTCGACGAGGTCGCTGGTCTCGCCCTGATCGTGGCCGATCCCGCCGACCCCTACCCCCTGCAGGCGGTGGAGCTGGCGGCGGGTTGCCCGGTGGCCTTGCGCGTGGGTCTGCGCTCGGAAATCGACGGCCTGATCGAACGCTATTACGGCAGTGGCCGCTCGGCGATGGGCACCATCGTGGAGAACCTGGACGGCAGCGCGGCGGAGGAGGACGACGTCGAGCACCTGCGCGATCTCGCCTCCGAGGCCCCGGTCATCCGGCTGGTCAACCTGATCCTGCAGCGCGCGGTCGAACAGCGCGCCTCCGACGTGCACATCGAGCCGTTCGAGAACCGCCTGAAGGTGCGCTACCGCATCGACGGCGTGCTGCATGAAGTGGAAGCGCCGCCGTCCAGTTCCACCGCGGCGGTGATCTCGCGCGTGAAGATCATGGCCAAGCTCAACATCGCCGAGCGCCGGCTGCCGCAGGACGGCCGCATCCAGCTGCGCGTGCAGGGCAAGGAGCTGGACCTGCGCGTGTCCAGCGTGCCGACCAGCTTCGGCGAATCGGTGGTGATGCGCATCCTGGACCGCGAATCGGTGGTGTTCGACTTCGAATCGCTCGGTTTCACCGACCACTTCCAGCAGCGCTTCGTCGACGTGCTGGAAAAGCCGCACGGCATCCTGCTGGTGACCGGTCCGACCGGCTCGGGCAAGACCACCACGCTGTACACCGCGCTGTCGCAGATCAACACCCCCGACGTGAAGATCATCACGGTCGAGGACCCGGTCGAATACCAGCTCGAAGGCATCAACCAGATCCAGGTGAAGCCGCAGATCGGGCTGGATTTCTCCGGCGCGCTGCGCTCGATCATGCGCCAGGATCCGGACGTGATCATGATCGGCGAGATGCGCGACCTGGAAACCTGCCGCATCGCGATCCAGTCCGCGCTGACCGGTCACCTGGTGCTGTCCACGCTGCACACCAACAGCGCCGCCGGCGGCATCACGCGGCTGCTCGACATGGGCGTGGAGGATTACCTGCTCGGCTCCACCATCAACGGCATCCTGGCGCAGCGGCTGGTGCGCCGGCTCGATCCGGAAACCGCGATTCCGTACGAGGCGCTGCCCGAGGTGGTCGCGCAGTTCGAGCTGGAGAAATACACCGACGAGCGGCCGATCCGCTTGTGGAAGCCGGGCAGCAGTGCGGCCAATCCCACCGGCTACCGCGGACGCCGCGCAATCCTGGAATTCCTGACCATGAGCGACCCGCTGCGGCGACTGGTGATGCAGCGCGCGGACGCCGGGGAAATCGAGAAACAGGCCCGCGCCGAGGGCATGCGCACGATGTACGAAGACGGCATTGCCAAGGCCGTGGCCGGCGTGACCACGCTGGAGGAGGTGCTGCGTGTTACGCAGGAAGGCTGATCAGCGAATCGCGTCGCAGCCAAGGACTGCGGGAATCCCCTCTCCCCTGCGGGGAGAGGGCAGGGGTGAGGGGCGGGTGCTCGCGGGGAAACAGCAAGAGCGAGAGCCTCGGTTGGCGCGGATCCCGCGAGCACCCGCCCCTCACCTCGATCCTCTCCCCCGGGGGGAGAGGAGGAACAGGCACGTCCTTGCATTGCGGCTGGCTGCAACCCGATGACCCAGTTCCGCTACAAGGCCGTCAGCGAAGCCGGCGAGACGCTGCAGGGCCAGATGGAGGCGGCCAGCGTCGAGGAGGTGATCGGCCGCCTGCAGGATCAGGGACATACCCCGCTGGAAGCGCAGCCGGCCGATGGCGCGGCCGGTGGCAGCGGCCTGGCGGCGCTGTTCAAGCGCGGGCCGTTCAACGGTGATCAGCTGGCCCAGTTCACCCATCAGCTGGCGACCCTGCTCGGTGCCGGCCAGCCGCTGGATCGTGCCCTCAGCATCCTGCTGGAGTTGCCCGAGGGCGAGAGCGCGAAGAAACTGATCGAGCGCGTGCGCGATCGGGTGCGCGGCGGCAATACCTTGTCCTCGGCGCTGGACGAGGAGCACGGCGTGTTTCCCAAGCTGTACGTCAGCCTGGTGCGCGCCGGCGAGGCGGGTGGCTCGCTGGAGGAAACCCTGCGCCGGCTCGCCGATTACCTGGAGCGGGCGCAGGCGATGCGCGGCAGCATCGTCAATGCGCTGATCTATCCGGCCTTCCTGATGGTCGGCGTGCTCGGCTCGCTGATTCTGCTGCTGGCCTACGTGGTGCCGCAGTTCGTGCCGATCTTCGAGGACATGCAGGTACCGATCCCGTGGATCACCCAGGCGGTGCTGCTGCTCGGCAACACGCTGCAGTCGTGGTGGTGGCTGATCCTGCTGCTGCTCGGTGGCGGCCTGTTCGGCTGGCGCGCCCGGCTGCGCGATCCGGCGCTGCGGCTGGCCTGGCATACCCGACTGCTGCACCTGCGCCTGGTCGGTCCGCTGCTGCTGAAGGTGGAGACCGCGCGGATCGCGCGCACGCTCGGCACGCTGCTGAAGAATGGCGTGCCGCTGCTGAGCGCGCTGACCATCGCACGACAGGTCACCGCCAATCTGGCGCTGGACACGGCGCTGGAGCACGGCACACGAACAGGTCAAGGGCGGCTCCGGCCTGAGCCTGGCGCTGGGCCAGTCGAAACTGTTTCCGCGACTGGCGATGCAGATGGTGCAGGTCGGCGAGGAAGCCGGTCAGCTCGACACCATGCTGCTGAAAGTCGCCGACACCTTTGAACTCGAGTCCAAGCGCGCGATCGATCGTCTGCTGGCCGCGCTGGTGCCGGCGCTGACCATCGTGATGACGGTGATGGTGGCAATCATCATGGCCGCGATCCTGCTGCCGCTGCTCAGCCTGACCAGCAACATCCAATAGATCGATGATTTTTCGCAAACCCGAGGTGATCCAGATGCAGTACAGGCAACCACGACGTATCGGCTCGAACGGCGGCTTCACCCTGCTGGAAATGCTCGCGGTGATCGTGCTGATCGGCATCATCGGCGCGGTGGTGGTGACCCAGGTCGGCAAGAATGTGGACAAGGGCAAGTACGGCGCGGGCAAGGCGCAACTGACCACGCTGAGCCAGAAGATCGAGAACTACGCGCTCGACAACGGCGCCCCGCCACAACAGCTGGAAGACCTGCTGGTGAAGCCGGCCAATGCGGCGAACTGGCAGGGTCCGTATACCAAGGCATCCGGCCTGAAGGATCCCTGGGGCCACACCTTCGGCTACCAGTACCCGGGCCAGCACGGCAGTTTCGATCTGATCTTCTACGGCCAGGACGGCAAACCGGGCGGGGACGGTTACAGCAAGGACGTGGGGAACTGGCAGTAGGCATGAAAGCCGCGCGCGCCCATGGGTTCACCTTGCTGGAAATGCTGGCGGTGATCCTGTTGATCGGCATCGCCGCGGCGGCGGTGTCGATCTCGGTGTCGCAGGGCCTGGCCAGTGCGCGCGTGCGTGCGGCCAGCAGCGAGCTGGCGGGCGCCTTGCGGGCGACCCGCGCGCAGGCGATCGTGCGCGGACAGGAGCAGAGTTTCGACGTGGACACCCGCGCCAACACGTATCGAGATGTGAAGCAGCGCGACGTGCGCCTGCCCAAGGGCCTGCGCGTGAGCATCACCAGCGCCAAAGAGGACCAGCCGAACGATCACACCGGGCGCATCCGCTTCTTCCCCGACGGCAGTTCCACCGGCGGGCGCATCACCTTGCAGAGCGGCAAGCGGCAATGGCATGTCAACGTGTCCTGGCTGACCGGTGAAGTGCGCGTGGTCGACACGGTGGCGGCGCGATGATCCGCTCCCGGCCGCAGCGGGGTTTCAGCCTGCTCGAGGTGATCGCCGCGATCATGCTGCTGGCGATCGCGTTCACGGCCTTGATGAAGGTGGCCGGGGCCTCGATCAGCCTGACCCACAACGCCGCCGAACACAGCGAGGCGGCGATGTGGGCGCGCAGCCTGCTCGACAGCGCGTTCGTGGGTGAGGTGGTCAAGCCGGGCAGCAGCTCGGGCCGGTTCGACCCGCGGTTCCGCTGGAAGCTCGACGTGACACCATGGAATCAGGCGGCGGCGACGCCGGACGCGCCGCTGCAGCTGTACCAGCTGGATCTGGACGTGCTGTGGGGGCCGCAGGCACATCCCCGCTCGGCGCACTTCCGCACCCTGCGACTGGGTGGTCCCTTCGGTGCGGGCCACTCCGGCAATGCGCAGGTCGGCCGATGAAGCGCGCCGCCGGCTTCACCCTGCTGGAGGTGCTTGCCTCGCTGGTGTTGCTGGCGCTGCTGCTGGTCGGCGTGTATTCCGGCATCCGCACCGCCACCCACTCCGTGCGTTCGGGCACGGCCGTGATCGAGCGCCTCGATCAGGTGCGCTCGGCCCAGCAGTTCCTGCGGCGCGAGCTGGCGCAAAGCATGACCCAGCCGATCGGCACCACCGCGCAGGGCGAGCCGATCTTTTTCGAGGGTTCGGCGCGGGAGATGCGCTACGTCGCGCCGCTGCCCGGCTATCTGGGCAAGCTGGGGCCGCAGCTGCAGCGGCTGCAACTGGTCGACGATGACCACGGTGGGCTGCGGCTGGAACTGAGTCTGGCCCTGCTGCCGCCGGATGGACGGCCGCCCCAGCCGCTGGGCGATCCGCAGGTGCTGCTCGACCACATTCACGGCGGCAGCTTCAATTATCGCGGTGTCGATGCCAGGGGGCAGACGCTGCCATGGTCGCAGGCGTGGCCCGACGGGCCGCTGCTGCCGTTGCTGGTGAGCATCCGGCTGCAACCGGATGGCAACGTCGGCTGGCCGCAGCTGGATGTGCCGCTGCGGGCCAACCCGGCCAGTGCCAGCGTGCCGTCGGGTGCGCCGCGGATGGGCTTGAATCCCGGGGGGCTGCGATGAGGCGGCCACCGACGCGGCGTGCCGGTCAGCGCGGCGTCGCCCTGCTGCTGGTGCTGTGGGCGTGCACGCTGCTGGCGATCCTGCTGGGCGGCTATGCCGCACTGGCGCGTACCGAGGGCCTGCAGGCGCGGTACCAGTTTGCCCAGACCCGGGCGCACTACGCGGCCGAGGCGGGCATCATGCGCGCGTTCTACCAATTGCAGGATCCGCAGGTCCGCCGCCGCTGGGTCGGCGACGGGCGGATCTATACCTTCCAGTACGACCACGCCACTATCAAGGTCTCGGCCATCAATGAGGGTGGCAAGGTGGATCTGAACACGGCCACGCCCGAGGTGCTGCTGGGCCTGTTCCGACAGGTGGGAATGCCCGAGCCGAAGGCGAAATTGCTGGCCGCCAGCGTGATCGACTGGCGCAGCGCGCCGGATCCGACCAGCGCGCCGGGCGAACGCGATGCCGCGTACCTGGCGGCAGGGCGTGATTACGGTCCGCGCCACGGTCCGTTTGCCAGCGTCGAGGAACTGCAGATGGTGCTTGGCATGACGCCGGCGATCTACCGGCAGGTGGCACCGGTGGTCACGGTCTGGTCCGGCAACCAGACGCCGGATCCGAACAGCGCGCCACCGCTGGCGCTGGCTGCGATTCCGGGGATGACGCCGGAACAGCAGCAGGCGATCCAGGCCGCACGGCTGAAAAACGCGAACGACCCAAGTCTGGCTCTCAACAACGGAACGACGCATAGTATCCAGTCCGAGGCCACGCTGGCTGACGGTACCAGCGCGACGGTGCGCGCCACGATTCGGGCGCAGCCAGGTCAAGCCGGTGCACAGCCTTACGTGGTGTTGCGCTGGCAGGAGGGGAAGGCGGAATGAGTACGGCAACGCAGTCGCTGCGACCGCTGATGGATCGCCTACGCCGTGCCTGGCGCGCTTCGCCGATGCCGGGATTCCTGGGCTGGTGGGGCGGCGAGCTGCGCGATCTGCTGCCGCTGCGCTGGCGCGGCTGGTTCGGCAGCGGAGCGGATTGGTATCTGCTGCAGCACATCGACGCGCGGTGGACGTTGTGCCGCAGCGGCCACGGCGACCTGCTGGCGGATTGGGACGATGGCGTCGAAGCTGCCGCGGTCGAGGGGCATACCCGACCGGATGCGCTGGTTGCCGCCTTGCAGAAGGTGGATCGCGAGGACCTGCGCCTGGCCTTGCTGCTGCCGGCCGCCGTGGTGTTGCGGCGAACGCTGGCGTTGCCACGGGCGGCGCGCGACAACCTGCTGCAGGTGGCCGCGTTCGAGATCGATCGGCAGACGCCGTTCAGTGTGGCGCAGGTGTATTACGCGGTGCGCGAGCTGGCCGAGCCGGCGGCCAGCGGCCGCCTCAACGTCGAGTTGGTGGTGGTGACGCGCGTCACGCTCGATCCGTTGCTGGCCCGTCTGCGTGCGCAGGGCGTTTCGGTGGATGCGGTGGATCTGGCCGTGGCCGATGGACGGCTTGGGGTCAACCTGCTGCCGCCGGAGCAGGCGCCGCGCCGCAGTTATCCGCGGCGACGCCTGAATCTGCTGCTGGCCGGTGCGTGTGTGTTGCTGTTGGTGCTGGTGCTCGGCGAGTGGCTGCACAACCGGCAGGCAGCGCTGAGCCAGATGCAGAGCGAGGTCGAGAGCATGCGCGGCGAGGCGCAGCAGGTGGCCGCGTTGCGCCAGCAATTGCAGGACAACGCCGGCGCGGCGGGTTTCCTGGTCCAGCGCAAGAAGAACACCGTCAGCATGATCAGCCTGTGGCAGGAGGCCACCATGCGTCTGCCGGACAGTGCTTGGCTGGAGCGGTTCAGCGTCGACAACACGGGCCAGATCGGCTTCCAGGGGCAAAGCCCGCAGGCGGCGAAATTGCTCGATGCGCTGAAGGACTCGCGGCTGATCACCGACGCCAGCTTCCAGGGCAGCATCCAGCCCGATCCGACCACCGGCAAGGAGCGTTTCTACCTGACCGCCCACGTGCAGCAGCCGACGGCCGGTGGTTCGAAGCCCGCCATGTCGACATCGACGAACCGGACCGGTGCGCCATGAAGACAGCCGCATTCAAGCCGCTAGCGCTCAAGCCACGGGACAGCCGGGTCGCTGCGATCGTGCTGCTGCTGCTGGCTCTCCTGCTGGGCTATTTCGTGCTGCTGCACTGGTGGTTCGTCGCGCCGTTGCAGCAGATCGGTAGCGAGATGGCCGACCTGCGCGATACCCAGAGCCGCTACGCCGCGGCGATCGCCGAGAAACCGGAATTGCAGAAGCGCCTCGCCGCGCTTGGCGCGGGCCAGGCCGCCAGCAGCGCGTTCCTGGCGGCGGACGATCCAAACACCGCGGCGGCCGACCTGATGCAGCGGGTGGTCGATGTGGTCGGCAGCAGCACCAAGGGTGGCCGTTGCCTGGTGAGCCAGAAGATGCCGCTGCCCAATCCGCCGGCCAGCCCCGGCGAGCCCTATCGCAAGGCTGCCGTCAGCATCAGCCTGAGTTGCGATGTCGAGCCGCTGGCGACCGTGTTGCTGGCGCTGGAACAGGGTACGCCGTACCTGTTCATCGATGACCTCAGCATCTATCGCAATCCGGTGGCGGCACAGCAGAATCACGCGGCCCCGCTGGAAGTGCAGTTCACCCTGTCCGGCTACGTCCGTCCATCGCGCACCGCAGCCGCACCAGCGTTGCACGATGACGCGGGGGGTGAGCCATGAACGCCTCCAACCAGCGTCAACTGACCCCGCTGCTGGCCGGCATCGCCGTGCTGCTGGGCGCACTGCTGCTGCTGTTGCTCAGCGGCATCGGTCGTGGCGTGCACTGGGAACGGACGCGGCCGCTCGCACCGCTGCCGCCGGCCGGCAATCGTGCCGACCTGCCGCAGCCGCAGCCGTTGCAGCAGTTCGCATTGATCTGGCAGAAGCCGCTGTTCACCCCCGATCGCAAACCGGTGGCCTATGCCGCCGACGGCGACAGCAACCTGGGCGATCTCGAACTGACCGGCATCATTCTCACTCCCGGCCTGCGCATGGCCCTGCTGCACAACAAGAACGGCGATACCGAGGTACGCCTGCACGAAGGCGAGTCGCTGCCGGACGGTAGCGTGACCCTGGTGGAGGTGCACCCACGCTCGGCACTGTTCGACTCCTCGGCGGGACGCACCGAACTGAAGCTGCCGGCCGGTGCACCGATCGACGAACCGAAACCGGACCGCAGCGACGTGCAGAATCCGCGCAATGCGGCGGCCGGCAATGCCATGATGCGCGTGCAGGCAGGTGGGGAGGGTGCACAGAAAATGGATGCGCGTCCCGGCGGACGCGAAGGCATGCGATCGCTGCGGCAGCCGGCGCCCAACCGCCCCGCGGAATCGGCCATCGAACGGCTCCGCCAGAGCATCCAGAAACGTCGCGCTGCACATGCTGCTGCGGCCAACGAAGGAGTACGTTGATCCATGTGCCACTCGCTCACCCAGCACGTCCTGCGCACCGCCACGCTTGCTGTCGCCGTTTGGCTGGCCGGTTGCGCCAGCCTGCCGCAGCCGCACGACGACGGCGCGTTGCAGCGTGAGGCGATGGCCGGCACGCAGAATCCGCCGCCCGCGCCGTTGCCGCTGAACAACGACATCAACAGTGGCCAGAGCGCCGCGACCGGGCCGCAGATCAGCCACGGCAGCGGCCGCTTCGTCCGGCCCGGGGCGCTGCGCACCCCTCGCCCGGCGGCGACCGGCACCGGCGCGGTGACCTTCAATTTCGAGAACCAGCCGGTACAGGCGGTGGTCAAGGCCATCCTCGGCGACCTGCTCAAGCAGAACTACACGATCGTGCCGGGCGTGCAGGGCAATATCTCGTTCTCCACGTCCGAACCGGTGGATGCCAGTCAGGCCCTGCCGATTCTGGAAACGCTGCTGTCGTGGACGCACAACGCGCTGGTCAAACGCGCGGGTGGCTACGTGGTCATGCCGGAAAAGGATGCCGTGGCCGGCAATCTGGTACCCAGCCTGGGTGCCAGCGCACCGGCCGGGGGGCTGCAGGCGCGGCTGTTTTCGCTGCGCTATATCTCCGCCAGCGAGATGCAGAAGCTGATCAAGCCGTTCGCGCGCAAGGATGCCGTACTGCTGGTGGATCCGGCACGCAACCTGCTGGTGATGTCCGGTACGCCCGAGGAGCTGGCCAATTACCAGAGCATGGTGCACACCTTCGACGTCGACTGGCTGCGCGGCATGTCGGTGGGCGTGTTCAACCTGCAGTACGCGAACGTCGGCGAGCTGATGCCCAAGTTGGACGGCATGTTCGGTGTGCACGGCGACACCCCGTTGGCGGGCATGCTGCGCTTCATTCCGATCGAGCGCACCAACGCGCTGGTGGTGATCAGCACCCAGCCCGAATACCTGCAGGAAGTCGGCGACTGGATCACCCGGATCGATCGCGGCGGCGGCAACGAGCCGCAACTGTTCGTTTACGACGTGCGCAACATCAAGGCCTCTGATCTGGCCAAATACCTGGCCCGGATCTACACCAACGGTGCCGGCGGCAGTGGTGGCGACAACGGCGGCCAGGTCGGACCGGGGCTGAGCGGCGGCACCCTGGGCAGTGCCGACAACGCCAGCGCCAACAGCATGGGCAGCACCGCGGGCAGCTTCGGCAGCACTAGCGGCGGGCTCAACGGTGGCTCCGGCAGTTCCGGTTTCGGCAACAGCAACGGCCAGCAGAGTCGCGATGGCAGCGGGCCGAGCGCGGCCGGCATGGGCGGCAGCGCCTCCGGCGTCGGTGGCGCCAGCCTGGACAGCAACGCCAGTGGCGCGGCGGCCGACCAGCAGTTCAGCTCCAGCGACGGCAGCGTGAAGATCAGTTCGGTGGACAGCAACAACCAGCTGCTGGTGCGGGCGCGACCGTCGCAATGGGAGGAGATCAAGGCGGCGATCCGCAAGCTCGACAACGTGCCGTTGCAGGTGCAGATCGAGACCCGCATCCTCGAGGTCAACCTCACCGGCGAATTCAAGTTCGGCGTGCAGTGGTACCTGCAGGGGCTGGCCGGCAGCACCACCGACAGCAGTGGCAATATCGTGCCGGGCCATCCCGGCAACCCGCGCCAGATCGCGCTGGGTCAGGGCGGCAATACCTTCACCGGCCAGCCGTTCTTCTACTCGTTCCTCAACAACAACCTGCAGGTCGCGGTCAATGCGATGGAGACCAGCGGCAATACCAAGACGCTGTCGGCACCCTCGATGGTGGTGATGAACAACCAGACCGCGCACATCCAGGTCGGCAACCAGATCCCGATCAACCAGACCAGCGTCAATACCGGGATCGGCACGGCCACCAGCTACAACCAGGTCAGCTACATCAATACCGGGGTGATCCTCAATGTGCAGCCGCGGATCAATCCCGGCGGCCTGGTCTACATGAACATCGGCCAGCAGGTCAGCCAGGTCGACAAGTCGGTGGCGCCGGTCAACGGCAATGCCACCATCTCGCAGCGCGAACTGGCCACCCAGGTTGCCGTGCAGAGCGGCCAGACCGTGCTGCTCGGCGGCCTGATCCAGCAGGCCGAGGGCACCACCGATACCGGTATCCCGGGACTGAACCGGATCCCGTGGCTGGGTCGCCTGTTCGGAAGCACCGCGCGCAGCCGCAACCGCACCGAGCTGATCGTGCTGATCACGCCGCGGGTGATCCGCGGCGGCGAGGATGCCAAACAGATCACCGACGAGTACCAGAGCAAGTTCGAATCGCTGGCACCGTTGCGGACGACCGGGAAACCCGCGCCTGAGGCATCCTCCATGCCTCATTGAGCGGGCCGCGCCGCGCTGCCTGCAGCGGTATGTTGAGAAATTCGCCGAGCGTGCCGTCAACCCTGCACGCGGCGCTCGGCCGCGGGCTGTCCGCGGCAGCCGCTATCATCGTGCGGATGACCGCCGCCACGCCCTCCTTTCCGATCACCCCGCTGCTGCCGGAAATCCTCGCCTCGCTGGCCGCGCACCCGCGGCTGGTGCTGGAGGCGCCGCCCGGGGCCGGCAAGACCACCCAGGTGCCGCTGGCCTTGCTGGACGCCCCGTGGCTGGCGGGACAGAAGATCGTGATGCTGGAGCCGCGCCGAATCGCGGCCCGCGCGGCCGCGCAGTTCATGGCACAACAACTTGGCGAGGCGGTCGGCCAGACAGTCGGCTACCGCATCCGCTTCGAGTCGAAGGTCAGTGCGGCGACCCGCGTCGAAGTGGTCACCGAAGGCATCCTGACCCGCTTGATCCAGGCCGACCCGGAGCTGGCCGGGATCGGCGCGATCGTGTTCGACGAGTTCCACGAGCGCCACCTGGCCGGCGATCTTGGCGCCGTGTTGGCGCTGGACGTGCAGGAGACCTTGCGGCCGGCCCTGCGCCTGTTGCTGATGTCGGCCACACTGGATGGCGAGCGCATCGCCCGGTGGCTGCAGGCGCCGCGCATCTCCAGCCCTGGCCGCAGTTTCCCGGTGCGGATCGAGCATCCGCCGGCGCGGGCACAGGAGAGCATCGAACATCAGCTTGCCCGCATCGCGCGCCAGGCGCTGGAGGAAAGCGAAGGTGACGTGCTGGCGTTCCTGCCTGGCCGGCGCGAGATCGCGCGCAGCCAGGTGGTGTTGTCGCAGGTTCTGTCGCGCGACGACGTCGAGGTGTTGGCCCTGCACGGCGAACTCTCGCTCGCCGAACAGCAGGCCGCGCTGGCGCCGGCCGACGCGGGCACGCGACGCATCGTGCTGGCGACCAATGTGGCCGAATCCAGCATCACCTTGCCCGGCATCCGCGTGGTGATCGACGCGGGGCTTGCGCGCGAACCGCGGTTCGATCCGAATTCCGGCCTCACCCGGTTGGAGACCGTCGCCATTTCGCAGGCCTCTGCCGACCAGCGCGCCGGCCGCGCCGGCCGGCTGGCGGCGGGTACGGCGTATCGGCTGTGGCCGCAGAGCCGGCGGCTGGAGCCTTCGCGCACGGCCGAAATCGGCCAGGCCGAATTGTCCGCGCTGGTATTGGAACTGGCAGCATGGGGCGTGTCGCCGGGCCACGCGGCCGGCCTGCGCTGGCTCGATCCGCCACCGGCCGGCGCGCTGGCGCAGGCGAGCGACCTGCTGGGCCGGCTGGGCGCGCTCGCTGCGGACGGGCGGATCACCGCGCTCGGGCGCCAGATGCTGGAGCTGGGCGCGAGCCCGCGGCTGGCCGTCGCCGCGTTGCGCGCCCCGACCGAGCTGCGCGCGCTGATCGCCGACCTGCTGGCCTTGATGGAGGCGCGCTCGCCGTTGCGCGGCGGACAGGCACGCAGTGACGATTTCCGCGTGCGGGTGGCCGCGCTGCATGCCTGGCGCGACCGTCGTGGCGTGCCGGTGCGCGGTGAGGTGGATACCGGTGCACTGGCGGCGATCGAGCAGGCAAGCAAGGGTTGGCGCAGACGTCTGGACGTCCGCAGCGCCGCCAGCGGCATGCCGGACAGCCACAGCGTAGGCGAGCTGCTGCTGCATGCGTTTCCCGACCGCGTCGCCCGCCGTGACGATGGCAATCCGCTGCGATATACGCTGGCCAGCGGCCGCGGTGCGCGCCTGCACGAGAACACCGCGCTGCACGGCGAGCCGTGGCTGGTCGCACTGGACTTGCGCCACGAGGCGCGCGACAGCCCGATTCTGGCCGCAGCACCGCTGGATCCGCGCGTACTCGAGCGCGACTATCCCGCGCAATTCGTCCGCGAACGCACCTTGCACTGGAACGACGCACGCGGTGCACTCGAAGCGTTCGACGAACAGCGTTTCGGCGCGATCGTGCTGGAGCGCCACAGCGTGCCGGTGAAGCCACAGGATGCCTTGCCGGGTCTGCTCGCCGCGATACGCGCCAGGGGCATCGAGGCGCTGCCGTGGAGTGTACCGGCGCGACGATTGCGCGCGCGCATGCTGGCGCTGCGGGCATGGATGCCCGAGCTTGGCCTGGCGGACGTTTCCGATACGGCGCTGCTGGCCTCGCTGGATGACTGGCTGGCGCCCTGGCTGCACGGCAAGCATCGACTCGATGCGCTGGACGCGGACGCGCTGTCGCAGGCCTTGATGGCGCTGTTCGACTACGAGCAGCGCCGCCTGCTGGACGAGCAGGCGCCGGAGTCCATGGTGGTGCCCAGTGGACAGCCCCGGCGGCTTGAATACAGCGAGGGCGAGCCGCCGATATTGGCCGTCAAGTTGCAGGAATTGTTCGGCCTGGCCGATACCCCGCGGGTCGGCGGTGGTCGCATTCCGGTCACCCTGCACCTGCTCTCGCCGGCGGGGCGGCCGATCCAGGTGACCCAGGATCTGAAGGGGTTCTGGGAGCGCACCTACCCCGAAGTCAAAAAGGAGCTGAAGGGTCGGTATCCGCGCCATCCGTGGCCGGACGACCCATGGACCGCCACGCCGACCCATCGCGCGAAACCGCGGGAACGACGCTGAACTTGGCGATCCACGTTCGTCCGGCGACGTGGCGCCGGCGATTTTTCCGCCTATTCATGCGGGCCGTCCGACGGCTGTCTCTGACTCAAGGATATTTCCCGTGTTTGCGGGTAGGATCGAGCGCTACGGCATCGCGTGGTGGGCCCCTTGCCAGAGAAAAAGGATTTCAACCAGTCTCTTCGGGTGCCGGCGGAAAGCCGCCCGGAGATCGAGCCCGCCGTTCCGATGTCCTCGCCATGGCGGCTGAGTGCCTATCTGTGGAGCTCGTTGGCATTGTTGCTGGGGCTCGCGGCCACGGAGGTACTGCATCATCAGCAAAGCCGCCACCAGGAGGCGGAGAAGGCCTTCGTTCGCAATGAGCTGGCCGACAAGGGCTATCTGGCCTTGCACGCCCGGCTGCAATCGGCGGGCTCGATGTTGCGTGCGGTGCAGACCCTGTTTCTCGCTTCCGACGAAGTGACCCGCAACGAGTTCGCCGGCTTTTATGCCAACCTGCGGCCCCGCAAGCAGTTTCCCAGCCTGCTGGCGCTGGCTTACGCACCACGCGAAGGCGAGCACTACGTCACCCGATGGGTCGAGCCCGGGCCGGGGAACGAGGCGCTGATCGGGCTTGATGTGGCGGCGCAGCCGCGCAATTTCGGTGGCCTGCTGGCTTCGCGCGACAGCGACCAGCCCACCATGTCCGGATCGTTCCGCCTGCTGCAGCAGACCCACACCGCCGCGCTGGACGACGGCATCACCATGCGCCTGCCGATCTTCAGCCCTGGTCAATCACCCGGCACCATCGCCGAACGGCGTGATCGTGCGCGTGGTTCGATCGCGGTGTCATTCCGGGTAAGTCGCCTGATCGGCAACCTGCTGCCGGTGCAGGCGAAGCACGAGCTGCACATGCGGATCACTGACGTCACCGACGGGAGCGCGGTGACGTTGTTCGATTCGCAACCGGACCGCGCCATGCCGACGGAGGGTTATCGCTTCGAGCGCCAGCTGATTTACGGTGGGCGCGTGTGGAGTGTCCTGATGCGCCCGTTGGACACCGCGCCGGCGGTGATCGACTGGAGTCAGTCCAGTGCCGCGGGGGGGCTGTTGGCAAGTGTGCTGCTTGCGCTGCTGGTTTTTTCCGTGGTGAGTACCCGTCAACGTGCGCTGGAACTGGGCTGGGCCATGAGCCGCCGCTATCGCGAGAGCGAGGAACGCTTTCGCGCCTTGAACGAGCTGCTGCCGGCGCTGGTGTTGCTGGCCGACGTCGACGCCGGCCAGATCACCTACGCGAACCGTGCCGCGCGTGATCGGCTGGGCGAGCGCCTGCTTGAACACAGCTTGCCCAACCTGTTCGAGGATCCGCTGTTGGGCATGCAGTTGCGTGGTCCGGATACCCGCGGATGCGGCAGGACCGACGCCCTGCTGCAAAATGACGATGGCATCCGTTTCTGGGCCAGCGTGGCGATATCCCGGGTGATGCTGGGCGGGCACAACCAATTGCTGATGGTGGCCAGCGACATCAGCGAGCAGCGCCAGCTGACCGAGCTGCTGAGCCACCAGGCCAGCCACGACGTGCTGACCGAACTGTACAACCGGCGCGCGTTCGAACATCGGCTGCAAAGTGCGTTGCATTCGAGCACCGCAGAATCGCCGCTCTCCGTGCTGCTGTACCTCGATCTCGATCAGTTCAAGCTGATCAACGATACCTCGGGCCATCTCGCTGGCGACCAGCTGCTCGCGCAGTTGGCCAACGTCATGCGCAAGCAACTGCGTGGAGCCGACGTATTGGCGCGGCTCGGTGGCGACGAATTCGGCGCACTGATCGCCGAGGTGGCCGATCGCGCCGCCGCGGAACACGTGGCCGAGCGGATGCGGCGGTGCATCGACGGCTATGTCTTCATCTGGGAGCAGCGCAGTTACACCATCAGTGCCAGCATCGGCGCCGTGATGATCGATCGTCCGGGAATCCTGATGAAGGACTTGCTGGCGCAGGCCGATACCGCCTGCTACATGGCCAAGGAGCAGGGCCGCAACCGGGTGCATTTCTATTCCGAGCGTGATGACGAGACCGCGCGTCGGCGTGGCGAGATGGAATGGGCCAATCGCCTGCGCTGGGCCGTCGACGAGCACCGCCTGATGCTGACCTACCAGGAGATCTGGCCGCTGCCGCTGGCTGCCGGTGGCCAACCCAGCATCGAACTGCTGCTGCGTTTTCGCGACGAGTCCGGTGAGCTGGTGGTGCCCGGCGTCTTCATGCCGGCGGCCGAGCGCTACGGCCTGATGCCGCTGGTCGACCGCTGGGTGATCGAGACGGCCTTGGCCCATTTCGACCAGCTGCACCCGGCAGGTGCCGGTCTGGGCATGGTGGCGATCAATCTTTCGGGGGCGAGCATCGAGGACGAGGCGCTGGCCGACCTGATCATCGGTTGGCTGCGACACTATCGAGTCGCCCCGTCACGCGTGTGCTTCGAGATCACCGAAACGGTGGCGGTGCGCAATCTCTCGCAGGTCGTGCGCTTCGCGGAGCGATTGCGCGCGGCCGGCTGCAAGGTCGCGCTGGATGATTTTGGTGCTGGCATGTCCTCGTTCACCTATTTGAAGAACCTGCCACTGGACATCATCAAGATCGATGGCAGCTTCGTGCGCGACATGCTGGCCGATCCGGTCAGCCATCTGATGGTCAAGGCTGTCACCGACATCGGCCACCGCCTCGGGCTGGAAGTGGTCGCGGAGTGGGTGACCGATGCCGGGACCGTGCAGGCGTTGACGGCATTGGGGATCAATGGCGCGCAGGGCTTCAGCCTGCACAGTCCCGAACTGGCCTTGTTCCACCGCGACGATGGCGCGCCGGAGCAATTCGGGGGCGGCTGATCGCCAACCGGGTCGCTGAAAGGGCGGCCGAGGCCGCCCCTTGCCTCGGCTTATTTGGATGCTGCCGCCGCTGCCGGCGATCGCTCGAAACTACCGGCGAAGCCGGGGAACGCTATCGGACTCTCGTAGCCACCGGCCGACACCGCCGATACACCGAAGAACCAGTCGTCGATCACCACGTCGCCGAGCACGGCGTGGTCGACATCGCCGACCGCGCGCTGGTACTGCCATCGCGGCGCGGTGGTATCGCGCCAGTGCACGCGGTAGCCGGCGGCCGAGGGCTGCTTGTTCCAGTGCAGCGTGGTGTCGGTCGCCACCGCGCCCTCGACGGTCAGGCCGGTCGGTGGTGCCGGCGCGCGACTGAGCGCCGCCATGGTGATGGTGTTGAGCGCGGTGATCCGGGCCAGATAGCGGAAGTCGATCCCGGCGATCGTGTCGCCGTAGCGCACCCCATGCTCCGTGCGCAGGTCCTGATGCTGGTGGGTGTAGTCCTCGTGCGCCTCGGTCACGCGCACGGCGGGAAAGCCCGCCTTGAGGAACTCGACCTGGTCGCCGCCGCGGCCGAAGCGGTCGGTGCGATAGATCATCCTCACCCGCAGATCCGGCAGGTAGGCGTCGCCGAGGGCCGCCATGTAGCGGGCGAGGTTGCGCGAGGGCGAATCCACTTCACCGCCGTGATAGCGCCGATAGGCCCCCTGCGTCGGGGTTTCATTGCTCTTGGTGCCTTCGGAGAACACCCGCACCGTGGTGCTGTCGAGGACACCGTTCTGGCCGCGGCTGTTGCCGATGATGTCATTGTTCAGATCGGCTTCGACCTGCCAGCCCTGGGCTACCGCATAGTCGGCCAGCACCTTGCCGCCGTACAGACCCTGTTCCTCGCCGGACAGCGCGGCGAATACCAGGGTGGCATCGTTGTCCTGTTTCGAGAGCAGGCGCGCCGCCTCGATCAGCGCGGCGACGCCGGAGGCATCGTCGTTGGCCCCGGGCGCGTCGCTGTGGCTGTTCATCACGTCGGAGACGCGCGAATCGAGATGACCGCTCATCACGATCACGCGGCCGGGATCGCCCTTGCCACGCTTGATGGCGACCACGTCCATCACCTCGGTCGGGTGGTCGAGGCGCTCGCCGCTGAATACCTGCGACGGCGTGACCACCTCGAGGCAACCGCCGCAATCCTTCGAGATCGCCTCGAAGCGCGTCTTGACCCAGCGCCGCGCCGCGCCGATGCCACGGGTGCCGGAGCGGGTATCCGACATCGTATGCCGGGTGCCGAAGCCGACCAGCCGGGTGATCGTGGCACGCAGTTCTGCCTCGCTGGGGGCGCCGGCCAGCTGGTGCAGTGCCGGCTGTTCGCGCGGCACGGCCGGTGCCGCCTGGCTGGCTCCGGTTGCGGCCAGCAGGGTGAAGGACAGTACTCGCATGGCTCGAATCATCGGTCGACATCCTTCCGCAATGGATCACCACGATACAACGACCGCATTGCCGATGGTCGAACCGGAGCACATATGTGGATGGCATCCGGCGGGGCTGCCGCGGGGCTTCGGAACGCATCGCACGGTAGGCCCCGGCATCTGTATCGCCGCGGCGAGGAATGATCCGCCATCGAATACAGATCGAAAAAAAAGCCTGAACATCGCCGTTCGGGCCTTTGGCTTCATCGACGCGCGACTCGTCGCGACGTCGGGTGACTACAGGTCGGTTTACAGATGCAGGGTGAAATTCAGCATGGCCTGGCCGGCCCTGTAGCTGCGGCTCCACTGGTAGTCGTACACACCTTCGAGCGACCAGGTCGTGTTGCCCGCCAGCATGACACCGGCACCCACATCAAACAGGTCCTTTTCCGGCGACACGCCCGTGGTGGTGAATGCCGGCCCGCCGGAGGTGAACGTCGCAGTATCGCGCATCGCGTCGCCGTGGAACGAATGCAGCCAGTTGACGTGCACTTCCGGGCGGATGATCGTGGTGTTGGAAACGCTGATGTCACGAGCGAATTTCACGCCGAGGCCGGATTGCAGGAAGTTGTAGTTCCGCGGATCGACCCTGAGGTCGATGGCGGCGTTGCCGGCCTCGGTGTAACCGGCTGTCTTCAGGTGGGTGTATTGCAGGGTGGCCATCGGGGTGATCGTGGTCCGCCCGTCACCCACGTAGAAGTGATACCCGGTGGCGGCGGACGCGGTGTACTGATGCCCGGTGTAATGGGCGCCGGTGTGGGCGCTGAAACCCGGAAACACGATGTTTCGCGTGATCGAGTAGTCATCCTCGCCGTACACCAGCGACCCGTTGGCAAACCAGGATCGGCCTGGCGCATAGCCGAGATAGGCCATCGCCTGATACGACTTGATGTTGCCATGGTTCAGCGCGCTGCTGCCCTCCAGCGAGGTATTGGCGTAGCGGATGCCGACACCCGGCCGTGGTCGCCTGGCCGAGCGGGACGTCATACGCCAGCATCGCGCCGGAGCTGTTGTCGGTGTAACCCTCGTAGCCGTTACGGTCTTCCTGGCGGCCGGCATAGCCGAACGCAGCACCCCACAACTGCGGGCGCTTCTGTGCTGGCTGGCAGGTGGAGGAATCTTCTCTCTTCGGCACATTCCGGTCATCGGACTGATCGTTCTCGCTGCATGGCCATGCGGCTCCTTCCAGATGTGAGTTCAACAACCCCTGGAACTGCTGGGTGACGCGATAACTGGCCTGCGGCGCAGCGAGGCTGGCCGCGCCGGGCTGCAGCTGCGCCAGCGCATCGGCGACTTGCTGGGCATCCGGCAGCAGCGTGATCGCGGTCAGCAGGGGCGCGGTTACGGGAACCAGCGGCAGGGCGTCAACGACCGGTGCGATGATCGGCGCGATGGGGTTGCCGACCGGGCCCGCGACATCCGCGAGTGGAATCTGGTTCGTGACGATCTGTACCAGGCGGTTGGTGGTCGGTGCTGCCGAGAACGAGTAGCGCGTGGTGTTGCTGGTCGCGGTCACCGTGCTGCCGTTGGTGCCGCTGGTGGCGTCGACGATGTTGAATTTGCTGCCGACCGGAATCGGTCGGAGATAACGCCGAAGTCACAAAAAATATTTAATACCTGATCGCGTGAGGGAGTGTGCAAGGTAAGGATGCCTTGCAAATCAGCGATTTGTCGGCGCGCTGCCCTGATCGGCGGCGGGGCGATCAGTCCCGGTCAGGGCCACCCCCGACCGACGGGTCGCGTGGTAAGACGATCCGAAGCCTGCCTGTCCACAACGGCTCGGCCAAAGACAATGGCCCGGTCGTTGCCGACCGGGCCATTGTCTTTGTGCCCTTCTGCCGAATCACGGTTCCGGCCGGGCCCGGGCGTCGTGAACGCCCGGGCCGATCCGCGCCGGTCGCGGATCAGCTTGCTGCAGATCCTGACGTTACAGGATGATCGGGTGCGCGATGTCGCACTCGTTGGTGTCGTTCGACCAGGTGCTTTGCATGGCGTAGCTGCCATTGCCCATCACCACGTTCGCCGAAGCACCCTGACCCGAGCCGAGCCATGCGCACTCGTCACCGTTTTCCTGGCCTTTGCTGCGCGAGCCCCTGACGTGGTTGGTCCAGCCCCCGGCAGGGTTCTGGTCAGTCACCGTCTCGGCGTACTCGTGCCCCTCGACGATGGAGAAGCCATCGAGATTGCCTTGTGTGCCGCTGTTGACATAATTCTTGCCGCAGCTGGTGCCCATGTCGTAGACATAGGGCATGTTGGTGAAGGCCACATCGCCGACCGTCGAGGTGACGCCATAGCCGTCACCCTGCCAGTCATGCCAGGCGCAGAACTGGCCGGTGGAGGTATTGAAGCCGTCGGGGTGCGCGCCTGTCGGTGACAGGATCACGTACTGTACGTAGCGGTTCGACGCTGCGGTGGTGTTGCCGAAATGGGCGGCCGCGTTGAGCGCCTCCTGCGCCAGCTGGGTGCCGGTGGCCTGCGACGGTGAGGCGACCGAATTGTCGTACCAGATGCCGGCGAGATTGCCGCCGCTGGGATAGCCGATATGCGCGGCGCTCGACGAGCAGGAGGTGGCACCGGTGGAAACGCCGGGGCCGTCGCAATATTGGGTCATCACGCCCGACCACAACTCGCCACCCGTGCCAAGACCCTTGAACAGCCTCTGCAGATACGGCACGGCGCTGACCGGGTCGTTGGACAGGGTCATGTTGCCGCCTGCATCGGTGCCGGCGGTGCCCCACTGGTTGCCGTAGACCACGATATAGACCTTCGGCGTGCCGCTGGTGACGCCGATGCCGTCCACACCACCGCCATAGCTGAGGGTCTTCGAACTGCCACCACCACCCGGTTTTGCGGCATGCAACGCTCCGTATTGATTCATGCGCCCCAACGCCTCCCGGGTGGGAACCGCACCATGGCGATACGCATGCCCGTAGGAGGGTGCGTAAGGGTTTTGCCCTGTCGCGAATTCATTGTTGCTGCCCGCCACGGCGGCACCGGCGACGAGGCCGAGCAGCGTGGAGGCGGCGAGGGCTTTCAACAGGCTGCTCTTGATGTATTTGGACATATGACTCCCCATGGATGTTCAGAACATGACGAAGCGAGTCGGGTCGGATCGACCCGTGCCATGGACGTCGCGATCAGCGCGACGTCCATGTTGCCAAGCATTTCAAGCGGCCCCTTGTTTTGCGCCTTTTCAATCCGTCCGTGGAAACCATTCCCGGGAATACATGCCTGAGAGAGCTGTGAAATACCGATCCGATCGGTTCGATACAGCATCATCCGTCGAGCCTGGCGCCAACGGACTCGCGACCATAGAGTTGAAATTCGACTACCGTCAATAGGAATCTTTGCATTAACAAGTGATGCCGATCACGAAATGTCGGGCAGTTAATGCATGGTAATTCGTGCCCCGCTGGCTATGACCGGGTTCGCGTCCAAATCTATTGCCATGAAATCGATGATCTGATTCAAGCCGCCGCCGAACCGGCAAGGATCAGGACAGTCGGGGTTGAGTATTCGAAAAACGCAATAAATTACGATATGGATAATGCGCATATGGACTTGCAGGTTAATCCATCGATGACCAAGCGCGGATTCGCCTGTTTTCGGGATAACCCGGCGATTGCGTATTGGACATCGGCGCTTGCATGCACGCGCTGTCGAATGATCCCGTCCCTGTATGGCTCGGGAAGCCGACTGTGGATGAGGACGGCAATTTCCCGGTTGGCCATGCGTCCGGCCGTGATGTCGCCATGATGGACGCGCCAACGGAAGGGCCCGGTCGTTGCCGACCGGGCCCTCGTTTCGCAGATGGCATTGACTATCGAGCGGGCCTTCATGCTCCGGTGCAGATCCAGTGCGCCGGTGTCGCCGTCCCGCTCGATGTCGATCGGCGCGCGCATCCCTGCGCGCTCCGGAACCACGTGTTACGGGTTGTAGCTACCGGTCAGGCTGACGCCGGAATAGGTCGCATAGGCCCTCACCATCACGTAGTAGGTGCCGGCCTGCACGTTAGAGATCGTGCAGGTCTCGTTGTCGCCAGTGAGATACGGACGGCAGTCGTAGCTGCTGGTGGTCGGTGCCGAACCGAACTTGACGTACAGGTCGGCGTCGCCGGTGCTGCCGGAAATCACGAACTTCAGATTGGTGGCGCCTGCAGGCACGACCATGGTGTAGGCCACGGAATTACCCTTGGTTGCGCTCAGGCCGGTAGCCGGCACGCCATTCTGCAGCACGTTGCCGCCGCCACCACCACCGGTGGACCAGGTGGCCTTGATGCTGACGCCGGAGAACGCCGCGTAGCCGTTCAGCATGACGTAGTAGGTGCCCGCCTGCGGCGAGGCCACGGTGCAGCTCTCGTTGTTGCCGGTGATGTACGGACGGCAGTCATAGCTGGACAGCGTCGGGTTGGAACCGAACTTGGTGTACAGATCCGCGTCACCGGTGCCACCGGACGTGGAGATCACCAGGTTGCTGGCGCCCGCCGGGATCACCACGGTGTAGAACAGCTGCGCACCGGTTGCACCGGCCTGGCCAGTCAATGCCACGCCATTCTGCAGCACGTTGCCACCGCCACCACCGCTGGAAACCGTCACCGACTGCGTCTTGGTGTTGGTCGCACCGCTGTTGTCGGTCACCGTCAGCGCCACGCTGTAGGTGCCGGCTGCGGCATAGGTATGGCTCGGGTTGGTGGCGGTCGAGGTGCTGCTGTCGCCGAAGTTCCACGAGCGCGAGGCGATGCTGCCATCACTGTCGGTGGAGCTGTCGGTGAAGTTCACCGTGAGCCCGCTGATCGTGTCGCTGAAGTTCGCCACTGGCGGGACGTTGCCGCCGCCGCCACCGCTGACGATCGGGTGCGAGAGATCGCACTCGTTGGTGTCATTGGACCAGGTGCTCTGCATCGGGAAGGTGCCGCCGCCCATCACCACGTTTGCCGTGGCGCCTTGGCCGGAGCTTATCCAGGCGCATTCGTCACCGTTTTCCTGGCCGTTGCTGGCCGAGCCGCTGACGTGATTGGTCCAGCCGCCGGCCGGGTTCTGGTCGCTGACCGTCTCGGCATACTCGTGCCCCTCGACGATCGAGAAGCCATCCAGATTGCCGGC
Organism: uncultured Pseudomonadota bacterium; assembly: GCA_963828685.1. GTDB lineage: Bacteria > Pseudomonadota > Gammaproteobacteria > Xanthomonadales > Rhodanobacteraceae > Rhodanobacter. The sequence goes on from CAWHFU010000015.1 coordinate 38,007, forward strand.
TGTGCCGCTGTTGACGGAACTCTTGCCGCAACTGGTGCCCATGTCATAGACATACGGCATGTTGGTGAACGCGACATCGCCGACCGTCGAGGTGACGCCATAGCCGTCGCCCTGCCAGTCATGCCATGCGCAGAACTGGCCACTGGACGTATTGAAGCCGTCCGGGTGGGTGCCGGTCGGCGACAGGATCACGTACTGCGCGTAGCGGTTCGATGCGGCCGTGGTGTTGCCGAAGTGCGCCGCGGCCTTGAGCGCTTCCTGCGCCAGCTGGGTGCCGGTGGCATTCGACGGAGAGGCGACCGAATTGTCGTACCAGATGCCGGCGAAGGCGCCGCCCGTGGGGTAGCCCACGTGAGGGGCGCCCGACGGACAGAACGTGGCGCCGCTGGAGACCAGCGGGCCATCGCAGTACTGGGTCAGCACGCCCGACCACAGCTCGCTGCCGGTACCCAGGCTCTTGAACAGCTTCTGTATGTATGGGACGGCGCCGACCGGGTCATTGGATACCGTGGTGTTGCCGTTGCCGTCGGTGCCGGCGGTGCCCCACTGGCTGCCGTAGACCACGATGTAGACCTTCGGGGTACCGCTGGTGACACCGATCCCGTCCACGCCACCGCCGTAGCTGAGCGTCTTCGAACCGGTGGCCGCAGCGGTCGAGGCCGCATGCAGCGACTGGTACTGCTTCATCCGGCTGTGAGCTTCCCGGGTGGGAACCGCGCCATGGCGATAGGCATGCCCGTAAGCCGGTGCATAAGGATTTTGCGTCTGCGGCGCCAATTCACTGCCACTGCTGGCCATGGCCGCCCCCGCGGTCAGACCGAGCAACGCGGAGACCGCGAAGACGTTCAACAGATTGCGTTTCAAGTACCTGGACATATGACTCCCCATAAAATTTCAGGACAAACGAACCCGTATGAGGCCGGACTGGCCTCATATGAAAATGCCGCGATCAGCGCGGCGACAGGTGGTGCTTGTGGAACGATCCTGCTTGCGACCCTGTATGTGCCTGTGGCTGCCCCCATTCATCCATCGAGCAAGGCACAGTCGTTTTTTCTGGACGCCAGGAAAATATGTGGACATCCTTCAAGGGTCATTCGCCAATATCCCGATCGAACGAATGCGCGGACGTTATGTCGAGATCTTGGATACCGTCAATAGGACTTTTCGAAATGCCGGGTGATCGAAATCACAGACGGCTCGGCGCTGTCCTTCCTGGCGCAGCAACTTGCGTCAAACACGGCAAGTCGAGCGCGGCGCCGTGGCCGGCGAGGGGGGATGGACATGCCAAGCTCCGATACATTCTTCCGATCAGCTACTTGAAGGATTTTCCCGAGGGATGCCGGGACGGGTTGAAACCGGGAGACGGTCTTCGGCATTTTGACTGTTTCGCAATATATTACGCGATGACGCAAATAAGCACGGAACTCGGCTATTGCATAATTCGGCCGGATATTCGCGTCATTAATACCGGCGGCTTCGATCCGACGGGATTAATGTCGTGAAATATGAACCGGGAAAACGTTTTCAGCGGATCCGTCGAGCGCGATGCGCCATCGCCCTATCTGAGTGGCTTCGGTACCTTTGAATGGGGTCGCCGAGGGGCGCGAGGGCGTGACACGCCGGTCGAGCTGAGGCGGTTGATTCATTCCGCGCCTGCGGCATGCGACCATGCCGCGATGACCCACGCAACTTCGACACGGCTGACCATCATCGGCGGCGGCCCGGCTGGCCTGATGGCGGCCGAGGCCGCCTGTGCGGCAGGCATTGCCGTCGATCTGTACGATGCCATGGGATCGGTCGGGCGGAAATTCCTGCTCGCCGGCAAGGGCGGACTCAACCTCACCCACAGTGAGCCGCCGGCGCGTTTCGTCGAACGCTACGGCGCCCGTCGAGCCGAGTTGGGAGCGTGGCTGGACGCCTTCGACGCGGACGCGCTGCGAACCTGGGCGCAGGGCTTGGGCGTGGAAACCTTTGCGGGCAGTTCCGGCCGGGTCTTCCCTGCCGACCTGAAGGCGGCTCCGCTGCTGCGCCGCTGGCTGCACCGCCTGCGCGAGTCCGGCGTGGCATTCCACATGCACCACCGCTGGCTGGGCTGGCAGGCACACGACGCCTTGCATTTCGCCACGCCGCAGGGTGCGCGGGTGATACCGGCCAGCGCAGTGATTCTCGCGCTCGGTGGTGCCAGCTGGCCGCAGCTGGGTTCCGATGGCGGCTGGGTAGGTTCGCTGCAACAGCGAGGGGTCGACATCGCGCCGTTGCAGCCCGCGAATTGCGGATTCGAGCTGACGTGGAGCGAGCATCTGCGCAGCCGCTTTGCCGGTGCGCCGCTGAAGCCGGTGGTGGCGCATTGGGTCGACCGTCAGGGCATGACCCATTCACGCCAGGGCGAATTCGTGCTCAGTGAATACGGTATCGAGGGCAGCCTGATCTACGCCATCGGCGCCGAGTTGCGCGAGCAGATACGCGAACGGGGCGCGGCCATGTTGCTGCTGGATCTGGTGCCGGGTTACACCCAGGCAGTGCTGACCGAACGGCTGGCCGCGCCGCGCGGCAAGCACAGCATCGGCGACTGGCTGCGTCGTCGCGCCGGACTGGATCCGGCGAAGTGCGCGCTGGTGTTCGAGCTGGTCGACAAATCCACACTGGCCGATCCGGCGGCGTTGGCCGCCCGGCTCAAGGCGCTCCCGCTGCAACTGCGCGCACCGCGGCCGATCGCCGAGGCGATCAGCACGGCCGGTGGCGTGCGGCTGGAGGCGCTGGACGACAGGCTGATGCTGCGCGCGCTCCCCGGCGTGTTCTGTGCCGGCGAGATGCTGGACTGGGAGGCGCCCACCGGCGGCTATCTGCTGACCGCCTGCTTCGCCAGCGGATTGATTGCCGGCCGCGGTGCGGCGCACTGGCTGCGAAAGTAGCCGATCCCGCTTCTGCTTGCGTGGTCAGTGGCCGGGCTTTTTCACCAGCTTGATCTCGAACAATTGCGGCCAGCGCTTGCCGGTGACGAACAGACGATCGTGCACGGCGTCCCAGGCGATGCCATTCAGCACGTCTTCGCCGGGCTCGGCCAGCCGGTTCACGTCGAACAGGCCAGTGAGGTCGATCCAGCCCAGCACGTGGCCGCTGGCCGGATCGATGCGGGCGATCCGGTCGGTGAGCCAGATGTTGGCGTAGATCTCGCCGTCGACCCATTCCAGCTCGTTGAGATTCGTCACCGGTACACCGTCGTCCTTCACCATGATGCTGCCGGTGGTGGCCAGCGAATCCGGGTCGAGGATGCGTAGCACCGCCGACCCGTCGCTCATGTACAGGCGTCGGCTGTCGCGGGTCAGCGCCCAGCCTTCGCCGGGGTAGCTGAACGTGTGGCGCAGCGTGAAGCCATCCAGGTCGTAGACGAAGCCGGTGCCGCTCTTCCAGGTGAGCTGGATCATCCGGTTCTTCCAGTCCACGATGCCTTCGCCGAAATACGGCGAGGGCACGTCGTGCTGCTGCACCACCTTGCCGCTCTCCAGCCGTACCTTGCGCACGCTCGATTCGCCGATCTCGCCGGTGCTCTCGTACAGATAGCCGCCCCGGTAGAACAGGCCCTCGGTATAGGCCGAGGTGTCGTGCGGATAGACGTGCACGACCTTGTAGCCATAGATCGGGACAGCTGCAAGGGTGGCTGTCGCGCAGAGGAGCAGGGCAACGGTGGCAATCAGGTGGCGCATAGGGGGCATCGGATAAATGTGAAAGCGGGGGACGGCGCGGACTCAGGCCAGCGGCCGCACGCGGAAATTCCGACCTTTGATCTTGCCTGCGCGCAATCGTTCCAGCGCCTTGTTCGCCAGCGCACGGCTGATCGCCACATAGGCGCGGGTGGCGAACACATCGATCTTGCCGATGTCGCCGGCCTGCAGCCCCGCGTCGCCGGTCAGCGCGCCGAGGATGTCGCCGGGGCGCAGCTTGTCCTGGCGGCCGGCGTCGATCACCAGGGTCTTCATCGGCGCCAGGTTCAGCGTCTTGCCGCGCGGCGGCGTGAGCTTCAGCGGACGCCATGCCAGCGGGGTACCGAGCATCTCCTCGATGTTGCCGGCCTTGGGTCGTTCGCGCGGCGTGCACAGCGTGACCGCCAGGCCCGACTCACCGGCGCGGCCGGTGCGGCCGATGCGGTGGGTATGCGTGTCCGGATCGTGCGCGATGTCGTAGCTGATCACCAGCGGCAGCGCCACGATGTCCAGCCCGCGCGCGGCGACGTCGGTGGCCACCAGTACCGCGCAACTGCGGTTGGCGAAACGCACCAGCACCTCGTCGCGGTCGCGCTGGTCCATGTCGCCATGCAGCGCCAGCGCGGAGAAGCCGCGGCGATCCAGCTCCTGCGCCACCGCATCCACCTCGCGGCGCATGTTGCAGAACACCAGCGCATGCTGGCCGCGTTCGCCGCCGAGGAGCTGCGCCAGTGCATCGGGCTTGCTGGCCTGCTCGACCTCGATGAACTGCTGCTCGATCGCCGGCTGCTCCTCCCGCGGAGCGTCCACCGTGACTACCGCCGGATCCTTCTGCACCCGCTGGCTCACGGCGCGGATCTCGTCCGGATAGGTGGCCGAGAACAGCAGCGTCTGGTGGTGCTTGGCGATGCGGCCGATGATGTCGTCGATTGCCTCGGTGAAGCCCATGTCGAGCATCCGGTCGGCTTCGTCCAGCACCAGTACCCTGATCCCGCCGCCATGCAGGCTGCCGCGCTTGAGATGCTCCTGCACGCGTCCGGGGGTGCCGACCACGATGTGCGGATCATGCGTGAGCGACGCGAGCTGCGGACCCAGCGGCATGCCGCCGCACAGGGTCAGCAGCTTCACGTTGGGGATGTTCGCGGCCAGCTTGCGGATCGCCTTGCTGACCTGGTCGGCCAGCTCGCGGGTCGGGCACAGCACCAGCACCTGCAGCCGGATCGCATCCGCATCCAGCGATTGCAGCAGGCTCAGCCCGAACGCCGCGGTCTTGCCGCTGCCGGTCTGCGCCTGAGCGATCACGTCGCGACCTTCCAGCATCGGCGGCAGGCTCTGTTCCTGCACCGGCGTCATGGTGGCGTAGCCGAGGGTCTCGAGGCTGGCGAGCAGGGCGGGTTTGAGCGGTAGCGTGCTGAAGGCGGTCATCCGCACATGATCGCATGACCGCCGCGGGCACGGCCGACTTGCATCCGTGCGCCAGCTCGTCGACCCTGTACAGCTATCGTCTCAGTGACCACCATCATGGATATCGTTTTCATCGAGGACCTGCGCATCGATGCCGTCATCGGCATCTACGACTGGGAGCGGCGGGTGCGCCAGACGCTGTCGCTGGACATCGAGATGGCGTTCGACAACACGATCCCGGCGGCCGGCGACAACATCGCGCTCACCCTCAATTACAAGGACGTGTCAAAGCGGCTGATCGACTATGTGGGCGATTCCAGCTTCGGCCTGGTCGAGACGCTGGCCGAGCGCTGCGCGGCGATCATCCGCGAGGAATTCGGGGTCGGCTGGGTACGCTTGAAATTGTCCAAGCCCGGCGCGGTGCGTGGCGCGCGTGCGGTGGGTGTGAGCATCGAGCGTGGCGCGCGGCCACAGTGAACGGAGTCGGCAGCGGCATGGACTGGATATCCGGAGTTCTGCAGCAACCCGGGATGGCGGCCTTGATGGGCGCCCTGGGTCTGCTGCTGATGGCGTGGCTGTCGGGCGTGTTGACCCGGCTGGTGTTGCTGCGGGTGATGGGCACGATTGCCGCGCGTACGACCTGGCAGTGGGACGATGCCCTGTTCAAGCATGGTGTGTTCCGCTGGCTGGCGCGGCTGGTGCCGATGGTGGTGATCCAGTTCGGCGTGGGCCTGGTGCCCGACCTGTCCGAGCATGCCGAGCGGCTGGTCGGCAACGTGGCGCAGGCATTGATGGTGCTGTTCGTGGTGATGGCGATCAACCGCACGCTGTCGGCAGTCGAATCGCTGTACCAGCAGACGCCCACCGGCAGCCAGCGGCCGATCAAGGGGCTGATGCAGCTGGTCAAGCTGGCGCTGTTCCTCATCGGCACGCTGGTGATCATCGGCACGGTGACCGACCAGCGCGTGGGCCTGCTGCTGTCGGGCCTGGGCGCGATGTCGGCGGTGCTGATCCTGATCTTCAAGGACACCATCCTGGGTTTCGTGGCCGGTGTGCAGCTGGCTTCCAACGACATGCTGCGGGTGGGCGACTGGATCACCATGCCGGGTGCGGGCGCCGACGGCGACGTGATCGACATCACCCTGTACACGGTCAAGGTGCGCAACTTCGACCAGACCATCGTCACCGTGCCGACCTGGAAGCTGATCTCGGAGAGCTACCAGAACTGGCGCGGCATGACCGAGGCGGGTGGCCGCCGGATCAAGCGGGCGCTGTACCTGGACGCAACCAGCGTGCATTTCCTGGACGAGGACGAGCTGGCCCGGCTGAGGCGGTTCCGCCTGCTCGACGAGTATCTCGGCCACAAGGATAGTGAACTGGACGAGTGGAACCGCCGGCTCGGCGAGGCCGGCGCGCAGGCGGTCAACCGCCGCCGGCTGACCAACCTGGGGACCTTCCGCGCCTACGTCGGTGCCTACCTGGGCCAGCATCCGAAGATCCATCGCCAGATGACCTGCATGGTGCGCCAGCTGGCCAGTTCGCCGCAGGGTGTGCCACTGGAGCTGTACTGTTTCACCGCCACCACGGCGTGGGCCGAGTACGAAAACATCCAGGGCGACATCTTCGATCATCTGATCGCGCTGTTGCCCGAGTTCGGCCTGGCGCTGTTCCAGCAGCCGTCCGGCCGGGACGTGCGGGCGGGGCTGGCGGTCGCCCCGCCACGCGAGGAATCGCCGGATCGCGGCAGCGTCAAGCAAACGGGATCCTGATCCGATGGCGCGGGTCCATCTCAGCCTGGGTTCCAACCTCGATCCGCAAACCCATCTGCGCGCGGCGATTGGGGAACTGCGCGCGCGCTTCGGCGCGATCACCGTCTCACCGGTCTACCGCAGTCGTGCGGTGGGTTTCGACGGCACCGATTTCGTGAATCTGGCGGTCGGACTGGACACCGATCTGTCCGCACAGGAACTCAACGACTGGCTGCACGCGCTGGAGGACCGCCATGGCCGCCGCCGCGACGTGCCGCGTTACTCCGACCGCACGCTGGACGTGGACATCGTGTTCTACGGCGATCTGGTCACCGAGGGGGCGGGCCATCTGCAGATTCCGCGGCACGAGTTGCAGCATGCCTTCGTGCTGAAACCGATCACCGACATCGCGCCGGATCTGCGGCATCCGCTCAGCGGCGAGCGCATGGCCGACCTGTGGGCGGCGTTTCCGGTGGAGCGCGAGCCGCTGCAGCTCGAGCCGTGGCGGGCGTGATCGCCACGGCACGGTGATGTCGCGGCAAGCCGGCGCAGCCCGCGTTCCAGACGAGTTACACCGACAGCGTGCGGCCGCCGTCCACGTGGATGACCTGGCCGGTGACATACGGTGCGTCGCGCAGCAGCCACAGCACCGCACCGGCGACGTCGTCGGGGGTGCCGGCGCGCTGCAGCGGGGTGCGCGCCAGCATCGCCTGCTGATCGGCGTACGCCTTGCCGTCGCTGGGCCACAGCACCGCACCCGGGGCCACCCCGTTGACGCGTACGGCGGGCGCCAGCTCCAGTGCCAGCGAACGGGTCATCGCCCCGAGGGCGGCCTTGGCCATGCAGTAGATCGGGTGATCGGCCAGCGGCCGTTCGGCATAGATGTCGAGCAGGTTGACGATGCCGCCGCGGGCTTCGCGCAACGCCGGAATCGCCGCCTGGCTGAGGAAGAACGGTGCCTGCGCATTGGACGCGAACAGCTCGTTCCACTGCTGCGGGGTCGCCGTCCCCAGCGGCGTGGGGTAGAACGCCGAGGCATTGTTGATCAGCGCATCGAGCCGGCCGTAATGCGCCAGCAGTTGCCCGATCATGCCGGGCAGCGTGTCCGTGTCGGCCAGTTCGGCCTGCAGCAGCAGGGTGCTGCCGCTGCGCTGGCGTTCCAGTTCCTGCGCCAGCGCGTGGGCGTCATCGGCGGAACGGCGGTAATGCAGCGCCAGATCGTAGCCCGCCGCATGCAGGGTGCGCGCGATCACCGCGCCGACCCGGCGAGCGGCACCGGTGATCAGCGCGACGGGTCGATCGTGACGTGACTTCATGGGGCGGTTTCCGCGGCGATCCAGCGGGAAGCTTGCCGCAAAGGCTCCGGTGCGTCACCCCGTGGCCCGCGGCGACGCGAATTCACGAGGTCGCTTTCGGCGCATCCGGTGTCGGGTCGACCGTCGCGGGAGCGGCATGGGCCGCCGGCATCGCCCGGTCGCTCGGCGTATCCGCGATCGCGATTTCGCCTTCGAACATCGCGATCGCGGTGTTGGCGACCTGGCCGGTGTCGTAATAGGCATAAGCGCCGACACCGAGTGCGCCGATCACCGGCAGCCAGCGCGAGACGCCCTTGCTCAGCGTGCGCCGGGTGAGCTTGATACCCACCTGTTTCGCCACCCGCTGGGCCACGCCGTAGGACATCCGCTGGAATATCAGGCGGTCGCCCATGCGCACCACCAGATCGCGGAACGCCTGCGCGGCGGTATGCCGGAACAGGCACCACATCATCTGCTCGCGGCCCAGCATGGCGTGGCGACCGTAGGCTGCGGCGATGTCGCTGACCATCTGGCCCTGGATCTTCCAGATCGTGATCAGCTCGGGCAGCAGGGTCAGCCAGCCCAGCGGCCCCGGCGGCAGCGCCAGCGAGCCGGCAGTGAGCGCGGCGCGCTGGGCCGCACGGTGGGCCAGCCGACGCGCTTCGCTCGTCGGATTCCGGCTGCCGGCGATCTTGCTGTCCGGCACCTCGCTGACGAAATCGAGGATCGCGGCGGTGATCCGGCCATGTTCGAGCGGGGTGATGACGGCGGGTACCTGCTGGCTGTACTGGGTCATGCATGGCTCCGGGCGGCGCGCCATACGCCGGGCGCGATGAGGGCCCGCACAGTCTAGGGGAACCATGTGAAGCGGGACGCAACGAGCAGCCCGGCGACCGCACGGTTGCGTGCTGTGCGCTGCGTATGTCTGGCGCGCATGACTCCTGGGGGAGGCGACTGACAGATGTTATGTTATAACATCTCAAAACAACCCTTCCTCCATCCTTTGTGGACTCACCGATGAAGCCTTCCATGATTGCCCTCAGCCTGGCCATAGCGCTGGGTACGGCCCCCGTCCACGCCACCGAGACGTCCGCGGAAATGAACGCCGCCGCACCCGCGGCAACAGCGGCTGAAGGCCAATCGGTGGACCGGGGCAGTCGCAACCGGCCGCCGGCCCAGGTGCAGCAGCTGGGCGCGGTCTCGGTATCGGCCGCGCTGGATCAGGCGCGCAATGCGCTGTCGCCGGAAACCGGCAGCAGCCAGTACGTGATCGATCAGCAAGCGATCAGCCAGCTGGCGCTCGGCGCGGCCACGCCGATGAACCAGGTGCTGCTGCAGGCGCCCGGCGTGGTGCAGGATTCTTACGGCGGCCTGCATGTGCGCGGCGATCACGCCAACCTGCAATACCGCATCAATGGCGTGATCATTCCCGAATCCATCGGCGGCTTCGGCCAGAGCCTGGATGCACGCACGATCCAGAGCGTGAAACTGCTCGACGGCGCATTGCCGGCCCAGTACGGGCTGCGTACGGCGGCGGTGGTCGACATCGCCACCAAGAGCGGCAGTGCACTTGGCAACGGCGGCAGTGTGGGCATCACCGGTGGCTCGTTCGGCACGCTCAATCCGAATGCTTCGGTCTGGGGCAGCAATGATCGCTGGAGCTATTTTCTTACTGCCAACTACATGGAAAACGATGCGGGCATCGAGAACCCCACTGCCAGCCGCAAGCCGATCCACGACCACACCAACCAGGCGAAGGGCTTCGGCGACATCAGTTACCTGATCGACGACAACACCCGCCTCAGTCTGCTGTTCGGTGTCGCCAACAACCGATTCCAGATTCCGAACAACCCGGGGCAGACACCTCAGTTCGGCTACCTCGATACGGTCGACTTCAACTCGGCCGATCTCAACGAACAGCAGCGCGAGAACACCCGCTTTGGCGTACTGGCGCTACAGGGCAAGCTCGGTACAACCGATTACCAGGTGTCGCTCGGCCAGCGCTACAGCAGCCTCGACTACACGCCGGACCAGATCGGCGAGCTGATGTTCAACGGGGTTGCTTCGGCGGTCACCCGCAGCAATCGGGCCAGCACCTTGCAGGCGGATTTCGCCACCCCGCTGGGCAGCAACCATACGCTGCGTTACGGCATCTACGGCAGCTTCGAGCACGCCGTCAGCGGCAACGATGCGTGGGTATTCCCGGCCGATGCCGACGGCAACCAGATCAGCACCACGCCGATCAACATCCGCGACGACAGCCGCCTCACCGCCAAGACCTGGTCCGCCTATGTGCAGGACGAATGGAACATCGGCGAGAACTGGACTTTCAATTACGGCCTGCGCGGCGACCGCTACCAGCTGGTCCGCACCGAGAGTCAGCTCAGTCCGCGTCTGGGTCTGGTCTGGCAGGCGACCGGAAGCACGGTGGTGCACGGCGGCTATTCGCGCTACTTCACGCCGCCGGCCACCGAGATGATCGCCAGTTCCAACATCGCCAAGTTCGACGGCACCACCAACGCGGTACCCGACAATGGCAACAACACGCCATTGGCCGAACGCTCGGACTATTTCGACCTCGGCATTTCGCAGAACATCGGTCAGGCCTGGACACTGGGCGTGGACGCCTACTATCGCAAGGTGCAGCGCCTGCAGGACGAAGGCCAGTTCGGCTCGGCGCTGGTCTACTCCACCTTCAACTATGCGAAGGGCCGCGTCAAAGGACTGGAGCTGACGGCCAATTATGAGCAGGGCCCGCTGTCGGCCTACTTCAACGCCTCGCTCGGCAAGGCCATCGGCGAGCGCATCATCACCAGCCAGTACAACTTCGCGCCGGAGGATCTGGCCTACGTCCAGAACCACTACATCTTCCTCGATCACGACCAGAAACTGACCTCGTCCGGCGGCGTCAACTACGCGCTGAATGACAGCACCCGGGTCGGTGCCGACTACCTGTTCGGCAGCGGGCTGCGCAAGGACGGTGCGGTGCCGAACGGCGCCTCGTTGCCGGCCTATTTCCAGCTGAACCTGAACGTGTCCCATGACTTCGCCTTCGAGCGCTCCGGCAAGCTGCATGCCCAACTGGCCGTACTCAACGCGCTCGATCGCACGTACGAGTTGCGCGATGGCAGCGGCATCGGCGTGGGCGCGCCGCAATACGGTCCGCGACGCGGCGTGTACCTGAGTCTGCAGCAGGACTTCTGACGCTGCCAGGCGCCCGCCCCTTCCATGGGAGAGGGCGCCGATCACCGGTCCGAAGCACCTCATCCGCTATGCTTGCCGCGCTTTTTCACCGACGGCATGACCGATGCGATCCAGCTTTCCCGAACCGAGCGCCGACGAGCGCCTGCACTCCGACCGGTTGCTGCAACTGCTGCGCGAACTGATCGCCACGCAGGGGCCGCTGCCGTTCTCGCAGTACATGGAGCGCTGCCTGTATGCGCCGGGGCTGGGCTATTACAGCGCCGGGCGCACCAAGTTCGGTGCCGCCGGCGACTTCGTCACCGCGCCGGAACTGGGCGAATTGTTTGCCCGCTGCGTGGTTCGCGCGTTGCAGCCGACGCTGGCGGCACTGGGCGACGAGGCGGACTTCCTGGAAATCGGTGGCGGCAGCGGTGCCTTCGCCGAGACCGCACTCCAGGCGCTGGCTGCCGGCGGCACGCTGCCGCGGCACTATCTGATCCTGGAACCCAGCGCCGATCTGCGCGAACGGCAGCGCGAGCGCCTGCGTGCGAACCTGCCGTCCGGGATCAATGCACGCGTGCGCTGGCTGGATCGTCCGCCCGAGCAGGACTGGCGCGGCGTGCTCTTTGCCAACGAGGTGATCGACGCGTTGCCGGCGACCCGCTTCGCGATGCGTGATGGCGAGGTCTACGAGGAATACGTCGCGCAGGACGATGAAGGACGGCTGGTCCGGGTGGATCGCCCGGCCGATGTGCTGGTGGCAGGTGCCGTGCGCCATGTCGAGCGGGACCTGGGTAGCGAGTTCGCCGACGGCTACCGATCGGAGATCCTGCCGCAGCTGCCGTACTGGATCCAGGCCGTGGCCGGCTCGCTCAGCGCCGGCCTGATGCTGTTCATCGACTACGGCTACGTGCGCCGCGAGTTCTACCTGCCGGAGCGCGACGACGGCACCCTGATGGCGCACTACCGCCACCACGCGCACAACGATCCGCTGTACCTGCCGGGTCTGAACGACCTCACCGCCTCGGTCGATTTCACTGCGCTGGCCGAGGCCGGCAACAGTGCCGGGTTCGCCGTGGCGGCGTACCTGCCGCAGGCGCAGTTCCTGATCGGCGCCGGCTTGCAGGAAGTATTCGGGCAGGCGCAGGCAGAGCTGACCGATGAGCACGGTCGCTACCGGTTGGCGCAGCAGGTGAAGAAACTGATGCTGCCCGAGCAGATGGGTGAGCGGTTCCAGGCCATGCTGCTGGCACGTGGCCTGGACACGCTGACGTTGCCGGCCGAACTGCTCGCCGCCGACCAGGGCGGTCGGCTGTAAACCGGAACTCCCCGACGCCGACCATGGCCGCGTCGGGGATGTTGATCAGTGCGTGCCCGGGGTACTGCTGGCGGCTGCCGGCAGCGCCGCCGATGTTGCCGGCGCGGGGGCCGAGCTGGCGGCTGCCGGTAGTGGTTGCACCGGGGTCGAGTCGGCGGCGCGGTGTGCCAGCTGGCCGTGCTTGAACAGTTCGCTCACCACCTGGTAGTACGCCACGGCGTCGTCGACCAGGCCCTCGTTCACCGGGGTGATCGGTGTGGCATCACCGGTAGCGTAATCGGGCTTGAACTGCTCCAGCTTGCGCTGCGGTTCGAGGATGCTGAGGACGTCGTTCTGCAGATAGCCGAGCTTCTCGTAGGTGCCGGGGAACGCATGTTCGCGCGCGGGCGGCAGCTGGAACAGGTCGTGGCCGAAGAAGCGCGTGCGGTAGCTGAAGTTGAGCATGCCCAGCAGGGTCGGCGGGATGTCCAGCTGGCCCATCAGCCGCTCCACCCGTTCGGGCTTGAAGTTCGCCGGCGAATAGATCCACAGCGGGATGTGATACCGATTGATCGGCAGGCTGGTCTTGCCGGCGCTGGATGCGCAATGGTCGGCGGTGATCACGAACACCGTGTTGTCGAAATACGGCTTTGCGCGTGCGCGGCGGATGAAATCGCCGATCGACCAGTCGGTATAGGCCACTGCGCCGGCCCGCGTGTGGTTGGCTGAACTTCACGCGGTTGTCGGGGAACGTATATGGCCGATGGTTGGAGGTGGTCATGATGTGCAGGAAGAACGGCCTGCCCTCGGCGTGGATCTGATCCATCTGGCCCAGCGCCAGCGTGTACAGATCCTCGTCGGCCACGCCCCAGACGTTCTCGCCGTGGATCGTGGCGGTCTTCGGAATGTCGCGCCGGTCCACCGCCCGGTAACCGTTGTTGGCGAAGAAATAGTTCATGTTGTCGAACTGGCCGTAGCCGCCGTAGACGAAGTCCGACTGGTAGCCGCGATCGTTGAAGATGTCGGCCAGCGAGAACAGCTTCTCATTGTGCTGTTCGCGGATCAGCGAATCGCCCGGCGTGGGCGGCACCGACAGCGCCAGCGCCTCCAGTCCGCGCACCGTGCGCGTGCCGTTGGCGTAGAGGTTGTCGAAGAACACGCTCTGGTCGACCAGTGAATCGAGATACGGGGTGAGGTGCTCCTTGTTGCCGAAGGTGCCGAGGTAGTCGCCGGACAGGCTCTCGACACTGATCAGCACCACGTTGAGGCGCTTTTCCGGGCCGATGTGGCGGATCTCGCGGGTGAGATCGCGTGGATCGCTGCCGATGAAGGTGGCGTCCGGCGTTTTCAGCAGCTGACGCAACCGCGCATAGGCCTGATCGTCGGGCAGGGTGCGGTAGAACTTCGCGTAGTCCAGATGGGAGCTGCGGAATGCCGCGAAGAACTGGTAGATGCCGTTGCCGGCCAGTTCGTTGACGTAGTTGTTGTGGGTGCGGTCCTTCATGCCGCCGTTGACCGCGGCTACCGAAATGATCGTCAGCACCAGCCACAGCACCACCACCTTTCCGCGCTGCCACAGCCGGCTGCCATCATCGCGCGCGCGCAGGCCACGCTTGCCGACCGCAAACACCACCAGGGCCAGGAGCACCAGCAGCGCCAGCCATTTGCCGATCGGATAGGACTCCTGGATGTTGCCGATCACCTCGGTGGTGTAGACCAGATAGTCCACCGCGATGAAGTTGAAGCGCACGCTGAACTCGTTCCAGAACACCAGCTCGGATGCCGCCACGAACAGCAGGCCGTACAGCAGCAGCAGGCCGAAGCCGTACAGCACCCACTGGCCGACGCGCGAGGTATAAGTGAAGGCCGCCAGCGGCAGCACGAACAGGAACGGCAGGATTGCCGGCCAAGTGACCTTGAGGCTGGCGTGGTATTTCAGGTGCAGCGCGCCCACGCAGAGCACGCAGGCCAGCGCCACGCCGAACGCGTACACCAGCCAGCGCAGCAGCGGCGACAATGCGCCGGAGCGCGTCGGTACCAGCCACAGGAACAGCACCAGCGGCCACGCCACGTAGATGAAGGTGACCAGGTCATAGCCCAGGCCCACGCCGAACGCGTACAACAGGTTCAGCGGGGTGTGTGCGACCTCGTGGCCGGACATCACCAGCAGCACTACCCGGGTGACGAACGAGATCGACAGGAAGGTGATCGCCAGCCATGCCAGCGGACGAAAACGCTGACGCAGGGGGGAGGTCGGGGTGAATGCGCTCGACACGGATAACTCCAGCAAAACGATTGGGATCGACGGTTGCCCGCGACAGGCAAGACGGACCGGGCTTTATACCGTGGATCAGCTTGGGGGATGTTTAGTTTTCAGCGAACCGATGGCCGCGATCCGGGCGGCTTCCATCGCCTTGCCGATCGCCGGGCCGGCCAGTCCCTGCGCCACAAAGCCCGCCGCATCGACCGCCGCGGCCGCCGCGCGGGCTTCGCGCAGCCAGGTTGCCTGGGGGTAGGCGTCGTGCTCGTGGCCGCGCCGGCCGCGCTTGTCCGCTTCGCAGGCGGCGAGGAAGGCATCCAGTCGCGCGGGACGGCGCAGCGCATCCAGCGCGTTCAGCAACTTCAGCAGCGTCGTCGGCTTCAGCTCGAACGCGCGATGCGCGTTCAGGTGCTCGCGGCAGACCAGCTCGGCCAGTGCAGCGTGTTCGGTCGGTACCTTCAGCCGCGCGGCCAGTGCACGCAGCGGCGCGACGCCGCGATGCTCGTGGCCGATATGCCGCGGCAGCTCATCGAATGGCGTCAGCGCCTTGCCGAGGTCGTGCACCAGCGCGCAGAAACCGACCAGGTCGTCGCCCGGCGCGATCCGTGCCGCGGCATCCAGCACCAGTTCAAGATGCACGCCGGTGTCGATCTCCGGATGAAATTCGGCGCGTTGCGGTACCCCATACAAGGCGTCGATCTCCGGATACAGCACGGCCAGCGCGCCGCAGTCGCGCAGCACGCGCAGGAACGCCGATGGCTGCGCTTCGCCGAGGGCCTTGCGCGTTTCCGCCCAGACCCGTTCCGCCACCAGGTGATCCACTTCGCCATCGCGCACCATCTGCCGCATCAGCGCCATCGTCTCGGCGGCCACGCTGAAGCCCAGCGGGGCGAACCGCGCGGCGAAACGGGCCACCCGCAGCACCCGCACCGGATCCTCGACGAAGGCCGGTGACACGTGCCGCAGCACGCGCGCCTCGATATCGCGCACGCCGTGATACGGGTCGGTCAGCACGCCGTGGGCGTCCTCGGCGATCGCGTTGATGGTGAGGTCGCGCCGGGCCAGATCCTGTTCCAGTGTCACCGTGGCATCGGCCTGGAACACGAAGCCGTGATAACCGCGCCCGGTCTTGCGCTCGGTGCGTGCCAGCGCATATTCCTCGCCCGTGTGCGGATGCAGGAACACCGGAAAGTCCTTGCCCACCGGCCGGTAGCCCAGCGCCAGCATCTCCTCCGGCAGTGCGCCGACCACCACGTGGTCGTGATCGACGATCGGCCGTCCCAGCAATTTGTCACGGACCGCGCCGCCGACCAGATAGATGTGCATACGCGGATTCTGCCACGCGCACCGCCGCAGCTGTGGGCGAAGCGATGGCAATCGGACGGGCCGACCCCGTGCTTTATGCCGCCGGCGCGGTCACGTAAGCTGGTATTCGGATACTGGCGGGCAGGTGAGATTTTTGATCATGGCGGCAAAACAGCCTCATCCGCTGATGCAGGATCGTGCCGCGGGCTTGTCGCCGATAGCGGCAGGCCTGCTGCGAACGGCGACCGTTGCACTGGATAGGCTGGACCCGAAAACGGCCGAAGTGGCGCTGACCAGCGTGCTGGCGCTGGAGCCGGACTGCGCCGAGGCATTGCGGATGCAGGGTGTGGTACTGCATCTGCGTGGTGACTACGCGGGGGCGGTCACGCTGCTGCGCCGGGCGCATGCGTTGGCGCCGGATGACGCGATGGTCCAGATGAATCTGGCGACCGCGTTGTATGCCGATGGTGAGTTCGCCGCCGCCGTGCCCTACCTGCAACGGGCTTGCGCACTGGCACCCGATTTCGCACCGGCGTGGTTCAACCTCGGCAAGGTGTACATGCTGCAGGGGCGTCCCGCCGGGGCCATCACCGCACTGCATCGTGCATTGGATGTGGACCCGGATCACGTCCCCGCGCGGGTCCTGCTGGCACAGGCGGAAACCGCGCTGGGCATGGTGACCCAAGCCAGTGCGAACTATCGCGAAGTGCTGCGCTGCGAGCCGGGCCAGCCGATTGCATGGGGCGGGCTGACCGATCTCGATGCCGAGCGCTTGAGCAAGGACGACGTCGTGCAATTGCGCAAGGCCTTGCACAAACCCGACGCGACCCACCCGGCGCGCGTCGCTCTCGGTTTCGCACTGGTCAAGGCACTGGAGGACCAGTCCGACTATGACGGCGCTTTTCGCGCGCTGCACAAAGCCAATTCACTGCAGCATCGGCAGCTGAACTGGAGTCCCGCGATGGCCAGTGCCCAGGTGGATACTCTCCTCGGTGCTTTCGCCAGGCACGTCTGCACGGAGCGTCGGACTCGACGCTGGGCGAGCAGGTGATCTTCGTCGTGGCACTGCCGCAGTCCGGCTCGGTGCTGACCGAGCAGATCCTGGCGGCGCATCCACAGATGGCCGCCGCCGGCGACCTGACCGACCTGCAGCAGGTCATCAACGACGAGTCGGTGCGTCGGGGGCGACCCTTGCGGCAGTGGGCGGAGACCGCGACGGCGGCGGACTGGTCGCGGTTGGGGCGGGACTATCTTGCGCGCACCGAGTGCTGGCGCCGGCGCAAGCCCTGCTTCATCGATCGCAGCCTGCACAACTGGCGACTGGTGGGTGCGGCGCTGGCGATGCTGCCGGGGGCGCGGGTGGTGAACAGCCGGCGCGACCCGTTCGAAAACTGTTTCGCCTGCTACCGCCAGCTGTTCGCCAGCGGCTATGAGTTCACCTACGACCTCGATCACATGGTCAGCTACTGGCGCGATTACGATCGCCTCAGCCGCCACTGGCGGCGGCTGTTCCCGACGCGGTTCACCGATCATGGCTACGAGGCATGGCAGGCCGACCAGGAAAGTCAGGTGCGTCGCCTGCTCGACTTTTGCGGGCTGACCTTCGCCCCCGCCTGCGTGGAATTCCATCGAAAACAGGACGCCAGCGCCGGCAGCATGTCCCCCGGCCAGCTGCTGCGGCGGGACAGCGAGCGCGCGGCCTTGTACGGGAAAAACCTGGACCGGCTGCGCGCGTTGCTGCGTTCCGCAGGCACGGCAGGCTGAACCCGCGCGGGGTCAGCGTCGCAGCGAACGAGCCTGTTCCAGCCGGCGTTGCCGTGGCGAGGCATTGAGCAGGGCCGGCAACCATGCGGTGAAGGGTTGCGGCACGATGCCGAGTGCCGCATAGCCGTCGATCTTGCCGACCGAATCGGTGCGCAGCGAGCGGAAATTGTCGAGCGAAAAGGGTTTGCCCGGCAGCAGTTCGGCGCATTGCGCCTGCAGCCGGCCCAGGCTGTCGGGCAGCGCCAGGATCGGCGTGCGCAGACCGGCGCAGTCGCGGATCTTGCGCACGATCTCGCCCAGCGTGAATACCTCGGGGCCATAGAGTTCGAAGCTGCGTCGCCGGCCTGCCGGGTGGCCCGCGACGCAGCGGGCGATCGCCTCGGCCACGTCGCCGACCCAGGTCGGTGCCATCCGTGCCCCGGCACGCGCCAGCGGCAGCACCGGCATGCGTCGCAGCAGCGCGGCAAATCGGCTGACCAGGCCATCGCCCGGGCCGAAGATCACGCTGGGCTGGTAGATCGTCCAGTCCAGCGTCGATGCCTTGACCAGCGCGTCGGCCTCACCGCGCGTCTTCAGGTAATGCGACAGGCCCTGGCCCGCCTTGAGCGAGCTCATCTGGTGCAGGCGCTCGACGCCACTGGCCTGGCACGCGGCGATCAGGCGGCGGGTCAATTCCACGTGCGCCCGCTGGAAGGTGTGGCGACCGTGGGGGGTGAGGATACCGACCAGGTTGATCACCGCGTCGGCTCCAGCGAGCTGGCGGCGCAGGACCTCGTCGTCATAGACGTCCGCGCTGCGCACGCTCACTCCGGGCAATACACCGAGCTCGCGGTGTTGTTCACGATTGCGACTGAGCAGCACGATGCGGTGGCCGTCGGCAGCCAGCCGTGGCACCAGATGACTGCCGACGAAGCCGGTGCCGCCGAGTATGACGAGCTGCTGTGCGGCCATGTGAATCCATCCTGGGCGAGATAGGGGTTTACGGTGACGCGCTGACCGTGCTGGAAGCCGTTGCCGGCTCGGCCACCGGACAGCTGATCGGGCGTCGCACGGTCGTCGCGTCTGGCAGTCCATACGGCTGGCCGATCGCGCCCATGCGGACGTCCAGCGGGACCGCCGCGCCGTGCAGGCGCCAATCGTAGATCACGCTGAACGCCATCACCCGCGCCACGTATTCGCGGGTTTCCTTGAACGGGATGGTGGCCACGAACAGGTCCGGTGCCAGCGTGCCGCGGGCGGCCAGCCATTGGTCGACCCGGTTCGGACCGGCGTTGTAGGCGGCACTGGCGAGCCACGGCGAACCGTCGAAACGAGCGGCCATTTGCGCCAGGTAGCGCGTGCCCAGGGCGATGTTGACCGCCGGGTCGTACAGCGTGTCGCCGCCGCTCCAGTTCAGGCCGTTGGTTTTGGCCACCAGTTCGGCGGTGTCGGGAACCAGCTGCATCAGGCCGCGGGCATCGGCACCCGAATGGGCATCGCTCATCCATGCACTCTCCGCGCGCAGGATGCCGTAGGCCCAGGCCGGTTCGATGCCGGCCTGGCTGGCCTGCGGCACCAGGCCGTCCTGGCTGGCCAGCGGGAAGCGCAGGTCGTACAACTGCAACGCATCGCCGCTGCTCAGGGTGAATACCGCACGGTCATACCAGCCGCGCCGGTTGGCCAGGTCGGCGGCGATGCGCAGGGTGGCTTGATCGGCCCCGTGCAGGGCGCGTGTCCATTCGCGCCGGGCCAGCCCGGGCAGATCGACCGCATACAGTTCGAACGCGCGCAGCAGTCCGGGGTTGGTCAGCAGTGCCTGCTCGCGTTGTGCATCGTCGGCCAGGGTCAGCGGGCAGATCGCATAGGGCTGATCGAGCCGATCGGCGGCGAGAAAACCGAAAAAGGTGGCGTGCCCGGCCTGCTCTCGGAATAGCCGTCGGGCATCGCCGCTGCGGCCCAACGCGGCCAGCGCGCGGGCGCGGAAATACTGCCATTCGCCGTCCTGCTGCTGGCTGGCCGGCATGGCGTCGATGCCGGCCAGCACCGCGCTCCAGTCCTGTCGCGCCAGCGCTAGCCGTACCCGCCATTCGCGGGTGGCGTCAGTTTGCGCGGCGGCAGGCAGGGCGATCAGTCGGCCCAGCGCGTGGTCATCGAAATCGGTGGCATGGAACAGTGCCAGCACCTGCAGGACCCGATCGCGTTGCTGTTCGCTGAAGCTGAAATGCGCTTGCAGCTGCTGCCATGCCGTATCGGCGGCGTCGGCTTGGCGACGGGCCAGGCGCGCCAGGGCCAGCGTGGCCGCTTGCCGGGTGCGCGGGGTGTCCGGCCAGCTGGCGGCCTTCGCCAGCGCAGTGGCCGGGTCGCGCAGCGCCAACGCCAGCTGTTTTGCGCTGGCGCCGTCGGCCGCTGGCAGCCAGTCGGCCAGGTTGGCGATGGTGCCGGCCTGGCCGGCATCAGTGGCGCTGTCGATGCGGGTCCATAGGCGGTCACGGGTCAGCAGGCCTTGATCATGCGCGGCATCGAGCACCGGATCGCAGGCATCGGGCAGGCTCGGTTTGGTCCACAGCGCGGCCAGGTCCTTGTCGAAATCCAGGCGCTCGCCGTTCGCCAGCCGCGCCTGCAACGCATCGCAGCTCAGCGCGTCGCCCAGCCCGGGCTGGTACATCGCCAGGAAATTGCTCCAGTCCTGCCGCCGCGCCAGTTCCAGCAGGAAGGCACGACGAAGATCGGCTGCCGGAATCCAGTCGGGGTACTGCGTCAGATACGACTCCACCGTGGCGCGGTCGACCTGCTGGATGTCGTGCTCCAGCGCGGCTTCCTGCAGATACGGATACAGCGGATAGTCGCGCAGTCCGGTGGCCAGGGCCTGCCAGGCGCTGCCGCCCTGCCGTGCGGCCGCATAGGCCTGCTTGAACGCCGCCCGCTGGGCGTCGTCGGGCGGGGTGGCGTGCGCGCCGGTGCCGGCCAGCAGCCAGCCGCCGGCCAACATCAGACAGGTCAGCCAGACGCGCCGTGGTAGGCCACAGACAAACATGAAAGCTCCTGCATGGGATACGCCGGGCAGTGTAGTGGATGGCTCCGGCCAGCTTGTGGAGATACGGTGAGGGCGTGGGGTGCCCTGTTAAGCTGGCACGCTGATTCCTCAGCATTCACGGTACCGGCATGTCGTCAACACCTGCGCCCGATTTTCGTCGTGAGGGGTTGGCATGGCTGATGTTGATCGCATCCGCGTTGGCTGGTGCGTACTGGTGGTGGTCGGTGGGCCGACCGGTGGCGTTGCCGGATGCGCCATCGGCGCGGATCGCCTGCGTTTCGTACGCGCCGTTCCGCTACGCGGGCGAGACGCCACTGGATGCCAACGCGTTCATCAATCCTGAACGCATCGAGCAGGATCTGCGCGTGCTGTCGCAGCGTTTCGATTGCGTGCGCACGTATTCGCAAGGGCAGGGTCTGAGCGCGGTGCCGGAGATTGCCGCGCGCCATGGCATGAAGGTCTTGCTGGGTATCTGGCTGGGTGGCGACCGCGAGGCCAACGCCCGGCAGATCCAGCTCGGCATCGCCACCGCGCAGCGCTACCCGCAGGTGTTGCGCGGCGTGATCGTCGGCAACGAGGTGCTGCTGCGTGGCGATCTGTCGGCGCAGGAACTGGCCGGCTACCTGCACACGGTGCGTTCGGCGGTGAGCGTGCCGGTGAGCTACGCCGACGTGTGGGAGTTCTGGTTGCGCCATCCCGAGCTGGCCGATTCGGTCGATTACCTGACCATCCACATCCTGCCGTATTGGGAGGACACACCGGTGTCGCCGCAACGCGCGGTACAGCATGTGGCCACGGTGTATGCCCGGGTGCAGAAGGCGTTTCCCGGACGGCGCGTGATGATCGGTGAAACCGGCTGGCCCAGCGCCGGCCGGCCGCGCCAGGCAGCCAGCGCCGGAGTGGTCAACGAGGCGCGCTACCTGCGCGAGTTCCTGCGCTATGCCGCCACGGTGAACATGCCCTACAACGTGATCGAGGCATTCGACCAGCCGTGGAAGCGTGCGCAGGAAGGCACGGCCGGCGGCTACTGGGGCATCTTCGATGCCCATGCGCGACCGAAGTTTTCGATGCAGGGGCCGGTGACCGAGGAGCCACGGTGGTGGGCCGGCTGGATGGCCGGCCTGGCGATGGCCGGGCTGTTCGCGCTGGTCGGTGCATGGCGGCGGCGCTGGATCGGCTGGCGCGGCTGGGCGGCACTGGCCCTGGCCGGTGTGGCCAGTGGTTGTGCGCTGGCGTGGCAGTTCCGGCAGATGCTGTTCGCCTGCCGCGATCCGTGGGAATGGACGGTGTCCGGCGCCGCCTGTGTCCTGGCGCTGCTTACGGCGTGGCTGCTGGCGCGCTGGATCGCGGCGCGGTTGAGTGGCGCGGTGCCGCTCGCCGGGTGGTTGCCCCGGCTGCGCCTGGGTTGGCTGTTCGCGCTGGCCTTCTACGGATTGCTGCTGGTATTCGACGGCCGCTACCGGGATTTTCCGTTGGGCCTGTTCATGCTGCCTTGCGCCGGTTATGCCCTCGCCGGCTGGTTGTCCGATCGGGGCAAGGTGCCGATGCCGCTGCTGGAGGAGCGCTTCCTGGCGCTGTGGCTGCCGCCGCTGGCCGCGATCGTGGTGGTGCAGGAGGCCGGCCTCACGCCGGTGGCGTGGCTATGGCTGGGAATGAACCTGCTGCTGGCCTTGCCGGTGCTGTTCGACTGGCGCCATGCGCGCGTTCGCCTGCGCACGCAGCAGGCGTAGGCAACCGACCAGCCAGGCCAGCGCCCCGCTCTCGACGCAATACAGCTGCAAGGCGAAGATCCCCAGGGCAGCAGCCAGCCAGGCCAGCCACAGCCGCCTCGACAGCAGTGCCATGGCGGCAGCGACCAGCGCGGCGATACCGTAGACGTTGTGCAGGAAACCCAGCACCAGCCCCTGCCGCCAGGTGCACCACCATGGAATGCGGACGGCGGCGCATTGCTGCCCGATCGTGCTGGATTCGATCAGCCCATAACGCAGTGCGGCGGCCACGGCACCGAGCGCCAGCAGCAGCAGCCAGGGCAGCGCCATGCGCCATACCCGCGTCGTCATCCGCGGCGATTCCGCAACGGCTTGCCGCCGACATGCGCCGGCAGCCGGATTTCCGCCGCCAGCGGCAGATGGTCGGAAAACGCCTGCGGCAACGCCCACATCTTGTCCAGCTGGATGGCGGGTGAGGTGAGGATGTGGTCCAGCGCCCTGCGCGGCTTCCAGCTGGGAAAGGTCAGGGTCGGCTGCGCCGGCGGCTGCAGGTTGCACTTGGCGAACAGGTGGCGCATCTCCGCGCTGTGCGGTTCGGTATTGAGGTCGCCCATCAGCACCGCATGCGGAAAGTCCTGCAACAGTTCGGCGATGAAACCGAGCTGGCGTGCGCGTGCGGGGGCGCTCAACGACAGGTGCGCGATCATCACCGCCAGCGCGCTGTCGCCTTCGCCGAACTGCGCCAGCAGGGCACCGCGGCCGGGGATCCGGCTGGGCAGCGGGTAATCCAGTACCGAATGCGGTTCCAGCCGGCTGATCAGGCCATTCGCCGAATGGGCCAGCCGCGCCATCGGCCGGTTAGGCTGGTGACTCCAGAATGGCATGCCGGCGGTTTCGGCAAGGTAACGGGTCTGGTTGAGAAAGCCCGAGCGCAGGCTGCCGGCATCGGCCTCCTGCAGGCCGATCAGGTCGAACTGCGGCAGCACCTCGGCGAGCCGGTCGAGGTTGTCCATCTTGCTGCGACCGGGCAGCACCGCGTTGATGCTGCGGGTGACGTACTCGCTGTAGCGCTGCACGCTGCCGCCGGCCAGGATGTTGCAGCTCAGCAGGCGCAGGTGGCGCTCGGTGGGGGCGGCTTGGGAATTCGCGGCGCGGGTCATCGCAACACACTGCAGGGGAAAGGGATGCTGGCGGTCACGGGTATGCCCCGGACACGACCACCAGCATGATCCCGCGGATGTGAACGGTGCGCCAGCCGCAAGGCGGGCAGCGCCGGGCGAGCTACTTGCCGGCCAGTTCGCGCTTGGCCAGCCACAGCGCCACCGCGGCCATCTCCTCATGCGAATGGACGGTCGTCACCCGGTACTTGCCGTCGATCACAATGGTCGGCGTGCCATCGACCTGCCATTTGCGGATCAGGTCGAGGTCGCGCTTCAACTTCGCGGTCGTCTCGGCGGACGTGGCGATGCGCATGAATTCGGCTCGATCGACGCCTTCCCGGGCGTAGAAATCGGCCAGCTCGTCCATCGAGTTGATCGGATAGTGCTGGGAGAACTTCGCGACGAACAACTCCAGGTGGGTACGGTCGACCACACCCATCTGCTTGGCCGCGTAGTAGGCGCGTGCAAACGGCAGCCACTCCGCACTGAACGGTGCGGGCATCAGCTTGAACTGCACCCCTGCCGGCAGCTGCTTGCGCAGCTTCTCGGCGACCGGCGCGAACTGCGCGCAATGGATGCAGCCGTAGGAAAACACCTCGACGACCTCCACTTTGCCCGCGCTGCTGTAGCGCTGATGCGGACCGGGCAGGGTGACGTACTCGGTGCCCTCGGTATACGGCGCCGGTGCACTGGGTTGCGCGGTGCAGGCGCTGGCCAGCAGCAAACTGCCGAGCAGGGCGAGTACGTGCAGACGGGCGAATCGCTTGAACATGGGGTTTTCTCTTCGCATGGCGGGCACGAGGCCACCGGGTGGGGCAGATTGACCGAACCGGCTTACTTGCCGGCCGCTTCCTTGGCCACCAGCCACTGGGTCAGCTCGATCGTCTGCGCATAGCTGCCGGCCGAGGAGGTGTCCAGCCGGTACTTGCCGTCGACGATGATGGTCGGCGTGCCAGTCACTCCGTAAGCCTTGATCAGGTCGTCGGCGCGTTTCATCTGGGTGTTGACCGTGAACGAGTCCGCGATGCCGACGAATTCCTTGGGGTCAGCGCCGTACTTGGCGTAGAACTTGGCGATGTCGTCGATCGTCGGCCACGCTTCCTTCGGCTTCAGTCCGTTGCCCTTGAGGTCGTAAGTGGACAACTCACCGCTCTTCCAGACCGCGTCGAACATCGCATCCTGGGTCTTGTCGACCAGACCCAGCACCTGCGCCGCGTAGAACGCACGCTGGTACACCGGCCAGTTCTCGTCCGGGCGGAACGAGGCCGGCAGATAGTTCATCACCGCATCCGCCGGCAGGCTCTTGGCGATCCGATCCACGGTGGAGTGGAACGCATTGCACGCCGGGCAGCCGTAGGAGAACACCTCGGTCACCTCGATCTTGCCGGGATGGCTGGTCGGCTGGGCCGGATCGATCACGAAATAGTTCTTGCCCGCGACCCATTTGCCGTCGTCGACGAACGGCGCGGCGGCCACCGCCGGCGCCGCGCTCGCGGCAGGTGCTGTTTCCGCGCTGCTGGCTTCCGCCGCAGCGGCTGCGGTGGTGGCGCTGGCTGGTGCCACGCTGCTGCTCGTTGCGGGAGCGGCCGCGCTGGCAGTGCTCGGTGTGGCCGGCTGGGCGGCGCCACCGGTGTCGCTGTCATGGCTGCAGGCGGCAAGGGCGAGCAGGGCGGCACACAGGATCGGCAGACGCTTCAACATGACGGACCTCGAATCGATGGGACGTAAAACCGACAGCGCCGACCAGATGGCCGGCGCGTGGTTGATGGTCAGGGCGTGGCGGCGACCGGCTGGGGATCGGCGCTGTGCAGGCCTTCGACGTAGCTGGCCAGTGCGGCGATGTCGGCGGAGTCCAGGTTCTTGGCAATCGCCGGCATGATCTGCGCGTGGGCGTCGTCGCCCCAGGTCGTGCCATCGTGCCAGGCCTTCAGCGTGGCCTGGACGTATTGCGCGTGCTGACTGGTCAGTTGCGGGAACATCGCCCCCGGGTTGCCACGACCGTCGATGCTGTGGCAAGCCATGCAGGCAGGAATGCCGCGTGTGGCATCGCCCTCGCGGAACAGCGTCTGGCCACGCTCGACCAGCGCCTGATCGGCGACCCCGGGCAGCGGCGTCTTGCTGGAAAAGTAGGCGGCGACATCGCGCATGTCCTGGCTGGACAAGGTGGAGGCCATGCCCATCATGATCGGATTCTGGCGCTGGCCGGATTTGAAGTTCGTCAGCTGGCGGACGATGTACTGCTCGCCCTGGCCCGCCAGTTTCGGGTATTGCGCATCAGTGGAATTGCCATCCATGCCGTGGCAGGCGCCGCAGACCGCGGCCCGGGCCTGTCCCGCGGTGGCATCGCCGGGCTTGACTGCCGCTTCGCCCGCCGAAGCGGCGGGTGCGGCGCTGGCCGGATTCGCCGGGCCGGCCACGGTGGCAGCCACTGCCGGCGCATCGGTCTTCGGCTGGGCTTCCTGTGCCATCAGCGCACCGGTGGACAGTGCAAACGCGAGGGCTATGGCGGACCCGAGAACAGCGGGCCGAAAACCAGCGGACCGAAAACTCATACACTTGACTCCCGAGAGACTTGCTAAGACTGCCAATGATGGCAGCCACGACGGCTGCAGCAGGCAGAAACCGCAGAATTATCACGTGCCACTCCACCTTGGTCAAACCATTCCCATGTCGAATCCCTCAGAGTCTGCTCATGATCCCCAGATACCCCGCGCCGGGAGCTGCTTGCGTGCAGGCCGAGAAAGAGCGAAGAAGTGGACGTCCGTCCACGACCGAGTGACGACGCCGGCCTGCACGCAAGCAGACCCGGCCCGAAGGGTTGCCGTTGAGTGGCCACCATGCGGCAGCGCGCGGCTTGACCTGACGGCCAGTCAGGTGCTGCGCCGCGCACTACCACCTGGAAGCCACTCAACGACAACGCGGGGCATCTGGGGATCATGAGCAGACTCTTACAGGGTGCGCAGTTCGTGCTCGCCGCCCACCGCATCAGCCAGTTGCCCGCCGATCAGGGTGCCGAGGTGGCGTTCGCCGGTCGCTCCAATGCCGGCAAGTCCAGCGCGCTGAATGCGCTGACCAATCACAAGGGTCTGGCACGAACCTCCAAGACACCAGGGCGTACCCAGCAGATGGTGGCCTTCAGCCTGCCGCCGCCGACTCAGATCGACGGTGAGCCGCCGCTGGACATCCGCCTGATCGATCTGCCCGGTTACGGTTACGCCAAGGTGCCGCTGGAGATGCGCGAGCACTGGAAGCTGGAGATCGACGCCTACCTGCACCAGCGCCGCAGCCTGCGCGGGCTGGTGCTGATCGTCGATATCCGCCACCCGCTGAAGGAGTTCGATCGCCAGATGCTGGAGTTCTGCTTCGCCACCCAGCTGCCGTGTCACCTGCTGCTGACCAAGGCCGACAAGCTCTCGCGCGGTCAGGCGACCCAGGCGCTGGCGACCTTGCGCAAGCAGTTCGTGGCCGAGGGCTTGCACGCCACCGCCCAGATATTCTCCTCTTCGGTCGGCACCGGCGTGGACGAGGCGCGGCAGGCGGTGATGAGCCTGCTGCGGCAGCCGCGCGAGGGGGCCCATCAAGGGCACGAACGCTGAGGGATTGCGTCAGCCTGGAGCCTTCCGGAACGGTACTGACGCTTGCGGCGACTCCCGCCCGGGCCAGTCAGCCGCGCACGGCTTCCATGAACACTGCACACAGCGCCTGCATGCCGGCGCGGTCGTCTTCGTCGAAGCGCTCGATCACCGGGCTGTCGACGTCCCACACGCCCAGCAGCGAGCCGTCGGACTTGACCAGCGGCACGACGATCTCCGATTGCGAAGCGGCGTCGCAGGCGATGTGGCCTTCGAACGCGTTGACGTCGCGCACCAGCTGGGTCTCGCGGCTCTGCGCGGCGGTGCCGCAGACGCCACGACCGAGCGCGATGCGGATGCAGGCGGGCTTGCCCTGGAATGGGCCGACCACCAGCTCATTGCCGTCGAACAGGTAGAAGCCGGCCCAGTTGAGCTCGGGCAGGCTGTGGTAGACCAGCGCGCTGAAATTCGCCGCATTCGCGATCAGGTCGGGCTCGCCGGCGAGCAGGCCGCGGGCCTGCTGCATCAGATCGTCGTAGTGCTCGTGCTTGCTGGCGTAGGTTTGTGGTTTCAGGTCGAACATGAAAATGATCCGGACGCAAAGGCACTATTATGCGCCGAGCCGTTGCGGACATCCTGATGACCCCCGAAAGCATTCGCGTCACGTCGCCACCCGGATCCGATCCGCAAGGAGTCCGGCTTGTCTGAGCCGGCGCGCAGCGTGTTCATCACCGGGACCGACACCGGCATCGGCAAGACCCATGCGGCGTGTACGCTGCTGCATGCGTTGCGCGCGGCCGGATACAGCGCCTGCGGCATGAAACCGATCGCCAGCGGTTGCGTGGAGACGCCGGACGGCTTGCGCAACGACGATGCCCTCGCGCTGCTGGCGGCCGGCAGCAACGCGCTGCCGTACTCGTGGATCAATCCAGTGGCCTTGCGCGATCCGCTGTCGCCGCATCTGGCGGCGGCGCACGATGGCGTGATCATTTCGCTGGCGCCGATGCGTACGGCATTCGAGCAACTCGCCTGCACCCATCAACGCGTGGTGGTCGAAGGTGTCGGTGGCTGGCTTGTGCCGTTGGCGCCCGGCCTTTTTGCTGCCGACATCGCGAAGCAGTGGCAGCTGCCGGTGATTCTCGTGGTCGGATTGCGGCTGGGCTGTCTCAACCATGCCTTGCTCAGTGCGCGGGCTATCGTGGCGGATGGCTGCCGGCTGGTCGGCTGGATCGGCAACGCGATCGATCCGGCGATGGCGGCGACGGAGGAAAACCTCGCGACCCTGGCCGAGTTGTTACCGGCGCCCTGCCTCGGCGTACTGCCGCACGGGATGTCGCCGTCGCAGGCGGCGTCGCGGCTGTCGTCCGCTCTGGCGGCGCTGGGCTGAGTTTCACATCGCTTGTGCTTGGATAGGTTTCGTTTTCGCTCCGACGGAGGCAACATGGCACGCAACCATTACTACATCTCGATTGCCGACTTGGCGCACGCGCGAGGGGACGATCCGCGGTTTGCCTGGGACGGTGCCGGTCCGGACGATTTTGCCGAGACGCTGCAGCAGGCCTTGCGCGAAGACAGCCTGTTCCAGCGCTGGCGCGCGGTGCAGCCGGATCCGGACGCGGTGGAAAGCAGTCTGGGCGCCATCGATCCGGCGGCACAGGTGACCGCCCGGGTCGCCGACCTGCACACCGACGCGGACCTGCTCACCGACCTGTCGATGAGCGTGGTGCGACACCGCTTGCACCTGCTGATCGGAGGGGCATGGCAATTGCGCGACCTGCGCGCGGTCTGAGTACGCCATCGCGCCGGGGGGCACGATATTTTTCGTTCGTCCGGGGAACTTTGTGGCCGTTTGGAAAGTGGCTGCTGGATGGGTACAGTCAGAGGTTCCGACTTTCCGTGCCCGATAAGGGCTTGCCACCTGGGGAACCGCATGCTTCGTCTCCGTCCGATAGTGATTGCCACCACGATGGTCCTGGCCGCCTGCTCGCAGCAGCCGAACGGGGCCGCCACTTCCCCCGCGACGACGGCCTCGGTGGCCGCCGCCAGCACCGCCGCCTCAGCCGCCTCCGCCATGACCAGCAACCCGTTCTTCCAGGCCAGCACGCTGCCCTTCCAGGCGCCGCCGTTCGACAAGATCACCGACGCCGACTACCAGCCCGCGATCGAGGAAGGCATGAAGCGGCAGCTGGCCGAGGTCGAGAAGATCGCCGACAACCCGGATGCGCCGACGTTCGACAACACCTACGTGGCGATGGAAAAATCCGGCGCCATGCTGAATCGCGTGATGATGGTGTTCGGTGCGGTGACCAGCGCCAACACCGATGACACGCTGCAGAAAGTGCAGGAAGAAGAAGCACCGAGACTGGCTGCGCACCACGATGCGATCTATCTCAACAGCAAGTTGTTCCAGCGTGTCCAGACGATCTACGACCAGCGCGACACGCTCAAGCTCGATTCGGAGTCGCAGCGCCTGATCGAGGTGGTCTACCGGAACTTCGTGCATGCCGGTGCCAAGCTGTCCGATGCCGACAAGGCAAAGCTGAAGGATCTGAACAAGGAGGAATCCACGCTCAGCACGGCCTTCACCAACAAGCTGCTGGCCGCGACCAAGGCGGCTGCGCCAGTGATCGATGACAAGGCGAAGCTGGCCGGGCTGTCGGATGCCGAGATGGCGGCGGCCATCCAGGCCGGCAAGGATCGCAAGCTGGACGGCAAGTACGTGCTGCCCCTGCAGAACACTACCCAGCAGCCCGAGCTGCAGGATCTGAGCGATCGCGACACGCGCCAGAAGCTGTTCGAGGCATCGTGGAACCGTGCCGAGCAGGGCGACGCCAACGATACCCGCAAGACGATCGAGCGGCTGGCGCAGGTGCGGGCGGAGCAGGCGAAGTTGCTGGGCTTCCCGAACTACGCGGCGTGGAAGCTGGACGACCAGATGGCGAAGACGCCGGAGACGGCGCTCAAGTTCATGCAGCAACTGGTGCCGGCCGTCACGGGTCGCGCCACACGCGAGGCGAAGGACATCCAGGCGCAGATCGACAAGGACCAGAAGGCGCTGAAGCAGCACAGCTTCAAGTTGCAGCCATGGGACTGGAATTTCTACGCCGAGCAGGTGCGCAAGGCGAAGTACGACCTCGACGAGAACCAGATCAAGCCGTACTTCGAGCTGAACGACGTGCTGCAGAACGGCGTGTTCTATGCCGCGAACCAGCTGTACGGACTGACCTTCAAGGAGCGCAAGGACATTCCGGTGTACCAACCGGACGTGCGCGTGTACGAAGTGTTCGACAAGGACGGCAAGTCACTGGCGCTGTTCTACACCGACTACTTCAAGCGCGACAACAAGGGTGGCGGCGCCTGGATGGACAACCTGGTGGCGCAGTCGAAGCTGCTCGGCACCAAGCCGGTGATTTTCAACGTCACCAACTTCACCAAGCCGGTCGCCGGCCAGCCTGCCCTGTTGTCGTTCGACGACGTGATCACGATGTTCCACGAGTTCGGCCATGCGCTGCACGGCATGTTCGCCGACGAGCAGTACCCGACCCTGTCCGGTACCAACACGGCGCGCGATTTCGTCGAGTTCCCGTCGCAGTTCAACGAGCACTGGGCGACCGATCCGAAAGTGTTCGCCCACTACGCGAAGAACTACAAGACCGGCGAGCCGATGCCTCAGGTGCTGGTCGACAAGATCAAGGCCGCCGGCAAGTTCAACAAGGGCTACGACATGACCGAACTGGTCAGCGCCGCATTGCTCGACATGAACTGGCATACGCTGGGCGCGGACGCCCCGCTGCAGGACGCGGACAAGTTCGAGGCCGCCGCGCTGAAGAAGGATCACATCGATCTCGGCTACGTGCCGCCGCGCTACCGTTCCAGCTACTTCCAGCACATCTGGGGCAACGGTTACGCGGCCGGTTACTACGCCTACCTGTGGACCGAGATGCTGGCTGACGACGCGTTCGTCGACTTCAAGGATCACGGTGGCCTGACCCGCGAGAATGGCGATCGCTTCCGCGCCATGATTCTGTCGCGCGGCAACACCGAGGAGTTGGCGAAGATGTACAAGGACTGGCGCGGCAAGGAACCCAGCATCGAGCCGATGCTGGAAAACCGTGGCCTGAAGGACGTGCCGAAGAAGTAATCGGAACGTCGCCGACGATCCGACCGCCGCAGATCAGGCCCGCCTCGTGCGGGCCTGATGCTTTTCGGCTGCCGCACCCGAATTGTCGGTGCACGCCATGTGGTCACCGCTCGCGTGGAATAATCGACCCTCCCCGACCGGAGCGACGCGTGTGGACAGCCATCATTTTCTGCAGACCGCGGTGGTGTTCCTGCTTGCCACGGTGATCGCGGTGCCGCTGACCAAGCGCTTCCGGTTGGGTGCCGTGCTGGGCTACCTGCTGGCCGGCGTGGTGATCGGACCGCAACTGCTGGGGATGATCAACGACACCGGAGGGGTTGCCGCGATCTCCGAGTTCGGCGTGGTGCTGATGCTGTTCGTGATCGGTCTGGAGCTGTCGCCGCAGCGGCTGTGGGTGATGCGCCGCTCGGTATTCGGCACCGGCCTGCTGCAGGTGCTGGCCAGTTGCGTGGCGATCGCGGCCGCGGCGTATTTCCTGTTCGGCCTCACCGGCAAGGCGGCGGTCATCGTCGGCGGCAGCCTGGCGTTGTCTTCCACCGCGTTCGGCCTGCAGATCCTGGCCGAGCGCAAGGAAGCGGGTTCGGCCTATGGGCGCCAGGTCTTCTCGATCCTGCTGTTCCAGGATCTGGCTGCGATTCCACTGATTGCCGCGGTGCCCCTGCTGGCGTCCTCGAATGCGCAGAACTTCGAACTGTTCGGCGTGCTGCGCACGGTGGGCGTCATCGTGGCGGTGGTGGTGGGTGGCCGATACCTGTTGCGCCCGGTCTTCCGCTTCGTGGCGCGCGCCGATTCGGTCGAGGTGTTCACCGCCACCGCGCTGCTGGTCGTGATGGGGGTGGCCTGGCTGATGGAGTTGGCCGGGGTCTCGGCCACGCTGGGTGCGTTCCTCGCCGGCATGCTGCTGGCCGATTCGGAATACCGGCACGAGCTGGAATCGAATATCGAGCCGTTCAAGGGCTTGCTGCTGGGCCTGTTCTTCATCAGCGTCGGCATGTCGATGGACCTGTCCTTGCTGCTGCACCGGCCGGGCCTGATCTTCGGCCTGGTGGCGGCGTTGCTGCTGCTCAAGGGCCTTTTATTGTGGCCGCTAGGCCGCCTGCTGGGCGGACTCAACCGTTCCGATACCCTGCGTCTGGTGGTGCTGCTGGCCTGCGGCGGCGAGTTCGCGTTCGTGGTGCTGAGGCAGGCGGCCGAGCAGCAGCTGATCAGGGTGGGCCAGCGTGACGCGCTGGTGCTGGCGATCACCCTGACCATGGCCTTGACCCCGCTGCTGGTGGTGCTGGCGGCAAAGGCGCTGAATGTGCGTCCGCGGAAGCCCGGGCGCGAGTTCGACGACATCGACGCCGATACGCCGCGGGTGATCATCGCCGGCTTCGGCCGGGTCGGTCAGATCATCGCCCGCGTGCTGCGCGCGCAAGGCATTCCGTTTGTCGCGCTGGAGCACTCGGCCGAGCAGGTCGACTTCTCGCGCCGCTTCGGCAGCGTCAACCTGTTCTTCGGCGATCCGGGCCGACCCGAACTTCTGCGCGCGGCGCAAGCCGCCAAGGCCGAGGTGTTCGTGCTGGCGACCGACGACCCGGAGGCGAACCTGCGTACCGCGCGACTGGTCAAGCGGCACTACCCGCACCTGAAGATCGTGGCGCGGGCGCGCAACCGCCAGCACGTGTTCCGGTTGATGGATCTGGGCGTGGACGAACCGGTGCGCGAGACGTTTCACTCCAGCCTGAAGATGACCCGCCGCACGCTCGAGGCACTGGGTCTCTCGCCGGAGCTGGCGGCCGACCGGGTCGAGCGCTTCCGCCGTTACGACGAGGATCTGCTGAAGAAGCAGGCGCTGGTCTATGACGACGAGACCAAGTTGATCCAGAGCACCCGCGATGCGCTGGTCGACTTGCAGCAACTGTTCGAGGCCGATGCCGAGTCGGCCGCCGAGCGGGCGCGCGCGAAAGACCTGCCCGAGCCGGTGCGCCCGGACTGACCCGAAGAACGGGCTCAGTCGGCCGGCTGGGCCGGTTGCCGCAGGGTCTGCCGCACACTGGGGATCGCGCCGACACGGGCGGCCAGCTCATGCGCGATGTCGACGAAGCCCAGCTGTCGCGCCACGTCGGCGGCAGTACGGCCGAAGCCGTCGGCGGCGTGGCGATCGGCGCCGCGCGACAGCAGCACGCGCGCCGGTGGCAGCAGCGCATGCATCGCGCAGGCATGCAGGGCGGTGACCCCGCGTTGATCGGCATGCTCCACCTTCGCGCCGGCTTCCAGCAGTACCGGCACCAGCGCCCCGAGGTGGGTGGCATCGCAGTCGCTGCCGGGAGGCAGTTGGGCGCCGAGCAGCAGCAGCAGCGGTGTCTTGCCCTCGTTGTCCGCGCGATTGACGTCGGCGCCGCGCTTGAGCAGGCCGTCGAATTGGCGCCGCGCGCGCAGGCTGTCGTTGTGCTCGAAGCCGAACTGCGCCGCGGCATGCAGCGCGCTGCGGCCGGCGGCATCGACGGCGTTGACGTCGGCACCGGCATCCAGCAGCTGTTCGGCGATGTCCGGATAGCCCATGGCTGCGGCCACCATCAGCGCGGTCGCCTCGTTCGGCAGGCGCTGATCGACGGCGACCCGATGTTGCAGCAGCAAAGCCACTAGTGCCTCGCGCCGCGCCGCAACGGCGGCAGCCAGCGGAGTCACTCCACTGCGGGCGGCCAGGGTGGGATCGGCCGCGGCTTCGAGCAGGCAGGCGGCCACCTCGCGATGACCGGCGCCGCACGCGCGCAGCAGGGCCGAGGCGCCCTGGTCATCCTGGGTATCGACGGCGAAGCCCAGTTCCAGCAGGCGCTGCACTGTGGCCAGCGCACCGGCGGCGGCGGCGGCCGGCAGGTCGCTGGGGCGCAACGGGCGGTGTGGTCGCGGCCAGTCGCGCCAGTCCAGCCAGCGCTCCACCGCCGGGTGCTCCAGCGCCAGCCCCAGCGGGGTTTCGCCATTGGCATCGGCCGCTTCCGGGTTGGCGCCATGGGCGATCAACGCACGCACCAGCGGCAACGCCTGCGCCCCGTGTTCGAGCGCGGCAAACAGCGGCGTGCGGTTGTCGCGGTCGCGCACGTTCGGATCGCAACCACGGGCAAGCAGGGCATGCAGCAATTCGGTCTGCCCGTTGATCGCGGCCAGATGCAGCGGCGTGCGTCCGCGCGCATCCGGTCCAAACGGGTCGGCGCCGCGTTCGAGCAGGTTCAACGGCAACGCCGCGCCTTGGGCGGCACCGCCCAGGCGCGACAACGCCAGGGCCAGCAGGCCGGCGCCGGCCGGGGAGGCGCCGGCTTGCAGCAGATCCTCCAGCGCTTCGGTCGAATCCGGCAGTTGCTGCAGCAAGGCGTCGAACAGCCGCCGGCCCGGTGGCGGCAGCACGGGGGCCTCGGCGGTCTCGGCGTCATCCAGCTGCGGCGCTTCCAGCCGCGCCTCGGCATCCAGGCCGTGGTCGAGCAGCCAGCGCCGACCGGCGGCAAGACCCGGTGCGGCCAGATCCAGATACAGCTGGGCCAGGTGGGGCTGCGGCCATTCGCGCACGCGTTCGGCAAAACCGGACACGATCGCCCAGTGCCCGAAGCGCAGCGCGTCGAGCAGGTGCTGCGGTGTATCGGCGCCTTCGGCCAGCAGATCCCGGCTGAGGCTGGTCGGCAGCGGGGTGTCCGGATCGAGCAGCGCGACCAGATCCCAGCGACCGGCAGCAGCGGCATGATCGAGCGCGCTGCGGCCGTCGCTGCCCGGCGTCTTCGGTTCGGCGCCCAGCGCCAGCAGGGCGCCGACGGTTTCGCCGTCGGCATGCGGCGACTGGCAGGCGAGGGTCAGCGCGTCGCGGCCGTGCTGGTCGCGCACCCGCGCATCGGGCTGCGCCTCGGCCAGCAGCTGCACGATACCGCTGGCGCCGGCTCGCGCCGCCTCCATCAGTGCGGTGCTGCCGTGCCGATCGGCCAGCTTGACGTCGGCACCGGCGGCGCACAGGACCCGGGCAATCTGCTCATGGCCCTCTGTGGCGGCGCTCAGCAAGGCATGCCGATGACGTGCATCGACGGCATTGATCGCGGCACGGTGCTTCAGCAGCAACTTGACCCCGGTCACGTCGTCGTCGGCGATGCCGGCAGCGGCCACCAGCGCCGGCTCACCCTCGGCGGGCGCCGGCTTGGCGCCGCGTTCCAGCAGGAATTTCACCAGTGGCCAGTTGGCCGCATGGCAGGCGCAGGCCAGCGGACTGAGGCCGGCCTGGTTCAGCGCGTTGATCGGCGCCGCAGCATCCAGCAGCATCGCCGCCACGCCGGGTTCGCCGCTGAGTACGGCGCCGTGCAGGGCGGTATTGCCGTCGCCGTCGATGGCCAGCGGGCTGGCGCCGTTGGCGAGCAGGGTCAGCACCGCCTCGGCGCGTCCGTGCCAGCTGTCGCGGGTGGCCGCCAGCAACGGGGTGATGCCGCCGCTGGCGCGATTGACGTCCGCGCCCCTGGCAATCAGGGCACGCAGCAGGCGGGTATCGGGCAGCAGCGCGGCCAGCATCAGGACCGGGCGCTGGTCACGCTCGTCGTCGGCCGGTGCGGTGTTGGGGTCGGCACCGACCTCGAGCAGGGCCAGCGCGCGTTCGATATCCCCATCGCGGGTGGCGGCCAGCAGCGAAGCGGCCTGTTCGGGGCTGCCGGCGGTACGTTCCTGCTCGCTCAACACCGGACGCGGGGTATGGGCCGCTGCGCTGGCCGACGGTGGTCCGAGGTCGCTGCGCCGGCGTGGCCGATGCTTTTCGCACAGCAAGGCGCGCAGCGTCCGGTTGGCGATGACCAGACAGCCCAGCGGCAGCAGCACGAAGCCATACAGGACCAGCGCCGCGATGCGCAGTTCGGACGGCAGCATGCCGACCAGACCGGTCAGTGCGATCGCGCCGAAGGCCAGCACCAGCAGGGAGAAGGCGGCCGGCAGGAAATGGCTGAAGAAACGCTCCTCGCGTGACAGATGCCGCCCGAACGCGACGCTGCGCAGGGTCGCGGTGAATATCCAGGAGCCATCGCTCTGCTGCGGATAGGCGTCGTCCCACACGAACACCAGACCGAACGCCGGCCACAACCGCCACAGCGCCACCAGCGCCAGAACCAGCACCGCGGCCAGCAGCAGTGATGCGCTGAGGCTGGGCGTCTGGCTCAACTGCAGCATCGGCCAGGCGACCAGCAGGAACACCAGCGCGGCGTAGCCACTGAACATCACCAGGTGCGCGGCGCCCCGGCGCAGCACGGTGCGGCCGAAACGCGGCTCCGGATCGAAGCCGATCGCGTGGCAGATCGCCGCCATGGTCAGTGCATTGGCCAGCAGCAACGGCAGCAGGGTCAGCGGATGGGTGGTCAATCCGGCGACGGCGACCGCGAGCAGACCCGGAATGAACCAGGCAAGCGCTTGCAGCAAGGGGGGGCGGCGACGTGATTTGGGCTGGTTCATGGCGACAGTATAGAAATCGTTGGCATTGCAGACGGTAACCAAGTGTTAACCATGGGGACAGCGCGCACCGGCGAGGCGCGAGTCAGTCGTCGTGATCACTCTGTGGGGAGTGCGTGTAGACCGGATGGTTGGCGGTGGCGAGGGTCTCCTGGGGCGGCAATTGCAGATGCCAGCCCTGCGTGCGCAGATGCTCGAGTATCTGCTCGGCATCCTCGACCGGCAGCTTGCGCGATTCGTCCAGGTGCACCTCCATCACGAAGCGCAGCTCGCCCAGCAGCAGCAGCAACGATTCGGGCAACACATCGAAGCCGTCGCGCTGCGCCAGCCACACATAGCTGTCGATCTTGCGCAGACTGGCATAGACGTAACAAGGCATGGCGGCACCTGCTGGGAAGGCTTGACGGGGCGCGGCCCCGCGGCGTTCGTGAGGGTAGCAGCAGTGCGGCGCGACCGCGTCGGTTCGAAGCCGCCGGTTCAACCGCGCTTCAAGAATAGTTCAAGCATGCGCCTGAAGCGTGCGCCGTAGGGCGGATTGAGCAGGCCGACGCCGTTGAAGCGGGCCTGATGGAAGACCGGCTTGAGATGCGTGAAGGTGCGGAAACCGGCTTCACCGTGGTAACCGCCCATGCCGGAGGCACCTACGCCGCCGAACGGCAGGTTGTGCTGGGCGATGTGATACAGCGTGTCGTTGACGCTGACGCCGCCGGCGACGGTCCGGGCCAGCACCTGGTCGATCAGCGCGCGATCCTGCTCGAACAGATACAGCGCCAGCGGGTGCGGATGCGCCGCCACATAGGCGATTGCCTCCTCCAGCGAGTCATACGGCAGCAGCGGCAGCAACGGGCCGAAGATCTCCTGCTGCATCACGTTCATGCCGTCGTCGACGTCACTGAGCAGCTGCGGCGGCAGCAGCCGGCGGTCCGGGTCGTCCGCCGCGTCGCCGAGCGCGTGCGCCTGGGCGCCGCTGGCCACCGCAGCATCGCGCAGGCCGACCAGACGTTGGTACTGGCGATCGGAGACGATGCTGGCGTACTGGGTGCTTTGGGCCAGCTGCGGATACATCGTGGTCACGATCCGCCGGGCGGCCTCGATGAACTCAGGCATG
This sequence comes from uncultured Pseudomonadota bacterium, assembly GCA_963828685.1. GTDB lineage: Bacteria > Pseudomonadota > Gammaproteobacteria > Xanthomonadales > Rhodanobacteraceae > Rhodanobacter. Next base: position 76,109 of record CAWHFU010000015.1, read on the forward strand.
CGCGCCCGCGGCAGCAGTACGTAGTCCGGTGCGATGCAGGTCTGCCCGGCATTGACCAGCTTGCCGAGCATGATGCGTTCCACCGCGTGCTCGAAGCGCGCTCCCGGACCGATGATCGCCGGCGACTTGCCGCCCAGTTCCAGCGTGACCGGGGTCAGGCTGGCCGCGGCCGCGCGCATCACATGGTGGCCGACGGCGGTGGAGCCGGTGAACAGCAGGTGGTCGAACGGCAGTGACGAGAACGCCTGGGCCACGTCGGCATCGCCATTGATCACGGTGATCTCGTCGCTCTTGAAGCAGCGCCCGACCAGTTCGGCGAACAGTGCCGAGAAGCGCGGCGTGAACTCGCTCATCTTCACCATCGCGCGGTTGCCGGCGACCAGCGCGTCGACCAGCGGCCCGACGGCCAGGTACAGCGGGTAGTTCCACGGCACGATGATGCCGATCACGCCCAGCGGCTGTGGCCGCAGCTCGGTACGACCGGGCAGGAACAGCAGGTCGGCCAGGCGGCGGCGAGGCTTCATCCAGCGCCGGCCCTTGGCGAGCGCGTGGCGAATCGCCGACAGGCTGGGAAACAGCTCCAGCAGTTCGGTTTCCTGGCGCGGGCGACAGCCGAAGTCGGCGTTGATCGCTTCGGTGATGCCGGCGCGGTTGTCGCGCAGCATCGTCTCCAGCGCCCGCAGGCGGATGGCTCGGGTGGACCAATCCGGCATCGGTTGCCGTCGTTGCGCGGCGCGCATCGACTGCAGCCGCGCGATGAGGTCGGATGCGTTGTCGGTCGTCATGTCATCTCGCCCACGTCTGAGCCCGCAGCATAGCCCGATGCAGCGGACATCGGGATGGCCGCGCCGGCCGAACGCGGCACCATCGCTTCAGAGCCTGGCACGCAGCTCGAGTCGACACGGCGGCTGACCCGGCAGGTGCCCGCAGCGGCGAGTCGGGACAAGCCGGGCGACGTCGCGCACAAGCGGCACGCCAACGGACCGATGCGCCTGCCGGCACATCGGTCAGGCGCTTATTCGCCGATGGTCAGCAACGAGGCATTGCCGCCGGAGGCGGTGGTGTTGATGGTGAGCGTGCGTTCGCCGGCAAAGCGCAGCAGGTAGTGCGGGCCGCCGGCCTTGGGGCCGGTGCCGGACAGGCCTTCGCCGCCGAACGGCTGCACCCCGACCACGGCGCCGATCTGGTTGCGGTTGACGTAGCAGTTGCCGACGCGCGCATGCCGGCTGATGTAGTCGACGGTGGCGTCGATGCGGCTGTGGATGCCCAGGGTCAGGCCGTAGCCGGTGCTGTTGATCTCGTCGACCACTTCCTTCAACTGGCTGGCCTTGAAGCGGATCAGGTGCAATACCGGGCCGAATACTTCGCGATGCAGCATCGACAGCGAAGGGATCTCGTACGCGCGCGGCGCGAAGAACGTACCGTGGCCGGTGAGCTCCGGATCCATCGGTACCTCGGCGATCTTCTTCGCCTCCTTGTCCATGCGCTCGGCGTGGGCGACCAGGATCGCCTTGGCGTCCTCGTCGATCACCGGACCGACGTCGGTGGAGAGCAGGCCCGGATCACCGACTTTCAGCTCGGCCATCGCGCCGGCCAGCATGGTGATGACCTTGTCGGCGATGTCTTCCTGGATGTACAGCACGCGTGCCGCCGAGCAGCGCTGGCCGGCAGACTGGAATGCCGAGGCGATCACGTCCTTGACGATCTGCTCGGGCAGCGCCGAAGAGTCGGCGATCATCGCGTTCTGGCCACCGGTCTCGGCCACCAGCACGGCGATCTGCGCGTTGCGCGCGGCCAGCGCGCGGTTGATCGCCCAGGCGGTCTCGGTGGCGCCGGTGAACACCACACCGGCCACGCGCGGATCGCGGGTCAGGGCGGCGCCCACGGTGGGGCCATCGCCGGGCAGGTATTGCAGCACGTCCTTCGGAATGCCGGCTTCGTGCAGCAACTGGGTGGCGAGGTAGCCGATCAGGCTGGTCTGCTCGGCCGGCTTGGCCAGCACGGTGTTGCCCGCGGCCAGCGCGGCGCTGACCTGGCCGACGAAGATCGCCAGCGGGAAGTTCCACGGACTGATGCCGACAAACACGCCGCGGCCGCCCAGGAACAACTGGTTGGTCTCGCCGGTCGGGCCGGGCAGCTGTTCGGGTTCGGCAAACAGCCGGCGTGCCATGGTGGCGTAGTAGCGCAGGAAATCCGCTGCCTCGCGGATCTCGGCGATCGCGTCGGGCAGGCTCTTGCCCGCCTCGCGCACGCACAGCGCGATGAACTCGCCGCGCCGTGCCTCGAGCTGTTCGGCGGCGTATTCCAGCATGGCGGCGCGATTGGCCACCGGTAGCGTGTTCCAGCGTTCCTGTGCGGCGGCCGCGTTGGCCACCGCCAGGTCCACGGTGGCCTGGTCGGCGGTGACATAGCTGCCGATGACGCGGCGACGGTCGGATGGATCGGTGACCTCGACCTTGGCGCCGCCGCTGGCGGCACCCGGGACCAGCGGACCGGCGGTCCACGGACCCTGCTGGGCGTTGACCGCCGCGGCCAGGTCGTTCAGTTCATTGTCGTTGGCAAAGTTGACGCCCATGGAATTCTTCCGAAGTTCACCGTAGAGATTGGCCGGCAGCGGGATGCGCGGATGCGGGATGGAGTCGAAGTCGCGCACGGTCTGGCAGGGGTCGGCGACCAGCTCGCGTGGTGACAGGCTCTCGTCGACGACGCGGTTGACGAAGCTGGTGTTGGCGCCGTTCTCGAGCAGGCGGCGGACCAGGTACGGCAGCAGATCCTGATGCGAACCGACCGGTGCATAGACGCGGCAGGGCACGTTGAAGCTGTTCTTGCCGATCACGTCGGCATACAGATCGCTACCCATGCCATGCAGGCGCTGGAACTCGAACACCCGGCCCTGGGCGAGGTGATGCACGGCGGCGATGGTGTGGGCGTTGTGGGTGGCGAACTGCGGATAGATCAGTTCGGAACCCGCATTGAACAGGCGCCGCGCGCAGGCCAGGTAGGACACGTCGGTGTTCGGCTTGCGGGTGAACACCGGGTAGCCGCCGAGACCTTGCTCCTGCGCTTTCTTGACCTCGGCGTCCCAGTAGGCGCCCTTGACCAGCCGCACGTACCAGCGCCGGCCGGCGGCCAGCGCCGTCTCGACCAGCCAGTCGATCACGAACGGGGTGCGCTTGGCATAGGCCTGCACCACGATGCCCAGGCCGTTCCAGCCCTCCAGCGACGGGTGCTTGAAGACGTCGCCGAGGATGTCCAGCGACAGTTCCAGCCGGTCGGCCTCCTCGGCGTCGACCGACAGTGCGATGCCATGCTTCATCGCCAGCTGCGACAGCTCCAGCAGCTTCTCGGTGAGTGCCTGGCGCGCACGCTGGCGATGGGCCACCTCGTAGCGCGGAAACAGCGCCGACAGCTTCACCGAGATCGACGGCGCATCGGTGTGGCTGGCAAACGGTCCGCGTGCGCCCAATGCGGCGATCGCGTTGCGGTAATCCTGCTGGTAGCGCTCGGCCCCGCGCGCGGTGACCGCCGATTCGCCGAGCATGTCGTAGGAATAGCGGTAGGGCGCGTTCTCCTTCTTCGCGGCACGATCCAGTGCCTCGTCGATGGTACGGCCCATCACGAACTGGTAGCCCATGATGCGCATGGCTTGGCGTACCGCCACGCGGATCGTCGGGTCACCGATGCGGGTCACCAGCCGGCGCAGCGCGCCAGCGAAATCCTGATGGGTGCCGTCGGTCAGGTTGACCAGCTGGCCGGTCAGCATCAGGCCCCAGGTGGAGGCATTGACCAGCAGCGATTCGCTGCGGCCCAAGTGCTTGCGCCAGTTGGCGTCGCCGAGCTTGTCGCGGATCAGCTTGTCGGCGGTGGTGCTGTCGGGAATGCGCAGCAGTGCCTCGGCCACGCACATCAGCAGCACGCCTTCCTCGCTGGACAGGTCGTACTGGCGCATGAACGATTCGACCACGCTCTGATCCTTCACGCGCAAGCGAACGCGGGAGACCAGCGCGGCGGCGCGCTCGATCACCAGCTCGCGCTCTTCCGGCGGCAGGTCGGCCTGGTCGAGCAGGTCGTTGACCGCTTCGGTCTCGTCGCGCAGCCACGCCGCGGTGATGCGTGCACGTGCCGGCGTGATGTCGGTGGGGAGTTCGGGACTGAGAATGGGCTGGGTCACGGGGGGGTCGGCAGGGACACTGCATGCGCGGTGGAGAACGCGCGATTGTACGCGGTGGCCGTGCCCACACGCATCCGTACGTCGCGTGGCGGATCGTCCAATCGCCTTGATCCAGATCAGGTGGATGCGACATTCTTGCCCGACGCCTCGCCGCAGCCTATCATTCCGACGTTCCAGGCACGCCGGATCCCCATGATCGTGCTTCGACCAGCTACCGCCGGCTTGCCCTGCGTGACGATTTGGCTCAAGCCCAATCGCGCGCTCAGCCGGCGCGGGTTGCGTCGATTGATCATGGTTCTGGTGGCTCTGGCGCTGACAACGGCAGGACTGGGGGCGTGGCAGGGGAACGTGTTTGCCCCGCTGTTTGCCCTGGTGGAATCCGCCGCCATCAGCTACGCCCTGGGCGTGGCCTGGCGGGCCGGCGACCGCAGTGAGCGCATCACCCTCGACGAATCGTCGCTGGAGGTGCGGTTGCTGCCGAGCCGGCGCTGCGTGCATTTCCCGTCGTACTGGGTGCGCGTGTTGCTGGAGGCGGGGAGAGGTCACCAACGCCTGCTGCTGTCATCGCATGGCCGTAATCTGGAGATCGGCGAATTCCTGGCGGAACAGGAGCGCGTCGAGCTGTCTAAGAAACTCAAGGTGTTGCTGGCCGACTTCAACGGACAGCCACGCAAACAGGTTCAACAAAGGTGCAAGACATGACATCTGGCGGTATCAGGCGATCATTCATGGCAGCGGCGAGCTTCGTCCTTGCATCTTTCGGCAGTGTGGTTCAGGCCGCCCCCGGACCCTGGCAGCTGAACATGGAGCGTGGTGCCAGCACCTGGTCGGAAGTGCCGTACCACCTCAACAACATCTCGCTCGGCGTCTGCGTGGTGATCGGCATTCTGGTGTTCGGCGCGATGTTCATCGCGATGTTCCGCTTCCGCAAATCGCGCGGTGCGGTAGCCGAGAAGTGGTCGCACAACACCAAGCTGGAACTCGTCTGGACCACCGTGCCGGTGATCATCCTGATCGTGCTGGCCTACCTGGCCACCGGCGGGCTCACCTCGTGGGCCGATACCACCGGTTCGCAGATGACTGTCAAGGTCACCGGCTACCAGTGGAAGTGGCGCTACGACTACGTCAGCTACCTGGGCAAGCCGATCGACAAGGTCGGCTTCATGTCCAAGCTCGACACGCAGAGCGACCAGACCCGCCAGCTCGGCTCGGGCATGGACCCGTACGCGGTCAAGGTGGGTGACGAGAATACCTACCTGTTGAACGTCGACAAGCCGCTGGTGGTGCCGGTCGACACCAAGATCCGCTTCGTGATCACCGGCGGCGACGTGATCCACTCATGGTGGGTGCCGGCGCTGGGCTGGAAGCTCGACGCGATTCCGGGCATCGTCAATGCCGCCTGGACCAACATCAAGACGCCTGGCACCTATCGTGGCCAGTGTGCGGAGCTGTGTGGCCAGGATCATGGCTTCATGCCGATCGTGGTGGTGGCCAAGTCCAAGGCCGACTTCGCGAAGTGGCTGGCCGAGCAGGAAGCGACTTCGGCGGCACCCGCTGCGGCGCCGGCGCCCGCAGCGACTGCCGCGGCACCCGCTTCCGCCCAGGTCGTCACCACCCCGGTCAACCGCGCGCAGGGCTGATCCACGCCGTTCACGCCGTTCCATGCAGTCGCATTCAATAACAGGTTAGAGGTGCAAGGCCATGTCCCACGCAGCCACCCATGATCAGCATGATGATCACCACGGCGCGCCGAAGAATTTCTTCCAGCGCTGGTGCATGTCCACCAACCACAAGGATATCGGCACGCTGTACCTGATCTTCGCGCTGACGATGTTCTTCATCGGCGGCAGTTTCGCGATGGTCATTCGCGCCGAGCTGTTCAAGCCGGGCCTGCAGCTGGTGCAGCCGTATTTCTTCAACCAGATGACCACGCTGCATGCGCTGGTGATGATCTTCGGCGCGATCATGCCGGCCTTCGTTGGCCTTGGTAACTGGATGATCCCGTTGATGGTCGGTGCGCCGGACATGGCGTTGCCGCGCATGAACAACCTGTCGTTCTGGATCCTGCCGTTCGCCTTCACCCTGCTGCTGTCCACCCTGTTCATGGCCGGCGGCGGCCCGGCCGGCGGCTGGACCATGTATCCGCCCCTGTCGCTGCAGAGCGATTCGCTGGCCTATGTGGTGTTCGCGATCCATCTGATGGGCATCAGTTCGATCATGGGTGCGATCAACATCATCGCCACGATCCTCAACATGCGCGCGCCCGGCATGGATCTGCTGAAGATGCCGGTGTTCGTGTGGAGCTGGCTGATCACGGCGTTCCTGCTGATCGCGGTGATGCCGGTGCTGGCCGGTGCGGTCACCATGCTGCTGACGGACAAGTACTTCGGTACCAGCTTCTTCAACCCGGGCGGCGGTGGTGACCCCGTCTTGTATCAACATATTTTCTGGTTCTTCGGGCACCCCGAGGTCTACATCATGATCCTGCCCGCGTTCGGGATCATCTCCGAGGTCATCCCGACCTTCGCGCGCAAGCCGATCTTCGGCTACAAGGCGATGGTGTTCGCGATTGCCTCGATCGCGTTCCTCTCGTTCATCGTGTGGGCGCACCACATGTTCGCGGTGGGCCTGCCGCTGGGCGCCGACATCTTCTTCATGTACGCCACCATGCTGATCGCCGTGCCGACCGGCGTGAAGGTGTTCAACTGGGTATCGACGATGTGGGGTGGCTCGATGACGTTCGAGACGCCGATGCTGTTCGCCATCGCGTTCGTGATCCTGTTCACCATCGGCGGCTTCTCCGGCCTGATGCTGGCGCTGGTGCCGGCCGACTTCCAGTATCAGGACACCTACTTCGTGGTGGCGCATTTCCATTACGTGCTGGTGACCGGCGCGCTGTTCGCGATCATCGCGGCCACCTATTACTGGCTGCCGAAGTGGACCGGCCACATGTACAGCGAGTTCTGGGGCAAGGTGCATTTCTGGAACAGCGTGATCTGGGTCAACGTGCTGTTCTTCCCGCAGCACTTCCTGGGCCTGGCCGGCATGCCGCGACGCATCCCCGACTACAACGTCGCGTTCGCCAACTTCAACATGATCAGTTCGATCGGCGGTTTCCTGTTCGGCGCCTCGCAGCTGATCTTCCTGTTCCTGCTGATTCATTGCGCTTTCTTCTCCAAGAAGAAAGCCACCGATCGGGTATGGGAAGGTGCCAAGGGGCTGGAGTGGACCGTGCCGTCGCCGGCACCGCATCACACCTTCGACGTGCCGCCGATCATCCATGACGAAGAGCTGGCCCACGGCAACGTGCATTCCTGACACTCGTTCCGTCGCTCTGGCCATCACTGGCCGGGGCGACATCCAGAAGAAGCGGTTCGATATGACGCAACAGACGACAGATCAGGTCAGCGAAGCCAGCCGCCGCGGGGTAAGGCGCACCGTGACGATCCTGGTGGTGGTGGTGGCGTTCTTCTTCCTGTTGTCGTTCGTGCAGATCGTGCTGATGAAATAACGGCAACGCGGCAGCAATCGTTTTCCTACAATCGCTCGGGTTGGTACGACCGGCATGCAGTTCCCCGAGCTATCCGGCGGGGCAAAAGTCATCAAGAGAAATCCACGGGGTCTCACCATGGGTCAGCAGCACGACGCTTACTTTGTTCCAGCCAGGAGTTACTGGCCGTTCGTGGCCGCGGTGGTCATGTTCACCACCGTGTTTGGCGCCGCGCACTGGCTCAATGCCGAGCCCGGTGATGCCGGGTTTGGCCGAACCGTACTCGCGGTCGGCGTGCTGGGCGTGCTGGGCATGTTCTTCGGCTGGTTCCGCTCGGTGATCAACGAGTCGCTGGCCGGTGACTACAACCACCAGGTCGACACCTCGTTCCGCATGGGCATGATGTGGTTCATCTTTTCCGAGGTGATGTTCTTCGGCGCATTCTTCGGCGCGCTGTTCTACATCCGCATGTTCTCGGTGCCGTGGATCGGTGGCGAAGGCCATGGCGTGCTGACCCATCAGTTCCTGTGGGGTGATTACGCTGCCTCGTGGGGTGCCAACGGCGGCAATGGCCCGCAGCATGTCGGTGGTGCGTTCAGCACGGTGCCGGCGTGGGGGCTGCCGCTGCTCAATACGCTGATCCTGCTCAGCTCCAGTGTTACCGTGACGATCGCGCATCACGCGCTGCGCGCCGGGCATCGCGGCAGGATCCTGGTCTTCCTCGGCCTGACCGTGCTGCTGGGTGCGCTGTTCCTGAACTTCCAGGCGCACGAATACATCGAGGCGTACAAGGAGCTGAACCTGACTCTGCACAGCGGCGTCTACGGCTCCACGTTCTTCCTGCTGACCGGGTTCCATGGCCTGCACGTGACGCTGGGCACGATCATGCTTTCGGTGATCTGGTTCCGCGTGGCGAAGGGCCATTTCAGCAAGGATCACCATTTCGCGTTCGAGGCGGTGGCCTGGTACTGGCACTTCGTCGACGTGGTCTGGCTGGGCCTGTTCATGTTCGTCTACATTCTTTGACGAAACATCCGTTTCGCGAAGAGTGGGGCCGGCCATCGGGCAACGGCTCCTGCGTTGCCTCAACTCGGGCATCCATGCCCTCGTCGTGGCCGGTTCTGTACGAGAGCCAGGACACGGACGCAACAAAAAGCCCGCCATTGGCGGGCTTTTTGTTGCGTCGTTCGTCTCAAACGTCGGCGGAGATGCTCTCCACTACGTGCGATATGCCGCGACCGGGACGCCGCGGCGGCTCAGCCGGTACAATCACTGGCCGATGTCGTGCGGATGCAGCCAACCCATCCAGATACCGAACGCGACCATGGCGATCAGTAGCAGGGACAGGCCGATACGACGGGTCAGCGCCCACACGGTGCGCTTGTCATCGTCCTTGTCGGTCATCATGAAGTACAGCGCCTGGCCGAGGCTGAAGATCACCACCAGCAGCACCACCACCAGCGCAATTTTGTAAATGGCTTCCACGTGACGCATCCGATCCATTTCGACATGGGCAGTATAGCCACCGCCGGCGGTGGTTCAGCGTGAGCGGATTTCGACGTCCGACATGGTGGGCGCTGCTGCTGACGCTGGCTGGCGCCTTGCTGTTCATACGTTTGGGCGTGTGGCAGCTGCATCGCGCCGACTTCAAGGAGGCGCTTCTGCGGCGCTATGCCGCATCGTCGTCTGCGCCGCTGCAGGATTTCGCCAAGGTGGCTGCCAAACCGCCGGCCGACCGTTTTCCGCGGGTGCGGGTGGCCGGTCACTACCTGGTCGATCGCCTGTATCTGCTGGACAACCCAAAACACGACGAGCGCGGTGGGGTCGAGGCATTCGCACCGTTCGAGTTGCCCGGGCGAAAGTCCCTGTTGCTGGTCGACCTGGGCTTTCTTCCCGGCAACGGCACCGGCCAGGCACCCGAGTTGCCGCCGCTGCCGACCGGCGAAGTTACGCTGCAGGGTCTGTACGTGCCGCCGCCGCCGACCGGTTTCGAAATGGGTGGCGATGCGCTGGCCCGGCAGAGCCGCTGGCCGAAGACCAGCATCTTCCTCGAGCCGGCGGAAATCGCCCGCGACCTGGGGCGCTCGCTGTATCCGCGGGTACTGGCGCTGGACGCCGACCCGGCCTCGATTTATGTACGGGTACGCACCCTCGATCTCTCCTCGATGCCGCCGGCACGGCATCGAGCCTATGCGTTCCAGTGGTTTTCGTTTGCGCTCGCGGCGGTGGTGATCCTGCTGGTGTTGCATCGCAAGCGCGACCGACGCCGGCCCTGATCCATGCCTGTCCACCCTGCCCGATGAATAGTCCCGATGAATACTGCTGAGTCCAAGTCGTTGCGCAAGAGTCGCCTGTACCTGCTGCTCATCGTGCTGGTGTTTGCCGCGCCGATGATCGTGGCGGGGCTGCTCACCTATGGCGGCTGGCAGCCTTCCGCCAAGGGCAATGGCCAGCCGATCGTGCCGCAGCGCAATTTCGTCGACGAGCAGCTGCGCGTGCAGCTGGCGGATGGCCAGGCATATGCGTGGCGCGACAGCGAGCCGCGCATGACCCTGCTGGCGCTGGCCGGGCCGGATTGCGCCGCACGCTGCCTCGATGCACTGACCGCGATGGCCAAGGCGCGCGTGATGCTCAGCAACAACCAGTCGCGGCTGCGACTGCTCTACCTCGGCTCGCCGCCGGCCCATGCCGCCGACCGTGCGGCGATGGCGAGCTACTGGCAGCTGGGCCAGGACGTCGACGGCAAGCTGGCCGGCTACCGGCCGGCGACGCCCGACAGTGTCAGTGCCGTGCTGGTGGAGTCCAATGGCACCGCGTTGTCGTTCTACCCGGCGGGATTCGATGCGGCGGGCCTGCTGCGCGACCTGCGCAAGGTGATCAAGTGAGCTCGCCGCGCGCGTTGAGGATCCTGCGCGGCCTGTCCGTGCTAGCCGCGGTGTTCGCGTTCGGACTGGTGATGTTCGGCGCATTCGTGCGGCTGTCCAATGCCGGCCTGTCCTGCCCGGATTGGCCGACCTGCTATGGCCAGGTGAGCTGGCCGCAGCATGCCCAGGCCGTGGCCCATGCGGATGCGGCCTTTCCGGATCGTCCGTATGAGGCCGGCAAGGCATGGCGCGAGCAGGTTCACCGTTTCCTTGCCGGCACCCTGGGCGTGATGGTGCTGGCGCTGGCGCTGCTGGCGAGCTGGCGTCGACGTGGCGCTCTGCTGGCGGTGCTCGTCGGCGCCGCCTTTGCGGCGGTCGGGGTCGGGTTGTACATGCAAGGGGAACACTGGTGGTCCTCGCTGCTGGCGGTGTGCGCGATCGCGTTGCCGCTGCTCGTCGCGGTCCGCCTGCCGCGACCCGGCGCATGGCGGGTCTGTGTGCTGGCGCTGGCGGTGATCATCTTTCAGGCGATGCTCGGCATGTGGACGGTGACCTTGCTGCTGAAGCCGATCGTGGTGATGGGTCATCTGCTCGGCGGAATGACCACGTTTGCGCTGCTGGCCTACGCTGCGCTGCGCTTCGCCGGCGTGGCGGCAGCGGACGGGCGCCTGGCCGATTTGCGCCGGCTGGTGGTCGTCGGCCTGGTGCTGCTGTTCTGCCAGATCGCGCTGGGCGGCTGGACCTCGGCCAACTACGCGGCGCTGGCCTGTGGTTACGGCCCCGGTTCGTTCCCGCAGTGCCTGGGGCAATGGGCGCCGCCGACGGACTTCGGACAGGGCTTCGTGCTGTGGCGCGGGATCGGTGTCAACTACGAAGGTGGCGTGCTGGACATGGCCGCGCGCAGCGCGATCCAGCTGGCGCACCGGCTCGGTGCGCTGGTGGTGTTCTGCTATCTCGGCTGGCTGGCATACAAGTTGGTCCGCCGGGGTCTGCGCGGCTTCGGCTTCGCGATCGCACTGGCGCTGACCAGCCAGGTGCTGCTGGGCATCAGCAATGTGTATTTCGGGCTGCCGCTGGCGGTGGCGACCGCACACAATGGCATGGCTGCACTGTTGCTGTTCACCTTGCTGGCCACCCTGGCGCGCACGCAGATCCGGCGTGGCGAGTCGCTGTCCCTGCCGCTGGAGTCACGTTGAATGGATACGATTCGCGAATATCTGCAATTGACCAAGCCGCGCGTGGTGGCGCTGCTGGTGTTCTGTGCGGTGATCGGCATGTTCCTGGCGGTGCCGGGCATTCCGCCGTGGCGGGCGCTGGTGTTCGGCACGCTGGGTATCTGGATGGCCTCTGGCTCGGCCGCCGCGTTCAATCACCTGATCGACGAGCGCATCGACAAGCTGATGGCGCGCACTGCCCGGCGTCCGCTGGCCACCGGTTCGTTGACGCCGCACCAGGTGCTGGTGTTCGCCGTGCTGCTCGGTATCGCCTCGATGCTGGTGCTGGCGCTGCTGGTCAACACGCTGACCGCGGTGCTGACGTTTGGCGGACTGATCGGCTATGCGCTGGTCTACACCGCGTACCTGAAGCGGGCGACGCCGCAGAACATCGTGATCGGCGGACTCGCCGGGGCGATTCCGCCGGTGCTGGGCTGGACCGCGGTGACCGGCCACCTGCATCCGTTCGCGCTGCAGCTGTGCCTGATCATCTTCGTCTGGACGCCACCGCACTTCTGGGCACTGGCGATCTTTCGCCGCGACGATTACGCGCGTGCCCAGGTGCCGATGCTGCCGGTGACGCATGGCGTGGTCTATACCCGCTGGCACGTACTGTTCTACACGATCCTGCTGGTGCTGGTGACCCTGCTGCCGGCGCTGACCGGGATGAGTGGCCTGATCTACCTCGGTGGCGCGATCGTGCTGGATGTGGGATTCCTGTATTACGCCGTACGGCTGCTGAATCCGCCGGACGAGTGGTTCGCGATGAAGGTGTTCAAGTATTCGATCGTGTACCTGATGGCGCTGTTCGCGTTCCTGCTGTTCGACCACTGGCTGGTCGAACCGATGGTGCAGCAGAGCCTGCTGCTGAGGCAGGTCATCTGACCCGCCGGACGGCTGCTGCCATCGCGCAGGAACTTTCGTGCGTGCCGGCGTTGACAGTTCCGCAACGCAGCACGACAATGCGCGCGCCCTCCGGCGCGTTGTGCCGGCGGGCTCCCAGTCCTGACAAAACAAGGCATATGGACGTTTACCCTAGTCGCAACGTCGACATCCGCTCGCTTCGGGTGCCGGCGCCGCACAACAAATTGAACGCTTGCGGCGACCGCCTGCGGTCGGCTGGTGCTTTCCTGAACTAGGGGAAGGTCCGGCCCACCCCCGACGACGCCGATGGCGTCGTTACGAGGAGATGGGCCGATGAAGCTCCTTCGCGAATTTTCCCGCCTGTGCATTGCAGGCATGCGTGCCGCCTCCGGTCGGCGTGCCGCCGTGCCGTGCGCATTCAACGTGACCGTGCCGGCGCCGCTGGCCAGGCCGGCCAACGACGACAGTGCCGTGGCGGTAACCGAGCTGCCGCACGCGACCGCCGCGGGTGTATCGACGCGGCGGCGTGAGCCGGCGTCGTTCCTCAAGGCTGTCCGTCATCGGCGGATGGGCTCCGGCCGCTGATGGTCGTATCCATCCACCGCCACAACTGGCCTCCCCCGCATCGGCGGGGTCGCAGGCATGGGCGCATGGGCCGCCCGACTTTGTGAAGTGAGGGCGGGCTGACCCCGCCAGCGCCTCGCGACAGCAGCCATCCGGCATACGGAAGCAACGCATGAGCAAGATTTCCAACCCATCCGTCGGCAGGATGGCGGGCAACGGCGGCTCCCGCTCCGTGCCGGCCGCGGTGGTGCAGCAGGCGTTTCGCGATACGGCGTCGCTGCTGGCGTCGCTGGATACCGCGCCGCACGGCCTCGACGAGGAGCAGATCGGCGCACGGCTGCACCGCGATGGCCCGAACGAGGTGTCGCGCGAGAAGCCGCCGCATTGGTCGCTGCAATTGCTGCATGCGTTCAAGAACCCGTTCATCGTGGTGCTGCTGGTGCTGGCCGGCGTGCAGTTGTTCAGCGATCGGGGCGACCTCGCCGGGCCGATCATCATCGCGGTGATGGTGGCGATCAGCGTGCTGCTGAGCTTTACCCAGGAGTACCGCTCCTCGCGCGCGGCCGAACAGCTCAAGGCCATGGTGCGCAACACCGCCACGGTGACCCGGCGGGCCTCCGACGGTCACAGCGAGCAGATCGAGGTGCCGGTGGTCGAGCTGGTCGCCGGCGACATCGTGCACCTGGGCGCCGGCGACATGGTGCCGGCGGATCTGCGCCTGCTCAGCGCCAAGGACCTGTTCATCAGCCAGGCGATCCTCACCGGCGAATCGCTGCCGGTGGAAAAGTCGGCCCCGGCGCGCGTGCCATCCGATGCCGCCGGCCACGGTAATCCGCTGGATCTGCCCACGGTCTGCTACATGGGCACCAACGTGGTCAGCGGCACCGCCACGGCGGCGGTGCTGGCCACCGGCGCGCGCAGCTATCTGGGTTCGCTGGCGCACAGCATGACCGGTCAGCGCGTGCAGACCAGCTTCGATCGCGGCATCAGCAGTGTCAGCTGGCTGCTGATCCGTTTCATGGCGGTGATGGTGCCGATCGTCTTCCTGATCAACGGCCTGGACAAGCACGACTGGACTGAGGCATTCCTGTTCGCCTTGTCGGTGGCGGTGGGCCTGACCCCGGAGATGCTGCCGTTGATCGTCACCGCGAACCTGTCCAGGGGCGCGCTGGCGATGTCGCGGCGCAAGGTGGTGGTCAAGCGGCTCAACGCGATCCAGAACTTCGGCGCGATGGACGTGCTGTGCACCGACAAGACCGGCACCCTGACGCTGGACAAGATCGTGCTCGAGCGGCATCTCGACCTGGACGGCGAAGAGTCCGGCGAAGCGTTGGAATATGGTTATCTCAACAGTCGCTTCCAGACCGGCCTGAAGAACCTGATGGACAAGGCGGTGCTGGCGCATCGCGACCTGGAAGCGGCGGCGATGCGTTACCGGGTGATCGACGAGATCCCGTTCGATTTCCAGCGCCGGCGCATGTCGGTGGTGGTCGCTGACGGTGCGGGCGAGCACTTGCTGATCTGCAAGGGCGCGGTGGAGGAGATGCTGGCGATCTGCAGCCATGCGAACAGCGGCGGGGCGGTCGAGCCGATGACCGACGAGCGCCGTCACGAGATCAAGGCGATGACCCATCGCCTGAACGAGGACGGCCTGCGCGTGCTGGTGGTGGCGGTGCGGCGTGAGCCCGCGCGGGAGCGCGCCTACGGTGTGGCGGACGAGAGCGGGTTGATCGCGGTCGGCTGCCTGGCTTTTCTGGACCCGCCGAAAGACTCGGCCGCCACCGCGATCCGCGCGCTGCATCAGCACGGGGTCGAGGTGAAGGTGATCACCGGCGACAACGAGGCGGTGACCCGCAAGATCTGCCGCGAAGTGGGGCTGGATGTCAGCCACTCCGTGCAGGGTCGGGACATCGAGGCGCTCGATGACGTCGCGCTGGACGCGCTGGTGGCACGGGTCACCGTGTTCGCCAAGATGTCGCCGCTGCAGAAGGCGCGGGTGGTGCGCTCGCTGCAGCGGCTGGGCCACACGGTGGGCTTCCTCGGCGACGGCATCAACGATGCGCCGGCGCTGCACGATGCCGACGTCGGCATCTCGGTGGATACCGCCACCGACATCGCCAAGGAGTCGGCCGACATCATCCTGCTGGAGAAGAACCTGATGGTGCTGGAGGAGGGCGTGATCGAGGGGCGGATCACCTTCGGCAACATCATGAAGTACATCAAGATGACGGCCAGCTCGAACTTCGGCAATGTGTTCAGCGTGCTGGTGGCCAGCGCATTCCTGCCGTTCCTGCCGATGCTGCCGCTGCAGATCCTGGTGCAGAACCTGCTGTACGACATCTCGCAGCTGTCGATCCCGTTCGATCGCATGGACGAGGAATACCTGCGCAAGCCGCGGCGCTGGGACGCCGGCGACATCGGCCGCTTCATGGTGTGGATCGGCCCGGTCAGCTCGATCTTCGACCTCACCACGTTCTGGCTGCTGTGGCACTACTTCGGTGCCCGTTCGCCGGCGCACCAGTCGCTGTTCCAGTCCGGCTGGTTCATCGAGGGCCTGCTGTCGCAGACCCTGGTCGTGCACATGATCCGTACCCGCAAGATCCCGTTCCTGCAAAGCGTCGCGGCGGCTCCGGTGCTGGGACTGACCCTGGCGATCATCGTCATCGGCATGCTGATTCCGTTCAGCGCGCTGGGTGCGAAGATCGGCATGGTGCCGCTGCCACCGGTGTACTTCGCCTGGCTGGCACTGACCCTGGTCAGCTACAGCGTGCTGACCCAGCTGATGAAGCTGATCTACATGCGGCGCTACGGTCGCTGGCTGTAGCCGTTGCCGAAGGCGTCGGCTCAGTCGGCTTCATGGTCGTCCTCCGGCGCGGGCTGAAGGCCCTGCGCCGCATAGCGCCGGGCTACCACCGCGCACACCAGCAGCTGCAGCTGGTGGAAGATCATCAACGGAAGCACCAGCGCACCCAGGCCGCCGAGGTGTCCGGCGAACAGGATCCTGGCCATCGGGATGCCGCTGGCCATGCTCTTCTTGGAGCCGCAGAACACGATGGCGATCTCGTCCTCGCGGCGAAAGTCGAGCCGCCGCGCTACCCAGGTCAGCGTCGGCATCACCAGTGCCAGCAGCAACGCACATATCGCCAGGGTCGCGAGCAAGGCGGACAGCGGCGTGTCGCGCCAGAGGCCACCGACCACCGCGGCGCTGAAGGCGCTGTAGACCACCAGCAGGATCGTGCCCTGATCGGTAAGTCCGAGCAGCGGCTTGTGGCGGTCGACCAGGCCGCCGATCCAGCGTCGCGCGACATGGCCCAGCACGAACGGCAGCAGCAGTTGCAGCACGATAGACAGCACGCCATGCCACGAGGGACCACCGCCGCGGCTGGCCAGCAACAGGCCGACCAGCAGCGGGGTCAGCACGATCCCGAGCAGGTTCGACATCGAGGCGCTGACCACGGCGGCGGCGACATTGCCGCCGGCGATCGAGGTGAACGCGATCGAGGACTGCACCGTCGAGGGCAACATGCAGACAAACAGCACGCCCAGGTAAAGCTCGGGTGTCAGCAGTGCATGACCGAGCGGCCGCAAGGCCAGCCCGAGCAGGGGGAACAGCACGAACGTGCTGGCAAACACGCACAGGTGCAGTTGCCAGTGCTTCAAGCCCCGCATGATCGCCGCCCGGGGCAGCTTGGCGCCATGCAGGAAGAACAGCAGCGCGATCGCCACATCGGTGATCACGTCGAATGCCCGCGCCGCTCCGCCCCGGCACGGCCACAGCGAGGCCAGCGCCACGGTGGCGAGCAGGCTCAGCGTGAAGTTGTCCGGACGCCAGCGACTCCACCCCATGTCGGCGATTCAGTCCTGCTCGCACTGGGCCCGGCGGCGATGGCGCCACCAGGACACCAGCACGATCAGCAGCAGCACGCCGGCCAGGATCCACAGGCTGGTCTGGCCACGACGGATCCAGGTCACCAGCCATTCGTGGTTGTCCGCCCCGAGGTAGCCCAGGTAGACCCAGAACGGCACGCTGATCAGCGCGGCCATCCCGTCCAGCAGCAGAAAGCGCAGGAACGAGACCCGATGGGTCATGCCGGCGGTGAGGTAGACGGTGGTGCGCATGCCGGGCAGGAAGCGTGCGATGAACAGCATGCGGTTGCCGTAACGGTGGAACTTGTCTTGCACCCTGGCGTAGCGCGACGGGGTGAGCACCCGGGCCACGAAGCGCCATTGCATGATGCGCGCGCCGTAATGATGACCGAGCAGGAAAATCGCCGAATCGCCCAGCAACACGCCGAACATCGCCAGCGCGAACATCGCATGCACGTTGGCGAAGCCGAGCCCGGCGATCACGCCGCCGGCGACCAGGGTGATGTCTTCCGGCAGCGGCAGTCCGGCACCGCAGATCATCAACGCGATGAACACCGCGATGTAGCCGTTCTCGGCGAAAATCGTGATCAGGTGTTGCAGCAGATCCATCAATATCCTCGCGCCTCTGGCAAAACCTGCCCGGTCGAAGCGGAACATGATCCCACAGCAGGATGACGGTGGATGGGATGCGGGGCAGGATGACGCGCGACGTCGCTCAGGCGGTGACGGGTCATCGGGATCAGGCCGACGCGGCCGGCGGCCGGTTGCGTGCGGCAAGCAGTTCGCGCAGTTCGGCTTTTTCGGCACTGTCCAACGGGCCCTGGCTCATCTTGGCGTGCAGGGCGTCACGGCGTTGGGTGGTCGCCTGATCCTCCATCCGCAGCAGGGCGTCGAGAAATTCGGTGCACTGGGTCTCCGGTTCGCCCACCGAGATCGTCGCCATCAGCTTCTGCAGCGAGGGATACTCCGGCCGTTCGGCAAAATGCTCCACCAGCATCGCGGAGTTGATGCCGGGGCGCGAGCGCGCCAGATCCAGCAATTCGGCCAGCAGCTCCACGCCGGGCTTGTCCAGGCGCAGGAAGCGATACGGTTTTTCCACCTGATCGGCCAGCCCCGGCTGCGCCAGCAGCAGCGAGATCGCGCTGCGAACCAGGCTGCGCTGCACCGCCATCGGTCGCTGCAGTGCGCGGTGCGTGGCCGGGTCGGGCGACAGGAGGGCGCGCACGCCGCTGCGTTTTTCCAGCTCCTGCGCCATCAGGTCGCGGAACGCGCCATCGGGCAGTTTCGCGATCAGCGGGCGGGCGCGTTCGGCCAGCCGGGCGCGGCCGTCGAGGCTGGCCATGTCCACGTCGTGCGACAGCTCGTTGAAGAAGTAGTCAGACAGCGGCATCGCTTCCTTGATGCGCTTCTCGAAGCCTTCCCTGCCTTCCTTGCGCACCAGCGAGTCCGGGTCCTCGCCATCGGGGAGGAACAGGAAATATGCCTGGCGGCCGTCGCGCAGCCGCGGCAGGGCCGATTCCAACGCCTTCCAGGCGGCCGCGCGGCCGGCGCGGTCACCGTCGAAACAGAACACCACGTCGGGCGCGGCGCGGAACAGCACCTCGGTATGCTCCGGCGTGGTCGCGGTGCCCAGTGTGGCCACCGCGATCGGCAGTCCGGCCTGGTGCAGCGCGATCACGTCCATGTAGCCCTCGACCACCACGATCCGCGACAGGTTCGCATTGGCCTGCTTGACCTGCCACAGCGCGAACAGCTCGCGGCCCTTGTGGAACAGCGGGGTCTCCGGCGAATTGAGGTATTTGGGTGATTGCTCCGCGCTCAGCACCCTGCCGCCAAAGGCAATCACTCTCCCGCGTCGATCGAGGATCGGGAACATCAGCCGTTCGCGGAAGCGGTCGTATTTGCTGCCGCGTTCGTTGCTGGCGACCATGCCGGCCTCGTTCAGCAAATCCATCCGGCGCGGGCTGTTGCCCAGGGCCTTGATCACGCCGTCGTAGCCGGCCGGGGCCCAGCCCAGGCGGAAGCGGGCAACGGTCTCGGCATCGAGGCCGCGCTTGCGGCAGTAGGCCTGGGCCTCGGCGTTGCGCGGCAGCTCGCTCTCATACCAGCTGGCGGCGCCGTCGAGCAGCGCATACAGGTCGGTTTTGTCCTCGCGCGGAGCCGCCTCGCGGCCGCCTTCGCGCGGCACCTTCAGGCCGACCGTCTGCGCCAGTTCCTCGACCGCATCGGGAAATTCCAGCCGGTCGTAATCCATCACGAACTTGATCGCGCTGCCGTGCGCGCCGCAGCCGAAGCAGTGGTAGAACTGTTTGGCCGGGCTGACCGAGAATGACGGCGAGCGCTCGTTGTGGAACGGGCAGCACGCGGTCCACTCGCGCCCGGCCTTCTTCAACGGCACCCGCCGCTCGATGACGTCGACGATGTCGACGCGGGCAAGCAGTTCATCGATGAAGCTGTCGGGAATGAGGCCGCGCATAAGGGGGCTAGTTTAGTCGGTTGCCACCGGGGAGGCTCGGCCGGATTGCATCAGCCTGGGCCGGATTCCGGCCCAGGCTGATGTGATGGCCGGATCGAGCTTTCGCCAGGCACTGGCGGCCGCCGTGGCGCGGTCGGTCAGAGCACGATGCTGAATACGCCTATCACGGCCAGCATGGCCAGCACGAACAGGATCGCGAAGCACGCGAACAGCACCTTGGCGATGGTCGCGGTAGCGCCGGAAACGCCGCTAAAGCCGAGCCAGCCGGAAATCAGCGAAACGACGGCGAATACGATGGCCCACTTCAGCATGTGTTTCTCCTGCGCGACGAATGCCCGCGCGGCGGCAGGCCCGGCGGGTTCCTGCAGTCTTGTATCCAAGCCGGTGTGAACGCGATGCATCGCCGGGCTCGCCGCCTGGCTGTGGTGTGGACGATCGGCTTGCCTGCCGGCGAGGTTGTTGTTCGATGCTTCCGGCGTGGCGGGGAAGCCCGAAGCTCAGCCCGCCAGGCGCGCCTTGATCTTGCCCGAGACCACGGCCATGTCGGCGCGGCCGGCGGCCTTTTCCTTCACCGCCGCCACCACCTTGCCCATGTCGCGCGGCGAGCTGGCCCCGGTTTCGCCGATCGCGGCGGTAATCAGTGCGTCGATCTCCGCTTCGTCCAGCTTGGCCGGCAGGTAGGTCTCGATCACCACCATCTCGGCGCGCTCGATCGCCGACAGGTCTTCACGGTGGGCGGCATCGAACTGGCTGACCGAATCGCGCCGCTGCTTGAGCATCTTTTCCAGCGTGGTCAGGATCTGCACGTCATCCAGCTCGATCCGCTCGTCCACTTCGCGTTGCTTGATCGCCGCCAGCATCAGCCGGATAACGCCCAACCGGTGCTTCTCGCCGCTGCGCATCGCGTTCTTCATGTCTTCGGTGAGCTGCTGCTTGAGCGTCATGGCGGGAGCCTTTGAAGTGGGTGAGGCGGGCGGGGTGTCCATTCTACGAAAACGACAAAGCCGGCGTTGCCCCTGGGGACAACACCGGCCGGTTCGAATCCGAGAGCTTGCGGTGGCTGCGAGAACCCGCGCCGACCGCGTTTCCTGTGCAGGCGGCGCCGCAGCGCCGCTGGATCCGCCGAATCGGCCGGATCAGGGGAAACTCAGTACAAGCGGACCTTGCGCGAAACATCGCGCGACAGGCGGCGCAGGTGACGCTTCACCGCGGCGGCGCGCTTGCGCTTGCGCTCCTGGGTCGGCTTTTCGTAGAACTCGCGCTTGCGCGTTTCAGCGAGCACGCCGGCCTTTTCGCAGGTACGCTTGAAACGACGCAGAGCGATCTCGAACGGCTCGTTCTCGCGAACTTTTACGTTGGGCATGGAAACTCCGAGTGGTAATCTGCCCGCGGTTGCAGGACAGTCAAATATGGTGAGCCGCGAATTATACCGTGGATAACAAAGAATTTTCAAAGTCCCTTCAACGCAAGCCGATTCTGGGTATCGAAACGTCCTGTGACGAGACCGGCGTGGCCCTGCTGCGCTGGGAGCCGGAGGCGCCGGGCCGCGGCCTGCTGGCACATACGCTGTACAGCCAGATCAAGCTGCATGCCGACTACGGCGGGGTGGTGCCGGAGCTGGCCAGCCGCGATCACGTGCGCAAGCTGCTGCCGCTGATTCGCGAGGCGCTGGCCGAGGCGGGGCTGACCGTGCAGGATCTGGGCGGGGTGGCGTATACCGCCGGCCCGGGGCTGGTCGGCGCGCTGCTGGTGGGGGCGTCCGCCGGGCGGGCGCTGGCCTGGGCGCTGGGCGTGCCCGCCATCGGCGTGCATCACATGGAGGGTCACCTGCTGGCGCCGCTGCTGGAGGAAGACCCGCCGGGACCGCCATTCGTGGCGCTGCTGGTGTCCGGCGGCCATTCGATGCTGGTCGAGGTCAAGGCGATCGGGCAGTACACGATCCTCGGCGACACGCTGGACGATGCCGCCGGCGAGGCGTTCGACAAGACCGCCAAGATGATGGGGCTGCCATATCCCGGCGGACCGGCGCTGGCGAAACTGGCCGAGCAGGGTCGTGCCGGGGCGTTTCGCTTCTCGCGACCCATGACCGACCGACCCGGGCTGGATTTCAGTTTCTCGGGCCTGAAAACCCAGGTCCTGCTGGCCTGGCAGCAGTCGGACCAGGCCGAGCAGACCCGCGCGGACATCGCCCGCGCCTTCGAGGAGGCGATCGTCGACACCCTGATCATCAAGTGCCGCCGCGCCCTGCAGGTCAGCGGGGCGCAGCGTCTGGTGATTGCCGGGGGGGTCGGCGCGAACCGGAGATTGCGCGGCGAACTGGCCGCGGCAGCAGCGAAGGACAGGTTCCAGGTGTACTTTCCGCGACTGGATTTCTGCACCGACAACGGCGCGATGATCGCCCTGGCGGGCGCGATCCGCCTGGCCAGCGGCCAGCATCAGGATGCCTCGGTGCAGGTTCATCCGCGCTGGGATCTGCAAAGCCTGCCGGCAGCGTAGAGGCTATTGCTTCTGTGGGAGCGGCTTCAGCCGCGATGCGGCTCATCTGCAGGGAGAGAGCATCGCGGCTGAAGCCGCTCCCGCAACCAGGCGTGAAATCACCACTGGGTCCGTCCCGGCAACAGGCCCCTGAGCTCCGCTTCGGTGAGGTTGCGCCACTGGCCGACCTTGAGGTGGGCCAGCTTCACGTTGTCGATGCGCACGCGGCGCAGCTGGGTCACGCGGTAGCCGAAGGCGGCGGCCATCAGCCGGATCTGCCGGTTCAGGCCCTGGGTCAGCACGATCGAGAAGCCGAACCTGGCGATCCGGCGCACCCGGCAAGGCTGGGTCATCTGGCCATGGATGCGCACGCCCTTGGCCATGCCGGCGAGGAATTCGTCGGTGACCGCCTTGTTCACGCCCACCAGGTATTCCTTCTCGTGGTGGTTCTCCGAGCGCAGGATCTCGTTGACGATGTCGCCATTGCTGGTCAGCAGGATCAGTCCTTCCGAATCCTTGTCCAGCCGTCCGATCGGAAAGATCCGCTGCGGATGATCGACGAAGTCGATGATGTTGCCGTCGACATTCTTCTCGGTGGTGCAGGTGATCCCGACCGGCTTGTTCAGGGCGATGTAGACGGCCTTCTTCGCCGCCGGCGTGGCGGCCAGCTGGCGCATGCGCACGACCTCGCCATCCACGCACACCTCGTCGCCGTCCAGCGCCTTGGCGCCGGTCGTGACCACGTCACCATTGATGGTGACGCGGCCGGCCAGCAGCAGCTCGTCCGCCTCGCGGCGGGAGCACAGGCCGGCCTCGCTGATGTATTTGTTTACGCGCATGGGGCAGGAGTGAGTGGAGAGGAGTGAGAAGCGAGTGGCAGGGAGCGAGGATGCTGAGGACTTCTACTCATTTCTCACTCCTCTCCACTCTTTTCTGCGTTCAGGACCGCAGGCCGATGCCGCGCTTGAGCAGGTGCAGCGCCACCAGCGACAGTCCGACGACGAACGCCAGCATCACCGCGAAGGCGGTGCCGATGCCCACGTCGCTGATGCCGAGCACGCCGAAGCGGAACGCGTTGACCATGTACAGGATCGGGTTGATCCGCGAGATCGCCTGCCATGGCTCACCCAGCATGTTGACCGAATAGAACACGCCACCGAGGTAGGTCAGCGGGGTCAGGATGAAAGTCGGCACCAGCGCGATGTCGTCGAATTTCTTCGCGTAGACCGCATTGACGAAGCCGGCCAGGGCGAAGATCGTGGCACCCAGCAACACCGACAGGAAGGTGATCAGCGGATGCACCACCTGCAGGCTGGTGAAGAACAGCGCAATCAGCAGCACCAGCAGGCCGACCACCAGGCCACGTGCTACCGCGCCGGTGACGTAGCCGGTCAGGATCACCCAGTTCGGCATCGGCGACACCAGCATCTCCTCCACCGCGCGGCTGAACTTGGCGCCGAAGAACGAACTGGAGATGTTGGCGTAGCTGTTGTTGATGATGCTCATCATCACCAGCCCCGGCACGATGTACTGCATGTAGGTGAAGCCACCCTCGATGGTGCCGATGCGGCTGCCGATCAGCTTGCCGAAGATCACGAAGTACAGCGTCATGGTGACCATCGGCGGAATCAGCGTCTGCGTCCAGATCCGCACGATCCGCATGATTTCCCGGCGGGTGATGGTGTACAGCGCCACCAGGTTGGTCGAGGTGCTCATGCGGTTTTCTCCTGGCGTGCCGGCTCGAGTCGACCGTTCTCGACCAGCCGCACGAACAGCTCCTCCAGCCGGTTGGTCTTGGTGCGCATCGAGTTCACCGTGATGCCGTTGGCGGTGAGTGCGGCGAACAGCGTGTTGAGGTCCTGCTTGCGCGCCATCTCCGCTTCCAGGGTGTGATCGTCGATACGGTGCAGGGTGATCCCCGCCACGGTCGGCAGCGTGGCGGGTGTCTCGGCCAGATCGAGCACGAAGGTTTCCACGTCCAGGGTCGCCAGCAGGCGCTTCATCGTGCTGTTCTGGATGATCGTGCCGTGGTCGATGATCGCGATGTTGCGGCACAGCTGCTCGGCTTCCTCCAGATAGTGCGTGGTCAGGATCACCGTGGTGCCGGCCGCGTTGATGCCGCTGATGAACTGCCACATCGAGCGGCGGATCTCGATGTCGACGCCGGCGGTGGGCTCGTCGAGGATCAGCAGCTTCGGCTCGTTCATCATCGCGCGGGCGATCATCAGGCGCCGCTTCATGCCACCGGACAACTCGCGCGCCTGATGGTGCGCCTTGTCCCACAGACGCAGCTCCCTCAGGTATTTCTCCGCGCGCTGGGCGGCGATCCTGCGCGGGATGCCGTAGAAGCCGGCCTCGTTCACGCAGATATCGAACGGCTTCTCGAACTGGTTGAAGTTGATTTCCTGCGGCACCAGCCCGATCAGCCGCATCGCCTCGTTGCGATGCTTGTTGACCGACACGCCAAACACCTGCGCGTCGCCGCCGGTGGAGTTCACCAGCGAGGACAGGATGCCGATCAGGGTGGACTTGCCGGCGCCGTTGGGGCCGAGCAGGGCAAAGAAATCGCCGGGTTCCACGGTCAGGCTGATGCCTTTGAGGGCTTCGACGCCATTGCTGTAGGTCTTGCGCAGATTGTCTACGACAAGTGCGGGGGTGGGGGACATGGGCTGCACCGTGGGGGTCAAGCCGCTTATTATACGGGGCTGTCTCCTTTCGTCCGGCCCCGCCCGGCGAACGCACCGTTCCGGGAACCCCATGGCCGACCACTTCCAGCTCCGTCTCGTCGACAGCTTCATGCTCGCCCCGGCGGTGCGCCACCTCGTGTTCGAGCGGGTCGATGGCCAGCCACTGACATTCCAGCCGGGCCAGTTCCTGCAGGTCCACTTCCACTACGACGACGGCACCGCGACCAAGCGCAGCTATTCGGTGGCCACGGTCGGCGACGGCGCCTCACCGGTGCAGCGCATCGAGATCGCAGTGAGTTATGTCGAGGGCGGCGCGGCGACCAGGCTGCTGGGCGAGCTGCCACTGGGTGGGGTCATTGATGCCAGCGGCCCGTACGGTCGATTCTGCCTGCAGGCGACCGATACCCACCCGCGCTACCTGCTGCTGGCCACCGGCACCGGCGTCACGCCCTACCGCGCGATGCTGCCGCAGATCGAGAAGCTGCTGGCAGGCGGGGGCCGCGAGGTGGTGCTGCTGTATGGCGCACGCAACGAGGGCGAGCTTCTGTATGGCGAGGAGTTCGAGGCGTTTGCGCAAAGCCACCCCGGCTTCATCTTCCACGGCTGCCTCAGCCGTGTCGCACGGGCCGTGCCGCGCTCCACCGATCGCAGTGGTCACGTGCAGAACGTGTTGGCGGAACTGGGCCCCAGCGCCGAGCGCGACATCGCCTACCTGTGCGGCAACCCGAACATGGTCGATGCGGCGTTCGCCACGCTGAAGGAGTTCGGCCTGCCGGTACCGCAGATCCGCCGCGAGAAATACATCAGCTCGCGCTGATCAAGTTTGGTCCGGCAGCGCCGATACCATTGACAGCCCGCTGGTTCCGCCTGTCACGGAACAGGGCTGTCGGTCCTGTGATTCATCACGGCCGATTCACGTCCCGCGCGTGTATATGGGCGCCCTGGAGACCGCGTCTGAGCACGGCCCAGCGTCCGGATATCGCCGCATAGTGTGACCTCCGTCTCATTACCGAGAGACGGTGGCTTCAGCCCCGTCAAGATCGTACCGAACCGGCCGAGAGCCACTCATGAGGCCCCGCAACCTGCGGAGTGCACCTCGAGAGGTGAACGGTATGACAGGTCCGTTTTTCAGCTTCAGCCTGGTGGGATGCGCACTCGCGATGAGTCTCGTCGCCATGAACGCGAAGGCCTCGGACGGCCGGGTGAACTTTTCTGGTGCCATCGTTGAGCCGACCTGTCAGGTCGACCAGCGGAATCTCGATATGGCCGGCTTGCTGGCTGCCGACGCTCCGGTGTCCACTCGGATTGCCTGCGCTGGTGATGCGGGCACGACTTCCAAGGCTCCTCAAGCCTACACGCTGACCGTAACGCCTGTCTCGACCGCAACGCCCGATCGCCTGCTGCGATATTTCGCTGCTTATGTGGCGGTGGGCGGTGCCGATCGGATGGATGTCGGCATGGTCACCCAGACCTACGACTAATCTAGGGCGCACAAGGGATCCGGCCTGGCCGGGTGCGGCTTATTGGTAGGACAGGGTGAAGGTCGCGTTGGCCTGCACCGCCCCGGCGGTCACTGGCGTGCCTGTCTGGAAGTAGCGGGCAAAATAATTCACGGAGAGGTTGCCATTCGGAGTCGCGCCGACCGTCTGCGCGCTGCCGAAATTCACCGCGGCGCCGGTTCCGTCGAGCAACTGCACACCAACCCTTTTGGCCATTCCGCCGCCGCTGGTTGCAGCGATGACGCCCGGATTGCCTGCCACGGCTGCCGACGAATCCAGCTGGATGCGCAGAGTCGTGCCGGATGAGCAATTCAGCCCGATCGCAAACGGCGTGG
This sequence comes from uncultured Pseudomonadota bacterium, assembly GCA_963828685.1. Taxonomy (GTDB): domain Bacteria; phylum Pseudomonadota; class Gammaproteobacteria; order Xanthomonadales; family Rhodanobacteraceae; genus Rhodanobacter. Next base: position 102,615 of record CAWHFU010000015.1, read on the forward strand.
TGCCGGCCACGGAGCCCACGCCGCTGAAATTGGCGCTCGAGACGGTCGGCAGCGTGACGAAGATGCTCTTCGTGGTCACTGTGCAGGCCGGCGCCACGAAGGTGGTGGTGTTGACGATCTGGATAACGGCGTCGGTGATCTGGCCGGAGCTGCTGCCAGCCAGGAACTTGGCGAGCTGACCCGTGTTCAAGAGACTGCCGTTGCTGATCGGCCCGGTCTTGACCAGCTCGATCGTGACGGCGTCGGATTCCTGCCACGAATTGCTGCCAGCCAGGCTGAAATACGGATAGGGATAGATGTAGCTGCCTTTTTGCGAGACCCTGTAGCCCACGCCGGCCACGCCGCTGTCAAACAGGTTGACGTTCTGGGCCGGGGTGCTGGCGACGACATTCTGCAGCCCCCATGCGTTGCCGCTGCCACTGCAGGTGAAATAGATGGTCGGGCTGATGCCTACGGGAGCCGTTGTGTAGATCGTGTCGCCAACAGCGGCGTTCGGATCGACCGTGATCGTTGCGGGCAGGGTGACCAGGTAGGTCCCGGTGCTGCTGCCGTTGCTGAAACTGCAGTTGGCGCGCACCGGTCCGCTCACGCCCAGCGTGAGCGCCAGCACCAGGAAGGCGGCGCAGGCGTATCCGACAAGCGAGTGTCTGCCGGCCTTTCCATCGCCTGCTGCCGGTGCTGGAATCCATCGACTGGTAGGGATCATGGCTGCTCTCGGTCGGCCGTGGCGATTGTGGGAGTTGTCATCTGACAGGTGGCGTTGACCGTCGTGTAGCCGCTCGAACCGGGTGCAGCCGTCGCCGGTGCTGCCCGGTAGTCGAACGAGCACGCGCGCGCGTCGCCCGCATCGTTCTTCCAGCGCACGGTCAGTGCACCGGCGTCGCCGACCCCGCGCAGCAGGATGTGTCCGGCCTGACCGACGACGCCAAGTACCTGTCCGCCGGCATTGACCACTTCGGAGCCGAACGGCACCGCGCTGCCATCGGCCATGCGCACTTGCACGATCAGCATGCGCCCGGCCTTGGTCTTGAAACGCAACATCACCACGGATCCGGCGTAGGGTGCCACCTGGGCGCTGGTGGCCTCCAGTTGCACATTGAGCGGCATGCCCTTGGGATCCAGCTCCACCGTGTTGAGGTTGTAGGGCGTGAGGTAGGGCACCAGTGCATGGCCGGAATGGTCGACCCGCAATCCCACGGTATTGTTGACCCGGGCTCCGGCTGCATCCGGCGCTATCACGATGCCGACGGTATCGCCGATTGACTGGCCGAAGCTGATGCCACCGGGATAGGCCACGATAGCGCCGGCTGCACCGAGTGAAGCCTGCGAGTAGCCGCTGCCGCTGCCGTAGCTGGCATTGAGCTGCGCATAGGATCCACGGTAGCCACCGTAGATGCTGGCCGCGGTACCGGCACCATCGCCATGCGATGCAGTGGCGCCGTAGTTGTACCGGTTGTCGACGCCCGCGCTGCCATTGATCGACAGCTGTTCCAGCGCGTGGCCGCTGTCGTCGCGATTGAGGTTGCCGGTGAGGTTCGGCGCGTAGGCACGCTCGCCGAGGGGCAGCGAGAAGCTGATGAAATACTGGTTGCGGTAATGCCGGTCGAGGTCGCGCACGCGGGTGGCCGAGATGCTGTAGCTCAGCCGATGGAAGCGGTTGTTGTAGCCGAGCTGGAATTGCAGGTCGGTACCGGTGCGGTTCCAGTAGTCGCGGGCGGAGCCGCTGGCATACAACGCGCCGCCGCGGGTGCCCAGCTGCTGGTTGAGGGTGAGGTCGAAGCGACTGCGCTGGCGATCAAGCTGCCCGGTGATCGGGTCCAGTCCGCTGCTGCCCAGCAGCAGGTTGCGCTGGGCCGGAGTCAGCACGCCGGGAAGGTTGGTCGGAGCACCGCCGTTGAGCTGCGACAGCAGCAAGGGATCGGTACCCGCGGGGTAGAGGCCGCCACGCGCGTAATCGCGCGCCAGCATGGCGTCGCGCAATCCCAGGTAACCGCTGGTGGAATAGCGGTAGGTAGCCACGGTCAATGATGTGTTGGTCTCGGGCAGGATCTTGCTGTAGCTCAATCGCAGACTCTGCCCCGTCAGGCTCGACTGACCCGGGATGACCGTATGTGCGGCGGTCAGGTCCATCGCGAACGCGCCATAGTGTGTGTTCAGCGCGGTCCCGATCTGTGCTGCGGAATAACCACTGGTGCCGACGAGGCCGGCGTAGCCGGTCAGCAGATTGGTGAAGCCGTGCTGCACGGTGGCCTCCGCCAGCAGCGGGGTGTGCAGCATGGACGTATCGCGCAGTTGACCGAGTGCGACGTTGAAGCGAGACACGCCAGGGCGCAAGAGCTGTGGCACCGAGGCGAACGGGACCGAGAAGGTGTTCACTCGCCCGTTAGCCTCGGTTACGGTGACCTGCAGATCACCGCCGTAGCCAGTCGGGTAGAGATCATCGATGACGAACGGTCCCGGCGAGACGGTGGTTTCGTAGATCACCACGCCGTTCTGACGCACGCTGACCTTGGCGTTGCTTTCGGCCACACCGCGTACGGTGGGTGCGTAGCCACGCAGCGAGTTCGGCAGCATGCGGTCATCGGTGGCGATGCTCACACCGCGCAGGCGGACGCTGTCGAACAGGTCGCCGCTGGTATAGGCGTCCCCCAGCGTAAGCGCGGCATGCCAGGCCGGGCAGATCACGACGCACGTAGGTGTCGATGTTCTGCCACTGCCGACGCGAAGGCTGCCCAGCTACGCCCGACTGCCAGTTGAGCGCCGAATCCTCACGCAGGTGCCACAGACCCAGATTCACGCCCGCCCGGAGACCGAGGTAGGCCGAGGTCTGGGCGAAGCCGGCATTGCTGCTGCGATAGCTGTTGAAGTTGTAGTTGAGCAGCATGGCCGGCACACCGGCGTCCCAGTTTTCGGGGCTTACGTAACCCCGCGGATGATGTCCCAGCCACGCCTGCGGCACGCTGGCGTCGAGCCGCAGGCCGGATTGATCGAATGTCAGGCTCGCCCCGGGAATCAGGCTTTCGAAGTCCGACGCAGCGAGTCGGGGTTGGCCAGTGCGGCTCGCTGCTTGCCGGACAGTTTGTCCAGCGGGCAGACCGAACTGGTCCAGCAGCGTGTTGCTGATGCACGCCGGTGTCGCGCTCGCGTCCGGCTTGCTGGCGGCGAAGCGCACATCGATGCGGCCGACCCAAAGGTCATTGAGATAGATGATCGACCCGGTACTGCCCGGCAACACCGGGTTGCCATGCTCGAAGCGCGACAGGTCGGTTGTGTTCTGGCCCAGCCCCCGACAACATGCTGCGATCGAATTCGGCTTCAACCGGACCGCTGCCGTCGGAGTGGCGGCCGTCGCCGAGGCCGAGGCGGCCGCCCGGCAATTCGGGACCCAGCCGAGAAGTGACGCAGGCAATGGCCACACACAGCACACCGGCGCTTGCAGGCGGCGGAGCCGCCGTATGCGGACGAAGCGCGGGCGCTGGCATGCCTTGCGTTCATGGTGTGACCGGGCCGCTGTAACGCGCAAGGCGCCGTAATCATTGATCATGTTGAAGCTCGGATCGAAGTCCCGAGTAGCCGGCCGTCTGCTTGAGTTTTGGCACGGAAGTCTCAGGTCGCCGAATCGGCGCGACCATGCCGGTGTCTGCTGCATATGACGTTCCCGCCGACATCCACCGTCAGAGTCAGCGGAAGGTGATGTAGACGGAGAGGGTTGTGCACCATCAGCGCGAAGCCTTGTCGTCCGCGCGGCGGCCTTCCAAGTCAGCTGGCTGCGTGCCTTCATCGGATCGCCTTCAGCTCAGCGGGGCGATAGAACAGCTTGAGCCGCGAGCGGATCGCAAACTGCAGCAGATTCTTTCCCGCCGCCTCCGGTGCCGCTGGGCTTCGGGTGGGACTTCCAGCACATTCAGCCAGAACAGCGATTCACGATCGGCGGCAGCGCGGCTGTGCATCGTAGATGATGCGCAGGCTCTGGTCCTTGTGCGGTTCCATCCGGAACAGTGGTGGCGTGATCAGGAACGGCGTATCGGCCTTGTCCGGCGTGGAGTGGGCATTGCCGCGATCGATCCAGGCCTCGACCAGCGCGGGCTGGTCGCTTCGTTGGTCAGCCGCAGCGTGACTTCGCCATCCTGCGCAGGAAAGACTACCCGCGTGCCGCCGATGACCACACTGGCGTTGGCGACACCGGAGATCAAGGAAAGCGCGAGCAAGGCTGCGCGGGCTGCGCAGATGAAGGCTTTTCATCGAGGCACCCGTTGAAGTCAGTAGAAACGGCTGACCGAAAGGGGCGCTGCGACCGATTTCGATGGTCCGCAGACGGCGCCCGGGGTCCGCGCTTAGCTGTAGATCAGGGTGAAGCTGACGCTGGCGAGGTGCACGAGACCGGCCGGGTCGCGGTGGCGGTGGAGATGAACTGCGACGTAGTCGAGGTGGAGCCGGCGCCACCGGTGACGGCGAACGTGGGCGGCGTTGGCCTGGGCGGCGGTGTTGATGACCGCGGCTGGAGCCGTCGCAGTTGAAGCTGGACATTGAGTTGCCGCGGTGCGCGTTGTTCAAACTGCCGGTGGCGTTGACGTTCGGGCTGCCTTGAAGGCCATCTTTGGCTGCGCTTGGTACGCTGGTGCTCGCAGCCGGTCAGGCCGATGCTGAAGGCCGTCTGGCCGGCCGTGTTGCCGGCCGCGCCGAGCGCCGTGGTGGCTACGGTCGGCAAGGCGTCACGGTGGAGCCGAGGTGCCGGTGACGGCCGATCGGTGCAGGTATGCTGCGAAGACCTTGCCATTGAGGTGATCGTGCCGTCGGAGGCACGTGCGGTGCTCGGAGCGAAGGCGGCAAAACCGAAGCCGGCAATCAGGGCGGCGGAGAGCAGTGTCTTGTTCATGCGTTCTTTCCTATTGGGCAGTGATTCTTGAATGAAAGGCTGAGAATGCTTGAGGGCCGTCTCGGCAGCAGCCCGGCTCATGGCGGGTCTTGGCAGGAGGCAAAGCAAGCCCTATGCCAAGCATCATGGAAACGATTTATCGCGCATCTGGGCTGGATTTCCCGGAAACCGGTAGCTCGAAAGGGAACCTGCATACATGCGTTGTAAGGCATACCTGACAAAAACTGTCATGGTGGAAGTGCGAACTGCGTCACCTTTTTTAACATAAGCATCACGATTTCTCCATAAAAGTGCGACCGGCATCACGTGTTTTAGACCAAATGTCAAGTTTGCTTGACATGTATCCAAAGGTTGCCTAAGCTCGGTTTGTCAAGCTTGCTTGACATGAAATCGGAGAATCCCTTGAGTCAGGTTCGTCAGCTCCATCGGCGTTATCAGCGTGAGTTCTGGCCAGCGATCGCGGCCTATGTGCTGATCATGTTTTTCCTGTGGCCACTGCTGCCACAGGTGCAAAGCCGGCTGCTGGCGACCGCGCTGGCCCTGCTGCCGGTGGTGCCGGTGCTTTTCGTGGTGCGCGCCATGGTTCGGCTGGTGCAGGGAAGCGACGAACTGGAGCAGCGGATCCACCTGATCGGCCTGGCAGTGGCGACGACTGTAGTGAGCACGTTCAGTCTGACCGGAGGGTTTCTGGCGGCAGCCGGCATCATCAAGCTGGATGGCGCGATCCTGATCTGGATCTGGCCTGCCCTGGTGGTGATGTATGCGTTCGGTCGCAGCTGGGCCAGTCGACGCTACGGTGGCGGGGGCGATGTGCTGTGCAGTAACGGGGCAGCCTCGCATTGGCGGTTGCTGCTGATCGCCGTAATGCTGGTCGCCGTCGCGTGGCTCGGGCGTCATCAGATGCGCGACTACCAGCTCGGCATGCTGTGCGGCATCAGTGTGGCGCTGGCGGCATGGGGCCTGCTGTTGGCGATCCTGCATTGGCGCCGCCGGCACGGCGACCATGAGGCTTCGTGATGCCCGGCCGAAGCATGGCTTCGGCGCATGCGCATGAATAACCACATGCGCGAACTGCGCGGTGATCAGGGCTGGTCGCAGGCGGATCTGGCCGAGCGGCTGGACGTCTCGCGGCAGACCATCAATGCGATCGAGACCGGCAAGTACGATCCCAGCCTGCCGTTGGCGTTCAAGATCGCGCAACTCTTCGGCCGTCCGATCGAATCGATTTTTGTACCGGGTGAGGAATGACAGCATGGCTTTGAATGGACGTGGCACGCTTCGCGTCGGCGCGCTGATCGCGGGACTGGGGATGTTGGCCTGGTTCCGCTTTCATGATCCCGCGCCGATCGCGCCGATCGCGCCGATCGCTTCGGCGGCGACGGTGACCGGTCCGGTGCCCGCGATCAAGCCGGCCCACTGGACACTGGGTTCGCTGACGTTGAGCGCATGCGAGCTGGCCCAGCCGAACAGCGGGCTCAGCACGGCGGCGTGGTGCACCGACTTTCCGGTGCCGGAGAATCGCGCCGATCCGCACAGCCGGATCATCAAGTTGCGCCTGGCGATCCTGCGCTCGCGTGCCCAGGTGGCGAGCAGGGACATGCTGGTATTCCTCGCCGGCGGGCCCGGTCAGGCGGCTACCGACTCGGCCGGCTCGGTGGCCGCGGTGCTGCAGCCGCTGCGCGCGCATCGCGACGTGCTGTTGCTGGATCAACGCGGCACCGGCGGCTCCAATGCGCTGACGTGCAAGGATTCCGACGACAGCACATCGGCGGGTGACGACAGCGCATTCGATACCGACAAGATGCGTCGCGCCGCCGCCGATTGTCTTCAGCAACTGAAGGGACGCGCCGATCCCCGCTACTACACCACCACGATCGCGGCACAGGATCTGGAGGACGTGCGCAAGGCGATCGGGTCGCCGCAGTTCGACCTGCTGGGCGTGTCCTACGGTACCCGGATGGCGCAGCAGTATCTGATGCGTTACCCGCAGGCGGTGCGCAGCGTGGTACTGGACAGCGTGGTGCCGAACTCGCTGGCATTGGGCGAGGATTTCGCGCGCAACCTCGACGATGCGCTCAAGGCGCAGTTCGCGCGCTGCACCGCCGAGCCTGCCTGCCGGCAGAAGTTCGGGGATCCCGACCAGACGCTCTACCAGCTGCGCGATGCGCTGCGCGCGAACCCGCACCAGGTCAGTTTCCGCGACCCGCAGAGCTACCGGAGCGTGAAGCGCGTGTTGAACGAGAATGCGCTGGCCAGCGTGGTGCGGATGTTCGCCTATACCCCGCAGACCGCGGCGCTGTTGCCGCTGTCGATCGATGCGGCGGCCCATGGTGACGTCGGCCCGCTGCTGGGCCAGGCCAAGATCCTGTCCAGCGACCTGGCCGAACTGATGGGCAGCGGCATGCAGTATTCGGTGATCTGCAGCGAGGATATCGACCTGCTCAAGCCGCGGCCGCAGGACGCCGACACCATCCTGGGCACGCACATGACCGATGCGCTGAAGGCGGTCTGCTCGGTGTGGCCCCGGGGCAGCCGGCCGGCCGACTTCCATGCCCCACTGAAAACCGACAAGCCGGTGCTGCTGCTGGCCGGCCAGTACGATCCGGTGACGCCGCCGCGCTACGCCGAGGAGGTCGCCAGAGGCCTGCCGAACGCCCGCGTGCTGGTGCTCAAGGGCCAGGCCCACAGCGTGATGGCGGCTGGCTGCACGCCTCAGCTGATCCAGCGCTTCGTCGAGAAGCTCGACCCGAAAACGCTGGATGCGAGTTGCCTGGGTCGTCTGCGGCCCACTCCGATCTTCATCGACTTCAACGGAGCCACACCATGAGAAAACGCTACGTGCTGGCGAACGCCGTGTTGTGGGCCGCGGCCATTTTCGCTGCCGCCGCGCTCAAGGCGCCGAATTTCCTTTCCCTGGTCCTGCTTCCTACGCTGGCCACGCTGCCGCTGCTCACGGTCGGCCCGCACGGCTGCCTCAACCGGAGTGACATCTCGTGATCGAAGTCAGGGATCTGCACAAGGCCTTCGGCCCGGTGAAAGCTGTCGACGGCGTCAGTTTCAGCGCCCGCGACGGCGAGATCACCGGGCTGCTCGGCCCCAACGGTGCCGGCAAGACCACCACCCTGCGCATGCTCTACACGCTGATGGCGCCCGATCGCGGCCAGGTGCTGGTCGACGGCATCGACGCGGCGACCGACCCGCTCGGCGTGCGCCGTCAGCTCGGCGTGCTGCCCGATGCCCGTGGCCTGTACAAGCGGCTCACCGCGCGCGAGAACATCGATTACTTCGCCCGCCTGCACGGCCTGCCGGAGGATCTGCTGAAGCGCCGTCGCGACGCGCTGATCGAGGCACTGGAGATGGGCGACATCGCCGAGCGTCGCACCGAAGGCTTTTCGCAGGGCCAGCGGGTGAAGACCGCGATTGCCCGCGCGCTGGTGCACGACCCGCGCAACGTGATTCTCGACGAGCCGACCAACGGCCTCGACGTGATGGCCACGCGCGCGTTGCGCCAGTTCATGGCGAAGCTGAAGGCCGAAGGCCGTTGCGTGCTGTTTTCCAGCCACATCATGCAGGAGGTCGCCGCGCTGTGTGATCGTATCGTGGTGATCGCGCACGGCCGCGTGGTGGCGGACGACACACCGGATGCGCTGCGCGCGCAGACCGGCGAGAGCAATCTGGAGGATGCGTTCGTGAAGATCATCGGCAGCGACGAGGGCCTGGCCGCATGAACGCCATCACGCCCAAACCCCCACGCAGCCGCGCCGTCCTCACTGTGTTCCTGAAGGAGGTACGGGAGAACCTGCGTGACCGGCGCACCCTGATCAGCGCGTTTCTCACCGGCCCGCTGCTGGGTCCGATCCTGTTCGTGATGCTGATCAATTTCACCCTCAACCGCGAACTGGACAAGGCCGAGAAGCCGTTGCCCGTGCCGGTGATCGGCGCCAAGTACGCACCGAACCTGCTGGACGCGCTGAAGGCCGGCGGGGTGGTGCCGGGCGCGCCGGTGGCCGATCCGGCGCAGGCCGTGCGGAAGCAGGATGCCGACGTGGTGCTGCGCATCGCCGCCGATTACGGCAAGGCCTGGCGCAAGGGCGAGCCGGTGCAGGTGGAACTGTTCTACGACTCCTCCCAGCGCGATGCCGGCACCTCGGTGGAACGGGTGACCCGACTGGTGGAAAGCTATGCGCGCGAGCAGGGCGCGATGCGGCTGGTCGCGCGGGGTCTGTCGCCGGCGACGGCGTGGCCGCTGCAGGTGGCCAGGCGCGACCAGGCCACGCCGCAATCGCGCGCGGTGCTGATGTTCGCGATGTTGCCGTACTTCTTCGTGATCACCATCTTCATGGGCGGCATGTACCTGGCGATCGATCTGACCGCGGGCGAACGCGAGCGACAGTCACTGGAGCCGCTGTTCGCCAATCCGGTCCCGCGCTGGAAGATCCTGTGCGGCAAGCTGGCCGCGATCGGCGTGTTTTCCACCGCCAGCCTGCTGATCACCTTGCTGGCCTTTGCCGTGGTCGGGCAGTTCATTCCGGCCGAGAAGATCGGCATGGAGATCGATCTGGGCCTGCACTTCGCCGCCTACGTGCTGCTGCTGTTGCTGCCGCTGGTGCTGTTGCTGTCCGCCTTGCAGTCGATGGTGGCGGCATTCGCCAAGAGCTATCGGGAGGCACAGACCTATCTGTCGCTGCTGATGCTGGTGCCGATCATTCCCAGCGCGGTGCTGTCGTTCATGCCGATCAAGGCGCAGGCGTGGATGTATGCCGTGCCGCTGCTGGGCCAGAACCTGGGCATCATGCAGCTGCTGCGCGGCGACGGCGTCAGCGCCGCGCAGCTCGGTCTGTGCCTGGCCGGCAGCCTGCTGGCGGCACTGGTCGCGGTGCTGGTCACGATCCAGCTGTACCGCTCCGAACGGTTGGCGATCTCGGCCTGAGCAGCGCGCGGGTCGCCCCGCGCGCTGCAGGATCCCGGCCTCAGCGGCGCGTCGCCGTCTCGGTGGCGCAGCCGCTCTGCAGCAGATGGTGCTGCGGGTCGTAGATGCTCACGCTGGCCACCGAGCTGAAATGGCTGGCGTCGATGCTCAAGGTGATGGTGCGTTGTACTTCCTGGGTGCCCGCATAGCTGCCGTCGGGATTGAAGCGGAAGAAGCGGAATGCCGACGCGTAGCTGTTCCGGCCGATGTAGCGCCACGTGCCCAGGCTGGGATAGCGGCTCGACGGCGGCGTCTTGACGCCGAATTCCAGTTCGCTGCCGTCCGCGGAAAACTGGTTCGTGGCCGGGAACGTCGCCAGCGCCTCCTTGCTGATGCAATTGCGCAAGGTGACACTGACGTCCCAGATGCCGACCAGCCGGAGGGTTGTCGGCAGCCAGGACGGCGGCACGCCGTCGATGCCGGCGGCGACGGCGCCGGAGCCGAGGCTCATGAATGCAGCCAGTGCGGCTGCAGTCAGCAATGATTTGCCGTGGCGGTGCAGTTTCATGATGTGGACCTCGCATGTTGTCAGGGCGGTGCAGGATCGCTGTCGCCGTGTCCGCATCTTTTGCGCCGCCGGGTCCCGGAGTCCTTAGAATCGGCCTGAAGATTTCTGAAAGTCGACACCGCGACTTCGCGGGAGGTGATCGTGGCGCGCTATGCGTTCGACGAGTTCTGCCTGGATGAGGCCAGCCGGGCGCTGTCCCGCGCCGGTGCGTCGATCGCGTTGACGCCACGGGTGTTCGATACCCTGCTGCATCTGCTCAGGCGCGGCGGCGAACTGGTTGGCAAGGATGAACTGATGCAGGCGGTCTGGCCGTCGCGTGTGGTGGAGGAGAACAATCTCGATCAGGCCATCTCGGCCTTGCGTCGGGCCCTGGGCGAACGGCGCGGGGAGCATCGCTGCATCCTGACCGTGCCGGGGCGCGGCTATCGTTTCGTCGCTCCGGTGCAGGTACTTTCGTCGGCCGAGTCGACGACGGCCCCGAAGCCGTTGCGTACGCTGGCCGTGCTGCCCTTCAAACTGCTGCCGCCGCGGCAGGACGCGGCACTCGAGATGGGCCTGGCCGACACCCTGATTACACGGCTCAGCGGTCTTGCGGCGCTGGCCGTGCGACCGTTGTCGGCGGTGAGCCGATTCAGCGGGCTGCAGCATGACCCGATGGAGATCGGGCGACGACTCGGCGTGGATGCCGTGCTGGACGGTACCGTCCAGCAATCGGAGAGCCGGATGCGGGTGAGCATGCGTCTGCTCGACGTGGCCGAAGGCCGGCAGCACTGGGCGGACATCTTCGATGCGCAGTCCGACGACCTGTTTGCCTTGCAGGACGCGGTTGCGGAGAAGGCCGCGGCGGCCTTGGCCCTGCGCCTGACCTACGACCAGCGCATCCGGCTGACCCGGCGCTACACGGAGCATCCCGAAGCCTGGCGTTGCTATGCGCTGGCGCGGTTCTTCGTCGAGCAGCGTTCGCCCTCCGCACTGAAACGGGCAGTCGACTGTTTCAGGCAGGCGTTGTCGCTCGACCCGGGCTATGCGCTGGCCCACGCGGGACTGTCTGACGTGTACACGATCCAGGGTGTCATGGGCGCCCGGCCGCCGAGCGAGGTCGGCCAGCCGGCGCGCCAGGCGGCGCTGCAGGCGCTGGCGATCGACGAGCAATTGCCGGTGGCGCATTACGCGCTCGGCCACACGCTGGTGCAATACGAGCGCGACTGGATGGGCGCCGAGCTGGCCTATCGACGCGCGCTGGAACTCGATCCGAACTGCGTGAACGCCCATCACCGCTACGCGATCCTGCTGATGACCGCGGGGCGACGGGACGAGGCATTCATGCAGATACGGCATGCCCGTACGCTGGACCCGACCTCGCTGCCGATCGATGTCACCGAAGGCTTTCTGTATCACTGGGACCGCCAGTACGCGCGATCGATCGAGCATCTGCGTGGCACGCTGCAGCGCGAGCCGCATTTCTGGATGGCGCACTACTGGCTGGCGCAGGCGTTGGCCTTCCATGGCGAGCACGTCGCCGCCGCGACCAGTGCGCAACGCGCAAACGAGCTGCTCGGCGACGACGGCGCGTCGTGGCTGGTGGCCTGGACCCACGCGGCGGCGGGAAGGCAGGGCGAGGCGCTGGCGCGGTTGGGTGCATTGCTGGAGCGGTCGCGCCACCACTACGTGCCGCCTTATGACCTCGCCCAGGTGTACGCAGGCCTCGGTGACACCGAACAGGTTTTCGCGTGGCTGGATCGCGCCGAGCGGGAACGCGCGCGCCACCTGGATACGCTCGGGGTCAATCCGATCATGGACCCGTTCCGCCGCGATCCACGCATGCCCCAGCTTTATGCGCGGGTCGGGATCGAGCGTGCGAGGACAGCCGCGGCGGACTGACCCGGCACGGCGGTGCTCAGCGGGGCGGGGCGGTCAGCTCCCGCGCGTCGAGGTAGCCATGGTGATGGCGGTCGAGCTGGTGGAACTGGCGGCGCAGGTTGCCCTGGTATTCCTTCAGGGTGATCGGTCGGCCCTGGCCGCCGGGCAGTTCGCTGGCTTCCAGAATGCCGTCGCGGTCGAGATCCATGCGTTCGAAGCCACGGCTCATGTAGGCCAGATACTCGGTGGCGCTCACCTTGCCGTCGCCGTTGCTGTCGAACTGCCTGAGGTAGTCGGCGCGGGAATCCTGCGCAGGCGCCGCCGAGGCCGCGAACAGCAGGGTCAGCGCCAGTGCGATGCGCCCCTTGCCCACGTTCAGCGGCTGCCGCCGTGGATGCCGATGAACTGCAGGAACTCGGCGCGGGTGCGGGCGTCGTCGCGGAAGGTGCCCAGCATCTGGCTGGTCACCATCGACACGCCGCGCTTGTGCACGCCACGGGTGGTCATGCATTCGTGGCTGGCATCGATCACCACCGCCACGCCGGCCGGCTGCAGGGTCTCCTGGATGCACTGGGCGATCTGCGCGGTGAGCTTTTCCTGCACCTGGAAGCGGCGCGCATAGCCCTCGACCACGCGGGCCAGCTTGCTGATGCCGACCACGCGGTTGGTCGGCAGGTAGCCGACATGGGCGCGACCGATGATCGGCGCCATGTGGTGCTCGCAATGGCTCTCGAACTCGATGTCGCGCAGTACCACCATCTCGTCGTAGCCTTCGACCTCCTTGAAGGTGCGCTTGAGATAGTCGGCCGGATCTTCGGCGTAGCCGGAGAACCAGTCGCGGTAGGCCTTGACCACCCGCTTGGGCGTGTCCAGCAGACCCTCCCGCGCCGGATCCTCGCCGGCCCAGCGCAGCAGCGTGCGCACGGCATCTTCGGCTTGTTCCTGGCTGACGTCGCGCTGATCGCTCATGGAGCTTCCTTCGGTTCTGCGGATTCCCCCAGTTTAGCGAATGCGTCAAGCCTTGCCGCGAATACCCGTGGATCGGGGTATCCGGGGCCGTTCAGGGATCGGGCACGAAATGGTCGGGGAACGGCTGCGGTGTGCGCGGAACCGGTGTCGGCAGCACGCCCTGGGCAAGCAGGTGGGCGCGGGTGTCGTAGTACAGCGTGATCACTTCATCGGGCGTGCTGGAGGCGCGTTCGAAATCGACATAGCTGATCGGGGAGTCCTCGCGCTGACCGTGGCCGGTGCCCAGTGGAGCGTCGACCCGTGCGCTGGCCTTCCCGGCCATGGAGGCTTCCCGCGACAGTCGTGAGCTCGCGTCGGATCGGGCCGTCTCTGCCTGGACTGGCGGCGCGCTCGAAGGTGAAGGCTGTGCGGTTTCGCCCGGCTGCGCATTGCCCGCCAGTGCGGCAGGCATCGGCGGTGGATAAACACGCTGCCGGCGGAACACCGCCACGCCTATGACGCCGACATTGTCGGGTCGGCCGGTGCGCACAGCGTAGCTCTCGGCAAAATCCGCGAAGACGAAATCGGCGACCTGCGACAGGCTCTTGCGCCAGCCCAGCACATCGGTGGCCTGGTGGGGGCCCAGCACGTAGCCGGTTTGCGACCAGTCCGCCGTGTCGCCGGAGATCACGTTCACCCCGTCGACCGAGAGCACGGTCATCACGTCGGCGGCGGAGCGGTTGCGCAGGCTGAGCTGGTAGCGATGCCCCGGCTCGCCGGCGATGTAATAGCGTCCGTCGTGCCGGTAGACCGGCAGCGCGCGCTGGCTGGTGCGGTCGTATACGCCGAGGTCGACCCATCGGCCAGCGGCGGCAGCGCCGCCGGGATGGGCCAGGCCGGCCATGACGGCGAGGGTGAGCAACAGGGTTTTCATCGGGCGACTCCGGCATGCATCGGGATCGATGCATGGGGTGAAACGTCGCGTCGCGGCGATCGGGGTCAACCGACGTTCTGACATCGGTCTGTTGCCGGGTGAGGTCGTTCCGAGTACGCAGCCCGCTCTTGCGATAGCGTTTGAGTCGCTTCGGTTCAGGCCCGCGTCAAAACCGGATGCGGGGCGAACGGCGTGTGGTCAGGCGTCCTCCTCGCGTTCGAGGTCGGCTGCATTCAGTCCTTGCTCAAGCAGCGCTTCGTCAAGGGTGGCAACTTCCGTCTCGTCCGCCACGAGCTTCTTCGGCATCGTCTTTTTCGTCTTGATGCCGAGTCCGCGCAATTGTTCCGCTTGGCGAACAAGGCCACGGCTCGGATCGGTCAGTGCCTTTCGCGCTGACTGGGTCGCATCAGTGGCCTTGCCAAGGGCTTCCTCGATCGCGAGGACATGCTCGCTGAAGCGAACCGCGGCGTCGAACATCAGGCCGCCGCGTTTGACGATTTCCTCCATGCTTCGCGTCGTGGTGTCCACCCGCCATATGTACTCGATCGTGCGCAACACGGTGAACAGAGTATTTGGCGAGACCAAGGCAATGTGACGCTCCAGAGCGTACTGGGCCAGATGTGGATCGGCTTCGCTGGCGGCCATCAACGCACTTTCGATCGGCACGAAAAGCAGCGTGAAATCGACACTCTTGAGCTGGTAAAGCGAGGGGTAGTTCTTCGACGATAGGTCCTTGATGTGCCGCTTCAGCGACGTGGCGTGATCTTCCAGCGCTGCTGCGCGTGCGGTCTCGTCTTCGTTGGCAGAGACGTACCGCTCGTAGGCCACCAGCGACACCTTGGCGTCGATGACGATGGCGCGATCCTGTGGCAGGTCCAGTACCACGTCCGGAATCAGCCGGCCATCGACATCCTCGCCCCGGTGGCTTACCTGGGTGCGGAACTCCCTACCTTCGCGCAGACCAGCCAATTCGAGCACGCGCTGCAGCACGGCTTCGCCCCAAATGCCGCGCGTCTTGCTCTCGCCGCGCAGGGCGTTGGTCAGCGATTGCGCCTTGGTGCCGATGTCCTGATTGAGTTCGGTGAGGTGGCGGATCTGTGCGATCAGTCCTTCACGAGCCGTGAGATCGGCCTCGCGCGTGGCTTCGACCTTGCCTTTGAAGTCGTCCAGCGTCTTGCTGAAGGGGCCAAGCAGATCCGACAGGGCAGATTTCTGCTGTTCGTTGAGCTTGGCGCCCTTTTCCTCGAGCAAAGTGCTGGCCAGTAGCTTGAACTCCTTGGCCATTTCGTCCTTGGCATCGGCGAGCAGCTTGCTGGTATCGACCTCGCGCTGCCTTGCGGATTTTACTTCCTGCTCAAGTCGCGCGCTCGATTCGAGCAACTCGTTGCGCTCTATCGCAAGAGCGTTACCAGTTGCCGTCAACGCAGAAATCTGATCCTTTGCGATGGCCAGGGACTTTTCAGCTGATTCGAACTGGCTGGCCAAACTGGCCAGATCCACACGCCTTGCAGAAAGCTCCTCCAGGGTGGATTTCAGTTCCTTTTCCTGGACGACCGCACGCTCCACTTGGGCTTGCGCATATGACAGTTGCGATGAGACTTCGCGAAGCCTCGTTTCTGCATCGTCGCGTGATTTTTCGTGGTCACGCCCACGCAATAGCGCGGCCACCTGCAATGCGATGACAACCAGCACGACGACGACCAGAATGATCAGAAGCAATTCGATGAGCGACATGGTGTATTCCGCAATGACAGGCAGCCAGTTTACGCGCTGGTGTATCACAGGTTGCGATCGCGGCTGATTCGCTGCCGGCTCAGATAATCCGGAATGCCGGAACATGTCGGGGAAAAGATGTGTCTCATGCATGCCGAGTGGGCAAGCTCCCGGCATTCAAGCCGTGTGCGCCGGCATGGCGCATGATGGATGCCATCAACCTCGCAGAGGAGTTGGTCATGGAACACATCCACGATTACCTGATCATCGGCGGCGGCATGGCCGCCGACGCGGCCGCCAGGGCGATCCGCGAGGTCGATGCGGCGGCGGACATCGGCCTTGTCGGTGACGAAGCGTCGCCGCCGTACCAGCGACCGCCGCTGAGCAAGGCCTTGTGGAAGGGCGACAAGTCGACCGCCGAGATCGATCTGGGAACGGCGAAGAGCGGTGCCGTGTTGCACTTGGGGCGCCGCATCGAGTCGCTGGATCGGGCCGCGCACATCGCACGCGACGACCATGGCGACAGCTATCGCTACCGCCGGCTGTTGCTGGCCACCGGCGCCACGCCGCGGCGGCTGCCGTTCGATGGCGGCGAACGGACGATCCATTTCCGCACGCTGGACGATTACCAGGCACTACGCCGCTTTGCCAAGCCCGGCGCATACATCGCCGTGGTTGGCGGTGGCTTCATCGGCAGCGAGCTGGCGGCGTCGTTGAGCAGCGTGGGTTGCAAGGTAACGATGTTGTTTCCCGGTGCGGCGATCGGGGCTGGACGCTATCCGGACGGGCTAACCGCCGATCTCGACGATTATTACCACAGTCACGGCGTGGATGTGCGCGGCGGCGTCAAGGTGATCGGCGGCAGCGAGACCGAAGGTGGCGTGGAGCTGGAGCTGTCCGACGGTGAAGTACTGCGGGTGGAGGCGGTGGTGGCCGGTCTCGGTGTGACCCCGAACACGGCACTGGCCGAGCAGGCCGGACTCACGGTCGACAACGGCATCGTGGTCGATGCGCAATTGCGCAGCAGCGATGCCGATATCTGGGCCGCCGGCGACGTGGCGAATTTCCACAACCCGGCACTGGGCCGCCGGCTGCGCGTGGAACACGAGGACGCCGCGCTCGGCATGGGCCGGCACGCCGGCCTCGCGATGGCTGGGATCACCGGCGACTACACCACGCTGCCGTTCTTCTACTCGGATCTGTTCGACCTCGGTTACGAGGCGGTCGGCTTGTTGGACAGCCGCTTGCAGGTGGTCGAGGACTGGCGCGAGCCGTGCCGCGAAGGCGTGGTGTATTACCTCGACGCCGGTCGCGTGCGCGGTGTGCTGCTGTGGAATGTGTGGGACCAGGTGGAGGCCGCGCGCGAGTTGATCGCGCAGGCGGGGCCGTTCGACGCCGCGTCGCTGCGCGGGCGCTTGCCGCGCAGCGCTTGACGGGGCCTCAGTCCACCCGGCAATACACCGCCTTCAGATAGCGCCCTTCCGGCACGTCGGTGCGGAACGGATGGTCGGCGCCGGCGCCGCTGATTTCCAGCACCTGGATCTCGCGGCCGGCATTGAGCGCGACCCGGCGCAGCATTTCGAGGAATTCGCTTTCGCCGACCAGGCCGGTGCACGAGCAGGTCAGCAGCAGGCCACCGGGCGGGATGATATCCAGCGCCATGCGGTTCATCGCGAAGTATTTCTTCAGCGCGTCCATCACCTTGCTGCGATCGCGGGTGAGCTTGGCCGGATCCAGGATCACCGCGTCATAGCGCTCGTCGCGCGCCACCGCGGCGCGTACCCAGTCGAAGATGTCGGCCTGCTCGAACGTCACCGCGACGTCATTGGCGGCGGCATTGGCGCGGGCGATCTCGAGGATGCCGGCATCGAGGTCCACGCCGACCGCTTCGCGCGCGCCGGCCGCCATCGCATGCACGGCGAAGCCGCCGGCGTTGCAGCACAGGTCGAGCACACGGCGGCCCTTCGCCAGCTCGGCGAAGCGCTTGCGGTTGTCGCGCTGGTCGGCGAAGAAGCCAGTCTTGTGGCCCGAGCCCGGCGCGGCGTGGAAGCGCAGGCCATGTTCATGCACTTCGACCGCCTCGGGCACGTCGGGGCTGCGGCAGTCGAAGGATTCCTGCTTCTGCACGTGCGATTCGGCGAACCAGTACAGCCGGGCGTCGGGGAAATGACTGAGCAGGGCGGCGTGGATCGCCTCGCGGAAGCGCCACATGCCGGCGGCGAAGTACTCGATCACCAGAATGTCGGCGTAGCGATCCACGATCAGGCCGGACAGGCCGTCGCCCTCGCTGTGCACCACGCGCCAGGCGTCGCTGACCTGATCCAGCTGCAGCCACTCGCGGCGCAGCTGCACGGCGCGGGCGATGCGGGCGGCGATCCAGTCGGCGTCGATCGCCTCGGCCGCATCGTTGCTGAGCAGTCGCAGTGCGATGCGCGCGTGGCCGTTCCAGAACGCGCGACCGACGAAGCGACCCTTGGCATCCTGCACCTCGACCAGGCTGCCCGGCGGCAGTTTCTGCTCGGGCTTGTACAACTGCGCCGACCACACCCAGGGGTGGCCGGGATTGCGGTCGGACTTCAGGCGAATGACGGGCAGGGTGGGTGCCGCGGGCAGCTGGTCGGTTGAGTTCATCCGCCCATGATAGCGTGCGCGCCCCGCTTCACCGGCTCGACCGCGTGTTCAGCGCACGCCTCAGAGGCTGAGAAAAATTCGGTCGCAGTAGGCGGGCGATTTTTCTCAGCCTCTCAGTCGGCCTGCATCACCGCCAGCTCGTTGCCGTGCGGGTCGCGGAACTGGAAGCGACGCCCGCCGGGGAACGCGAAGATCGGGCGGACGATGTCACCGCCGGCCGCAATGACCTCAGCCAGTGCCGCCTCGAGGTCGTCCACCGCGATCACCGGCAGCGGTGCGCGGGTGGCCTCGGTCGGGTCGCCCTGCAGGCCGATGTCGACGTCGCCGGTCATGGTGCAGGCATAGGTCGGGCCGAATGCGGTGAGTTCCCAGCCGAAAGCCCGGGCGTAGAACGCTTTTGCCGCGGCGATATCGCTGGCCGGCAGTTCGATGAAACTGGGGCGCGCCATGGTCTGCCTCGCTTGTGTGGATGAACAAAAGGGGGGGCGCGGCTCAGCGCAGTTTCAACAGCAGCCACGACAGCAGCGCCAGCAGATTGATGCCCAGCCGCGAGACCGTCGGGCCGGCCACCGCCAGCACGAAACCCTGCGAGCCCAGGCGCCAGTCGATGCCCAGCCGCGGCGCCGCCTGCAGGGTGGCGAACACGTTGACGAACGCGCCGCTGTGCAGCGCATAACTGAACACGGGCGTGGCGATCAGCGGCAGCTGCAACAGCTGTGCCCAGCGCGACAGCCGCACCCCGCTTTCGCTGCCTTCCAGCAACAGCACGCCGGCGACCAGCACGAAGCCGAACAGCACCAGCCCGATCAGCGCCACGATGCTGTCATGCGAGCCCAGCGGCAGCAGCCGGCGCAGCATCGCGGCCATGCCGTACAGGCCGCCGGCGATTTCGAGGATGCCGATCAGGCGGAAGAAGATGTTGCGCATGCGGGACTCCGGAAGGGAAACGATCGAAACGGCAGGGAGCGTCCCTGCGCGAGGCGTGGATTATTCCAGTTCGTCGGCCAGTTCGTGCAGATCGGCGATGTGCTGTTCCCACCAGCGCGATTCGGCCGCGAACGGGAATGCCGCCGGGAACGCCGGGTCGTGCCAGCGGGCCGCGATCCAGCCGGCGTAGTGCAGCTGGCGCATCGCGCGCAGGACCGGGACCAGCATCAGTTCGGCGTCGTCGAAGTCGCGGAACTGCCGGTAGCCCTCGAGCACCGCCCCCATCGCGCGGTCGTCATTGGCCAGCATCCACAGGTCCTGCACCGCCGGGCCGGTGCGGGCGTCATCGAAATCCACGAAGTGCGGGCCGGCGTCGGTCCACAGCACATTGCCGGGGTGACAGTCGCCGTGCAGGCGCAGTTGCCGCACCGGCCCGACCGCTTCCGTGCGTGCGGCGATGGCGCCGTCCAGGCGCGCGGCCGCGGCCCGGTAATTCGTCTGCAGCGACGTCGGCAGCAGGGTCGCTGCGAGCACGGCCTGCACCGGCCGCCGCACCATGCTGTCGCGATCGAGCCGGCCGCGATGCGCGAACGGCTGGCGCGCGCCGACCACGTGCATGCGCGCGATCAGTCGGCCCAGCCACTGCAGCTGGTCGAGTGCCTCCAGTTCCGGCGCGCGGCCACCGCGGCGCGGCGTCAGCGCATAACGGAAGCCTTCGTGGAACAGCAGGGTGTGTCCCTCGAATGCCAGCGGCGCCACCACCGGCAGCTCGGCATCGGCCAGTTCCTGCGCGAACGTATGCTCCTCGACGATCGCCGCATCGCTCCAGCGGCCGGGCCGGTAGAACTTGGCGATCACCGGCGCGGCGTCCTCGAGGCCGACCTGCCACACCCGGTTCTCGTAGCTGTTCAGCGCCATCAGGCGCCCGTCCGGCCACAGCCCGCAGGCACCGATCGCATCCAGCACCAGGTCGGGGGTCAGCCGGGCGTACGGCGTGTCGGTGCTCAACACGCGCCGCGCCTCGTACGTTCGCCTCTGCTCCCCGGCGGGGAAAGGGTCGAGGTGAGCGGCTGGTGCTCGCCCGGCGCAGCCATCAACGCGGCCCCACGACGCGCGCCGGCACCACCGCCATGGTGATGCGCGAAATGCATACCAGTGCACCTTCCTCGCTCTCGATGCGGATCTCCCACACCTGCGTGCTGCGGCCCAGGTGCAGCACCTTCGCGGTGCCGGTGACCACGCCGCTGCGCACGCCGCGAACATGGTTGGCGTTGATCTCCAGGCCCACCGCCAGTTCCTTTTCCGGATCCAGCGTGAGCATGGCGGCGGTGCTGCCCAGGGTCTCGGCCAGCACCACCGAGGCGCCGCCGTGCAACAGGCCGTAGGGCTGGTGGGTGCGATGGTCGACCGGCATGGTGCCCTGCAGCCAGTCGTCGCCGATCGCGGTGAGCTGGATGCCGAGCGTCTCCATCATGGTATTGGCGCTCCAGGTGTTGATGCGGGCAAGGTTGGCTGGCTGTTTCCAGATGCTCATCGTTGATTCCTTCGGGTCGAACCCGCATTGTTGTCCGCTCTCATCGCCGCGACAATGTGCATGGTGCATACCGTCACCCTCAAATCCTCCGGTCGCCAGTTTCCGGTGGCCGCCGGCGAAACCGTGCTGGAAGCGGCGCAACGGGCGGGCGTGGCGTTGCCGTATTCCTGTCGCGCCGGGGTTTGCGGCAGCTGCAAGGCGATCCTGCTGCGCGGGCGCTGCGAGTATCCGCGCAACCCGCCGCTGGCTTTGAATGCCGACGCACTGGCGCATCACGCGGTACTGCTGTGCCAGGCGGTGCCGACCAGCGATCTGCTGCTGGAGGCGCGCGAAGTCACGTCGGTGCACGACGTGACGCGACGCCAGCTCGACGTGGTGGTGGCGGCGAAATGGGCGCTGGCACCGGACGTCACCGGGCTGCGCCTGTTGCCGCTGGCTGGCGGCACACGGCTGAACTGGTTGCCGGGTCAGTACCTCGATGTGTTGCTGGCCGACGGCAAGCGACGGCCGTTCTCGATCGCCAACGGTCCGCAGCCCGATGGTGCGATCGAACTGCACGTGCGGCATGTCGTCGGCGGGGGATTCACTTCCTGGGTGCACGATGCGCTGCAGGTGGGCGAGCACCTGCGCGTCGAGGGCCCGCTGGGCACGTTCGTCGCGCGCGAGGATTCGGAGCGGCCGATGATCTTCATGGCCGGTGGCACCGGTTTCGCGCCGATCAAGGCGATCGTCGAGCATTTCATCGCGCTGGGTACGCGCCGTTCGATCCAGATCTACTGGGGCGCGCGCAGGGCGGCGGATCTGTACCTGCGTCCGCTGGCGGAACACTGGGAGCGGGAGTTGCCGCATCTGCAATTCCACGCGGTGGTATCCGATCCGGAGCGGGCGGCCGGTTTGCGTCAGGGCCTGGTGCACGAGGCAGTGCTGGCCGATCAGCCGGATCTGTCCGGCCATGATCTGTACATGAGCGGGCCGCCGGCGATGATCGAGGCCAGCCATCAGCGCTTCCTGGATGCCGGCTTGCCGGAAGACCGGTTGTACTACGACTCGTTCGAGTACGCGCCGGATGTACTGGCGTCGATCATCGCCGGGCGCGCCGGCATTCACGACTACTGACGCCCGCGTGGCGCGAGAGGCCGCCACGGAAGTCGTCAGCGCGGGTGGGTCCTGCCTACTTGTTGCCCTTGGCGACCGGCAACTGCGCCTGCTGCCAGGCAGTCATGCCGCCGGCGAGCGTATAGACGCGGGTGAAACCGGCCTTGACCAGCCGCTGGGCGGCCTTGCCCGTCGTCTGTCCGGAGCGGCAGATCAGCACGACCGGCAGATCCCTGGCCTTGGCCAGACTCTTGTTCTCCGGGTCGAACTGGCTCATCGCTACATGGCGCGCGCCCGGGATGTGCCCTTTCTCGAAGCTCTCGCGCGGGGAGATATCGATCAGCAGCGGGTTGTCGCGGTTGATCAGCCCGGTCAGGCCGGCCGGGCTCAGTTCGGTGATCTTGCTGAAGAGACTGGCGACCTGGGTGACGATCAGCGCCACCAGCAGGATCACGAACAGGGCCGACAAGGCCACATGATGGCCGATAAATTCGGGTAGCTTGTGCAGGATATCGTTCATCGTCAGTCCACTGGCGCGTTGGCCACGCCGATCCGGGTAAACCGTCGATTATACGGGTAGCGTGCACCCGGCAGGCGGTCGCGGCACGGCGGCTCAATCCTGGGTGATATCCGGCAGCCCGCTGGTCAGCCACCAATGCTTGGTTTTTTCGTCGTAGTGCCAGCTCTGGTGGTCGACGATGCTGCGCTCGGACTGGGTGTGAATGTTGACCAGGCTGATTTGCACGGTTTGTTGCACATCGAAGTCATCGATCGGCACCGGCCCCGCGCCGTCATCGTATTCGGTGACCCGCACCTGCTGGTAGCGCTCCAGGTCCAGCTTGCTGATCGGGTGGGCGACGCGGATCGCTGGGTCGATGAATTGCGCCGCGCTGCGGAAATTGCCCCAGCGCAGGGTGCTGCCGTAGGAGGCGAGCGTGGTGGTCAGCTCGTTGCTGCGGGTCTGGGTGGCACAGCCGGCCAGCAGCAGCACGGACAGCATGACAAGGATGCTCGGAACGCGGCGCATGGGTATCTCCTTGCGGTGAATATCGCCCCATTCTGCCTCAATCGGACATCATCGACTCAGCCGCGCCGCTTGGCCACGAAGCGGGCGCTCAAGGTGGCGGCGGGTTTGCCATCGTCTCCCGGCACCACGCAGTCGACGCTGATACGCGCCCTGCCGCGGGCGGCCAGCGTGCTGAAGAACGTGGTCCAGTCGGTGTCGGCAGGCAGTCGTGCCTCGCTGCGAAAGTCCCGCCACAGCGGTGCCAGGTAACGCACGCTGGATTCGGCCACGAACACGTCGCAGTCGTGGCCGCGCCGGCGCAGCGCCAGTTCCACCAGGGCCCAGCCATTCAGGGTCATCAGGCTGACCAGACTGCCGCCGAACGCACAGCCCTTGTCGTTCACGTTGGGCGCCAGTGGCGCCAGCAGGCTGAGCGTGTCGTCGTCATAGCCGGCCAGTTGCAGATCCATGGTGTGGGCCAGCGGAATTTCATCGCGGATGAAGCGGATCAGTTGCTGCGCCTGGGAGGTCGCGTCGTCGGTCGTGGTCACGTGGGGAAGAAGCCGTGGGGAGAGAAAGACCTCCCAGTGTAGAGCGGCCGCTACACTGGCGTCATGCCGGTGACCGGAAGCGGTGCGCGAATGCAGCGACAAATCCCACGGGACAACAACGCACTGCGGGGCCGGATCGTGGTGATCACCCGCCCTGCCGGCACCGCGACTCCGCTGCAGCGTCAGGTGCGCGCACTGGGCGGCGTACCCCTGCTGCTGCCGGGCCTGGCCCTGCACGCCGCGGACGATCAAGCGGCGACGCGCGAGAGCTTGCGGGCCGCGCTGACTGATCAGGTGCTGATCTTCACCAGTCCCGCGGCGGTGCGTCATGCCGCGAGGCTGGCCCCGCTGCGAACCACGGCCACGGTGCTGGCGGTGGGCCAGGGCACGGCCCGGGCGCTGCGCCGATATGGCGTGCGCGAGCCGCTGGCCCCGGCACGGCAGGACAGCGAGGGTCTGCTCGAGCATGCCGTGTTGCAGGACCTGCGCGGTCGCCGGGTTGCCGTGATCGGCGCCGCCGGTGGCCGCGGCATGCTGCGCGAGCAATTGGTCGCCAGGGGCGCAGCATTGCGGGAGGTGCATGTCTATCGGCGCGTGCTGCCGCGGCTGGATCGCCGACACATCACGGCGCTGCTGCAGCTGCCGGACTCGGCGCGGGTGCTGCTGTCGAGCGCCGAAGCCCTGCAGAACCTTTGCCGGCTGCTGCCGCCGCCAGCGCTGGCGCGCTTGCAGGCAGCGACGGTCGTGGTCAGCAGCGAGCGCCTGGCGGCGGCGGCCCGGGCGGCCGGCTTCAGCCGTGTCGCGCTGGCATCCTCGGCGATGCCGGCGGAGCTGCTCGCCGCGGCCATGCTGGCCGGTTGAGTCCGTTCACGCGGCCGTGCTACGAACGCGGGCGTATGGGCTGCTAGCATGCGTGCATGAGCCCAGCAGACAAGCCGAACGAGCCCACCGCGCCCGAGGGCGCCCGTCCCGACCCCATCGCGGTCGATCCGTTATCGACTCGCCCATCCCGGCCCGCAGCGCCACGGCCGCAGCCGCGTTCGCCCGGCGGCGGCAGCCTGGCGCTGCTGTTGTCGCTGGTGGCGTTGGCCGCTGCCGGTTACGTCGGCTGGCAGCAGTGGCGACAGGAGCAGGGCAGGGCAGCCGAGAGCCAGGGCGTGACCAGCCTGGAGCAGCGCGTGGCTACGCTGGAGGGCACGCTGGCCGGCATCAGCAGCCAGCGCGCCAGCCTCGATCAGCGCCTCGGCGATGCGGCGGCCGTCAACCGTTCGTTGCGCGAGGAGCTGCTCGGCCAGGCCGAGCGCACGCGCAACGTCGAGGATGCGGTGGCCAAGCTGGCCGAGAAGAGCCTGTCCGGTCACGACGCGATGCTGCTGGACGAAACCGAATCGCTGCTGCGCATGGGCGGCGAGCGCTACGCGCTGTTCCATGACGCGCAAGGCGCGGCCGCCGCGTTTGCGCTGGCCGACCAGACCCTGGCAGCGGTCAACGACGGCGCGTTCAGCGGTTTGCGCCAGAGCATCGAGGCCGAACACGAGGCGCTGGTGAAGAGCCAGCCGGCCAGTCAGGCCGCTGCCCTGCAGCAACTGGTCGAGCTGCGCGGCAGTCTGGCCAGCTTGCCGCTGAAACCGCTGGACACCGCGCCGGCCGGCTCGGCGACCGATGCCTGGTCGCGGATCCGCCATGCCCTCGCCAGCGTGATCAGCGTGCAGCGCGACAACGGCGCCCCGTTGGCGGTGGCCGATGCCCGATTCGCGCGCGAACTGGCGGCACTCGATCTGGCCCAGGCGGAAGCGGCGCTGCTGGCCCATGACAGCAAGGACTACGCGGCGGCGCTGCAGCGGGTGGATGCCAGCCTTTCGACCCAGTTCGACGACAGCACAGCTTCGGTGCAACAGGCGCGGAGCGCACTGGCGCAACTCGCCAGCCAGCTGCCGCCGAACGCTCCGGTGCAGCTCGGTGCCGCGCTGACCGAACTGCGCAATCTGCGCGCGGTGCATGCGCTGAGCCCGGCCACCGGCAACCCGGCGCCGGCGTCCGCAAGCAGCATCAGCCGGACCGATGGAGCTCGGCCATGAGGGTATGGCGCTGGATCCTGCTGCTGGTTTTCGCCGCCGCGCTGGCCGCGTTCGGCTGGCACTGGGTGGCTGAGGATCCCGGCTACGTCCTGTTGCGCCTGCGCGGCTGGAAGGTGGAAACCACCGTGGTGGCAGCGATCCTGATCCTGTTGCTGGGGTGGGCGCTGTTGACCGTGCTGTGGCGGCTGCTGCGCTGGCCGTTCGGCGCGCTCTCGCGACGGCAACGTCGACTCGGCCAGCAGCGGCTGGGCGAAGGCCTGATCGCCCTGATCGAAGGCCGCCACGGCGATGCCGAACGCGACCTCAATCGTGCCGCGCGGCTGGACAGCCTGCGCGGCCCGGCCCTGCTGGCCGCGGCCGAGGCCGCGTCGCGTCGCGGCGAACATGGCCGGGCGCTGGAGGCATTGAATCAGGCCTCACAGTCCGTGCCGCAGGCCGCACGTGTCCTGCGCGCGCGCGTCCTGCGTGGCGAAGGCAAGCCGACCGAGGCGCTGGCGCTGCTGATCCCCGAATCCGACAAGGGCAGCCTGACCCCGGCTGGCTGGCGCGAGCTGGCACTGGCGGCACTGGCCAGCGGCGAGATCCGGCGCGCCCGCGCGGCACTCGAGCCACTGCAGAAGAGCGGGGCCCTCGGTGGCCGGGCCTACGCCGCGCTGGAAGCACAGGTGCTGGCGGCGACCATCCATGCGGCGCCGGACGGCGCAGCCCTCAATACCTTGTGGTCGCAACTGCCCAAGGCGCAGCGGCGGGTGCCTGCGGTGGTCGACGCTTATGCCCGCCGCGCGGCGTCGTTCGGGCTGATCCTGCCGGCGATGGACGAAGTGGAATCCGCGCTGCGGCGTGAATGGTCGCCGCTGCTGATCGAAACCTACGGGGTGCTGGGCGGCGACGATGTCGAGGCACGCCTGCGCCGGGCCGAAGGCTGGCTCGATGCCCATCCGAACGATGCCCGATTGCTGCTCACGCTGGGTCGCATGTGCGCGCGACTGAAGCTGTGGGGCAAGGCGCGCCAGCACCTCGAACGCTCGCTCGCGTTGGAGCCGGGGGCGGCGGCATGGGAAGCGCTGGGTGACACCTTTGCCGGACAGGGCGATGCGCAGCAGGCCCAACGCTGTTATCGCAACGCGCTGGCGATCGCTCGCGGCGAGCCGGTCGCGCCACTGAAGCAGAGTGCGCACACCGGTCAGCCGGACACGCATCCGATCGCGATCGAGGAGCGCGACGTGCACGGCATGCCGCGGCTGCGCGAGTAGTTGGCGGTCACTGCGGCGCTCAATATGCCGAGATTGCCCAGGTCATGTAGCTGGCACTGATGGCGGTGAGGGTCAGCGCCAGCAGGAACAGGATGTCGGCCACCCGTTCGAGCCGATGGTTTCGAGCCAGCTGCCGCGTGCGAAGGGCCCAGTAGGAGAGCAGGCAGGAGCCCAGATAGAGCAGCGCGTTCACCGCCAGCATGTCCTCCGCAACCTGGTCGGATCGGCGCAAGGAGATCACCACGCGGATGATGCCGATCACGGTGAGGCAGACGCCGACCATCGCTGCCGATGCGGTGAAAATGTGCACGCAGATGTCGTCGTCGAGCCGGATGCGCTCAGGGGATTTCGGAGTGGCGAGGAATGATTTCATGGAGCTGCTTCATGGCGATCGGTTACCTCGCTCCGAACGCAACAGGCAGGAAAGAGTTTCGGCGTGACGTTCTTGCGTTCATGTTGCAGTCGTGCCGGACCGCGCGATATTGCGAATGGCTGCGCCTCGCGGGCTTGAACCCGATGGCTTCCTACAACGGCGTGAGATTCGCATACGCCGCCACCAGCCATTTGCTGCCGGCCGCCTCGAAATTCACCTGCAACCGCGTGTGCGCACCGCTGCCTTCGGCACTGAGCACCACGCCTTCGCCGAAGCTGGGATGGCTGACGCGCTGGCCCAGTTTCACCGGCAGGGCTTCCTCCAGCGATGACGATACCTCGCTGCGGCGACCACCGTAGAGCGGACGGCTGACCTGCACGCGTGGGCGGACCTCGTCGATCAGTTCGGCCGGCATCTCGCCGAGGAAGCGCGAGGGCCGCGCCAGCATTTCGGTGCCGTGCATGCGGCGTGACTCGGCGTGGGTGACGACGAGTCTCTCGCGGGCGCGGGTGATGCCGACGTAGGCGAGCCGGCGCTCTTCTTCGAGCCGGCCTTCGTCGTCGACCGAGCGCTGGCTGGGGAACAGGCCTTCCTCCATGCCGACCAGGAACACGATCGGAAACTCCAGCCCCTTGGCCGAGTGCAGGGTCATCAGCTGCACGCAGTCGTCCCCTGCCTCACCCTGGTTCTCGCCGGCTTCCAACGTCGCGTGCGACAGGAATGCAGAGAGTTCGCCGAGGCCGGCTTCGATGTCCTCGGCGCTCCGCTCGAAGCGGCTGGCCACGTTGACCAGTTCGTCCAGGTTCTCCACTCGCGATTCCGCATTGCCGCGGCTGTCCTTCTCGTAGAAATCGCGCAGGCCGGTATGCGTGATGGCGTGGTCGATCTGCTCGGCCAGGGTCAGGCCCTCGCCCTCCGCCTGGCCGGCGAAGGTTCGCGCCATCTCGTCGATCAGCGCCAGGAAGGCCTTCACTGCATTCCTGGCGCGACCCGCCAGCTCGCTGCCACCGGTCAATTCCGTGAGTGCGGCTTCCCACATCGAGGTGTCCTCGCCGCGTGCGCGCCGGCGCAACGCATCCAGTGTGCGGTCGCCGATGCCGCGTGTGGGGGTGTTCACCGCACGCTCGAACGCCGCGTCGTCGTGGCGATTCGCGCTGAGGCGCAGATAGGCCAGCGCGTCCTTCACCTCGGCGCGATCGAAGAAGCGCTGACCGCCATAGACGCGATAGCCGATCTTGCGTTGAACCAGCTGCTCCTCGAAGTTGCGCGACTGCGCGTTGGAGCGGTACAGGATCGCGCAATCCTTGGCGTTGCCATGTTCGTCGATGTATTCGCGGATGCGCTCGATCACGAAGCGCGCCTCGTCCTGCTCGTTGTAGGCGGCATACAGCGCGATGCGCTCACCCTCGTCGCCGGCCGTCCACAACTGTTTGCCGAGCCGGCTGCCGTTGCGCTGGATCACGTTGTTGGCGGCCTTCAGGATGGTCGAGGTGGAGCGGTAATTCTGTTCCAGCTTGATCGTGCGCGCGCCGGGGAAATCCTTCAGGAACTGCTGCACGTTCTCTACCTTGGCGCCGCGCCAGCCGTAGATCGCCTGGTCGTCGTCGCCGACCACGAACACTTGTCCGGTGGCGCCGGCCAGCACGCGGATCCAGGCGTACTGCAAGGTGTTGGTGTCCTGGAATTCGTCGACCAGCAGGTAACGCCAGCGTTGCTGGTAGTGCTCGAGGACGGCGGGATGCTTCAGCCACAACTCGTGGGCGCGCAGCAGCAGTTCGGCGAAGTCGACCAGTCCGGCGCGTCGGCAGGCGTCTTCATAGGCCTGATAGATCTGCACGAAGGTGTGGGTGACCGGATGATCGCGATGCTCGATGCTGGTCGGGCGCTTGCCCTCGTCTTTCCACTGGTTGATCTGCCAGCTGGCCTGGCGCGGCGGAAACTTCGCGTCGTCCAGTCCCAGTCCGGCCACCACCCGCTTGACCAGTCGCAGCTGGTCGTCGGCATCGAGGATCTGGAACGTCTCCGGCAGCCCTGCCTCGCGCCAGTGCCGGCGCAGCAGCCGATGGGCGATACCGTGGAACGTGCCCACGGTGAGACCCTGGGTGCCGCCGGGAATCAGCGCCTCCAGTCGCGCGCGCATCTCGCCGGCCGCCTTGTTGGTGAAGGTGACGGCGAGAATCGCCCATGGCGGCACGCGTTCGGCCTGGGTCAGCCAGCCGATGCGGTGGGTGAGTACGCGGGTCTTGCCGGAACCGGCGCCGGCCAGCACCAGGTAGTGACCGGGTGGGGCGCAGACGGCTTCGCGCTGGGCTTCGTTGAGCGGGTCGATCAGGTACGAGACATCCATCCTGTCGATTGTAACGGCCACAAGGGAAAACCGCCGCGTGGCGGCGGTTTTCCGGATGCCTCGGTGTGGCTCAGCGCTTCGTCATGAAGCCGCCGACAGCCAGCAGGCCACCGACCACGACCCCGGCAATACCCACCCATTGCGGGACACCCTTGTCGTGGGTGGCAGTGATCTTGGCCGAGCCGATCTGCACCAGCGTGTCGGTGTCCTGGTAGAAGGCGTGACCGGCGATAACCCAGATGCCGGCGACTACCAGAATGATGCCGACAACGATCAGTCCTGCGCGCATGAATATTCCCCTTCGTGAATGTGGATCGAGTATGCCGGGAATCGGTGTGCAGGAAATGTACAGGCCCGCTCCACCGCGGCAGCCTGTGGATCGCAGACACAAAAAGGCCCCGGAGGTTAGGGGGAACCTTCGGGGCCGGGCGGACGCGAAGACCCAGGGGAGAGGTTCGCGGCCGTGGCGGCTCAGGGAGGTGAGCCAGCCATGGATGCCGTTGCGTGCATCCGAAGACTTCGAACATGGATTCCGGGGAAAGTTGCAGTGCCGGGAATTGAATTTACCGCGGGTTCATCCTGATGAAACATTAACGCGCAGGCTGCTGTTTGCATTTCGTTTGATGCCCCGGGCAGGGCAGGCCAACGGCTTCAGTGGGCCTCGTCCCAGTTTGCACCGACGCCCACATCGACCAGCAGCGGTACCGCCAGTTCCGCCGCGCCGGACATCCGTTCGACCACCCCTGCACGCACCGCATCGACGGCATCCTCGCGCACCTCGAACACCAGCTCATCGTGTACCTGCATCAGCATGTGGGCGTCGTCGCGATCTTTCAGCCAGGCCGCCACGGCGATCATCGCGCGCTTGATGATGTCCGCCGCGCTGCCCTGCATCGGTGCGTTCACCGCGGCGCGTTCGGCGCCCTGACGCAGGCCCTGGTTGCGTGAGGTGAGGTTTTCCAGATACAGCCGGCGCCCGAAGATGGTTTCCACGTAGCCGTCGCGATGCGCCCGCTCGCGGGTGGCCTCCATGAACGCGCGCACGCCCGGGTAGCGCGAGAAATAACGGCCCATGTAGTCACTGGCCTCGCCGCGGTCGACGCCGAGCTGGCGGGCCAGACCGAACGCACTCATGCCGTACATCAGGCCGAAGTTGATCGCCTTGGCGGCGCGGCGCTGGTTGGTGCTGATCTGCTCCGGCGGCACGCCGAACACCTCCGCCGCGGTGGCGCGATGCACGTCGCCGCCTTCGCGGAACGCACGCAGCAGCCCTTCGTCGCCGGACAGGTGCGCCATGATGCGCAGCTCGATCTGCGAGTAATCCGCCGCCAGCACCTTCCAGCCCGGCGGCGCGATGAAGGCCTGACGGATGCGTCGGCCCTCCTCGGTGCGCACCGGGATGTTCTGCAGGTTCGGGTCGGACGAGGAGATCCTGCCGGTGGCCACCGAACCCTGGTGATAACTGGTGTGCACGCGTCCGGTGCGCGGGTTGACGATGCCGGACAACTTGTCGGTATAGGTGGAGCGCAGCTTGGCCAGGCTGCGATAGTCGAGGATCAGCCGCGGCAGTTCGTGCGTATCGGCAATCGCCTCGAGCGCTTCCTCGTTGGTGGATGGCTGGCCGGTCGGGGTCTTCAGCTTCGCCTGCAGGCCCAGCTCGTCGAACAGCACCGCCTGCAGCTGCTTGGGCGAATCGAGGTTGAACTCGTGCCCGGCCACGGCATGGGCCTGTTGCTGCAGCTCCAGCATGCGCTTGCCCAGCTGCTGGCTTTGCCGGCGCAACACGTCGCCGTCGATCAGCACGCCGCGCTGCTCCATCGCCGCCAGCACCGGCACCAGCGGGATCTCGATCTCCTCGTAGACCTTGCGCAGCGCCGGCACGCTCTCCAGCTTCGGCCACAGCGCATGGTGCAGGCGCAGGGTGATGTCGGCGTCTTCGGCGGCGTAACGGCAGGCGGTATCCAGATCGACCTGCGAGAACGAGATCTGCTTCGCCCCCTTGCCGGCTACCTGTTCGTACTTGATCGTCTCGTATCCCAGATACTTCTTCGCCAGCGAGTCCATGTCGTGCCGCGTGGCGGTGGCGTTCCACACGTAGGACTCGAGCATCGAATCGTGCCGCAACCCCTGCACCACGATGCCGTAGAGCGACAGGATATTGATGTCGTACTTCGCGTGCTGGCCCAGCTTGGGTCGCGCCGGATCCTCGAAGATCGGCTTCAGCGCGTGCAGCACCGCATCGCGATCGAGCTGCTGCGGTGCGCCGGGATAGTCGTGGCCGAGCGGGATGTAACAGGCCTTGCCCGGCTCCACCGCGAAGCTGATGCCAACGATGTCCGCGCGCATCGCGTCGATGCTGGTGGTCTCGGTATCGAACGCGATCAATGCGGCGAGTTGCAGCTTTTCCAGCCAGGCGTCGAAGGCAGCCTGCGTGGTGACAAGTTCGTATTCACCCGGTGCGGAAAGCTCGGGCGGCGCTGCGGGAATGGCTTCAGCCATGATGCTTTCTGGTGAATCCAGAGCAGAAGCATCGCGACTGACGTCGCTCCCACCCGTGGTAGCGCCAGCGTCGAGATCCTTCAGTGCCGCCTTGAATTCGTAACGGCTATACAGCGCACGCAGCTGTTCCGTGTCCGCCGCGCGCTGGGTCAGATCGGCGGGGCCGACGTCGAGCGGCACATCGGTCTTGATCGTCACCAGTTCGCGCGACAGCGGCAGTCGCGGCAACGCCTCGCGCAGACTCTCGCCGATCTTGCCGCCGATCTTGTCGGCGTTTGCGATCACCTCGTCCAGCGTGGGGTATTCGGCCAGCCACTTGGCGGCGGTCTTCGGGCCGCACTTCGGCACGCCCGGCACGTTGTCCACGGTGTCGCCGGTGAGTGTCAGGAAGTCGATGATCTGATCCGGACGCACACCGAATTTCTCGATCACGCCGGCGCGGTCCATGACGGTGTTGGTCATCGTGTTGACCAAGGTGACGTGCGGGCTCACCAGCTGCGCCATGTCCTTGTCGCTGGTGGACACCAGGACCTCGATGCCGAGTGCCTGCGCCTGCATGGCCAGCGTGCCGATCACGTCGTCGGCCTCGACACCGGGCACGCGCAGGATCGGGAAGCCGAGTGCGCCGACGATGGCCAGCATCGGTTCCACCTGGGAACGCAGGTCGTCCGGCATCGGTGGGCGGTTTGCCTTGTACTGGTCATACAGCGCGTCGCGGAAGGTCGGCCCTGGTGCGTCGCTGACAAAGGCCAGGTAATCCGGTTTCGCCTTCAGCGTGGCGCGCAGCATGTTGACCACCCCGAACAGCGCGCCGGTGGGTTCGCCCAGCGCATTGCTCAGCGGCGGCAGCGCATGGAACGCGCGGTACAGGTAGGAAGAGCCGTCGATCAGGATGAGTTTGGGCATGGGTGGGCTGGCCTATGCGAAGCAGGTCGCACCGGGAGCTGTTTGCCGGCGGGACAAGGGAGAGTGGGGAAGTGTATGTCGATACACGACCGAATGATGACGCGGGACGGCCGGCAAACAGACCCGGCCCTACGGGTTGCCTTGCTTCGCACAGGTCAGCACACCCCGACCATTCTCGCATGCACGGCGAAAGGTCGCGCTTCACGGAAGTCCGCCGACGGCGCTGCTATGCTCGACTCCCCGATCGAGGTTGCCGCCATGAAAACCGCTGCCTTGCTGGCTGCTGCCAGCGTCCTGTTCGCTGCAAGCGTGTTCGCCCAGTCATCGCCACCGGCGCCGGTGCCGCCGCCGCCCGGGATCAACGATCCGGGGGTCAAGGCGGTGGCGCCGCCAACGAAGCTCGCCCGCCAAGGCGTCGCCGACCGGCACGGCGAAGCCGAACCTGCAACCGCTGACCCTGCCGGCGATGAAGAGCGGCGATAGCCGACTGGGCAGGGATGCCTCGGTCCCGGACGTGCAGGTGCGCCAGCAAGGCGACAACAGCATCCAGGAATACAGCCGCAATGGCCGTGTCTACATGGTGGTGGTGACGCCGAAGAACGGTATCCAGCAAACCTACATGGTCGATCCCCAGGGGCGGCTGGTGGACGAGCACGGGCAGAAGCCGGTAGGTCCGGTGATGTACAAGATCCTGGAGTGGGGCAAGAGCAAACCGCCCGCCGCGGAACCGGGCGAGACGGAATCCGCCACACCGGCGCAGAGCGACGGCAGCCACTGAGTTTCCCGTCGGGTAGCCGAGCAGCCTGTCGGGCTTTGCTGGTCGAGGCGAGGATTCGGCTGTGTGAGGACAGATTTTCGACGCTTCGCCGGCCCATAGTGGTTCTATGGGTCAAGAAGCGGCGGAAATATGGACCGCACAGACGGATTCGCAGCCCGGCCGAGCAAAGTCCGACAGGCTGCTAGGGTTACCTGGCAGCGGGCTCATCGGAGTCCCACTTTCGGCAAAGGGCGGCGCGATGCAATTGCGTGAAAGCTGGCTGCTGTTTGCCCTTGGGTCGGCGCTGTTCGCGGCGCTGACGGCCTTGTTCGGCAAGCTCGGCGTGGTCGGCATCAATTCCAACCTCGCCACCTTCATCCGTACCATCGTCATCCTGATCGTTACCGCGGGCATCCTCAGCCTGCGGCAGGAATGGGTCAAGCCGACCGGGCTGCCGTGGCACAGCTGGCTGTTCCTGGTGCTGTCCGGCATCGCCACCGGCCTGTCGTGGCTGTGCTACTACCGGGCGCTGCAGCTGGGGCCGGTCAGCAAGGTGGCGCCGATCGACAAGCTCAGCGTCGCACTGGCCATCGTGCTCGGCCTGGTGTTTCTCGGTGAGCGGCCGAGCTGGCCGCTGCTGATCGGAGGCGTGCTGATCGTCGCCGGCGCGATGGTCATCGCATTGTTCTGAAAGCCGGGTTCAGAGAGGATCATCCAGCTCCGGGTAGTGCCGGAAGATGCCGTCCTCGTTGAATGCCAGTCGCCGCGGAGATCGCAGGTAAGCCGCGATGCGGGGACGTTCCGCCACCCGTGCGGCCAGCGCGCCCAGTCGTGGCAATCCGGGCTCCAAGCGCTTCATCGCGCGAGGGAATGCATAGCCCAGTCCGGCCATCAGCTGGAACAGCGAAAGATCGACATACGAATGTTCGCGCAAGGCATGGCGTCCGTCGGCGCGTTCAAGCACCTGCTCGAAATAGCCCAGGAATCGGGGCAAGCGATTCTCCCGCCAATTCGCCGCCCGGCGGAACGCTTCGGTCCGCTGATCCGCGTAATAGAGGCTGCTGGCGATCGGATGATGGCAGTCGTGCACCTCTGCCACCAAGTCACTGATGGTCAGTTGCAATTGATGCGCGTAGAGCCGGAGGCTTTCGCTGTCGGGGACCAGGTCAAGTGGCGGGCCGAGGTATTGCAGGATGTTCGCCACCTGCGCGATCACCCGTCGCCCGGCCTTGAGAAACGGTGGGGCGAACGGCAGGGCACCTTCATGGCTGCCGTCGAGAAAACGCGTGATGGCGCCGTCTCCCTCGACACGGGCCACATCCTCGTAGCTGGCACCGGCGTCCTCCAATGCCAGTCGGACGAATTCGCCGCGACCCTGAATGCCTGTCCAGTAATACAACTGATAATGCATGGCAGCCTCCGGAGCGAAGAGGTCGATGCTGGAACGGAGAACTTCTACGGGGCGTGCAGGAGCACGCCCTGTGCGCGATTGCTCTTACGACCAGAGCGTCGCACACAGGGTGCGCATCCTGCAGGGATGCACGCGCTCTCAGTGCCGGAAGTGGCGCATGCCGGTGAACACCATCGCGATGTCGTGCTCGTCGGCGGCGGCGATCACCTCGGCGTCGCGCATCGAGCCACCCGGCTGGATCACCGCACGGATGCCGGCGTCGGCGGCGGCGTCGATGCCGTCGCGGAACGGGAAGAACGCATCGGAGGCCATCACCGAACCGCGCACTTCGAGCTTCTCGTCGGCCGCCTTGATGCCGGCGATGCGTGCGCTGTAGATGCGACTCATCTGGCCGGCGCCGATGCCGATGGTCTGGCGGTTCTTCGCGTAGACGATGGCGTTCGACTTGACGAACTTGGCCACCTTCCAGGCGAAGATCAGGTCGTGCACTTCCGCCTCGCTGGGTGCACGCCGGGTGACCACCTTCAGGTCCGCCGCGTCGACCATGCCGAGGTCGGCGGTCTGGATCAATAGACCCGAGCCGACCCGCTTCGAGTGGTTGCCGGGATGGGCGCTCAGCAGCTCGCCCTCCGTCGGCAGCGGAATCACCAGTACGCGCACGTTGCCCTTTTTCAGGAAGGCTTTCAATGCGTCGTCGGCATAGGCCGGTGCCAGCACCACCTCGACAAACTGGCGCTCGACGATCGCGCGCGCGGTCACGCCGTCGACCTCGCGGTTGAACGCGATGATGCCGCCGAACGCCGAGGTGGGATCGGTCTGGTAGGCGAGGTCGTAGGCGTGGCCGATGCCCTCCAGGCTCACGGCCACGCCGCACGGGTTGGCGTGCTTGACGATCACGCAGGCCGGCTTGCTGAAGCTGCGTACGCATTCCCAGGCGGCATCGGCATCGGCGATGTTGTTGAACGACAACTCCTTGCCCTGCAACTGGCGGAAGGTGGCGAGCGTACCCGGAGACGGATGAAGGTCGCGATAGAACGCCGCCTGCTGATGCGGGTTTTCGCCGTAGCGCAGATCCATCAGCTTGACGAAACGGCTGTTGACCTGGGCCGGGAAGGCGGCATGGCCGGCGATCGCGTCCTGCGTCGGGTTGAGCTGCAGGCCCGACAGGTAGTCGCTGATCGCGCCGTCGTAGTTGGACACATTGTTGAATGCGGCGACCGCGAGCCTGAAACGGGTGGCCCGGCCGAGGCCGCCCTGGTTCTCGATCTCGGCCAGCGCGTCGTCGTATTGATCGGGCGAGGTCAGCACGCCCACGTCGCTCCAGTTCTTCGCGGCCGAACGCAGCATCGCCGGTCCGCCGATGTCGATGTTCTCGATGGCTTCCTCCAGCGTGCAATCCGCCCTGGCCACGGTGCTCTCGAACGGATACAGGTTCAGCACCAGCAGGTCGATCGGCGCGATGCCGAGTTCGGCCATCACTTCGTCATCGGTGCCGCGTCGGCCGAGCAGGCCACCATGCACTTTCGGATGCAGCGTCTTGACCCGACCGTCCATGATCTCGGGAAAGCCAGTGACGTCGCTGACCTCGATGACCGCGATACCGGCCTCGCGCAGCGCCTTCGCACTGCCGCCGGTGGACAGCAGTTCCACGCCGGCCGTGGCGAGACGCCGGCCCAGATCGATCAGTCCGGTCTTGTCGGAGACACTGAGCAGGGCGCGACGAATCGGGACGAGCTGGGGGGAGAGCATGGCGGGTTTCCAGGAGGGGAAAGCCGCTCATTATAGCCGTCTGGATGATCGGCTGTTTCCGCGGGAGCTACAGCAGGCCGTGGGCGGCCAGCTTCTTGCGCAGGGTGGCGCGGTTGATACCCAGCGCGCTGGCGGCCCGGCTCTGGTTGCCGTCATGGAACGCCAGCACTTCGCGCAGCAGCGGAACCTCGACTTCGCGAAGGACCAGCGCATGCAAACCCTCGCTGCATTCGGTATCGCCGATGTCTGCCAGGTAGCGACGCACGGTGCGGCTGACGCACTCGCTCAATGCGCTTTGCGAGCCTGCACTTTGCGACGAGGTCTGTGTTGCGGCCCCGGCAGCAGGCAGTCTTACGGCATTCACGGGCATCTCCCCCTCACGTACGAAGCGACGGCTGCATGGGCCGCGGATTGTGGTTATGACTGGTGTTGAAGTTCGCGGCGGGTTTCGAATGCCGGTCGGCACTCTGCGCGATGGTCGAGTCTACCCGTGCGCGGGGATAATTTTAAGTGCTAATCGAAGCCGAACTCGAACGCGACGGCCTTGTCGCCGGGATCCTCGACCTCCAGCAGCAGTACGGCACTGGCTCCCGGAGCCAGGCCGTGCTGAAGAATCGCCCTGTCGTCGAGATACTCGCGCGGCTGCAGCCGGCGCATGGCCACGCGCTGGCCCCGGGCGTTGGACAAGGTGATGGTCAACACCGGATACGGCTGCGCGAAAGGCGCGTCGTTGCGCACGCTGGCGCTGATCATCAGTGCTCCGGGCACGCTGGGGTGGGCCTGCACGTTGCTGGCGATCAGATGCAGTTGCTGCGGAGCAGCGACCAGCGGCAGTTCGCAGCCGAGCAAGCCGCAGCTGCTGCGCAGCCAGCCACCGACGGTGGGGTTGCGCAGCAAGGGGTCACGCTCGGCCCAGGCCAGCTGCGCAACCAGCGACAGGGTCAACAGGGTGCAGGCAATGACCCAGGGCCACTGACGCATCCCGGAAGAACGTGCACGGGATGGGCGTGCGCTGTGCCTGGGATGCCTGGGCTGGCGGCGCGCCCGCGGCTCGCGAGCAAAGCGGGGCGCAAACACCAGCTGGGTGAAGTCCTCGGTTGCCGGTGCGGTGGCGACGACCGTCTCTCCCCCGATCACGGCCGGTGGCTCGGTCCGCGGGCGATAGACCACCAGGTCGACGCAGGGCGGTTCGAGCGCGGGTTCATTCACCGGCAGCTCGACGAACGGCTCGGGCGGCAGCTGTTCGGTGAGGGTGGCGACGCTGTCGAAGCCGGCTCCGCAGTGACCGCACACGACATGGCCGTGCGCCTGCGCAAAGGTGTGCACATCCAGCGAATAGACCGACAGGCATTCGGGGCATTGGGTATACATGCGGGCCGCTTCGATCAATACCGCGCAAGCTTAGCAGGATGACCGGGGTCGCCCTGCACGGGTTCATGTGCCGCGGCAATCCGGATTGCCGGCGCCGTCGAGTGGCTCAGGAGCGTCGGCGACCGCTGATGCGGATCCAGTCCTCGCGCGTGTCCACGCGCAGTTCCTCGAACCATTCGGCGTAGCGCTGCAACAGCTCGTCCTGCTGGCCGAGCAGGATGCCGGAGATCGCAAACGGTGCACCCGGTCTTGCGGCTGCAGCAAACGTGGGGGCAAGTTCACCGAGCGGCCCCGCGAGGATGTTGGCGATGAAGACGTCGGCCGGCGATATGCATGGATGCACAAGTGCCGCGGACGCAGCATGCGCAGGAGCGGCCGCGGCGGCGAAATCCTGCGGCAGGAACAGCTTCAGCCGCTCGGCCACGCCATTGCGCTCGGCGTTGTCGGCCGAGGCGATGAGCGCCTGCGGATCATTGTCGACACCCACCGCGCTGGCGGCGCCCAGCTTCAGCGCGGCGATTGCCAGGATGCCCGAGCCGCAACCGAAGTCGGTCAGCGTCTGGCCATGGAGATCGAGGCTGTCGAGCCATTCCAGACACAACGCGGTGGTCGGATGGGTGCCGCTGCCGAACGCGAGGCCGGGGTCGAGCCGCACCACCACCAGTTCCTCGTCGCCACTCTCGTTGTGCGTGGGCGGCTCGATGTTCCACGGATAGATCCACAGGCGCCGACCGAATGGCATCGGCTTGAACTGGTCCATCCAGGCGCGTTCCCAATCCTGGTCGGCAACCTCGTGAAACTGCAGCTGCGCCGGCTCCAGCCACGGCAGCAATTCGCCCAGCGCTTCGACCAGTCCGCGACGATCGGCGTGCTCATCGAACAGCGCGTTCAGGGTGATCGTCGGCCACAGCGGCAACTCGCCCACGCCGGGCTCGAAGATGGCTTGTTCATCCGGTGTTTCCGCATCGGCATCGCGCAGCGTGATCGACAGCGCGCCGAGGTCCTCGAGCGCTTCTTCGGCGCCGGGCTGCTGGTCGATGCGCACGGTGAGGGAAAGTTCGAGCCAGGGCATGGGGAGTCCATGGGTAAGTTGAGCAGGACGATGCCCGCCGAATGCCGGAAGCAGGCGGCGGGGTTCGCCATGGCGCCAGTCCAGCGGTCCGATCAGTGATCGGCGGGCGGATGGCCTTTCTGTTCCGCCATCCGCTTTTCCAGATAGTGGATGTTCTGGCCGCCCTGCTGGAAGCCGACGTCGGCCATGATCCGCTGCTGCAGCGGGATGTTGCACTTCACGCCCTCGATCACCGTCTCGGCCAGCGCCAGGCGCATGCGCGCGATCGCGGTTTCGCGGTCGGGGCCGTGCACGATCAGCTTGCCGATCATCGAGTCGTAGTTGGGCGGAATCTTGTAGCCGTCATACAAGTGCGTGTCGACGCGCACGCCGGGACCACCGGGTGCCTCGAAACGCTTCACCGTGCCCGGAGACGGCATGAAGCTGTCGGGATCCTCGGCGTTGATGCGGCATTCGATGGCGTGGCCATGGATCACCACGTCGTCCTGGCTGATGGTCAGCTTCTCGCCGCCGGCGATCAGCAACTGCTCGCGCACCAGATCGATGCCGGTGATCAGCTCGGTCACCGGATGCTCGACCTGGATGCGGGTGTTCATCTCGATGAAGTAGAAATGGCCGTTCTCGTACAGGAACTCGAACGTGCCGGCGCCGCGATAGCCGATGCGCAGGCAGGCATCGACGCAGACCTTGCCGATCCGCGCGCGCTGTTCCGGCGTGATGCCGGGGGCCGGTGCCTCCTCGACCACTTTCTGGTGGCGACGCTGCATCGAGCAGTCGCGCTCGCCCAGATGGATCGCGCCGCCCTGGCCGTCGGCCAGCACCTGGATCTCCACGTGGCGCGGATTTTCCAGGAACTTCTCCATGTAGACCTGATCGTTGCCGAAGGCGGCCTTGGCTTCCTGCTTGGTCATCGTGATGGCATTGGCCAGATGTGCCTCGGTGCGCACCACGCGCATGCCGCGACCGCCGCCGCCGCCAGCGGCCTTGATGATCACCGGATAGCCGATCTCGCGGGCGATGCGGATGTTCTCGTCGGTCTCCTCGCCCAGCGGGCCGCCGGAGCCGGGCACGCAGGGCACGCCCGCAGCCTTCATGGCGCGGATCGCCTCCACCTTGTCGCCCATCAGCCGGATCACCTCGGCGGTCGGGCCGATGAAGATGAAGCCGGACTGCTCGACCTGCTCGGCGAAGTCGGCGCGCTCGGACAGGAACCCGTAACCCGGGTGGATCGCCTGGGCATCGGTGATTTCCGCCGCGGCGATGATGCGCGGAATATTGAGATAGCTGTCGACCGACGGCCCCGGTCCGATGCAAACCGACTCGTCGGCCAGACCGACGTGCTTGAGGTTGCTGTCGATGGTGGAATGCACCGCCACGGTCTTGATGCCCAGACTGTGGCAGGCGCGCAGGATACGCAGCGCAATTTCGCCGCGATTGGCGATGACGACCTTCTCGAGCATCCGGGCGGCCTCAGGCAATCACGAACATGGGTTCGTCGAATTCCACCGGCTGCCCGTTCTCGACCAGGATCGCCTGCACGGTGCCGGCTACATCGGCCTCGATCTGGTTGAACATCTTCATCGCCTCGATGATGCCCAGTGTCTCGCCGGCCTTGACCTGCTGGCCGACCTTGACGAAGGCCGGCGTGCCCGGGCTGGCCGATGCGTAGAACGTGCCGACCATCGGCGCCTTCACCACATGGCCGGCGGGCAAGGCATCGGCTGCCGGGGCTTCGACCGCTGCGGCGACGGGTGCTGCGATGGCGGCGGCGACCGGTGCGGGTGCCGCGGCCGCGGCGACGGGGGCGGCGACCGGTGCGGTGTTCTTGGGTACGCGCGACAGGCGAACCACTTCTTCGCCCTCCTTGATTTCCAGTTCGGCGAGGTTGGATTCCTCGAGCAGGTCGATCAGTTTCTTGATTTTGCGCAAATCCATAGGATCAGCCTTTGGTCAGTCATGCCACCGGGGTGGCTGGAAGGGAATCAGCTTGGCCTCGCGGCCGGGAGTTCGCGTTATGCCGCGCTGGACGCCGGTACCTGCAGCTGCCGGATCGCAGCATCCAGCGCCAGGCCATAGCTGTCGCTGCCGAAGCCGCAGATCACTCCGATGGCGAGATCGGACAGATAGGAGTGATGGCGGAAGGACTCGCGGGCGTACACGTTGGACAAATGCACCTCGATGAACGGGATCGCCACGGCGGCGAACGCGTCGCGCAACGCAATGCTGGTGTGGGTGAATGCGCCGGCATTGCACAGGATCAGCGCGGTCTGGTCGTCCCGGGCCTGGTGAATGCGGCCGATCAGTTCATGCTCGGCATTGGACTGGAACCACAGCAGTTCGTGTCCGGCCGACAGCGCGTGCTCGGCCAGTCGCTGGTTGATATCGGCCAGCGTTTCGCGACCGTAGATCTGCGGCTCGCGTGCACCCAGCAAGTTGAGGTTGGGTCCATGCAGGACCAGGATCTTCGCCACGAAACCGTCCCGCTTGCGTCCGGAGACCCGGAATCGGCGCAGTGTGCGCGCAGTCGGGAATGTTGTCCAGTTCAGCGCAGATCGGCGATGTTTGACGGAGAAGTGCAGGATTCCCGTGCGGAAGCGTATGTCGACCCTCGTTCAGGGCTGCCCCGGCGCAAGTGTCAGCCACCGATTCAGCCGGGAAGTGGACAAAGACCCCCTATGTGTCGTCAGGATGCGCCCATCGGCGTCGATAAGCACGCTATATGGCAGTATCTGGTCCTCATCGCCCAGGTTGATCGAGCTGCTGGGTGACTCCAATCGGCCCAGCAAGATCGGGTAACTTACCGGATGTGCAGCCAGAAATGCCCTAACACGATCCGGCTCATCCATGGCAATGCCGACGACGATCCCCCCTTTTTCGCCGAACTTTTTCTGTGCCTGGTTCAGCGCCGGCATCTCGTCCAGACACGGGCCGCACCAGCTTGCCCAGAAATTCAGCAGCAGTCGATGGCCACGATAGTCGCTGAGCGAGTGCGGCTTGCCGTCGAGGTCAGGCAGGGTAATTGCGGGCACCGCATGACCGATGAGCGTGGAGTCGGTGCCACCCGCCTCCGACTGCTGGCGGCGATGTTCGGCGATGCCACCGAGGCTGGCGGCCAGTACGGCCAGGCCCAGGATCAGCCAGTTGCCGCGGCCGAGCATCAGCGCGCCGCTTCCGTCAGCGCCTGCTCGACCATCGAGGTGCTGAGTACCGTCGACAGTTGTCTGCCGGGCCCACCGTGTTTGGGGAACACGACGTACAGGGGAACGCCGGGCGAGTGATATTGCTGCAGGAACGCACTGATGGTCGGGTTGACGTCGGTCCAGTCCCCTTTCATGTAGATCGCACCGGTGCGTTCGAGCAGGTCGCGGAATGCTTGCGTGTCGAGCACGGCATGTTCATTGGCCTTGCAGGTGACACACCAGTCGGCGGTCATGTCGACAAAAACCGGGGTGCCGGCCGCGCGCAAGCTGGCGAGCTTTGCCGGACTGTAGGCGATCACGCCGTCCTCGGCCGGGGAGGCGGCGGAGGAACGCGGTATGTGGGCGAGCAGGTACATCGGCGCCAGCGTGGCCACGGCGAGGACGGCGACCAGCGCGCGACTGGTCACCCCGCGCGAGCGGCTGCGCTCGAACCACCACAAGGTCATCGCCAGCAGCACCATCGCCACCAGCACCAGGCCTACCGCGTCGGCGCCGCGCTGGTTCGCCAGTACCCAGACCAGCCAGGCGGCGGTCAGATACATCGGAAACGCCAGCACCTGCTTCAGCGTCTCCATCCAGCGCCCGGGCCGCGGCAGCAGGCGTGCCAGCACGGGCACGAAGCCGATCAACAGGAACGGCAATGCCAGCCCGAGGCCCAGCGCCAGGAACACCAGCAGCGCCGCCAGCATCGGTGCGGCAAACGCGTAGGCCAGTGCGCTGCCCATGAACGGCGCGGTGCAGGGGCTGGCCACCACGACGGCAAGCACCCCGGTGAAGAAATCGCCCGCGGGACCCGAGCGCATGGCCAGGCCGGCACCGGCATTGCCCAATGACGCGCCGAACTGCACCACGCCCGACATCGACAGTCCCACCGCCAGCATCACGCAGGCCAGGACGGCCACTACGAGCGGCTGTTGCAGCTGCGTGCCCCAGCCCAGTGCATGACCTGCCGTGCGCAACGCGAGAAGCCCCATGCCGAGTGCGGCGAAACTGCTCAGGACGCCGGCGGTGTAAAGCAGCGCGTGTCGTCTGGCGGAGGCGTGGCTTTCGCGGCTCTCCAGCACGCTGACCGCCTTGATCGACAGCACCGGCAACACGCAGGGCATCAGGTTCAGCACCAGTCCCCCGCCCAGTGCCAGCAGCAGCGCGACCAGCAGGCTCGCCTGCAACGGGGCCGGAGTGGCCTCGGCGGGCGGCAGTTCGGGCAGCGCGGAGGCGGCACTGCCGCCGAGATCCACGCTCACCGTGCGGTTCATCAGCGGATAGCACAAGCCGCCTTCCTGGCAACCCTGGAAACTCGCCTTGAGAGTCAGTCGGGTGCGGCCGGCCAGCTCGCCCTCGATCGTGACGGGGAGCTCGACCTGGTTGAAATACACGGTGACGTCGCCGTAGTGCTCGTCGTGATGCGCGGTGCCGTTCGGCCACAGGGGTTTCAGCCGGAGACCGGCCCCGTCGCCGAGTTTCAACGTGGTCTGATCGCGATACAGATAATAGCCCTTTGGCATCGTCCAGCGCAGCAGCAGCCGATGCGGGTCTTGCGCCAGCGCATCGAAACGGAACGCCTGCTCGGCGGGCAGCGGCGCAGCAGTCAATCCACCCGAGGCTTCATCCGGGCCGTTGCCAAGTCGGCTGAGCGCGGCGCTCAGCGGATTGCCGATGGCGGCTACCGGAGGAGCAGCGCCAGGAGCTGACGGCAGCGCTAGGTCGAGTTGCTCGGTATGCGGGGGATAGCAGATCTTCGGGTCGACTTCATGGCAGCCCTGGTACTGCACGCTCAGGCGCAGCCGGCCGGTGCCGGCGGCCAGCGTATAGGGCAGCACGGCGTCGATGCTGTGGTGGTAGGTCTCCACATCGCCAAGATATTCGTCGTGATGCTTCTCGCCGCCAGGCAGCCGCGCCTGACCCAGCGTCACGCCCTCGTCGGCCTTGAATTTCATCCGACCGCGATAAAGGTAATAGTCCGGCGCGATGGTCCAGTGAAGCTTCAGCAGGCCCGGCGTACCCGCATCCGCCTGCAGCCGGTAGGCTTCGGTCACCGGCAGCAGGTCGTCGGTCCCCTGCGCGAACGACGGCCATGCCGCCAGCAGCAAGCCCAGCCAGACAAGCAGACGCGCGGCGCCTCGACCCGCAGCTAACAGTCGCATCACGACTCCAGAAAAAGTGCGAACCCGCATT
The DNA here is from genome assembly GCA_963828685.1 of uncultured Pseudomonadota bacterium. GTDB lineage: Bacteria > Pseudomonadota > Gammaproteobacteria > Xanthomonadales > Rhodanobacteraceae > Rhodanobacter. The sequence continues at coordinate 147,358 of CAWHFU010000015.1, forward strand.
ATGGCCCACGCATCGCGTCGAGAGCTTTCGTCAGCCTGTGGCGTTCGCGCGCACCCACTCCAGATAGGCGACATGGCCACGTTCCACCGGAACCGCGATCAACTCCGGCAGGTCGTAGGGGTGCAGCTCCAGCAGGCGCGCCGTGAGCGCCTCGAGGCGGGCGGCGGTGGTCTTGATCAGCAACAGGGCTTCGCTGTCGGTGGTCACCGCGCCATCCCAGCGGTAGGTGGAGTTGATGCCGGGCAAGTGGTTGACGCAGGCCGCCAGGCGCTCCTGCACCAGCGCTTCGGCGATACGCTGCGCGCTGACCGCATCGGGGCAGCTGCAATAGCAGAGCAGGACGGTGTCGGGAGTCGGCATGGGTGGCGTCAAGGCGGTGGTGGGAAGAAAAGTGCGCGATGTGATCGGGAAGGGTCGATTTCCATGTTGGCCCTTGAAAGGTCGCCCGGTCTACCCAATTAGCTGAGGGTTCCCCGTTCAAAGTGCTTGCAGCGGCGCGCTGCGGCGCTAAAATTGGCACTCATTTACGCCGAGTGCTAACAAGATAGCCGGTCCGGGTCTTGAAAGCCTTGTCCCACCTCAATCGACAGCTGGAGTCATCCATGAGCACACTGCGTCCGTTGCATGATCGCGTCATCGTCAAGCGTCTCGAAGAAGAGCGCGTTTCCGCCGGCGGCATCGTCATTCCCGACAGCGCCACCGAAAAGCCCACCCGCGGCAAGGTCGTCGCCGCCGGCACCGGTCTGATCATGAGCGACGGCAAGGTGCGCCCGATGTCGCTGAAGGCCGGTGACACCGTGCTGTTCGGCAAGTACGCCGGCCAGGAAATCAAGATCGACGGCGAAGATCTGGTGTTCCTGAAGGAAGACGACATCGTGGCCGTGATCGAAGGCTGATTTGTGGGGGCCCGATGGGTTGAGCGCGATTGAAAGCTAAAAGCGCGCTCGCCAGTCGCCGTTGGCTCCTTCTGGCAGCACATTCGTAACCCGTTTCATCCTTATTCAATTTTTTTGAGGCAAAAAAATTATGTCCGCTAAAGAAGTACGTTTCGGCGAAGACGCCCGCGCCCGCATGCTGAAAGGCGTCAACACCCTGGCCAACGCGGTCAAGGTCACGCTCGGCCCCAAGGGTCGCAATGTCGTGCTCGAGAAGAGCTTCGGCGCGCCCACGATCACCAAGGACGGCGTGTCCGTGGCCAAGGAGATCGAGCTGGCCGACAAGTACGAGAACCTCGGCGCGCAGATCGTCAAGGAAGCCGCTTCCAAGACGTCCGACGTCGCCGGTGACGGCACCACCACCGCCACCGTGCTGGCCCAGGCGTTCATCCAGGAAGGCCTCAAGGCCGTCGCTGCCGGCATGAACCCGATGGATCTGAAGCGCGGCATCGACAAGGCGGTGATCGCCGCCGTCGGCGAGCTGAAGAAGCTGTCCAACCCGACCGCGAACGACAAGGAAATCGCCCAGGTCGGCACGATCTCGGCCAACTCCGATACCAACATCGGCGACATCATCGCCACCGCGATGAAGAAAGTCGGCAAGGAAGGCGTGATCACGGTCGAGGAAGGTTCGGGCCTGGAGAACGAGCTGGACGTGGTCGAGGGCATGCAGTTCGACCGCGGCTACCTGTCGCCGTACTTCATCAACAACCAGACCTCGCAGCAGGTCGAGATGGACGACCCGTACATCCTGATCCACGACAAGAAAGTGTCGAACGTGCGCGAGCTGCTGCCGGTGCTGGAAGCCGTCGCCAAGGCCGGCAAGCCGCTGCTGATCGTCGCCGAGGAAGTCGAGGGCGAGGCGCTGGCCACGCTGGTGGTCAACACCATCCGCGGCATCGTCAAGGTCGCCGCCGTCAAGGCGCCGGGCTTCGGTGACCGTCGCAAGGCGATCCTGGAAGACATCGCGGTGCTGACCAACGGTCAGGTCGTGTCCGAGGAAGTCGGCCTGTCGCTGGAGAAGACCACGATCGCCGATCTGGGTCGCGCCAAGCGCATCGTCATTACCAAGGAAAACACCACGATCATCGACGGTGCCGGCGAAGCGGAGAAGATCCAGTCGCGCATCGGCCAGATCAAGGCGCAGATCGAGGAGACCTCGTCCGACTATGACCGCGAGAAGCTGCAGGAGCGCGTGGCCAAGCTGGCCGGCGGTGTTGCCGTGATCAAGGTCGGTGCCGGCACCGAGATCGAGATGAAGGAAAAGAAGGCCCGCGTCGAAGACGCCCTGCACGCCACGCGCGCAGCGGTCGAGGAAGGCGTGGTTCCGGGCGGCGGCGTCGCGCTGATCCGCGCGCTGAAGGCGGTGGTCGGCCTGAAGGGCGACAACACCGATCAGGACCTGGGCATCGCGATCACCCGCCGCGCGCTGGAAGCGCCGCTGCGTGCGATCGTCTCCAACGCTGGCGAAGAGCCGTCGGTCATCGTCAATCGCGTCAAGGAAGGCACCGGCAACTTCGGCTACAACGCCGCGACCGGTGAGTTCGGCGACATGGTCGAGATGGGTATCCTGGATCCGACCAAGGTCACCCGCACCGCGCTGCAGCACGCTGCGTCGGTTGCCGGCCTGGCGATCACCACCGAGGCGATCGTTGTCGAGTTGCCGAAGAAGGACGAAGGCCACGGCCATGGCGGCGGTGGCATGGGCGGCGGCATGGGCGGCATGGGCGGCATGGACTTCTAAGTCCCGCTTTCCCGCCGACATCGAGAAGACCCCGCCTTGTGCGGGGTTTTCTTTTGAGGGGGCTCCCAGGACGCGTAAACAGGCAGTGGACTGGTGCTTCAGGCGAATCTGCGCGAGGTTCGACCGGACGTCACTGTCACCGGCATGCGCGCGGAACGGGTCGACGCGTCGGCCCGGACCACAGGGCTTCGGCGCCGGCCTAGTTGGAGGGTTGTCGGGCGACCGCCGCGGACGGGTTCGCCGGTATCGAAGTGCCGTTCGCGAGTCCCGCGGCGGGCACCGTTTGCGCATTCGGCAGCAATTTGTCCAGCTTGTTGCTCAGGCGCAGCTGGTCGACGCTGGCCATGGCCAGGTCGAGCTGTTGCTGTGCGCTGCCTTCGGTCGGGGGCGGCGCGCCCGGGGCTTCGGTGAGGGCGGCCAGCGAGGGGCCGACCAGTCGGGTCAGTGCGTAGTACGGATCGTTGTGGATGCCGGCCTGCGCCAGCAATTTGCCGGGCAGCAGCCATGAGGCGGTATCCAGGTGGACCGGCCTGGCCAGGGGGTGCTGCGGGTCGACCAGCAGCCAGGTGCCAGCCTGGCTCAACATGTCGCCGCCGTCGACGAAGCCGGCGATGTGATAGCTGTTGCTCAGAGCCGGCAGGTGATCGCCATAGAACAACACCAGACTGGGTCGCTTGCGCTGGGCCAGCCACTTCACCAGCCGGCCGAGTTCGGCGTCTGCATGGCCGATGTGATAGAGGTAGGTCTGCAGCTCCAGCTTGTCCCGGCCCGTGATGCCATCGGGTACCGGGATCGCATCGCGCTCGGCCGTATTGGCCGGTTCGACGTCGTACGGGCCGTGCGCCTCGATACTGATGGCGAACAGGAACTGCGGCGGCCCCGAGTCTTTCAGCTGGGTCATGATTTCGTCGGTCATCGCGCTGTCGGCCATGTACTTGCCGTCCTTCGCGGCGCTGGCGGGGAAAGCCGATTGCGACACGAAGCGATCGAAGCCGAGCGCCTTGAATGCGGTGGTGCGGTTCCAGAACGACGGATCGTTGCCGTGCAGCGCCATCGTCGTGTAACCATGTGCGCTCAGCACACGCACCAGACTCGGCAATGCCTTGTGGCTCATCTGCAGATAGGGGAACTGCAGGTTGTCGAAATAGCGCAGCGACAACCCGCTGAGCACTTCGAACTCGGTGCGGATGGTGCCGCCGCCGAAGGTTGGCACGTGCAGCTTGCCGCTGATGCCGTGGGCGGCCAGCCGGCGCAGGTTCGGCGTGAAATTGCTGTGCTCGTAGCCGCGCATGATGGTCGGATCGAACAGCGACTCGCTCTGCACCACCACGATATCGGGCGATTCGGCGGATGCCGTCGGTTCCTGCATCGATTGCAGCAAGGCGGGCGTCGACTGCTCGATCAGCTTCATCGCGGCGGCGCGGTCGGGCTTGTGCTGGCTGCCGCCGTATTGCAGATGGAACAGCATCAGTGAACTGATCAGGCCCGAATGCACGGTAGTGACGGACGCCGACCACGGCTCCAGCCAGAGCACCCTTGCGTTGTAGATCTTCCCCCACGCGGACACGCTGGCCAGCATGCTCAGCAGTGTCAGCGCCAGTATGCCGCCTGCCGCCAGCCGCTTGCGGCGATGCCGCCGGAACAGCGGCGGCTCGAACCGCCATGCCATGATCACCAGCGCCAGCGCGGCGAGCAGGGCCAGGTACGGCCAGGGGCTATGCGGCAGATAACCCGCCAGCACATGCATGCCGCCCTTGCGCAACTGGCCGATCATGCGGAAGTCATCCGGCAGCAGGGGCGTGCCGAGGTTGGCCACCTTGAGGAGGTTGACCCCGTATACCAGCCCTTCCAGCACGAAGGCCAGTCCGAATGACAGCAACGGGCGGTTGCTCAGTGCCAGCAGCACGCCGGCCAGCAGCAGGCCGGGCAGCGCATTGGCCAGCGGGAATCGCGGCTGGTCGAACAGGCGCAGCGGAGCCACGCCGGTCCCGCCATCGAGCAGGCCGGTCAGCAGCACGAACGCCAACACCAGTGCCACCAGCAAGCCGAAGCGCGGCAGCAGTGCACGCCAGCGGGAAGATGGGTTCGGGAAGTTCTGGGGCATGCCAGTCCTGTGCTTGCTGTCATGGTATGGACAAACAAATGTAATCGGGCCTAGATGAACGGCAAGTAGGCATCCGGCGGACGGTACTTTCTAACGGTGAGTCTCGAGCCCGTGCGCAGGTCAGGCAACGTGCGGGCGCGCCAGGAGTGCGCTCCGATCGGCAGTTGACGCGGACTACGGCACAATGGGCCGATGGCCCTGCATGAATCCCCCGCACTGCGTGCGCTGATCGACGATCGCTACGGCGATCTGGTGGCCCGTTGCCGGGCGGCGGGTGTTCCGCTGCATGACGATGCCGGTGTCGCGGAACGGATCCGGCGCACGGTGCTGGCCAGCGATTTCGCCTTCGACGTGTGGAGTCGCCAGCCACAGTTGCTGTCACCGCAGGGGCTGGAGCGCTTGCGCTCGAGTGCCGATGCCAGCGCGCGCATCGATGCCTTGAAGCTGCCCGATGACGAAGCCGGCTGCATGGTCGCCCTGCGTCGCTTCCGTCATGCCGAGGCGTTGCGGCTGGTGTTCCGCGACGTCAACGGGCTGGACGAGCTGCCGGAGACTCTCTCCGCCACCAGCGTGCTCTACGAATCACTGCTCGGCGTGGCCCTGGACTGGTCCGAACGGGCGCTGGCCCTGCGTTATGGCCACAGTCGCAGTCATGACGGCGTGCGCCAGCGTCTGCTGGTGATCGCCTTCGGCAAGCTCGGCGGCAGCGAGCTGAACTTCTCTTCCGATATCGATCTGGTGTTCGCCTACCCGCAAGGTGGGCAGACCGATGGTGCGCGTTCGCTGGACAACAGCGAGTACTTCGTGCGGCTGGGCCGACAACTGGTGCGGCTGTTGCACGAGCCGACCATGGACGGCATCTGTGCGCGGGTCGACATGCGACTGCGCCCGTTCGGCAACGCCGGGCGACTGGCGCTGTCGTTCGCCGCGATGGAGCAGTACTACCAGAGTGAGGGGCGGGACTGGGAACGCTACGCCTGGATCAAGGCGCGACCGGTGGCCGGCGATCGCGCCGACGGCAAGCAACTGCAGGAGCTGCTGCGGCCGTTCGTCTATCGCAAGTATCTCGACTACACCGCGTTCGCCGGGTTGCGCGAGATGAAGGCGCTGATCGATGCCGAGGTCGCGCGCAAGGATCTGGCCGACAATCTCAAGCTCGGCCCCGGCGGCATCCGCGAGATCGAGTTCATCGTGCAGCTGGCGCAGTTGATCCGTGGCGGACGCGAGCCCAGCCTGCGCGTGCGCGGCCTGCTGCCGGCGCTGACCGCGTGCGAGGCGCGCGGTCACATCCCCGCCACGCGGGCACGCATGCTGCGCGAGGCCTACCTGCTGCTGCGCCGGGTCGAGAACCGGGTGCAGATGTTGCGCGATGCGCAGACACATGACATTCCCGACGACGCGCTCAGTCGTGAACGCATCGCGCTGAGTCTGGATTATCCGGACTGGGACACGCTGAACCGGGCGCTGGCCAGGCATCGGGCCATCGTCAGCGAGGAGTTTGCCGCGGTGCTGATGCCGCAGGCCGGCCAGGCAGTGGGCGTGCCGGTGGCCGACGTGCATTTGTGGCAGCTCGCCTGCGACGAGGCGCTCGATGTGGCTACGCTGGCGGCCTCCGGCTTTCCGGCGGCGGCCGAATTGGCCGATGCCTTGCTGAAGCTGCCGCAGGCGTCGCAGGTGCGCGCGATGTCGGCGCGCTCGCGTGAGCGCCTGGATCGCCTCATGCCGCAGTTGTTCAGTGCCGCGCGTGCCACCACCGCGCCGGTGTCGAGCCTCCTGCGACTGTGCCGGCTGATGCAGGCCGTGGCGCGGCGCTCGTCCTACCTGGCCTTGCTGGAGGAGCAGCCGGCGGCACGCCAACGTCTGGTCGGGTTGTTTGCGGACAGCGCGTTCCTGGCCGAACGCGTGATCGCGCAGCCGCTGCTGCTGGACGACGTGCTCGACCCGCGCATCGACCAGCTGCCATTCAAGCGCGCCGACATCACCGCCGAGATCGCCCGCGTGTTGAGTACGCTGGACGAGCGCGAGGCCGAGGCCGAGCTCGAGCGGATCAACGAATTCCGCTCATCCACCGCGTTCCGGCTCGGGCTGGCGTTCAACGATGCCCGCGTCGATGCGGTGGCCACCGCGCGACGACTGGCCGCCCTCGCCGAGTCGGTGGTCAGTGCCGTGCTTGCGCTGGCCGAGCGCGAGCTGGTCGCCCAGCACGGGCGCCTGCCTGGTGACGGCTCCGGCTTTGCCGTGCTCGGTTACGGCAGCCTCGGTGGCGAGGAACTCGGCTTTGCCTCGGATCTGGACCTGGTGTTCGTCTACGATGGCCGTCGCGCGCAGGCGATGAGCGATGGTGCGCGACCGCTGGAAGGTGCCCGCTGGTATCAGCGGCTGGCCCAGCGGGTGATGAACTGGCTGACCGTGCTGACCCGTGCCGGGCGCATGTATGAAGTGGATACCCGGTTGCGTCCGGACGGCTCCAAGGGCCTGCTGGTCAGCAGCCTCGATGCGTTCATCGCTTACCAGCAGAGCCGTGCCTGGACGTGGGAGCACCAGGCGCTGCTGCGTGCCCGCCCGGTGGCCGGCGATGCCGCGCTCAACCGTGAACTGGGCGAAGTACGTCGCGGGATTCTCGCAGTGCCGCGCGAGCGCGCGACGGTCATGGCCGAGGTCAGCAGCATGCGCCAGCGCTGGCGCGCCGAACGCGACCGCTCGGACGACCGCCAGCTAGATCTGAAACAGGGTCACGGTGCGTTGCTCGATATCGAATTCGCGCTGCAGGGACTGGTGCTGGCTCACGCAGCACGGCAACCGGGCCTGCTCGGCGTCACCGCCAATGCCGGCCTGATCGAGGCATGCCGCGCCGCGGGCCTGCTCGACAGCGAGCAGGCGGCGACGCTGACCCTGGCGCACGCCGAACTGTTGCGGCGCGCACTGGCCTGCACACTGGACCTGCGCTCGCGCATTGCGCCGCGCGATGCCGAACTGGAACAGCTGTGTACCGGCGTGCGCCAAGTCACCGATGCACTGGGCTTCAGCTTCGGATTGGCCGGCAGCCTGGCCTGATCGTCGTGCGGACGTGTCGAGCGGGCCGGGTGAGCCGGGCATGCACCGCTTGTCCGACAGGTCGATCACAGGGCAAGATCAGTCGAAGTCGGTGCGGAAGCCGGGTGGCAGGGAAAATATCGACGTCGCGGCAGGGAGTGGCATGACACGAGCGCTGTACACGATCCTGTCCGTCATCGCGGTCTGCCTGATCGGTGTGCGACCCGCGGCGGCGCTGGATCCGCAGACCCCTTTCCATGCGATGGTGCTCGATCACTGGAGTGTCGAGCAGGGCCTGCCACAGATCACGGTGCTCGGCATGGCCGAGGACAGGGCCGGCTTCCTGTGGATCAATACGCAGAGTGCGGTGGCGCGTTTCGATGGCGCGCACTTCATCACGTTCGATCGGGCCCGTACCGGGGTCGACACCAGCATGCTCGTCGCGGCGTGGGCCGACCCGCTCGGACAGGTCTGGTTCGGCGGTACGCACGGTCTGCTGCGCGAGCGCGACGGTCAATTCAGCGCATGGGGTGGCAACGCGGTCAACGCGATCGCCGATGCTGGCGATGGCACGCCACTGCTGGCCACCTCGAAGGGCCTGGCACGTGTACGCGACGGCAGGATCGTTCCGCTGGGCGGCTTCACCGGGCCGGCTTTCAGCCTGCTGCGCGTTGGCAAGACGTTGTGGATCGGTGGCCTGGGACGCGTATGCCATCTCCTTGCTTCGACCGACGGGTCAGCCGTGACATGCGTCGGGCTGGATTCCGCAGGTCATCAGCCGGTGCCGATCACCCACCTGGCCAGCACGGACGGAAGCCTGTGGCTGGGTACGCACGGTGGACTGATGCGCCTGGACGGAAACCGCATCGTGCCCGCCGGGCTGAGCCATGAACTCGACACCACCTCGATTGAAAGCCTGCTGGCCGACCGTGCTGGCGCGTTGTGGATCGGCACCGTGCCGGCGCTCTATCGACATCTGCCCGGGGCGGCACCGGAACGGGCCGATGACGACGATATCGTGCACCACCCGTGGGTGCAGGCCCTGTTCGAGGATCGCGCCGGCAATCTCTGGATGGGTACGCACATTGAGGGCCTGTACCGGGTCTGGAATGGCTGGACACGACGCGTGTCGACACGTGACGGCGTCGCTGACGGGCTGGTGTGGAGCATTGCGCGCGCACCGAACGGCGGGATCGTGTTCGGCACCAATTCCGATGTGGAAACCTTCGATGGCGCGCGCGCGCATCCCCTGATCGCAGGCAGCGACTTGCCGAATCCTTCGGCGTACGAGCTGTACTACGACCGCCGTGGCCGTCTGTGGGTCGGCACCCGCGCCGGTATCGCGGTTTACGACCACGACCGGAATGTGACCCCGGCGGCCCTGTCCGCGCTGGATCGCTGGCAGATCAACGACATTCGCGAAGTCGCGGCTGATGATTTCTGGATCGGCACATCCGGGGGTTTGTACCGCTGGCATCAGGATCGTTTGCAGCGTCTCGATCCGGGTGCATCGGCGGCCGCGGCGATCATCCGGTCGATCTTGCCGTTGGCAGCGGACCACCTGTATCTGGGCACCGAGGATGGCGTACGCGAATGGCGGGACGGCAAGTTGCTGCAACCAGCCTGGGCCGAGCCGTTGCGCGGCCATTTCGTCACTCGCCTGGCCGCACTCGGGCCCGGCCTGATCGGAATCGGCACGATGGATGCCGGCATCGGTGTCCTGCGGGCCGGGCGGCTGCGCATGACCGACCAGAAGGATGGCCTGCCCAGCGACAACGTCTGGACGCTCGATGTACTCGACGGCGAGCTCTATGCCGGTTCGATGGTCGGCGTATGGCGGTTGCCGCTCGTGCAATTGCCGTTGCCCGGTTCGCCGGCGCGCCGGGTCGTGCCGCAGCTGCTTGCCGGTGAGGAACGCGCCACCAGCCTGCGCAATACCCACTGCTGCAATGGCGGTGGGGGAGCACGCAGCCTGGTCGATGGCGACGTCATCTGGTACAGCACGACCGATGGCGCGCTGGGGCTGAACACGCGCGCGCTCAGTTCACGGCCGAAGGCACCGGCCGCGATGATCGAATCGATCCAGCACGACGGCCGGCAGTTTCCGGGCGAGGCATTCGATTTGCGCCGCGGTGCGCGCGACCTCGCGATCACCTACACGGCGCCCTATCTGCGCATCGGCGCCATGTGGTTTCGCTATCGGCTGGAAGGTTACGACGCGGCCTGGCAGGAGGCCGGGGGGCGACGCACCGCGTTCTACACCCATCTGCCGCCCGGAAAATACCGTTTCCGCGTGGCAGCGACGCTTGCCGGTACACCCGGATTCGGCCCCGAGGCGGATCTGGATATCGATGTCACACCGCATTGGTATGAACGCACCATGGTACGTGGTGCGGCCATCCTGCTGCTGGGTCTGGCGATCGTCCTGCTGGCCCGGTGGCGCATGCAGGTGCAGGGTCGACGCAATGCATGGCTGGAGGCGGAAGTCGCCGGGCGCACGGAACAGCTTGCGCGCGCGATCGAGCGTCTACGCGTGAGCAACCTCGCGCTGGCCCAGGAAAGCCACACCGATACATTGACCGCGCTGCATAATCGGCGCTACCTGATGACGCGTCTGCCCGGGATACTGGCGGACAACGGCCGCATCGGTGTGCTGCAGATCGATATCGACTATTTCAAGCAGGTCAACGACCGCTACGGCCACGCGGTGGGTGACGCCGTATTGCGCGAGCTGGGTCGTCTGATCACGGAGGTGCGACGCGACAGCGACATTACCGTGCGCTGGGGTGGAGAGGAGTTTCTATTGCTGTTGCAGCACGTGGATGCCGCCGGCGTGATGAACATCGCCGAACGCCTGCGCTGTGACATCGCCGCGCGGGATTTCACGGACGGCCGCGGCGGCAAGCTTCGGCTGACCTGTTCGATCGGCTTCAGCATGCATCCGATCACCACCTACGCAGACACCGCCACCTTCCAGGCGGCACTCGAGCTGGCTGATCTGGCCCTCTATCGAGCCAAGCGCGATGGACGCAATACCTGTGCAGGGCTGATCGTCAGTACGCCGCTGTCCGTCGAAATCATGCGCGGGCCACTTACGCCGCAACTCGACGCGCTGCTGGCATCGGATCGGCTGCGCTGGGTACGACAGGTGTCATGAGCGAGCTATCTGGGCCGCGTGGATTCTTTCGCGCAGGGTGTCGGCGATCGCCGTGGTCTCCCGCAGCGGTGGCGGTCGTTCCGCCCATGGTGGCTCGCCGAACTGCTGCAGCAAGCCGGCTTCACGCAGCGCCTGATGAAACCGCTCCAGCTTCGGAGGCAACGGTGCGTTGACGAAGGTCTGCACCGGACAACCCGTGGCACAGGCTTCGCTGAGCATGTTGACCGAGTCCGGGGTGACCAGCAGGCGATCGGCCCAGCCCAGCACGCCTGGATAAGGATTGGCACCATCGCTGCGGTCGGCCCAGACCAGGCCGGGCACCTCCCTGAGCGCATCGCGGAAGATCCCGATCACGGCGGGCGGCGTCCTTCTCGAGGCCAGCACCAGCAGGCTGCCACCTTCGCGTCCGCGGACTTCAAGCAGGCGGCTGAGCAACTCGCGAGCGTACGCGGTGTCCAGTGCGATGCCCCGGCGCGGACCACCGAGCAAGACGCCGACACGGGGACGTGGCAGCTCCGCAAAGCCGGGGCAGGAGGCGCGACCATCGGCGAGCCAGGTATCGTCGATCGGATTCAATGAACCCAGCAGCCGAACCACGTTGGTGCCGTGGACCCGATCGTGCCGGGGAGCGATCACCAGGTCCCAGTGCGCGGGATCCATGCGCGGGTCGAGGATCTGCACGGTGTAGCACCGTCCCCCGGACAGCGGGCGCAGCAGACGGGTGAACAGGGCCGCGGCGCGGCCGCAGCCGATCGCCATGCCGGGCCACGGCGGCGAGAAGAGTTCGCGCTGGGAGGCGGGCAAGGCGAGCCGGCTCCCCCGCATCAGACGTGGTGCCAGCCATGACCATGGTCTGCGTGGCTCGAGGATCAGATGCCGGACGGGCAGGCCGAGCAGCTCGGCCAATGCCAGCGCCTGGCGCTGGTTGCCGGCGGCGGCATCGGTGATCGCCCAGCATTCTCCCTGCAGCTTCAGCATGGTCGTGGGTACCGCGGCATTGTTTCGCAAATGAACACAGTATGTTCTCCGGAGCCATGGCCTGTTCGTCGGCGCCCACCTATACACTGACCAGCCTGGCGCCGCCGTCGGCGCGTCTTTCAATGGAGGATACCCATGAGCGAGTTGCTTTCCGAGCGCGCCCTCGACCAGTTGTTCCGCAATGCCCGCACCTTCAACGCCTGGTTGCCGAAGGACGTGAGCGACGAGCAACTGCACCGGATCTACGAGCTGGCCAAGTTCGGACCCACCAGCGCCAACAGCTCGCCGATGCGCGTGGTCTTCGTGAAGTCGAAGGATGCCAAGGCCCGGCTGGAGCCGTTCTTGTCCGAGGGCAACCGGGCCAAGACCATGGAGGCGCCGGTGACCGCGATCATCGCCACCGACCACGAATTCCACGAGCAGTTGCCGAAGCTGTTTCCGCATGCGGACGCACGCAGCTGGTTCGTCGGCAACCAGCCGCTGATCGACACCACTGCGTTTCGCAATGCGACGCTGCAGGGTGCTTACGTGTTGATGGCAGCGCGCGCGCTGGGACTGGATTGCGGTCCGATGTCCGGTTTCGACAATGCCGCCGTGGACGCGGCATTCTTCGCGGGCACCGCCATCAAATCGAATTTCCTGATCAGCATCGGTTACGGCGATGCCAGTCGCGACCTGTTTCCACGCAGTCCGCGTCTCGCGTTCGACGTAGCCTGCAAGATCGCCTGAAGCAACTTGGTATCCACCCCTGTCCCAAGGAGGTACGCGCCCATGCGTTCACTGAAATATCTCGTCCTTGCCGGTCTGCTCGGCGTCGCCGTGTCGGTGCAGGCCGCCCCGGTAACCTACAAGCTCGATCCGAACCACACGATGGTGCTGTTCAGCTGGAATCACTTCGGTTTCTCCAACCCCACCGCCGATCTCGGCCTGGGTGAGGGCACCGTGGTGTTCGATGAGCAGCACCCGGCCGATTCCAGTGTGGAGGTGACCCTGCCACTGGCTGGGCTCGACACCCATGTGCCGGCCCTGGACGAGCATCTGAAGAAACCGGACTTCTTCAACGCCGACAAGTACCCGGTGGTGACGTTCAAGAGCACGGCGGTGCAAGCGCTGGGCGGCAACAGGTTCAAGGTCACCGGCAACCTCACGGTGCACGGCGTGACCCGGCCGGTGGTGCTGGACGCGACCCTGAACAAGGTCGGTCCGCATCCGATGACCAAGGCGCCGTCGATCGGCTTCGATGCCACGGCGAGCCTGAAACGCTCGGACTTCGGTATCGGTGCCTATGTGCCCAACGTCAGCGACGAGATCAGCATCCGCATCACCACGGAAGGCTCGGTGCCGAAGACCGGCGCGGCCAGGTAAGAAGGGTGGTCAAAAAAACGCGCCGGCAACGGCGCGGTTTTTTTGCGCGCGCGGGTGGTCAGTCCGATTTCACACCGGCGTCCTTCATCGCTTCCAGCTTGCCCAGGTCGATGCTGGTTACCGCCTGCTTCAACTGATCGATGCTGTCGACGTTGCCGTTGGCCTTGACCGTGAAACGCTTGCCCATCACCACGCTGTATTCGCCGTATCTGGACTGGGTATTCCACTCCTCGTGGATCAGGTGGCCGTCGGCGGTATAGGTCTTCTCGTAGCCATGGTCGGTTTCCTTCTCCTCCTCCGGTGCCATCGCCGTGGCCATCGCGATGAAACCCTTCGCTCCGCCGGTATCGGTGACCTCGAGAGTGATGTGCTGGCCATTGTCGCCGGCGTATTCACCCGTTGCCTCGGAGACCTGCATGCCCATCGCATTGTTGCGCTGGGCCGAGGTACTGGTGCGCTTGAGGTTGCCCAGGCTGTCCGGCAGGAAGGCCTTGATCTGGTCCGGCGCCAGCGCCTCGACCGGGCCGCTGGCCCCCGAGATCGCGCCGATCATCTTGCCCATCGCCGCCGACTGCGCGGTGCTGTCACCGGATTTCTGTGCCGCGTCGAGTTCCTTGCCGGCCTTCTCGGCGCGCTTGCCCATGGCGGCGAGCTGGCCGAGCGCGCTGTTGCTGTCGATGGTGACGCTGTCGTCGTTGGCGCCGGTGACGTGGATGCCGCTCATCGCGGCGCCACTCATCGCGGCCGTACCGATCACTCCAATGACGACGATACCGATGATCCAGCTCAGCACGATCGCGATGATCACGCTGACCGCGGTATAGCCAGCGGCCTTCTCGGCCGGACACATCATGGTATGCGGCAGGCCGAGGTAGAGCAGGTAGATGGCGTACACCGCACCGACGATGGCGATCAGCCAGCCCAGCCACGGCACGATCACCGCGATGCCCGCGATCCAGCTGGCGGTCCAGGTGTAGGCCACGGTCTTGAGCGCCTGCAGCATGTTCTTCTGGCCACCAAATGTCGGCGCCAGTGCATTGATGATCAGCGCCATCACGTAAACCAGCACCATCACCAGCGCGTAGTGCAGCAGCATGCCGACCAGGCCCATGCCGATCGGCGTACGCACGGTGATGCCGAAAGCGCCGCTGCCGATCAGGCTGCCCTTGATGAAGCTGGCAATCGCCGGCAGGGCGGCGATGATCGCGATGTAGCCGGTATACAGTCCGCCAACCGTGTCCGCTTCGGCGGCGACGATGGGCCATTCAGTCCGCGGTGTGGTCAGGATGTTCTTGACGCGTGCGATGATTTTTCCGGAATCCATGGTCTGCTCCCGAATCAGTTGGGTAGGCCCGGCGCAGGGCGCCTGGTCGAAAAGGATGTACCCGCTTTCGTGACAAGCTCTGCAGCAACCTGGCGGCTGAACATGACGGCCGATTCTTCCCCGCTTCCCCTGTTCCGTCCCCCGACGGAAGGCTGCAGCCTGCTACCATTTGCGGCCTGATGTCCAGTCCGGAGTTCACTGATGTCGCCCACCCTTTCCGCGACGGTGCCACTGGTGCCGGCAAATGCCGAAAATCGTTACGAAGTGACGCGCGCCGACCTGCCTTTGTCCTGTCCCATGCCCGGCATGATGCTGTGGAATTCGCATCCGAAGGTGTATCTGCCGATTGTCGATGACGGCGGCGAGTCAACCTGCGCCTACTGTGGCGCGCGATACGTCTTGCGCGACTGACCGGACGGCTTCGTTCCCGGTGCTTGCGGCACTATTTTTGCATGCCCCCAAGGAATGAAAGCCTCCAGTCCCGAGCTCATGTCCAGCATCTCCGCGCCCGCCAAGCTGCTGACCGTGGTCCAACTGATCCCTGCACTGCAATCCGGCGGCGCGGAGCGATCGGCGCTGGAAATTGCCCGGGCACTGGTACAGGCCGGTCACCGTTCGGTAGTGATCTCGGCTGGTGGACGGCTGGTCGAGCAGTTGCAGGCCGAAGGCAGTGAGCATGTAACGCTGGACCTCGGCCGCAAGTCGCTGCTGACGCTGATGCGGCTCGGGACTCTGCGGCGCGTGCTGCGCGAGCTCAAGCCGGATATCGTGCACGCCCGTTCGCGCCTGCCGGCGTGGCTGGGCTGGTGGGCGCTGAAGGGGATGACGCCGCAGCCGCATTTCGTCACCACCGTGCACGGGCTCAATTCGCCGGGGCGCTACAGCGCGATCCTGCTGCGCGGCGAGCGGGTGGTGGCAGTTTCGCAGACGCTGCGCGATTACGTGCTCAGCCATTACCGTTGGCTCGAGCCGGCCCGGGTGCGGGTGATTCCGCGCGGTATCGATCCGGAGGCATTTCCGTACGGGCATCGGCCGGACGATGCGTGGCAGAAGGCATTTTTTGCCGAGTTCCCGGTCTTGGCCGAAGCACCGCTGCTGACCCTGCCGGGGCGCGGCACGCGGCTGAAGGGTCATCACGACGCGATCGAGTTGCTGGCCGACCTCAGGCGTCGCGGGATCGAGGCACGCCTGCTGCTGCTGGGGGTGATCGAGCCCGGGCGCGAGGCCTACGTGGCCGAGCTGCGCGAGCTGATCCGCCTGCGTGGCCTGGCTTCGCAAGTGGTGCTGGCGCCGCCGCGTCACGACATCCGCGACATCTATGCGGTTTCGGCGCTGGTGCTGCAGTTGTCGAACAAGCCCGAATCGTTCGGGCGCACGGTGATCGAGGCGCTGTCACTGTGCCGTCCGGTCCTCGGTTATGCGCACGGCGGTGTCGGCGAATTGCTGGCCGAACTGTATCCGGCCGGGCGGGTTCCACCGGGGGATCGCGAGCGGCTGGTCGAGCGAGCAGCCGAGTTGCTGCGCGTGGCACCGTCGATCTCGCCGCTGCAGAGCTACCGTCTGACGGACATGCAGCAAGCGACCCTGGCGTTGTACGACGAAGTCAGCGGCAGCTGATCCAGCCGGTCGTGAGTGCTGGCGTCGCCGGCGTTCCGGCTCGCCTACAATGCGGGATCGCCTTCGACCCGTCTCGCGCATGAATTCCTTCGGTAACTCAATCAAGGCCGCGCTGCGCTCGCCCTTGCTGCCATTCTGGCTGGTGATCGCGCTGCTACCGTTCGGCCGTAGCTCGGAGCTGGGCACATTCCTTTGCCTGCTTGGCGTCATCATGCTGTTTGCGCGCGATCCGCGCGCCCTGCAGCAACATCCCGGGGCGCGCCTGTTGTTGTGGTTGCTGGCGGCCTATGTGGGAGCAGCGCTGTTCTCCGCCTTCGACGCGATCATGCCGGGCAAGAGCTGGAGCACCGTGATCGCGTTGCTGCGCTACGTGCCATTGGGCCTGTATGCGTGTTTCGCGATCCGACGCGAAGGCAAGCTGCAGGCTCTGTATGCGGCCATTGCCGTGGTGCTGGGTCTGTGGTGCGTCGATGCGTGGTTGCAGGCGTTCACCGGCTGGAGCCTGGGCGGGCATGCCGAAGCAGAGCGTGTCTCGGGCATCTTCGGAGCGGACAATCTCAAGCTGGGGCCGACCCTGGCGGTGCTGTCGCCGTTTGCGCTGTGGGCGGCACGCCGGCGTTGGGGCATGCGCGGCCTGCTGCTCGCCTTCATGCTGGTACTGGGGCCGGTGCTGCTGGCCGGCTCGCGCGCGGCCTGGTTGTGCTATGCGCTGGTGATACTGGGATTTGCCTGGCATGAGGCGGGGTCGCTGCGGCGCTTTGCCGGGTTCTGCATGGTGGCGCTCGCGTTGCTGGCGCTCGCTGGTGGCGTCGCCTGGAAAACCTCGGCGCGCTTCCATGATCGGATGGAGCGCACCCTGCTCGTGCTGCACGGCAACGATCAGTCCATCGATACCGCGCTCAGCGGTCGGCTGGACATCTGGCACACCAGCCTCGGAATGATCGCGGCACATCCGTTCAATGGCGTCGGGGTACGTGGTTTCCGTTATGCCTATCCGCTTTATGCACCGGCGAATGACCATTTCGTGGTCTCCAGCGAAGCCTGCGGTGTCGGCGAGGGCGCCTGTCACGCCCATCAACTGCTGTTGGAGGTGCTCACCGAAACCGGCGCGCTTGGCCTGCTGCTGTGGCTCGCGGCGGTCGTGATGGCGTGGCGTGCATGGCGTCGGGTCGGCGCGGTGGCGCGGACCCGAGCGTTCCCGGTCACCCTGGCCCTGGCCGTGATGCTGTTCCCGCTGAATACGCATCTGGCCTTCTATTCGGCCTGGTGGGGGTTGCTGTTCGGCTGGCTGCTGGGGCTGTGGTGTGCAAGTTTATTTGTAGCCGGCATCCCTGCCGGCACAGCAGAAACCGGCATCCCTGCCGGATTCTTCAAAGAAGCGCTTCCTCGCGAGAGTCACGATGGAGCGTGAGTTGCTGTCGGTGGTGGTGACCACGTGCAACAGCGCCGACACGCTCGACGCCTGCCTGCGCGGCGTGGGTTGGGCCGAGGAGATCGTGGTGTTGGACTCCGGTTCGACCGATGCGACGCTGGCCATCGCCGCGCGTCACGGTGCGCGCATTCATGCGCAGCCGTTTGCCGGATACAGCGCGCAGAAGCAGGCGGCGATCGATCTGGCCAGCCATCGCTGGGTGCTGTTGCTGGATTCCGACGAGTCGATCGGCGAGGAGGCCGCCGCGCTGCTGCAACGGACCCTGGTGGCACCTGCGCATGCGGGCTATCAGCTGTGGCGCCGCGAGTGGCAGTTCTGGCGTTGGCAGTCGGCGCGTACCCGGCTCAATCACTACGTGCGGCTGTTCGATCGGCAGCGGGCGCGGATGAGTGGCCACGAGGTGCACGAGTCGGTGCTGGTCGAGGGTTCGACAGGCGTGCTCGACGCGATCATCGATCACTACGGCGAACCCGATATTGCCGGACGCACGGCCAAGGCCAACCGCTACTCCAGCATGCAACTGGCCGATCTGGCGCAGCGCAAGGTGACGTGGCTGCGGCTGCGCATGGTGGCCTACCCGACGGTGGCATTCCTGCGCTACTACCTGTTGCGCGGTCATTACCGATCGGGCTGGGCGGGCTTCATCGCGGCGCGGGTCCACGCGTTCTACGCCTTTTTGAAATACGCCAAGCTGTATGAGGCGCGCCAGCGCCAGTCGCACCGAGGCAAGCCCGATCAATAGATGTTCGGAGCATCCGGTGGTCGCGTCTTGAATCGCTTGTGCACCCACAGGTACTGCTCGGGTGCCTCGCGCACCATCTGCTCGATGCAGGCGTTGATGCGGGCGGTGTCGGCCAGCGCATCGGTGCCGGGAAAGTCCTGCAGCGGCGCGCCGAGGCGCAACGCGTAGCCCTGACCTGCCGGCAGGCGGCGATGGAAGAACGGGATCACCACCGCGCCGGACATGCGCGCCAGGTGGTGGGTGGCGGTGATGGTGGCCGCCGGTACGTCGAAGAACGGCGCAAACACGGTGTCCTTGCTGCGCATGTCCTGATCCGGTGCGTACCACAGCGTGCCGCCGGCGCGCAGGTATTTAACGGTGCCGCGGATGTCGTCCTTGTCGAACATCGCCGCGGCGTAGTGCAGTCGCGCCCGCAGCACGACCCACTCGAATACGTCCGAGTCCATGCGACGGTACATGCCGGCGATGCGGATGCGTTGCGAGACCAGCCGCGCACAAAGTTCCAGGTGCGAGAAGTGACCGCCGACCAGCAACACGCCCTTGCCTTGCGCGCGCGCAGCTTCGAGATGCTGCAGGCCGTCGATGCGGGTGGGAATCTCCGCCATGCGGCGATCGCTGCCCATCCAGCCCAGCGCAAATTCCACCAGCATCAAGCCGATATCTCGCAGGTTGGCGTTGACCAGTGCCTTGCGGGCGGTGGCATCGAGTTCGGGGAAACACAACGCGATATTGGCTTCGGCGATGCGCCGTCGCGCGGACGGAATCCGCAACACCAGGCCGCCGAGCCGACGGCCGAGCCACAGCAGCGCGCGCTGCGGCAATCGAGCGATCAGCCAGATCACCGCGACGCCCAGCCATGCCGGCCAATGGCGCGGGGCAAGCAGCGAGCGGTTGAAACTGGGACGGAGCATGCCGGGCATCGTCGGCATTGTAGCTGGCTGTCCTCGTTCCGGCTCGCGCCGGCCGCTCTCGCTATACTCGCCCGTTTACTGCAGGGATTGAACGTTGCGCTACCTGTACACCTTCGCCATGTTCCTGGTGACGCCGCTGCTGGTGCTGCGGCTGCTGGCGCGTGGCGTGCGATCGCGGCCATATCACCGGCGCTGGCTCGAGCGCTTCGGTATTTTCGATGCGCCCGGAATCACCGGCAGCCTCTGGGTGCATGCGGTATCGGTCGGCGAGGTGAATGCAGCGGAGCCGTTGATCAAGGCGTTGCGCAGGGACTATCCGAATGCACCGCTGGTCATCACCACGGTCACTCCGACCGGTACGGCGCGCGTGCACCAGCTGTTTGGCGACAGCGTGTTCCATGTCTATCTGCCGTACGACCTGCCATTTTCGGTGAATCGTTTCCTGACGAGGATCCGGCCACGGCTGGCCCTGATCGTGGAAACCGAGATCTGGCCGAACCTCTATTTCGCCTGCCGCCGTCGTGGCATTCCACTGATGATCGTCAACGCACGATTGTCCGAGCGGTCCATGCGCGGCTACAAGCCGTTGCGGAGTCTGGCGCGATCTGCGCTGCGCTGCGTGCAACTGATCGCTGCCCAGTCGCGCACCGACGCCGCCCGTTATCGGCTGCTGGGGGCCGATCCGGAACAGGTCCTGGTCACTGGCAACATGAAATTCGACATGCCGATACCACAGGATGCGGTCACCGCAGGTGCGGCGATGCGCGAACACTGGGGCGTGCGGCGACCGGTGTGGATGGCGGCCAGTACCCATGAAGGTGAGGAACTGGCGGTACTCGAGGCACACCTGAAGGTGTTGAAGCGATTGCCGGATGCTCTGCTGGTGCTCGCGCCACGGCATCCGGAGCGGTTCCGGCTGGTCGAAAATACCGTGCGCAGCCTGGGCTTCACGGTCGCCACACGCAGTATCGACGGCGTGCCCCTGCCTGTGCATCAGGTGTGTGTGATCGACGCGATGGGTCAGCTGATGCCGTTCTTCGCGGCAACGGACGTGGCCTTTGTCGGCGGCAGTCTGGTGCCGATCGGCGGTCACAATGTGCTGGAGCCGGCTGCCCTGTCCGTCCCGGTACTGGTCGGCCCGCATACGTTCAACTTCGAGGAGATCACCGACAGCCTGGTCGAGCAGGGCGGTGCCGAACGGGTGCCGGATGCCGACCGGCTGGGTCCGGACGTGCTGCAGTTGCTGCTCGATGGCACCAAGCGTGAGCAGATGGGGCAGGCGGCGCAGCGGGTCTTCGAGCGCGAGCGCGGAGCCGTGCAAAGAATCATGCAGCTGATCGACACGCTGCTGCAGGAATAGAGCGCATCGTCAAATGGGCGCTTGGCAAAACGGCCGGGCGCTCGCCCGGCCGTTTTGCTGTCCACTCGCTGCGACTTATTGCAGCAGCGCGTTGATTTCCTCGATGTTCTTCAGGTCGGCGGTGCCGGCGGCCTGCTGCAGCAAGAGCTTGTTCAGGATGAACTGATGACGGGCCTGCGAGTAATTGCTTTCCGACTGGGTCAAGGTCTGGATCGCCAGCAGCACGTCGGTGAAGGTCTGGGTTCCGACCTCGAAACCGGCGCGGGTCGCTTCCAGTGCCTTCTGGCCGGATTCCACCGAAGCCTTGCTGGACTCCACCTGGGATATGCCGGCGATCACCGAGCGGTAGAAGTTCAGAGTGTCCTGCACGATCTGGCGACGCTGCAATTCCATCGCATCGGTGGCGGCATCGCGCTGGTAGATCGACTGGCGTACGCGTGACTGGGTGGCGCCGCCGGAGAAGATCGGCACGCTCAGGGTCAGGCCGATCGTGGTCGACGGGCGGGTGTCCTGATGGATACCGCCATTCTGGTACCAGCTCGAGTTCTTGCCGTAGGTGACGTTCGCGGAAATCGTCGGCAAATGACCGGCGCGAGCGGCCGTGATGTTGTGCTCGGCCGTTTCCACGTTGTCCTTTTGCGCCTGCAGGGTCGGGTTACTCTGCAGGGCCTGTTTGACCCAGCTGTCCGGATCGGTCGGTGTGGGCGGCTGCAGCGGCAGGTCGTCGCGCAGTGTCTTGAGCTCGCCGATCGGCTTGCCGGTGATTACCCGCAGCGCCTCGCGGTCGTTGTCGAGCGTGTTCTGCGCGGCAATCGTCTGGGTCTTGGCGTTCTCGTAATAGGCCTTGGCCTGGTACACATTGGTGATCGCGGAGAGCCCGACCTTGTATTGCTGATCGGCCTGATCGTACTGCCGCTTGAAGGCATCCTCGTTGGCCTTGGCGAAGGTCAGCTGATCCTCGTCGTTCAACACGGTGAAATAGGCGGCGGTCACCCGCACGTACAGGTTCTGCAGAGCCGCCTGGTAGGTTGCATCCTGGGCATCCGCCGCCGAGTGTGCCGCCTTCAGATTGGCGTATTTGCTGAAATCGAAGATCGTCTGGCTGAGCGTGCCATCGATGCTGCGCGTCCGGGTGTGCCCGAACTGGCTGGTGCTGATGAAATGGCCAGGGTCGTTCGGATCCTGGACCACGCTGCTGCCGCCGCCATGGGTCTGGCTCAGCGTCAGTCCCGCCGAGATCTGTGGCAGCAGCAACGCGCGGGCCTGCGGTACGCCCTCGCTGGTGGCCAGCCGGGTGGCATCGGCCTGTGAGAGCACCGGATCGTTGGCGCGGGCATCACGATAGGCATCGAGCAGATCCTCACCATGGCTGGGCAACGAGATGGCGGCCAAGGCCAGTGCAAGGGTGAGCAGCTTCAAGCGCATGAGGTGCCTCGTGGAGTCGTTCGGGAGCGAAATCAGAATACGAACCGCTTTGGCGGCTCGGCGTGGGCAAGATATGGCAAGTCAGTCTCGAACAGGGTCTCTTCGCGATAGCGGCCGGCACCCTCATGCGTCAGCAAGGTGGCATGCTGCGCCGGGGACTGGCCGCGCACGACCAACGCCCGGGCAGCGGGCTTCAACCAGGTCAGCCAGCGCGGCGGAATCTCGAACACGGCGCCGGTCACCACCAACGCGTCGAACAGGCCGTCCGGCTGCCAGTCATCGACTGCTTCCCCGGTGAGTACCGTAGCGTTGGTGATGCCCGCAGCCCGCAGACGCGTCGTGGCCACCGCGGTGAAATCAGCATGGATATCCACGCTGGTCACCTGCGCCGACAAGCTGGCGAGGCAGGCAGTGAGGAAGCCCGAGCCGGTGCCGATTTCCAATACATGATCGGTGGGCAGCAATTCCAGCGCCTGCAGCACGCGACCTTCCACCACGGGTTTCATCATCACTTCGCCGTGCCCCAAGGGCAGGCACAGATCGGCAAAGGCGAGCTGGCGATGTTCCGCGGCAACGAACTCCTCGCGGCGCACGCGGCTGATCACGTCCAGCACGCGAGCGTCCAGTACTTCCCATGGGCGAACCTGGTTTTCCACCATGTTCAGTCGCGCCTGCTCGATATTCATCGCCATCTGCTCGTGTCCCGTGCGGATCAAAAAGGTCAAAAAGGATAAGTGCTTGTGCACGGCCCCACAATGACATGCCCGACAGTGGCTAGCCTGCCGGTTGTACGCCGGCTGACGAAGTGCCGGAAGTCATCGCGAGCAGTTGACGGGCGTCACCCGTTCGAACGCGCCTACAAACGCTGCCGACGCCATCGACTGGCGTCAGCTTGGAAAATAAATGAACCGATGCGTATAATAAAGATAGAATTCCCGTTTGTGAAGGTGGAGGCATGAATACCAGCGCGCAAATCAGACCCCAGGGCCCCGGTCGCCCGAAGGATATGGAGAAGCGTGCCGCGATCCTGAGCGCCGCGAAGGCATTGTTCATACGCAATGCGTTCGCCGGTACCAGCATGGATGCGATCGCGGCTGATGCTGGCGTGTCGAAACTCACGGTCTACAGTCATTTCGGTGACAAGGACAATCTGTTTCGCGAAGTGATTCGCTCGCGCATCCAGGACCTGTTGCCGGAGGAGACGTATTTCTTCGATCCGCAGGCCGATATCGAGGAAACCCTGCTGCGGGTCGCCCTGACCCATGCTCGCCTTGACTGCAATGCGGAAACGGTAGGCACCTTCCGCGCCATTCTCAGCGACTGTCGCCAAGGCAATCCCCGTTACGGCAAGCTGATCTGGGAAGAGGGAGCGATGCGTACGCATGGCTTGATGGAACGCTTGCTGCAGCAGGCGGTTGACGCCGGCAAGCTGGACATCGAAGACGTGCCGCACGCCAGCGTACAATTCGTCACCTTGATCAAGGGCAATCTGATGATGCGCCAGATGTTCGGTTGCACCGAGTGCCCCGAGAGCTATGCCAGGGAAATCGAGACCACGGCGCGAGCCGGCGTCATGATGTTCCTGCGGGCCTACCTGCCGCGTTGATGTGCGGCAATCTGTCCTGATCTGCTGCTCGATCGAGTGGATTCGGGAGTCTCCGGTCCAGCGGTGACAAGGCCGGTTCGACCGTCGGCTCTACCCGGGAATGCGCCTGACGGTGCATACTTCGGACCCTTGCAGGGTGAATGGCATACCGTTCGGTGAGCGTGTCGGAACGCCATCGCACCTACGTAGCGAAGCCCATTCCCGAAGTCGAGGTCGGTTCATGAAGCTCAAGACGTCCTTCATACAACTGCCACTGTTGTTTGATGCCCAGCGCCTGCTTGCCGAAATCAATGCGCTGGACGCCGCGTGCTGGCGCGACCACCCGCAAAAATTTCCGGGCAATTTTGCGGTGCCGCTGATCTCGGTGCAGGGCGATCCGGCAAACGATGGTGTTGCCGGCCCGATGCGGCCCACGCCCTACCTCGAGCAATGTCCTTACCTGATGCAGGTGCTGGAGAAAATCGGCGGTGTGTGGGGGCGCAGTCGTCTGATGAAATTGAGCGGGCATGCCGAGGTCAAGCCGCATGTCGATCTGAACTACTACTGGCGCGAGCGTGTGCGCGTCCATGTTCCCGTCCTCACACAGCCGGCCGTGCGCTTCATCTGCGGAAACGAGGAAGTCAACATGAAAGCGGGGGAGTGCTGGCTGTTCGATACCTGGCGCATGCACCGGGTGATCAACGACGCTGCCGCCGAAAGGATCCACCTGGTGGCGGATACCGTCGGCAGCGAACGCTTCTGGAGCACCGTCGATCGTGGACGTGACCCGTCCGCCGGACCCGTGACGGAGGACTGGCATCCGGAAACGTTCAGCGGTTCGGCATCGCCATCGCCGCCGCGCCTCACTTACGAGTCGGTGAACTTTCCGGATGTCATGACCCCCTGGGAACTGAGGGAACATCTGCTTTTCCTTCTCGACGACACCCGGCCGCACGAACAGCTTGCCCAAGTAAGGCAGATCGCTTCCCGTTTCATTACTGCCTGGCAGGAGATCTGGGCCGGACATGGCGATGCCCCGGCTGCATGGCCGATCTATCGCGAGAAGCTGGATGCCTTCGCACAGCAGATTGGCCGTTATGCCGGAGAGCTGAGGTTCCACAGCAACATGTCCTTCATCGAAGGAATGAACGGGCTGATTTTCATAGGTGCGCTGGGCGATCGCCGACAGCCAAGTACCGCGCAAGGCATGAGGCGAGCATCGTGATGCAACCTTTCAGGACGGAAGCTTCACGGGATCCTGTATTCGATCGTCCAGTCTTCATCATCTCCCCGCCCCGATCCGGCTCGACCCTGCTGTTCGAAACGCTGGCGCAGGCGCCGGGTCTGTTCACCACCGGCCGGGAAAGTCATGGTTTGATCGAAGGCATCACCAGTCTGAATCCGGCGTTCCGCGGCTACGATTCCAATCGACTCGACGCATCGTCCGCAACGCCAGCCGTGGTTGACGAGTTGCGCCGGCGCTTCCATTCACAGATGCGCGATCGCGACGGGCAGTCACCGGCGCAACAACCATACCGACTGCTGGAAAAGACCCCGAAGAACGCGCTGCGTATTCCGCTTCTGGCGCAGGCCTTTCCGGAGGCACAGTTCGTTTACCTGTACCGCGATCCGCGCCAGACCCTGAGCAGCATGATGGAGGCTTGGCAGTCCGGAAGGTTCCGCACCTATCCACAGCTGCCCGGCTGGACCGGGTTGCCCTGGTCGCTGCTGCTGATACCGGGTTGGCGCGAGCTGGTCGGCCGGCCCCTGGAGGAAATCGTGGCGGTGCAGTGGGAAACCACCACGCGTATCCTGTTGGACGACCTGTCGGTGTTCCCGCCGGATCGTTGCCACAAGATCCGCTATGACGAGTTCCTGGCCGCCCCGGCTGCCGAGATGAAAAGCCTGTGCAATGCGTTGGGACTCGAATGGGACCGGCCGCTCGATGCGGCGCTTCCGTTTTCCCGCTACACCGTCTCCCGGCCAGCACCAGACAAATGGCGCCGGCACGCCGACATGATCGAGCGGGTTCTTCCCGGACTGCAGGCCACGCTCGATCGCGCCGAGCGATTCGCGGTGCGCTGACCGGGCTGCTGCTTCGTTGATGATCGCGTTCGCGCGGCAGCCTGGTTGCGGTGCTGTTCTTCACCTGACTTTTCCGTCGGGTTTTATAGGCTCATTGGACAATCTTCGGCATCGATCCACCGGTCGGCTCGATATCCATCCAATGTCCCCAGGAGCAAGCCAATGGCCAAGACCAAGCCGTTCGTCAGCGACATCGAGAACATCCGCAAGCGCGCGCGTCAGGATATCGAGAAGGGTGCGATGACCGCCGGTTACCGCGCCGATCGGGTCACCGTGGTCAAGTTGCTCAACCATGCGCTGGCCACCGAGATCGTCTGCGTGCTGCGCTACAAGTACCACTACTACATGGCCTCGGGGATCCACTCGCAGGCGATCAAGGCCGAATTCCTGCAGCACGCGAACGAGGAGCAGGGTCATGCCGATCTGCTCGCCGAGCGCATCACCCAGCTCGACGGCAAGCCGAACCTGTCGCCGGAAGGGCTGCTCAGCCGCAGCCATTCCGACTACGTCGAGGGTGAGGACATCGTCGACATGATCAAGGAAGACCTGGTCGCCGAACGCATCGCGATCGACAGCTATCGCGAGATGATCAGCTACATCGGTACCGACGACCCGACCACCCGCCGTGTGCTCGAAGGCATCCTGGCGATGGAGGAGGAGCACGCCGAGGACATGAATACCTTGCTGGAGCAGATCGGCAAGAAGGGCGAGCCGGCGAAGTCGTCACCCGCTCGCAAATCAGCCGCGCGCAAGCGCCACTGATCACGGTCGATGGCGTGCGGGTCGCGCTATCCGCCATCGCGGCGAGGGATCACCAGCCAGTCAGTACCAGCTTGCCGATCGTGCGGCCCGACTCCAGCCGACGATGTGCCTCGCGCAGGTTCGCTGCGTTGATCGGCGTCAGCGTTTCGCGGGATGTGCTGCGCAGTGCACCCGCGTCGATCAGCGTCGCCACGCGCTCGAGGATGCGCCCCTGCTCGGCTTGGTCGGCCGTCTTGAAGCGTGGTCGCGCGAACATCATTTCCCAGTGGATGCCGATGGCCTTGGCCTTGTACGGATCGCCGATCTTCAGTGCACCCGCCGGCTCCACGATCAGGCCGACATGGCCTTGCGGCGCCAGGATTTCTCCGATCATCTCCCAATAGCGATCGGTGTCGGCCAGGTTGAGCACGGCGTCGACCTTCTCGAAGCCCAGTATCTGCAGTTGCGGCTCCAGCGGCTGGCGATGATCGATCACGTGCGGCGCACCCAGCGAACGGCACCACTCGATGGTTTCGCCGCGTGAGGCCGTGGCGATCACCGTGAAGCCGGCGCGGCACGCCAGCTGGATCGCGATCGAGCCGACCCCGCCGGCGCCGCCGATGATCAGCAGCGACTTGCCCTTGCCGCCGTGCTCGCTGTCGAATGGCATGCGCTGGAACAGCAGTTCCCATGCGGTGAGCGCCGTCAGCGGCAGCGCGGCGGCGTCGGCCAGGTGGATCGAGCGCGGCGCATGGCCGACCAGCCGCGCGTCGACCAGCTGGAACTGTGCATTGCTGCCGGGACGGGTGATGTCGCCGGCATAGTAGACGCGGTCGCCCGGTCGGAAGCCGGCGACCGCCGTGCCGATCGCCTCGACCGTGCCGGCCGCGTCGTAGCCCAGCACTTTCGGCTGCGCCTCGACCAGCGGCTTGGGCGAGCGCACCTTGGTGTCGACCGGATTGACCGACACCGCCTCGACACGCACCAGCAGGTCGTTCGCGCCGGGCACCGGCTGGGGCAGCTCGACATCGATCAGGGATGCCGGATCGCCGATCGGCAGGTAACGGGTGAGCGCTACGGCTTTCATGCTTGCGACTCCATGGGGGCGACGAACGTTACCGGCGGCGGATTGCGCTCGGCGAACATGCCATTCCAGTAGGGGTAATAAGGATAGGGCGGTGTCACCGCGCTGGCCGCATCCAGTCGCGCGAGCTGCGCCGGATCGAGCGTCCAGCCGATCGCGCCCAGATTGTCGCGCAGCTGTTGCTCGTTGCGTGCACCGATCAGCACGCTCGATACGGTCGGCCGCCGCAGCAGCCAGTTCAGCGCGACTTGCGGAATGGTCTTGCCGGCTTCCGCGGCGACTGCGTCCAGCGCGTCTACCACCCGATACAGCCGTTCTTCGTCCACCGGTGGCGCGAAGCTCGGCGGTGTCGTGCAGGCGGCTGCCCTCCGGCAGCGGTTGGCCGCGGCGCAGCTTGCCGGTGAGGCGACCCCAGCCGAGCGGGCTCCACACGAGTGCACCGATGCCCTGGTCCAGGCCCAGCGGCATCAGTTCCCATTCGTAGTCGCGGCCGATCAGCGAGTAATAGGTCTGGTTCGCCACGAAACGTGATGAGCCACGCTTGTCGGCGGCGGCCTGCGACTTCATCAGCTGCCAGCCGGAGAAGTTCGACGCGCCGAGATAGCGGATCTTGCCCGCGCGGACCAGGTCGTCCAGCGTCGACATCACCTGTTCGACCGGCGTCATCGCGTCGAAGTGGTGCAGCTGCAGCAGGTCGATGTAGTCGGTGCCCAGCCGCTTCAGTGCACGCTCGACACCGTTGATCAGGTGATGGCGCGAGGAGCCGACATCGTTCGGGCCGTCGCCCGCGCGCAAAGTGAGCTTGGTGGAGATGATCGTGTGCTCGCGGCGCCCCTTCAGTGCGGCGCCCAGGATCGACTCCGAGGCGCCGTCCGAATAGACGTCCGCGCTGTCGAACAGATTGGCGCCGGCCTCGAGGCAGATATCGATCAGCCGTTTCGCCTCCTCGACGTCGGTATGGCCCCAGGCGCTGAACAGCGGGCCCTTGCCGCCGAATGTGCCAGCGCCGAGGCCGAGTACGGGCAGCCTGAAGCCGGAGTTGCCGAGATAGCGGTATTCCATGCAAGCAGTCCTTCGTGAGTCAGAGAGTGGTTTCGATGCAAGGGGCACGGGCTCGCAGTCGTGGTTCGCTCTGTTCCAGTCGCACGCTCCACAGCGCCACGGCCAGCCCGAGCAGCGGCAACAGCGCGGCCACCCAGGTCACCGCGCCGAGCCCCGGGCCGTAGCTGATCACCATGCCGCCCAGCCACGCACCGATCGCGTTGCCGAGATTGAACGCGGCTATGTTGAAGCTCGATGCCAGCACTTGGCCGGCAGTGGCTTTCTGCAACACGCGCAACTGCAGCGGTGCCACGGTGGCGAACGCGGCAATGCCGAGAAGGCCGCTGAACGCAATCATCGCGGGCTTGCTGTGCAGGGCGAACGTCATCGCGCCGAGCACAATCGCCAGCGCGGCCAACGAGCCGAGCAAGGTGGTCACCAAGCGGCGGTCGGCGAGGCGGCCGCCGAGCAGGTTGCCGATCACCATGCCGCCGCCGAACACGAGCAGGATCGGTGACACCGCGCTGTCGGCAAAGCCGGACACGCGGGTCAGGATCGGCTGGATATAGGTGAATACCGCGAACACGCCGGCAAAGCCGAGCACCGTCATCAGCAGGCCGAGCAGCACCTGGGGATGCGCGATGCCCTTCAGTTCCTCGACGAACTTCATCGGGGCGGTATTGCCGCGGTCGGCCGGTACCAGCAGGGCGATGATCGCGGTGGCGAGCACGCCAATCGCGCTGACCGCCCAGAACGTCGCACGCCAGCCGAAGTGCAGCCCCAGCCACGCGCCGGCCGGTACGCCGAGCAGGGTCGCCACGGTCAGGCCGGTGAACATGATCGAGATGGCCGAGGCCTTGCGATCCTCTGCCACCAGCCCGGTCGCAACCACCGCACCGACACCGAAGAAGGTGCCGTGGGCCAGCGAGGTGATCACCCGCGCGATCATCAGCACCGTGTAACCCGGTGCCAGCGCACTGGCCAGGTTGCCGATGGTGAAGATGATCATCAAGGCGATCAGCGCGGTCTTGTGCGGCAGCCGGCTGGTCGCCGCGGTGAGCAGCGGCGCACCGACGAACACGCCCAGCGCGTAGCCGGAAATCAGCAGCCCGGCCGCCGCGATGCTGACGTGGAGATCGGCGGACACTTGCAACAGCAGGCCCATGATCACGAATTCGGTGGTGCCGATGCCGAACGCGCCGGCGGTCAGCGCGTAGAGCGCCAGCGGAGTACGTGCCCGCTTGGGAGTGGAACGCATGGCGGCAGATCCATGAGGAAAGAGGCGCCAGCCTAGGCAATTGCCTTTTGATGAAAAACCACCAGAATGACTAATCATTATCAATAGATATTTGATAAACAATGGATCGTGTCGGCGACCTCAGCCTGTTCCTGCGCGTGCTCGACCTGGGCTCGATCAGCGCCGCGGCGCGCAGCCTCGACCTGTCGGTGGCGGTGGCCAGCCAGCGCTTGAAGCGACTGGAGCGCGATCTGGGCGTGCGCCTGCTGCATCGGACCACGCGCCAGCTGCACGCCACGCCGGAAGGCGCTGCGCTGGCCGCGCAGGGCCGCGTGCTGGTGGAGGATCTCGAGGCGCTGACCAGCGGTCTGCGCCAAGCGGCGACGGAGGTGGCCGGGATCTTGCGGGTTACCTTGCCTGCCTCGTTCGGGCGCCAGTACATCTCCCCGCTGTTGCCGGAATTCCTCGCGCTGTATCCACGGCTGAAGCTCAGCGTGAACCTCGACGACCAGATGCTCGACCTGGTCCGCTCCGGTTTCGACCTGGGCATCCGCGTCGGCGCGCTGGGTGATTCCGGCCTGGTCTCGCGCCAGCTGGCGGTCAACCGGCGCGTGCTGTGCGCGTCACCGGACTACCTGCGCCGTCGCGGTACGCCGCACGCGCCCGCCGAGCTGGCCGGACACGAATGCCTGCTGCTGGTCGGCAGCCAGGGTCGCCAGGACGTGTGGCGCTTCGGCGACGGCGGCGGTGGCGAGATCGCCCAGCGGGTGGAGGGCCGCTTCGAGAGCAACCAGGGCGAGCTGCTTCGCGATGCGGCGGTGGCCGGGCTGGGCATCGCGGTGCACTCGGTCTGGCACGTCCACGAGGAGTTGCGGGCGGGAAGACTGCGCGTCGTTATGCCGGACTACCCACTGGCCGCCACCGGTATCCATGCGGTGATGCCGCAGCGCCGGCTGGTGCCGCCGCGGGTGCGCGCGTTCGTCGATTTTCTGGCCGGGCGGTTGGGCGAGCATCCGCCTTGGGAGCAGTGAGCGGGGTGCGGTCTGCCTCGGTCGATCGGGCATCAGCGTTGTAAGCTGGGACGTCCCTATCCATTGCGCAGGAGCCACCCGATGCAGACCCAGGATCCGTCGAAGCCGTCGCATCACGCCATTCGGCGATCCATTGCCGCCGCCTGCGTGCTGGTGGTGCTGTTCGTGGCCGGCCTGATGTGGTGGTGGGACACCGAGCCGGCGCAGTTCGATCCGCTGGCCGTCACCCAGACACAGATGCAGGAGCTGAAGCACCCGATCAGCATCGGTGCGACCACCACGGTGACCCTGCTCACTTCCGTGCGCACCTTGCTCGACAAACGTGGCGGCTACCTCAGCAACGACAAGCTGCCGCCGGGCGTGTTGATGGACAACCTGCCGAACTGGGAATTCGGTTCGCTGACCGCGTCGCGTGATCTGGTGCGTGCGCTGCGCAACGACTTCAGTCGCTCGCAGACGCAGTCCACCGAGGACAAGGACCTGGCCGAGGCCGATCCCCTGCTCAACAGTCCGAACGATCGCTGGCTGCTGCCCAGCTCGGAAAGCCAGTACCGCAAGGCCATCGGCCATCTGGACGGCTATCTGTCCCGACTCGGCGATGCCGAGGACAGCAGTGCCCACTTCTACGCCCGTGCCGACAATCTCGCCGATTACCTGCAGCTCGTCTCGTCGCGGCTGGGCTCGCTGTCGCAGCGGCTGTCGGCCAGCGTGGGGCAGATCCGCATCGATGAGGTGCCAGCAACGGATGAACCGGCGAAGGCCGGTTCGGTGCGTGCACCCGAAGGCGGCCGCATGGTGAAGACGCCGTGGATCAAGGTCGACGACAATTTCTACGAGGCCCGTGGCTACACCTGGACCCTGCTGGAGCAACTCAGGGCGATCCAGCAGGATTTCGGCCCGATCCTGCGCAGCAAGCACGCCGACGTCAGCCTGCAGCAGGTGATCCGCGAGCTGGAGGAAGCGCAGCGGCCACTGCACAGCCCGATCGTGCTGAACGGCTCTCCATTCGGCTTCTTCGCCAATCATTCGCTGGTGATGGCGAACTATGTCTCGCGTGCCAACGCGGCGCTGATCGACCTGCGCGAGCTGCTCAAGCGCGGTTGAGTTTCACCGGCACGACGGACATGAAAACGGCGCGTCGCCCGCCTGGCCGACGCGCCGCCAATCCGCGATCGCTTACGCGTTGCTCGCCTCGTAGCGCGCTACACCGGCGGTGATCTCGGCCTTGGCCTCATCGGCGCCGACCCAGCCCTCGACCTTTACCCACTTGCCCTTCTCCAGATCCTTGTAGTGCTCGAAGAAGTGACCGATGCGCTCCAGCCAGTGCGGCGAGACGCCGTTCAGGTCGGTGATGTGCGCATAGCCGGGGAAGATCTTCGGTGCAGGCAGCACCAGCAGTTTCTCGTCGCTGCCGGCCTCGTCGGACATCTTCAGCATGCCGACCGGGACACAGCGGATCACCGAGCCGGGAATCAGCGACAGCGGCAGGATCACCAGCGCGTCCAGCGGATCGCCGTCGCCACCCAGCGTGCCCGGCACATAGCCGTAGTTGCACGGATAGCGCATCGGGGTGGACAGGATGCGGTCGACGAAGATCGCCCCACTTTCCTTCTCGACCTCGTACTTGACCGGCTCGGCATCTTTCGGGATTTCGATGACGACGTTGATTTCGTGCGGCACGTCGCTGCCGGCGGAGACAAGATGCAGGCCCATGGAATGTCCTTGGTGACAGGTGGAATGTTGACCGCCAAGGATACGCCAAACGCTGTTGCATCGCAGCAACTCCGTGCGTCGGAGGTGCGTGTCGCCGACCCCGTTCAGGCCTGATTCGGCTGCCGGTACGGCCGTTCGCGCAGCCATTTGGTGGCGATCCATTTCTCGCCCCGGAGTACGGGCAGGCCGGCATGCAACGAGCTCGGGTCGCCGGCTTCATAGGCGAAGTACACGGCCGCGCCGCGCCGCGCGGTCACGGTCAGGCCGATCTCCGGGAACGCCGTGCCGCCGCCTTGTTCCGGCGTATTCAGGTACATCACCACGCTGGCGATGCGCTGGCCACCGACCGCGGTGATCTTGCCGAAGCCCGGTTGCTGCGGATCGAACCAGTCGAAATGCGGCTCGTATTCCTGGCCGGGCAGGTAATGCAGGATCTGCAGGCCCTCACCGTGATTCGCCGGGATCCCGAGCAGGCTGGCCAGGCGCTGTTCGATCCGCCCGATCAGCGGCAGTTCGTTCAGCGCGAAGAACATGCCCTCACTGGTGCGTCGATCGTCCACCTGATTCCTGCCGTCGGTATCGACGGTGAGTGCCCGCTGCAGTCGCGGCTGGGCCAACCGAATCAGCTCGGCGCACTCCTGTGCGGTGAGGATGTTGTCCAGCACGCGCATTTCCGGCGACTCCGTGCTCACTGAGACGCCGATGGCGTGGCCGTCTACCAGCACTTCCGGCGCGTCAGGATGGCGCGGACGAAGGCCTGCGGGATCCGGTTTGGCGGTGACGGCGTTCAGCGCCGCCAGCGGGATCTTCATCACCTCGCTGACGATGCTGCGGCTTTCCCTCGGGTGATAGCCGTTCTCCTTCATCAGCCGCAGCACGTCCTGCACGCCATGACCGGCGCGGGTGGTGGCGAGGATCCATTCGCGCAGTTCGGCGCTGATCTTTGTGCGTGGTGACATGGCGGGACGTGGGAGAAAGGCGACCTGCAGAGCTTACTTCACCGCTCGGCCTTGTCGGCAAGCCTCTGCAAATACGGCGGCGCGGTTTGCTGCTGCTGCGCTCATGCGGGAGTGCGGGAGCGATACCGCCTGCCGCCTGGCGGCGAGACTGCCGTGTCGTCACGGAGCGCCAGCACTTGTGCCGACACCACGAGTTTGTCTGGGCAGCCTGCCGTGCATCCGATGCGATGGGGCTCAGCTGCCGAACAGGCGGCTGACCCGGCTACGTGTGCGGCGACCGACACCCAGCTCGGCACCCGAGCGGGTGCTCAGCAGCAACTGGCCGTTGCCGGCCGTGACGATGCGTGTCACGGCGGCGATGTTGACGATGGTGGAACGGTGCACGCGCACGAAACGTGTCGGCGGCAGTGTCGCCTCCAGTCGGGCAAGCGAGTCCCGCATCAGGTAGCTGCGCGCGGCGGTATGCGCCTGCACGTAGTCGCCGTCGGCGGCAAACCATTCGACCTGATCCAGGGCGAGGCGCTGGCGGCCACGTGGCAGTTCCACCCAGACATGGTCGAACGCGGTGCTGTCCTGCCGCGCGCGCAGGTGTTGCATCGACGCCTCCAGCGCGGCGATGCGCTGTTCGCCGGTGCGTGCCTGCAACTGCTGGCGCGCGCGTTCGATGGCCAGCGCGAGCCGCTGGGGATCCACCGGCTTCAACAGGTAATCGGTCGCGCCGACCTCGAAAGCATCGGCGGCATGGCGCGGATACGCAGTGACGAAGACCAGCACCGGCGCGATCGCCGGAAACAGGCGCATGGCTAGATCCATGCCGGCCAGTGCCGGCATCTCGATATCGAGCAGCAACAGGTTGATGTTGTCGTCGTCGGCCAGCGCGTCGAGCGCCTCCATGCCGTTCGATGCCGTCGCGGCGATCTCCACCCCTGGGATCTCGTGCAGCAACCGCGTCAGCACCTGCCGGGCAGGTGGCTCGTCGTCGACGATCAGTGCGCGCAATGGCAGCATCATGCGTGGTTGTCCGGCCACTGGATGCGGGCGATGAAGCCGCCATCGGCACGCGGTTGTGCGCTCAGTCGGCCGGCCTCTCCGTAAAGCAGCTTCAGGCGCTGCGCCACATTGGCCAGGCCGATCCCGCGGCTTTCGCCGTCGGCCCGCCAGGGCGCATGGCCATCGTCTTCGACGGTCAGGATCAGTTCGCCGTCCGCGCAAGCCGCCGTCAGCGTGATTGTCAGCATCCCGCGACTGCGGGCGAGGCCATGCTTGATGCAGTTCTCCACCAGCGGCTGCAGGATGAGGCTGGGCACGAAGCGATCGAGCAGCATCGAAGGGATGGCCTCGACCAGCTGCAGGCGCTCGCCGAAGCGAACCAGTTCGATGGCGAGATAGTGCCGCGCCGAGGCGAGCTCTTGCGACAACGACACCTGCGTCGGCGCGTCGCCGTCCATGGCGCTGCGCAGGAAGGCGGACAACGCGAGCAGGCTGCTGCGGGCGCGCGCGGCGTCGTTCTCGAGCACCAGCGCGTACACCGTGTTCAGTGCGTTGAAGAGAAAATGCGGATTGATCTGCTGCAACAACAGCTTGTGCTGCGCGTCGATGGCAGCCGCATGAGCCTGCGCCAGGCGCACCTCGCGATTGCGCCGGGCGGCATCGGCATCGAGTGCGAAATAAAGCAGGACCCACGCGGTGAACACCCACAACACCAGCATCGCCACATCGGGGATATGTATCCATGCCGCCGCACCCCAGCGCGGCCGGATCACATACAACGCCAGTTCGTTGGCCAGCGCGTAGATCACGCTGGCCACGACCACCCCGGCTACGCCGATCGCGCCGACCAGCCAGCCGGTGCGGCCCTTCAGGCGGCGCAATAACCGACCCAGTGCGAAGCACAGCAAGGCGCCGAGCACGCAGAGCGGCAATCTCCGCAGTGCGCGTTCGAGCGCGAACGGCACCGGTTCGACCAGGGCATCGGCCGTCCATGCCACGAACGCCACGGTCCACAGCGCAAGGGTGGCCAGCAGCAGCGTATGCGGGCGGTATGCATTCATCAGGCGTCCAGCGTGAACCGACTCGCAGCCACGGGCAAGACCGCTCGGCGAACGATGCCTGCCGTTCGGCGAAAAGGGTTTGACCGGGCGTGGCGCCGTTTGCGATTCCAGGGGTTCACTTTGGACCTCGGGATGCATGAATGCGGACGACATGGTTATACGGCGTGCTGGCACTGTGGCTGATCCACCCGGCCTGGGCGGGCGCAAAAGCAGGATCGATAACGGCCGCGCGCAGCACCCGGCCGATAGTGCTTGATGGCCGTCTGAACGAGGCCGTGTGGAGCAGGGCACAACCGATCAGTCGCTTCTACGAAACCTATCCGGGCTATCTGGTTCCTGCGCCCGAGCGTACCGAGGTGCGGCTGGTCTACGACGACGATGCCCTGTATGTGGGCATGCGGCTGTGGCTGAAGCGTCCCCGAAAATTGCGCAAGCCGTTCGTGCGCCGTGACGAGGTCAACTCCACCCACGACTACGTGCAGATCTATCTCGATCCGCAGGGTTCCCGCCGCGGGTCATACCTGTTTCGCGTCAACGCCCGGGGCACCCGCACCGACGGCTACCAGAACGAGGCGCAGGAAACCGAAACGCTGGATCCGGATTACGACTGGGACGTGGCCACTCACATCGACGCCCACGGCTGGACCGCGGAACTGCGCATACCCTTGTCGACGCTGCGCATCGCGCGTAGCGGCAGGCAACGCTGGGCTGTAGTGGTGACCCGCGGCGTGCCGCGCGATCAGAACACTCAGATGGCGAGTGCACCGTTTCCGCACGATTCCAACTGCTTCCTGTGCTACGCCGGCACGGTGCTGTTTCCCGACCTGAAGCCCAGCTCCGAGCACCTCTTCATCACACCGGGCATCACCATCACGCACAGGCGAGACAGCGGCAGCTTCGGCGATCGCCGCCAGCTGGATATCGAGCCGAGCCTGGATGGGAAGTGGCTGGCGCGCGGTGGCGCCGCACTCGATCTCACCATCAACCCGGACTTCTCCCAGGTCGAGGCCGATGCGGCGCAGTTGACCGCGAACGAGCGCTTTGCGCTGGACCTGCCGGAGAAGCGACCGTTCTTCCGCGAGGGCGCCGACCTGGTGAGCACCGCGATTCCCGCCGTCTACACGCGCAGCATCGCCGCGCCCGATATCGGCATACGCTACACGCAGCGCTCGACCGGCCTGGAGGGTACCGGTTTCCTTGCCCGCGACGGTGGTCGCCCGGCGATCATCGAGCCGGGCTTTCTCGGCTCCAGCTCGGGTCTGCCGGATGTCGATGCCGACGACGGCTTCGTGCGTTTGCGCGATACCCTCGCCCACGGCGACATGGGCGTCCTGATGGCGATGAAGCGCAACCGCGATGGCAGCCGCAATGGCGTCGGCGGCATCGATGCCAGCTGGTCCAGCGACAGCGACCGCGTGCTCGGACAATGGCTGCAGTCGGCCACCCGCAATCCGAACCGGCCCGACCTGCTGACGAGCTGGACGGGACAGTCGCTGCAGGGATCGGCGATGTTGCTGCAGTGGGACCACAGTACCCGTCATGTCTGGTCGTTGCGCTACCAGCGTTACAGCCCCGGTTTCCGCAGCTGGCTGGGCTATGTGCCGCGGGTCGGCTATCAGTTGCTGCACGGCGAGTACTACCGGCCGTTCTATTCGACCGCGAAATGGCTCAATACCATCGAACCGTATGTATCGATGGATCGGTTGCAGGGCATCGGCGGCAACCACGGGCATGAATCCGATCCGGTGCTCGGACTGGTGCTCGGTGGCTACAAGGGTTTCGCTGCCGACCTCTCCTGGCATGCGAGGGCGACCGTACTGGATGCCGCCGGGCACGAACACCACACCGATTACCTGGCATGGCAGCTCAGTGCCAGTCCGGGCACTCTGCTTCCGCTGGTGGCGTTTGCCGGGCAGCGTGGCCGCATGGTCGACTACGCCACTGGCGAGGTGGTGCCGGGCAGCACCTCGGGCGTGCGTGTGCTGCTCCGTCCGGCGGATCGGCTCGAACTGGAGGCGCGCTACGATCGCAACCTGCTCGAAGGGCTGACCGGTCAACCGTTGCGGCTGGCCGAGGCCGCGACCCAGTTCTTCGGCACCTGGCATTTCAGCACCCGCCTGTCCGCGCTGATTACCTGGCAGCGCCATGCCAGCGCGCGCCGTTTTCCCGCGGCCGACCGTTATCGAAGCAGCACGGCCAGCGTGCAATTCAACTGGGAGGTGTCGCGCGAGATGCAGCTCTACTGGGGCATTCGCTCCGGCGCCGAGCGCGTGGCGTATCCCCTGTCGCGCGGTCGCGGTACGGAAATTTATCTGAAGGCGACTTGCACGTTCCGCCGTTGATCCACCGGCGGTCATGGCGCCTTTGGCGAAGGCGCCAAGCGCCATGGAGGGCGATGTGAACGACGTGCGGTAACCGGATGTCAGTCGCGAGCCAGCCGCGCCAGAAGCCAGCACAGGGCAGCCAATGCAAGGTCCTCAAGCGGGGAGTACCAGCGCAACGGGCTGGCGAAATACACCCCGAAGCAGCCGCAGTTCTCCAACGCGAGGCCTCGCAGCAGCGAGCTGGTCATCAGGACGAAATAGCCGGCATTGAGGATCATCGCGGCGACCGCGGCGCGCGCCAACCGCCACCCACTCAGCAACCAGATTCCCAGCGTCAGCTCGATGACTGTCATTGCGACGGCGACGGCCGATAAGGTGTTCGAGCCGAGGCCGAACTGATAAGTGCCGACGACGCGAGCAAAGCCCCGGATATCCAGCAGCTTGGCGATGCCGGTGGCGAGAATCAGTGCACCAAGACCTGCGCGAAGTGTCCAGCGGGTTGCAACGCGATAACGCGTGGTCGCCAGTCTCAAGAGACTTTCCGGTGGTGATGGCGATCGGGTGTGCGGGCCATTTCGATCTTCGGCATGGAGTCTGCGGCAATGGCAGGACGGGCCTCTGGCAGAGAACCCATTTTTCCGTGCTTGGCCGATCGATGCAAGAACCCGTTGCATTGGCCCGTCCCACGCGAGGCCCAGGGCCACGTTGGACGCAAGATGCAGGCATGGCCAAATTTCCCGGCGGAGAGCCGGGATGGCTGCAGCCGTGACCGACGTGCCGCGGCCAGTGAAATCGCTGGGGCTTCACTGGCCGCGGCGGGTGCCGGCCACCTTGTGG
The DNA here is from genome assembly GCA_963828685.1 of uncultured Pseudomonadota bacterium. Classification (GTDB taxonomy): domain Bacteria; phylum Pseudomonadota; class Gammaproteobacteria; order Xanthomonadales; family Rhodanobacteraceae; genus Rhodanobacter. Next base: position 186,173 of record CAWHFU010000015.1, read on the forward strand.
ACAGTCCTATTTCAGCTGGTCCCAAAGAAAGTCGTAAGCCAGCGCATGCATGGTCGCGGCCTGGCTGTTGTCGGCGCTGGCGCCGTGACCGCCTTCCAGATTTTCGTAGAACCATACGTTCGGCAGGCCAAAGGACTGCATCTTCGCCGCCATCTTGCGTGCCTGCACCGGGCCGACGCGGTCGTCGCTGGTGGCGGTGTAGAACAGCACCGGTGGGTAGTGACCGTCCTGCTGCACGTTCTGGTAGGGCGAGAACGTCCGGATGAAGTTCCAGTCGGCGGTGTCCGGATTGCCATATTCGGCCATCCATGAGGCGCCGGCGGACAGGTGGGTATAGCGCTTCATGTCGAGCAGCGGTACCTCGCAGGCGATCGCGCCGAACAGCTGCGGATAGTCAGTCAGCATGTTGCCCACCAGCAGACCGCCATTGCTGCCGCCTTCGGCACCCAGATGCCTGGCCGACGTGACGCCGCGTCGGACCAGATCCTCGGCGACCGCGGCGAAGTCCTCGTAGGCGCGCGGACGGTTGGCCTTCAACGCGGCCTGGTGCCAGGGTGGGCCGTATTCGCCGCCCCCACGGATGTTGGCGATCACGTAGACGCCGCCGCGCTCCAGCCAGGTGCGACCGATGATGCCGCTGTAGTGCGGTTGCAGCGAAACTTCGAAACCGCCGTAGCCGTACAGCAGGGTGCGGTGGGAACCATCCAGCCGAAGGTCGTTCGGTGCGATCTCGAAATACGGCACGCGGGTGCCATCTTTCGAGTGGACAAAATGCTGGCTGACCGTGAAGCCGGAGGCGTCGAAGAACGCCGGCTCCTGCTTGATCCTTTCGGCCGGCGTACTGCCGAGCACACCGCGCTCGAGCGATGACGGAGTGAGGAAGCCGCTGACGTCGAGCCAGTATTCGTCGTTGTGGTCGGGGTCGGTATCGACCACGCTGATCGTGCTCATGGCCGGCGCGCCGGGCAGAGTCTCACGCTTCCAGTCGCCGTCGGCCGCGGCGATCTGCGGTGGTGTGAGCACCTCCAGCCGGCTCTTGACGTCATCCATCAGGTTGAGGATCAGGTGATGCCGGGTCCGGGCGAAGGAATCCAGCGAAGTGTGCGCGTCCGGCCGGAACAGCACGACGATACGCCGCCCCCCGGCCATGAAGTCGTCGAACGGGGTCGCCAGCAGCGCACCGGACGGATAGGTGACGCCGTTGACCGTCCATGGCGAGCGCGTCTGCACGAGGAGCCACTCGCGATGAGCCTCGGCGCGGGCGTCGGTAGGCAGGTCCACGCGGGTTAGCTTGTCGCCGCTGCGCTGGTACAGCTCGCTGTGAAAGAAATCCGCGGCAACGGAAACGAAGTCGCGCTCATAGCCGGGCGTGTGATCGTGCCAGGCGCTGATCGCGAGATCGCTCGGCTTGCCCTCATGGATGATCCTGGCGGCGCTCAGAGGTGTGCCGCGCCTCCATTCCTTGACGATACGCGGATAGCTCGATTTGGTCATCGAGCCGGGGCCGAAATCGGTGCCGACGTAGACCGTGTCCTGGTCGATCCAGCGAACCTCGCTTTTCGCCACGGGCAACTCGAAGCCATCTTCCACGAAGGCCTTGCGGGGGATGCTGAATTCGCGCACCACCGTCGCATCACCACCGTCCGGCGAGAGCGAGATCAGGCAGCGTTCGTAGTTCGGCTTCAGGCATTCCACTTCCTTGAACACCCAGCGCTTGCCTTCGGCCTTGTTCAGTGCGTCGATGTCCAGCAGCACCTCCCACTTCGGCTCGGCCTTGCGATACTCCTCCAGTGTGGTGCGCCGCCAGATGCCGCGCGGGTATGTCTTGTCACGCCAGAAGTTGTACAGCTCGTTGCCCATCCGCTTGACATACGGGATGCGTGCATCGGAATCGAGTACTTCGAGGATGCTGTCGCGGGTGCGGGCGAATTCGACGTTATCGACGAACTGCTTCGTCGTCACCGCGTTCTGCTGCTCCACCCAGTCCAGCGAGCGGGTACTGCTGATTTCCTCCAGCCACAGGAACGGATCGTCGTTCACGTTGTCGGTCATGGTTGTCTTGTCGAGTGGGTTGTCGTGGCTTGCGGCATCATTCATGCCGAACATTGTGAAGCCGGGCGCCGGGATCGGCCAGGCTGCTTTTATCGGGATGTTTTTCCTCGGGCCGCAGGAATCCGCCCTCAAAAAAAGTCCCGCCGAAGCGGGACTCCTGGTGTGGCTACTGCCCGCCTTAAAGCAGCGGGATCAGCAGAAGGGCCACGATGTTGATGATCTTGATCAGCGGATTCACCGCTGGGCCGGCGGTGTCCTTGTACGGGTCGCCCACGGTGTCGCCGGTGACTGCGGCCTTGTGTGCTTCCGAGCCCTTGCCGCCGTGGTGGCCATCCTCGATGTATTTCTTCGCGTTGTCCCACGCGCCACCGCCGGTGGTCATCGAGATCGCCACGAACAGGCCGGTGACGATAGTGCCGATCAGCACGCCGCCGAGCGCCTTCGGCCCCAGCAACAGGCCGACCGCGATCGGCACGGCGACCGGCAGCAGCGACGGCACGATCATCTCGCGGATCGCCGACTTGGTCAGCATGTCGACCGCACGCGAATACTCCGGCTTGGCGGTGCCCAGCATGATGCCGGGGATCTCGCGGAACTGGCGGCGCACCTCGACTACCACGGCGCCTGCCGCGCGGCCGACCGCCTCCATCGCCATGGCGCCGAACAGATAGGGAATCAGGCCGCCGATCAACAGCCCGATGATCACCATGTGGTCGGAGAGGTCGAAGGTCATCGGTTGGTAATCGACATGGGCGGCCAGCGCCTTGGCCTTCGCCATCACGTCGAGGTTGTGCGTGTAGTCGGCGAACAGCACCAGCGCGGCCAGCGCCGCCGAGCCGATCGCGTAACCCTTGGTCACCGCCTTGGTGGTGTTGCCGACCGCGTCGAGTGGATCGGTGACGCCACGCACTTCAGGCGGCAGATCGGCCATCTCGGCGATGCCGCCGGCGTTGTCGGTGATCGGACCGTAGGCATCCAGCGCCACGATCATGCCGGCCATCGACAGCATCGCGGTCGCCGCGATCGCGATGCCGTACAGGCCGCCCAGCGTAAATGCGGCCAGGATCGCGGCGCATACCGCGATCACCGGCCAGGCGGTGGACTTCATCGACACGCCGAGGCCGGCGATGATGTTGGTGCCGTGGCCGGTGGTGGACGCCGCCGCAATGTGCTGCACGGGCTTGAATTGCGTGCCGGTGTAGTACTCGGTGATCCACACGATCGCGCCGGTCAGCGCCAGCCCGATCAGGGTGCAACCCCACAGGTTCACTGCGCCGTGACTGAAGTCGGGCATCAGGCGAATGGTGATCGGGTAGAACGCCGCGGCAGCCAGCACGGCCGAGACGATCACGCCCTTGTACAGCGCGCCCATGATGGAGCCACCTTCCTTCACCTTGACGAACAACGTGCCGATGATCGAGGCGATGATCGATACCGCACCCAGCAGCAACGGATAGAGCACGGCGTTGATGCCCACTTCGCTCACCATCAGGCTGCCCAGCAGCATGGTAGCGATCACGGTCACCGCATAGGTCTCGAACAGGTCGGCGGCCATGCCGGCGCAATCGCCCACGTTGTCGCCCACGTTGTCGGCGATCACCGCCGGATTGCGCGGGTCGTCCTCGGGAATGCCGGCCTCGACCTTGCCGACCAGATCCGCCCCCACGTCAGCGCCTTTGGTGAAGATGCCGCCGCCCAGACGCGCGAAGATCGAGATCAGCGAACTGCCGAACGCAAAGCCCACCAGCGCATGCAGGCCCGCTTCACCGGTGATGCCCATGTGGTTGAGCACCAGCCAGTAACCGGCAACACCCAGCAGGGCCAGTCCCACCACCAGCATGCCGGTGATCGCGCCACCGCGGAAGGCGACGTCCATCGCCGGGCTGAGGCCGCGGCGGGCAGCTTCGGCGGTGCGCACGTTCGCTCGCACCGACACGTTCATGCCGATGTAACCGGCCGACCCGGACAGTACGGCGCCCAATAAAAAGCCCACCGCAGTGGGCCAATTGAGAAAAAATCCGATCAACAGCAGCAGCACCACGCCAACCATGCCGATGGTGGTGTACTGACGGTTGAGGTAGGCGCGCGCGCCTTCCTGGATGGCCGCCGCAATTTCCTGCATCCGCTCATTGCCCGGCGATTGCGCCAGGATCCAGCGCGAGGAAATCGCGCCATACAAAACCGCCACTACGGCACACGCCAGAACGATCCACCAGCCATACTGCTGCAGCATCGGAGCCTCCCCATGGGTTGTTAGTGGCCGTCCGGAACGGGCGGTTCCCACGAGTATAGGCAGACGTTGTGACACAGTCTGTTGTGCGGCGCAGCGCCGGCGGTATCCCGGCCACCAACGAGAAGGGCCATGCACGCGTGCATGGCCCTTCGGTTGTCCGCGTTGATGCAGGCTCAGTGCAGAGCGATGTCCAGGATCACCCCGGTAGCGACCGCAACCAGCAGGTAGTCGTTGTCTGCACGCACCCAGTGATAGCCACGCGGCGGTGGGCGCAGGCGGTAGTGGCGGTAATCGCGCACCACGTAGCTGGGGCCGTAGTAGCGATGACCGCGCTCCCAGTGACCATGTCCGCCATGGCGGTAGCCGTATCGGCGATCGTCGTGACGGCGGTAATCATGGTGCCAGTCACCGTGACCGCGATCGGTCGTCATGACGATCGCTCCTGTGGCCATGGTCCTGGCCGCGGCGGTCGTGATCGCGGTGTCCCTGATCGGCCAATGCGAGGCTGCAGGTACCGAGCAGGGCGAGGGAAACAAGCAGGCGGCTGATGATTTTCATCAAGGTCTCCTTCGTGGTTGTCGCGGCCGCAACCGTGCGGCCATCGACTTCTTGCAGCACCATCGTAAAAATGTGCGGCTGAACGTAACAAAGATGGCTGCCGCTGGCTTTCAGCTGGGACTCACAAAGCGGTCGGGGCGACGAGCGCTCAGCGCGGGAAGTTCGCCAGCGTTTTCTTCACCGCGGCATTTTTCAACTTGATGTAGCGCGGCAGGCCATCCTTGCCATAGGGCAGCGGTGCTTCGCCGCGAATCAGCGGTGCGAGATAGCGCCGGGCGGCGTCAGTGATGCCGAAGCCGTCAGCGCGGATGAAATTCTTCGGCATCTTCTTTTCGCGGTTGGCGATCCTTGCCAGCGCCGCCGGCTCGATCTTCCAGCGGTAGGGAGCATCGCCGGTACGCACGATCACCGGCATCACCGCATTCATGCCGCACAGCGCGTATTCCACCGCGGCCTTGCCGACCGCGTAGGCCTGTTCCGCGTCGACCTTCGAGGCGGCATGGCGTGCGGAGCGTTGCAGGTAGTCGGGCAGGGCCCAGTGGTACTTGTAGCCGAGCTTCTCCTTGACCAGTGATGCCAGCACGGGCGCCACGCCGCCGAGCTGCGCATGACCGAACGCATCCCTCGTACCCGCCTCGGCGAGGAACCGGCCCTCCGCATTGCGCACGCCCTCGGAGGCCACCACGGTGCACCAGCCGACGCGTTCGACGGTGGCCTTCACCTTCGCCAGGAAGGCGGCTTCGTCGAACGCATTCTCGGGGAACAGGATGATGTGCGGTGGTGCATCCGCGCCTTCGCCGGCAAGCCCGGCGGCGGCGGCGATCCAGCCGGCGTGGCGACCCATCACCTCGAGGATGAATACCTTGGTCGAGGTCTCGGCCATCGAGGCGACATCGAGGCTGGCCTCCAGGGTGGAGATCGCGGTGTACTTCGCCACGGAACCGAAGCCGGGGCAGCAGTCGGTCACGGCCAGGTCGTTGTCCACCGTCTTCGGTACGCCGATACAGCGGATGTCGTAGCCCATCGCCTTGCCCAGCCGGGATATCTTCAGTGCCGTGTCGGCGGAATCGTTGCCGCCGTTGTAGAGGAACCAGCGGATGTCGTGGGCGCGGAAGACGTCGATCAGCCGTTCGTACTCGGCGCGGTTGTCTTCCAGCGATTTCAGCTTGTAACGACATGAGCCGAACGCGCCGCCGGGGGTATGACGCAGGGCGGCAACGGCCGTCGCGGATTCCTTCGATGTGTCGATCAGCTCCTCGCGCAGTGCGCCGAGGATGCCGTTGCGGGCGGCATACACTTTCACGCCCTTGCCACGGGCAGCCTCGATGACTCCGGCAGCGGTGGCATTGATGACGGCGGTGACTCCACCAGATTGGGCATACAGCAGGTTGCCTGTGACGGCGTTACGGCGGCTCGGGCTCATGGGAATCCTCAAATCTGGCAATGGCAGGAACGTGGAAGTTGGCGGCAAATCCTAGGGGCAACAATTACTTGGCGACTGTTGGCGAAGGCCTCCGTTTGACGGCATCGGGCGCAGACGCTAATTTGACGCTGAATTTCTGAGAATCGAGCGGGTCGCTGCAGTGTGCGGCGGCCCGCCGAACTTGTGGAGCATTATGCGACTCGTCCTACTTGGTGCGCCCGGCTCGGGCAAAGGCACGCAGGCTGCAAGGTTGAAGGCCGAACTCGGCGTGCCGCATATCTCCACCGGTGACATGCTGCGTGCCGCCGTCGCGGCCGGTACCGCGATGGGACTCAAGGCCAAGGCCGTGATGGATGCCGGCCAGCTGGTTTCGGACGACATCCTGCTCGGCATGCTGGAGGATCGACTGACCCAGGATGACGCGAGAGCCGGCTTCATCCTCGACGGCTATCCACGCAATCTGGCTCAGGCCGATGCGCTGGATCAGCTGCTGGCGAAGATCGGCCAGCCGCTGGATGCGGTAGTCAAGCTCAAGGTGCCCAGCGAAGTCATCATCGGCCGCTGCGAGATCCGCTTCAAGGCTGAAGGGCGTGCCGATGACAACCCGGACACGGTGCGCAAGCGTCTGGCCATCTACGCCGAGCAGACCGCACCCGTGGCGGACTTCTACGCCAGGCGCGGCAAGTTGCAGATCGTCGACGGCGTCGGCGAGTTGAGCGAGGTCACCGCCCGGGTCAAGCAGGCGCTGCTGAACGAATCGGCGGCAGCGAACGGCTGAGCACACCCCGCTTCCGTCGAAGCGGGTTTCAAGGAATTCGTCCCACATGCGTCTGCACATCCTCGGCATCTGCGGCACCTTCATGGGCGGTGTCGCCGCGCTGGCGCGCGAGCTGGGCCACGCCGTCGAGGGCTCCGACGCCAACGTCTATCCGCCGATGAGCACCCAGTTGGAGGCGCTCGGCATCGACCTCATGAGCGGCTACGCGGCGGAGCATCTGCAAGCTGCCCCGGGTCGTGAACTGCCGGATCTGATCGTGGTCGGCAACGCGATGAGCCGTGGCAACCCTGCTGTCGAATACATGCTCGAGCAGGGCCTGCGCTACATCTCCGGCCCGCAGTGGCTGGGCGAGAACGTGCTGGCCGGACGCGAGGTGCTGGCCGTGGCCGGTACCCACGGCAAAACCACCACCACCAGCCTGCTGGCACACCTGCTGGAAAGTGCAGGTCTCGCCCCGGGTTTCCTGGTCGGCGGCGTGCCGGGCAATTTCGGTGTGTCGGCGCGGTTGGGGAAAAGGGGTCAGAGTCATTTTTCGAACGAGGAGTCTCTGGAGCGCCCTCAGTCCGGGAAAAATGACTCTGACCCCTTTTCGCGTTCGCCTTTTGTCATCGAGGCCGACGAATACGACACCGCGTTCTTCGACAAGCGCTCCAAGTTCGTGCACTACCGGCCGCGCATCGCGATCCTCAATAACCTCGAATACGATCACGCGGACATTTTTCCGGATGTGGCTGCGATCCAGCGCCAGTTCCACCATCTCGTGCGCACGGTGCCGGCCAATGGTCGACTGATCGTCAACGCCACGGACGCGCGACTCGCCGAGGTCCTGGCGATGGGTTGTTGGACCCCGGTGGAAACTTTCGGTATCGGCTGCGGCGACTGGTGCGCGACGCTGCTCGAAGCGGACGGCTCGGCATTCACCGTGCATCACGATGGGCGCCTGATCGGTGCGGTGCAATGGCCCCTGCTGGGCAACCACAGCGTGATGAATGCGCTGGCCGCCTTGGCCGCGGCGGCGGCGGCGGGGGGCGATCCACAGGCGCTGTTGCCCGCATTCGCCACGTTCAAGAGCGTCAAGCGGCGCATGGAACTGGTCGGCGAGGTGGCCGGTGTACACGTCTATGACGATTTCGCCCATCACCCCACCGCGATTGCCACCACCCTCGCCGGCCTGCGTGCCAAGGTCGGCAAGGCGCGCATCCTGGTGGCACTCGAGCCGCGCTCCAACTCGATGCGTCAGGGTGCACACGCCGAGGCGCTCGCGCCTTCGCTGGCCGATGCCGACGCCGTGGTGTTCCTGCATCGGGTCGAGCTGCCCTGGGATGCTGGTCCTGTCATCGCGGAGCTTGAGGGCCGCGGCAACACGGCGCCGACGGTGGACGCCATGCTCGAAATACTGCGTCGCCAGGTGCAGGCCGGAGACCAGGTGATCTTCATGTCCAACGGCGGCTTCGAGGCGGCACCGCGACGGTTTGTCGACAGTCTGCGGAGCGACTGAGCGGACATCGGGTGTGCTGCCCGCAGCTGCCCCGGCGCGCGGCACTCGTTACACTGGCGGCATGGTCGTCCCGTCGCCGTTGATCGAAATGCCGTTATTTCCGCTGGCCTCCGTGTTGTTTCCCGGCGGTCAGCTGCACCTGCGCATTTTCGAACCGCGTTACCTCGATCTGGTGCGCGAGTGCACGCGTTATGGCACCGGGTTCGGCACCTGTCTGATTCTTGATGGGCAGGAGGCGGGCGTACCCGCGACTCCGGCGGCAGTCGGCACGATCGCCCGCATCCGGGATTTTCACCGCGACGAGGATGGCCTGCTCGGTATCGTCGCCGAGGGCGGCGCGCGTTTTCGCGTGGCGCGCAGCCGGGTGCGTTCCGATGGTCTGGTGCGGGGGGACGCAGAGGTCTGGCCGGGCGAGCCGGAGCTGCCGGTGCCGGTGGAATTCGCCTTGCTGCAGAGCATCCTCGAACGACTGATCGAGACCATGGCACCGCAGTGGCGGCACGCCCCGCGCAGTGCCTATGACGACGCCAGCTGGCTGGGTTTCCGGTTGGCCGAGCTGCTACCGCTGGATGTGTCCGAGCAACAGCTCATGCTGGAACTGAACGATCCGGTGCAGCGGCTGGCCGAACTGCGCGATATCCTGCCGCGCTTCCAGAAGCCGTGAATCGGCAAGCCCTACACTGGGCGGACTTCATCTGACGCAACCAACGGAGTCGACACGCATGAGCGATCTTGCCGGCAAGACCTTGTTCATTTCTGGTGCCTCGCGCGGTATCGGTCTGGCGATCGCGCTGCGCGCGGCCCGCGACGGAGCCAATATCGTCATTGCCGCCAAGAGCGGCGTGTCGAATCCCAAGTTGCCCGGGACCATCCATACCGCCGCTGCGGCGGTCGAGGCGGCGGGCGGCAAGGCGCTGGCATTGCAGGTGGACATCCGCGAAGAGGAGCAGGTGCGAGCCGCCGCCGCGAGCGCGGCCGACCACTTCGGCGGGATCGATATCGTGGTCAACAACGCCAGTGCCATCTGGCTGGCCGGTGTGGCCGAGACACCGATGAAGCGCTATGACCTGATGCATCAGGTCAATACCCGCGGAACTTTCATGGTCACCCAGAGTTGCCTGCCTTACCTGAAGCAGGCTGCCAATCCGCATGTGCTGATGCTGTCGCCACCACCGAATCTCGATCCGAAGTGGTTTGCGCCACACACCGCCTACACCATCGCCAAATACGGCATGAGCCTGTGCGTGCTCGGCATGAGCGGCGAGTTCGCGCCGCTTGGCATCGCGGTCAATGCATTATGGCCGCGTACCGTGATCGCCACGGCAGCGATTGGCATGATCGAAGGTGTGACCGTCGAGCACTGCCGCAAACCCGAGATTGTCGCCGATGCCGCGCACGCCATCCTGATACGCCCGGCGCGTGATTACACCGGCCATTTCGCGATCGATGAGGACATCCTGAGAGAAGCTGGAGTCGCTGATTTCGAGGGTTACGCCGTAGAGCCGGGGATGCCTTTGCTGCCGGATCTGTTCCTGGACTGAGCTGCAACATCGTCGTCGAGGCGCAGCAGCGATTGATTGGGCCAGGCAAACCCTGACAACGGGATAAGCCATTCACCTACAATTTGTGCGTCAAATTGCTGTTTAAAATGGGTTTTTTACCCTACTTCAATCTCGTATTTTCTTACAAATTCCTCACACGGAAGAGTATATTGTGTGATGCAAATCACATTTTCGTAGCAAATGAGGCGCAGGATGCGCCTGTGAAACCATCGGAACAGAACACCAGCCCGGGTGCATTGTTCCCGGTCACTTCGGCGACCTTGGGGGAGCAGGGGAGACAGAGCCATGTCAAACGAACAGTCATCCAGACGTTGCGTGGTCTGGTTCGGTCAGCCGACTGAGGAGGAGTGCGGTCTCTTGGCGCAAGCGGGCTGGCGCACGCGGGTGGGGGACCCGGAGCTCAAGGACGGTGTCGGTATGCGCCGCGACGATATCGTCGTGGCGATGGCGGATCTGCGCAATGCCGACGCGGAAGCAATCATGGCCATGGGTCGGCTGATGGATGCTCACCCCTGGTTGCCGTGGCTCGCTCTGGTTTTGAAGAGCACCGCAGCGGACACGCCCGAGGTGGAACGCATTCTGCGGGCCAGCAACGATTTTTTTACCGCGCCAGTGGATCTGAAACGTCTGCTCGAAACCCTGATGAAGATCGGCAGCGGCTGCTCGTCGGCCGTTGAACGAGATGCCGTCCCCGGCATCGTTGGCGCGTTCAGCCCTGTGATGCGTGAGACCCTGGCCAGTTTGCGCAAGTTTGCACCGGTGGAACTGTCGGTGTTGATTACCGGCGAGACAGGCAGCGGCAAGGAAATCGCGGCCCGTGCGCTGCATGGACTATCCCCGCGCTGCAATCGCCCGTTCGCTGCCATCAACTGTGGTGCCCTGCCGGTGAATCTGGTGCAGTCGGAATTGTTCGGCCACGAACGCGGCGCCTTTACCGGAGCGAATACCCGGCGCGTCGGACATTTCGAGGCTGCGGCCGGAGGCACGGTGTTCCTCGATGAAATCGGGGACCTGCCGTTCGATGCCCAGACCAGCTTGCTGCGTTTGTTGCAGGAAGGGACCCTGGTCCGCGTAGGCTCCACACAGCCGGTCAAGCTCGATGTACGCATTCTGGCCGCCACCCATGTGGATATCGAACGGGCTGTGGCGGAGGGTCGCTTCCGCGAGGATCTGTACTATCGACTCAACGTGCTTCGGCTGCACATGCCGCCGTTGCGCGAACGCGAAGGCGATGTCGAACTGTTGGCACAACACTTTCTCGATGCATTCCGTTTGCGCAATCGCAGTCGCGCTCGTGCCTTCGGCAGCGCTGCTCGCGACGCGCTGCGCAGGTTTGCATGGCCGGGCAATGTCCGCGAGTTGCTCAATCGGGTGCAGCGGGCTGCCGTCGTGGCCGAGGGCACCTTGATCAGCGCATCCGATCTGGATCTGCAGCATGTGCTGCCGAGTTCTTCCGCTCCCTCCAGTCTCGATCTGACTCGCGTTTCGGCCGAGCGCGAAGCCGTCCTCAGCTGCCTGCAGGAAAGTCATTTCAACATCAGCGAATGCGCGCGGCGACTCAGCGTATCCCGGGTGACCGTCTATAGGTTGTGCAAAAAGCACCACCTCGTGCTTGAAAATCTCCGCCACAAAAGCGCGCGGCTGCCTGGTCGAAAGCTTATGAATGGCGCGCATGACCGCGAGCCGGGCTTCAATCAAGACAGGGGCTTCGTGAAATCGTGTGGGTAGATTCATCCGATTTCACAATTACGGCGGCATGCAGGTGAGCACCTTCAGGCGCGGATATTGTTGTTGAGTCTTTCGAGAAGGCCGGGCGAGACCTTCGTTTTCGCGATGGCAGCAGGTGGCAATGCCATCCCGGTGACGTTCGATCATGTTGGCGAATTTCTCGAACGGCTTGAGCTGTCGCCAGCGCAGCTATTTTGCCGTTGAGACTGAGGTTCTCGCGGCGCGCCCACAGGTGGATTTCCCCCCCTCCCTTGATGAAACGGCTGTCCTCGCCGCTCAGACGGGCTTACTCGGCCTTGCATACGGCATCGAGTGCCTTACCCCGGCGCGCCACGGTGTGGAACTTATCCCCCGGGGGATTCCGTTGCTCGCCGAACAGGATCGCCGCTTGGCTGCATAGGCGTAGCCGGGGTGGCGAAACGGCCTCCACATGTCCATCACGGCCGGTGGATTTCCTGGAGTCGGGCGCTTTGTAGGTAAGTGTCTGCCCACCTCATCTTGAAGGCTGCCCTGGGCTATGCGAGCGGCAGCAGGGTATCGATGTCGCGGTCTTTAGTGGTGGGGAGCCGGGTGAGCGCGTCGGTGAGCCAGGCATGGGGCTCGATGCCGTTGGCCCTGGCGGTGGCGAGGAGACTCATGATGGAAGCGGCGCATTTGCCGGCGGTTTCGGAGCCGGCGAAGAGCCAGGTCTTGCGACCGATGGCGATGGGGCGGATGTGGCGGGCGGACGCTTGCCTTTGTAGAGCATCGCCCTGCTCGCTTCGGAGCGATCCACACCGCCGAGCCCGGTCGGCCATTTTCGGATCGGATCGCCGGCCACAGCACCCGCCGGCGATTTTTCCCGGCAGAACGAGCGTGGCCACCCATGCCTTGGGATCAGCGAACACACTCTTGACCGTCACCTACGGGCGAAAACCGGGGAACCGATGGGCGTTCAGCAGACGCCGGGGGATGCTTCATGGAAGCAGCCATCGCCAAAGCGTGCGAGATTTCACGGCAACGCTAACATCTGCAGAACCTCGTTCTGCGGGGCTGTACCGTGATCACCACGCGCCAATCACCCCATACGGTTCCAACGAAGAGCCTCTATTCCATGCGAAGGGAAGCCCCCCGACCCGCAGGGGACAGGTCGGGGGGTTCCGTAGGTGCCCGGCTACAGGTTGCCGGGTTACCGCCCTCATTGGCCGCTTGCGCGGCTGCATGAGTTATCGGCCGTCACTGGCCGATGCAGGGCTTCCATGCTCTTTTGATTTACTCCATTCACTTCATTCCTTTGATGGCAGCGCTAGTACCACCACTGGTGCGGGGTTGCGGCACCGCCATCGAGCGGGTTCGCCAGTTGCACTGCCTTGTGCGCATCGGCGGCCCATGCTGCGGCGGGAAGCGCCAGCAGGCCCGCCGCCAGCAGGGCCAAACCCCTGACCTGACGGTAGGCAGCATGTACGAGTGGATAGTCCATGAGTGTCCTCTTGTGTTCCATGCCGAAGTAGTGGCAAGCGCCATGCCAATGTCGGCAAATGGAGCTACAGCAAGGGTTGACGGCCGAACGCGCGGTGTCGCGCGCGCGCTGCCTGTAACACCGGATTTACAAGAGACGCCGAGTTTTCGCGCGCGCTTGTGGCACGCCGCGCGCCACGTCGCGGTCCATGCCAGGTGTAACGGGGTTGTTACAACGGAAGTCCCGGTATACAGCGAGCGGGTTTCAGCCCCTGTCCAGCGCCCTCTGGCAGGAATTACGATGGATAATTGGCGACGCCCGGGACCGTCTTCGCGCCGGCCAGCCGAACAGCCGATCACCGTACGGAATATCCATGCCAGCGCACGACACCAGCCTCATCGATCTCGGCAAACGCTATTGGTTGCCGGTGTACAAGCCCCGCGAACTGGTACTCGATCACGGCAAGGGCGCTCGTGTCTGGGACACGCTGGGGCGCGATTACGTCGACTTCGGCGCCGGTATCGCGGTGAACGCACTCGGCCATCAGGATCCGGACCTGCTGGATGCATTGACCCGGCAGGCGCACAAGCTCTGGCATGCCAGCAATGTCTTCTATACCGAGCCGCCGCTGCGGCTGGCCGAGGAGCTGGTGGCAGCCTCGGGGTTTGCCGAACGGGTATTTCTGTGCAACTCCGGGGCGGAAGCGAACGAGGCGGCGATCAAGCTTGTGCGCAAGTGGGCGGCGTCGAAGGGGCGGGCGCCGGAGCAGCGCACCATCATCACCTTCAGAGGTTCATTTCATGGCCGCACGCTGGCCACGGTGACCGCTACCGCGCAACCGAAATATCAGGAGGGTTATGAGCCGCTGCCCGGCGGCTTCCGCTACCTCGACTTCAATGACGTCGAGGCGCTGGAAGCGGCATTCGCGGAAGGCGGCATCGCTGCGGTGATGGTCGAGCCGGTGCAGGGTGAGGGTGGCGTGCTCCCCGCGGCACCTGGATTCCTCCGGCGCGCACGCGAGCTCTGCGATGCTTGCGACGCGTTGCTGGTGCTGGACGAGATCCAGTGCGGCATGGGTCGTACCGGCACGTTGTTTGCGCACACCCAGGATGATCTGGCGCCGGACATCGTGACTTTGGCCAAGGCGCTCGGCTGCGGTTTTCCGATCGGGGCGATGCTGGCCGGGTCGAAGGTCGCCGAGATCATGCAGTACGGCGCCCATGGCACGACCTTCGGAGGCAACCCCATGGCTGCCGCGGTGGCTCGCGTGGCGCTGGCCAAACTCGCTTCACCAGCCGTGCTGACGAATGTGGAGCGACAGGCAAATGACCTCCGCGCGGGCCTGTCGAGGATCGACAACTCTCTGCAGCTGTTTGCGGAGGTCCGCGGGCGCGGCCTGATGATCGGTGCCGTACTCGCTGATGCCTGGAAGGGCCGGGCCGGCGAGATACTCGATCACGCCGCGACGCATGGCCTGTTGCTGCTGCAGGCCGGCCCGGACGTGTTGCGCTTCGTGCCGCCACTGACCATCACCGGCGAGGAACTGGCCGATGGCCTGGACCGGCTCCGTGCCGCCCTGGCCGATTTTGTCGGGGCATGACAGCAGCAGCTTGTCCGTTCTGTGTCATTGCTGCCGGAGACGCGCCGGCCAGCGTGATCCACGATGACGGCAAGGTGCTGGCGTTCATGGATCTGCGTCAGGCCGTACCCGGGCATGTGCTCGTGGTGCCGCGCAAACATGTGCCGGACATCTATGCGCTCGATGACAGCGAGGCGGCCGGGGTGATGCTGGTCGCCGTGCGCGTGGCCCGTGCCCTGCGCGAGGAGTACAACGTCCCGGGCCTCAATCTCTGGCAGTCCAATGGCGAGGCTGGCGGACAGGAGGTGCTGCACTTCCACCTGCATGTGCACCCACGCCGTCCCGGCGATGGTCTTCTGCGCGTCTATCCAAAGGGTCCGCCGCCATGCACCGGAGCCGAAGGACTCGAAGCGATGGCTCGTTCGCTGCGCTCCCGCCTGCAGTCTTGACGCGGGATTTCCGTGTTCTCATCCATCAACATGATTCGAGCGACATTCAGGAGACGGTATCCGCATGAAATATCTCCACAGCATGGTCCGTGTGCGCGATCTCGACGCCTCCCTGCGCTTCTATTGCGAAGGGCTTGGACTGAACGAAGTCCGGCGCACCGAAGTGCCGGAGGGCAAGTACACGCTGGTCTTCCTCTCCGCCCCGAACAGCCCTGACGCAGAGATCGAGCTGACCTTCAACTGGGGTTCGCAGGAAGACTACGGTTCAGCGCGCAACTTCGGCCATCTTGCGTTTCGGGTCGACGACATCTATGCCACCTGTTCGCGATTGCTGGCGATGGGCTACACCATTCATCGGCCGCCGCGCGACGGGCATATGGCGTTTGTTCGTTCGCCCGACCTCATCTCGATCGAGCTGCTGCAGGACGGTCACCTGCCGGCCCAGGAGCCCTGGGCGTCAATGCCGAACACGGGAAGCTGGTAAAAAACCCGTCGTCGCCACCGGTGGTGACGACGGGGCTGTCTTGCATGGTATTCGCCGATCGCGGTTTGAGGAGCTGCGTCGTGGGTCGGCAAGCAGACGGCGAGCCGATGGACCGCCGTGCGACACAGGTGACGGCGGTGCACGCCATCGCTTTCGTACACCGCCGATCCCTGCGCTACTCGTCGGTGCTCATGCCGCCAACGTCTTGAAGGCTTCACGCGCGGTGGCGATCGTCTGCGCAATCACGTCGTCGTCATGCGCACTCGACATGAAGCCGGCCTCGAAGGCTGAAGGCGCCAGATAAACGCCACGCTCGAGCATGGCGTGGAAGAAGCGATTGAACAAAGCGCTGTCGCAGGCGACCGCCTTCGCGTACGTATCTACTTTCACGGCGCCGAAAAACAGGCCGAACATCCCGCCGACCGCATTGGTGGTGAAGGCGATGCCGCTGGCATCGGCCGCCGACTGCAGGCCGTCGACGAGCAGGTGCGTGCGTGCGGCGAGCTTTTCGTGGAAGCCGGGGGCCTGGACCAGCCCCAGCATTGCCAGGCCAGCCGCCATCGCCACCGGATTGCCGCTGAGCGTTCCGGCCTGGTAGATCGGTCCGGCCGGAGCGATCTGCTCCATCAGGTCGCGCCGGCCGCCGTAGGCGCCGACCGGCATGCCGCCGCCGATGATCTTGCCGAACGTGGTCAGGTCGGGAGTCACGCCGTAATAGGCCTGCGCGCCACCGAGCGCGACGCGGAAGCCGGTCATCACTTCATCGAAAATGAGCAGGGCACCGGACTGCGTGCACAGTTCGCGCAGAGCCTGCAGGTAACCGTCCACCGGCGGTATGCAGTTCATGTTGCCGGCGACCGGCTCGATGATCAGTCCGGCGATCTCTCGACCCTGTTGGGCGAACAGGGCTTTCGCTGCGTCGATATCGTTGTACGGCAGAGTCAGGGTGAGATCAGCATTCTCCTTTGGCACGCCCGGAGAGGTGGGCACACCGAAGGTCAGGGCGCCAGATCCTGCTTTGACCAGGAAGCTGTCGCCGTGGCCGTGGTAGCAGCCTTCGAACTTCACGATCTTGCTGCGACCGGTCGCGCCGCGGGCGAGCCGGATCGCCGACATGGTGGCCTCGGTGCCGGAGTTGACCATGCGTACCATTTCCATCGACGGGACAAGCCGACCGATGGTCTCGGCCATGCTGATCTCGGCTGCGCATGGCGTTCCGAACGAAAGTCCGTCCTTTACTGCGCGCTCGACCGCCTCACGCACGGCGGGATGATTGTGGCCGACGATCATCGGTCCCCATGACCCCACATAGTCGATATAGCGTTTGCCCTCCACATCCCACAGGCAGGCGCCGTCCGCGCGGGCCGTGAAAAATGGCTCGCCGCCGACCGACTGGAACGCGCGAACTGGCGAATTCACGCCGCCGGGCATGAGCTGGCGGGCGCGCAGGAAGAGTTCGTGATTGGTAGTCATCAGTTTCTCAATGGCAGGGCATACAAATGGGCGAAGCGTTGGGCCGCATGGCGCACGTCGACGGCACCGAACACGGAGGAGATGGCGGCGAGAAACTCGGCGCCCGCTTCGACGAGAGGACGTGCATTGTCCGGTGTGATGCCGCCGATCGCTACCCGCGGAACACCAATCGCAGCACTTTGCCGCAGCAGATCGAGCGGTGCACGCGGGGCCAGCGGCTTGGTAGGTGAGGCAAAGAATGCACCGAAGGAGACGTAGCTGGCGCCAGCACGCACCGCCACGCGTGCGCTGTCCAGCGAATCGCGGCATGCCACCCCGACGATCGCGTCGGTCCCGAGCGAGGCGCGCGCTGCATCGAGACCATCCGCGGCGCTCGAGAGATGCACTCCGTCGGCACCGACCGATCGGGCGAGGAGGAGGTCTTCATGAATGATCAGGGGCACGCCGTGGGCGCGGCACAGTTGCAGGAGTGCTTCCGCCTCCGCATGACGCCGCGGCGCGTCAGTTCCCTCATCAAGGTATTGCAGCAGGCGGGCGCCACCGACCAGGGCCTGCGTGGCAACATCCAGCAAATCCGGGCGCGGCCCGTCTGTAATCGCGTAGAGGCCGCCGCCTGTGAGTGAAGCATGGACTTTCAATGGCTGATCTCCGGAGCTGTGACTGACGAGCTGATGACGTCGCCGTGCTTTCGTATTGTCGGACGAGTTGAGAGAATGTCCCATTCCATTGTGATCCGAAGAAGTCCGACCATGAGCCAGAGTTCCATCGAAACCACCGCGTTGCGCAAATGGATGTGCGTCGTCTGCGGCTATATCTATGACGAGGCCGTGGGCGTGCCCGATGAAGGCATTGCCGCCGGCACGCGCTGGGAGGATGTACCCGACACCTGGACCTGTCCGGATTGCGGCACCACCAAGGACGATTTCGAGATGATCGAACTCGACTGAGCGCCCACGTCTGCCAGCAAACGGCCCGATCTTGCCGGCGTATTGGCCGGGCCGTCTGCTTTGATGTTCCTGCGCACCATCCGGTGACGCGCCATTCTCAAGGAGCATCCCATGCAACAGTTCATCCCCTTTGAAGACGACTGGGACGCATTGGAAAACCTGCGCCCCGAAGAATTGATTCCCTATCGCGTCGGTCTACTGGCGGATCGTGATCCGACAGCTCAGTCCACCCATCGCGCTTCGACGCCATCACCTGGCTACCCGCCGACTTCCTGCATTGCATCGACAGGACGCTCCGGAGCGTGACGATCCAGACAATGCCAGTCGAACGCGGGGCGCGCTTAGGTGGCAATGGCGCCCGGCCCGGCGATTTCGATCAGGGCGACCTGAGCACATGCGCGTTCGCCACGGCGTGAGCACGCATGTGGTGATGCAATAGAGGATCACCACGTGCGGCCGCATACGTCAGAAAAGTTCGTGTGCCCCCTTCACAGGGAGGCGGCGTGGCGCTATGATTCTCGCCCCTTCCACGAGACACCCTCTCGCGAAGGACTCCGCAACAAACCACGATGAAAGTTTTTCAACGAAGGTGTTGACGGTCGCAAAAAGCGATGTAGAATGGGCGGCTCACCTAGGACGAAACGTCTTCAGGGGTAATCGAGAAATCGGTTGCAAGTGGTTGATCTTTGACAGTGTGCGCAGGTGAATTGTGTGGACGTCTTGCGATGGCGGGTTACGACCTGTCCAAGATATGCAAGCGTCCAATGAAAGAAAAAGTCAGTAATGAGTTTTGATTTTGTTGGGACATACGCTTCGGAAAGATAGATGGCTGAGCCCGCAAGGGTGAGGTTGTCGAAAACTTAAGTGAAGAGTTTGATCCTGGCTCAGATTGAACGCTGGCGGCATGCCTAACACATGCAAGTCGAACGGCAGCACAGCAGAGCTTGCTCTGTGGGTGGCGAGTGGCGGACGGGTGAGTAATGCATCGGGACCTACCTGAACGTGGGGGATAACGTAGGGAAACTTACGCTAATACCGCATACGTCCTACGGGAGAAAGCGGGGGACCTTCGGGCCTCGCGCGGTCAGACGGACCGATGTTCGATTAGCTAGTTGGTAAGGTAATGGCTTACCAAGGCGACGATCGATAGCTGGTCTGAGAGGATGATCAGCCACACTGGAACTGAGACACGGTCCAGACTCCTACGGGAGGCAGCAGTGGGGAATATTGGACAATGGGCGCAAGCCTGATCCAGCAATGCCGCGTGTGTGAAGAAGGCCTTCGGGTTGTAAAGCACTTTTATCGGGAACGAAATACCATTGGTTAATAACCGGTGGGGCTGACGGTACCCGAGGAATAAGCACCGGCTAACTTCGTGCCAGCAGCCGCGGTAATACGAAGGGTGCAAGCGTTAATCGGAATTACTGGGCGTAAAGGGTGCGTAGGCGGTTCGTTAAGTCTGTCGTGAAATCCCCGGGCTCAACCTGGGAATGGCGATGGATACTGGCGAGCTAGAGTGTGTCAGAGGATGGTGGAATTTCCGGTGTAGCGGTGAAATGCGTAGAGATCGGAAGGAACATCAGTGGCGAAGGCGGCCATCTGGGACAACACTGACGCTGAAGCACGAAAGCGTGGGGAGCAAACAGGATTAGATACCCTGGTAGTCCACGCCCTAAACGATGCGAACTGGATGTTGGTCTCAACTCGGAGATCAGTGTCGAAGCTAACGCGTTAAGTTCGCCGCCTGGGGAGTACGGTCGCAAGACTGAAACTCAAAGGAATTGACGGGGGCCCGCACAAGCGGTGGAGTATGTGGTTTAATTCGATGCAACGCGAAGAACCTTACCTGGCCTTGACATGTCCGGAATCCTGCAGAGATGCGGGAGTGCCTTCGGGAATCGGAACACAGGTGCTGCATGGCTGTCGTCAGCTCGTGTCGTGAGATGTTGGGTTAAGTCCCGCAACGAGCGCAACCCTTGTCCTTAGTTGCCAGCGAGTAATGTCGGGAACTCTAAGGAGACTGCCGGTGACAAACCGGAGGAAGGTGGGGATGACGTCAAGTCCTCATGGCCCTTACGGCCAGGGCTACACACGTACTACAATGGTCGGTACAGAGGGTTGCAATACCGCGAGGTGGAGCCAATCCCAGAAAGCCGATCCCAGTCCGGATCGAAGTCTGCAACTCGACTTCGTGAAGTCGGAATCGCTAGTAATCGCGGATCAGCTATGCCGCGGTGAATACGTTCCCGGGCCTTGTACACACCGCCCGTCACACCATGGGAGTGGGTTGCTCCAGAAGCCGTTAGTCTAACCGCAAGGAGGACGACGACCACGGAGTGGTTCATGACTGGGGTGAAGTCGTAACAAGGTAGCCGTATCGGAAGGTGCGGCTGGATCACCTCCTTTCGAGAAAGACGGTCGCAACGTTCTGTTGCAAGACGTCCACACAAGACACCTGTACTTCACGCGACATCCTGTCGCGAAGAGCGTAGATCAAGACCGTCCATCCATGGACGGACTCTTCATCAACAGCGGCTTCGAATCTGGCATAAGGTAGTTCGTCCAGGTAGCTTGGCTCGCGGGTTCTGGGGTTCATCCTTCATGGGTCTGTAGCTCAGGTGGTTAGAGCGCACCCCTGATAAGGGTGAGGCCGGTGGTTCGAGTCCACCCAGACCCACCATTATTCCAAGGGTTCCTTGGGGCCTTAGCTCAGCTGGGAGAGCACCTGCTTTGCAAGCAGGGGGTCGTCGGTTCGATCCCGACAGGCTCCACCATGGACTGATTGACGCGTGAAGTATTCGGCACACAAAAGATTTTGAAATCATCCGGCATCGAGGCCGGCGTGATGTTCTTTGAAAACAAGTAAACGAGTGACAAGCGTCTTGGTTCGAACCGAACCGAGACAAGTGTTAAGGCACGAAAACGAAGTACTTGGCTCATCGGTCAAACGATGATGGCCCCGAGGCGACTTGGGGTTATATGGTCAAGCGACTAAGCGTATACGGTGGATGCCTTGGCAGTCAGAGGCGATGAAGGACGTGGCAGCCTGCGAAAAGTGTCGGGGAGCTGGCAACAAGCTTTGATCCGGCAATGTCCGAATGGGGAAACCCACTCCGCAAGGAGTACTGCATGGTGAATACATAGCCATGCAGGGCGAACCCGGGGAACTGAAATATCTAAGTACCCGGAGGAAAAGAAATCAACCGAGATTCCCTAAGTAGCGACGAGCGAACGGGGACTAGCCCAAAAGCACATTGTGTTCTAGTCAAACGGCATGGAAAGGCCGGCCATAGATGGTGATAGCCCAGTCGACGAAAGGGCACTTTGTGTGAAATTGAGTAAGGCGGGGCACGTGAAACCTTGTCTGAACATGGGGGGACCATCCTCCAAGGCTAAATACTACTGACTGACCGATAGCGAACTAGTACCGTGAGGGAAAGGCGAAAAGAACCCCGGAGAGGGGAGTGAAATAGACCCTGAAACCGTATACGTACAAGCAGTGGAAGCCCGCAAGGGTGACTGCGTACCTTTTGTATAATGGGTCAGCGACTTACTGTCTGTGGCAAGCTTAACCGTATAGGGGAGGCGAAGAGAAATCGAGTCTGAATAGGGCGCATAGTCTCAGGCAGTAGACCCGAAACCGAGTGATCTATCCTTGGCCAGGTTGAAGGTGCGGTAACACGCACTGGAGGACCGAACCCACATCTGTTGCAATAGATGGGGATGAGCTGAGGATAGGAGTGAAAGGCTAAACAAACTCGGAGATAGCTGGTTCTCCTCGAAAGCTATTTAGGTAGCGCCTCGTGCGAATACTGTTGGGGGTAGAGCACTGTTATGGCTAGGGGGTCATCGCGACTTACCAAACCATGGCAAACTCCGAATACCAACACGTACTACACGGGAGACACACGGCGGGTGCTAACGTCCGTCGTGAAAAGGGAAACAACCCAGACCCGCAGCTAAGGTCCCAAAGTCATAGCTAAGTGGAAAACGATGTGGAAAGGCATAGACAGCCAGGAGGTTGGCTTAGAAGCAGCCACCCTTTAAAGAAAGCGTAATAGCTCACTGGTCGAGTCGGTCTGCGCGGAAGATTTAACGGGGCTAAGCTATGCACCGAAGCTCGGGGTGTGCACATTTATGTGTACGCGGTAGAGGAGCGTTCCGTAAGCCTGTGAAGGTGGATTGTAAAGTCTGCTGGAGGTATCGGAAGTGCGAATGCTGACATGAGTAACGATAATGGGGGTGAAAAGCCCCCACGCCGAAAGCCCAAGGTTTCCTCGCGCAACGTTAATCGGCGCAGGGTGAGTCGGCCCCTAAGGCGAGGCAGAAATGCGTAGTCGATGGGAAGCAGGTTAATATTCCTGCACTTTTCTATAGTGCGATGTGGGGACGGAGAAGGTTAGGTCTACCAGGCGTTGGTTGTCCTGGGGAAAGGCGGTAGGCATGGGTCTTAGGCAAATCCGGGACCCTTTATGCCGAGCACCGAGACGAGCCCTATTGGGCGAAGTGACTGACACCACGCTTCCAGGAAAAGCCACTAAGCTTCAGCTATAGAAAAACCGTACCGCAAACCGACACTGGTAGGCAGGGTGAGAATCCCAAGGCGCTTGAGAGAACTCGGGTGAAGGAACTAGGCAAAATGGCACCGTAACTTCGGGAGAAGGTGCGCCCATTGGTGTGGTCACGTGCGTGACTGAGCATCGATGGGTCGCAGTAACCTGGCCGCTGCGACTGTTTATCAAAAACACAGCACTCTGCAAACACGAAAGTGGACGTATAGGGTGTGACGCCTGCCCGGTGCTGGAAGGTTAATTGATGGGGTCAGCCGCAAGGCGAAGCTCTTGATCGAAGCCCCAGTAAACGGCGGCCGTAACTATAACGGTCCTAAGGTAGCGAAATTCCTTGTCGGGTAAGTTCCGACCTGCACGAATGGCGTAACGACAGCGGCGCTGTCTCCACCCGAGACTCAGTGAAATTGAATTCGCTGTGAAGATGCAGCGTTCCCGCGGCAAGACGGAAAGACCCCGTGAACCTTTACTATAGCTTTACACTGAACGTTGAGTTCTTCTGTGTAGGATAGGTGGGAGGCTTTGAAGCGCAGACGCTAGTTTGCGTGGAGCCATCCTTGAAATACCACCCTGAAGTGCTTGACGTTCTAACCTCGATCCGTAATCCGGATCAGGGACCGTGTATGGTGGGTAGTTTGACTGGGGCGGTCTCCTCCCAAAGAGTAACGGAGGAGCACGAAGGTACGCTCAGCGCGGTCGGACATCGCGCACTGTGTGCAAAGGCATAAGCGTGCTTGACTGCGAGATCGACGGATCAAGCAGGTACGAAAGTAGGTCTTAGTGATCCGGTGGTTCTGTATGGAAGGGCCATCGCTCAACGGATAAAAGGTACTCCGGGGATAACAGGCTGATACCGCCCAAGAGTTCATATCGACGGCGGTGTTTGGCACCTCGATGTCGGCTCATCACATCCTGGGGCTGTAGCCGGTCCCAAGGGTATGGCTGTTCGCCATTTAAAGTGGTACGCGAGCTGGGTTCAGAACGTCGTGAGACAGTTCGGTCCCTATCTGTCGTGGGCGTTGGAGATTTGAGGGGGGCTGCTCCTAGTACGAGAGGACCGGAGTGGACGTTCCGCTGGTGTTCGGGTTGTCATGCCCATGGCATTGCCCGGTAGCTATGAACGGAAGTGATAACCGCTGAAAGCATCTAAGCGGGAAGCACGCCCCAAGATGAGATCTCCCGAGAGCTTGACTCTCCTTAAGGCACCATCAAGACTAGGTGGTTGATAGGTCAGGTGTGGAAGTGCAGCAATGCATGGAGCTAACTGATACTAATGAGCCGTGAGGCTTGACCATATAACCCCAAGACGCTTTGTTTGTCCTAAACATCGTCTGATTCGAATTCACCTCGACGCTTGTCACTCGTTTACGATTTATTCCACGTGAGTTCCCTCTCACGGAAGAATCGAACCATGATTTTTCATGGTCCGGTTTTTCAGAAGAATGCGGAGCCGGCGCTTATGCGCTGCTCCCACCCCTTCCCTGGCGGCCATAGCGGCGTGGTACCACCTGATCCCATCCCGAACTCAGAAGTGAAACGCGCATGCGCCGATGGTAGTGTGGCTTTGCCATGCAAGAGTAGGTCACCGCCAGGGGCTTTATTCCAGAAGGCCTCCCCACCCGGGGAGGCCTTCGTCTTTATGGCCTTGCCCGTTGCTGCTGCGATCATCGATCGCAGGCTGCAACAGGTCACCGCCAGGGGCTTTATCCTGAACAACCCTCACCGGTAACGGTGGGGGTTTTTCTTTGGCGGCCGCAGGCCGCGACCCGCAACAGGTCACCGCCACGGGCTTTATCCTGAACAACCCTCACCGGTAACGGTGGGGGTTTTATGCTTTGGCCGGCCGCAGGACCGCGACGAGCCGCAACAGGTCACCGCCACGGGCTTTATCCTGAACAACCCTCACCGGTAACGGTGGGGGTTTTTCTTTGGCGCTGCGGCGAGCGGACATCCGGGCCCGCAACAGCTCGGGGTGCTGCGCTTGTTGCTAAGCTTCCCACTGGACATCGATGTTGAAGGGAGCCGGAGTCACTTGGAGAGAAAATACATCCTGGCCATTGATCAGGGCACCACCAGTTCGCGCGCGATGCTGTTCGATCGCGGCGGGAGCGTTGCCGGGTCGGCCCAATGTGAATTCCGCCAGGTCTTCCCTCAATCCGGGTGGGTCGAACACGATCCACAGGAGATTCTGGGCAGCGTGCAGGCAACCGTGGCCGAGGTTCTTGCATCGGCACAGATCGACGTGCGCAAACTGGCCGGTATCGGCATCACCAACCAGCGCGAAACCACCGTGGTGTGGGATCGCCATAGCGGCCAGCCCGTATATAACGCGATCGTGTGGCAATCGCGACAGAGCATGGCCATCTGTGAGCGGCTGGAAGCGGATGGCTATGCCGCGCTGGTACGCGAAAAAACCGGGTTGCTGATCGACGCCTATTTTTCAGGCAGCAAGATCCGCTGGATACTAGACCATGTCGATGGCGCGCGCGCCCGCGCCGAACGCGGGGATCTCCTGTTCGGCACGATCGACAGCTGGCTGATCTGGAACCTCAGCGGCCACAAGCTGCATGTCACCGATGTCAGCAATGCCGCGCGGACACTGTTGTTCGATATCCATGCGCGGTGTTGGGACGACGAGTTGTTGCGCATGCTGGACATTCCCCGCGGCATGCTGCCCGAGGTGCGTTCCTCCAGTGAGGTCTATGGCCATACCGCGGCTTCGTCGATCTGTCCTGCCGGCGTGCCGATCAGTGGCGTGGCAGGCGATCAGCAGGCGGCATTGTTCGGGCAAACCTGCTTTGAACCCGGCATGGCGAAGAATACCTATGGCACCGGCTGCTTCATGTTGATGCATACCGGAGAACAGGCGGTGCCATCGAGGCACGGCTTGTTGACGACGATCGCCTGGGAGCTGGATGGCCGGGTCGAGTACGCATTGGAGGGCAGCATCTTCGTCGCCGGTTCGGTGGTGCAGTGGCTGCGCGACGGATTGCACATGCTCGAGGCCGCCGGCGATTCGCAGGGCTGCGCGGAAAGCGTGCCATCCACCGGGGGTGTCTATCTGGTCCCGGCGTTCGTCGGACTGGGTGCACCGTATTGGCGCAGCGATGTTCGCGGCGCGATGTTCGGCCTGTCGCGAGGGACCCGCAAGGAGCATGTCGTACGCGCGGCACTCGAGTCGATCGCTTACCAGTCGCGTGACGTACTGGCGGCGATGGAGGCGGATTCGGCGATTCCGCTGACGGAATTGCGCGCCGACGGTGGTGCGATCGCCAATGATTTCATGGCACAGTTCCAGAGCGACCTGCTGGGTGTGCCGGTGCTGCGTCCGCGGGTCACCGAAACCACCGCGCTGGGCGCAGCTTATCTGGCCGGCCTGGCGGTGGGATTCTGGGAGAGTCGCGCACAGATCGCGGCGCTGTGGCGGGAGGATCGATGCTTCCAACCGAAAATGGACGAACGCACCCGCGAACAGCTTTATCAGGGCTGGCGGAACGCGGTGGACGCCACCATCGGCTTTCGCGTCAACTGACTGGCACGAGGCACCACGGCACCAGCGCGCCGGGGCTGCCCGGCGGTCAGTCCAGCGCGTAACCGAACTGGTCGAGGAATTCCGCGGCGAACTCGGCATAGCTGAAACGCTGGTTCTGCGTGCCCGGATGCTCCACCTTGAGCGCGCCCATCAGCGAAGCGATACGGCCTACCGTCGGCCAATCCATCTTGCGCATGATGCCGAACATCAGTCCGGCACGGTAAGCATCGCCGCAACCGGTGGGATCCACTACCTGGCGCTCGCGTGCGGGTGGGATGTGATGCGTCTCGCTGCCGACGTGGATGATCGAGCCACGCGGCCCCTGGGTCACGATGTACGCCGTGACCTGGTTGGCGATCTCGGCCGCACTCCAGCCGGTTCGGGTCTGCAACAGCTGCGACTCGTAATCGTTGACGATCACGTAGGTCGACCTGGCGATCATCGAGCGGAATTCCTCTCCGCTGAACAACGGCATGGCCTGACCCGGATCGAAGATGAACGGTACACCGCGTGCGGCGAATTCCTCCACGTGCTGCAGCATCGCTTCGCGCCCGTCGGGAGCGACAATCGCGAAGTCGATCTGCGGGATGTCGCGCACGTGGTTTTCCTGCGCACTGGACATCGCACCGGGATGGAAGGCAGTGATCTGGTTGTTGTCCAGGTCGGTGGTGATGAAGCACTGCGGCGTGAACTGGTCATCGAATACACGCACACAATCGAGCCGGATCCCGCACTCCTCCATATGCTGGCGATACGGCGCAAAATCCTGGCCCACGGCCGCTACCGGCAAGGGATCGCCGCCCAGCAGCTTGAGGTTGTAGGCGATATTGCCAGCGCAGCCGCCGAATTCGCGGCGCATCCGCGGCACCAGGAACGACACATTCAGAATGTGCATCTGATCGGGCAGGATATGGTTCTTGAACTGATCCTGGAACACCATGATGGTGTCGTAGGCCAGCGATCCGCAGATGACGGCAGACATGATGTACGGGAACTCCCGGGCAGGGTGGAAGGACCGCGAGTGCCGCGGTCGACCGTGAACCGAACCGGAAGCTTCCGGCCAAAGGCTGCAATCGTACCGCCATCCGCCGGTGTTGGCGACTTCCGCCGGGAAGGTCCGGTTCACCTCCGGGTGCAGGAAATGCGCTTAGGGTCGTGTTGTGAAAGGATTTCTTAACGTTATTGTCCTTGCGCATGCCAGTCACGCTGACTAGACTGGCGAGCTTACTTTTTAGCCAAGCCGACCCACGGCGGACCCATGTTCAAGAAGTTCCGCGGCATCTTTTCCAACGACATTTCGATCGACCTCGGTACGGCCAATACGCTGATCTACGTGCGTGGTCAGGGCATCGTCCTGAATGAGCCATCGGTGGTGGCGATCAGACAGGATCGTGGCCCCGGCGGTCCGCGCACGATCGCGGCGGTGGGTAGCGACGCCAAACGCATGCTGGGGCGCACGCCCGGCAACATCGCCACCGTGCGGCCCATGAAGGACGGCGTGATCGCCGACTTCACCATGACCGAGGCGATGCTGCAGCATTTCATCAAGCAGGTGCACAAGTCGCGCTTCCTGCGGCCGAGCCCGCGTGTGCTGGTGTGCGTGCCGTGCGGCTCGACCCAGGTCGAGCGCCGCGCGATCAAGGAGTCGGCCGAAGGCGCCGGAGCCCGCGACGTGTTCCTGATCGAGGAGCCGATGGCCGCGGCGATCGGTGCCGGCATCCCGGTGCACGAGGCGCGCGGCGCGATGGTGCTGGATATCGGTGGTGGTACTTCCGAGGTCGCGGTGATCTCGCTCAACGGTATCGTCTATTCGCAATCGGTGCGTGTCGGTGGCGACCGTTTCGACGAGGCGATCATCAATTACGTGCGTCGCAACCACGGTACCCTGATCGGTGAATCCACCGCCGAGCGGATCAAGCTGCAGATCGGCTGCGCATTCCCGCAGAGCGAGGTCAAGGAGATCGAGATCTCCGGCCGCAATCTGGCCGAGGGCGTGCCGCGCATGTTCACGATCAACTCCAACGAAATCCTCGAGGCCCTGCACGAGCCGCTCGCCGGCATCGTGGCGGCGGTGAAGTCGGCGCTGGAGCAGACCCCGCCGGAGCTGTGCTCCGACGTGGCCGAGCGCGGCATCGTGCTGACCGGTGGCGGCGCGCTGCTGCGTGACCTGGATCGACTGATTTCCGAAGAGACCGGGTTGCACGTCCAGGTGGCGGATGACCCGCTGACCTGCGTGGCGCGTGGTGGTGGCAAGGCGCTGGAGCTGATCGATCAGCACGGCAGCGATTTCTTCGCGCCCGAATAACACGCGTCGGTAGGGGGCGGCCATGGCGCGCACGCGCGACGAATCCTCGCCTCTTTTCGCCGGCAACGCGGCCGGCACTCTGCGACTTATCGTCTATCTGGCGCTGGCCGTGGTGCTGATGGTGCTCGACCAGCGCAATGGCTGGCTGTGGCGCGTACGGTATTCCGCGGCCGTCGTGGTGGAACCGGTATATCGGCTGGCTGCGTTGCCGGCGACGAGCATCCGGGCGGTCAGCGTGGCCTTCGCCGATCGCGAACGCCTGACCTCGCAGAACCAGCGCCTGCGCGAAGATCTTCTGCTGGCCAACGCCAAGTTGAACCGCATGGCGGCCGTCGCCGAGCAGAACCAGCGGCTGAAGGAACTGCTCGATACCCAGCACAGCCTGGAACTCAACGTGCAACTTGCGCGGGTGATCGGCGTGGATCTTGGCGCCTTCCGCTATCAGCTGACCCTGAACATGGGGGCTCGCGATGGCGTCAAGCCCGGCCAGCCGGTGATCGATGCGCACGGTGTGATGGGCCAGGTCAAGGAGGTGCTGCCCAACACGTCAGTGGTCATGTTGATCACCGATCCGGAGCATGCGATTCCGGTGGTGATCGAGCGTACCGGTCTGCGCACGGTGGCCTATGGTTCGCGCGAAGGCGATCGGCTGAGCCTGCCCAGCATTCCCCTGGTGGCGGACGTGCGCGTGGGCGACAAGTTGCTGACCTCCGGTATTGGCGGCCGCTTCCCACCCGGCTTTCCGGTCGGCGAGATCAGCGAGGTGGCGCCGGCGGCTACCGGGATGTTCCTGGTGGCCCATGCACAGCTGGCGGCGGATATCGAGCGCAGCGCCGACGTGTTGCTGCTGCGCGACCAGCCCGAGCCGGATGGCCCCCCGCCGCTGGCGAAGCCGATGGGGCCACCCAGCGATCTGGCACCCGGTGCGGACCATGCCGCGACTGCTCTGCCCGCCGCCAGAGCGGCCATGCGCCGGCCCGCTCGCGGGGTGTCGCGATGAACAAGCAACGCTTGAGCCGGTGGTGGTTCGTCGGCACCCTGGTGTTTGCGCTGATGATGATGCTGGTGCCGCTGCCTGTTGTGCTGGAGCCGTTCAAGCCGTACTGGCCGGCGCTGATCCTGTTGTACTGGTCGCTGGAATCGGAGGACCGGGTGACCCTCGGGCTGGCCTTCGCGGTGGGACTGTTTGCCGATCTGCTCAATGGCGTGGTGCTGGGCGAGCAGGCATTGCGGCTGTGCGCACTGGTCTTCATCGCGCTGCGCTTCCGCTCGCGGCTGCGTTTCTTCCCGATGTGGCAGCAGGCGCTCGCGGTACTGGCGCTGCTGCTGAACGACCGCATTCTGCTGCTGATTGTGCGCATGCTGGCGGGTGCATCGTTGCCGCCCGCCAGCTGGTGGATCTCGCCGTTCGTCGGTGCGCTGTTGTGGCCGTTCCTGTTCCTGCTGCTGGATGACCTGCGCGCTCGTCTGCGCATTCAGTGACATGAAGATCCGGCGATCGATCAAGGATGCCCGCGGCGAGAGCGACCTGTTCAGGCGTCGTGCGCTGATGGGCTTCGTGCTGATCGTGCTGAGCCTGACCACACTGATCGGCCGCTACGTCTATCTGCAGGTGTCGCGGCATGGCGAATTCGTCACCCGGTCGACCAACAACCGGGTCAAGCCACAGGCGATCCCGCCCGCGCGCGGGCTGATCTACGACCGCAATGGCGTGCTGCTGGCCGACAACGTTCCCGCATTCCGGCTCGAGGTAGTGCCCGAGCAGATCAAGGACATGCCCGCCCTGCTGGCAGCGCTGGGCAAGGTGATACCGCTGGGCCGCGATGATCTGGACGCATTCAACAAGCAGCTCAAGCAGAGCCGGCGTTTCGAGAGCGTGCCGTTGAAGTTGCACCTGACTGAAGACGAGATCGATCGTTTCGCGGTGAATCGCTGGCGTTTTCCCGGCGTGGATGTGGTGCCCTACCTCACCCGCCACTACCCGTTCGGCAACCTGTTCGCGCATGTGGTGGGCTACGTCGGGCGCATCGATGCGAACGACATGGATCGGCTTGATCCGAAACGCTATCAGGGCACCAGTCACGTCGGCCGAAGTGGACTGGAGCGGTCGTATGAAGACGTACTGCATGGCATGCCGGGTTACGAGCTGCTCGAGGTGAATGCCGACGGGCGCACCCAGCGCGTGCTGGAAACCCATCCGCCGACGCCGGGGCGGAATCTGTATCTGAGCCTGGACGTGCGCCTGCAGAAAGCGGCCGAAGCCGCGTTCGACGGCCGGCCGGGCGCGGCCGTGGTGATCGACCCACGCAACGGTCAGGTGCTGGCCATGGTCAGCGTGCCGACGTTCGATCCCAACCTGTTCGTCAACGGCATCAGTCAGCCCGACTACCACGACCTCACCGACGATCCGGACAAGCCGCTGTACAACCGGGCGCTGCGCGGCGTGTATCCGCCGGGATCGACGGTGAAACCGTTCCTTGCGCTGGGTGGACTCGAGGAGGGCATCCGCACGCCCGAGGACACGGTGCTTTCCACCGGCCAGTTCTGCCTGCCCGGACAGAAGCGCTGCTATCGCGACGATACGCGTGGCGGCGACGGTACGGTGGACATGGTGCGGGCGATCCAGAAGTCGACCAACACCTATTTCTACAAGCTGGCCATGGACATGGGCATCGATCGGCTGAGCCACTGGATGAGCCGCTTCAGTTTCGGCAGCAAGACGGGCATCGACCTGATCGGCGAATCCGAGGGCATCCTGCCCTCGCGTGAATGGAAGGCGGCGCACAGCAGGCAGCCCTGGTACCCCGGCGAAACGGTGATTACCGGCATCGGCCAGGGTTACTGGGGAGTCACCCCCTTGCAACTGGCACATGCTGTGGCCACGCTGGCTGGCCACGGGGTGCCGTACCTGCCGCGGCTGGTCATGGCCAGCAAGGGTGTCGGTGAGGCGCGGCGCCGGTTGCTGCCCGATCCGCCGGGGCCATCGTTGATCCGCAAGCCGTCCGAGTGGGCAGTGATCAACGAGGGCATGCGCGCGGTGATCACCGATGGCACCGGCAAGGGACTGAACGACGGTTTCCCCTACCCGATCGCCGGCAAGAGCGGTACCGCCGAACGGTTCTCGCGGACCAGTGACGCCTATGACACCAACAAGAACAATGCGTATCTGGCCTCGCGGCATCGGGCCTGGTTCATGGGCTACGCGCCGGCGGACAACCCGCAGATTGCTGCGGCGGTGGTCCTCGAGGCGGGCGCCTGGGGCGGCAAGGATGCCGGTCCGATCATGCGCAAGATCTTCGATGCGTGGCTCGCCACGCACGATGGGGTGATTCCGGGCAGTCAGCGCCTGCCGACCAGCGCGACCGCGGCGGCGCCACCGTCGCCAGCGCCGGTCGCGACTCGCCCGGACAACGGCGGCGGCCACGGCACGGAAGTCGAAGACCTGCCGGCACAGGCATCCAGCGGAGCATTGCCATGATCGCCACGATGTACGCGCGCGGGCGCCGGTTCCTTCGCCGCATCATGACCCGGCCGCGGATCGACCTGCCGTTGGCGGTCGGCCTGTTCGTGCTGGCCGTGATCGGTCTGATCACGCTCTACAGTGCCGGCGATGGCAGCCTTGCGCTGGTCGGCGGTCAGGCTGCCCGCTTCGTGCTGGGCGGCGCGCTGCTGCTGCTGGTGTCGCGTATTTCGCCGTCGGTGCTGCGCAGCTGGACGCCATGGCTCTACGCCGGCAGCACCGCGTTGCTGGTGGTGGTGGCGGTCCTCGGTGAGGGCCGGGGTTCGATGCGCTGGCTGGACCTGGGCGTGATGCGCTTTCAGCCGTCCGAACTGCTCAAGCTGACCATGCCGATGATGGTGGCCTGGTACCTGCATCCGCGCCAGCTGC
Source organism: uncultured Pseudomonadota bacterium (assembly GCA_963828685.1). Classification (GTDB taxonomy): domain Bacteria; phylum Pseudomonadota; class Gammaproteobacteria; order Xanthomonadales; family Rhodanobacteraceae; genus Rhodanobacter. The sequence continues at coordinate 218,669 of CAWHFU010000015.1, forward strand.
CGCCGGGCTGGAAGGACATCGCGATGGTCGGCATGCTGATCGCGATTCCGGCCGGGCTGATCGCCGAACAGCCGGATCTGGGCACTGCCGTGCTGGTGACGGCGGCGGGTGCGTTCGCGCTGTTCCTGTCCGGCATGGCGTGGTGGCGCATCGGTGCGCTGCTGGCCGCGATCGGCGGCATGATTCCGGTGGGCTGGCACTTCCTGCATCAGTACCAGCGCGATCGGGTGCTGACCCTGCTCAATCCGGAATCCGACCCGCTCGGCAACGGCTGGCACATCATCCAGTCGCAGATCGCGGTGGGCTCCGGCGGCATCTTCGGCAAGGGCTGGCTGCACAGCACGCAGTCGCGGCTGGACTTCCTGCCCGAGCACACCACCGACTTCATCTTCGCAGTGTTCTCCGAGGAATTCGGCCTGGTCGGGGTATGTGCCGTGGTCGCGCTGTACGCCTTCATCATCGGCCGCTGCCTGTGGATCGCGATGGAGGCGCGCGATACCTATTCGCGCCTGCTGGCCGGTGCGATCGGCATGAGTTTCTTCGTCTATGTCTTCGTCAACGGCGGCATGGTGGCCGGCATGCTGCCGGTGGTCGGCGTGCCGATGCCGCTGGTCAGTTACGGCGGCACTTCGGCGGTTTCGCTGCTGACCGGGTTTGGCGTGCTGATGTCGATCCATGCCAATCGCAAGAGGCACATCTGAACGCCGCCATCGTCGTGCCCGCGGATGGCCCGAAGTTGCTCCGGCCTGCGTGGTAGGCTTTCGGCGACCCCGGTTTTTCTGCCAGTGAAGGCCCCCGCATGATCGTGATTCCCGCGTTGCACCCTGTGCGTTTCCTCGCCGTCCTGAGTCTGCTCGGGATCGGCGTGACGACGTCGGCAGGGGCAGCGACGCATCCCGGCCAGGCCGAGCTGGTGAGCGAGGTGGCTCGCGATACCGGCAAGAGTCCGCAGGCACTCAACGCGATGCTGGATGGGGCGACGCGGCAGCAGAGCATCCTCGATGCGATCAGTCGCCCGGCCGAAGGCAAGTCGTGGAAAGACTACCGGCCGATCTTCCTGACCGACAAACGCATCGGCGACGGCATTGCGTTCTATCGTGAGCATCGTGCGCTGCTGGACCGGATCGGCAGGCAGTACGGCGTGGCGCCTCAATACATCGTGGCGATCATCGGGGTGGAAACCAACTACGGCCGCAACACCGGCAGCTACAAGGTGCTTGATGCGCTGGTGACGCTGGGCCTGTATTACCCGCCCCGGGCGACGTTCTTCCGTGAGCAGCTGAAGGAGCTGCTGGAGATGCCGGACAACCACCTGGGCGGGCCGATCGACCAGCTCACCGGCTCCTACGCGGGGGCGCAGGGATGGGGCCAGTTCATGCCCACCAGCATCCGCGATTTCGCGGTGGACGAAGATCACGACGGTCGCATCGACCTGCAGAACTCCCTGCCTGACATCTTCGCCAGCGTGGCGAACTATTTCGCCAGGCACGGCTGGGTCAGCGGTGAGCCGGTGGCGGCGCGGGCGCAGCCGGATGTGTCGGCGAAGGCGATCACGGTGAAGGACGCCCAGCCCGAGTGGCCGCTGGAACAGTTCGAGGCGTGGGGCTATGCGCCGCTGCGGCCGCTGCCACCCGCCCAACCCACCAGCCTGCAGATGCTGGCGGGCGCCCATGGGCCGGAATACTGGTTCACCTTCCAGAATTTCTACGTGATCACGCGTTACAACCGCAGCCCGCTGTATGCGATGGCGGTGGACCAGTTGGCCCACGCGATTGTCGCCGGCGTGGGTCCGCTGGATGCTGTTCAATGAGGGTTGCGGGCGCCGCCGCATGCCTGGCCGTGCTGTTGCTGGCCGGTTGCAGCGCCACGAAGCCCCGGCCGTCGCGTGCCGGCGGCGTGGTCCGATCCTCCGCGCGCGAACCCGCTGCAGCTGACCGCGGCCGGGTGGACAACTTCCACGATGACCTCAATCGGCCGCAGGACAGCCGTTACCGCGACAGCAGCGACAGCGTGCCGCCGCCGATCGATGTGAGCAAGCTGGTCGAGCCGGTGCCCAGGGTCGAGCCGCGTTCGCTGTATGGCAACAAGTCCCCGTATACCGTACTCGGGCGCCGCTACCGCGTGCTGCCCAGTGCGCGCGGCTATGACGAGCGCGGCATCGCCTCGTTCTACGGCAACAAGTTTCATGGCTACAAGACCTCCAGCCTGGAGACCTACGACATGTACGCCTTCAGCGCCGCCAGCACCACGCTGCCGCTGCCCAGCTACGCACGCGTCACCAATCTGGAAAACGGCAAAAGCGTGATCGTGCGGGTCAACGATCGCGGCCCGTTTCACCAGAACCGGCTGATCGACCTGTCCTATGCCGCCGCGGTGAAAATCGGCATCTGGCCCAGGGGCACCGGGCTGGTCGAGGTGCGCGGCATCGACCCGGCGCACCCCGGGCAGGAACTGGCGGCGCCGGTTGTGGTCCCAAGACATCCGGGCATCTATCTGCAGGTCGGCGCGTTTGCCGACGAGGGCAATGCCGAGCGGCTGGCGCAACGGTTGCGCGGCGCCGGCCTGGGCACGGTGCAGGTCATGGATGCCGAGGTGGATGGACGCCATGTGCGGCGCGTGCGGATCGGACCGCTGGTCGATGTGGAACGCGCCGACCAGGTCAGCGCCCGGATCGAGGGCCTGGGCCTGCCGCGACCTCAGGTCGCGGTAGACTGAGCAGGATTTGAGCACCCCTTTTCCATCATGTCGGCCGCTGCCGAACCGACATTCAGAGACTGGACTGAACCATACGATGAAATTTCTTCGCCGCACCCTGATTCCTCTTGTCGCCGCCGTACTGCTGGTCGGCGTTGCCGTCGCCCAGACCCCGCCGCGTCCGTCGCCGGTGCCGCGCCCGACCGTGCCCGAGGCCCCGGTGCCGCCGCCGCCGGACGTCGACGGCAAGAGCTGGGTGCTGATGGATTACGCCACCGGCCAGATCCTGGCCTCGAAGGATCCCGACCTGCGGGTCGAGCCGGCCTCGATCACCAAGATCATGACCGACTACGTGGTGTCAGCCGAAGTCGCCAACGGCAAGATCCACATGACCGACCCGGTCACCATCAGCGAGCACGCCTGGCGCGGCGGTGGCGCCGGTACCGACGGCTCGACCAGCTTCCTCAAGCTCAACAGCCAGGTGCCGTTGAAGGATCTGCTGTACGGCATGATCATCCAGTCCGGCAACGATGCGGCGATCGCGCTGGCCGAACATACCGCGGGCTCCGAGTCGTCCTTTGCCGCCCTGATGAACGCCTATGCCAAGCAGCTGGGCATGGTCAACTCGAATTTCGAGAACGCGTCCGGCTATCCGATCCCGAACCACTACACCACGGCGCACGACATCGCGATCCTGTCGCGCGCGCTGATCCACGACTTCCCCACCGATTACGCGATCTCCGCGGTGAAGGAGTTCGAGTGGAACGGCATCAAGCAGCACAATCGCAATACGCTGCTGTGGCGAGACCCGAGCGTGGACGGCATCAAGACCGGGCACACCGCTGCCGCCGGCTACTGCCTGGCCGCCTCCGCCAAGCAGGGCGAGTCGCGCATGATCGCGATCGTGATGGGGGCCAGCACCGAGAAGGCCCGTGCCGATTCGGCGATGGCCCTGCTCAACTACGGTTTCCGCTTCTACGAGACGCACAAGCTGTATGACGCCAGCAAGCCGCTGGCCACGCCGCGGTTGTGGAAGGGCGAATCGAACCAGCTGCCGATCGGCGTCGCCGAGAGCGTGCAGGTCACCGTCAAGCGCGGCCAGTACGACCAGCTCAAGGCGACCATGGATATTCCGTCCCTGCTGATCGCGCCGTTCAAGAAAGGCCAGCAGATCGGCACCTTGCGCGTCACGCTGGCCGGTCAGCCGGTGCAGAACGTGCCGTTGATCGCCCTGAACGACGCCCCGCAGGGTGGCTTCTTCGCGCGTCTGTGGGACAGCATCCTGCTGTGGTTCCACCACGACAAGGGCAACACCGAACAGGCCGCAGGCAAGCAGTGATGCAACCGATCGACTTCACCAAGGCGAAGCAGGAAGGCAAGGGGTTCCAGTTCCCCGGCGAGTTCGAGATCACCGCCGTGGGCAGTGCCAGCGCCAACCTGCCGACCCACGTGCCGCAGTTGCTGGAGCGCGCCGGCCTGCACGTCCTGCACGAAACTGTGCGGCACCGGCATTCGAGTGCGGGCAATTTCGTCTCGGTCACGGTGAGCTTTCGCTGTGAAAACCGCGAGCAGTACGAGGCGGCGCATGCTGCCCTGCGCGCCAGCCCGGATATCCGCTACACGCATTGAATGGCAGGCCGTGATGGTGCGCGGAGCAGGGTGGGAGACCGGTTTCACTGCGACCCCGGCGGGCGTACTTGAAACGGTTCCGCGGCGGCGCCATCAACCAGCAGTGGCAGGCTCCCGATGGTGGCTTGCCTGTCCCTCGTTTCCCAGGTCACCCGTCATGTCGTTGCCGCTGAAAATCCGTCGTCTTGGTCGCCAGCCCTACGAAGTCACCTGGAAGGCGATGAGCGCATTCACCGACAACCGCACCGCGGACACCGTCGATGAGCTGTGGCTGCTGGAGCACGACCCGGTGTTCACCCTCGGTCAGGCCGGCAAGATGGAACACGTGCTGGCGCCAGGCAATATCCCGGTAGTGCCGGTCGATCGCGGCGGCCAGGTCACTTATCACGGACCCGGCCAGATCGTCGGCTACCCGCTGATCGACCTGCGCCGGGTCGGGGTCGGTGTGCGCGAGCTGGTCAACCGGATCGAACAGTCGCTGATCGATACGCTGGCGCACTGGAACGTGGTTGCAGCGAGGCGCGAAGGCGCTCCCGGCGTGTACGTGGGCGACGCCAAGGTCGCCGCGCTGGGCCTGCGTGTGCGTCGCGGCTGCAGCTTCCACGGGCTGGCCTTCAACGTGGCGATGGATCTGGAGCCGTTTCAGCGCATCAACCCTTGCGGTTACAAGGGTTTGGCGGTCACGCAGCTGGTAGACTTGGGCGGTCCGTCGCGACTGGCGGACGTCGAAGAGGTGCTGATCGGCGAATTCTGCTGCCAGTTCGACTTCGATGCCGCGCCGGCCGCGCCCCTGATCCCCGAACTACCCGCTCGTGTAGCGGTCTGAGCTGTCTACCATGAGCGAAACTTCCCCCACTTCCCCCCGGATCATCCCGATCAACGTCGTCGCCGGCGCCCCCGCGCTGGAAAAGCAGCTGGGCAACGACAAGATCGCGCTGAACCGTGCCGGCTTCGACACCGCGCTGCCGACCCTGCGCAAGCCGTCATGGATACGCGTTCGGCTGCCGCAGGGCAACGCGGTGCAGCAGTTGAAGGCGCGCCTGCGCGAAAACGCGCTGGTCACGGTCTGCGAGGAAGCGTCCTGCCCGAACATCCACGAGTGCTTCAGCAAGGGCACCGCGACCTTCATGATCCTCGGCGAGGTATGCACCCGGCGCTGCTCGTTCTGCGATGTGGCGCATGGTCGGCCACAGCCGCCCGATGAGCTGGAGCCGGCGCGGCTGGCGCAGACCATCGCCGACATGCGGCTGAAATACGTGGTGATCACCTCGGTCGATCGCGACGATCTGCGCGATGGCGGGGCCGCCCATTTCGCCAGCTGCATTCGCGCGGTGCGCCACGCCAGCCCGAACATCCGGATCGAGATCCTCACCCCCGACTTCCGCGGCAAGGGCCGCATGGAGCGCGCGCTGGAGGTGCTCAGGGAGTTTCCGCCGGACGTGTTCAACCATAACCTGGAAACCGTGCCGCACCTGTACCGCGAAGTGCGTCCCGGCGCCGACTACCAGTGGTCGCTGGACCTGCTCAAGCGTTTCAAGGCGCAGCACCCGCAGGTGCCGACCAAATCCGGCATCATGCTGGGTCTGGGCGAGACCTGGGAGCAGGTGATCGAAACGCTCGGCGATTTACGCGCCCATGACGTCGAGATGATCACCATAGGCCAGTATCTGCAGCCGACGCCGCATCACCACCCGGTGGTGCGTTACTGGACCCCCGAGGAATTCGAGGCGCTGCGCGAAGCCGGTGAGGCGATGGGTTTCCATCACGTCGCCTCCGGTCCGCTGGTGCGTTCGTCCTATCACGCCGACCTGCAGGCCCACGCAGCCGGTGTCACCGAGTCAGCCTGAGAGCATCCATGAAATTTCGTCCCGCGCTGGTCCTGCTGCTTGCCCTGACCGTCCCTTGCGTTTTCGCGCAGTCGGCGGCCGATCTCGGTGCCGGAGCCACCGGCCGCAAGGCGGCCACCTGGCCGCTCGCACCGACGGCTGAGGAGGCGCTGTCCGCGCAGCTGTCCGCGCGTTTCCTGACCCGTTTCCATTACGACGCCCAGCCGCTCGACGATGCGATGTCGGCGCGCATCTACACGGCGTATCTGAAGCTGCTCGATGGCGAGAAGGTGTTTTTCACCGACGCCGATCTGGCCAAGTTCGCCCCGCTGAAGACCCAGCTGGACGATGCGATCTGGAACCAGAACCTGTCCGCACCGTTCTCCATCTTCAACGTGTATGTGCAGCGCGCGGTGGAGCGCATGACGTATGCGCGCGAACTGCTCAAGAAGGGATTCGATTTTTCGCTCGACGAAAACTACACGTTCGACCGCGAGCACGCCGACTGGCCGAAGGACCAGGCCGCGCTGGACAACCTGTGGCGCGAGCGCACCAAGAACGACTGGCTGCGGCTCAAGCTGGCCGGCAAGGATGACGCCGAGATCCGCAAGACGCTGGACAAGCGTTACGCCCTGTATATCGAGCGGATCAAGCAGCTCGACAGCGAGGATGCGTTCCAGAGCTTCATGACCGCCTATGCCGAAACCACCGACCCGCACACCGATTACCTCGGTCCACGCGTGGCGGAGAACTTCGACATTGCGATGAAACTGTCGCTGGAAGGGATTGGTGCACAGCTGCAGTCGCGTGACGACAACACCATGATCGTCAAGCTCATCCCGGGTGGCCCGGCGATGAAGTCGCACAAGTTCAAGCCGGGTGACCGCATTCTCGCGGTGGGCCAGGGCGCCAGCGGTCCGTTGGTGGATGTGGTGGGCTGGCGCATCGACGATGTGACCGCGCTGATCCGCGGAAAGAAGGGCACCGTCGTGCGGCTGGAGGTCCTGCCGGCGGATGTCGGGCTGGACGGCAAGCATGAGCTGGTCACCCTGGTGCGCGACAAGATCAATCTTGAAGACGCCGCCGCCAGCAAGAAAGTCATCGAGATCAAGGACGGCGACGTCACCCGCAAGATCGGCGTGATCGACCTGCCTTCGTTCTATTCCGACTTCGGTGCACGCAGCGAAGGCGACAAGGACTACCGCAGCACCACCCGCGACGTCGCCAAGCTGATCGGCGAGCTCAAGCAGGAAGGCGTGCAGGGCATCGTGGTGGATCTGCGCAACAACGGCGGCGGCTCGCTGGCCGAGGCCAATGCGATGACCGGCCTGTTCATCGACAAGGGACCGGTGGTGCAGGTGCGCGACGCCCGCGGTGAAGTGCAGCAACAGGGCGACGACGACCCGGGCATGGCCTGGAGTGGTCCGCTGGCGGTGCTGGTCAATCGCGGCTCGGCCTCGGCCTCGGAGATCTTCACTGCCGCGATCCAGGACTACCATCGTGGCCTGGTGGTCGGCGAGCCGACCTTCGGCAAGGGCACCGTGCAGAACCTGGTCGATCTGGACCGTTTCGTCCAGGGCGACAGCGAGAAGCCCCAGCTCGGCGAGTTGAAGATGACGATCCAGGAGTTCTTCCGCATCGACGGCGGCTCCACCCAGCTCAAGGGCGTGACGCCGGACATCGGGTTCCCGAAGAACGGCGACGAAAAGGATTTCGGTGAATCCACCTACCCGAACGCGCTGAAGTGGACCCAGATCCCGCCGGCCGATTACAAGCCGGTGGCAAACCTCGAAGCCTACCTGCCGCAGCTGGAGCACCTGCACGACGCGCGCGTGGCGAAGTCGCCATCGTGGAAATTGATGCTCGACGAGCTGGCGCAGTACCGGATCATGCGCGACAAGACCTCGATCTCGCTCAACCTCGCCGCGCGCGAAGCCGAGCGCAAGCAGCAGGACAAGATCCAGTCCGAATTCCGCGCCCGGCACAAGGCGATCGACGGCACCGATGCGTTGCTGGCCGATGAGGACAGCGTGCTCGACGATGGCCTCAACGCGAACGAGCGCAGCCTGAAGAGCGAGCTGAAGCAGGAAGCCGATGCGAAGAAGGCCAAGGATGTGCAGCTCAACGAGACCGCGCATATCCTGTTCGACGCGGTCGGCCTGATCAAGGCCGACTCGGCACTGGCCGAGCAGGTGCTGCCCTACGGCGGCAAGTACAGCGACAGCTACCTTGCGGCGATCACCTTGGCCAAGCCACCGGTCGTTCCCGCAGCCGGGCACTGACGACACCATGCCGACCGAAAAAGGGCAGCGCCTCGGCGCTGCCCTTTTTCGTGCGCGCGCCTCACCGATCCGGACGGCACGTATCAACCGTCTGCGACAGGCACTTGGCAGGACTGGTTGAAGTCGCCGATCGCCTCGACCAGGTCGGTGACGGCCGCGCGCTCCGCTTCGCTGAGGTCGGGATGCCAGCTGTCCAGGATCAGCACGACCCGCACCTCCTCGCTGCGGTTCCAGGCCTCATGCTCCCAGGTGTCGTCGAAGGTCACGCAGCGGCCCTCTTGCCAGATGTGCTCCTCCCCGCCGACACGGATGGCGCAATCGGGCGGGACGATCAGCGGTAGATGGGTGACCAGCCGCGTGTTGGTCACGCCGGTGTGGGGCAGGATGTGCGTGCCCGGACTCAGCACCGAGAACAGCGCCTCCGGCGCATGGTCGCGGATGCGCACCAGCGGCAGCGCATCGAGCAGTGCCGCCGTTTGCGGACAACGCGCGTAATGTTCCTCATGGCGTTGGCCGTGGCGATGGAAGAAATACGCATCCCAGGCCGGCTCCCGATCGCTGGACGAATCCAGCATGCCCCGGGTTCCCTGTGGCTCTGGTGGGCCAAGGAACGCCTCGAACGATTGTCCCTGCGACATGACGGCCCGCAGTTCGTCGCGCACCGTATCGGTCGCCGCCTCCAGCGTCTGCAGCCAGGGAAAGTGCCTGCGCGGGTAGTAAGGCTGGCTCGCGATATCGGGAAAATAGAGGAACTTCGGCTTCTGTCGCGGATCGGGGATGTTCGCCGGCTCTTCGAGAAGATAGATCGCGAGACTGCGTTCCACCCGAACCAGTTCGCTGCTGCCGTAGCGCGTGCGCAGCGGATCCAGCGCACTGCGGAACAACCGCGCTCGACCTCGGTTGACGTAGTTCGCCGCGTGCTTCACGGCATCGCGCAGGCCCGGTGCCGTCGTGGCGTCGTCCTGCCAGCGGCCGTGCGCCCGCGCACTCGCGATGGCCATGAAATAGGCCTTCAGCGCCTCGTGCGACTGGCCCAGCTGTTCCAGCGCGATACCCAGCTGCAGGCGCGCCGCGAACATCCGCGGCGCCAGTGACAACGCGGCCCGGAAGCTGGCAGCGGCGGCGCTGAAATCCCCCGCCGCCATTTGCGTCGCGGCCAGCTGAACCCGGGCGGCCGGATCGTCCCGCGTTCCTTCGAGCGCGATCTGCAGGCGCTGGATGGCCGCCGCATGCTCTCCTCGCGCGGACTGGCGTTCGGCCACGAACCGCAGTGCCTCGACATCCTGTGGCTGCTGCTCGAGCAGGCTCAGGAACGACTTCTCCGCGGCGTCCAGGTCACCCCGTTGCGCATGTTGCCTCGCCGTGCTGCGACTGGCGTCCAGCAGGCCGGCCTTGCGCATGTTGTCGTGCGGGTCGCTCATCGGCGGTCATTCGTTTCGCATGGAAAAGGTCGGCTCCCTCGTGGAAGGCCGTTGAAACACCACGTTCCCATCATACGCAGCACGCCTCGGGGCCATCTGGTGTTCACCGGTCGCCGGCGGGCGTCAATCGGCATAGCCGAGTCGTTGCATCACCGGGCGCAGTGTCGGCAGCACCGGCTCGAACATCTCGCGGTAGGCGTGCCAACGATTCACCGCCTTGCTGCTGATGCCCTGGGTGACCTGGGCATAGCTCGGCGTGCTGATGAAGCGCTTGCCGCGCGCGTGATCCGAAAAGCGCGCCATCGGCGACGCATCCTCCAGCTCGAGGAACTCGCCGAGGCGGGCAATGCTGGCGTCGAAACGGCTGACCACCGACTCGTAACGCCATTCCAGCAGTTTCGGAGCGAACACCTCGACCTGCTTCTGCCATTGTTCGAAGGCCTGCACGTAGCCATCGGCCAGGCGCTGCAGCGACGAGCACAGCACCATGAAGGCGGGCGAGCGGAACGGCTGCATGTAGCAGCTGAGCAGCACATCGCAGGGATGGCGCAGGCACAGGATGATGCGCGCCTGCGGAAACAGCCGCATGATCATCGGCAGACACAGCATGTTGAGCGGATTCTTGTCCACCAGCTGGTGCTTGCCCAGTTCGGGCACGACCCGCTCGACCCGGCGGAAATAGACATCGCGCAGTTGATCGGCCTCCCTCGCGGTGAGGTCGGCCAGGCCGCCCGGGTACGACTGGCCGGCCAGTTCCATGCCCTCGATCAGCTCGTGGATGAAGGCGCGCTCGTCCATCGATCGGAAATCGGGATGCGCGTCGAGCATCTGCTCCAGCAGGGTCGTACCGGAGCGCGGAAAACCGACCACGAAAACCGGCGTGCGCCCGGCAGGCGGCAGCGGCTTCCAGCCCTGGTAAGCCACGCGGTCGACCACCTGATCGGCCATCTGCAAGGGCTGGCTGTACGGCTGCATCAGCTCCGGCACCACGCTTCGTGCAATCTCCAACTGCGTCGCATGAGCGATCTGCAGTGCCTGCCATGCTTCGTCGCGCTGCCCCAGCCGGTCGCTGGCCGCAGCCAGGCCAAACGCGGCGGCGGCACGGTGCTGGTCGTCCAGGACCAGCCTGAGCACCTGGCGATACAGCGTGGCGGCGGTGGCGTGATCCCCGTCGCGCATGGCCAGCGCAGCGTGCGCGCTGCAGGTTTCGGCACGGGCCTCGTGAGCATCCGCCGGCAGTCGCTCGATGGTGTCCAGCGGTAGCTGCCGCAGCTCGTTGTGTGCGCTCTCGAGCTGGTTGCTGCGTTCGTAAATCGCGACCCGCTGCGCGGCGATGCGCAGCTGCATGATTCCGGCGGCGGGTCCGGCAGGCAGCTGCGCCCGGGTGAGTGCCTGCAGCGCGGCCTCGAGTGCACCCTGGGCGCACAGCATCGAGGCCAGGATCAGCGCCTGTTCACCCGGCTGGGCCGGCCAGTCGGCGGCGCCCACCAGCATCGCCTGCTCACTGTCGTTGTCGCCACAGACGTGGCAGACGTGCGCTGCCTGCAGCCGGGCCTCGACGAACTGTGGCGCAAGGCGCACGGCATCCATCAATGACTCTCGCGCCAGCAGCCAGCGTCGCTGATGGACATACAGCAGCCCCAGGTTGTAGTGCACTTCGGCATCATCCGGCGCCAGCGAGCGGGCCGTCATCAACGCCTGCTCGGATGTGGTCATGTCGCCGCATTGTCGGCAGGCAAGCGCCAGGTTGTTCCAGTAGGCGGAAACCTCCGGGCGCAGCCGCGTCAGCTCGCCGAACGTGGTCGCCGCCGCGGCGTATCGACCGGTGGTCTGCTGCGCGATGCCCAGCCACAGCAGGCCGGTCTCGCTCAGCGCGCCGGTCTGCGCAGCCTGGGTGGCGAGGGTGATGACGTGTTCCATGTCGCCGGCAAGGTAGGCGGCGGTGATGGTGTCATCCAGGCGGTTCGGAGTGGCTGGCATGCATGCGCGATCGAGTGTGTGCTGGCCGCCATTATGCAAGAGGGGCCGCGAAAGTATCTCGCGGCCCCTCGGGTTGCCCTGGAACGTTCCTGCGTGGTCAGCAGATCAGAAGCTGACCGTAGCCCGTGCCCAGTAGTAGCGGCCGAGCGCGTCGTAGGTGGAGGTGTCCACGTTGTAGTTTCCGCCGTTCTGGTAGACCAGCGGCGGTGCCTTGTTGCTTAGGTTGTCCACGCCCACGTCGAACTTCGTGTGGATCGACGGCACCGCATAGCCGATCTGCAGCGACTGATACAGCACCGAAGCCATCGGCGCATCGTTTCCGTTGCCGACATCGGCGCGCAGGTTGGTCACATGGTGGATGTAGCGTCCCTGCCACTGGGCACTCCAGTTGTCCTTCAGCCAGTTGAGCGTGAGCGTGCTGCGCCAGCGCGTGATGTTGCCGAACTGCAAGGTGTAGGTGCCGGCGTAATCGATCGCCTGCGCGCCGGGCAGGCCGGGCGTGGCATTGTTCTTGTAGCTGGACAGGTAGGTGGCGGAGAGGCCGGCCTTGAAACGGCCCGGGTCGATGCTGCCGAGGTTGAAATGCGGCAGGTTGTAGTTCAGCGTGAAGTCGATGCCGCTGGTGCTCAGGGTGCCCAGGTTGACCACCGGTGTGTTGATCACCAGCACTTGACCCGGCTGCTGGGTGGTGTTGTCCAGGCGGCTGATCAGCGGGCAGAGCGGGCTGTCGTTGTTGTTGAAGCAGGCCTGGACCACGGTGTCCGCTGCGATCGGCGTCAGCAGATCCTGCAGATAGATATGCCATACGTCGACGCTGGTCGAAGCCCCCTCCAGCCAGCTGGGGTTGTAGACCAGACCGAAGTCGATCGACTTGCCCCGTTCCGGCTTGAGCGTGGCGCCGACCGTATGGGCGCCGGCGTAATACGTATTGACCTGGGCGGGCGAGTTGCCGGCCCAGTCGACGGGCACGTACTGGCAGGCGGCGGCATGCTGGGCGAGATCGGCCGCCGAGAGATGCGTGCAGGGATCGTTCAGCGTCGGCTGAACCAGGGTGACGCCGTCGTAGAGTTCGTCCAGATTCGGGGCGCGGAAGACTTCGGACACGGTGCCGCGCACCAGCAGATCTTCGATCGGTCGCCATTCGACGGCGATCTTCTTGTTGGTGGAGGTGCCGGTGGTGCTGTAGTCGGACGTGCGGACGCCCAGGTCGATATTCAACGAATACGCCCACGGTTGCTGCGACAGCAATGGGATCAGCGATTCGGCGTAGAGCTCCTTCACGTTGTCGCTGCCGCGGCCGGGCGAGCCGCAGGCTTCCTGCAATACCGCGCAATTGCCGGTGGCGAGGTTGAGGATGGCGTCGCTGGTCACCGTGTAGTTCATGGTCCGCTGGCGGTACAGTCCGCCGACGGCCAGCTGCATGGTGCCTGCAGGCAGATCCCACAGTTCGCCGTTCGCGTTCACCGCAAACTGCTTCATGGAATTGGTGTAGACATATACCGGGGTATCCACGCCGGCCTTCAACGCGGCCGTCTGGTTGGCCTGGTCGAAGACGTTCACGCCGCTGTTGATCGCCGCCTGGAAGTCGGCGATGTTGACCTCGTTGTAGTCGCGCTGCAGGCGATTGGCATGGCCGTAATCGATCGACGCATCCCAGGCCCAGCTGCTCTGACCGAACGTGCCGCGCAAGCCGGTGTTGATCTGCACGTTCTTGGTGCTGTAGGTATGCAGGCGGGTGCCGAGTCCGGTCAGGCGGGTGTTGAAGCCGTAGCCGCTCATCGGATCGTTCGGGTTGGCCGGGTCCGTGCCGAACGTGACGCCGAACGGATTGATCGGGTTGTCTTTCGAAACGTACCAACCGTCGTTGTGGACACCAGCCGCGGTCGGCGCGGGTGCGTCCTGGCCGCTCGACTGGGTGTGATTGAAGAACCCGTCGAAGAAGAACGTCAGGTTGTCCGCCAGGTTGTAGCTGCCGAGCACGAAGGCGTCGGTACGTTGCTGCGCGGTCTGGATGTAGTTGTAGGCGTTGTAGTTGTACGCATCCGGCGCGCCGAGGTCGCAGCGGTAGTCATTCACGCTCGAACCGTTGCCGGATCCCAGCGTGACGTACTGGGTCGGGCAGGTGCCTGCCTGATTGGCGGCGATCGACGCGGGCGTCTGGATCTTGCCGGTCGGGATGGTGCTGGAACCGGCGGGCTGGGCCACGCCGCTCGACAGATAGAGCTGGTGCGCGGAGTACTTGCGCTTGGTCGCAAGCACGGCGTCGTACTTGTTGTAGTCGATGCCGCCGACGATGTTGAAGTTGTCGCCGGTGGCGCCGGCGGTCAGGCTGAAGCCGCGTCGCTGGCCGTCGCCATGGCCGGAGATGCCGCCGTTGATGCTGGCTTCGGCGCCCTTGTAGTCCTTGCGCAGGATGAAGTTGGCCACGCCGCCGATGGCGTCGGAGCCGTATACCGTCGAGGCGCCTTCGGCCAGCACGTCAACCCGCTCGATCATGTTCTGCGGGATCATGTTCACATCGGCATTGGCCATGCGCTGGCCGTCGATCAACACCAGGGTGCGGTTGACGCCCAGGCCGCGCAGCGAGATGCGTGCCGAGCCGTCACCACCTTCCAGCAAGGGGCTGGCGACGCCGCCGCCGTTGCTGTTGTTCTGGGTGTTGGTCGCGTTGCCGGAAATGGCGGGCATCTGCTGCAGCACATTGCCCAGGGTCGGATTGCCGGCATTGGCAATCGTGGCGCGATCGATCGTCACCACCGGGCTGGCCGTCTCTGCGTCGACTCGGCGGATCAGCGAGCCGGTGACGACGACGGCCTTGAGGGTCTTGGCCTCGCTGGCTGCGGGTTTGGTCTCCGTCTGAGCCGCGCTGGAGGTATCGCTGCTGGCCTGCTGTGCCTGGACCAGGCCGGCCGAGGTGATGAAGCCGATGCCCAATGCCAGCCGAACAGCCAATGACAGATGATTCTGGTTGTATTTCATGTGTTGTCCCCGATGGTGGATTTCATGCGTTATCCCCTGTGGAAGAGTCTTGCCTGGCGAGACCGCCGTGGTGCGGGATGCGTCTTGCAGGCGGGAGATATCGGCTTTGAATTGCTCTCAAATGTGATCCGGATGCTGCGGACTCGAACGGCTTGCCGTGCGCCCCGCCGTTTGCCCGTGTCCCGTGTAGGTGTCTGTGGCGCCCTATAACGATCGATGTTGCCGGGTGAGGTATCGAGAGTGGTCTTCAGGTGATGTCATGAATCAGGTGTTCGTTGTTCCCTTGGCTGTCGATGGTGTGTAGAGGCCAGCGGCCAGCATGTGCGCAAAATTGTTTGCTCCCCCGTTAGCGTTTGGGACCGACCTTCCTCCATGGTCGGCTCGCCCGCTCCAAGTCGTCCCTCCCTCGAATGCGGCGCTGGCCGGGCTCCTGGCCAGCGCTGACAACGCAGGAACCGTACGCAAGAGCGAGGGCTACGGCGCGCCAGCACCAGCAAAGAGCGGGCCTAGCATCACACGGTGATGGGCTCAAAGACAACAATTCCGTAACACTTTTATGTTAAGTCGCAAGAGCCTTGGACATCGCCCAAAAAAAACAGCGCCGAAGCGCTGTTTTTCTTCGCGATCCGCCGGGCCGTCGGGTCGGTCAGGGCTGGAAGCGCTGCCGCAGGAACGTGAACATCGCGCGCAGACCCATCGCCTCGCCGCCGCGCGGGCGGCCGGGGCGGTCGCTGTCGTTCCATGCGTAGGTATCCAGGTGCAGCCATGGCATGCCGTCCGGCACGAAGCGCTCCAGGTACAGCGCGGCGGTGATCGCTCCGGCGTGTCGCGACGGCCCGCTGTTGGTGAAGTCGGCCACGGCGGACTCGAGCATGCGGCGATACGGCCGCCACAGCGGCAGGGGCCACAGCGGGTCGCTGACCGCGTTGCCGGCGGCCAGCACCCCGGCGGTCAGGGTCTCGTCATTGCCGAACAGCGCCGGCAGGTCCGGGCCCAGCGCCACGCGGGCGGCCCCGGTGAGGGTGGCGAAGTCGATGATCAGCGCGGGCTTCTGTTCGGCGGCGTAGGCCAGCGCATCGCACAGCACCAGGCGGCCTTCGGCGTCGGTGTTGTCGATCTCCACGGTGTGGCCGGCGCGGGTGGTGACCACGTCGCCCGGGCGCAGCGCGTTGCCGGCCACCGCGTTCTCCACCGCCGGAATCAGCAGGGTCAGCCGTACCCGCAGCTTGGCCCGCATGATCAGGCCGGCCAGCGCGATCGCATGGGCGGCGCCGCCCATGTCCTTCTTCATGTTGCGCATGCCGTCGCCGCCCTTGAGGTTCAGGCCGCCGGTGTCGAAACACACGCCCTTGCCGATCACCACCAGCCGCGGATCGCTGTTCCTGCCCCAGCTCAACTCGATCAGGCGCGGTGCGCGATGGCTGGCGCGGCCGACCGCATGGATGGTCGGAAAGTTGGCCTTGAGCAGCTCGTCGCCGACCCATTCGCGCAGTTTCGCCTTGTATGGCTTGCCGGTCTGCTTGACCGCCGCGGCCAGTTGCGCCGGCCCCATGTCCTCGGTCGGGGTGTTGACCAGGTCACGCACCTGGGCGGTCGCCTGCACCAGCGGGGTCAGCTGGCGCAGGTCCGCGGCGGACACGGCGAGCCGCGCCGGCGCGCGCTTGGGCTGGCGGTAGCGATTGAACTGATACGCGCCCAGCGCCCAGCCGAGTGCCGCCTGCAGCGGGTCGTCGAGCACGCCTTCG
This sequence comes from uncultured Pseudomonadota bacterium, assembly GCA_963828685.1. Classification (GTDB taxonomy): domain Bacteria; phylum Pseudomonadota; class Gammaproteobacteria; order Xanthomonadales; family Rhodanobacteraceae; genus Rhodanobacter. The sequence continues at coordinate 235,225 of CAWHFU010000015.1, forward strand.
GCGGCCAGATGGTAGTGATGCGCCTCGGGCAGGCTGCCGGACAGCACGGCCAGCGCCGCCAGCGGATCATGCGCATCGACGCCGACCAGCACGCGCACCAGCTTGCCGGCCGGATCGCTCAGCAGGGCAACGCTGCCCGCCGCCGGGGCGAAACCGCTGTCGGCCAGTGCGCGCCGCTGCGGCGCACTGAGCCGTCGCCGGGTCGCCGCGTAGTGTGCGGCGTCGGTGGTCTCGATGGCGATACTTTGGCGGTCGCCGGGCTGGCGTTCGATCAGGGCGGACATGCGCAATCCTTCTGGCTGGCGGCGCCGTGAACGGCACCGGCTGGATGGAAATCAATCGCCAATGATGCGCGTTTTGCCTGCGGATTGCCCGCGTGCGGGGCCTTCAGGTCCGCGCCGGCTGGGTTTCGAGCCAGTCGGCCAGCGCCGCCAGGTCCGGCAGGTCCAGTTCGGGCGCCGCGCCCAGCCCGGCCGGCCAGGGTTGGCCGTCGCGATTGATCCACGCCGTGCGCAGGCCGGCCTCGCGCGCACCGACCACGTCCATCAGCGGGTCGTCGCCGACATGCAGGATCTGCCCCGGCGCTACGCCGAGCAAGGCCGCGGCGGCCCGAAAGATCCGCGGGTCGGGTTTCGCCACGCCGCTGTCGCGCGCGCAGATGTGATGGGTGAAATGGGCATGGATGCCGATGCGTTGCAGGTCGGCGTTGCCGTTGGTCAGGCTGGCCAGTGGCCAGCGTGCCGTGATCCGCTGCAGTGCCGGCAGGCTGTCCGGATACAGCTCCACGCTGTTGCGCTCGGCGAAGTAGATTTCCCACAGCGCTGCGACCGGTGCCTCGGCAATCCCGCAACTGGCGAACACATGTTCGAGGGTGAGCTGGCGCTGGGTGGTGAAGTCATGTGCCAGGTCGAGCCGCTCGGCGGCGACCCGGGCGCGCAACTCGCGCATGGCTTCGATCGGCCACGCGCGAGCCACCTCGGGATGGTGCTGCTGCAGCCAGGCATCGACGGCCTGGTCGGCCCGTTCCAGCGCCGGCAGCACCGGCCACAGCGTATCGTCCAGATCCAGCGTGAGTGCGAGTATCGGCACGCCGGTCTGCCTCGCTCAGTGTTCGCTGACCAGCAGCGTCTGGCCGAGCTTGATCTGGTCGTTCCTGAGGTGATTCCACTTGCGCAGCTGGGTCACTTCGACGTCGTGGCGCTTGGCGATCGAACCCAGCGTGTCGCCCTTGACCACCTTGTAGGTGGTGCTGGTCTGGCCCGCATTCGCCCGGACCTTGCCGAACGCTTGCCCGCGGGTCCGGCTCACCGTGGTGGCCGAGCCGCGCGCATAGGCCACGCTGCTGACGGTGCTGTCGCTGACACTGCCGCTGACCCGGCTCAGCCGGGCATTGTCGGCGGCTGCGGCGCGGCGGCGCTCCAGCTCCATGCGCGCCGCCACCGTATCGGGCGAGGTGGGCGCGATGGCGACGCGGGCCGCATAGGTCGCGCCCGGTGCCGAGACCCGCGTGCCGCTACGGGCCCGGGCGCCGACTTCGGCCAGGATCCTGTCGCGGCGCGAATCGTCGATCGCCACCAGTGCGCGGCCGTCCTGGTAGGGCAGTACCGCATGCCGGCGCAGCGCGGCCTTGCCCGGCTCGGTCTGCATGAAGTCGACGAAGGCCTGCGCCTGTGCCGCTTTCCGACCGTTCGGGTTGGTCACCAGATACAGCGTGGTGAACAGCGGGTAGCTGCCGTCGGCGATATTGGCCACCGTGGCGGGCTTGCCGTCGATCGGGACCGCCTTCAGCTTCGCATCGCCGCGGATGCTGGTGAGGGTGGCCACGCCCATGCCGTTCGGATTCAGCGAGATGCCTTCCTGCAGCTTGCGCGTGTTGACGTACAGCCGGGGCGCGGCCACCGGCTGGTTGCCGCGGCCGAACAGCAGGCTGCGCAGGCTGTATTCCACGCCATCGCCGGGGCTGGCCACGGCGTAGACGTCGATCGGCGCATTGCGGCCGCCGACCTCGCTCCAGTTGTGGATCTTGCCGTAATAGATGTCGTGCACCTGCTTCAGCGACAGGCCGCGGATCGGGTTGGAGGCCTGGGTGATGATCACCAGCGCGTCCCATGCGACCGGGGTGAACGTGAGGTTCGCGTTCTGCGCGCTGCCATCGGCGGGGCGGGCGCTGCCGGCCAGGTCGGCGCTGCCGTTGCTGACCGCATCGAGACCCGAGGCGGTGTTGAACGGCTGCATCACGACATGGCCGTGGCCGCTGCTCTCCCATGCCTGGGCCACTTCGTCGACGACGCCGTCGGCGGTGGCGTCATCGCCGCGCCAGATCAGGCTGCCGGCACTCCCTGCCGATGCGCTGGCCTTGCCGTGGGGGTGGCTGCGGGCGAACGCGGTGGTGGTGAGGCAGGCGCCGATCAGGGCGACGGACAGCAGGCGGGTCATACGTACGGACATGATGGTGGAAAGCCCCGGCATCTTTGGTAATGAGGTGATGGGGCGAGTATGCGGTCTTGCGGGCACACCCGCCGTGAATTCGACTAGGAGCCTGGGCGGTAGAAACCAAGCGAGCGAGGCAAAGCGCTTTTGAGTCAGTTTTTTCGATCATTTGAGGCGAATAGCCGTAGCTATTCAACGAAAAGGAGCGGAAAAAATGGCCAAAAGCACGAAGTCGCAGCCGCTTGTGTTTCTGCCGCCCAGGCTCCTAGGGTATTCCATCGGCCTGAATACAGAACATCAAGCACTTTCATGCATTTGCGTGGCGGCAGTGGCCAAGCTGTGCGCGGGAACACGGCCGGGGGGCGACCCATGCCCGCTTTTTGCCGACGTGCCGCCCGCCTAGTCGATCAGCACATAGCGGCTGCCGTCGGCATTGGCCACCACCAGCACCAGCTGGCGCAGATGCACGCCGGCCAGGCCGCGCAACATGCGCAGGCTGGTGATGCGCTGGTTGCCCACCCCGATCACTACATCGTCGGCAGTCAGGCCGGCGCGGGCGGCGCGGCTGCCGGGCTGTACCGCACTGATCGCCACGCCGTACCAGCCGTCGCTGCGCTGGCTCTGGCTCAATTCGCTGAAACGCACGCCGGCCAGGCGCGGATCGAGCTGGCCGCCGTCGACGCTGGCCAGTTTCTCCGCGGTCAGGGTGGCGCTGACATCGCGCCGCTGGCCATCGCGCAGCACGCCCAGTTGCACCGTGCTGCCCAGCGGCAGCAGGCCCTCGGCGTTGCGCAGTTCCTGCACGCTGCGCAGCGGCTTGCCGTCGAGCGTGGTCAGCACGTCGCCCGGCTGCAGGCCGGCGTGCGCGGCGGCCGAGTCGTCGCTGACGCCGGTCACCACCACGCCGCTGGAGTCGCTGAGTTTCAGCAGCTGGGCGATCCGCGGGGTGATCGCCTGGGTCTGCACGCCGAGGCTGCCGCGCTGCACCTTGCCGGTGGCGATCAACTGCTTCATCACCTCGCTGGTCAGGTTGCTGGGGATCGCGAAGCCGATGCCGACATTGCCGCCCGAGGGCGAGAAGATCATCGTGTTGATGCCGACCAGTTCGCCGCGCAGGTTCACCAGCGGGCCGCCGGAATTGCCGGGATTGATCGAGGCGTCGGTCTGGATGAAGTTCTGATAGCTCGAGTCGCCCAGGCCGGAGCGGCCCAGCGCCGAGACGATGCCCGCGGTCACCGTCTGGCCCAGCCCGAACGGTTCGCCCACCGCCACCACGTAATCGCCCACACGCAGCTTGGACGAATCGGCCAGCGGCAGCGCCTGCAGGTGTTCGGCGGGAATCTGCACCACCGCCACGTCGGTGCCCGGGTCGGTGCCGATCAGCTTGCCCTTGAACGTGCGCCCGTCCTGCAAGGTCACGCTGATGTCGTCGGCGCCGCCGACCACGTGGTTGTTGGTCAGGATGTAACCCCTGGCCGCGTCCACGATCACGCCCGAACCCAGGCTCTGCTCGGTGCGCTCGCGCGGGGTGTCCGGCAGGCCGAAGAACTGGCGCACCATCGGGTCGTCGAAATACGCATCGCGCACCGCCACCCGCGTGGTGGTGGAGATGTTCACCACCGCCGGGGTCACCCGCGTCAGCATCGGCGCCAGCGACGGCATCGGCTGGCCGTCGATCGCGGCGGGCAGCGTGGCGGCGCGGCCGGTACCCGGGAGCAGGCCGAGCGCGAGCACCGCGGCGGCCAGCAAACCGGTCAGCCGGGGCAGCAGGCGGGAAGGGCGTGGCGACATGGAATTCCTCCGCAAGCGATGTCAGTGGCGCTGGTTCGACCGATCGGCGGCGCGACGGTTCCGTCGGTGCGAAATGCTGTCGTAGGTACTTTACTTCCAGCGGCGTCGGGGTTAACTTGCCTACCCGATAGCAACCACAACATCTTGTGCTTGAGCATCGGTGCCGCGACTAGCACTGGTGCCGACAGCCACACTCTTTGGGGGGGAGTCGTTGTCGTCGGAAACCTGTGGCGCACAGGGCGCAGAGCCATTCTCCGCGCCTGCCGACCGCCGCAGACACCGCAGGAACGACGTCCGTCGTATCTAAAATAAAAATCAACGGGGGCCGTGAGGCCATACCGAGAGGTCAGGAAGCCGATGAGCACACTGCGTGCGCCAGCCAACCATTCAGCCACAAGTCGTGATGCCCTCGTGGAGATCCCGCTGCAACCCGCGTCGCTGGACATCTGGGACAAGAAATATCGTCTGAAGGCGAAGTCCGGCGAGCCGGTCGACGCCACCATCGACGAGACCTACCAGCGCGTGGCGCGCGCGCTGTCCGACGTGGAAGCCAGCGACGAGCTGCGCGGCCACTGGTACGAGCGTTTCCTGTGGGCGCTGCGCCGCGGGGCGATCCCCGCCGGCCGCATCACCTCCAACGCCGGCGCGCTGGCGCACAAGCCGGCCACCTCCACCATCAACTGCACCGTCTCGGGCACCATCCGCGACTCGATGGACGACATCCTGGAGAAGGTGCACGAGGCCGGCCTCACGCTGAAGGCCGGCTGCGGCATCGGCTACGAATTCTCCACCCTGCGCCCGCGCGGCGCCTACGTCTCCGGCGCCGGCGCGCACACCTCCGGCCCGCTGTCGTTCATGGATATCTACGACAAGATGTGCTTCACCGTGTCGTCCGCCGGCGGCCGCCGCGGCGCGCAGATGGGCACGTTCGACATCAGCCATCCGGACGTCAAGGAGTTCATCCGCGCCAAGCGCGAGGACGGCCGGCTGCGCCAGTTCAACCTCAGCCTGCTGATCACCGACGGCTTCATGGAAGCGGTCGAGCACGACCAGGACTGGCCGCTGGTGTTCCCGGTGCACGTCAAGGAAAAGGACGAGGTCGACCTCACCGATCCGACCAAGGTGGTGTGGCGCGAGTGGCCCACCCACGAGAACTACGTCGACCGCGAGGACGGCCTGGTCGCCTGCAAGATCTACAGCCACATCCGGGCGCGGCACCTGTGGGACATGATCATGGTGTCCACCTACGACTACGCCGAGCCCGGCTTCATCCTGATCGACAAGGTCAACGAGATGAACAACAACTGGTGGTGCGAGCACATCCGCGCCACCAACCCGTGCGTCACCGCCGACACCTGGGTGCAGACCGGCGAAGGCCCGCGTCAGGTCGGCGACCTGCTCGGTCGGGCTTTCATGGCGCGCGTCGACGGCAAGGACCACGCCAGCGGCGCCGAAGGCTTCTTCCGCACCGCGACCAAGCCGGTGCTGGCGCTGCAGACCGAGGAAGGCCATCGCCTGCGCCTGACCGAAGACCACCGCGTGCGTCGCGTTTCGCGCCTCACCCGCTGGAGCGTGGAGACCGAATGGTGCGCCGCCGGCGCGCTGCAACCGGGCGACAAGCTGCTGCTCAACGACCATCGCGACAACGCGCAGTGGCCGGGGGCGCTGACCGCCGAGCAGGGTTATCTGCTGGGCATGCTGGTCGGCGACGGCACGCTGAAGAACGAGGCTGCCGTGCTGTCTGTATGGCCGCAGGCCGCCGCCGTCAACGGTTCGGCCGATGGCTTCGCCACCGCACTGATGGACGAAGCCCTGCGCTGCGCCCGGACCCTGCCGCATCGCGCCGATTTCGCCGGCTGGTCCGAAGTGGCCGGGCGCGGCGAGTTCCGCCTGAAGTCCGCCGCGCTGCGCGACCTGGCCTTCGAGCTGGGCATGCGCGTGGGCGACAAGGCGATCACCCCGGCGCTGGAGCGCGCCTCCAGTGACGCGTACCGCGGCTTCCTGCGCGGCTTCTTCGATGCCGACGGCTCGGTGCAGGGCAACCAGGCCAAGGGCGTTTCCGTGCGCCTGGCGCAGTCGGACCTGCCGCGGCTCGAAGCAGTGCAGCGCATGCTGCTGCGCCTGGGCATGCCCTCGCGCATCTATCGCGATCGCCGCGTTGCCGGCGAAAGCTCGCTTCCAGACGGTCACGGCGGCAAGCAGGCCTACGCCACCCAGGCCCAGCACGAGCTCGTCATCGCCGGCGAGTCGCTGGCGCGCTTCGCCGAGCTGGTCGGCTTTGCCGACGTCGACAAGGCCGCGCGCCTGAAAGCGGCACTGTCCGGCTACAAGCGCACGCTGAACCGCGCCCGTTTCGTTGCCACCGTGGCCTCGCTCGCCGCCGATGGCGTGGAGGACGTCTACGACGTGCAGGTGCCCGGCATCAACACCTTCGACGGCAACGGCCTGCACGCGCACAATTGCGGCGAGCAGCCGCTGCCGCCGTACGGCTCGTGCCTGCTCGGCTCGGTCAACCTCACCACCTTCGTGCGCGACCCGTTCGGGCCCAAGGCCCGCTTCGACTGGGACGAGTACCGCGAAGTGGTCAAGGTGTTCACCCGCATGCTCGACAACGTGGTCGAGATCAACGGCCTGCCGCTGGAGCAGCAGCGCAACGAGATCATGTCCAAGCGCCGCCACGGCATGGGCTTCCTCGGCCTGGGCTCCACCGTGACCATGCTCAAGCACCGCTACGGCAGCGCCGAAGCGGTCGCGTTCACCGAGGACGTGTCGCGCGAGATGGCCGTCGCCGGCTGGGAAATGGCGCTGGAGCTGGCCCGCGAGAAAGGTCCCGCGCCGATCCTGCTGCGCGACTTCACCGTCACCGGCGACATGCTGCGCAAGCGCCCGGAGATGGTCAGCGACGGCTACAAGGTCGGCGACTCCATCCCCGGCCGCGTGCTGCATGCCGGTACAGCCGCTACATGCAGCGCATCGCCAGCGTGGCGCCGAACCTGGTCGAGGCGCTGGCCGAAACCGGCGCGCGCTTCACCCACCACAGCTCGATCGCGCCCACCGGCACCATCTCGCTGTCGCTGGCCAACAACGCCAGCAACGGCATCGAGCCCAGCTTCGCCCACAGCTATTCGCGCAACGTGATCCGCGAGGGCAAGAAGTCCAAGGAAAAGGTCGAGGTGCTCAGCTTCGAGCTGCTGGCCTACCGCGCCCTGATCAACGCCCAGGCCAAGGTGTCCACCGACGAGGTCGACAACAAGCTGCCGGACTACTTCGTTTCCGCCGACGACATCGGCCCGAAAGAGCATGTCGACATCCAGGCCGCGTCGCAGAAGTGGATCGATTCGTCGATCTCCAAGACCGCCAACGTGCCCACCGACTACCCCTACGAAGACTTCAAGGACATCTACTTCTACGCCTACAAACAGGGCCTGAAGGGATGCACCACGTTCCGCTTCAACCCCGCCGCGTTCCAGGGGGTGCTGGTCAAGGATTCCGATCTTGAAAACACCCTCTACCGCTTCGAGCTGGAAGACGGTAGCGTTGTCGAACTGAAAGGCAATGAGCAGGTGGAATACGACGGCGAAATGCACTCCGCCGCCAACCTCTTCGATGCCTTGAAGGAAGGCTACTACGGCAAGTTTTGAGCCCTCTTTGGTGCCCTGGAAGAAAGGCTCACGGTATGTCGTGAGTCCTCTTCGATGGTTTGAAGCAAGGCTCACGACAAGTTCTGAACCGTCGCACGCCCGCGTGTGCGGCAACTCAAGCGCGTCCATCGGAGGGGGAGTACCAGCATGTCCATCGACAACGAAACTGAAGTGAGCAACACCGCACCGGCAGTCACCGAGGCACCCGCCGTGGTCCTGCCGGTCCTGCCCGAGGTGCCTGCGGCCGCCGCACCGGTCGCCGCCACGCCGGCGAAGAAGGCGGCACCGAAGAAGAAGGCAGCCAGGAAGGCCGCGCCCAAGAAGGCTGCAGCCAAGAAAGCCGCACCGAAGAAGGCCGCGGTGAAGAAGGCGGCCGCCGAAGAAGGCCGCGCCGAAGAAGGCCGTGAAGAAGGCCGCCGCCAAGAAGGCCGCGCCCAAGAAAGCCGTGAAGAAGGCCGCACCCAAGAAGGCCGCCGCCAAGAAAGCCGCGCCCAAGAAGGCCGTGAAGAAGGCGGCCCCGAAAAAGGCCGCGGCCAAGAAAGCCGCACCGAAGAAAGCCGTGAAGAAGGCCGCCGCCAAGAAGGCCGCGCCGAAGAAAGTCGCAAAGAAAGTGGCGAAGAAGGCGGTCAAGAAGGCCGTCGCCAAGCCGGCAAAGAAGGTCAGCAGCAAAAAGACGGCCAGCAAGAAGGCCGCGCCGAAAAAGGCGGCAGTCAAGAAGTCCGCCAGCAAGAAAGCCGTCGCCAAGACGGTCAAGAGGTCCACTGCCAGCAAGAAGGCCGTCGCCAGGAAAGCGAAGCCCGCCGTGAAAAAGGCCGGCGCCGCCAAGAAGAAGACGGCCGCAAAAAAGAAGTAAGCCACACCGCGTCCGGCCCGGCCTCGCGCCGGGCCGGATGTTTTTCCACGCCACACGCCGTGTCCATCCCGGCCTGCCCTGAAAAGAAGCGAATCCCATGGCAATCAAGATCAACAAGAAGATCACCGGCTACAACGTGGTCAAGCCCGAAGACAAGGTTGCCGCCGCCCCGGTCGTCGCCGCCGCGCCGAAAGAGCCGCGTGCAGGCCGAAGTGATCCAGATGCACGAGAGTGTCGAGCGGCCGGAAACCCTGGTCGGCTCCACCTTCAAGGTCAAGTCGCCGCTGTTCGAGCACGCGCTGTACGTCACCATCAACGACATCGTGCTCAACGCCGGCACCCCGCACGAACTGCGCCGCCCGTTCGAGGTGTTCATCAACTCCAAGAACATGGACCACTTCCAGTGGATCGTGGCGCTCACCCGCATCCTGTCCGCCGTGTTCCGCAAGGGCGGCGACGTCACCTTCATCGTGGAAGAGCTGAAAGCGGTGTTCGACCCCCGCGGCGGCTACTTCAAGGCCGGCGGCGTCTACATGCCCTCGATCGTGGCCGAGATCGGCGCGGTGATCGAGCAGCACATGAAGAACATCGGCCTGATCCACGACCCGGAGATCGACGAGGCGACGCGCAAGCTGATGGCGGAGAAGCGCAAGGCGTATGAGGCGGCTGGGGCGAAGAAGGCTTCAGCTCCCTCTCCCGCCGGGGCGGGAGAGGGTCGGGGTGAGGGTGGCGATGCCTCCGAGTCGTCGGGGTTCCCGACGGGGGCGACGCTGTGCCAGAAGTGCAATACGCAGGCGCTGGTGCTGATGGACGGGTGTCAGACTTGTTTGAATTGTGGGTATTCGAAGTGCGGGTGAGATAATATAGTGGAATCAAAAAGGCGGCGCTTTGCCGCTTTTTTATTAAGAGATGCCGGAGAGATCCGCCTCTAGCTCTCGGACCGCCGCGCCGATGCGCATCTTGAATAGCTTCGTGATGAATCCATCGCTAAGTCTATTTATGCGCGGATTTCCGATGAGTAGCCCTAAGATCCTTCGTTGGTCATCCACAGACATGGTGTCAAAATTTGGAATGTAGCGATGGGAGGCCTTCTCTCTACGTTTTGTTTTATAGAAGACCTTGATAAGTGATTTTGGCCTTATCAGGCTGGATAACCCAAATCTTTTAATTAGAGCTTCTACGGTCTTATTAACAGAGCGAAGGCGTGAAGTGTCACTCATCTGAGAGAAGTAGAAGACCCAGCCCAGTCCACGCCCTTCGAAGATACACCCAGTAATTCTTAAGTTTAGCCGCCATGTGCAAAGCTCCACGGCTCTCGTTTTTTGCTTCACGTTCTTAGCCTTGGATTTCTTGTGGCGATACGCTGTGAGAATGCCGGCAAGCGACGCCTCAAATTTCAACACACTTTCTTTTCGAACTGAGATTTTATGGTCTCGTACCGATACCCCGTAAGAATGTAAATGGCTCCGATAGTTCAGCGACTTTTGACTTCGATTTTAAGTCACCCGGTGGGTGAGCCGTCAGGCCGATAGCCTTGAGCTTTTCTATTATGTCCTCTGCAGCTTTTATTATGCCGGAGCTTGCAAGTATTAAAATGTCATCCACGTAACGTTTGTACCACAAGCCCTCGTTGCTGACGCAGACCTTGTCGATTTCTTGTAGTGCGATCTCCGCCAGAATATTCGAAATTGCCAGGCCCTGAGGCACTCCAATTTTTGCTGGCTTATCTCCTTTTCCTCCCTTGGTAGGAGACACGGTAGGGGTCTTTATAGCGCTTTCGATTAGGGAAAGTATTTCCCGCTTACGAATTTTTTTCCTTAACGCCTTTAGAATGATGCCATGAGGGATGGATGGATAAAATGTTCGAATATCGATTTTCGCGTATTTTTTCTTCATATATTCCCTGTTCCAGAGCTTGCTGCAACGATGCAATCGTCGTCTGTAGGCAGGCTCAATCTAGCCTCAGGGAAAGTTTCGGCCAAAAAGTCACAGAGGGCGCGAAGTACAAGTCTATCTCTCGCAGTTGGAATAGAGATTAGCCTGGGCGCTACTCCTTGCCCTTTTACTTAGTTTTTCTTTGTACGCGGTAAATGTGTAGCTCCCATCCCGCACCTTTCTGGCTATTATATCCAGTTCGCTCTTTAAGTTAGATTCGAGCCGTGACGGCCGAACCCTATCGATCCCGATAGCGCTGGTTTCCTTATCTGCTCAAATAGATAGCTCGAAGATTTCTTTTCGAGAAAATACTTTTGAAGGTAGACGCTGAAATCATTTCAGGTGAGCGCAATTGTTGCTAGGATTGGAGCTAGATATAGAGCGAGAAGAATTGCAATTCTCGTTAATTGAGATGCGTATACCATCGCAAACTCGCCGCGAGTTGGCTGCCGAGAGGTCAGGCTGGCACCCTTTCCTACACGAAAAGCTCTATCGTCCTTTGTTTAATGATTTTCGACAGATGTAAGTAGTTCGTGATAGCGATTTAGGTCATCTGACGAGACTGTCCCTTTCTGTATGATTCCATCATAGAGAATGCGTAGCGCAAGATAATTCCTTCGCATCTCTATTGAGCGGCCTCGAAAACTCTGTCCAGTGACCGCAAGCGACACTGATGAAAAGCGCAATGGCAAGAACTGAGGCGTAGATGTCGGTATTTGAGCCTAGAGCTGTAGGAAAGCGGGTGCTAACTACAGAAATGATCGCGGCCAACAGGGCATACCAAACGAGGAGTGCTTGTGAATGAAAATCCATCTGCGCTCAAGCCGAACTTGGGCTTGAATGCGAGCTTTGTAGGTAAACCAAATTTTATCGCTTAATGAGGGCATAAGAAGTGGAGGGGCCAGGAAAGATTGGAAACCATTGAACATCCCTTGCGGAATCGGTGAGCTTTCGCTCAACGGCCGAGGCCGTTAGTTTTTAGAGCCGCCCTTACATATGTAAGAGGAAGAACCTAGCCCCTCCACATTGGACTGTAGCACAAGGGATAATAAAAGGGGTCGTGGCTAATTAAGCCTCGTGGCGCGCGCGGGAAGCGGCGTGAAACCGGGACGGAGGAATTTAAGAGGTCCCAGATGCGTTCACCCATCGATCATTCGTGTGGTGATGTCTCGTTGAAGCAAAGCTTTCGTGCGCCTGCGGCGCCCGAGTTACTTTCTCTTGCGTGGCCAAGAGAAAGGTAACCAAAGAGAAGGCCACCCCACTTGGCGCTCGCCGGACATCCTGTCCGGCAAGTCCGTGAGCCGGGGCCGGGCTTTTCGACAGGACTCCTGTCCTGGCGAAAAGGAGTCGACATCCTTGTCGACTCCCCTGCGGGCCTGTCGACCCCAACTCACCGCCGCACAGGGGCCCCGGGTAGGGCAGCGGGCCATCGTGGCCCGCACCTTCAGAGAAGCCAAATCAAGTGCCAGAGCTTCCGGGCGATATCCATAGGCCTCCGTCGACGTCCCCCAGGTGTGTCCGTGGCCTGCGCACTCTTCTCGTCGATTCGGTCACTTGATGTGGGCTATTCTCGTGACTGGAGTTTCAACAGGGGTAGGGGAATGAGGAAGTTCTTGGTCCTGGCAGGATTGCTCCTGCTGGCTGGTTGCAGCAGTTCGCAAGTGGTGCCTACGACGAACAGCGCGCCTGGAACGCGGTCGGGTCAGATAGACGTTCTCTATTCAACGCCACAGCGGCCTTACATTACTGTTGGCTCGGTCTCCGCGACACGCTACAAGCCGGGCTGGACTGATCCGACTGTGACGGACGCGCTACCGGAGCTGCGTGAGGCCGCTGCAAAGGTAGGTGCTGATGCCGTGATCATTCGTGCATCGCGATCGAATAACGACCGACACATCGTCGTCGAAGGCGAGGCCATTCGCTATACCGACGTTTCAGGTGGCGGAAACTCTTCGGGCGTGCAGGCCGCTGCTTTGGCCAAGGGATTCTCCAACGGTCGCGGCTGCGGTGATGTGGCCCTCATCAGCGATAGCAATGGGCGCACGGTCTATCAGTCAAAATGTCCCGGTGGAAGAACCCTGATCGTCGAGTGTCGCGGTCAATCTTGCGATGCGTTGAACTGAAAAATGGTCAGCAGTGCGGCCAAAAGGGGACGGAGGGAATTAAACGATATTGGTGACGGGTCGGGTTCGCTTATCAGCTCCAAGCCAACGCCCTCCACGATACGAGTCCGCCACCACCCACGCCGCCGCCGTCAGCACCCAGGTCGCATACGTCTCGCCCCAGTTGAACGCGCTGATATGGCCGGCGGCGACCATGGGCAGCCAGATCAGCAGCAGGAACAGGCCCATCATCACGGCCGAGAGAGTGGCCGCCATCCGGGCGAGCACGTTGAACAGAATCGCTGCGCCGGCGGCGAGGTAGGCGCTGCCAGTGAAATAGGCCCAGAACACCGGCGCATGCAGCCAGTGGGGAATCAGCGGGGCGGTGAGGTTGAGGTAGACGAAGTGCGAGAAGCCGAAGCCGATCAGCGCCAGGCCGTAGAGGACACGCGCCAGGCGCAGGCCACGATGGCCGACGGCGAAGCCCAGCCGCCTCCGGTCGGCGTCGGTGGCGAACCACGCATGCAGCACCCAGGCGCCCGCCACGACCACCGCCATCTCGCTGCAGTATTGGTACGAGCCTTCCGTGAGCGGTGCCCGCACGATCAGCGCCAGCTTGAACACCAGAAGCCACAGCAGCGTGTAGAAAAACAGCACGCGTGCGGCCAGCGATGTCGAGCGCGACCACAGCAGGCCGAAGCCGCACGCCAGCGAAACCACGGCGCAGAAATGCGACAGGAACGTTGCGGCCGGCACGTGGCCGAACACCGGCTGCCAGATCACGGTGAATCCGCCCTCGATCAGGCCCAGCAGGCCTAGGGCGATCAGGGTCGCCGCGAACACGGCATGCCCTATGCTGGCGATACGCATGGCGTGATCCTCTCCAAAGAAAAAGGTGCAAGGACACTTCGGGTGCATCTAACAGTACGACATCTCAGCAGAGAAAACGGCAAAAGAGGTGTCAGGGACAATTTGAACGCTTAGTCAGAGTGCACTTTCTCGCGGCGTCGACTCTGATCCCTCTTTCTCCGTACGCAACTGGCTCTCTGCATTTGAGGAGAACACCGTAAACACGCTCTTCGCCAAATTCACGCCGATGGTTATAGTGCTCATGGAGACTTCCTCTTCTGCAGACGGTTGTGTCGCAACAGCATCATGGCCCGCGAGGCCGCAAGGGGAGGGTCTCTCTTTTTACTCGTCCAGGTGAACGCCTACGGCGCCGCTCAATTCCAGCGTCAGGTCTCCTTATGAAACTTATCCGCAACTTCCTGTTGGGCATTACGCTGGCGATCGCCTCATTTCACTCTGATGCGTCGGGCAGGGGTCTCGGATTCAGCATCGACTTCACCGCCCAACGAGCAGGTCTTGATGCAAAGCTGACTCGCTTGGTTGTGAGTGCAGTAGCAGACCACTCCCCTGCGCAACGTGCTGGGCTCAAGGTTGGAGACCTTGTTGTTGCGGTGAACGGCACGCTCGTTGCGGGACAATCAGCTCGAAATTTTCCCAGGATCATGAGCTCACTCCGCCCTGGTGATGCGGTGCTTATCACTGTGCAACGGTCGGGAAAGCAGCTGCTCATCCATGTGGTGGGTCGGGAGACCTAAACAACTCCGGGGGTGGAAAAAGGTGTCAATCAAAGGGGACGTGGCTAATTAAGCCTTGAGTCCGCAACGAGCTGCTGGAAACCGACTGCGCCAACGGATGGGCCGGGGCTTGGAACCCGGGGCGGAGGAAGTCAAGCGAAGAGCATGGCGGCATTTGACTTCCGCCGTCCCGGTTTCCGAAACTTCCGATGACGCACGCGGACTTGCCTTGAGTCTGCTGCAGTCCGTCGACAATGAAAGGGGGAATCATGACTCGATGGGGTGGAATCAGATCGCGCGCACGTGGCAGGGCGCGGTGTGCGGTGGTGCTGTCGGCTGCGCTTGCCGTGGGTGGGTGCGCTACCGGTTATCAGGACATGCGTCACAGCATCCCTTTGCTTGAGGCGTTCGGTGGCGGTGGTTACTGGGACGAACCGGGCCCGGGCGAATTGACCAAGGTGGGCTTTGCTGCCAACGGCCACACGGACAACACGGCGGTGGTGACCTATCTGACGTGGCGCTGCACCGAGCTTGCAGTCCAGCGGCACAAGCCGTTCATGCGGATCTACCCGAGCCTGGTTTCGGCGGTGCGCGATCAGCCATCGACGGATATCAACGTGGCAAACATCATGGGTGGCCCCGCGGACTGGGTATTTGTGCTGTTTGACGACCAATACGTGCCCGGTGATCTCGATGTCGCGAAGGTACGGGCGCAATTGTTGCCGCGCATGAAGGCTGTGGGGGTGGCTCCGTGACGAACCACAAGCGTATGGCGATTTCAGCATTGCTGGTGTGCGTTCTGGCCGGATGCGTCGGCCTGCCGTCCTACCAGCCGGCTGCCGGCGCAGCGATGGTGGATGTGAAGTTGTCGCCCAACATCCGCAACGACACCATGACCCTGTGCGTGGATGGCAGTTGCTACCGGGCGCATCCCAGCGAAGGGCATCTGAAGGTCCCCGCCGGCGAACGCGTGACGCTTTTCCGCAATTTTGTCGCGGGTGGGTATCAGGTCACCTACTCGTGTTACCCGGGCGTAAGTTTCCAGACGCGCGCCGATCTTGCGTATTACGCCGACTTCGAAATCCGGGCGAATCGTTGCGGTTTCCTGGTCTTCCGGGTTGATCCGACCAGCCGGGTCGGGATTGCCTGGGAGCCAACCGAGAGGCTGATAAAAAGCTGAAGAGGGGAGGCCGGGGGCACCATTGCGGGCGGGCTGGCCCGACGTGGCGAATTCGTCCCTGACACCCGTCCGCGGCCGCCATGTCCGTCGGCATGACCTGGCTCCGGCGGGCCGTCGGCCCGGTGGAGCTTCAGCCGGAGCAGCCGCCGCAACAGATGGTCGGCAACTGCACTACCTGTTCCGGCGCCACGGTCCAGCCGCTTTGGCGCAGCACCTCGATCAGGTCCGTCACCGTCACGTAGGAGGATATCCGCATCACCAGGCCGCTCATGTCGAGATCGACGACCGCGTTCGGGTCGATGTCGAACATGACGTCCTGGATGACGTCGGGACCGGGGCACGCTTCGGTGAGCGCGATATGGAATTCCATCGTCTGGCCTCGTTTCATGCAAATCGCTGTGGTGTTCCGAGATCGCATGTTCCCCGCGCAGCGCGATGGCCGTCCTGATCCTGGTCAGGTAACGAGCATGGCGGGCCAAGCGGGCCAAGGCCCTTTCCCTGTGTGCAACAGGCTCTCGTGAAGCTCTGGACACCAACTCCGTCGAACCGCAGGCGAGGTCCGCTGGCCCGCGCGCAAGCCTCAAAGCTCCGGACGCGTGGCTTCTCCACTTCGCGCACCAGTCTGGTTCGTCCGCGCGGAGTGCAATTTTCGATGAAAGTCGGCCTGCCCGGATCGGACCTGGGCACCGTGCGTCAGCGGCTACTCGGGCTCCACCTTCAGCAGCGCCAGCGCCTGGTGCCTTGCCGATGCGCGCAGCGACTTGCGCAGGCCCGGATCATTGGTGGTGCGTGCGAGCACCATGCCGCCCACGCACAGGGCCACCATCGTCTCGGCGCGTCGGCCGGCATCGCGCACACCCTTGAGTGCCGTGCGGTAGATATGGCCCATGCCCCGGATCAGGTCGGTATAGGCCTGTTGCGGCTCCAGGCCTGCGCGCGCGACGTCCGACGGCAGGGCGTAGAGCGGGCAGTGCAGGTCGATGTTCTCCAGCGCTTCGTCACTCAGATAGAGCTCCACCAGCATCCGGGCCAGCCCTCGTGGGTCGCGCAGATTTTTCGCCGCGCCAGCCGTCTTGATGGCGAATGGATTGCACGTGACGAAGCTCGCGACGGCGGACGCATACAGTTCGTTCTTGCTCTGGAAGTGATGGTAGAACGCGCCGCGGGTCAATCCGGCGGCGGCCATGATCTGATCGATGGTGACCTGTTCGAAACCGTGGCGATTGAACAGGCGGCGCGCGGACTCGACGATGCGGGTGCGCGTTTGTACGGCATGTTCGGGACTGTAGGGCATGGTGCGGTGACCTCCGCTTGCCAGATATAGCAGGCCGGCAAAATATGTTCTTTAACATATTTTGCCGCTGCGTATGCTCGATCACCGGTAACCCACCAACCGGAGGAAGGACATGAAGATCTACTGGATCAAGGCCCAGGCGCCACGGCGCGTACTGGCGCTGGTGAAGCACCTGGGCATCGACGCGGAGTGCATCGAAGTCGATCTGCGCGCGGGCGGGCTGAAGAGTCCGTCATACCTTGCGCTCAATCCCAACGGCAAGGCGCCGACGATGGTGGATGGCGATGTCACGCTGTGGGAATCGTCCGCGATCATGGCGTACCTCTGCACCAAGACCGGCTCGGACATGTGGCCGGTGCAGCACCCAGCCGAGCAGATCGAGATACTGCGCTGGCTGTCGTGGAACGACAATCACTGGTCGCGCGCGGTCGGGCCGTTCTATTTCGAGCATGTCATCAAGCCGGCCTTCCACCTCGGCGAACCGGACCGCTCGGAACTGACGGCCACCATGCCGGAGCTGAGGAAGCTCGCTGCCGTGCTGGACAACCATCTCGATCAGCGCGACTTCGTGGCTTGCGATCGGCTTACCCTGGCCGATTTCCAGCTGGCGTCCATGGCGTGCGAGTGGCGCCATGCGGACATGCCGTTCGCCGATTTCCCGCATGTCGCGCGCTGGCTCGATGGCTTGATGGATATTCCCGGCTGGGCCGATCCGTGGCCAGCCGGGGCGACCGGAAAGCAGGCGCCGACCCTGGCGCATGCCTGAAACCCTGCCGCGCGTTGCGTTGTCATGCGAAAGGATCATTCGAACGTTCCACGGGCCATCGTGCCGGCGCGTCGAATTGACACGTGTCACGCAGCTTCACTGACAGCCGGCGCTGGTTCGCCTTGCGCCGGCGGGTCACTCTGTTTGCCACCCGCCAAGGCGTCGCCCGATGGCGATGGCGGCAGCACGAATCGATCCAGTCAGGGGAAACCTATGCGTAACAAGACGTCCATCCGGACACGCCATCTGTGGCTGATGCTGGTCGCCGCCTGCGGTGTGGGCGCAAGCCTGCTGATGGCCCATGCGAACACGTTGCGACACCGACACCGACACCGACACCGACACCGACACCGACACCGACACCGACACCGACACCGGTCGCGGCGAAGCGACGCAACCCGGCGGCGCTGCAGGCGGATGCCATGTTCTGGCAGACGCTGCACCATGGCGACTACGCGCACATCCAGGCTGTGCTGGAGGCTGAAACGGGGGCGCATCTGCGCCATCCGGGCGACGCCACGACGATGGCGCACGTGGGCTTTCTGCACATCTGGCGCATCTCCGAGCGGGTGCGCCAGGGATCGGTGGCGCCCACCGTGACGGACGACGCGGTGCTGGCGCGCAGCTACTTCCAGCGCGCCGTGAATCAGGTGCCGGGCGATGCGCGCTACCAGGGCTTTCTGGCCAGCGCGATGCTGGCCGAGGCGGGCATCCAGCACGATCCGGTGTTGCAGCGACAAGCCGAGCGCACCATGCGGGGAGCGATCAAGGCGTGGCCGGCCTTCAACTTGTTCACCGCGGGCTACGTGATGAGCGGCCTGGATGCGACCAGCCCCGGTTTCCAGCAGGCGCTGGCGCAGCAATGGCGCAATCTCGAGGTCTGCGCCCGTGAGCCGGTCGAGCGCCACCAGCCGGACATCGTTCGGCTGGCCGCCCGCATCGAGGCGTTGCCCGTCGACGCCCGCGACCGGCGCGCCTGCAACGAGAGTGCGATCGCCCCGCACAATCAGGAAGGCTTCTTCCTCAATATGGGCGACATGCTGGTGAAGTCGGGCGACTGGCAAACCGCCCGCCGCATCTATGCGGCAGCGAAATCCACGCCAGGCTACGCGAGTTGGCCGTATCGGCGAGAGCTGGAGCAACACATCAACGATGCCCGGACCAACGTGGCGCGCTTCAACGCCGTCGTGCCGCCGGGAAGCACGCCGCCGGCGCGGATGATGCTCCACTCGACCTTCGCCTGCATGGCCTGCCATCAGCAGTGAGCGGCGAAAACAGGGGTTGTCATGGACCAATTCTTCGTCTGTTGGCATGGCGATTCATCGAGGCGGTTACGGAAACATCGGGCCGGGTGCGCTTTCCTGGGAAAGTGGACCCGGCCCCGGTTTCACCGACCTTCATGACGCGAGCGTCACCCCCATCGGCAGCGTTATGATCGCCGCGATGTGATTTCCCCGGGAGCCGTCCATTCGGAAGGCAACGTGCTGGAACGCATCGCAGAGGCGGCATCCCATGGAATCGATCGGCCACGATTTGCGAGTGATGCAGCGCACCCCGCTGGCACCCGCGCACGTTGCTGCGTTGCGTGAGGCAGGTACCGAGACGGTCTACGCGGCCGGCACCTATGTCGCGCGCCAAGGACAACTGGCCGATCGCTTCGTCTATGTGGTTGATGGCGAAATCGAGGTCGTCAACGCCTATACAGACGAGCGTCATCTGCCGTCGACGCTGGGGCCGACCCAGTTCATGGGCGAGATATCGTTCCTCAACGGCGGCACCTTCTCCATGCCGATGCGCGCCGTGCGGGATACGTCCGTGATCGAGGTGCCGCGCGCCGCGATGCTGACGCTGATGTCGCAGATTCCGGAGATGTCGGACATCATCATCACGGTTTTCTCCGCGCGCCGCCGCCGGCAGATCGAGCAGCGGGACAGTGCGTTGGTGCTGATCGGCGAGGAGCTCGATCGCGATGTCCGTTGCATCGGCGAATTCGCCACGCGCAATCGCATCCCCTACAGCTCGTTCGAGCTGGGCAGCGCCGAGGCGACCGCCGTGGCCGCCACGTGTTCGTTGGCGCCGGGTCGCGCCGCGGTCATTTTCGGCCGGGACACGATCGTCGTCGATCCGACGCCGGACAAGGTCGCGCGTCTGCTCGGGCTCAACCTGGATCTGGTCGACGACGAGGATTTCGACGTGCTGATCGTCGGCGGCGGGCCGGCGGGTGTGGCGGCCGGCGTTTATGCCGGGGCCGAGGGGCTGTGCGCGCTGGTGACCGAGGACATCGCGATTGGCGGCCAGGCGGGCACGTCAAGCCGGATCGAAAACTACATGGGCTTTCCGACCGGCATCTCCGGCGCCGACCTGGTGTTCCGCGGCGAAATCCAGGCGATGAAGTTCGGCACGCGTTTCGCCATGCCACGCCGTGTGGCGCAGCTCGAGGCGCTGGCGGACGGCAGCTTCTGCGCCACCTTCGACAACGGCAAGCGGATTCGGGCCCGGGCGGTCGTGGTGGCGACCGGCGTGCAATATCGCCGGCTGCCGATCGAGCGGCTGGTCGAGTTCGAGGGGGCTGGCGTTTATTACGCCGCGACCGAAATCGAGGCCCGTTACAGCAAGGGGACGGAGGCGATCATCATCGGCGGCGGCAATTCGGCCGGCCAGGCGGCGATGTTCCTCAGCCGCACGGCGAGCCGGGTGCGCCTGTTGGTGCGCGGTCGATCGCTGGCGGCATCGATGTCGAGTTACCTGTCGAGCCGACTCGAAGCGGAGCCGACGATCACGATCGAATACGGGGCCGAAGTCAGCGCGCTGCACGGCAGCGATCACCTGGAGGCCGTGACGATCCGCAACACCGCGGACGGTAGCGAAGAGACGGTGCCGACCCGGGCGCTTTTCATCATGGTCGGTGCCGCCCCCAATACCGACTGGCTGTCGGATCTGGTCAAGCTGGACGACAAGGGCTTCGTGCTCACCGGCGCGGCGGTGGGCGCGAGCTCGCCCTTCGCCGCCTCGCTGCCGGGCATTTTTGCGGTGGGCGACGTGCGCAGCGGATCGGTCAAGCGCGTTGCTTCGGCGGTCGGCGAGGGATCGGTGGTGATATCCAAGGTCTGGGAATTCGTCGATCGCGGCGGCCGAACCTGATCGGGCGCGACGAGGAACGAGGCCGGGTTCACTTGATTCAGCCGAGCAAGCGAATCCGATCCGGTTGCTGGTCCAGGCGGGTAACGCTGGTGCGCGTGCGGCGTGGGGTCAACCGGGTTATCGTGCCGTCCTGATCACGAAGAAATACCATGACGAAAAGCTACGACCCACCGCTGACCACGAACCCGCATGGTCCCCTCTACCGCGTCGACAAGGCGATCAAGGCCGCCCAGCAGCGGCTGGATGCCGCGATCGACGCGAAGCGGCATCACACCAGCCAGAACCTGGCCCACGAAGTGATCAAGGAGGCGCGCGAAGGACTCAAGAAGTCCGAACAATTGCGCGTGCTCAGGATCAGGGAACTCGCGCGGAAGGCAGCGGAGACCGAGGCGGCGGGAAAGCAGGAGCGGCGGCTTGCCAAGCCGGCCGGTGAGGCAGAAACTTCGGCGACGATCGGGGCGCGGTCCCGGTGATGGCCGACCTAGGGGAGGTACGCCATGGACAGTGCTGCAGCGCGGACGCAACTGCTCAATCATCCCGCCGATTTTCTGAAATATTATCCGGTCAAGTGCGCGGGAGCCACGGCACCGAACCAGAACGCGGTCAATCTGCGTCAGTACAACATCGAAAAGCGTGATGGCACCGGGACGAATATCACGGGCCATCGCGGCGCGACGCGTCCGGGCCTGTTCGGTCATCAGCGCCAGATTTCCAGCTGGAAGCTTGCTCCAGGTGCCGCAACGGTCAATGGTGCGACGATCAACCAGGCGCATGTCGTGCCCATGGTCAATCACAGCGGCGTGATTTACGGCTGCCTCGACCTCCACGGCAATGTCACGGCGATGCCTTACTACCAGCTCGACGCGACGGGAGACGGGCTGATGGTCACCGGCGAGCTGTCCAATTGCTGTTTCACCTGGGCAGTGCAGGGAGCCGATTTGTGGTGCATCCACGTCCAGCCCGTCGGCGGTATCACGCCGATCGCGCTGCAGACGGCGATCGCCGGCACCGGCCGCTTCGCCGCCGCCCCGCACACCCCGCTGGCGACCTTCGGCAGGAACGACTATCCCGTCGGGCGGGCCAGCGTCATCGGCGTGCGACAGGGCGGAAGCTGGAACCTCTATGCCCAGACCACCAACGATTCGTTCAACACGATCGCGGCCGCGTACAGGATCTACCCCGGTGCAATGACCCGCCTTTAGTGGCCGAAAGGAAGGGCGCCATGCGATGCTCGATGGGCCAAGGGGGGCTGCGAAGCCGAACGCCAATCCTTTGACAAGCGAAACCGGGACGGAAGAAGTTGAATCGTGGCGCACCCACGGCGCATCCACCGGGTCACGAGCACGTTGTCACTGACAAATTGCACTCCTGCGACCAAGGGGCGGTGGATCATGGCCAGGGGACGGAGTTGGCGGTAGCCAGTCGAGATGGCTACCCTCGCGTCTTGTCCCTCTTGCGCGAAGAGCCCGATGTCCCTCAAGCCCGACTTCGAACTGATGGCCCGCTACAACCAGTGGATGAATGTGCGTCTCTACGCCGCGGCGGCGGATCTGGACGAGGCGGCACTGCGGGCGGATCGGGGCGCGTTCTTCGGCTCGATCCTGGCCACGCTGGCGCACATCCTCGCCGCCGACACGCACTGGCTGAAGCGCTTCGCCGCCGCCATGCCCGAACTGGCGTCGCTGGACTACGTGCGCGCCGTGCCGCTGCCCGCGCTGGTCCGCGGCATCACTTTTCCCGACTTCGCCCGACTGCGTGCCGACCGTGAGGCGCTGGATGCGGCGATCATCGCGTTCACCCGCGAAGCCACCGACGCGCTGTATGCGCAGCCGCTGAGCTACACCAACAGCGCGGGCGAATCGCACACCAAACCGGGCGGGCTGGTGCTGCGCCATGTCTTCAACCATCAGACCCATCATCGCGGACAGGTCACGACCTTGTTCAGCCAGCTCGGCATCGATGTCGGCGCTACCGACCTGTCCGTGCTGATAGCGGAATGCGCGGAGGCGGCGACATGAGTTGTCAGAGCGCAGTTTTGAACGCACTTTGACCATGCCCGGTCGCGTCCACGGTCCGCGGCAGCGATGCGGATCCCGACCGCATCTGAACTAACCGGGTCAGCGCCCGTCAGAAATAACGTGGCGGAGGAATCGGATCCGAATGGCTCCTCCATCGGTTTGAATGGTTACGCCGCGGTGCCGTGCTGCGTCACTTGCAAGCTCAATGCTCAGCTGCTGTGATCCATCGGGCCAACCTGTCGGAGAACGCGTGATGAAAACCATCGGCCTGATCGGCGGCATGAGCTGGGAATCGACGGCGTCGTATTACCGGCTGATCAACCAGGCGGTGAAGGCGCGCCTGGGCGGGCTGCACTCGGCGTCGCTGCTGCTGCACAGTGTGGACTTTGCCGGCATCGAGCAGTTGCAGCGCGCGGGCGACTGGGACGCCGCCGGTGCCCAGCTGGCGCAGGCGGCCCGCGGGCTGCAGGCGGCGGGCGCGGGAGCGCTGCTGATCTGCGCCAACACCATGCACAAGGTGGCGCCAGCGATCGAGTCCGCGGTGCAGATTCCGCTGCTGCACGTGGTCGATGCTACCGCCGCGGCGGTGCGCCAGGCCGGCGTGCGGCGGGTCGGCCTGCTCGGCACGCGCTTCACCATGGAGCAGCCGTTCTATGTCGAGCGCCTGCAGCAACAGGGGCTGGACGTGCTGCTGCCGGATGCCGATGGCCGCGCGATGGTGCACCGGGTGATCTACGAGGAGCTGTGCCAGGGCCTCGTCCTCGCCGGCTCGCGCGAGGACTACCGCCGGGTGATGGCCGCGCTGGTGGCGCAGGGCGCCGAGGGCATCATCCTGGGCTGCACCGAGCTCGCGCTGCTGGTGGACGCCAGCGATGCCGCGGTGCCGCTGTTCGACACCACCGAGCTGCACGCGCAGGCCGCGGTGGACTGGGCGCTGGCCGACGCGTAGCGGCCGGCGGCCAAGAAGTCAGAGCCCTTCCTTGTAGGCAACCGGCGCTCGTGCCGGCTCGGATGCCGAGTGCCGTCGATCTTCGTGTCCCACGCCCGGACCTTCATGCATAACGCCTTCGGCCTCGCCGCGGCAAGCGTCGCAGCCCCGCGCGCCGCGCCTGACGGTCTGCGCCTGAAGCTGTCGGAGTGGCGCGCGGCGCTTTGCGCCGCGCGGAGATCGCCGGCCTCGGCGCAAGGTGCAAACCTTCGCGCGCGAGTCTGGCTTGTTCGTGCAAGGTGCACTTTTCCATGAGGGTCGACACCGACTCCGGCGTCGGCAGCCCATCGGTGTCAGCTCGGCGGGGACTCTTCGACGGGTTGGTGGCGGCCGCCGATTCAGCCATGGCCGCTTGCGACCTTTTGAACGTCCCTGATTTCGATCAGCCGACCGCGCGGCGGCGATCGATCCATGGCAAGAGCGCCAGTACGAGGACGACCGCAGGCACGGCTATCCCGAACTCGTCGATCATGTACGGCGTGATTCGGCCTTCCGCCTCGGTCAGCGGCGTGATGCGAGATCCCCGCGGCGAAACCGCAGGGTAAGGAACGCGGCCAGCGCCGGCATCCACATGAGGCCGACGACGTAGTGGCCGCCACCAGCCCCCGGATGCCCTGCGCGGATCATCAAGGCCCAGAAGATGCAGCTGAGCAACACGGTCAACACCAGAAACAGCGCGATTGACCCATTGTTCCGTGGCATGGGCGATGGCGCGACATGCCCTGTCGCAGCGACGGGGGCCGGTTCCGTTTTCTCGTCCATTCGCCGTCCTTGTCCGACTCAGTGAAGCCGGATGCCCGGATGCCAGCCACTGCGGGCCAGGAATGCGCGGGCGTCATGCATCTGCAGAATGTCACGCAGCGCCTGATGTTTGTCACTGGCGTGCTGGTAATACGATTTGACGATGCGATAGCCCACCCAGTAACCCAGGTCGCCCGGCTTGGTCAGCGTGCCGTTGTACAGCCAGCCGGAGAGGTCGGTCTTGGCCTCGTCGTTGACGAAGGCGGTCTCGATGGCTTTTTCATGCCCCCGCGTGCGCGCCTTGAGTTCGACGTTGGCGACGCTGCCGGAAATCATCTCGCCGACGAATTCGGCGGCACCCTCGATCAGGGATTCCTCCAGTACCGTGGGCTTCGGCTTGTCGTAGAAAGCGGGCGATTTCACCGCCTGCTGGACATGGACGTACTCGTGAGCAAGCACATGCACGAAGCGGTCTTCGACATCGGGTTCGAAGTAGCTGATACCGCAAAGGGCTTCCAGACCGATCATGACGCCGGATGCATCGGTGACGCCCACCGGCTTGCCCCGACCCACGGCGATGGTCATCGGGGCGGATTCCGCCGGCGGGTAGAGTTGCCGCAGCCTGCGCAGCGCGCCATCCAGTCGTTGACGCACCTGAGGCAAAACAGCCATGCAGCGCCTGGCGTCCGAGTAGACCGCCGGATGCTTCGTGAGGTTGCTGGCCATCGAAGCGCCGGTGACGTTGCGCAGCCTGGCGAGGCGATGCAGCCCATCGGAGCCTGGATCGAGATACTGATGCTGAAGCTGCTCGGCCGTGGGGTGCCCGTGGTGCGCGTCGTAAACCTTGTAGAAGCGGTAGACGTCCTCGGTATGGATGGCGGGTCCATGTCGGCTACGCGCCGGAGCTCCCGCCGACACGGCAGACACTGCTTGTGCCACAGCTGCACATGCCAGCGCACTGGCCGACCCACGCCACACGCATCCACCGCATCATCTACCTCACCGGTCCGCAAGCAATTGCCCAAAGAGTACATGGGCGGAAAGGCTCGTAAAACCCAGCCTCGAGAGAGTTTCGGCCATGCTTGCAAAACACTCTTTGCGAGCTTGTACCGCAGCAGGCGGCAGTGACGGAAGGTGGGGTCAGGGTCGACTTTTCAGTCCGGCGTTCCCGTGCGCCGATCTGCTGCTGCGTCATCCACGCATGAACTCGATCAGCACGCCATGGGCCCGATACCCCCGTTTTCCGGGCGACGGATGCCCATCCGGCGTGCGCAAGGTCTTGCGGAAAATCAGGCCGTTGTCTGTCCCCGAATGTTCATCTTCGGGTGCTTGAATTGTGCGGGATCGGGAGGGCGTGCCGCGCCGCATCCGATCCGGCTTCGGGGGAATCCGCGCACTTTCGGTCGATTCATGGCCGGCCTCTTCGCTTCTCCAAAAGGAGTCTTTTCATGCTCAGTCTTTCCATGTTCCGCAAGGCGCTGCTGCCGGCATCCATTGCCGTCATGAGTTTTGCGTTTGCCGCCTCGGCCCAGGTCAACGCGCCCCCCGGCCAGGGCAACACGTCGGCATCGTTCGGCTCGGGTGCGTCGCATGGCGGTGCCGAGACCGCCACGCCGATCAAGCATCTGGTGGTGATCTTCGACGAGAACCGCTCGTTCGATCACTACTTCGCCACCTATCCGCACGCCGCCAACCCCGCCGGTGAACCAGCGTTCCATGCGCGGCCGTTCACGCCGCCGGTCGAGGGCCTGGATGCCCGCCTGCTCAACGCGAACCCGAACAAGCTCAACGCGGCCAACGGCGCGAACGCGGTCAATCCGTTCCGTCTGGATCGCACCCAGGCGAACACCGAAGGTCAGAACCACGGCTACACGGCCGAGCAAAAGGCCTACGACAACGGCAAGGCCGACCTCTTCCCGCTGTATACCGGCAACAACACGGTCAGCAGCACCGGAACCTTCGGCACGCCGGGTCTGGTGATGGGCTACTACGACGGCAACACGGTGACCGCGTTGTGGAATTACGCACAGCGCTTCGCCATGAATGACAACACCTACACCGACACCTTCGGTCCGTCGACGCCGGGTGCGTTGCATGTCGTCTCCGGCACCATTGCCGGCGCGGTCATTCCGAACGGCGTCACACCGAGCGGCGTGACGCCCGATGGCCAGGGTGGCTACACCGTGACCGGCGATCCCGATCCGGCCTTCGACATCTGCTCCAACGCGAAAAAATCGGTGGAGATGACCTCGAAGAACATCGGCAATCTGCTCAGTGCCAGCCGCATCAGCTGGGGCAGCTTCATGGGCGGCTTCGACCTGGGCGCGGTGAACGACAACGGCAGCACCGGTTGCGCCCGCAGCACCTACTCCGACGTGCTCGGCGGCAACAAGACCGATTACATCCCACACCATGCGTGGTTCCAGTACTACGCGTCCACGGCCAACCCGACGCACGAGCGCCCGACCTCGCCGGCCTATGTCGGTCACGCCGACCCGAAGGACGGCAGCGCCACACCGGTGAATCACGCGTACGACCTGGAAGACTTCTACAACGCGGTGAAGCGCGGCAACTTCCCGGCCGTGAGCTACATCAAGTCGCCGGCCGTGGGCGACGCGCATCCGGGCAATTCGGATCCGCTCGACGAGCAAGCCTATCTGGTGCAGCTGGTGAACTTCATCCAGAGCCAGCCGGAGTGGAAGGACACCGCCATCATCATCACCTATGACGATTCCGATGGCTGGTACGACCATCGCTACGCCGCGCCGACCACCTCGTCGTCGGATCCGACTGCCGACCAGCTCAACGGCGCCGGCCTCTGCACCAGCGCGCAGGCCAGGCCCGGCAAAGGCGTCGACGGCAAGGTGGTCAACGGCCGTTGCGGTCCGGGTACGCGCGTGCCGTTCCTGGTCCTTTCGCCGTATGCCCGCAGCAACTACGTGGCCAGCAATCGCCTGACGCAGTCGTCGGTGGTCCGCTTCATCGAGGACAACTGGCTGCATGGCGAGCGTCTCGGTGACGGCTCGAACGACGCCGCTGCCGGCAGCATCATGGGCATGTTCGACTTCAGCCACGGCCGTGCCTTTGCCACCCGACCGCTGTTCCTGGACCCGGACACCGGCACCGAGGTGTCGTCCTCGGACCATGGCCACGGCCATGACCATGGACGCGGTCACGGCCATTGGCCCCGGCCCTGGCAGTACTGAGCAAGCGGTGATCCGCCCGCGCCTGCCTGAGGCTCGGTGATCCGGCATCACCACCAACGCTCCGCCGGGATTGCCTGGCGGAGCTTCCGTCGTTGAGGGCACCCCTGATCATCATGGCTTTTCGACTCACGTCCCCATCCGCTGCACGAATTGCGCCCGGCGCGCGCCATGTCCAACCGCTATCGAAGCGCACATTCGGCTGGCTGCCCGGTCTGGCCGCCGTGGTCGGCGCAGCGATCGCTCTGGCCTGGATGAATCACGCGCAAGCCTCGACGGCCATCTTGGCCACCGCCACGGCAGGCCGCGGCATCAACCCTGATCCGGTCGAACTGCGATTGCCGCCGGACCGCCCGCTGAGCGCGGTGGCCCGGCTCGGGCGGCGCATGTTCTTCGATCCGGCGCTGTCTGCTTCAGGTCAGCAGTCCTGCGCCTCATGCCACGCCCCGGCCTACGGCTACAACCCGCCCAACGGCCAGGCCCTGCAGCCGGGTGGCGCTCACATGGGGCGGGTCGGCTTCCGTCCGCCGCCGTCGCTGGCCTACCTGTACCGGCAACAGCCCTTCAGCATCGGTCCGGATGCCGGCGAGATCGAGGCGCCGGTCAATCTCGTCGCGCTCGCCGGTGCCGCCGGCAAGACCACGCGTGCGCAGAAGTTGGCGGGCAGCGCGCCCGCCAAGGTGCCGATGGTGCCCATGGGCGGATTGTTCTGGGACGGCCGCGCCGCCTCGTTCCAGCGACAGGCGCTGGGGCCGATGCTCAATCCGGTGGAGATGGCCAACATCAGCACCGGGCAGGTCGCCGCCAAGCTGGCGGCCAGCCCGTACCGCGGGCAGTTCCAGCAACTGTTCGGCCAGGACATTCTCAAGCAGCCCGATCAATTGGTGTCCGAGGCGATGTTTGCGATCGGCCGCTTCGAAACGGAAGACGCGTCGTTCCACCGGTTCACCAGCAAGTACGACGCCTGGCTACAGGGCAAGGCGCGACTGGGCGTCGAGGAAATGCGTGGCCTGACGCTGTTCAACGATCCGCAGAAGGGCAACTGCGCCGCCTGCCACCTGAGCAAGGTCACCGCCGATCGCTTGCCACCACTGTTCACCGACACCCAGTACGAGGCGCTGGGCGTGCCGCGCAATACCGCGTTGCCGATGAACAGGGATCCGCACTTCCACGACCTGGGTCTGTGCGGACCGTTCCGCCATGACCTGGCCAGGCAGACCCGGTACTGCGGCATGTTCATCACGCCGACCCTGCGCAATGTCGACCGCCGCCAGGTGTTCTTCCACAACGGCATCTATCACACGCTCAAGCAGGTGCTGGATTTCTACAACTTGCGTGCGGTGGCGCCGGAAAAAATCTATCCGCGCGGCGCCGATGGAAGGCCGGCACGGTACAACGATCTTCCCGCCGCCTACCACGCGAATGTGGACAGCATGGACGCCCCGTTCGACCGCCATGTCGGCGACCCACCCCCTCTGAGCGACCAGGACATTCAGGACATCATCGCCTTCCTGCACACCCTGGATGACGGCTACACGTCGGCTGACGGCAGGCCAATGGCGGGTACTGCGCGGGAATGACAGGTGGAAACCGCGGGGCCGAAAAAGTGTCAGGGACAAGTTCCGGCGCTGGCTCACGCGGCAAGGACGACGCCTGTCGATCGGTGGCGGACTCGTTCGTCGTTGAGGTGGGCGGACAGTTTTCCGTCGAACTGATCCGCCGTCCCCATCGACCCCAGCCGAGGAGATTTCCATGCAACTGGTCGCTTACCTCAACTTTCCCGGCACCGCGCGCGAGGCGATGGATTTCTACGCCGCCGCGCTCGGAGGCAAGGTCACCCAGCGCTTCACCTATGGCGAGTCGCCCATGGCCGAGCAGATGCCGGAGGCGGCGCGTGGCCACGTCATGCATTCCCAGGTGGAGATCGGCGGCGCGCTGATCATGGGAGCGGACGGTCCGCCGCCGCACGAGGCGGGCGGCACCACGGTCAACATCATGCCGGACACGCCACAGGAGGCGGAGCGCATCTTCAAGGCGCTGTCCGCCGGTGGCGAGGTGACCATGCCGCTGGAGGAAACCTTCTGGGCCCACCGCTTCGGCGCGCTGACGGACAAGTTCGGCAAGCGCTGGATGGTGAACTGCCTCAAGCCCATGTAGTCCGGGCGGGGAAACAGCGACACCGTTTCCCGATTGCGCCGGCCCCGTTCGCCCGCTCAGAGATGGCTTGCGAAGAACGCCTCGGCCGTGGCGATCGCGGTGGCGTGAGTGCGCTGTTGCGGCACCCGAAAGTGCTTGCACAGCGACTCCCGCTGCCGGCCCAGCGCGGTGCAGTCGGCGAGGAAATCGTAGTGGCCGACGCCATGCAGGATTTTCAATCGGGCATGCGGCAGCGAGGTCGCGGCGAGCTTGCCGTTGCTGGCCGGCGGCGCCACCGGGTCGGCATCGCCGAGCAGGATGCTCACCGGCGTGTCGACCGCGCGCAGGCTGCGTGGGGCGAGCACCTCGATCCCGCCCGGTGCCATCACGAACACCGCGCGGACGCCGGGGATCGCGTAGTCGTCGCTGGCGTGTTTCGCTTGCGCCGCGATTGGAGGCTTCTTCATGGCTTGCTCGCGGGCGGCCAGAGTCTGATCGGGCGCCTCGGTCTGCGCCGCACACGTCGCGTCGGCGGCAGGCGAGTGGCAGAACTGGATGTAGTGATCGATATCGACGCGCGCCCCGGCGCTCAGCAGCGCCGTGATACCGCCCATCGAAAAGCCCGCCACGCCCAGGCGCTGCAGGTCCAGGTGCGGGCCGATCTGCCGGTCGGCCCTGGCAGTGTCGAGTGCCACGCGCAGGTCCACCGCGCGGTCCCACACCAGCAGGCCGCCGGCCATCGTCATCGGATCGCGGCCGTTGGTGCCGGGGTGATCCACCGCGATCACCACGTCGCCGGCGCGGGCCAGCGCGGTGCCGAACCAGGCCATCATCCGCGCGCTGCCGCCGAAGCCGTGCGAGAACAGGATCACCGGGTGCCGCCCCGGCGCGAACGGCGCATCGGCCGCGGCGCGGCCGGCGTCGAACAGCGGGTGGTCCGGCGGCCCGATCTGCAGCGCCGTCTCGGCGACGTCACCGGCGGCGGGATACCACACGGTGATGCGCAGTGTGTCGCGGTGCTGCGCATCGCGCAGCGCGGCGCTGGGCGTGTGCGCCACCCGGTGGATCTCGCCCACCGCACCGGCGTGCACCATGGTGCAGACACCCAGCCATGCGGCAGCCAGGGCAATCAGGGGAATACGTGCAGTCATGCGATCCTCGTCGATGGTGATGCTCGGGTGGGTCGATCAGGCCTTCAGGGGCAGCCAGATCTCGACATCGCCGATGCCGCTGGCGTCGTCGAAGTCCGCGCCGTATTTCTCGAATTCGGGAGCGTCGGCCACCTGCAGCCCCGAGCGCGGCAGCCAGTCGCCGACGAACGCCTGCCAGGTACGGCGGATGGCCGAGATATGGCCGTGATGGGTAGCCACCACGTACTCGCGTGCCGGCAGCCGCAAGGTGCTGAGCGCGGGGTCGAGGCCACCGAAACCGGGCACGTCGATACCGGCGATGTATTCGAAACTGCCTTCGTCGTCGCTGTTGCAGAACACGCCGAACGCGGTGCGCTGTTTCGGCAGCGCCGCCGCGTGGTGCAGGAACAGGCGTTGCCACTGCGCCGGGATGCCTTGCGTGGTCTCTGGCGTGTAGCGGCAGCCGAGGCCGGCGATGAAGCGCGTGTCGTCGCAGGCCAGGCGTGGCTCGTCCAGCGCCACGGCCGCGCCGTCGGCGCTGCGCCAGGGGTCGACCAGCACAAGGCCGGCCACCGAACCTCGTTCGCGCACGCTCGCCGGACTCAGGCCGAACTGCTCGCCGAAGGCTCGCGTGAATGCCTCGTGCGAGCCGTAGCCGCTGGTCAGCGCCACCTCCAGAATGTCCGGAGCGCCATCGGCCAGCCGACGCGCGGCCTCGGTCAGCCGGCGCCCGCGCAGGTAGCGCACCACCGAGCAGCCGGTCATCGTCTGGAACAGGCGCGCCAGGTGAAACGGCGACACCCCGGCCACCGCGGCGATGCGGCCCAGCGACAGCTCCTCGCTGTAATGGCTTTCGATGAACCAGAGCGCTTTTTCGGCAGCTGCCATCCCTGAAACCCGGCGGTGGAATCGACCGGTGCAGAGTAACCGCAGTCTCAACCGCAGCGTTTGATCGTTCTTGCGGGACGTGTGATTCCGTCCGCAGGATGCCGGCGAATCGCTGCGGTCGAATGGTTCAAATGGTATCAGGGACATTCTCGCGCCGGGGTCTGTCTCGGACAGCTTTCCCGCGGCGGCCCGGTGGCCGCAAAAGGTCAGGATTTCGCCCGTCGCAGGTCAGTCGCGGCGGCGATCCTGCGCGCACTGCTAATGACGGAGATTTCCCATGCCTTTGCGCCTTCTGGTGCCTGCCTTGCTCATGCTGGGCCTGATTCTGCCGATGGCCCGAGCGGAGCAGCCATCAGCGAAAGCGTCTCCCGGCATCGACCGCCACGAATGGAACGCGCCGCAGAAGCCGTTCCGCATCTACGGCAACACGTGGTACGTGGGGCCGTTCGGCCTGTCCTCGATCCTGCTGGATACCGGGAAGGGGCTGGCGCTGTTCGATGGCGACCTGCCCGAGTCGGCACCGCTGATCGAGGCAAACATTCGCGCCCTGGGTTTCCGCGTCCGCGCAGTCAAATGGATACTCAACTCGCATGCGCATGCCGATCACGCCGGCGGCATCGCTGCGCTGCAGCGCGACAGCGGTGCGCGGGTGCTGGCCAGCGCGGCCGGCGCGCACGAGATGGCGTTGGGCGGCGCCGACCCCGATGACCCGCAATATGGCGACGTTCCGGACTACCCGCCGGTGCGCGATGTACGCGTGGTGCGCGATGGCGAGGTGGTGCGGCTGGGCAGCGTGGCGATCACGGCGCACTACACGCCGGGCCACACACCCGGGAGTACCTCATGGAGCTGGACTTCATGCGCGGATGGGCGCTGCCTGCACATGGTGTATGCCGACAGCCTCACGGCGATCAGTGCCCCCGCTTTCCGCTTCAGCGACCATCCGCGTCGCGTCGCGGCATTCCGCCGGGCGATCGCCACGGTGGCCGCACTGCCGTGCGATATCCTGCTGACCCCGCACCCGGACGCCAGCGGCTTCTGGCAGAAGGTCGCGCGTCGCACGTCGGCATCGGATGCCGGGGCGTTGATCGATACTGGTGCCTGCCGCGCCTATGCCACCGCTGCCACCAAGAGGTTGGATGCACGGTTGGCGCAGGAGCGGGCAGAGGCCGCGGTGCGGAGCACCAGCGAGAAAACGCGCCCGGCCCATGCGGACGGAGGAAGTTGATCGAGGTGGCGATTTCCGACCCTCCTTGGGGCCCGGACGTATACTGAACTCCGTTCCTTTCCGGGAGATCTGCCATGAAATCTTCCTCGCTGCCCCGCCTGCTGTGCGCTGCCTGCCTGGCCCTCGCTTCCGTCATGGCGCGATCAGCGACACCGCCGGACAACGTCAATGTTCACTACAAGGATCCCCGGCACTTCAGCGAGGCTAGGCGCAGTTTCGGGACGCACCTGGTCGACGCCGACGCTTATCTGAAACCGCTCCAGGCCTACATCGTCCAGCGTGCCGCGCGCATCCTGGCACCGGGCCAGCGGCTGGACATCGAGGTGACCGATGTGGACCGCGCGGGCGAGTATGAGCCCTGGCGCGGACCGCGCTTCCAAGACGTGCGCATCATCAAGGACACGTATCCGCCGCGCATCGACCTCAACTTCACCTTGTACGGTGCCGACGGCAGAGTGCTGCGCGAGGGCCACCGCAAGCTGCGTGACCCGGGGTTTCTCAGCAGCAGTCCGCCTGTCCATCAGGATCCGTTGCGCTATGAGAAGTCCCTGATTGATCGCTGGCTGCGCAAGGGAGCCGGGAAGCTCTGAGGATCGCAAAACGGAAGGGAGGTCGTCGGTGTCGACGACGACTTCCGCTCTCCTTCGGAGCGCGAACGAAACGGTGCCAGGATCACCTCCCGACCGCGCACCGTCTGAATCGCTTTACTCCCACGCAACAGGCGCACACCATGGATCCCGACTTCTGGCACCAGCGCTGGCGCGAAGGCCGCATCGGTTTCCACCAGGACCGACCGACGCCGCTGCTGCTCGAGCACTGGCCGACGCTGGCGCTCGCGCCGGCCAGCCAGGTGTTCGTGCCGCTGGCGGGCAAATCGCTGGATCTGGCCTGGCTCGCGGCGCAGGGGCACCGCGTGCTGGGGGTGGAGCTGTCGCCACTGGCGGTGGCGCAGTTCTTCGACGAGCACGGGCTGACCCCGCAAGTGCACGACTCGCGCTACGGACGCCACTACCGTGCCGGCGACATCGAGCTGATCTGTGGCGACATCTTCGACCTCGACGCGGAGGTACTCGCCGGTTGCGCGGCGGTGTACGACCGCGCGGCATTGATCGCGCTGCCGCCGCCGCTGCGCCGCCGTTACGTGCGCGAGCTGCATGCGCTGCTCCCCGCTGGCTGCCGCGGCCTGCTGATCACGCTGGAGTATCCGCAGCACGAAAAGCACGGACCGCCGTTTGCCGTGCCCGAAGCCGAGGTGCGCGAGCTTTACGGCCGCGACTGGAACGTCGCGACATGGGAGCGACGCGACATCCTCGCGCAACAGCCGGGCTTCGTCGCCGACGGGGTGAGCGCGCTGGACACGGTGGTTTACCAGCTGTCACGGAAAGCCTGAAGCCCGGCGGGCGCATGGCAGGTCTTCGCCGCCGTGGCGGCCCTGGCGAGAGCGACCCGCCTGCTACTCCGTGCCGGTCATCGGTATCCGCAATGCTTCCGGCGGTGTGCCGTCGATGAATTCCCGGCGCACCTGCTCGAACAGTTCACGCTGGCCGCCGAAGGCCAGGCGCGGGATCGCCGCATCGAGCGAGAGCCACAGGTGTGCGTCGTTTTCCCCGTCCCGCCGGACGGCCGCGGCGGTGTCGACGAAGGCGACAAACGCGGGCACGATGGCCACGCATTCCTCGCGCACGTCGTAATAGGTCTCGCAGCGGTCGGCGGAATACAGCGCGTGCGGACGCAGTCCGGCCTCTTCGTGCAGTTCGCGCAAGGCGGCTTGCCAGGCTTTCTCGCCGGGTTCGATATGGCCGGCGACCCAGGTCCACAGGCCGTGCAGGTGGGCCTGCGCCCGCCGCAGCAGCAAGACCTCGGCCTCGGCCCCGTGACCGCGTATCACGATCACGGAAACCATCGTGCATTGCAGTGCCACACCAAGCATGGCGCACTCCCGTTGCCGAGGGCCGGCGTCGAAAGAGGTCGGCTTCACCCAACCGCCGGCGGCAAGTGAAGCTGACCCGATCCATCCGCGTGTCGCCGATGCTGGCGTGGCCCTCGTGCGGTTACCCGTTCGTTTGCAGAATCTTCTCGATGTCTTCCAGGGTCGAGTTGGTCAGCGTCTTGGTCAACTCGCCGCTGATGCGTTTGTTCGTCTCGCTGTGCAACTGGGGGCGGATCTCGCCCATCGTCGTCGGGTCCGCGATCAGGAACAGATGCTCGAACTCCTGCTTCAGTGCGGCCGCGTTCAGTCGATGCGCGAGTTGCTTGGCAAAGGTGGCTTCGCTGGTCTGTTCGGGACTCGATTCAATCGGGCGATGACCCGACGGCCCCTGGCCCTGCGCGTCATCCGCATCGGCCGTGATCAGATCGTCCTGCTTCAACTTCAGCACGTCGTGCTTGCCCACGTTATGGAAAAAACGTGCCTGGGTGCCATCGGCAACCACGACCCAGGTGTCGGCGGGAAGGCTGTGCATCGGCTTCTCCTTCAATTCATCGGGGCGCGCCAAGAGGGTGCGCCAGTGCACCGACCTTACCCGCCCATGCGTGAGGGGTCCGAAAAAGGATGGCGGGTGTCGGGCCTTTGTTGCGGGCAAAGGCCCTGTGCTGCAAGGCGATTACGCTCAGGGAGTTCCTCCATGGCCGATGCCTCCGGCGAGACGAGCAATGGGTTCAGCTACGAGGGGGACTACCAGCTACCGAGCGCCGGCCGCCTCCATTGGTCGGTGACGTTTCGCCATGACGGCAATTTCGCCGGTATGCGGCATGGTTCCCTGTATGGCATGCAGGGCATCGATGAGGCGGGGCTGGAGAGCGCGGTGAAACAGGACATCGACCAGGTGTGAACGCAATCGCGCTGACACGGTGTGGCGCGCATCCGTTCGGGGCGCGGAGTCGCAAAAGACGGCAGGGAACCGCTCGTTCAGTTGTTTAGACGCATCGATTGGGTATGTTGGGGGAACCACGCGGTCCTCGAAGAGTCGATGGACCGTATGAACTTCACCTTACGGGATAGCCCATCATGAATTTGCTTCGCTCATCGCTCGTCGCCTCGCTGATCGCCGTTACCGGTCTTTCCGTCGTCCCCGTTTCGTCCGCACGCGCTGCCGACGACCTCGGTGGCAACGCCGTGACTGGCGTGTGCCTGCTTTCGCGCGAGGCAATTTTCGCGCAGGCGAAGGTCGGCCAGGCCGCCAGTGAGCGGCTGCGCCAGCTGGCCGAGCAGACGCGCAGCCAGCTGGTCAACCAGCGCAAGCCGCTCGAGGCGGACATCCAGAGCTTCCAGAAAAGACAGCAATCCCTGAGCGAGGCGCAGCGCCAGCAAGAGGGATCGGCCCTGCAGCAGCGCATGCAGACGTTCAAGACTCAGGCTGACGAGATGGACCAACGCATCCAGCTGACCCGCGCCAAGGTGATGCAGCGTATCGGTCTGGACGCGCAGCCGATCCTCACCAGCAGTTACAAGAGCCATCATTGCGGTCTTCTGCTGAATCGCGACTCGGTGCTGGCCGGCAACATGGCCAACGACCTGACCGCCGACGTCGTGCACGGCCTGGACCAGAAAATCACCACCATGACTTTCAACCTCGAGCCGCTGCCGACCGCGAAGGGCAAGTAAGCGGCGCCGCGGCGGCCGGCGACAGGCGTCCTCAGGACGTTCTTTCCGGAGGAGCTGTGCCGGATTCGCTTTGGGGTGAAAGCGGTGTCAGTTTTGCCAGTCATGGGTTCAATCGACGGGAGGTAGCAATGATCGAAGGCTACTGCCACTGCGGCGCGGTGCGATGGCGGTTCGACGGCCAGCCCGATGGCGCCACAGCCTGCAACTGCACGGTCTGTCGGCGCTACGGCGTGCTCTGGGCTTACGACTACGAGGACGAGGGCATTCGCGTCACCGGACAGACGCAGGCCTATGTGCGCGGCAAGGCGATCGAGTTCCACTTCTGTCCAGTCTGCGGTTGCGTGGTTTGCTGGCGTGGCCGCGACACGGATGCGGTGGGACGTCGCCGCATCGCCGTCAACCTCCGTCTGGCCGAGCCCGATGCCGTGGCGAAGATTCCCATCGATCATTTCGATGGGCTGGACACGTTCGATGACCTGCCACGCGACGGCCGCTGCGTCGCGGACTACTGGTTCTGAGGCGGGTTCGGGAAGTCAGGCCCGTGCGAGGCAGGATGAGTGCCAGGGACATTTGCCGTTGCGGGGCGATGGTGTTCGTCGAACCCGGGTCGGCTCGGGCGGACCCCGGCTTCTGCGAAAATCGACTGCCTTCCCCGACCCCGGACCCCTGATGCTGCGAGACGCCATCGCCACCGATTTCCCTGCCATCCTCGCCCTCAACGAGGCCTTCGTGAGTGTGCTCAGTCCGCTCGACCACGGGCGTCTCGCGCGGCTGCATGCGCAGGCGGCATTGCACCGGGTGATCGAACAGGACGGGCGGGTGGTGGCGTTCCTGCTGTTGTTGCGCGAGGGGGCGGACTACGACAGCCCCAATTATCAGTGGTTCGCGCAGCGCCATGCGCGCTTCCTGTATGTGGATCGCATCGTGGTGGCCGCCGATGCGCATGGTGCCGGCACCCGGCTTTACCGCGATGCGTTTGCGTTTGCGCGGGATAACGCGGTACCGGTGATCGCCTGCGA
This sequence comes from uncultured Pseudomonadota bacterium, assembly GCA_963828685.1. Taxonomy (GTDB): domain Bacteria; phylum Pseudomonadota; class Gammaproteobacteria; order Xanthomonadales; family Rhodanobacteraceae; genus Rhodanobacter. Next base: position 272,896 of record CAWHFU010000015.1, read on the forward strand.
GTTCGATATCCAGCCGCCCAATCCCGCCTCCGAACGTTTCCATGCCCGGCTGGGTTTCCGTGAAGTCGGCCAGCAGTCGCTGTACGGCGGCAGCAAGGTCGTTTCGCTGCAGCTGCTCGATGTCGCCACAGGCGAGTCGCCGCTGGCTGGGGGCGCATGAGCGAGCGGGGCAGCGCGCGCCGGCGGTGAGCACCTCCCTTCTGCGCCGCCCGATTCGCCGCCCGTCGTTCAAGCCAGTGCTAAAGTCTGCGGCTTATCCCGTGCCAGTGTGGAGCGCAACATGCCGACGACATCCAGCCCCTATCCGATTGGTACTCCCGGTGTCGCCTGGGGGCCGGCGGAAGTCGCGACCTGGCGCTCCCTGCAGATCCGCCAGCGCAGCTACGACGCGGACGTGCTCACCGTGATCGAACGTCTGCGCGAGCGCTTCGACGTGATGGAATACGGCGTGCTCGACTATGCCCTCGACCGCTACCCGCTGTTCGCGATCAAGAGCCGCGACTGGCGCGACGAGCTTCCCACGGTGCTGGTGACCGGCGGCGTGCACGGCTACGAGACCAGCGGCGTGCACGGAGCGCTGCAGTTCGTCGACCAGCAGGCGACGAACTATGCGGGCCGGGTGAATCTCATCGTGGCGCCGTGCGTGAGTCCCTGGGCGTACGAGAGGATTCACCGCTGGAACATGCATGCGGTCGACCCGAACCGCTCGTTTCGCGATGACAGCCCGGCGCCGGAGTCGGCGGCCCTGATGCGGCTGGTCGCGCCGTTCCGCGATCGCGCGCGGGTGCATATCGACCTGCATGAAACCACCGACAGCGACGAGTCCGAGTTTCGGCCCGCGCTGGCGGCCCGTGACGGCGCGCCGTACGAGCCCGGTGAAATCCCCGACGGCTTCTATCTGGTGGACGACAGCGAGCACCCGCAACCGGAGTTCCAGCAGGCGATCATTGCGGCGGTGGCGAAAATCACCCACATCGCCCCGGCCGATGCCCGCGGCGAGATCATCGGTTCGCCGATGGTCGCGCCGGGCGTCATCCAGTACCCGCTCAAGCAGCTCGGCCTCTGCGCCAGCATCACCAACGCGCCCTACAAGAGCACCACCGAGGTCTATCCCGACAGCCCCCGCGCCACGCCCGAGCAGTGCAACGCGGCGCAGGTGGCGGCGGTTTGCGCGGCAATTGATTTCGTGCTGGAAAGGCCGGAGCCCAGGTAGTTTTTCGATAGGGCAGCGTCGACGCGAGGTGGCACTGACGTCAACACGACACGTGCCGCATCCGGCGCATGGTCGAGCGGCGCGCACTCGCCGTGGTCGGAAAGCGCGACGCGCAGCCGGGGTGAGCATGCCATCGGCTGCTACCCTGTGGTCATGAACAGAGCATGGAACGCCACGGCGTTGCGCCGTCACGGCCTGCTGGCCCTTTTCGCTGTCTGCCTGCTGGCACTGGGGGGGTGCGCCACCGCTCCGCCGCGCAACAGCGAGGACATCTGCCAGGTCTTCAACCAGTACCCGGAGTGGTACGACGACGCCCACGCCGCCCAGCAGCATTGGGGTACGCCGATCAACGTGCTGATGGCATTCGTGCGGCGCGAGTCCGGGTTCCGCCAGAAGGCCCGCCCCGACCGGCCCTGGTTCCTGTTCATCCCGTTGCCGCGCAAGTCCAGCGCCTACGGCTACGCGCAGGTGCAGGACCCGGTGTGGCGCGCCTACCGGAAAGCTACCGGCGGCCACTTCAAGAGCCGCACCGACATGGACGATGCGCTGGATTTCGTGGGTTGGTATACCGACCGCATCCACCGTCAGCTCGGCATCTCCAAGTGGGACCCGGAGCATCTTTACATCGCCTATCACGAAGGCATCGGCGGCTATCGCAGCGGCCACTGGCGGCATGATCGCCATCTGCTGAACACCGCCGCGGAAGTCGCCCGGCGCGCCCGCGAATACGGCGCCCAGCTCAAGCAGTGCGAGAAGCGCCTGCGCTGTCGCCACTGGTACCAACTCTGCCACTGAGCGTCGCTGTCGCCCAGACACGGGGCGGCGCGCGATGTGGGATCAGGCAGCGACGCGTTTGCATTGCCATTTTCTCGAGGCCGCACGTGGCTGTCAGTTTTCCGTTTCCAGCCGCTGTGACATCAGCGCGAACAGCACTTCGTTGGCGGAAGCCGCGGACGCCGCGGCGATCGCGTTCGGCGACTGATGGGTGGAGCTTGCCTTGTAGCCGCGTTGCTGCAGCTGCTGCAGCAGGGCTTCCGGCGTCGCCTGGAACAGCGGCGCCAGATCGACCAGGCTGGCCTGGGTCATCAGGGCGACGGTCTGGAATGTCGGGTTGCCCGACCGGCCACCCTTGCCGGCCATGATGGCGAACGGCACCGCCGCCAGCAGCGACAACGCCAGCGGAATGAGCAGGGTCCTGCGCTTCGCATAGGCGAGCAACGGCTTCCAGTTCTTCCACAGGTGGAGAGCGAACGGCGCCAGCAGCACCACGCTGAGCCATTCGTGCATGGCATGGAACGAGCGGGGTCCCCAGTGGAAGAACAGCGCCACGCCGGAAATGGCCGAGACCGTGAACAGGCCCGCCGTCAGTGGCGTCCCGTAGCGATGCATGAAATGGTTCAAGGCGGATCTCCAGGGCAGATCGGTGATGGAGTGGAAGCGGCGATCATTTGTTAATGATATCCATTCGCATTTAATGCGACAAGGTACCGCGGCCACGTTGCTGCGGGGGATGCCATCCTGCGGCGATACGGAAACAGGGGCCGCGGCGGTTTGTCCGGACATCGGGCCTTGAAGTACCTTGGCTGGCACAACGCGGGGTGGCCGCGCCGGGCCGGCGGGCTGGCTCCGGGGCATTCGCCCGTCATGGAGGCGGCATGAACATCCATCGTGACGACAACATCGATCCCACCGCCGTGCCGACCGGCAGCGGTTGCGTGGAATGCCTGCAGTCCGGCCAGTGGTGGCTGCACCTGCGCCGATGTGCCAGGTGCGGACACATCGGCTGCTGCGACACCTCGCCGAACCGGCACGCCACCGCCCACTTCCGGCAGACCGGCCACGCGGTCATTGCCAGTTTCGAGCCGGGGGAGCACTGGTTCTACGACTTCCGCAGTGGCAAGGCCTTCGCCGGGCCCGAGCTCCCCGGACCCCATGCGCATCCGCTCGATCAGCCCGTCCCCGGCCCGGCTGGCCGGGTGCCGGACCACTGGGAAGACCTGCTCAACGATTGAGGCCGGGCGTGCCCGCGATCCCCGCATCCGGGCTCGGCGCCGCGCGCCAGCCGACGCCATCCCCATGCGGCGGGCTGCCTGTTCCGCTGCCCCGCGAAACGGCACTGTCGCGTCTGCCACGACTGCAGGACACTTGCGCGCGGCGAGGACAGAAGCAGGATCGCGAAGCGATGGCTGACGCGGAGGGGGATCCACGGTGCCGCCGGGAGACGCGGCCGGTTGTCGTCACCCGCCATGACGGCGCATGCACGCTGCATGCAGGCGGATGACTTTGACCAGCAGGTGAGCCCATGAACGCACCAGATGCCGCCATTGGGGCGGGTGTTGCCGAAGGTCGGTATTTCTATGTGTGGATGGCGGCGGCCTTCGTGCTGGTTGCCTTTGGCGGCTTTGTGCCCACGTACTGGGCCCCGCTGCTGACGCAGCGCTTTCATGCGCCGCCGGTGGTGCATATCCACGGCATCCTGATGTTCGGCTGGACCTGCTTCTACTTCGTGCAGACCGCACTCGTGGCAAGCCACCGCACGCTGGATCATCGCGCCTGGGGTCTGGCCGGCATCGCCCTGTTCAGCACCATCGCGTGCATGATCCTGGTAACGGAAATGGCTGTGCTGAAGCTCGCCGAGGCGCGCGGCATGGGCGAGGCGGCGCGTCATTTCGCGGCGGTGCCGCTGTGTGCCTGGCCGCTGCTGGTGGGATTCTTCATGCTGGCCATCGTCAACATCCGCCGTCCCGAGGTGCACAAGCGGCTGATGACCCTGCTGATGATCGGCATGATGACGCCGGCGATCGCCCGCGTGTTCCTCACCGTGCTGGCACCGGCCGGTGCAGCGGGAGGTCCGCCGCCGCCGTTCGTGTCGATACCGCCGTCATTGACGGCGGATCTGTTCCTGCTGGTGGCGATCATGCGCGACTGGCGCACTCTCGGTCGTCCGCATCGCATCTACGTGATCGGCGGACTGGCGTTGCTCGCCCAGCAGATGTTGACTCCGCTGTTTGCGGCCACGTCGGCATGGATGGGTATCGTGCGTGCGTTCGAGAGCCTGGCCGGTTGAGGCGGGAAATCGGGGTGCCATTCCGGTCGCCGCAGCGTCCTGCCATCATCGGCGGCGGAACGCCTGCCGACCCCGGGGGTCCTCTCTCAACATGCTTGCTGACCCATGCCCTCGGAGGCGACCTTGAGAACGCTGCTGCCGTTTCTGCTGCTTGTCGCCATGATGCCTTCCGCGCCGGCGTCCGCCGCCGGGCGGTCGCCCTCGCCCTCACGCGCACATGCGATCGCCGATCCGGACACCCGCGCCTGGTGGCAGGCGACCGAGGCGCTGTCGAGCGACGCGATGGAGGGGCGCGATACCGGTACGGCGGGATATGACCGCGCGGCGCAGCGGGTGGCGCAGCGCTTCGCCGAAGCGGGCCTGCGTCCGGCCGGCGACGATGGCGGCTGGTTCCAGCGTTTCCGCCTCGATGACCTGCTGATCACCGCGCAGGGGACGCACATCGCGGTGGGCGACACGCCGTTGCGGCTGCTCTACGACATCGCGCCACGACCGTCGGCCAGGATGCCGACGCGGCTCGACGCGCCGATCGCGTTTCGAGGCTACTGCGCGCCCGGGACGCTTGGCGACGTGCGCGGCAGGATCGTGCTCTGCTACGGCTGGCGTCGCGCCGGGCTCACCGGTGGCGCCGAACGTCTGCGCGCGGTGAACCAGGCGGGCGCCGCCGGAATGCTCACCATCGCCGATCCGGGGTTCACGATCGAGCCGATGCGCTGGCCGGTGGCCTATGCCCGCACGGTGGCGCCGATCGGTGCGCCAGCGCCCGAAGGCGACCACATGCTGCTGGCGACGCTCAACCCCGCCGCGCTGGCCGCGGTACTCGCCGGCTCCGGTGAGGATGCCGGGCGTCTGCTGGCATGGGGCAGCGCCGGCAAGCCGCTGCCAAGCTTCGACGTGCCCGGCCATTTCACCGCACGGCTACGCCTGCAGCGGCGGGTGGTGATGTCGGCCAACGTGCTGGGCGTGCTGCCGGGCACCGATGCCCGGCTGCGCGAGCAGTACGTGGTGCTCTCGGCGCATCTGGACGGCTACGGCAAGGGCGAGCCGGTGCATGGCGACGCGATCTACAACGGCACGCTCGATGACGCCGCCTATGTCGCCCTGCTCGAGCGCTTGGCCGAGCGCCGCAAGGGTGTCGGCTACCGGCGCTCGGTGCTGTTCGCCGCGTTCACCGGCGAGGAGAAGGGACTGCTCGGCAGCCACTATTTCGTGGCCCATCCCACGTTGCCGAAGACCGCCCTCGTGGCGGACATCAACCTCGATCAGATTCGCCCGATCTTTCCGCTGCAACGGATGACCGTCCACGCGCTTGACGACAGCACGCTCGGCACGACGGTTCGGCAGGTCGCGTCACGCAGCGGCATCTTCGTGCAGCGGGACCCGGAGCCCGAGCGCAACCTGTTGCGCCGGGCCGATCACTGGCCGTTCCTGCAGGCGGGCATCCCGGCGACCGGCTTCGTGTTCGGCTACCGGCCGGGCACCGAATCGGAGCGACGCTACCGCCACTGGTACGAAGTGCAATATCACCGGCCACAGGATGACCTGACCCAGCCGATCGACTGGGCCGCCGCGGGCAAGTTCAACCGCTTTTTCTACCGCCTGGTGGCAGCGGTCGCGAACAGTGATGCCCGGCCGCGCTGGTCACCCAACAGCCGCCTGGCCCCGCGGGCCAGGGTGGTCGAGCGGAACGGTGGCAGATGGTGACGGTCGCTGCGGGTCGGGCCCGTCGTCCGACGTTCCAGGGAGGGATCATGCGCAAGCTGCCGTGGGTTCTGCCCGTGCTCGTCGCGCTGCTGGCGGGATGCGGCAAGCCCGTGCCGCCTGGAAAGGCGGCCTATGTGGGTGAGTGGCACTCCGCCGCGATGGCCATGCTGATCACCCAAGACGGCAGCGTCGCCTACAAGCGTCTGCAGGGAGGTGTCAGCAAATCCATCTCGGGACCGCTGCAGGGATTTGATGGCGACAACTTCGTCGTCGGGGTGGGTCCGATCAGGACCACATTCATGGTGTCCCTGCCGCCGCACCAGGACCGGGGCGCGTGGAAGATGACCGTCGATGGCGTCGAGCTGACCCGGGAGAGGTAGGGCCGGCAGCAGGTCGGAGGCGATGGCGGCATGCGCTTCCTGGCCGGTGATTCAGGTCTTGTTTCCGGTCGGTTGCCTAACCTGAACGAAGCCGCGGGTCAGCGGACGGGCGCAGCGGGGGAGCTGCCCTTGATGGTCCGGGTGTCCGATGGCGATCCTGCCATCAATCCGATGATTAAGGAGAGGACTCATGGTCAACACAGTGTCTCGATTCGTTTTCATTTCGCTCGCTTTCATGGCCGTCGCGCTCAGTGGCTGCAGCCAGTACGTCAAGAAGACAGACTACGACGCCGCGATCTCCGAACTTCGCGCCAACGACCAGAAGCAGCAGCAGCAGATCGATGCGTTGACGCAGGAGATGCAGCAGAAGTTCGCCAAGTACGACGCCCAGATCGCCGAGATGGGTGGCCGCGTGCGGGTCGATGCCATTGCGCACTTCGCGTTCAATGATGCGACCCTGCGCGATGAGGACAAGCCGCTGCTCGACGACTTCGCCAAGGTCATGCGCAGCCATTACCCGGATGCACTGGTGACGGTGGAAGGCTTCACCGACCCGGCGGGTTCGGCCGCGTACAACCTGCGGCTGGGGACGCGGCGTGCGAACGCCGTCAAGGATTACCTGGTCGGCACCGGCGGACTGTCGGCCGACAAGGTGCGCACGGTCAGCTACGGCAAGGCGGTGAAGCGCCAGGTCCAGCGCGGCAAGTCGCATGACGAGGGCATGGACAACCGCCGGGCCATACTGGTGGTCGACTTCGCCGGCACGCCGGCCGCCGCCGCACCGGCCGCGTAATCGCTATACGCGGGGATGGCCGGCACGCCGCCGACTATCCCCGCAGCGAGAGCACCGCCGCAACAGTTCTGCTCCGGCAACTCCCCCCTCGCCCCGCCCGACCCGCGCGGCGAGGCCGGATGTGCATGGGTGACCAGCGCATAAAAAAACCCGCAGGGGAGTCTGCGGGTTTCGGGGGGAGTCCGTCTGAATATGTGGAGGAGGAGGGGAGCCTCGCCACACGGTGGGAGTGATGTCTCACGACATGGAATTAATGTACTGTGTGGTTCGTTAATGAAGTATGACTGGGCGCGGACTGCGAGCGACATGGCCCGTATCGGAAGCGATTCCGGCCCGCTCGCCCGGCTTGCCGGTTCATCGACCACGTGGTCGGTATCGGTGGTCAGCACAAAAAAACCCGCAGAGGGGAATCTGCGGGTTTCGGGGGGTCCGTCTGATCATGTGGAGGAGGAGGGGAGCCTCGCCACATGGTGGGATTGATGTCTCACGACATGGCATTAATGTACTTCGCGGTTCGTTAATGAAGTGTAACCGGGGCGCGACCGGCAAGGGGAACTTTGTCCGGCCCCCTGCAATGGATCCCGAGCAACCGCTGCGACCTGGTCCTTCTGTCCCCCGGCAGACGGGCGGGCTGCTGCTCCAGGCCTCCGGCGGGCGACAGGGCCGGCGAGCGGCGTGTCGATGTTTCGCCCGTTCCACCCTGCCGGTCCCCTCGCGGGACGCACCTGTCCGGGCGGCGCACAATACCCCGGTCACGAAAAACCGCCATCCGCAGATCCGAACCATGTCCGTCGACACCGTTGCCATCAACCGCCGCATGAACCGCTTCGCCGATCACGCACAGGTGTGGCTGTTTGGCTACGGCTCGCTGATCTACAAGGTGGACTTTCCCTATATCGAGCGACGCCCGGCCTGCATCAGGCACTGGGTGCGCCGCTTCTGGCAGGGCTCGCATGACCACCGCGGCACCCCCGACGCGCCCGGTCGCGTGGTCACCCTGATCCCGGAGCAGGACGCGACCTGCATCGGCATGGCCTACCTGATCGCGCCGGCGGTCTTCGCCCAGCTGGACGTGCGCGAGAAGAACGGCTACCTGCGTTTCGCCACCGAGCTCCATCTCGGCGAAGGGCAATGTGCCGAAGGCCTGGTGTATATCGCCACCGAAGAGAACGCTGCGTTCCTCGGACCGGCCTCCGAGCCGGAAATTGCCCGCCACATCGCGGCGTCCTCGGGACCCAGCGGCCCCAACCGCGACTATCTGCTGCAGCTGGCCGCGGCGTTGCGCGAGCTGGATGCGCACGACCCCCACGTGTTCGAGATCGAACAGCATCTGATCGACCTCATTGCCCGTGAACGCGGCGCCGGCCATCGCTGACGGCAGGTGTCCGATGGCAGGAGGCGGCACGCACTTCTTCGGCTATGTGGGCCGGAACGCCGATGGCCTTGCCCGGCACGCCCGAAGGAAGACCCGCGATGACCCGTTACCCGACTGCACTCCTGGCCAGCCTGTGCGGCGATCATGCTCGCGCTGGCCGCGGCGATGCGTTCCATCGGCGACTGCCACGATGCCAAGGCTCAGTGGCGCATGACCCGCGTGGTCAGTCACGGGCATCGACCGCTGCCGGCGTGTCAGCGTGACAGCACATCGGCTCCTGGGACAACTGCCATCCGTCGAAGAAAATCAGTGGCAGCTGCGCGTGCCGGATGCTGCAATCGCCCATCGCGGAATCCGGCTTCGGCGCATGATCCGTCCGCATAGTGCGGAGGGGCGATATCGCCTCGTCGCGGACGGATGGGGCGTCGTGCGATCGGGCATAAAAAACCCGCAGAGGGGAGTCTGCGGGTCTTTTGGGGGGTTCCGTCTGAATATGTGGAAGAGGAGGGGAGCCTCGCCACACGGTGGGAACGATGTCTCACGACATGGCGGTCAATGTACTTCGTGGCTCGTTAATGAAGCATGACCGGGTGCGCCGGGCCCTGGAATCCGGCGCATCGGACATCGCGAATGGCGCTAGTCTGGTGGCTCGATTCAGTCGAGCGGTGCATATCCATGGAACAAGCAATGAAGCGTTGCCCGGCGTGTGCCGAGGAGATTCAGGCCGCGGCCCACAAGTGCCGCTTCTGCGGTACCGACATCGACAGCTATGTGGCCGCGCATGCGGCGACCGTCGAGCAGCCGGTGTTTTCCGGACATCCGAAAGTCATCTTCAGCTTTGGCCAGTACGTGGCGGTGGTTTGCACGCTGGGCATTGCCCTGCTGGTGTACTGGCTGCGCAGCATGAGTACGAGCTTCATCATCACCAGCCAGCGGGTGCAGGTCGAACGGGGGCTGTTCTCCAAGGTGAAGGACAACCTCGAGCTGTTCCGGGTGGATCACTTCGACATCCTGAAACCGCTGGGGATGCGTCTGCTCGGGCAGTGCCAGATCCACATGCACTCCTCCGATCAGGGCATGTCGTCGGTCTTGCTGTACGGAATTCCGGGGCTCGAGGCGATGGCCGACACGCTGCGTGAATGCTCGCTGCGCGAGCGCGCCCGTCGTCGCGTGCTGCCGGTGGAACAGATGTAGCCTTCGCATCCGCCACTGGCGGGTCGCTCCCCCGGTTCGACAACGCGGTCAAGGTGACGGAGACTCCAGTTCCATCCGCCCGGATGGCGAACGGGAATCGACATGCGAGACAGGTCTTTCGGGACGATATCGCTGGTATGGGCGCTGAGCCTGTTCAACCTGTCGGCATCGGCGCAGGTGACCTTGCCTGCCGTCACGGTGACCGAGCCGGCTTATACCGAGCATTACGGCGGTTATGTGATCTCGGGAGACTTCAAGGTGAACCCGCGCATGCCGTACGTGGCATATCCGGCGCAGGCACTGGTCAGCGGCGACATCCTGAGCGTCCAGCCGATCCGCCTCGCCGGTGACGAATACCTGGTGCTGCAGGAGTGCGCCGTGGCCGACTGCAGCCAGGCGAGGATCGTGCGGGTCTGGAATGCGGGCGGCGCCACCGGGCTGGTGCGTCAAAGCGACGATCGCGTCCGGATACGGCACGAGAACAAGTACTTCATCTGGCTGATGCGATTGCCGGAGGTGCTGGTCGATCGCCGCTGCGCTCGCTGTGGCGGTTACTACACCACGTTCGATCCGGTCAGCCCGCCGCTCACCCTGATTCCCGGTGGCGAGCAGGCGGCGTATGGGCGAGCCGCGCTGCAGGCCGCCAGCGACAAGGGGCCGATCCCGGTGAAGACACAGACGCATGAGGGTGCGACCTTCGTGATGACGTTCGTCGGCGGCAGCACGGTGCGTATCCGGCGCATGCATGCGGCGCGCACTATGGTGGCCGGCAACTGACCGCTCCGCCGCGGCGCTTCCCTCGTGAAGCGCCGCGGTTGTCCGGCTGTCCGCCCCGCCCGAACGGCCGTCCGCGGACAGGCCGACACCGTCGTCTGCACGCGCTGAACTCCGCGAAATTCAACGAATCACGGGTATCCGGCCGGTTGGCACGGCGATTGCTCTGCAGTCAGTACAGAGCATCCATCCACCACGGAGACACCTCATGAAATTCGAATCACTGATCCTGGGCAGCCTGTTCGTCGCCTGCTTCACAGTTTGCGCCCTGGTCATGGGCGCGATGCTGGTCAGCACGCCGGCCCCGGTGAAGCTGGCCGGCGCGAACCACGCGCAGGTTGCCGCGCGGACCGCGTCGCTGCACTGCGTGCGGTCTGCCGATGAAGCGATCTGCGCACGCACCGACGGTTGATTGCGTCACCGCGCGATGCCGTCCGGTGGCGCCGGGTCAGCGCGGCCGCTCGTGCCCGATCCTGACGCGGCAACCCCACCCGGTCAGTGCCATCAGCGCACGCTAATGGAGTCGCTCCTGGCGGTTCGCGGGCAGCCAGAACTCGATGACGTCGGGGTTGCCGTGCAGGCGTATCGGCAACGGCAGCGCCCGCGGCGTCGAGTCGCGGAACGCCGGTTGCGCTGCCAGCCACCGCGCCAGCGCACGGGCGCACATCGGCGCCTGTTCGCTGTAGCTGCTGTAGAGAAATACCGGTTTGTCCCAGGCCGCTGGTGCGCCGTGACCGGAGCGGCTGGCACTGCTGACCACATTCTCGATGCCCGGCGTGGCCAGGCCGAAGTCCGCCAGTTGCCGCAACAGCCCGATAGCCAGCGCGCGCTGGTTCTCGCTGTAGATCTGCACATAGACGATCAGGCGCTGCGGCTCGTCGGTGGTCGCGCCGCTGCAAGCCTGCAGGGCGGCATCGGACAGTGCCGCTGTCGACGGTTGCGCCGTGGCAGCAGTCGGCGGCGCTGCCGTTGTCATCCGTGGCGGCGGCGCCGCAGCAGTCGGCGGTGGTGGCGCGGCAGTTGCCGTCCAGCGGCTCGGCAGGTGGACCGGCGGGCGCCGTAGAGACGTGCCTTGCCGGCAACGCCGGTTCTGACGCCGGGGCTGGCGCGCCGGTGAGCGAGGCCACGACGTCCGCTGGTGCCGCGCCGACCAGCGCCGGTTCGCCCGCTTCGGGCGTCACCGCGGCGTACTCGCCGGATGGCGGCCCGAGCACCTCCGGCAACGGCGAAGGGATCGCGTTGCGGTAGTCCTGCAAGGCCTTCTGCCAGATCGTCGGCTCCGTCACCGCGCCGCGCAGCGCGGAATAGTCGGCCAGGCAGCGATCGACCAGCGCGTTGCCGGGCGCCAGCCGGCCGCACGCGCGGTTCAGCGTATCGGCCAGCTGGTTCATCGTGCGCGTCATTCCTTCGGAATCGCGCACGTCGTCGTACCGGCGCATCAGCGAGTAGAGCTTGCGATGCATCGCCGGGTCGTAGCCGAGGCCCGCATCGAGATCGGTCTGCACGGCATCGGCGGCACTCTGCTGCACTTCCACGTTGCGTCCGCTGCTGAGCAGCTGGGCCTGGTGCGAGTCCCATGCCTGCCAGCTGGTGAGCGCCACGGTGGCCAGCGCGCCCAGGCTCAGCGAGGCACCGATGGTGGCGCCCATGCGCTGGCGCCGGGTCAGGATGTTGGGCTGGTCGTCACTGGATACCGCATTGGCGCTCACCGCCGTGCCGCTGCTGGCCAGGCCGGGCAGCATGTCCAGCAGGTGCGCGGTGACCGGCAGACCAAGCAGCTCGCCGAGCTGGCAGTAACTCTCCCATTGCGATTCGTCGAAGAATTGCTGCGCCGTGCTTTGCTGCGGAAAGTCGCGATGGCGATCGGCGTAGCCGGCGACGTCCAGCGGCAACTCGCAGTACAGCCGCGGCTTGACCACCAGCAGGCAACCGCTGGCACCGCTGGGATAGCTGATGCGCGCCAGCAGCAAATGCTGGTTGCCGGGGCTGGGCATGATGCTGTCGGGGGTGCCGAAGCGGGCGCGCAGCTCGGCGGACAGGCCAGTGGGCAGGCTGTCCGGATCGATGAAGTCGATGCCGGTATCCAGATCGATGCGTGCCTTGCGGGTGAGGTTTTCCACATCGGCGAAGACGTAGTTCGGATCCGCGCCGCAGTCCGCCAGCACGATCAGCCTCAGCTCGCGCTTGAGCAGGCTGTAGACCCCGGTATTGTCGAAGTGGCCGCCGTCGGACAGATACCAGACCGGACTGCGCAGGCCCGGAAAGCGCGCCAGCATTTCCTGCAGTGCCGCGCGCGACTTGCCCAGCCGCGACCACCAGAACCGTTGCGGGTTGAGCCGGTTGTGCCACCAGTAGCCGAGCCGGAAGCCGCTCAGGAAAAACAGCGCCGAGATGCCGGCGCGCGTCAGCGAGCCCATGCCGGAGCCGGCAGCCGCGCCGGAAATCGCGATCCATTCGGACAAGGTACTGCGTGCCAGCGGGTCGTCGACACCGGAACGGAACTGGGGCGGCTGGGTGCCGGTCTCCAGCCCCAGCGAACTGACCGTCAGGTACACGCCCTTGCGGTCGGCATTGTAGGTATCGGTGCGGTCGTCGATGGTCTGGTTGATGCAGCAGTTGATCAGGTGGATCGGTCCGCCGTGGGCGTGCGGCGAGTACTCGGGCAGCGCGATGTCGTCGCCGTCCAGCAGTTCGGTGAGCTTCCTCACCGCATCTGCATTGCCGCCGGTCTTCGGCTTCAACGGCGAGAGCGGAAAGCGCGCCGGCCTGGATGCGTGCTCCGCGCCCTCATGGTTGCCCAGCGACACGTAGGTGCGGGCGATGCGCGAGCGGTAGAACGCATGCAGGGAGGAACGGTTGATCAGCTGCAGGTTGCTGCCGGTCAGCACCACGTAGGCCAGGCTGGGAATGGCCACGGTCAGCCAGCGCAGCCAGATGTCGGCGGCGGGCGGGTGGGTGAAGCCCGGTGCCAGCACGGCCAGCCAGTGCATCCAGCTGTCCAGTGCCGACAGCCGCGCAACGAACACGAAATACTGCAGTGCGCTGAGCCAGAACAGCGCCAGCAGGGCGAGCAGCAGCAAGCCGCACAGGTTCGCCAGCAACGCGAGCGGCAGCTGCGACAGCCTGTTCTTGTGGTCGTGCGGCTGCAGCAGCGGCAACGCGAATCGCGCCACGCCGATCAGCATCGCGGCAAGCCCGGCGCTGGTCAGCACCGAGCCATGCTGGAAGGTGGCGCCGATCTGGTCGGCGAGGAACCAGCTGAGCAGATCCGCCGCGCCCAGCAGGAACAGCAGGGTAAGGTATTTCAGCGACGTGCTGAGCGCGATCGTGTAGCGCACCCGATCCCGGGCCGGATGCGACGGACGCAGCAACAACCACAGCCGTGACAGCGGCACCGCCAACAGGATGCCGCCGATCACCGCCATGGTGACCTTGCCATGGCCGGCCATCGCCGTGCTCCACAGCGGACTCAGCAGATAGACGGCCATCACCGAGGTGGATACGCAGATCGTGAGGTCACTCCACATCGACCAGTCGTCGGGATCGCGTGACCACCAGTAGGCGAATGCCACGAAGATGACGATCCAGCCGGCCAGCGGCATCGCCGCCCACCACAGCGTGCTGGTCAGCAGCGGCGCCGACGCGGCCTGCCAGTGGAAGCCCAGCAGGTGTGGCAGCGTGATCACGCAGGACAGCAGCAGGATCAGCGTGGTGATCTCGAACTGTGTGGCGACGAAGCCGCGCAGTTGGCCGGCCCAGGTCTGCAGCAGATCGCGCAGGCCGGCAGGCACCAGGTAGCGACCGTTGCTGCGCAGCCACCACAGCAGCAGCGAGCGGTCGTCGGCCAGCCCCTGCTCGACCTCGCCGGCTGTGGTCCGGGCGCCGAACAGACGTCCGAACGCCGCTCCGGCATAGCCGCCGCCGGACACGGTCGAGAGATAATCGAAACGGTGCAATATGCCGTTCTTCGCCAGCGCCCGCAGCAGGCCCAGGCAGAACGTGGCGCTGCGCACGCCGCCGCCGGACAGTGCCAGTCCGATCGCCGGCTGCGCCGGATCGCCCCCGCTGAGTTCGCGGCGCCTGGCCAGCGCCTGGCTCTCATGCCCGGGGATGCCGTACTGCGGTGCTTGCGCTTGCCTTGTCTGATCCATGGTCGGTCTCCCCCGGCGCGCATGTATCGAAACAGCAGGTATGAAGCGACCTCCTTATCCGCTGGTTGCGTCGGGCCGGCAAGTGCCACCCGAGGCCAGCCCGGGTTCCGCAGGTTTGCCTGTGAGTGCCCGGGTGTGCAGGCAAAGGCCTATGCTGATCGGGCAATCACGCGAAGGAGGCTGCAGTCATGGGCAATATGTCCGGCACGACCCGCAATGGCTTCACCTACGAAGCGGATTACCAGCCCGCCAGCGCCGGTCGCGTGCACTGGACGGCGACCTTCCGCCACAACGGCGACTACGCCGGCATGCGGCACGGTTGCGTGCACGGCATGTTCGAGCTGCCCGAGGCGAGCGTCGATGCAGCGGTGAAGGCCGATATCGAGTCGACCTGGACGGATGCCAGTTGAGCGGGGCCTGCACGCGACCGGGCAGCGGGGCGTGAGTCCGTCGCCCCGCCAGCTCGGCGTGGTCGACTTGGATGGCTGCGGAGAAATGTTCTAGGCTGCCATTTGTTCCCCGCAGGATTTCCCCATGATTGCTCCCTCCTCGATCGCCCCGACACCCGCTTGCCGTCTGGCAGCCATGGTCCTGGTGTTGCTGTTGGCGGGTGCATCCGCCGGAGCGCTGGCCGCCGACACCCCGTCGCTCGCGCCGCCGCGGGTGACGTTGCCGGCCGGCACGATCGAAGGCCGGCCGGCCACGGTCGACGGTGTGGAACTGCACGAGTTCCAGGGCATCCCCTATGCGGCACCGCCGCTGGCCGCCCTGCGCTGGAAGCCGCCGCAGCCCGTGACGCCGTGGCGAGGTGTGCGCAAGGCGCAACGGTTCGGGCCACGCTGCATGCAGTTGCCGTTGTTCAGCGACATGGTGTTCCGCTCCGATGGCATGAGCGAGGATTGCCTCTACCTCAATGTATGGACCCCGGCTTCCGGCAAGTCGGCGAAACTGCCGGTGCTGGTGTATTTCTACGGTGGCGGGTTTGTCGGTGGCGATGGTTCGGAGCTGCGTTACGACGGCGCCAGTCTCGCCGGCAAGGGCATCGTCACGGTGACGGTGAACTACCGGCTGGGCGTATTCGGGTTTTTCGCACTGCCCGCACTGGCCGCCGAGTCGCCGCAGCATGCGGCGGGCAACTACGGGCTGCTCGACCAGGTCGCGGCGCTGCGCTGGGTGCGGGCGAACATCGCCCGCTTCGGCGGTGACCCGACGCAGGTGACCATCGCCGGCGAGTCGGCCGGCTCGATCGCGGTGAGCGCATTGACGGCCTCGCCGTTGTCACGCCACCTGTTCGCGCGGGCGATCGGCGAGAGCGGTGCGCTGATCGCGCCGATCGCTCCGCTGCCGCTGGCGACGATGGAGCAGCATGGCCAGGCGTTCGCCGCGAAGCTGGGTGACGGCTCGCTGGCGGCGCTGCGTGCACTGCCGGCGAAGACTCTGCTGCAGGCCACCGCCGGGCAGAGCGGTGACGCCGACGTCGATCTCGATGGCTGGTTCCTCGGCGAGCCGCCCGCGCTGACCTTTGCCCGCGGTGCGCAGGCGCAGGTGCCGCTGCTGCTGGGTTCCAATTCGCAGGAGGGTTTCTATACCGGCATCCTGAAGGACCAGGCGCCGACGCCGGAGCATTATCGGGTCGCGCTGCACAAGCTGTTCGGTGCGCAAGCCGATCGCGCGCTGGCGCTGTATCCCGGCGGCAGTACGGCCGAGGTGAAACGTTCGGCCACCGCGCTGGCCAGTGACTTCTTCATCGCCCACACCACCTGGCGCTGGATGGACCTGCAGCGGCGCAGTAGCCACGCGCCGGTGTACTTCTACTATTTCGCCCAGTCGCGTCCGGCCAAACGGCATCCCGCCCCGGGCGAGCGGTCCGACACGGGCGCGGTGCACAGCGGCGAGATCGAGTACGCGCTGGGCAATCTCGCGACCAACCGGGTGTATGCCTGGACGCCGGCCGACTGGCGCGCGTCGAAGACGATGGAAGGCTATTTCGCGCAGTTCATCAAGACCGGCAATCCGAACGGCGCGGGTCTGCCGGCGTGGCCGGCGGTGCGCAAGTCCGACGGCGGCCTGTTGCGTCAGACGATTGCCGCGCACACCCGTACCGAAGTGGATCGCGGCGCCGCGCGGCAGGCGTTCCTGCAGCAGTTCTTCAGCACACACGCCGACCCGTTGTAGGCAAGCGCCGCAGCCCACGTTTCCGCCGCCATGACGGCGCACAGGTGATTCACGATGAAATCTCTCCCGCGACTTGCCCTGATCCTGGTGTCGTTCGCGCTTGCCGCGGCCGCGGCGGCGCGCGCGCCCGATCCGCTGAAAACCCGCGCCTATATCGATCATGCGTGGGGCACGCTGACCCGCTCGATGGACGACTGTTCGGCCCTGGCCGACAGCAAGGTGGGTACGCGTCCGGTGCTGTACCTGCCGGCGGACCTGCCGAAGCCGGCGCGGCTCGACGGCATTGCCGCGCACTGCCATGTCGACGTACGCGTGCTGCCGCAAGCGATCGAGCGCCTCGGCGACCTCATGCCGACGCGGCTGCCACATCAGGGCCTGCTCTACCTGCCGCATCCCTACGTGGTGCCGGGCGGGTTCTTCAACGAGATGTATGGCTGGGACAGCTATTTCATCGTGCTCGGCCTGGTCGCCGATCATCGTGAAGCACTGGCGCGCGGCATGGTCGACAACGCCCTGTTCGAGGTGGCGCATTACGGTGCGGTGCTCAATGCCAACCGCACGTATTACCTGACCCGCTCGCAGCCGCCGTTCCTGTCCTCGATGATCCGCGCCGTGCTGGACGATCCGGCCAGTTTTCCGGACCCGTCCGCCGCGCAGGCATGGCTGCGGCAGGCCTATCCGCTGGCGGTGCGCGACCATGCGACCTGGATGCGCAAGGAACATCGTGCCGGCGATACCGGACTGGCGCGCTATTTCGGATACGGCGGTGCCAGCCCGGTGCTGGAGATGCAGGACAGCGACTACCTGCGTGGCGTGATCGACTGGCTGCTGGCGCACCCCGCGCAGGACCCGGGCTATCTGCTCAAGGCATCGAAGCATCCCGATGCCGCGGAGGCGGCGAAGCTGAAGACCGCCAGCTGCGACGTGCAGGCATCGGCGGTCTGCGCCGGGGCCTGGTCGAAGGGCTACCGACTGCGCGCCGACTATTTCCTGGGCGACCGCGCGATGCGCGAGTCCGGTTTCGACACCACCTTCCGGATGGGGCCGTTTGGCGGTTCCACCCACCACTACGCGCCGGTGGATCTGAACAGCCTGCTGTACCGCTACGAGCGCGACCTGCATGACTTCGCCGTGCGGCTCGGCAAGACCGCCGACGCGCGGCACTGGGCTGCCGTCGCCGAAGCGCGCCGCGCCGCCATCGACAAGTATCTGTGGCGCCCGGATCGCGGCATGTACATGGACTACGACTTCGTCGCCGGCAAGCCATCGGATTACCCCTTCGTCAGCACGTTCTACCCGCTGTGGGCGGGGCTGGCCTCGAAACCGCAGGCGGCCGCGCTGCGTGCTCATCTGAACCTGTTCGAACGAAAGGGTGGACTGCAGATGAGCGACCACGCCAGCGGCGCACAGTGGGATGCACCGTTCGGCTGGGCACCGACCAACTGGTTGGCGATCGACGGGCTAGATGCATACCGCTTTCACGACGACGCCCGCCGCCTCGCGGGCAAGTTCTGCGGCACGATCGACCGCAGCCTCGCCGACGACGGCACCATCCGCGAGAAATACAACATGGCCAGCGGCAACGCCGATGTGAAGATCAGCGCAGGCTACAAGGCGAACGTGATCGGCTTCGGCTGGACCAACGGCGTCTACCTGAAATTGCACGCGTTGCTGCAGCGGCCGTAAGCCGGGCGCCGCGGGGCGCCTTGCCGGTCCGCGCAGAGCGGGAAGGAGCCTGCAGTGCGTGTTCCACCGACCGCGGCGGGCCTCCGCACGGCAGGCCGGGTGGCTTCCCGGCTCGCCCGCAACATGGCGACCGTCGATCTGCTGGATTCGAGCATGCGACCAGCGCAGCTATGCCACTGGAGCTCGTCGCGATTGCGCTGGAAGTGCGATGCATTCAGATGTCGAGTTGCAGGAGGGCCTCGCGCGCGATGCGCGAATGTTGCGGCATACGCTCGCATTGACCCGGTTGGCGCAGCGCCTGTGGCAATCCGGTGATGGACTGCAGCCCGCCCTGGCCGCGATCACGAGGGCGGCCGCGCACGTGCTTGGCGTGGAGCGGGTCGGTGTCTGGCGATACGACCCCGACGGCAACCTGCACTAGTTCGAACAACCGGGACAGGTCGCAATGGTTGTCGAAGTGCTGCGTGATACCGCGTTCGAGCCGCAACGCTTGTGTCTGGAGATCACCGAGACCACGCTGATGAGTCGCGCCGACAGTGCGCTCGAGACGCTGCATGCGCTCAAGGTCCTGGGCGCGCGGATGACTTCGGCACCGGTTACTCGTCATTGGCTTATCTGAAGCGCTTCCCGGTTGATCTGCTGAAGATCGACAAGAGCCTGATCGAAGAACTTCCCGGCGATCCCCACGCGCACGCAATCGTGTCCGCGGTGCTGGCGCTGGCAAACGCCATGGAGCTGGAGGTGGTGGTGGAAGGTGTGGAGCATCTCACCCAGGAGGCCGAATTGCGTGCGATGGGTTGCCATCGCGTCCAGGGCTGGCTGTATGCACGCGGCGAATCCCATGCGGACTTCGTCCAGCGCTTGCGCGGCCAGAGCTGAGATCCCTGGTACGCGGCTCGTTGCTGCCTCGGACGGTCGACGCGGCGCAGCTGAATTCGTGCCGTGCCACGGAAGTATCCCTGTGCGCCGGATGGGCTCAGCCGGTCAGGCGATGCCCGTGGGCCGATGATCCAGGATCAGCCGCCGCCGTCGGCGGGTCAGTCGTAGACCTGCGTGAGGAGTACCGGCGCCGCTGCACCGGGTCGACTCGCCCGAACGTAGGCGTTGAAATATTGGAGTACCCGATACGGTGTGGCACGGGTCAGGCGCACGCTGCTGACCACGTAACTGCGGGCCGCGGCGCCGAGCTTGCCAGGGTTGGCACAGACCATTCGGCGGGGCTGAAACGCGGTCAGGGCGGTCGTCAGCGCTGTCGTGACCACGCTGCAGGTGGGTTCGACAACGGCACCGGAAAATGTCACCCGACCGTCCGCCGCGCGGACAGTCGAGGGAATGATCGCCATCGCGCCGAGGCACGAGGCGGCAATGAGGATCATGGAAGGGGTCATCGGAAGGGTCCGTGGTGTGGCGGCCGCTTGCAGGCCAGTACAACCAGCATCCGCTCAAGTACTCATTGGCAATGTCTGCCGGGTCACACTCCTGGTGTGAGAGTGTTGTGAAATAAAGATACAAATCAACAATTTGTGATGACCCGATGATCGTCTCGCCGATTTGTCCTCACACTTGCGCTCAAGGCGTGGGTTGCGGGATACCGAGCCGGCGCGAACGATGCAGCGATCGATCGGGCTAAAGTTTGCCGTGCCGATGCCGTCAAATTCTCAAGGCAACAGATTCCCCTCTGTTCGCCGGTCGCCGTGAGGCGCGCTATCCCGCCCCCCTTCATGGATGGACGAGCCCGCTTCGGCGGGCTCTTTTTTTGGCGGGTCCGCCATGACGGCGCGATGCCGCAGACCGAGCCCGATGCCCGCCACAACACCCGGTGACGACGCCTCAATGGGCTGATGGGCTACCGGCGCGGCGTCTTTCCTTGCTGTCGTAGAGCGCCCGGTCGGCGGCCTCGATCAATGAGGCGGCATCCCAGCCGTCATCGGGCGCGGAGGCGGCACCGATGCTGATCGCGGGGTAGGCCGCTTCCCTGGCTGCCGCTTCGCCTATCGATCCGGTCATGCGATGGGCGATGTGCTGCGCCTGCTGCTTGCTGGCGCCGGGCAGGATGATCATGAATTCGTCGCCGCCGTAACGACCCAGGCGATCGTTCTCGCGCAGCATTTCATGCATCTTCGAGACAACCCAGATCAGTGCACGGTCGCCGGCGCTGTGGCCGAAGCGATCGTTGATGTTCTTGAACCGGTCGAGGTCGACCATGAAGATGCTGACCGGCTGTTGCCGATGGGCATGCTTGCCGAGCTCGGCTGCCAGCAGGGCCAGGATGCCGCGGCGGTTGAGCGCGCCCGTCAGGGGATCCTGGGCCGCCTCGGTCATCAGCGTCTGCCGGGAGGTTTCCCAGTACGCGGCCATCTCGTTGAAGCATTCGGCCAGCGCCGTCAATTCGTCGTTGCCGATCACCGGGGAGCGGACGCCGACGTCGCCGGCGGCGAGACCGCGAGCCGCCTTTCCAAGCATCTTGATCGGTCCCAGCAGGGAGTGCAGGAACGCACCGATCATCAGCGCGGCAAAGGAGAGCGTGATCACCCAGCTCGCGACCAGCCAGTTCAGTTGCTTATGGCGCGTGGCCACCGCGCGGGCATAGCGTGCCTCGACGGCGCGCGACAGTTGCTGACGCGCCTGGCTGATGTCCTGGATGGCCAGCTGCAGATCCTCGCGGGTCCGGGTCTCCGCCGCGGCGTCCTGTTTCGGATGGAGCGATTGCACGTGTCCAATCAGCATTTGCACCGAAGGACGGGCGTCGCGCCATGCCTGCTGTGCGGAGACCACCGTGGCTTCGGACAGATCGGTGGTGTGGCCCGAGCTCTCGATGTTCGCGAACGACTTGTCGATGTTGTCGGTCAGCGTGGCGAAATCGGGCACCGTTTCACTGGTTTGCGCCTCCAGCTCATCGACCAGGGCATTTTCCAGATAGTGTTCCAGCGTGGTCAGCGGCAGCAGGGTGTGGATGGATTCTTCCACCGAGTCGCGAAAGGCGATCTCCTGCCGGTTGAGTACCACGACGCTGGCCATGCTCAGGGCCGCCAACGGCAACAGCAGCAGGATGAGGATCACCCCCATGCGCCGGCCGACCGAAAGTTTCCGTAACTGCCGTTCCAGGATCATGGCTGCACTCGATGGACCGGGGTGAAGATCGATGCGGTGATCTTCGGCATGGTGTCTCACCGGTCAGCGACGCGACGTGAAGGGTTGCTGGCGTGTCCCACGCAGCCTATCGGCCGGCATCGACCGGGACAAGCGCCCAGGCCGATCGGTGACAGTAGGCTTCGGTCTGGTCATGGGAGCCTCTTGCCGCGAACCGGCGGGGCGGCGATCCACGAGGGGGGCAGCGGTTCCGTCGCGGTAGCCCGGTTGCCTGGTTCCGCGAAGGCGACCGCGCCTGGCGTTGTTGCGCCGGTCATCCGGATGTATAAGCCAGATACCCTGTCCATCCGGGCATGGCCTGGCATCAGAGGATCACCACCCATGATTTTCGAGCGGCCCCTGCGCCCCGTCACGTTCATGGCAGCCATGCTGCTGTCTTTTGCGGCCTGCGCCGCGCCACCGGCATCGGCATCGGCATCGGCATCGGCATCGCATGCCGAGTTCTACCGGTCGACCGATGCCGCGCTGAAGGCGTTGCCGTTTTCGGAGGCGGTTCGCGCAGGCGATTTTCTGTTCGTCTCGGGCGAGATCGGCGCGCTGCCGGGCAAGCTGGTCCTGGCGCCGGGCGGTATCACCGGCGAGGCGCGCCAGGCGATCGAGAATGTGCGCGACATCCTGCGACGTCACGGCGCCACGCTGAGCGACGTGGTCAAGTGCACGGTATTCCTCGCCGACATGAAGGACTGGCCGGCCTTCAACGCCGTTTATCGGGAATATTTCAAGCCACCGTTCCCGGCCCGCAGTGCGACCGGGGCAACCGCTCTGGCGCTGGGTGCACGGGTCGAGCTGGAGTGCATGGCCTACGCACCGGCCGCGCGGCGATCGATACCGAACCATTGAATTTTCCGCGGGAAGGGTGCGCCCGTGCCACGTTCCGCATTCTTTCAACGCATGTTGCCGTTGTCCTCGACATCGACTTGTGAATCCACGCCATGGCTCATTTCCGCACGTCGCATCCCGGACATACCAGCGCTCTGATCGATCAGCCCTTGCCGGGGCACCGCCCTCCGCCGCCCCGCGCGCAGCACGGTCGCGCGCCGCTCGGCAAGGCGTCCGCTCATCCGGCGACGGTGGTCCCGGCCAGCCCGGCGGACGTCGCCGCGATGGCCAACTACGCGCGGCCGAAGACGTTTGACCGGATCAAGTTGCGCGAGGGGTTCATCCAGCAGTTCGGCAAGGAGCCGCGTTACGACAGCGCAGCGATCCCGCACCTGGAGTTGCTGATCGGCTTCATGGAAGCGGACAGCAGCATCGTTGACATCCGCTGGATGGCCTACATGCTCGCCACGGCCTATTGGGAAACCACCTCACTTGAAAAGGAGACGGTGCCGACGCTGGACAAGAAGGGCAAGCAGATGGTCGACAAGAAGGGTGCCCCGATGGTGCATTCGAGGAGACGCTGGGCGATCACCATGGCGCCGGTGGAGGAGGTCGGTCACGGTGCCAATCGGCAATATTTCCTGCCGGTCAAGGTGAAATCGCTGGCCGACGGCACGGCCCGCGTTACCGAGCAGGACGGCGATCAATTCAGCGTTTCGGCCAAGGGCACCCAGGCGGCGATCAGCAAGGGCGCCAAGCTCGGCGCACCAGCCACGCAAAAGGCGGTCAAGCTCTATGCGGACGACGATGGCACCGAGCTGGCCTATTTCGGACGCGGTTACGTCCAGCTGACCTGGTGGTCGAACTACGCCAGGTCGAGCAGCCAGCTGGGCATGGGGCTGCAATTGCTGCTCGACCCGGACAAGGTGCTGCAACCGGAGATCGCCTACAAGCTGATGGCGCATGGCATGCTTACCGGCGAAGGTTTTGCCAACGGGCGAAAATTCTCGAAGTATTTCAAGGCCACTGGAACTGACTACGTGAAAGCCCGCGCGATGGTCAACGGTTCGGATCACGCGATCGAAATCGCCGCCGTCGCCGGGCAGTTCGAAAAGATTCTCCTTGCCGCCAAAGCCTGATCGGAACTCGACAATGCGTCTTACCCGCATGGCACTTCACCGCTTTCCGACATCCTTTCGCTGGCTGCTGCTGACCAGCTGGGCGCTCGCCGGCTGCGCCTCCGGGGCGGTTTCACCGACCGATCTACAGGGCCGCTGGGAAGTGCGCCAGGTGGCAGTGGATCATCGCGATCAGCCGCACTGGGCGTATTACCCCGATGATCCGCGCCTGCTCGGGCGCGAGCTGAACATCACCGGGTCAGCGATATCCCTCGATGATGGCTCGCGTGCCTGCGTCGCACCGGTGCTGTCCGGCGAGGCGACGATCCCGCTGCAGGGTTTCATCGGGCAGAAGTTTCCACGCCCCGAGCACTTCGGGACGCCGGTCGCGCCCACCCTGCAGGACTTCGGCATCGAGCTGGCGGATTCGTCCGTGACACCGCTGCGCCTGGCATGCACGCCGGATGCCTCGCCGTGGAATGCTGCGTGGCTGGTGCTGCTGCCTTCGGGTGAGCTGTTGACCAACTTCGACAACAGCGGCTATGTGCTGGTGCTGCGCCGGCTGGACAAGGACAGTCCGGTGAGAGCCTCCTTTGATTGCGCCAGGGCGAGGTCGGCCACCGAGCAGGCCATCTGCGCCTCGCCCGAGCTGGCCCGCTACGATCTGAGCGTGGCGGCGGCGTATCGGCGCGCGCTGGATCTGGCCGGCGACGATGCCGGCACATTGCGGCAGCAGCAGGTCGAGTGGCTGAAAGCCCGCAACACCTGCGCGACGGATTCCGCCTGCCTCATGCAGCGCATGCAGGAGCGGGTCGAGCAACTGATGCAGCAATGACTCGGTGGCGTGCCGTCGCAGGGTCGATGGATGCAGCGTGCGCCGGGAGCGGCCGGATTGTATCTTGTGCAACGCGCCGGATCGGCTGAAGCATCGGCTCGCCCGGACTGCCGGAAGAGCCGCCGCCTCGTTGCCCACTGCTGCCTCACAGGATGTCGATGAATCGTTTGCCGGGCCTCGATCTGTTGCGTGCCATCGCCATTGTCTGGGTGATGCTGTTCCATTCCTTCATCGTCGGTGGACTGGGGGCCGATTTCAGCTGGCTCTCGCGTTTCGGCTGGGCCGGCGTGGATATCTTCTTCGTGCTGAGCGGCTTCCTGATCGGCAGCCAGGTGCTGCGGCCGTTGCAGCGCGGTGAAGCGCTGGCATTCGGCGCCTTCTACGCGCGGCGCGCCTGGCGCATCCTGCCCGCGTTCGCGGTGGTATTGCTGCTGTACGTCTGTTTCCCGATGCTGCGCGAGGCACCGGGGCTGGCGCCGTGGTGGCAGTTCGCCACGTTCACCTTGAACCTGCTGATCGACTACGGACACGAGCAGGCTTTCTCGCATGCCTGGTCGCTGTGCGTCGAGGAGCATTTCTACCTGGTCTTTCCGCTGCTGGCCTGGTGGCTGGCTCGGCGGCCCTCGACACGGAAGTTCGTCGGCGTCTGCGTGGGTGTGCTGCTACTCGGCATCGTTCTGCGCGGCACGGTATGGCTGCACGATGCCGCGATCGATCCCCCGCGCAACTGGTTCATCGAGGACATCTACTACCCGAGCTGGATGCGCCTGGACGGACTGCTGATGGGCGTCATGCTGGCGGCATGGCGGATCTATCGGCCACAGGCCTGGGCGCGGCTGCAACGGCGCTCGAACGCGCTGCTGCTTGCCGGTGTCGTGGTGTCGGCGCTCGCGTTCTGGCTGTTCCGCGATCGCACCGGCCTGCTGGCCAATGTGCTGGGCTGGCCACTGCTGTCGTTCGGCTTCGGATTGCTGGTGTTTGCCGGTGCCGATCGCGGCAGCTTCATCGGTCGCTGGCGGTTGCCCGGTGCCGGCTGGATGGCGGCCATCTCCTACAGCCTCTATCTCAGTCACAAGATCGCCCTGCACCTGGTGCAGGCGACGCTTGGCACGTCGTTGCAGGGGCATGGCGCGCTGGCCTTCGCCGTGTATGCGGCGGCGGTGCTGTCGCTCGGTGCCGCCTTGCACTACCTCGTCGAGCGCCCGTGCCTGCAGTTGCGCGAACGCCGGGCGATGGCGAAAGCCGTGGCGGCAGCCACTGCCGACAAGCTGCCGCAGGGCAGCTCCCTGCAGCAGACAGCCTGGGTGGATGGACCACTGCCCATGTAGCGTTTCCGGGGTCCGCAAATCAGACAGGGGGGAATCATCGTGAATACATCGAATCCATACGAGGCGCCCAAGGCGGACGGGGCGATGCCGGTGGCGGACGAGCCGCAGATCGAGCAGGTGGCCAGTGCGCAGAAGTTGATCATCTACGCGATCCTGGCCTACTTCGCCGCCGCGGTCGTGCGTGTGTTGCTCGGCCCGGTCGGTCTGCTGGTCGCCGTGGCTGCAGCGCTGACCGGCCTGCTCGGCGCGTATCGGCTTTGCACCGGGCTGGGATACGCGATGGCGACCCGGGTGCTGCTGATGGTGCTGATGTGCGTGCCGCTGGTGAGCCTGATCGTGCTGCTGGTACTGAACGGCAAGGCCACCCGCCGACTGCGCGACGCCGGCTACCGGGTCGGCTTGCTCGGAGCGTCGCGCTGAGCCAACGGGTCCCGCCGGCACAAGGGCGAGCGCGGCTGTCGTGCACTGATCGTCGGCGGGGTCGCCCGATGTTTCGGACCGGGCATTTGTCGGGTCGAGATGCACCGCAGACGACGGTGTGCATTCTTCCTCAGAACGTCGCGGGCGCCTTGCCCGCGCCGAGGATGTCACCGCCATTCGCGAGCTGGACCAGCGCCGCGGTCGACAGGCCGTCCAACGTCGAGCGCGGCACGGCAAAGATCCGCGGGCTGCCATCCCAGCTGCCCAGGTGGACCAGTTCACGCACCACGTTGCGATGGGGAAGGGTGCGTCCGCGATTCTCGCCGGCGCCGATGGCGACGTTGATCGTGCGCGGATCGTAGCGCACCAACCAGACGTCGCAGGTGTTGGCCGGCTTGCCCGCGCCGACCATCAGCTGGCCGTGCTGCCAGGACAGCGAGGGTCCCTGCATGCTGGCGCGGGCGATCGCCTGATCAAGCTGTGCCCGGTCCACCCCGACCAGATCGGCATGGCCGTCCACATAGACCTGCGGGGTCCAGACATCGCTGCGTCCGCGGTGTCTGGCGTAGGCCCATTGCCGGTCGGTGAACGCGGGGCTGGCGAACGTGTCCTTCCAGCCCAGGTTGTCCCAGTAGGTGACACCCCAGGACAGCGCGAGGATGTCGGGCCGTCCCGCGATCGCGTTGAGATTGGCCTCGGCCGGCGGGCACGACGAGCAGCCCTGGCTCTGGAACAGCTCGACCACGACCAGATGTGTCGGCGTGGTGGTTCGTGCCTGGGCGTGGGTGATCCCGGCGCCGGCCAGCAGCGACAGGGTGCCGAGCAGGAGTCGGGCAGGCAGGTGGGTCGGCATTCCGCTCATGGCGCACTCCGTCGACACGCCGGCAAGGAGGATGCGCGGATCGGTGCCGTCATTCCCTTCCTTCGCCGCGGCGTGGGGAAAGTTACCTGGCGCCGATGCGCCGGTGGCTCCACGGCCGGTTGCCCAGGTCAGGATGTCGGGCGAGGCGTTCGGCGAGTTTGGCCGCACATTTGCAGTCTTCACCCACTTCGTCAAGACCGGCAAAGGGATGCACGCGGCGTTGCTGAAGGAGGGCTGGCCGGTTCCGTGACGGTCTGCGACAGCGAGAATCACCGGCGGAACGACTACGATACCTAGCTGGAATTGGCGCATCTCAAATCCAACTTGGGCTCTTGATCGGGATCTGCACGAGCATGAAACATCCCGTCAGCTTGCTGGTCATGTCGCTGGTGTCGTGCTGCGTCCATTCGATGCAGCCTCCCGGTAGCGCGCTGTGTCGCGCACCGGAAACCGCGTATTTCAGCTGCGAAACCGGTCGGCACAAGACGATCAGTCTGTGTGGAACGCTGCCGGGCGACCTGCAATATCGCTACGGCAGGGGCACCCAGGTTGAGCTGCAGTTTCCGGAGCCGGCATCGATGGGGCCACAGCAGCTTCTCTACGCGCATTACAGTCGTTACCAGACCGATCGCTCGGAAGTCACCTTCAGCCGCGCCGGTACCGACTACGCCGTGTTCGACTACACCGAAAACGGTCAGCGCAGCGCTGGCGTGCATGTCACCACCGCAGACGGTAACGAACACGAAGTGCGCTGTGCCGGCTCGATCCAGGGGCGGTTGCAGTCCTTGGGCAAGAGCCTGCGCTGCGACAGCGACAACGCGCTCAATGGCGGGCAATGCCCTTGAACGTCGTCGCAGGCGGCGCGCAGAAGGGGAAGGGCTGATCGAGATCAGGGCGGAGGCGGGGCGAGGCCGGCATGATCGCGGTCCGCCGGGGTATCTCGCCCTGGCATCGATTCTGCCTGGAGAATGCGCGATGCTGTTTCAAGTGAAGAATCTGGCCGAGGGCGCCGCCGCCATCACCGCCGCCTTGCGTGCGCTGGACGGGAACGTCAGGGTCAGCAGCGATCTGGCCGCGGGGCAGATCGATGTCACCGCGCAATTGACCTCCGAGCAGGTCATCGCGGCCTTGCGCGGTGCCGGTCATGAGGCTCGACGCGTGTCCGAACCACGCCAGATCCACGTCAGCGGTGGCAGTGACTGCTGTGGAAGCTGCAGCTGAGGCTAGCGTGGAGGCTGTCCACCGGACCGGGCTGGCCATCGCCCGGTCGCGGCCGTCCTCGTGTCGGTGAAACGCGCGATACGGTTTCCGTCACACGGTCCAGACATGCGGGGCAGGCACCATCGCGGCATGGCTTGACCACCGTGGCGCCATAACCACCCCGAGGACCTGAGCATGTTGATGACCATCCTGATTGTTGTCCTGATACTGGCGCTTGTCGGCGGCCTGCCGACCTGGCCGCATTCCCGTTCATGGGGCTACGGACCCAGCGGCATCCTGGGGGTGATCGTGGTGATCTTGCTCGTGCTGTGGCTGCTCGGAAGGCTGTAAGGCCAGCGGCGGCGGTACCCTAGGCATCACGGTCGGTACCCGCTTCGCCCGTTCGTGATCGGTGCCCCGGTTTCCCGATCGCATTCGGCCATGCCCGTGTCCACGGCGTGGCTGGACTGCTAGGGTATCGGCAACGAGGTCGATGACATCTGTCGGGGGTATTTCCTGCCATGCCCGCTGTCGCCACGCCTGCTGAAGAAGCCTCGCGTCTGGCCAGGTTGCGGGCTCTGGCCGTGCTGGATACGGATGCCGAGCCGCTGTTCGATGCGTTGACCCGCGCGGCGGCCGCGGTGACGGGCCGGCCGATCGCGCTGATCAGCCTGATCGACGCGGATCGCCAGTGGTTCAAGGCCAATGTCGGCCTTGCCGGGGTCAGCGAGACCCCACGCGACAGCGCGTTCTGCGCGCACACCATCCTGGGTACCGAGTTGATGGAGGTGGCCGACGCGCGGTGCGATCCGCGCTTTGCCGACAATCCACTGGTCACCGGCAAGCCGAATATCCGTTTCTATGCAGGCGCTCCGATCACGCTGAGCGATGGGCTGTGCATGGGTTCGCTGTGCGTGATCGACCGCGAACCGGGTTCGCTCGATGATCGTCAGCGCCAGACGTTGAAGGCGCTGGCCAGCGCGGCCGCAGAGGCGCTGGAGCTGCGCCGGTACGCGCTGGAGAAGCGCATTGCATGCGAACGCGAGGCCGAGGCGTTGCAGCAGGAGATGGAGTCCCGGCGACTGCTTGAGCAGGAGTTGCTTGCCAGGAAAGCGTTCCTCAAGCGTACTGGCCGGCTGGCCGGCGTCGGCGGCTGGGAACTGGATCTGGCCACCCACCAGCTTACCTGGTCCGACGAGACCTGCCGCATTCATGATCTTCCGGCAGGCTATCGACCCAGTCTGGAAGAGGCGCTCAATTTCTATGCGCCGGAAGCCAGGCCGCTCGTTCAGGCTGCCTTGGAGAAGGCGATCGCCGACGGCGAAGGCTGGGATCTGCAACTGCCGCTGATCACCGCGAACGGGCGAAATATCTGGGTGCGCGCGATCGGCACGGTCGAGTATGCCGAGGACGGTCAGCCGCGTTGCCTGGCCGGGGCGTTCCAGGACGTTACCCTGCGCAAGCGGGCGGTCGCGGCACTGGAGGCCAGCGACCGGCGCTTCCGCAAACTGTTCCAGTACAGCCTGGGCCTGATCTGTACGCACGATCACGAGGGCCTGTTGCTGTCGGTCAATCCGGCGGCGGCGAAGTCCCTGGGCTATTCGATCGGCGAGATGATCGGCCGCCCGTTGACGGACTTCATGCGGCCCCAGTTGCATCCGGCCTTCCGCGACTACCTGTTGCGGATCATCACCAACGACAGCGATGCCGGCACGCTGGAGCTGATCGCCAAGGATGGCAGCCTGCACACCTGGCAATACCACAACGTGCTCGATGACGAGGGCGATGATCCCTACGTGCTGGGACATGCGCAGGATGTCACCGAGCGCCAGCAGCAGCAGAACAAACTGCG
Source organism: uncultured Pseudomonadota bacterium (assembly GCA_963828685.1). Classification (GTDB taxonomy): domain Bacteria; phylum Pseudomonadota; class Gammaproteobacteria; order Xanthomonadales; family Rhodanobacteraceae; genus Rhodanobacter. Next base: position 302,992 of record CAWHFU010000015.1, read on the forward strand.
CGAGTGGTCGATTCGCGACACGCTTACCGGCTGCTTCAACCGGCGCTACCTGGCCGAGTTGATCGCGGCTCACCAGAAGGAACAGTTGGGCTGCATCGTGATCGATCTCGACCACTTCAAGCAGATCAATGACACCTACGGCCATCAGCGTGGCGACGAGGTGCTGATCGGCATGGCCGCCTTCCTTTCCCGCCATGTGCGTGCGCAGGACGCGGTGATCCGGCTCGGTGGCGACGAGTTCCTGGTGCTGTTGCGCGAGGCCGGGGATGGCCTCACCGAGACCATCGTGAAACGCATTGATGCAGATCGGACGGCAGCCCCGATTGCCTTCACGCTGGGCTCGACGACGCTCGATGAGGGCGTGTCGCTGGAAGCCGGTCTGGTCGAGGCCGACCGGCTGTTGTACCAGGCGCGGGCGGGGCGCCCCCGACGGGCACGTTAGTCCTTTCGCGGGCGTGGACGAGCCGGATCAGCCGATCGGCGAGGAACGTGGCTTGCGTGGGCCTGGCGCGGAATGCCGCCCCTGTGCGGCGTCGATCTGGTCGATCCAGCCCGCCCGTGAACCGGGAAACGCGTCGGCATACGGTACGTACGGCTTGATGTCGAGGATCGGCGTGCCGTCCAGCAGATCGATCCCGCGCACGCGCAACACCTGTTCGCCGACCTCGACCAGCTCGACCGCCGACAAGCCGATCGCGTTCGGCCGGTGCGGCGAACGGGTGGCCAGCACGCTGCGCTTGCCGCCGCCCCGCGGCGGCCGGACCTCGGCCTTCCAGCCCTCGCTGCGATGGAACACGAACACCAGCCAGATCCGCTGGAAGCCGGCGAGGTCACGAAAGGCGGCGGGGGGAAAGCCCGCCACGAACTCGATGCCGGCCTCGACCGCCGCCTGCGTCTCGGTGCCCGCCACGACGGTGGACTGGTGCGGCGCATCGATTCGCCGGGTGTACGGTGAGCGCACAAAGGCGATCGGTTCGCAGGAAAATGCGTCGGGGCTGTCGTGCATGACGGTCACGGTGAGGGATATTGCGGCATTATCCTCTCTGATTCTCCTCCCACGGTTCTTTGAGCCGCTTCCCCTGTCGAGGGCTCCATGAAATACCTCGTGATGATCTACTGCGACGACGCCTTGCTGGACGCGCTGCCGGCGGGTGAATTCGATACCTTGATGCACGGCTGCTTCATGCATGCCGATGCCTTGCGCGCGCAAGGGCAGCTGCATGATTCGCAGCAACTGGAAGCGCCATCCACCGCCCGCACGCTACGCATGCGCAACGGCCAGGTCAGCGTGGTCGACGGCCCGTTTGCCGAGACCAAGGAATACCTGGGCGGGTTCAACCTGATCGAGGCCGAGAACATGGACGAGGCGGTGCGGATCGCCTCGGCGTTTCCGTGGTCGCGCACCGGCGCGATCGAGATCCGGCCGCTGCGCGAGCTGAGCGCCGTGCGGCAACGGGTAGGCGCATGAGCGATTACGACGAGGAGTTCGACGCCGAGCGCGAATTCGACGATGTCGACGAGGACTCGGTCGAGGCGAAGGTCTGGCAGCTGCTGCTGCTGATCAATCCGGGCGACGAGGAGACCGCGCTGCAGCAGTTCGCCGACTACCGCGAGGCAAGTGGCGAACTCGAACCCGATGAGCTGGTGCCGATCGAGCTGATCGGCCGGGTGATCGACTGGCGTTCCGGCTTCATCGTCGACGAGCATGACCTGCGTTCGCTGATCCAGGCGATCAACGAGCTGGCCTCGCGCTTCAGCCTGTCGGTCGACTGGAACGGTGATCCGGACGACGACGAATTCTTCGATGACGTGGACGCGGCGGAGCTGTTCTCGATCGCCTACGACCGACTGGCCGAATTCGGCTATACGCTGTGGGCGTGGGAGACCGATGGCGACGGCGTGGCCGGCTGGATGACGCTGACCCGCGACGTCGAGCCGCTGCGCGAGCTGGCCTCCGCGCTGCACATCAACCTGCGCCTGGGCAGCGAAGTCAGCTGAGCGGATGACCGTGGACAGGCGCCGACAAAAAACATCTCGAGCGGACGAGAGACGAGGTCCCATGTTGCAACTTATCGGATTCGACGGCGACGACACGCTGTGGCACAGCGAGGGCTATTACCAGCACGCCAGCGCCGAGTTTGCCGCGATCGTCGGCAGTTACGTCGACCTTGGCGACGTGCACGACAGCATGTTGGCGACCGAACGGCGCAACCTGAAACTGTTCGGTTACGGCGCCAAGGGCATGACGCTGTCGATGGTGGAGACCGCCATCGAGGTCACCGACGGGCGCATCCGGGCCACGGATATCCACCGACTGGTGGAGCTGGGCAAGAGCCTGCTGCAGCATCCGGTGGAGTTGTTGCCAGGCATCCGCGAGGCGGTCGAGGCAGTGGCCGAACATCACCAGGTCGTGCTGATCACCAAGGGCGATCTGTTCCATCAGGAACAGAAGGTCGCCCGCTCGGGGCTAGCCAGTCTGTTCCGGCGCATCGAGATCGTGTCGGAGAAGGACGCGGTCACCTATCGGCGCGTGCTGGACGAATTCGACCTGCAGCCGACCCAGTTCGTGATGGTCGGCAATTCGCTGCGCTCGGACATCGAACCGGTGGTGCGGCTCGGCGGCTGGGGCATCCACCTGCCGTACCACGTGACCTGGGCGCATGAAATGGAGCACGGCCTGGTGGGGGACGATCCGCACGTGGTCACGATAGACGCGCCCAGGGACATTCCCGGTGCGCTGGCCCAGCTGCGTGAGCGCGCGTCGGCTTGAATCGCGCACGCGTCGGGCCCATCGTGGTGCGCAACCACCGAGCCCGGAGTCACCCCTCATGCATGCCCTGATTTTCGATCGTTTCGGTGCTCCCGAGGTATTGCACTGGGCCGAACGGCCCGACCCGGTACCGGCCGCCGGCCAGGCGCTGGTGCGGATGCGCAGCGTCGGGCTGAATTTCGCCGACGTCTATCGGCGCAACGGCAACTATCACCTCAGCGGCACCGCGCCGTGGCTGCTCGGCTACGAGGGCGCCGGGGTGATCGAGCAGGCCGCGGCGGCCGACACGTCCTTCCCGGTCGGCATGCGCGTCGGCTTTGCCGACATGCCGTACGCGAACGCGGAGCTGGTCGCGGTGGATCTGGACAAGCTGATCCCGCTGCCGGACGACATCACGTTCGACACCGCGGCCGCCACCCTGCTGCAGGGCCTGACCGCGCAGTACCTGGTGAGCGACAGTTATCCGGTGCAGCGTGGCGACGTGGCCGTGGTGCATGCGGCGGCCGGCGGCGTCGGTCTGCTGCTGGTGCAGATGCTGAAGGCGCGGGGTGCGCACGTGCTGGGCATCGCCTCCAGCGAGGACAAGCGCGCGGCGGTGCGCTCGGTCGGCGCGGACGCGGTCGCCGGCTACGACGACTGGGTCGCCGAGGCCCGCACGCTCAGCGGTGGGTGCGGCGCCGACGTGGTGTACGACTCGGTCGGGCGCACGCTCGACGACAGCCTCGGGGTGGCTCGCATCGGCGGTACCGTGGTGTTCTACGGGATGGCGGCGGGCGATCCCGCGCCGGTCGATCCGCGGCGGCTGATGGATCGCTCGCTCACCCTTACCGGTGGTGACCTGTGGAATGTATTGACCAGCGCCGCGATCCGGCGTGAACGGGCCGCTGCCCTGTTCGCCCAGCTTCGCGCCGGCACCGTGCAGCCGACCATCGCCAAGCGTTATCCGCTCAGCGAAGGCGCACAGGCGCACAGCTATCTTGAAAGTCGTGGCGCCATCGGCAAGGTGCTGCTGACCGTTTGAGGTCTGTTACCGCGCCGCGATCAGGCTTCGCTGGCGGGCTCGTCGTCGAAGCCGGTGTAGCCCTCGGGAAAGATCGGGGTACCGTCATCCTCCAGCCCGGACATCTCGGCCAGCGCCTTGGCGGCGGCGGTTTCGGCGACGGTCTTGTCGCGGAAGCTGCGGTTCTCGCAGATCGCGAAGTACATCGGAAAACCGTGGCCGCGCGGGGTGATTGCCAGGTACGCGGTGTAGCGCGAACCTTCCAGGGTGGCGCCGGAGCGGGCCAGGTAATTGTCGAACTCGCGCTCGGCCATGGGATATATCCGCAACAGTGGACGCCCAGTGTATCGCTTCGCGAACCCCGGATCGTCGCGTCATTCGTCCAGTGGCACCACGTCGTGGAACACGCTGTAGTCGATGATGTTGATGCCGTCGCCATCGTCGTGGACGAGATCGACGTAGCGATGGTTCCAGCGCAGGTCGCCATGGCTCCAGCGCTGGCGCGCCAGCATGGATTGCGAGGTCGTCTCGTCGATGCCCTCGATACTCAACAGGAAAGCCGTCTGGGTGGCTTCCATCGTTTCCGGCGTTTCGCCGTGAAGCGGGCTGTCTTCATCGATGACATGCATCAGGTTCCACGTGAGCATGAAGATCGGATGGCGATCGCGGATCAGCTTCAGGTCGTGGATCTTGATCAGCCTGAAACCCTCCGGTGAAACTTCCAGGCGCAGCAGATGCAATTGCGCCGAGGCCTCGGCGATCACGTTGTGGCGGGTATTGGCCGCCCGCACCATCAGGGTCGGCTGGCCGTTGATGAGGCGCACGATCGGGTGGTCGGCGAAGATGATCTTTGCGCGCGGTCGGGAGAAACGCGCGAAGATCAGCCCGGTGACTACGGCGATGGAGGCCATGCCGGTGAAGATCTCCACCGTGGCCACGACGTGCGCGTACATGGTGTGTGGATGCATGTCGCCGTAACCGACCGTCGACAGGGTCTCCACGCTGAAGAAGAACGCGCCGAGGAAACCCTGCGGAGCCTGGTTGGCGATCGACTGCGTACCGAGCAGGTAGAGCCCGGCAAAGAGCGCATTGAGCAACAGGAAGACCGCCGCGGCCAAGCCGAAGAATACCGGCCAGCGAATGGTCAGCGCGCGATGGTAGATGTCGTCCCAGACGCGGCGCGACAGGCCATGGCTGACGAAGGGTCGCCCGCCGAGGCTGATCGTGCGGGGTCGATTCAGGAGCTGCAGTATCTGCCTGGGATTCATCGCGGGAGCTTGAGCGGGGAAAGGGATGTCGTGCATGGCGGGCCCGGCACGATTTGCATGGATTGTAGCCCGCGCGATGCGGGCATCAGCGCGGCCGATCTGTGGCAAGCTGGGCCGCCCCCGCCCGGTACGCCACCATGCTCACGCCCGTCGACATCTCATGCCCTTGCTGCGGCGAACCCATCGAGATCCTGGTCGATGCCTCGGCCGGCGACCAGTACTACATCGAGGACTGCCAGGTCTGCTGCCGGCCGATCCAGCTGGGTATCCGCATCGATGCGGACGGTGAGCCGCGAGTGAGCGCAAGCGCCGAGAACGATGCCTGAGCACCGCGCTCAGCGTCCTCGATTCGTCCTGTGCGGGGTGCCGCGATGAGCGCCGGGCCGCCGCCGCGCATCGTGCTGGATACCAACGTGTGTCTGGATCTGTTCGTGTTCCGCGACCCGCTGTGTTCGCACCTGCTGACGGCGCTGGCAAGCGGTGCGGTGCAGGCGGTGACCCGTGACGACTGTCGCGACGAATGGCTGCGAGTGCTGCACTACCCGCAACTGCCGATCGACGATCGCACGCGACCGGCGTTCGCGGCGGCCTTCGATGCGCTGGTCGTGCATCTGCCGGCGACGGCCCTGGCCGTGCGTGACGACGTGCAGTTGCCGCGTTGCGCCGATGCCGACGACCAGAAATTCATGGAACTGACGCTGGCGGCAGGCGCCGGCTGGCTGCTGAGCAAGGACAAGGAACTGCTCCGGCTGGATCGGCGCACGCGCGGCACCGGACTGTTCACGATCTGCCTGCCGCAAGCGTGGTCGATCGCCGCCGTTCGCACTGGCTGAGCGGAACAGACGTCCGGGTTTCGCCTCAGCCTGGCCGCTGCTGTTCGCCCGCCTCGACGATCGCGATGCCCTGTGCCAGCAGGCTGGCGCGGGTGGCCGCGTCCGTGTCCGGCGTCACCGGGCGGCACAGGTCCCACAGCACGCTGGCGCGCAAGCCGAGCTCGTGCGCGTCCTGCACCGTCCACAGCACGCAGACGTCGCGCGCCAGGCCGCAGACAAACACCTCGGTCACGCCGCGCTCGCGCAGCCAGCTGCCCAGCCTGGTCCGGGGCCGCGCGCCGTCCGGACCGTGGTTTTCGCGAAAGCCGCTGTAGGAGTCGACCGCCGGATCGCTGCCCTTGCGGATCACCGCATCCAGCACCGACCAGTCGATGGCCGGATGCAGCTCGGCGCCGGGCGTACCCTGCACGCAATGATCCGGCCACAGCGTCTGCGGCTGGCCGTACAGCGCGATCTGTTCGAACGGGGCCCGGCCCGGATGCGAGCTGGCGAACGAGATGTGTCCGCGCGGATGCCAGTCCTGGGTCGCGATGACGTGTCGAAAGCGGCGCTCGCGCAACAGCTGGTCGATACCCGCCACGATCGCGTTCCCCTGGTGACAGGCCAGTGCGCCGCCGGGCATGAAATCCGGCTGTACGTCGACCAGAATCAGCGCGGCGTGGGGGGAGAAAGGCTGGCTCATGGCGGAGGATGATTTGCGGGGATGATCGGCTGCAGTCTAGCGCGACCCGCCGGGATACCGATGGCACATAATGCTGACAGCAGTGATCACCGAAGCAGGGGCGGGCGATGCAATACGACCAGTCGTGGATGGGCAAGGGCATCGTCGGCGGGATCGAGGCCGGCCTGGTCTCGGTCGTGGTGGCGTTGCTGCTGTTCCTGCTGTTCCATTGGCTGGGACGACGCAACGGCTGGAGCTACGGCCCGCAGATAGGCTGGTCGTTCCTGCTGGCGACCGTGCTGACCGCCGGCGGCGACCTGTGGGACATGTTCTATTTCAACTACGCGCATCTGCAGTCGCTGCCCTTGCTGCGCGCCGAGCTGGCGCTGGTGCATGATCCGGAAAGCCTGGGCGTGCGCGTGCTGTGCGAGTTGCTGGGGGTAGCGCTCGGCATTTATCTTGGCTGGCTGGGGTGCAGCAGTCGCTGGCGGCACCGCGACGGTGGCGGTCGCGAGTAGCGCGGCTCCACGGCTGCGGGCGGTGGCCCGTAGCGGGTTGGTACGTCAGGCGCCTGAAGCATCGTCTGCCGTGCGCGGAAGCTCACTTGTGCCGGGATTCACCTTGCCGATGCGCGAACATCCATGGCCACAGCTCCGCGGTGGCGTAGGCCATCGGCCAGGCGCCGTGACCGACACCCGGGAATTCGGTGTAGCGGACATCGTCGCCGCGGGCCTGCAGGGCAGCATGCATGCGCTGCGATTCCCGTGGCGGCACCACGTCGTCGATGGCGCCATTGAAGATCCACACCGGCAATCGACCGATGTGTGCGGCGACCCAGGCATAGGGATCGCCGGCATCGGCGGGAATCCCTTCCACGAACAGTGAGTCGTCGTCGTTTGGATGATGGATGCCGCCGCAGATGACCGCGGCCGCGGCAAACATGCCGGGGTGGTCCAGCGCGATCTGCCAGGCACCGTAGCCGCCCATCGACAGGCCGGTGAGGTACAGCCGCCGGTGGTCGCCGTGCCAGGTATCGATGCTGCGATTCAGTGCCAGCAGTGCCATCTGTTCGATCTCGCCGTTCCACGCGGTGCCGTCCGGGGCCTGCGGGATCACCACCACTGCCGGGAAGTGCTTGCCGTGTTGCTCGAGCCAGGGCGGCAGGCCCTGGCTGAGCTGGGCCTGGTTGTCGCTGCCGCGCTCGCCGCTGCCGTGCAGGAACAGCACCACCGGCCAATGGCGTCTGGCCGTCCAGCCGTCCGGCACGAAGACCTGGTAGCGATAGGTCACTCCGTGCAGTTCCAGCAAGCGTTGCACGAAGTGGGCAGGCTCGCTGGCATGACCGGCGAGGCTGACGGTCATCAGGGCGAGCAGGAACGCGAGCTGGCGCATGTCGGCACGATCAGGGGCGGGCATCGCAGTTCATGATGCGCGCGCACGGCCGGCAAGCTGCAGTGCAACACGCCGGGCTTTACAGCAGGGGGTCGAACAGCCGTGCCACGTGCATCGCCACCCGCCGCAGGTAGGGCGCGTCGCGGTATTCCGCTTCGGTGACGGCCAGCGCCCGGGAAAAATCCTCGCTCAGCATGGTCTCCACCTCGCCTGCAAAAGCGGTGTCGACGACCAGCGCGGCGACCTCGAAATTCAGCCGGAACGAGCGGCTGTCCAGATTCATGCTGCCGATCGCCGCGCTGTCGCGATCGATCAGCAGGGCTTTCTGGTGCAGGAAGCCTGGCTGGTAGCGGAACACGTGGATGCCGGCGCGCACGGCGTGATGGGCATGCAGGGTGGAGGCGAGAAACACGGTACGGTGATCCGGGCGCGCGGGAATCAGCACACGCACGTCGACCCCGCGCAGCACGGCCAGCTGCAGGGCCGAGCGCACCGCGTTATCGGGGACGAAATACGGCGTGCTCAGCCATACGCGCTCGCGTGCGGCGTGGATCGCGGCGGTGAAGAACAGCGAGCCGGTTTCCAGCGGGTCGGCCGGTCCGCTCGCGACTACCAGAGCGCTGGCGTCGCCGTCGGCTGGCGAGGGCAGCAGGGGCGGCAACTCGCCGGTGATCCAGCGCCAGTCGTCGGCAAACAGCTGCTGCAGATCGGCGACCGCCGAGCCGCGCAATTCCAGCTGGGTATCGCGCCACGGCGCCAGCGGCGGCTTCAGACCCAGGTATTCGTCGCCCACGTTGAGTCCGCCGATGAAGGCGCACTTGCCGTCGACCACCACGATCTTGCGATGATTGCGGAAATTCAGCTGGAAACGATTGCGCCAGCGATGGGTGGCGAATCGATGGATGGCCACGCCGCCGGCGCGCAGCGTGTCGATGTAGTGCTGCGGCAGCGCATGGCTGCCGACGCCATCGAACAGCACGCAGATGCGCACCCCGACTGCCGCGCGCTGCAGCAACACCTGCTGCAGGCGGCGCCCCAGCACGTCGTCGTGGATGATGAAGAACTGCACCAGCAGGCAGTGCTCGGCCGTCTCCATTGCCGCCAGCATGACCCGGAACGCCGCCTCGCCATCGATCAGCAGTCGCAGTCGATGACCGCTGCGAAACGGCCGGCCCTGCAATGCACTGATCGCGCTGAAGCGGGCGCATATCGGGTCGATCGGCGCCGCATCCGCTGATAGCTGCGGCGGTGCCTGGAGTGGCGTCACCGGATGCGCCGGGTGATAGCCGAGAAAACGGCTTGAGCCCAGGTACAGGTACGGCAGCAGGGTCACGTAGGGCAGCAGCAGCAAGCCGAGCGCCCAGCCGATCGCTCCCTGCGGCGTGCGTGTATGGGTGACCGCATGCATGGCGGCAAACAAGCCGAGCAGATGCAGCAGGGTGATGCTGGCGGTGAGCACGCTGGCGTTCATCGCGGCCGGAAGCTCAATCGCTCAGCATCTGATCAGCCAGCTGGCGGGCGTGGCGGCGAATCTCGGGTATCGCGGTGGACTCCCACAGGGTGCCGCGCAACAAGCTGCCGATGGCGAACAGGTGCGGCCAGTGCCCACCGCCATGTTGCAGACGGCCGTCCGGGCCGGCCAGCACGCCCAGGCCGAGTGGGTCCGGCGCGATGTGCGCGTTGGTGAGCAACTGGCGCACCAGTCGATGGCTGGTGCGTTGCACGTCGGTATCCAGCCCCACCGTCTGGATCACCAGATCCGCATTCAGCACCTCGCGGGTGCCCGCATGGCTGAGACTCAGCTGCAGCGCGTCGCCAGCGACATCCACGGCTTGCACGCGTCCGCATCGCCGCCGCAGCCGGCCTTCCCGCTCCAGTGTGGCGATGGCCTCACCGACTTGCGGTGGCATCCGATGGCGTGCGCGTTGCCACGCCCAGTTCGCATGGCGCAGGAAGCGCCCGCGTTGTTCCAGCGACAGCTCCTGCCACAGGCCGGATGAATGCGGCCGCAGGCTGTCGATGATGGTGCGCCAGTCGCCGCCCTGCGCGATCGCCTCGCGCAGCAACTGCAGCCAGCGGCGCACATCCGGTGCGTCATGCATGGACTCGATCAGTTCGGCGCTGTCGTCGTCGGGTGCGCCGGCGGCGTGCAGGTGTGCCTCGGGCAGCAGGCCGTGGCGCGAGATGGCGATGAACTCGGCCTGTGGCCATTGCGCGGAAAGATCCAGCAGCACGTCGACCGCGGTCAGGCCCATTCCGATCAGCACCACCTTGCGCGGCGCAGACTGGATCTTCCCGGCGTGCTCCAGCAGGCGCCAGGGATCCACCGCATAGCGGTTGCTGGCCAGCGCGGCCTCGCTGACGCCCGCCAGCGGGCGCGGTGGCAGTGCGCCCAGCGCCAGCACCGCCGCATCCGCCTGGTGACTTTCCTCGCCGTGAATCACGGTGACGCCGCCGCGCTCGGGTACCACGGCGTCGACGGCGACCGGGATGACGTGCACGTCATGGCCATGCACCTTGCCCAGTTGCAGCGCGCGCGTGACTTCCACCTCGAGATAATCGCCGTAACGGCTGCGCGGCAGGAAATCGGTGCCGGCGATCGCGGGATCGCCACGCTGCAAGAACTCGAGAAAGCCGCGTGGCCTGCCTGCAAACAGGCTCATCGAGGCCGCCCGCACGTTCAGCAGGTGGCGCGCCGATGCGGTGCTGTAGGCCACCCCCCGGGCCGGCGCCGCACCGCCGGTATACCAGTCCAGGTGCAGTGGTTGCGGCGGCTGGCGCTCGAGCAGCTCGCCGAGCAGGGTGGCGGCGGCGGCACCGCCGCCGATGATGGCGACCCGTCGAAACATGGAAGGCCCTGTGCGGATGGTGGGGTGGATATCAGTACGTCAGGCGACCGGCAATGGCGCTGCGCTGAGGCCTCGCCATCCACGGTCCGGCCGGCTCGATCTGCTCGTAGGCAAAGTACTCTGCCAGCTCGCCGCCGTAGACGTGCAGGGTCAGGGCAGTCGCCTGCTTCGACAGGTTGCGGCAGCGGTGCACATGATTCTGCTCGCCCTCGAACCAGGTGCCATCGCCCGGGCCCAGCCAGTCGCGACCGCGCATGTGCAGGTCGCCGGATATCGGGTCCCGGGCAAAGGATTCCACTTCCAGCGCGCCGACCAGGGTCATTTCCAGACCCCACAGCCCGGCATGGTCATGCACCGGGGTGCGATGGCTCGCCGGCCATGCCATCACCAGCACATTGATCGCCGGTTTGCTGCGCTCGGCCAGCAACCAGCGCCGCAGGCCATGTTGGGGGCCGCTCAACCTCGCCAGTCCGGTCGCCAGTGCCGAGGCGTCCCGATGCACCACGCGACCCAGTTCAAGCGCCATCGAGGCGAGATCGGGCTGCCCGGTGGTGCCGTGTTCGAGCGCGATCGCGCGCAAGGTCTTCAGGGGGTGCGAATGCTTGCCCATGGATGAAACCCGGCGGGGGTGAATGGACCCCAGTGGAGCATGCATATCGTTAAAGCGGCGTAAGCCGAAGGCAGGCTTCGGTCCCGTCCGCAGCGCCTCGGCGGGATGCCCGCCGCCATGCCCGATCAGCAGACATCGATCGGGCATGACGCCTGGCAACGATCATCCGCGCAGGTCGAAATTCACCGGGACCCTGGCCCATGCGCGGACCGCCCGCCCATGCATCATCGCCGGCTGGAAACGCCATCCCGCCAGCACCTGTTGCCGTGCGCTGCGGTCGAGCAGTGCATACCCGCTGCCTCGTTCCACGACGACCTGCAGCGGTTTGCCGGTTTCGTCCACCAGCACCCGCAGCAGTACCGTGCCGTGCATGCGCTCGCGCAGTGCCTGGATCGGAAATTGCAGCGGGGCGAGGCGATAGGCGAGGCTGGCCTCGACCGGTGCGCCCACCGCCACGGGGGCGGCCGTGGCGTCGGTGGGCGGCAGGCTCGTGGCGCTGATCGGTGGTGCGGCTATCCGGCCATCCGTGTCGGGCATGACCGCCGGCGGATTGCTCGGCAGCGGCCGCGAACGAGGCAGTGGCGGCGTGGCCGGATGGGGCAGCGGCAGCAGTTCCACCGGTGGTGGAGGCTCAAGCACGGCGGGTGGTTCGATCAGGCGGACCAATGGCACCGGGATCAGCCGGTGCGTCACCGTCAGTCGCGTGGGGCTGAGTGGTCGTGTCGCGATGAGGATGACGGTGAGGTTGAGTGCAATCGCGGCGCTCATGGAAGCGATGCGTGCAAGGTCGGGATGGGTACGATGAGCGACGATCAGGCTTGCGGACGACATGGCGACCTCCTGACATCAGTGGGGATGTTGCGGCGGTCACGCTGCCTGGGCAGCTTGTCGGGCAGGGGGATCGTGTCACCGCGATTGCAGCGTATGCCTGTCCGACGGTCTGGCGCAAGCAGACGGCTGGATGGCCATATCTCCCGCGCCGGGGCGCATGCCGGTGCCGAGCGATCGACCCGGCTGCGGGTGCCGACCGCGGGCAATGTCTCGCTGACGCCCGGTGGCAAGGGCACCGGCTGGAATCTCCGGGTGGCCTTCGGTGCCTTCATCATCGAATAGTGTGCGGCAGTGTGCGCACGCGGGGATGTTTTGCAGTAGGCAAGCACGGGCTCGCCCGCTAAGGTAGGTCGAGGCGCAGCAAGCCGTCTTTCGTCCCGCCAGGAGTCCACCATGTCCGCCACATCCAGCGTGCTGATCCCGCGCTACAGTTTCGGCGACGAGCTGGCCAGCAGCGTCATCCATGGCGTCGGCATCGCGCTGAGCATCGCCGGTCTGGCCGTGCTGGTCGCCTTCGCGGCATTGCACGGCAACGCGCTGACCGTGGTCGCCTGCGCGGTGTTCGGTACCTCGCTGGTGCTGCTGTATACCGCCTCGACCCTGTATCACTCGATTTCCGCTGCCGCCGCCAAGCCGGTGCTGCGTGCGCTCGACCATATCGCGATCTACGTGCTGATCGCCGGGACCTATACGCCGTTCACCCTGATCGCCTTGCCGGGAGCCTGGGGCTGGAGCCTGTTCGTGGCCGTGTGGACACTGGCGCTGGTGGGCAGTGCGCTGGAGCTGGGTCTGCTCAGGCGCTATCACCGGCTGGCGGTGCTGCTGTACGTGGGCATGGGCTGGATCGGCATGATCGCGTTCGAACCGCTCAGCAAGCATCTGCAGACCGGCGGCATCACGCTGCTGATCGGCGGTGGCCTGGCCTATACGCTGGGTGTGCCGTTCTACCTGTGGCGGAAGCTGCCGTATCACCACGCGCTCTGGCATGTGTTCGTGCTGACCGGCAGCGTGCTGCATTTCCTGGCGGTGCTGCTGTACGTGATACCCGCGCCGACGGCATGAGCCCGCCGCCGACGCTGGCGGACTTGCGCCGCGATCTGGAGGACGCGGCGGCGCACCTGGGCAAGCCGCACGACCTGCGGTTCAAGCCGATGTTCGGCGGCCTGATGGCGTATCTCGACGAAAAGCCATGCGCGTGGCTGGTGCACGGCAAGCTGGCGTTGAAGCTGGCGCCGGCCTTCCAGCCCGCACTGTTGCGGCTGGAAGGGGCGTCGCGACTGATCGCCAGGCCCGGCGCGGCGCCGAGCCGGCACTACATCGTGCTGCCTGCCGCGCTCATCCGCGATACCGTTCAGTTCGCCAGCTGGTTGGCCAGGAGTGCTGCCGGTACGGGACGGCGGCGCTGATCCGCGCCATGGGTGTCCGCACGCCGCGTTGCCGCTTCAGCCGAACAGCATCGCCAGTCCGAACAGCCCGACCATGACGAAGGAGAGCACCAGCTTGATCAAGGTGCCGAACAGCAGGCCGAGCCAGGTGCCGACGCCGACATGCGCCGACCGCAACACGCTGGTGCCGGACGCCAGTTCGCCGGCGAGCGCGCCCAGGAATGGTCCGAACAGCAGGCCCGGAATGCCGAGGAACAGCCCGATCAGGGTGCCCAGGCTGGCGCCCCACAGGGCCAGTTTGCTGGCGCCGACGCGCCTGGCGCCCAGCGTGCCGGCGACGAAATCGACGACCACGCCAAGACTGCCCAGGGCACCGATGAGCAACAGCCACCACAGACCGAGATGCTGGTAATGGTCCACCGCCGCGACCAGCCAGATACCACCGAAGATCATCGGGATGCCGGGCAGTGCCGGCAGCACGGAACCCGCCAGCCCGCCGACGATCAGCAGGGCGGCGAGCACGTACAGCGCGATATCCATCAGGCGGATTTCCTCATGCGGTCAAGTCCGCATTGGAGCAGAAACGAGTGGGGAGGAACGGGAAACGGGGACAAGAACGCACCGCCCTGCACTCGTTTTCCACGCCTCTCCATTCACTCCTCGCCCGGCTACTTCTCCACGAACGCCCGCTCGATCACGTAATCACCCGGCTCGCGCGTGCGTGGCGACGCACGGAAACCGCGGCCATCGAGCAGGGTGGACAGGTCCTCCAGCATCGCCGGGCTGCCGCACAGCATCACCCGGTCGGTCGCTGGATTCAGCGGCGGCAGGCCGGTGACCTCGCTCATCACGCCATCGGCGATGGCATCGGTGATGCGCCCGCGATGACGGAACGGTTCGCGCGTCACGGTGGGGTAGTAGATCAGTTTCTCGCGCACCAGCTCGCCGAGGTATTCGTGCCGCGGCAGCTCGAGCTCGAGGTAGTCGGCATAGGCCAGATCGCTGATGTGGCGTACACCGTGGGCCAGCACGATCCGCTCGAAGCATTCGTAGGTTTGCGGGTCGCGGATGATGCTCAGGAAAGGCGCAAGCCCGGTGCCGGTGCCCAGCAGATAGAGGTTGCGGCCAGGTTTCAGGTCGTTCAGTACAAGGGTGCCGGTGGGCTTGCGCGTGACGATGATCGGGTCGCCGGGCTTGAGGTGCTGCAGCCGCGAGGTGAGCGGCCCGTTCGCGACCTTGATCGAGAAGAATTCCAGGTGTTCTTCCCAGCTGGCGCTGGCAATCGAATAGGCACGCATCAGCGGACGCTCTTCGGTTTCCAGGCCGATCATCACGAACTGGCCGCTGTCGAAGCGGAAGCCCGGATCGCGCGTGGTGCGGAAGCTGAAAAGCGTGTCGTTCCAGTGCTGCACGTCGATCACGTGCTCGGTTGCCATTGCCACCATGGTGGGTTGTCTCGTGTAGTTGCCGGGTTGCGCCCGAAGAATCGACATGCTCGACGGCCCGGCAGGGCCGGAGGCGAAGACTCGCGGGTAGGGCAGCGTTGCCGTGGTGCCTTGCGAGCGCCGGGATGATCGCAGCGACAGTGGCACAGGATACGCGAGTGGGCGTGAACGCGCCTGTGCCCGGCAGGCGATGCGGGGCGGTTGTGCGCGATCTGCGACATCACGCCGCGCCGGGCCCTCACCGGACGGTGCGGGTCGGTGCGGGGCGGCATGTCGCCGGAACGATTCAACGGTTCCGTGACCGAGCGCCGTTTCTGCGGCGTGCAGTCCATGTACTACATCAGTGCGGGGTCAGGTACTACATCGGCAGATTCCGATGCATCATCACCGGTGCGTTGTTGAACTACAGCGCCGATAATGCGCATACTGCATCGTTGCTCCGATTTGATGCGTTGCGGTCAGGTCGGGAGGGACGCCAGGGGGATTCGTTGCACGTCATCGATGACGTGGCAGGTTTCTTGTTGGTGACTTCGGGGATAGACGATGCCGATCATGCTCGGCCAGTCCCAGGCAATCCAGGCAGTGCGTGCGCAACTGCAGCGCTACGCCAGTTGCGACGTGCAACTGCTGATCGAGGGTGAGACCGGGACCGGCAAGGAACTTGCGGCACGGGAGATCCACTACGCCAGCGCGAGGTGCAAGCATCCGTTCGTGCCGGTCAATTGTGGCGCGATTCCCGACAGCCTCATCGAGAACGAACTGTTCGGGCATGACCGCGGTGCCTTCACCGACGCGAAGGCCGCGCAGCCGGGGCTGATCGACCATGCGCGTGGCGGCACGCTGTTCCTCGACGAGGTGGATGCGCTTTCCGGCAAGGGTCAGGTCACTCTGCTGCGCTTTCTGCAGGACAACGAATATCGCCCTGTGGGCGGTGGCGCAACGCGGATCTCCGATGCCCGCATCATCGCCGCCACCAACATGAATCTGGAATCGCAGGTCGCTGCGGGACATTTTCGCCGTGACCTGCAGTACCGGCTCAATGCGCTCTACATCAGGTTGCCGCCCCTGCGCGAGCGTGACGGGGACGTGGCCCTACTCGCAGAACATTTCCTGCAGGCCGCCGCGCTCAAGCTGCGTGGGCCCCCCAAGCGCTGGGGCGAGGATGCCATGCATGCACTCATCGCCTATGCGTGGCCGGGCAATGTGCGTGAACTGGACAACATCGCGCTGCGTGCCTACATGTCGGCCGAGTCTTCCGTCATCGGCATCGGCGATCTGTCGATGGCGGAGCCCGCATTTGCCGCGTCGGAGGCGGACTCCCGGCATCGCAGGAATGAGCCGGATGCCGGCTTCAGCGCGGCCAAGACCCACGCCATCCGGAAGTTCGAGGAGGACTACCTGTCCCGGCTGATGCAGCGGGCCAGTGGCAATATCAGCGCGGCCGCCCGCCTGTCGGGTACCGAGCGCCGCCAGCTGGGCAAGCTCCTTGCCAAGCACGGCATCGAAACGAAACAGTACCGGCCGCGCTGATCCGTCCTGGCCGCGCCAGCCCGGGAACGATGTTGCGGTCCGGGTGCGCGCGCTCCCACCGCGTTGACCAATCGGGTCATCGCTGACCCGATTGGTCAACGCGGGGCGCGTCCGGACGCCATTTCATGGCAACGCCGATTGGCACGCATGTTGCCTCGGTGCGATACCACGCCTGCGTGCGTGCGGATGAGTGCCATGACCAAGCATCACGCCAAAGACACGGCAGACGAGAGCGAGGTGGAAGTCGAGTACTCGGTGCTCGAGTACCTGCATCGCCATCCGCAAGCCGCGGACACGTTGCGGGGCATCGTCGATTGGTGGTTGCCGCGTCAGCGCTATGAGAGCGACTGCCAGCGCATCGAGCACGTGCTGGGCAGGCTGGTGGCGCAGGGACGGCTGCACTGCAACCGGCTTCCCGACGGTGAAGTGCTGTACGCGCTGGACGAACACACGAGGCCGCCGCAGCCGCATTGACTGCGACGGGAGTATTTCACGAGGGAGGACAGGCTCATGCCATCTGCGCTCACATACCCGGGCGTCTATATCGAGGAAATTCCCAGTGGTGTCCGCACCATCACCGGGGTGGCGACGTCGATTACCGCCTTCGTCGGCCGCGCCGCCTCCGGGCCCACCGACGGTGATGCGGAAAGCCCCGTGATCATTAACGGCTACGGCGATTTCGAACGCAATTTCGGTGCGCTCGACCCGGCGTATCCGATGGGCTATGCGGTACGCGATTTCTATCTCAACGGTGGCGCGCAGGCAGCGATCGTGCGGCTGTACAAGGCGAACGGCAGCAAGCCGGCCAAGGCAGTGATCAAGATCGCGAACCTGCCGCTGGAGGCGGCGTCGGCGGGCAGCTCGGGCAACCAGCTGCGCGCCCGTGTCGACAGCAACGTGTCGGCCGAGATCGCCACACGCTACGGCCTGGCCACCACCGATCTGTTCAACCTGACCGTGCGCGACATGAACAGTGGCAGGCAGGAGAGCTTCAACAACCTCACCGTGAAGGAGAGCCCCGCCCGCGTCGACCGCGTGCTGAAGGCGCGCTCGGCGCTGGCCCGCGTGGCCGCCTCGCTGACGCTGCCGGCGACGACGGTACCTGCGGCGCATCTGGATCCGGACGCCGGAAAAACCGTGTGGGAGCAGGACAAGTCCTCCACCGGCGTCGCCTCGGCCGATCAGGCGGCCGACAGCGCGGCGCTGGACGATGCGGCCTACCTGGGCGATCCGGATGCGAAGACCGGCATCTACGCCTTGAAGAAGACTGACCTGTTCAACCTGCTGTGCATCCCGCCGGACCTGCGCGACGGCAACACTTCCGCCACGGTGTACCAGACCGCGATGGCGTTCTGCGTGGAGCGGCGCGCGCTGCTGATTGTCGATGCACCTGCCGAGTGGGACAGCGCGGGCGCGATCATCCAGTCGAACAATGCTGCGCTGACCGGGCTGGGTCTCAACGGCGATGCCGCGCGCAACGCCGCACTGTTTTTCCCGCGGGTGATCGAGACCGATCCGACGCGCCAGGGCCAGCTCGATACCTTCGTGCCGTGCGGTATCGTCGCCGGCGTGATGGCACGCACCGATGCCCAGCGCGGCGTATGGAAGGCGCCGGCGGGACTCGACGCCGCGCTGAACGGCGTGCAGGGCCTGGCGACCACGCTCACCGATGCCGAGAACGGCATGCTCAATCCGCTCGGCGTCAACTGCCTGCGCAGCTTCCCGCTGGTCGGGCCGGTGGTATGGGGCTCGCGTACCCTGCGCGGCGCCGATCTGCTTGCCGACGAGTACAAGTACGTGCCGGTGCGCCGGCTCGCGCTGTACCTCGAGGAGAGCCTGTTCCGCGGTACCCAGTGGGTGGTGTTCGAGCCGAACGACGAGCCGCTGTGGGCGCAGATCCGCCTCAACGTGGGCGCGTTCATGCAGAACCTGTTCCGCCAGGGGGCGTTCCAGGGCACGACCCCGAACGATGCGTACTTCGTGAAGTGCGACAAGGAAACCACCACGCAGAACGACATCAATCTCGGCATCGTCAACATCGTGGTCGGCTTCGCGCCGCTCAAGCCCGCCGAATTCGTGGTCATCCAGCTGCAGCAGATGGCCGGCCAGATCCAGACCTGAGGACTTTCGTCATGGCTCAATTCAGCGTCAATGCGCAGCGTTTCGATCCCTACAAGAACTTCAAATTCCGGCTGAAATGGGATGGTCGCTATGTCGCCGGCATCAGCAAGGTGTCCGGCCTCAAACGCACCACCGAGGTGGTCAAGCACCGCGAGGGTGGCGACCCCAGCAGCACGCGCAAATCGCCGGGTCGCACCGAGTACGAGGCGATCACGGTCGAGCGCGGGGTGACCCACGACGTCGCGTTCGAGCAGTGGGCGAACAAGGTGTGGAACTTCGGCGCCGGCCTCGGCGCGGAGGTCTCGCTGAAGGATTTCCGCAAGGACCTGATCCTGGAAATCTACAACGAGGCAGGTCAGCTGGCGCTGGCCTACAAGCTGTATCGCTGCTGGGTGTCGGAGTTCCAGGCGATACCCGATCTGGACGCGAACGCGAACGCGGTCGCGATCCAGCACCTGAAGCTGGAGAACGAGGGTTGGGAGCGCGACACCGGCGTGCCCGAACCGGCCGAACCCAGTTTCACCGTACCCGCCGTCGGCTGAGCGTCATGCATACACCCACACCCGCACAGCTGTTGCAGGTCTGGGAACGCGGAGGCGAGCGACCCGCCGCGGCAAGCGCCCTGTTGCTGCTCGGAAGCTGTTGCGAAGACCATTCCGCCGAGGCCCTGGCGGCGCTGCCGCTGGGGCGGCGTGACGCTTTGCTGCTGCAATTGCGCGCGCGCCTGTTTGGCGAGGACATCGACACGCTGGCGAGTTGTCCGCAATGCGCCGCGGTGGTCGAGGCGAGTTTCCGCTGCGACGACCTGTTGTTGCCGGCATCAGGCGCACAAGCCACCACGCCGACGCTGGAGCATGTGTCGGATGCGCATGGCATGCGCGTGCAATTTCGTCTGCCCGACAGCAACGACCTGCTGGCGCTGGAGCATTGCACCGACGCCGACCAGGCGCGCCAGCTGCTGCTCGCACGCTGCGTGTTGACGGCGGTGGATGCCGACGCCGGACGAGACGTGCATGCCTTGTCACTGCCACAGCAGTCGGAGATCGCGCGGGCGATGGCGCAGGCCGATCCGCAGGCGGACCTGCAGCTGGCTTTCCGCTGCCCGGACTGCGGTCATCGCTGGCAACCGATGTTCGATATCGCACGTTTCCTGTGGCAGGAACTGCACGCCTGGGCGCTGCACACGCTGCGGGAGGTGGACACGCTGGCGCAGGCCTATCACTGGCCCGAAGCGGACATCCTGGGCTTGAGCCCGCGTCGCCGCCAGGCCTATCTCGAACTGTGCACGCCATGAGCGACTTCCTCGACCGGCTGGCGTGCAGGGCCATCGGCAGCGAGGCCGCGCTGGCACCGCGGTTGCCGTCGCTGTTCGAACCGTCGCAGCGGGCCCCGACCTTGGCGTTGGGCGACGAGGGCGAGGCGCCCGTGCAGGGTCGCGAGGCGCCGGCGGCCTCGGCCGCGATGCCCGCTGCCCTGCAAGTGCAGTCGCCGCACGCGGCAGGCCCGGCAGAACGGAGCCGGGCGTCGGCGACGCCAACCGATCCTGCGCCGACGTCGGCGCCTGCGCAGGCCGTCGCGCCTGCGCAGCGTCATACGCTGTCGTCGCCGGCGCTCGAGCTCGCGCCGCGGAACACCCCGCCGGTCGAGCGACCTGCGGTGCCGTCCACGGCGGGGCATCCGGACACGACCAACTCGCCGTCGCCGGTACCACCGCGGCACGCGCGTCTCGCGCCGCGGCCGGCGTCCGTGTCACAGCCAGCCTGCGGCAGCTTGCGGCCGGCGCCGGTGCCGGTGTTCGCCGCGCCCCGCGTCGGTCCGGCGTCCGCACCACCCGGCCAAGCCGTCGCACGGCGCGCGGCCGCCGCGCCGGTGGCCAGCGAGATCGGGGCATCGAGTGAGCCGGTGGTTCACGTCAGCATCGGCCGACTCGAGGTGCGCGCGGTGGCTCCGACCGGCGCCGCATCGCGGCGTCGCGATGGACCGCAGCCTTCCGGCCTGGACGACTACCTTCGGCAGCGCGGCGACAAGGGAGCGCGATGAGCAACGTGCTGGCCATCGCCGCGACCACGCGCACATTGCGCAACGTGCTGCTGGCGCAGATGCCCGCGCTCGATCCCGAGCTGAGCGACCTGGAAGTCACGTTGCAGCCGCCGGACATCGCGCGCAAGGGCATCAGCAAGTCGCAACTCAACCTGTTCCTGTTCCAGGTGGTCGGCAACGCGGCGTGGAGCAACCTGGACATGCCCGGGCAGGTGCGCCCCGGCGAGAGCGCGCCACCGGCACTGGCCCTGAACCTGCATTACCTGATCACCGCCTGGGGTCGCGGCGAGAGCGACAGCGACGCGCTCAGCCACCGCGTGCTCGCCGCCGCAATGAGCACCCTGCACGACCGCGGCGTGCTCGATGGCAACGACATCCGCAATGCACTGCCGGACAACGATCTGGCCAGCCAGTTCGAGCGGGTGCGGATCACCCAGCTGCCGCAGAGTGTGGAGGAGCTGTCCAAGCTGTGGACCGCGTTCCAGACCAACTACCGGGTGTCCGCGGCGTACGAGGCCGCGGTGGTGCTGATCGACAGCCAGGCAGCCACGCGCGCGCCGCTGCCGGTGCTGCGGCGCGGTGCGCAGGATCGCGGCGTATTCGCCACCGCCAGCGCCGCGCCGGTACTCGACAGCCTCAGCTATCCGCGGGCGCAGGTGGCGCTGCGACTGGGCGAGGACATCGTGCTGGGCGGACGCCAGCTGAGTACCGAGCATGCGCTGGTCCGCTTCAGCAGCCTGCGGCTGGACGCGCCGGTCGACCTGCCGCCGCTGGCCGGTGCTGCCGCCGGCACGCTGGGTGTGCATCTGGCCGATACCACCGAAGACGCCGATGCCGCCTCGCGCTGGGCGCCGGGCATCTACACGGTGGCGCTGCTGGTCCAGCCGCCGGGATTGCCGCCGCTACTCAGCAACGAATTGCCGCTGGCGCTGGCGCCGATCATCACCCTGGGTGCGCTGACTGCCGCGGCCGGCGACATCACGCTCAACCTGACCTGCCTGCCGCGCCTTCGCGGCGGCCAGCGGGTGTTCCTGCTGTTCGGCGACCGGCTGCTCTCGCCGCAGAGCATCAGCAATCCGGCGGACCTGCACCAGCCCACCGCACTGGTATTCCAGGTGCCCGGCGTCAGCGTCGGTACCTACACCGTGCGCCTGCGGGTGGACGGCGCCGACAGCATCCCGGTCGACTTCAGCGGCAGCGTACCGGTGTTCGCCGGCAACCAGCAGGTGGTGGTGACATGAGCGACTACCAGCAATGGCTGCGCGCCAACGACCAGTATCTCGCCGATGCGCTGGCCGCGCTGCGCGCGCGACTGGAACGAGCGGCGCAGCGGCATGAGACCCCGGCGCCGACACCCGCGCCGGCCGCGGCCCTGATGACCGCGGCACCTGTCACCGTGGCGTCGGCGACACCGAAGCCCTCCTGGTTCGGCCGTCTGTTTGGTGTTCGCGCCACGCCGGTGTCATCCGGAACCGACTCGCGCGCCGCCGACACGCCGCCACCCGCGCCCGCGCCGATTGCCGTGGTCGTACCGGCCGATGCGCCGGCATCCGGCGCGGCTCCCCCGGCGGCGACGGCCGCCCATGCAGCGGATGAGGTACCGGCCTTGCCGGTACTGGCCGAACGGCTGGGGCTGTCGCCGTTCGAGCGCGACCTGTTGTTGCTGTGCATCGGCATGGAGCTGGATACCCGCCTGCCGGCGCTGTGCGCGCAGGCACAGCACGATCCGGCCCGGCCCTATCCGACGTTCGCGCTGGCCTTTGCCGTGCTCGACCAGCCGAGCTGGGACGCGCTGTCGCCGGAGCGGCCGCTGCGTTACTGGCGCCTGCTGGAGATCCATCAGCCCGGTGCGCTGCCGCTGATCGGTGCCGCGCTGAGCGCCGACGAGCGCATCGTCAATTTCGTCAAGGGCATGAACTACGTGGACGACCGCCTGATGCCGCTGCTCACGCCGCTGGCGCCGGCGACGCTGCCGCCATCGCAGCAGGTCATCGCCGACCGCGTGCTGGACGGGCTGCAGCGGGTGCCGGCCGGTGAAGCGCTGCCTGCGGTGCAGTTGCTGGGCGGCGACAGCGTCAGCAAGCAGGGTATCGCCCAGGCGGTGGCCGCCGCGTTCGGTGCGCAGGCGTACCGACTGTCCGCCGAGCTGTTGCCCGGTGCCGTGGCCGAGCAGGAAACACTGATCCGTTTGTGGCAACGCGAGAGCCAGCTGTTGCCGATCGCGCTGTACATCGACGCCGCCGAACTCGAGCGCGGCGACGCAGCGGCGGCACAGGTTCGGCGCCTGATGACGCGTGCGGGCGGGCTTGTTTTTGTCGATGCGCACGAACCCTGCGCCGGGTCGGCGGCCGACACCGTCAGCGTGGATGTGGCCAGGCCCACCGCGATCGAGCAGCGCTCGCTGTGGCAGCGGTTGCTCGGCGAGCTGGCTGGTCCGCATCCGCAGCGGCTGGCCGGGCATTTCGATTTCAATCTCGGCAAGATCGAGCAGATCGCCCATCACGCGCTGAGCGCGGCGCAGCAGCAGCCCGAGACGCTGGCCTCCGCGCTGTGGCAGGGCGCGCTGGCGCGCACGCGGCCGGCGCTGGACCAGCTGGCGCAGCGGATCGAACCGAAGGCCAGCTGGTCCGACCTCAAGCTTCCCGTCAGCGAGAAGGATCTGCTGCAGCAGATCGCCGATCAGGTGGCCCAGCGCAGTACGGTCTACGACGACTGGGGCTTTCGCGCGCGGATGAACCGGGGCCTGTCGATCAGCGCGCTGTTCGCCGGCGAGAGCGGCACCGGCAAGACCATGGCGGCCGAGGTCATCGCGCAGGAGCTGGGCCTGTCGCTGTACCGCATCGACCTCTCGGCGGTGGTCAGCAAGTACATCGGCGAAACCGAGAAGAACCTGCGCAAGCTGTTCGACGCGGCCGAGGACGGCGGCTCGATCCTGTTCTTCGACGAGGCCGACGCGCTGTTCGGCAAGCGCAGCGAAGTGAAGGACAGCCACGACCGCTACGCCAACATCGAAGTGAACTACCTGCTGCAGCGGCTGGAGTCGTTTCGCGGCCTGGCGATCCTGGCGACCAACCAGAAGGGTGCGCTGGACAGCGCGTTCCTGCGCCGGCTGCGCTTCGTGGTCAATTTCCCGTTTCCCGGCGTGGCCGAGCGCAAGGCGATCTGGGCCTCGGCCTTCCCCGCCCAGTTGCCCATCGCGCCGCTGGACCTGGACCGGCTGGCGCGGCTGGCGCTCAGCGGCGGCAGCATCCAGGGCATCGCGCTGAACGCGGCCTTCATGGCTGCCAAGGCCGGCGTGCAGATCGGCATGCCGTTGATTCTCGATGCCGCGCGCGCGGAATTCCGCAAGCTCGACAAGCCGGTCAACGAGACCGATTTCCGCTGGCTGGAAAGCGCCGGAGGCAAGGCATGAGGATCGAACTGCACATCGAACGGCTGCTGCTGGACCAGGCCCTGCTGGGCGGCGAGCGTGCCGGCGCGGTGCGCGAGGCGATCGAGCGCGAACTGGGTCGGCTGCTGGCGACGCCGGATGCGTCCAGCGCAATGCGCAATATTGGCCACGTCGCCAGCCTGCCGCCGACGCCGCTGCCACCGGCCAGTCATCCGCGCGAACAACTCGGTTCACGCATTGCCCGTGCCGTGCAGAGCGGTTTCGGCGAATCACCCATATCCGCGCCCTCGGCGCGCGAGTCAGGAGCACAGCGATGAAGACGATACCTGCGCCCCGCCCTGGCGCCATCGTGCGTTTCGGCAAACGGAAGGCCAAGCACGACAACCGCAACCTGATGTTCGCCACCCTGCTGCGGGCGCCGCCGACGCTGCCGGCCGAGTACGACTTCGACGTGGCGCACAAGGGCATTCCCACACCGATGTTCGGCAACGACCAGTACGGCGATTGCGTGATGGCAGGCCGCGCGCACCAGACCCTGCGCTTCGAGAAGGCCGAGCAGAACAAGCTGATCGCTATCAGCGACAAGGACGTGCTGCACGAGTACTTCAGCGAGACAGGCGGAACGGACAGTGGCCTGGTCGTGCTCGACTCGATCAAGGAATGGCGCAGCAAGGGCTGGCTCGCGGCCAGGCGGCGCTACAAGATCAAGGCGTTCGCGCAGATCGACCAGAGCAAGCGCAGCGAGGTCAAGCGCGCAGTGTTCATGGACATCGGCCTCGGTCTCGGCTTCACCCTGCCGGATGCGGCGCTGACCCAGTTCTACGCCGGCAAGCCGTGGGCGGTGGTCAGCGGCAAGGGGGGCCAGCCGAATCCGAACAATGGCCACTACGTCTACGTACCGGGCTACACCACGATCGGTCCGGTGTGCGTGACCTGGGGCCGCAAGCAGCAGATGAGCTGGGCGTTCCTGGCCAAATACTGCGACGAGGCCTACGCGATCATCGACGCGATCGACACGGCGAAGAAGAAACGCGCGCTCGATGCGGGCAAGCTCGATGCGTTCCTCGCCGCATTGCGCAAGCGCAAGCCGGCAGCGGCAAAGAAGGCGCCCGCGCGCAAGCGTGTCGCAGCGAAGCGGTCGTGAGCGAGCGTGGCGCCAGCATGGCAGTGACGCCCGTTTCGTCGGCGCGGGCCCACGGGCTGGTGGTGCAGCGCAAGTGTGCCTGCGGTACGCATGCGCCGGGCGGTGGCGAGTGCGAGGGTTGCTCGCGCAAGCGGCTGCAGCGCAAAGCTGCAACCGGCATCTCGGCGGACGCGATACCTGCCAGCGTGGAGCAGGTACTGCGCGGGCCGGGTCGGTCGCTGGAATCGCCCACCCGGATGATGATGGAAGCCGGCTTCGGGCACGATTTCAGCAACGTGCGAGTGCACACGGACAGCCGTGCCGCCGAGTCGGCGCGCGCGGTCCATGCACTGGCCTATACGGCGGGTCGCGACGTGGTGTTCGCCGGCGGCCAGTATGCGCCGGGCACGTCCACCGGGCGTCGGTTGATCGCACACGAGCTCGCCCATGTCGTCCAGCAGCGGCACCTCGCAGCCGCCCCGGTTGGTATCGGCGACCCGGGGTCGGCGCTGGAGCGGGAGGCTGACGGTGCCGCCGAGCGGCTGATGTCGGGGCAGCCTGTGCACAGGCTGGCTGCATCGTCGGTCTCGTTGATTTCGCGCGAAGTCGATACGCGTTCGATGCCGGCGAAGGACGGCGGCATCGACCACGTCAGCCGCGATGTCACCCCGGGCAAATGCGCTCTGGGACCGCAATCCCGCGCGAGCACTTCCGGCGACATCGACGCCAGCAAGGCCTTCCTGCAACTCGATCTGTGTCGCGGCAGCCTCGAGGGACAGGCGCGCGGCGAACTCGACTATGGCGACGCCCTGAAGCAGGCTGGCCAGGCGGTTGGCAAACTGCTCTCCGGTGCCGCCTCCGGGCAGGGTGCGCAACAGGCGCTCAGCACCTTCGCCAACGATCTCAAGCAGCTCAAGCCCGGCGCACAGGTCAAACTGAATTTCCAGGCGAGCGATGTGTTCCGGCTCGACCTCAGCGGAACCGGCGACGCCAGTGTGGCGGGCGGCGCCAGCGGCAAGGCGACGGCGCGAGCGACCTTCGATACCGGCCCGGTGAACCTGGTCATCGAAGCGACCGCCTCCGGCGGCACCCAGCAAAAGACCGACTACGGCGTCACCGTCAACGTCGAGTTCGGCGGCAAGGGGCTGCAGGCACCCGATTGCCGCGTCTGCCAATGCGGCGACCCCAAGATCAACTTCAGCTGCGCCCACGTGCCGCCCAAGACACCCGGCGATCCGCCGCAGCCCCCGGTTGCCGCACAACCGCGTTATATCCCGTACTTCTTCAAGTACGCGGAAACCACGCCCAATGCACAGCGCCAGACGATGAACGAACAGGGACTGCGCGAGTCGGTGAACCTGATCCTGAGCGGGTACACGATCGCCCGCATCGAGGGCAGCGCTTCACCGGAGGGACCCGAGCAAGGCCAGCGCGGTTCGTTCAAGAACAATACCCGGCTGGCCGAGGCGCGCGCGATCGAGGGCAAGAAGCAGCTCGACGCCGCCATCCACAGGACCCTGGATTCGCCGCTCCTGATCATGCGCACCGAAAACCTGAGTCGTGCGCTTGCGGCCAGTTATCCGGTGATCGGTCGCGCGGAGCTGTTCGGTGCCGGACCAAAGGGCGAGGTCGACGACCGTGCGCTGCTGCCGCATCTGCAGAACGTGCTCGCTCCCCCCGCCGAGGGCAAGCCCGATCCACTGGCCCGGGAACACGTCACCGGCGCCGGCCTGCCGAGCGAGGCGCAGCGCGGCGATCAGGAGGACGTGGAAGCCTTCCGCAGTGGCAAGCGCGGTGACAGGAAACTGAGCCGGGACGAACGCTTGCAGGCGATCTACGAGCCATTGCGGCGCGCGTTGATCGTGCTCGACCCACCGGCTGCCCCGCCGCCGGATCTGAGGCTCAGCCAGAAGGAAATCGAAAACGTGATCGGTCAGCCAGTCACCTGCAGCGACGAAAACAAGGCGCTGTTCGCCCATGTGCCGATCGCCCAGCCCTTCGAGGGTGAGTGCAAGGCGCCCGGCAAAGGGAGTTCCAAGTGAGCGCCGTGAGACCGGTTCGCGCAAATTCCGGGAGGCCACGAGCCACACCCGGACGGACCAGGTCGTGGAGGAAAGATGAATCATGATGCTGCCCGCGCCGCGCGTTCGGGTAGGGCCGTACCCGTGACGGCGCTTTCGGTTCGCCGACGCCAGGTGCGCGGGTCGGACGGCGCCCTGACGGTGCCGCGTGGCCTCATGCGGAAGTGCGCCTGCGGCAAGCATGCCGGTGGCGGCCCATGCCCGGAATGCGCCCGCAAGCCGGTGGCGCACCCGACGATCGGTGAGCACGACCTGGGCCAGGCGGCGCACGTCGAGTCAGTCGTTGCCACGCCGGGGCAGTCGCTGGCCAGTGACACGCGCAAGACCATGGAGGCGGGTTTCGGCCACGACTTCAGCAGCGTGCGCGTGCATACCGATGCCGCCGCCGCGGGTTCGGCGGAAGCGGTCGATGCGCTGGCCTATACGGTCGGCTCGCATGTGGTGTTCGGCAGCGGGCAATACCGCCCGCAGACGTGGCAGGGGCAGGGTCTGCTCGCGCATGAGCTGGCTCACGTAGTACAGCAACAGGCGGGTGGAGCCGGCACCACGCCGGTCGAGAATCCCCGGCTGGAGCACGAGGCCGATCACGCGGCGCGACGCGTGCAGGCCGGGCAGCCGGCGGGAGTCGCCCGCAGTGGCGCGGCCGGAATGATGCGTCAGCCGAGGGGAGCGGGTGCGACTGCGCTGCCCAAAGCGGTTGCGCCGCGTGCGCCCACGGCGGCCGAACAGAGGATCATCGAGGCTGCGCGGGGGGCTGCCGCCGTGCGCACCCAGGTGGCCCATTTCCGCACGGCAGGCATCGGTCCGGACACGCCCGACAACCGGCCCGACATCGCCGGTTACGAGCGTCGGCAGCAGGCACTTCATCTGGCCACGAAGATGTTCGACTGGGATCCGCCGAACATGCAGCAGGTCGGCGAGATCGTGAGCAAGATGATCACCTACCTCGCGCCCGGTGCGAACTGCCAGGTGGCCGGTAGGGGCGATCCGCAATGCGGTACGCGCTCCGGCTACGTCGCCGGGCACCAGCTGCCGATCGTGCTGTGCCCCGGCTTCTTCAAGGAGAGCGCCGAGCAACGGGTGCGTACGTTGATGCACGAGGCGGCGCACGTCGTGGGCATCGGCAACGCCGACGTCGGCGAAAGCTACTGCGTCGTGTTCGATTGCGAGCACGGCTGTGGCGGCTTCGACTCGGCGGATTCCTGGGCGCAGTACGTGCATTGCCTGAGCGGCCAGAGCGCGGACAAGCCGGAAGTCATCAAGGGGAAGAGTGCTGCCCCCGTTGCCCGGCCGCAGGGAGGCAAGCCGTGATCAGTGGCAGGTTTCCGGAAGGTGGACGATGAATATCCTGCGCAAGGGCGACCAGGGTCCGCAGGTGCAGCAGCTGCAACAGCTGCTGGTGCAGCGTGGCTATGCAGCGAACATCAACGCCAGCTTCGACACGCGGACCTGGCAGGCGTTGCGTGCATTCCAGGTGCAGAACCTGGATCAACACGGCCAGCCGCTGGTGGTCGATGGCATGGCCGGACCGCTGACGTGGTGGAGCCTGCAGCACCCGAAACCGTTCATCCAGCCGCCCACGGCGGTCGACTACACCGTGTTGCCGGCCACGGGCGGCAGCACGCTCGGGCGTGCGGCGCTGGCGGCGGCAATCGGTGAACTCGAGGCCGGCGCCTGCGAGGCCGGCGGCAACAACTGCGGTCCCTTCGTGCGCAAGTACCTGGCGCCGGCCGGTGTGGCGGAAGGCAACTCCTGGTGCGCCTCCTTCGTCAGTTGGTGCTATCTGCAAGCCACCGGTGGCGACAAGGCGGCGATGCCGTTCGCCTATTCGCCCGGTGCGCGCAGCCTGCTCGCCGAGTTCAAGCGGAACGGCTGGGCCAGCGCACCGGGCAGTGGCTACCCGCCGCTGCCGGGCGACATCGTGGTGTGGTGGCGGGTCAGCCTGCAGGGCTGGCAGGGCCACGTCGGCCTGGTGCATTCGGTGCAGGACGGCATGCTCTACACCATCGAGGGCAATCGCAGTCCGCGCGTGCAGGGCTTCTCCTATGTGCTGAGCCGGCTGGACAGACTGCTCGGCTTCGGACACGTGCCATGAGCAGCTTCCCCGGCTCACCGCGGATTCTCAAGGGCGGCATCGTGTTGATCGACGCCGCCAGCGGCGCCGTGCTGCGGGTGATCGCGTTGCAGTACAACCCCGATTCGCTGACCCGCTCGCTGCAGGTGCAG
Organism: uncultured Pseudomonadota bacterium; assembly: GCA_963828685.1. GTDB lineage: Bacteria > Pseudomonadota > Gammaproteobacteria > Xanthomonadales > Rhodanobacteraceae > Rhodanobacter. The sequence goes on from CAWHFU010000015.1 coordinate 332,548, forward strand.
GCGCTCAGCGCCGATGGCGGCGACCGCTCCGAAGCGCTGCGGCTGAAGGGCCCGCCGGTGGAGACGCTGAAGCTGGAGGCGGAGATCGACGCCACCGACCAGCTGGAGTTTCCGGAACAGCACAGCGTCACCACCCAATCCGGCATCTTTGCCCAGCTGGCGGCACTGGAGACGATGGTCTATCCGACCAGCGGGCAGCTGCGCGCGAACGATGTGCTGGCGCAGATCGGCACGCTGGAGATCGTGCCGATGGAGACACCGCTGGCGCTGTTCGTGTGGAGCAAGTCGCGCATCCTGCCGGTGCGTGTCACCGAATTCAGCATTACCGAGGAGGCGTTCGACACGGCGCTGAATCCGATCCGCGCCAAGGTCAGCCTGGGCTTGCGCGTGCTGTCGGTGAACGACGTGCCCAGCGGGCACAAGGCGGCCAGCCTGTTCATGAACTATCTGCGCCAGAAGGAACAGCTGGCCGGCAGCAGTGCGGCCCAGCCGTTGTCCTCCTTCGGCATCACCGGAGTGCCGTGATGAATGTGATCTTTCCGCCGACCAGCCGTTATGCACTGACGCCGACCGCGATTTTCGAGCGCGCCGACGGCACGCCGCTGGTCTATCTCAGGCGTCGCTTCGTGCCGCCGCCGGAGAACCTGGCCCTGCTGCAATGGCACCGGGTGGTGCAGGGCGAGCGGCTGGACAATATCGCGGCGCACTACCTGGGCGATCCCGAACAATTCTGGCGCCTGTGCGATGCGAACCGCGCGCTGCGTCCGCAGGAGCTGACCGAGACGATCGGTCGGCAGCTGCGGATCACGTTGCCCGAAGGCATCCCGGGGGTGCCGCATGCCTAAGGCAACACTGGCCGAGTATCGCCGTCGTCACCAGCCCTGTCTGTTCGCAGGCCGCAGGATCGTCGATGAAGGCAGACTGGCTGTCTGTCGAGACGGCGGGCCGAAGGCATGCGGACAGACAGGGCAGGCCCCCACGCGTGAGATTCTCAATGACGGGGTGACCCTTGGAAGGCTCGCAGGCCGCCCCGCGCGGCTTGCCAAGACAGCCAGTCTTCCCTGCGCCGCGCGGCGCGGCCTGCGAGCCTTCCAAGGGTCATGACGATGGCGATACTCGGCCAGCGTAGCCTTGGGGGTATACACCTGACCTTGCTGGTCGGCCCGGTGGTGCCGGTGCCGGTGCCGCAGATCGTGCTCGACGCGCTGACCCAGGTCGAGGTGAACTCGCCGGACGAGGCGGCCGGCGCGTTCACCCTGCAGTTCACGCTCAGCGTGCAGTCGCCGCTGCACACGCTGTTCCTGCTCAGCGGTGGCGGTGTGGTACCGCTGCTGCGGGTGATCGTGGTGGTCACCGTGAACGGCACGCCGCAGGTGCTGATCGACGGCGTGGTGACGAGGACCGAGGTGTTGCCGGGCGCGGACCAGCGTCACTCCATGCTGCAGGTGACCGGCGACGATCTCACCGCGGTGATGCAGAAGCTGGAGTACTCCGGCCTGCCGGGCCTGCCGTATCCGGCGATGCCGGCGGAGGCGATCGTGGCGCTGATCCTGGCCAAGTACGCCTTCCTCGGCATCGTGCCGCTGGTGATTCCCAGCATCGCGCTCGACGTGCCGATTCCGACCAACCGCATTCCGACCCAGCAGGGCAGCGACCTGGACTACATCCGCACGCTGGCCGAGCGCGTCGGCTACGTGTTCTATCTCGATCCCGGACCGGTGCCTGGCAGCAGCATCGCGTACTGGGGACCGAAGGTGAAGGTCGGCGTGCCGCAACCGGCATTGAACGCGGACATGGACGCGGCCAGCAATGTCGAGCAGCTCAGCTTCAGCTACAACGGCAACGCGCGCAGCCTGCCGATCGTCTACGTCCAGAACGAGCAGACCAAGATTCCGCTGCCGATCCCGATTCCGGACGTCGGCCCGCTCAATCCGCCACTGGGCCTGATCGATCCGCCGCCGCAGCAGTTCCGCCCGTTGCCGGAGACGGCGAAATACACGCCGGTGCGCGCGCTGCTGCTGGGCCTGGCCGAGGCGGCGAAGTCGGCCGACACGGTGACCGGCCGCGGCAGCCTCGACGTGACTCGCTACGGCCGCGTGCTGAAGTCGCGCCAGCTGGTCGGCGTGCGCGGGGTCGGCCCCGCGTTCGACGGCCTGCACTACGTCAGCCAGGTGCGCCACACGATCAAGCGCGGCGAGTACAAGCAGAGCTTCGAGCTGTCGCGCAAGGGCCTTGTCTCCACCGTGCCGCTGGTGCCGTCATGAGCAAGTACTACGGCAAGTATCGCGGCACCGTGCTGCAGAACGTGGATCCCGAACAGCGCGGCCGGATCCAGGCGATGGTGCCGGACGTGTCCGGCCTGTTGCCGTCGAGCTGGGCGATGCCGTGCGTGCCGATCGCCGGCAAGCAGAGCGGCGTCTACGTGGTGCCGCAGATCGGCGCCGGCGTGTGGATCGAGTTCGAGCAGGGCGATCCGGACTATCCGATCTGGACCGGCGGCTTCTGGGGCGTGGCGGCCGAGGTGCCGGCGCTGGCGCTGGCCGGCAATCCGGCCAGCCCGAGCCTGGTGCTGCAGTCGGGCCTGCAGAACGCGATCTCGATCAGCGACCTGCCCGGACCGACCGGCGGGATTCTTCTGAAAAGCGTGACCGGGGCCATGATCATGGTCAACGAGATCGGCATCACGATCTCCAACGGCCAGGGCGCCACCATCGTGCTCGCCGGGCCGACGGTGACGATCAACAACGGGGCGCTGGTGGTGACCTGATGGAGGTGGACGATGCCGGGTTTCGTGATCCATGTCGGTGCCAGCGTGCTCTGCGCGCACGGTGGCCAGGCACAGGCCAGCGCACCGAATCCGCGCGTCACCGTCAGCGGCCAGCCCAGCGTGACGATGCCGCCGCCCTGGCTGGTGGCCGGTTGTGCGTTACCGCCGCCACCGGCGGCGAACGGGCCGTGCGTGAGTGCGCAGTTCGTCACCGCCGCCACCCGGGTGAGCTCGAACGGTCAGCCGTTGTTGCTCATCGACAGCCAGGCGATCTGCGCCCCCACCGGCACGCCACTGCTGATCGTCGCCAGCCAGACGCGCGTCACCGCGATGTGAGGACCTCATGAACGCTCATCTGAACATCGACTACCCGATGCATTTCGATCCTCGCGGCCGCACGGCCGCAACCGATGACGACGATCACGTGCGCGACATGATCGAGCAGCTGCTGTTCACCAGTCCCGGCGAACGCGTCAATCGCCCGGACTTCGGCAGCGGTCTGCTGCAGCTGGTGTTTGCGCCGAACAGCCCCGAGCTGGCGGCGGCGCTGCAGTTCACCGTGCAGGCGGCGCTGCAGCGCTGGCTCGGTGACGTGATCGATGTCGGCGCGCTGACGGTCGTCGCCAACGACTCGACCCTGCAGGTCGATCTCAGCTACACCGTGCGCGCCAGCGGCGACACGCGCAGCGACAGCTTTGTGCGGAGCCTGCCATGAATGCCGCGAACGAAAGCGTCAGCCTGGGCGTGATCGGCTGCGCGCCGCTGCCGCGGTGCAGCGTGCCGGCGCGGCGCGAGCGCCTGCGTCGCTCCGGCACGCTCAATGGCATCGACTACGTCGAGGTCGGCGACGATGGCGTCAGCCTGTGCGTACATCTGTTCGGCGCGATTCCGCAGGGGCTCGGCGTGGCCAATGTGCGGGTCAGCGGCGGCGACCGCATCACCGGCCTGCGTGCTCTCAGCGTCAACGTCGAGGACGAGCCCGACCTGCACGATGATGCCTGCCTGCGCGTGGTGCTGGATCGCGAGGGCGACCACACCGCGTATTGCCTGTGCCTGGTCGATGCCTCCTCGGGCAACGATCCGGCCAGCTGGCTGGCGTATCCGGGCTTCGACCCGCGCTATGCCTGCGCCACCCTGCAATTTCGTCTCGATTGCGCGAAGTCGCTCGACTGCGCGACGGCGACATCGTGCGTGCCGGCGGCGCCGGCCTTGCCCGAGATCAACTATCTGGCCAGGGACTACCAGAGCTTCCGCCAGCTGCTGCTGGACCGCATCGCGCTGGACATGCCGGCCTGGCAGGAGCAGCACGTGCCGGACCTGGGCATCGCCCTGGTCGAGACGCTGGCATACACCGCCGACTATCTCAGCTACTACCAGGACGCGGTGGCCACCGAGGCCTATCTTGGCACCGCGCGCCGGCGTATCTCGGTGCGTCGGCATGCGCGGCTGGTCGATTACCGCATGCACGAGGGCTGCAACGCACGGGCGCTGGTGATGCTGGCGTCGACGAACGACCTGAGCCTCGATCTGGACAATCTGCTGCTGCTGGTGCCCCCGCCGAATCGGCACGATGCGCAGGCCGGCGTGATCGACGCGACCCGGCTCGACGCGGCGCGGGCGCAGGGTGCGTTGCTGTTCGAACCGATGCGGCTGGATGGAGCCACCCGCTTCGACGTGGTCGCCGCGCACAGCGCGATCCGCCTGCATACCTGGGGCGACGAGATGTGCTGCCTGCCACGCGGCAGCACCCGCACCACTCTGGTCGATGCGCCATGGCCGGCAGTGCCGGTGGCAACGCTGCCGGGCGCCACCGCGGCGAACGATGCCGCCGACGAAGCCGAGCCGAGCCGAGTGCTGAAGCTCGCGGTCGGCGACCTGTTGATCTTCGAGGAAGTGCTGGGGCCGCAGACCGGCAACCCGGCCGATGCCGACCCGGCACATCGGCATGCGGTGCGGCTGACGGACGTCCGGACGTCCGTCGATCCGCTCGATGGCACCGCGCTGCTGGAGGTTGGCTGGGACGTCTGCGACGCGCTGCCGTTCGACCTGTGCCTGTCGGTGCGCACGCCGTCGCCCGAATGCACCTGGCTGCATGATGTCAGCCTGGCGCGCGGCAATGTGCTGCTGGTCGATCATGGCGAGCACGTGCGCGGTCAATGCACGTCCACGGCCATCTGCTCGCCCGATGGCCACGACGGTGACTATCCCGGATTGGCCGCTGCGCTCGCCGCGCTGCCGGATGCCTGTCCGCGCTGCACTGCGCTCGCCGAGGACTGCTGGCTGGTGCCCGGTACCGCGCAGTACGGCTGCTGCCGCTGCGAAGGTGCCGTGCAGGACGTAGGGCGTCCACCGACCGATACCGGTCACGTGCTGCCCGGTGCGCCGCTGACCTGGGCCGAGCCGCTGCCGCTGCACGCGCCGGTATGCCAGCTGTTGGCACGGGATCCGCGTCGCGCGCTGCCGCAGCTGAGTGTCCACGGCGGCCGGCTCGACGCGGTGCTGGTCGACGGTATGCCGGACCCGCGCTGGCAGTGGCAGGCTCGCTACGATCTGCTGGAGAGCGGGCCGGATGATCGTCATTTCGTGGTCGAGATCGACGACGACGGCGCCGCGCACTTGCGCTTCGGCGACGGGGTGCTGGGGCAACAACCGCAGGCTGGGGATTTCTTCCGCGCCGCCTCGCGCATCGGCAACGGCCGTGCCGGCAACGTCGGTCGCGACAGCATCGTGTGGCTGGCGCTGAAGTCCGGCGTGCTGTCCGCCGAACTGCAGCCACGCAATCCGCTGCCGGCCAGCGGCGGCACCGATCCGGAAACGCTGGCCGAAGTGAAAATGTACGCGCCCGGCGCATTCCGGGCGACGCCGTTGCGGGCGGTCATCGCCGACGACTACGCGATGTTCGCGGCGCAGTCGCCGCGAGTGCAGGGCGCCGCCGCCGCGTTGGAGTGGAGCGGCAGCTGGTATGCGGCCGAGGTGGTGGTCGATCCGCTCGGTCGCGAGAGCCTGCCGCCCGGGTTGGCGCGCGCGATCAGGGCGCAACTGCAGCGCGTGCGGCGGATTGGTCATGACGTGGCGGTAGGCGCCGCCTGCTATGTGCCATTGCGGGTCGAGCTGTTCGTCTGCGTGCGACCGGAGTTCCTCGTCGCCCACGTCGAGGCGGAACTGCTCGATCGCTTCAGCGCGGGGCTTCGCCGCGATGGCATGCCCGGCTTCTTCCATCCGGACCGGTTGCGCCTGGGTGCAGCGGTGTTCGTCAGCGCGATGCTGGCCGAGGCGCAGGCGGTCACCGGCGTGGCCCATGTCGAGGTCACCACGCTGACCCGCGCCGATGGTGGCCAGTCCGGTGAGGTGCCGAATGATGGTGTGCTGCATCTGGCCGCGCGCGAGATCGCGCAGGTCGACAACGACCCGGATCATCCCGACCACGGAAGCATCGCGTTCACGCTGGGAGGTGGCCGATGAGCTGCTGCAGCGCCTGTGGCGAGCATGCCTGCGCCTGTGGATGCGGCGCCAGCGTCCGCACGCCGTTACCGTTGTATAACCGGCCGGGGCTGGCCAGCCTCGGCTATCGCGTCGGTACCTATGCCGACTTCCGCCGCACCATGCAGGACGACCTCAGCGATGCCGCCCTGCCGGCACTGGCCGGGCTGCGCACGCGCGAGACCGACGACCCGTCGATGGCCCTGCTCGACGCCTGGGCGGTCACCGCCGACGTGCTGAGCTTCTACCAGGAGCGCATCGCCAACGAGGGTTTCCTGCGCACTGCCACCGAACGTCGCTCGGTGCTCGAGCTGGCGCGACTGCTCGACTACCGCCTGCGACCGGGCGTGGCGGCCAGCGTCTATCTTGCCTATACGGTGGAGAAGGATTCGCCGCCGGTGACGATCCCCGCCGGTGCTGCCGCGCAGTCGATTCCCGCCCCCGGCGAGCAGATGCAGACGTTCGAGACGGCCGAGGCGCTGGATGCGCGCTTCGAATGGAATGCGCTGCGGCCGCGGCTGACCCGGCCGCAGGACATTTCGCTGGACACCATCGCCGGGCTCGACGAGCTGTGGCTCGCCAGCACCGCGACCCAGCTGAAGCTCAACGACCGGCTGCTGTTCCTGTTCGGCGACCTGGCCACCGGCACGCAGGCGTTGCGCCGGGTGCAGTCGGTCGAGGTGCAGCAGGCCAGCGCGCGCAGTCGCGTCGTGCTGCAGCCGCTGGATGCGGCCACCGTGCAGATCGTGGCGGCAGCGAACACGGCGATCGGCAGCCTGAGTTCATCGGGCACAGGCCCCAATCGATCGGAGTGGCTGCAGGCACTCGAGATGGTACGGCAGACCTTGTTGCTGGGTGGCGACAACGGTGGCAGCTATGACGAACTGCTTGGGCCGCCGTTCGGACATGATCAACCGCCCAGCGGGCCGCCCGCCATCGACGACTTCAAGAACGCGGTGGACGCGGCGTTCGGAGCAAGCTCGCCGCCGGTGGGAACCTTCACCAGCTTTGGCGCCCTGTTCGGCGCGCTGACGCTCAACTCCACGCTGCAGCCGGCCAACAGCTTGCGCCTGCTGCGCAGCGTGGCCACCGCGCTGGGCACGGCCAGTGACGTGCGTCCACAGTTGCTGCTGAATTTCGCACCGACGTTGATCGGCAGCTTCTATCGTGCCTGGACCAGCGTGCCGCAGGGCCAGCCGTCGCCGGCATTGAGCGGGGTGTATGCGATGCGCCTGGCGGCGCCGCCGTTCGGCTACAACGCGCCGAAAAAGATCATCGTCACGCAGACCTGGGACAGCGCCAACAGCCGTTGGATATCGACCACCAGCAGTCCGACGGACCTGGTGCCGGAGGGGGAACATGTGGATCTGCTGTCGCTGGACAACGCCTACGACGGCGTGACGACGGGCAGCTATGTGCTGATCCAGCGGAACGACCAGCCCGTGCCGACGGTGGCGCAGGCGAAGTCCGTGCAGATCCGTCCGCGAACGAGCTACGGCATCAGCGGCAAGACCACCGCGATCACGCTGGTCAATCCCGATCCAGGCCATGCGCTGTGGGACATCACCGGCGATGCAGACATCGGGGCCTTGCGTACCACCCAGATCATGGCGCAGAGCGAGCTGCTGCCGCTGGCCGAACTGGTGATCACCGACACGGTCGGCACCGTGGCAGCGAACGACAGCTCGCCCCGGACCACCCGGGACAGCGCCACCCGACTCACCCTCGACGGTGCGGTCGACGGACTCGATGCCGGCCGCTGGGTGATCGTTTCCGGTACCCGCAGCGACGTGCCGGGCACCGACGCGGTGACCGCCGCCGAGCTGGTGATGCTGGCGGCGGTGGAACAGGGCGTGGATGCGCAGCTGCCCGGCGACACCGTGCACAGCACCCTGGTGTTTGCCAACCAGGGCCTGGCCTACAGTTACCGGCGCGACAGCGTGGCGGTGTACGCCAACGTGGTACGCGCGACCCACGGCCAGACCCGCAACGAGGTACTCGGCAGCGGCAACGGCGCGGTGCCGATGCAGGCGTTCGCGTTGAAGCAGTCGCCGCTGACATTTGTCTCGGCGGCGACCGTCGATGGCGTGCAGAGCACGCTGATCGTGCGGGTCAACGACGTGCAGTGGCGGGAGACGCGCAACCTCGCCTTTGCCGCCGCGGCCGGGCGCAGTTTCGTCACCGCCACCGACGACAGCGGCACGACCCGGGTGGTGTTCGGTGATGGCGATCACGGCGCGCGGCTGCCCACCGGGGTCGAGAACATCACCGCGAGCTACCGCAACGGCATCGGCTCGCCGGGCAACGTCGACGCGCGGCAGATCAGCCTGCTGGCGACCCGGCCGCTGGGCGTGAAGGCGGTGATCAACCCGCTGCGCGCCTCCGGCGGCGCCGATCCCGAGACCCGCGACCAGGCGCGTGCCAACGTGCCGTTGGCGGTGCTGGCGCTGGACCGGCTGGTGTCGGTACCGGACTTTGCGGACTTCGCGCGCACCTTCGGCGGGGTCGGCAAGGCGGCGGCGATCAAGCTCGGCAACCTGGTGCAGGTCACCATTGCGGGCGCCGCCGATGCGCCGATCGACCTCAGCTCCGATCTCTATCGCAACCTGCTGCAGGCGCTGCAGCGCTACGGTGACCCGTCGCTGCCGTTGCGTCTGGCGGTGCGCGAGCTGCTGGCGTTGACCGTGAGTGCCAAGGTCGGTCTCATCGATGGCTACGCATGGGAGTTCGTCGAGCCGCCGCTGCGTGCGGCCCTGCTCGATGCGTTCGGCTTCGAGCGGCGCGCGCTGGCGCAGGACGTCTACCTCAGCGAGATCGTCGCCTGCGTGCAGGCGGTACGCGGCGTGGCCTGGGTCGATGTCGATGCATTCGGCAGCCTCGACGAGGCGACCCTGCTGGCCGGCTTCGGCGTCGACGGCACAGACGGCAAGGGCCAGGGCGACGGCGCACCGATGCTGCTGTCGCACCGGGCAGCGCTGACGACGGTGTCCGTCATCCCGCCGCGGGTGCGGGTGCTTCCGGCACGCTACGACAGCGACGGCACGCTGCATCCGGCGCAGCTCGCCTACCTGCCGCCGAACGTTCCCGACACGCTGCTGCTGCAGGAGGCCACCGCATGAGCGCGCAAGCTGGGGAAGGGCGCGCCATGAGCGCGCAAGCGGATCGCCTGTACGACCTGCTGCCGGTGGTCTACCGCATGCGCGACGCCGACCAGGGCTACCCGCTGCGCGACCTGCTGCGGGTGCTTTCGCGCCAGGCCGATGTGCTGGAACAGGACATCGCGCGGCTGTACGACAACTGGTTCATCGAGACCTGCGACGACTGGGTGGTGCCGTACATTGGCGACCTGCTCGGCTACACCTTGCTGCCCGAGGCGGCCACCCTGGATGCCGCCGATGAGGCCTGCGACGCGGGTCTCGGCCATGCACTGGCACCGCGCGCCGACGTCGCCAACACGATCGACGCGCGCCGCCGCAAGGGCACGCTTTCGCTGCTCGAGGATCTGGCCCGCGACGCCGCTGACTGGCCCGCGCGCGCGGTCGAGTTCTACCGTCTGCTCGGCTGGATGCAGCATCTCGACCACCAGCATCCGCGTCGCGGCGGCTGCGCCGACCTGCGCGATCCGGGCCGGCTGCAGCGCATCGGCTGGGCTCACGGCGCGTTCGATCCGTTCGCGCACAGCGTCGACCTGCGCCGGATGGGCAGCAGGCGCCAGCGTGGCCGCTACGGCATTGCGGATGTCGGCGTGTTCGCGTTCCGCCTGCGCAGCTATCCGGTAACGATGACGCCGGCGTACTGCGAAGAGGAGTTCGGTCCCCACTGCTTCAGCTTCAGTATCCTGGGCAACGACACCCCGCTGTTTCAGCGCCCGGTCGAGGAAACCGCACCGACCCATATCGCCTCGGAGATCAACCTGCCGGTGCCGTTGCGGCGTTACCGCTTCGCCGAACGCGGACCGCAGGCCGATTACGCCAGCGTATCCGCTGCGCTCTACGGGGCCGGCAAGAGCGTGCTGATTCAGGCGCCGGACTGGCCGGCCAAGGGCCAGGGTCTGCCCGTACCGCGCGAGGCGCTGATTCCCGCCGATCTGTCCGGCTGGCGTTACCAGGTGCCGCGCGGGCGCGTGGCCGTCGATCCGCAACTGGGCCGGTTGATGTTCCCGGCGAACCAGCGACCCAAGCGTGGCGTATGGGTGTCGTATCAGTACGGCTTCGCCGCCGATCTCGGCGGTGGGGAGTACGCACGCATCGTGCCCGAGCTGGAAAACGCAAGGCGCTATGTCGTGCATGCGCGATTGCCCGAGCCTGATCCAGAGACAGAGACCAAGGCCGGCCATTACGGCAGCATCGCCGACGCGCTTGCCGCCTGGGCGCAAGCCAAGGACGACGCCATGCAGCAGGCGTTCGTCGCACTCAAGCAGGAGGACCCGAAACTTACCGATGACGACGCGCACGCGAAGGCGCAGCAGCTGCGCCCGCGCGCAGTGATCATCGAACTGGCCGAGAGCGGCGTGTACGAGGGCAGCCTCGACCTGCAGCTCGACGCCGGCGAGGCGATCCAGCTGCGTGCGGCCGAGCGCACGCGACCCGTGCTGCGCCTGCTCGACGTGCGCGCCAGCCAGCCCGATGCGCTGAGCATCACCGGCCAGTCCGGCAGCCGCGTGCTGCTGGATGGACTGCTGATCGTCGGGCGCGGCATCGAAGTGCAGGGGCCGAACGACGAAGGCGAGGGGCCGCCGCCGACGGACGACCTGTGCGAGCTGCTGATCCGCCACTGCACCCTGGTGCCGGGTTGGGCACTGCATTGCAATTGCAATCCCAAGCGCCCGGGCGAGCCGAGCATCACCCTCGACGGCAGCCGCGCTGCGCTGCGCGTCGAGCACAGCATCGTGGGCGCGATCTCGGTGATCAGTCCACTCCGACGCGGCGACCCGCCGCCGCTTCAGTTGTGCGACAGCATCCTCGATGCCACCAGCGTCGAGCGTGTCGCACTGGGCGCGCCGGACGAAGCGGTGGCCTATGTGGAGGCGAGTTTCAGTCGCTGCACGGTGATCGGCGAAGTGCAGGCGCACAGCGTGGCGTTGGCGCAGGACACCATTTTCTCCAGTGCACTGCGCGTGCTGCGGCGCCAGGTCGGCTGCGTGCGCTTCTGCTTCGTGCCGAACGGCTCGCGCACGCCGCGGCGGTTCCACTGCCAGCCCGACCTCGCGCTGGCCGCTGTCGCTGCCGGCGATGCGGGAGGGCATGCGCGCGAGCTGCTGCGGGTGGTGCCGCAGTTCGACACTGTCCGTTACCCCGCGCCGCACTACCTGCGATTGGCCGACGACTGCTGCACGGAGATTCGCCGCGGTGCGTCCGACCGCTCGGCGATGGGCGTCTACCACGATCTGTACGAACCGCAGCGCGAGGCGAATCTCGTGGCGCGGCTGCAGGAATACGTTCCGGCGGGCACGGATGCCGGCATCTTGTTTTCGAACTAGGAGATCGACATGAAAGGCGACTTCGCACGCGTCACCTTCGATCCGGCCCGGCACTACAGCCAGGTGTTCCAGCAGCAGGGTCGCGTCCTGCTGGAGGCGGACTGGAACGAGCAAGGACACATCCAGCTGCACCTGTTGCGCACGCTGGTGCGCGACCTGGTCGGTCCGTGCTGGGCGGCGGGATCCGGTTTCGGCCTCACCACCTCGACCACCGATGCCAATGGCGCGGTCAAGTCGTTGCCGCTCACCGACTGGCAACTGGCGCCGGGACATTTCTACGTGGACGGCATCCTGTGCGTGAACGAGGCCGCTTGCACGCTGGTGGCGCAGCCGTCGCGTCCGACGCCCGACTATGGCGTGGCCGACGGCAAGAGCGGCTTCGAGAATCCGCCGGCCAGCTACGCGCTGTGGCTGGACGTGTGGGAGCGGCATCTGTCCGCAGCGGAGGCGCCGGCGATCGGCGACGTCGCGCTGAACGGCATCGACACCTGCTCGCGCGGTCAGGTCGTGTGGCAGCTGCGCCTGCTCGACCAGACGCGGGCCGACCAGCAGCTCGACGGCATCAAGGCCGCGCTCAACGTGCGCCTGAAAGCCAGCACCGACGCGACGACGCAGGCGGCGATCAAGCAGCAGATCATCGACGTGGGCAAGCTGCGCAACAGCATCGACGGCAAGGGCGGTGCCAATGACAGTCCCTGTGTGGTGGTGCGCCAACTGCTGGACGCGCGCGCAACCTGGGCGCTGCCGCGGCTGAGTGCGCAGTTGGGGCCGGTCGAGTCCGACAGCGATCCCTGCGTGATCGCCGCCGATGCGCGCTACCGCGGTTGCGAGAACCAGCTGTATCGGGTCGAGATCCATCAGCCCGGGCTCGCTGCGGTCGCGGGTGCGGCCGGCGGCGCCAGCTTCAAGTGGTCGCGCGAAAACGGCTCGGTGATCTTTCCGCTCGTCAGCAGCGCACTCGGCGCCGCGGCGAGCGATGGCAGCGCGCAGATGACGGTGACCCTGGCGCGACTCGGTCGCGACGCGCGGCTCGGCCTGGAAGTCAACGACTGGGTCGAGCTGGTCGACGACGACGACACGCTGGCGCAGCGCGCGTTTCCGTTGCTGCAGGTGATCGCGCTCGACGTGGCGGACTGCAGTGTCACCCTCGGCGTGCCGAAGAACGTCACGCCATACCAGCCGTCCAGCGATCCGCACAAGCATCCGCTGCTGCGTCGCTGGGATCAGTCCGCGGCGGTCAGCGCGCAAGGGGACGTGGCCGTGAACGAAGGCACGCCGATCATGCTGGAAGACGGGATACAGATCAGCTTCACACCGGGCGGCATGTACGTCACCGGCGACTACTGGCTGATTCCCGCGCGGGTGGCCGGCAACGGCGTACTCGACTGGCCCGTCGCGACCGCGGCGGACGGCAGCTCGAGCGGACCCGCCGCATTGCCTCCGCGCGGGCTGCACCACTACGCCGTGCTCGGTATCACTGGCGACAACGGCGACTACCAGGAATGCTGCTGTCGCTTCGGCACGCTGTGCGACCTCATCCAGGCCAGCCAGAACCAGCAACCCGGCACAGCCAACAAGGGTGCCGTACTGGCGCAGCCGGCCACCGTTTCGCCGGCCGCAACCACGAAGGTGGCGCCCGCGAAAGCGAGGAAGCGGAAAGCCAGCAAGAAGAAGGCAACGGCGGCGAACACGCCGGTCTGATTCCGATGCGGAGAGCCGGGAAGCTGCGTCCATCGCCCATGACGACGATGGGCGTGGCTCGGGCTCGAGGTCAGGGTCAGGGTCGGCGACTCCTTACGGCAGGCCTGGACACGTTCGGCAGGCCCGACCGCTGACCGTGGATGGGGAAAATATAGGGCAGTACAGCGTCGGTGACGTACCATTTGCCTGCAAAGCACCCGGGCGCACCTGTATCCATGATTCAAAACACCCCTCTCGCGTCATCCGCCATCGGCGCTGCCGCCGTGCACACGACCGGCCAGCCAACCCCCTGGCTCGTATCCGTCGCCCCGATGATGGACTGGACCGATCGGCACTGCCGCTACTTCCATCGGTTGCTGTCGCCGCGCGCGCGCCTGTATACGGAGATGGTGACCAGCGCGGCACTGGTGCGCGGCGGGCAACTGCGGCTGCTGGAGCACAGCCAGCAGGAACATCCGCTGGCGCTGCAGCTCGGTGGCAGCGACCCGCGGGAACTGGCGCAGGCGGCGCGACTTGGCGCGGCGGCCGGCTATGACGAGATCAATCTCAATGTAGGTTGCCCGTCGGATCGGGTGCAGTCTGGTCGCTTCGGTGCCTGCCTGATGCGGGAGCCGGCACTGGTCGGCGACTGCGTGAAGGCCATGCGCGATACCGTCACCGTGCCGGTAACGGTGAAGTGCCGCATCGGGGTGGACGACCAGGATGACTACGCGGGCCTGCAGCACTTCACCGAAATCATGCTGGAAGCCGGTGTCGAGGTGCTGATGGTGCATGCACGCAAGGCCTGGCTACAGGGACTTTCGCCGAAGGAGAACCGCGAAGTGCCGCCGCTGGATTACGCACGGGTATACCGGCTCAAGCGCGAGTTTCCGCAACTGGTCGTGGTGATCAACGGCGGTGTCACCACGGTCGAACAGGTGCAGGCGCACCTGACCCAGCTGGACGGGGTGATGCTGGGCCGCGCGGCCTACCACGATCCGTACCTGCTGGCCCGGATCGAGGCTGCGCTGTACGGCGAGCCGCTGCCGTCGCGCGATGCCGTGCTGCACCATCTGCAGCCGTATGTCGAGGCGGAGCTGGCGCGTGGCACCGCACTCAAGCACATCAGCCGTCATCTGCTGGGTCTGTACCAGGGCCAGCCGGGTGCCCGCGCATTCCGCCGCACGATCAGCGAGGGCGCCCATTTGCCCGGCGCGGGCTGGGCGCTGCTGGAACAGGCGCTGGAATCGTGTCCGGTGGCGGCGTGACAGTCGCCGGCCATCCGGTCAGTATTCAGGCCTGATTCCCTAGGCTGGGCGTCTGGGCAGGTACCGGACGAGACCAACACGCATGAGAACGCACATAAACTTCATCCCCACTCTGTTGATATCGCTGTGCATGGGTATCGCCGGGGCGGCTTCGGCGCAGTCGGCAAGATCGGCGATGACGCTGGATCAGGCGGTACTCAAGGTGCAGCACGATACCGGGGGAAAGGTGTTGTCGGCCGAATCACGCGGCATCGGTCGCCGTCTCGAGTACCGCATCAAGGTACTGACCCCGGATGGGCATGTGAAGGTGATGGCGATTTCCTCCGAGGCGAGCAAGAATCCGGCATCGGCTCAGTCAACCAAGAATCCGCCCGACAAGACTTCGGGCAGCAAGGAGAGACACTGATATGCGCATCCTGTTGGTGGAGGACGAGGCGCCGTTGCGCGAGACGCTGGCGGCACGCCTGAAGCGGGACGGCTTTGCGGTCGATGCCGCACAGGATGGTGAAGAGGGCATCTACCTAGGTCGCGAAGTGCCGTTCGACCTGGCGATCATCGACCTGGGCCTGCCCAAGATGTCCGGCATGGATCTGGTCAAGGCGCTGCGCGAAGCCGGGCAGCGTTATCCGATCCTGATCCTGACCGCGCGTGGCAGCTGGCAGGACAAGGTCGAGGGACTGAAGCACGGCGCCGACGACTATCTGGTGAAGCCGTTCCATGTCGAGGAACTGCTGGCGCGGATCAATGCGCTGGTACGCCGTGCCAGTGGCTGGTCCAAGCCGATCCTGGCCTGCGGCATGATCAAGCTGGACACCACCGCGCAGACGGTGACAGTGGAGGGCAAGCTGGTCGACCTCACCAGCTACGAGTACAAGGTGCTGGAATACCTGATGCTGCATGCCGGCGAGCTGGTCTCCAAGGCCGACCTCACCGAGCACATCTACCAGCAGGACTTCGACCGCGATTCCAACGTGCTCGAAGTATTCATTGGCCGGTTGCGGCGCAAGCTCGATCCGGAAGGCACCCTCAAACCCATCGAGACTGTACGTGGACGCGGATACCGCTTTGCCATCCCGCGCACCGACGGCGACGACGAATGAGCTGACGTCGCCGCGCCGCCCGCTTTCGCTGGCGGCGCGTGCGGCGATCGCCACTGGTTTCGTGCTGGCCGGCTTCCTCGGCCTGGTCGGCCTGACCCTGTCGCAGGCGAACAAGGAGCGCGCGTTGAGCGCGCTGCACGACCGGCTGCAGAATTTCGCGATTGCCTACATCACCGATACCGGGGTCAACCGCTACGGCAGACTGCTGCCGCCGGATACGGCGCCGGATCCGAATTTCTCGCGGCCGGGTTCCGGCTTGTACGCGGTGGCACTGGGCGAGCACGGCTATCGCTGGGAATCATCGTCGGCGATCGGTCGCGATTTCAGTTTCGTGAAGATGCTGGAGCCGGCGCAGAGCCGGTTCGTGGGCCCGATCGACACCCGGATGGGTCGGCTGTACTACTACAGCTATGGCGTGGCGCTGGATACGGTCGACAAGAAATCCGTGCGGCTCACCGTAATGGTGGCGCAGACCGAAGATCAGTTCGAGGGCGCGAACGCGGCATTCCGGCATGCGCTGGTGATCTGGCTGTCGATCCTCGGCGTGATGCTGATCGTGCTGCAGCTGCTGCTGCTGCGCTGGAGCCTGACGCCGTTGCGCAAGGTGGCCAGCGACATGAGTCGGGTGGAGCGGGGCGACAGCGAACTGCTGAACAGCCAGTACCCGCTGGAGCTGACCGGCCTGACCGAGCGCATCAACGCATTCATCACCAACGAGCGCGAACAGCGCACCCGTTACCGCCACACCCTCGCCGATCTGGCGCACAGTCTGAAAACGCCGTTGGCGGTGATCCGATCGCAACTGGAATCGACCGTCGGCGATGAGCCGACACGGCGCAGCAGCGTGCTCGACCAGGTGCGGCGGATGAACGAACTGGTTGCTTACCAGCTGTCACGTGCGGCTACCTCCGGCCGGCAGACGTTCGCCAGCGCGGTACCTATTGCCGCGCATGCGGAGGATCTGGTGCAAAGCCTGGAGAAAGTCTACGCCGCCAAGAATGTTCTCTGTGAATTCGAGATCGAGGACGGCGCGGTGTTCTACGGCGAGCAGGGCGACCTGCTGGAGTTGCTCGGCAACCTGCTGGAGAACGCATTCAAATGGGCCAGCCACCGCGTGTTGCTGGTGGTCAAGATGCAGCCACATCCCGGCAGGCAGCGGCCCGGTCTGCGCCTGAGTGTGGAAGATGACGGCCCCGGCATTGCCGAGGACAAGATCGAAAAGGTGCTGCAACGTGGCGTGCGCGGCGACGAACGGGTGCAGGGCCACGGCATCGGCCTGTCGATCGTGCAGGACATCGTGCACGCCTATCAGGGGGACCTGGTGGTCGACCGTTCGCCGGAACTCGGTGGAGCCCGTTTCAACGTGACACTGGCGGCAAGCTGAGCCGGGGCCCGGTTCGCATGCTCAGCGCGAGCGGCAAAAGCCCGGCGGCTCGCAACCTTCGGCCGGCGAGCGACCATAGAACGCCTCGAGCAGGGCGGCGATCGCCGGTTCCGCCTGACGCAGCAGCGACGGCTGCGAGTAGTGCAACTCGCTGACCACCGCGAAATATTCGCTGGCGCTTTCCGCTGCGTAACGGTCGATCGGATTGTCGGGACAGTCCGTGGAAGCATTGGCCAGCCGAGTGCAGGCAAGCTGGAATTGCTCGATCCAGCGCCTTCGTGGGATATCCACCAGCGGTGGTACGCCATCGGGTGGTCCATCGAGCATGTCCAGCTTGTGCGCCATCTCATGCACGACCACGTTGTAGCCGTCCCAGGGCTGCTCCAGGTCCAGTTGCACGTCGGCCAGCGACAACACCAGCGGGCCATGTTCCCTGACCTCGCCGTCGGGCGCCTCGCCGCCTTCGGTGGTGCCGCCGGCGTGGCCGTCGTGGTGGCTGCGCCGAACCTTGAACTCGCCGGGATAGATCAGCACTTCGCGCCAGCCACGCAGGCTGGCGGTGCCCTGATGCAGCGCCGGAAGACAGGCCTGCATCGCGATCAGCAGTCGCCAGTAGTCATCGAGTACGGCGCCTGCCAGGGCGTGGAACTGCTTGCGCGCGAGGAACAGGGCGGCGAGTTTGCGCAGGCGTTGCTGTCGTTCCGGGTCCAGTCGTCGTGCCAGTGGGCAGGCGACCAGCGCGCGCCGCCACAGCGGGTCGGCAACCGGGACGGGTTCAAGATGTGCTCGCAGCGTTTGCCACCAATGCCCCGGCATGCCGCCGAACGCTTACTGGATCGATCCAGGCAGCAGCGATTGCCAGCCCAGATGCGGCCGGCGCGTTGACGCAGGCGCGGAGGAGGCGCCGCCGGAGTGATCATTGCCATTGCTGGACGTGTTGCCTGAACTGTCGCTGCTGCTGGCCGGCGTGCAATCGTGGGTCGGGCCCTGCACATCGCCGCCGCTGCCGGAGCTGTCGTGCTGGCTGGAGCTGTCGATCACGGTGCGGGCGGAGCCGTCCAGCCCATGGGCATCCACGCTCGTCGCAGTGGCAGCACCGATGCCGGCGATGCACAGGACGCAACCGATAAGCCAATGGGTGGCACGCATGGCGATACAACTCCCCAGACCGGCAAGCTAAGACCCGGATCGTCTCAGAAACGCCCGCGCCGTGCCAGTGCTGCCATTTCGACGGTCGTCGGCGCGACCATGCACGCCGCACGATGGCCAGCCGGGCTAAAATCCCACGATGCCGATCCCCTCCCGACCTCGCCCGCTCCATCGCCATCGTCGGGCCATGGCCTGTGCGTCAGGTGCCTGCTGAGATGCAGCCACTGCAACTGTTGGCCCTGCTTGCCCCGGGGGAGCCGATCTCCGGCGCCGGCCTGGCCGTGCAGGCTGGCGTGACCCGTGCGGCGATCTGGAAACAGATCGAGATCCTGCGCGCGCGCGGTGTACCGATCGAAGCAAACGGTACGGCCGGGTATCGGCTGCCCTGGCCATTGCAGATGCTCGATGTCGAATTGATCCGTGCCGCCTTGCCGCCGGTGCCGGCCCATGTCTTGGGCGCGCTGGAGGTTCACGGGGAGCTGGATTCCACTTCCAGCGAATTGCAGCGCCGCGGCAGCGCGGCCAGGGATTTCAGCGTGGTGCTGGCCGAAACCCAGACTGCGGGCCGCGGTCGGCGCGGTCGCGCGTGGTTGTCGCCGCCGGGGCTGAATTTGTACCTGTCCTGCCTCAAGCGCTTCGACTCCGGCTTTGCCGCGCTCAGCGGATTGTCGCTGGCGATCGGGGTGATCGTGCTGCGCACACTTGAGTCTCTGGGCATCGCCGGGGCCGGACTGAAATGGCCGAACGACGTGCTCGCCATCGCGAGCCGGCCGCCGGGCGGCAAGCTGGCCGGCATCCTGGTCGAACTCAGCGGCGAGTATCAGGGGCCGTGCGCGGCGATCATCGGAATCGGTCTCAACTTGCGACTGACCCCGGCGCTGCGTGAACAGGCCGGGCAGCCGACGTGTGATCTGGCCGCGCTGGCCGGCGGCACGCCACCGGATCGCAACCGCGTCGCGGCGGCGTTGATTGCGGCGCTGGTCGAGGGCCTCGGGCAATTCGAGCGTGGCGGCTTCAGTGGTTTCGTGGTGGACTATGCACGGCACGATCTGTTGCGCGACCAGCCGCTGCAGCTGAGCGACGCGCTCGGCACATTCGAAGGCACCGGTGCCGGCGTGGATGAGCGTGGCGCGCTGCAGGTGCGCCTGGCCGATGGCAGCCTGCGCCGGATCGACAGCGCCGACGTCACGGTGCGTCGCGCATGAGATTGCTGCTCGACATGGGCAATACGCGACTGAAATGGGCGCTGCAGGAGCAGCCGTCCGGATGGCTGGAGCGCGGCGCAACGGAGTGGCGCGAGGACATGATCGCGGCGCTGGAAACGGCCTGGACAGGTCTGCCCCGCATGGTCGCGGTGATTGCCGCTTCGGTGGTCGACGCCGAGCGCGAGGCACAGGTGGCGGCCGTGACGGAGCGACTGTTCGCCAGCGCGCCGACCTGGGTGCGGACGCCGGCCAGTGCCTGCGGCGTGCGTAACGCATATGCCGAACCGCAACGTCTGGGCGTGGACCGTTTTCTGGCGATGGTGGCAGCCTACGCCGATGGTCATGCTCCCTGCGTGCTGGCCGGTGCGGGCACGGCGCTCACGCTTGACGCCCTGACTGCCGACGGCCGTCACCTGGGCGGGTTGATCGCTCCCGGCGTGCAACTGATGCAGCAATCGCTGCTGGACGCAACTGCGCGGGTACGACCGGAACGGCCGGGGCAGATCCTGGAATTCGCCGACAATACCGCCGATGCGATGACGTCCGGTTGCTGGCACGCCGCCGCCGCCCTGATCGAGCGTTTTACCGCGCGCATGGCACCACGTCTCGGTGGCACGCAAACGCTGATCCTGGGTGGTGGCGATGCGGAGCGCCTGATGCCGATTCTGGGGCTGCCCGTACAACTGAGTCAGGACGGCGTGTTGCGCGGTCTGGCGTTGTGGGCCGACGCGCAGATGGCGCCCTAGGAGCCTGTCGGACTTTGGTCGGCCGGTCTGCGCATCCGGCTGTGCGGTCCAGATTCCCGCCGCTTCTTGGCCCATAGAACCACTATGGGCCGGCGAATCGTCAGAAATTTGTCCTCGCACAGCCGAATTCTCGCCTCGACCACCAAAGCCCGACAGGCTCCTAGCCGTCCGTCTAGAATGAGGTTCACTGGCTGGTTGTTGGGGGTTCGATGTTTCTGCGATTGCTGTTCGTCCTGTTGAGTGCGCTCAATATCGCGGTGGGTGCCTGGCTGCTGCTGGGCCAGCCGTATGCGCACGGTGGCAGTCCCAGCGATCCGGGGGTGGCGGAACTGCGCCTGCTGTCGGAGTTACCGGAGTCCGGCTCGGTTGCCCCGACGTCCGGCGTGCCGGCGGGTCCGGCAAGGGACAGTTCGCAGCCCGGCGTCAGCTACAGCTGTCTCACCCTGGGGCCGTTCGCCACGCCGCAGGACCTGCGCAATGCCCGCCAGGCGCTTGCTGCACAGGTCGCGCGGATGCGCTCGCGCCAGGAGCAGGCCAGCCAGACCACTGGCTGGTGGGTGTATCTGCCGGCCGCCGGCAGTCGGGCCCAGGCATTGGAGCAGGCCAGGCAGCTCGACGACCGCCATATCGGCGACTATTTCGTGGTCAGTTCAGGCGATCAGTCGAACACTATTTCACTGGGCCTGTTCAAGGATCCGGCGAACGCGCGCAAGCGCCTCGATGAAGTCGTCGCCGCCGGCTTTCCCGCCCGCATGGCCGAGCGCAGCGAAAGCGTACCGGAATACTGGCTGGACCTGGTGGTCGCCGACAGCGCCCGCTTCGACTGGCGCAGTCACATCAACGCCAGCGGTGTCGGTTCACACAGCGCCAGCTGTTTTTGAGCACGCACGGCGGCTGGCCTGCCAGCAGGCTGTCGGACCGTTGGTCGGCCGGGCTGCGAATCCGTCCGTGCGGTCCATCTTTCCGCCGTTTCTTGGCCCATAGAACCACTATGGGCCGGCAAAGCGTCGAAAACCTGTCCTCGCACAGCCGAACTCTCGCCTCGACCACCAAAGCCCGGCAGCCTGCTAGAATCCACCGCCTTCGCCGGCATAGCTCAGTTGGTAGAGCAACTGATTTGTAATCAGTAGGTCCCGGGTTCGACTCCTGGTGCCGGCACCAGAAAAAACAAAGGCTTGCAGCTATGCAGGCCTTTTTCTTTGGTGCTGAGGCAACACAGGTGTCAATTTTCTGAATCCTCTGCTGGTTTGGCGATCGCCTGGCGACCGGCATACGCCAGTCTTATAAAGACGTTCTGCCATGAGTCCCTGGCACACCCCAACACGACGCAACGGAATGCGGTCGATCGGTTCACGGTTTCTCCCCGTGCACAGGCAGTACACCGGCAATGGCCGGGATCACTGCGCCGGCAAACCCCTACACACGCCACGCCTCTCGCTGATGCTGCGTTCAGGCGACACCTCGTAGGATGAAGCCGCCCCGCCAGTCCGGCCCGATCTGACTGCCTGTCAGGCGCAAGCTGACACCGAACGCAGCCCAGATGGAACGGACGAATCGAGGTACCCCCTCCCTCGCGAGAGTGCCGGCCATGCTCGAAGTTCACCCCGCACCCGATGGATTCACCGTGTACGACGCCGATGCCGGCGAAGCCGTGATCAAGTTCGCCAGCCGCGCCGAAGCAGACGAGCTGATTGCCGCGCTGCAGATCCAGGAAGCACAAGCGCAGCTGCGGCGCTGGTCACCTGATGCGGTACCGGACGCGTACTGAAAGCTACGACTTCCTGGCGGAGTCGTTCGACGGTGGTGATTCGTCATCCCGGCGCTCTGGCTTGCTGTCCGTGGAAACAGGGGTAGCCCCCCCGATGTTCCCCATGCTGTGCCTTATTGATGGTGCTACACGCCCGGCGGCCAGTGTGCAGGGCGGCTGCGTCCTGGCTGAGTGCTCCACGGCGATTTGACACGACCATCGCGGTCTTTGCACTTCCGCCGGTGCACGCTCGGGCCCTTCGAAACGGAGAAGACAAATCATGGGAAAGATCTACGTGGTGCAAGGCTTCTTCGAGATGGATGGGCAACTCGTCACCGACAAACCGATTCTTCACGGCATGGAGCAACTGGCGCGGGTGCGCGGCGAGATGCTGGCTGGACAACGCGATGGCGTGCTGGTGTATGCCCAGTGCGCGGATGCCGATCGCGGAGAGTATTCGGAGCCGGTCATTCTGGCGGAGTACGGCCGGGTTCCACATCCGGAGCGGCAAAGCCTGTGCCATGTGGCATGAGGCGAATGCAATCTGGTTTTGGCGCGACCCGGCCTCCCCGTGACGGCCGCTTCGGACAGGCGCCGTAGGCAGGCGCCGACATACGCGCGGGACTGCGATCGGCAGACTGGATCGATATCCGGACCCACCCGTCCATGCCGTCCCGGGGCGTGATGGAGCGGCCCGGGCGATTCCTCTGTCGGAGGCTGCGGCGATGCGCATTGTTTTGACGATCAAGGAGAGCAGCCACGGTTTGTGGTGCATCTGCAGCGGGTCGGCGGTCCTGTACGACAAGCTTCGCTTCGCCCATGCCATTCGGCTGAGCCGTGGACTGGCCCGGGAAGAGCATGAGAACTCGGGTCATGCGGTCGGTGTCGAGATGGTCTGTTCCGAATTCACCATTTCGCTGGTGCAGTACGCGGGCCCGGACCCGACGCGGCAGGCCACCGCAGCCTGACCGGGACGATCTTCCGGTTTGCGGGAGGGCTCCAGAGGAATGGACTGTATCGGGCAGATCGATAACCGATAGCCCGGCGTGTCGCATCTGGCGGGTTGAGGCACGTGGATCGGGGCATTCC
Source organism: uncultured Pseudomonadota bacterium (assembly GCA_963828685.1). Classification (GTDB taxonomy): domain Bacteria; phylum Pseudomonadota; class Gammaproteobacteria; order Xanthomonadales; family Rhodanobacteraceae; genus Rhodanobacter. The sequence goes on from CAWHFU010000015.1 coordinate 355,642, forward strand.
GCCGGGGTCACGGGCAAATCCGGCGCTGGCTGCGCGAGTTGCCGTGGTCCCAGTGTGCGCGCGGCGTGAAACCTTGCTAGCATCAGCCGACGGTTGCACAGGGGCAGCCGGGAGTGATTGACATGCAAACGTTTTTTGCGCACCCCGCCATCTGGCGCGGATTTGCGCTGTTTGCAGGGATGCTGATTAGCAAGGTCACAGGGGATGCAAAGTCCGATACCGAGTCGCCCCGCGAGGGCAACCTGGTCTCGTGGTGCGCGGGTGCGCGATCACGTCGGGAAGATGAGCTGGCGCGCGCGCGTCAGGTGGATCCAGGATAATCATCCAGCCGATGGCGGACCGCTGCCATCGGCTGGACGGTCGACATCCCGAAGACGCGAACACCTGATGCGCGGGTCGTGCCGGCACTGGCGATTTCCCGGCACACGTGCGCTTTCCGCATGAGCCGTGGACACGTGCGGCGACGCGCCGGAAGATGCCGCCAGGCCGTCGCCCAGCAGCTCGTTCACTTCGTCAGTCGCCACATCGCTTGCACGGTGCCTTTTCGACGATGGCTGGAAACGCATGTTTCGAACTGCCGCCGCACGCAGCATCGAAGTCATCGCGTGTGCCATCGATGGCTGCGCACGGCATGGCGTTGCGCGTGCTGCTGCATGCCGGCGCGGGCGCTGCCATTCCGGTAAACTTCGCCGATCACGACAGCGCATATCGTGAATGTCTTTTCCCACGCGAAAATGGCGATTCGCCCGGGAGCTGCGGCCCATTGCCGTTGGCCACCGGGCGAGGCGCCGACATCGACGGCGCGCAATGGCCCTGGCCTGTGCCTGCCCCGATGCCACTGCAGGTAACCAAGTCATGAGCAAGCAGACCATTTCATTGATAGGCGTGCCGACCGATATCGGCGCCGGACATCGTGGTGCCTCAATGGGGCCGGAGGCGCTGAGGGTGGCAAACCTGGGCCTCAGGCTGGAGCGGCGCGGATTGCAGGTGGTCGATCGCGGCAACCTGCATGGGCCGATCAATCCGTGGCAGCCGCCGACCGATGGCTATCGTCACCTGGACGAGGTCGTTGCCTGGAATATGGCCGTCTATACGGCTGTTCATGAGGAGCTTTCGTCGGGCCACCTGCCGATCATGCTCGGTGGAGACCATTGTCTGGCGATCGGATCGATCACGGCTGTGGCCCGCCATTGCCGCGAGACCGGAAAGCAGCTCCGCGTGCTGTGGCTGGACGCGCACTCCGATTTCAATACGGCGCAGGCGACCCCTTCCGGAAACATCCATGGCATGCCGGTGGCCTGTCTGTGCGGCTATGGTCCGCAGGTACTCACCGAGCTCGGCGGCAGTGTGCCGGCGACCACGCCGGACGTGTTCCGGCAGATCGGCATCCGTTCGGTCGATTACGGTGAGAAACAGCTCGTGCGCGAAGCGAACGTGGGCATCTACGACATGCGTCATATCGACGAAGAAGGCATGAAGCGGGTGATGGAGCAGGCGCTGGCCGGGATCGACGAGAACACCCATCTGCATGTCAGCTTCGATGTCGATTTTCTCGATCCGAGCATCGCTCCGGGCGTGGGCACCACGGTACGTGGGGGGCCGACCTACCGCGAGGCGCAGCTGTGCATGGAGATGATCGCCGATACCGGGCACATGGCCTCGCTGGATATCGTCGAATTGAATCCTGCCTTCGACAAGCGCAATCAGACCGCCAAGCTGGCGGTGGACCTGGTCGAGTCGCTGTTCGGCAAGTCCACCCTGATCCGCCGGTAACCCGGCCTGACGACAGCACAAGCGAAGATCATGCAGACCCGTGTACTGACCGGCATCACCACCACCGGCACGCCGCATCTCGGCAACTATGTGGGCGCCATCCGCCCGGCCATCGAGGCCAGCCGGCGCGACGACGTCGATGCTTTCTTTTTCATGGCCGACTATCACGCGTTGATCAAGAGCGGCGATGCCGCCCGGATCGAGCGTTCGCGGCTGGAGATTGCCGCGAGCTGGCTGGCTGCCGGCCTCGATCCGGCTCGGGTCACGTTTTACCGTCAGTCGGATATTCCGGAAATCCCCGAGCTGACCTGGTTTCTCACCTGCATTGCCGCCAAGGGCATGCTCAATCGCGCGCATGCCTACAAGGCAGCGGTGGACCGGAATACCGAGGCGGGCGAGGACGCCGATGCCGGCATCACCGCAGGCCTGTACATGTACCCGGTGCTGATGGCCGCGGACATTCTGGCGTTCGATGCGCACAAGGTGCCGGTGGGGCGTGACCAGATCCAGCACATCGAGATGGCGCGCGATCTGGCCCAGCGCTTCAACCATATTCATGGCCGCGAATTCTTCGTGTTGCCCGAGGCCCTGATCGAGGAACAGGTGGCCACCCTGCCGGGCCTCGACGGTCGCAAGATGTCGAAGAGCTACGACAACACGATCCCGCTGTTTGCCGGCGGCAGCAAGCAGTTGCGCGAGGCGATCATGCGCATCGTTACCGACTCGCGGCTGCCGGGCGAAGCGAAGGATCCGGACGGCTCGTCGCTGTTCACGATTTTCCGCGCATTTGCCAGCGAGCTCGAGACGGCGGCGTTCCGTCAGGCTCTGCTGGACGGCATGGGCTGGGGCGATGCCAAGCAGGTGCTGTACGAACGCATCGAGTCCGATGTGGCGCCGATGCGCGAGCACTACGAGGCGCTGATGGCCGATCCGGCCGGGATCGAGCTCATTCTGCAGCAGGGGGCGCAGAAGGCGCGTGCGATCGCCACGCCAAAGATCGCCGCGTTGCGTGATGCCCTGGGATTGCGTTCGGCTACCGCGGCGAGGGTGTCCGCCAGCCAGCCGAAGCCGGCATCGAAGCCCGGCAAGGCGCCGCGCTTTGCCAGTTTCCGCGATGACGATGGCAGTTTTCGTTTCCGTCTGCTTTCGGCCGAAGGCGAACAACTGCTGCTGTCGATTCCATTCGCCGACCCCAAGGCGGCCGGCATGCTGCAGAAACGAATCAGGAACCTGGGCGCTGCCGGCGCCGTGCTGCAGCTGCAACCCTCGGGCATGCTCCTGGAGCTGGATGGCAAGCCGGTTGCCAGCACGCCGGACTACCCCGACGAGACGTCCCGCGACGAGGCACTGGAGCAATTGCGCGAGGCGTTCGACCAGCTTGCCGCGCTGGATTGATGCGCGGCGGCGAAAACCGATGGAGTGATTGAACGATGCGTTACCTGGCCATCCTGTTGCTTGCGCCGTGGCTGCTGATCCTGTGCTGGGCCTACTGGGCCTATCCGAAGAACATGCCGCGGACGTCCGGGCGGCGCCTCTTCGACGTGGCGGCCCTGGTGCTGGCGGCGAGCGCTGCGGTACAAGGTGCGTTGTTTGCCTTCGACCGGGCCGAACTGCCAGTGATCGGTCAGTTCGGGCGGGCCAGTGGCGCCATCTGGCAACAGGTGCTGCCTGCTCTTTACGGCTACGGAGCGTTCACCGTGGTGCTGGTGCTGGCGATGCTGTTGCGCCATCGGCGCTGGGGAAGGTCGGGCTGACTTCGGCCTCGGTCGGGTCTGGCCGGACCCGTGATCCGAACCTTGCTCGCCGCGTCACCCGATCAGGCGATGCAGGTGCAGACGTCTCAGTCCCAGCGGTTGAGGTGAGGCCCGAACGTCTCCCGTTGCGGCTGTATCACGCAGAAGCGATGGCCGCTGGGCGCCTGCATCACCCACCACCGTCCCCGCACCAGCGCGACGCGCCGGGCGCCGAGCTGTTCCAGTCGCGCCGTTTCCGCCTCCAGGTCGTCGGTCTCGATGTCCAGGTGCACACGGCTGGTGTGTTCCACCTTCTGCAGCAGGATGATCGGCTCGTCCGCCGCCGTGCGCAGTTCGGCGTAGCGGCCGTCGCCATCCTGGTCGGCACTGGCGACCGGCTTGCCCAGCGCCTGACTCCAGAAGCGGGTGGCTGGGTCGAGATCGTCGATGTCGCAGTCGATGACGATGGTGCTGAGCCGGCTGTGATGCATGGGATACCTCCGCGGGAAATCGAAGCGCCTGGACCCGTCGCAATGCGAGAATACGCCGCATGACGCCGCTCAAGTACCTCCAGGCCTACCCCGCCACCTTGCAGGACAAGGTGCGTGAGCTGATCGCGCAGGAACGCCTGGGCGAGCACCTGTCCACGCGTTACCCGCGACGTCACGAGGTGCAGAGCGACAAGGCCCTGTATGCCTACACCATGGCGCTGAAGCAGGAACACCTCAGGAACGCGCCGGGCATCGACAAGGTGCTGTACGACAGCAAGCTCGACGTGGTGCAACGCGCGCTGGGCCTGCATACCGCGATCTCGCGCGTGCAGGGCGGCAAGCTCAAGGCGAAGAAGGAAATCCGCGTGGCCGCCGTGTTCAAGGCCGCACCACCGGAATTCCTGCAGATGATCGTGGTGCACGAACTGGCGCACCTGAAGGAAATCGAGCACAACAAGCCGTTCTACCAGCTATGCCGGTACATGCTGCCGGACTACCATCAGCTGGAGTTCGACCTGCGTGTATTCCTGACCTGGCGCGAGCTGCCGCCGCCGCACGGTACCGATCACCGAGGATGACCATGGATAGTGCGACGCTACAGAAATACCTGCTGCGGCTGTTCGAGCGGCACGATGTCGAGCTGGATGCGGACGAGGACGGCTGGCTGGTCACCGACGACGATTTTCCGGCCATCCGCGCCGAATGGCATGAAGGCAGCGCCGGCGAGCCGGGTCGTCTCGATGTCGACGTGGTGCTGGGCGAGGAGCGCCGCATCGAGGAGAGCTTCGCCGGTGCCGGCGCTGGCGAAGCGGGGTGCCTCGATGCGCTGAAGGCATTCGAGCAGAACGCATTCCATGTCTTGCTGGCCGCCTGCTGGTACGTCACCGACGACCGCAGGATGCGCATCGCTGCATGGGACATCGGTGTGCGCAGCTGGGACGTGTTCATCGGTCCGTTCAGCGTACGCGGCGCGAACGGCGATACCGTGAGCGTGCCGGCCGAAGCGCTGGCGGCCATCGAGGCGGCGGTGAAGCGCGAGGCGCTGACCCCCGAGCTGCACTGGTTGCGGCTGGTCCACAGTCATTCCGCGGCGGGCGATTCGCGCAGCGAAGCCTTGTTCGACAACGAGCCGTGGACGGCGGGAACCCTGGCGCTGGCGTCGGTCGCGTGGCCGCAGACCGGGCGCGACTACAGCATGCGCTGCTTCATGCTGCTGGACGTGCGCGATTACTGATTCTGTCGTTGGCGGATCATGCCGGCAGCAAATCGAATGCCAGCGTCAGGCGACGATCCTTGGGTGATCCGTAAAACGGAACCGTGCCATGCCACATCCATGACGGGAACAGCGCCAGCAAACCCGGTTCGGGTCGGATGAAGTATTCCGCTGGCAATGAAGGGGTGGTGGGCATCGCCGGCTCGCCGAACTTCAGCCAGCCCTGGCCGGCTTGCTCGCCCATGGCTTCGGGCAGCTCGATATAGCAGGCGGACGAGATCCAGCCCTTGCCATGGAAATGATTGAGATGGTGGCCATTGGGCCGCAGCCGCACCGACCAGATCCCGTTGAGCCTGCACGCACCGGTGTGGCGCCGACGCAGCAAGTCCGAGCCTCCGCCCAACGCCTCCAGATAGCGACGGATCGGGCCGGCGATGGCTTCGGGAAACGCCTGGATCGCACGATCCTCCGATTGCTCCGGATGCAGTTCGACCTGGGTGCCGAACCGCAGCGTCTGATCGATCGGATGCTCTCGCATTGAATGCAGCTTGTGCAGGCTGCGTGCCAGATCGCCCAGGTAGCTGGACAGATCCGACCAGCCGTCCGGCGTGTCGATGAGCGACGTCTGGACGACGCGGGAGTAGTCGCCGAGAGCGCGATGGCGCGGGTCATCCAGCATGCGCCAGGCACACAGCAGCAAGGCGATGGCATGACTGTCGTTGGGGTTGAATTCGTGCAGGCGGGCAGCAACCGTGGCGAGTTCCTTTGCTTGGCCCATGGCCAGCAGGGTGTCGGCATAGGCGCCAATCGCGGCGGTATTTCCGGGGCCAAGCTGCAGAGCGTGCCGGGCGTGCAGCATGGCGCGTGCGGGGTCGATGTGGACCGCCGTTTTTGTGGCGGCGAGGCGCAAGGCGAGGGAGCCTGCCGGGTGCGCCAATCCAGCCTCCAGCGCGGCAAGCGCGCCCAGGCGATCACCAGAGGACTCCAGAAGTTTTGCCTTCATGATGCGCAGGTCGAACAAGTTCGGCTCATCACGCAAGGCGTCGTCGAGTCTTTCCATGGCCGCGTCGACGTTGCCGCTGCGCATCCAGATCAATTCGCTCAGGCTGCAGTGCGCAGCCACGTGATGGGGCTGCAGCGTCAGTGTCCGTCGAAGCTGGGCCTCGGCCTCCTCAGGGCGATTGGCGGCCAGCAGCGCGCGGCCCAGGACATAGCGAGCGCCCGGACTGTCCGCGCCCTTGGCGATCGCCTGGCGGGCTGCTGTCGCCGTGGTCTCAATCTGGCCGGACTCTCCCAAGGCCACGGCAAGGCCGAGTTCTGCGATGCCATTGTCGGGCGCCGCGTCGATGGCGTAACGAAACGCCACGATCGCCTCTTGCCAGGCGCGCAGGGCGAGCAGGATCTGGGCCCGCAGGAGCAGCAGCTCGGGCGGTGCCGGCAGCACGGTCGAGCACAGGAAATCGTCTACCAGACGCGAGGCATCATCGGTGCGACCCAGTCCGAGCAGAATTCGCGCCAGGTGGGCTGTGGCGGTCGCGTCGTGCGGCTTGCGGATCAGAGCCTGGCGCAAGGTCGCCTCCGCCTCATCCAGCTGTCCGGCGTGGGCCAGCGTCTCGCCTCTCAGTACCAGTTCGTGTTGCTCATCGTCGGACGCTGAAACAGATGCCGGCGTCTGCCAGTCCGTGGAATTTGTATAGGCCACTTTGCTATCTCTATGCCAATCAGCGTCGATAAAAGGCCTTTGAGATTGTCAGCGCGCGGGCCCGCTGCAGGAACAGCGGCCGCTACGATATCCACGATGCGTTTGAGCGGCCATATGACCAACGACACTGTCGGACCATGTGGCGCGGGGGGGGGCGAATGCCAAAAAAAAGACGCCCTCAGGCGCCTTTTTTCGTACGGCGGAACTTGTTTTAGTTCGGCAACGACAGGTCGTCCAGCATCGCCTTGAGGAACCGGGCCGCCTCGCCGCCGGTGGCCGCGCGGTGATCGAAGGTCAGCGACAGCGGCATGCGACGGTGTACCTCGATGCTGCCGATCACCGCGACCACGTCGTGGCTGAGCTTGCCGGCGCCGATGATCGCCACGGTCGGCGGCACCACCACCGGGGTGGCGTAGCGACCCGCGAACATACCGAAGTTGGACAGGCTGATGGTGTAGCCGGACAGTTCCGAGGCAGGAATCGAGCGATCCTCGACCTGGCTGCGCAGGCGCTTGATCGCACCGCGGATGCCGGCACCGTCGAGCATGTCGGCATTGCGCAGGGCCGGCACGAACAGGCCGTCGTCGGTATCTACCGCGATGCCGATGTCGACATGCGGATGCAGCGTGCGGGTCAGGTTCTTGCCGTCGAACCAGGCGTTCAGCGCCGGCACCGTCTTGCAGGCGAACACGATCGCCCGGATCAGGCGGCCGGTGATGTCCTGCTTGCCGATCCAGGCGTGCAGGTCGGCGTCGTCGACCAGGGTGGTCGGCACCACCTGCGCGTGGGCGTCTGCCATCACGCGGGCCATGTTGCGACGCACGCCCTTGAGTTGCTCGGGCTGGCCGCTGGCGCTCTGCGACGGTGGCGCGGTGCGCACCGGCTTGCCGGCCAGCGACGTGGCCGTGCGGGACGGTTCGCCCTGCGGCAGCTCGGGGGCCAGGTGGCGACCGGCCGACGCCGGGACGGCGCGCGCGGGTGCGGCGCCGAGTGCGGCCGTGCCATTCGCCGCGGCATCCTTGACGTCCTTCATCGTCACCACGCCGTCGGCACCACTGGGGCGCACGCGGGTGAGGTCGACCTTGAGCTTTTTCGCCAGCGCGCGCACGGCCGGTACCGCCTTGACGCCGCCGATGCTGGCCGCCTGTTCCACGTGTACGTGGCTGCCGCTGACCATCGCGCCGACCACGGTGCCCTCGTCTTCGCGATCGCCGCCGGCCGCTGCCGGGGCAGGCGCGGGTGCCGGCGCGGCTTCAGTCTTCTTCGGGCCGTGGTGGTGACCGGTGGATTCGGATTCGGCGCGCTGCTTGGCGTTTGGATCCGGTTCGAACTCCGCCAGCGCGGCGCCGGTCTCGATGATGTCACCGGGCGCGCCGTGCAGCTTGGTCACCTTGCCTGTGTAGGGTGAGGGTACGTCGACGACCGCCTTGGCGGTTTCCATCGAGCATAGCGGGGCATCGAGCTTGATGCTGTCGCCCACTTTCACATGCCATTCGACCACGGTGGCGTCGGGCAGGCCTTCGCCGAGGTCGGGGAGGTAGAACGTCTTGATATCAGCCATGGGGTCGGGTCCGTTGAATGATCAGCTGGCGGCCAGCGTACGCTTCGCCGCGTCGACGACGCGCTCCACGCTCGGCATGTATTTCATTTCCAGGCGGAACAGCGGGATGTGCGTGTCGAAACCGGTGACGCGCTCGACCGGCGCGAGCAGGTCGTAGATGCATTCCTCGGCCAGTCGCGCGGCGATCTCGGCACCGAAGCCGGCGGTCTTCGGGGCTTCGTGCACGATCACGCAGCGGCCGGTCTTGGCCACCGATTCGGCGATGGTGTCGAAGTCCAGCGGGGTGAGGGTGGCCACGTCGATCACCTCGGCGCTGATGCCCTGGGTGGCCAGTTCGTCGGCGGCCTCGAGCGCTTCCTTCACCTGCGCGCCCCAGCTCACCAGGGTCACGTCGGTGCCGTCGCGCAGCACGAAGCACACGTCCAGCGGCAGCGCCTCGCCGTCGTCCGGCACCTCTTCCTTGTACTGGCGGTAGATCCGCTTGGGTTCGAAGAACATCACCGGATCGGGATCGCGGATCGCCGCCAGCAGCAGGCCGTAGGCACGCGCTGGCGAGGACGGCATCACCACGCGCAGGCCGGGGATGTTGGTGAACAGGTGCTCGTTCGCTTCCGAATGATGTTCCGGCGCGCGGATGCCGCCACCCCAGGGCGCACGGAACACCGCCGGTACGGTCAGCCGACCGCGGGTGCGGTTGCGCATGCGCGCGGCGTGGCAGGCGATCTGCTCCATCATCGGATAGATGAAGCCTTCGAACTGGGCTTCGGCGACCGGCTTCATGCCCTGCACGGCGAGGCCGACGGTGACACCGGCGATGGTGGTTTCGTCCAGCGGCGTGTCGAGCACGCGCAGCTCGCCGAATTTTTCCTGCAGCCCCTGGGTGGCGCGGAACACACCGCCGTTGAGGCCGACGTCTTCGCCCAGCACCATGACGCTGTCGTCGTGCGCCATCTCGTAGGCCAGCGCCTGGGTGACCGCTTCGATAAGATAGATTTGTGCCATGACTCAGTGGCCCTTGTTTTCAAGCGAGAGGACGTAATCGCGCTGCTTGGCGAGATCGGCGGGGACTTCGGCGAAGATGTAGTCGAACATCGCCGTGACCGGCTGGGTCTTGGTCTCGAGATAGGCGTTGACCTCGTTGTCCATCCACTCGTCGCACTCGGCCTTCCAGGCTTCTTCCTTCGCGTCGTCCCATACTTTCTTCGCCACCAGCCAGTTGCGCAGGCGCTTCATCGGCTCCTTCGACCAGCCTTCCTTCACCTCCGCCTCGCCGCGGTAGCGACGGGCGTCGTCGGCGGTGGTGTGGTCTCCGAGGCGATAGGTGACGGCCTCGATCACGCTGCCGCCCTCGCCGTTGCGGGCGCGCTCGAGCGCGTCTTCCATCGCCTTGCGCACCGCGATGATGTCGTTGCCGTCGACCTGGATGCAGAACAGGCCGGCGGCGATGCCTTTCTGCGCCAGCGTCGGCGCGCCGGACTGGATCTTGCGCGGCACCGAGATCGCCCACTGGTTGTTGACGATCACCGCCACCAGCGGCAGGTTCTGCGCGCCGGCGATGTTGATCGCGCCGTAGAAGTCGCCCTTGGACGAGCCGCCATCGCCGATCGTGCACACCGCCACGCGCTTCTCGCCGCGGATCTTGAACGCCAGGGCGGAACCGGCCGCGTGCAGGCACTGCGTGGCGATCGGCACGGACCAGGCGAAGTCATGCCGCGCCGGCTCCTTCTGGTAGTCGTTGCCGCGCTCGTCGCCGCCCCAGTACATGTACACCTCGCGCGGCTGTACCCCGCGATACAACTGGGCGCCGTACTCGCGGTAGCTGACCGCCAGCACGTCTTCCGGCTTCATCGCGCTGCCGATGCCGACGTGCGCGGCTTCGTGGCCCAGGCAGCTGGCATAGGTGCCGAGCTTGCCGGTGCGCTGCAGCGCGATCGACTTCGCGTCGAACACGCGGGTCGACAGCATCAGCTTGTACAGCTCGACCATGTGGTCGAGGTCCCTGGCGAAGGCGGGCAGGTCCTTGCGGACCTCGTTGCCTTCGGCATCGAGGTACTGCAGGTATTCGATTTCAAACTTGGCGGCGATGGTCACAACTCGCTCCGGGTTGAGGATAGATAGAGTGAAAGCGGAGAAGGCAGCGTGCGTTCCATGCAGGCGGAGGCGCGCAAACGATCAAACAAGACCTCTCTTGATAACAGGCGGGCATGTTGCGCTGCAAGGTACGGCGCAGCATTCGCGAGCGTACGGGACGGTGGTGCAGGACCGTGCCCGATCGCCGGAAATGGCCGCGCGGTGGGCCCCCGCCTGCGGCAGCGGCGGCGAGAACGAACTTTTTCCTTGCACCGAGCCGGACCCTCGCAGTGCCCAGCCGTTACCATGCCCTTTTCGAATACCTGCGGACCACCATGAGCGAGAACCAGCGCGATATCGAAGCGGGCATCCAGACCGACCTCAACGGACAGATGACATATGGCGGCTATCTGCATCTGGAAACCCTGTTGTCCGCGCAGCAGCCCTTGAGCGAGCCACCGCACCATGACGAGATGCTGTTCATCGTGCAGCACCACGTATCCGAATTGTGGATGAAGCTGCTGATCCACGAACTGAAGGCGGCCGTGGCGCATCTGCAGCGCGACGACGTCGATGCCTGCCTGAAGATCCTGGCGCGGGTGAAGCAGGTGCAGCGGCAACTGTTCGAGCAATGGGCCGTGCTGGAGACGCTGACCCCGTCGGAGTATCTGGAGTTCCGCGGTGTGCTGGGGCCGTCCTCCGGTTTCCAGTCGCTGCAGTACCGGCAGATCGAGTTCCTGCTGGGCAACAAGAACGCAGACATGCTCAAGGTCTTCGCCCACGATCCGGCCGCCCAGGCCGCGCTGCGCGCAGTGCTGGAGGCGCCCGGCCTGTACGACGAGTTCCTGCGCTACCTGGCCCGCCGCGGTCATGCGGTGCCGGCCGAATTGCAGCAGCGCGACTGGACCCAGCCGTACCGGCGCCACCCGGCGCTGCTGCCGGTACTGAAGCGCATCTACGAGCAGCGGGCGGATTTCTGGCCGGAATACCATCTGTGCGAACAGCTGGTGGATGTGGAGGAGAGTTTCCAGCTGTGGCGTTTCCGGCACATGAAGACGGTCGAACGGATCATCGGCCATCGCCGCGGCACCGGCGGATCATCCGGCGTGAGTTTCCTGAAGAAGGCGCTGGATCTGGAATTCTTCCCCGAGCTGCTGGATGTGCGCACCGTGCTGGGCAGCTGACTTCGTGCTGCGCCGCATTTGACGGCGTGCGCGGCCAGCGGTTACACCTTTCGGCATGAATCACGCTTCCGCTCGACACGCGATGTGTCGAGTGGAATCCAATCAGGGGAATCCATGAACCAGGCCGTCGAGACAAGCGCCGTACCGAACTATCCGCAACTGCTCGGCCATCCGCGTCCGTTGTGGATGCTGTTCATGACCGAGTTCTGGGAACGCTTCGCGTTCTACAGCGTGAGCTGGGCGCTGGCGCTGTACATCGTGGCGCATTTCTACAACGGCGACGCGTCCGGCCAGGCGTGGGCCAGCGGCATCTTCGGCGCCTATACCGCGCTCATCTACGCCTCCAGCATCTTCGGCGGCTACGTGGCGGACAAGATCATCGGCTACCAGCGCTCGATCCTGCTCGGTGCTCTGGTGATGGGGTTGGGCCTGTTCGTCGTCATGCTGCCGAGTCGCGAAATTTTCCTCGTCGGCCTGGCGATGGTGATCGTCGGCAACGGGCTGTTCAAGCCGAACATCTCCACCATGGTCGGACAACTGTACGGACGCGATGACCCGCGCCGCGATCGCGGCTTCACCCTGTTCTACATGGGCATCAATGGCGGTGCGCTGCTGGCGCCGCTGCTGACCGGCTGGATGGCCGGTTATTTCACTGACACGCCGATGCAGCAGAATTACCGGATCGTGTTCGGTGCTGCCGGTGCCGGCATGCTGCTCAGCCTGCTGTGGTTCTGGTTCGGTCGACGCGGCCTGCAGGGTGTAGGTCGTCCCGCACCGGAAGCAGCCGGCCGAATGCGCGTGGTGTGGGTGTTGCTGGGCATGATCGTCGCGGTGCCATTGGTATATCTGCTGCTGGCGTTCGTCACCACCGGATTGTCATGGATGCTTGGCGCGCTGTTCGCCGGCGTGGCGGTGATGCTGCTGGTCGAGGCTGTCAGGCACGGTCGCGTGCAGGTGGATCGCGTGGTGGCGATGCTGATCATCTTCGCCTTCAACATCCTGTTCTGGATGTTCTATTTTCAACTGGGCACCTCGTTCAATTTTCTGGCGGAGAACCTGGTAGACCGGCAGATGTTCGGTGGCTGGACGTTCCCGGTCGGCTGGTTCCAGTCGGTCAGTCCGCTGGCGATCATCGTGCTGGCACCGGTCGTCACCGTGGTCTGGAGTTTTCTGGCGGCGCGCAAGAGCGAGCCGTCGATTCCGCGCAAGTTCGGCCTTGGCCTTGTCTTCAATGGACTGGGTTTCGCGGTGTTGATGTATGCCTTGTCCCGTCTGCTCGATGCGCACGGGCTGATTCCGTTCTGGCCGCTGGTGCTGTGCTACGTGCTGCAGACCGTGGGCGAGCTGTGCCTGTCGCCGATCGGCCTGTCGATGGTGACCAAGCTGGCGCCGCCGCGGCTGGTCGGTCTGGCGATGGGCGGCTGGTTCCTGTCGCTGGCGGTGGGCGGCAACCTGTCCGGCCTGCTGGCCGGGCATATCAGCGGCGACAGTGGCATGACTGCCATGTCGGCGCTGAGCGGTTTCACTTTCAGTTTCTGGCTGCTGGCCGGCTCCGGCGTGCTGTTGCTGCTGATCTCGCCATTGATCAACAAGCTGATGCACGGCGTGCGTTGATCCGGCAGGCAAGCCGGCAGGGCGGCTCGGCCCGTGGGAGTAGCGCCAGGGGCAAGGCCAAAAGGCGCGCTCTGCCGGTGACTGAATACGGTGTCGATGTGCCATGAGACATATGGCCGCGATCGGCAGCGAGCCCGATCACGCCAAGGCATGCCTGCACGAGCCGCGCGTCGAATATTCCATTCGATGCCGTTCCATCGACCGAATCGACCAGCGGCTGTCAGCCGCCCGGTCGGATGCCGGCCACGCGCGCCGGGTGTGCGCGATCCCCGGTGCTGCGATCACTCCGCTTGTCCGGGATCAATTACGAACGAAAGGACAGCCGATATCATCGCGCCGATCGTCGGTCATCCCTTTCGTGGGGCATCTGTCGAGGCAACCCATGTGCCGCACCCCGCGGCCGAGTTCGATCCTTTCCGAGGTATTCGATGAATCCCGCCATGTTCCTCAACAAGCAGCTGTCCTACTTCGCAGGCACCGCAGAGGAACGCCCCATCTACCTGTTCCGTGCCCCCGCATCGTCGCTGTTCGCGCACGAACGGGCCAGGATTGTCCTGCGTCGCATGGAGGTGCTGACCTGGGTCTTCATGATCCTGGTGCCTCTGTGGATCCTGGCCGACATGCTGATCTTCCCCCCTGACATCGTCGGTTCACTGGTGTTCGGGCGCCTCATGGCGACAATTTCTCTGGGCCTGTTGCTGGTCTTTGCCCTGGTCGTGATGGAGCGGGCAAGCTGGTTGGTGTCGTATCTGTCCGTGCTGGTCCTGATGGCGATACCGGCGTTGTTCGAGCTGTATGCCCAGCCCGTGTTTGTCGCGTGGCAGCTGAGCCAGCCGCACGTCACGCAGACCCAGGCCGCGGCCATTTTCCTGTATCAACAGCTGCCGATCATCTACATTTCCGGGCTGGCGCTGTTCCCGATGACCCTGACCGAATCCCTGCCGATTGCCATCGCCATCACGGTCATCGATGCGGTCGCGGACATGGACGGGCTGAACCTGCACGCGCTGCATGCCTCGCACATGGCAGGCCTGTGGGTCGTCCTGGTGACCGGAGGGACAGCCGTACTGGCCGGTGTGCTGCAGTTCAACCTGCTCTGGCAGAACCATCGGCTCGCGGATTTCGATGCCGAGACCGGCCTGATGAAAAGGGATGCCGCGATGGAACTGCTCAGCTGGCTGTGGAAAGACAAGTCGGCTGCGGGGCGCTGTATCGGCGTCGGCATGATGGCTCTGCCGTCGGCGCCGGCGGGGGCCATGGATAATCCAGCCGAGGCGAAATGGCTTTCGGACGAGGCGGCATGCCTGCGCCAGCAGCTACTGCCGGACATGTACGGGGTACGCTGGTCCAGCCGCTGCTTTGGGGTGGTTTCGCTGGGGCACACGCCGGATGAACTGGAGGGCCTGATGAATGCCATGCACCGTTTGTCCGCCGCGCCGTCCAGCACGCACGGCAATCGCCAGATCGTCGTGGCCGAGCGCACGGTGGATCACAGCGTGGGCCCACACAATCTGCTGTCGACGGCGGAGCAAAAACTCAGGCGCGTATTGGCCGGTGCATGAACCGGACAGGTGAACGGCACGCAATCAGCGTGCTGCCGTTCACCGTTCTCCCGCCAGCAGCTTGTCCAGGATCCGCGTCAGCCAGCGCCGTTCTTCGGCATCGAGCCGGGCCAGCACCTCGCGCTCGCGCGCCCGTGCCATCGGCGCCACTTCGTCATGCATGGCCCAGCCCGTTTCGGTGAGGCTGAGCACCGAGCGGCGCTTGTCGTTGTCGTGGGTGTCGCGGTTGACACGCCCGGCCTCGACCAACCGCGACAGCGCCCGGCTTACCGCCACCTTGTCCATCGCGGTGCGCTCGGCTACCTCGCGGGCGGACAGGCCGGCGAAGCGTGCCAGCACGGCCATCACCCGCCATTCGGTCACCGAGATGTCGTAGCGGCGCTGGTAGTCCTCCGCGATCGCCTGGCTGATCGTGTTGGACAGGATCGACAGCCGGTACGGCAGGAAGTGCTCCAGCTGCAGCGGGGCGTGCTCGGCGTTGGCGGGGGCTGGCGTGCGCTTGGAGGGCATGACGGCGGGGTTCCTTGCAAATGGTTACATTTGTAACTATAACGTGGGGATCATTTCGACGGTGGCACGCTGTCGCATCAGGTCATCGTGCACCGACATACAGGAGAGCGCCATGAACGCCCAGCCCAATCTTGGCATGCAGGTCACCACATTCGAGAACCCGATGGGTATCGACGGTTTCGAATTCGTCGAGTTCGCCGCCCCGGCAGGTCGCGCCGATAAGCTGCACGACCTGTTCAAGCGGATGGGCTTCAGCGCGGTGCTGAAGCACAAGTCCCGCCCGATCACGGTATATCGGCAGAACGGGGTGAATTTCCTGCTCAACGAGGATCCGGATTCGTTTGCCGCCGATTTCGCCGCCGAGCACGGCCCGAGTGCCTGCGGCTTCGCGATCCGCTTCAAGAAGCCGGCGGCCGAGGTGCTGGCCACCGTGCTCGGCAACGGCGGTGAGGCGGTCGAGCACAAGCCGCAGAGCAAGGCGGTGGACGCGCCGGTGGTCAAGGGCATCGGCGATTGCATGCTGTACCTGGTCGACCGCTACGGCAGCGCCGGCAGCATCTATGACGCCGACTACGCCCCGGTCGAGGGCACCGAGCAAAATCCGAAGGGCTTCGGACTCACCTTCATCGACCACCTGACTCACAACCTGTACTTCGGCAACATGGAGAAGTGGTCGGACTACTACGAGCGGCTGTTCAACTTCCGCGAGATCCGCTACTTCGACATCAAGGGCGCCAAGACCGGCCTCGTCTCCAAGGCGATGACCGCGCCGGACGGCGTCGTGCGCATCCCGCTGAACGAATCGAGCGACCCGAAGAGCCAGATCAACGAATACCTCGATGCGTATCATGGCGAAGGCATCCAGCACATTGCCTGCTTCACCGACGACATCTACACCACGGTGGAAAAGATGCGCGCCGCCGGGGTGGAATTCCTCGACACGCCGGACGCGTACTTCGAGGTGATCGACGAGCGCGTGCCGAACCATGGCGAGGACGTGCCGCGGCTGGCGAAGAACAAGATCCTGATCGACGCCGACCTGGAGACGAAGCAGCGCAAGCTGCTGCAGATCTTCACCCAGAATGCGATCGGGCCGATCTTCTTCGAGATCATCCAGCGCAAGGGCAACGAAGGTTTCGGCGAAGGCAACTTCCAGGCGCTGTTCGAGTCGATCGAGCGCGACCAGATCAAACGCGGCTTCCTGTAAGGAGCGGTTCCCATGGCGACGATCGTCAGCAACGGCTACCAGTCCGGCTTCGGCAACGAATTCGCCAGCGAGGCGATTCCCGGGACCTTGCCGCAGGGGCAGAACTCGCCGCAGCGGGCGGCGCACGGCCTGTACGCCGAGCAGCTGTCCGGCACGGCGTTCACCGCGCCCCGGCACGGCAACCGGCGCAGCTGGCTGTACCGGATCCGTCCGGCCGCGGTGCACGCACCGTTCCAGCCGCTGGCGCACGCCAGCTTCCACAACCGCTTCGACGAGGCACCCGCCACGCCGAACCAGTTGCGCTGGGATCCGCCGCCGCTGGCCGACGCGCCCACCGATTTCATCGACGGCCTGGTGACCCTGGCCGGCAATGGCGGCGCGGGCGAGCAGGCCGGCATCGGCATCCACGTCTACACGGCCAATCGCTCGATGCAGGGCCGCTTCTTCTACAACGCCGACGGCGAGCTGCTGATCCTGCCGCAGCTGGGCCGCCTGCGGATCGCCACCGAGCTGGGTGTGCTGGAGGTGGAGCCGCAGGAGATCGCACTGATCCCGCGCGGCGTGCGCTTCCGCGTCGAGCTCCTCGACAGTGAGGCGCACGGCTATGTCTGCGAGAACTTCGGCGCGTTGCTGAGCCTGCCCGAGCTGGGGCCGATCGGCTCCAACGGCCTGGCCAACGCACGCGATTTCCTCACCCCGCACGCGGCGTACGAGGATGTCGAAGGCGACTTCGAGCTGATCGCGAAATTCCAGGGCACGTTGTGGTCGGCGAAGATCGGCCACTCCCCGCTGGACGTGGTCGGCTGGCACGGCAACTACGCGCCGTACAAATACGACCTGCGCCGGTTCAACACGATCGGCTCGATCAGCTACGACCATCCCGACCCGTCGATCTTCACCGTGCTGACCTCGCCCAGCGACACCCCGGGCACGGCGAACCTCGACTTCGCGATCTTCCCGCCGCGCTGGCTGGTCGCGCAGCACACTTTCCGTCCGCCGTGGTTCCATCGCAACGTGGCCAGCGAGTTCATGGGCCTGATCACCGGGGTCTACGACGCCAAGGCCGAGGGCTTCGCGCCTGGCGGCGCGTCGCTGCACAACTGCATGAGCGGGCACGGCCCGGATGCGGCCACGTTCGAGAAGGCCTCCGCTGCGGATCTGGCCAAGCCCGACGTGATCGGCGGCACCATGGCCTTCATGTTCGAGACGCGCAAGGTGATCCGCCCCACGCAACAGGCGCTTGCCTCACCGCAGCTGCAGGCCAATTATCACGAATGCTGGCAAGGTATCGCCCGGCATTTCGATCCCTCACTGGCGTAACCACCGCCGCATCGCGTCTGGAGAAGTGAATGAAGTTGGGAAGTCTCAAGGAAGGCGGCCGCGACGGCACGCTGATCGTGGTCAGTCGCGACCTCACGCAAGCGGTCAGGGCCACCCCGATCGCGGCTACGCTGCAGGCGGCACTGGACGACTGGTCGAACGCGGCGCCGCGGTTGAATGCGTTGTCGGACGAATTGAACGCGGGCAAGGCGGCCGGCGCCTTTGCGCTGGACATGGCCGCGCTGGCCGCGCCGTTGCCGCGGGCCTACGAGTTCGTCGATGGTTCGGCCTACCTGCCGCACGTGGAGCGCGTGCGCCGGGCGCGCGGCGCCGAGGTACCGGCCAGCTTCTACACCGATCCGCTGATGTACCAGGCCACCAGCGCCGGCTTCCTCGGCCCGCGCGACCCGGTCGTCGTGCCCAGCGAGGATTACGGCATCGACCTGGAGGCCGAAGTCATCGTGGTCACCGATGACGTGCCGATGGCCGCCACGCCGGCCCAGGCGTCGGAGCACATCCAGCTGATCGGCCTGGTCAACGACGTCAGCCTGCGCGGGCTGATTCCGGGCGAACTGGCCAAGGGTTTCGGCTTCCTGCAATCCAAGCCGCGCTCGGCGCTGTCGCCGGTGCTGGTGACCCCGGACGAGCTGGGCGAAGCGTGGCAGGGCGACAAGCTGCACCTGCCGATGCGCACCTGGCTGAACGATGCCTGGTTCGGTGAGGCGGAATGCGGTGTCGACATGCAGTTCAGTTTTGCCGAGCTGGTCGCCCACGTGGCGAAGACCCGCCCGCTGGCCGCCGGCACCATCATCGGCTCAGGCACGATCGCCAACGAAGACACCGGCAAGGGCGCCTCGTGCCTGGCCGAGCAGCGCACGGTAGAGACGCTGCGCGACGGCAAGCCCAGCACGCCGTTCATGAAGTTCGGCGACCGCCTGCGCATCGATATCACCGATGCCGCCGGAGCCTCGATCTTCGGCGTGATCGAGCAGCAGATCGAGCCGCTGAAGCGCTGAGTGCGATAGCGCGGTGGGCGGCGGGCCCCGGTGGCGCGCCGACCGCCGGCTTCGACGTCATGCGCCAGCGGCAGGGTCTCGCGACCGTCATGCAAATTGATCCTGATCAAGGCATGGGGCAGGCGCTGCCAACACACTGCGCCCATGATCAGTCCTGTCACCACCCCTGAATTCGATCCCGCGTTGATCGCCCGCTACGATGTCGCCGGCCCGCGCTACACCAGCTATCCGACGGCACCGCAGTTCACCGCCGATTTCAACGAGACGGCATTGCGTGCGGTGATCCGGGCCTCCAACGAGGAGCCGATCCCGCGGCCGCTGTCGTTGTACGTGCACGTGCCGTTCTGCATGAGCCCGTGCTTCTACTGCGGCTGCAACCGGGTGATCACCCACGACACCACGAAGGCCGATCGCTACCTTGAGCGGCTGTATCGCGAGATCGAGCTGATCGCGCCGCAGTTCGACCGCGACCGGCCGGTGCGTCAGCTGCATTTCGGCGGTGGCACGCCGAATTTCCTCGACATCGCCCGCATGCGCGAGCTGATGGAATCGCTGGCGCGGCATTTCAGCTTCAGCCATGAGTCCGCGCGGGAGTACGGCATCGAGATGGATCCGCGCTTCGCCGACGGCGCCTACGTGCGCGAACTCGGCGAGCTCGGCTTCAACCGGATCTCGGTCGGCATCCAGGATTTCGACCCGGCGGTGCAACAGGCGATCAACCGGATCCAGAGCTTCGAGCAGACCCGCGAGGTGCTCGAGGCGGCACGTGCCGCCTCGTTCGGCTCGGCCAGCGTCGACCTGATCTATGGCCTGCCCCTGCAGAGCGTGGCCGGCTTCAGCCGCACGCTGGATCAGGTGGTGGCGCTGGCACCCGACCGCGTTGCCGTCTACGGCTACGCGCACCTGCCGCAGATGTTCAAGGCGCAGCGGCAGATCGACGCCGCCGATCTGCCCGATCCGGCGACCCGGCTGGCACTTTTCGGTTGCGCGCTGGAAAAACTCAGCGCGGCCGGCTACGTCTACATCGGCATGGATCATTTCGCCCGCGCCGACGACGAGTTGGCGGTGGCCCAGCGCGCCGGCACGCTGCAGCGCAACTTCCAGGGATATTCGACGCATGGCGACTGCGACATCGTGGGCCTGGGGGTCAGTGCGATCGGCCGGGTCGGCGACAGCTACAGCCAGAACGCACGCGACCTGATCGGCTATTACGCGGCGCTGGACGCCGGCCGCCTGCCGGTGGTGCGCGGCTTGCAACTGGATGAGGACGACCTGATCCGGCGCGAGCTGATCGGCGAGCTGATGTGCCACGGCATGGTCGACAAGCAGGCGTTCGGTGCGCGTCATCGGCTGGTGTTCGACGACTATTTCACGCGCGAACGGGAGCGGCTGCTGCCGCTGCTGGCCGATGGTCTGGTGCAGGAGGACGCGCGCTTTCTGCGAGTGACCTCGCGGGGCCGCTTGCTGTTGCGTATCATCGCGATGTGCTTCGATGCCTATCTGGACGACGAAGCGCAAGCCTCGCGCTATTCGCGTGTGATCTGAGCGTGACCGAGCTGATCCACGCGGCCCCCACCCGGCCCCTCGACACGAACATGCGATCCAACTACCCCGCAGGTCGCCTGCTCGAGCCGCTCAGCCCGATGGCCGACGATGGCAACGAGGCGAGTTTCTGCGGCACGTGCGCGTTCTCCAGCGTCTGTGTCGCGGCCGGTTACGACAAGCCCGAGCTGGTGGAGTTGCAGTGCCTGGTCGAACATGCCGGGCCGTTCCGCACCGGCGAGCATATCTTTCGCACGGGTGATCCGTTCCGGGCGATCTATGCGGTGCGCGGCGGCACCGTGAAGACCCGCACGATCGACCGCGAGGGCCGCGAGCAGGTGCTCGGGTTCTATCTGCCCGGCGAGGTGATCGGGCTCAACGCGATCTATCCCGAGCAGTTCCCGTGCGATGCGGTGGCGCTGGACACCACGTCCTTCTGCCGCTTCTCGTTCCCCGCGATGAGCGCGCTGGCCTCGCGCGTCCCGGCCGTGCAGCGGCACCTGTTCCGCATGCTCAGCAAGGAGCTCGGCAGCGCCAGCCTGCTGGCCGGCGACTACAGCGCCGATGAGCGGGTCGCCGCGTTCCTGCTGGATCTGGCCGGTCGCTTCGCCGCGCGCGGATTCTCCGCCACCCGGTTCCATCTCAGCATGTCGCGCGGCGACATCGCCAACTACCTGCGCCTCGCCGCCGAGACGGTGAGCCGGGTGCTCAGCCGATTCCGCACGCAGCAGCTGATCCAGATCGAAGGACGCGATCTCGACATACTGAATCCGGCGGGCCTCAAGGCGATCGGGCAGGCGTTGTTGCCGGAGTGATCGGGTACTCTCGCGTGGCCCTTTCCAGCCAGGTGAGCCCATGACGACTGTGTTTCTGACCGGTGCCAGCGGATTTCTCGGCGGCCACCTGCTCCACGAGCTGCGCGCCACGGGTTGCGAGGTCAGGGCGCTGTCGCGCCGGCCCGAATCCGATGCCGTCATCGCCGCCGCCGGCGCCACTCCGGTGCGCGCGACGCTGGCCGATCAGGCCGCACTGGGTGCGGCGCTGGATGGCTGCGCGGCGGTATTCCATGCGGCAGCCGATACCAGCATGTGGCGGCCGCAGGCAGCCGCGCAAACCGCCACCAACGTGCAGGGCACCGCAAACCTGCTGCGTGCCGCCGAACACGCCGGCGTGCAGGCGTTCATGCACACCTCCTCGGTCTCGGCCTGGTCGCATCGGGTGCGCGGCATCATCGACGAGTCGGTGCCGCAGCTGGGTGGCGGCAGCTGGATCAACTACGAGCGCAGCAAGTTCCTCGGCGAGCAGTTCGTGCGCGGCTCCCCGCTGCCGTGGATCGTGTTCAACCCGTCGCACATCCTCGGTCCGGGCGATCGCCACAACTGGGCGCGGCTGATCATGCTGATCGATCGCGAGAAGTTGCCCGGCATCCCGCCGGGTGTCGGCGCGTTCGCCGACGTGCGCGAGATCGCCCGCGCCCAGGTGCGGGCATGGCAGCGGCAGCGCTTCGGGCAGACCTACCTGCTCGGTGGCGAGCAGGCCAGCTTCGTCGATTTCGTGCATCGCGTCGGTGCCGCGCTGGGCCGGCGCACGCCCCGGCGAGCCACACCGGCATGGGCGCTGATGGGCTTCGCGCAGGTGGCCGATGCGTGGTCGCGGATCAGCGGCCGGGAGCCTGACGTCACGCCCGAGGCCGCGGCGCTGACCAGCCATGTGCTGCGGGTCGATTCGGGCAAGGCCCGGCGCGAGCTGGACTATGTCGAGCCGCCGCTGGACGTGCTGCTGGCCGACATGCTGGACTGGATGCGACGAGAAGGCATGATCGGGCGCACGGCGCACTGAGCGGAAGCCCGGCTCAAGCAGGGGACCTGATGCAGATCAGGGTTGCTGGCCGCATGGTCATGCCAGTATGGCGAATCATTCTCATTCGAGTTGCCGGCATCATGTCCGAACCCCGACCTGCCCGCGCGAAATCCGCCACGTTTGCCGAACTGCCGGGCCTGCTGGCCTCGGCGCCGCATCGGCTGCTGTTTCTGACGGGCGCCATCGCGGTGCTGCTGAGCATGGCGTGGTGGGCGGTGGAGCTGACCTGGATGCGCTTCGGGCTGGGCGGCTGGCCGCAGCCGACGATCCCGCCGGCGTATGCGCACGGCATGCTGATCCAGTACGGCATGTTCCCGCTTTTCATTTTCGGCTTCCTGCTGACGGTATTTCCGCGCTGGCTGAACCGGCCGTCGCTGCCGCGGGCGCGCTACGTACCGGTGGCCGGCTGCGTATTTGGCGGCTACGTGCTGGCGAACCTGGGCCTGCTCGACTTGCCGTGGCTGCTGCGGCTCGGCTTGATCGTGATGCTGCTGGGCTATCTGATCGGTCTGGCCACCCTGGCCTCGGTGCTGCGCGCATCGTGCGACCGCAACGATCACGCGCGCTCGTGCGTGCTCGCGCTGGGTATGGGCACGCTGGGGCTGATCGCGTTCCTGGCCTGGCTGTTCGGCGCGCCGCAGGCCTGCGCGGAACTGGCGATGCGCATCGGCACGTTCGGCCTGCTCTTGCCGATCTTCTTCACGGTGACGCATCGCATGCTGCCATTCTTCAGCGGCAACGTGGCGAAGGGCTACCAGGTGGTCCGTCCGCGCTGGAGCCTGCCGCTGGTATGGACGCTGCTGCTGGCGCACCTGCTGCTGGACTGGCGCGGTGCGCTGGGCTGGCTGTGGCTGACCGACCTGCCGCTGGCGCTGGTGTTCGCCTGGCATGCTTTGGCCTGGCAGCCGTGGAAGGCGATGCGGCCCGGCGTGCTGGCCGTGCTGCACCTGGCCTATGCGTGGCTGCCGCTGGCTTTCGTGCTGTATGCCGTGCAGGACGTGATCTATGCGACCCGCGGCGAACTGCTGTTCCTGCGCGCGCCGCTGCACGCGCTGGCGATCGGCTACTTCGGCTCGATGCTGGTGGCGATGGTGACGCGGGTGACCCAGGGCCACTCGGGCCGGCCGATGCAGATGGGCGCGGTGGCGTGGATCTGCTTCGCCCTGCTGCAGGCGGTGGTGTTGCTGCGTATCCGTGCCGAGTTCGGTGGCGACGTCTATCTGTGGCTGGTGATCGCCGCCTATGGCTGGCTGCTGGCGTTCCTGCCGTGGGTGCTGCGCTCGGCGTGGATCTATCTGAGCCCGCGCGCGGATGGCCATCCCGGCTGAGCGAAGTGACGCGGGGGTACACCCTGCGGCGGCTTGTCACAGCGGGCCGCAGCGGCTGCACGCCCTGATCCAGATCAGCCATCGCCACCCCGCATGGCCTACGCTCCGCGACAGGTGTCATAACCAAGGGAGAGCACCGATGTCACGCATGTTACCGATCGTCCTGTCAGCGAGCTTGCTGGCGGCTGCACTGTATGCGACACCCGCGCTGGCAGCGAAAGCCGCAAGTCCCGCGGGTCAGGCCCACGTCATGGCGGGCGATTTCGGTCCTCCCCAGGGGGCGCCCATCGAGGAGAAGCTGGTGGACCCGCCGGGCGTGCCGGCACCGATCCATCGCAACTATCCGGCGCGGGTGATCGTGCGTCTGGAGACCAGGGAAGTCGTCAAGGAAATCGCCGACGGCGTGCGCTACGACTTCTGGACCTTCAACGGCTCCACGCCCGGTCCGCTGATCCGCGTGCGCGAGGGCGACACGGTCGAGCTGCACCTGCGCAACGATCCCAACTCGCACATGACCCACAACATCGACCTGCATGCGGTGATGGGGCCGGGCGGCGGCGCGGTGTCCACCGCCACCGCGCCGGGGCACGAGAGCGTGTTCACGTTCAAGGCGCTGCGTTCGGGCGTGTTCGTCTATCACTGCGCGACCCCGCCGGTACCGATGCACATCGCCAACGGCATGTACGGGATGATCGTGGTCGAGCCGCCGCAGGGCCTGCCGAAGGTCGATCACGAGTACTACGTGATGCAGGGCGATTTCTACACCACCGGCACCTACCATGAGCCGGGCCTGCAGTCGTTCGACATGCAGAAGCTGCTGCTCGAGCAGCCGACCTATGTGCTGTTCAATGGCCGCGAAGGTTCGCTGACCGGAGACAACGCGCTCAAGTCCAGCGTGGGCGACACGGTTCGCCTGTTCGTCGGCAACGGCGGCCCCAACCTGGTTTCGAGCTTCCATGTCATCGGCGCCATTTTCGACGACGCCAATGTCGAGGGCGGTACCCTGGTCAACCACAACGTGCAGACCACCCTGGTTCCCGCCGGCGGCGCGACCATGGTCGAGCTGAGCACGCCGGTGCCGGGAACCCTGCTGCTGGTCGATCATTCGATCACCCGTGCCTTCATGAAGGGGGCGCTGGGCCAGATCAGCGTCAGCGGTTCGCCGCAGCCGGCGATCTACGAGAAGGGATCGAGCACCACGTTCGTCAGCAAGACCGCGCGGCCCGCACAGCAGAGTGTGGCGCTGAGCGCCGGCGACAAGGCTGCCGATGGCAAGCGGGTCTTCACCCAGATCTGCTCGGCCTGTCACCAGGGCAACGCGATGGGCTTGCCGGGTGCGTTCCCGCCGCTGGCGATGTCCGATTACCTCAACTCCGATCCGAAGCGGGCGATCGGCATCGTGCTGCATGGTCTCAGCGGCAAGATCACCGTGAACAGCACGGGTTACGAGTCGGTGATGCCGGCGCTGGGGCCGCAGCTCAGCGATGACGAGATCGCCAACGTGCTGACCTACGTGTTGAACAACTTCAACAACAAGGGCGGCACGATCAGCGCGAGCGAAGTCAAGGCCGTGCGCGCGGCCGGGCCGGCGAAGTAGGGAGCGGCCGGTGGCGGTGCCCACGGGCGTCGCCACCGGCATGAACCTGCCGGAACCTGTCGAATGATTTCCCGCCCGCTCGTCCTCGTCCTGATGCTGCTGCTGCCGTTCGCGGCGAAGGCGGCGGACTATGTCCGGATACCCGCCGGGCAGTTCGAGAGCGCCCTGGCGATTGCCGGCCACGCCGCGAAGCCGCGGCTGGCCGCATTTTCCATGCGCAGCGAGCCGGTGACGAATGCCGAGTTCCTGGCCTTCGTGCGACAGCATCCGGAATGGCAGCGCGGACAGGTTCCGTCGCTGCTGGCCGGTGCCAATTACCTGAGCCAGTGGCAGGGGCCGCTGGAACCGGGCGAGTCGATCCTGCCCGATCAGCCGGTCACCCAGGTGAGCTGGTTCGCTGCCCGCGCGTATTGCGGCAGCGAGCGGGCACGCCTGCCGAACTGGTACGAGTGGGAGGTCGTCAGCGCCGCCGACGTCACCCGGACAGATGCCCGGCGTGATCCGGCACGCAACCAGGCACTGCTGTCGGCTATCCAGGGAACCTCCGGGAATCTGCCGGGCGTGATCGGAACACGGCCGGCCAACGTCTACGGTGTGCGCGATCTGAACCGGCTGTTGTGGGAATGGACCGGCGACTACGCCGCGATGTTTCCCAATGCCGATGCCCGGGTGCCGGGCAGCGTCGCCAACCTCGCCCTGTGTGGCGGCTCGGCGCTGGCCTTCGCCGACAAGAATCAGTACGCGCTGATGATGCGCGTGGCCGCGCTCACCGCGCTCAGTCCTGCCGACACGGCGCCGCGCGTCGGCTTTCGATGTGTCAGGGATACCCACGGAGATTGATGATGCTGCAACACAGGCTGATGGCCCTTTTCGCGCTCATGCTGGTTTCGTTCGCTGTCGTCGCCTCGCCGCCGCCCCACCGCATGGTGGCCGACTCGGTGTACGCGATCCCGGCGCTGACCCTGCGCGACCAGCAGGGGCAGCAGTTCGACTTTGCCTCCCTGCGCGGCGAGCCGCGACTGGTGGGGATGTTCTACGGCTCGTGCCAGATGGCCTGTCCGCTGGAGATCGAATACCTCAAGCATCTGCAGAAGGCGGTGGCGGCGCGCTCGGGCTGGTCGATTCCGGTGCTGCTGGTGAGCTTCGATCCGGCCCGCGATGACCTGGCGATGCTGCGCAAGGTGGCGGGCGAACACCACGTGCGGCCACCGGCATTTCGGCTGGCGCGCGCCGAGCGCGGCGACGAGGGCATGCTGGCCGGGGTCCTGGGTATTGCCTACCGACAGCTGCCCGGTGGCGGCTTCAGCCACAACGTCAGGGTCTCCCTGCTCGATGCGCAGGGGCGGATCGTGGCGTCGACCGATGCCTCGGGCCGGCCCGAGTCCGCGTTCGTGCAGGCGATCGACGAGGCACTGGCAAATCCCTGAGCGACAGCGCGTCAGGCCGCGCGCTGCATGCGGCCAGGCCAATCGTGCGCGGCATCGATGATTCCGATGCCCCGAGCGATGGTCGCGGATGCCGCAGCGTACGCTGCTGGCCGGGCGAGCTTGGTATGATGCGCGGCACCTGAGTCTGCGCCTGTGGCGCCCGCGGATGCCATGCCCCGTAAAATTCCACTCATCGTCGATCCACGGCGCGATCCGATGGTCGATGACGGCGACAGAGTGCGGTTCTGCAGCACCTGTGCCTTTTCCGGCGTATGCATCGAAGCCGGCTACGACAAGACCGCGCTGGCCGAGCTGCACGTGCTGGTCGAGCATGTGGGGCCTTTCCGCGCCGGCGAACATGTGTTCCGTACGCATGATCCGTTCAAGGCGATCTACGCGGTACGCGCCGGCATGGTCAAGACGGTCAGCGTCGATCCCGATGGCAAGGAGCAGGTGCTCGGCTTCTATGTGCCCGGTGAGGTGATCGGGCTGAGCGGGATCTATCCGGAACACTATCCATGCAACGCGGTGGCGCTGGAGACGTCGCACTTCTGCCGTTTCTCCTTTCCGGCCATCAGTTCGCTGGCGACGCGCATGCCGGGGCTGCAGCAGCAGCTGTTCCGCCTGCTGTCCAAGGAATTGGGCATGACCGCGATGCTGGCCGGCGACAACACCGCCGAGGCCCGCATGGCGGCCTTCCTGGTGGATCTGTCCGAGCGCTTCGCGCAGCGGGGCTTCTCCGGGACGCTGCTGCGCATGAGCATGTCGCGCATCGACATCGGCAACTACCTGCGGCTGGCCGCGGAAACGGTGAGCCGGCTGCTCACCCGCATGCGCGACCAGGGGCTGATCCGGATCGAGGGTCGCCAGCTGGAAATCATCGACGGCGATGGCTTGCGCAAGCTCGCGCGGAACGCGATCGATCGCTGAGCCGGCCTCGCGCTGCGACAGTCTGTCGCAGCGAATCCTGATCCACATCAGTGGCTGGCCCCCTGCCAGGCAACAGCATGCGAGTCATGCATTGATGCTCATCAGGAGGTAGCTAATGAACGCGACGTTGCCCAAAACGGGGCAAGCCGGCCCGCAGGACCGGACCAGCAAGATATTGATCTGGATTCTGCTGTTTGTCATCGTGGCCTGTTTTCTGGGCATGGCCGCCGCGACCCGAAGCACCTACCAGCAGGTCGCTCCGTTGCCTCAGCAAATGGTCACCGGCAACGGCACCTCAGTGATGAGCTACGCCGACATTGTGGGTGGCAAGTCCGGCTTCCAGAAGGCCGACCTGATGGACTACGGCAGCCTGTACGGGATGGGCTCCGCGTTCGGTGAGGACTACACCGCCGAGTATCTGGTGCAACTGGCGAAGGAGGTCCGGAACAACCTCGCGCTGGCGCGTTACGGCAAGCCGTTCGATGCCATCGATGCCGACCAGCAGTCGGGCATCACGAACAGCATGCGCGAGCAACTGCGCGGCGTCGATCTCAGCCAGTCGCAGGTCGTCCTGCCCGACGCCGTCGCCAGCGCGATCGAATCACTGCGCCCGCGCATTGCCACGGCGCTGCTCACCGATGACTTCGGCAAGGGCTATACGGGCGCACGGGCACTGAACCCGACCAGCGCCAGCCAGACGGCGAACTTCCTGCTCTATTCGTCGCTGACCACGGTGGCGCGTCGCCCGGGCAGGGACTACTCGTGGACCAGCAACTGGCCGGCCGAACCGCTGGTCGGCAACGCGCCCACCAAGGCGACCTTCGTGTGGACATGGGCTTCGTTCACCATGGTGTTCTTCGCCATCGGCGCGGTGCTGGTGATCTTCCGCCTGTGGATCGAGCCGAAGGCAGCGAACGAAACCTTCGAGCCGGCCCTGCTGGGCTTCAAGGCAGCCACGCCGAGCCAGAAGGCGTTGTGGAAGTATTTCCTGGTGGTCGCCGGGGTGCTGCTGGTGCAGATTCTGGCCGGCTCGATCATGGCGCACTACTACACCGACCGGGTCAGCTTCTACGGCATCGACGTGGGCAAGTGGCTGCCGTTCGCGTTCCTGCGCAGCGTGCATCTGCAGGCGCCGATCATCTGGATCGGCGTGAGCTGGATCGCCGCGGGATTGTTCCTGGCGCCGCTGATCGGCGGGCGCGAGCCGGCCGGACAGAAGCGGCTGGTCGACCTGATCTTCTGGGTGCTGGTGACGATCGTGGCCGGTGCGCTGATCGGCGACTATCTCGGCGTGATGGGCCTGGTCGACGAGCACTGGTTCTGGTTCGGCAACCAGGGACTGTCGTACCTGGAGCTGGGCCGCTTCTGGCAGATCGGCTTCTTCATCGGCCTGGCCGTGTGGTGCCTGGTCCTGCTGCGCGCATTCGGGCCAACACTCAAGTCGCTGTTCAAGCAGGGCGGCGGCTCGATCTACGGCCTGTTCCGCATCGAGCACCTGCTGTGGATCAGCACGCTCACGGTGGCGCTGTTCTACGTGTTCGGCATGATCCCGCTGGGCTCGCCCAACCCCTCGTTCTCGATCACCGACTTCTGGCGCTGGTGGGTGGTGCATCTGTGGGTGGAGCTGGCGTTCGAGTTGTTCACCGCGGCGGTCACCGGCTACTTCCTGATGGCGTTGGGTCTGGTCTCTCGGCAGATGGTCGAGCGTGCGGTGCTGTTCGAATGGGTGCTGATCTTCATCGGCGGCGTGCTCGGCACCGGTCACCACCTGTACTGGGCGGGCGAGCCGGGGCTGTGGGTCGGCGTGGGCAGCATGTTCTCCTTCGTCGAGGTACTGCCGCTGGTGCTGCTGGTGCTGGAAGCGATCGACCAGCAGCTGCATATCCGCGCGAAGAAGGAATTTCCGTACAAGCTCGCCTATCTCTACATCCTCGGCGCGGCGTTCTGGAACTTCGTCGGTGCCGGCGTCTTCGGCGGCGGCACGTTGAACGCGCCGCTGGTGAACTACTACGAGCACGGTACCTTCCTCACCCTCAACCATGCGCACACGTCGATGTTCGGCGCGTTCGGCCTGCTGGCGATCGGCCTGCTGTACATGGTGCTGCGCTATCTCAACGGCGAGCGGCCGTGGAGCGATCGCATCGGCGTGTGGGCGTTCTGGCTCTACAACACCGGCCTGGTGATGTGGATCGTGCTGAACTTCTATCCGATCGGCTGGCCGCAGCTGGAGGCGGTCTACACCCATGGCTACGCCTACGCGCGCAGCATGGCGTTCTACGACACCACCACGTTCTGGCAGTGGATGCGCATGCCGGGCGACATCGTGTTCGCGGTCGCGGCCTTGATGATGGCCTGGGACTTCGTCGCCAAGCTGTGGGCGCAACGGGTCGTGGTGCCGGGCATCGCGGTGTTGGCGGCGGAGCCAGTCGGCTAGGCGTTCAGCGCGAGAGCTTGTGTTGAACCAGGAGGGGTCCGCCGGTGCGGGCCCCTTCTTTGTTCGCGGTGTGTGCCTGCGGGTCCGGCATTGCCGAGTCGGACGCCCGTTCATTTTCCAGCCAGCTACGACCACCGATTCCGCGTAGCCTTCGCAGGCTGAACAGGCGAACGGGGGCGAAATGCAAAAGAATGTTTCCGGGCACCGCTCGCGGGCTGCCCTGCCGTTGTCGCCGTCCCTCGATAGCACGCTGGTCGCGGCGCACCTGCCGCGCGTCTTCCGGCCGCTGGATCGTCGCGTGCTGCGGATCACCGCCATGGCCCTGTTGCTGGGCGTGGTGGTCGGTCTGGTGGCGAAGATCCTTACTGCGCTGATCGGCCTCATCACCAACCTGGCTTTCCACGGACGCTGGAGTTTCGGCTTCGCCAGCCCGGCCGGCAACCACCTCGGTCTGTGGGTCATCCTCGTGCCAGTCGCCGGTGGCCTTGTTGTCGGTGCGATGGCTCGTTGGGGCTCGCGTGCGATCCGTGGCCACGGCATCCCGGAGGCGATGGAGCAGGTACTGCTCAACGAGAGTCGCATTCCACCGATGATCACCTGGCTGAAGCCGCTGTCGTCCGCCATTGCCATCGGCACGGGCGGGCCGTTTGGTGCGGAAGGCCCGATCATCGCGACGGGTGGCGCGCTGGGTTCGCTCATCGGCCAGGTGACGCATGTGACGGCCGACGAGCGCAAAACCCTGCTGGCGGCCGGCGCCGCGGCCGGGATGGCAGCGGTGTTTGCGGCACCGGTATCCGCCGTGCTGCTGGCGATCGAGCTGTTGCTGTTCGAGCGTCGCGCCCGCTCGCTGATTCCGGTGGCCCTGGCCGCCGTGGTCGGCGCCGGCACGCATGTCGTCTTCGAAGGCAGCGCGCCGATGTTCCCCATGCCGGCGGTCGCCGCACCCGACATGGTCGCGCTGGTGAGCTACATCCTGCTCGGCGCCCTGGTGGGCGTCGTGGGGGTCGGCGTCACCCGCCTGACCTATGCCATTGAAGACACCTTCGAGAAGCTGCCGATGCACTGGATGTGGTGGCCTGCACTGGGCGGCCTCGTCGTGGGCATGGTCGGCTACGTCATGCCCACGACGCTCGGCGTCGGCTACACCAACATCACCGCCGTCGTCTCGGGCCAGATCGGCCTGGTCGGCCTGATCGGGCTGTGCCTGCTGAAGCTGCTGTCCTGGTCGGTGGCGCTGGGCAGCGGCACCTCCGGCGGCACGCTGGCACCGCTGTTCACCATCGGTGGCGCATTGGGCGGCGCATTGGGCATCGCGGCCGTGGCGCTCGCACCGTGGCTGCATGTCGATCCACGCCTCGCCGCGCTGGTCAGCATGGCCGCGATTTTTTCCGGCGCGTCGCGGGCCTTCCTGACCTCGGTGGTGTTCGCCTTCGAGACCACCCAGCAGCCGCACGGCCTGCTGCCCCTGCTGGGTGCCTGCGCAGCGGCCTACCTGGTGTCGAGCCTGATGATGCGCAATACGATCATGACCGAGAAGATCGTCCGCCGCGGCGTACGCGTGCCTTCCGAATACAGCGCCGACTATCTCGATCAGGTGCTGGTCCGCGATGCATGCAGCCGCGAAGTCGTCAGCCTGCACGCAAACCGGCGGATATCGGATGTGCGCGACTGGATGGCAGCCGATGTGACGGACGCGAAGCACCAGGGCTTTCCCGTGCTCGACGAAAATGGTCGATTGGCCGGCGTGGTGACGCGTCGCGACCTGTTGAACGGCAAGGTCTCCGGTGATGCGTCGGTGGGATCCTTGATCACTCGTCCACCGCTGGTGGTGGAAGAGAACCATTCCCTTCGGGAGGCGGCCGATCACATGGTGGAATCGGGTGTCGGCAGGCTGGTGGTGGTGAGCGCAGAAGATTCGGGTTGCTCGGTCGGCATCATCACGCGCGGCGATCTGCTCGCTGCCCATGCGCAACGCCTGCGCGAGGCGCGCCACTCCTCCCGGCATTTCGGCGGGGAGAAGCCGGGTTGAAACGGTGCCTGAAAGAAGGAGTCACCATTTCATCGCCAAGCCGTGGGTGCGACCTACCGCATCCGCGAACGTCACCGTATCGGGTGTGAATCGACCCGGCCAGGCGTTCACCGCAAGGCACCAGAGGGGCTCGCCAGCGCGAGCCCCTTCTTCGTTCGTGCCGTTTGCATTCGTGCTCCCGACTTCGCTGGCAGGGTTCATCGCATTCGCATCGAAAGGTTGAGTCTGCCGCCAACAGGAGGCGGCGAAGTGGTGACCCGGCTTTTCCTTCCCCCTCTCCCCGGCGGAGAGACGACTGCATGGATGCAGGAGGTAGAGCAATGCAAGGTGTAATTGCCGGGGGCCGGGGAAAGGGGCGGGTGCTCGCGGGAAACCAGGACTCCCTCTCCCCGTTGGGGAGAGGGTTGGGGTGAGGGGCGGGTGCTCGCGGGATCGCTGGTGATTGGCAGGTTCGCCTGCAGCGGGCTTTTGTTCTCCACTGGTGGCTGGTTCGCCCACTCTCTTGGGTGACGTTCAAGCAAGAGCTTTCCTGCGCCTGCGGCGCGCGAGTCACTTATCTCTTGCGTGGCCACGCGCCCGTCCGGAACAGGCGCGAACGGCGAAGCCGGCCCGAAGGGCGCAGGGCAGGATGCCCGGAGTAAAGATAAGTAACCAACAGAGAAGGCCACCCCGCTTGGCGTTTGCCGGGCGTCGGGCAACCGCTCCTGCGTTGCCTCAACTCGGGCATCCATGCCCTCGCCATGCCCGGCAAGTCCGTGAGGTGGGCCCGGGCTTTTCGACAGGACATCGGGCTACCGCTCCTGCGTTGCCTCAACTCCGGCATCCATGCCGTCGCCTGTCCTGACGAAAAGGAGCCGACATCCCTGTCGACTCCACTGCGGGCCTGTCGCCCCCACCTCACCGCCGCACAGGGGCCCCGGGTAGAGCAGCGGGCCATCCGGGCCCGCACTCGGTGCGCCACCGCTGCGCGGTGGCGAAAACGGAAGTGCCAGGAGCAAAAAGTCCCGCTTCGAGTGGGACTTCTAAAGGCTGCGGATGTCTGGAATCGGCCAACAACGGCCGGTTGGCTGCGGCAAATGCATGCCGCAAAGCAGCCATTCAAAAATCGCTTAGCGAAACCGCAAACGTCACATTTCGCAGTTTAATTCGTCGGTCTTCGAACAAGTGCTCACTGCTTTGGCAATGGCTCAGGCGGAGTTCGGCGCCTTGATGCGCCAAATGGATCGCTGGGAGATGTTGAAATAGAAAGCGAGTTAGCCAACGAATTTAGGCGTGCTTGAGCGCCGTGAATTTCGGTGAGACCTGCCACAAGTTCGGGTCGAAGTTGAGATCACGCAATCATAACGAGGTCATAGCATAAGATTCATCCCAAAATGCAACGGAAGGGGTACACCGCCCCACGATGGGCATTGATCGTCACTGAACGACCAAATGCATGGATGTGGCCCATGGCACACACCTGATCAGGTTTTGTTGCTCAGCCATGAAAGTTTCCGACAGCCCGCAAGCCTGGTTCTGGCCAAGGGTCGCAGAGCATCGCGGCGTATATCAACCGCGGCAGCATCTCGGCCAAATGGAACCGGCGGTCGAAGTGGTGCCACGCCGCGGCGGAGTGGCGTCGGGCATGACTGCCCTGCTTGTCGGTCTGACAGCGCCCAATCGTGGCGCCCTTGACGTTGGCCAATACCCCATTGACAAAGCGCGCTCCTGGTGCTTTGCGGGCAGCACGAAGACCTTCGGTCACCAGTACGGCATGCGCGGCGGCCATCCGTACAACGCGCAAAGCAAGCCGGTTCGTCGCGGTATACCTCGGCTTCTGGCAACGGGTGCCATTGCCACTCTGCGGCAAACAAAGCATCGTCGAAGGTGCGCACCGGTTCCAGATTGCATGGCGCGGGTGATCCAAGATTGCATTGGACTCAACGGCCACCACAGACGACTGCTCTCCAGGCGCTCCGCAGTCGGTCTTGCAGCCGTTGCGCTCACCGCAGAGGCAAGCGTCGTCGCCCAAACGACGCGACGTTTGGCGTTTGGTGATGGCCTTCATGACTTTGTGCTTGATCGGCCACGTCGCGTTGCAGGTCGCATTCCGATGAAGCGTCCATTGCAGCACAGACAAGTCAGTCTTGGTCGGCGTGGGAAAATGCGTGGCCAAGGTCCATGTGGTCAAGGGAGTGGCATGCCTTGAAGCAACGTGCCGCGGATCGGAGGCAGAAACATGAACCTAACCCAGGTCGGTAGAGTAGACATGCCTGAGACAGTCATCGACATGACGGCGCATGGAGCGCGTTCAGTGGTGCGCGGCATCGCACCGCCGTGTTTGTGCGCGACCAGCCTTGAACAGGTGGAGTCGGCTTGGGGGTTGGTGTATGAACGCTATTCAGAAATGGGGCTGATCGACGAAAACGCCTATGGCATTCATACCGTTCCCACTGCCGTGGGACAGCATGCATCCGTGATATGGGGGCCGCAATGGCCGAGAGTCGGCTACACGATGACACTATTCCGCGACAATCCCATGGGGCTCGCGTTGGACAGCGTATATGCACCCTATCTTGATGGACTGCGACGAAAGGGGCGCCGCCTGCTTGAAGTGGGGATGCTGGCGGATCGCCGCCGGTGTGCTTCACGCAGCATCGGGGCCCTGTTCAGCATGATGCGCTGGGCCATTCACTATGGATTGCAAACCGATTTGACCGATATCGTTATCGGTGTTCATCCGCGGCATGCCCAGTTCTACCTACGTTGTTACGGCTTCGAAGAATTCGCGCCACCGACAAGGTACGCCTTGGTGCGAAACAATCCGGTGGTACTTTTGCGCCTCCCTCTGCTCGAGGGACTGGCGAAAGACGAGTTGCCACGACGGCTCGTTGAAGCGCGCGACTACCCACTACCCGACAGCGCGTTCTCGCATCGCTTCGCGTTTGAGCCGGAGCAACTGCGCGGCTCCATGATCGAGGGCTTCCTGAAATCCCGCAAAAGTCGCGAACCCGCTACGACGGCATTTGTAAACTGACGGGCCCAGGAGCCATAGGGATCTGGTGAGAGGTGCCACGAAGATGCCCGCCGATAGCGGCACGACCCGGGGCCATAGCTAGGTGGGTCTTGCCGGCACCGGGGCCACCGACGGAGACCAGATTGCAGGCCTCGTTGAGGAAGGCGCACCGTTGCGGTTCACGCAGTTGAGTTTCATTGATCGTAGTCTGGATGAAGTCGAAGGTATCCAGATCCCGCTGCACCGGGAACCGTGCCGCACTCCTCTGGTGCCCGATCGAGCGGATCTGGCGATTGCGGGTCTCAGCCTTGAGCGGGTTCCCGCAGCATCGTTTCGGGGCCGTGCTGTTGGCGCAACGCCGACCAACGGCTGAAATGGGTGGTCGGCGACCATCGGGAAAGAGCCGCCAACCGAGCAGTCGGCGCCCTCGAACCAAAGGTCGCTGACCGGCCACAACCAGCCGGTCGCAGTCTGAGTCGTGTTGCCAGTTAGCAGACGTTGGAGATTTGCTTGTCTGGATGTGTTGCCGATGATCGGTCTTCTTGGAAGTGTGCAATGGCTAGTACCCGTTACATGTTGCGGTGGTATTCGCCATGACGCTTAGAAGCCAAGTCTTCAAAGCAACAATATCGGAGCGAGTCTCTACATCCAACGCGCAGACGAAGTGATAGGTTTCGCCAAGGAGAACCGGTGCGAACGGCGCCACAAGCAGGCCAGCGGCCAACGCATCCGAGACGAGGATCAGACTGACGATCGCGACGCCCTGTCCGGCAATGGCTGCCTGTATGGCTAGTGTGCTGTCGGGAAAGTGCACCCCTTTCTGCGTATTCATATTGAGGAGACCTGCTTCGGCACACCAGCGCGGCCAATCGGGAGTTGGTGTGGGCACCTGACGGCCGTCGATATGAAGCAACGGGGCCTGTCGCAGATCATCCAAATTCGACAATCCCAGCCTGGGACTGCAGACCGGGCCAAAGACGTCGTCCCGAAGCGGGACGGCTGCGACTCCAGCGAACGGCCCTTTCCCATAGCGTACGGCAGCGTCGACTCCTCCCGATTGCAACTCAACAATTGCGTCCGATGCATGCAGTCGTAGATCTATATCAGGGAGAAGCCTATTCAATTCGGTTAGTCGCGGCACCATCCAGTGGCTCAGGAACGCGGTGGTTGAGGTCAACGTCAGAATTGCTGATTTCTGTTGCAAGCGCAGGTGCGCCAGCGCCTTGGCGATTTCCGCAAAGCCGGACGCAGTTGCTTCATACAGCACACCGCCCTCCGCGGTCAGCCTGACGGAACGAGGAGACCGCTCCAGCATCCGAAGACCAAGATGCGCTTCAAGCTGTCGAATCTGATGGCTGATCGCGGTGGGCGTGACGAACAGCTCCTCAGCCGCGGCCTTGAAGCTGGATAGCCGAGCGACTGCTTCAAAGGCGCGCAAGGAGCTCAGAGGAGGAAGACGGTGAATGGTCATGATGAATCCATTTCATCTAAAAGATGAAAATTACGAACTTGAAGCACGTGTTCATGGGAATTAAGTTGATCTTCAGTCTTTGATGATGACTTGAATTCATTTTTAGGAAGCATAGAACATGGCGCAATTGACTGCCGGTTTGATTGATGTCTTCGCCGAGGCCCCCTTCGGCGGAAATCCCTTGGCGGTGGTCGAGGATGCCGATGGGCTGTCGGACGCTGAAATGCGACGCATTGCCGGCGAGTTCAACCAGGCCGAAACCACATTCCTGATGAAAAGCGACCGGGCTGACCGCAAGCTGCGTTCGTTTACAGCCAGCGGCGCGGAAGTATTCGGTGCAGGTCACAACGCGCTTGGTGCGTGGTTGTGGATGGGCGAAAGCGGTCAGCTGGGGTCGCTCGACACGCCAAGGACGTTTCGGCAGGAAATCGGCGAAGACGTGTTGCCTATCACGCTGGTGAACGTGGATGGCCGTGTCCACGGCCGCATGCGACAAGCAGCTTTGCGTTTGTCACCACCTTTGGCCACAACGGACTCTCTGGCTGAAGCGTTAGGGCTCGATCCGAATGATGTTGCACCGCTTCCTGCCGCGCGCGTCGCCAATACTGGGGCGGGGCATCTCATGGTTCGCTTGCGCGATGTCCAGGCAGTTGACCGTGCGGCGCCAGCTGCGCAAGCACTCTTGGTGGTCCTCCGGAACGCCGGCGCCGAAGGCTGCTACGTCTATGCCTTTGATCCAGCTTTGCCGAACACGGCGTATGCACGTTTCTTCAATCCTACCGTAGGGCTGTGGGAAGACGCCGCGACCGGCACCGCCGCTGGCCCGTTAGGTGCGTATCTGGGCGTCGAAAGTCTGTTGAATCCTGAAAAAACTCTCGTTGTCGAGCAGGGGGTAAAGATGGGGCGGCGGAGCTTGTTGCAGATTTGCCTGACGCCCGACCCCGAATTGTCGGGGACAGGCATCGTTGTATTGCGCGGCACACTTACACTCTAGCCCGTCAAGACTCCAGTGCACAGATGTCTGGGTAATGTCCTGAAGCCTTCAATCAGGCAACGGTCAAGCGGCATGTTCGCGCACTGGTCGAGTCAGCCTGAGAGTCGTGTCATCACGGCGCCACTGCGAAATTTTCCGTTTGAAAACGGAGAGCATTGATTTGATCAAGTACTTCAGTTTGTTCAAGGACCTCGCCAGTCTGCACGGATATGACACCGCAGCTGAGTGGTCCAGACACATAGCAGCGACCCCAGCGGCGCCTTCGATGCAACCGAACGAGAAGTCTGGCGTCCTACAAACGCAAGATATTCACGAAGCGGTCTCCTCCGACATTGAGCTCATCGATGAGGCTGCGTTCGCCACACCCAAGTGCTGATACTGGAAGCAGCAGCCAGCCATCTACTTCCCTCAGAGCAGACGCTCACGACCGGCAGCACAGGGTCGTCAACTGCCGACCGAACTTACTCCGGATTCCGCCAGCTACCAAACAGGCCCCGACGGCGACTTGGAGCATCAATGTGCTTGGTGAGGCAGGGCGGGCCCGGGGTGCAGGCGCGGATGTCTGCGCGGACCCTCGCAGCACGCGGCGGCGCGTGGCAAGTTGTCACATCGCTGGAGCTTCGTATCACGCCCTGATGTACATCAGGAGTGCGCCCCCTGTTGCGCCGGAGACTGCGCGGCAATCAACAGGGAGAACCGCAATGAAGACGTTCCAGAGAAACCTGCTTGTCGCGGCGATGGCCGCGGTGTTGGCGGCGCCGGCGTGGGCCGATGTGCCGGATGGTGCCGCTGCAAGCGGGACGTCGCAGGCGGCGGCGGTGCAGTTGCTGTGGAATGCGCGGTTGCGAGACGAATCGGTCGACGATGCGGCCTTCGTCAGGAATGCGCGGGCCGACACGCTGCGGCTGCGGCTGGGCGTGCAGGCGCGTTTCAGCGAGGCGTGGAGCGGGTTGCTCGAGGGTGCCGGGATGGCCAGTGCGGGGAATAATTACAACAGCGGCGCGAATCGGCAGACCCAATATCCGGGCATCACCGACCCGCGCGGTGGGGAGTTGAACCAGGCGTGGGTGCATTTCCAGGGCGGCGAGTTCGGCGCCACCGTGGGGCGGCAGGAGTTGCTGCTGGACAACCAGCGCTGGGTCGGCAACGTGGGCTGGCGTCAG
Source organism: uncultured Pseudomonadota bacterium (assembly GCA_963828685.1). Lineage (GTDB taxonomy): Bacteria > Pseudomonadota > Gammaproteobacteria > Xanthomonadales > Rhodanobacteraceae > Rhodanobacter. Next base: position 394,368 of record CAWHFU010000015.1, read on the forward strand.
TTCGAGCAGACCTATGACGGCGTCGCGTTGAAGTGGAAGCCGGCCGCGGACTGGACGATCAACTACGCCTGGCTCGATCGCGTGCATCGGGTGTCCGGCCCGGATGCGATCAATCCGCTGGCGCGCGAACGCAAGCTCGACACCCACCTGCTCAACGTCGCCCGTGTGCAGGGTGCGCAGACGTGGGTGGGTTATGCCTACCTGCACGAAGACCGTGACGTGCCGACCGCGTCGACGGCGACCTACGGTGTGCGCTGGCTCGGCAACTACGTGGCGCAGGGCAGCGGTCCCGGCTGGGCCGTCGAATATGCGCGCCAGTCCGACTACCGCAACAACCCGGCCAGCTATCGCGCGAACTACTGGCTGCTCGAGCCGAGCTGGACCCTGCGCGGCATCACCGCCAGGCTCGGCTGGGAGCATCTGGGCGGCGACGGCGTGCATGCGCTGCAGACGCCGCTGGCCACGCTGCATGCATTCAACGGCTGGGACGACCAGTTCCTCGCCACGCCGGCCGGTGGACTGGACGATCGCTACCTTGCGCTCGGCGGCAAGTTCGCTGGCGGCGACTTCGTCAAACAGTTCAAGTGGAACGTGGGCTATCACGATTACCACGCCGACACGGGCGGTCGCTACGGCAGCGAGTGGGATGCCGCATTGGGCTTTCCGCTGGGTGGCGGTGTACACGCACTGGTCAAGCTGGCCGACTACCGTGCCGACGGCTTCGGCCACAACGACACCAAGATCTGGCTCCAGCTCGAATGGAGCGGCAAGCGGGATCTGTGATCGGCCTCGGCGTCTGGCAGGGAGCGGGTTCCCCCGTCGGTCCGGGCTGATCCAGATCATCTGGCGCCGGCGCGGCGCGTGATTCAATACATGTCATGCATGCATCCCCGACATCCGCCACGGCGTCTCGCGTAGACCATGCCGGCGCGCCCGAACACGACTTGCGCCAGCTGCCGTGTCCGTTGCCGCTGGAGCTTGCGCTGGAGCTGGCCGACGCGCTGGCTCCGGGGCAGGCGGTGCAAGTGCTGACGCCGCAGCGGCCGCTACCGCTGCTCGATCTGCTGGGCGCCCGCGGGCTGCAGGTCACCACTGCGTTGCTGACCGACGGTGGCGCCCGGCTCCTCATCTCCCGTCCCGCGCAAGCATGACCAGGCTGGCGCTCGAGCAGGGGCCGCAGACGTCGCTGCCGTGCCGCTTCCTGCTCAGCGCACCGCCGTGGGGCGTGGCCGGTGGCGTGCTGTTGTGCGTCGACGGCGAAGCGCTGCTGCTGACGCGTTGGCATCCGGCCACGCTGGCCCTGGTGCACGTCTACACGCTGGGCGTGCTCGGCAATGTCATGTTCGGCAGTCTGCTGCAGTTCCTGCCGGTCGCTGCCGGCGTGCGGGTCCACGCGCTGGCGCGGCTGGGGCCGCTGCTGCATGTCCTGCTCAATCTCGGCGTGCTTTTGCTGGTGTCCGGACTGTATGCCGGTTGGACACCAGCCCTCATCGCCGCTGGTGTCGTGCTGCCGCTCACGTTCGCGTTGCTGTGCGCGATGACCTTGCCCGGCCTCGTGGCGGCCGTCGGCCAGCGTCTGCAGCGGGTCGGATTCGGCGTGGCGCTGGGCAGCGCCTTGTTGACGGCCCTGCTCGGCGGTGGTCTGGCGCTCCACCTCGGCGGTGGGCCGGCCATGTCGTTGCTGGTGCCGGCGCTGGTCGACGTGCATGCCAGCTGGGGTGTCCTGGGCTGGGTGATCGTGCTGCTCGGCACGGTGACCCCGGTGGTGATGCCGATGTTCCAGGGCACGGCCAGCGTGCCGGCGCCGATCCATGCGACCTGGCTCGGCGGTCTGCTGCTGGCGTTGCTGGCTGGCACATGGTGGCGGCTGGGCGCCGGCGACGGTGCGGTCCCGCGTCTCGCCTTCATCGTTTGCGTGCTGCTGTTTGCGAGCGCCGGGTTGTGGCTGCAATGGCACGCGCCGCGACCACGGCGCGGTCCGCTGTGGTGGAGCTGGCGGGCGGGACTGGTCATTCTTCTGCTGGCGGCGTCGACTCTGTCGGCGCCCGTGCGCGAGGGTCGGCTGGCGGCGGCGCTGGGTCTGGGCGTCGCGCTGCCGCTGTTGGTCAACGGCATGCTGCTGGAGATCGTGGTCTTCCTCGGCTGGATCGAACTGCATCGCCGGATCGGGCGCGGAGTGCAACTGCCCGGCGTGCAGCGTCTGCTGCCGGATCGCGAGAAGTACCGTGCGCTGCTGCTGCAACTGCCGCTGGCGGTGCTGTTGCCGGCGGCCGTGCTGTGGCCCTTGTCGTGGCTGGCGCGCAGTGCGGGGCTGGCCATGCTGCTGGCGTGGCTGGGCGTCGGGCTGGCCTGCCTCGGCGCGCGGCGTCGCGTGATGCATTTTCAAACGATGCACGAGGGCGCGAGATGAGCGTCGAGCGGACAGGTCACGCGGTCCCTGCATGGCAGGCGTCAACCACTACACCCATGACGGAGAAGAGCCATGTCCAGGCACCTGCCTGAGCGTTTTGCCCTGGCGCGGGCGCGCGCCGTGATCGACGGCATCGACGATGGGCTGCTGGTGCTGCTGGCGGCGCGCCGTCGGGTGGTGCGCACGGTGGCCCGGCTCAAGCCCGGTGCCGGGGTGCCACCGCGGGACCTGGGACGCGAGCAGCGGGTGCGCGAGCGGGCGCGGGCGTTCGCGGCACGGCTCGATCTGCCGCCATCGACCGCGCAGGGCCTGCTGGATCTGGCGATCGGCGATGCCTGCCGCCAGCAAGGGCTGACATTTGACCAGGGTCAGGGCGCGACGAACGGCAACGCGCTGATAATCGCCCCCATCATGCCTACGCCCTCCCTGCTCTCCTCCATGACGCCGCAGCTGTTGCGGCTGTTGCCGCCACCGCGCCGGATCGCGCCCTTGCTGCGGGTCACGCCCCTGCGCTGGCAGCGCCGCCTGCTCGAGGCGGGCATGGCGCGGGTGCTCGCCGCGCCGTTGCTCGAGGGCGAACTCGACTTCATGCACGGCCGCCGGCTGGCGATCGAGGTCACCGACCTGGGTCTGCGCTGGGTGCTGGAGTTGCAGCAGGGGCGACTGCGCGTCACCGATGCCGAGGCCGAGGCCAGCGTGCGTGGCAGCGTCACCGACCTGCTGTTGCTGGCCGGCCGGCTGGAGGATGCCGATACGCTGTTTTTTCAGCGGCGCCTGGTGCTGACCGGCGATACCGAGCTGGGCCTCACCGCGCGCAACATGCTCGAGCGGTTGCCGTGGGAGTCGATCCCGCTGGGCCTGCGCATCGCGTTGAACCGCGGCGCCCGTTTCGCCCGCGCCGCACGCACGGCACACCGGCGCGAGAACAGCTGAACCCGTCGCTGCGACGGGTTCTCCCGACTTCCATCTGTGGATCGCCATGAACGACCCCGATACCTTGTCCCCGCCTGTCTGGCGCGACGAACTCGAGCTGGAATACGCCGCGCTGGCCGAGCGTCTGGAACCGCTGGTGCCTTGCCTGGAGATACCGCTGCACCTGCCGTGGATCGACGCGATCAACAAGCTGAAGAAGCAGCGCGGCGCGGTGATCATGGCGCACAGCTACCAGCCGCCGGAGATCTTCCATGGCGTCGCCGACATCACCGGCGACTCGCTGGCACTGGCGCAGGCCGCCGCCGCATGTGACGCCAATCTGATCGTGCTGTGCGGGGTCCACTTCATGGCCGAAAGCGCGAAGATCCTGGCGCCGGGCAAGACCGTGCTGATTCCGGATGTCGAGGCCGGCTGCTCGCTCGCCGCATCGATCACCGCCGCCGATGTGCGCGCCTTGCGCGCGCGCCATCCCGGCGTGCCGGTGGTCAGCTACGTCAACACCACGGCCGAGGTGAAAGCCGAATCCGACGCCTGCTGCACCTCGGCCAATGCGGTCGAGGTGGTCGAGGCGATGGGCACGGAGCAGGTCATCTTCCTGCCTGATCGCTTCCTCGGAAACTTCGTGGCCAGCAAGACCCGGGTCGAGCTGATCCTGTGGAGTGGCAGCTGCGAGGTGCACGAGCAGTTCACCGGGCAGCAGGCGCGGCATGCGCGTGAGCAATTCAACGCGAAGCTGGTGGCCCATCCCGAATGCCCGCCCGATGTCTGGGCCGAGGCCGATTTCGTCGGTTCCACCACCGCGATGGGCAAGTGGCTGGAGCGCGAACGACCGGCGCGCGTCGCGTTGATTACCGAATGCTCGATGGCCGACAACCTGCGCGCGCGGTTTCCGGATATCGAATTCATCAAGCCGTGCAATCTGTGTCCGCACATGCAGCGGATCACCCTGCCGAAAATCCATGCCTGCCTGCGCGACCTGCAGCCGGCGGTCGAGGTGCCCGAGGCGATCGCCACCCGCGCCCGCACGGCCCTGCAGCGCATGCTCGCGGTGGGGCGGCGCGAAGCGGTGTGAGGCGCGCGAAACGGCCCGTGGTGGTGGTGGGCGGTGGCGTCGCCGGACTGGCCACCGCGTTGGCGCTGGCGCCGACACCGGTGCGCCTGTTGTGCCTGAGCCAGGACGGCAGCGGCAGTGCCAGTGCGCTGGCGCAGGGTGGCATCGCCGCGGCGCTCGGCGCCGCCGACAGTCCGGCCGGGCATGCCAGCGACACGCTGATCGCCGGTGCGCGGCACAACGACACGGCGATGGTGCGTTGGCTGTGCGAGCAGGCGCCGGCGACGATCGACTGGCTGCAGGCGCAGGGCGTCGCGTTCGACCGCGATGCGCAAGGGCAGCTCCAGCTCGGTCGCGAGGGTGGTCACCGTGCCGCGCGCATCGTGCATGCCGGTGGCGATGCCAGCGGTGCGGCGCTGGTGCGCGCCTTGCGCCAGCGGGTGCAACAGGCCACGCATATCCAGTGGCGCGGTGGCGTCGAGGTGGACGCACTGTTGCAGCGCGGCGACGCCGTCTGCGGCGTGCGGGTGTGCGATGTCGGCGGGCACCGGCAGGAGATGCCCGCTGCCGCCGTGGTGCTGGCGACCGGCGGAATCGGTGCGTTGTTTGCCCGCACCAGCAATCCGGCGTGCGCGGATGGCAATGGCCTGGCGCTGGGCATGGCCGCCGGTGCCTCCCCGCGCGACCTGGAATTCGTGCAGTTTCATCCCACCGCGCTGGACATCCCCGGTGCCCACTGCCTGCCGCTGGTGACCGAAGCGCTGCGGGGTGCCGGTGCGCGTCTGCTCGATGCGACCGGGCGGGCCCTGATGACCGGCGTGCACCCGCTCGGCGATCTGGCGCCGCGCGACATCGTGGCGCGCAGGGTCTGGCAGTCAGGTCGCGATCATGCTCCGGTGTGGCTGGATGCCCGCCCGTTGGAGCTCGACTGGGAGCGGAGTTTCCCCACCGTGCTGGCGGCCTGTCTCGCCCACGGCATCGATCCGCGGCACCAGCTGATCCCGGTCACGCCGGCGGCGCATTTCCACATGGGCGGGCTGGCGGTGGACGCCGATGGCCGCACCGGCATCCCCGGCCTGCATGCGGTTGGCGAGGTCGCCTGCAACGGTGTGCATGGGGCGAATCGGCTGGCCAGCAATTCCTTGCTGGAAGGCGTGAGCTGTGGTCGCCGCCTGGCCGCCATGCTGGCGGTCATGCCTCCACCGGCGACGACCGGGATTTTCCGATGGGCCGAACGGGGCCAGGCCATGTCGCCGGAACGGTTGCCTGCGTTGCGCGAGCTGCTGTGGTACTCGGCCGGCCCGGTGCGTACTCAGGCGGGGCTCCGACGAGCCGTGCAGACATGCTCGGGCTGGCAGCGCGAAGGCTGGCAGGTGCGGCTGGGCCGAGCCCTGCTGATGGCCGCATCGGCGCGCGGCGAAAGCCTCGGCGCGCACTATTGCGACGTCTGCGCCGAGTAGATCGGGGCGTCCCTGATACAGGCCTGCGCGGTCTCTTCATCTCGTCAAAACAGACGCCTGCGTATGGTCTGGCGAGATTGACCTGTGTCAGTGTGGTCTCATACTGAACTCATCAAAATCACTTGTACCCCAATGTTGACCAACTATGACCCGACCTTCCTCGCTTGATTACGATCAGCTGCTGGCCTGCGCCCGCGGTGAAATGTTTGGCCCCGGCGGCGCGCGTCTGCCCATGCCACCGATGTTGATGTTCGACCGCATCACCCATATCGCCGACCAGGGTGGCGCCTACGGCAAGGGCGTGATTCGCGCCGAGCTGGATATCCGTCCCGACCTGTGGTTTTTCGGCTGTCATTTCGAGGGCGATCCGGTGATGCCCGGTTGCCTCGGTCTGGATGCGATGTGGCAGTTGAGTGGCTTCTTCCTGCCGTGGATGGGCGAGCCGGGTCGCGGCCGCGCACTGGGCGTGGGCAAGGTGAAATTCTCCGGCCAGGTGCTGCCGACCGCGAAACTGGTGAGCTACGAGATCGACATCCGCCGCGTGATGCGCGGCAAGCTGGCGCTGGTGATTGCCAATGGCAAGATGTCCGTCGATGGCCGGCAGATCTACGAGGCCGATGACATGCGGGTCGGCCTGTTCCAGTCGACGGAGGGTTTCTGATGCGGCGGGTGGTAGTGACCGGCATGGGCATCGTGTCCTGTCTCGGCAACGCGGCCGATACCGTCTCCGACGCCCTGCGCAAGTTGCGCAGCGGCATCACCGCGATACCCGGCTACGCCGAGCGTGGCTTGCGCAGCCATGTCGCTGGCGTGCCGCAGATCGACCTGGTGGCGGAGATCGACCGCAAGCTGAAGCGTTTCATGGGCGATGCCGCGGCCTATGCCTATGTGTCGATGCGCGATGCGATTGCCGACGCGGGCCTCGCGATCGAGCAGGTATGCCATCCGCGCACCGGCGTGATCGCCGGCTCCGGTGGCGGTTCGGCGCAGTGGCAGATCGAGGCGGCGGACCTGCTGCGCGAGAAGGGCGTGCGCAAGGTCGGTCCCTACATGGTGCCGCGCACGATGTGTTCCACCGTATCGGCCGCGCTGGCGACGGGGTTCGGCATTCGCGGCCTCAGCTATTCGATTTCCGCGGCCTGCGCCACGTCGGCGCACTGCATCGGCGCCGCCGCCGACCTGATTCGCCATGGCGCGCAGGACCTGATGTTCGCCGGCGGTGGCGAGGAGGAACACTGGGGCATGACCGTCGAGTTCGATGCGATGGGCGCGCTGTCCAGCCAGCACAACGAAACCCCGCAATCGGCGTCGCGGCCGTACGACAGCAGTCGCGACGGCTTCGTGATCGCCGGCGGTGGCGGCATGCTGGTGCTGGAGGAATACGAGCACGCGAAAGCGCGCGGCGCGCGCATCCATGCCGAACTGGTCGGTTACGGGGTGACCTCCGACGGTGCCGACATGGTGTCGCCTTCCGGCGAAGGCGCGGTGCGTTGCATGCGCATGGCGATGCAGGACGTGAAGGCGCCGATCGACTACCTCAATACCCACGGCACCGCCACGCCGGTGGGCGACATCGTGGAATTGCAGTCGGTGCGCGAGGTGTTCGGCGAGGCGGTGCCGCCGCTGTCATCGACCAAGGCCTTGACCGGCCATTCGCTCGGTGCAGCCAGCGTGCACGAGGCGATCTACAGCCTGCTGATGATGCGCGACGGCTTCATGGCCGGTTCGGCACACATCACCGAACTGGATCCACGCGCCGAAGGCTTTCCGATCCTGCGCGAGAGCCGCGAGGCGAAGTTGAACACGGTGATGTCGAACAGCTTCGGCTTCGGCGGTACCAACGGCAGCCTGGTGTTCGCCCGGGTGTAACGGCCACGGGCGCCGCAGCGCTGCGTACGGCGCTGCGGATCACGCGGAGCGCGCCCGGTGTGGAGTTCGCGCCGCGGCCGCTTCCTTCCGGCCATTTCAGGAAACATCGACACCCGATGTCCGCCATGCCAGCCAGCACCATGCCGCAGCAGACGCTGGGCGAGGAAATCGCCAACAGCGTCAGCCACGGGCTGGGCCTGTTGCTGGCGACCGCCGGCCTGCCGGTGCTGATCTTGCACGCTGTGCGCACCGGCGGGGTGTCGGCGGTGGTCGGGGCAGCGATTTTCGGCAGCAGCGCAATCCTGCTGTATCTGGCGTCCACCCTCTACCACGCGATTGCGCACCCGCGGATCAAGGCGATCTTCCGGGCGCTGGATCATGCGGCGATCTACTTGCTGATCGCCGGAACCTACACGCCGATCGCGCTGGGCGTGCTGCACGGTGGCGTGGGCTGGACCCTGCTGGGCGTGATCTGGAGCCTGGCCCTGGCCGGGTTGCTTTTCAAGGCGATGGTGGGCATGCGCTATCCGCGCGTGTCCACGGTGCTGTACGTCGGCATGGGCTGGGTGGCGCTGATCGCGATCCGGCCGTTGTGGATGCACATGGCGGCCGGCGGCCTGATCTGGTTGCTGGCCGGTGGTCTGGCCTACAGCCTGGGCGTGGTGTTCTTCGTGCTCGATGAAAAGCTGCGCTATGCCCATTTCATCTGGCATCTGTTCGTGCTCGCCGGCACCACCTGCCACTTCTTCGCGGTGCTTTTTTACGCATTCTGACCGGCGTGGTGAGGGTCCCGCGATGCTGCCGGGAGACATTGCACGCCGGCATCGCCGGCGCTCTCATTGCAGCGGGTGGAAGACCGCGGTGACGTTGCCGCCCAGCCGCGTGTTCTTCATCGGCCGCAGCGAATCGGCCTTCTGCGCGATCGCACCCTGGCAGCCGACGGTCCAGCAGTAAGGTTCCAGCCACGCGAGTTCGGTGCGCTGCTTGCGCACGTCATCCAGCACCTGGGGGAAACCGCCGCTCTTCGCCGTGAACATCTGCGGATCGTCGATGCCCTGCACCGTGCGTTGGGCCAGGCGCTTCAGTGCACCGTGGCCCGCATCGGCCAGATCGGCGCCATTGGCCTTGCCGAACGCCGCGATCATCGCGATCGGCGTGATCGCGAAGTTGTGGTAGCCCAGCGCGCGCGTCTGCCGCGCCAGCTCGTTCGGCAGATAGCCGTCGGCATCCACCTGGTCGGAAAAGATGCGGTAGACCTTGACCGCCCAGTCGAACTCGTCGCGGCGGTTCTCCACCACGCTGGTCGCCATGATCGCCCATGCGGCCCAGTAAAAATGATTGTTGATCTTCTTCCGCGGCGCGTCGAGATCCCACTCGGTCAACACCTTGTCGCCGACGCGGTCGAGCCAGGCCTTGATCCGCTGCGCCTGTTGCGGATACGCGGCGAGCGGTTGCGAATGCGAGAACTGCAAATGCAGGAAGGCGCCGCTGAGACTGGCCAGCGACCACTTGCGCATCGACTTGCCGGAATACGAGGTGGACGGGCCGAGCAGCGCGCCGGCGTCCGCCCAGGTGCTGTACCAACCGATCACGCACTGCAAGGTGGCGACGTTACCGGTGCGCATGTACTTGTCGACCAGCTTGTTGACGCCTTTCTCCATCTGGCTGATAGGTGCGCTGCGCGCCTTGTACTCGGCGTTGGCGCGTGCGTTGAACTGATCGCGCGCCTTGCCGGAACCCTGGTATTTGCTGGGGAAGTCGAGCGTGTCGGTATAGGGCGGCGGCACCGGCGCGCAAACGAACGACTTGTCCGGCTTCTGCACGACCTCGGCGTAGTAACCGGGCGGCGGCACCAGTGCCGGTTGCGCATCGACGTGCATCGGAAGCCATGCGATGGCGGCGATGACCATCGGCCACGAACCGCGATACCCGATGGAATGAGTCATGCTGGAATGAGTCATGGGGTTCACCTATTTTGCGACGGCGAGTTCCGGCGAACCACCTCGCGCGCATACCTGCGTGGTCACGCTCAGCGGTTTTGCCGGGGCTTGATCCAGCTGCATCATTACCCCCATCAGCGTCGCCGACGCATAGTCCGGCCGGTCCGAACGCAGTTCGGCGTCGAAGCGTCCGCCGTTGTCGACGTATTGCTTGAAGTGCAGCTTCAACGATTCCTTGAGGCCGGTGAAATACCAGACCTCCGCGTCGAGATCCTTGACGCCGGGATCACTGAACTGGAATTCGAGCTGGTAGTCGCGGCCGACCAGCGGCAGGATGTTGCCGCCGCCGTTGAACAGCAGCTCATTGGCGCCTTGATGCAGGGCCACCGTTCGCGACAGCAGCGGTGTCTTGCCGTGGCATCCGTTGGTCACCAGCGGCACCGCCTGTCGGTAGATCTTGTAGGGATTCTGCTGGGAGTTCGGATAGTCCTGATAGGGAGTTTCCCAGATGATGAATTTCGGCGGATGCTGCTGGAACTCCTTGCTCGCCAGATAGTGCAGCAGCGAGCCGTCGAACGATCCACCGGTGATCGCCACGTCGAGCACGTCGACGCCGAGATACTGTTCGAGATAACCGGGAAAGTTGTAGCCGCCCTTGGTGTCGCTGTTGCTGGTACCGACCAGCACCACGTCCGGCTGCGATGCGGTGCCGAGCAGGCTGCCGCCGTCGACCGGGTCGGTGACGTAGATCGGCTGGTACTGCAGCGAATAGCCGCCGCCGCACAATTGCGTGGCGACTTTCTGCAGCGTCCCGGGCTTGCCGATCACGCCGTCGGTATGCGTGACGAACTGCTTGCGCGGGATCGAGGCGAAGCCGGGCAGGCGGCGCATCGTCTGGGCGACAATTTGTGCGGTGTGCTGAGCGCCGGCCGCAGTCCAGTGGTGATCGCGCCGGAAATAATAGTCGTAACCCTTGTGCTCGTTCACCAGCTGATCCAGCGGCGGCACGATCACTCCGCCATCGAGGCGCATGCGCTGCAGTGCCTGCGCATAGCTGCTGCGCGCGGCCTGCAGATTGTAGGTGCGCTGCAGCAGCGGAGTCAGTTCGTCCGGGTCCGTCAGACCGCGTGGCGGCTGGTACACCATCACGATCTGGGTGCCGCGTCGACGCAGCGCGTCGCTGAGCCGATGCAACTGGACCAGGCTGTCCTGCGAGACGTCGAAGTGCGTGGTCAGATCCAGGCCGGTGCGGAACAGCCAGCCATTGCGGCCGTCGACCAGCACGCGGAAATCCTGCATGAACTTGGAGCCCGCATAGGCCTGTGGATCGGCGGCGTGCGGGCACAAGGTGCAGCATGGCTGCACGCCATAATGCGGTGGCTGCGCGAGCTGGGAAGCGAGCACCGACGCAGTCGTCGGCGCGGATGCCGGCGTGGCGTTGTCGGCGCTCGCACCACCCGACAGAGCCACACCGGTGGCGAGCAACAACTGGAATATCCTGCGCATGCCGCGGCCTCAACCGTTGACCCAGATCAGCACCGGGCTGCTGCGCGTGCCGAGCACGAACAGGCTGTAGGTGCTGCCGCGTTCCAGCGTCACCGACTTGGCGTCGGCGAGTTTGCTGGAGCCGTCGTAGACGGCGAGATTCGCCTTGACCGGGTTCACCTCGCGCTGGCCGCTGGCGTTGGCGGCCACGCTGTCGACCACGGTTGCGCCGTCAGCGGTGCGCAGGCTCAGCGTGGTGCCGTCGATCATGTTGTAGACCGCGATCAGGGCCTTGAGCTGGCTGTTGAAACAGTGTTCGTCGAACAGATGCACCTTGCTGTCGCTCGCCAGCGTGGCGGTGTAGCAGTGCGATCCCTGCAGTGTCGCGCTCTGCGTGGCATCGCCGATCTTCACCGGGTACTGCCCCGGCGGCAGGAACACATAGGAGCTGGCCTGGAGCGCGGCGGTGTCGCCGAGGTTCTTGCTGCCGACCTGCGCTGCCACCCTGGGCTGGCTGGTCGCGTTGAACACGCGGATGAAGGCGGAACCCGGCGGCGCCGCCGCCGGATACAGGCCGGCCGTGGCGCTCGCGGCGCTGCCGAGGAGGGCCGCGGCAGCGACGAGCCGGATGAAAAGGCGCACGCGCGATGAACGTTCAAAGTTTGCTTGTGACATGGCTGGAGGAGCCTCCTTCTCTGGGTGGGGTCGAGGTCGCCGCTCGGGTGGCGAAAGCTCCCGGCGGCAGGGGATAGGCGGCGAGCGCCGTCTGAGGCAGCGGCAGATACCGTTCCGGCACTTCCCAGATCACCAGCTTCGGCGGGGCCGCACGGAAATCGGCGGAGTGCAGGTAGGCCAGCATCGGTGCGAACGGGCCCTTGCCGTCCTTCGCGTAATTCAGCACGTCGGTATGCAGCGCCTGTTCCAGCGCGCCGGCGAAATTCCATTGCGGCTCGGCGCTGTAGCTGGTGCCGACCAGCGCCACTTCGGCGGCCGGATCGGCGCCGAGCAGGTCGCCGGCGTTGCCGGTCGCCATGGTGCGGGCCTGTGTGAGCCTGTCCGGCGGTGGCAGAAGCCAGCCGAACCAGGGATCCAGCGGCAGGAAGTTGAACAGGTCGCCGCGATGCACGCGCGTGCCTGAGGTTTGCGTGCGGAACGTATCCGTGGTGTCGACGAATCTGCCGACGCGCGCGGCAATCGCCTGTGCCGCCAGCTGCGCGCCATAGGGCGTCCAGTGCGTGTCGGTACGCAGGAACGTCGGATGTTGCCGTGCGCCGGAGCGCAGCGGCTGCAACAGGCTTGCCGTGGCGATGCCGTCGGCGCGGAGCGCGTCGAGCGTTCGCGCGTACAGGGCCTGCCGCAGCGGTGGTGGCCGCCGATGATCGAGATGCTGCGGATACACCCGCGCCTTGGCCGGCACCAGCGCCACCAGCAGCGTGATGTGGCGCCGCGCCAGGTTGCGCTTCACCCAGTCGATCAGCGTGAGATTGCGCTCGATCAGCGCCGGCGAATCGTTGTCGAGCTTGAACTCCTCGTCGGTATACAGCCAGCCGTCCCTGCCTACCACGACACCGGGACGGCCCTCCTTGAACAAGCTGTAGTCGATCGCCGCCCACAGGTTCACGCCGAGGTTCTTGAGCGGAAACTCCTTGTCGTAATGCGTTTCGAAGGCGTGCGCCAGCTTGCCGCGCAGGATGTCCGGATGTTGCATCGGACGGAAATCCCACGCGCGCACCAGCGCCGCGATGCCGAGGATCAGCACCAGACCGGCAAACAGCGCGGCATTCAGAGTCATCGCACGGTGCGTGGGCGCCAGGGACCTGCCGAGGCTCAGCCGGGCAAGCCGCGTGGCGTGCGCCACGGCGGCCAGGAGAGGTGCACGCCGCAGCGCCATCGTCATCCTGCGGCCGAGGCGCGCCACGCTGAATCGCGATCGCTGCGGAACGATCCTTCGGACCGGGGTCGCATGTTCGTGGAGCTGCGCTATCACTCGTCCGGGTATCGACATACATCCTCCTCCGATGCCTGGCAGGCTCAGAACTGGAAATACAGGAATGGCGAATAGCTCTGCGCGGAAAGCTTGAGGATCGCCAGCACGAATACCGGCCATACCAGCCATTGCATGGCGAGGTGACCGCGCGCGCGCAGCGGTGGACGTGGCGCCGGTCGCCGGCTGACCGCGCCGGTGATCGCGGCCACCACGATCGCCAGCAGCAGTGTCGCGATCTGCAACGAGGTGATGCTGCCCGCATACACGTCGGAAAGGCCGGCACCATGGAAATCGAACATCGCCCGATACAGCCGCAACGCATCGCCGACGCTGCCGGCGCGGAACATCACCCAGCCCAGCACCACCAGCAGGAAGGTCAGCGCCCAGCGATGCGGGCGGAAGCGGTAAGTGCGGATGCTCGGGTCGGTCCGGCGCAGGCGCCATGAGGTCAAGCAGGTCCGCCACGCGTTGACCGTGGCGTCGCGCAGGCGGCTCGTCCGGGCAACCCGCGGGTCACGCGTGGCGGGCCTGCTTGACCTCGCCCCATTCTCTTCAGGCGGGAGCTCGGGCTTGCCTGCCTGCGCCGGCCCGGCCATGGCATCTCCGGCTCTCACGCCGAACGCGCGTTCCACGCACAAAATCAGTCCGTGCCAGCCGCCCCACAGCAGGAAGTTCCAGTTCGCGCCGTGCCACAGGCCGCCGAGCAGCATCGTCAGCATCAGGTTGCGATAGGTCTTGAGCGTACCCTTCCGGTTGCCGCCCAGCGCGATGTACAGGTAATCGCGCAGCCAGGCGGACAGGCTCATGTGCCAGCGCCGCCAGAATTCGGTGATGCTCTGGCTGATATATGGCTGGTTGAAGTTCTCGACGAAGCGGAAGCCCATCATCAGGCCCAGGCCGATCGCCATGTCGCTGTAGCCGGAGAAGTCGAAATACAGTTGCGCGGTGTAGGCCAGCGCGCCGAGCCACGCGTCGGCGCTGTGCGGGTGGGTCAGCGCGAAGGCGCTGTTGGCCAGCGGCGCGATCGAGTCGGCGATCATCACCTTCTTGATGAAGCCCTGCATGAAGCGCACCGACCCCTCGCCGAATTTCTGCCAGCTGTGTTCGCGCTGCACGAACTGGTCGGCGAGATCCTTGTAGCGGAACACCGGCCCGGCGATCAGGTGCGGGAACAGCGCGATGAAGGTGGCGAAGTCGACTGGATGGTGGGTGGCCTCGGTGTCGCCGCGATAGACGTCGGAGATGTAGCTGATCGATTCGAAGATGTAGAAGGAGATGCCGATCGGAAGGATCACGTGCAGCCATGAGACTTGCCCGGCGCCGGCTGCGCCGAGTACCGCGTTGAGGCTGGAGACGCCGAAGTTCGCGTATTTGAAATAGCCGAGCATCAGCAGGTTGCCGGTTACGCCGGTGGCGAGCCGGCGCCGCGCCGCGCTGCTGCGGCGCGGCTGCCTGGCGATCGCCAGGCCGATGAAGTAGTTCCAGACCGTCGCCGTCGCGAACAGCAGCAGAAAGTCCACGCGCCACCACGCGTAGAACGCATAGCTGCCGATCAGCACCACCAGGTTGCGTGCGCGTCCGCGGTTGGGCGTCAGGTAGTACACCGCCAGGAACAGCGGCAGGAACAGGAACAGGAAGACGTTGGAGGAAAAGACCATGGGCGTCGATCCCCTTCACCTGCTCGCGGTGCTGCTATCGAGCGGCGCCGGCTTGATCACGACCGGAAGCCTCTGCCGCACCAGGATGTCCAGCACCTTCTCCTGATGCGTTCCGAGCACGCCGGTGAAGTTGATGCCGAGTCCGCGGCGCGGCTCGCGCAGGTCGACGTTGTAGACCTCCAGGCTCAGCGGCTGGTCGATCGTGATCGGGCCGGAGCCGTTGGACACCAGCTTGCCGCCGACCACGATCATGGAAATGACCGGGTGGAACGGATCCAGCTTCAGGTTGCGGGAGGTATCGGTAAGATCCTCGATGTGTCCGTAGATGCCGGACAGGGCGTTGCCGACTGCGACGTTGTCGCGCAGTTGCACGTCGATGCTGTTGCGCACGCGGATGCCGTGACGGTCGTTGGCGGTGAGCAGGTTGCGCCAGATCAGCGTGTTCGGGCTCTCGTAGATGGTGATGCCGTCGGAGCGGTTGCGGTAGGACTTGTTCAGCGCGATCACGTTGTGCTCGCTGCTGCGGTCGACCACGATGCCGGACAGCGCGTTGTTGAACGACGTGTTGTCGATGATCCAGCTGTCGTTGACCTCGCGCGAGACGATGATGCCGTGCTTGATGCGCGTGCCGTAGACGGTGTTCTGCGCGATGACCAGGCCGTGCGAGCGATCGTGCGGATCGATGCCGTACTTGATGTTGTCGTGGTAGGTGTTGCCGCGGATCACCACGTCCCGTGCCTCGTAGCAGTAGAACCCGTACCAGTTGTCGAAGAACTCCGAATCCAGCAGCCAGCCGGTCGGCTGCGTGCGCTTGAGGACCGGCGCCAGCGACGGGCTGAATTGGCTGATGGAAAGGCCGTATGCCTTGCTCGCCGCGTAACCCAGGTGCGCCACGACGCTGTGGATCACGTAGGTGCGCGAGCCGCCCCAGGAAAGGATGAAGGGCCGGAAATCCTTTTCGTCATCGAACCACGCGGACTTGCCCTCCTTCTCGTTCCAGCCTTCCAGACGGCTGTGGCTGATGAACAGGTCACCTTCGTTGACGATGAATGCGCCGCGGTCCAGTGACAGGCGGAAATCCTTGACGTCCCTGCCGATGTGCAGCGTCGCGCCGGGCAGCACGTCGATCGGCAGGCGCGCCACGAACACACCCGGTTGCGTCTGCGCGAAATACCGCTCGGGCAAGCGCACGGGCAAGGTCGCGCGGGGTCATGTAGCCGCCGCTGATGAAGATGACCTGCGGCATCGATGACTGGCGCCTCGCCCATTCGCGCATGCGCCCGTCGCCACCGGTAAAGTTCTTGAAGGACGGTTGCCCGAGCATGCTGCCGACACGGACGTGACCGGCCGGCGTGCGCTTGAGCTTGCGCATCGCCGCCGACTCGGTGTATCCGGAAACGTCGGGAAGCTGCGGCGGTTTCCAGGTCGTCAGATCCTTGATCGATCCGGCGCTGACGGTGTAGGACTTCGGTTTGGCGTTGATCGCCGGCACCGCGTTCGCGTCGGCATCCGGATCGTCCTCGTCGGAGCCATCGGTCTGATCGGTCGCGTCCCCGCCGACGTCGTGGGCCAACGGCTTGCTCCGCGCCGACCTGGCGGTCGTGCTGCCCGCATGCGCCAGGGCGTGCCCGGGCACCACCGGCGCCGCCCACGCCACGGGGCCGCCGCGCTGCGGCAGCAGCGCCAGCATGGAGACCACCAGGGCCGCGACGATCTTCAATGCCATAGGACCAGCTCCAGCATGACGCGGTACTCGGTACGGGTGTTGCTGCCATAGGCGCTGCCCGGATGGAAGACCGAACCGCGCAGGCGGATCGAGCTCTCCGGTTCGTCACCGGCCAGCAGATCCGATTGCGCGACGCGGCCGCCGAAGAAGCGGGTGAGGACGAGGTCGTAGCCCTCGCCCAGCGAACTGGTGGGGTTGACCGGCTCGATGATCATGTTGTCGGCGTAGACCGGCGCGTCGCCGTGCACGCGGGCGAAGTGGTTGTAGATCAGGCTGGTGTTCCAGCGCCCCAGATTGATCGATGCATAGGCGGTGGCTACCTTCAGGTTGCCGAGTTCGGCGCGGTAGGCATCGGTGAAGCGCTGGGTCAGCGAGTCGGTGCCGGTGAACCGCGAGTAGTTGCTCTGCAGGCCGGTCTGGCTGAACTGGGTGGACAGGTCGCCGGCGCGGCCGCCGCTGCTGTACACGTAGGCGGCGCCGATCTGCAGCGGAAATTTCTCCACCGGCAGGCGGTAACGCAGGCCCAGGTCCGCGGCCCAGGCATGCACATGCCCGTTGCTGATGCCGGTGACCGCGCGCGACATCGGATCGATGAGTGCGGTGCGCTGATGGCCGCTCAGCCAGTTGAACGACGCGTTGTAGGCCCATGCCGGTGCGCTGGCGCCGTCGAAGTAATGGTTGTTGAGGAATACGCCGGCCCAGAGCAGATTGCCGTTGGTCAGCTTGGTGCCAAGGGTGGTTGTCTCGCCGACCATGGGCAGCCCGACGCTGTCGTCGACATAGATCGCGCGAACGCCGAAGCGCTGATAGGCATGCCACTCGCCGCCGAGCGTCCCGAACACGTAGGTGCGGTGCTTCTGGTCGGGCGGCAGGCCCACACTGTCGGTGCGGTAGGTGCTGAATTCGTGCCCGACACCGAGCTCGGACTGCACCAGGGTGGTGTTGAAGATCCAGCGCAGCGCATCGACATCCTGGTCCACATACATGGCGTCGTCTTCGCGCACGCGCTGGCGCCCGAGCCGGATCGACTCGCCCGGATAGCGGAAACCCGCGTAGTCGACCCACGCCTCCTTGAGCCCGGCGAAGGCCTGGTCGGTGGGGCCGACATTGTTGTTGTCGTTGGCGTTGGTCTGCACGATGCCGGTGGGTGCGAACAGGCGCACCCGCACGAAGCCGCTCCACGCCGGCGAGAACTGGAAGTGCGCCCATGGCGTCGCGTCCAGGTAGCCCTGCACCGAATTGCCCCGGCCGAGCTGGCCCAGATCGCCATGGGTTTCATCGACCGCCGCCATGTCGGCCTTGAAGGCATAGTCCGTCTGCACCGCGGCGGCGGGTAGGGTGATCAGCGCCAGCAAAACACCAAGTCCGGTCAACGAGAGATTGCTCATCGCGGTTCCTCTTCATGGAGTCGTCGGGGCCGCCTCGGCGAGGTCGGGTGGGGATTGGGGGAGCTGCTGTCGCGCCGCTTCCTCCTGGTGCAGGAGCCGCTGCGCGGCCAGCCGTTGTTGCGCGGTCAGCACACCGTTCAATTGGCCGGCCAACGCGCGGGTCGCCTCGGCACCGCCGCGGGCACCGAGTCGGGCAAACACGAAGGCGTTGACGTGGTTCGGACAGACACCCTTGCCGGAGGCATAGAAGCGGGCCAGCGCACTGTCCGCGGAAACGTAGCCGCGCCGCGCGGCGTACAGCAGGTGATCGAGCGCCTGTTGCGGATCGACCTCGTCGAGATAACCGAACTGATACAGCCGGCCGATGTAGTACTGCGCGGCCAGCGCGGAGGCGGGGTCGTGCGCCGCGCGCTGCAGGAGCCGCAGTGCCTTGCGCGGGTCGCGGGTGGCGCGATCGCCGAACAGGTACAGCTCGCCCAGATACAGGGTGGCGTCGGCCAGACCCTGCTTGCGTCCGGTCTGCAACGCGGACTCGACATCGAAGTCGGGCGCCAGGAACGGGAACCGCACCACCACGCCGGCCGCCTCCACGCGCGCCTCGGTGGAGCCGGCGGCGAGTCCGGCGACAACGAAGTTCGCCAGATCGGGTTGTGCGTTGGCCTCCGCCGATCGTTGCGGTGAAGCCGCGGCAGCGGATGCCTTGGCGCCGGGGACCGACGCATTGGCGGCTTGCGTCGGTGCCGCACTGTTCGCGCGGGTCGCACCGTGTGGGCTCGGCACCGACGCCACGGGGTGTGTGGGCGCCTTGGCGACACCGACCGGATCCTCCCGGCACGAGCGCGTCGCGGCAAAGGTCGCCGGCGCCGCCGCGGTCGGCGCGAGGTCCTGCGCATCGGTTTCCGGAAGATCGGAGATCGGCACCGGAGGCGCCGCCGGGTCCGTGCTGCCACCCGGTGCCGCCACCAGTTCGCGCGCGATGCTCGCGGTCGTGTCGAGCGGCACCAGGCCCTGACGGAACTGCGACATCGCCGCGGCCACCATCTGCCGCATGCCCTTGCGGTCGTTGCGCGCGCGCATGTCGCGCAGCAGATCCACGTAACACGTCGGCGCCAGGTTCAGCGACTTGCGGCACATCGTCAGCAGTCGCTCGTTGTGCCCCGGCATGTTGCGCGTGTTGCGGTACCAGCTGATCAACGCACCGTTGGTGACCGGCAGGTCGAGCTGCTCCGCGCTGGCGACCAGCATCGGCATGCGTCGCTGGCTGTCGTAACCGGGATTGGCGGCGTACAGCTCGATCAGGCCCGCCAATGCTTCCGGGTCCTGGCGGTCGTCCCAGGCATGGGTGAACAGACGCTGCGCTTCGGCGAGCTGTGGTGCGCGATCCTGCTGCAACAGCAGGCGCGCCAGGGGAACCTCGGCCTGCAGAGGTGCCTTCGTGGCGGCCATGCGGAACCAGCGGATCGCCTGCTGTGTGGACTGCTCGGTGTGCTGGCGTGCATACAGGTGTGCCAGCGCGACCTGTGCCTCGATGTAGCCGCGTTGCGCCAGCGGCAGGAAATTGCTTTCCGCCTCGGCGTCGTGCCCAGCGGCCGCGGCGAGTTTGCCGCGCGCCAGATCGGGCATGCCACCGCCCTCGACCGGTGTGTCGCCGCCCTTGCCGGGCGGCTTCTGCGCATGCGCTGCGGGCGCGCCGGCAACCAGCGCGAGAACGAGCAGCATGGTGCAACATGCTTTCATTGAAGCCCCGCAATCAGCGCGCGCACGCGGCGCATACCCTCGTCAAGCGGGCCGGCGATGTCGCTGCGCGGATCGCCGAGCTGCACGTCCACCGGCCGGTCGACCAGCGAACGTGCCAGCGATTGCGTCGGCCTGATCTCGGCGAGCACGTCGCTGACCGCGCCGGGCGTGTCCAGCCCGCGCAGATCGCTGGCGCCGCCCTTGTCGTCGGCGTTGACCGGGCCAGGCAGCAGGCGCACCTTGCTGATCCGGCCGTAGCGGTCATGGCTCTCGCCGCTGATATGGAAAGCGACGATGCGGCCGACACCCAGATCCTTCATGCTGTCGAAATGGAAACGTGCCAGCACATAGGGTTTGGCGTCGTCGGGCAACAACGTCATCAGCGGCTGGTTGCGGTTGATGAATTGCGAATCCAGCGCGAATTTCTGCAGCACGGTGCAGTCGCAGGGGCTGGACAGCGTGCCCTTGAGTGTTTCGCCCATCAGTTGCGACAGCTGCTGCGGGGTGAGGTGCAGCGAACCCGGATCGTTCTGCACCACGTCAAGCATCGCGGCCTGGAACGTGCCCAGTGGCTGCCCCTTCCTGACCTTGCCGTCGGGCGGGATCAGGTTGAAGTACGTGCCGTCGCGGGGCATCGTGATCGCGAAGCTGGGCGCCGCGACCTTGCCGGCGATGGCATGGGTGATGAACAGCGCGCCGTAGAGCCTCGTGAAGGCGTACACGAAGGCGGCAAGGCCGACCAGGAACAGCAGGCCGGTGAATGTCACCGCACGCGAGCGCACGCGTTGCGGCTGCACCCTGGCAGCGCCCTGTGGCGCACGCGGCTTGGCGTAGTTGTCGCGCGACAGGGTGGTCAGCACGTCGCCGACGCTGACCACTTCGCCCGCCAGGTACGCATTGATCACCTGCCGCAACAGGGCGATCTGGCGGCCGTCCAGATCCTCGAACGCACAGCCGACTCGGTGATCTCCGGCATCGGTATTGCACACCCTGAAGTTGACTTCCAGGGTCATCCCCATGGGATCCATCGCGAATTTGAGTGTTCCGTGATGGATCTTGCCGATGCGGTACGTGTCCTCGCGCGCATCGAAGGCGAAGCCGCCTGCCGATATGTCGAGCAGGCGGTAGGCCTGCTCGCGGCCTTTGGTTCCGATGTGCAGGGTCGCGGGAATGCGGACCCTCGGGTGCTGGCGTTCGACCTCCGTTTCGTGCACGACGTTGCGTGTTTCGGTGACCATGTCTGGATGTCCTCGCAGTAGTGGATTTCCTCGCAACCTTGAATTGTCTGTCCGGTGTCACGCGTCCAGCAGGCACATCACGATCGCGGCAAAGACGCTCGCCGCGGAGAAAGTCATGGCCCACGACGACCAGTGGTTGAAGCGGCGCTGGAAGGCACCCAGGTCGCGGTCGAGAGTGGTTTTCTGGCGGGTCCAGGATTGCTGGTCGAGACGGAAGAACACGAAGATCTTCACCAGCGATCCAACCACCTGGTTGTAGTACAGCAACAGCGGGAAGGCGGGCCCGATGCGGTGTCCGGAGGCCAGCAGCAGCAGCGACATCACGAACCGCGTGATGCCGACCCAGAGCAGGAAGGTCAGCATGTAGACGATGCTGAACTTGATGCTTGCCACGATCGCCATCGCCAGGCCGAGCAGGCCGGTCCACATCAGCACGCGCTGGTCCAGCAGCACGTAATAGGTGAACCAGCCGAGCTGGCGCGGACCGAGCTTGAGCGCGCGGCCGTTCTGGCGCAGCGAGTTGCCGTACCAGCGGAACATCAGCTTGCGGCTGGCCTTGAGGAATTTCGGATCGGGCGGGCTTTCCAGGGTCCGCACTGCGGCGTCCGGCACGTACCAGGTATCCCAGCCCAGGCGCATCAGGCTGTACCACGTGCTTTTGTCGTCGCCGGTCAGGAACTTGAAGCGGCCGAGCCGCCAGTGCTCGACGGCATCGTTCTGCACATCGTCGATGAAACGCGGATCGGTGACGATGGACGCGCGGAACAGCGACATCCGTCCGGTCAGCGTCAGCACGCGCCGGCCCAGCGCCATCGAGCACATGTTCATGTGGCGCTGCGCAAACCGCAGCTTGTGCCATTCGCTCATGGTGTAGCTGCCATCGACGTCGCAATACTCGTTGGTGGTGAGGCCGCCCACGCTGGGCATGGTCGCCAGGAACGGTGCGGTCTTCGCGATCACGCCCTTCTCCAGCACGGTGTCGCCGTCGATCACGGCGACCACTGCGTGCGCATCCGGCATGTCGCGGGAGATGCAGCGGAAGCCCTGTGCCAGCGCATCGCGCTTGCCGGTGCCGGGAATGCGCACGATCTTCAGGCGCACGCGTTCGGGCGGGGCCAGCTGTTCCCACAATGCGAGGATCAGGCGCTGGTCGGCCATCTCCACGATCGAGGCAACCACCGTTGCGGGCCGCCCGCACTCGATGGCCTCCTCGATCGCCGCCTGGTAGACCAGCGCCGTGGTGAGGGTCTCGATGCGGAAACTGGTGACCAGCAGGTACACGTGCGACGGCGCCGCCGCGGCGCCGGCACGCGATGCTGCGCGGCGCGCGCGCGGAAATGCCCAGTGCAGGAACACCATGGAGCGCAGGAAATGCAACGCGCGCAGACTGTATCGCCACAGCCCGAGCGCGCCCAGCGCGAACACGAAGATGCGCGTGCCGGGCATGAACGCCTGCGCCGGCAGCATCAGTACCAGGCCGATCATTGCGCCCAGATAAAGCAGCCAGCCGCCGAGGTCGGACAGGAAGCGACGCGCGGCGTTCGGGCGCGCGCCGCCCATGCGTGCGGACGGGTAGGCAACGAAGCCACGGACCATTTTGGGTGTCGACGACATCGCGGCGTTACCAGCAGATGCCTTGCATTTCCGGGGTCGATGGATGCTGCATGAAGCCGACCAGATCGACCACCTTGCGGTCGCCGCGGGCACCATTGAGCACCTTCTCGAAGTTGCGGTCGCGCTGCCCCACGATCAGCACGTCCGAGCCCTCGATCACCTCATCGAGATCGGGATTCAGCAATGACGAGATGTGCGGAATCCTGCCGGTGATGTATTCGCGATTGGCGCCGTGCACGCGCGCGTACTCGATGTTCTCGTCGAAGATCGACAGCTCGTAGCCCTTGCCGATCAGCATCTCGGCCAGTTCGACCAGCGGGCTCTCGCGCAGGTCGTCGGTCTGTGCCTTGAAGCTCAGGCCCAGCATGCCGACGCGGCGGTTGCCGAACGATGCGACCAGGTCGAAAGCCCGCTTCACGTGGATCTCGTTGCTGCGCATCAGCGAGGCGATCAATGGATGCGGCGCGTCGACCTGGGTGGCGCGAAAGTTGAGCGCGCGCACGTCCTTGGGCAGGCACGAACCGCCGAACGCGTAACCGGGTTTCAGGTAGTAGCTGGACAGGTTGAGCTTGCGGTCCTGGCACATCACCTCCATCACTTCGCGGCCGTCCACGCCCAGTTCCTTGGCGATGTTGCCGATCTCGTTGGCGAACGTGATCTTGGTGGCGTGCCAGACGTTGCAGGTGTACTTGACCATTTCCGCAACCTCGATCGACTTGCGGATCAGCGGTGCGGGCAGTGCGGCGTAGAGCTCGGCCAGCTGGTCGCCGGAGGCCTCGTCCCATTCGCCGATCACGGTCATCGGCGGCGCGTTGTAATCGGCGATCGCGGTGCTCTCGCGCAGGAACTCCGGGTTGACCGCAAGGCCGAAGTCGCGGCCGGCGCGCTTGCCGGAGGTGCCCTCCAGCAGCGGCACGACCACGTCCTTGGTGGTTCCCGGCAGTACCGTGCTGCGGATGACGACGGTGTGGCGGGCGGCCTTGCCCCGCAGCGCAGCGCCGATTTCCGCGACCACGGTTTCCACGAAGTGCAGGTCGAGATCCCCGTTCTTCTTGCTCGGCGTGCCGACGCAGACCATCGACAGCTCGGAATGGCGGATCGCGTCGACGGTATCGGCGGTCGCCCGGATGCGACCGGCGTCAACGCCGCGGCGCAGCAGTTGCTCCAGGCCGGGTTCGACGATCGGCGATTCGCCGCGGTTGATCAGATCGATCTTGGTTTGCGCGATATCGACGCCGATCACCGTGTGACCGCGGTCCGCGAGACAGGCGGCGCAGACCGCGCCCACATACCCCATGCCGAAAATGCTGATGCGCATTGCTGATACCTCCAGTAGTAGAACAGTGGGTGATCGTCACTCCTGCGCCACAAGACGCAGTATTTCCCCCGTTTTTTCCTGCAGAAGTGCCTGGTCCGCGCGTGTTTCCACGTTCAGGCGCAACACCGGTTCGGTGTTGGAGCCGCGCAGGTTGAAGCGCCAGTCGGCGAACTCCATGCTCAGTCCGTCGATCCATTCGGTTGCCTGCGCGGACGCCGCGTAGCGGCGCTCGACCCGCGCCAGTGTGGCGGGGATGTCGCGCACGGTCGTGTTGATCTCGCCGCTGACCGGAAACGCCTGCATGCGTGCGTCGAGCAGCTGCGAGAACGGCAGGTCGGTGCGGCTGAGCATCGCCGCGACCAGCAGCCACGGGATGGTGCCGTTGTCGCAGTAGGCGAAGTCGCGGAAGTAATGGTGCGCGCTCATCTCGCCGCCGTAGACGGCATCCTCGGCGCGCATGCGTTCCTTGATGAACGCGTGTCCGGTCTTGGATTGGATCGGGACGCCGCCGGCGCGCTGCACGATTTCGCGCGTGTTCCAGATCAGGCGCGGATCGTGGATGATCTTCGCGCCGGGATGCTGCTGCAGGATCGCCTCGGCCAGCAGGCCGACGATGTAATAGCCCTCGATGAAGCGCCCGCGCTCGTCGAACAGGAAACAGCGATCGAAATCGCCGTCCCAGGCGACGCCGAAATCCGCGCCGTGCGCGCGCACGGCGTCGGTGGTCGCCGCACGGTTTTCCGGCAGCAGCGGATTGGGCACGCCGTGCGGAAAGTGCCCGTCGGGCTGGTGGCGGATGCGTACGAAGCGCAGCGGCAGATGCGGAGCCAGCGCATCCACCACCAGTCCGGCGCAGCCGTCGCCGGCATTGACCAGCACCTTCAGCGGGCGCAGGCGGGCAACGTCGACGTAGCCGAGCAGGTGACGCACGTAGGCCTCGCGGAACGAGGTCGGCGTCATCTGCGCGGGGCCGCTTGGTGCGGCGGCGCCGGACCGTTCCACCTCGGCCTCCAGCTCGCGCAGACCGGAATCGCCGGAGATCGGCACGGCACCGCCGCGTACCAGCTTCATGCCGTTCCACTCGGGCGGATTGTGGCTGGCGGTGACCATGATGCCGCCATCGCAACCGGGCTGGAACGCAGCGAAATAGAGCTCCTCGGTCCCGCACAGGCCGAGATCGAGGACCTCGGCGCCGCCGCGCACCAGGCCATGGGCCAGCGCGTTCAGCAGCGACAGGCCGGACAGGCGTGCATCGCGGCCCACGGCAATGCACCCCGGCCGGAAGCGCCGCGCATAGGCAAGGCCAAGGCGAAATGCCAGATCCTCGTCCAGCTCGCCGGGCACGCGCCCGCGCAGATCGTAGGCCTTGAAACAGGACGCGGGTCGGTTCGACGCCGCAACATCTCGCAGTACTCCAACCATCGGACAACTCCTCGCGGCTTGCGTGGTTCAGGCGGCGGTGGCGCTGGAATTCGTTGCAGCCTCGATGCGGCCGTAGTCATCACTGAAACGCACGATGTCGTCTTCGCCCAGGTACACGCCGGTCTGTACCTCGATCAGCTCGAGCGGAACGCGACCGGCGTTTTCCAGGCGGTGCGTGTTGCCGAGCCGGATATAGGTCGACTGGTCCTCGGTGAGGATGAAGGTCTTGTCGGCGATGGTGACCTGCGCGGTGCCCTTGACGATGACCCAGTGTTCGGCGCGGTGGTAGTGCATCTGCAGGCTGAGCTTGTGCCCCGGTTTGACGCAGATGCGCTTGACCTGAAAACGCTCGCCCAGCGCGATGGTTTCGTAGAATCCCCATGGCCGGTAGACGCGCCGGTGGTTCTCCACTTCGGTGCGCTCGGCGCGCTTGAGCGACTGCACGGCCTTCCTGACCTCCTGCGCGCGATCCTTGGGCACCACCAGCACCGCGTCGTCGGTCTCGACCACGATGTGGTCGTTCACGCCGACCAGGGCGACCAGCCGGCTGCTGGCATGCACCAGGTTGCCGGTGGCATCCTCCAGCAGTACGTCGCCGTGCGTACGGTTGTCGCGCGGATCGCCGCCGGGCATGTGCTCGAGATAATCCCAGGCGCCGACGTCCTCCCAGCCCGCGTCCAGCGGCACCAGCGCGAGCCGATCGGTTTTCTCCATCACCGCGTAGTCGATCGACTCGTTGCGGCATTGGTGGAAAGCTTCCGGATCCAGCGCGGTGAAGCCGTTCTCGCGGTGCGCCTGGTGCAGCGCCTGCAACGATTGTTCGAAGGTCTCCGGTTCGAGCCGGCGCAGCTCGTCGAGAAAGCGCCGGCAGCGGAACACGAACATGCCGCCGTTCCAGAAATAGCCGCCTGCGGCGAGGAAGCCGCGGGCGGTTTCGGCATCGGGTTTTTCGACGAACGATGCGACTTCGCGTGCACCGCTGGCATCCAGTGCCGCGCCGCTCTTGATGTAGCCGTAGCCGGTTTCCGGCCGCGTCGGCGTGATGCCGAAGGTGACGATGAAATCCGCCGCCGCGGCGCGTGAGGCTGCCTGCACCGCGGTCTGGAAGGCGGCAAGGTCGGCGATGAAGTGATCGGCCGCCATCAGGAAGGCGAGTGCATCGTCGCCGTGTTCCGCGGCAATGTGATGTGCTGCGATCGCGGCGGCGGCGAGCGTGTTGCGGCTCTCCGGTTCGAGCAGGATCGCGGAAGGGTGCACCGCGATGTCGTGCAGTTGCTCGGCGATCACGAAGCGGTGATCGCTCGAGCCGAGCACCAGCGGCGGGGCCGCATGTTCGATCCCGGCGACGCGCTGCGCGGTTTGCTGAAAGAGGCTGAGCGGACCGAGCAGCGAGATGAACTGCTTCGGATACTGCTCGCGGGAGAGCGGCCAAAGCCGGGTTCCCGTACCTCCGGCGAGCAGGACGGGGACGATGGGCGGCCGGGCACTGCCTGCCGATGGTTTTTGATTTTTAGGCATACGCGCAACTCTCGTCTAGGTTGCGGTGGGCCCCCTGTAGCTCATTTTTTGCACACAACAAGGCGGATAACGGATGCGACCTCACGCATCCCTTGTGATTCCAGGGTTTCATGGAGAGCAGGGCACCTGAACGGTGCCTTGCGGTTTAACGGTCAGCTATCGACCAGCTAACGGTTATCCATCGGGGTGGGATTTTATAGACAACGCCCATGACTGAAACATGAACTATGGATGGCCATATTTTTTCATCGTTCAGCAAGGCGCAATGTCGCCCGCATGAACTTTGGATGGCTATATGTTTTTACTGCTCAGCAAGTCTCAACGTCGCCGCGCGCAATGTCGGGGTGGTCGTTCGTGACGTCGCGGGCCCAAAGCAACGTGCGCGGTACGTCGATTGCCTGTTGCTGGCGACTGCCGGCCTGCGAGGCGGCGTAGGCTGGATCCTGCCGGGCGTGATCTGGAGCCTGGACCTGGCCGGACTGCTGTTCGGCAATGGTGGGGCATGCGCTACCGCAGACTGGTCGACGACCTGATCAGGTGCCGGGCGTACGCGGGCGACCCACGCCGGCCTTGCGCCAGATCAAGAGACTGAGTGAAGCGACGCACTAGAATTCCGCCCATCGACCGGCGGGAGTGCCACGTGACCAACGATGCAGCCACACGTCGCATGCAGGCGCGACGGCTACTGTCCCTGCTCGATCTCACCAGCCTGGGCGAGCACGACACGCCCGCGCAGATCGAGGCGCTGTGTGCGAAGGCGAACTCGACCCTGGGGCGGCCGGCGGCGGTATGCGTTTATCCAGAGCACGTGACCACGGCCCGTCGCTGCCTGGTGGGAACGACCGTCAAGGTGGCCACCGTGGTGAACTTTCCGGACGGCGGTGACGATCCGCGCCGAGTGGAGCGCGAGACCCGGCGCGCGATGGCCGCCGGTGCCGACGAAATCGACATGGTGCTGCCCTATCGTGCGCTGCTGGCCGGGGACCCCGGCGTTGCGCGACGCGCGGTGGATGCCTGCCGCGTCGCGTGCGGTGATGGCGTGCTGCTCAAGCTGATCCTGGAAACCGGCGAACTGGGCAGTGCCGAAAGCATTCGTGAGGCGTGTGCGATCGGCCTCGGCGCCGGCGTGGATTTTCTGAAGACCTCGACCGGCAAGGTGCCGGTCAACGCGACGCCTGCGGCGGCGGCGCTGATGCTCGATGCGATTGCCGCGGCCGGCGGGCACGGCGGCTTCAAGGCCGCCGGCGGTATCCGTACGCTGGACGATGCGCTGGTCTATGTCGAACTGGCCGAGGCGCGACTGGGTACGGACTGGATCAACCCGGCCCACTTTCGCCTTGGCGCCAGTGCGCTGCATGCCGAACTGATCGCGATCCTGCGCGCGCCGGCATGAGCACGCCGTCCGCACCCCGGTTGATCCGCTGCAAGCGCGAGGGCGGCACACTCGATGCCGCCCAGCTGCGCGCGCTCGGCGGTCCCGGCGACCTGCTGGAACGTCCTGACGCCCATCTGCCCCGGGCGCCGGTGCAGCAGGCCGTGTTTGCCGCTGGCGCAACAGGCCTCGTCGCGGCGGTGGATGTGCGTGCGCTGGGCCAGGTGGTAGTCGATCTGGGCGGCGGCCGCAGCCGACCCGACCAGGCGCTGGATCATGCGGTGGGCCTGGCGAGGGTGTTGGGCCGCGGCGAGGCGGTCGACGCCGGCCAGCCGCTGGCGATCATCCACGCCCGCGACGAAGGTGCTGCGAACGCGGCCGCCGAGCGTGTGCGGCGGGCGTTCCGGATCGAGGCCGGCGTGCCGCCAGCGGTGCCGTTATGGCAGTGGTATGCAAGTCATGAGGACGCCGCATGAGTCGCGTGATCTGGCTGGTACTGGACTCGCTCGGCGTGGGCGCCGCGCCGGATGCGGCGGACTATGGCGATGCGGGTGCCGACACGTTCGGCCATATCGCCGCCGCCTGTGCGGCTGCCGACCGCGGGCCGCTGCGCCTGCCGAACTTTTCCCGGCTGGGCCTGCCGCAGGCCCACGCTGCCGCGCATGGTCGACCGGCGCCGGGATTCGCGGCGCTGCCGACGCCCGAGGGCCTGTGGGGCCATGCGGTAGAGCGCGCCTGCGGCAAGGACACGCCGTCCGGCCACTGGGAAACCGCCGGCGTGGTGTTGACCGAACCGTTCGGCTTGTTCGCGCGCATCGAGCTGTCGTTTCCCGCACCGCTGTTGCAGGCGCTGGTGGAGCAGGGTCAATTGCCGGGCGTGCTCGGCAACTGCCACGCCTCCGGTACCGAGATCCTGCAGCGACTGGGTGCCGAGCATGTGGCCAGTGGTTGCCCGATCGTCTACACCTCGGCCGATTCGGTGTTCCAGATCGCCGCCCACGAGCAGACGTTCGGGCTCGAGCGGTTGTACCGCCTGTGCGAACTGGCGCGAGCGCTGCTCGCCGATTACCACATCGGTCGGGTCATCGCGCGCCCGTTCACCGGCGACAGCGATACCGGTTTCACGCGTAGCCCGAACCGCCACGATTACGCCTTGCCGCCGCCCGCACCGACCCTGTTCGATAGCGTGCTCGCTGCCGGCGGCGAGGTAGTCGCGATAGGCAAGATCGGCGACATCTTCGCTCACCGCGGTGTGTCGCGCTGCGTTGCGGCACATGGTCACGAGGCCTTGCTGGACGCCACGCTGACAGCCATGGCGCAGGCTGGCAGTGGCAGTCTGATCGCCACCAACTTCGTCGATTTCGACAGCGTCCATGGACACCGCCGTGACGTGTTCGGTTATGCCGCGGCGCTGGAAGCGCTGGATGCCCGCTTGCCGAAACTGCTGGACGCCCTGCGCCCGGGTGACCTGTTGGCGCTCAGCGCCGATCACGGCTGCGATCCGACCTGGCCGGGCAGCGACCACACCCGGGAATGCGTGCCGCTGCTGGTATGCGGCCCCGGACTGGCGCCGCGGGCGCTGGGTCGGCGCGACAGCTTTGCCGACCTTGGCCAGAGTATGGCCAGTCACCTTGGCCTGCCGCCGCTGGCGGCCGGTCGCAGTTTCCTTGCCACCCCCATGACGGCCACCGCATGAGCACTCCGCATATCGACGCCGCACCCGGCGCCCTCGCCGACACCGTGTTGCTGCCGGGCGATCCGCTGCGTGCCCGCCACATCGCCGGCGAGTTCCTGAGCGACGTGGTGCAGGTCAACAGCCGCCGCAACATGCTCGGCTACACCGGTCACTACCGCGGCATGCGGGTGTCGGTGATGGGCAGCGGCATGGGCATCCCCTCCTGCGCGATCTACGCTACCGAACTGGTCCGGGTCCATGGCGTGCGCCGGATCGTGCGTGTCGGCACCTGCGGCGGCGTTGGCGAGATCGCGCTGGGCGACCTGCTGCTGGCGCAGGCCGCCTCGACCGATTCGAACTTCAACCGGCTGCAGTTCGGCGGCCATGACCTGGCCGCGTGCGCTGACTTCGCGCTGATGCGTGCGGTCGTCGATACCGCGGCCGGCCAGGGCGTCGACCTGCGCGTCGGCGGTGTGTTCAGCACCGATTGCTTCCATGGCGGCGACCCGGCGCTGATCGAACGCCTGCTGCAGCACCGGATCGTCGGCATCGAGATGGAATCGGCCGGGCTGTACGGGCTGGCCATGCGCGAGGGCATTCAGGCGCTGTCGGTACTGACTGTCAGCGACCACTTGCAACGCGACGAGCACATGCCCGCGGAGCAGCGCGAACACGGCCTGTCGCGGATGACCGCGCTGGTGCTCGACAGCCTGGCGTCGTCCGCAGGCAAATAGTCAGAGCGTACACGCCCGCCACCGTCGGGGCTCGGCGGCGGCATGGGTTGCTGGCGCGCAACACCCCGCTGGAGAGCGATCAGACCACCGCGTCCGCGGGTGTCATGCCCGGTTCGCCGTGCCAGTAGCCGTTGCGCCTGGCGATGCGCGGCGGCGCGGCCAGTGAGCGACGTGCGAGATCGAAATGGCTGATCACGTCGGCCATGCCGTCGACCTGCGGATACAGCCGCAGCACATCCACGCCCAGCTCGCGCAAGGCGGGCAGTTCGGGCCCCAGGTCGGTGACTTCCTCGCCCTGGATCTGGATGCCGTTGATGCGCAGGAACGGCTTTCCCTCGCGTGTGGCCAGCGGCATGCCGTCGGGATATTCGATGCAGCGGAATTCGCATTGGTCCTTGGCCACGTCCAGCGCGCGGGCGGTGAAGCAGCGCGCCGAATAGGACAGCGGCAGCCGGCCGAACGCGATCACCTCCAGCTCGGGCATCGCATGGCCTTCGGCGAGCATCGCCGCGCGCAGTTCGCGCAACAGGGTTTCGCCCTGTTCCACGCCGGGCACCCAGCGCCGCAGGCCGTCCTCGATCAGCAGCGCCAGCGCCCGATGGTTGTAGATGTTGAGCGACGGGCCGGCCACGAACGGCACCTTGCGCTCGCGGCACAGCTGCACCGCGGAAAGATCGTTCGCCTCGACCCAGCCGCCACCGTCGCCGATCAGTCGCTTCAATGCACCCAGTTCGGATTCGGCCTCGATCAGGGCCAGCGTCGAGAGCACCACCTGCTTGCCACTGGCGCGCAGCTCCTCGGCCAACGCGATCCAGTCGCGCGTACCCAGCTCGCGTCGCTTGCTGCACACGGTTTCACCCAGATAGATGATGTCGAGCGGCCACTGCGCGGCCTCGCGGTAGAACGCCAGCGTGCGTTCGCGCGGCCAGAAATACTGCAGCGGACCCAGACTCAGTTTCAGCGTGTTCATCGGTTCAGTGCCAGCGACGGTGATAGGGGCCGAGCGTGGTCTGGTGACCCTCGGCATGCGACGACAGCGAACGCTGCCAGTCGGCCTGCAGTTGCCAGTCCGCGGAGGACGCGCGGTAACGATCCAGTGCTTCGCGCCAGGTGCGGGTGACCGAGCCGACGTAGGCTACGCCGCGCTGGCGGCCCTCGATCTTCAAGGCGGCCACGCCGGCACTGGCCAGCTGCGGCAGCAACTCCAGCGTGTTGAGGCTGGTCGGTTCCTCCAGCGCGTGGAAGGTCTCGCCGCCCACGTCGAAGCGCCCCTTGCACACGGTCGGGTAGCCGGCGGGTTCCTGCGGCCGGAAGCGATCGATCAGCACGTCGTTCAGGCGCACGCTGCGGCCGCCGTCATCGTGTTCCTCCCAGCGCACGAACTTCGCCGGCGAGCACACGCCGTGGCGGTTCGGCGACGCGCCGGTGACGTAGCTGGAAAGCTGGCAACGGCCCTCGACCATGATGCACAGGCTGCCGAACGCGAATACCTCCAGCGGTACCGGTGAGTTCTCGCACAATCGCTCCACCTGCTGGATCGACAGGACCCGCGGCAGCACCGCGCGGCTGATGCCGAAGCGCTCGTGCATGTAGCGCAGCGCCGGCGCGGTGGTCGCCGAACCCTGCACCGACAGGTGCCGCGCCATCGCGGGGTGGGTTCGCGTGGCGTAGTCGAGCACCGCCATCTCGGCGGCGATGATCGCGTCACAACCGAACTCGGCGGCCTTGTCGACCGCTGCGTACCACTGCGCCATCCGGGTGCTGTCCGGGTAGGTGTTCAGCGCCAGGTAGACCTTGCGCCCGCGGGCGTGGGCATAGGCGATGCCCGCGTGCAGTTCCGCGTCGCTGAAGTTGAGGCCGGGGAACGCTCGCGCGTTGGTCTGATCGCGCAAACCCGCATAGACCGCATCCGCACCGGCGTCGATCGCCGCCTGCAGTGCCGGCAGGTTGCCGGCGGGACAGACCAGTTGCATGGAAACCTCGGAGGCAGGAATTCGGCACCCATCGTGGCGGCTTTTATCGGGCCTCGCACTGACGTGGATCAGCTGGGGCCGAATGGCCCGTGGTTACCATGGGGGCACGCTTCATCCGCTTGATGTTGCTTCCCGCCGAGGAGTCGATTCGATGAAATGCAGGCATGCTGTTACCGTTGCCCTGTGGTGCATGCTCTCGCTGGCGCCCATGGCGCAGGCGACCGCACAGGAACATGACCATCACGCCGCTTCGGCCCCCGTCGCGGCACCCGTGCCGCGCTGGACGCCCGACGCGCCATTGCGCGAAGGCATGCGCCGCGTATCTGTCGCGGTGGAGCAACTGCACCACGCCGAAACGGGCCGCCTGAGCGCATCGACGATGGTCGATCGCGCGACCCGCGTCGAGCAAGCCGTGACCTTCATGTATGCCAACTGCACGCTGGCGGAGGAGCCCGATGCCGCGTTGCACGGCATTCTGGTGCCGCTGCTCGGCGCGGCACAGGTACTCAAGCGGGATCCACGCCATCTCCAGGCGGTGGCCGACATGCGCGAGGCAATCGCGCACTATCCGCAATACTTCGACGATCCGGGCTGGGATGCGGCACCGGCCATCCCGGGGAAGCACGACGGGCAGTGATCCGGGCTGAACCTGATGGCGTGCGTGGTGTTCGCCATCAGGTTCGGCTGCGTCACGCGTTCAGAGCTTCATGTCGAGCTTCAGCCAGCCGGTGCGGCCGGGTTCGTTGATGCGGGTCGTGCCGAAGTAGCCGGCGAGTGCCGGTGGAGCCGCATTGATGTGCTCGGCGTACGTCTTGTCCAGCAGGTTGTCGATGCCGGCGGTCAGCGTGATCTTCCTGCCGAAGCGGTAGCCGCCATTGATGGACAGCACGCCGAATCCGCCACTGTGCCCGAGATCCTGCCCGACGATGTTGCCTTCACCCACGGCCACGCGATGCTGCGCGGCGACCAGGCGCCAGAGTCCCGCGACCGACCATTCATGGTGGTCATAGGCAAGTCCCAGACGCATCTCCAGCGGTGGCATCTGCGGCAACGGGCGCTGCTCGGTGCGGTTGTCTCCCCACGCCGCGGCCAGCGTGGCATCACCTTTCCAGCGGGCGGTGAAGGCATAGGTGACGCCCGCTTCGCCGCCTGCGATGCGAGCCCGCACATTCGTGGCGTCTCCCGTGTCCATGGGTGTCGTCGGGTAGTGGATCAGGATGAAGTCATCGACCACGCCGGCGTAGCCGGAAACCCATGCCTTCAGTTTCCTTGCGTGGTATTGCAGGCCGATGTCCAGCTGGGTGGTCTTTTCCGGGGCGAGCGACTTGAAGCTGGCCAGCGAAGTATCCGCATGGCGGCCGAGCAGCTCCCAGTAATCGGGAAAGCGCTCCACGTAGCCGAGCCCGGCGTAGAACGTGGCCGGCGCGCTGCCCAGGTCACGCTCGTAGCGCGCGAAGCCGGCGGGCAGGGTGGCTGAGCGACTGGCGCTGACGGTCGCCGCGGCAGGCGGCATGCTGCCCATGCTGCCGGGGTTCATCCCGCTCATGGCCGTACTCATGTTGCCGGTGGCCAGCCCGTAGCCTCGGGTGCTGGCATGGTCGAGGCGTGCGCCCGTGATCAACCGCTGGCGTTGCGCAAAGCTCCAGCGCAGCTCACTGAATGCACCCACCGTCTGCATCCGCGCATCGCGTGTGCGCGGCAGGTCGAGGTAGTAACCGAGCATGCTTCCGGCCGGGCCGCCGGTGCGGCTGTCGTGGATGTTGGTCGAGCCGTCAAGCCGGCGTCGAGTTGCACCACGTCGTCCCAGCGCCAGGTGCCGCTGATGCGGCCGCCGCGGGCATGGTGGTCGACATCGCTGGCCATGGCCATCGGCATCATGCCGGCCGGATCGGGATGGCGCAGCGTGTAGTTGTCCATCACGTGATCGGTGTAGTTGCTGTAGAGCTGTGCTTTCAGTTCGTCCCAGTGAGCGCTCAGGTTTTCCTGCACGACTTTCAGGCCCAGGCTTTCGCGCAGAAAACGCACGCCGTCCATGCCGCTGAAAGCGTAGGCCGCCTCGCCATTGCCCTTGCCCGCGGACAGCTCCACGCGCGTATCGTCGCCAGGCGTCCAGCCGGCGGTGATGTCCGTGTTCCAGCGGTCGTAGCTGGAGTGCACGCGGTGACCGTTGCCGTCCTCGTAGTCCTGCGAGCGTGTGTGATTGGCGGCTACGCCGAGATAGCCGGCGGGCGAGCCGGCGCGCAGATCCGCATTGACGTCGTTGCGCCCCCAGGAGCCGCCCAGCACGCTGGCATCGGCCGAGTAGGCCGGTTTGGCATAGCGGGTGAATTCGCGATCGAACAAGACCACGCCGGCGGAGTTGCCGGGGCCGTACAGGACCGTCTCCGGTCCCTTGATCACGGTGACTTGGTCATACAGCTGCGGTGAGATGTACGCGGTGGGCGGATCCATCCGCGAGGGACAACCCCCGCCGATCTGTCCGCCGTCGACGAGGACATCCAGGCGCGAGCCGATCATGCCGCGCAGCACCGGGTCGCCGTTGCTGCCGCCCTTGCGGATGGTGGAGAAGCCCGGGATGCTTTTCAGGAAGTCGGCGCCGTCACTGGCGGGCAGCGGTTGCCTGGGTGCCTTGGGATCGGTGATCACGGTGAGTGGCGTGTCCTGCATCGGCGCGGTGACCACGATCGGTTCCAGCGCCTGCACGGCAAGGCCCTCGCTGGCCAGCAACGGCACAGGTGCAAGGCACAGCGCCATCGCAATGATCCGGGTCGAGCGGCGACGGCGGGGCCAACAGGGTGAACGAAGTGCAAGCGGGGGCGGCGCGACCGCGTGGGCGCGCTTGGAGGGGGTAGAGCGGGACATGGGTATTCCTCGAATTTTCCGGCAGGGAGGCGCGCGTCGGAATGAACCGGCGAGAACCCTGAGCAACGATGTTCAGTCGCGCACGGAAAGCGGTGGGCCGCGGGGGGCGGCTGCGAGGATGTTGTGTACAAAGCGACTATGCCGGGCCGATTCGATCAGCAGGGGATATGGCAGCGGCCCCGGCAGGCCGGGTTGCCAGTCGGAGCTGGCGAGTACCGACGTGTGATGAAACAGGCTGCAGTAGCTGCAGAATGTCATCGGGTGGGGATGCGGATGTTTCGTGTCCGGCGAGCATGGGTGTTCCATGTACGCCATCGGTTGCATGCACGATGCCGCCGGGGCCGTGCCGGAACGAGCCGCCAGGGTTTGCGACACGACGGGCGCGACGATGGTCAGCCAGATGGCTGCCATGGCCAGCCATGCCGTACGCTTTCCCTTGCTGCATATGCGGATCAAGTGTTCCTCTCTGGCCGACCATTGGCCAGCGGGATCCATTTCGCCAAAGTGTTTCACGCGACCTCGCGGCACGTCCTGTGACACGGTGTCGCGTTAGCCTGATGTATCTCAGGGCAGACCCTCCCGATGGTCTTGCAGAATGACGGCAGGCAATGAAACTGCCGCAAAGAGCGGCCGACCCGATATCGCGAGGCGAGTACATGCCCGACTACATCCAGGCCTGGCAATGCATTGGCTGCGGCAAGATCGAGGCGCCGCAGCCGTGCATCGGCGTGTGTCGCGATCGAAAGATCCTGATGGTGGGCAAGGACGAGCACGAGCAGGTGCTGCAGCGGCTGCACGAACTCGAGGGAGAGATCGAAGCCATGCGCCGCTTGCTGGTGCAGTGGGCATGGTCTTTTCCCAACGCCGATGCGTGGGAGCATTCCTACCGCGTATTCCAGTCGAAGGCGAAGGCCCTGCTCGCCGGCACGACAGCGGCGTCGTATCACCGCGTCGCCGTACCGGGGCCGACGACTGATTGATCTGGCCGGGGTGGAGGGTTCGGCCATGCCGGCAGCGCGCTGGACCCGCGAATGCGAGCTGCCGCACGGGGTACTGGTTCGTTCACCCGGACCCGCCCATTCCATCGGAGGCGCAGGGCTTGAACCTGATCGAAGTCAAGAGCAGGTGCGCCGTGGTCGTGCAGACTTCCCTTCGTGCGGTGAATTCGCAAGAGGCGTGGTTTTCTGATGAGCGAAAGGTCGATTTGTACGGACGCGGTGATCGTTGGCGCCGGGCCCGTGGGGTTGTTCCAGGTGTTCGAGCTGGGCCTGCTGGGCATCGGCGCGCACATCATCGAGTCGATGCCACAGGTGGGTGGTCAGTGCATCGAGCTGTATCCCGACAAGCCGATTTACGACATCCCGGCGGTGCCGGTATGCAGTGCACGCGAGCTGATCGAACGGCTGCAGGAACAAGTTCGACCGTTTGCTCCCCAATTCCACCTGGGCGAGACGTTGACCACGGTCGATCGTCTGGAAAGCGGTCGCTTCAAGCTGACCACCAGTGCCGGCACCTCGTTCGATACCGGGGCACTGATCATTGCCGGCGGTCTTGGTGCATTTTCGCCGCGCAAGCTCGCACTGCCCGACGTCGACGCCATGGAAGGTCGCTCGGTCCACTACAAGGTAATCGACGCCAGCAAATTCGATGGCAAGGACATCGTGATCGCCGGCGGCGGCGATGCCGCACTGGATTGGTCACTGGCACTGGTCGATCGTGCCAGGAGCATCGTGCTGGTGCATCGTTCGACCAAGTTCCGGGCAGCACCCGCCCACATAAAGCGCATGCAGGAGCTGTGCGACGCCGGTCGCATGCAGTTCTTCGAAGGCGACATCGTGGGACTGGATGCGTCACAAGGCGAGCTGAAGTGGGTACGTGTACGGGCACGCAGTGGTGTGGTGCAACGGATCGAGGCGGAGCAATTGCTGGTCTTCTGGGGACTGCATCCGGCACTCGGGCCGATCGCGGAATGGGGCCTGCAACTCGATCATCAGCAGATCACGGTCGATACGGCCACGTTCCAGACATCGACGGCCGGTATCTATGCCGTCGGCGACGTGAGTACCTACCCCGGCAAGAAGAAACTGATCCTGTCAGGTTTTCACGAAGCCGCCTTGTGCGCCTTCGCGGTGAAAGAGCACCTCAATCCGGGCGAGAAGGTGAATCTGCAATACACGACCACCAGCCCGATCATGCACAGGCGACTGGGCATCGAGGCCGGTTCCGCCGGCAAACCGGTCGAGCCCCCGGTGGGCCGGCGGAGTGCAGACGATACAAGCGTTACGACCCGCAAGCAGTGAGATGCATGCCGGCACGCGGCATGCGTGTGTGAAACGAAGCAACCAGAGCCTCAGGAGAAATTCATGAAAAAGAATGATGTTGAATTCGATGCCAGCCGTCGAACGTTGTTGAAGGGCGGTGCCACGATGGCGGTGATCGGTGCGGTAGCCGCCACCGGCCTGCTGAAGACCTCGCCGGCACGGGCGCAGGCCGGCAAGGCCCCCCAGGCCGTGGCGATGTATCAGCCCAAGCCGCACGGCAAGGACCAGTGCGACAACTGCATCCATTTCATCCCCGGGAAAACGCCGAAAGATGCCGGGACCTGCAAGGTCGTCGACGGGAGCATTTCGCCGCAGGGCTGGTGCGTCATGTACGCGCGCAAAGCCTGAGCAAGGCTGCAAGCGCCTCGTCTGAAAGGCTTGTTTGAATGGTTCGCAGTTGTGGGAGGGTGTAGTCATGCGAGTTCCGGAAGCAATGGAAGAGCCGTGTTCGCCCGGCAGGCGAAGACTGCTCAAGGCCATTGCCGGTGTGGCGGCGGCTGCAGGAGTGGTTGGCGGATCGGGCTGGTTCGTGCTCAGGCGCGAACGCAACCTGTTCGAGGTGCGCCGCGAACAGACGCTGATGCAGACCTCCGTGGCGATCACCTGCCTGGCCGACGATGTCGACAAGGCAGGGATCGCCATCGATGCCGCGTTCCGGCGCATGGCGGACGCGGTGGCGGTTCTCACCCGGTTCGATCCGGCCAGCCCGGTGGCACGCCTGAACCGTGATGGCCATCTGGAGCATCTGTCGCCTGAGTTGAGAGAGGTCTTGCAACGTTCGTTGGCGATTTCAGCGCTGACGGACGGCGATTTCGATATCAGCGTCCTGCCGGTGCTGGAGTATTTCGAGTCGATGCGCCAGCCCGCCGTGCTCGACCCGCGCGATCGCACGCAGATCGGGCAGAGGGACCAGCTGATCAACTACCGCTATATTGCGCTGGACGCGCACGGCGTGCGGTTCACCCAGGCCGGCATGGCGGTCACGCTGGACGGGCTGGCCAAGGGCTATGTCATCGACCAGGGCATCGCCGCGCTACGGGCAGCGGGTATCGAGCACGCCCTGGTGGATGCCGGCGGCGACGTGCGGGCGATCTCCGGCGGCGACTTCAAGCATCAGTGGCACGTCGGCATCGTCGATCCGGGCGACATCAGCCAGATCGCGTCCGTCGTGACCTTGCGCAACGCCGCGCTGGGCACCTCCGGCAACTACCGGATCTTCTATTCGTCCGACAAGAAGCTGTTCCACGTGATCAACCCGCATACCGGTTATTCCCCGCTGAATTACTCCAGCGTCACGGTGATGGCCGAGACGTCGGTGGACGCCGATGCCATGAGCGTCGCCGCCGCCTCGATGCCGCTGCCGCGGTTGCGGGAAGTGATGGCCGCGCAGAACGATCAGTGGCTGGTCTTTTCCAGGGACGCCCGCCATAGCTGGCGTTCCCGCGACCTGCCACAGGTATCAGGCCAGGCAGAGGTGGTCTGACATGCGTGCACTGCCGTTCAAGCATCCTGGCTGCGACCCGGGCGGCCTTGCCAGCCGGCTGCTCCAGTTGTGCATGGCTTGTCTTCTGCTGCTCGTTTCGATGGATGCCGTTGCCGGTATCGATCAGAAGTTTCCCGAGGTGCGGGGCTATTTCCCCGGTGCGACGCGATTCGGTGACATCTCCGGCAAGCCGCCAGCGGCCCCGGTCTACGACGGTGACAAGGTCATCGGCTACGTGTTCGAGTCGGTCATGGTGGCGCCGGTCCCCGCGTATTCCGGCGAGCCGGTCAATATTCTCGTGGCGATCGACCGGACTGGCAAGATCATCGGCACCAAGGTACTCGAACAGCACGAGCCGATCCTGCTGGTCGGCATACCGGTGCAGCGACTGTACGATTTTGTCGGGCGCTACGTCGGTCACAGCGTCAAGGACAAGATCGTTGTCGGTGGCAGCGATTCGCCCGGGACCACCAAGATTGATGCGATCAGCAGCGCCACCGTCACGTCGATGGTGGTCAATGAGACGATCATGAATGCGGCGCTGGACGTGGCTGTATCGCGGCATCTAGTGACCGGAACGCTTGCCACCGAAAGCAGCCAAGCCACTGTCCGGGCTGGCTATTTCAAGAAAGCCGATTGGCAGCAGCTGACCGGGAATGGGGCGTTCCGGCGGCTGCGGCTCACCCGGGGTGCGGTTGTCGATGCCTTCAAGGGTCAGCCCGAGAGTGGGCTGGTCGACGACCCGACTGCGCCAGCACCAGGTCACGAGGGTGACAATTTCACCGACCTCTACTACGGGGACGTCACCCCACCGACTGTGGGCAGGAATTTGCTGGGCGATTCCGGCTACAAAGCCATGATGCAGGGTCTCAGCCCCGGGGACGAGGCGATTGCCGTCGTCGCCAATGGCGTCTATTCGTATAAAGGCTTGGGCTACGTGCGTGGCGGCATCTATGACCGGCTGCACATTGTCCAAGACGGCAAGTTGTTCCTTTTCAAGGATACCGACTACGTGGCGCTGGACAATCCAGAGCTCGCGGGGATGCCGACCTTCAACGAGAAAGGTATTTTCATCCTGCACCATGGCAAGGGGTTCAATCCCGGTGGCCCATG
Organism: uncultured Pseudomonadota bacterium; assembly: GCA_963828685.1. Taxonomy (GTDB): domain Bacteria; phylum Pseudomonadota; class Gammaproteobacteria; order Xanthomonadales; family Rhodanobacteraceae; genus Rhodanobacter. The sequence goes on from CAWHFU010000015.1 coordinate 434,655, forward strand.
GACGCTGCAGCTCTTGGTCAGGCGACAGATCGGACCGCTGAAAAGTATCTACAGCACGTTTACTGGTGGCTACCAGATTCCTGCCGACTACGTCATCCAGCCGAAGGTCAACAGCAGTCCAATTCCTGATGACGCACCGTTGTGGGTCAAGATCTGGTACGGCAAGCGCTTCGAGATCGCCGTGCTGGTGGCCGGGCTGCTCTTCCTGTCGCTGATCCTGGTTTTCCAGGACTGGGTGGTCAAGCGCCCACTGCTGCTGGAACGCGTGCGAGTCGGCTTTCTCATCTACACCGTCGTGTTCATTGGCTGGTATGGCCTGGCCCAGTTGTCGGTGGTCAACATCCTCACCTTCGTTAATTCGGTAATCCACGGCTTCCACTGGACCACTTTCCTGTTGGATCCGCTGATCTTCATCCTGTGGACCTTCGTGGCAGTTTCCCTGCTGCTGGTGGGGCGTGGCGTGTATTGCGGCTGGCTGTGCCCATTTGGCGCAATGCAGGTGCTGATCAACAAAGTGGCGGTGAAGTTCAAGGTGCCGCAGTTGGAACCGCCATCGTACGTGCATGAGCGGCTGTGGGCGATCAAGTACGTGATCTTGCTGTTCCTGTTCGGGCTGTCGCTGCAGTCGGTGGGACTGGCCGAGCGCTTCGCGGAGATCGAGCCGTTCAAAACCGCAGTCAATTTGCACTTCATGCGCTCCTGGGGCTACGTGTTGTTCGCCGTGGGTTTGCTGGCAGCGGCCGCGTTCACCAACAAGGTCTATTGCCGCTACGTCTGCCCGCTAGGTGCCGGTCTGGCGGTCTCGGGTCGCTGGCGCCTGTTCGAGTGGCTACGTCGGCGCAAGGAGTGCGGACATCCTTGTCAGGTCTGTGCCGTCGAGTGCGAAGTCAGGGCGATCAGCCCGCTGGGGCCGATCAACTACAACGAATGTCATTACTGCCTGGATTGTCAGGTGACTTACAACAACGACCACAAATGCCCGCCGCTGGTCGAACGTCGAAAGAAGAGGGAGAAGCGCGAAGGCGTATCGCGCCCGCTGCCGACGCCGGTATTCGTGGTGGGTGCGGAAGAGGCTGGTGCACCGGTGCAAGTGCACGAGTAGGGCAGCGATCAGTTTTAGATTTCATAAATTTTTCAGGAGAAACAGCCATGAGCGACAAGAAGAACGACCAGGGTCCGGAACTGAAGGCCGGCCAGATCCGGGCACTGACGGAAGAAGAGATCGCCTCGCTTCCCGGCCCGCCAGGAAACCCTGGCCGTCGAGGTTTCATGAAAATGGGTGCACTGGCGGGCCTTGCCGGAGTCGGTGGCACATTGCTGGCCGGATGCGGCCGCGCGTCGACGGGCGAACAGCCGGTGGCGGCGGGCGCACACGCTGCGTCGAGCAAGGCCCCCGCCGCGGCAGTCACAGATGTGGTGGAGGATCACGTTGCACCGGGCAAGCTGGACGACTACTACGGCTTCTGGAGCGGCGGTCAGTCCGGCGAGATACGCATTCTTGGCCTACCGTCGATGCGTGAACTGATTCGGGTACCCGTTTTCAACCCGAGCTTTGCGATCGGCTGGGGCATTACCAACGAGAGCAAGCGGGTGCTGGGCAAGGACTTTCCACCCGGCGGTGACTTGCATCACCCCCACATGAGCCAGACGAACGGGCGTTACGACGGGCGTTACCTGTTCATGAATGACAAGACCGGCACCCGCGTTGCGCGTGTCCGTTGTGACGTGATGCGCGCCGACAAGATTATCGACATCCCCAACGTGGCGGACATCCACGGCATGCGCGTGCAGCGTGAGCCGCGTACCGGCTACGTGTTCGCCAACTCGGAATTCAGAGTTCCCAGTCCCAACGATGGCCGCGATCTGGACGATCCGAAGAAATACCAGTGCCTGTTCACGGCGATCGATGGCGACACCATGGAGGTTTCGTGGCAGGTCATCGTCGATGGCAACCTGGACAACACCGATTGCGATTACGAAGGCAAATACGTGGCATCCACCTGTTACAACAGCGAGGATGCGGTGGACCTTGCCGGGATGATGCAGAACGAGCGCGACTGGGCCGTCGTGTTCAACATCAAGCGCATCGAAGCGGCGGTCAAAGCCGGCAAATTCAAGACCATCGGCAAATCCAAGGTGCCGGTGGTCGATGGTCGCCATGGATCTCCGCTGACCATGTACATCCCGATTCCGAAGAGCCCACACGGACTCAATGCTTCACCAGACGGTAAATATTTTGTCGCCAACGGCAAGCTGTCGCCAACCTGCAGCGTGGTCGCATGGAGCAAGGTCGACGACTATTTCGACGGCAAGTTGAAGGACCCGCGTGACGCGGTGATCGCCGAGCCGCAGCTCGGACTGGGCCCGTTGCACACCTCGTTCGACGGTCGTGGCTATGCTTACACGACGTTGTTCATTGACAGCCAGATGGCGAAATGGAACATCCAGGACGCGATCAACGACTATGCGGGCAAGAAGACCAATTACTTGCGGCAGAAGCTCGACGTCGCCTATCAGCCCGGCCATTGCCATACCTCGTTGGGCGAAACGCGCGATGCGGATGGCAAATGGCTGGTGTCGCTCAACAAGTTCTCGAAGGATCGTTTCCTGGCGGTCGGTCCATTGCATCCGGACAACGATCAGTTGATCGATATTTCCGGCGACCAGATGGTGCTGGTGGCGGATGCGCCGGTCTTCTCAGAGCCCCATGATGCCGTGATCATCCCGCGCCAACTCATGGCGGGCAAGATCAAGCGCATTTGGGATCGCAAGGACCCGTTCTTTGCAGAAACCGTTGCCCAGGCGACGAAGCATGGGATCGTTTTGGAGAAGGACAGCAAAGTCATTCGTCAGGGCAAGAAGGTATTTGTCTACATGACCAGCTCGGCACCGAAGTACGGCCTGGACAGCTTCAAGGTGAAGAAAGGCGACGAAGTGACCGTGGTGGTCACCAACATCGACGACATCGAGGATCTGACCCATGGATTCTGTCTCAGCCAATACGGCATCAACATGGAGATCAGTCCGCAGGAGACTTCGTCCGTCACCTTCATCGCTGACAAGGCGGGAGTCTATTGGTACTACTGCACGTTCTTCTGCCATGCGCTGCATCTGGAGATGAGAGGCCGGATGTTGGTGGAGGCGTGATGAATGGCTGGATCCGCCGGAGCCTCCGCTCTGGCGGGTCGGCCTCATCCTCGGCTGGAGGTGTCCATTGAACTTCCGCGGCCTTTGGCTCCTGCTCCTGCTTGCGGCACCTGGGTTCTGCCTGGCGGCGCAAGCACCGTATTCCCTCCAGAAGGCCGTCGCCGAGGCGGCGACGGGGGCCGTGGTGAATGTTCCCGCGGGCGTTCACCATGTGCACCTGCACCTGGACAAGTCGATATCGCTCGTGGGCAGTCCCGGGGCAGTGCTCGATGGTGACGGCTCGGGCGACGTGATACGCGTGTCGGCGTCTCACGTGCGCATCAGTGACCTGACGATCCGCCACTCCGGTTCGGACCTGACCGCGATGAATGCCGGTATCTACGTCGACCGTGCGATGGATGATGTGACGGTCTCGAACAACAGGATCGAAAATGTACTGTTCGGGGTCTATCTGGACGGCGCCAACCATGTGGTGGTGAGCGCCAACACCGTCGTCGGCATGCCGGAGCTGCGCGTGCCGGATCGAGGCGACGGGATTCACCTGTGGAATGACACCGGTTGCACGATTTCCGGGAATGACGTGAGCAAGACCCGGGACGGCATCTACGTCTACATAAGCCCGGACAACACGATCGAGAACAACCGGATCCATGATGTGCGCTACGGCGTCCACTACATGTATTCCAAGCGGAATTCGCTGCGCGGAAATATCAGCTACGGCAACACCGCCGGCTTCGCACTCATGGCCTCAGATCACCTGCACGTCATCGGCAATCAGGCGTATGACGACATGTCGTATGGGCTTCTGCTCAACTACGTCAACTACAGCGAGATTCGCGGCAACGAGGTGCGCAACATCCTGGGTCAATTCGATGCCGACGGTCAGGTCATCAACGGTGCCGAGGGCAAGGCGATCTTCGTGTACCTCTCCGAGGGCAACACGATCGCCGACAACCTGCTGAAGGATTCGCGCATCGGCATTCATGTCACCGCAGGGTCCGACAATAACGACATTCACGGCAACGCCTTCGTCGACAACCAGACCCAGGTCATGTACGTGCAGAACAATGCCGAGGAATGGTCACGGCATCGGCGAGGCAATTACTGGAGCAACTATCTGGGCTGGGATCTCAACGGTGATCGCCTTGGCGATGTCCCTTACCGGCCCAACGATGGCGTCGATGTGCTGCTGTGGAAATACCCGAGCGCACGCGTATTGATGTCGAGCCCCTCGATCCTGCTGATGCGCTATGTGCAGCACGCGTTTCCGGTGTTCACTCCGCCCAGTGTGCAGGACAGCTATCCCCTGATGAGAATTCCCGTAAATTTGAGAGCGCGAGCAAATGACCAACGCCATTGATATTTCCGCGCTCGGCAAGCAGTACAAGGGCGTCGCGGCCCTGGCCGGCGTCTCGGCGACCGTGCCGATGGGCAAGGTGGTGGGTTTGCTGGGCCACAACGGCGCGGGAAAATCGACGCTGATCAAGCTGATCCTGGGACTCATCGAGCCAAGCAGCGGTCACGTCGAGGTATTGGGTGAGTCTCCGTGGGGGAGTCATGCCGTCTCGCTGCGCCGTCGCATCGGTTATCTGCCCGAGAGTGTGGCGTTCTACGGCAACCTCAGCGGAAGCGAGGTGATCAACTACCTTGCACGGCTGAAGCGTGCGTCGCGGCAACAGGCCGGCAAATTGCTGGAACGTGTCGGCCTGGAATACGCCAGGGACCGACGCGTCTCCACGTATTCCAAGGGCATGAGGCAACGCCTTGGCCTGGCGCAGGCGCTGTTGGCGTCGCCTGAACTGGTGGTGCTGGATGAACCGACCGGGGGCCTCGATCCCCAGGCGACGCGCGAGCTGTATGAGATCGTTGCCGAACTGCGTGCCGAGGGGCACAGCGTGCTGGTGTCGTCGCACGTGCTGGCCGAGCTCGAGCCGCATATCGACAGTGCCCTGATCCTGCGTCAAGGCGAACTGCTCGCTGCCGGCAGTGTCGGGGACTTGCGCCGGCAGTCGGGGCTGCCCGATATCGTCGTGGTGCAGCTGAAGCAGGCTGCCGATCCGCAATCGTTCGCTCGAGAGCTGGGTGAGCACGGGCTGGCACACGATGTGCGGCGCGACGGCCAGTTCGAGATCCAGATCGCCGAAGGGGGCAAGCTGGCCTTGCTGCAAAGGCTTGCCACCGATCCGGCGATCGACGACATCGTGATCAAGGAAGCATCGTTGGCACGCCTGTACGACTACCTTGGCGCCGGCACAGGACGGCAAGAGGAGGGGAAGGCATGAGCAGCATCCTGATCATTGCCAGGAAGGAGTTTCGCGACGACTTTCGCAATCGCTGGACGATCGCCATGGCCGTGCTGTTCGCCGTGCTGGCGCTGAGCATTTCCTACTTTGGCGGCGCCGCGGCCGGCAAGATTGGCTTTACCTCGTTCGACTCGACCCTGGCCAGCCTGACCACGCTGGCGGCCTTCGTGATTCCGTTGATCGGCCTGTTGATCGCCTACGACATGGTGGTTGGCGAACTGGACAACGGCACCTTGTTGCTGGTGCTCAGTTACCCGATATCGAGAGTCGAACTGGTCGCCGGCAAGTTCGTCGGTCATTGCAGTGCGCTGGCCACGGCAACCCTGGTGGGGTTCGGCGTGGCGGTGGTGATCATTCAGATCATGCAGCCTGAGGCCCGAACCGCCGAGGCGTGGCTCAACATGGGCAATTTCGTGCTGAGCGCCTCGATGCTCGGCGCAAGCTTCGTCGCCTTGGCCAGCGTGATCAGCGTGATGACCCACGACAAGGCGCGTGCGGCAGGCCTGGCCCTGGTGACCTGGTTGGGCACGGTGATCATTTTCGACCTCTGCCTGCTGGCGGTCCTGGTCTTCAGCGGCGGCAACCCGTGGGAGCAGTCCCTCTTCCCGCATTTGCTCTACCTGAACCCGATCGACGTCTTCCGGCTGATCAACCTGACCACGCTCGGATCGGGCAGCGGCAACGAGCTGTTCATGGGAATGACGGCGACCCATGTGTATCGCCCCTGGGTGCTCTACCTGGTCATGTCGCTGTGGATTGTCATTCCATTTGCGCTGGCGCAGTTTCTGTTTCGTCGGAAGGAAGTATGAAAATCCACACACCGCGCCGGCGGGACCAGTCCGCGGTTACCCGTGTCCTCGGGCCGCTGCTGGTGGCACTGGCCATTCTTTTGCTGGCCGCCTGCGAAAGCAGCCAGCCACCGCCACCGCAGGTCGCGGTGGACATCCATGAGGGCGATGTCTGCGCGGTGTGCGGCATGTATATCCAGGCGGGGCCCGGGCCGCGCGGGGAGGCTTATGTTCAGGGCTACAAGACCCCCCTGAAATTCGGCTCGACCCGCGATTTGTTTGCCTACGCCTTGCAACCCGAAAACAAGACCAGGCTGCAACATCTGCTGGTGCAGGACAGCGCCCGGATCAATTGGCAGCATCCCTCCAACGAAGCCCGTACGTTTGTCGATGCGCGTACCGCCTACTACGTGGCCTGGCAGCCACTGAGTGGCTTGATGGGACCCACGTTTGCATCGTTTGCCTCCAGGAAGGACGCCGAGGCATTCGTTCGCACGCACGGCGGCGAAATATTGGGCTTTTCCGATGTGACTCCCGAGCTGACCTCGATGCTTGGCTTCGGCTGCCCAACCCGGGGTTCCCCCGCATTTGCCCTGGCCAGGGCTTGCATTGCGTCAGCCCATTCCGCCGATTCGCCGCGTATGGCGCAGGACGAACCTCCCGATCTGCTGCACGCTCCGGCCTCCTCCACGCTCGAGATCGACCCGGGACTGCGAACGAATCGCCCCCCTCCGCTTGATGGGCAGAAGCACTGATGTCGGGAATATGCCTGTTGCACAGGAGCTGGAACCCGATGCTGTGGTGGCAGCATTCGCCGGTTTGCCGGGGCCGCTGGCATCGCATGCCGACTGGCCTGGAAGGCGGCCTGTCCACGAATTCTTTCAATCTGAAATTGCATCAGGAATACCTATGAGCATTTGGCATCTGATCATCCTTGTAGTCGTGGTGGTATTGGTTTTCGGTACAGGCAAGTTGAGCAGCATCGGGCCGGACCTGGGCGCCGCCATTCGGGGGTTCAAGAAGAACCTGAATGGCGAGGACGATCGGGAACCAAAGGCAGAAGAGAAGTGGACGGCAGAGGTCCTGTCCTCCGAAAGCGACGCTCGACAAGACAAGCGCGAGCCCGCCAGCAAGCTCTAGGGGTCTGAGATGATCGATTTCGATATCGGCAAGCTGATCTTGCTTGCGTTGATTGCACTGGTCGTTCTGGGTCCCGACAAGCTGCCCGTCGCTGCGCGCACCGCGGGCGCGATCATGCGTCGAATGCGAGGCAGCTGGAACAGTGTTCGTGCCGAGGTGGAGCGCGAACTGCAGGTCGCCGAGATAAGGCAGGCAGCACGCCATGCTTCGGAGCATGTGGCGTCGGCGCAAGCGGAACTCGATGCAAGCCTCGGCTCGCTCCGCAAACCGCTCGATAGCCAGGCACTGAACACGCTGATGCAGTCTCCGCCGGCTGTTGACGGCGCGCCACCGGACGCATCCCGTCAGGTTCCGCCGGGGCTGACTTCCGCGGCCGCTTCCTCCGACGAGTCGCCCGATCATGGCCATACCGCCGAGGAGCTCGCGCATGACGTCGGCTGAATCAGGCGGTGCCGCGGAGGCGTTGCAACCGGGTCTGTTTTCCCATCTTCTCGAACTGCGCTCGCGGTTGCTCAAGGCGACCGCGTTCGTGCTCCTGGTGTTGCTGGCGTTGGTGCCGTTTGCGAACAGGCTCTATGCGGTCCTGGCGGCGCCGCTGGTCTCCCGCTTGCCGCCAGGCGCCCATTTGATAGCGACCGAGGTGACCAGTCCGTTCTTGACGCCGTTGAAACTCGCCCTGTTCACCGCATTCTTTGTCAGCATGCCGATGATCCTGTACCAGCTGTGGGCATTCGTGAGGCCCGGCTTGTACGCGAGTGAAAAGCGACTGGCCCGGCCATTGCTGGCAGCCTCGCTGGTGCTGTTCTACCTGGGATGCGCGTTTGCGTTCTTCCTGGTCTTGCCGGCGGCCTTCAGGTTTCTCGCGGCGGTAACTCCGCAGGGTGTGGAGATGATGACCGACATCACCCACTACCTCGACTTTGTGATGTTGGTGTTCTTCGCTTTCGGTCTTTGTTTCGAGGTGCCCGTGGCGGTAGTGATCCTGGCTGCGGTGGGTGTGGTCGATCTTGCCGGGTTGCATGGCAGTCGCCGCTACGTGATTGTCGGGGCATTTGCCATTTCCGCGGTGATCACGCCACCGGACATCACCTCGATGATCATGCTGGCAGTTCCCATGTATCTGCTGTACGAGTTGGGTGTGCTGGCGGTGAAGTGGCTGATCGTCCCTCGCGTCCCGGCAGCCGGGCATTGAGAGCCGGCCTTCACGAGACAACTCAGTCCGACGCACTCTTCAGCGCGAGGCTCCAGCGGCGCGGCGACGGATGGATGAGCGCCGACCGGGAGGTGGCCTGCTCGGGATCGGGGCCGCGCGGCTGCAACCGGCAGTATCTGTAGACCGACACCGGTTGCAAGTCGCCCGCCGGCCATCGTTTCCCGGGAACGCTCTGCCGTCGGCTCGCGGCCGGCTAGCGTGATCGTTCCAGCTCTTCCCACAAGGCATCCATCCGGCGTCCCACCGCGGGGTCGGAGACGATCGGCTTGCTCCAGGTGCGGCTGGTTTCGGACGGCCATTTGTTGGTGGCATCGATGCCCAGTTTGGAGCCGAGGTTCGGCACCGGGCTGGAAAAATCCAGGTAGTCGATCGGGGTGTTCTCGACCAGCATCGAGTCGCGTGCCGGATCGACCCGGGTCGCCAGCGCCCAGATCACCTGCGACCAGTCGCGCACGTCGATATCGTCGTCGGTGACGATCACGAACTTGGTGTAGGTGAACTGGCGCAGGTACGACCAGATGCCCATCATCACCCGCCGCGCATGACCGGGATACTGCTTGCGGATGCTGACCACCGCGATGCGATACGAGCACGCTTCCGGTGGCAGATGGAAGTCCACGATCTCCGGGAACACCTTCTGCAGGATCGGCACGAAGATCTCGTTCAACGCCAGCGCCAGCACCGAGGGTTCGTCGTGCGGGGCGCGGCCCATGTAGCTGCCGTGATAGATCGCGTCCTTGCGCAGGCGCATGCGCTCGATCGTCAGCACCGGGAAATGGTCCTGCGCGTTGTAGTAGCCGGTGTGGTCACCGAACGGCCCTTCCAGCGCGGTATCGCCGGGATGGATGAAACCTTCCAGCAGGATCTCCGCGCCGGCCGGCGCATCCAGGCCGGTCAGCCGGCTTGGCCAGATGCGCGTGCGCTGGCCGCGCAGCAGGCCGGCGAATTCGTATTCGGACAGCGTGTCGGGCACCGGCGCCACCGCCGCCAGCATGGTGGCCGGATCGGCGCCCAGTGCCACCAGCACGGGAAACGGCTGGTCCGGATGAGCGGCCTTCCAGTCGGCGTAGTCCAGCGCGCCGCCACGATGCGGCAGCCAGCGCATGATGACCCGGTTCGGTCCGATCACCTGCTGGCGGTAGATCGCCACGTTCTGCCGCGGCTGCCGGGTGCCGCGGGTGATCACCAGGCCCATCGTGATCAGGCGTCCGGCGTCGCCCGGCCAGCAGTGCTGGATCGGCAGGCGCGAGAGGTCGATCTCGCTGCCCTGCAAGGTTTCGTGCTCGAACGCCGCCTCGCGCACCCGCTGCGGTGCCACATGCGCCAGCTGCGCCAGTTCCGGCCAGGTGGCGAGCGCCTGGCGCAGGCTGGAGGGCCAGCGCGGCTCCTTGATCGCGGCGAGCAGCTGGCCCAGTTCGCGCAGGCTGGCCAGTGGTCGCCCGGCCAGCGCCAGCTCGATGCGCCGGCGGTGGCCGAACAGATTGCCCAGCATCGCGTGGTGTCGAGCCGACGGCCTGCTCCATCAGCAGCGCCGGGCCGCCCTCGCGCAGCGCGCGCAGGCACAGTGCGGTCGACTCCAGCCGCGGATCGACCGCGGTGGTGACATGGACCAGCTGTCCACTCTGCTCGAGTCGGCTCAGGAAGGAACGTAAATCGTGGAAACTCATGGGTGAACGCCCGATCGGGGCAACCAGCCTCGCCGGTTCCCGCGCGATGCGCACTGACCCAGGTCAAGCCGATCTCACCGATGTCCGTGCTCCGATGCCGGAGCCGCTGCCAGGCGTCGCGTCCGCCTCGGGCGCGCGCGGGGTAGGTCATGACAATCTGGTGTGATGCTCGGTGCGGCCCGGAATGGCCAGCGTCGCGTCGTCGGCGTCGCCCAGAAGCTGTTCGTGGATGCGCCCCAGCGAGGCGATCAGTCGCGTGCGCGCCTCGGCGGCAAACGGATTCTCCTGCTGGATCGCGGCGAACAGATGTCCGGCGTCACCGCGCACGGCCGCCAGCATGTGCTTCAGGCCCTGGAACGACGGCGGCGCCACGGTCAGGTCGTCGTCCACGCCCATGTCGACCAGACCCTTGGCGATGAAGAACGCCAGCGCGTGGGTACTGGCCATGGCCTGATCGTGGGTCGATGGCTCCTGCGCGATCACCTCGCAGCCGAGTCCGGCAAGCATGTCGGCGGTTCGGCTCGCGGCCTCGGGATGCCGCGGGCTGGCGCAGATCACCGCACGCAGTGGTCGTTCGCCGCGGGCGAGGCTGAGCGGGCCGAACAGCGGATGCGTGCCGGCATGGGGAATCTGCGCGCCCAGCACGTCGTCCAGCAGGGCGCAGGGATGCAGCTTGACGCTGCCGACGTCGATCACGGTGTGCGCGGGCTTGAGGTGTGGCCGCAGCGCGAGCAGGGCGTCGCGCATATGCGGTACCGGCATGGCCAGCACCACCCACTCGGCCTCATCGACGGCCTCTGCGGCGGTGGCGGCCGCGTACTCGGCCGGCACCTCCGCATGCGGGTCGTGGACGCGGGCCGCATGACCGGCCTGGACGACCAGTTCGGCGAATGCGCGACCGAAGCGACCGTAGCCGAGGATCGCGAACCGCTGCGCGACGGGGCGTGGCGGTTCGCTGCGTCCGGTCGCGGTGGTGCCGGCGGGAATCGCGCGGGGAGCATGCGGCGTCATCGGTATGTCTGCAGCAGGAGGGTGCGCTGACCATCCTGCATGTGACCGCCCCATGCAAGGCCTTGCCGGCTCATCTCACGGCCGCACCCGCGGTCAGGGCGGACGCGCGCACCTTGCGCTGCAGAAATTCAAAGTAGCGCTCGATGTAGCTGATGCCATTTTCATGGTCGATCAGGAACGGGTTCATCAAGGTGTGTCGCAGGATCACCAGGCGATCGTCATCGTCGTCGCCGGCGAGACTGCCCGGTTCCAGCTCCAGCGCGTCCAGAATCCGTTGCATCTCCGCAGGCCCCAGCATGTCCGGACGCAGGCTGGTGACCGAGCCGAAGAATTCCTTCATCTGCAGCGGCTGGCTGGGATCGCAGCGGAGGGTGTCGTGCAGTGCGCGGAGCCACGCGTTGGCCCCGGCCACCTCGCGGTTGCCGCGTGGATTCATGGCGAGGCAGACCAGGTTGCTGTCCGGGGCGAACGGCACCAGCACGTGCATCACGTCGGCGACGTCCAGCGCAAACCGTTGCGCGCACGCGGTGAAGACCTCGGCTGCGCGCACGGTGGCCATGGGCAGCCGGCCGAAGTGTCGATAGTCCAGCGGCAGCACCTTGTGCGTCACGTACACGGCCGCCGCCGCGGCGCCGGACTTGGAGCCTTCCGGCACGAACTGGCCGAGGCTGCGATAGCGCGTCAGGTAGTCGCCGGGCGTGCTGCCGTGGAACACGTAATCGGCGCGTTCGGCCAGCAGCGTCATGGCACGGTGATCACGGCAGATGAAGGCGCCGGCGCCATAGGGGAGATAGCCGAGCTTGTGCGGATCCACGGTCACCGAGTCGGTGCCGGCCAGTGCGGCAAACGCCGCGTGCACCTCCGGCGTGGGGAAATGCACGTAGTCGGCGGCCACTTCGGTGCGCGTGCGCAGCCTGCCGTCCTGGTGCCGGAACAGCGTGGCCAGGTAGCCGCCCCAGGCGGCATCTACATGGACGGAGAAATCCAGTCCCCGCGCGCGGACTTCGTGGCGTGCGGCCAGCACGGCATCGATCGGATCGATGGTGCCGTATTCGGTGCTGCCCAGCACCGCCACGCACATCAGCACCGGTTGCCGGTCGCGCACGCAGGCGGCCAGCGTCGCGGCCAGCGCTTGCGGATCCAGCCGCATGCCGCGGGTCGGCACCAGGCGCAGCTGATGGCTGCCTAGGCCGAGCAGTTTCACCCCCTTGCTCCAGGAGTAATGGGCGGTCACCGGCGCCAGCACCAGCGGCACGCGCAGGGTGGAGTGCACCGCGAAGAAGTCGGCCAGTCCGCGCTGCTCGATCCGCTCCGCCTCGACCCGCCGATGCCATCGCTTGCGCTCGCCTTGCGACTGCGCGGCCAGCCATGCCTGCCATTGTTCCAGCAGCACGAGGGTGTCGGCCGCGGCGAGGTTGAACGCAGCCCAGTCGTCGGCCGGCAGGTCCAGCTCCGGCACCCCGGCGGCCCGTAGCGCCACCGGAAACGCCTTCAATGCCAGCGCCAGCCGCAAGGCCTGGTAGTTGGCCAGGGTGCCACCGGACGTGAGGTGACCGAACGCGCAGGCCGGCAGCGCCGGATCGTGCGGATAGCCCAGCATGCGCGCCAGCTGCAGGCCTGCCTGCACCTCCATGTCGACGGTGACCGGCGCGGCATCCTCGCTGACGTTGTTGGGGTTGTAGGGCAGGGTCAGCATCTGTGCGGCCAGCCCCGGCAGCAACAGGTCGGACGCCATGTGGCCGATGTAGCGGGGGCTGTGGAACGGCACCGACTTCTTCAGCGCGGCCGACAGCAGATGCAGCTCGCGCCGCATGCGCGATTCGAACGCGAGGTAGTCCGGATGGTGCGCGGCCGCGGTGGCGATCGCCGGTGGATCTTCCGGGTGGAAATTGCGTCGCCAGTAGACATGGTCGCGCAGGAATTCGACCAGCAGTTTTTCCAGCAGGGCGTCGTTCTCGCCGTACGGGCCGAGAAAGCAGGCGTCCAGCGTATGGTCGCGGGTGCCATGGGCGGGTAGTGGCAAGGCGGCCATCATGCGGGCCGGAATCTCGGGCTTGTGGCGATGCGCATCGTCGATCTTCCGGAAACGGGAGTCTCATGCTGGATGCATGGCGTGGTCGGCGCACTGATGCACGTCAATTGCGGGGTGCGTTGTTGTCCGGCGAAGGGATGCCGGTCCGTCACGGTGCGCTGGCATGGGTTGTCCGCGATAGCAGCCGGCAACCCATGCCGCCAAACGCGAGAACGCGATGCCCTCGGTGAGGGCGTCGCGTTCTCGCGGGTCGATTCAGTTGACGACCGGGTCGAGTTTCACTTGACGACGATGTTGCCCTTCATCAGTGACGCATGTCCGGGGCAGGTGCAGAAGAAGCTGTATGCCACGCCGGGTTTGAGCGCTGCCACCTTGAACGTGGTGGAGGCGGTCTCGCCGCCGCCGATGAGCTTGGTGCTGGCGACGACGCGATCATCGTTCGGCTTGACGTAGTCGTGATCGAGACCGGCCGTGGCGCCGTCGTTGATGACTGCCTGTTCATCGGCCTTGGGGGCGATCACCACGTTGTGACCCATCACCGAGCGCGGCATGCTGCCGACATTGTCGAGTGTCACGGTGAAGGTCGTGCAGGTCTTCGGCACTTCGATGGATGATTTGTTGAAGCGCAACATGTCATTGCCTTCGACCTTGGCGGAGCAACTGGCTGCCCAGGTGGGGGCGGCGACGAGACCCAGCAGCATCAGGGCAAAGATTTGAAGTTTCATGGGGTGTCTCCAGTGGTGTTTGAATGTCTTGCCAGACAAGCTATCGGGTTCGCATTCGCCGGCATTTGATCTGGATCATCTGGCGGCAGTGGGGCACCGGACTGTTCAGGTCATCGAGCGACTGCCGATCGGCCAGCCGCAGGAAAGGCACCGCGGCCTCCAGCGCCGGTACCGGCGTCGGCAACGGCATCGCCGGACCCGGCATGCGCAGGATCTTCATCCGGGCGCACGGCCGAAAATGGCCTGGTGGCGCGGTTTGCGCCAGGTGCGGTGGAACGGGCGCGGGCGCCATGTCGGTCACGGCCAGCCACGGCGATACCGGGTCGGGGACGGCAAGGGGAGCGGTGCACGGGGCGGGGTCGGCGCGCCGCGTCGAACCGGCGCGGCAATCTGCCGCATCGCCGCGGCGACCGTTCGGGTCGCGATCGGTTCGGTTCGCGTGCACTTGCGCCGGGTCGGGAGCGCCCGATGATGCGACCGGGGCAGCGGCACCGGCCAGGGTCACCCGGCCCGCTGAGTTCGATGTGCCGGCCGTGCCGACGGGGCGGCTCACTGCGGGTCACCCGAGCCGGTGTCGGCAGGCGCGCCCGGCCTGAGGACGGGCATCGTATTTATGGCCGGGACCATGTTTTACTTGCGACCATTCATTCAATCACGGGGTGTGCGATGTCCGAGGTCACGTTCAAGGGTCAGCCGATCAGCATCAACGGTCAGTTTCCGCGGGTGGGGGGCACGGCACCGGGGTTCCAGCTGGTGGGTGGCGACCTGTCCGACGTCACGCTGTCGGATTACGCCGGCAAGCGCAAGGTGCTGAACATTTTTCCCAGTATCGACACGCCGACCTGCGCCATGTCGGTGCGCCGTTTCAACGAGCTGGCGAGCCGGTTGGACAATGTCGTGGTGCTGTGCATCTCGGCCGACCTGCCGTTCGCGCAGGCGCGTTTCTGCGGCGCCGAGGGACTGGACAGGGTGGCCAACCTGTCGCTGATGCGCGGCCGCCAGTTCCTCAACGACTACGGTGTGGCGATCGCCAGCGGACCACTGGCGGGTCTGGCCGCGCGCGCGGTGCTGGTGCTGGACGAGCACGACAGGGTGATCCATGCCGAGCTGGTCAGCGAGATCGCCCATGAGCCGGATTACGAGGTGGCGTTGAAGGCGCTGGGCTGAGCGGGTGCCTACGCCGGACCGACGCTGACGATCGGTACGCCGAACGGGCGCGCCTGCGCGTTCAGCCCCAGACCGTACTTGAGGCTGCGTCCGATCCGTCGGGCGTATTCCACCATCTGCGTGGCGTGGGCTTCGTCCAGTACTTCCGCGCAGGTTTCCAGCCACAACGCGATCCAGTGGTCGAAGTGTTCGGCGCGGATCGGGTGCGGTCGATGTGCCGCCATCGGGTTGCCGCGGTAGCTGCCCGCGCGCAACGCCACCGAGGACCAGAACGAGGTCAGCAGGGCCTTGTGTTCGTCCCAGTCGTGCACCGCCGCGTTGAACACCGGCCCCAGCTGCTCGTCGACGCGCACTTTCTCGTAAAAGCGATCGACCAGGCGGGCAATGGCGGCTTCGTCAAAGGGGATCGCTGGATTCATGCGGGACAGGTCGGCTGGACGGGACGGGACGGAGGGCGACCCATTGCGGGCAGCGCTTGCGGGGCGCCGTGAAGCTTCGGCACGCCGATGGTTTTGTGCGTGCGCGGCACGGGTATTCTGCAATGACGGGGGATGGATCGCCCTGACCTGGATCATGGCCGGGACGATCACGCGCGCCCACACTGCCGCCATGTCCGGCCGGGTCCGGAAGGAGACACGATGACCCACGTCGTCACCGACAACTGCATCAACTGCAAGCACACCGACTGTGTGGAGGTGTGTCCGGTGGACTGCTTCCACGCGGGCCCGAATTTCCTGGTGATCGACCCGGACGAATGCATCGACTGCACGCTGTGCGTGGAGGAGTGCCCGGTCGGCGCGATATTTCCCGAACTCGACCTGCCGGCAGGACAGGAAGTCTTCACGGCCATCAATGCGGAACTCGCGCCGGAGTGGCCGGTGCTGACCAGCAAGATCGCGGCGATGGAGGATGCCGACAAATGGGATGGCGTGCCGGACAAGCTGCCACTGCTGAAACGTTGACGCCGACATGAAGGGCCCGCGCCGACGGTCGTCGGCGCGGGCCCTTTCCGGGTTCGCGCGGAAGATTACTTCGCCACGACCCGCACCATCTCCAGGCACTTGTTCGAGTAGCCCCATTCGTTGTCGTACCAGCTCACCAGCTTGACGAAGGTGCTGTCCAGCGCGATGCCGGCGTCCGCATCGAACACCGAGGTGCAGGTCTCGCCGCGGAAGTCGGTGGCGACGACCTTGTCCTCGGTGTAGCCGAGCACGCCCTTCAGCGCGCCCTGGCTCTGTGCCTTCATTTCCGCGCAGATCTCGGCATAGCTCGCGTCCTTGACCAGCTCGACCGTCAGGTCGACCACGGAGACGTCCGAGGTCGGCACGCGGAAGCTCATGCCGGTGAGCTTCTTGTTGAGCTCGGGGATCACCACGCCGACGGCCTTGGCCGCGCCGGTGGACGAGGGGATGATGTTCTCCAGGATGCCGCGACCGCCGCGCCAGTCCTTGTTGGACGGACCGTCGACGGTCTTCTGCGTCGCGGTGGTCGCATGCACGGTGGTCATCAGGCCGCGCTTGATGCCCCACTTGTCGTTGAGCACTTTCGCGATCGGCGCCAGGCAGTTGGTGGTGCACGAGGCATTCGAGATGATCGCCTCGCCCTTGTAGGTCTTGTCGTTCACGCCGAACACGAACATCGGCGTGTCGTCCTTCGACGGCGCGGACAGGATCACTTTCTTCGCACCGGCATCCAGATGCTTCTGCGCGGTGACCTTGTCCAGGAACAGGCCGGTGGATTCGATCACCACGTCGGCGCCCACCTCGGCCCACTTCAGCGCGGCCGGATCGCGTTCCTGGGTCAGCCGGATCTTCTTGCCGTTCACCACCAGCTGGCCGTCCTGCACCGCCACGTCGCCCTTGAAGCGGCCGTGTACCGAGTCGTAGCGGAGCATGTAGGCGAGATAGTCCGGCTCGAGCAGGTCGTTGATCGCGACGATCTCGATGTCGCTGCCGAAGTTCTGTACCGCTGCACGAAGCACGTTGCGACCGATGCGGCCGAAGCCGTTGATGCCGACCTTGATGGTCATGAGGGGGCGTCCTCCAGAAGGGAATGAAAACGGGACCGCGGCAAGCGGCCGGCAAAGCCGCGATTTTACAGCCAATCGGCGTCGGGCGCTCGTCGCCGCGGGCAGGCGATGCCCGCCGCACGATGCCATTAAAGTTCAAACCGGCTGTGGCAGACTGGCCCGATCGCCTCGCCGGATCATCCGCATGACCTTCAGCCGCTGCGCCATCGCCGTCCTGCTCACCTGTCTCGCCAGCATTCCTGCGCAGGCGTGGGGGCCGCTGGGTCACAGCGTGGTTGCCGAGCTGGCGCAACGGCACCTGAGCCCGGCGGCCGAGGCCGAGGTGGAACGCCTGCTGGCGCCCGAGCACACCCGCTCGCTGGCTGACATAGCCAACTGGGCCGACCAGGTGCAGGACGATCCGGCACGCTCGGCGCTGTGGAAGCAGACCCGCAGCCAGCACTACATCAACTTCCATGGCGGCAGCGATTGCGACTATGTGCCGCCGCGCGACTGTCGCGACGGGCGTTGCGTGGTGTCAGCGTTGCAGTATTACGTCGGCGTGCTGGGCGATCGCGGCCAGCCGGACAACGTGCGCCGCGAGGCGCTGAAGTTCGTGGTGCATTTCGTGGGCGACATCCACCAGCCGCTGCATGCCGGTTATCGCGACGACAAGGGCGGCAATACCTACCAGGTGCAGTTCGACGGCAGGGGCAGCAACCTGCACAAGGTATGGGACTCGGGCATGCTGAACAGCCGCGGGCTCGACTGGCAGGACTACGCCCAGGAGCTCGATTCGGCGGTGCCGGTCGCCTTGCCGGCGCCGGTCGCGCCGCTGGACAATCCCTATGCGCAATGGGCCGAGGAATCCTGCCGGATCACCGCCGAGCCCGGTTTCTATCCGACCGGCCACCGCATCACATCGAGCTACGTCAAGGCCGAGCTGCCGGTGGCTGACCTGCGCCTGCGCGAGGCCGGTCGGCGCCTGGCCGAAGTGCTCAACCGCGCGCTGGGCCAGTGAGAAGCCGACCGCGGATCAGTGGGTGACGGCGTCGGCCTTGCCGATCGAGCGGTCGAGGAAGTCGAGCATCTTGCGGTAGGCCTCGACCCGGTGTGCCTCGACGAAGAAGCCGTGGCCCTCGTCGGGCTCCACCAGCATGTCGTAGCTCTTGTGCCGCGCATCCAGCGCCGCGGTGAATTCACGGAAATTGCCGAAGGGTACGCGTCGATCGGCGCCGCCGTGGATCAGCAGCAGGCGCGCCTTGATCCGCTCCACCCCGGCCAGCGGCGAGTGCGCCAGCAGCTCGGCCGGGTCGCTGCCCATGGTTTCGTGCATGTAGTTCAGCCCGGCGTTGGTGGACTGCGTATCGCTCTTTTGCAATTGCACGCGCATGTCGTAGACGCCGGCGTAACCGATCGCGCAGCGGTAGAGGTCGGGTTCGCGCACTACCGCCTCCAGCGCGGCATAACCGCCGTAGCTGGCGCCGTAGATGCACAGTCGGGCCGGATCGGCGTAGCCCTGGCTGACCGCCCAGCGCGTGGCATCGAACAGGTCGTCCTGCATCGCCCGTCCCCACTGCCGGTAGCCGCGGCTGATGAAGCGCGCGCCGTAGCCGCCCGAGCCGCGATAGTTGACCTGCAGCACCGCGTAGCCGTGGCCGGCCAGCATCTGCACCTCGGGGTCGAAGGTCCACTGGTCGGAGATGCCGAACGGGCCGCCGTGCACTATCACCACCAGCGGATAGGGTGCATGGCCGGCCGGCAGGGTGATGAAGCCGTGCAGGGCCAGCCCGTCACGAGCGGTGAGTGCGATCGGCTGCACCGCACGCATCTGCAGCGGATCGATCCGACGATACGCGCTGAGCAGATGGTGGGCGCTGTGGGTGGTCAGGTCGAGCAGAAAATAGTCGCCGGGATTGCGGTCGCTCTGCTCGTGAATGATCGCGCGCCTGCCGTCGGCACTGAAACTGGACAGATATACCAGCCGCCCCGGGAACTGCTTCTCCAGCGCGCGGTTGATCCGGGCTTCGGGGCTGTCGTCGTCGATGTAATGCAGACCTGGCCGGCCCTCGGCGGTGATCACCGCGTAATAGTCCTTGCCGTCCGCGCTGGGCAGCAGGCGCAGCGGATCGGCGAACTGGCCGCGGTAGACCAGGCTGCGCTTGCCGCCGGCCATGTCCATCAATTCAACCGCGTCCGGCCCGTCGCCCTGGCTGCTGATCACGTACAGCTTGCTGTTGTCCCGGTTGAAGCCGATCGGCATCAGCACGACACCAGAGCGTGCCGGGTCGTTGCGCAATACCCACGCGTCGTCGTCGCCCTGCCTCGTCCACAGCCGCGTGTCGAGGTGGTCGGTGCTGGCGTAGGCGACCCGCACGCGACCCTCGTGGTCGGCGACGAAGTCGGCATCGTTGGCCGGTGAACCGCCGATGCGTCGTGCGCTGCCGGTCATCACATCGATCGTCTCGACGCTGTTGTCCACGCCCTCGCGGCTATCGCTGTACGGCCGCGTGGCGATCACGATGCGGCCGCGGTCGGCCAGCTCGGTGCTGACCACCCACGCGAAAGCTGCGCGCTGTTCGCGCTGACCGAGGCCGGTTTCGGTGTTGGCGTGGGCGCGGAAGCCGAACAGGGTGAGCGGACGGCTGCCATCGGCGCCGACAGCAAACAACTCGCCGGTCGGGATCGGCGTGTCGAGCCCGTCGAGCTTGATCGCCACCGTGCCGATCAGCCGATGGTCGCCGGCCCAGCGGTAGTTGCTGATCAGCTGGTACGAGCCGGAGTTCAGTGTCCGCAGCGGTCTGGCCGTGGCGGCGTCGAGGATGACCAGCCGGTTCTGCTGCGGCTTGCCGGGAACGGGTGCCAGCGCGGCCAGGTAGTGACCGTCCGGCGAGATACTGACCCGGGAGAAGTCCGGGTCGCGCGCGAACTCGTCAATGCCGTTCAGGCCCGACGCTGCCGCCGTATCCGTGGCGATCGCGCAGCTCATGCCGACCGCCGCGGCGAGCAGCACGATCCATCCCGAGATCCTTGCCATGATGTCCCCTCAACCATGAGCCCGATCCGCAGCATGGATTCCCGCGCCGCCGCTGACAAGTCGGCGGCTGCCGGTCCACCGCTGGACCGGCCCCGAACCTGTCCGGTTCCGTCGTGGTCGGCGGGACGTGTCGGCCGTCGCATCTGGACGCCCAAACTTCCATTGCATACGTTTGCATCGTGGCACCGCCGCCGACATCTGCTAGCCTCAGCGACATGACCAATACACCCTCACGCCGCACCAAGATTGTCGCCACCCTGGGCCCCGCCACCGATGCGCCGGGCATGCTCGAGAAATTGATCGCCGAAGGCGTCGACGTGGTTCGCCTGAACCTGTCGCACGGCGAGCCGGACGATCATCGCGCCCGCGCCCGTGCCGTACGGGCGGCATCGGTCGCCGCCGATCGCGAAGTCGGCATCCTGGCCGATCTGCAGGGGCCGAAGATCCGCATCGAGACGTTTGCGAACGGGCCGGTTGAGCTGGTCGACGGCGCGTCGTTCGTGCTGGATTGCCGTCCCGACGTGCCACCGGGCGACGCCACCCGGGTCGGCGTCAGCTATTACGCATTGCCGCAGGACGTGCATGCCGGCGATGTGCTGTTGCTGGATGATGGACTGGTCGCGTTGACGGTGCTGGATGTGGTCGGCACTGAAGTCCGCTGCGAGGTGCTGGTTGGCGGCAAGTTGTCCAACCGCAAGGGCCTCAACCGGCAAGGCGGCGGGCTTTCGGTCACCGCGCTGTCGGACAAGGACAAGGCCGACATCAAGCTCGCGGCCGAGATCGGTGCGGACTTCCTGGCGGTGTCGTTCGTGCGTTCGGCCGATGACATGCACCAGGCTCGTCGGCTGTTGCAGGAGGCCGGCGGCAGCGCCGCACTGGTCGCCAAGATCGAACGGGCCGACGCGATTCCGGTGCTGGGCGAGATCATCGACGCCTCCGACGTGGTGATGGTGGCGCGCGGCGATCTGGGCGTGGAGATCGGCGATGCCGAGCTGCCCGGGCTGCAGAAGAAGATCATCCGCGAATCGGTGGCGCGCAACCGCGCGGTGATCACCGCCACGCAGATGCTGCAGTCGATGGTGCGCTCGCCGATCCCGACCCGTGCCGAGGTGCTGGATGTCGCCAATGCGGTGATCGACGGCACCGATGCGGTGATGCTGTCCGAGGAGACCGCTGCCGGCGCGCATCCGGACAAGGCGGTGGCCGCGATGCGCCGGATCTGCCTCGGTGCCGAGCGCCAGTTCGAGCCGAAGGAAGACCTGAAGGCGGGTGGGCATCGGCTGGATCGCAGCGACCAGGCGATCGCCCTGGCGGCGATGATGCTGGCCGGCGAGCTGGGCGTGCGCGCGATCGTGGCGCTGACCGAATCCGGTGCCACCGCGCAGTGGCTGTCGCGCTACCGCACGGCGGTGCCGATCTATGCGCTGTCGCCGCAGGCCAAGGCGCGTCGGCGCATGCTGATGCTGCGCGACGTGCAGCCGGTGGCGTTCACTCACCAGGGGCTGAACTCCGCGGCCAATGCGCTCGCCGCGGTGCAGCAGTTGTTCGCCCAGGGCCGTCTCAGCGAGGGCGACCGGGTCGTGCTCACCCACGGCGATCATGTGGGCCAGGGTGGTGGCACCAATACGCTGAAGCTGCTCTCGGTCGGTGCCGACGGCATGGTGGAGAGCCTGCGCGATCTGTGATGCTGACGGGCGTCTGTCCAGCCCCTCCATGTTGACGTCGGATGGATGGTCGGGGCAGCTACACTTGAACTCGTCCTTCCCGTACTGGAGCTCACCATGAAGACCGTATTCCGTCCGCTGCGCCAGGCTCTGTTGCTGGCGCTGACCCTGGGGTTCGTGGCGCCGGTGCTGGCTCAGCCGCACAAGGTCGATCAGCAGAATCTGTACCGTTACTGGATCCTGCTCAATACGAAGGTGCAGATGGATGTGCCCAACAGCGGGCTGAATCTGGACAAGCCGGGATGCGCTGCGGTGACCTATACGGTCGGTTCCGATGGCGTGCCGCTGGACGTGCAGGTGGTCAAGGTGGTGCCCAAGAGCGACCTTGGGACGGTGGCACGCAGCGCGGTGTCCCATTTCCGCTACGGCCCGTCGCTGAACAACAAGATCGGGCAACCCGTTGCCACCTACTACATCGTGCCGTTCAATGCGCCGAATGACCCGACGGCGCGCCAGCAACTGATGGATGCCTGCAAGTTGCCCGGTTACGGCGCCTGACGCCCCGCGCCGACCGGTCCGGCCGGTCCGGCGAATCTGGCCTATAATCCCCGTTTTGAACCACGCCGCTTCGACCCCGAGGCGGCGTCAACCTTGTGCTGGCGGGTACCGCCCTCGCACCACGGAGTCGTCATGAGTATTGAAGATCTCGAAAGTATTGCCCTGGCGATGGTCGCGCCCGGCAAGGGCATCATCGCCATCGACGAGTCGACCAAGACGATCGCGAAACGGTTCGAGGCGGTCGGTATCGAGAATACCGAGGAGAACCGCCGCGCCTACCGTGAGTTGCTGCTGACCACGCCCGGCCTGAACGAGCATATCTCCGGCGCGATCCTGTACGACGAGACGATCCGCCAGTCGACCCGCGACGGCGTGCCGTTCACCCAGCTGATGAAGAAGCTCGGCATCATTCCCGGCATCAAGGTCGACAAGGGGCCGCAGCCGCTGGCCGGTTTCCCCGGTGACGTGGTCACCGAGGGCCTCGACGGCCTGCGCGAGCGCCTGCAGGAATACGCCAGGCTCGGCGCGCAGTTCGCCAAATGGCGTGCGGTGATCAACATCAGCGAGGAAAATCCCAGCTCCACCGCGATCGAGGCGAACTGCCACGTGCTGGCGCGTTACGCCGCGCTGTGCCAGGAAGCGGGTCTGGTGCCGATGGTGGAACCGGAAGTGCTGATGGACGGCGATCACAGCATCGAGGTCAGCTACGAGGTACATGAAGCCGTGCTGCGCAGCCTGTTCAATGCGCTGTACGAGCAGAACGTGATGCTGGAAGGCACCATCCTGAAGATCAGCATGGTCATCCCGGGCAAGGACTGCGAGGAGCAGGTCGATGTCGAGGAAGTCGCCGAAGCGACCGTGCGTGTGCTCAAGTCCACCGTGCCGGCCTCGCTGCCGGGTATCGTGTTCCTGTCCGGCGGCCAGTCGGACCAGCAGTCCACCGCGCATCTGAACGCGATGAACCAGATCGGTCCGCATCCGTGGCCGCTGTCGTTCTCGTATGGCCGCGCCATGCAGCAGGCGGCCTTGAAGTTGTGGTCGAAGGACATGAAGGCGAACTACGCCGAGGCACAGAAGACCGTGCATGCGCGAGCGCGCGACAACGGCCTGGCCGCGCTGGGCCAGTGGAACGGCTGATCCGCGGCATGCCCCGCTGCTGAATCGGCGCGGGAGCAGACGGAAAAAGGGCGCCTTGCGGCGCCCTTTTTTTGGCCTTGCAACCTGTTGCGGTCTATCAGAAGCGGTATTCCGCGCTGACCGAGACCATGTCGGAGCTCAGGTTCACGTGGTCCTTCTTCGCGTCGTAATAGTCGTAGTTCAGACCCAGGCTGACGTTGTTGCTGAAGTCGTAGCCGACACCGGCACCGGCGTACCAGCTGGTGTTGTCGAACCCCTTGCGAATCGGGTTGGCATCGTTGCTCAGGCCATGGCCCTGCCAGCCGTAGACGCCGGTGCGTGCGCTGACGTACCAGTTCGGGGTGACGTTGAAGTGGCCGTTCACGCCAGCAGTCCAGCCGTGCAGCTGGGACTTGTTGTCTGCCACGACCGGCTGGTCGTTGAACACGTTCTTCGCGTGGATGTTGCCCAGGTCGTTGTAGCCTACCTCGGCACCCAGCGCGACGGCCGGGCTCAGCGCCCAGCGGTAGCCGCCATTGATGGCGTAACCGGTGCTGGTGTCGTCATAAGCGCCGTGGTTGAGTGAGGCCTGACCGACATTACCGTTGACGAACCAGCCGTCGTTGTGGGTCGGGGCGCTCTGCGCGAATGCCGCGGGGATGGCCAGCAGGCCGGCGGTGCTGAGGGCGAGGGCAAGCAGGGTCTTTTTGATTTTCATGTGGAGATGCTCCTAGTTGTCATGGCAGTCGGCCTTGGGGGAGTTGGCCGCTGCTGAAAGTGCGCTGCCCAAGTCAGGCGGCGACACTGAACGATTAGATGAGGCGCTGGCTGAAAGATTCAATACCGGCAAGTTTACTATTAAGCCGGCGTTAATCCGGCGCCCGCGGTACCCGGAGGAGCGAGTGCCCAACGCCTCATGCCGGTATCTCAGAAACGGTATTCGGCGTTCACCGAGGCGGTGTCGGTGCTCAGGTCGATACCGTGCTTGTTGGCGTGGTAGTAGTCGTACGACAGGCCCAGACCGAAATGGTTGGTGAAGTCGTAGCCCACGCCAGCGCTGCCGTAGAGGTCGACCTGATTCAGATTGTGGCGGTTGATGTCCTGGTCGCTGTAGCCGTGCCCTTTCCAGCCGTACACACCGGCACGACCGCTGAGGTACAGGCCTTGCCAGACGTTGATGCGGCCATTCACGCCTGCGGTCCAGCCACGCAGGGCCTGACGCTGGGAGGTCTGATTGACGTTGTTGCTGTTGAAGGCGTTCTTGAGCTTGAAATTGCCCAGGTCGTTGTAACCCACATCGACACCGAGGCCGAGGTCCTGGCCGACCTTCCAGCGATAACCGCCGCTGAGCGAATAAGTGGTGGGGTGAGCATCGTACGGACCCTTGTTGATATGCGCCTGACCGACGCTGGCGTCGATCAGCCAGTTGCCGCTGCCGATCACCTGACCCGGCTGGTAGTTGCCGCTGGCCCGGGTGTCGCTGGTGGCGGGACTGTTGTCGATCGGGGCGGGGCTGTCCTGTGCCAACGCGGGCAGGGCGCAAACGGCGGCCGAAACCAGGGCGAGGGCTAGTAGTGTCTTTTTCATGGGGATACCTTTCTTGACTGCTTATGACAACGCGCTGTCCGGCCCCTGGGGATAGGTCGGGCAGCGGCGCATGGAAACCACACGCCGCGCCATTGGACGGGTTCGAGCCTGAAGCTTCCTGGTATCCGTCAATGAAAAATTAAGGCTGAATTAATCTGTCGCCGGGAAACGGGTCCCAGGGGGCGTGCGCCGCGGGTCCGGCGCGACAGCGAACGTCCGGATCGGCGACAATGCGCGTTTTGCGCTTGCCGGAGACTGCCCGATGACCACCCGCCGCGAACTCGCCAACGCCGTGCGCGCCCTAGCCATGGATGCCGTCGAGGCCGCCAAGTCCGGCCACCCCGGCATGCCGATGGGCATGGCCGACATTGCCGAGGTGCTGTGGAACGACTTCCTGCAGTTCAATCCGGCGAACCCGAAATGGTTCAATCGCGACCGCTTCGTGCTCTCCAACGGTCACGGCTCGATGCTGCAGTACGCGCTGCTGCACCTGACCGGGTTCGACCTGCCGATGGATCAGCTCAGGCACTTCCGCCAGCTGCATTCGAAGACCGCCGGTCACCCGGAAGCCAGCGAGACGCCCGGCGTGGAGACCACCACCGGCCCGCTCGGTCAGGGTCTGGCCAACGCTGTCGGTTTCGCCCTGGCAGAGAAAGTGCTGGCGGCGCATTTCAATCGCCCCGATCACGCCGTGGTCGACCATCACACCTATGTGTTCCTGGGTGACGGCTGCCTGATGGAAGGCATCTCGCACGAAGTGGCCTCGCTGGCCGGTACCTGGAAGCTGGGCAAGCTGGTGGCGATCTACGACGACAACGGCATCTCGATCGACGGCGAGGTCGAGGGCTGGTTCACCGACGACACGCCGGCCCGCTTCGAAGCCTACGGCTGGAACGTGATCCGCCATGTCGACGGCCACGATGCCGAGGCGATCAAGCAGGCCATCGCCGCGGCCACCGCGCAGGGCGACAGGCCCACGCTGATCTGCGCCAAGACCATCATCGGCTTCGGTGCGCCGCACAAGCAGGGCAAGGAAGAGAGCCACGGCGCGCCGCTGGGCAAGGATGAAGTGGCCGCCGCCCGCGAGCAGTTGGGCTGGCATTACGGTCCGTTCGAGATTCCGGCCGACATCTATGCCGGCTGGGATCACAAGGCCAGGGGCGCGCAGCGCGAACAATCGTGGAGCGCTGCGTTCGAGGCCTACGCCCGGGCGTACCCGGAACTCGCCGCCGAACTGAAGCGCCGTGTCGCCGGCGAACTGCCCGCCGACTGGGCCGGCAAGTCGCAGGCATACATCGCCAGGCTGCAGGTCGAAGGTCCGGAAGTGGCTTCACGCAAGGCCTCGCAGATGAGCCTGGATGCGTTCGGCCCGCTGCTGCCGGAACTGATCGGCGGCTCGGCCGACCTGGCCGGCTCCAACCTCACCAAGTGGAAGGGCAGCCTGGATGCGGCCACCGGCAACAGCGCCGATGGCAAGGGCAACTACGTGTATTACGGCGTGCGCGAGTTCGGCATGACTGCGATCGCCAACGGCCTGGCCCTGCACGGCGGCTTCATTCCCTACGACGCCACCTTCCTGGTGTTCTCCGATTACGCGCGCAACGCGGTGCGCATGAGCGCACTGATTCCGGCCCACGCGATCCACGTCTACACGCACGACTCGATCGGCCTGGGCGAGGACGGCCCGACCCATCAGCCGGTCGAGCACATGGCCAGCCTGCGCTACATCCCGAACAACCAGCTGTGGCGTCCCTGTGACGCGGTGGAATCGGCGGCGTCGTGGAAGGCCGCGATCGAACGCAAGGGTGCGCCGTCGTGCCTGGTGTTCTCGCGGCAGACGCTCAAGCATCAGCAGCGCAGCGACCAGCAGGTCGCCGACATCATGCGCGGTGGTTACGTGTTGTCCGATCCGCTGGATACCCGCTTCAAGGCGATCCTGATCGCCACCGGCTCCGAAGTGGAGCTGGCGATGGAAGCCGCGCGCGCGCTGGCGCAGCAGGACATCGGCGTGCGGGTGGTGTCGATGCCGTGCACCGAGGTGTTCGACGCGCAGTCGCTGGAATACCGCGAGGGCGTGCTGCCGGGTTGGTGCCGCGCACGCGTGGCGGTGGAAGCGGCCACAGCCGACTTCTGGGCCAAGTACGTGGGTCTGGACGGCGAGGTGATCGGCATGACCACGTTCGGCGCCTCCGCCCCGGCGCCGCAGCTGTTCGAGCACTTCGGTTTCAGCGTGGCGCACGTGGTCGATGCGGTGAAGCGGACCATCAAGTAACGGCTTTTCGCGTCGCCTCCTCTCCCTATCGGGGAGAGGATCGAGGTGAGGGGCGGGTGCTCGCGGGAATATCCATCTGGACGTCGGGTTGACTCAGGCGAGCAGCAGTGCGGCCAGTTCGTCCGGCGTCGCCGCCATGGCATGGGCGCCGGCCAGCTCCAGTTCGGCGCGGCTGCCGAAACCCCACAGCACGCCGAGGCCGCGGACGTCGTTGGCCACCGCGCCGTCGATGTCGAAGTGGCGGTCGCCGATCATCACCGCATCGGCCGGCTTGCAACCGAAGTCCGTCAGCGCCGCGCCGATCATTGCGGCCTTCTCGCTGTGCGGGCTGTCCGGATGCGGGCCATACAGGCGCAGGAAGGCTTCGCCAAACGGCAGGTGCGCGATGATCGGCGCGGCGTGGCGATGCGGCTTGCTGGTCACCACCGCCAATTGATGGCCGGCATCGAGCAGTCGTTGGATCAGCGCCTCGATGCCGGGATAGATCTCATGCTCGCGCCAGCCGTGCGTGTTGAAGCGTTCGTGGTAGTACTCCACGGCGGCCTCGATTCGCCCGGCGTCGTGACCCAGCAGTGGTGCGAAGCTGTGCCGCAGCGGCGGACCGATCCAGCGACGCAATTCCTCATGTGCCGGTGCGGGAACATCCAGTCGTGCCAGCGCATGTTTCACGCACGCGGTGATGCCGTGCTCGGAATCGATCAAAGTGCCGTCGAGGTCGAACAGGCAGAGCATTATTTCCCCGCCCGTGCCTTCAATGCAGTGACCGCGGGCAGTTCCTTGCCCTCGAGGAATTCCAGGAAGGCACCGCCGCCGGTGGAGATGTAGGAGACGCGGTCGGCGATCCCGTATTTTTCGACCGCGGCCAGGGTGTCGCCACCACCGGCGATCGAAAATGCGCTCGATTCGGCGATCGCATGCGCCAGGGTTTCGGTGCCCTTGCCGAATGCGTCGAACTCGAACACGCCGACCGGGCCGTTCCATACCACGGTGCCGGCCTTGGCGATGAGTTCGGCGTAATGCCGGGCGGTCTGCGGGCCGATGTCGAGGATCATCTCATTGTCGTTGACCTGGTCGACCGCCTTCACCGTGGCGGTCGCCTGGGCGGAGAAGTTCGAGGCCACCACCACGTCGACCGGCATCGGTACGTCGACGCCGCGGCGCCTGGCGTCTGCCAGCACCTTTTTCGCCGCATCGACCAGCGCAGGTTCTACCAGCGAGTTGCCGATCGAATGGCCCATCGCCACGATGAAGGTATTGGCGATGCCGCCACCGACGATCAGCTGGTCGACCTTGCCGATCAGGTTGTCCAGCAAGGTCAGCTTGGTCGAGACCTTGGAGCCGGCCACGATCGCCAGCAGCGGTCGCGCCGGATGTTCCAGCGCCTTGCCCAGCGCGTCCAGTTCGGCGCACAGCAGCGGGCCGGCCGCGGCGACCGGGGCGAACCGGATCACGCCATGGGTCGAGGCCTGCGCCCGGTGCGCGGTGCCGAACGCGTCCATCACGAAGATGTCGCACAGCGCGGCGTACTTCTTCGCCAGCGCCTCGTCATCCTTGCCTTCGCCGACATTCATGCGGCAGTTTTCCAGCACCACGACCTCGCCGGGGGCAACCTCGACACCGTCCAGGTAGTCGGCGACCAGCCGCACCGGCGTGCCGAGCTTGTCGCCCAGCCACTGCGCGACCGGCGCCAGCGAGGACCCGGCGTCGAACTGGCCTTCCTTCGGACGACCCAGGTGGGACAGCACCATGACCCGGGCGCCGGCATCGCGGGCGGCCATGATCGTGGGCAGGGCCGCGTCGAGTCGCTGGGTCGAGGTGATCTGCCCGTGGTCGTCGAACGGCACGTTCAGATCCTCGCGGATCAGCACGCGCTGGCCGCGCAAATCGAGGTCACTCATGCGGATGACGGACACGGCGGATCTCCGGTGATGGGCTTCAAATCGTCCGGAATGGACGGCAGCCGCGTATTGTCCGGCCCGCTGCGCCCCGATGCAAACCGGAGTCGGGTCATCGGGGCGGCGGGCGATGGCGTTGCAGTCGGCCATGTGCCGAGGCCACACTTGTGGCTAAACTGGCGCTTACGTGCAGGGGGAGGGGACGGCTCATGGCTACCGGTCTGGTGCTCTACGGCTACTGGCGCTCCAGCGCCGCGTATCGAGTGCGCATCGCGCTCAACCTGAAAGGGGTGGAGTACGAAACGCGACCGGTACACCTGGTTCGCGAGGGTGGCGAGCAACATGCCCCGGCTTTTCGCGAGGTCAATCCGCAGGCGATGGTCCCCTGCCTGCTTGATGGCGACCGGGTGATCACCCAGTCGCTGGCGATCATGGAGTACCTCGACGAGAAGTATCCGGAGCTGGAGACGTCGCTGCTGCCGATGGATGCGCGTGGGCGTGCGCGGGTGCGCGCGCTGGCAATGGTGGTGGCCTGCGACACCCATCCGCTGGGCAATCTGCGTGTGCTGCAGCGGCTGGAATCGCAATTCGGTGCCGACGAGGCGCAGCGCGCGGAGTGGTCCCGGTACTGGATCGACACCAGCTTCAAGGCGCTGGAGGTGATGCTGGCCGGCAATGCGGCCACCGGCCGTTACAGCCACGGCGATTCGCCGAGCATGGCCGATATCTGTCTGGTACCGCAGTACTACAACGCCTTGCGCTGGAAGGTTCCGCTGGATGCCTACCCGACGCTGCGCCGGATCTGCGAGGCCTGCAACGAACTGGAGACATTCCAGCGTGCGGCGCCGGAAGCCCAGCCGGATGCGCCGCAAAGCTAGAAACGAGTGAAGAGGAGTGAGAAACGAGAGTGGCCTGCGTCACTCCCTTTCCCATTTTCGACCACTCGTTTCTCAGAAGCCCATGCCGTAGGGATCGTTGCCGGCCAGTTCCTGATCGTTGTTGCCGCTGTCGGCGAGCCGGATCTTCAACGCCAGGCCGTCACGCGAATCGGACTTGTTCAGTACCTCTTCCAGCTCCACGCGCCCGTCCTTGTACAACCGGTACAGCGACTGGTCGAAGGTCTGCATGCCTTCCTGCAGGCTGCGATCCATCGCCTCCTTGATCTCGTGGGTCTGGCCGCGGCGGATCATGTCGCGGATCAGCGGGGTGTTCAGCAACACTTCCGCGGCGGGAATGCGGCGGCCGTCCTTGCCGATCACCAGGCGCTGGCTGATCACCGCGCGCAGATTGAGCGAGAGGTTCATCAGCACGTTCTTGTGCGCCGATTCCGGGAAGAAGTTGAGGATGCGCTCGAGCGTCTGGTCGGCGTTGTTCGAGTGCAGCGTGGCCAGGCACAGATGGCCGGTTTCGGAGAACGCGATCGCCGCTTCCATCGTGTCGGTGTCGCGGATCTCACCGATCATGATGACATCCGGCGCCTCGCGCATCGCGTTCTTCAGGGCCTCGTGATAGCTGTGCGTATCCAGGCCCACTTCGCGCTGGTTGACGATCGACTTCTTGTGCCGGTGCAGGTATTCGATCGGATCCTCGATGGTGAGGATGTGACCGGCCGAATGCGTGTTGCGCTGGTCGATCATGGCCGCCAGCGTGGTGGACTTGCCCGAGCCGGTGGCACCGACCACCAGGATCAGCCCGCGCGGTTCCATGATCAGGTCGCGGAAGATGCTGGGCAGCTGCAGCTGCTCGATGCTGGGGATCTCGCTCTTGATCGCGCGGATCACCATGCCCACTTCGCCGCGCTGCTTGAACACGTTGATGCGGAAACGGCCGGCTTCCTTGACGGCGAGCGCCATGTTCAGCTCGAGATTGCGCTCGAATTGCGGCACCTGGCCTTCATCCATCAGCGAATAGGCGATCTTCTTGACCATGCCGCCGGGCAGCCCGGTATTGCCCAGGGGATACAACTTGCCCTCGACCTTGATGTTCACTGGAGCGCCGGTGGTCAGGAACATGTCCGACGCGCCCTTGTCTACCATAAGCTTGAGGAAGTAGCCGATATCCACGTTTGTCCCCTGTTTCCCAATGCGCATTGCAATGATGGATTATGCCTGTCCACAATACGTCGCGACACACCATGAGGAATGTGATGCACATCTTTTCCCCGCCGGCCGGATCCGTTGGCCGCACCCGTATGGCAACGGCCGCCTTGGCTCTGACGCTGGCGTTGGCCGGTTGCGCCACCGCGCCCCCGCCGAATGATTCGATGAATCTGGCCCAGACGGAGCTGCAGGCGGCGCGCGAGGCCGGTGCGGCCGACTATGCCCCGGTCGATCTGGGCTTCGCGCAGGACAAGTTCCAGCAGGCCCAGGCGGCCATGGCCGAGCGCAAATATGCCGACGCGGCCAATCTGGCTGCGGAATCCGGTGCCGACGCCGAACTGGCACGGGCCAAGGCCCGGCTGGGTGCGGCACGGGCCCAGATACAGAGCAAAGTGCAGGAGAACAATCGTTTGCGTCAGCTGGGCGAGCAACCTTCAGCGGATGCCCAGCCCCAGCCGCCGGCCTCGTCCCCCCATCCGGCAGCTACCCAGGACATGCCGGCTCCGGCATCCTCAGTCTTGTCCGCACCGCCAGCGGACGGTTTCCAGACCCTGCCCGCCGATAACCAGCCGCCGGCCTCGAGCTCCAGCACCTCCGGAGGCCAGCCATGAAGCGTCTCACTACCCTCCTTGCCTTTGTCCTGCTGGGTCTGGTCGCTGTGGGATCGGCGCATGCGCGGCAGGATGACATCGACATCAGCCGCCTCACCAACAGTCTCGACCAGCTCGCCAACGACCCGAGCCTGGGAGGTTATGCGCAGGCCGAGCAGGCGCGTGCGCGCGATGCGATCAACCGCCTGGCGCAGGCGAGCTCGCGCGAACGGGCGCATGACCTGTACCTGGCGGAGCGTCGCGTGGATCTGGCCAAGACCGCTGCGCAGTTGCAGGATGCCCAGGTCAAGCTGACCCAGCTCGATCGCGAACACGATCAGATCCTGCTGGACAACAGTCGGCGTGACGCGGAAATGGCGCGCCGTGAGCTGGAGCGCCAGCGCCTGCAGTACCAGCTGGCGCAGGAAGAGGCGGCCCGGCTGCAGCAGCAGGGTCAGGAATACTCGCAGGCAGCCGAACAGGCACGGGCCGAAGCCGAGCGCGCGAACAAGCTGGCGGCGGCACAGAGCAAGGTGGCCAAGGCGGCCCGGCGCGAAGCTGCACTGGCCGCGCAGGCAGCCAAGGCGATGCGTTCGCAGTTGGAAGACGGCAGCGCTCCCGCCAAGGCTCCTGCGGAGCACAAGAAGCCCGCAAAGAAGCACGCCGGGCACCCCTGAATCATCGTGCCCGGGCCATCGGCAAGCGCCAGCCGGCCAGTGTTGGCCGGCGGTGCGCGGCGCGTCGATCTGGCAAATGTAAAATGCTGTTTTGACAGGTATTTCACAGAGTGCCGATGCCCGCACACCTTCACAAAATCGGGCTTGCGGCCCCCTTGTCGGGAGAGTAGGGTCGAAGTCCCACAAGGCATCCCCGCCTTGTGGTCATCGACCTGAACCATGCGCCTATCCCACGTTCAAATCTCCCCTCGCGTTCCGGTATCCCGGCGCGGGTCGTGGTCGCGCGCGTGCGTTCAGTCGTCTGCAGATGTCGCGGTCGTGGCATCCGCCAGTCCACTCGCAGGAGGTCGGATCATGTTTGAAAACCAGCAGCGTGATGATGTCGAGGCATTGATGAAGGCCGATGCCGAATTCCGTCGGCTCTATCAGCATCACAAGGAACTCGACAGCAAGGTGCACGACGCCGATATCGGCGTGCTTCCCATCGACGATGTCACTCTCGCCAGCATGAAGAAGGAAAAATTGCTGGCCAAGGCGCGACTCGAGCGCATGTGGGTGGACCGGGTGCACCTCATCCACTGAATCTGCGGTTTCATCACACACACGGCCCCGGGCCCTTCCCGCTCGTCGGAAGGGTTGTCGGGGCCGCGGTGTGTCTGACGGCCGGTCGGGCGGCTCGGTTATGATGATGGTCTTGCCGGAACGATACGCAGCCCGCGTCACCGGTTTCCCCAGCCACGGAGCCCCCATGACGGTTCACCAGAGTGTTCTTGAACTGATCGGACACACCCCGATGGTGCGTGCGCAGCGCCTGGAGACCGGGTTGTGCGAGTTGTTTCTCAAGCTCGAGAGCACCAACCCCGGCGGCTCGATCAAGGACCGCATCGGCCTGTCCATGATCGAAGGTGCCGAAAAGGACGGCAGGATCCGCCCGGGCGACACCCTGGTCGAGGGCACCGCCGGCAACACCGGGCTGGGCCTGGCATTGGTCGCGCAGCAGAAGGGCTACCGCCTGATCCTGGTGGTGCCGGACAAGATGAGCCGCGAGAAGATCTTCAATCTCAAGGCGATGGGCGCCGAGGTCGTGCTGACCCGTTCGGACGTGGCCAAGGGGCACCCCGAGTACTACCAGGACATGGCCGAGCGCATCGCGCGGGAAACACCGGGGGCGTACTTCATCAACCAGTTCGGCAATCCGGACAACCCGGCGGCGCACATCGCCACCACCGGGCCGGAAATCCTGGAGCAGATGGACGGCAGGGTCGACGCCGTGGTACTCGGCTGCGGTTCGTCCGGCACGCTGAGCGGGCTGTCGAAATATTTTGCCGAGCATTCGCCGCAGACCGAACTGATCCTGGCCGATCCGGTCGGCTCCATCCTCACCCAGTACATCAACGAAGGCACGCTCTCGACCAAGTCCGCCAGCTGGATGGTCGAAGGCATCGGCGAGGATTTCCTGCCGCCGATCAGCGACTTCACCCGGGTCAGGAAGGCCTACGCGATTCCCGACCGCGAGAGCTTCCTGACCGCGCGCGAGCTGTTGGCGAAGGAAGGCATCCTGGGCGGCTCGTCCACCGGCACGCTGGTGGCCGCGGCGCTGAAGTATTGCCGCGAACAGACCGGCCCGAAGCGGGTAGTGACCCTGGTCTGCGATACCGGCAACAAGTACCTGTCGAAGATGTACAACGATTACTGGATGCTCGACAACGGCTTCATCGAGCGCGAGAAGCACGGCGACCTGCGCGACCTGCTGCTGCGCCCGTTCGCCCAGCGCGACACCGTCGTGGTTGGCCCGAACGAGCTGCTGATCACCGCGTACAACCGCATGAAACTTTACGACGTGTCGCAGCTGCCGGTGATGGACGGTCACAAGCTGGTCGGCATCGTCGACGAGTCGGACGTGCTGATGCATGTGCATGCCGACGAAACGCGTTTCCGCGACGCGGTGTCCACGGCGATGATGACGAACCTGCAGAAATTGTCGGTCAGTGCGCCGATCGAGGCGTTGCTGCCGGTATTCGAGCGGGGCCACGTGGCGATCGTGATGGATGGCGAACAGTTCATGGGCCTGATCACCCGCATCGACCTGCTGAACTACCTGCGGCGCAAGGTGAACTAGGGCGGCGGCCGGCTTTGATCGGCTGGCCTCTGCCGACTTGGACCACCCGCCACGAAAGCCTGGCGTAATGCGGTCGGCCCAAGATGGTCGCCTGTGACGGAGCCGTTCCAGGTTCCGCCTCCTTACAAGGGAAGCTCTGCCGATGTGTGGAATTGTTGCCGCCGTTGCCCAGCGTGATGTCGCACCGCTGCTGATCGTGGGCCTGAAGGCGCTCGAATACCGTGGTTATGATTCATCGGGCCTGGCCGTACTCGATCACGGTGCGGTCAGACGGGTGCGAGCCAAGGGCAAGGTGCGCGAGATGGAGGCGCTCTACCTCGCCGACCCGTTCCCCGGCGGCACCGGCATTGCGCACACCCGCTGGGCCACGCATGGCGTGCCGAACGAGGTGAATGCGCATCCGCACGTGGTGGGCCGGGTCGCGCTGGTGCACAACGGCATCATCGAGAACTACGCCAGCCTGCGCCAGGAGCTGCAGGCGCACGGTCATGTGTTCAGCTCGGAAACCGATACCGAGGTGATGGCGGCGCTGATCAACCAGCGCATCGAGCAGGGCATGCCCCTGCGCGAAGCGGTACTGGTTACCGTGCGCGAGCTGGAAGGTGCCTACGCGATCGCGGTGATCAGCAGCGACGAGCCCGATCGCGTGGTCGGTGCGCGTCGCGGCGCACCGCTGCTGGTCGGTATGGGCATCGGCGAGAACTTCCTCGGCTCGGATGCCCAGGCGCTGATCCAGGTCACCAACAGGATGGTCCATCTCGAGGAGGGTGATGTGGTCGAGATCACCCGTGACAGCGTGCAGGTGTTCGGCCTGGACGGCCAGCCGGTCGAGCGGGCGGCGTACGAGAGCGAGCTGTCCAGCGATGCGGTCGAGCGCGGCGAGTACCGCCATTACATGCAGAAGGAAATCTTCGAGCAGCCGCGTGCGGTGGCCAACACGCTGGAAGCGCGGATCGGTCCGCACGGGGTGTTGCCGAACATCTTCGGCATCGACAGCGCCCCCTTGCTGCAGGCCACGCGCGGCCTGCACATCATCGCCTGCGGCACCAGCTATCACGCCGGCATGGTCGCCAAGTACTGGATCGAGGAGTTTGCGCGGCTGCCGGTCAGCGTGGAAGTGGCCAGCGAATATCGCTACCGCGATGCCGTGGTGCCGCCCGACACCCTGTTCGTGGCGATTTCGCAGTCCGGCGAAACCGCCGATACCCTGGCGGCACTGCGTGAGTCGCGCCGGCGCGGCTACCTGGGCACGCTGGCGATCTGCAACGTGCCCGAATCGTCGCTGGTGCGCGAGGCGGATCTGAAGCTGATGACGCGCGCCGGTCCGGAGATCGGCGTGGCCTCGACCAAGGCCTTCACCACCCAGCTGGCCGCTCTGGGGTTGCTGGCGCTGGACCTGGCGCACCGCAACGGGCTCGATCCGCAGCGTTATGCGGCGCTGTGCGCCGAACTGCAGCACCTGCCGCGGGCGCTCCAGGATGCGCTCACGCTGGAGCCGGCGATCATCGAACTGGCCGGCGAGTTCATCCACCGCCAGCACGCGCTGTTCCTCGGTCGCGGCGTGGAGTACCCGGTCGCGCTGGAAGGCGCGTTGAAGCTCAAGGAAATCTCCTACATCCACGCCGAGGCGTATCCGGCCGGCGAGCTCAAGCACGGTCCGCTGGCGCTGGTCGATGAAGACATGCCGGTGGTGGCGGTGGCGCCGAACGGCCCGCTGCTGGACAAGCTCAAGTCGAATCTGCAGGAAGTGCGCGCCCGCGGCGGCCGCCTGATCGTGTTCGCCGATTACGCCGCCGGCATGGACGACATGGCCGGCCACGGCGAGATGCTGCGGGTGGAATCCGGCGGCAGTTTCATCGCGCCGGCCGTGTTCACCGTGCCGCTGCAACTGCTGGCCTATCACGTCGCCGTGCTGCGCGGCACGGATGTCGACCAGCCGCGCAACCTGGCCAAGTCGGTGACGGTCGAGTAGAAGAAGGTGCGTGGAGAGGGGTGAGAAAGGCGTTGGATCAACGCTCGTTTCCCACTCCCGCCTCTTCTCGCTCTTCGTTCTCAGGCACGACCGTAGACGTCGTCGTAGCGCACGATGTCGTCTTCGCCCAGATAGCTGCCGGACTGTACCTCGATCAATTCCAGTACGACCTTGCCCGGATTGCGCAGGCGATGCTTGCTGCCCAGCGGAATGTAGGTGCTCTGGTTTTCGCCGAGCAGGAACACCTTGTCATCGCAGGTGACTTCGGCGGTGCCGGAGACCACGATCCAGTGCTCGGCCCGGTGGTGATGCTTCTGCAGGCTCAACGACGCGCCGGGCTTGACCTGGATACGCTTGACCTGGAAGCGTTCGCCGGCTTCGAGCGAGTCGTAGTTGCCCCATGGCCGATGCACCACGCGATGCAGTGAATGCTCGCTGCGGCCGGCGGCCTTGAGCTGCTCGACGATCTTCTTCACATCCTGCGCTGCGTCGCGATGCGCCACCAGGGTCGCATCCGGCGTGGTCACCACGATGAGGTCGTCGACGCCGACGGTGGCGATCAGATGGCGCTCATGCGAGCGCAGCAGCGAGTTGCGCGTGTCCACCGCCATGGTGTCACCCTCGCGCAGGTTGCCGTTGGCATCCTTGTCGCCGGTCAGCCACAGCGCCGACCACGAGCCGATGTCGCTCCATGCGCAGCTGACCGGAATCACCGCGGCGCGCCGGGTCTTCTCCATCACCGCATAGTCGATCGAGTCGTCCGGGACCGCCGCGAAGGCATCGTGGTCGATGCGTACGAAGTCCAGGTCGACGGAGGCCTTTGCATGGGCGGCGCGCACGGCTGCCAGCATGGCCGGTGCGTGCGTGGCGAGTTCTTCCAGGTAGCGCGAGGCCTTGAACAGGAACATGCCGGAGTTCCAGTCGTAACCGCCATCGGCGAGGTAGGACTCGGCGGTCGCCAGGTCGGGCTTCTCGACGAACTGGCCGACCTGGTAGCCGTTGTCGTCGATCGCCTGCGCACGACGGATATAGCCGAAGCCGGTTTCC
Organism: uncultured Pseudomonadota bacterium; assembly: GCA_963828685.1. GTDB lineage: Bacteria > Pseudomonadota > Gammaproteobacteria > Xanthomonadales > Rhodanobacteraceae > Rhodanobacter. The sequence goes on from CAWHFU010000015.1 coordinate 472,489, forward strand.
GGGCGATCCGGACGGATGCCGAAGGTCACCAGCCAGTCCTGCGCGGCCAGTGGCAGCGCCTGCGCCACGGCGGCGACAAACGACGCGGTGTCGCCGATCAGATGGTCGGCCGGCAATACCAGCAGGATCGCGTCGGCATCATGCTGCAATGCCTGCAACGCGCCCAGGGCGATCGCCGGGGCGGTATTGCGGGCGACCGGCTCGAGCACGATGGTGGCGTTTTCGACGCCCGCCTCCAGCAACTGGTCGGCGGCGAGAAAGCGGTGGTCCTCGCTGGCCACCACGATGGGCGCGCCGACATCCGGCAATTCCAGGGTACGCGCGACGGTCTGCTGGAACAGCGTGCCCTTGCCGGCCAGCGCCAGGAACTGCTTGGGCAGGTTCCGGCGCGATACCGGCCACAGCCGGGTACCGCTGCCGCCGCTGAGGATGAGGGGAATCAACATAGCATCGCGCCTGTCTGGATTAGACCGAAAAAGTCTTTGGGATTGTCGCGCACGCGCAAGCCCCTGTCTGCAGGAGGGCCTGCAGGAGCCCACTCTGTGGGAGCGGCTTCAGCCGCGATGCTTTTGCTCTGAACCAAGCCAGGAGCATCGCGGCTGAAGCCGCCCCTACAAAAGCCGCTCTCACACAGGTCGCCTACGGAGCGGGCAGGGTGAGTTGGAACATGACATCGCGCAGGCCTTGCTGCCAATCCGGTAGGGGAAACCCGAACTGCTGCTGGAAACCACGGTTGTCCAGCAGCGACCACGCCGGGCGGCGGGCGGGGGTCGGATAATCGGCGGTGTCGATCGCGACCACGTTCGGCGCCCGCTCGATCAGGTCGGCGGCGAGCGCCTGCTCGAAGATCGCGCTGGCGAAGCCGTGCCAGCTGGTGCTGCCGCTGGCGACCAGGTGATGGATGCCGTTGAGTCGCGCTCGCTGCGCGGCATCGGCCAGCTGCCAGCGATCGAGCGCGGCCAGGCTCGCCTCGACGATCAGCCCGGTGTCGGTCGGTGCGCCATGCTGGTCGGCCACCACACGCAGCTCGTCGCGCTCGGCGCCCAGCCGCAGCATCGTGCGCAGGAAATTCTGGCCGTGCGCGGCGTACACCCACGCCGTGCGGAAGATCAGATGATCCGCGCCGCTGTCGCGCAGCGCCTGTTCGCCGGCCAGCTTGCTGCGGCCATAGGCGCCCAGCGGGTGCGGTTGGCGCGTCGACGGCATAGGGTTGCGGCTTGCTCGCCGTCGAACACATAGTCGGTCGAATAGTGGATCACCAGGGCCGCGTTGGCCGCTGCCCAGCGGCCGAGTACACCGACCGCCTCACCATTCACGCGCGTGGCCAGTGCCTCTTCCTGCTCGGCACGATCGACTGCGGTATACGCGGCGGCATTGACGATCACGTCGGGTTGCAGGCGGTCGAGCAGGGCCGGCAGGCTGGCCGGTGCGGCCAGATCGGCCGCTTCGGCATGACCACCGTGGGCGAGCGTGCCGTCACGGCTGGCCGCGATCACCTGACCCCGCGCAGCCAGGCCGGGGTGCTCGAGAAATGTGCGGCCAAGCTGACCATTGGCACCCAGCAACAGGATTTTCACGGCAGGAAGACCGGCAGGCGTTCCGCCGCGACGTCGTCCAGCATGGGCGCGCGGCTGTCCTTTTCCGACAGCAAGGGCTCCCTCAGTGGCCAGTCGATGCCCAGCGCGGCGTCGTTCCAGCGGATGCCGGCGTCGGCCTTGGCGTCGTACAGCGCGGTGCACTGATAGGTGAAGGTGGCGAACTCGGACAGCACGCAGAAGCCGTGCGCGAAACCTTCCGGCACCCAGAAATGCCGATGGTTGTCGGCGGTCAGCATCACGGAGGCCGAACGCCCGAAGGTGGGTGAGCCGCGACGGATATCGACCGCCACGTCGTACACCTCGCCTTCCAGCACGCTGACCAGCTTGCCCTGCGGATTCGGCCACTGATAATGCAGGCCGCGCAGCACGCCCTTGGCCGAGCGCGAGACGTTGGTCTGGATGAACTCGGCATCGATGCCGGCATCCCGCCACTTGCCCTTGTTGTAGCTCTCGTAGAAGAAGCCGCGGGCATCGCCGAACACCTGCGGTTCGATGATCAGCGCGCCGGGCAGGGCCGTCTCGATCACCTTCATCGGGCGTGCCCCTCGCGCAGCAGGTTCTGCAGGTATTGCCCGTAGCCGGTCTTGGCCAGTGGCTCGGCCAGCCGCAACAGCTGTTCGTCGTCGATCCAGCCGTTGAGGTGGGCGATCTCTTCCGGGCAGCACACCTTCAGGCCCTGCCGGTTCTCGATCGTCTCGATGTAGTTGCCCGCTTCCATCAGCGATTCGTGGGTGCCGGTATCGAGCCAGGCGAAGCCGCGGCCCAGTTGCTCCAGGTGCAGCGAGTTGTCGTCCAGATAGCAGCGGTTGAGGTCGGTGATCTCCAGCTCGCCGCGTGACGAAGGCTTCAGCGCCGCCGCGTAGTCGCAGACCCGGGCGTCGTAGAAATACAGGCCGGTGACCGCGTAGTGCGACTTCGGCCGGGCCGGCTTTTCCTCCAGCCCGACGACCTTGCCGGCGGCGTCGAACTCGGCCACGCCGTAGCGTTCCGGATCCTTCACCCAGTAGCCGAACACGGTGGCGCCGCGATCGCGTGCGGCCGCGCGCTTGAGTCGTTCGGTGAAGCCGTGTCCGTAGAAGATGTTGTCGCCCAGCACCAGGCAACTGGGCTTGCCGTCGACGAAATCCCGACCGATGGTGAACGCCTGGGCCAGCCCGTCCGGCGATGGCTGCACCGCATAGCGGATATCGAGCCCCCACTGCGAACCGTCGCCGAGCAGGCGCTGGAACATCTCCTGCTCGTGCGGCGTATTGATCACCAATATCTCGCGGATACCGGCCAGCATCAGGGTGGCCAGCGGGTAGTAGATCATCGGCTTGTCGTACACCGGCAGCAGCTGCTTGCTGACCGCGCGGGTGATCGGATACAGCCGGGTGCCGGAACCGCCGGCCAGGATGATGCCTTTCTGCGTGGCGGTCATGAGCCGAGGCGCTCCATCCGGTAGCTGCCGTCCAGCACGCGTTGCACCCAGGGCTGGTGCTCGAGGTACCAGTCCACCGTGTGCGCGATGCCGCTCTCGAACGTCTGCGACGGCCGCCAGCCCAGTTCGCCCTGCAGCTTGCGCGAGTCGATCGCGTAGCGGCGATCGTGGCCCGGGGCGGTCTTTCACATAGGTGATCAACGAGCTGCGCGGGCGGCGATCGGCCATGGGCTGGCGCGTATCCAGCAGGCTGCAGATCGCCTCGACCACCTCGATGTTCGTACGCTCGGCGTTGCCGCCGACGTTGTAGGTCTCGCCGACGCGGCCGGCATCCAGCACGCGACGGATCGCACTGCAGTGGTCGCCGACGAACAGCCAGTCGCGGATGTTCAGGCCATCGCCGTAGACCGGCAGCGGTTCGCCGGCCAGCGCCTTCTGGATCACCAGCGGGATCAGTTTCTCGGGGAACTGGTACGGGCCGTAGTTGTTCGAGCAGTTGGTGGTCAGCACCGGCAGGCCGTAGGTATGGTGGAACGCGCGCACCAGATGGTCGGACGCCGCCTTGGAGGCCGAGTAAGGCGAGTTCGGCGCGTACGCGGTCTGTTCGGTGAACTTGCCTTCGTCGCCGAGCGAGCCATAGACCTCGTCGGTCGACACGTGCAGGAAGCGGAACGCGTCGCGGGCTGTTCCTTCCAGCACGCGCCAGTAATCGCGGACGGCTTCCAGCAGGGCCAGCGTGCCGACCACGTTGGTCTGCACGAATTCGGCGGGGCCGTCGATCGAGCGATCCACGTGCGATTCGGCGGCGAAGTTCACGACGGCGGCCGGGCGATGCTCGGCCAGCAGCCGCGTCACCAGCGCACGGTCGCCGATGTCGCCGTGCACGAACACGTGCCGCGGGTTGCCGTGCAGCGACGCCAGGGTGTCCGGATTGCCGGCATAGGTCAGCTTGTCCAGGTTGACCACGTGCAGGCCGTCGGCGACCGCCTGCAGCACGAAATTGGCGCCGATGAAGCCGGCTCCGCCGGTCACCAGCAGTGTCTTGATCTGTGTGGATGGTTGGTTCATCTAGTACGTCCATGCTGGGCGGATGAAAGACGGGCAGGCCAGAATCGTGGCCCGCCAGCCTGCCAATGATGCCTGCTCTTGCCGCGGCGACCAAGCGCATGGATGCGTCACCCCTCGATATTTCCCGCCCTCTGTAGGAGCGACTTCAGTCGCGATGCTCTTGCCCTCGACACAGGAGCATCGCGACTGAAGTCGCTGCCACAAGGACTTTCGCCCAAGGGTGGGCTCCTACGGTTGTGCGCCACGATGACCCGGGCGGAAGCGATGGGTACTGCCCGCCGCTCTGCCGTCGATCCAGCCGCGATGCCCCGTGGCAGCGCAGCTTGTCCACAAGGGACTTCCTTCGGTCGTGCGCGACGACTTTCCCGTTGCCGGATGAACGCAAGTTCATCCGGCAAGTCCGCAGCGAGCCGGCATAAAAGCTAAGATAGGAGCCTTTATAAAACGGAGACAACCCGTCCGGCGGGCTGTGAGCAAACCAATGAAGACAGGGACAAAGCACAAGCAGCAAGGACTGGGCACCCGCGCGATCCACGCCGGCCAGCACCCCGATCCCAGCACCGGCGCGATCATGACGCCGATCTACGCCACCTCGACCTACGTGCAGGAGAGTCCGGGCAAGCACAAGGGCTACGAGTACTCGCGCACGCAAAATCCCACGCGGATGGCCTACGAGCGCTGCGTGGCGGATCTGGAAGGTGGCGTGGCCGGTTTCGCGTTCGCCTCGGGTCTGGCTGCGGCGGCGACCGTGCTGGACCTGCTCGATTCGGGCAGCCACGTGATCGCGATGGACGACCTGTACGGCGGCACCTATCGCCTGTTCGAAAAGGTGCGCCGACGTTCGGCCGGGCTGGACTTCAGTTTTCTCGACCTGAACGACAGCGCTGCCATGAAGGCCGCGCTGAAGCCCAACACGAAGATGATCTGGGCCGAGACGCCGACCAACCCGATGCTCAAGCTGGTCGACCTGGCCAAGGTCGCCGCCTTCGCGAAGAAGCACGGGCTGATCCTGGTGGTGGACAACACGTTCTGCTCGCCGATGATCCAGCGCCCGCTGGAATACGGCGCGGATCTGGTGCTGCATTCGGCCACCAAGTACCTCAACGGCCATTCGGACATGGTCGGCGGCATCGTGGTTGCCCGCAGCAAGGAACTCGCCGAGCAGATGGGCTTCCTGCAGAACTCGGTCGGCGCGGTGGCCGGTCCGTTCGACTCGTTCCTCGCCATGCGTGGCCTGAAGACCCTGCACCTGCGCATGAAGGCGCATTGCGAAAGCGCGCTGGAGCTGGCGAAGTGGCTGGAAAAGCACCCGGCGGTCGAGCGGGTGATCTACCCCGGCCTCAAGAGCCATCCGCAGCACGCACTGGCCAAACGCCAGATGGATGGTTTCGGCGGCATCATCAGCATCGAGGTCAAGGGTGGCCTGAAAAAGGCCAGACGCATGCTGGAGCGCTGCAAGCTGTTTGCGCTGGCCGAATCGCTCGGTGGCGTCGAAAGCCTGATCGAACACCCGGCGATCATGACCCACGCCTCGGTGCCCGCGGCCAACCGCAAGCGACTGGGGATCAGTGATGGGCTGATCCGCTTGTCGGTGGGTGTTGAGGACGTCGAAGATTTGAAACTCGAGCTAAGTAACGTCCTCAAGTGAAGCAAGGGAATTTTCTGAAAACAAGTTCCGAGGCGTCGACCGCGATTTTGATCCTTGGCATGCATCGAAGCGGGACCTCCGCCACGGCGGGCGTACTTCGTTTGCTGGGCGTGCAGCTAGGTACCCGCCTCATGGAAGCCGCGCCGGACAATCCGAAAGGATTCTGGGAAAACCTGGACGCAGTGGCGATCAACGAGCGTCTGCTGATGGATCTCGATCGCCGTTGGGACGATACCAGGCCCATGCCTGATGACTGGCTGCATAGCGGAGCGGCCGAGCAGGCGCGTTGTGCGATCGCCACGTTTCTCGACGACGAATTCGCCTCCGAGCCCCTGTGGGCAGTCAAGGATCCGCGATTGTCACGCTGCGTCGCGGTGTGGACCGAGGTGCTGGTCGATCGAGGAATACGACCGGTTTTCCTGCTGGTGGCGCGCCACCCGGAGGAGGTGGCGTCTTCATTGCATCACCGCAGTGGCGAGTTGCCATCCTCAGCACGCATGCTGTGGTTGCGGCACATCATTGATGCCGAACAGGCAACGCGTGGCTATCCCCGCTGCATGATTACGTACGAATCACTGCTCGCGGATTGGCGCGGATGCGTGGCAAATATCGAACGGGAGCTGGGCGTGGCTTGGCCGCATAGCCAGGTTGACGCGGCGGCAAGTGTTGATGCATTCCTCGACGTCAGTGGCCGCCATCATGCGCATGCCGGTCCTGAGCCAACGGAAGTGCTGGCACAATTGGCAGGCCGCGTTTACAAGCAACTGCAACGTGCCACCGGCACACCAGCTGTCTGGCCCGTCATGGCGGAACTGGATGCGGCCCTCACTCGGAGTCTGGGCGAGCTGGCGCCTCTGGTCGAAGATCTCGCCATGGCACGGACGGAGGTGGCTCGCCGAGGCGATCGGGAGCGCAAATTCATCGAGGAAAGTCTTGCCGAACGAAGCGCCTGGGCGACATCGCTGGACGAGCAGCTAACCGCGCAGCGCGGGCAATATGCGGCGCTGGTGGCCGAGCATGAGGAGGCCGTTGCCTGGGCGAAATCGCTGGACGAGCAGCTAACCGCGCAGCGCGGGCAATATGCGGCGCTGGTGGCCGAGCATGAGGAGGCCGTTGCCTGGGCGAAATCGCTGGACGAGCAGTTGACTGCGCAACGCGGGCAGTATGCGGCGCTGGTGGTCGAGCATGAGCAGATGGCGGTGTGGGCGAATGGACTCGATGCGCAATTAAAGGAGTTTTACGATCTGCTCCTGACGACTGTGACGGTGCGAGATCAACTTCACCACGCTGTCACCGAGCAGAAAAGCGTGAATCAGCTAGCGCAATCGCTGGTACAGGAGCTGGCTGACCGCACGACGCAGCTGCAGGCGATGCAGGATGAGCGGCGACGCGCGGCCTTGCAGACCAACATTCTTGTCGGTGACTTGGCAACCATGCGTCATCAACGAGATCTCCTGTTGCGGTCGCGCTCGTGGCGCATTACGCGGCCGATGCGTGTGCTTGCGCGGCTGCTGCATGGTGACTGGTCCTTCATTCGTGCAGGCATGGATGCTCGCCGTCGCGCGCGTGGCGCTGATGCACACGCCATGAAGCAGCCCGCAACGTTGGCAACACAGACTGGAATTGCCGAATCGGCTGCCGTGGGTGACTCAGCGGAGCTGCTCGATGGCGTGCGGTTTGCGTCTTATCACCAGCCGCTGGTCACGATCTTGATTCCCACCTATGGACACCTCGCCGTGACCGCAGCCTGTCTGCGTTCCATTGCTGCATATGCGCCGCAAGTGCCTTACGAGGTGTTGGTGGTTGAGGACGCCTCCGGTGACGCGGAGATGAAGCGGTTGGCCGACGTTCCTGGTCTGCGTTACGAGGAAAACCCGGAAAATCTAGGTTTCCTGCGCTCCTGCAACCGGGCCTCCACGTTGGCGCGGGGCGAGTATCTGTACTTTCTCAACAACGACACCGAGGTCACCGAAGGCTGGCTTGATGCCATGCTTGAGGTATTCGAGCGGTGCCCTGACTGCGGCATGGTCGGCTCCAAGCTGGTCTATCCTGATGGACGACTGCAGGAGGCCGGCGGCATCGTATGGAACGATGCTTCGGGTTGGAACTACGGCCGGTTGCAGGATCCACACGCGTCCGAATTCAACTACGTTCGTGAGGTCGACTACTGCTCCGGCGCTTCGCTGCTCGTGCCGCGTCTGCTATTTGAGCAACTGGGGCGTTTTGATGATTATTACGCCCCCGCCTATTACGAGGACACGGACCTTGCTTTCAAGGTGCGCGCGCACGGAAAGCGGGTGTACTACACGCCGTTCTCCGTGGTCGTTCATCATGAGGGGGTCTCACATGGCACCGACGAAAATGTTGGTATCAAGGCTTATCAGGTAGATAACCGTGCCAAGTTCAGGCTGCGCTGGTCGGACACCCTTGCCGCAAAGCATTATCCTCCGGGCCACGATGTCTTTCGTGCCAAGGAGCGTGGCGGACGCGCGCAGACGATACTGGTAATCGACCACTACGTGCCGCAACCCGATCGGGATGCGGGCTCGCGGGTCATGCTGGAGTTCATTCACCAGTTCATCCGCATGGGCATGAAGGTGATCTTCTGGCCGGACAATCTGCACAACGACACCGCCTATGCGCGTCAGCTGCAAATGCTCGGCGTGGAAATTCTCTATGGTGATCGTTGGGTTGGTGCATTCGAGGAATTCATCACCGAACGCGGCGGGGATATCCAGCACGTCCTACTGAGCCGTCCGCACATCGCCATTAAATACCTGGACGTGCTGCGCCGGTGCACGCGGGCCCGGCTGACTTATTTCGGCCACGACCTGCACTTCATGCGGCTGCGGAGGGAGCAGGTTGTGACCGGCGATGAGGGCACTGGCCGCGAGGCCGATGCGATCGAGCGCGTGGAGCGAAATTTGTGGGATCGCTGTGACATGGTGCTGTACCCCTCCGAGGAAGAGGTTGCTCAGGTCAGGGTACTGGCGCCCCAGGTGCAGACGATGGCCGTCCCGCTCATGTGTTTCGAGGACGCGGCAAGCGATGCGGGGTCGAACCTCGCCGAGCGGGAGGGCATTCTGTTTGTGGCCGGATTTGCCCATCCGCCCAATGTCGACGCCGCGCGCTGGCTGGTTGGGGAAATCCTGCCGCTGGTGCGCGTACGTCGGCCCGGCGTCGAGCTGCAACTGGTCGGCTCGAATCCCACACCACAGGTGTTGGCACTGGCTGGGGCGGGGATCACGGTGCACGGCTATGTCGACAATGGCACGCTCAATTCGCTCTATGCATCGTCGCGGGTAGTGGTGGCGCCGTTGCGATTCGGCGCCGGCGTCAAGCTGAAGGTACTTGAGGCCATGCAGCAAGGCACACCGCTGGTCACAACGATGGTTGGCGCCCAGGGATTGCCGGGGCTGGAGCAGGTCATCGCCGTTGCCGACGAGTCGCATCGCCTCGCCGATGCCATCGTGGCCCTGCTGGAGGATGACGCGCGCTGGCGCAGTGTCTCGGCGGGTGGCCGGGAATATGTCCGTCAGCACTTTTCCCACGACACGATGGCCACCGCGCTGAGGCAGGCGCTCGGCATCTGATGGCCTGCCGCAGCGCGAGCCGCTCCTGCGCTATCTGTCGATCATTGGCCAGGGCAATGGTAAGGGCTCGTGTTTTCATGCGTTGGATGTGGGTCATGGCGCCAGGTGCATTCTGGTGACGGCGTCGTTCACGTAGGTGGCCCGCTGCAGCTGCTTAAAAGGGTCTACGCGCGTATCGTCAGCCAGTTTCTCGGTGGCATTGCGCCGTCGTTGCAGGTGCGGACGTTTTCCGATGCGCCGCCGGGTTCTGGTTTGGGCTCATCCTCGGCAATGGTGGTGGCGCTGGTGCAGGCGTTCGTCGAGTACTTTTCGTTCCCGCTGGGCGAATAAGACGTGGCGCAACTGGCCTACGATATCGAACGCAAGGACCTGCGGTTGGCCGTTGGCAAACAGGACCAGTATGCGGCGACGTTCGGCGGCTTCAATTTCATGAAGTTCTACGCCGATGACTGGGTAATTGTGAATCCGTTGCGGGTGAAGTAGTGGGTTTGGGCCGAACTGGAGACCTCGCTGATTTTGTACTTCACCGGCGTGTCACGTGCTTCGGCCGATATCATCGATCAGCAGTCGCGCAATGTTGGTGAAAAACATCAGGCTTCGATCGACGCCATGCACCAGCTTAAGGAGGAAGCGGTGCAGATGGCGGCGGTAATCGCGGAGTTGCAAGGAGTGCATACTCAAAGGCGACCTGCGAGGCCTCGAGGCTACCCTTCAGGCTGGCTGGGAGGCGAAGAAGAAAACTGCCACCACCATCAGCAATGCGTTGATCGAAGAGGTTGAACGAGTCGCCTTCGCCAACGGCGCGCGCGCAGCCAAAGTGTCCGGTGCAGGCGGCGGAGGCTTCATGAGGGTTCGCGCGTCAGGTCGAGGCGGTTGGGCGCGATGGCGACGTGCTGTTCGCGATCTCGACCTCGGGTAATTCGGCGAATATCGTGCGCGCGATCCAGGCCGCCCGCGCCGCCGGTATCGGTGTCATCGGGTTCACCGGCGGGGCGGGCGGGGCGATGGCAGGGCTGTGCGATCTGTGTTTTCGGATGCCCTCACGCGAAACGCCCAAGATCCAGGAAGGCCATGAGTTCGTTGGCCATCTACTATGCGGCCTGATCGAGAGCGAGACGTTCGCTGATGCGCGCCGCTGAGGAGGCGATCGTGCTGGTCGGTGGCTTGGGCACGCGTCTGCGCAGCGTGGTGTCTGACCTGCCGAAACCGACTGCACCGGTAGCCGGGCGCCCGTTTCTGGCTCACCTGCTCGATCCGATCGCCACGGCCGGGCTGCGTCGGGTGATCCTTGCCGCCGGCCACCTGGCGGAGAAGGTCGAACAAGCGATTGGCCGGCGTTGGGCCGGCATGCAGGTCACTTATTCCCATGAGAACCAGCCGTTGGGCACCGGCGGCGCAATTCGCCTGGCGACGGCCCAACTGCAGGGCGAGGGTGTGCATCTGCTGAACGGGGACACGTTCTTGCGTTACGACCTGCGCGCGCTTGAGCGCCTCGTGCATGCCGCCGGCGTGCCGCTCGGCATGGCACTTGCGCAGGTGCCCGATGTCGCGCGTTACGGCGCGGTCGAGGTAGTCGCCGATCGTGTTGCATCCTTTCACGAGAAAGGCGGTCGCGGTGCGGGCCTGATCAACGCCGCAAGCTATTTCCTGACCATGGCCGGCGTGGCTGCGTTGCCTGCGTTGCCCAGCTACTCGTTCGAGGCGGCCGTGCTGCCGGCATGGGCCGCGTCCGGGAAGATCGTCGCGCTGGGCAACACGCGGGACTTCATCGACATCGGTGTGCCAGAGGACTACGCCCGCGCCCAGTCACTGCTGCGGCCCACCAAGTGAGCCAGTTGCCGGTACCGGGAGTGTTTCCATCGATCGGCACGGGGCCGCTCCGCTCCACTGGCACCGTGCGCACGACGCTATTCCTGGATCGCGACGGCGTCATCAAATGTCAATCATGGCTATGTCCACACGGCTGCACAAACCGAGTGGGTGCCGGGTATCTTTGAACTGTGCGGCGCGGCGCGCGACGCCGGTTAGGCGCTGATCGTGGTCACCAATCAGGCCGGCATCGCGCGCGGCTATTACACCGAAGCACAGTTCGTGGCATACACGCGCTGGCTGCATGAGCAGTTCGCGCAACGCGGCGTGCCGCTGCTGGCGACCTACTACTGCCCGCATCACGCCGAGGCCGGGGAGGGCGCATACCGGGTCGATTGCAACTGCAGGAAGCCCCGGCCGGGCATGCTGCTGGCGGCGGCGCGTGATTTCGACCTGCATCTCGCCGAATGCGTGCTGATTGGTGACATGCCATCGGACCGGCAAGCCGCCGTTTCCGCCGGCGTTGGCACGGCGTGGCTGCTTGCGAATCTGCCGGCAGCCCCTGCCACGTTGTTTGCGCGGGTCACACCCCTGGCCACATAGCTGGTAGCGGCGCCGACTTGTTCCAGTACTGTGGCCGCGTGCAGCGGCCGGCACCACGTGGCCGTTAGTGACTTGCCCCGTCCTGCGGACGATCTGCGTTGTCGGATCGTGGCGGTAAAGGTTGCGTCGCTGGCGTCGGCGCTTTCAGCGGCACCGCTTGCAGGTCGGCCGCCTTCAGCGTCTGCATGCCGTCGATCACGGCGGCGGTGACGTCCTTGGCCTGTTGGTTGGACTCGATGATGTAGGGCACGATCAGCAACAGCAGCTCAGTGCGGCTCTTGTCGGTGGACTGCGACTTGAACAGGTTGCCGATTAGCGGGATGTCTTTCAGCAGCGGCACGCCGCTGTTGCCCTTGGTCTCCTTGGTGGACACCAGCCCGCCGAGCACGACCGAGCCGCCATCCGAGAGTGACAGGCTGGTCTTGATCGAGCGGTTGAAGATGGCCGGCGAGTTGACCCCCGAGGTGGGATCGACCGGTTGCGCCTCGCTGTCTTCCTGGCTGATGTCCAGGTCGATCCGGTTGTCCGAATAGATGGTCGGTTTGACATCCAGGATGATGCCGGTCTTGCGATACTGGATCGACTGCAGGATGTTCGAGTTGCCCCCGGTCTGCTGCACCGAGGCGGTTTGCGAGGACAGCGTGGGAACCTCCGTGCCGACGTCGATGCTGGCCTCCTGCCCGCTGTTGACCAGGATACGGGGGGTGGACAGGATCTTTACCCCGGAATGCGCGGCGAGGGCGGTGAGCAGTCCCCGGTTCATGCCGGCGACATCCACCAGATAGGAAAAGCCGCTGCCGGAACCGCTGCTGCCGGTGCCTGTTCCTGTCCCTGTTCCTGTTCCCGTGTTGCCCAGGCTGCCCAGCTGCAAGGTACCGTTGTATTTCCCGCCAAAACCATTCATGGCCAGCCAGTTCACGCCTATCTGCATGTTGTCGTCCAGCGTCACCTCGGCGATCGTCACCTCGATCATCACCTGTCGCGTCGGGCGGTCCATTTGGCGGATCAGCGGCAGCATCCGTTGCCACTCGGCGGGATCGCCGCGAAAAACCAGGGCGTTGCGGGGAACATCGACCGTGATACTGCGTCTGGTCTCGGTGGCGGCATTGGCTGCGGCCGGCATGGTGGCCTTCCCCGACTCGCTGGCGGGTGGCACCGACGAGCCCATGGTCAGGGGCATCCCGCCCTGGCCGTTGCCGCCACCGCTGAGTACGGTGGCGATGTCGGCTGCCTTCGTGTTTTCCACCGGGTAGTAGAAGATGCTGTCGCTGGAGGAGGACGGATTGGGTTGATCCAGCGTCTTTGCCCACTGGATCACATGATCGAGGATCCGTTCGTCCGGCGCGAACACCAACAAGGTGTTCGCCGCACTCACCGGCAGCACGATGATCGCCGACCCTGGGGCGACCGTGGTGCTGGCGGCGAGTCCTTCGGCGCGCAGCGCCTCGACCAGCTTGGGCGCCAGCTGGTCGGCAGCAATGAAGGCCGGCGCCAGGCGCCGGCTGTGGCTACCACGCAGGAACGGGCGATCCAGCACGGCGATCGCCTTGACCGCTTCGCCGACCAGTTCCGGCGGGCCGGACAGCACAACCGCGTTGCGGTTGATATCCTCGTCAATCTTCAGCTGCGGGTTGTTGTTGTAGGCCGTACGCAGCCAGTGCGCCACGTCGACGTTGCCGACCGAATGCAGCTGGACCAGCTGGAACACTGGGCGGTGGCTTTCCGGCACGCTAGGCAGCGCACGGCCGCTGACCAGGATCGGCGATTCGGTGCTCGAGGCATCCTTGGTCGGCTGGATGTTCAGCACGCGGCCGTCCCATACCCCGGCGATGCCGTAGCGGCGTAGTACCTCGTCGACCAGCCGGTAGAACACCAGCGGGGTCTGCGGTTCGGTCACCCGCAGCGTGACCAGGTCGGTCTGCTTGGTCAGGCGCGGGTCCAGCACGTAGTTCACGTGCAACAGGTTGCCGTAGGCCTCGTTGATGAACGCCGGCAGTGGCAGATTGCTCAGCGTCGCGGTGATCGGTGCGCCGCTCAATGGCGGCATCTCCTGCTTTGCGCCCAGGCCGGCCGAGGTCGGCCCGCGCATCGATAGCGAAGGTGTCGTTTCCACCGCGGTGCCTGCGCGCGCCGTCGCCTGCGACGGGATCGTGAGGCCGTGATTGGCCGGTGCCTTGGCGCCGATTGGCAGCGGTGCCGGCAGTTGCACCTGCTGCGGTACGGTCTGGCAGGCGGCCAGCGCCGCCGTCGCCAGGGCAAGCGAAACCGACAGCGATAGCGGGCGCAACTTACCATCGTGTTCTCCAGTGTGGCGTGCTGCCACCGGCCTTGGCGGGCGGCGAGCAGTGTTCGGCCCCACCATCATGGGTTGGGTGGAACAGCGTGATGCGGATCGAGCAGTTGTGTCTGGAAAAGCTGATTCCGTCATGTTCGATTTTTTCCAGGGTCGACCCGTCCGGTAGCGTCGCACCGGGGGCGAGCCGCACGACCTTGGCACTGGCAGCATCAAGCACCAGCGCTACCGGTTGCGGGGTCAGCACGATGCCGACCAGCGACCATGCCGGTGCGTCGCCGGCGCCGGGTCTGCCGGGTCCGCCGCCGGGCTGGCCCGCGTGCCGGCGGTCGGCCCAGGCGGTGCTGGTCAGCAGCCGCTGGAACGCCTTGTCGTCGTAGCGACGCAGGCTTACCGCATTGGGCACGATCCAGGGTGTTTCCCTATGGGCCACCGAGGCATCACGGGGCAACGGCGCGGCGACCCAGCCGAGCAACAGCCCGACCAGCGCGCACGCCAGCAGCGCCATCGTCAACGGACGCCGCGCGAACCAGTCAGGGAGCCGCATGCGTGCTGCCTCCCTTGATCACCCGGTAATAGCTCGCCACTTCCAGCGACAACGAGGGATTGTTGCCGCTGGTCAGCCGGATGCTTTCCACCGTGATCAACTCCTTGCGACTTTCGATCTGGCGGATCAGTTCCAGCGCCTGTGATGGGGCGATCGGACCATTGATCTGCGCAGGGATCCGCCAGTACGGATGCTGGTCGTCCACGCGCAGCGGGGTGCCCATGGTAACTGTCAGTTTCGGCCCGACATTGCCGGCGGTATCGTGTAACCAGCCCTGTACGGTGGCTTGGGCCAGACCTACGCTGTCGGCATCAGGGATCTCCGCCTCCAGCGCCTGGCGCACCGCATGGATGTCCCCGGCACGCCGATCCCATCCATCCTGGCGGGAAATGCCCCGCACCCGGACCAACTGCGTGAGCTTGAGGCTGTAGTCCGCCTCCAGGCGCGAGCGCGTGTCGGACAGGCCGGCCAGCTGGTACATCAGCAGCAATGCGCCGATCAGAAAGATGCCCACGCGCAGTCGCGGGTTGCGCGCCAGCTCGGCGCGAAGCTGGTCCAGCCCGTGCATCTTCACGAGGCGTCTCCGCCAGCAGCCGGCACCGTTGCGGCGACCGTCCCCGGCTGGTCTGGTGCCTTGATCCGCGCACGCACGATCACCTGATCCTTGCCGCCGCGCCCGATGTCCGCGGTGACATCGTCGAACAGGCCGGCATGCTGGAACGCCAGCACCAGCGCGCGCGGATCAGGCGTGGGCATGGACACCTGCACTTCCAGCGTGCTCGGATTGGGCATCGACCACTGCACCACCGTGGCCTTTATCGGGTCGAGCAGGCCGGCCACCGACGCCATGAGGCTCACCTGGGGCAGGGGCGGGCGCAACGCCAGCAGTTGCCGGGTGGCAACCAAGTCGTCCTCGGCGCGGCTGCGGGCGGCCAGGATGTCCGATACCTTCTGGCTGCTGGCGGCGATTTGCGAATCCAGCCGCATGCGTCCCCACTGCAAATGCAGCAAGGCCCCCGCTTGCCAGGTGGCCATCAGCAGGATCAGCGCCACGGCGGCGGGGACGGCCAGCCGCTGGTATTGCGACAGCGTGTCGCGCAACGACGCCCGCTGGATCACCGTCCACGGCGCGTCGCGCCACAGCGGCGACTGGATCGCCGGCAGCGGCTGGGGTGGTACGCCGGCACCTCGGCAGAACGCCATCCAGGTCGCTGCATCCGGCGCGTGCGGCCACCAGCTGCTGGCATGCAATGCACTCGCGCGCCAAGCCCGTGCCTCGATGCCGTCCGAGCACTGGATCAGCTCGATCCCGCTTTCGCGCGATTCGCCGCGCAACAGCGATTCCGGCAGAAAGCGTCGTATGTAGCTGACCGGGCCCGCCTCTGGCCGGCGGCCAGTCTCGACCAGCGACGCCTCGATCGGCCGGCCGTCAGTTCCTCCTGTGGCCACACCCAGACCATCGCCAGATCGCCGCTCCATGCGGTATGCCAGGCCGGGTCGGCGAACGGCGCGGCGCGACGCACGGCGGTGGCCACGAAGTCGGCGCGTCGCTTACGCGGCACTGCGGCGCAGGGCACGGAGACAAACAGGCTCAGACCGCGCGATATCACCCATTCGGCATGGCGCCCGCCTTCACGCAGGGGCAGCAAATCGTCACGGGTGCGCAGCAGGCGGGTCGGAGAGAAGTGGCGTTGTAGCTTCGCGAGCAGGCGTCCGCCCGTTTCGCGGGCGCGCTGAAAGCCGGAGTTCATAATCGATACGCCAAGGTTGCCCGCCGTCGTCGAAGGGGGTCACAGTCCAGTGCAGCAGCCAGCCGGATGCACCGTCAGCGGGCCAAATCGCAAGCGTACCAGATCCGCCCGGATGCAAGCTGACCAGATCATTGCCTCTGGGCAGGGTAGGCAGCAGCTCGTACACAGCCTCGTCCTGGTAAAACGCCTGCAGCCGACGCATGTCGACCAGCCGTTGCGCCATTGCCGGGGTGACCCCGGGCAGTAGCGCCAGCACGCTGGCCGGCGCGGTGTTGATGCAGATCTGCGCGGTGCGGCTGGCCGTCAGGGTGCCAAGCAGTTGCCGGTCGCTCAGCGGCGACAGTACCTTGCCCCAGCCCATCACCCGGCGTAATTCCAGCGGCGTGGCCAGCGGTCGGTTCGGCGGCGGCGGCCGACCGGCGGCACGGTATTGCTCGGCCTCGGCGCCATTGAGCCGGTACAGGTCGTCCGGATCCTGATAGTCCAGCAGCTTGGCGAACAACGGTCCCTGCTGTTCGGACGGCACCTTCAGTCGGCTCAACCAGTTTTGCAGCACTACCGGGTTGGACCAGTTCACACTGAGCCGACCGCTGTCCGCCTGCAGGGCGAACCGGCTCGTGCCCAGGCCACGATATAGCGTGTTGTCCAGGCGCAGCTCGTTGCCGACCGGCATGTTGGAAATCACCGGTTCCCCGGCGGCCTTTTCGGTCTGCTCGAACGCGGTCAGGTTGACCTGGTCATCCACCGTGACCCCGCCGAAGGTGAACCGCTGGGTGCCCAGCAAATACAGTACGGTGGCGCGGGTGGAGTCGGCGGCCAGTTCGCCCTGCAAGCGTGTGTCGGCAAGTTGTTGGTCATGGCGCACGCGATCGCTGATGGTAGCCATGGCACTGGCCAGCAGCACCAGCACCACCAGCATGGCGATGACCGTCAGCAGAATGAATCCGCCTTGGGCGCGCGTCGTCGACGGCGGCCGCTGCTGCCACCGGCGACGGTTCACTGGCCCTCCGGATTGGTATAGGGGGTCAACGGCATCGGTCGCGGCACCGCGGTCGACTGCACCATCACCTGGCTGCCATCGCTGCCATCGGTCAGCAACTCGATGGCCTGCGGTAGCGCCTCCTGCAGACCCAGTTGCGGTGGCCAGCTTGCATGTGGCTTGCCGTCCTGATCGAGGTAATCGAAGTGCAACGTGGCGACCTCGCGCAGCGGCAGGGTCAGCGGTGTCTGGCCGGTCTCGCGGTATGCCAGCCGGTCGCCGTCGCTCGCCGGCTGCACTTGCCAGCTGATCGTTACCGGCACGCCCGTGTTACCCAGTAGCGGATTGAGCGTGGTGGCGGTGAAGCCTTGGGCGTTGCCTTTCAGACCCAGCACCGGATCGTCCGCGTTGGTCGTGAGGCCGGTCATGTCGAACGCGACCAAGCCGCGGATGCTGTCGCGCAGCCAGTCCAGCACGACCGCACCGTTGTTGCGCACTCCTTCAAGCGCTGCCGCACGCTGGCGCGACCGGTTGAAACCGGCCAGCGCCTGGAACATCAGCGTCATCGCCAGCGCGGAGATCAGCAGCATCACCAGCGTTTCCATCAGGGTGAATGCGCGCTGGCGGCGAGGCCCGGCCATCACTGGCTGCCCATCGCGCGCACCTGCCGGTAACCGACTTGGCGCAACTGGAACGCGGCCAGCGTGCGGTCGCCGTCGGTCACTCGGACATCGAGCAGGTACAGCCCCAGTTCGAACAGGTCGGGCAGGCCTACCAAAGTGGCGCCCGGCTTCACCGGTTGCACCGGTTTGGCCGTCCAATGCACGGTATAGCGACCCAGTGGCCGTTCGCCGCTGGGTGTATTCATCGGATTCACTTGCGCCAGCACACCCAGCGCCGAGCGGGTCAGCTGGTTTTCGCGGGCATGTGCCTCGGCGCGTTGCAGCGCGTGTAGGTTGGTGTTCTGCCACCCGTAAAGCACCATCGCCACCATGCTGAAAATGACCAGGGCGACGATCGCCTCGAGCAGCGAAAACCCGTGCTGACGGCGGCGCATCATGGCGTCTCCGGCGGCACGGTGTCGACCAGCTGGCAGAACGGCGGCGTGACAATTCGCGGGTAATGCCGGTCGCCGTGTTCGAACTGGATATGCGCCCCTTCGCAGAAGCCATTGGCGCGCACCCGCAGGCGATGGTCGAAGCGTACCAGCCAGCCATACGGCAGGATCAGTGCCGGCGGTGCAGTGCCGTCTGGCGTGGTCGCGCCGGCCGCCAGCGTGTCGGTGTCAGCGGTCGTGGCGACATCGCCGACTGAACTGGTCGGCGGCAGCAGGATCTCCTGACCTCGCTGGCGTGCCAGTACCGGCAGATGGGAAAACTGCTGCTCGATCGATTCCAGCTGCGTGCGCTCTCGCCAGCTGCTGATCAGCGAAAACACGCGCACCGCAGCTACGCCGGTGACCAGGGCCATGATCGCCAGCACCACCACTATTTCCAGCAAAGTGTAACCACGGCTGCTGCGCCGTTGGCCCGCGTGAAGCGGCACACTAGTGCTGCGGCAGATAGCCGATATCCGCATCGAGGCCTTCCCCGCCGGGTTTGCCGTCGGCGCCGTAGGAGTAGAGGGTGAACGGTTGCAGGCCGCTCGGTGCCGGAGAATATTGGAACGGATGACCCCACGGGTCGAGCGGCACCTCGCTGTCCAGGTACGGACCGTGCCAGCGCGCCGCCACACCGGGGTCGGACGGCGCGGTCACCAGGATCGACAGCCCTTCCTGCGCGGTGGGGATGCGGCTGATGTCCAGCCGCATCGTTTCCAGTGCGCCGCGCAGCATCTTGACCTGGGTGTTGGCCGTCTGCACCTTGGCCTTGTCCGCCTGCGAGAACAGGCGCGGGCCGACCAGGCCCATGATCAGGCCGATGATCACCAGTACCACGATCATTTCCAGCAGCGTGAAGCCGCCTTGTTGTTTTCCAGACTTCATAGATTCCTCGGCAAGCGCAAAAAAATTAGCTAGATCGCCAGATCGTTGGCGCTGGTGATGGCCAGCATCACGCCCATGATAATCACCCCGATCACCGCGCCGATCACCAGGATCGCCAGTGGTTCGATCAACGCCAGCATGCGCTTCATGCGCTGCCGACCCGATTCCTCATATAGCCGCGCCAGCGACTGCAGCATCGCCGGCAGTTCGCCGGCGCGTTCGCCCACGCGCACCAGGTTGTAGCCGGTGCCGGTCAGCGCGTCATGGTCCTCCAGCGCCTGTGCCAGCGTGGCGCCGCCGCGCACCGCACGCGCTACTTCGCTCATGCGCACGCGCCGCTGCTGCAGACGCATGCCGTCGCAGGCCAGTTCCAGCGCGCGCAGCAGGGCGACCTTGCTCAGCAGCAACGTGC
Organism: uncultured Pseudomonadota bacterium; assembly: GCA_963828685.1. Taxonomy (GTDB): domain Bacteria; phylum Pseudomonadota; class Gammaproteobacteria; order Xanthomonadales; family Rhodanobacteraceae; genus Rhodanobacter. Next base: position 492,194 of record CAWHFU010000015.1, read on the forward strand.
CCAGCATCTTGGCCCAGCGCGCGGTTTCCGATTCCAGCAGCCAAGTACCGAGCAGCGGCCAGCGGCTGAGCTGCTGGTAAACCCGGTCGCGCACCGATTCGCGGCGCAACGCGAGCACCGACGCCACCACGCCGCCCAGCAACGCCGGCACCAGCCACCAGGCATTGGCATTGACCCAGGTGCCCCCGGCCAGCACCGCCCAGGCCAGCCATGGCAGCTGGTCGGATTTTTTCAGTAGCGAGGCGAATTTCGGCACCACGAAGGTGAACATCAGGATCACCGCCGCCACGCCTGCAAAGATCAGGATGGTCGGATACACCAGCGCATTGCGCAGCTCCGAGCGCATATGCTCCTCGTATTCCATCTGCGCCACCGCACCGGCGATCGACGCACCGAGCTGGCCAGTCATCTCGCCGGCCTTGACCAGCTGCAGCACGTACGGCGGCAACGGGATGCCGCTGGCGGCCAGCGCGTCGGAAAACGCCTGGCCGCGCTGCAGGCCGTTTGCCATCCGCGCAAACCCCTCCACCATCATCGGGTGGTGTGCCGACTGCGCCTGCACCGTTACCGCCTCGGCCAGCGCCACGCCGGAATCGAGCATGGTGGCCAGCTCGTGGAACGGCAGCACGATGTCCAGCTGGCGCAGCCGTCCGGCGCGGCGCAGGCGCTTGGCGCCGGCCACCGTCAGCGAGAGGGCGGTCAGCCCGCGCCGTTCCAGCAGGCGCAGCGCCTCGCGCTCGCCGTCGGCTCGCATGGTGCCGGTCAGGACCATGCCATCGGTATTCACTGCTTCGTAGTCGAAACGGGGCATGGCCGACTCAGATACTGGTCACGCGCAGGACTTCCTCGACCGAGGTCTGCCCCTGCCATGCCTTCAGCAGGCCGTCGTCGCGCAGCGAGCGGTAACCTTCGCGCCGCGCCTGTGCGGTCATCTCCGCCGCGCTCATGCCGTTGTTGATCATGTACCGCATGTCGGCCGATACGCCTACCATTTCGTAAATGCCCACCCGTCCGCGATAACCGGTGTTCAGACATTGCGCGCAGCCGACTGGTTCCCGCCAGCGCGCCGGCACGTCGCCAAGTACGCGTGCCGCCAGTGGCGCCAGGCCCTCGCCCATAGGTGGCGTGGCGGCGGACCGGGCGCAGGTGTCGCACAGCCGGCGCACCAGTCGCTGCGCCTGCACCGCGCGTAGCGGCGTGGAAACCAGGAACGGCTCGACTCCCATGTCGATCAGTCGCGTGAACGCGCTGGTCGCATCGTTGGTGTGCAGCGTGGACAGCACCAGGTGGCCGGTCAGCGAGGCCTGGATCGCGATCTGCGCGGTCTCCAGGTCGCGGATCTCGCCGACCATGATGACGTCCGGGTCCTGGCGCAGGATCGAGCGCAGTGCGGTGGCGAAGGTCAGCCCGATGTTCGCGTGGACCTGGCATCTGCGTTGATGCCCGGCAGCTGGTATTCGACCGGGTCCTCGACCGTGATGATCTTCTTCCGGCCGTCATTGAGTCGCTGCCAGCGTGGCGTACAGCGTGGTCGACTTGCCCGAGCCGGTGGGGCCGGTGACCAGCACGATGCCGTTCGGTTCGCCGGCCCACTCGCGCATCAGCGCCAGATCGTCGGCGGCCATGCCCAGGCCTTCCAGCGCGAGGTCCTGGCGGTTCTTCGGTCGAGCAGTCGCATCACGATCGACTCGCCGTGCACGCCGGGCAGCGTCGACACGCGGATATCCATCTCTTGATTGCTCGACCCGCGTACTCATGCGGCCGTCCTGCGGCAGCCGCCGTTCGGCGATGTCCATCGCACAGATCAACTTGATGCGTGAGGCTACCGCGCTGAAACGCTCGCGTGGTAGCTGCAGGCGTGTGTAAAGCACCCCGTCGATGCGAAAGCGCACCACTAGCTGGTGTTCCTCCGGTTCGAAATGGATGTCCGAGGCGCGTTGCTCCACCGCCTGCGCCATTACGTTGTTGACGAGTTCGACGATCGGCGCCTCCTCGGCCATCTCGCGCAGGTGCTGTACGTCTTCGCCCAGCGCTGCGTATTCGGGCTGTTGCTGGCGCGTCAGCTGGTCCAGCAGCCGCTCCAGCAATTGCCCGGTGGTCAGGCAAAACGCCGGTTCGTGGCCGGGCAGTGCAAAGCGCAGCTCCTCGCGCAGGCCCGGTGCGAGCGGATCGCGCGCGGCGCAGTACCACTGGCCGTCGGCGTCCTCCCACAACAGCACCTGTTGATCGAGCAGCCAGTCGAGGCTGATCCCCGGCACGTGTGCCAGCGCGCGCAGTTGCGCCTCGTCCGGTGGCGGCAGGTCGCGCTCCAGCAGCGGCAGCTCAAGCTGGCGCGACAGCGCCTCCAGCAGGGTGTCTTCGGACACGGCACCGACCCGCATCAGCAGCGAGCCGAGCCTGCCGCCCAGGCGTTGCTGCAACTCAAGCGCGCGCTCCACGTCGGCCGCGCGTACCGCGCCGGCAGCGACCAGCATCTCCCCCAGCAGCGGTTGGCGCATCGTTACGGCCTCACATCACGTCGGAAAAGCCGCGACGCAGCTTCTGAAATATCGTCAGGCCCACGATATAGGTCACGATGCCGCAGGCGGTATACACAAGCATCACCAGTGGCTGCGGTGCCAGCCCGTGAAACAGCGCACGACGGGCCTGTTCCACCGGAACGGTCAACGGGTTCAGGATCAGCCACGCCCCCATTCCCGCCGGTGCGTTCGCGCGCGGATAAAACACCGGACTCAGGAACAGCATCAGGCTCACCATCGTGCCCATGAACTGGCCGAGATCGCGCAGGTAGACGCCGACCGCCGACAGCGCCCAGCCCAGCCCGAGCAAATACAGCAGGTACGGTGCCACGATCACCGGCAACCACAGCGCGGCCAGCGGCACCGGCGGCATCATCAGTGCCATCACCAGCAGCAGCAACACGTAACCGACCAGCATGTGCACCAGTGCGGTCAGCATGTTGACCCATGCCAACAGCTCCAGCGGAAACACCACCTTGGTGACGTAGTTGGGCTCTTCCAGGATCAGCGTCGGCGCGCGCCCCATGGTGTCCGACAACAGCGTGTGCAGCATCAGCCCGCTGAACAGCACGATCGCAAAGCTGGCCACTCCCTGGTTGCCCATCCCGGCCCAGCGCGAGTGAAAGATCATGCCAAACACGAACGTGTACATCGCCAGCATCAGCAGTGGCGTGATCACCATCCACAGGTTGCCAAGAAACGAAGTGCGGTATTTGGTGGCCAGCTCACGTCTGCTCAGTGCGCCGAGCAGGGCGCGATGGCGGGTGAATGGGGCGGCAAGATCAGAAAGCAGCATCGGTCAGCAGCCTGGCAGAGAACCGCGAAGTATAGCCCAGCGAACGTTAGCGCGACGTGCACCTCGTCTCAATATCAGGCGATTTATTCGAACCCCGTCCAATCGCCGGATAGCCAATCAATTTTCTGGACATTTACCCTTAACGAGTTGTTGACGTACCCGGGCAGCATGGCTAGATTACGGCGGTAGCTCGACGTTGCTGAACAGGGGGTGGCCGCCTTTTGGGTGAGTCCATCAGCTGCGTGAGGTGAACGTCGTCCGTGATTACGATCGCCTTGGTACCGAGGTAGTACGCGGCCAGTGTGGGCTACGTTCGAACTATCATCAAAAGGAGTTTAATTCGACATGTCGATTCTCAAGAAAACTACCATGGCGCTCGCGCTGGCCGCTGCTGTCGGCTTCAGTGCTGCGGGCATGGCTTACACCGTCACGGGTTCCCCGGCGCTGCCGCTGCAGATCGCCAACGTCAGCGTGACCGGCAACAACGTGGCCTTCGGCCTGACCCAGAACCTCAATTACACCGTTGAAGCGTCCGACAACATCATCGGCCGTACCACCGGCATCAGCGTGCGTTTGACCCTGCAGAACGGCGCGACGTTCCTGACCGCGCCGACCGTTACTGCGGGCGCGGCCGCTCCGGGCTGGGTTGCGAGCGTCACGGCCGGCGGCGCGACGACCGACAACTTCATCGTGGTCAGCTTGTCACCACCGGTCCCCCCGGCGGTCACCAACCCGATCACCGTCGGCACGCTGGCCGACATCATGATGACGGATATCACCGCGCCGACCTTGGCAACCGTGGGCAACTCGGTCAGCGGCAAGTTCGATATCTTCGATCCGGTTGGCGGCACGACGTTCAACACGCAGACACTACCGGTCGTCACCTCGGCGAACGTACTGGCTTCCACCATTACCGGTGGCGAGACGAATAGCCGTATCGACGTGGGCACGAACGGCACCTATGCGAACAGCAAGACGGCGTTCTCGTCGACCGGTGTGATCAGCGGGGCTGACAAGCTCACCTTCGATGCCGGCACGCTGACTCAGGCCGTGGCTTCGGGCGTGACCTACAGCTACAACGCGGCCGATGCGTTCACCACCGTGGTGTCGCTGAGCAACCTGGGCAACTTCGACGGCACCAAGGGCACCATCTCGCTGGCCACCGACAACACCTGCGCTACGCCGATCACTGGCAGCACGGTGACCTACAACGCGGGATCGAACACCGCGACGATCACCTACACCGAGGGCAACCTCAATGGCGCCAGCGCGACTGGTGGCTCGGCCGAACTGTGCTTCACCGGGACCGGCGCCGACCTGATCAGCGACTCCACCATCAGCACCAGCAGCTCGTTCGTGGCGAATGTCAGCAGCATCAAGAGCAACGACTCCGCTGCCACCGCGTTGCCGCTGAAGTACAACGGCTCGGTGGTGAAGGTCGAGATGTACAACCCGGGTGGCAACACCGTGCAGCAGAGCGTGTTGCGTGTGTCCAACACCAGCGCTCTGGCCGGCAAGGTCACCATCACCGGTACCGACGATGCGGGCAATGCCAGCACGCCGGTGATGTTGCAGCTGGCTGCGGGCAACTCCAGGCAGCTAAACGCCGACGCCCTGCAAAACGGCACCGGCACCGGCCTGACCGGCGCGCTGGGTACCCCGGTTGGCAAGTGGCGCCTGGTGGTCACCGGTGAGTTCAACGGTCTGGTGGTGCAGAGTCTGATGCGCAACAACACCGATGGCACGTTCACCAACATGAGCCACGATCTGCAGCCGTAATTTCGGCCAGCCAGATCCAGCCTTGCTGGAACTTGAAGTAGATAGAGAAACGGGCGGCTTCGGCTGCCCGTTTTTTTTGCTGCCTGCGCGGCCTGACAATCATCTGCCGCCGCGATGCATCGGGCATAGCGCGGCGAGGCTAGTGCGGATTGCGCATGGCACCCCTCGTGCGGCCCGGGTTGTTGGCCGCAGGGCCGGGACGCGGCGATCCGTGCATCCGCGCCGCCGACTGCCCTTCGGTGGCCATCCGACGACTCCGGAGGTTTAAGCCGCAGCCGGGCTGGTGCTGCGGACCAGCAAAATAATGGGGCCGGCACCAGCACCGGCACCGTGCCGTATGCATGGTGTATTGACGTGTTGATATGGCATCGCTAGATTGGCTGCGTAGTTCGGCGTTGCTGAACGGGGGGGCTGCTGTTCGCGGGCTCATCTGCACATCCAGGGAACGTCGTCCGTGGTGACGACGGACTTGGTACGGGGGTAGTCGCAGCCAGTCTGGGCTATGTTCGAACATCATCTATCAAGGGGTTTAATTCGACGTGTCGATTCTCAAGAAAACTACCATGGCGCTCGCGCTGGCCGCTGCTGTCGGCTTCAGTGCTGCGGGCATGGCTTACACCGTTACGGGTTCCCCGGCGCTGCCGCTGCAGATTGCCAACGTCAGCGTGACCGGCAACAACGTGGCCTTCGGCCTGACCCAGAACCTCAATTACACCGTTGAAGCGTCCGACAACATCATCGGCCGTACCACCGGCATCAGCGTGCGTTTGACCCTGCAGAACGGCGCGACGTTCCTGACCGCGCCGACCGTTACTGCGGGCGCGGCCGCTCCGGGCTGGGTTGCGAGCGTCACGGCCGGCGGCGCGACGACCGACAACTTCATCGTGGTCAGCTTGTCACCACCGGTCCCCCCGGCGGTCACCAACCCGATCACCGTCGGCACGCTGGCCGACATCAAGATGACGGATATCACCGCGCCGACCTTGGCAACCGTGGGCAACTCGGTCAGCGGCAAGTTCGATATCTTCGATCCGGTTGGCGGCACGACGTTCAACACGCAGACACTGCCGGTCGTCACCTCGGCGAACGTACTGGCTTCCACCATTACCGGTGGCGAGACGAATAGCCGTATCGACGTGGGCACGAACGGCACCTATGCGAACAGCAAGACGGCGTTCTCGTCGACCGGTGTGATCAGCGGGGCTGACAAGCTCACCTTCGACGCCGGCACGCTGACCCAGGACATCGCCCCGGGCGTGAGCTACACGTGGCAGTTTAATGATGCCTTTACCACCGTGGTCAGCATGGGCAGTCTGGGCAACTTCGATGGCACCAAAGGCACCATTTTGCTGGCCACCGATGCTACCTGCGCCACGCCGATCACTGGCAGCACGGTGACCTACAACGCCGGAGCGAACACCGCGACGATCACCTACGACTTCGGTAACCTGCAGGGTTCTGGTCCCTCATCCCCCGGCCATGCCGAACTGTGCTTCACCGGGACCGGCGCCGACCTGATCAGCGATTCCACCATCAGCACCAGCAGCTCGTTCGTGGCGAATGTCAGCAGCATCAAGAGCAACGACTCCGCTGCCACCGCGTTGCCGCTGAAGTACAACGGCTCGGTGGTGAAGGTCGAGATGTACAACCCGGGTGGCAACACCGTGCAGCAGAGTGTGTTGCGCGTGTCCAACACCAGCGCTCTGGACGGCAAGGTCACCATCACCGGTACCGACGATGCGGGCAATGCCAGCACGCCGGTGACGTTGCAGCTGGCTGCTGGCAACTCGAGGCAGCTGAACGCCGACGCCCTGCAAAACGGCACCGGCACCGGCCTGACCGGCGCGCTGGGTACGCCGGTTGGCAAGTGGCGCCTGGTGGTCACCGGTGAGTTCAACGGTCTGGTGGTGCAGAGCCTGATGCGCAACAACACCGATGGCACGTTCACCAACATGAGCCACGATCTGCAGCCGTAATTTCGGCCAGCCAGATCCAGCCTTGCTGGAACTTGCAGTAGATAGAGAAACGGGCAGCTTCGGCTGCCCGTTTTTTTCTGCTTGCGCGGAGCCTCAATTGTCTGTCACGGCGATGGATCGGGCCGGGCCCGGCGAGGCTTGTGCGGATTGCGCATGTCACCCGTCGAGCGGCTCCGGTCGTTGGGCGCATGGCCGGGTTGCGCCGATCCGGTGCGTCCGCGCTGGCGACTGCTCTCCGGCGGCCATCCGACGACCCTGGAGGTTCAAGCCGCAGCCGGGCTGGTGCTGCACACCCTCACGAGGTCAGGACCGCATAATCGACCAAGGCCGGTTGTCGCGTTCGCACGGTAACCCGCGCTTTTCGGATTTAGCACGACGAGATCGGTCGCCGCGTCGCGAACATGCCCCGATGCTGCCCATACCTGATTCCAGGAGGACGGATGGCCATGCCCCCGCCGCATGGCCCGATTGTCTATACTGCACGGCCATGCCGGCGAAGCCTGCGCCGATCGGGTGCAGCGGGCCATCGGCGGCGCCCGATCCTGCGGAAACTTGATGATCCCAACCGTTCAAACCCCACCCGAGATAGCGCTACGCGTCCGCGGCGTATCCAAGGTCTACCGCCTGTGGAGCACGCCGGCTTCGCGCCTGTGGGTGCCGCTGTTGCAGCGCCTGCACGGCGTGCTGCGCCGGCCGCTGCCGCGGCTGGCGCATCGTCTGCAGGCGGTGGTCAACGCGCACCTGCATTATCACCACGCGCTGCACAACGTGGATTTCAGCCTGCATCGCGGCGATGCGCTGGGCATCATCGGCCTCAACGGCAGCGGCAAGAGCACCTTGCTGCAGATCATCGCCGGGGTGTTGCGGCCGAGTTCCGGCACGGTGTCCGTTCACGGCCGCATCGCCGCGTTGCTGGAGCTGGGCTCCGGCTTCAACGAGGAGATGACCGGGCGCGAGAACGTGTTCATCAATGCCGCCGTGCTGGGCATGGCGCGCGCGCAGATCGACGCGCGGATGGACGATATCATCGCGTTCGCCGACATCGGCGAGTACGTCGACCAGCCGGTGAAAACCTACAGCTCCGGCATGTTGATGCGGCTGGCGTTTGCGGTGCAGGTACACGTAGACCCGGAGATCCTGATCGTCGACGAGGCGCTGTCGGTGGGCGATGCCCGCTTTCAGGCCAAGGCGATGGCACGCATCGACGAGATTCTGCAGCGCGGCACCACGCTGCTGTTTGTCGGCCACGACCTGAACGCGGTCAAGTCCTTCTGCCGCCGCGCGATGCTTCTGGAGAGAGGCCGGGTGGTGTTGGAGGCGGCCCCGGAGGAGGTCATCACCGAATACCTGTACCACATCCATACCGACACTCTGCGCCAGCGCCAGCAGGATTCCGCGGCGACGGCGAGACGCCTTGATTACGGCTTCGGCGACGGCGAAAGCGGGGTCGAGCACGCCCTTATCAACGATGTGGACCAGCATGTGTCGGTACGTTACGGCCAGCGCGTGCAGCTCGCGTTGACGGTTCGCGTGGCCGCGACGGTAGTGGCGCCGCAGTTGATCCTGGACGTGATGGACGGCAAGGGTCTGCAGATCACCGGCCGTCGTATCGAGCTGCCGACCGCTGATACGCTGGGTCGTGTGCGCTTGTCCGTGGGTTTCGACGCGACCTTGCAGAAGGGCGTGTACCGTTTCCGCATGCGCATGGTGGATGCACCTACGCTGGAGCAGACCACCATGCTGTCGCGGCAGGAGGACTGGCTCTCGTTCGATATCGTGGACGACAGCCGGGCGCAGTTCACCGGCCTGTTTCCGCTGCCGATGACGATCGAGATGCACTGACGTGGCACCGCGCTCTCTGCTGATCCGGCGCGACTATAAGGGTTACACCGGCGGCCACGGCAAGTTTCGCGATTATGTGGCGCATGTCGATGCGCATGCCTGCTGGACGGCGCGATTGTATCTGACGCCCGAGTCGCTGCGCGATGCGGGCAACCCGTTCCTCGATGTGCCCGGCCTGGCCGGACAATGGGAGCCGGAGCGCGCCGACGCACTGCTGCTCGGCGGCATGGACTGGGCCGCGTTGCCGCCGGATGTCGAGACGCGCCTGCCGGTACTCAATCTGGTGCAGGGCGTGCGCCATGCCGAGGCCGGCTCGCCGCTGCGCGCGTTCCTGCGCCGGCGCGCGCTGCGCGTGTGCGTGAGTACGGCAGTGGCCGAGGCGATTCTCGCCACCGGCGAGGTGAATGGTCCGGTACAGGTGATCCCGGCGGCGGTGGATGCCGGCATGCTGGCTGCGCTTGGTCGAGCGCCGCCGCACGCGGATATTTTCATCGATGCGGTCAAGCAGCCGCAGTTGGGCGCATCCGTGGCGGCGATGCTGCTCGAAGCGCGTCTGCAGCCATGCCTGCATAGCGAGCGCTCGCCCCGTAGGAGCTATCTGGCGGCGATGGCCGCGGCGACTGTGGTGGTGACCCTGCCCGACCCGGCCGAGGGCTTCTACCTGCCCGGGCTGGAGGCGCTGGCGATGGGACGGGCGCTGGTGCAGTACGACTGCGGCGGCAGCCGCGACTATCTGCGCGATGACATCAACGCACTGGTGCCGTCGCCGCAGCCGCTCGCCATCGCGCGGGCCGCGTTGCAGTTGCACGCCGACGCCGCGTTGCGCCAGCGCCTGCAGGCGGCGGGACTGGCGACCGCGCAACGCTTCGATCTGGCCGCCGAGCGCGCCAGCGTGCATGCCCTGCTGGATGGACTGGACCCGCCATGGCCGCGATGAGTTCCACAGATATCGTGCTGACCGGCATCCCGCGCGGCGGCACCACGCTGGCTTGCCGCCTGCTCGGCGAGGCGGCCGATACGCTGGCCTTGTTCGAGCCGATGCCGGTGGCCAGCCTACCGACCGAACCGGTCGCCGCCGCTGCCACAGTGGTGCGCTACTTCAGCTTGGTGCGCGAGCGCGCGCTGCGCGAGGGGCGGGTACCAAGCAAGCATCACGCCGGGCGCGTGCCCGACAACCCGTACGGTGAGCGCACGAACGGGCAGCAGCCGCGGCCCTGGCTGGTGGAGCAGGGCGATATCGTGGTGGACAAGCCGCTGTCGGCGGCGTTCCGGCTGGTGATCAAGCACAACGCCGCATTCACCGCGTTGCTGCCGCAACTGGGCGAACGTTTCGCGCTGATCGGCATCGTGCGCAACCCGCTGGCGGTGCTGGCGTCATGGCATTCGGTGGATCTGCCAGTATCGCGCGGCCGCCTGCCTGCCGGTGAGCGGCTGGACCCGTCACTGGCGCAGGCGCTGGCGGCGCAGCCCGATTGCCTGCGGCGGCAGATCCTGATTCTGGACTGGTTTTTCTCGCGGCTGCAGCGCTCGGTGCCGCCGGCGTGTCTGCTGCGCTACGAGGACGTGGTGGCCGACGGTGGTGCGTGCCTGCTGCGCGCGGTCGGCGCCCCCGTGTCGGAAGGCGTGCGCGCAGGCCTGCGCAGCCGCAATGCGAGTACGCAATACGCGGGCGCCAACATCCGTGCGCTGGCGCAGGCATTGCACCGGCACGCCGACGCGAGCCTGCGGCTTTATGCGGCGGCGGATGTCGATGCGCTGGCGGCCCGCCTGATCCATGCCGCACCGGGTGCCGGCGATGACTGAGCCACGCGTGCAGTTTCTGATCGGCGGCGTGCAGAAGGGCGGCACCACCGCGCTGGCGCAGTGCCTTGCGCAACATCCCCGCGTGTTGCTGCCTGCGCAGAAGGAGGCGCACGTGTTCGACGCGCCGGATTTTGACGACGACTGGACCTGCACCGAGGTCGATCAACAGTTTGCGGCGCACTTCGCCGTGGTCGGTGACGATCGCCTGAGCGGCGATGCCACGCCGATCTACTGCCTGCACGAGCGTTTCATCGAGCGCATCGCCCGCTACAACCCGCAGATGCGCTGGCTGCTGCTGCTGCGCGAGCCGGTCGAGCGGGCGATCTCGCACTATCACATGGAGCGCGCCCGCGGCGACGAACGCTGGCCGCTGCTGCCGGCGCTGCTGCTGGAGCGCTGGCGCCTGCACGGCCATCACGACGACTTCTCCACCAGCTCGCCGCTGCGCCATCATTCGTATCGCCTGCGCGGCGACTACGCGCAGCAGCTCGATGCGCTGTATCGACATTTTCCGGCGGAGCAGGTGCTGCTGTTGCGCAGTGACGTGTTTCGGCAGTCGCCGCACGAGATCATGGCGCGCGTCTACGCCCATCTGGGGCTGGCCGGGCCGGTGCGGCTGCCGGCGCGGGTCGAGGCCTTCGCGGGCAATTACACGCCGCCGTCGGGCGGCAGCCCTACGATGACCGTGGCCCGTTGGCTGCTGCGCGGCGACAGGCGTCGTCTGAGCCGAGGGTATGGCATCGATTTCGATTGAGCCGGAGGATTGAGATGCTGATGCGATGGCCAGCACGCGTCCGGTGGCAATCTTCCAGCTCGAAAAGGCATCAAGTCGAGGTCGCCCACGGCCCCGGCTCCGGGTTGAAATCGCCTTTTGCGCGATGTCGACGATCGCGTCAACTTGACAAGCTGTTCCGATTGCCTTGAATCGCGAGGCATGGACTGAAAAGCCCTCATTCCGGCGAAAGTCGGCTCCAGCAAGTCGGCCACCAGATGAAGGCATTGGACTCCGGCCTTCCCGGAATGACGGGGGCTTGTTCAGCAAATCCCCCAATAACCGCAGTGAGACCCCGTGACCCGGAACTGAGGCCTGATGACACGGAATCCCGAGCCGATAATAAAATGGTCTGATTGGTACGCACGGTCTGTCATCCGCGGAATGACGTGCAGAAGCGTTATCGCGGGCAGCACGTTGCGGTGACCGAAAAGCACGCCGCATTGAAGGCAATGCGCCGTGGCAATGGCGACCTATCGCGAAATTTTCCTTCGGGCGTCATGTGTTAAACTTTTTCCACGTATGCAAAAGTATAAATCCCGCAATCGGCTGTGCCGCCAGGCAGCATCACTGAGCGTTCGTAGATCATCGTAACTTTTCAGATGAATATCAAAGAAATAAATCTCATAAAGTATTCTATTCCGCTTTCGGTGGTCGGGTTCTTCGCATGGTTACATCAAATATATGTGACTCACGCGCGTCCCGATGCGGTGTATATGGATTCGCTCAGGCTTGTTTACCAGCTGGAGCAGTGGCGACGGGGACACCTGTCCTTCCTCCATTTATGGGGATTGGGGGGGCAGCATCAGGGATTTGTGAATCAATTGCTGTTACTGCTCAACGTCAAGTACTTCTCGTACGATGTTTTGCTGGCAAACAGAATGACTGGCATTGTTGTTGCGATTCTTGTCATGGTTATTATTGTAGCCTTCAATTTAGGAGCGCGCGAATCCCGTGAGAAACTTTATGCAGTGCCAATAACGGTGCGCATTGGCGTCTCGGCTTTAATCGCCATGATTTGCTTCAGCTGGGCGAATTTTGAACTGTTTACGCTCGATCTTGGCTTGCCGCTATGGATCAAGAATTTGTCATTCGTGACATATTTCGCAGTGCATGCATATTATTTGAGGCTACCGGCCAGAGGAAAGCATATTCGGACCGTTGGTCTGGGACTCGCACTAGTGGGGCCAGTAATCGTACTCATGATCGGAATGGGGTGGTCGTATTCCTTTGTTGCGGCCGTGCTCGCCGTAAGCTCGCTTGCGGTAGTCGAGTCGATAAAAAATCATGATGTACGTGCTCCATTTCTGAAGTTCATTCCGGCAATCACGTTGTTGCTCGCCCAGATAGTCTATCTGTTGGCAAGCATGAGTGGAGGAGGTGCGGCGGCGGCACCCGGCCGGTTTTCAACGCTACTGCATGTTCCGGAATTGTTGCTTTATGCATTGGGATCAGGCCTGATTGGCGTAGAAACAATAGCCAATTACCCGGTCCTGTTTCATGTCTTGCCATATATAAGTGGCGGGGCTGTTGCCGTAGCAGTTGTATTGCTGTTCGCGCGATTCGGGCGTGAGCTTTACTCCGGATCACTGCTTCCCGCCTATTTGCTTGCGTATGGATTCTTGACGGCGTTGTCTGTCAGCGTGGCGAGAGGAGGAGAAGGCGTTGCCGCCGTCATGGCCTCGCGTTACTACATGGACATCATGTTTTTTTTCGTCGGCTTGGTGTGGCTGTGGTATGACAGTTTGGAAGGGTCGCTGGCAAGCTGGTCCTATGTCTCCATGACGCTCTTTCTGACACTGTGCTTTGTCATCTTCGTAGGACAAAGTCTGACTTACAGAAAGGAATGGGCCTCAGCCCCATACAGAAGCGTTGCGTTCAAATCGATGAATCAGGCTCTGCTGGAGGGGGTGCCGGACCAAAAGGCGGCTATTTTGCTGCAGTCGCCCTTGGATGATGCGCGCAAGGGAGACCAGGTGCTTTTGGAGCACCACCTAGCATTATATTCAAGTTTACCTGAGAGTGTCTGCGCGACAGACAGTATTGAATATTTGGGCGGATGGTACGGAAGGGAACCACAGGGAGTCTGGATGGGGCGGGCCGCAGTGATGAAAATACCCGCGTGCCATTGCGACTTCGTGGCCAGTGTCTACTTGCCTTCCAACTTTCCCGCAAGAGTGATGTCGGTGTTCAGTTCTGGATCTGAACAGGTAATTCACCTCGAGTCGGGAAAAGTGGAGCAGCTGCATATGTCGCGTTCGTCTGTGCCGAGAACGGTTAATATTTCGGTGACAGCAACAACCATTCCGTTAGATCTGCCGAATGGTGTACATGATGTTCGCGAGTTGGGGGTGTTGTGGACGGAAAATACTTTCGCGTGCAGCGGTCACGCGTCGAATTAGGTTTTCGCGCGTTACCCAACCCGACGCACGTTTTGCAGGCGTCTGCATGCAGGCCGACGCTCCTAATTAGCAAATTGAAAATGTGGTGATGTGTAGTGGCATTAACATGGCCTGTTGATACTCGGGAGCCCGGAAGAATAATGAGTTCGTTACGCAAGCTTCTAGCAGACCAACGGTTTCGATTCCTGCTCGTCGGAGGAGTCAATACGGCGTTCAGCACAGCATTGTTCGTGATGCTGGTGCTCGCCTTCGGCCCGCGTGTCCCGTCTTTCGTCAGCCTGGGTATTTCGTGGGTGGTATCGCTGGTGCTGGTATTTTTCGCGTACCGTCACCTTGTTTTTCGGGTACGAGGCCACTTGTGGCTTGATTTTGTGCGCTTCTCCGGAACGAACGTAACTGCGCTGCTTATCAATCTGGTGGCGCTGACAATATTGGTCGATGTCATCGGCTGGCCTGCCATTCCCGTTCAGATAATGATTGTCTGTTTCGTGATTGTCTTCAACTATTTTGGGCACAAACACATTTCGTTTCGACGAAAGTGAGGGGGATAGTCGTGAATCAGGGACTTTCAGGCAAGAATCCCCGGGTATCGGTAGTTATTCCCGCCTACAACAACGCCCAATTCCTCAGAGCGACTATCGAGTCCGTCCTGGGGCAGGATTATGATGATTATGAGTTGGTCGTAGCGGATCATTCGTCCAAGGATGGAACTGCTGAAATTATCGAGCAGTATGCGAGTAACCCCTTGGTCAGGGTGATGGCTGCAACTCCACCGGGCGGTGGAGCTCTGGCGAACTGGAACCGCGTCTGCGGGGATGCTCGCGGCGAATTTGTGAAGCTGGTCTGCGGCGATGATTTGATCGCGCCGAGCGCGCTGCGTGAGCAGGTGGCTGCGCTGGATGCCAATCCCTCGGCGGTACTGGTTGCTTCACCGCGCGCCCTGATTGATCCGAATGGCAAGATCATCTTGCGACGCCGTGGCTTGGCGGGGCTCAGTGGACTTGTGCCGGGTCGCGTTGCAATAAGGGCGTCTGTGCGGGCGGGGAGTAATATCTTCGGCGAACCGGCTTGCGTGCTGTTTAAACGTGAAATACTTGAACGGGAAGGTGGCTGGGATAGTCAGTTTCCCTATTTGATTGACCAGGCTACCTATTCTCGAATTCTGCTCCACGGGGACCTGGTGGCGCTGCCGAAAGTGCTGGCAAGCTTTCGAATCAACGCGGGTCAATGGAGTGTGCGGCTGGTGCGGCAGCAGGCTGCACAGGCGATGGCGTTTCATGCTGCTTTGCGGGCGGATCATGGAGAACTTTTATCGCGTCTGGATTTGCTGACGGGAAACGCAAGAGCAACTGTTATTTCATATGTACGCCGTCTGGCGTATTTATCAATGCGATCCCGGATGTAATACACAGTGAATGCCGCTCATGTCCATTTGCTTAAGAATGCACTTGAAAGCAGCACGCGTTGTTTGTAAACCGAGACAATGATATCGAGAGCACGAGATGACAACTACTTTCGTATGCATGCAATGTCAATCGACATCGTCTTCGCCATTCATGAGGAACTGCAAGGATTATTTTTTAAATAAGCCATTTATTGTAAACTATTACAGGTGCAATGCATGCGGTCTCATTCAGCAGACGCCAGTCCCGGGCGATGTCAAGCCATTTTACGAAAACTATCCCGTCCACAAGAGAAAATCGTCAGTGTTCCGCTTGGTGCGCACGTGGGTAATGAGCGCTTGTTATTTTAATACCAAGTCAATGGCCGAAAAAGGCGATCCGACTTTGCTGATTGATTTTGGGTGCGGAGATGGTTGGTTTCTGGATGCGAATAGGGGGCGGTGCTCAAAGCTGGTCGGTTACGAAGTAGACCAGGGCTTGGCAGATCATCTTTCGAAAGAATTGCAGATGCCTATATACGGGAATGAAGTGGATCTTCTACGTGATTGCGAAGGCCGGGCGGACGTAGTTACGATGCATTTTGTGCTTGAACATCTTACGGACATCAACCACACATTTGGGGTGGTTTGTAGATTACTTAAACCAGGCGGAATATTTTACTTTTCGGTGCCGAACATTTCATCCTGGGAGGCGCGCATTTTCGGGAAAAAATGGCATAATCTGGACGCGCCAAGACATATCAGCTTTCCTGAGTCGCGGTCAATTCATCAGTTAGCGGAAAGGTGGGGGTTTAAGGTAGTGCAGCGTCGTTCAGTTCCATTTCCAAACGGTGTTGCCGGTAGCATGCCGGTCGTGATCTTTGGGCGCTTTAGGTTCTCGATATTCCTTATATTCCTGCCGTTGGGAATACTGTTGTCTCGATTGTTTCCAAGTGGAAATAGCGCATATTTATTGAGGAAACTCCCCGAAGGAAATACTGTAGATACGTCGCCGGTTAGTCTTTGAAATTACTGCGTGTGGTTGCATCAATCAATTCGTAGTCGCCCCAACTTTACTGTCAACCACATACACTGGGCGCCGGAACGTCGCGCCCATTAGTCTGCCCACGTATTCGCCAACTACGCCGAGGATCAGTAGTTGAATGCCACAGGCGAACAGCACCACCGACATCAGTGATGCATATCCCGGATTGGTGACGCTTCCACTCAGCCTGCCATAGACCACGTAGAGCAGGTAGAGAAAACTCAGGCCGGCCAATGCGGCGCCGCTGAACGTTGCGATGCGCAGCGGCAGGTAGGAAAAGGTGACGAAGATATTGGCCGCATGCGAGAGCAGCTTGCGCATGGTATAGGTGCTTTCACCGTGCTGACGTTGCTCATGCGGCACGGTGACGCTGCGCGTCGACGAGGTCAGCCAGGACAGCATGCCATCGATGTAGGGGCGGTTGAGGCCGAAGTGGTCGAGCTGCTTGGCCAGCGGCGCGTGGATCGCTCGGAAGGAACAGTAATCCTCGTTTAGGTCGGGGAATGCCCGCTTGAGCAGGCGGCGCATCAGTTCCGAGCTCAAGTTGCGGTACGCCGCATGAGTGCGCTTCTCGAACACGCCATAGATCAGTGGATAATCTTCGTTACCGGCGGCGAGCAGGGCGGGAATCGACTCTGGCGGATGCTCCAGATCGTCGTCCATCGTCACGATCCACTCGCCACGGGCATGGGCTATACCGCAGATGGTAGCGGCGTGCTGGCCGAAGTTTCTTCCTAGCCGCAGGCCGGCCACATGCGGATCTCGCGCTGCCACCGAGCGTATAACACCCCACGCTTCACTCTGGCCACGATCATCGACCAGGATCACTTCATATTGCAGCGCGGCTTGTTGCATGGTTGTGGCCACGCGACTGCAAAGTTCGGCTAGGGCATCCCTTCCGCCATACACCGGCACGATCACCGAGACGTCTAGGGACTGATCTGTAGCTAGGGGACCCATGGTACTTGTGCTCACTTTGGTGTGGAGTCTGCGTCGATCAGGTGTTCAGCCGGCGCAGCCTGCGCTGGATGGCTTACTTGAGGGCGTAATATTTGCGGATGACCTTTTCGATGTAGCCGCCACCCAAGTTGATGCCCAGCCGTGCGCCTACCTCAGCGGCCTTTCGGGTGTCGACGGGCAAGCGGGCCCCCTTGCCCACCATCGAGCAGTTGGCGCGCTTTTTCAGGGCATGCTCGAACATGGTGACTATTTCAGGCATGGGCACGGATTTCTCCGCCGCAATGGATATGGCGGATGATTCGCTACGGCCCAGATCGATGGCTAGGGCCGACCCGATGGCTGCTACATCGTCGACATCCACCAGATTGCGTTCGGCATGTTCCCATACGGTGAAGTGCTCTCCCGCCAGGATCCGGTCCCGGAGAAAATTGGTCAATGTGTGCGCGTTGTTGGTCGTGCCCACGACCTGCGGCAGGCGGAGAACCAGTCCACCTGGTGCTTCGAGCACTAGTACCTCCATCGATTTTTTGTGCTCCATGTATGGGGTCGGCTGTTCTTCCGCAGCCAAGACACCGCAACTGCCGAAATACACGAGGCGCCTTGCCTTGCCATCCAGCAGTTGGCATAGCAGTCCACGTTCGCGTGCAAACTCTTCAGCGCGGGTTTCGAGCGAGTTGGATACCCCGGATGCAAAGACGACGACATCGGGATCCGTGCCAAAACGCGGTTCGAAGGCACGCGCCAGTAATCCCTTGCCGATGATCACCGGTCATGCGCTCGTGAACAGGATGTGGCGATCGCGACGACCTTGGGCAGCGCGCGGGTCGATACGTGGCCCATGTCACCGTGCGTTGCGAGAGCAAGCAGGTCCAAAAGCCCGATAGCGACATCTTTGGTCATGACACGATGCAACGACATAGGCTTTCCTTGTGCGCGCTTGGGGCCTCGCGGCGGACTCCGGGACAATCATGCACGGCGGGTCCTCATCCGATGTCTGTAACATCGCGAGCAGGCGCTTACGCAAGCTTGTTGACTGATCGGGATGATACCAGCGCTCATGGCGCCGGTCAGGTGCATTCGCCGGAAACAGAACGACCGGATGTTCTGGAGCGCGACGATTACCCCGCTGCTTAACTACCATCGGTGCTTTGAAGGTGAGCGCCAACGGCACCGTCCAAGCCCGGAGCATTGCGACTGAATCGCCACGTTGATCGGCAGCGGTCAGGAGGGAGTTCACGGTACCGTGTTCAGCCACTAGGGGAATCGTATCGCAGTTCTGTCACCTGTTGCGGCGCCAAATACCCAGCAGTCACTGTGCTTCGCATCGCCGCTCGGTCACGGGCAACTGGGCCCGCCGATCGTCACGTCGCCGAGCACCTTGCCGTCATCTTTGTTTTTGAGCACAAAGTGCGTGCCTGGGTGGGTCCAGGTGCCCGTCTGGGCCTGTCCCTGGTTGCCGCCCGCAGTGAACAGCTTGAGATCCATTGGCTTGGAACCGACCCAGACTTCGGTGTTGCTGGTAGTGACATGTGCGGCCTGCGCATTCCAGCGGACGGTGGCAACGACGCCAGGGTCACAAGTGGCAATGGTCGTGGGTGTCACGCTCATGGCGGAGCGGGTGCTTGCTGGCACCGCGCTTGTCTTGATTGTCTGAGCGGGCCGAGTGGCTGTCGAGTTACCGGCCGCGGCTGTGGATTCTTGCTGGCAGCCGCTGATTGCAAGTAGCAGAGAGGTAGCCAGGAACAGGAAAGGTGAATGTTTGGACATAGGTCACTCCACGGGTTTAGAGGCTTGTCCAACAAGGTTTGCAACCCAGCGCCTGCTCAAGCTCCGGAATGATCTTGAACAGATCCCCGACCAGGCCGAAATCGGCGACCTCGAAGATCGGCGCCTCGCCGTCCTTGTTGATCGCCACGATGGTGCCGGCGTCCTTGATGCCGGTGAGGTGCTGGATCGCGCCGGAGATGCCGATCGCCATGTACAGCTCGGGCGCGATGATCTTGCCGGTCTGGCCGACCTGCATCTCGTTCGGGCAGTAGCCGGCGTCGACGGCGGCGCGCGAGGCGCCGACGGCGGCGCCGATCTTGTCCGCGAATTTGTAGATGATGTCGAAGTTTTCCTTCGAGCCCACGCCGCGACCGCCGGAGACCACCTTGCTGGCGCCCTGCAGGTCGGGGCGGTCGCTGCTGCCCTGCTGCAGTTCGACGAAGCGGGTGTGGCTCGGCAGGGCGACATCGCTGGCCAGCGCCTCGACCGGCGCGTTGCCGGCGCCGCTGGCGGCGGCCGACCAGGAGGCGGTGCGGATGGTGGCGACCACGGTGTGCGCGGGATTCGCCTCGACCGTGATGATCGCGTTGCCGGCGTAGATCGGGCGCTTGAACGTGTGCGAGGACTCCACGCTCATCACGTCGCTGACCTGGGCCACGCCGAGCAGGGCGGCGACGCGGGGGGCGAGGTCCTTGCCGAAGGTGGTGGACGGCGCGAACACGTGGCTGTAGCCGGCGGCGGCCTGGGCGATCTGCGGGGCGAGCACGGCGGCCAGCGGATGCGCGTTCTCGGGCCTGGCGATGGTGAGCACGCTTGCTCACGCCCTCGATTTTTGCCGCTTCGGCGGCGATCGCGTCGGGTGCGTCGGACAGCACCAGCACGTCGATGCTCTCGGGCTTCACCGCGACGGCGGCGCTGACCGCGCGCGCGGTGGAGGAGTTGAGTTTGCCGCCCAGGTGTTCGGCGATGATCAGGATCTTGCTCATGACGTTCTCCATTAATCGGGGGGCGGGGCGACTCGGCCCCTCACCCCGGCCCTCTCCCCGGCGGGGAGAGGGAGAAATGCGGTGGGTTACAGCAGGCCTTTCTGCTTCAGCGCGGCGACCAGTTCGGCGGCGTCCTTCACCATCACGCCCTTGCTGCGCTTGGCCGGCGCGGCGAAGTGGGTGGTCTTCAGGTGGTCGTGCGCCGCGACGCCAAGCGAGTCGAACTCGATCGTGTCGATCGGCTTGGCCTTGGCCTTCATGATGTCGGGCAGCTTGATGAAGCGCGGCTCGTTGAGGCGCAGGTCGGTGGTGATCACGGCGGGCAGCTCGGCCTCGATCACTTCCAGGCCGGCGTCGACCTCGCGGGTCACGGTGGCCTTGCCGTCGGCGATCTCGACCTTGCCGGCAAACGTGGCCTGCGGGCGGTCCCACAGCGCGGCCAGCATCTGGCCGGTCTGGTTGGCGTCGTCGTCGATCGCCTGCTTGCCGAGGATCACCAGCCCGGGCTGCTCCTTCTCGATCAGCTTGAGGAAGACCCGCGCCGCGGTGAGCGGCTGCACGGCCTCGCTGGTGACCACGTGGATCGCGCGGTTGGCGCCCATCGCCAGGCCGTTGCGCAGGTGGGCGGTGAGATCGGCCGGGCCGATGCCGACCACGATCACTTCGCTGGCGACGCCCTTCTCGCGCAGCCGCAGCGCCTCTTCCAGCGCGATGTCGTCGAACGGGTTGGCGGACAGCTTCACGCCGTCCGTCACCACGCCGCTGCCGTCGGGTTTGACCTGGATGCGCACGTTGTAGTCCACGACGCGCTTGTAGCCGACCAAGATTTTCATCAACGATTCCTTAGACATGCGCCCGTGCAGCGTGGGCGGTTCAGTGAAACAACGAGGTATTCTAACCCGAGCACCTGCTGCGGCATGGCATGTTGCTCAACCAGACCCGTCCCGGGCTTGTCTGTCGTTGTCTGGGTATGATGTGCCACCGCTGTCAATGCTTACTGCAGGCGGGCCTGGGCATATGTCGTCCTGACCCAACGGCGATCTAGACTGCTGGTCCCCCGGCGACCTTTTTTCCTCGTGACTGGCCGGTTTCGGTGTCGCCATCCACCCCAAGATGCCCAGCAAGTGAGTGACGATGACACCATCCCGACTTTCCATCGTGATCTGCACGTACAACGGGGCGCCCTATTTGCAGCCTCAACTGGATAGTCTGCTTGAGCAAACCTGCCTGCCTGATGAAATCGTCATCGGCGACGACGGATCGACGGATGCCACTTTGGATATCCTGCTGGCCTTTGCCGCGCGGGCGCGTGACGCCGGTATCGAAGTGCAGCTGCGCCGCCATCCGCACAATCTCGGCTACGTTGAAAACTTCTCCGAGGCGATGCGTCTGGCCACTGGCGACATCTTGTTCCTGTGCGATCAGGATGACGTCTGGCGGCGCGACAAAATGGCGCGAATGGCTGCCAGGTTCGAGGACGACCCGTCCTTGCTGCTATTGCACAGCGATGCCCGACTGGTGGATGCGAATGGTGACTCATTGCGGTGCTCGTTGTTCACCGCACTGCAGTTGACCATGCAGGAGAAGCTGGCGATCCATTCCGGAGAAGCATTCGAGGTTGTACTGCGACGCAGCTTCGTGACGGGAGCCACCACCGCCTTCCGACGGGAGTTGGTCAGTCAGGCATTGCCGGTGGCGGCCGGGTGGATCCACGACGAATGGCTTGCCGCCGTAGCTGCGGCGACGGGGCGGATTGATTTCGTTGATGAGCCGTTGATCGATTATCGCCAGCATGACGCAAATCAGATCGGTGCGGGCCGGCGAACGCTGGCGATGAAATGGATGGATCTGCTGTTGCCGCGTGGAGAAATGCTGGGGGGCGAGGCCACGCGGTTGCTGCATCTGGAAGAGTTCATCCGGCAGGGTGGATTCCCCCGTGGGGCAGAGCGCGTCCAGCAAGTTCATCAAAAGCGCAGGCATTTCGAGCGACGCGTGGCGATAGGTCAATTGCCGCGATGGCGGCGTCTTCCCGCCATCCTGCGAGAAGCGCGGCAGGCTTGGTACCGGCGCTACGGCACGGGCATCCGCTCGATGCTGCGGGATCTGCTGCGCCATGACTGACCATTCCGCGACGACTGTTTGTGCGGTGATCGTGAGCTATCACCCCGAGCCGGGGACTTTGTCGACCCTGGTCGATACGGTGGCGGCCCAGGTCGGCGCGGTAGCGCTGGTGGACAATGCCAGCCGCGGTGACTGGCAGGCGCGGCTGGGTGAGGTGATATCGGTGCGGGGCGGGGTGGTGCTGTGCCAGCCATGCAATGTGGGGTTGGCCGGGGCGCAGAACATCGGCATCGATTGGGCGCGATCGCACGGATACCGCCACGTGCTGTTGCTCGACCAGGACAGTACGCCGGACGACGGCATGGTGGCGGCATTGCTGGCGGCGCTGCAGGCGCTTTCGGCCGATACCCGGGTCGCTGCAGTGGGACCGCGTTTTCATGACACCCGCGAGGATCTGCATGCACCCTTCGTGCGGCTCGGCTTTCCGCTGAACCGCAAGCTCTGGTGCGAATCCGCCGGGCAGACCATCGCCTGCGATTTCCTGATCAGCTCCGGCGCGCTGATGCCGATTGCGGTGCTGGATCAGGTCGGCCCGATGGACGAGGGGCTGTTCATCGATAACGTGGATCTGGAATGGGGTTTTCGCGCGCGGGCGCTGGGCTACACACTGCATGGCGTGTGCTCTGCGACAATGCATCACAGCCTTGGCGACGGCCGCCGCGCGCTGCCGTTCGGCCTGGGCCAGATCGTGGTGCACGGGCCGTCGCGGTTGTATTACATGATGCGCAACCGCATCCGCCTGTACCGATTGCCGCATACGCCGCGCGTGTGGATTGCGCAGGATCTGCCGCGGGTGCTGGTCAAGCTGCTGTTGTTCGGCGTGTTGATCGGGCCGCGCCGGCGCAACCTGCGCTGCATGCTGCGCGGCCTGGCGACGGCCTGCGCGGCCGCCAGGGCGCGTGTCCGGCCGATCTCGAGTAGGACGGGCACTGTCCCCGCCATGATCGCGCGATACCTGGTAGGGGCGACGTAGGAGCGACTTCAGTCGCGACGCTTCTGAGCAGGCGCAGAAGCATCGCGACTGAAGTCGCTCCGACAGGTGGGCTCCTGCAGCGCTTTGCGACGCCGGCGGTCTCACATGTTCTGGTAGTTCGGCCCCGAGCCGCCTTCGGGGGTGACCCAGGTGATGATCTCGTACGGGTCCTTGATGTCGCAGGTCTTGCAGTGCACGCAGTTGGCGGCGTTGATCTGCAGGCGTCGCCCGGCGTCGTCCTCGACGATCTCGTAGACGTTGGCGGGGCAGAAGCGGGTGCACGGGTTGCCGTATTCGGTGGTGCACTGGTCGATGCAGATCGAGGTGTCGGCCACGTGCAGGTGGATCGGCTGGTCCTCGTCGTGCTCGGTGGCGGCGAAGTACACGCCGGCGAGGCGATCGCGCGGCGCCAGCGTGCGCTGCAGGTAGTCGCGTTTCGGTTCTTCCTGCGCGCCGAGCTTGTGCAGCGACGACCAGTCGGCCTTGTTCTTCAGCGTCCACGGCGAGAGGCCGGCGGTGACGGTTTCCCAGGCGGCATTGAGCATGCCGAACCACAGGCCCTTCTTGAAGGCGGGTTTGACGTTGCGCACCTTCTTCAGCTCGGCCATCACCGCCGAGCCGCGCAGCTTCGCGTCGAAGCCGGCCGCATCGAGTCCGCTCGCGGCGAGGTGCTCGGCGGCCAGCATGCCGCTCCTGATCGCCTGGTGGGTGCCTTTCACCTTGGGCACGTTGAGCAGGCCGGCGGTATCGCCGATCAGCAGTGCGCCGGGCATGTCCGTCTTCGGCAGCGACTGGTAGCCGCCGGTGACGATGGCGCGCGCACCGGCCGACAGGATCGTGCCGCCTTCCAGCATCGGTTTGGTCAGCGGGTGGTTCTTCCATTGCTGGAAAGCCTCCCACGGCTGGTAGTTCGGGTCGGTGTAGTCGAGTCCGCTGACGTAGCCGAGCGCGACCCGATCGCCGTCCAGGTGATACAGGAAGCTGCCGCCGTAGGTGTGGCTGTCGGCCGGCCAGCCGAAGCTGTGCACGATCTTGCCCGGGGTGACCCGGCCCGGCGGCAGCTGCCACAGTTCCTTGATGCCGATCGAATAGCCCTGCGGATCGCTGTCGGCGTCGAGCTTGAAGCGCTTGACCAGCTGCTTGGTGAGGCTGCCGCGGGCGCCCTCGGCCAGCACGGTGACCTTCGCCTTGATGTCGATGCCTTCGGTGTAGCCGGGCTTGTGGGTGCCGTCCTTCGCCACGCCCATGTCGCCGATGCGCACACCGGCGACCGAGCCGTCCTCGTTGTAGACCACGTCGGCTGCGGCGAAGCCGGGGAACACGTCCACCCCCAGCGCTTCGGCCTGCGGCGCCAGCCAGGCGCACATCGCGCCCAGCGAGACGATGAAGTTGCCGTGGTTCTTCATGCCCGGCGGCACCATGATCTTGCGTCCGCCGGTCTTGCTGAGCAGCCAGAACTCGTCCTCGCCGGCGGCCACGCAGACCGGCGGCGGGTTGTCGCGCCAGCCGGGCAGCAGTGCATCCAGCGGCTGCGGCTCGATCACCGCGCCCGACAGGATCTGCGCGCCGATGGCCGAGGCCTTCTCGATCACGCAGACGCTGACGTCGGGCTTCAGTTGCTTGAGGCGGATCGCGAACGACAGTCCGGCCGGACCGGCGCCGACCACGACAACGTCGTATTCCATGGTTTCGCGTTCGCTCATGGCGGACTCCAGCTGTGATGGTGCGGGTGAAGGGGTCTTCGGCACCGCGTCGGCACACGATACTCCCGCGCATTGTCCGGTTTCGCGCCGCGCGCGGCAACGCGTGCTGCGCTACCGCTTGCAATCGCTGCATGCGACACGGCGATAATCGACGTCAATAACAAGGAGCATTCATGAATTCGACCCCGCCCCTCGCCGATCTCGACCTGCGCCGCGCATCGTTGTGCCAGCTGCTGCACTGGCTGGCGGCGGGTCGTGTTCAGCCGGAGGCGCTGGCCGATGTCTATCAGCAGGCGATCGAGCGGATCGACCCGCAGCTCAATGCCTATGTCGACCAGCGCTCGGGCCTGATGCAGGAGCAGGCGCACATGGCCGACCGCCGCCGCCGCGACGGCGTGATCGGACGGCTGGACGGCATCCCGCTGGCCCTGAAGGACAATTTCGACATGGCCGGCTGGCCGACCCGGGCCGGCCTGCCGGGACGGCACAAGCCGGCGGAGGGTGACGCGCACGTGGTGGCGCGACTGCGGGCATCCGGCGCCGTGCTGGTCGGCAAGACCAACATGGATGAGGGGGCGCTGGGCACGGCGACCGACAACCCGCATTTCGGCGCCACCCACAATCCGCACCGACCCGGCTACAGTGCCGGCGGTTCCTCCGGCGGGGCGGCGGCCGCGGTCGCCGCGGGTCTGGCGGTGGCTGCGGTCGGTTCGGACAGCCTGGGGTCGATCCGCATCCCGGCCAGCTACTGCGGCGTGTATGCGCTGAAACCGACCCATGGCGAGATCTCCGCCCGCGGCATGGTGCCGGCGGCGCGCCGGCTCGATGCGGTCGGGCTGCTGGCGCGCAGCGCCGACGATCTGACCGTGCTGTTGCAGGTGTTGGCCGGCTACGACGCCGACGACGCACGCTCGCGGCGCCGGCGCGTGGCGTTCGCACTGCCGGACTGGGAGCCGGGTAACCTGCGCGCGGGGCTGCTGCCGGATCTGGCCGCGCTCGGCGTGCGGGCGGACGTAATCGACGTGTTCGAGGCCGCCATGGCGAAGTTGCCGCATGCGCTGGGTGACCGCCGCACGGTCGATTTCTCGGACTGGGATTTCGCCCGCACCCGCCGCGCCGGCCTGTTGCTGATGGAAGCGGAGATGCTGGGCACGTTCGCCGCGGACCTGGCCAACACGACGCATCCGGTGTCGGAGCGGTTCCGCCGCATGCTCGGCTTTGCCGCCGGCAAGAGTGCCGCCGATTATGCCGTGGCCGATCGCGTGCTCGATGCGGCCACCCTGAAAATGCGTCGCCTGTTTGCCCAGGTCGACGTGCTGGTGCTGCCGACCACGCCGCAGGGTGCGTTTCCGCTGGACGGCCCGATGCCGGATTCGGCGGCCGACCTCACCAGCTTCGCCAGCCTGGCCGGGTGTCCGGCGGTGAGCCTGCCGATGGGCAACCTGCCGAACGGCTTGCCGGTGGGCCTGCAGCTGGTCGGCGCGCGCGGATCGGATCTGCGCTTGCTGGAGTTGGCGGCGGTATGCGCGGCTACGCTGGACGTCGAGCCGACGTATCCGGTGCTGGCGTAGGAGCGCACCCTGTGCGCGATGGCCGCGGCCCTTGGCAAAGAGCATCGCGCACAGGGTGCGCTCCTACCCATCTGATCTGGGTTGTTTCGAGCTGCCTTCCACTGTGGTACGGCAGAGGCGGCCCTTGCACGCCTGTGGTTATGGCCTCAGGCTATGTTGATGTGAAAAATCATTTGGACGGCCATTCGGTGCAAGCGGGAGTGCAGGCCCTAGAATGGTCCCTCTCGCGCGTTGCCAGCTTTCTTTTGGTGTTGCCTTTCCAGTCACCGATTTCGGGATTTTGATGCCATGACTCTGCCTTCCGCATCACGCTCCCACCTCGACAATCTCGAGGCCGAGAGCATCCACATCTTCCGCGAGGTGCAGGCATCCTTCCAGCACCCGGTGATGCTGTACTCGATCGGCAAGGATTCCTCGGTGCTGCTGCACCTGCTGCGCAAGGCGTTCCACCCGGCGTGCTCGCCGATCCCGCTGCTGCACGTGGATACCACCTGGAAATTTCGCGAAATGATCGCGTTTCGCGAACAGGTGGCCGCTGCTGGTGACGTCGAGGTGCTGGTGCATATCAACCAGGATGGCGTGCGTCAGGGCATTTCGCCGCTGACCCATGGCGCCACCGTGCATACCGACGTGATGAAGACCGCCGCGCTGAAGCAGGCGCTGGACAAGTACGGCTTCGACGCAGCGATCGGTGGCGCCCGCCGCGACGAGGAGAAGTCGCGTGCGAAGGAGCGCATTTTCTCTTTCCGCAATGCGCAGCACCGCTGGGACCCGAAGAGCCAGCGCCCGGAATTCTGGAATACCTACAACACGCACATCCGCAAGGGCGAGAGCGTGCGGGTGTTTCCCTTGTCCAACTGGACCGAGATGGATGTCTGGCTGTACATCCAGCGCGAGAACATTCCGGTGGTGCCGCTGTATTTCGCGAAACCACGCCCGGTGGTCGAACGCGACGGCGCGTTGATCATGGTCGACGACGAGCGCTTTACCCTGAACGAGGGTGAGCGGGTGGAGATGCGCGAAGTGCGTTTCCGTACGCTGGGCTGCTATCCGCTGACCGGCGCGGTGGAATCCTCGGCCGATACGCTGGAGAAGGTGATCGACGAGATGATCCGATCGCGCAGTTCGGAGCGGCAGGGGCGGGTGATCGACCAGGACCCGACCGCCTCGATGGAGCGCAAGAAGCAGGAGGGCTACTTCTGATGACCACGTCGACCCCGAGCCAGGCCGCCGCGCCCGCCAAGAGCCTGCTGCGCTTCATCACCTGCGGCAGCGTGGACGACGGCAAGAGCACCTTGCTGGGACGCCTGCTCTACGATGCCGGCATGGTGCCCGACGACCAGCTGGCCGCGCTGGCCCGCGACAGCCGCCGCCAGCATGCCGAGGCCGGTGACGTGCTCGATTTCTCGTTGCTGACCGATGGTCTCGATGCCGAGCGCCAGCAGGGCATCACCATCGACGTGGCGTACCGCTACTTCCACACGGCCCGGCGCAGCTTCATCGTCGCCGACTGCCCCGGCCACGAGCAGTACACCCGCAACATGGCGACGGGCGCCTCGAACGCCGAACTGGCGGTGGTGCTGGTCGATGCACGCAAGGGCCTGCTGCCGCAGACGCGCCGGCATACCTACATATGTGGCCTGCTGGGTATCCGGCAGGTGGTGTTGGCGATCAACAAGATGGATCTGGTCGACTTCGATCAGGCCACCTACGACGCCATCGCGGCCGAATATGGCGCGCTGGCGGAGAGCCTCGGGATCGACCAGGTGCATTGCCTGCCGGTGGCGGCGCCGACCGGCGAGAATGTCGGTTCGCGTTCGACCCGCATGCCCTGGTACGACGGCGCCTGCCTGCTGGAGCTGCTGGAGACGATCGACGCGGCAAAGTTTCGTGCGGAAGATTTCCGCATGCCGGTGCAATGGGTCAATCGACCGGACCAGTCCTTCCGCGGCTATGCCGGCACCATCAGCGGCGGCAGCGTGGCCTGCGGCGACGAGATCGTGGTGCAGCCGGGCGTTCATCGGGCCCGCGTCGAACGCATCCTCGGCCCGGCCGGTGACCTGTCGCGGGCGCAGGCCGGCGAGGCGGTGACCTTGTGCCTCAGTCGCGAGGTCGATGCCAGTCGCGGCGACGTGATCGCCGATGCGCTGCGGCCGGCGCCGGTGGCCGATCAGTTCAATTGTCACGTGCTGTGGCTGGGCGATGCCGCCCTGTTGCCCAACCGCACCTACCTGCTGAAGGTCGGTACCCGCACGGTGAATGCGCGGGTGATGTCGATCAAGCACAAGGTGGACGTGAACAGTCAGGCCAAACTGGCTGCGCGGCATCTCGAACTGAACGAGGTGGGCTATTGCACGATCGGGCTGGACGACGAGATCGCGTTCGAGCCTTATGCGACCAACCATACCCTCGGCGGTTTCATCCTGATCGACCGCCACAGCCATGCCACGGTGGCCTGCGGCATGCTGGATTTCGCCCTGGGCCGATCCTCCAACGTGCACTGGCAGCACGTCGACATCGACAAGAGCGTGCGCGGCGCCAGCAAGGGCCAGCGGCCGTTGTGCCTGTGGTTCACCGGGCTGTCCGGCGCCGGCAAGTCGACCATCGCGAACCTGGTCGAGCGCAAGCTGCACGCGCTGGGTCATCACACCTATCTGCTGGATGGTGACAACGTGCGCCACGGCATCAACAAGGACCTGGGCTTCACGCCGGAGGATCGCGTCGAGAACATCCGTCGCATCGCCGAGGTGGCCCATTTGATGGTGGACGCGGGCCTGATCGTGCTGGTCAGTGCGATTTCGCCTTATCGCAGTGAGCGTCGCTCGGCGCGAGAGCTGTTCGCCGCGGGCGAGTTCATGGAGGTTTTCGTGGACACCTCGCTGGAAGAATGCGAACGGCGTGACCCGAAGGGGCTCTATCGCAAGGCCCGCGCGGGGGAAATCCGCAATTTCACCGGCATCGACGCGCCCTACGAGCGGCCCGAGGCGCCGGACCTTCACCTGCTCAGCGGCGGTCAGCGCGCCGAACAACTGGCCGAGCAGTTGGTCGAGCAGATCGCTGCGCGGCTGCTCGTCAGCCCGGATATCCACCACGGACACGAGTGACGGTGGCGGGTCATCGGACCCGCGCCGCTTGGATTGCCCGGGGCCGGCGGCGATAATGCGGGTCTACCTCCCGCAAGGCGCCCCGTGATGACCGACAAGACCGTACTCAACGCCACCCACCGTGCGCTCGGTGCCCGCATGGTCGACTTCGGCGGCTGGGACATGCCGATCAACTACGGTTCGCAGATCGAGGAGCATCACGCGGTGCGCCGCGATGCCGGCATGTTCGACGTCTCGCACATGACCGTGATCGACCTGCATGGTCCGCGGACCCGCGAATTCCTGCGCCACCTGCTGGCCAACAGCGTCGACAAGCTGAAGGTGGTCGGCAAGGCGCTGTACTCGTGCATGTTGAACGAGCAGGGCGGGGTGATCGACGACCTGATCGTGTACTACCTGGGCGAGGAGTTTTTCCGGCTGGTGGTCAACGCCGGCACCCGCGCCAAGGATCTGGCATGGATCGAGAAGCAGGCTGCTGCGTTCGACGTGCAGGTGAAGGAGCGTCCCGAGTTCGCGATGATCGCGGTGCAGGGGCCGAATGCGCGAGCCAAGGTGCTCGGCCTGCTGCACGAGGTGGATCGCCCGCGCATCGAAAAGCTCGGCAAGTTCGCGGCGGCGGCGGCGCAGGGGCCGCACGGCATGCCGCTGTTCATCGCGCGCACCGGCTATACCGGTGAGGATGGTTTTGAAATCGTCGTGCCGCAGGAGCATGCCGTCGCGCTGTGGGAGACGTTGCTCGCCGCTGGCGTGGCAGCGGCCGGGCTCGGTGCGCGAGACACCCTGCGACTGGAAGCGGGTATGAACCTGTACGGCCAGGACATGGACGAGAGCGTTACGCCGTGGGAGGCGAACCTCGGCTGGACCGTCGCGCTGGACGACGGTCGCGACTTCATCGGCCGGGCCGCGCTGGAGCAGCAGAAGGCTGCCGGCGTGCCGCGCGTGATGGTGGGTCTGGTGCTGGACGAGAAGGGCGTGCTGCGCCACGGGCAGCCCGTGCTCACGGCGAATGGCGTGGGCGAGATCCTTTCCGGCAGTTTCGCGCCGACCCTGGACAAGGCGGTGGCGTTCGCGCGGATTCCGGCCGGCGCGCCCGGCGACCTGCGTGTCGACATCCGTGGCCGCGAAGTTCCGGTTCGGCTGGTGAAGTATCCGTTCGTGCGCGATGGCAAGGCCTGCGACGGCATCTGAACGGCTTCGTGCATTTTTCCTCACGGCGGATGTAGCTAGAATCACCGCCTGTACCCTGACTCAAACCCAACGACTGGACCCGATCATGAGCGAGATTCCTGGCGATCTGAAATTTCTCAAGTCCCACGAGTGGGCCCGCGTCGAAGACGACGGCCTGATCCGGGTGGGCATCTCCGACCACGCGCAGGGTCAGCTCGGCGACCTGGTCTACGTCGAGCTGCCGGAAGTCGGCGCGGCGGTGAAGGCGGGCAACGGTGTCGCTGTGGTCGAATCGGTGAAAGCCGCCTCGGACATCTACGCGCCGGTTTCCGGCGAAATCGTCGAGGTCAACGAGCTGCTCAACGACAAGCCGGAGATCATCAACGAGGATGCCTTCGGCGAAGGCTGGATCTTCCTGATCCGCCCGAGTGATCGCGCCGAGCTCGACGAGCTGCTCGATGCGAACGACTACGAGGCGCTGATCGAGAGCGAAGACCACTGATCGCCAGCCATCGCGTGTGACGTTGCCGGCCGCCTCGTGCGGCCGGCGTCGTTTCCGGACCGCTGTGTCGAGGGAGCTCCGAAACGGGCGGCGCGGAGTGACGTGTCCAGGATGTTGGGGGAATCCGCGCCGGGTACATCGCATCGGCCGATCGGGACGGATGTCTTTTCACGTTTTCGATGAGGGTGCGTCGGAACATGGACGTCGCACATGCGTGGTCGCAGGTCACGTGCCTGCCGGAAAAAAACGCCGCATCGGTTGCCTCGGGCGTGCCGGAATCGACGATCGCGAGATCGGGGTTGCGGCATTGGCGAGGTTCGTACGGGACGCATATCGAACATTTTCCCGGCCGATCGGCTCCGCGGCGGATGTTCTTCGGTTGTGCGCGGTTCATCTGGCGAACGCGAAATGATTGCCCTGGATGCGATCCCTGGCGAGGGGCTTTTCCGATAACGCATGTGTCGATGCTTGATGGGGTGATTTTGGGGAAACCGCCGTGCGGTAGCGGTTTAAGAGGTTTTTATGATAATGGTGAAAATTGCATTTGGACGTATGGACGTCTATTCACTTGATGCGAGTGATGGGCCTGAAGCCTTGCCGGGCCGGGGGTATGGCCGATTCGCCCGGGTGACCCGGTTACATTGCGTGGCTGAAATCAATTGACACCAGAAATCTTCAGGGATAGCTTTCGCAGCAGATCACGGGGAATGCGCGTTATGGCAACAGCAAAATTCATCAAGCCTTATGTCGAACACGGTGAAAAGGCCAATGCAGTACGGAAGATCACGGTGTCGATTCCGCTGCATGTTCTGCGGCGGCTTTCCGATTTGCGCACCCACCGTCAAGTGAACAATCTTCGGCACGCCACCAACAGCGATTTGTTGGTCGAGGCGTTCCTGCACGCTTTTACTGGGCAACCACTGCCAACTGATGAGGAGCTGAGACGAACCATGGCCACTGCCAAGAAATCCGCTGCAAAGAAACCGGCCGCCAAGAAGGCCGCCGCCAAGAAATCCACCGTGAAGAAGGTCGCCGCCAAGAAGCCGGTTGCCAAGAAGCCGGTTGCCAAGAAGGCTGCCGTGAAGAAGGTTGCCGCCAAGAAGCCGGCCGCCAAGAAAGTTGCTGCCAAGAAAGTTGCCGCCAAGAAGCCGGCAGCTGCCAAGAAAGCCGCCGTGAAGAAAGTGGCGGTGAAGAAGGTCGCGAAAAAGGCTGCGCCGAAGAAGGCCGCCGCCAAGAAAGCTGCACCGGCCAAGGTGGTCAAAGCCACCAAGACCGCAAAAGCCAAGGCCTCCAAGGCCAAGAAGTAAGCAACAATCGCTGGACCACAATAAGACACGCTGTCGATTTCTTTCCCCGCGGTGCCCAGCGCGGGGAAAGCACTTCGAGAAGATTCGTCCCGGCCTGGCCGGGACGCTTCGTTTGTGGGGTCGTGGAATTTTGTGCCGCCGGTTGCCCGCCACCGGGGCGCCCGACAGGTTCCAACTGCAACCATTGGACGGCGACGGCTATTTGCCGTGGTGCGTCATTGGGGTTACCTTTCGCACATCCGCGCCGCGGCGAGTCCGGGGGACTCACCGCTCCTACAGGGGGAAAAAGCGCGGGTATCTGTCGACACTCAGTGAGAGACCAT
The DNA here is from genome assembly GCA_963828685.1 of uncultured Pseudomonadota bacterium. GTDB lineage: Bacteria > Pseudomonadota > Gammaproteobacteria > Xanthomonadales > Rhodanobacteraceae > Rhodanobacter. The sequence goes on from CAWHFU010000015.1 coordinate 524,993, forward strand.
GGATACCCGATACGTACTTGATACACGCCGGCATGCGCGTGGGGCCGTCAGGCCCGTAGTCATAGCCATCATCGCCGTGATCGCCCTGCTCGCCGTGGGCGCATGGTTCCTGATCATCAAACCTCACCAGGAGCTGATCATGGCCGACTCGGGCGGCCACCCGTCGACACCGGTGGTGGCCGCGACGCTGGCGGTGCCGCCACCTCCGGCCAATGTGGCGGGGATGGACGTCAACCAGCTGGTCGCCGAAGCACGTACGGCGATGACCGCGCAGCGCTACCTGGCACCGGCTGGCAACAATGCGTTCGAGTTTTACCTGCGTGTGCTGGAAAAGGATCCCGGCAACAAGGTGGCCTCCGACGCCCTGCGTGAGACATTCCCGTTCGCAGCCACCTCGGCGGAACAGGCGATCAACTCGCGCGACTTCAATGAAGCGCAGCGCCAGATCGATCTGCTGGCCAAGGCGGATCCGACCAACTTCACGTTGACCATCCTGCGCTCCAAGCTCGATGCGCAGCGCAAGACGCTGGACAAACAGCAGCAACTGGCGCTGGACCAGGAGAAGGCGCAGCAGTTGGCGGCGCAGAAGGCGGCGGCCGAGAAACAGGCGGCGGATCAACTGGCCGAGCAACAGAAGGCCCAACTGGCCGAGCAGCAGAAGACGGCCCAGGCCAGTGCTGCGAAAAAGTCGACACAGCCGACCGAGGGCAACCCGGCAGGCGGTGGAGATGCGGCGGGCAGTGCAACAGGTGGTGAGACCCATGGCGCGGTATTGACGGAGGCAGCGGCCCCGCACTATCCCCCATCAGCCGTACGCTCGCGCCAGGAAGGCTGGGTGCAGCTGTCGTTCAAGATCGATGCGGATGGACGAACCAGCGACATCAAGGTGGTTGAATCGCAGCCGCGGCGCGTCTTCGATCGCGCCGCGATGGAAGCGGTGCAGCGTTACCGGTTCACTCCGGCGATGAAGAATGGCGTGGCGGTTTCCACCACCAAGCAGCAGCGGATCGAGTTCAAGCTCTAGTCGATTCCGTACTTGCTGCCACCACGGCAACTGGGCGGCGCATGGTTCTCATGCGCCGCCTTTCGTTGCGGGCAGCGGGGCATCAGTGATGCCGTGTGGAACGGTGCCTGCGATGTCTTTTCCTTGGCGTTGCGGCCGGCGCCGGTGCCCTGGCGCTGCCTTCGATGCCCGCCCAGTCCGCGTGCGGCAGGCCAAGCAGATCGTCGAGCACCATGGGCATGAGCCCGCCGGGGGTCGGGCCGGTGGAATTCCACAGGGTCACCACACCGGCGTGGTATTTCGGGAAAAATCCGATCATGGTTCGATAGCCAGCCACGGCGCCGGCGTGATAGATCAGCGTTTCGCCGCCGTACCGATAGACCCGCCAGCCCAGCGCATAGTGCGCTTCGGTCAGGCGCGCACGGCGCCATGGCGTGGCGTGCAGCTCGCTGGGCGTTGCCACACCAGGGGCATGCAGGACATCCAGCAACTTTGCTGGCAGCACATCCGGGCGGCCGCCCATCTGCGCTATCAACCATTTTTCCATGTCGTGCAGACTGGCATTGACGCCGGCCGCCGGCGCGACACGGTAATAGGTTTCGTTCGGTTCGAACGGGATCCAGCCATGGCGGGATGCGTGATGCGGGCGCGCCCAGCTCTTGCTGGATTCCAGTGCGGCGCGACCGTAGCTGGCCGTGGTCATCCCGAGCGGGTAGAAGATCCGCTTGTCGACCTGGTGGTAGAAGAAATCGCCGGTGCGCGCGAGAACCACATCCCCGATCATGCCGAACGCGACGTTCTGGTAGCCGTAGCACTGACCGACGCCGCAGGTCATGTCGACCTCGTCCAGTTTGCGCACGAGTTCCTCGTAGGGGATGTCGCCCTCGAGCATGTTGTCGTAGGTGTTGCGCGGCAGGCCCAGCTTCTGGCCGAGGATGTCGCTGACCGTGGCCTGGTCGGCGGCCTGCATGTCCTTGAGCTTGAAATACGGCAATACGTCGACCAGCTTGGTGTCCCAGCTCAGCTTGCCGTCGTCCACCAGCAGACCGGTGATGGCCGTGGCGAAGGCTTTCGACAGCGACGCCAGTCGGAACACGGTGTCCGCCGTGACCGGCTGTCTGGTGGCCGCATCGGCATAGCCGACGGTACCCTCGTAGACCACCTTGTCGTCGATCACCACGGCCGTGACCAGGCCGGCGACGGCATCGCGTTCGGCAATACGGGTCAACCAGTGCTTGTAGTCGGCAATGGTTTGCCTGATGCGCGCCGGTGGCAGGCTTGCGGGTGCGCTGCGAGTGCTTTTGGGTGAGGGGGGCGTGGCGGGAGAGGTGGCGCAAACGGGCCTGCAGGCCAGTCCGAATGCACCCGCGATCAGCAGGAAGATCTTGTGATACTGCATGGTATTCTGGCGGGGTTCCGGCGTGGGGATGCGCCTCAGGGTGGAGAGCTTGACGATGGGTCTGATCATTTTTCTGGTTGTTCTGGTACTGATTGTCTTGTACTTCGTGGCGATCTACAACGGACTGGTCACCTCGCGCAACGGCTACAAGAACGCCTTTGCGCAGATCGACGTGCAACTGACCCGCCGGCATGACCTGATTCCGAATCTGGTGGAAACCGCCAAGGGTTACCTGGCCCATGAACGTGGCACCCTCGAGGCGGTGGTGCAGGCCCGCAACGCGGCAGTCAGCGGGCTGGCCGGTGCCAAGGCCAATCCGGGTGATCCGGCGGCGATGCAGCAGCTGGGCGCCAGTGAAAATGCTTTGACACAAACTTTGGGTCATTTGTTCGCGCTGCAGGAAGCGTATCCCGATCTGAAGGCCAACCAGACCATGATGCAGCTCTCCGAGGAGCTGACCTCGACCGAGAATCGGGTGGCCTTCGCCCGCCAGGCCTATAACGATTCGGTGCTGAGTTACAACAACCGGCGCGAGGTGTTTCCCGCCTCGGTCGTGGCGAACAGCTTCGGTTTTGTCGCGGCCGAGCCGCTGAAAATCGAGGATCCGGCCGTGCGTGAGGTGCCGAAGGTTTCCTTCACCTGATTGCCGCTGCATCGCGGCGACTGCCGCGATGCAACCTTTCAGCTGCTGGAGGTTCCATGGATTTCTTTGCGCAACAGGCCCGCGTCCGCGGCAGCAGCCGGCGACTGGTCGGGCTGTTCGTGCTGGCCGTGATCGCGATCGTGGTGGCGATCGATGCGGTGGTGTGGTTCAGCATGGGTCATCACCCGAGGACCGACGAGCCGGCGCAATCGAACCTGCCGCTGCTGTTGGCCAGCACCATGCTGGTGCTGGGCGGGATCGCGCTCAGTTCGCTGTTCCGCATCATGAGCCTGTCCGGCGGCGGCAAGAGCGTGGCCGAAAGCGTGGGTGCGGTTGCCGTGCCGCCGGACACCAGCGATCCGCAACTGCGCCGCCTGCGCAACGTGATCGAGGAGGTGGCGATCGCGGCGGGTGTACCGGTACCGGACATCTATCTGATGGCCGACGAGCCGGGTATCAATGCGTTTGCCGCCGGCTACTCGACCTCCGATGCGGCCGTGTGCGTGACCCGGGGTTGCCTCGACAACCTCAGCCGCGACGAGTTGCAGGGCGTGATCGCGCATGAGTTCAGTCATGTCCTCAATGGCGACATGCGACTGAACATCCGCCTGATGGGATTGCTGTTCGGCATCCTGGTGCTGGCGATCGTGGGGCGCCGGGTGATCTGGTTCGGTGGTGGCCGCAGCAACCGCCGCGATGGCAGCGGTGGCCAGGTCTGGATGATCGGCCTGGCGCTGATCGTGGTCGGCTATATCGGCTATTTCTTTGCGCGGCTGATCCAGGCTGCCGTGGCGCGTTCCCGCGAGTCGCTGGCCGACGCCTCGGCAGTGCAGTTCACCCGCCAGACCGACGGCATCGCCGGTGCGCTGAAGAAGATCGCAATCCTCAGCGATGGCTCCCGCCTGCAAGTGGCGAACAAGCACGAAGTGGCACACATGCTGTTCGGCGAGGCGGACTCTTTCAACGCGCTGTTTGCCACCCACCCGCCGTTGCTGCAGCGCATCCGTGCGCTGGAGCCGGGGTTTCGCGAGGAAGAGCTGGCTCGGCTGGCGGCATCGATGCAGCAGGCTGAGGCAGCGCCAGCAGCTGCGCAGGGGTCTCCGAAGCCCGGCACTCCGCCGGGAGTACCGGGCATGGCGTTGCCTCCGGTGCTGCCTGCCGTACTGGCTGGAGCAGCTGCCGCTGCCGGCGGTACGACAGCAACCGCCGGCTTCCAGCGTGCCGCCGCGGTGCATCAATCGATGCCGGCGGCATTGAGTGAGGCGGTGCAGCAGCCCGAATCCGCGCTGGCGGTGATGCTGGCGCTGGCGTTGTCACTGCAGACCGAACTGCAGCCGACGCAGCGGCGGATCGTGGCCGATGCATTTGGCGATGACGTGCAACAGGCGGTGCAGACGATGGTTGGCGAACTGGACGCGCTGGCGCCGATCGCACGCCTGCCGCTCGTGGCGATCGCGTTTCCCGCGTTGAAGCAGTTGCCGGATGGACGCCAGCAGACCTTGCTGGACACGCTCGATGCCCTCGTCAAGGTCGATGGCAGGGTCGATCTCAACGAGTATTGCCTGGCCCGGCTGCTGCGCCTGCAGTTGCAGGAGGCCCGGCAGCCCCGCCGCGCGCCCATCGATGGCCTGAAGAAACTTCCGACCTGTCGCGACAGCGTGATCCTGGTTTGCACGATTGTCGCGGCGGCGGGTTGTTCCGATGAAGCCAGCGCGCGTCGTGCCTGGCTGCTGGCTATGCAAAACGCCTTTCCCGGTGAGGCAATCGAGTGGTCGCCGCCGCCCGCGGCATGGCAGGCACCGTTTGAACGCGCGCTGGATGACCTGGACGGATTGATGCCGGTGGCCAAGGAGCTGGTGATCCAGAGCCTGGCCCGCGCCATTCACGCCGATGGCGTAGTCAGCGTGGAAGAGGCCGAATTGCTGCGCGTGATCTGCGCCAGCCTGCACTGCCCGGTGCCGGCGTAAACGACGCGCAGGGGACGGAGGCAGTCAAGTTGCGACTTGACTGCCTCCGTCCCCACCCGAGAGCAACAGTGCGCTCGCCCGCTCGGCAATCATGATCGTCGGTGCATTGGTGTTGCCGGTCGGCAGGCTCGGCATCACCGAGGCATCGACTACGCGCAAACCCTGCACGCCGCGCACGCGCAGCTCGCTGTCGACCACTGCGCGGTCGTCCGTGCCCATGCGGCAGCTCCCCACGGGGTGATAGACGGTTTCCGCCTTGCGCCGGATGAAGTCGGCGTACTCGGCGTCCGTGTCCAGCGCCCGTTCGGGAAAGACCGATGCGCCACGGTAGGCATCGAAGGCGGCTTGCGAAAGGATCTCGCGCGACAACCGGGCTGCCTCGATCATCCGCTTGAGGTCATTGCCCTCCGGGTCACCGAGATAGTTGGCGTGGATCGCGATCGGCTGGGCCGGATCGGCCGAGTGCAGGCGCAGGCGGCCGCGGCTGTGCGGGTGCAGATAGCAGGCGTGCACGGTGTAGCCGTCGCCGGGCAGGCGATGGCGGCCGTGGTCGTCCAGCAAGGCGGGCACGAAGTGGAACTGGATGTCACAGCGCTCATCCTCGGCCAGCCGGCTGCGCACGAAGCCGCCGGCCTCGGCGATGTTCGAACTGCCCGGACCGTCGTGGTGGCGCAGCCAGCGCACCGCCGTGGTGAGCTCGTTGAGGTGATCGTAGGTCAGCTTTTTCTGCGTGGTGCCGACCAGGGTGCAGATGTCCAGGTGATCCTGCAGTTCGCCGCCGACATCGGGCAGGTCGGCGACCACCGGGATGGCGTGCTCGCGCAGGTGATCGGCCGGGCCGAGCCCTGACAGCATCAGCAGTTGCGGCGTGTTGATCGCGCCGGCGGCGAGTATCACCTCGCCCGCCTCGATCCGTTCCGGGCCCCGGCGCAGTTGCACGCCCACGGCCCGGCCATGTTCGATCAGTACGCGCTCGACCAGCACGCCGGTGCGCACATGCAGGTTGCTGCGCCCGCGCACGGGTTTCAGAAAGCCAGTGGCGGTCGAGCAGCGGCTGCCGCCGCGCTGGGTCACCTGGTACAGGCCGAAGCCGGCCTGCCTCACGCCATTGAAATCGTCGTTGCCCGGATGGCCGGCGCTGACAGCCGCGTCGATGAAGGCGGTCGACAAGGGGTTGTGATGGCGCAGGTCGGAGACGCCCAGTGGTCCGCCGGCGCCATGCAGTGCGCCGGCACCGCGGCTGTTGTCCTCGCTGTGGACGAACCACGGCAGCACCTGTGGCCAGGACCAGCGGGCGTCGCCGGTGGCTTGCGCCCAGCCGTCGTAGTCCGCTGGCACACCTCGCACGTAGCACATGGCATTGATCGAGCTGGAGCCGCCCAGGGTCTTGCCGCGCGGCCACCATAGCCGGCGCTGGTTGAGCTGCGGCTCCGGTTCGGTGTGGTAGTTCCAGTTCACGCTGTGCTGATTGACCAGTCGGGCCAGGCCGGCCGGCATGTGGATCAGCGGACTCCAGTCGGACGGCCCGGCCTCCAGCAGCAGCACCCGCGCGGCGGGATTCGCGCTGAGCCGGTTGGCCAGCACGCAACCGGCGGAGCCGGCGCCGACGATCACGTAGTCGTAGTTGGCCAAGGGAATCCCCATGCGCAGTGGAGTGGTGTCATCGCCATGCTAGTCTTTTTGCGCCCCCCACTGGATGTATCCGTGAATCTGCCTCGTCCTGCCGTCGCGGAACAAGCCGCAGCGCCGATGTTGTCCGCGCTGGCGTTCTTCTTCGTGATGACGTCGTACTACATCATCCGGCCCGTCAGGGATCAGCTCAGCGGCGCGGTCGGCTCGACCTCGCTGCCGCTGTTCTATGGTGCGGTGTTCGTGGTGATGCTGCTGCTGACGCCGGTGTTCGGCATGCTGGTGTCGCGCTTTCCGCGCAAGCGGCTGATTGGCTGGAGCTACGGTTTTTTCATTCTGTGCCTGTTCGCGTTCGTGCCGGCATTCATGGCGCAGGACCGCATCGGCGCGCGCGAACTGGGCGTGATCTTCTTCGTCTGGGTCAGTGTGTTCAACCTGTTCGTGGTGTCGCTGTTCTGGAGCTTCATGGCCGACATCTTTTCCAGCGGGCAGGCACGCCAGGTGTTTTCGCTGATCGCCCTGGGCGGCATGGCGGGCGCGGTGTTCGGCCCGCTGGTGACCAGGCTGCTGGTACAGGTGATCGGGGTGGCGCCGTTGCTGGTGGTCTCGGCCCTGGCGCTGAGCCTGTCCATGCTGTTGCTGCTGCAACTTTCCACCCGGTACGACCGCCAGCCGGGCAGCCGCGGCGAGGAGGCGATCGGCGGTTCGCTGTGGGCCGGCATCAAGGAGCTGTGGTCGCGCCCGTTCCTGCGCTACATGGCGCTGCTGATGCTGTTCGGCGATGGCATCGGCACGCTGGCCTATGCACTGGTGGCTGACTATGCCAAGGCACATTTCACCAGCACGGTCGCGCGCACGTCGTTCTACAACGACCTCGATCTGGCCACCAACCTGCTTGGAGCGGTACTGCAGCTGAGCCTGACACCGTGGTTGCTGGTGCGTCGCGGCGCCGGCTGGGGACTGGTTGTGCCATCGCTGGTGAATCTGGTCTTGCTGGCGGCAGTGGCGCTGATCGGTGGTGGCAGCGTCGCGTTCTTCGGCTACAAGATGCCGCTGCTGCTGGCAGTGATGCTGGTGATCACGCGCGGCTTCGCCTACGGCATGACCAAGCCGGCGGTGGACGCGCTGTACACGCGGGTGCCGCGAGAGACGCGCTACAAGGGCAAGAACTTCATCGAGACGGCGGTCTGGCGCTTTGGCGACGTGGTGGTGACCAGCGCGGTGAGCGGATTGCGCATGCTGGGCTGGGGCATCGGCGGCCTGGCCCTGCTCGGCACCGGCGTCGCCGCGTTGGCGGCGGTGGTGGCAAGACGCGCCGGCTGGTCGCCGGATCTGGCGCCGGACGAACACCTGGCGATCGGCGAGAACGGCACGTCATCGCCGTGAGCATGGCCCCGGACCGCGCCGCGCTTCCCGTTCAGCCGGTGATGTAGCGCTCGAGGTGCTCGATCTGTTCGGCCTGGGCGTCGATCACCGCCTTGACCAGATCGCCGATCGAGATCACGCCGACCACCTTGTTGCCCTGGACCACCGGCAGATGCCGTATGCGGCTGTCGGTGCACAGGCGCATGCAATCGAACACGTCGGTGTCCGGGCCTACCGTCAGCGGCGTGCTGCTCATGATGTCGGACACGGAGGTCTGCGACGAGGAGCGCCCCTGCAGGATCACCTTGCGGGCGTAGTCACGCTCGGACACCACGCCGACCAGTTCGTCGCCGCGCATGACCAGTAGTGCGCCGACACCATGTTCGGCCATCCGCTTGATCGCATCGAGCACCGGCACATCCGGCGCAATGCTGAAGATCGTGCTGCCTTTGCTTTCCAGCAGATGTTTGACCTGGCTCATGCTTGGGTCTCCCATCGGCCCGGGCGGGCCGTATGGGTCGAGTTTAGCGCCGGTACCGGCTCGACGTGTAGCGAAGTTGTGAAGCCCGGGATCGGCTCAGTGCCGGCTGCGTGGCAGGTGCCGTTCCTCGACGAAATACAGCGGCCGCTGCTTGCTCTCGGCGTAGTTTCGCCCGAGGTACTCGCCAATGACTCCCAGCGCCAGCAACTGCACCCCGCCCAGGAACAGGATTACCAGGATCAGGGTGGGATAGCCGCGCACGGGGTCGCCGTACAGCAGCGCATGAATCAGCACCCACAGGCCATAGACGAAGGCGAATCCGGCCGCGCCCACGCCGACCCAGGTGGCCAGCCGCAGCGGCGCGGTGGAAAACGAGGTGATGCCCTCGATCGCCAACTGGGCCAGTCGCCAGTAGTTCCATTTCGTGGTGCCGGCCTGGCGCGGTTCGCGCAGGTAGCGCACCGAGGTCTGCCGATAGCCGATCCAGCTGAACAAGCCTTTCATGAAACGCTGGCGTTCGCGCAGCTGGCCGAGCGCATCCAGGGCGCGTCGCGAGAGCAAGCGGAAGTCGCCGGTATCGCGCGGGATCGCGGTGTCGGACAGCCGCTCCATGCTGCGGTAGAACGCCGCCGCGGTGAACCGCTTGAACGGGCTCTCGCCTTCGCGGGCGCTGCGCGTGGCGTACACCACGTCGTAACCGGCCTGCCATTGCTCGATCAGCGCCGGGATCAGTTCGGGCGGATCCTGCAGGTCGGCGTCGATGACCACCGCCGCGTCGGCGGTTACCGCGTCGAGCCCGGCGGTCAGCGCGGCCTCCTTGCCGAAATTGCGCGACAGCTTGATCGCACCGGTGCGCGGGTCGGCGGCGATCAGCGATTCGATGATCGACCAGGTGTCATCGCGACTGCCGTCATCGATGTAGAGCACGTTGCAGTCCAGCGGCAATTCATCCAGCACCTGCTGCAGCCGTTGATGGAACGACTTGAGCACGGCCGATTCGTTGTAGGCGGGAACGACGATGGTAAGTTGCGGCATGGGCGGCGCCAGCGAAAGGTGGCGTCATCCTAACCGGCTGACGGCCGCCGGGCGAGTCGAGCTCAATGTGGCGGGCGCGGCGGTGCGTGGCCTTCGAGGTAGCCGGGGCCGCCGAGATGATCCATCTGCTGCTGGATCCATTGGGTGCGTCGCTGCACATAGGCACTGGGTCGATCCGCATGCAGCCTTCGCGGGCTGGGCAGCACGGCCGCCAGGCGGGCGGCCTGCGCCGGATCGAGCCGCGCCGGCGCGGTGTGGAAATACGCCTCGCTGGCCGCGCCCACGCCGTAGATGCCGTCGCCCAGCTCGGCGATGTTCATGTACACCTCGAGGATGCGCCGTTTCGGCCAGGTCAGCTCGATCAGCACGGTGAAATATGCTTCCAGTCCCTTGCGCACGAAACTGCGGCCGTTCCACAGGAACAGGTTCTTGGCGGTCTGCTGGCTGAGGGTGCTGGCACCGCGCAGGCGCTTGCCCTCGTCGGCGGCATCGAGAGCATTCTGGATGGAGTCGAAGTCGAAGCCGTGATGGTAGGGGAATTTCTGATCCTCGCCGGCCACCATTGCCAGTGGTACCCAGGTCGACACCTGTTTCCATGGAACCCAGTGCTGCTGCAGCCGGAAATCCTTCTCGCCGTGCACCCATGCGCCCAACCGGCGTTCCAGCATCACCGCCGATGTCCATGGCGGCACGAAGCGCAACACCAGAACCACCAGCCAGCTCAGCGCCACCCAGGCCAGCACGAGGATCCCCAGTGAGCGCAGCAGGCGGATCAGCAGGGAGCGGCGGAACATGAGAGGCATGACGGTACGCGCGGAAAGATGCAGGCAGTATAGGGGGCGTTGTCTGGATGCCGTGGCGTCCCCATCTGTATCGGCTGACCTCAAGCGAGCGCGCGTACCGTGGAAACCCTGCCTGTCGATGATGTGTTGCACCGATTCCTGCTGGAACGTGCCGGCGTTCGCGGTGCCCTGGTGCGCCTGGGCCCGGCGTGGCGCGAAGTAGTCAGCCACGCCGACTACCCGCCGGCCTTGCAGGCGTTGCTGGGCGAGATGCTGGTCGCCAGTGCGCTGTTGACCGGCAACATCAAGCTCGACGGTGCGCTGTCGGTCGAGTTGAAGAGTTCCGGAGCGCTGCGCCTGCTGTTTGCCGAATGCTCCGACCAGGGGCGGTTGCGCGGGCTGGGTCGCTGGAACGAGCCGTTGCCCGAGCCGCTGGCGCTGGATGAGCTGGCCGAAGCGGTCATGGCGATCACCATCGGCAACGTGGAGCGTGGCCAACGCTACCAGGGGCTGGTCGCGCTGCAGCATGCCGGGCTGGCCGAATCGCTGGAGGATTATTTCGTGCGGTCCGAGCAGTTGCCGGCGCGCCTCGTGCTGGTCGCCGACGGCGAGCACGCGGTGGGCCTGATGCTGCAGAAGATGCCCGACGAGGGCGGCCATGGCGCCGCGCTCGATGACGATGCGTGGAATCGCGTCGTGCATCTGACCGCGACATTGCAGGCCGGGGAATTGCTGGCTACCGCACCGGAGCAACTGCTGTACCGGCTCTACCACGAAGAGTCGATACGCCTGTTCGAGCCACGCTCGCTGGCGTTCGGGTGCAGCTGCAGCCGCGAGCGGGTGACCGGGATGCTGCGCTCGCTCGGTCGTGACGAAGTCGAGGCGGCGCTGGCCTCGCGTGGTGACGAGATCGAGGTGATCTGCGAATTCTGCGCGCAGCACTATCACTTCGATCGCATCGATGCCGAATACCTGCTCAGCAATGCCGCGGCGCCCGATGCGCCGGAAACACCTCAGTGAATCGGTCGCAATGAATCGGCTGCGATGCATGTGCCGCGGCGCATGCGTCGCGGCACGAAGCGGCGCACCCGCGGCGGGTCAGGCCAGCAACAGCGGCTTGTCGGCGTGCAGCCAGGTGGCTGCCGGCTGCGGGGTGGCGAACAGGAAGCCCTGGCCGTAGCGGCAGCCGACGCGCATCAGCGCCTGCCGTTGCGACTCTTCCTCGATCCCTTCGGCGATCACCTTCATCCGCAACGAGTCGGCCAGCACCTGGATCGCGCGCACCAGCGCCAGCCCCTGGGTCTCCTCGTCATCGGGAGGCAGCTCGGTGATGAAGGATCGATCGATCTTCAGTGTCTCGAACGGGTACTGGTGCAGGTAGCTGAGCGAGGAATAGCCGGTGCCGAAGTCGTCCAGTGCGATGCCCACGCCATGGCTGCGCAGGTTCTGCAGCATCTGCTTGACCTGGGTCGGGTTCTCCAGCAACGCGTGCTCGGTCACCTCGATCCGGATGCAGTGGGTCGGCACGGCGTACTGGTCGAACAGCGCGAGCAGCCGCTGATCGAGATCGGCCGAACGGAAATGCCGGCCGGAGACGTTGATGCTGATGAAGCCCTCGGTACCGATCAGGCGTACGGCCTGGGTGCAGACCTGTTCGAAGATCTGCCAGTCGATCGCCTCGGAGCAGCCGCATTCCTCCGCGATCAGCAGGAAATCATGTGGCGGCAACAGACCACGCTCGGGGTGATGCCAGCGCAGCAGCGCCTCGTAGCCGGTCACGCGACCGTCGGCCAGTTCGACGATGGGCTGATAGTACGGCTCGAACTCGTTGCGACTGAGCGCGTGGCGCAGGTCGCTTTCCATGTCCAGCAGCGACAGCGCTTCGCGGCGCAGCCGGTCGTCGAACATCGCCGCACGGTGGCGACCGCCATCCTTCGCGTTGTACATCGCCGCGTCGGCGTCGCGCAGCAACTCCTCCGGTTGACGGTAATGCGGGCCCGACAACGCGATGCCGATCGACGCCGACGTGAAGATTTCCTTGGTGCCGAGCCGGAATGGCGTCTGCAACTCACTGATGATGCGTTCGGCGATCAGCAGCGCCTTGTCGGTGTCGACGATGCCTTCCAGCAAAACGGCAAATTCGTCACCGCCCAGGCGTGCGACCACGTCGCGGGTTTTCAGGCAGGCGCGGATGCGGCCGCCGACCTGGAACAGCAGGTCGTCACCGACCAGATGACCGACCGAGTCATTGATCACCTTGAAGCGATCCAGGTCGATGAACAGGACCGCGAATTGTTCGTTCGGATTCGCGTGGTAGCGCTGCATCGCTTGTTCCAGTCGCTGCAGCAGCAAGGTGCGGTTCGGCAGTCCGGTCAGCGAATCGTGCAGGGTCTCGTACTTGAGCCGGCGCTCGACGCGTTCGCGCTCGGCAATCTGTTCGCGCAGGTCGCGGTTGGCCAGTGCCAGCGCGCGGGTACGCTCGGTGACGCGTCGTTCCAGCCCGGCATTGGCCTGCTTCAGCGACGACGCGGCCTGCTTGCGCTGCAGTGCATTGGCGATGTGGTAGCTGACGAAGGTCAGCAGTTCCTGGTCGCGCTCGTTGTAGGTGTGTTCGGGTGAGTAGCTCTGCAACGCCAGCACGCCCAGGGCCTTGCCGCCCCAGATCAGCGGTACGCCGAGCCAGCATACCGAGCGGGTGCCGAAGTGACTGATCTCGCCGAGCGCACTCAGGCGGTCGATCTCCACCGGCGTGGCCAGCAGCGGCTTGGCATGGCGCAGCACGTACTCGGTTGCGCCGCGACCATGCGCGCGTGCCGGCCGGACGCTGTCGACATCGTCCACCGAATAAGGAAAGGTCAGCTGCCCGTTGTCCTCGTCGACCAGCGCAATGTAGAAGTTGCGCGCATACAGCAGGCCGCTGATGACCTGATGGGTGGCGGCGTAGAATTTTTCCAGGCTCTCCGAGGTGTTGGCCAGTTCGGCAATGCGGAAGAGCGCCGCCTGCAGGCGTTCGCCGCGCTGGCGCTGCAGTACCTGCTGACGCAACACGCGGTTGGCCTCGCGCAGCGCCGCGGTGCGGTCGGTGACCCGACGACCCAGTTCGATGTGGGCTTCGCGCCGCTCCAGCGCGGTCTGCACATGCTGGCCCACGTAGTTCAGCAGCTCCAGGTCATGCTGCGAATAATGGGTGTCCGGGCGATAGCTCTGCATCACGATGCCGCCGACCACCTGGCCGCCACGCAACAGTGGTACGCCCAGCCAGTGTTCGCAGCTGGGGCCGATCAGGGTAAAGCGGTTGCCGAGCTGCTGCTTCAGTTCCTCGATCGAACCCATCAGCGGGCGACCTTCCTGCAGCAGATTCCAGGTCAGGCTGTGCAGCATGTCCTGCATCGGCAGGTTCTGATTCGGCGGCGGCGGGTCGGTATCGGCGATGTCGACGTAATAGGGAAAGCGGACGCTGTCGGTGGCCGCGTCGTATAGCACGATGTAGAAGTTCTCGGCATACATCAGGCTGCTGACGATGGCATGCAGCGAGCGCATCATCTCCGGCATGTCGTGCTCGGCGCCCGCTTCTTCGGCGATCGCATAGAGCGCACGTTGCAATCGCTCGGCCAGGGCCAGGCGGGAAATGGCTTCGTACAGGCGACTGGTCTCGGCCAGCTGACGCAAGCGGGTGTCGGCCAGCCGGCCCAGCCAGCCCAGTCGATCGAGCATGACCTCGGGCGGCGGACGGTCTGCCCATTCCAGGGTCAGCGTACGCATGGCCTGGGGGTCTTCGGCCAGGTCGAACTGCCGCTGTCCGGCCGCCGGTTGGGTCGGCGCATCGTCCTTGTACCGCCAGCGCAGCTGGCCGTGGATGCCGAAGTTGGCCAGCATCAGCTCGCAGATTTCCATCACGCTGGCGGTGTCCGGAGCCTCGAACAGCCGTTCGACAGCCCCGTGCAGGGCCGCAAGACCCCTCGTCACCTGGGGTGGCTGGGATGAACGGGGCGTCGGTGTGGCACTCATCTGGATTGTGGTCAGTTCCGGAACGATCTGGCGGCATCGACGTCAGAACGCCTCCATTCGAGGAGTAGGTTGGCCCCATCATCCGCTGTGGCTAGGCGGGAACCTGCGTTGTCCCGACGGGTCAAAGCTTGACACAAACCCGCATCATTCTGTGAGTTGGTAGGTATTTTCAGGGTGTTAGCAAAACGTAAAACGGCGTATACTGAACACCAAGTGTCCCACCACTGAACAGAGTCATTGGTCCAAGCCCATGCGCCGCCTGTCCATCCTGTCGCTGATTGCCCTGTTGCCGCTTGCCGCGGCGGGACAGTCCGTGAGCGACAACAGCATGGCCGAGCACCTGCTGGCGCAGCCATCGGTGCATACGACCGACGGCGTCAAGTCGGGTATCACGGTGCCGTTGTGGCGCGGTGTCGATGGTCGTCAGCTGATGTTGAAGGCAGACAACAGCACGGGCGCCGATGCGCTGCGCTTGAACACGCCGCTGGCGCTGCAATCGGCCGGTGCGGGCAGCGTGATGACTACCGGTCTGCAATATGGCCTGGGGCCCAGGCTGCAGGCGCACGCCGAGATCAGCGAGCACTCATGGGTGAACCAGAACACGCGGATTCTTGGCAGCGAAGTGGGCGCCACGTATGACGCCGGTGCCTACAGCCTTGGCTTGAGCATGGGTTCCACCAGCACGCCCGACAACAACGCGGTATTGCCGCGGGTGCTTCCCGGTGCCGTGCCCGGCGTCGATGGCCTGTCCAGTTTCGACAGCAGCTCGCAGCTCAACGCCCGCGGCCGGCTGGTCCTCGGTAACAGGAGCGGCATCGATCTGGGCGCCAGCATCGGTCGCATTCATCTGCTGCCGGGCAACCTGCTGGGTACCACCGTGCTGGATCAGAAAGCCCTGAGTTTCGGCATCGATCATGGCTCGTTGAGTGGCGTGCTGATCGGTCGAACGATGCAGCCGGAGGCGGGCATTCCGGGTGGTTTCAACGCAGACCGGCGCTGGAACAGTATCGATCTTGGCGTGACATGGCGCCTGCCATGGCGTGGTTCGCTGAGCGTCGGTGCCCAGAATCTGTGGTCGTCCGGTACGCCGGCCAATACGCCGGTCGGTCCCGAGCCGGATCAGTCGCGCACGCCGTACGTGCAATACCACCAGGACCTTTGAAGCAGGAATGAGTGAAGAGGAGTGAGAAGGGAGAGTGGAGCCCAGCTCGCGCGCCTGTTTCTCGTTTCTCGTTCCTCTTCACTCACTCCTGCTTCTTGACACGCAGGTCGCCGCTGAAGGTCTCGATGCTGATCTTGCCTCGACCATCGCCGAGGCGGACATCCAGCGAGCTGCCGGGGCCGTGTTCGGGTTCCTTCGGCGTACCAAAATCGCTGCGCAAGTCACCGCTGAAGCTGCTGGCGTGCAGTGTGCCGGAAGTGTCTGCTGGCAATTGCAGCTGCACGTCGCCGCTCATGCTGTCGATGCTGAGATTGCCGTCGGCGGCCAGGCCACCGGACAGTTGCACGTCACCAGATACCGTACTGAGGGTGAGCTTGCGCCATGGCCCACCGGCCACCTGAATACGGCCGGAGATGGTCTGCAGCTTGACGTCGCTGCCCAGTGCGGGCGCCAGGATTTCGCCGCTGACGGTCTGCAGCTCGGCCTGTTCGGCATGTCCGGCCAGCTCGATGCCGCCGCTGACGCTGTCCACTTTCAGCGAAGGCGTCCGTGCATTGATGCGTGCCTTGCCGCTGACTGTATTGACCTTGATGTCGCCGCCGTCGATGCCGTCGACGACCAGCGGTGCGCTGACCACCTCGACGTCCAGCGACGCGGCCTTGGGGACGTGCAGCTCGAGCGTGGTCGGTGCCATCCGGTTGCGACCGCCCCAGTTGAGCCAGCCGGAGCCACCCTGCGGCTCGACCTTGATGGTCAGGTCGCCGTTGCTGCCGGTGATCGACAGCGGCTTGGCGCCCTCGCCGAGCTGGCCACCGACCTGCACCTCGTTGCGATCCCAGGCGGTCACGTTCACCGAGCCGGCGATGTTGCTGATGGTGACGTGCGCGGTCGGGCTGGCGTCATGGCTCAGCCGGATCGGGGTGTCGGCCAGGGCTTGGCCGATGCACAGGCTCAGCAGCAGCGGAAGATAGCGGATGGTATTCATGGTCATTCCCGAGAGTTTCAGCCGGCCTGGTGGCTGGCCAGTCGACGCAATTGCGTCTGTTGCAGTTCAGTGCGACTGAGCAGGCGCTGCAGCGCCGCCGAGTCGGGTGCCTGCTGAATCGCCAGCTGCAGTTCCATGCGGGCGGCGTCCAGCTCGATCGCGGCACCGGCCAGGCGGGGGTCGGCCGGCTTCCAGCCGGTGCGGGCGGCGCTGGCAACTGCCGGGTGCGTCGGCGGCTGGAGCAGGTGCCAACCCAGGCCGGCAGCCAGTAGCGATGGAAGCGGCGAGTCCGGCACCCAGCAGCCAGCGTCGATGCCGGTGGATGCCCCGAGGGGCAGGCGACGCATCAACGCGTTCCGCCTCGTCCAGCGAAGCCTCGATCGAGGCCCACAGGTCGCGCTCGCGGCGCGAGTGGCTGGCGCAGTTCGCGCAACTGGCGACGCCATTCGAACTCGTTCATGACTTCTCTCCCAATAGTTTGCGCAGCAAGCCGCGGGCGCGGTGCAATTGCGCTTTCGAGGTGCCGACCGCCATGCCCAGTTCACTGCCGATCTCGTCGTGCCGCCAGCCTTCGATGTCGTGCAGCACCAGTACCGCGCGGGCGCGTGGAGGCAGCTTGCCGATGGCGCGTTCCAGTTCATCGCGTTCGGCCGCACAGAACGGTGTTTCGCCGGCGTCCGGCAGGTGCTCGT
Source organism: uncultured Pseudomonadota bacterium (assembly GCA_963828685.1). GTDB lineage: Bacteria > Pseudomonadota > Gammaproteobacteria > Xanthomonadales > Rhodanobacteraceae > Rhodanobacter. The sequence goes on from CAWHFU010000015.1 coordinate 542,144, forward strand.
CGTCGAGCATGCTGACCGGATCGGCGCCACGTGCGCGGATGTCCATCAGGGCCACGTTCACCGCCAACCGGTACAACCAGGTGCCGAAGGCGCTTTCATGGCGAAAGCCCGGCAGCTTCTGCCAGGCACGGATGAACGCGTCCTGGGTGAGATCCTCGGCGCGGGCGTGGTCGTAGCCGGCGAGCCGATAAACCGCGCCGTGCACACGACCGGCATGCAACCGATACAGGCGCTGGAAGGCATGGCGATCGCCGGCAGCGGCGGCACGCACGTCATCGGTGTCGTTGGCTCCCGTTGAGGCAGGCGACATGGAGCGTCCAATGGCAGGGCAGGCGGCGTTCATCTTGCCAGCTTGGATGCATCGTCAGGCGAAAGGGTTTGAACGAAGAGCGCGTGAGAGCCCGGTAGCGCGGGCCTGACGGCGTGGTCGCGGGCAGCCATGCAAGCCTGCCCGCGACCGGGTTCGCTCAGGATGCGACGGCTGCGCGCCGGGGCTGGTCGGCGGCTTCGTTCAGGGCCCGGGCCACGCGCTGCTGTTCCTGACGCAGGCGCGGTGGCAGCCGCGTGCCGAAGGTCTGGAGATACTCGCCGATGGCGACAAGTTCGTCCTGCCAGCGGTCAAGGTCCACCGCGAGCAGGGCGTCGAGTTGTTCCTGACCAAGCCGGACTCCTTCCAGGTTCAGCTCGCCCGGCCCGGTGCCGGCGTGCGCCGGCAGGATGCCGATCGGCGTCTCGGTGCCGGTCACGCGTCCCTCGACGCGGGCGATCATCCACTCCAGTACGCGCAGGTTGTCGCCGAAGCCCGGCCACAGGAACTTGCCGTCGGCACCCTTGCGGAACCAGTTGACGTGGAACACTTTCGGCAAGTTGGCATGGGGCTGGTCGAAGGACAGCCAGTGCGCGAAATAGTCGCCGTAGTGGTAGCCGCAGAAAGGCTTCATTGCCATCGGGTCGCGGCGCAGCACGCCGACGGCTCCGGTGGCGGCGGCGGTGGTTTCCGAGCCCATCGCGGCGCCCATCAGTACGCCGTGGGTCCAGTCGCGGGCCTCCATCACCAGCGGCAGCAGGGATGGTCGCCGGCCACCGAACACGATCGCGCTGATCGGCACGCCCTGCGGCGCCTCGGCCTGCTCCGACCAGGTCGGGCACTGCCTCGCACTGACCGTGAAGCGCGAATTCGGGTGCGCAGCCGGTCCGTTCGCCGGGTCATACGCACGCCCCTGCCAGTCGGTGACCGGCGTGCCGGGCAGACCCTCCCACCACGGCTGGTTGTCGGCGGTGACGGCGACGTTGGTGAAGATGGTGTCGTGCGAAATGCTCTTCAACGCGTTCGGATTGGTCGACTCGCTGGTGCCCGGTGCCACGCCGAAGAAGCCGGCCTCCGGATTGATCGCGTACAGGCGTCCATCCGCGCCGGGGCGCATCCAGCAGATGTCGTCGCCCACCGTCCACACCTTCCAGCCGTCCTGCCGGTAACCCTCGGGCGGAATCAGCATCGCGAGGTTGGTCTTGCCGCAGGCGGACGGGAACGCGGCGGCAATGTAGTGCGTGTCGCCCTGCGGGTTCGCGATGCCGACGATCAGCATGTGCTCGGCCAGCCAGCCTTCGCTGCGCGCCTGATGGCTGGCGATGCGCAGGGCATGGCATTTCTTGCCCAGCAGCGCGTTGCCACCGTAGCCGGAGCCGTACGACTTGATCGTGAGCTCCTCGGGAAAATGCATGATGAAGCGGCGTTCGGGGTCGAGCTCGCCGATCGAATGCAGCCCTTTCACGAACGCGCCCTCCGGGAGCTGGCCCTCGCGCTCGATCCGCGCCTGCGCAGCGGCACCCATGCGGGTCATGATCCGCATGTTGGCCACTACGTACGGGCTGTCCGTGATCTCCACGCCGCAGCGGGCCAGCGGCGAATCGATCGGCCCCATGCAGTACGGGATCACGTACATGGTGCGGCCTTCCATGCAGCCGTCGAACAGGGCGTCGATCTTCGCGTGCGCCTCGGCCGGATCCATCCAGTGGTTGTTGGGGCCGGCATCCTCCTGGCGCGGAGGGCAGACGAAGGTCAGGTGCTCGACACGGGCGACGTCGGAAGGGTCGGAGCGGTGCAGATAGCAGCCCGGGTGGGTCTGCTGGTTCAGCTCGATCAGGGTGCCGGCCTGCAGCATCTGTTGCAGCAGCGCCTGGTATTCGGCATCCGAGCCGTCGCACCAGTGAACCTGCGCGGGGCGGGTCAGCGCCGCCACCTCGTTTACCCAGTGCTCGAGCGCTTCCAGCTTGCTGGCCATCGTGTTCCTCTAAGGTCTTGTTGAAAAATGGAAGCGAAACGGTAGTTTGCGTGCACTGGTATTGCAAGGCACGACGCAACAAAAACGGCGCCATGTGGCGCCGTTCGGGGCTTGTGCGGCTGTCCTGTCCGGATCAGGCCGGAATCAGGGTCGCGATCATGTGCTCCACGTAGGCCTCGAATTCCTCGTGGTTGATCCGCGGCAGCCCGAGCGTGAAGTTCAGCTGCAGGAAACCGACGTAGGCGGCGTAGGTCAGCCGCGCCCGGTTCAATGCCTCCGGCGGCGGCAGGCCGGCCTCGCGGTAGGCAGTGGTCGAGGAATTCCATGCGCCGCTGCGACACGCGGGCCATCACCGGCACCACCTGCGGATGATCCAGCGCCTTCAGCAAGGCGGCATACACCCGATGCGGCTGCAACTCGTGCGCGACCCGGCGGAACAGTTCCGGCAGGCGCTTGCGCGGATCGGCAATCTGTTCGATCTCGCTGATGATCTCGCGCTCGCCGTATTGCTCCCAGCGCTCCAGCGCCGCATTGAGCAGGGCTTCGCGGGTACGGAAATGCCAGTAGAAGCTGCCCTTGGTCACGCCCAGCTGGCGTGCCAGTGCCTCCACGGCCAGTGCACCGACGCCCTGTTCGGCGATCAGGTGCAGGGCGGCGAGTTCCCAGTCCTCGGCGGACAGGCGCGTACGTTCTGGCTTGCTGCTGACATTCATGTGCGTATGGTAGCCATACGCCGCGCATTTGTAATGGTGCCGGGCAGCGAGTCCATCGAAAAGCACGGGCGACGCCAGCTGTTCGCCGGGATTGCCGTCGGGGTGGTTGACGGCCTGCATCGAGGCAATCCATACTCATCCGTATGGTCAATGTCAGTCACTTTCCCGAAACGATCGCCCGTTTCCCCGTCGCGGACCTGAGCCTGGCGGTGGAGACGCGCAATCCCGCCGGCCGCCCGGCGCTGTTGTTCGCGCATGGCTTCGGCCAGACTCGTGGCGCCTGGAACGGCGCCGCTGCGGCGCTGGCCGGCGTCGGCTGCCGTTGCGTGACGTTCGACACCCGCGGGCACGGCGAGAGCGAACGTGCGACCGGTGGCGAGTACCACATGGATCAGTTCGCCGACGACCTGCTGCGCCTGGCACTGGCGCAACCCGAATCGCCGATCCTGGTCGGAGCCTCGATGGGCGGCCTGCTGGGCATGGTGCTCGCCGGCGAGATCCGGCCGGCGCCCTTCCGTGCGCTGGTGCTGGTCGACATCACGCCGCGTTGGGAAACGGCCGGGGTCGAGCGCATCCTCGCCTTCATGCAGGCGCATCCGGACGGTTTCGCGGACTACGCCGAGGCGGCCGACCGGATTGCCGGCTACCTGCCGCAGCGACGCGAACGCAAGAGCGAGGAGCAACTGCGTCCATTGCTGCGCGAAGGCGCCGATGGCCGGCTGCGCTGGCACTGGGATCCGGCGTTGCTGGCCGGCGTGGTGCACGAGAGCGAGCGCTACCAGCCGCGCCTGCAGGCGGCCGCGGCGAAGATCGGCATCCCGGTGCTGCTGCTGTCGGGCGCGCGCAGCGACGTGGTGTCGCGCGCCACGGTCGACGAGTTCCTGCAACTGGTGCCGCATGCGCAGCACGTGGAGCTGGCGCAAGCCACCCACATGGTGGCGGGCGATGCGAATGATGCGTTCACGCGTGAAGTCGGCCGCTTCGTGCAGAATCTTGATTCATTATCAGTCGACCGGCGGCATGCCGGCGCTGTTCAACCGTGATGAGGTGCTGAGATGTCCGTGATACTGACCCTGCTGGCGGCGCTGCTGGCCACTGGTGCGTGCGCCTACCACCGCACGAGCCTGCGCACGTGGGCCATCGCCACGATCGTCACCACCCTGGTGATCGGGCTGCTGGTGCATGCACCGTGGACCACGGCGATCCTGCTGATCATCGAGGCTGCAATCGCACTGCCGCTGCTGCTGGTGGATTTCCGGCGCCGGCAGATCAGTGCGCCGCTGCTGAAGCTGTTCGCCAAGGTCACCCCGAAACTGTCCGAGACCGAGCAGACCGCGCTGGAAGCGGGCACGGTCGGGTTCGAGGGTGAGCTGTTTTCCGGCAAGCCGGACTGGCACGAGTTGCTGAAGCAGCCGAAGCCCGAACTCAGCGTCGAGGAACAGGCCTTCATCGACGGCCCGGTGGAAGAACTCTGCAGCATGATCGACGACTGGCAGATCACCCACGAGCTGGCCGATCTGCCGCCGAACGTGTGGGAGTTCATCAAGAAGCACAAGTTCTTCGGCATGATCATTCCCAAGCGCTACAACGGTCTGGAATTTTCCGCGCTGGCCCACTCTGCGGTGCTGCAGAAGCTGGCCACGATGTCCGCCACGGTAGCCTCGACGGTGTCCGTGCCGAACTCGCTCGGGCCGGCCGAATTGCTGCTGCACTACGGCAGCGAGGAACAGAAGAACCACTACCTGCCGCGTCTTGCGGTGGGCGAGGAAATCCCCTGTTTCGCGCTGACCGGCCCGTACGCGGGTTCCGATGCCACCTCGATCCCGGATGTCGGCATCGTCTGCAAGCAGGTCGTCGACGGGGTCGAGACGATCGGTTTCAGGCTCACCTTCGACAAGCGCTACATCACGCTGGCGCCGGTCGCCACGGTGATCGGCCTGGCGTTCCGCATGTACGACCCGGAGCACCTGCTGGGCGACAAGGAGGACCTCGGCATCACACTCGCCCTGCTGCCACGCTCCACCCCGGGCCTGCAGATCGGTCGTCGTCACTTCCCGTTGAACGTGCCGTTCCAGAACGGTCCGGTCCACGGCAAGGACGTGTTCGTGCCGATGTCGACCCTGATCGGCGGCCCGCAGATGGCCGGCCATGGCTGGCGCATGCTGGTCGAGGTGCTGTCGGTGGGGCGTGCGATCTCGCTGCCGTCCAATGCCACCGGTGCGTTGCGTGGTGCCGTGGCCGCGGTGGGCGCCTATGCGCGCATGCGCAAGCAGTTCGGTCTGGCGATCGCCCGCTTCGAGGGGGTCGAGGAGGCGCTGGCGCGGATCGGCGGCCTCACCTACGCCACCGCGGCACTGTCGCGTGCCACGGCAGCAGCGGTCGATCGCGGCGAGAAGCCGTCGGTGCCGTCGGCGATCGCCAAGTACCACGCCACCGAATGGGGCCGCCAGGTCGCCGGCGACGCGATGGACGTGCTCGGCGGCAAGGGCGTGCAACTGGGTCCCAACAACTATGCCGGTCGTGCCTGGCAGGGCGTGCCGATCGCGATCACGGTGGAGGGCGCCAACATCATGACGCGCAGCCTGATGATCTTCGGTCAGGGTGCGATCCGCTGCCATCCGTACGTGCTGAAGGAAATGCAGACGCTGTCGATCAACGACCGCAGCGAGCAGCTGAAGACCTTCGATCGCCTGCTGTTCGGCCATCTCGGCTTCGGCGTGTCCAATGCGGTGCGCAGCTTTGCGATGGGGCTCACCGGTTCGCGCATCGGCGAAAGCGCCGGCGATGCCTACACCCGTCGCTACTACCGCAAGCTCGATCGCTATTCCGCAGCGCTGGCGCTGTGTGCCGACGTGTTCATGGGCGTGCTCGGCGGCAAGCTGAAGTTCAAGGAGAAGCTGTCCGCCCGTCTCGGTGACGTGCTGAGCTATCTGTACATCGCCAGCAGCATGCTCAAGCGCTACGAGGACACCGGCCGGCCGGAAGCGGATCGTCCGCTGCTGGCATGGGCGTTCCATCAGTGCGTGTGGAACATTCAGATGGCGCTTGACGGCGCGATCCGAAATTTCCCGGTGCGCCCGGTGTCATGGCTGCTGCGGGCGCTGGTGTTCCCGTTCGGTCGGCGCGAGGTGCCGCCGTCCGATCGTCTGGGCCGCCGCGTGGCGGCGCTGATCACCGCGCCCAGCGAGGCGCGGGATCGCCTGATGGAGTGGGTCTACCTGACCCCGACGGCGAACAACACGGTTGGCCGCATGAATGCCTTGCTGCCGGACGTGATCGCCGCCGAACCGGTCGATCGCAAGTTCGGCAAGGCGCTGAAGACCGGCCAGTTCAAGTCGCACGACTACCTCGGTCAGCTCGCCGAAGCCGAACAGGCCGGCGTGCTCGATGCCAGCGAGGCGGCCCTGCTTCGGCGGGTACGCGAGGCCGTGTTCGAGTTCATCTCGGTGGATGATTTCGATTCCGAGGAACTGCGCTCCGTGGTGACCCGCGCGGACAAGCACAAGCTCGCCGACGCCGCCTAGGCATGCCGGCTCACGACGAAGCCCGCGCTACGGCAGTCGCCCGGCGCGGGCTTCGTCGTCTCCGGTTCAGCGATGGTTTCGCGGGATGGGTCGCGCATCCGATGGCGCTGCGGAAAGTTCGGTTCAGGTGTGGTCGGGCGAGGCCAGCGCATGGCCGTCCCTTCCGGCATCCTTGGCTTGGTACGGGGCGCGATCGGGGCTGTTCGTCGCTGAGGCATGTCACCACTCCACTGTCGTCCTGGGTCTGGCCTTCAACGTGAATGGAGTGGAAGCGATTCGTCGTATCCGCGACCAGGCAAGCCGCGGATCAGCTGACGGGTGACGACGATAGCAGCGGGCCTGGTGCCACGATGTGACGACCCGCCAGCGGCGGAACGATACTGCGGCGGCGCAGCGCCATCACCAGCAAGGCAGTGAAGCACAGCAGGCACAGCGCCAACGCGATCACCGATGCCTCGGCGCCGAAGATGCCACCGCTGAGCCAGTCCGGGCCGCTGCGCGTGGATACCAGCCAGCCGTCGGCCTTGAGGCCGGAAACTGGGATGCCGTAGATGGTGCCCTGCGCGAAGTTCCATGCCGCGTGCAGTCCCATGCACAGCGGCAGCGAGCGGCTCACATGGTAGAGCATGCCGAACAGCAGGCCCGCCTCGATCGCGATCGCCGCCGAGCTCCACAGCGTGGCCCCCGGGTTGAAGATGTGCGCGGCGCCGAAGAACAGCGCCGAGACGATCAGCGCGATCCAGGTGCCCAGACCTTCCTCGACGACGCGGAACAGTACGCCGCGGCAGATGATTTCTTCGCCGATTCCCGCGCCCAGCCCGACCATCAGCATCCCCGGCAACCAGTCGGCATGGGGGTTGAAGCCGACGACGTGATAGCTGCCAAGCACGTACAGCACGCCGACCACGGCACTGAACAGCAGCAGGCCGCCGAGCAGGCCGACGGCTCCATCCCGCAGCAGTCTGCGCGGCGCCAGCTCGGTGGCAGGGCGCCGCTCCACCAGCTTCACCAGCAACAGATAGGCAAGCAGCGCCGGGACCGCGCGGATCAGGAACTGCGCCGAGGCGTGCAGGTGGCTCGGGGCGTCCTTGCCACCCCAGCCAAGCACGTGAAGCAGCGCGCCCATGCCTAAGCTCAGCGCCATGAACACCAGCACGAAAATCACGATGCGCGCCAGCGGCGAGAACAGCAGCCAGCGTTTCCATGCGGGTGCAGTGGCGGGGGTGACAAAGGCAATCGAGGTGTCATGCATGCGGCGGCTTCCCCTGTGGAAAGGCCGCACGCTAGCAATCAGGCGGGGAACTGCCTAGTGGCGCCGGTCATGGCCGTCCGTCGGCGCTCAGGCGTCGACTGCGGCAGCGTGCTCGCGCGTGTTGGCGAAGCGCACCTGCGGCCAGCGCTCCTGCGCGAGTTGCAGGTTGACCCGCGTGGGTGCGATGTAGACCAGCTCGCCGGCGCCATCGATGGCCAGGTTCATCGCGTTCTTCTCGCGGAACTCGGCCAGCTTCTTCTCGTCGTCGCAGTGCACCCAGCGCGCGGTGGTCACCGTGACCGGCTCGAAGCTGGCATCGACGTTGTATTCGTCCTTCAGCCGGTACGCCACCACGTCGAACTGCAGCACGCCGACCGCGCCCAGGATCAGATCGTTGCTCATCAGCGGGCGGAAGAACTGGGTGGCGCCTTCCTCGCACAATTGCGCCAGGCCCTTCTGCAGCGCCTTCATCTTCAGCGGATCGCGCAGGCGGGCACGGCGGAACAGTTCCGGCGCGAAATTGGGGATGCCGGTGAAACTCACCGCCTCGCCTTCGGTGAAGGTGTCGCCGATGGTGATGGTGCCGTGGTTGTGCAGGCCGATCACGTCGCCCGGATAGGCCGTCTCGACGATTTCGCGGTCGCTGGCCATGAAGGTCAGCGCGTTGGCGATGCGGATGTCCTTGCCGGTGCGGGTCTGGATCATCTTCATGCCGGCGCTGTAGGTACCCGAACACACTCGCATGAACGCCACCCGGTCGCGGTGCGCCGGATCCATGTTGGCCTGGATCTTGAACACGAAGCCGGTCAGCTTCTCCTCGGTCGGTTGCACCATCCGGGTCAGGGTGTCGCGCGGACGCGGCGAGGGGGCGTTCTCGACGAAGAAATCCAGCAGCAGCTGCACCCCGAAATTGTTCACCGCCGAGCCGAAGAACACCGGCGTCTGCCTGCCGGCCAGGTATTCGTCGATATCGAACGACGGCGCGGCACCCTGCACCAGCTCGAGTTCCTCGCGCAGCTCGCGCATGGCCTCGTCGCCGATCTTCTCCAGCAGGCCCGGTGCGTCGAGGCCCTGGAAGATGGTGGAATCCTGACGGGTGAAATTCTTGCCCGGCTCGAAGATGTGCACCTCGTCCAGCAGCAGGTGGTAGACGCCCTTCAGCCGCTTGCCCATGCCGATCGGCCAGGTCACCGGGGCGCAGGCGATGCCGAGCACCGACTCGACCTCGTCCATCAGTTCGATCGGCGAACGGCCCTCGCGGTCGAGCTTGTTGATGAAGGTCATGATCGGCGTGTCGCGCAGCCGGCACACCTCCATCAGCTTGATCGTGCGTTCCTCCACGCCCTTGGCGCAGTCGATCACCATCAGCGCCGAATCGACCGCGGTCAGCACGCGGTAGGTGTCCTCGGAGAAGTCCGCATGGCCCGGCGTGTCGAGCAGGTTGACGATCTTGCCCTCGTACGGGAACTGCATCACCGAGGAGGTCACCGAAATGCCGCGCTCCTTCTCCAGCGCCATCCAGTCGGACGTGGCATGGCGCGCCGCCTTGCGCCCCTTCACCGAGCCGGCCATCTGGATCGCACCGCCGAACAGCAGCAGCTTTTCGGTCAGCGTGGTCTTGCCCGCATCAGGGTGGCTGACGATGGCGAAGGTGCGGCGGCGGCGGGTTTCTTGGAGATGGGTGGACATGGGCAGCGGGTCGGCTTGAGCGCGAACCGGCAATTGTAGCGTGGATCGCCGGCCACCCGACCTCACCCTGTGCTAGAGTCGCCGCCGGATGTCCCGGTGCTGCCGGGGTGTTCCCCATCCCTTGGGGAGTAGCCTGCCTCGTTTCGACGAGGCGTCTTCGTCAACATGCTCGGCAAGCCTGCCGTGGCGAAGACACCGATCCTGGTTGGCGAGACCAACGGCTGACGGCGTCACGACGATCGGGCGCGCCGTCGTGCCGTTGCGCCCAGCCCGACCGATCTGGCCATCCATGAATCCCATTTCCATGCTCCTGCTTGGCTTCGCCATGTCCACCGACGCCTTCGCGGCGGCGATCGGCAAGGGTGCCGCAATGACTCGGCCACGTTTCAGCCAGGCGCTGCGGGCCGGGATGATTTTCGGTGTGATCGAGGCGATCACGCCGGCGCTCGGCTGGCTGCTGGGCAAGAGCGCCTCGCGCTATATCGAAGCGTGGGACCACTGGATCGCGTTCGGCCTGCTGTTGCTGCTGGGCCTGCACATGATCTGGAATGGGTTCAAGCCGGAGGCGGACGAGCCGGTCGACGAAGCGAGGAAGCACGGCTTCGCCACCCTCGCCATCACCGGCCTGTCCACCAGCATCGACGCGCTGGCCGTGGGCGTGGGACTGGCCTTCGTCGACGTCCCGATCGCCGCAGTGGCCGTGGTGATCGGCCTGTGCACGTTCGTCATGGTGACGCTCGGCATCATGCTTGGGCGCGTACTCGGCGCCATGGTCGGCAAGCGCGCCGAGGTGATCGGCGGGATCATCCTGATCGGCGTGGGGGCGGCGATCGTGTACGAGCATCTTTCAGCGTAGTCGTCGCACTCCGGCGGGACGCGCCGCGGCCCTGGCTGGCCGGGCGCGCAACATCGCCGGCATGGAAAGGCCGGCCAGGTCGCCGCGTCCTACTTCGCCAGCCGGGTCAGCACCCGATGCCAGAACTTCAGGCCCGCGGCGACTTCCGAGGCCGGCAGCTTTTCGTTGAGACCGTGGGCGAAGGTGTCGTCGGGCTTGGTGAAGGCGGCGTCGATGCCATAGCTGGGCACGCCGGCATTGCGGAAGTACATGCTGTCGGAGGCGCCGGCGGACATGCCGGGGACGATCTCCACGCCGGGGAAGCGCTGGTGCACGGCGTCGGTGACGGCGGCGATCACATCCTTGCGCAGCGGCGAGGCGGGACTGGCCACCGGCGGTGGCTGCAGTACGTCGACGCTGGCGGACTTGTCGTCGATCACCCTGATCAGCGTGTCGCGCACGCTGCCCACCGACGTGCCGGGGAAGATCCGGCAGTTGACGTTGAGGCTGGCGCTCTGCGGCAGCGCATTCAGTGCATGGCCGCCGTTGAGCATGGTCGCCACGCAGGTGGTACGGATCTGGCCGACATAGGCGGGGTCGGCCGAGATGGTGGCCGCGGCGGCCGCATCGTCGGGGTGAGCGGCGAACTGCATCATCGCCGCGCCCAGCGGGCCGGGCGTGTGGGCGCCGGTGGCGTGCAGCGAGGCGCGGGTGATCTCGTTGATCATCGGCGGAAACTGGTAGGCCGCGATGCGGTCGATGAGCCGGGCCAGCCGATAGATCGCGTTGTCCGCGTTGGGTTCGCTGGAATGCCCGCCGGCCGAAGTGAGGCTTATATGGAAGTCCGCATAGGTCTTCTCGGCGGCCTGGATCCGGTAGATCACCGGCTTGCCTGTTTCGGGGTCGAGCGTGCCGCCGCCGGCGTCCGCGTTGAGCAGGAACTCGGCGTCGTGATAGCGCCTGGCCAGCTCGCGGGTGGAGGCCATCGTGGTCTCCTCGTCGCCGGACAGCAGCAGGATCAGGTCGTGATGCGGCTTGAAGCCTTCATGCTTGAGCCGGATCAGTGTCTCCACCAGTACCACCACCGCGGTCTTCATGTCCGCCGAGCCGCGACCGTAGAGATAACCGTTTTCCTCGATCAGGGTAAACGGGTCGCGGGTCCAGTCCTTGCGCTTCGCCGCCACCACGTCCATGTGACCGGACAGCAGGATCGGCTTGCCTTCGCCGGTGCCGCGATAGCGCGCCACCAGCGCGGCGGTTTCGCCCACCGGGATGATCTCGACATCGCTGGCGGCAAAGCCGGCGGCCCTGAGCTTGTCCGCCAGGTACGCAGCCAGCACCGGCACCTGATGCTCGCCTTCGACCGTGTGCACGTTGATCGCATGTTTCAGCATGCCCATGGTTTCGGGCAGCGCCTCGGCCGTGGTGCCGGCCCGGGCCAGTCCGATGCCGGCGCAGAAGGCCAGCGTGGCCGCGGCGGCGGGCCCAAGTGCGCGTGCTGCTTTCATTCGATATCCCCAGTGCAGGTCATGACCGAGGGCCGAGTATGCCCGGCGGCTCGCGCGCCTGTATATGCCGATGCGGTTGCGCCGATACCGGTTGCCGCCCTGGCGACGGGCGCAAAAAAAGGCCCGGGGATCGCTCCACGGGCCTTTCGTTCTGCCACCGGCCGTGAGGCCGACGCCATGTCGAAAGCGAAGGCTTACTTCGCTTCCTTCTCCATCAGCTTCTCGACCATGCTGGCCGGCACTTCCTCGTAATGATCGAAGATCATGCTGAAGTTGCCGCGACCGCTGGTGGCCGAACGCAGGAAGTTGATGTAGCCGAACATTTCGGACAGCGGCACGAAGCCCTGCACGAACGCCGAGATACCCTTCTGGCCCTGGTCGCTGATGCTGCCGCGACGACGGTTGATGTCGCCGATGACGTCGCCCAGGTAGGTTGCCTCGGTGACCACTTCCAGCGCCATGATCGGCTCCAGCAGCTTCGGCTTGGACAGCTTCTGCGCCTCGCGGAAGCAGGCACGACCGGCGATTTCAAAGGCCAGTGCCGAGGAGTCGACGTCGTGGTACTTGCCGTCGATCAGGCGTGCCTTGAAGTCCAGCACTTCGTAACCGGCGACCTGGCCCTGGCGCGACTCGACCTCGATCGCGTGCTGCACCGCCGGGATGTATTCGCGCGGCACGCGGCCACCGACCACCTCGTCGGAGAACACCACGCCCGAACCCGGCTCGCCCGGCTCGAAGATGATCTTCACTTCGGCGAACTGGCCCGAGCCACCGGACTGCTTCTTGTGCGTGTAGGTGTGCTCGACGGTCTTGCCGAAGGCCTCGCGGAAGCTGACCTTGGGCTTGCCCATGTTCGCTTCCACGCCCAGCTCGGTGCGCATGCGGTCGATGGTGATTTCCAGATGCAGCTCGCCCATGCCCTTGAGCACGGTCTGGCCGGTTTCCTGGTCCACTTCCATGCGCAGCGAGGGATCGGCCTTGACCATCTTGTAGAGCGCGGTGGACATCTTGTCGACGTCGTTGCGGCTCTTCGGCTCGACCGACACGCTGATCACCGGGTCGGGGAAGCGCATGCGCTCGAGCAGGGCCGGGTGCGCCGGATCGCTCAGCGAGTCGCCGGTCTCGGTTTCCTTCATCGAGACGAAGGCGCAGATGTCGCCAGCGCGGACTTCGTCGATTTCCTTGGTGGCGTTGGCCTGCACTTCCACGATGCGGCCGACGCGCTCCTTCTTGCCGCGGGTGACGTTCTGCAGGGTGTCGCCCTTCTTGATCACGCCCGAATAGACGCGGCAGAAGGTCAGCGTGCCGAACTGGTCGTTGATCACCTTGAACGCCAGCGCGCGCGCCGGTGCGTCGTCGGTCACTTCCTGCTCGCCGATGACGTTGCCGTCTTCGTCCACCATCGAGATGCCGCCGTTCTCGCCCGGGTACGGCATGTAGTCGACGACGGCGTCCAGCAGCTGCTGCACGCCCTTGTTCTTGTACGACGAGCCGCAGAACACCGGCACCAGCTTGCCGCTGACGCAGCCCTTGCGGATGCAGGTCTTCAGCATTTCCGGGTCATGCTCGCCGGTTTCGATCAGGCGCTCGAACGCCTCGTCGTCCATCGCGAGCGCGTGTTCGAGCATTTCCTCGCGCAGCTTTGGCAACTGCTCGACCCAGTCGTTGTCGACGGTGGAGCCGAACTTCAGGCGGTTCTTCGCCTCCTCGAAGGAGACCGTTTCCCACTTGCTGTCCTTGTCGTCCGAGTGCCAGATGTAGGCCACGTTGGCGACCAGGTCGGCCATGCCGCAGAACTCGTCGCTGCTGCCCAGCGGGATCTGGCACAGCAGGGCCGGCGCATTCAGGCGCTCGCGGATGCCCTTCACGCAGTGGGCAAAGTTGGCGCCGATGCGGTCCATCTTGTTGACGTAGCACACGCGCGGCACGTTGTACTGGTCGGCCAGGCGCCAGTTGGTCTCGGTCTGCGGCTCCACGCCGGCGACGCCGTCGAACACCACCACGGCGCCGTCGAGCACGCGCAGCGAACGGTTCACCTCGATGGTGAAGTCGACGTGTCCCGGGGTGTCGATCACGTTGATCTGGTGGTTCTTCCACTCGGTCGACACGGCAGCGGACTGGATCGTGATGCCGCGCTTGCGCTCCTGCTCCATGTAGTCGGTCGTGGTCGAGCCCTTGCCATCTTTCGTGTCATGCACGTCGATGATCTGGTGCTTCTTGCCCGTGTAATACAACACGCGCTCGGTGGTGGTGGTCTTGCCGGCGTCGATGTGCGCGATGATGCCGATGTTGCGATATAGCTTGAGGGGTTTCTGGCGGGCCACAGTCTGGATTCCGTTGAAGGTCATGAAGGCAAAAGAGCGGGAGGACAGATCGGTGCCGTCCGCCGGGAATATTTTCAATGTGCCTGCGGGGGTGCTGCTGGATCTGCGCGAGCCCGACAGGCAGGGCGCGAACGCGTCAAACCCGGCATGATAGCGGGTAGACGGAAAAACTGCTTGTTTCTGCTTGGCCTCGGCCCGGCGGCGGGCTCCGCGGATGCCCGGTTCCGCTCCCGCCTCGCAGCCGGAAATCGGCATGTGGCGGCCGCAGGAGCGGTTCTCGCCATGGGCGCCGGTCGCTGGCGAGGCCGCGACTGCCGCCAAGATCCGGAATTGCCGGGCTATTGCAATGGGCGGCCGCGAGCGCCGCCAGGCGTTGCCACACTGTCCGATCGGCCAGTGTGGCGGACAAATGGGCGCCGCTCAGCAGTCGGCAAAGTCGCTGTCGTTGCGAGCCGGGTCACCCAGCTGACTCAACAGGATCGCGGTGCGCACGGTGAATTCGTTCCAGCTCGGCAGCGCGGCAATCTCCAGCCAGTCGCTCCATTCGGGCAACGCCGAAGCGTTCGTGCTTTCGGCGGCGGCGCGCCGGCCGGCACGAATCGCTTCCCTGATCGCGGGCATGCTGGCGAGGAAGTGGCGCATGGTTTCCTTGTCGCCCTCGGACAGGCGGCTTGCCGGCGATGAGGCCAGCCATTCGCAGGCCATCTCCATTTCCCACTGGTACTCGGAGGCGAGGAACCACGTGAAGGCATCACCTTCCGCCCGACTGCCCGCGATGGCGCGGGCATGCTCGTGAAACGTCCGCAGTGTCGATGCGAACGGGTCCTCGGTCGTGCGGGAAGTCTCAGTCATCGCCAACATGTGCAAGCCCTCTCGCGGGACGCGCCGAAGAATCACGGTATCGGCAATCCGGGTCGGCGCGACTCCTCGTCGCGCCTGTCCTGGACCTATGCATGGGCAGTGCCAATGCCGTTGCGCGGTGGCCGCTGGTGGATGAGCGCAAGCTCGCGTGACGTCACCGGCCGGCAGCGGGCGCGGGTTCTTCCCGACGGGGAGAACCCGCGCAGCCACGCCATCCGGCGGGCACCCGCCATCGCGCGGCGGGTGGGTGTCGGTGTGAAAGGCCACGGTGGGCACGCGTCGATGTCGGCGCCTTCGCGCGCTCCGTTCAGCCAGGGATGGGCGGTGCCGGCGACCGTTTGCGTCACGTTTTGACGGGGTGACGTGAAAATGAGGTATCAGGTCCCCGCGCCGTGGCTCAGCAGATCCTCGTGGAAGGCGCCGAACGGTTCGCTCGGATGGGCCAGCTGGATCTCCAGGATCCACAGCCCGTCCGACGGTGGCGCCGTCAGGTCGCCGAGGTCGCCGCCCTTGTGGATCGCATGCGGGAAATCGCTGACCCGGTGTCCCTTGATCGCGTGGTTGAGCCGCCAGCCCATCGCCTCGGCCCGCTCGCCGGCAAACGCATACAGCGCCTGGCCGCTCAGCGCGTGGGTGCGCCAGGCGTCGGCCACTTCATCGAACAGCGTCCGCGCCGCCTCGGCGCAGGCCAGCCGTTCCGGTGCGTCGCCCACCACGAAGGTGTCGCCCACATCGCCTTCGTGACCGTCGAACACCAGGCCCAGATCGATGAAATAGCTGTCGTTCGGGCCCAGCCGCACATTCGGATCGGAGTGCTGGCGATAGGTCCTGGTGGTGTTCGGTCCGATCCGGATCAGCACCGGATGCCACAGCCGCTCGCAGCCAAGCTCGCGGAACACCTCGGCTGCCTCGAGTTTCGCCTCCTCTTCGCTGATGCCCGGGCGCATGCGCTGGCGGATGCCATGCAGCGCCGCCCAGGTCTTCTCGCGCGCCCGTTGCATCAGGGCGGGGTCGAAGCGCCGGCCTACGGCTTCGCGTTCCGGGTCGGTCATGAGCTCTCCGGTGATTCGTGGGGGCGGGATCGCATCGAGCAGGTCATTTTCCCGCGATCAAGGCATTCAATGCACCCGGTGTCACACCGGGCAGATTGAACGGTGCAGACGGAAGCCGGCGATATTCGCGGTCCTGCCTGACGGCGTATGCGTGCAGGTTGATGGCGGTGTGGATCAACTGCGAAATTCCCCGCCGCTCCGCAACCGATCGGGCCGGCTCAGGCCGGCGCTTGTCCCAGCAGCAGGAGACCGAGCCCGATCGCGGCGGGCAGTGCCTGGATCCACAGGATCTTCCGCGACGCAGTCAGCCCGCCGAAGATGCCGGCGACCAGCACGCAACCGAGGAAGAACACTTTCACGCCGAGACCGGCGCTGCCCAGATACAGGCCCCAGGCCAGCCCGGCCGCGAGGAAGCCGTTGTACAGCCCCTGATTGGCGGCGAGGGCTTTCGATTGCTCGGCAAATTCCGCAGTGAGACCGAAGGCGCGGCGACCGGAGGGCCGGGTCCACAGGAACATTTCCAGGACCAGAAACCACAGGTGGAGCAGGGCGATCAGGGCGATCACGATGTTTGCAGCGAAGGACATGGCGCGGTTTCCCCTGGGTGGCGACAGCTGACGGTTGCAGCGCGGAGTGTCGCAGCAGGCTCATCCGCCCGCAATTGCGTGCGGGCAGCATCCGGCCGCCGCCGGGTTGCTCAGCTTGGCGGCAGGGCGGGGACCGGCATGCCGTCGATCGCCGGCTCCGCGGCGCCCAGCCGGCGCAGCAGCCGGTAGTGCGAGGCAATGCCGGCGGCGAAGCTGCGATGGGTCAGGTAGGGCACGCCGTGCTCACGACAGGTCGCCTCGACCACGCGGGCAACCATCGGGTAATGCACGTGCGATATGCGCGGGAACAAATGGTGTTCGATCTGGAAATTGAGTCCGCCGATCAGCCAGCTCAATACGCGGCTGTCGCGGGCGAAATCCACCGTGGTCTGCATCTGGTGGATCGCCCAGGGCGCGTCGATGTGCCTGCCACTGGCGTCGGGCTGCGGAAACGCCGCCTCTTCCACCACGTGGGCCATCTGGAATACCAGCGCCAGCAGCACCCCGGCCACCGCCGAGACCAGGGCGTAGAACAGCAGCACGGTGCCGAGCGGGTGGAACATCAGCGGCAGGCCGAAGGCAAGCGTGAAGAACACCAGCTTGCCCAGCAGCAACCGGGCCAGGTCCCAGCCGCGCGGGCGACTGAACGGGCGTTCGCCGATGGTGCCGCTGATCAGGTCGCGAAAGTCGCCGTACAGATGCCAGCGAAGCGCGGTCACGCCGTACAGCAGCCACAGGTAGATGTGCTGCCAGCGATGCCATGGCCGCCGCGGTTGCGACGGCGACAACCGCCCCAGCACGCCCAGCTCGATATCGCTGTCGTGCCCGGAGACATTCACCCAGGTGTGATGGAAACGGCCGTGCTTCCATTGCCAGATGTACGAACTGCCGCCGACCATGTCCAGCGCAAGCGCCATCAGCCGGTTGATCCGAGCGTGCCGCGAATATGCCTGATGGCCGCCGTCGTGCATGATGTTGAAGCCGATCAGTGCCGTCGCAGTGCCCAGCACCAGGGCGAGGCCCAGCCCCTGCCACCAGCTGGCGGCGAACCACACCAGCGCCACGTAGCTCAGGGCGAACGTGGCCAGGATGATCGTCGTCTTGAGGTACATCTGTGCGCTGTCGCGCTGTCGCGTGCCGGTCCGCTTGAATTCGGCCTCGACGCGCTGCCGCAGTTCGCGGTGGAACGCGTTGTCGCCACTGAACTTCAGCGGCTCGTCACGGATGTCCGGTGGTTCGGCGAAAGCATGGCCCCCGCGATGTGATGAATCGAGGGACATGGCAAGGCCTGGCGAACGATAAGATTGCAGTCTACCTTGTCGGGCGTAACGCCAGGGGCACAGCCGTGCATGGCACGCGTGAGCAAGAGGCCATGCGTCGGGACCCGCTCGCGGGGGCGGGTGGCGCTGTCTGGTCAGGTCACGGCCTTGAACGTCACGACCAGCACATCGCGATGCGCCGGTCGGGCCGGATCGAACGCGGTCACCGCGGTCACCCCGTGGCTGACCCGGGTGTCGTCCACCAGTGCCGCATCCAGCGGATGGGTGAGGGTGAAGCTGCCCAGCAGCCCGCCGTCGTCGGCGTGGATGGTGGTGGTGCCGCTCTCGATGTTCTGGCGATCGATCAGCAGCACCAGCACGTAGTCGACGCCGTCGCGGTGCACGCCCTCGGGTGTCGGCTCGCCGGCTTCGCCGGCGCTCGCCTCGATGCGGAACTGGTGCGTCTCGACGTGCCAGTGGCGACTGTCCGGCGCCAGCGGCGCAAACAGCTGGTGGCCGAACTCGATGATGCGGCGCAGGCTCGTGCCATCGGCCAGAGCCGGGCTGATCGGCCGGAACCAGCGCTGGATGTCGCCCTGCAGCGGATTGTGCTGCAGGCTCTGGAAGTGCGGCTGGTGGGATTCGCGCTGCAACCCGTCCTCCGGCCCGATCGAAAACGTGGCATGGCGCCGGCGTCGGCGCCGTCCGGTGGCGGCAAGGTAGGTATCCGGCGCGAGGTCGTTCCAGCTCGCGGCGAACGCCGGCCAGTCGTCCATCGACGCTCCGTCCAGCATGCCGCGCATGACGTCTCCGGCAACAAACGCAAATCCATCGGCTCGCAGCGTGGCCTGCAGCATGGATGTCGAGGGGGATACGGTCATGTGGTCACGGTAGCAGGCGGAGCCGGGATTGTATGCGGCTGGCCGCACCCGGTGAAGTCGACGGGTCCGGGAACGCCTGCGTCGGCCGGTCCAGCCTCGGCATGCCCCTTCGTGCCGCCGCGGGACAGGGTCGGCGGCAAGATCGGGCTGGATGTTCATGGCGTCGGGTGCCATCGGCAGTGAACGCCACGGCGGTAGCCGTGGCTGACGGGAGCGCACGCGAACGGACGGGTCCGCGACGGATCGCGCCGGGAGGAGGCGGGCGCATCGTTCGCTCATGCTTTGAGAGCATATACGTTTAGATGTTTAGACGTCTATTGACAATCGCAAAACGAACATTCAATATCCGCTTCACTCATCGAGACCGGCTGAGGGACAGGCCCTTTGAAGCCGGGGCAACCTGCGGAGCGTTTCCGTCACGGTGCCAACTCCTGCGGAGGTGTCTCGCGACACCTGCCGGTAGATGGGCGTCATCCATGTCGCGGCGGCCCGCCGTCGATCCAGGGGGACGACCTTTCCGGTACCTCGCAGGGCGATGCCTACCGGAGAGAGTTCCATGACGTTTCAGCCCGAAACCAGCCATGTCGAAGCCGGCCATGCGGTGTTTGCGGACATCATGGAGCCGCTCTATACGCGTCGGCAGCTGACCACCCTGCGCGGTTCGCGGCAGCTCCAGCTCACTCCGAAGTACGGCGACGGCCCGCGCGAGGTCGAGGTGCGCTACCTGTGGTGCGGTGCCCCGGAGGCGCCGACGCTGATCGTGCAGGGCGGCATCTCCGCCAACCGCGATGTCGCCACGCTGGAAGATGACGCCGCGCCCGGATGGTGGCAGGCGCTGGTGGGCCGTGACGCGGCGATCGACCTCACCCGCTGGCGGGTGCTGGCGATCGACTGGCTGACCCCGGTCCAGCTGGGCACCGGCGCGGTGTCCAGCGAGGACCAGGCCGATGCGCTGGCGGCACTGCTGCCGGCGCTGGGCATCCGCCACGTGCATGCCTTCATCGGCTCCTCCTACGGCGCGATGGTGGCGCTGGCGTTTGCCGCACGGCATCCGCTGCAATTGGGGCGCCTGCTGCTGCTGGCCGGTGCACATCGGCCGCATCCGCTGAGTACCGCGCAGCGCAGCGTGCAGCGCGGCATCGTGCGGCTCGGCCAGGCCAGCGGTCAGGTCGACGAGGCGCTGGCGCTGGCGCGCCAGCTGGCGATCACCACATATCGCGGCAGCGCCGAGTTCGGCCGGCGCTTCGCCGGCGGCCCGGAGTGGCGCGACGACCGGTTCCATTTCCCGGTCGAGGACTATCTGGAACACCAGGGGCGGCGCTTCGTCGAGCGCTTCGATGCGGATCGCTTCCTGGCCCTGTCCGAGTCGATCGACCTGCACGACGTGACGCCGGAGCAGATCCCGACGCCGGCCACCCTGATCGGCTTTCCGTCCGACCGGCTGGTGCCGCTGGCCGACCTGTGCGAGCTGCAGCGGCGGCTGCATGGCCCGGCCACGCTGGAAGTGGTCGAGTCGGTGTATGGCCACGACGCGTTCCTGAAAGAACCCGAGCAGCTCGCGCCGCTGTTGCGCGACGCGCTCGCCTGACTGCCTGCCCACCGAACATCAGCCGTAATGGAGACACCCCATGAATGAGTCCGCCCCCTGTACCCGCGCCGTGCGCGCCGGCATCGAGAGCGACACCCAGCACGGCGCGGTGGTGCCGCCGCTGCACCTGTCGACCAACTACAGCTTCGAGGGTTTCGGGCGCAAGCGCGCCTACGATTACTCACGCAGCGGCAACCCCACCCGCGACCTGCTCGGCGAGGCGCTGGCCGAGCTGGAGCGGGGCGTGGGTGCGGTGGTCACCTCCAGCGGCATGTCGGCGGTGGCGCTGGTGCTGGAGCTGGTGCCGGCGGGGGCGACGGTGCTGGCAGCGCACGATTGCTACGGTGGCACCTGGCGGCTGCTGGATGCCTGGGCGAAGAAGGGCCGTTTCAAGGTGGTGTTCGCCGACCTCAGCGACAGCGTGGCGCTGGCCGCCGGCCTGGCGCACAAGCCGGCCCTGGTGTGGGTGGAGACGCCGTCCAATCCGCTGTTGCGGATTACCGACATCCGTCACGTGGCGCACGCCGCGCATGCGATCGGGGCGCTGCTGGTGGTCGACAACACCTTCCTCTCGCCGGCCTTGCAGCAGCCGTTGCTGTTGGGCGCGGACGTGGTGGTGCATTCCACCACCAAGTACATCAACGGCCACAGCGACGTGGTCGGCGGCGCGGTGGTGGCGCGCGAGGCGGCGGTCGCCGAGCAGCTGAAGTGGTGGGCCAACTGCAACGGACTCACCGGGGCGCCATTCGACAGCTACCTCACCCTGCGCGGGCTGCGCACGCTGAGCGTGCGGCTGCGCCAGCACCAGGAGAACGCCACCCGCATCGCCGAGCGTCTGGACGGCCATCCGGCGGTGCGCAAGGTCTATTACCCCGGCCTCCAGCATCACGTGGGGCATGCGCTGGCGTCGCGCCAGCAGCAGGGCTTCGGCGCCATGCTGAGTTTCGAGCTGGACGGCGAGGTGAGCCAGATCGAGGCTTTCGTCGACGGCCTGCAGTATTTCTCGTTGGCCGAGTCGCTGGGCGGGGTGGAGAGCCTGATCGCCCATCCGGCCACGATGACGCATGCGTCGATGGCGCCGGAGGCGCGCCGCAATGCCGGCATCGCCGACAGCCTGTTGCGGTTGTCGGTGGGCATCGAGGATGGTGACGACTTGCTGCGCGATCTGGATGCGGCGCTGGTGCGTGCCGTCGCGGTGGAGAAATCCAGACGCCGGGTGATCGCATGAGTGCAGTGCTTGGTCCGCGGACGGATGTAGGAGCGCACCCTGTGCGCGAACGCTCTTTGCCGCCGCTCGAACAAGAGCATTCGCGTACAGGGTGTGCTCCTACATCCACCATCGCGATCGTGCTGCTGGGCACCGGCGTGGTCGGCGGGGCGTTGCTGAAATTGTTGAATACCTCCGCCGCCGCCCGCGTGCGGCTGGTCGGTGCGGCCAATTCGCGCCGGCAGCAGACGGATCCCGCCCGGCTGGCCAACCGCGGCCTGCGCGAGCAGCTGAATGGGGCAGGGGAGGCGCGCGACAACGCCCGCCTGCTCGCGGCACTGGACGCCAGCGGTGTGCCGGTCAAGGTGATCATCGACGCCAGCGCCAGTGCCACGCTGGCCGCGCGCCATGCCGAATGGCTGGCGCGCGGCTACCACGTGGTCACCGCGAACAAGGCGCTGGCCGGCGGCGAGCTGAGCGGATGGCGGGCACTGCAGGCGGCGCTGGCCAGGGGCGCCCGCTATGGCGACTCGGCCACCGTGGGCGCGGGCCTGCCGGTGCTGTCCACCTTGCGCCGGCTGCTCGGCTGCGGCGACAGCCTGCTCACCCTGGAAGGCGTGTTCTCCGGTTCGCTGTCCTGGCTGTTCAACCAGTACGACGGCAACCGTCCGTTCTCCGCCCTGCTGCGCGAGGCGCGCCAGCTCGGGTTCACCGAGCCCGATCCGCGCTCGGACCTGTCCGGCGAGGATGTCGCGCGCAAGCTGCTGATCATCGCCCGCCATGCCGGTTTCTCGATCAGCAGCGACGAGGTGGTGGTCGAAAGCCTGGTGCCCGAGGCACTGCGCGGCATCGACGGCGAGTCGTTTCTGGCACGGCTGGAAGAACTGGATGCGCCGCTTGCAGCTCGTCATGCCGAGGCGATCGCGCGCGGCAACGTGCTGCGCTTCCTGGCCCGGCTCAACCAGCGCGGACACGCCCGCGTCGGCCTGGTCGAGGTGGCGCCGAGCCATCCGGCGGCCCGCCTGTACGGCACCGACAACCAGTTCGCCCTCACCACCACCCGCTACAACGCCCAGCCGCTGGTGATCCAGGGGCCGGGCGCGGGGCCGGAGATCACGGCGCAGGCCTTGCTGGGGGATGTGCTGGCGCTGGGCTGAGGTCGGCGGATCAATGATGCGGCGACGGTGACTCGGTGGCTGCATCGTCAAAGAGATGCAGGGTGTTCGCCACCGCCGTCGCGATGGCGTGGGGATCGCCCTGTGCTTCGCGTCGCGTAGTGTTGCGTGCCGTGGTTCCAGGCATCGCCGAACGCGTACCAGTCGATCGATTGCGCCGGCTGGCCGGTGCGCAACGCGGTGTCGAGCGCGGCGAAGTAGCGCTGCCAGCGCGGCAGGTAGTAGTCGCGGGTCAGTCCGGCCCAGTCCTTGTTGCCGTAGTCGTGCAGCTCTGCGCCCTCGCTGGCCTTGCGCTCGCCCCAGGTGCTGAGGATCGAGCGGGCATCGTGGTTCAGCCGGGCCAACTCGTCTGGTGTCGAGGCCCACGCCGGTACGCGCGCCAGCCAGCTGCCCAGCAGGAAGCTGCGATTGCTGGCAAGCAGCCGGTTCTGCAGCCGCATCAGCTGCAGCCAGCGCGAGGTCAGCGCCTCGAAACGGGCGCGATCCTTGCCGTCATAGGCCGTCTTGATCGGCGGCAGCAGCAGGCGACTCTCGTTGGCCAGGGTCTGGCGGGCGATGTCGACCAGGTCGTACTGATAGGTCTCGCTCGTGCGCAGGGCGGGTGCGACCTTGAGCATCTCCGGCAGTGCCCGCGCGAACGCGGCAGGGTCGTAGCGCAGCGCCTCGGGCGACCAGTGCGAGGCGCGGTTGGTGGTCAGGCTGGGCTGCGCATCGAACAGCGACTCCTGCGCGGCATCGCGCTCGCTGTTGAACTCGACCTTGTCGATGCGGATGTCATACGCGGTGGCGAGCAGGATCTTCCAGGCCGCCAGCGCATGCGGATCGGCCGCACCGTAGCGCCGGCGCACGTAGTCGGTAGTCCACTGCGCCAGGTCGACCGGCGCGCGGCGCCAGGCCATCTCGGTGAACAGGTCGAAGGCGAACGGGTTGGTGTCCATGCCCTCGGTGAACAGCGCGGTGCCGACCATGTTCGGGTTGCTGCGGCCGAGTCGCTGCAGGCGTGCGGTGAGGTTGCGGGTGTCGGCGCCCAGGGTGATGCGGCCACCGAACTCCCACAGCCCGCCGAACAGGAACGGCGCACCCTGGAAATCCTTCTGGCGATCGTCGCGCGGCACGCGGTCGTGATCGATGTCGATGATGAACAGGTGCTTGCGGTCGACCCCGCTGAGCAGGTCCTGCCGCGGGTTGCCCTGCCAGGCCAGCATCATCCAGTCAGCCCCCGGATGCGCCTTCTGCAGCGCCGCCTGCACGTCGCGTGCGGCCTCGGGCACCGGCACGTCGCCGGAGCTGCCGCCTTCCTGGAACACCTCCATGTCGTAGATGCTGCTGTCGCCGAACAACTCGCGCTGGTGGCGATAGAACGACGCCGCGATCTTCGCGAACATCGGATCGCGTGGGTCGAGCCAGCCGGGCCGGGTGAAGCCGGCCCATTCCCCCTGCGGCAGCACGTGGGCGGCGGGGAACTTCTTCTCGAAGTCGGCCGGCACGATGCCGTAGAAGCCGGGCAGCACCGGGGTGATCCCCAGCTCGCGCAGGCGTGCGACGATACGTTGCGCCGACTTCACCCGCTTCTGCATCAGTGCGTGGCTGATCGGGCCGTCGAAGCAGCACAGGTTGCCCATCAGCTGCCAGTTCTGATGCGCCGGCTGGGTGATCCAGGCGCGGATCTCGCGGTCGGAATAACCGAAGTCGCGGAAGGTTTCGTACAGCACGCTGTCCATGCCGCGCTCGACGATCATCGCGTTGATCCCGGACAGCGCCAGCACGTCGATCTCGCGCTGCCAGCGCGGCCAGTCCCAGTACGGCATGGTGTAGCCGTCGGTGTTCTGGTTCAGCGCATAGCGGTAGCGATACAGCGCCTCCTTCTCGATCGCCTCGCGCGGCAGCGGCAGCCTGCGCGGTGCGCCGAGCCGGTCGCCATTGGGCGAGATCTGCACCTGCGCCACGTATTTCAGGTACCAGTCGACCCCGAACAACAGGGCGCTCGTGCTGCTGCCCTCGACCCGGACGCGGCCGTCGGCGCTGGAGATGCGAAAGCGTTCGTGGCCGTCCTTCGGCGCGAGCGTACCGAGCTGGATCTGCGTCGCCTCATGTGGCAACAGCCGGTGCAGCACGCCGGCGGCGGGGCGCAGATCGAAGGCCGGCGCGTCCGCGGCATGGGCCACGGATAGCGACAGCGACAGCAGCAGGCCGAGCAGGATGGCGGCGAGAGGCGAGGCGGGCGAGCGCATGCGTTGCATCTTAGTCCTGAGGATGGTGGTGACCAAAGCTCGATGCCCGACGACGGACGATGTTTCCCGAGCCATGCCGGTACGGTGCAACACCGGGCGGCGTGCCGGCATCGCCTTCGCTCAGGGGTCGAGATGGGCATCGGCGATCGCCTGCGGCTTCAATCTGGCCGCCCAGCTCACACCGGCGATCAGCAGCAGGATCCCCAACAAGGTCAGTGGTGCCGGCATGTTGCCGCGCAGGATGTAGGCGTAGCCGAGCGCCGCCAGCGTCTCGAACACGATCAGCTGTCCCACCTGCGCGGGGGGCATGCGTTGGCTGGCCTGGTTCCAGCACAGCGTGCCGAGCCACGAGGCGAACAGGCCGATGGCGAGCATCAGGCCGACGAAGAACCCCGGACGCGGGCCGAACGGCATCGCGAATGCGTGGCCGGTGGCGACCATGCCCAGCCACAGCACCGCGTAGCCGATCAGCGCCAACGGCAGGGTGGCGAGCCCTTGCGCGGTGGCCCAGGTGAGTGGATTGCGTTCCGCGTGGGCGCGCAGCCAGTCCGCGTTGCGCAACGGGTACCAGGTCCAGCAGGCCACCGCCGCCAGCGCAAACAGTGCGCCGTGAAGGTAGCGGGTCGGGTCGGCATGCGCATCTCGGCGCAGGGCGGCCAGCTCGACATGATTCACGCAGGCGACGCCGAGCGCGATCAGTGCCAGCGATGGCATCAGGCGGAGCCAGGGCAGGCGGCCGTCGCGCTGGACCCGACGCCCGTTCGCGGCCACTGCGATCACCACCGGCAGGGTACCGATGATCATCGTCGGCAGTGGGGCACCGGCGCGCTGGATCGCGCTGGCCAGGCACAGGTAGTAGAGCAGGTTGCCGATCGCCGCCAGCTTGAACGCCTCGCGCCAGTCCGAACGCGTGAGCTGCCGCAACCGGCGCCGGTCAAGCCAGCCCAGAGGCAGTGCGAGCAGGCCGAACGCGAGGTAGCGTCCCACGGACTGCAGTGCCGCCGGATACCCCGGCAGCAGCAACGGACCGACAAAGACCAGGCCCCACATCAGCCCGGCCGCCAGTGCATAGAGGATTCCACGCCACATGAGCGGCGAGCCTAGGGCGCGGCGGGCCGTGTGTCTTGCACCAGATTGCGGTCGCCATGCATGCGGCTCAGTCGCGCAACTGCCGTTGGTAGCGTGCCGGAGTCACGCCATAGCGGCGCGCGAAGGCGCGCGTCAGATGCGCCTGGTCGGCCATGCCGGTGGCGGCGGCGACCTGCGCTGGCGGCTCGTTGACAGCGAGCAGGCGCTTGGCCTCGAACAGCCGCAGCGCCATCAGCATCTGCTGCGGCGTCACATGGTGCTGCGCCCTGAAG
Source organism: uncultured Pseudomonadota bacterium (assembly GCA_963828685.1). Classification (GTDB taxonomy): domain Bacteria; phylum Pseudomonadota; class Gammaproteobacteria; order Xanthomonadales; family Rhodanobacteraceae; genus Rhodanobacter. The sequence goes on from CAWHFU010000015.1 coordinate 568,473, forward strand.
GCGCGCAGGAAATGGAATGGGCTGAGGCCCGCCACACGAGCCAGTTCCTCGAGCGTGAGACGGCGCCCCAGGTGGGCGCGCAGATAATCGATCACATCTGCAAACCGGTGCGGGCGGTTCGTCGCGGCGGGCGCGGGCACGCGTGCATGTCGGCGGAATGCGGCGAGCACTTCGTAAAGCAGGCTGTCGAATGCCAGTGGCTCGTGCGCCTGCCACAGGCGGTCAAGCAGATCCGACATGTGTCGGGCATCGGAGGGCTGGTGACATACGGCGTCGTCGAACCACCAGTCGCCCTCTCCGGTGACGCGGGTCATCAGCTCGGAATCCACGTAGACCATGCGGTAGCGCCAACCAGCGGGAGTTTCGGCGCGGCCGGTGTGCAGTTCGTCCGGATTCATCATCACCAGCGAACCGGGTGCGGCCAGATGCTCGGCGCCGCGATAGCGGAAGCGCTCGGCGCCCGCTTCGATCGCCCCCAGTCCGAACGCCTCGTGCGTATGCGGTTCGAAGGCATGGCGCACGATATGGGCGCGATAGAGCTCGATGCCCTGGCGATGCGCGGGACGGCGGAATTCGGCCATGTCGCGGCGACATTCGAAGGAGAGGGGTACGCCGTTCATTCGATGATGATGGCACGGTGCGGACGCGGCAGCGCACCGTGCGGACGGCGGCGGATGATCTGGCCGTGGCCGTGCGGCCGCCGACACGAAAACGCGCGGCTCGTCGCCGCGCGTTTTCGTTCGATCCGGACCCGACACTCAGTGCCCGGTGATCCGCTCCGACTCTTCCTCATCCGGCGGTACCAGCGGGGCATCCGGATGCTCGTGGGCCTCCAGCTGCGCCGCTTCCACCGACGGCGTGCGCCAGCCGGATTTCACGCCCCACAGGTAGAACACCAGACCGATCACGGCGACCACCACCAGATCCCAGCCGTAGGACAGGTAGCCGAGGCCGCCGAACTTGGTGCTGCCCACCCGCGAGACGATCGCCAGCGAGATCAGGTAGCACACCAGCCACCACGCACCCTTCAGCTGCTTGCCGAATTCGTGCCAGCCGCTCTTGTACTGGTAGTACACGTACACCGGCAGGGCGACCACCACCAGCAGGATGATCTGGCCGGTCAGCGGCCACTTGGCCCAGTACAGCAGTTCGGCCGACATGATGAAGGCGATGCCGGCGATCACCGGCAAGCCGACGAGACGAAACGGACGATGCAATTCCGGCGCGGTGCGGCGCAGCGTCATCACGCTGACCGGGCCGGTCAGGTAGGAAATGATCGTGGCCACCGAGATCACCGCGGCCAGCGAATCCCAGCCGCGGAAGAAGAACAGGAACAGGAACGACACCACCAGGTTCAGCCACATCGCCGGGCGCGGCACGCCCCACTTCGGGTGCACCATGCCGAAGATCTTCGGCAGCGTGCCGTTGCGCTCCATGCCGTAGATCATGCGCGCGGTGGAGGCGGTATAGGTCATGCCGGTGCCGCTGGGGCTGACGAACGCATCGGCGTACAGCAGGATCGCCAGCCAGTTGAGGTTGACGATGATCGCCAGCTCGGCGAACGGCGAGCTGAAGTCGATGCCGTGCCAGCCGGCCTTGGCCAGCATGTCCGGCGGCACCGCGCCGAGAAAGGCGATCTGCAGCAGCACATAGATCACGGTGGCGATCACGATCGCGCCGATGATCGCGAACGGAATGCTGCGGCCCGGGTTGCGCGCTTCGCCGGCCAGGTTTACCGGGCTCTGGAAGCCGTTGAAGCTGAACACGATGCCGGCGGTGGCCACCGCGGTGAGGATCGCCGCGAAATCGTTGGCATGGTGGCCGCCGTTGGCGCCGACCGAGAAATTCCCCGCATGAAAGCCGCTGGCGATCAGCGCCACGCCGGTGGCGGCCGGGATCACCATCTTGATGATCGTGATCACGCTGTTGGAGCGCGCGAACAGCTTCACGCTCCAGAAGTTCAGCAGGAAGTAGATCACCACCAGCACGGCGGCGATGCCCAGGCCCATGTGGCTCAGCTCACCGTGTTGACCGGGCACCCGGTGATACAGATCCTGCGCCCATTGCCATTGCCAGCCGGACATGTACTGCACCGAGGCCTCGGCCTCGATCGGGATCACCGAGACGATCGCGATCCAGTTGCGCCCAGGCGGCGATGAAGCCGACCAGCGAGCCGTGCGAATAATGGCCGTAGCGCACCATGCCGCCGGATTCGGGAAACATCGCGCCCAGCTCGGCATAGGTCAGCGCGATCGTCATGATGATCGCCGCACCCAGCACCCAGGCCCAGATCGCACCGGGGCCGGCCAGCTTGGCGGCGTTCCAGGCACCGAACAGCCAGCCGGAGCCGATGATCGAGCCGAGGCCGGTATACATGAGGGCCATGGGGCCGACTTCGCGGTGAATTGCGCGTTCCTGGGACATGGAGACTCCTGCGTCGGCGCGTGATGCGCCCCAAAGTGGGTGATGGTTGCAGAGTTGGGCGGCGGATGTCATCCGCCGGAGGTCATTCGCCCCGACGTGCCCACGGATACCTCGAGGCTCGGGCCCGCTAGCTGGTCATCCCTGCGAAGGCGGGAGCCCGGTGACTGCGCCTCTAGTGGGGCCAGGGGACAGAGCTTTCGTGCGCCTGCGGCGCGAGTCACTTGAACAAGTCCACGAAGTTTGCCCCTGAGCCGCTGAAGGTATTTGTTCGCCGACTGGAGCCCTACTTGCCGAGCATCCTGGCGCACTCCCGCTGGCCATTGGGCACGAACCTAGTCGAAGGCATCAACGACATGATCAAGGTCATCAAGCGCATGGCCTATGGCTACCGCGATGATGCCTACCTCTTCCTCATGATCCGCGCTGCCTTCCCCGAACTTGGGTGAAGAACCAAAAAAAGCACCCCGCCGAAGCGGGGTGCAGAACTGCGGTGTTGTCGACGATTCTATTTTGATCTTGCTATCGCATTACCACTCGGTAGCGACGCCAATCCGGACACCCACCGAAGTTCCGTCGGTCGGCGCGGAGACACCGGCGTTGAAGGCAACGTCGTGGTTTTGCATACGGTGCGCAAAGCCAATGCCGATCGCGGAATAACCACCGTATGTGGCTGCCTCGGCGCCGGCGGCCGTCTTGCCCGGTGCGGTCGGGAACATGGACGGGATAGCCATGGCGGCGGCGATGCCTTTTGCCGCGTAGCTACGTGCCTGGCCCAACGTGGTCTGCGAAGTTTCCAGCAGCTGATTCAGGTTCACGGCGTCCGTCCCCTGCGTAGCCGCTGCGACGTTGGTGATCTGACGCTGCAAGGTGGCACTGCCGACGCTCACCACATTGGAACGTCCACCGTCGGAACTGCCGGCACCCAGCGCGACCGAATTGCTGCCTGTGGCGGAGGCCTGATAGCCCAGTGCGGTGGTGGTGGCGCCCGTGGCCACCGAGGAGTCGCCAATGGCAACCGAGTTCTGGCCGTTGGCGTTGGCATTGTTACCAACGGCAACGGACGGATCGGCATTGGCCTGTGCACCGTTGCCAATGGCGACGGCGCCCGACGTCGAACCGGGACCGGTGGCCGAGGTGATCTTCGCGCCCGTGCCAATGGCAACGGTGTTGGTTCCGTTGCTGGACGCGCTGGCCTGACCACACGCGAGATTGCCGCCGGCGCTCACCGTGCACGCACCAGCCTGGACCAGGGTCTTGACGGCCTGGGCGATCGCGTAATTCTGTGCTGCCTGCACCTGCCCGACGTTCGCTGCATCGGTCGAAGCCGTGCCGTTGGCGACATTGCTTATCACCGTGCCGCCGCCGCCATTGGCGTTGAGGTTGAGCGTGGCTCCGCTATTGCCGTATTGCGCGGAGTTGTTCGCCGTTGCCTGGGCCGAGTTCGCGGTGACCTGAGCCGTTGCGGCGTTGGTCAGGGCGGTGTTGGCGGTGGTGGTCGTCGTGGCGATGTTGGCCGTGTTGCTCGCCGTCGTGTTCTGCAGCCCGGTGATCGTCGTCGCGTTGGTCTGGGTGTTCGTCAGCGCGGTGTTGGCGGTGGTGGTCGCCGTGGCGATGTTGGCCGTGTTGGTCGCCGTCGTGTTCTGCAGCCCGGTGATCGCCGTCGCGTTGGTCTGGGTGTTCGTCAGCGCAGTGTTGGCGGTGGTGGTCGCCGTGGCGATGTTGGCCGTGTTGGTCGCCGTCGTGTTCTGCAGCCCGGTGATCGCCGTCGCGTTGGTCTGGGTGTTCGTCAGCGCAGTGTTGGCGGTGGTGGTCGTCGTGGCGATGTTGGCCGTGTTGGTCGCCGTCGTGCTCTGCAGCCCGGTGATCGCCGTCGCGTTGGTCTGGGTGTTCGTCAGCGCGGTGTTGGCCGAGGTCTGTGCCGCGCTGGCAGCGGTATTTGCCGTGTCGGCCGTCGTCTGGGCTGTCGCAGCGTTTGCCAATGCCGTGTTCGCCGTGTTTTGGGCGGTCGTGACATTCTGGTTGGTTGTGTAGAGCTGGCTGCCATTGACGGCGTCGGTGCTCGCGTTCGATACCGTTCCTGCCGCCAGACCCGTGACCAGGCCGCCATTGGCGTTGATGCCACCGGAGATGCTTGCTCCACCCGCCGAAACGGTCAGGCCATTGCCAACGGTGGCGCTACCGGTCGTCGTCAGGGTGTCGGATGCGATGCTGCCTGTGTTTGTAATGCCGTTGGTGGTGGTGGTACCCGTGACATCGAGGGTTCCGTTGACGGAGGTGTTGCCTGCAGACAGCGAGCCGCTGGTTCCGACCGCATTGCTGCCGAATGACACCGAATTGGCCGTGCTGTTGGCAACACCGGCGCCGATCGCGACAGCGTTGTTGGCGGTCGCTTGCGCGCCTGCGCCGATCGCGATGCTGTTGCCACCGCTTGCCGTGTCGTTGCTGCCGATCGCGATGTTGCCGCTCGTCCCTGCGGTCGTGCCCGAGGCATTGCCGGCACTCGTACCCACACCGAGGGCAACGTTGTTGTTGCCGCCGTCGCCGCCTGTCGCGCCGCTGTTCACGACGGTGGCACCGTTACCGGCCGATCCGCCGCCAGCGGCGAGATTGTTGTTGCCGCCGGCGCCGCCTGTATCGCTGATTCCGCCAACCGAAGTCGTGCCGTCGCCACCGTTACCGGCGCTACCGCCCGCAAAGACCGCATTGTTGGTGCCACCGATACCGCCATAGCCACCGCCGTGGCTTACACCGGTACCCGTACCGCCATCACCTGCGTTGCCGCTGCCGATAGCGACGTTGCTGGTTCCACCGACACCACCAGCGGAATCACCCGCGTTGCCGAGAGCCTGACCAGACGTACCGGCATTGGATCCGGCTCCGCTAGCAATGTTCCCGTTGGTATCCGCTTGCGTCGCGTTCGACGCGGCTGCACCCGATCCGTTCGTGCCGGTTACACCGGCGTAGCTGGCAGGAGCGATCAAGAACATCGCAGCTTCCAGTGCAACGACAAGCAAGGTTTTTTTCAGCATGGTCTTCTTTGGCATTTTCGAGCTCCTGTGATGGAGCTCGGTCTTGAGCAATTGTCGTGCCACGCATCTGCGACTGGACTTGAAGTTTGATTTACAAGTTTTTTTCTCGAACTCTGGACGGAGCCCCATCATTCTATTGTGTGATATACGTCACAATATGACGCAACAACATGTTTTAAATTGTGCGATTAATCACACTTCATGCACTTGACATATGACGATATATTTAATACCGCACGGATGCGTGGCTCTGACTGGCGCGAGCGATCGGAATCCGCTCCAGGCATTGAGTAGATCTGATACGTCGGTGTGAACTTCCTTCTCCACTGATGCTTCCCCCGTTGAAGCTGCAGCGTCCGTCACCCGCAGAGGACGGCCATGAAGGAGAGTCGCCTCGCCCCTGGGCGGTCATCGAGCCGATCAAGCGGACTGGGGCAGGCGCGGTGGCTTCGGTTGTGGTTTGACGGCACGGATGTCGACCCGCAAGGGGCAGCGCCTCGAGGGCAAGGGAGGGTGGCATGAAAGCCGGAGTCGCCACGCTTCTGAAACGGCGAGAAACGGAGACGTGTTGGTGACCGCGTCGACGCCTGCTGCCGGCGGACGCGCTGCAAGGTGCAGGGATCGCGGACTTCGTCCGCGATGGGCTGGCCCGATGGTCGCCGCATCAAGTGCCTGACGTCCCGGAGGATGCCTGGATGATCGTGACGTCCACGATCGTGCCTTGGCGCAGCAACAAGCCTTGCTGGCCCAGGTGGGCGTTGACTGTCTAGAGGATATTCACCCCCAGGCCTGTTGTTTCAGAAAGCGCCGGAACTTCAGGATCGTCGTTTCGCCCAGGATCGCGTCCTCGTTCGACTCCAGGCCGGCGAATGGGAGCAGCAAACGCTACGCCAAGGGCTCGCGCCGGTGGGCCTGATAAACGCAGCGATCGCATCGGGTCTGCTCGCGCGACCAGTATTTCCCGCCACGACTGAAAAATGGACGCCCCCAAAGCGGACTTTCGCGACCGGCTCAAATGGGTCGGTCAGCGACCAAGGGGCAGGAGCCGCCAACCAACCAGTCGGCGCCCTCGAACCAAAGGTCGCGGACCGGCCAGGAGCCGCCGGCCGCAGTCTCTGTAAGGCTGCCGAATAGCGGTCGTTGGAAGCTCTCCTCGCTAGTGATTGCGGCTGCGCTTGGAAGTCTGATTCAAGTGTCAGCTGTGTCGGCCATACCGCTTATGGTCAGCCGGACGCAGCTGCGAACATGTCCTTCGGCATCATGGGGTTGTGCTACCGTTCGCGGGGTCAAGCAAGAGATGTATAACCGGGCCCACGGGTCCGCATATTGAATAATTAGGTACTCAATGAGCGACTTCCCCACGCTCGAAACCGAGCGATTGCTCTTGCGCGAGATCGTCGCGATCGACGCTCCGACCTTGTTTGATATTCACGGCGACGTTGAGGCGATGCGCTGGTTTGGCACGGATCCACTTGCGGATCTTCAGCAGGCAGAAAGGCTGGTCGAAACCTTCGCCGCCTGGCGTCAAATGCCCAACCCCGGAACACGCTGGGGAATCGAGAGAAGGTTGGACAATCAGCTCCTGGGTTCATGCGGCCTGTTCAAATGGAACCGTGGGTGGAGGAGTTGCATCGTCGGGTACGAGCTCGCACGGTCTGCGCGTGGTGCGGGCTTCATGCTGGAGGCATTGTCGGCAGCGTTGGCGTGGGGGTTCGAGCACATGGAGCTGAACCGTGTCGAGGCACAAGTTCATCCGGACAATGCTGCGTCCCTCAAGCTCCTGCGCGCGCTGGGGTTCGTTCAAGAGGGCCACATGCGGGAAGCGGGGTTCTGGCTCGGCGAACATCACGACCTGCTGCAATTTGCGCTCCTCCGGCGTGAGTTTCTAACCCCTCCATCGAGCGGACCTCAAGCTGCGCTTGAGTCCGCCGTTCATGTCGAACGTTGAAGACGGGTCCACCCGAAAGTTGTCGGTCGCGACCGGCAGGAGTGGGTCGACCGCTGCCCGTCACAGCTTGCCGGGGCACCATCGAACCCGCAAGGGCTGACAACGGCCAGAAACAGACGATCACCGCATGCAAGCCCTGAAAGTGGCTATTCTTTCTGGCCACGTCATGGAAAGCATGTATGCACCGTTTACCTGGCCTCGACCTGTTGCGCGCTGTGGCGATCGTGTCGGTCATCTGTACCCACGCGTGGATAGTCGGCGGCATGGGCTATGGTTTTGGCTGGATCGAAGAGTACGGATGGATGGGTGTCGACCTGTTCTTCGTTCTCAGTGGGTATCTGATTGGTCAGCAGGTTCTGGTGCGCCACCGGCGCGGCGACGTAGGCACCCTCAAGGCTTTTTATAGACGGCGGGCCTATCGCATACTTCCCGCGTACCTGGTCGTGGTGGCGTTCTACTTCCTGTTTCCGGGCCTCAGGGAGCAGCAGGCGATCCAGCCACTCTGGCAGTTCCTGACTTTCAGCATGAATCTGTTCGTGGACCAGCGTGTCGCTCACGCCTTCTCATCTGCCTGGTCACTGTGCGTCGAAGAGCATTTCTACCTGATCTTTCCGATCGCCGTCCTCGTGCTTGCGCCCGGGGCCAGCGCAAAGCGCGTGACCACTGTGCTGCTCGGCTTGATGCTGGCGGGCCTGGCGTGGCGCGGTTTCGCCTGGTGGCAATCCGCCACGCCCTCCGCCGTCGGCGCATGGGAAATGAACGGTCCGCGCTACATGGAGCTAGTCTATTACCCCACGTATGCACGTCTTGACGGCCTGCTGTGCGGCATTGGGCTGGCGATCCTGAGCGTGTATCGGAGATCGCAATGGGCGCGGCTTCAGCGCCACCCCGATGCGTTCGCGCTGCTCGGCGTCGCCACTGTCGGGTTCGCGGCCTGGCTGTTCCGCGACATCCTCACCTTCACCGCCTGCGTCCTCGGGTTCCCGGTCCTGTCGATTGGCTTGGCCATGCTCGTCGCCGCCGCCACGAGTCCGGGTAGCCTGCTCGACCGCATTCGCCTGCCGGGCGCCGCCTGGATCGCGGCCATTTCCTACAGCATCTATCTCTGCCACAAGGCGATGCTCAAGTTGGCGCTCGACTATCTTCCGGCGCCGTTGCGGCACCTTGGCATCCTGACCTTCCTTTGCTGCGCGCTGGTGGCCATCGCCGCGGCCGCCGTGCTGCACTATCTCGTCGAACGCCCCTTCCTGCGTTTGCGAGATCGCGGAGCATCGGAGATCGCGGCAGTTCTCGATTCCGAGGTCGGTGACGCTGCATAGATAGGATGCCTTGCAGACCCAATTGGCACGACAGGCAAGACAGCAGCGATTGCTTGCGCTGGATTGCATCAGGAAGTTGAATTCACAGTCGACTTCTGCCTTACGCGACTTGCTCGACCGTCGTGGTTACCGCAAGGGAAGGTATCGGCCAGAAGCTGCCGTAGTCATCGCTCAACTCGACGGCACAAAGCTGCCATTCAGATGAAAGTGACCCCGATGTCTACAGCACATTCAGGACGACGGCCTCGACAAACACTCGTCTATCTACCTGCGACAGCAACGCGCCGTCGCTGCGACAACGTCCAATCCATACTCGCCGCTTCACCAGCATCCGCCTACTTCACCGCCGAGGCCGACCATCAACAAGTAAGCGACCTCTTTCAGTTGCGCTCCATTGGCAGTTGCGTTCCATTGGGCTGCCACTTCTTTGCAAGCATGTCGAAAGGTAGGCTGCCCAATACACCCCGTCGGCGGAAGCTGAGGCAAACTAGGAGAAGCAGCAAAACGGTTAGGCTTGGACAACCGCCAGACTCAAACCAGCCAGCCATCCACGATGGTCGCGGCGGTTCACACCCTGGAGTGGAGCAAGACGCATGACGAAGTTGGTTGCGGCTTTGACCCTGGCGGCGATGGCTGCGGTGTTCCCGGCCCCGGGTGTTCCGGCCGCGACGGTTCCATCGCCTCATGACGGCACTCCGTCGATTGCCCAGTCGTTCGAGGCGTTCTGGGAGGCGGCGCATGACAAGCCGTTCCCCGAGCAGCAGGTACTCTGGAACAGGTTCATCGAGGGGCCACGCGAGGCGCTCTATCGGTCGGTCGTCTGGGAGACCCGCGACAACCCCGACTGGCGACGGCTCAAGGAAAGAACGTTGAAGGACCGATTTTATGCGTACCCCCGCATCGGCGGCGACATTCCCGACGAAGCCGATGCGATTCAGACTGCCATCCGGGTGCAAGTGGCACGATTCGACAAGTATTTCGGGGCATCCTGGCGGCCTCACGCGATTGTCGTGCTGGCACCCAATTTCGACGCCAAGAGCGGTGTCTTGCCTGGCGGCCGACCCATACTCGCGCTTGCCGTCGACTCCCTGATCCTTGAAAAGGCCAACCTGGATATTCTGCTGCCGCACGAGTTTTTTCATCTGTGGGATGCCCAGCAATCCGGCATCAAGAACGACGGCGTGATGCCGGGCACGCACCTGACACTGCCGCTGTTTGCCGAAGGGCTGGCAACCTATGTCAGCACGGTCGTGTCCCCGGGCTACACGGATGGCCGGTATCTGTTGCAGGATGATCTCGGTGCATTGCCTGATTCGAGTTTGCCGGCGACAGCGAAGCGCTTCCTCACCGACGCTGGTGGCATGACCATCGACCCGGTGCAACACCGGACATCAAAGGCATTCAGGCGCTGGTTTCAGGCAGGCAGGACGAAGTTCCAGGGCGAACTTCCAAACCGTGCCGGTTACTGGCTGGGACTGCATGTCATACGCGTCCTGCGACGCAGCCATTCGTTGCGGGAGATTGCCTCGTGGACCCCGTTGCAGGCGCAGACGGAGACGCAAGCCGCGTTGCACGAGATTGCCGATGGTGCATTTCGCTAGCGCATGGTGGCGTGATTCAACTGCGCCGCGCTAATCCCGAACCTGGCTCCAGCTCAACGAAAAAGACACCCCGAAGGATGCCTTTGTCTGTCAAAGCAGCGAAGGTCAGGCTTTCTTGACGGGAGCCTTCTTAGCCCTTTTCACCGGGGCCTTCTTCTTGGCCGGCGCAGCCTTCTTCGCTACTGCATCATGGATCAAGAGGCTCTCGGCGGTTACGCCGCTTTTCTTGAGTGCCTTGGCGAACCACACCGGTTGGCGACCACGGCCGGACCATGTCTCACCGTTTTCCGGGTTGCGATACTTCGGAGCAACCACGCCCTTCTTGCCAGCAGACTTCTTGCCGCCACGAGTCGGGTAGACCTCATTGATAGTCAGGCCCGCAGACTTCAGTAGCGAATCAATCTTCTCGCGAACAGTGCGAACCTGGTTCGTGTGAGCTTCTTGCATCTGGGCGTGTGCGCCCGCGATCAGCGCTTGGAGCTCTTTCGGGGACAGTGCTTTCAGATCGAGTGCCATTGATTGGGTCTCTTGATTGTTGGAGGCCTTAACAGGATAACAGCTTAGTTCTCTTAACGGTTTTGGCTTTGAAATACCTGGCTAAAATCTACTCGTGCAAATTTCGGGAATAAAAGCTGAGGGTTCAGTGTTGTAGTCAGGGCCACAAGAGCCGCGGTCAGGAAGTAGCGGTCGAAGGTATGCCGTAACGACATGCGCTACCCTCGCGGCTGGGTTCCATTGCGCGTACCAACATGCCGAACTTTGAAGTCAATCTCCTGCTCGACACGAGTACCATCGCGGTACGCCACGTCCGATGCGCGGGTACGTGCCGGCATCGCAGCGCGGAAGAGTGCGCGTCTGCAACGCATCTGGTCTTTCCCTACCGCGGCACCTAGATATGCACAGCCGGCTGCGACATGCTCGAAGGTGCGTCATGCCAGAGTATGAGTATGGCGTGACCATCGCGCAGCCGTGAGATTCATTCCGTGAATTGAAGATGGCGGAAGATGGAGCGAAGCCCGGGCTGCGGAAGCAGATCATGGCTGCCCCCCGTCACGGTGCCGGATGTCAAAGGTACGAAAGTTTCCCGTTTTGCGATCGCCACCGAATGCCCAGATTGGTATCGACTGACGGCCCGGATTATTTTCCGTCGACGTCATCAGCCAGCGTCAGCGCCAGCTCCTCTCGTATGGCCTTCTTGTCATCGCTGATGGCCTTCCATGCAGGATCGTTGGAAAGCTTGGCGCGCACTCGTTCCTTCACGCCATCACGGGCGGCGAGCGCATCCTCGCTGCGATATTCCAGAACCAGCATGGCGGACCACGGTCGGCCTGCCGGGTACTGGGCCAGGAAGATCGTGTACCGCGCCAGCACGCCGGCACCCATCCAGCCCTTCAATTGAGGGATGGTATAGCCGTCGAGATATTTGAGGTAGGCGGCGTCTGATACCAGGTACCTGTAGGGGATGACCAGAGTGACTGGTGACGAAGCCGACTTCCGTGCTGCGCCATGGCGTACGGCGTTGACTGGCGTGGTCTCGATCCGGGAGGTCAGCGCAAGTTCGTCCTGCTTCAATCCATCCGGCATTTGCATTGCAGCCTGCGTCCAGCGTGCCAAACCAGCGGCGCCATTGAAGGTAAGCATGACCATGACATTCCAGTCGAAGGAATCAACATGTCGGTTGAAAAATACGTGATAGTTGCGCAGGACGCCTTCCTTCTGCAATGCCCGCAAATGCGGCAGCTCCTCGCGGCGCACTGCCTTCCGAAAGGCCATCCAGTTCATCGGCGCGGTGTGGTAAGCGATGATCAGCGCCGGTTGAGTGTCCTTCAGTGGCTCAGCCGCGCGGCTACTGGGAGCCGCGATCAGCAGCAGACTGCTCGCCAGGCAAAGTCCGCGCAATCTGGAAAAACCTGGATATGTCATGAGCAGAAGTCCCTCACTGTTGAATCTGATGATGCTGGCCGTGAAGGCCCGCAGTAGTGCCTGAAAGTGACCAGGCAATAGCGGCGTCGAAAAGCCTGATTCCGGTGTCGTTGAGATTCGTGAACGTCGTGTTGTCCAGGAAGATGAGCACACGCCGGCGGGGCGTAATGTTTTCGTAGTCCATGGTGGTGCCCTTCTCATAAGCGAACTCGGCGACCTTGCCTGGTTCGCCAGACAAGGTCGCAATGATCGTCGCGCCCAGCCCAGGCTTGCCCCAGTTCATGGATGCACCGCGCTTGTAGACGTTCAGGAGTCCTTGACGGTCGGCCAGCGGAAAGCGGGTGCGGTGCATTGATCATCCAAAGATAGCGGTTCTTCTCGACGGTGCCGAAATCGCCATTTTCCTTCATGGCCGACATGCCCATCTGGGGCAGGAGGTAGGATTCCCAGGTAATGACCGGCAAGGGCGCAAGGCGATATTTTGGTTCCAGCTTGTGCGCGCTGATGCTGGACGATATGACGATCAGGTCCTCGCTCACGACCGGAGGAACAGGCTGGGCTTCATCGACCTCCGTCACGTTGCAGCCGAGCGATTCGAGGTGCAACTTGACGACCGCATCCGCTGCAACGGTGGCAGGCGCAGCTTTCAATTGCACTACGAGCAGAACCCGCCTTTCCGGGGTTGTGGCCGCGTGCGCGGCCAGAGCTAGTGTCGAAAGCACGAGAATCCCTGCAGCAAGAACGTGTGTCGGGCGCGAGAGTTCCATGATGCGTTCCTTTTCCTAGTCCAGAGCCGACGACGTTGCGTGGGTCGACCTGACTCGCGAGTGCTGTGCTCAAAATAGGTGCTGAACCTTGCGCAAACCTGAAGTGAGCCATAAACACCGGTCAGTAACTGCTGCTCGCGGGGAGGGCGAAACCTGAATGTTTTGTCAGGAAGATTTCAGGTTGCGTATAGGCACGTGGTCCATGGTTTGGAAAAGTGGCTCATGCGTTCGCACTATAAAGTACCTTCGTGAAAAATTGAAAAGCAAAAGGGGGAGGCCATGTCTGTCAATCGAGTACGTACTCTGGCACTGTCGATTTCCTTCATCCTCTGCGGCATGACAGCGGGATCAGCGCTGGCAGGGCAGGCACAGCCAGGAAATGGCTCGAGTGACACCACCACTGGGTCTTCGGCTGAACAACAGTCTGGATCTGCGACGGGATCGACGAGTACCACGCAGCAGATACCCAAGAACGTCACGCGGCTCAAGTCCGTTTCAGTGCAGGCTCGATTCATATCGGCCGCAGGCCACAGCGCGCTCAAGATGGACGCACCCTCGCGGGATACGCCGTTCTCCATTTCGACCTACACCGGCAGCTTCATGCATGCGATTGAAGCGCAGAAGGTCGACGCGCTGTATCCCTACATGACGGGTATCCAGAGCGCCGGCATTACCGGTTACGATCTGGTTTTCAGGGGCTTCCAGAGCGGAGGGAATGACCAGAACTCCATCCTGGTCGACGGCCTGCCCGGCTTGGCAACGCGATTCGGCTCGCCTGCGACGATCGGGGTGTCACGCATTGACGTAGTGCGCGGACCTTCCTCGGTGCTCAATGGTGAGGAACAGCCCGGCGGCTTCATCAATCTGATCACGAAGAAGCCGGAAGCTGATCCGCTCTACGAATTCAGCGTGAGCGGCACGGCCTACGATGGTGCCGGTATTGGTCTCACTGACAAGCCGGGTCTGGACTATGCGGCAGATTTGACCGGGCCGGTCGGCAATAGCAAGAACGTTCTTTACCGACTGATCATGGACGACTCGAACAAGGATACGTTTCGTAACGCCAGCTACGATCACAGCATATATTTCGCGCCCAGCCTGACGTGGAAAATCTCGGATGCGACTAGCCTCACGGCTGCCTACGAATACCAGCGTCTGCATTACAGCTACGACACTTATCTGGTCGCTCCGAATAGCAATATCAACCTGGCGGCGCCGATCACCACGCGCTACCAGCAGCCGAGTGACTACGAGAACGAAAACGGCAGCGTACTGACCTTGCTCTTCACCCACGATTTCCACAATGGCATGACGTGGAACCTCAGTACGCGAGATGTCTGGCATACCGATGAGGCACACGGGTTCGATGTCGTGTCGATTCGCCCGAACCTGCTCGATGTTTCCCGCCGGGCGCGCGGTCAGCTAAACAAGCGGCGCTACGACTATCTGGACACGAACCTGCAGATGCCATTCGATACGTTCGGCATCGGCCACAAGATGGTGATCGGTCTCACCGCCGGCAGGGATTCCTCCAATACCGACCGACTGCAGTTCTTCAATGGTCCCGCCACGGGGCCAACGTCCCTCGACATCAGCATTTACGACCCGGTATACAGCGGAGTTCCCCCATTGGCATCGCTGCCACTGGTCGCCGGTGGAAACACCACGCTCCTGAATGACCGCTTCACTGTGCTGGACAGCTATGGCGCGTATTTTGCCGACATGATGACACTGTCGCCCCACTGGAAGGCGACGATCGGATTGCGCTATGCGCGCGACCGCCAGTCGATTACGGAACTCAAGATCCCTAATGTTCCCAAGAGCAGCAAGACAAACAGCAAGGCCTTGCCCATGCTGGGGCTCGTATATCAGCCCAATGACCGGTGGAGCTTCTACACGAGCTACAGCACGTCATATGTACCCCCCTCAGCAAACGCGATCGACATCAACGGGGTCAACAGCTTTGTCCCCACCTCAGCCAGGCAGGTCGAGCTGGGGAGCAAGGTCAACTTCCTGGACAACCGCGTTTCGGCAACTGCCGCGCTGTACCGCATCGACGAGAAGAACAACTTCAGCCATTTCAAGTGTATCTACGGCACCTGCTATCAGCAGCTTGGCAAAGCCCGCTCCCAGGGTGCTGAGCTCGAAGTGAATGCACGGCCCCTGCCGAACTGGCAGTTGACCGCCGGATACGGCTACACCGACGCCAAGATTACAGGGTCGGACAATGCAGCGCAGGTAAACAGCCGACTCCCCAACGTGCCATTCAACAGCGCTCACATATGGTCGCGCTACGACTTCCGCGCACCGCAGTTGCAGGGACTGGGATTCGGCCTCGGAGTGATCTACAACGGCGAGCGGCAGGGGTTCACACCGACCACGGCGAACAGTCCAATGCTGAAGTTGCCCGCCTACACGAGGGTCGACGCGGCGCTCTACTACAACTACGACCAGTACGTGGTGACGTTCAAGATCGAAAACCTGTTCGACAAGACCTACTACCAGAGCGCCGGCTTCAACGGCGACATCAACCTGCTGCCGGGCGGGCCGCGCCTGTTCACTCTCTCCGTCAGGGCCTTCTTCGAATGAGCCGAAATGCCAAGCATCCGACACGCTTCCCGTACCACCCGTACCTGAAAATCCTGGCATGTCTGCTGCTGGGTGTGAGCGCCGCCGCGGCTGCGGCGCCCCCACCGGCTGCACCAGCATCGGCGGGAATTGCGTGGGTGCTGCCGGTTGCGAAAACCAACGCGGCGCAAACCCCCGCGCAGGAGGAAGCCGGCAAACGCATCGGTCGCCCGCTGCCGGCGCCCGAGCTGCTGCAGCCCATGCTGGACACCGCGCTGCCGCGGTTCGAACCGAATTATGATGCGAAGCTGGGCGGAACGATTCGGATGGCCTCGTCAGATACGCTGCCCGGCCTGGTGCACGCCTGGATTGGCGCCTTCCACAAATTTTATCCGGACGTGAAGGTGGCGTTCGGGCCTCCCTACGAGGGTAGCCATGGCGCAAAGGAGCTGGACAAAGGTGCCATCGACATGGCATTCGTCTCGCGCGAGCTGAAGCCCACGGACATCGCCACTTTCCGGGCCACTCATGGTTACCCGCCGCTGAGCGTGCCGGTCTGCGGCGGTACCTACCGTCACTTCGGGTTCCTTGACGCAGTCGGTTTTTTCGTCAATCGGCTGAACCCGCTCGACCATCTGACTCTGGCACAGCTCGACGCCGTGTTGTCGCGTTCGCGGCTGCGCGGAAATCCACAGGCGATCACCTGGGGTGATCTGGGTGCGACCGGTGAGTGGGCTACGCGGCCAATCCATGTCTATGCGATCAAGCCCTGGAACGGTTTCGAGGAATTCGTGCGGCAGCGCGTGCTGGACGTCGGTGCGCAGCGCGGACACTGGCGCACCGACCTGCACTTCGATCCCACCGTGTTTCCGATCGCCCGGCGCGTGGCGGCCGATCCGGATGGCATCGGCTATGCGGGGCTGGCCTTTGTCGACGCGCCGGTGAAGGTGCTGTCGATCGGCGACACGGGCAAGGCGCTGGCACCCACGTATACCAACGTCGCCTCCGCTCGCTACCCGCTGAGCCGGCTCGTCTACGTCAACGTCAACCAGAAACCGGGCAGCCACCTGAGCCCCGCGATGCAGGAGTTTCTGCGCTTCGTGCTTAGCCGGCAGGGCCAGCAGGTGGTGAGTGAGCAGGGCGTGTTCCTGCCGCTGCGTGGATTCCAGGCGGCCGCTGCGCTCGGCACGATCGACCTGCCATCGCGGAGTGATTCAAAGTGAAAACGGCCGACGGCAACCTCATCGCATCGACCACGATTCGCGTACTTTTCACCCTCTGCTGGCTGCTCTTCTACCTGTGCTGCGGCGTTGCTGTTGCCGGCGTGATGCCGCTGCAGGTCACTCAGCGCATCAAGCTCGCCAGCGCGGATCCGGTGCGGGCGATCGCGTCCGGTCCCGACGGCTCGCAGGTCTACGTTGCCAGCGGACGCGAGATCCGCGTCTACGACGTGACCAGCGGCAGGCTGGCAGGCACGTTGCCGCTGGCTTCGCCCGTGGTCGACATGACCGCGGATGCAAGCGGGGGCGCCGGCTATGCGGCGCTGGCGGCGCCAGCGAGGGTCGTTGTATTCGGTCTGCATCCCCTACGCATCCGCTCGACCATCCCCCTGACCGATGGGACGCCCTCGGCGCTGCTGCTCGATGCTGCCGCGAATGCGCTATATGTGGAAAGCTCGGCCGCCGCCTCGCTGGCCAGATTCGACACGTCCAGCGGCAAGCGCGTGGCCGCGCTGCGACTGGAGGGGACGCTGCAGCAGATGGCGACGGACGGCCGCGGCACGCTGTATGTCGCCAACATGGATCACGCCGCAATCGACACCGTGGATACCGCGAGCATGACCCACACCGGCGCGATTCCGCTGCAGGGCTGCACACAGCCCACCGGGCTGGCGATGGACCCGGTCGGTCGTCGGTTGTTCGTCGCCTGCCGCGATGGCGCCCGGGCGGTGGTCGACACCGACATGGGTTTCACCTTTGAGTCGCTGCGCGGAGAGGCGCCCGGTGTGATGCGGACGGTGTTCGGTTTCCATCCCTTTGGCGCGGTTGGCTGGAAGGGCGGCGCGTTCAGCGCCGGCGAGGCGTCGCAACTCACCGCGATCCGCATGAACGCCTTCATCAACTACAGCGCGGCGGGCAGCTATCCACTGAATGGAAGCTGCCAGGCGCTGGCGCTGGACAGCGGCGGTCGCGGCCTGTGGCTGGTGGTGGCACAAGCCCCCGGCAGCGGCAAGCCGACGGGCGCGCCGCTTGAGCTGTGGCTACTTGGTGAAACGGCGGGAGCATCGAAATGAATCAGCGGCCACGTCTATCCGGAGTCATCGGCAGTTGGCTGCTGGCCTTCGGTCTGCTGAGCCTGTCGTCGGCACGAGCGGCGCTGCTGCCTTGGTCCTCGCTCACCCACAAGACGGTGCTGCTGGTGACCGGGCATCCGGCGCCGGATGCACCCGACGACGACGCCCTGGTGCAGCAGCATCTGCAAGCACTTGGCCTGACGGTACACACGGTTGACGAATCCGCGCCGGAAGCTGCCGCGCGCGGCGCCAGCCTGATCGTCATCTCCTCCACCGCCAATGCCCACCTGCTCAGCGCGAAGTATGCGGGCATCGATGTGCCTGTGTTCACCTGGAATACGTTCGACTATCCCAACCTCGGCCTGACCGGCGCGCAGTTGCATCGCGATTTCGGCGTGGTCGATCCGGTGCAGCATTTTGCTGACAGCTTTTCGATACTTTATGGCTACGGCGCCAACACCACCTCGGCGATCAGTCGCGCGGTGGGACTGAAGCCGCAGCTTTTTGGCACACTGTACCTGGAGCCGGGTACCGCCGGCTGGGGCCATCCAGGGCCGGGCAGCACCGTGATTGCCGACTTCGACGGCGCGCCTGGCCGGGCGGCGGTGTTCACCTACGAGCGCCACGCCAGCCTGGAAAACGGCCGCACGGCACCCTCCCGACGCGTCGGCTTTTACCTTTCAGACGGCAACTTCCACCTGCTCACTGCGGTGCACGGCCCGGCGGCCAGCGATCCGAACATGCAGCAATGGGCGATCGGGCTGAAGCTGTTCGATGCGGCAATCCGCTGGGCGATGAGTCCGCCGCCCGCAATCAATGCCTACGACCCGGTTGCGCTGGATGCGCGCATCCAGCGTCTGGCTCACGGCCGCAAGCTGTTGTTCGTGGAGCGGGTCAATGCCGGCGAGGGGCGCAACGCGGACGAGGCCATCGTGGCGCATCTGCGCAGTCTCGGCTTCGCCGTAAGCATCGCCGACCAGACCGAGCCACAGAGCCGCGCCGACGGCGAGGGCCTGGTCATCATTTCTTCCACCTGCTCGAAGTACAAGCTGGCGAACAAGTACGCCGACGTGAAGGCGCCACTGATTTCACTGGAAGGCCTGCTCTCCGATGGGCTGCATTTTGCCGGGCGCGACCGCTACGTGGACTACGGTGAGCACGGTGAGGAAAAGGAGAGCGACGACCCGCCCGACAATTATCTCGACATCGTCGGCGCCTGGAGTCCGATGGCTGCCGGCCTGCCGCCAGGGCTGGTGCAGTTCACCCGGCATCCGGGAGTGCTGAAGTGGGCGCACCCCCTGGCCGATGCCGTGGTAATCGCCACGCTGCCGAATGCGCCCGGCGAGCAGGCGATCTTCGGTTATCCACAGGGCTCGGTGATGGCCAATGGCTTCGTCGCGCCGGCCCGTCGCGCCCTGTTGCCGCTGGACAACCCCAGCTATGACGACCTCACCGATCAGGGCAAGGCGCTGTTCGATGCCGTGGTGCTGTGGGCGATCAGTTCGCCGGCACCATAACGATGTGACCGCCGTGATGCGCCGCGTGCAGTTCGCGCTGACGCCGCTGTTGACGAGTGTCCTGGGGCTCGGCTTCGGCACGGCCGTCCTCGCCGTGGCGTCGCCACCGGCGCCTTCGATCGCTGCCGGCGAGCTCCGCTGCGTCGGCGCCAGCACCATGCAGCCGTTGGTGGCAGCATGGGCCCAGGCGTTTGCGGCGCACCGGCCCGGCGCGGTGATCGAAGTGCCGGGCGGTACCCACTATTCTGCGGCTGGCGTCGAGGCGGTGGTGGCCGGGCGGGCCAACTGCATCACCTTCGCGCGTGAGCCGTTCGCGACCGAACAGGCGGCGTTGCGCAAGGCCACCGGGCAGGCCGCTGTGATCGTGCCCGTTGCCGGCGGCAGCCATGCGACCCCGCATGGCACCTTCGCGCTGGCAGTTTACGTCAACCGCCGCAACCCGCTGCGCGGTCTCAGCGCCAGCCAGCTGGCAGCGGTGTTCGCGCAGGGCACGCCGTCGCCGGCTCGCTGGGGCCAGCTCGGCCTGGGTGGCGCCTGGGCCCAGCGGCCCATCCACGTCTATGGCATGACGCCACTGCGCGCCTCAGGCAATCCACCGGGCATCGTCAATTTTCTCGACCGGAGCCTGTTGCATGGTCGTACCTGGCGGCGCGATCTGCGCATCCAGTCGGATGGGAACGGTATCAGCGCGCTGGCCAAGATTGTGCGGAAGGTGGCAGCGGACCCGGACGGCATCGGTTACAGCGGCTTCGGCTACGCCACGCCAGCGGTGCGCGCGGTGCCGCTCTCGACCGGTGCGGGCGAGCCGTTCTACACGGGCACGCCGGCCAGTGTGGCAGCCGGTCGGTACCTGCTTGGCCGGACGATTTATCTCGGTTTTCCCGCCCGCACTGGCGGTTACCTGAGCCCTCCCGCCTGCCGCTTCCTGTCCTTCATCGTGGGAGCGGACGGCCAGCGGCTGATCGCACGGGATTCGATGCATTTCAACCCGCTCACACCCGCGCAGGCGCGAGCTGCCCGCGCCACCCTGGCTGGCCGCGGACACTGCGCCAGCGCGGATGCTCCGCCGGCGCGTCCGGCCTATGTCGAAGCCGACGGTGCGATCCGCATCGTCGGCTACAACGACATGCGCTGGATGCTCGAAGCCCTCGACCGGACATTCACGCGCAGCCATCCCGGCATTCGATTCGACCTGGTGCTCAAGGGAACCCGCACAGCGCCGGCCGCGCTGGCCGACGGCAGCAGCCTGTTCGCGCCGATGGGCGCCGAATTCACCGAGCAGGAGTTGCACCGGTATCGTAAGCAGGTGGGCGCGGCCCCGCTGCTTTTTCGCGTGGCACATGCCGCACTTGACCCGCGCGCGCGCTCCTCGCCGCTGGCTGTCTATGTGAATCCGGCCAATCCGCTGCGCGCCATAAGCATGCGCCAGTTACGCGCCATCTTTGCCGCGCCGGCACGGCTGACCGATGGCGGCCAGCTGGGACTGCGCGATTCCTGGGCGCATTGGCGCATCCATCCGTGTGGGCTTGCCGCGGATACTGCGCTTGGCGTTTTCATGCGGCGCCACCACTTCGGTGGCGCCCGCTATGTGAACACCTACCGCGGCTTTCGCGAATCGGCCCAGGTGCTGCGGCAAGTGGCGGCCGATCCCGCAGCGCTGTGCCTTGCCGATCTCAACCAGGCCAACCCGGCAGTGCGTGTCGTGGGCATACGCCTGCCATCGGGCGCAGGTGTGGCTCGTGGATCGCCGCAGGACATCGTCTCAGGACGCTATCCCCTGGATCGCCATCTTTACGTCTATCTGCGAGCGCCCGCCGCCCGCGCCGGTAACTCGCTGGTGTGTGCCTATCTTGATCTGATGCTATCCGCGACGGGGCAGCAGATCATTGCCGCCGCCGCGCCCGGCTACCTGCCGCTGAACAGCGCGGAGGGGGCCTCCGAACGGCATCGCCTGCGCCTCGCCGGCTGCAGTCAGGTCGTCCCTGTCGTGCAGTCAGCCTCCTTACCAAGGGGCAAACCCCGCACCGATCTGCTGTGACGAACTTGAATTGAATGTCCGCGAAAACGGGGTAGAACCCATTCTAAGCCCGATAGCGACACGAGGCACGGTCGCTATCCGGGCAAAACGAGATGGCTGACTCCTCTACCAGCTCACCCCAAAGCGGTCGTCGTCGGACTGTGCATACGCGTGAATGCTTGACTTGAGTAAGATCACTCGTGCACAGGTTGGCGTTGGTCGCAGCGACGAGCAGCATTATTAACCGCAAGCATCCAGCAGGACCCGCACAGCGCACAGCGAGGATCGAGCAATGCGCTTCTCAAGCTTAGGTCAGACGGTGTTGGCGACGACGATCGTCGCCCTTGGAATTCAGGGCCTGATCCAGGGCGATTTTGCCGCGATATGGCAACCTGTGCCCAAGAGTCTGCCCGCCCGCGATGTGCTGGCGTATGTGTGCGCCTTCGTATTATTGGGAACTGGCATGGGCCTGCTCTGGCAGCGAGCCGCTGCCGCAGCTGCACACGTGCTTCTTGTCTATCTCTTGCTTTGGTTGCTGCTGCTGAGGTTACCCGACACCTTTCCCGCGCCCACGGTATTGGGCTCGTGGTATGGCTGTGCCGAGACCACGGTGATCGCGGCGGCCGTTTGGGTACTTTATGCTTGGCTCGCCTTCGGCTTGGATAGGCGGCGGTTCCATTTCGCCACTGGCGACCAAGGCGTACGCATCGCCAGGATGTTCTACGGCATTACGTTGGTTTTCTTCGGCGCGAGCCATTTCATCTATCTCGATCTGACCACGCCACTGGTGCCCGGCTGGTTGCCAGCGCATACGTTTTGGGCCTATTTCTTCGGCTGCACCTACATAGCAGCGGGTATGGCTGTGCTCGTCCGCGCATATGCGCGACTGGCAGTCGCGCTCTCAGCATTGCAAATGGG
This sequence comes from uncultured Pseudomonadota bacterium, assembly GCA_963828685.1. Classification (GTDB taxonomy): domain Bacteria; phylum Pseudomonadota; class Gammaproteobacteria; order Xanthomonadales; family Rhodanobacteraceae; genus Rhodanobacter. The sequence goes on from CAWHFU010000015.1 coordinate 590,797, forward strand.
CCTGTTCACGTTGTTGGTGTGGGTACCCTTGGTGACGGCAAGCCACACGAGCGCCAGCAACTGGCATGAGCTTGTCATCTCGTGGACGCTGACAGCCAGTGCCTGGGTCATGGCGGATTCCTACCGTGACGTAGCCTGGCTTGCCGTGCGCAAGCGCTAGCGCCGCAGCACCGTGAGGTCTTTTCCCGCACGTTCGTCGTTGGTTCGATCACGGCTAGAAGCCGGTCAGCCGTCACAAATGCACGCCATAGACCAACGGTCGCTGACCGGCCAACAGCTGCCGTTCGGCGACCGCAAATGAGCGCCTCAAAGCGGACACTCCCAAAGCGTCGAATGCGGAACCGATTGGGCGCACGCATCGCCAGTGTGGAAACCTCAGGCTCTGACCCGCTTTAGTTTGGACCCGCTTTAGTTTGTTGTTGAAGGTAGGTTCGGATGGCTATCAGGTCGTCGTCGGACAGGGTTACCGCTTTACCGCCGTGCCGGATGAAGGCAGACCCATGCGACGAACCAGGTCGCGGAAGCGGGGTGAGCCACGCAGGTGATCCAGCGCGGGGTCGTTCAGCCACGCAAGAGTTAGGGGTTGGCGTTCCTGGACAGCACGTTCGAGCCAGAGCATCGCGTGGGCATCGTCGCCGAGCATGGCGTACATGTGCACTATCAAATGAATGTTTGGCTCCTTGCCTATGGAGTTCGGTGGTTCGAGAAACTGAATCATTTGTCGCAAGGCGCCTGTGTACCCCGACCGCTTGTATGCCAGCTCGACCGCTTCGGCGCGTTGCGTTTCCTTGTTCAGGATGATTGACTGGTGGTACTGCGCATATGCTTCCGCAAACATCTTCTTTTGCTCGAACACATACGCCATGAAGAAATTCCACCCGCCCAGGTTTGGATACATTTCCAAGCCTCGGCGGAACTGGCGCATTGCGTCGTCGTACCGGCGGGCAAGGTAAAGCGTTGCCCCCAGGTTTGCATTGGTATCCCATGAGAAAGGGTCGAGATCCACGGCGCGCTCGGCTTCCTTCACGGCCTCGTCGAGCTTGCCCATCGAGCTCAAATACACCGCATACCACTCGTGAGCGTAGGCGTAGTTCGGATTGAGAGCCAAGGCTTCCTTGAACTCCTTTTCCGCGCCTGACCAGTCGCCGGCCCAGACGTCTATGCTGCCCAGCGACGCGTGAGGTTCTGCGAGGGAAGGGTCGAGCTGCAGCGCCTTGACGGCGGCTTCCTTGGCCTTGGAAAGCGCCTCCTTGGTAGTTAGTGGTCCGCCTGCCAGATACAGATAACTATCGGCGACGCCCACATATGCCAGCGCGTAGTTCGGGTCGATGGCAATGGCCTTCTGAAAATAGTCGAGTCCCCGTCGCACGTCGTCCCCGCTGGAGAAACGTTCGGTTGGAATCCCGCTCCACCAATAGCGGCCCCTCAGATAGTCGTCATGCGCTTCGGGATTGACGGCACGGCGGTCGGAAAGCATGGCGCGCTGTTGGGGAGTCAGCTTGACGCGGATTGTCGCGGCGATATCGCGCGAAACGTCATCTTGCAGGGCGAGGACGTCCCTCAAGTCACGTTCGTAGCTCTGCGCCCAGAGCTGGCTATCGCTGGTTGCTGCAATCAATTGCGCGGTGATGCGCACGCGATTTCCCGAGCGCAGTACCGTCCCTTCGACCACCGCGTCGACATTCAGCTCGTCGGCTATATCACGCAACGGCTTGCGGGAGCCCTTGTACCGCATCGCCGAGGTCCGCGAAACCACGCGCAGCGCTCCGATGGTGCCAAGTTCCGTGATCAGTTCATCGGTCATCCCATCGGCGAAGTACTCCTGCTCCTTGTCCCCGGAGAGGTTTTCGAACGGCAGCACGGCCAGCGAGTGAATCGCAGGAAGGATTGCCTCAACTTTTTGCCGGTTGCCGACAGATAGAAGTATGCCGCAGTGCCGGAAGCCAGCAACAGCACCGCCGCGAACGCTCCCGCAGTGGCCGCTCGAGACCGCGGGATAGGCCACACGGTTGAAGCTGCTTCGCCACTGCCGACGCCCCCGGCTGGCGGACGCTCCTGGCGGCTCAACCCGTTCCCGCACCGCGGCGATGAAGCGGTACCCCCGCTTGGGCACCGTCTGGATGAACTTGGGTTCCTCGGCGGTGTCCCCGAGAGCCTTGCGTAACTGGGAAACGTTATGCGCGAGGGCTACTTCCTCGACGATGCTGTGCGGCCAGAGGGTTCTGAGAAGTTCATCCTTTTCAATAAGCCGCCCCTGATTCCTGACCAGCAGCACCAGCGTATCGAAGGCCTTCGGGGCAAGTGGCACCACTTTTCCGTCATGGAGCAGCCGCTTCTCGGCCGGCGCCAAGAGGAATGGACCAAATTCGTAAGCGACTTGGTGGGGTGCGGACATCGCGCGTCCTGACGGAATATATGTTCTATCCGGTCAATTTTTCGTCAGAAAATTTCAGCATTTTCCCAAGATTTTCCGATCGTAAACGGCTTACATCCCCTGCGCGTCGGCAGTGTGCCACGCAATTGCACCAGGCGTGAAACATTCGGAAAACCCCAGGAGACGAACATGAACACGATTATTCGTTCCAGCGCCCTTCGTGGCCTTCTGGCTGCCGCGATCTTGGGCGGTACATGCACCGCGAGCTCGAGCGTTTCCGCCGCTGGTACCGATACCAATTCCGAGAGCCAGCTCGTAACATTTGCGGATCTCAAGATATCGAGCGCCGCCGGCGCTACCGAGCTGTATGCCCGCATCAATGCGGCGGCGGTCAGCGTGTGCTCGTACTTTTGGTTCAAGTCGGACGCGGATGAGGCGCGTTGCATCGGAGGCGCCATCGCAAACGCAGTGGCTGAAGTCAACGAACCCGCCTTGGTCGCCGTCTACAACCTGAAAAACAGGAAACCGCTGCCTAGCCTGAAAAACAGGGAATCGCAGCGCGCTTCTCGTGTCGCGTCGAGTCCCTAGGAAAACAGCGGAGCAAGGGGTCACGGCGCAAGGATCATCATTTCGGCGCCGGTGTCAACAGGGACATAAGCCCCCGCTCCCGCTTTTGCAAGCCGGAAACTGGGACGGAGGAAGTTAAATGCCCTCGGGCTCGGCTTCGGTTACGGCTGAAAAACAGGGGTCACCATTTCGCTGCCCGGGTCAATAGGCATACAAAAACCCGTCTCCGATGCGCGTCGGAGAACATGATGTCCCGTCTTGTCGCTGACCACCAGCCGCTGTGTTTTGTACGGCGCCAAGATCGCGCCAGTCACCGTTCTGGTTAGGGCCGCGTCAGCGGCCCTTGCTGCTCGCCAAACACTCATCGGTCATCGCGGATCCCGTCCAGGTGCGCGTCGTGCGTCGCACAGAGTCTCGGGCTCTAAGGCCCACCCCTTGATGGCTCGGTCCGCGTGCGCTCCTGCGTACAACACGGGTACCGACGGTCGCGACCCTTCAGAGCACTGGCTCGAAGCCAACCCCGGATTCCGGCCTGCGACCGCCAGCGTGATCAGCCAAAGGCGCGCGTCGGATTGAACGTCGTGCCTTCGTGCAGCATGTGGTAGCAGGCGCGCGCCAGCTTGTGCGCGACTGCCTTGATCGCGACGACGCCATGCTTGCGCGCGTGTTTGCGCTCATAGGCGGCATCGGAAACGACGAGCCAATACTTGCTCGTGAGCTTATTGCCTATCACCAGTCCTTTCGCCAGCACGAGTCGGCCGACGTCCTATTCGAAAACCTCTTTGCCGCAGCCAACTAAGCGCTCAAGCGGACGCGCTCCGCCGCCGCTTAACTCTAGCGTTGAAGACGGGTCTACCGGAAAGCAGCCGTTTGCGACCGGCTGCGATGGGTCGACCTCTGCCCGCCGAAATTGCCCGCGCATCATCGAGGGCGCAAGAGCCGTTATCGGCCCCCCGCTTGTCAAAGACGCAGGCTCGCCACGGTTAATGGTCACCACCCGCTTGGCACGTAGCCATGTCCGAAAACGGCGGTCCATCCGGCTGGAAGCGGAAGCTCGCCCTGCCCGCGTGGGTTGCAGCAGGTGCGCCCAGCCGACGGGACCTCGGGGAAAAGCCCATATGGGGTCGATGCCGCCCTGAATTGGGGTGCGCCATGCGCCGATCCCGGCGCCGAGCTGCAGCGCCCGATGAAATAGCCTGGGGTGTCGGGAGATTTTCCCGGTGGGTGGGCGGGAGCACTTGGGGCGCGGAGAAAATAACCGCGATGGCCGGGAAATTTTCCCGGCGTGCCAGTCGGGAGCACTCGGCGGACGGAGAAAATAACTGCAACGGTCGAGAAAATGACTCGGCGCGCCGAGAAAAAAGCTCGGCGCGTGGAGCTCACCTGCTCGGCGGGTCGAGCAAAAGCTCGGCGGCCGGGCGTGGCGCTCGGGGCGCCGAGCAATTTGATCGGGACGCCGGGAAAGAAGCTCGGAGGGCGGAGTGAAAAGTGCGGCGAGCCGGGTTCATTCGGTGGCGGGTCGGGCGGCGAGCTCGGGTGCTGCGGTTCGCTGGGCCGCGCGCCGGGTTCCGGCGGTGGCGCGGGCACAAAAAAGCCCGGTGCATGAGGCTGTTCGTCTCACGCACCGGGCCGCGGGGTCTACCGGTCAGGTCTTGTGCCCAAAAGCGGGGTCGGGTTCAGTTACTGAAATGTTCGCAATGGGATCGGCATCTGCCATATGCCCGGCAAACGCCAAGTGGGGTGTGGTTTTCTCCCGGGTACTTCTCTTTTACTCCCGGCATGCTGCCCTACGCCCTTCGGGCCAGCTTCGCTGTTGATGCGCGCTCCTGCCCGCATGTGGACAAGCAAAATGAGAAGTACCTCGCCCTCCGCAGGAGGACGAAAGCCCTTGCTTCCGATCAACGGGAGCGCAAGCGCCAAAGCTTTCTCAGCACTCGATCACATTCACCGCCAACCCGCCCCGCGAGGTTTCCTTGTATTTGTCCTTCATGTCGCGCCCGGTATCGCGCATCGTCTTGATCACCTTGTCCAGCGATACGCGGTGCTTGCCGTCGCTTTTCAGGGCCATGCGGCTGGCGTTGATGGCTTTGACCGAGCCCATCGCGTTGCGTTCGATGCAGGGGATCTGCACCAGGCCGCCGATCGGGTCGCAGGTGAGGCCGAGGTTGTGCTCCATGCCGATCTCGGCGGCGTTCTCGACCTGCATCACGTTGCCGCCGAGTGCTGCGGTGAGGCCGCCGGCGGCCATCGAGCAGGCCACGCCGACTTCGCCCTGGCAGCCGACTTCGGCGCCGGAGATCGAGGCGTTTTCCTTGTACAGGATGCCGATCGCGGCGGCGGTGAGCAGGTACTCGATGATGCCGTCGTCATTCGCCTTCGGGCAGAAGCGCAGGTAGTAGTGACCGACCGCGGGAACGATGCCGGCCGCACCGTTGGTGGGCGCGGTGACCACGCGGCCGCCGGCGGCGTTTTCCTCGTTCACCGCCAGCGCGTACAGGTTGACCCAGTCCAGGATGGTCAGCGGATCGCGCAGTGCGGCTTCCGGCTGGTTGCGCAGATCCTCCAGCATCGCCGGCGCGCGGCGGCCGACCTTGAGGCCGCCGGGCAGCACGCCGGGCGAACGCAGGCCGCGGCTGACGCAGTCCTGCATCGCCTGCCAGATGCTCAGCAGGCCGGCGCGGGTTTCCGCTTCGGGACGCCATACCGACTCGTTCGCCATCATCAGCTGGGCGATCGTCATGTTGTGCTGCTTGCACAACGCCAGCATCTGGTCGCCGCTGGAAAACGGGTAGGGCTGTGCGGTGGTGTCGGCGACGATGCGGTCTTCGGCCGCTTCGTCGGTATTGACCACGAAACCGCCGCCGACCGAGTAGTAGTCGCGCGTGGCCAGTTCGTTGCCGGCGGCGCCGAAGGCGCTGAAACGCATGCCGTTGGTGTGGAACGGCAGCTTCTGGCGCTTGTTGAAGATCAGGTCGCGCTTTTCATCGAAGGCGATCTCGTGCCGACCCAGGATGCACAGCCGCCCGCTGCCGCGGATGCGTTCCAGCACGGCGGGAATCCGGTCCGGGTCGACCGTGTCGGGATGCTCGCCCTCCAGGCCCAGCAGCACCGCCTTGTCGGTGCCATGGCCGCGACCGGTCAGCGCCAGCGAGCCATACAGTTCGGCTTGCACCCGCGTCACCTGGCCGAGCACGCCCTTTTCCTCCAGCCAGCGTTCGGCAAAGCGGGCGGCGGCGCGCATCGGCCCCACCGTGTGCGAGGACGACGGTCCGATGCCGATCTTGAACAGGTCGAATACGCTGACGGCCATGGGCGCTGCTGCTGGGTGAAGGGGGATAACCGGTTATTCTACGCGGCGTCCCCAGCCATTCGCAGCCGCATGTCCGATCTGATCCTGTACCAGCGCGATTACTGTCACCTGTGCGATCTGGCGCTGGCTGTGCTGGCAGAGGCGCGGGCGCCGGACTTCGACAGCGTGTGGGTGGACGACTCGGCCGTGCTGGAGCAACGCTACGGCACCCGCGTGCCGGTATTGCGCGATGAGCTTGCGGATCGCGAGCTGGACTGGCCCTTCGATGCGGCGGCGGTGCGGGCGTTTCTCGGCCTGCCAGCAGCCTAGGTTGCGTACGCCGCCGTTGTCAGCGTTCGACGAGGCAGGCGCCATCTACTAGAACTATAGTTGACAAGTTCGAATTCCGCCCTAGTATCTACTACAACTCTAGTAGATGGGGTGCAGGTCATGCGAATTTCCCTTACCGATCGCGAGGCCGATCTGATGCAGGCGCTGTGGGAGCGAGGTCCGTCGACCGTCGCCGAGGTGCGCGAGCACTTGGCCGATCCGCTGGCCTACACCACGGTGCTGACCGTCTTGCGCACGTTGGAAGCCAAGGGCTATGTCGGCCACGAGGAGGCCGGTCGCGGGCATCGCTTCTTTGCCAGCGTCAAGCAGCAGGCGGCACGCAAGAACGCCGTGCAGCATCTGACCGACAAGCTGTTCAAGGGCTCGGCCGAGCTGTTGTTCTCCCACCTGGTTTCCGAGCAGAAACTCAGCGCCGAACAGATCAGCCGCATGCGCCAGTTGCTGGCCGAACATGCTGACGGGGAGAAGCCGCAATGATCGCCTGGATGGTTTACGCCACGCTGGTTGCCGTGGCGCTGAGTGCGGCAGCGCTGACCGCGGAACGTGCCGCCCGAGTGCGTCGCCGCGCCACGCGCTGGGTCTGGCTGGCGGCCTTGGCTGGATCGCTGGCGTTGCCCGCGCTGATCACGTCGGTGTCGTTGCGCCTGCCCGGCATGCTCCAGAGCGGCGCGATGCCAGCACCGATCGCCCTGCGTGATGCCACTTCGATTCCCATGTCGGCGCTGCTGATCAACCTGGGTGGCGCGCAGCCGTACGGGACGCCCGACCAAGTCGCTGCAGTGATCCGCGGAGGCTGGCTGGCCGCGTCACTGCTGATGCTGTTGGCGCTGCTGGCCAGTTCCGTACTGCTGCAGCGGCGCAAGCGCGGCTGGTCCGAGACCACGGTGTGTGGTGAGCACGTGCTGGTCGCGCCCGACATGGGGCCGGCAGTGGCCGGCCTGCTGCAACCGCGGATCGTACTGCCTGCATGGTTGCTGCAGGCACCGGAGCGGCAGCAGCGCGCGGTGATGGCGCACGAACGCTCGCACCTGGAAGCGGGCGATCCACGGCTGATCGTGCTGGCCGTGATGCTGCTGATGCTGATGCCGTGGAACCCGCTGTTGTGGTGGCAGTGCCGCCGTCTGCGTCGCGCCATCGAGGTGGACTGCGACGCTCGCGTGCTGCGCGGTGGCGGCGACATCGGCGAGTACTGCGAAACCCTGATTCAGGTGGGCCAGCGCCAGGCGTCCCGGATCGGTCTGGTGCCGGCGATGTGCGAGTCCGGCTCCTTCCTGGAACAGCGGATCAAGCTCATGCTGATGAAACCGAAGAAGTGGGCGGGCGTGTCGGCCCTGGCGCTGGTGTGCGTGTCGCTGGGCATGGCGGTGTTCGCGGCGCAGGTGACGCCACCGGGCGGCGCCGCGCGCGGCGCGGAAAGTGTCGTCACGCTGACGCCCTCGGTGCTGGATCGCTACGTGGGCTTCTACCGAGTCAGCCCGATCTCGCGGGTGGCGGTGACGCGTTTCGGCAACGGCCTCAGCATCGACATCAGCGGACAGATCGCCGCGCCCAAGCCGTTCCATGCCGTTCCCCTGGGGGCGGATCGGTTCGCTGTGCAAGGGAAGCCCGCCGTCGCGCGTTTCAGCATGGATGCCAACGGCCAGGCGACGCGGATGGTTGTCGACATGAACGGACGCACAGTGCTGGATACGCCACGCATCGACAAGGCCGGGGCTGACCGGATAGACGCCGCGCTGGCCGCGCGCATCAAGGCGGAGAAGCCCTATACGGGCAGTCTGAAGGCGCTGCGACTGCTGCTTAGCGATCCGGACAGCGGCGTCGGCATGAGCGCCGATCTGGCCCGCATCCGCGTCCAGCAGAAAGCCTCGCGCGAGAAGTACCTCGCCGAGCTGGGCCCGGTGCAGTCCTACAGCTTCACCGGGGTCAACCAGTTCGGCAATGACGTCTACTCGGTCGCGCGCGCGCATGGCACCGAAACGGTCACGCTGGTGATCGGCCCTGACGGCACGCTGGAGAGCGCCTTCCGACACCGCTGATTCACCGTCCCCGCCTGTCGTCACTGGTGCTCTCCACGCCCGTGCCCTGACCAACACGTTGTCCGCTCCGTTGCAAAGGTGGCCGTCCCCGGACGACCGCAAGGGGCCCGTGCACCCAGCGATTCCCCCAACACCAGGAGTGATGCCATGAAAACACGTACCGCGCTGCGTTGTGCCACGTTTGGCCTGTATGCCTGTCTGAGCGCCACCGCATTCTCGGCTTCACCGGCTCCGTCGCAGTATGTTGCCGATGGTTCGTGGCTGAGCCGAACCCTCGTCTCGCGGGAAGCGGCGCTGAGTCGCGCCTACAACACCTGCAACCTGCATGGGCTGCACGCCAGCCTATTCGCAGGCACCACCATCGAGTCACCCGACGGAAGGCGTATCGGTCCGATGATCGAGGCACGTCACCGTATCTGCGGCCATCTGCGTCGGCAAGTGATGCCCGGCAGCCTGTCGGTGCGTGCGGTAGGCGACGACAGCGCGCTGGTCATCGGTAGGCAACGCTTTTGCGTCGTCGGTGTCAGCCCCTGTGCGGAGCGAGGCTCGACTTTTGCCCAGCTATGGACGCTGGATCGAGGCCACTGGCGGCTGGGCTGGATGCGTCGCTTCACCGATGCGCCGGAAACTCCGGAGCAGAGCGATACGGCATGGTCCGGCGTGTCGGCTTCGCATGTCCCGGATGCAAAGGGTACGAACGGCAAAGCACGGCCATAAGGCACGGCGCGGGGCGCCCGTGCATGAATCCCGACGTGCTGGCACGGGCGGCCCATGCTGACCTCGCGGTCGCGCTGATCGAGTCAGGTTTCTCTTCCAGTGCGTGAGCCTTGCTCCTGCTGCATTTGCAGGCGAGTCGAGTCGGTTCATCAAGCCCCTCGCTCAGCTACTCCGCGCCCGCAGCCGCTTGAGGATTTCCTCGCGCGCCTCGCGCAGGATCGAATCGCGGTCGAGGCTGGCCACGATGTCGGCGACCGCGCGCTTGGCGCCGGCCTCGCCCCAGGATTTGCCGGCGATCAGATAGCGTTCGGCGGCGCGACCGATCAGCACCGTGGCATACCAGCCCAGTGCGCCCTGCGCCGCGGCGGTGACCACTACCGACAGGCCGGCGCTCATCCCTTTCAGTGCCGAGGCGACCAGTTGCATGCCCCAGATCGCCCCCATCAGGGCGGCCAGCTGGGCCGAGATCACCGCCACCAGCCGACCGGATTCGCTGCGTGTCAGCGGCAAGCCGTAGACGCGCGACAGCTGCAGCACCATCGCCGCATCCAGTCCGGCGGCGGCGAGCAGGTCGGCGACCGGAATCGGATTCAGCGCGACGGCCACCCCCTTGGCCAGGCAGTAATGACGGATCAGTTTCGCCGCCACCGCCTGTCGGGTCTGCGCGATGCGCGCGCTGACCTGGTCGGTGAGCCGGCCCGCGTACAGGCCGGCGTTGATCGCCGACAGCGTCTTGCCTTCACGTTCGGCGATCGCCAGCAGGCGCTCGCGCAGGGCCGCCACATCGGCCGGGCGTGCCTGTTCGACGACCCGTTCGCGCCCGTGGGCGTCGACCTCGACCCGCCGTTGTGCCGCCGGGTGCGCAGCGGTCGCGAGGACGTCCTCCGCCCGGACCAGGCCGGCCACGCGCAGGCGCAGATGGGCCAGCAGCCCGGCGAGTTCGTCGCTGCCGTAGCGATCGGCCTTGTTCAGCGCCAGCAGCAGCGGGCGCTGGGTTGCGGCCAGGGTCTTCAGCGCGTCGAGTTCCTCGCGGGTGAGGTCGCCATCGCAGACGAACACCACCAGGTCACTGACCTCGGCCACCTCGAACGCCAGTTGCTCGCGCGCTTCACCGTCGAGTTCGTTGATGCCGGGCGTGTCGATCAGCACCAGGCCGTCGTGCCGCGCCTCGTCGAGCGTGGCCTGCTCGGCATCGGTGGTGGTGCCGTGCAATACCCCGACGCGGAACGCCTCGCGACCGAGCAGGGCATTGCCCAGCGCGGACTTGCCGGTGGAGACGCGGCCGAATACCGCCACATGCAGTTCGCCCCGCTCGAGTCTGGCCAGCATGCTTTCGATGCGGCCGAAGTCGGAGGCCAGTTCGTAACGCACCGAGGCGGGAATGGTCGGATCGTCCAGCAGGCTGCGCAGGCTGTCGGCCACCCGCGCCGGTCCGCTGGTGTCGACACGGGGCCGGGGCGTGGCCGCCGGGCCGGCGGGCTCGGCCGAAAGCCAGCCGCGCAGACGGCGCCACAGGTTGTCAGTCGACATCGCGGCGGATGATTATTTCGGATCGAGCTGCAGGTGCGCGGTGATCTTCACGGTCGGGCCGATCACCGAGGTATCGGCGTAATCGCCGCTACCCACGCCGAAGTCGAGCCGCTGCACGTGTCCGGCCACGTCCAGGGTGGAGCTGTTGGGACCCTGCGTGCGGAACACCACACCCAGGCTCACCGGTTTGGTTACGCCGCGCAGGGTGAGCTGGCCGTCCGCGATCACCATCTTGCCGTCGTGGTGGAAACCGGTGGTGACGAAATGCGCGGTGGGGAACTTCGCCACGTCGAAGAAGCTCTCGCCGGGCAGGGCGTTGTCCTGGTCGTCGTCGCCGGTCCTGGCGCTGGCCAGGGTCACCGTCACGTCGAACTTCGAGTGGGCCAGATCGGCCGGGTCATAGCTGATGGCGGCCGTCCAGTCGTGGAAAGTGCCAGTGAACGGGGCGCCCTGGTAGGTGCCGTGGAAGCTCAGTCGGCTCAGTGCCGGACGCATGTTGTAGTCGGTGGCCGCGGCGACGCATGGCAGCGCGAGGGCGAGCAGCAGGATGGCAAGGCGTTTCATGATCGTTCTCCTTCGGAAGTCGAACCGCTGCGCACACGCGCGAACGGCAGCATCCGGCGCAGCACGTCATCATTGTCCGACAAATGATGCTTCAATGCCGCACCGACATGCGCCACCAGCACCAGCAACAGGAACCAGAACAGATACTCGTGCGCTTCGAGGACCAGATCGTGCAGCGCCTGGTTCTTCGACACCAATGCCGGCAGGTTGAACAACTTGAACCATTGCAGCGGCTTGCCGGTGACCGAATTGAACCACCAGCCGCTGAGCGGCAGCGCCAGCGCCAGCATGTACAACGTGGCGTGCACCGCGCGCGCACCCCAGTGCTGCCAACGCGACGCGGGCGTTTCGGGCGGACGGCCGTCGAACCAGCGCCACAACATCCGCAACAGCGCCAGCGCCAGCACGGTCAGGCCGATCGACTTGTGCAGGGCCAGCCAGTTGATCTTCTGCATCGGTGAGCGGGCCAGGTCCATCAGCAGGCCGAAGGCACCGTTGCCTAGGATGCCCAACGCGATGATCCAGTGAAAGAACTTGGCGACCGCGCCCCATTGCCGGTCATTGCTGCGCAGATTCATGGTTGCTTCCCGGGTGCGGTTTGGTGGCGATCGTCACGAATGGCCTCCAGCTCCAGCCACACGCTGACCTTCAGGCCGATCGAGCCGGGGTAGGCGGTGATGCCGAACGCGCGGCGATCCAGCGTCGCGGTGGCCGAAAACCCGGCGACACGGTGCAGTCCGAAGATGGTCATGGCGGCGCGGTTGAAGGTGAAGGGCAGGTCCAGCGGACGGGTGATGCCGCGCAAGGTCAGTTGCCCATGCAGCACCCCGTGGTGGTCGTCCTTGCGTTCGACAGCGATGCTGACGAAATGTGCGTAACGCTGGTGTGCACAATCGAGCAACGCCGGTCTGCACACGGCCTTGCTCCAGTCGGGGTCGCCCATGTCCACCCCGGCCAGGTCGATATCCAGCTCGGTGGCGGCGGTGCTCCAGTCGCCCGGATCGAATCGCAGCCAGCCACGAGCGATGTGCAGCCGTCCAAACGGATGCGAGTAGCCATCGTGGTCGATGCCGAAAAGGATCTGGCTGTGCACCAGGTCGTAGCGGTAGCTGGCGGCACTGGCCGGCGCCGCCGCCAGCAGCGGCAGCAGGCTCGCGACGAGCCGGAACAGCCAGCGGGTTGGGTGGAAACGAGGCATGGGCGGAAGTCTGGCCGATTGATCGTGACGCCGCCAGCACCGCTGGCTGAACGATGGGTTTCGGCAGGGGATCCAATCCGCCGGTGCGACCCGCCCATGCGCGTGGTCGCGCGGGCGGCAGTCAGAACGTGCGCTGCACCGAGTAGTCGGCCAGGGTTGCCAACGCATCGCGGTGGCTCGAGGCGGGCAAGGCAACCAGTGCGTCACGCGCGGCCTGCGCGTGGGCCAGGGCGCGCTCGCGCGTGCGCTCCAGTGCGCCGGAGTCGCGGATCGAGGCGATGATGCGGTCGAGCGAATCGAGGCCGCCGTGCTCGATGGCGTGGCGCAGCGACTGCGCCTGCTGCGGGTCGGCCTTTTCCAGCGCGTAGATCAGCGGCAGGGTGGGCTTGCCCTCGGCCAGGTCGTCGCCGATGTTCTTGCCCAGGGTGCCGGCATCGGAGACGTAGTCGAGCAGGTCGTCGGCAATCTGGAACGCGTAGCCCAGCTCCATGCCGTAGCGGCGCAGCGCGCCGATCTGGGCCTCCGGCAGGCCGCCGAGGATGCCGCCCAGTTCGGTGGCGGCGGCGAACAGCACGGCGGTCTTGCGTTCGATCACCGCCAGGTAGGCCGCCTCGCTGACGTCGGCGTTGCCGATGTTGAGCAATTGCAGCACCTCGCCTTCGGCGATCGTGTTGGTGGTGTCGGCCAGGATGCGCATGATGCGCATGTCGTCCAGCTCCACCATCAACTGGAACGAGCGGGAATACAGGAAGTCGCCGACCAGCACGCTGGCGGCATTGCCCCACAGTGCATTGGCGGTCTTGCGGCCGCGGCGCAGGTCGGATTCGTCGACCACGTCGTCGTGCAGCAGGGTGGAGGTATGGATGAACTCGATGATCGCGGCAAGCTTGGCGTGATGGTCGCCGCGATAACCGGCGGCGCCGGCGGCCAGCACATGCAGCATCGGGCGCAAGCGCTTGCCGCCGCCGGCGATGATGTGGTCGGCGATCTGGTTGATCAGCACCACGTCGGAGGACAGGCGCCGGCGAATCAGGGCATCGACACGCTGCATGTCGGCAGCCGCAAGGTCGCGCACGCGGGCGAAGTCGTTCGAGGGTCCGGTGAGGTGTTCGGCGGGCGTGCTCATGCGAGCCTTCGTGAAGGTGTGAGGGCCGATTATAGGGGGTTGCCGTCGGTGCCGCTGCCGGTCTGGCTGGTGCCGTGCCGGGCGGATGCCAGCCCGCCACGCCGCCGGTCGTGGCGTTGTGTCGCACGGGGGCGGGACCCTACCCGCCTATAATCGAACGCTTCCGTGGTCATCAAGTGTGGTCAGTTGCCGTGAGCAAACTCAGCAAGGGTGAATTGAAGACGGCCTTTGCCCTCTCCAGCGTGGTCGGTTTGCGCATGTTCGGCCTGTTTCTGATCATGCCGGTGTTCAGCGCCTATGCGCTGCACCTGGCGGGGGCGACACCACTGCTGATCGGGCTCGCCATCGGCGTCTACGGCTTCGCGCAGGCGTTGCTGCAGGTGCCGGTCGGGCTGTTGTCCGACCGGATCGGCCGGCATGTGACGATCACGCTGGGCTTGCTGGTGTTCGTGAGCGGCAGTGTGGCGGCGGCGATGGCGCATGGCATCCACGGCGTCATTCTCGGCCGTGTGCTGCAGGGCATGGGCGCGGTGTCGGGAGCCAGCCAGGCGCTGGCGGCCGATCATTCGCGCGACGACAATCGCGGCAAGGTGATGGGGATCATCGGTGTCAGCATCGGCTTTGCCTTCGTGTTGGCCATCATCCTCAGCGCGCCGCTGGCGAGTATCGCCGGCCTGCCCGGTCTGTTCGGTCTCACTGCGTTGCTGGCGCTGGTCGCGATCGGTCTGCTGTGGGTGCTGGTGCCGCGTCCCCAACACCACCGCGCGCCCGCCTCGGCCCGGCCCGGGTCGGTGCTGCGTATGCTGGTGACGCCGCAGTTGATGGTGCTCAACGTGTCGGTCTTCATGATGCATACGATGCTGACCGCCGCGTTCGTGGCCTTGCCCCTGATGTTGATGCGCAACACCGGTATGGCGCTGGATCACCAGTGGCGGCTCTACCTGCCGGTGATGCTGGTGTCCGCCGTGGTCATGGGGGGCGTGCTGCGCCGGGTGACTTCGGTGGCCGGCAGCATGCGGTTGGTGCTGGTCTGCGCGGTAGGCCTGGGTCTGGCGCTGTGCGGTTTCAGCGCCGCTGGCAGCGGCCATCTGGTGTTGTGGCTGGCGGCGATGGGGTTCTTCAGCGCGTTCAACCTGCTCGAGGCCAGCCTGCCCAGCCTGGTTTCCCGACTGGCGCCGGCGCATATGCGCGGTGCGGCGCTGGGTGCATACGCGACCAGCCAGTTTCTCGGTGCCGGGGTCGGCGGTGTGCTGGGCGGCGTGATGCTGCAGCACATCAGCCTGTCCGCGGTCTTCGCGGCGGCGGCGGCGCTGACCCTGTTGTGGCTGCCGCTGCTACTGTGGGGGCGTTCGCGGGTGGTGGCTGCCGACGCGGCCGTCACCGTCTGACCGGGGTGGCTGCTCTCCCGGCCCGGTGCGGTCCGGGATTGCCAACGGGCCTTGAATAGCGGCTGCTAGAATGGACCTGTGCGCGGTTCGCCTGGCCGCGCCTTCACCGGCGTTCCGATGGCTCATGACATCATCCAGCTGATTGCCCATTACGGCTTGTTGCTGATCTTCTGCAACGTGCTGATCGAGCAACTCGGCGTGCCGGTGCCCGCGGTACCCACCCTGATTGTCGCCGGTGCGCTGGCGTCGAACGGCCATTTTCCGCTGGCCGTCGTGGTGGTGATCGCCGTGCTGGCCAGCCTGCTCGGCGACCTGCTCTGGTATTGGGCGGGGCGCCGCTTCGGTGCCGGCGTGATGCGCACGATCTGCCGCATCTCGCTGTCGCCGGACTCGTGCGTGAAGCAGTCCGAGTTGCGCTTCCAGCGCTGGCGCGGCCGGGTTCTGGTGATCGCCAAATTCGTGCCGGGGCTGTCCACCGTGGCGCCGCCGCTGGTCGGCGCGATGGGCCTGCGTCTGCCGAGCTTCCTGCTGCTCGATGGTCTGGGGTCGCTGCTGTGGGCCGGGATCGCGATCGGCCTTGGCTATGTCTTTGCCGCGCAGGTCGACCATCTGCTGAGCGCGCTGGCGAGTGCCGGCGCGCTGGCGTTCGAGGGGCTGCTGTGCCTGCTGGCGCTGTATATCCTGGTCAAGTGGTGGCAGCGCCGCCGCCTGCTGAGGGCGCTGCGCATGGCGCGCATCACGGTGGACGAACTGAACCGGGCGATCGAGGAAGGGCAGGCTCCGGTGGTGGTCGACGTGCGTTCGGAGGCGGCGCGGCTGCTCGATACGCGGATCATCCCCGGTGCCCTGCTGGCCGATCTGAACGGCATCGACCAGACCGTCGGGCACCTGCCCTCGGACCGCGAACTGGTGATCTACTGCAGCTGCCCGAACGAAGTCTCCGCGGCCAAGGCGGCCAAGCTGCTGATGGCGATCGGCTATCGCCGGGTGCGTCCGCTGCTGGGTGGCCTGGATGCCTGGGACGCGGCCGGGTACGCGGTGGCGCGGCTGCCGTCCAGTGCTCTCGGTGACGAGCAGGAAGAGGTCGTCCTGGCCGGGCACTGAGCGAACCCGGATCGTTGCCGGTGTGATCATCCGGGGCGCACGGATGCTGTCGCCCGGCGCCTGCGGCAGGTCTGGCTCAAGGCGCTCTGGATTCGGCCCGCGGCGAGGTTATGATAGCCAGCCTGATTCACCACTCCGGCCGTAACTACTCCTGACGTACGGTCGGCCCAACGAGGACATCCCATGGCACGCGGCATCAACAAAGTCATCATCGTCGGCAATCTCGGTGCGGATCCGGAGATGCGCCACACCGGCGGCGGCACCGCGGTCACCACGCTCAACGTGGCCACCTCGGAGAGCTGGACCGACAAGCAGAGCGGCGAGAAGGTCGAGAAGACCGAATGGCATCGCGTGAAGATGTTCGGCCGGTTGGCCGAGATCGCCGGCGAGTACCTGAAGAAAGGCCGGCAGGTCTACATCGAAGGTTCGCTGCGCACCGACAAGTACACCGGCAAGGATGGCATCGAGCGCTACTAGCACCGACATCATCGCCAGCGAGATGCAGATGCTCGGCGGCAATGAAGGCGGCGGCGGCGGTGGCGGTCAGCGCGAACGTCCGCAGAGCGCCGGCGGCGGTCAGCGCAGCGGCGGAAATTATGGTGGCCCGTCGCGCGGCAACGACGATCAGGGCGGCCCGTCGCGGCAGTCACCGGCGCCGGCCGACAGCGGCTTCGCGGATGACGAGATTCCGTTCTAGGAAACACCTTAGATATAAAATATTGTCTTTTCGCATGTAAACCCCCGAGAAATCGGGGGTTTTTCGTTTCAGGACGGAACATTTCATGTTGTTTTTGGCGCCGATTCTTCGTCCAAGCTGCCACCTTGAAACACATGGAGCGCTTTACCGAGAGAGGAACTGGTCGATGGCGTCCCGGGCAAACGCTTCTTTCAGGCTTGGTGCGTGTCCGCGCTGTGGGATGATCACAGGCGTGAGATTGGGCAATTGATGCGACATTTCGGCGAAGGTGGCTTCCGAGAGAATATCCGACAGCGCCCCCCTGAGTGCCAGTACCGGCTTCTCGCTCAGCGCGCTGAACAGTGGCCAGAGATTGGGAGCCGCCGAACCACTCGAAACGCCCTTGGAGATCATCGGGTCATAGTCCAACACAGGGTTTTGGCCCTCTTGAACGTAGACGTCACGAGCCATGTCCATCCATTGGGTTTCCGTATATTCCGGAAAGGCGTCCCCGTTGATGGTGGCCGTTTGACGTGCGGCCTCTTCCCAAGTCGTGACGGGTGCAGACTTGCCGACATAGCCCGCAATGCGCGCAATGCCTCTAGGGTCGATTTCCGGTCCAACATCGTTAAGCACCACGCGATCGATTCGATCGGGAGACTGCATCGTCATCATGATCGCCATCAGGCCACCCAACGATGTGCCGACAATACTGAAGTGGTCCAGCCCCATCACCTCGGCGAGGCACCACATGTCACGTACGTAGACATCGGGCCGATAGTTGGTGGGATCCGTATCGCGTTCGGAGCGGCCGCGGCCGCGTTGATCGGGACAGACCACGCGATAATTCAGGCGTAGGTGGTCGGCCAGCGAGGCGAAGTCCTTGCTGTTTCGCGTGAGGCCGGGGAGACACAGAACTATGGGCGCGCCGTTGTGCGGACCTGGGTAATCGCGTGCGTAGAGACGCAGCCCGTCATCCCCGTGATAGAAGACATCGGCGTAATGCATACTTCCTCCCTATGGTGGTGAAAATCTGGCGATGGAACCGTTGTGCCGATGGCGACTCTCAACATCTTTGCCGCCGTGGATATCGCTGATGAATAGTGCATGCTGGCGAGAGGTTCGGGCCATGTTCTATCGCCGCTCTGCGGGCGATCGCAAACTGGAGCCAAGTCGCTGCGACATGCCGTTTGTAAAGACTCGACAGACAGGATTTTGTTTATGGATCGCGTGAAGGGCCGTTCTCCCAAGCCGAGCGCAAAGCGCACCACGGTCGCGAAGCGTTCGACGCGGGCACCGGCCAGCGACACGGCAAAGAAATCGACCAAGGTCGAGCAGAGCCTCAAGACCAGCGAGCGCATTCTGGATGCAGCTGAGGAATTGTTTGCCCAGCACGGGCTGTATGGCGTCAGTATCCGCGAGATCGCCAAGATCGCCGGTGTCGATACGGCGCTGTTGCACTACTACTTCGGAACGAAGAACGGCGTGTTCGATGCCGTACTCCTGCGACGCGCGGAAATCTTGAACAACGACCGCATGGCGGCGCTGGATACCTATGAGGCGGC
Source organism: uncultured Pseudomonadota bacterium (assembly GCA_963828685.1). GTDB lineage: Bacteria > Pseudomonadota > Gammaproteobacteria > Xanthomonadales > Rhodanobacteraceae > Rhodanobacter. Next base: position 609,282 of record CAWHFU010000015.1, read on the forward strand.
AGCGGGCAAGAAAGCCACAGTCGAAGGGGCGATTGCTGCCTTCCTTCGTCCGGTGTTCGAGTGGTCGCACCGCGGTGGTCGCGGTTGGAAGAATTATTGCGCGCTGGTCGCTCAGGTGAACAACACCCCGGCGTGGGGTGGCGAGAGCATGGCGCGTTACTTCGATCCCGTTGTCCAGCGACTCATTGCAGTTCTTCGGCGCGTGCTGCCGAAGGCTCGCGATGAGGATCTCTTCTGGTGCTATCACTTGTTGTCGGGCGCGCTCACTCTGACGCTGTCGGAAACCGGTCGAATCGACCGCCTTTCGAAGAACGTCTGTCGATCGAGTGATCTCGAAGCGATCGAACCGAGGATGGTTGCGTACTGCGCCGCCGGGTTCCGCAAGGTCTGCGAACACCCCTGATCGCCGCCCCATAGTTTTCGCAAGGGTGCATCGAGCGACTTCCTCGTCCCCCATGCGTCGCAAATTTTGATGCTGCGTCGCAGCGTGCCTACCCCTTGTCATATTGCTAAGTTTCATTCATTGATGAATGAAACACAATTGTTGTGTTTACATCCGGCGGCCGGGGCCGTCATTCCTTAGGGGTAGGGGAGCAGATGAAGAAGCGATCACTGAATCTGGCCATTGGCCTGGCCATAGGGCTGATGGCCGCCACGCCATTGCACGCACAACAAGCCGGCGATACCGGCACCGCAGCCAACGGTGCAACGGCTAATCCGGTCAATGCCAAGCAGCTCGGTCAGGTGACGGTTACCGCGCGCAAGCGCGAGGAAACCCTGCAGGACGTGCCGATCGCCGTGAGCGCATTCACCGGCGCCACGCTGTTCAAGCAGAACGTGCAGAACCTGGGCGACCTGCAGGGCAAGGTGCCCTCGCTGCAGGTCTATGCGGCGCGCGGTTCCAACACCACCTTGACCGCCTATATTCGCGGTGTCGGCCAGGCCGACCCGACCTGGGGCTTCGATCCGGGCGTGGGCATCTATCTGGACGACGTCTACATGGCGCGCCCGCAAGGCGCCTTGCTGGACGTGTTCGACGTCAACCGGATCGAGGTGCTGCGCGGTCCGCAGGGCAGCCTGTACGGCAAGAACACCATCGGCGGTGCGATCAAGTACGTTTCCAACCCGCTGCCGAGGAAGACCGAAGGCTCGATCGAGGCCACCGTCGGCACGCATGGCGAGAAGGACGTCAAGGCCAGTCTCGGCGGCGCCAGCACGGACGGGGTGTGGCGCGGTCGCGTGGCGGCGGCCAGCGAGCACAACGACGGCTTCGGCAAGAACCTCACGAGCAACAGCCGCAACGGCAACAAGAACACCAATGCCGCCCGCGCCACGCTCGGCTTCTTCCCCTCGGCGAGCTTCAATGCCCAGCTGTCGGTCGACGGCCTGCGCGACAATTCCAATCCGCGCGGCGCAAAGATGCTGATCGCGAACAAGTTCGATCCGGCCTATGCGCCGCTGTCCAGCGATTTCGACACCCGCGGCGGCCTGGCCCAGGTCAACCACACCGACATGAGCGGTGCCGCGCTGACCCTGAACTGGATCGTCAACCAGGACTGGACGCTGAAGTCGATCACCGCGTATCGCAAATCCTCGACCGACACCTATATCGACTTCGACACGCTGCCGGAAAAGATCGCTGACGTCACCGGGACCTACAACGACCACCAGTTCACCCAGGAGCTGCAGGCGAACTACGACTCCGGCGGCGTGCTGCACGGCGTGTTCGGGCTGTTCTACTTCAACGGGTCAGCCGCCGGCAGTATCCACAACATCTTCCTCGGTTCGCCGCCCTACAGCACGCTGGGCTACTCGCTTTATGGGGGCACCGGCGGCAGCATGGGTACCGAGAGTTATGCCGGCTACGGTGATTTCACCTGGGACATCAGCCCTGCCTGGAGCCTGGACGTGGGCATGCGCTACACCCACGAGACCAAGACCGCGGTCATCCAGAATTTTGCCTACGGCGATGCGACGTTCCAGACACCGATTGCCACCCTGGCCGACTTCACCGGCTCACACGTCTCCAACAATGTGTCGCCGAAGGTCTCGCTGTCCTGGAGCGCGAGCGACCAGATCAAGTTGTACGGCAGCTACAGCGAAGGCTTCCACTCCGGCGGCTACAACATCCGCGCGAACTGCGTCGCCATCCCGAATTCGTGCCGGCCGATCAATGACGAGAAGGTGCAGTCGTTCGAACTGGGCAGCAAGATGACCTTCTTCGACGATGCGTTGATGATGAACACGGCGCTGTTCCACAACGTGTACTCGGACATCCAGCTGTCGGTGTTCACTTCATACACGCTGCCGAACGGCAGCCAGGGCTTCTTCGGTGACTTCACCAACGCCGGCAAGGGCCACATCGACGGGCTCGAGGAAGAGTTTGCCTGGAAGCCGGCGCAGGATTGGACCCTCAGCGGCCAGTTCGCCTATCTGCACACCAAGTACACCGAGTTCCTCACCGGCGGCGTCAACGTCGCCGACCAGCAGAAATTCACCAATGCGCCGAAGTGGTCCGGCGGCCTGTCGCTGGAGAATACCCAGTCGCTGGGCAACGGCGGCAGCCTCACCGCGCGGGTCAACTACACCTACCAGGGCATGGTGTATCCGGAGACTTCGCTGTCGCCGCTGATCGCGCAGTCGGCCTACGGCCTGTGGAACGCCGGCGTGATCTGGCAGATCGACCAGCCCTGGACGCTGAGCCTTCAGGGCACCAACCTGGCCAACAAGTCGTATCGCACCACCGGCTACAACGTCGGGGCACTGGGCATCGTGACCGGCTTCTACGGTGCGCCGCGGATGGTGACCTTGAGCGCGCGTTACACCTTCTGACCAGTCCGTCGAGCGCGGGCCGGCTGCTGACTCACGCTCGACGGACCGCAGCACGCGGGCTTCACCAGCTTCGCCATCGGCCGTGGGGAATGGGCTAGGCCATATCCACCGGCGGCACATCGCGTGACTTCGTGTCGCCACACTTCCACACCTTGGGTTGAGGTCTTTCCTGCATGTTCGACCGGTACGCACCGTTGCTACCTGGCATTGTGGCTCTGCACGGCCGCTGGCGCCGCGACTGGCCTGCCATTGTCAGTCCGGAAGGGACGCTGAGCTGGGCCGCGTTCGACAGGCAAACCAATCGTATCGCCAACCGACTGATCGCGGCTGGTGGCCATCGTGGCGACCGTGTGGCGCTGGTCATGTCCAATGGCCGGGCGATGATGGAAATCATGCTCGGGATCATGAAGGCGGGCTGCGTGGCGGTTCCACTCAACCCGTCCAGCGCCGATAGCGGCCTCCATGCCATGCTGGCCGATGCTGGGGCCACCTTTGTCTTTGCCACGCCTGAGCATGCGCCTCGCATAACCCCTGCGAACGGCGTGAGCCATGTCGTCGCCGCGACGCAGGCGACCGATACGCTGGACGGCTGGCAGCCCTACCCGGCCTGGCTGGGTGATATCGAAGACACCTCGCCGACTGTCACCATTGGTCCGGACGACCTCTGCAACATCATCTACTCTTCCGGGACCACGGGCGAGCCGAAGGGCATCGTGCATACACACCAGACACGACTGGACTGGGCGCACGACCTGGCGCTTGCACTGCGCTACCACTCGGGCGCGCGGACACTGGTGGTCACCGGACTGTATTCGAATATAAGTTGGGGTGTCGTACTCAGCACACTCCTCGTTGGAGGCACGATCGTATTGCGCCATGCATTCGATCCCGCAGACACGCTGGCCACCATCGCGCGCGCGCGGATCACCCATATCGGCATGGTCCCCGTGCAATTTCAACGGCTACTCGAACACCCGACGTTCGAGAGCACGGACCGCACCTCGATGCAGGCGATGATGTGTTGCGGCTCCCCGTTGGCAGCGGCGATCAAGGCACGGCTGTTTGAGACATTCCATTGCGGCGTCACCGAGCTGTACGGTTCGACCGAGGGCGTGATCACCACGCTCGCCCCCGAGGAGGTGGATGGCCGCCTCACTTCTGTGGGCCGCCCCTTGCCTGGCTCCGACATCCTGATTCTTGGTCCCGATGATCACCCCGTCGGCGACGGCGAGGTCGGAGAAGTTGTCGGTCGCAGCCGTTTTGTCATGGCGGGTTATTGGAGGAAGCCGGAAGCAACAGCCACGGCCATGTGGGCGGACGAAGATGGCCGCCTTTGGCTGCGCAGCGGAGACATCGGCCGCGTTGATGAGCAGGGCTATCTCTACATCGTCGATCGAAAGAAGGACATGATCGTTTCCGGTGGCCAGAACATTTATCCGGCCGACCTGGAGGCGGTGCTGGTGCAGCACCCCGGCGTGCATGAGTGCGCAGTGATCGGTGTGCCGAGCGAAGTCTGGGGTGAGTCGCCGCTTGCGCTGGTGACGTTGCGACAAGACGCCGACATCAGCGCGGACGAGATTCGCCAATGGCTGAATCAACGTGTCGGCAAGCAGCAGCGCGTGGTGGCCGTGGAGATCCGTAGCGATTTGCCCAGGAACGCTACCGGCAAGCTACTCAAGCGCGAGTTGCGAGCGCCCTACTGGGTAATGAGCTAGTCATGCACGAAGGTCGCCGCCCTCGTGCGCCCACTGCCATCGCCATCATCATTCACACAGCGCATTTGCTGTGACGCAAACTTCCGGAAAAGCGAACGATGTCCAAACTCGACGGAAAAGTCGCCATCATCTCGGGTTCGGGCCGCGGCATCGGGCGATCCATAGCGCTCAAGCTTGCTGCAGAAGGCGCAAAGATCGTGGTCAATGATCTTGATGAAGGTCCCGTGCTCGCTGTGGTGGAAGAAATCCGGGCACTCGGTGGTTCCGCTATTGCCCATTGCGGTGATGTCACGGCGCCGGCGTTTGGCGACGGCTTCGTTCGATCGGCCATGGATAATTTCGGTGGCCTCGATATTGTCGTCAACAATGCTGGCTATACATGGGACAACGTCATCCAGAAGACCGGCGACGATCAGTTCGCGGCGATGATGGATGTTCACGTCAAGGCGCCGTTCAATATCCTGCGCGCCGCCGCCACACCGATCCGGGCGATGGCGAAACGGGAGGCGCAGGAGGGACGCCCCGTTCATCGCAAAGTGGTCAATATCTCCTCCATTGCGGGTCTATATGGCAATGCCGGTCAGGTTGGCTATGCATCCGCCAAGGCCGCCGCGGTGGGGATGACACGCACATTGGCCAAGGAATGGGGGCGTTACCACGTCAATGTCAATTGCGTCGCGTTCGGGTGGATCCAAACCCGCTTGACGCAGGCGATTGACCCTGAAAATCCTGCGACCCTGTCCGTCGACGGCAATGCCATCAAGGTGGGCATCCAACCGCAGTTACTGAGCACCTTCGAGTCGCTCATTCCGCTCGGCCGGGCCGGTACGCCAGAAGAGGCTGCGGGTGCGGTTTACCTCTTTTGCACGCCTGAGTCCGATTACATCTCTGGCCAGGTCGTCGTCGCGGGTGGCGGCCTGCTCGTTTAATTTCCGGGCGGTTGAAATACCACATGTGCGCCTGAGCCGTTGTCCGCTTTGAGGCCGCTGGCTCAAGCGTGTGCGAATGGCCGGATCCAGGCGCTGTTGGAACCGTGGCGACCATCCACCGCAATACGACATCCAAACTGGCCACCCTCGCCGGCGAATCTGGCCTTGTTCGCCAAGAACGCTGAACGTAGTCGAGTGGTGGACTTCGGCCTATTCTGTTGAAAAACTCGGTTTTAACGAATGGACGTCCAAATTTTCGATTGCGACGGCAACGACAATTCGATTCTGTACAAATGTGCACATTCAGGCCGACAGAAAGCGATTGTCGCGGCCCAATTTTCGCACTTTGAACGATCTCGAATTTTCGAAGCGAGTTTTTCAACATTATCGGTCAACAAGCGCCCCTCGGTCGGCTGGTCAACCGGCTGGCAATCAGCACGATGCAAACTAGGCTCGGGGAAATTCTTGGCTCTGGGCGGCCCAACTACGCGAAATTCTGCGCATGCCTGTTGTTGATTGATTGGTCTTTCGACCAGGAAGCTTTGGACAGATTTTTGAATGCCATCGCCAACGTATGCAGTGCCTTGCGCGATCGGCGATCATGGAGCGCCGAATACAGCACCACCTCGTGCGTGGGCAGCGGGGGCAATGAAAGCGCTTGGCCAACATCGATGGTGCCAGACGGCGCAGCACGCTTCGGCAGCACGGCGACTGCCAATCCAATCGTCGCTGCAGCCCCTACCACGGCGGCGCCCCTGCCGATAAACACCTCCGTCCAGGCGATGCCGGCACTATCAAGCGCACGGACCGCTGCCGCACGGATGCTGCATGTTTCCCCCTGGGTCGATAACGGCAACGGTTGGCCTGCGCGCGGCTGCCAGTGCGGGGCAGCGATCCAGGCGAACGATTCGGCGAACAGCACTTCACCGTTGCGACGACGATCTTCCGGCTGCAAGACCAGGGCAGCATCCAGCACCCCATCGTCGTAGGCCTTGAGCACTTCGTTTGAGCCGGCTACTCGCAGCTCGATCACCAGATTCGGATCGTGCTCGTTCATCCAACGCAACAAACCGGGTAACTCGCTGCCCACCAGTTGATGACTGATGCCGATGACCAGTCGGCGCTGCTTCACTTCAAATGAGGCGATGGCGCGCTCATGCGCCCCAACCAACTCGCGCGCGGACTCCATAAAAGCCGCGCCTTCGGCAGATAGCCGCACTTGGCGCGGCGTTCGCTCCAGCAGTCGCCGGCCCAGCTGGTCTTCCAGTCGGCGCAATTTCAGGCTGATCGCCGATTGCGTGCTGTCCAGCGCGTCTGCGGCGCGGGTGAAGCTCCGTAGCTCAGCGGTCAGGACAAAAGCCTTGACGGCATCCAGGTCGAGGGATTTCATGGCTTGTCCATGTCATTTTTAAATGACTGAAATATATATTCATATGTTTTCTAAATGAATGGTAGCGCACTACAGTGCACCGCACACCGTCAATCGAAGCAGCAAATTTTTCATCGGCCGGCTTCCAGCCATCATCTGAACAGGTACTCGCTCATGCGCTCGCTCTGGCACGGCTTGCTGACGCTGCACGGCCATGTCGTCGATTCGCGTCGCACGCTCCGCTGGGCCGATCCGTCCGCATGGAAAGCACAGCAGAACACCGAAAGGACGAATGCATCAGACAACCACATAGCCGATTCGGCACAACCTTGCAGGACACCCAGTCATGAAACCAGCAAAGACATTTCTATTCGCCCTACTGACCCTTCTCCCGATCCACGCAGTCACCGCCTCGGAGCCCGATAAAATGAATGCAGTGGCTGCCATTGAAGGCACCTGGACGCTTGCCTTTGCCGACGTTGAACATCCGGACGGAACGCGCGCGCATGACTACGGCGATGCCCCCAAGGGCATGCTGCAAATTGATCATGCCGGGCACTATTCGCTGTTTATCTTCAATAGTTCCCGTCCCAGGTTTGCCGCCAATGCCAGGAACGCAGGGACGCCGAGTGAATTCCGGGCTGCCGCACTGGGAACAAGCGCTCATTTCGGCACCGTCGATATCGACCCCATGAAGCGCACACTCACCTTCCATATTGCGGGAGCAACGTATCCGAATTGGGAGGGAACTACTCAGGTTCGCAGTTATGTACTGAGCGGTGACATGCTGAGCTACAAGGTGCCGCCGCGACCGAATGGCGATATCCCATTGACGGGGTGGAAGAGGATTTCGGATTGATTGGGGCGCGTAGATATCCGTTTTCGAGATCCCATCGTGGACCTCACTGATACGGATCTCTGCGTTTCAGAATCGTTCGATGTACGGGGCGACAGTAGCTCCAACCAGGCATCAGCCGACCGGTACTACTCCCTTTTTGACCTTCACTGGATACATTGGAATTCGACCGGACACCAGTTCGCCGATCCATAAAGCGCATCGGTGCAAGCAGAGTCTCCTCCATTCTGAGTAGCACTGAGCTTTGGCCTCTGCGGTATCAAGGTTTTTTTGCCCGTCCTGCGGGTGCTGTTTCCGTGGCGATCGAACGCACTTGTTCCGCCTGGAACCATCGCCTGATGGCTGCGCGTGACCGCAGCGATCAGCGGTCACGCCGGAGCGCCTGCGGCTCCAGCTTTCCCGCGTGCCCGGCTTTTATCGCCAGCCTGCGATCGAGCCCGGCAGCGATGTCGCTCGCACGCCATATGGCGAGGCGACCACCGCGATAAGGCTGCTGGTGGATCGGTGTCGCCGTGCCACCGTAGCTGTTGTCGCTGCTGATGACCCAGCCGCCCGGGTGCGCCCACGCCCAAGTCGCGATCCTCGCGGGGTCGCGCGCTGTCGGGATCGGTCTTGTCAGCCTTCCGGCAAAAGTGAGCAGCCCGTCTTGCGCACCCGCAAACAGCAGTGGAACGTCCGCACGCTGGGCCTGTGCGACACGCAGCGCGGTGGCACGCACGTCGTAGCGGGATTCAATGCTGAGCACAAAGGCGAACTTGCACAGCGCGAGGGTCGCCAGCATGCCCAGCGCGACCGTACCCGGCTGGAGCGGATGTGCGCGATAAAGCAGAAGCGACAGGGCCAGGGCGAGGATGAGTGCCCCGCAGATGATGGCTCCCGCGTTGACCGCGGGTACCGCGAGCCAACCCATGCCCAGCGCTACGGCAAGGCCTATCGCCGCCTGGATCAAGGCCGCGCGCCAGCCCACTACTCGCCATCTGCCTGCGCCCAGACGCATCCCGCCCGCCAGGGCAAGGGCGGGAAGCAGCGGCAACAGGTAATGCGGCTGCTTGCCGCTGACCAGACTGAATATGACAAATGAGGGCAGGAATGCGCAGACGACAAAGCGATGCAGCAGGCTGGGTGCGTCCGTGCATGTCGTCGAGGTGGCCCCGGCACGTCCCAGGGCGGCGGACCAGGGCAGCAGCATCAGCGGCAACATCGGCAGGTACCACCACCAGGGGCGCGCATGCGCGAAACTGTGGCTCAGGCGGCCCATGGTCTGGCGCAGGAAGATGTCATCCGCATAGCGGGGGCCACCGACATGGGCCGCGGCCAGTGCCCATGTCAACGCGATCAGCGCGGCAGCGATCAGCACACCAAGCAACCGCAGGTAGAAGCTCGACGGGTGCGCGCGCGTCGAGGGCAGCCACCATGGAGCGAGCAGCGCCGGTGCGCCACCCGCCAGCAGGGCCACGGGTCCCTTGGTCAGGATGCCCAGGCCCAGCGCCACCGCCATCGCCATCGCAGCGCCTGTCCAGCGGGAACCGGCGAGAGCCAGCGTGCTTCGCCAGGCCACCAGCGTGTACAGCGTGACCAGCATGTCGAACAGCAGCACATCGGCGTAGGTCGCAAACGCGGCGCAACCGAGCCAGAGCCATAGCGTGGCACGTACCGCGGACCGGTCCATGCCCAGCCGCCGGCCGAGCGAGGCGAGCACAGGCAGCGTGCCCAGCGCGATGAGCAGCTCCAGCAGGCGCGCCGCCCAGGCATGCACACCGGTCACCGACCAGATCAGGTTGATCAGCCAGAACAGCAGCGGCGGCTTGTCCGAATACGCTGCACCATCGACCCACGGCACCAGCCACTGACCACTCAGATGCATGTTCCAGGCAACCGCCAGGTAACGCGTCTCGTCGATCGGCACGGGTCGCAGGAAAAACACCGGCGGCAGCAGCAACAAGGCAGCGAGCCATGGCGACGGGTCGCCCGATTCGATCCACCTCGATGCGTGGGCGATGGCGGGTTTCACGGGCTGGAGATTGCTGTGCATGAGACCTGTCTCCATCTTCTCGATGTACGGAGATACAGGGCGCCTCATCAATGTCGGAGTGAGCGAGGTCTCGACTCGAGTCACATTCGGGGATAGCGCCCGCAACATTCGGAAATCATGAATTCGGGCTTGTCAGTGGCGAGAACGTGGGACTTCGGTGTGATGACCGGGCTTCTGCTTCGAGGCGCCGCGTTTCACAGTCGCGCAAGCGGTTCTCGCCAGCAGCCGGCGCGCCTGCGAGCAGGCTGCGATGGGCATCGGCCACCCGGTCGGCGCATTCGCGCGCAGATCGTCCACTCGTGAGCAGGGCGCTGCTGTGATTTCCGTAAGGCTCGTACACCGCGATGTCGGTGACACAGAACATGCCTACTGTGGGTGCGCCGGCAGCGACGGCCAGGTGCATCACGCCGCAGTCGGCGCTGATCACCAGATCCATGCCGGCCATCACGGCGGCCATGCGACGGATGTCGGACGAGTAGTAGCCCGGCCATGTCGAGCCGAGCAGGGAATGCCCGTGCATGGGGATCAGCTCGACAATGCGGATCATCGGGCTGCTCTCGCGGAGGGCGGCGATGAATTCCCGCCACCACGATGCCGGATAGCGCTTCGCGCCGGTGGCGTTGGCGAAGATGCCGACGACGACAGCAGGCTTCGCCGGCGTCGGGCTGCCCGTCAGTTCGCGCAACAGCTCCAGTCCCTGCGCACGTTCGGTCTGGGTCAGACGGATATCCAGCGCAGGGAAGTCGCCCTCGTTCGTCAGTCCGGTGTCTGCTTGCCAGCGCAGCAGATTGATCGCGCGTCGGGCCATGTGACGCCCGGCCGACGCCCGGGGTACGGCATGGCTCAGCCCCGATCCCCGAAGTACATCGTCGAAGCCGAGTTTGTAACGGCTGCCGAGAAATTTCGTCAGCACGCGACTGAAATTCGAGCCGATGCAGGGGTCGATGACCAGGTCATGGCGCGTCTTGCGCACCCTCAGCAGCAGGCCGAGAAAGGCCAGCGGATGCTTGAAGCCGCGTCTGGGCAGGCAATGGATGTTCCTGACGCTGAAGTAGTTGGCGAACACGTCCCTGGCGATGTCGCCTTCGGCGATGATGTCGATTTCCGCGCCCTTGTAGCGCTGCTCCAGTTCGGCGATGAGCGGTGTCAGCAGCAGCATGTTGCCCAGTCGATGATTCGGCCGGCAGACCAGGATCCGGTAGATGCCCTTGCGCGGCAGCGGCGGCATCCTGCTACCGGCCGGGCGGGCGTCCAGGTCGGACTCCTGTCCGTGACAATCGTGGCCGGGCCCACCGGGTGGCGACAGCGTGACAGCCGAATGGCGGAGACCCCTGCGGCTCATGACAGGCCGCGTGCAAAGCGGGCGACCGCGGGCACGACTTTCCTGAGCGAACGATCGACCACACCCGGCCACAGGCCGTTGAGGCGCGCGAAGAAGCTTTCGGGGAATCCCAGGTACGCCTCGTTCCTTTCCTGCTCGATGGCCTTGACGATGCGGTCGGCGACCCACACCGGCTCGTCCATGTGCATCATCCCTTCAGCCGCCATGGCGTGGACGGCGTGCGGGTTGAACGGCGTGCGCACCGCCCGTGGGGAAACGTAGGTGACACCGATGCCGGTGTCGCTCAGTTCGCGTCGCAAGGCCTGCGAAAAGCCGCGCAATGCGAACTTGCTGGCCGAATAGGTCGCGAAGCCGGGGTAGCCGATACTGCCGAACATCGAGCCGATGTTGACGATGCGCCCGCTGCCCTGGGCGAGCAGGCCGGGCAGTACCTCGCGGGTCAGCTGCATGGGAACCTGCAGGTTGATCTGCAGCATGCGCGGGATCATGGCCGGATCCGATCCGCCGAACAGCTGGAAATCCATCAGGCCAGCCAGGTTGATCAGGATGTCCAGCCCGTTGCAGGTGGACTGCATGAGCTGCAACACCCGTTCACGGGCATGCGCGTCGGTGAGGTCCGCCTGCACCAGGACGGCGTCCATGCCGTTGCCGGCGATCAAGTGGCGCAGGCTGGCCATCGATGCGTCGGTCCGTCCGACCAGGCACAGCCGCGCACCCCGCTGGGCCAGTTCCCGGCCCAGCTCGCGGCCGATGCCGCCGGCTGCGCCGGTGAGGAGAATGCGTTTGCCTTGAAGATTCATGGGTTGTCCGCGACCGGGGTCAATGACTGGATTGGAGGGTCTGAATGAGCTTGCGCACCTGCTCGCGGCGACCCTTGTCGGCCAGCGGCTGATCGGGGCGCGGCGGTGCGGCCAGCGCCTTGTCCAGCGCCGCCAGAGCGTCGGTCCTGTCGTCGTTGCGGCTCAGGCAGTCGCCATAGAAGTAATTCGGGTCGATGCCGTCGGGGTTGATCCGCAGCGCCTGCTGCAACATGGCGCGTGCCTTGTCCTTGTTGCCGAAGCCCAGCGGCCAGCCGGGTACCTGGCAGTAGAGGCTTCCCAACGTGGTGTAGATCGACCCGTGCAGGACGTCGGGGCTGATCTTCTCGGCCTGCAGCAGCAGGTCGCGCGCCTGCTTGGCCATGGACAGTGCGCCCAGCCCGCCGTGTTCGCCGGCATGGGTGCTCAGGATGATCGCCTGCCAGACCTTCGGTTCGGCGCGTTGCGGATAGTGCGCGCTCAGCTCCGCGGCCTGGGCCTCCAGTGCCGTGTAGGCAGCGTCCTGCGCCGTCTTCGGGAGCTCGTAGGTCACATGCGCCCAGGTGCGCTCGAGATTCGTTACCGTGGTGTCGACCGCGTCGGCGCATACCGCAGTCGGCAACCAGGTCAGCGTGCCCAGGACGAGCAACAGGCGTAGCGAGGTTGCGGTTTTCATGGTGAGGGTCTCCCGCGCCCGCAGGCGTCGTCGATGGCCTGGAAAATGTCGCCGTAGAGTCGGTAGAAGCGGTTGGCGGCGTGGATCAGGGCGCGCTGGTCGACGTCATCGTCGAGCCGGTTGACCAGACTCTGGTAGAAGCCGACATGCTGCTGATCCAGCGCGCCGTGCGACGTCAGATAGCGCAGTGCCGTCCGGGGCAGGTCCAGTGCCTGGCCGATCGCATCGGCGGCCAGCGTCGCCAGCGCTGCGCTGATGCCTTCGAGGACGAAGACCATGCCGAGAAAGCCGACCGGATTGCCGCGGCGGATGGTGTCGTGCGCATACGCCACCATCATTTCCGTCGCCGGCATCGGCATCGCGCGGCGAGCCGCGGCGGCATCGCCACCGCTGGCCGCGATGTCGTCCAGGATCCACTCGTCGTGACCGATTTCCTCCTCGATGTACTCGGCCACCGCCGGCTGCATCCAGCGCAACCGTTCGGGCAGGTGGTAGCCCATGCCCATCATCAGTGACACGGTCTGCCGCACGTGGTGATAGGCCTGCTGCAGGAACGCGAGGTATTCCTCGCGCACTACCTCGCCGCGCAAGGCGCGCTGGATGATCGGTATCGAGAGAAACGCGTTGCGACTTGCCTCGGTTTCCAGCACGAGGCGCTCATGCGTCGACAGGGGTGGTTTGGCTTGCATAGAGAGTTTCCAGGACGTTGGCGTAATGACCGGCGATGGCTTCGCGATCGGGTACACCCGAGGCCCGCGCCATGCCGTTGCGCGACGAGAAAGGCATGGCGGCGACATGCCAGGCCGCGATGCGTGCGTAGTCGGGAAGGCGTGCATTGGCCGCTGCCACCGCCGCAGTGATCTGTTCGGGCGTCGCCGCGGGATGGGGTACCAGTACGGCGACGTTGCAGGGACGTGCTTCGCCGAACACCGCCGCCTGCATCACCGCCGGGCCGGCGGACAGTTCGCCTTCGACCCATTCCGGCGCCACGTTTCTGCCGAAGGCGGTGGCATAGGCGGTCTTCTTGCGGCCGATCACGTGCAGAAAGCCATCGCTGTCGAAGCGACCCAGGTCGCCGGTCGCCCATTCGGTGGCAGGCGGCGTGTCGCTGCCGAGATAACCGCCAAACAGCTTGCCGGCCACGAGAATCTCGCCATCGTCGGCCAGTCGTACCCGCACGTGCGGCAACGGCGTGCCGACGCTGCCGGGCTGCAGGTGGCCCGGTCGATTGAGGCTGACCACCGAGGCCGCCTCGGACAAGCCGTAGCCCTCGTACACCGGCAGGCCGAGCTGCCAGGCGCGTTCGATCAGGCGGGCGGCGCAGGGCGCTCCGCCCACCGCGACAAAACGCAGCGAGGCAGGCAGACGCGCGCCGGCCGCAAGGCATTCCACCAGCAGCTTGAGCAGTTGGGGTACCAGGATGGTGGCGCTGGGCGCGTAGCGATGGAAGGCGGCCAGCAGCTTGTCCGGCTGCACCGCACTGGATCCGGTAAAGCCGCAGCTGGCGAGCGACGGCAGCATCGCGGTACTGCCGCTGACCATTGCGGCATAGATGCCGCCGATATTTTCCAGCAGGGTGGACAGCGGCAGCAGCGACAGGCTGCGGTCATTCGGGCCGGCGTCGACCGCCTGCGCCAGCGCGAAGGTGACCGCCTCGATCGCGTCACCGGACAGGCATACGCCCTTCGGCTGGCCGGTGGTACCCGAGGTGTAGGTGATCTTGCAGGTGCCTGGCGGAAGCCGGCGCGGCGATGCTGTCGGCCGCGCGAACAAGAACACCTTGCGCGTGCCGACATCCAGTTCGCCGGACGGCGGCATTCCCGTCAGCGACGCAATCCGCCGGGGCTGGTCGCTGACGATCAGGTCGGGTGCGGCGTCGTCGATCAGGTGCCGTATCTGGCTGTCGCTGAAGAACGGCGGGACCGGAATCGCCACCGCGCCACGTTGCGCCAGGGCCAGATCGACGAGGGCCCAGGCGCGGCCGTTGTCCAGCAGCACAGCGGCGCGGCTTGCGTCGAGCGCGCTGGCGACCCGTGCGATGGCGGCCGGCAATTCGCCGTAGGACATCTGGCCGCTGTCATCGAGCAAGGCCACCTGCCCGGGGCGAGCGGCTGCGTGGTGGGCGATGCTGTCGACAATGCCGCGCATCACTCGCCTCCACAGCATGACGAGGCCGCGCCCATGACCAGTGCAGCCTGTCGATCCATGTCGGCCAGCAGAGCGCGCAGCAGCGGCTGGTTGTGGCCGACATGACGCCGCAGTTTCTGGTAACCCGAGTCGATGTCGCCAGCACACACCACTGGTCCGGCCTGGTAGTAGTCGCCCCAGTGTTCGCCGCGATCATCCAGCAGCAGCGGTCGCGCCGCGGCCAGCGGCAAGGGTTGGAGACCCAGCCGCTGGAATGCGTTGATCAGCGTGCGCGTCGCGGTGAACAGCACCCAGCGATAGCCCAGTGCATGCAGGAGCAGGGTCGATGCGGCGATCGCCCAGCGCGTATCGCCCGGGCTCTCGAGCGCGAGGTTGCCCACCTCCACCAAGTCCTCGCGCGCGATCGCACGGCCGAGTCGCTCGCCGATCAGGTGCTCGGCCGCCGCGTCAAGGTATTGCTCGGCGAAAAGACGGCCGCTCTGGCCATCGCGCATGCCGACGGCCGCGCGCTGGCGCTGCGCATCGCGAAAGCTCAGCAAGGTGGGATAGAACGATTGCACGTCGGCGCGAAAGCGCTGCGCAAACACCCGGTGGATGAAAGCCTGCACCAGGGCCCGTTCGGGATGCCCCTGATCGAGCACGTGGGTGTGTATGGGCTCCTTGAGTTCGGCGAGGAGCGGTTGGACTCCCTCGAGGATGCAGGGATCGTGGTCGGGTGTTGCGTGCTGGAAGGGCATGGAGGCTCGCTCGGGGATGCGGGTCACCTACCCCCTTAGGCGAGAACCGTGCCATGCGTTCAAGTCATTGATTAAACGATATATGCGTCTCGATCGAACAGGTATTCATGGCATGCGAAATCTGCAGTGCGCAAGAATTGTCTGCACGGATTGTCGGATTTCACCGGTCCCTTCAGTGGCCGGCGGATCCGTCGCAGTCGGCCGCCACGGCGGCGGACGCCGGCAGGCTCAGCGTCAGGACCACCTGCACGCTGGCATCGGCGTGGCAGGACGCCACGTAACCTATCGCGCCCGGCGTGGTGGCCACGAAGCGCACGACCGCCTGCTGCGAGGCCAGCACGTACGGCGGGCTCACGCCCTGGAAGTACTGGCGGTTCCAGTAGTCCTGCATCTGCACGTCGGGCATGTAGGTCAATTCACGGAAAAACGCCTCACGTAGCGGCGAGGCGGGAGGCAGGTTTACCGGGATCAATCGTTGGCCGTCGGCATCGACGAATATCTTCTTGAGGAAGATGTTGCGCAGCGTGGCGCGATCGAGCGTGAGCCGGGGTGCCTGCGGAGCGGTGATCACCGCCAGTCTGGGTTCGATCGCGCCGACGCCGCCGGACCAGGCTGCCAGACAGCCACAGACTGCAAGCACGATCAGCGGCAGGCGGAGGAGGTCGCCTGGCATGACTCAGAACAACACCGCGATCGACGCCAGCCAGCCCGATGGCGCCAGCTGGAGATCGTTGCTGCCTTCACGGTGCTCGACCTTCAACACGATGCCCTGGATCGGGCGATAGTTGATGCCAAACGTGCGCAGCGTGGTGGTCTGGGAAGGCAGCGACGTGTGGTAGCGCTCGTAGCGACCGACAAGGTAAAGGTGGCCGGACAACGGCAGCTCGGCCTCGAGGAAACCGCCGTGCTCGACCGGCACGTCGGCACTGCCGCCGGTGCGGTGTATGGCTTCGCCGCTCAGGCTCAGGTAGCGGGCCGACCAGCTGAAGTCCAGCCCGGCCAGCTGGTACTTCTGCCGCGGCAACTGCAGGGTGTAGTCGAGGTAGGACATGCCCACGCTCAGGCGGTCGTCCATCATGTGGTAAAGCACGCGGGCGCCGAGCGCCTGCTGGAAATTGTTGCGGATGCTGCCGTCGGCGCCGAACGAACTGAACGCGTGATCCTGGTCCTGGCCAATCCCGAGACTCTTGCTGTCGTCGGCGAAAACCCAGTAGTCGAGGTCGCGACCGTGCAGCGACACCGTGCCGAACATCATGATTCCCGCGGCGTGGCGGGCGAATGCCGCCGATGTCGACAGTGGCCGGGATACCGTCCAGGTCAGCGGGTCGGCATGGATCAGGTTCCACTGACCGACCGGGGTGAGGAACTTGCCGAGCCGGAAACTGATCGTCTGGCTGGCGTGATAGTCGACATAGAGCCGCTCGACATCGAGCTCCGAATCCTGCCCGCCGGAGTGACTGCCGGAGAGGTTCAGGGCGTCACCGGCATCGACTTCGCCGAACAGCTGCCAGCGGGTACCCAGGTCCTTGGTGACAAACAGGCTGATGTCCTGGAACCGCAGCGTGCTCTTCTCGCCCTCGACGTTGTAATAGTGCAGGTTGGCGTAACCGCCGATGCGCAGTCCGTGTTCCGGAAAGTACAGTCCCTGTCCGAGCGAGTACGGCGCATGCTGCCAGCTGTCGTCGGCGGCGCGGGCGGGGTTGCCGCAGCCCAGTGCAAGGCCGATCGTCGCCAGCACGGCGAAGCCGCGGCGGCAGCTGGCAGCTGTACGCCTCACCGGCGCTGACCGGCAGCAGGAGGAGTCGACGAAACAGGACGGGAGCCGGGGGATTTCATACGCATGATCGCAAGCCGACATGGGACCCGGCGGATTCTGCGGCATTGCGTCACCGCCGGCAAAGGCGCGCTCGTGCGCGCTTGCCGGCGGCGCGCCGTCTCGGCCACACTGGACGGGGTGAACGCTGGCAGCATTCCTGCCCGGCCGGCGTTGTTCGGATTCCTCACGGCAACCATGGCCCATCGCTTATCCATCGCCATCGGCGGGTCCGCGCCGTGACCACACGATCGGCCCTGCTGCGGCTTCTTGTCTGGATGCTGCTCGGCGCCGTGACCGTGGTGGGCGTGCTGTCGTTCTACCAGTTCCGGCAGGCATTGCAGTCCGAGATTGCCGGCAATCTTCAGTTCGGTGCCAGCACGGTGATGCAGCGCATCGACACGTTCATGTTCTCGCACGTGGAAAACATGCGGGTATGGCGCGGCCTGGAGGTGATGCAGGACATCCGGGTCAACGATGTGGACAAGCGTCTCTCGCACTTTCTCTCCGACCTGCGCGCGGGGCAGGGCACGGTGTATCGATCGCTGCTGTGTACCGACCCGACCGGGCGCATCGTGGCGGCCAGCGACCCGGCGCTGATCGGTCGGCAGGCGCCCGCCGCGCCCGTCTGGCAGCCGATACCCGGGCAGCGTCTGGACAGCGTCTCCATCGCGCCGGTGCATGGTCGCGAAGGTGAGGCGGTGCTGCTGCGCACGTCGATTCCCAACGCGTTCGGTGTCGGAACGATCGGCTATCTCTACGTACTGATCGACTGGGACTCGATCCAGGGCCTGCTCGACGAGGCCGTCGGCGCCGGGTCGCGCAACCTGCTGCTGCTGGATAACGATGGCCGGGTGATGGTCGTCTCCCGCGCGCTGCGCAACCGGCCGGACATCGGCCGCCTGCAGCTTCGGCGCTGGACCTTGCCGGGCGAGGGCGCGGTTTCCTATATCCACGACGGTCGTGCGCTCGGCTACGGCGAACTGCTGGTTGGCGCGGCGACGTCCGGCGGGTACCAGCAATACCGGGGGCTGGGCTGGCACATCGTGATGGTGGAGCCGACGGCGGTCTCGTTCGGCCCGATATGGCACTTGCTCTGGGCCATGCTGGCCGTGCTGCTGGTGACCCTGCTGGCGGGGATCTGGATTTCCTCGCGCCTGGCCAATCGCATATCGCGACCGATCGTCGCGCTGACCGAATTCACCCGCCGCTTTCGCCAGGGCGAGGCGCAGCTGCCTGCGGTGCCGGCGACCACCATTGTCGAAGTGGAAGAGCTGCATCACGCCTACGTCGAGATGATCGAGGCGCTCGAGCGGTCGCGCGAACAGATCGTGCGCGCGGGAAAGCTGGCGGTGGTGGGCGAAATGGCCGCAATCATGGCGCACGAGGTGCGCACGCCGATGGGTATCGTGCGCAGCTCCGCCCAGCTGCTGCAGCGGCAGCCCGATCTGGGCGAGAAGGAACGCGAACTGATCGGCTTCATCCTCAGCGAGACCGAGCGCCTCGATCGGCTGGTGACGATGTTGCTGGAGTGCGCGCGCCCCACGCCACCGGACTTCCGGCCGCATGACCTGCACGCGATCATCGACAGCGTCATCGGCCTGCTGGCGCCGCGTGCCGCGAACGCGGGCGTGGCATTGACGCGCGATTTCGCCCCGTTCGAGATGGTGCTCGATTGCGATCGCGAGCAGATGATGCAGGTGCTGTTGAACCTGATCCTCAATGCGCTGTCCTTCGTCTCCCAGGGTGGTCGTGTGGCGGTCAGCACGTACCGCGACGCCAGCGCCTTGTGGATCAGCGTCGTGGATGATGGCCCGGGCGTGCCGGAAGCGCTGCGCCAGAGTATCTTCGACCCCTTCTTCAGCCGGCGCGAGGGTGGCATCGGACTGGGCCTGACCATCGTGCAACAGATCGTGCAGGTGCACGGTGGCGAGATCAGCGTCAGCGAGAGCGCGTGGGGTGGTGCCGCGTTCAACCTGCGGTTCGAACAGCCATAGGCGGCGGATGATGAACGTCAAGCGGATTCTCGTGGTGGACAACGAAGCGAAGATGCGGCGCATCCTCGAACTTTCGTTGAAGCACATGGGCCACCAGGTCGAGCAGGCCGCCGACGGTGTGGAAGCCCTGGCCGCGATCGAGAGCGGTTCGTTCGATCTGGTGCTGACCGACCTGCGCATGCCGCGGATGGACGGCATCGCCCTGCTCAATGCGCTGAGGGAACGCGGGGACGACGTGCCGGTGATCGTGCTCACCGCCTACGGCACGATCGAGACCGCGGTCGCCGCGATGAAGCTGGGCGCTGCCGATTACATCATCCGGCCGTTCGAGATGGATACGATCGAGCTGGCCGTGACGCGCGTGCTGGCCATGCAGGCGGTGCAGCGCGAGAACCGCTTCCTGAAAGACGAACTTTCCCGCGGCTGGGGCGAGTTCATCGGCGTCAGTCGGCCGATGCAGGAGCTCTATCGCCTGATCCAGCAGGTGGCGCCGGCGCGCAGCAATATCTTCATCGTCGGCGAGACGGGCACCGGCAAGGAACTGGTGGCCAGGGCGCTGCATCAGGCCTCCGGCCGCAGCGGTCTGTTCGTGCCGATCAACTGCGCCGCGATTCCCGCCGAGTTGCTCGAGAGCGAGCTGTTCGGCCATGCGAAGGGCGCGTTCACCGGTGCCGTGCGCGAACGCATCGGCAAGTGCGAACTGTCGGGCGGCGGCACGATCTTCCTCGACGAAATTACCGAAATGCCGCTGGCCCTGCAGGCCAAGCTGCTGCGCGTGCTGCAGGAGGGCACGATCGAACGGCTCGGGTCGAATGCCGCCATCGAGGTGGACCTGCGCGTGATCGCCGCGACCAATCGCGACCCGGCGCAGGCGGTCGATGCGGGCGCATTGCGCCGCGATCTGTATTTCCGCCTCAACGTGGTCAGGATCGATGTGCCGCTGCTGCGTGAACGAGCCGGAGACATCCCGTTGCTGGCCGATCAATTCCTGCAGAAGTACTCGCGCGAACTGGGCCGTCGAGCACCGCGGCTGGCGCCGGAGGCACTCAGGCGGCTGGAGGGTTACGCATGGCCCGGCAATGTCCGTGAACTGGAAAACCTGATCGAACGCGCGGTCGTGCTTTGCACGGGCGACGAGATCACGGCGGAGCATTTTCCCGCCGAGATCGCACGGCCGGTGGAAGCGGTCCAGTCGAATGACGCCCTGCCGTCGGGCGACATGCCGGCATCGCTTTCCATGAAGGTTCACGTCGAGGCGCTGGAGCGGCAGCTCATCGAGGAAGCCCTGAAACGCAGCGGAAACAACAAGGCCGCTGCCGCGCGGGCGCTTGAAATCAGCGAGCGGGCACTCTGGTACAAGCTCAAGCGCCAGGACCTGCCGGGCGGCTGAGTGCCGCCGCTAGGAGCCTGTCGGGCTTTGGCGGTCGAGTCGAAAATTCGGCTGTGCGAGGACAGATTTTCGACGCTTTGCCGGCCCATAGTGGTTCTATGGGCCAAGAAGCGACGGAAATATGGACCGCACAGGCGGATTTGCAGACCGGCCGGCCAAAGTCCGACACGCTCCTAGGGTCTGAGGCGGCGCATCGAGCACCACGTCGCTGGCGGAGCCCCACGGTGAATGCATGCCCTCTGGCTGCGGTCAGCGTTCCGGCAATACGCGAAGCAACTCGTGGCAGGCGCCCATGGTGTGATAGTCGGTCTTGCCGGCGGGACTCTTCTCGTCGTCGATCTTGCGGTTGTCGACGGTGAGGATGCGGTACCAGGCGCCGTACTGGTGATCGATGAAGTGCTCCCAGGCATACGCCCACAACTTCCCGTACCAGTCGTCGTAGACGGCCAGGCCGGTGCGTGCGTGCAGCAGCGCCGCGGCGACCAGTGACTCGGCCTGCACCCAGAAATACTTGTCGTCGTCGCAGACGCTGCCGTCCGGCGCGAAGCCGTAGCAGATACCGCCGTGCCGGTCGTCCCAGGCGCGTGCCAGCGCGGTGTCGAACAGGTGTTTCGCGGTAGGCAGCAGCCAGGCTTCCTCGCGTCCGCGTTCCAGCAGCAACGGCTCCAGGATCAGCAGCAGCTTGGCCCATTCGGTCTGGTGGCCGGGCTGGAAACCCCACGGCCGGAACAGGTGTTTCGGATCCTCGCGGTGGTAGTCCCAGTCGATGTTCCAGTCACGGTCGTAGTGTTCCCACACCAGTCCGTCGGCCTGGGCCGCCTGGCGGCGGGTGACATGGTCGGCCAGGGTCAGCGCGCGCTCCAGATAGCGTGGCTCGTCGCTGGCCTGGTAGGCGGCCAGCATCGCCTCGCACATGTGCATGTTCGCGTTCTGGCCGCGGTAGTCGCTGAACTGCCAGTCGGCATCGGCCTCGTCGCGGTACAGCCCGGCCGCGGCATCCCAGTAGCGCCGCTCCAGCAACTGCCAGGTCTCTTCCATCCAGGCCTCGGCTTCGCTGATGCCGGCCTTGCGCGCAGTCGCGTAGGCGAGCAGCACGAACGCCACGCCATAGGCGTGATTGGTGCGATCGTCCGGCTGGCCGTCGCGGATGGTCCAGGCGTAACCACCGCCACGCGCATCGCGATGCACCTCGCGCAGGTAGCGCAGGCCATGCCGTGCGGCGTCGAGATAGGCGCTGCTGGAGGCCGGGTCGTCGGCGAACTCGAGCGCCGCCATCGCGTAGTTGAAGACGAAGCGCGTGCTGCTGACCAGGTGGCGATGTGCGCGGTCGTAGATCGTGCCGTCGTCCTTGAAATAGTGGAAGAAGCCGCCGGCCGGATCGATCGCGCGCGGGTGGTAGAACGCCATGGTCTGCGCGATGTGCCCGCGCAGGAAGGCGATGGAATGGAAGTCCGGTGCCGGCGGTATCGCGCTCATGCCTGCTGCTCCATGAAGGCCAGCACCTCGTCGCCACGGGGCATCGCCGCGAACGAGCCCTGACGGGTCACGGTGAGTGCGCCGCAGGCGGCGGCGAAGCGAAGCATGGCGTGCAGGCGCGGCAGTTCGCCCACCAGCTGGTCGATCCGTTCGGGCGTGGGTTCGAGTTCGGCCAGGCAGCACAGCAGGCCGCCCACGAACGCATCGCCGGCGGCGGTGGCATCGACCACGTTGACGGCGTAGCCGGGCAATTCGCCTTCGGCATCGGGATGGAACCAGCGCAACGGTCGCGCGCCGTCGGTCACCACCAGCAGGCGGGTGCGGCCCAGCCACAGCCGGTCCAGTGCCGCCTGCTCGCCATCCACCGCCAGCCAGGCGAATTCCTCGGCGCTCAGTTTCACCACATCGGCCAGGTGCAGGGCCGGCCAGACCAGCGGCAGCGGATCGACTCCGGCAGGCCACAGCGCGGGGCGCAGGTTCAGGTCGAAGCTGACCAGCGCGCCGGCCCCGTGGGCGCGCTGCATGCCTTCGCGGGTGGTCGCGGCCAGCGCCGGCTCGGTCATGCTGTTGGAGCAGACGTGGAACAGGGCGATGTCGCGAAAGGCCTGCTCGCGGAAATGCCCGGTGCGAAACAGCAGGTCGGCCGATGGACCCCGATAGAAGCTGAAGCTGCGCTCGC
Source organism: uncultured Pseudomonadota bacterium (assembly GCA_963828685.1). Taxonomy (GTDB): domain Bacteria; phylum Pseudomonadota; class Gammaproteobacteria; order Xanthomonadales; family Rhodanobacteraceae; genus Rhodanobacter. The sequence continues at coordinate 632,070 of CAWHFU010000015.1, forward strand.
CGTGCGCATCCAGCGTGACGAAGGCCAGCGCGGTGTTGGCCGCATCGGTGCGCGCCACGTCGTCGGTGCCGACGCCGGCGCGTTGCAGGCTGTCAAGCAGGAAGTCGCCGAAGCGGTCGTTCGCCAGCATGCCGGCGAAGCGGGCGACGCCGCCGAGCCGTGCAGCTGCTACCGCCACGTTGGCCGGCGCGCCACCGGCGAACGGCACGAACTGCCGCGCGAAGCCGTGCTCGTCGTTGCCGTCGGCATGGAAATCGATCAGCGCTTCGCCGAAACAAAGAATCGGTCGCATGGTGATGTGTTGTCCTGGTACGAGGAAACGGTGAGGCGCCGGGGCGCCCACCTGGTCCGACTTATTCCACGGTGCGGATCCTGGAGCCGCTGAGGCCATAGAACACGATATACAGGTAGCACAGCAACGGCAGGAAAAACGCGTGCTGCAGCCCGATATGGTCGGCGAATACGCCCTGCACGAACGGCACGATCGCGCCGCCCACAATGGCCATGATCAGCAGGCTCGACGCCTTGCTGGTCATCGGTCCCAACCGCTCGATGCCGAGCGCGAAGATGGTCGGGAACATGATCGAATTGAACAGGCCGATCGCGATGATGCTGACCATCGCCACGTTGCCGGTGCTCAGCATGGTGGTGGCCACCAGCAGCGCGTTGATCGCCGCGAACGTGGCCAGCAGCTTGCGCGGCGAAATGCGCGCCATCAGCGCCGAACCGATGAAGCGACCGATCATTGCGCCACCCCAGTACCACGACACATATTTGGCGGCCTGCTGCTCGCTCAGGTGGCCGATGTCGGGCATCGACAGATAGTTGACCATGAAGCTGCCGATCGAGACCTCGGCCCCGACGTAGAAGAAGATGCCGAGCACGCCGAACAGTACGTGCGGATGGCGCAGCACTTCGACAAAACCGTGGCGCGCGTGGTCGCCCTTGTCGGTGGCCTCGGTGAGCGCCGGCAGGCGGAACAGCCAGACGAACACCGCCAGCAGGAACAGCACCACGGCCAGTCCGATGTACGGGCCCTGCACCGCTTGCGCCTGCTGGGTCTGGTAGGCCAGTTGGTCGGTCGGGGCAAGTGCGGCCAGGTCGGCCGGATTCTTGACCACGTTGGAAAGGATCAGCAGTCCACCGAACCACGGCGCGAGAAAGGTGCCGAACGAATTCAGCGCCTGGGCCAGGGTCAGCCGGCTGGAGCTGGTCTTCTCCGGACCGAGCAGGGCCACATAGGGGTTGGCGGCCACCTGCAGCACGGTGATGCCGGTGGCCAGCACGAACAGCGCACCGAGGAACGCCGGATACAGATGCAGGCCGGCGGCGGGCCAGAAGCCCAGTGCGCCCACGCCCGCGATGGCCAGCCCGGCCACGATGCCCTTCTTGTAGCCCAGCGCGGCGACCAGCCGGCCGGCCGGCATCGCCATCAGGAAATACGCACCGAAGAAGGTGAATTGCACCAGCATCACTTCGGTGTAGTTGAGCTGGAAGCTCGACTTCAAGTGCGGGATCAGGATGTCGTTGAGGCAGGTCAGGAAGCCCCACATGAAGAAGATCGTGGTGAGCACGCCCATCGCCATCGGATTGTCGGTGTAGCGTTCGCGGGCGGCGCCGGTGTCCGGCGTGGACGCGGCCGTGGGAGTGGGCGGAGCGGCAAAAGCCATGGTGATTTCCCGGGTCGGAGGTTGGAGGTGGCTGGCGGCGAGAGGAACGGACCGGCAACCGGGGCAATGTAACCGTTTTCACGCGTCTGCCAATCGCGCGGTGCAACATGCCGGCGTGCAGTGCTACCGTCAGCTTTTGCCTGCCCAGTGACGAGACGCTCGATGCCACGAATCAATCTCCTGTTCCTGCTGCCGCTGGTGCTCGCGTTCAGCGGCCCGGTTGCCGCGGCCACCGGTCATGCGACCGACGTCGACCCGCGCATCGGTACCGGCGGCGACGGCCACACCTTTCCCGGCGCTACCGTGCCGTTCGGCATGATCCAGTTGTCGCCGGACACCGCGATGCCGGATTTCAAGCATGCTTACAAGTGGGCAGCCGGTTATCAATACGGCGACAGCAGCATCATGGGGTTCTCGCATACGCACTTCTCCGGTTCCGGTCATTCGGATCTGGGCGATGTGCTGGTGATGCCGATCGCCGGCGCGGTGAAGCTCGATCCCGGTGATCCGGCCACGCCGGGCAGCGGCTACCGCTCGCGCTTTTCGCACGCCAGCGAGGTGGTGCAGGCGGGCTATTACGCGGTGACCTTGAGCGACTATGGCGTGCGTGCCGAACTTACCGCCGGACGCCGGATCGGCTGGCATCGCTACACGTTTCCCGCGAACCGGCCGGCGCACGTGCTGCTGGACCTGCGCCCGAGCATCTACGACTACCCCGGCAAGGTGCTGTGGGCAAACCTGCGCGTGCATGCCGACGGTACGGTCACCGGCTGCCGTACCACGCGGGGCTGGGCGCCGGGGCGCGAGCTCTGCTTCGCGATGCGTTTCTCGCAGCCGATGCGCTCGCGCGAGCTGTACGACCGCGAGGCCGATCTGCCCTACAAGGGTTTCAGCGGTCCGGGCCACCAGGCCGAGGATGCCGATGCGCAGAACGGCCGCGCCCTGGTCGGCGTATTCGATTTCGGCAAGCTGAAGCAGCCGCTGGAAGTGAAGGTGGCGATCTCGTCGGTGAGCGCGGCGAACGCGGTGGCGAATCTCGATCAGGATGGCTCGGGCTGGGATTTCGATGCCCGCCACGCCGAGGCCACAGCGGCGTGGAACAAGGCGCTGGCGGTGATCGACGTCGACGCGCCAAAGCCGGCCCGCACGATGTTCTACACCGCGCTGTACCACGCGATGCTGTCGCCCACGCTGAGCATGGACGTCAACGGCGACTACCGCGGCCCGGATCACGCGGTGCATCGGGCGCAGGGTTTCGAGTTCTACTCGACCTGGTCGTTGTGGGACGTCTACCGAGCGCAGCAGCCGCTGATGGTGCTGCTGAATCCCGGCCACAGCACCGACTTCATCCGTTCGCTGATCGCCGCGCGCGAGGCCAGCCCGTTCGGCATCCTGCCAGTGTGGGCGTACCAGGGGCTGGAGACGTGGTGCATGATCGGCTACCACGCGGTGCCGGTGATTGCCGATGCTTACATCAAGGGCGTGCGCGGCTTCGACGCGGACGCGGCGCTGAAGGCCATGGTGGCCAGTGCCAGCTACAAGCCTTACGGCGATCTGGGCGATTACATGAAGCTCGGCTACGTGCCGATCGACAAGGAGCCGGAGGCCGCCTCCAAGACGCTGGAATATGCCTACGACGACTGGTCGCTGGCGCAGATGGCCAGAGCGATGGGCAAGACGAGCATCGCCGACACGTTTGAAAAGCGCGCCGGCAACTGGCGCAACGCGTGGGATCCGAAGACCGGTTTCATGCGCGCCCGGCTGAGCGACGGCAAGTTTCGCGAACCGTTCGACCCGACCTTCGCCGGTTACGGCAGCGATTACACCGAGGGCAATGCGTGGCAGTACTCGTGGTACGTGCCGCAGGACGTGCCCGGGTTGATCCGGGCGATGGGCGGCGATGCGAAGTTCATCGACAAGCTCGACCAGCTGTTCGACGCCAGGGTCGATGCCACCCATTTCAAGAACGTCGAGGACATCACCGGCCTGATCGGCTGGTACGCGCACGGCAACGAGCCCAGCCACCACATCGCCTATCTGTACGACTACGCCGGCGCGCCATGGAAGTCCCAACAGCGCCTGAAGCAGATCATGGACAGCCAGTACGCACCGCGGCCCGACGGCCTGAGCGGCAACGACGACCTCGGCCAGATGTCGGCCTGGTACGTGTTCACCGCGCTGGGCTTCTATCCGGTGACGCCGGGCAGCGACGAATACGCGATCGGCCGCCCGTTCGTGCAGCGTGCCACGCTGCATCTGCAGAACGGCCACACCTTCACGGTCAGCGCGTCGCCGCTCGATGGTGCGCATCCCTACGTGGGCAGGCTGACGCTGAACGGCCAGCCGCTGGATCGCCGCTGGCTGCATCACGCCGAGATCCTGGCCGGTGGCGAGCTGCATTTCAGCATGCAGGCCGAGCCGGACAGGGCGCGCGGCGTCGTGGCGCCGCGGCGGCCGGTTCCGGCGGGTGACATCAGCCACTGAGCGCTGCCGGGCAAGCCGCGGGCAATCCACGAAAACATGCCAGAATGAGCTGGTCCCCTTCCACGAAGAGTCCGCCCATGCGGCAAGCGGCATGAAAATCAGGGGCATCTTTCGCTGGCGCACCGCGGGATTGCTGCTGGCCATCCTGATCATCGTCGGCTTGCCCTATCTGGTTACGCGGATCAGCACCCGTGACACCTTGCGCGCCAATGAGTGGGTCAACCATTCGACGGTGGTGAAATCGACCGCCTACCAGGTCGCCTATGTCGTGCACGACAGCGAGGCGGCCAGCTACCGGCTGCTCACCGGCGACGCCGACGAGATCACCGAGCGCCGCGCCAGGCGTGCCAGCACCGAAGCTCCCGCGTTGCTGCGGCAGTTGCGCATGTTGACCCGTGACAACCCCGATCAGCAGACGCTGATCGGATCGCTGGGAAACAGCGTCGCCGGCCGCCTCACGTTGGTGAATCAGGCGCTGGAGCGTCTGCAGCAGAGCAATGCCTCGGGCGCGCGACAGTCGCTGCGCGATGCCGACGACCTGTTCGGCATCGATGCCCAGATCACCAGCATCGTGCAGAACGAGCAAAACCTGCTGAATGTCCGGCAGGCGGCTGCCGTCCGGCAGACCTTCAACAACCGGCTGGTGTTGACGATCACCGCGCTGGCGCAGCTGCTTTTGCTGGCGATCATCGTGATCGCCTCCGAGCGGCAGATCGGCCAACGGCAACTGGCGGAAAGCCGGGAGAGTCGTGCGGTGCAGCGTTCCCGCCTGATTTTCCAGGCCGTGCGCGAACCGATCGCGCTGTTCGATGCGAACCTGGAAAGCCTGCTGGTAAACAACGCGTTCAGCGAACTTTACGGCGGCGACCTGCAGCATCAGTCACAACCGCTGGCGGAGATCGGCAACGGCGCCTGGAGCGACAGCATGCTGCTGCAGCGACTCAAGGACGTGTTGCTGCGTGATCGCGAGCTGTGGGACTACGACACCGTGCAGCGCACCGTCGACGGCCTGGATCGGCATGTGGTGATCAATGCGCGCCGGCTGCAGCAACAGGACAGCGATGAGCCGGCCCTGCTGCTCACGGTCAGCGACGTCACCGTGCGCGCGCTGGCCGAGCAGAAGGTCAACGAGCTCAATCGCCAGCTCGAGGGCAAGGTGAGCCAGATTTCGGACATCAACCGCGAACTGGAGGCGTTCAGCTATTCGGTATCGCATGACCTGCGCGCGCCGCTGCGCCATGTGGCGGGCTTCGTGCGCAAGCTGGAGCAGCATCTGGGCGACCGCATCGACGACAAGGCCGGCCACTACATCGAGGTCATCGGCAGTTCGGCCCAGCGCATGGCCCAGCTGATCGACGACCTGCTGGTGTTCTCACGACTGGGCCGTGGCCCATTGCGGCTGCAGGCGGTGGACATGCAGTCGGTGGTCGAGGAAGCGCGCGCGCTGGCCGAGTCGGGCCTGGAGGATCGGCGTATCGTGTGGACTGTTGCCGCGTTGCCGATGGTCATCGGCGACGCGAACATGCTGCGGACGGTATGGCAGAACCTGCTCGGCAATGCGGTCAAGTACACCGGTCAGTGTGATGTGGCACGCATCGAGGTGAGCGTGCAGCAGGGCCACAATGGCGACTATGAATTCACGGTGGCCGACAATGGTGCCGGTTTCGACATGCAATATGCGGACAAGCTGTTCGGCGTATTCCAGCGTCTGCATCGCGCCTCGGAATTCCCCGGCAACGGCATCGGCCTGGCGAATGTGCGACGCATCGTGGCGCGCCATGGCGGGCGGATCTGGGCCGAGGCTGAACCTGGGCAGGGTGCCCGTTTCCATTTTTCGCTGCCGGCCATCGATACGGCCGGGGCAAGGACCTGAGAGTCGAGCATGAACGGGAAAGAGTTGCGCACCATCCTGTTGGTGGAAGACAGCATGGCCGATGCGGAGATGGCGCTGGACGCGCTGCGCGAGGCGCATCTGGCCAATCCGGTCGTGCACGTGGAGGACGGCGTCGAGTGCATGGACTACCTGCACGCGCGTGGCGCGTGGGCGTCGCGCAAGCAGGGATATCCGGCGGTGGTGCTGCTGGACATCAAGATGCCGCGCATGAACGGGCTGGATGTGCTCACCCACATGCGCGCCGATGAGCGGATGCGGCGGATTCCAGTGGTGATCCTGTCCTCCTCGCGCGAAGAAAGCGATCTGGCGCGCAGCTGGGATCTGGGCGCCAATGCCTATGTGATCAAGCCGGTCGACGTGGATCAGTTTTTCGAGGCGGTGCGGACGCTGGGGCAGTTCTGGGCGGTGCTCAACGAAGCCCCCGAGCACGATTGATGCTGTCATGATGTCGTACCGGCAACGGGATGCGCTGATCTGTTGCGGCTTGTGCGAGCTGCGGGCGCCAGGATGAACGCGAGGGTGGTCGAGGGGAACAACATGCCAAACCGGCAGCTTCGAACCATGCCGACGATCCGCGTGCTCCAGGTCGAGGACAACTCGCTCGATGCAGAGCTGGTGCTGGCCGAACTTGATGCCGACGGCATCACCTATGAAGTGCGGCTGGTCGACGACGAAACGCGCTTCATCGCGGCATTGGACGATTTCGATCCGCACATCGTGCTGTCCGATCTCAGCATGCCCGGCTTTTCCGGCCAGCGTGCGCTGGAACTGCTGCGCACGCGCGACGAGGATCTTCCCTTCATCTTCGTCTCCGCCACGCTGGGCGAAGATGCGGCGATCGAGGCGTTGCGCAATGGCGCCACCGATTACATCCTGAAGCAGAATCCGGCGCGGCTGGCCAGCGCGGTGCGTCGGGCACTGGTCGAGGCCGAGGCGCGTCGAACCAGTCGCCGCTCGGAGGCCGAATTGATCCGCGCGCAGCGTTTCGAGAGCCTGGCGATGCTGGCTGGCGGCCTCAGCCACGATCTGCGCAACCTGCTCCAGCCACTGCTGCTGGCCGGTGACAGCCTGCAGGATTACCAGGACGATCCGCGCCTGGCCCGGCTGGGCAAGCTGGTGCGTGATTGCGGCAAGCGCGGCCTGGACATGGTGCAGTCGATGCTGTCGTTCGCCAGCGGTGCGCGTCGTGCGGAACAGGTGCGGCTGGGCGCGCTGATCAATGCCTTCGATCTGCTGATGCAGGGCAGCGTGCCGCGCTCGGTGACGATGGAACTGGACATCGACGACCCGGAGCTGTCGTTCGAGGGCAACCACACCGAGTTGCAGCAGTGCCTGCTCAATCTCTGCCTCAACGCGATCCAGGCGATGCCCGAGGGCGGCAAGCTGCGCATCGAAACGTCGCAGAAGCAGCTACCCGAGGATTTCTTTCTGTCGGAGGAGCAGCCGCGGCCGGGCCGTTACCTGTGCATCAGCGTGGTCGACAACGGTCCGGGCATGGATAAGGCGGTGCTGGAGCGCTTGTTCGAGCCCTTCTTCACCACCAAGGAAGCCGGTACCGGTCTCGGTCTGCTGTCATGCCAGCGGATCGTCGCCAGTCACGGCGGGGTCATGCGGGTGGACAGTCAGCCGGGGCGTGGTACGCGGTTCGACCTGCACATTCCGCTGGAGGAACTGGTTGCCGATAGTGCGCAGCTCGACAGTCTGGACGGTCTGGAGGGGGCCGCCGAGCGGGTGCTGGTGGTAGTCGAGGAGGCCGGCCAATTGTCGATTTTGAGTGACACGCTGGATGCCTGGGGCTATCAGCCCCACGCCAGCCAGAGCGGCACCGCCGCACTGCAATGGATCGAGGCGGGCGGCCTGCCCGACCTGGTGGTGCTGGATGCCGACATGAACCTGTTCACCGGCGTGCGCACGCTGGCGGCGTTGATCGAACAGGGCTACACGCGCGCGGTGATCCTGCTGGCCCGCCCCGGCGAAGCGCCGGATCTGAACGAATTGCCGCCACTGGAGCACCTCTACGTGATCGACAAGCCGGTCACCACCCAGGTGCTTCTGCGCACGCTGCGCAAGGCAGTACGGGCAGTCGCCGATGGCAGCAGCAAGGATTCTCCCTGGACGCAGGGCTGACAGATCCAGGGGACAGGCATGCCTGGTTATGACTTCGACATGGCCTTGCGCAGCTGTCGGCGCAGCAAGGCGCTGACCGCCCTGGTCGTGCTGCTGATGGGCTGCGGCGTGGCCTGCTGCATGGTGACTTACGCCGTATTTCGCGCCACCTCGGCTGACCCGATACCGTGGAAGTCCGGCCAGCTGTTCGTGCCGCAGATCGACAACTTCGGCCCGGCCAACAACAACCGGGGTGAGCCGTCGAACCTGCTCGATTACACCGATGCCATGGCGCTGCTGCAGGCGCGGCAGGCGCGGCGACAGACCCTGATCTATGCGTTGAAGTGGGCGGTGGTGCCGGCCGATGGTCAGTTGCCGCCGTTCACCCGGTCAGGCGACGCCGTCACCAGCGACTTCTTTGCGATGTTCGATACGCCGTTTCGCTACGGCGGCAGCTGGAGCATGGCCGACGACGACCATCGCGCGGCGGTCGCGGTGATCAATCGCGCATTGAACCGGAAACTTTTCGGCGGAGCGGACAGCGTGGGGCGGCTGCTCCGACTGAACCAACACGACTACCGTATCGTCGGCGTGCTGGACGACTGGCATCCGCAGCCGCGCGTCTACGACCACGCCAGCGCATGGGAGGCCTATGGCGAACCCGCGCAGATATTCATCCCGTTCGCCCGCGCGGTGGATCTTCACCAGGCTCCCGGCCGGAATGTGATCTGTGGGATGGCCAAGGACGATCCGGTCACGCCGGACTGGGACAGTTTCCTGCACAGCGAATGCACCTGGATTGCCGCGTGGGTGGAACTGCGCGCCCGTGCCGACGCCGTCCGCTATCGCCGGTACCTGGACCAGTACGCCGAAGGCCAGCAAGCGGCTGGTCGTTTCGACTGGCCGCCCAATGTCCGTTTGAGCAACCTGAGGCGCTGGATGGTGCTCGACCGCATCGTGCCCAGGGCATCGGAGCTGTCGCTGCTGGTTTCCGTCAGCTTTCTGCTGATCTGTCTGGTCAACGTGGTGGGGTTGATGCTGGCCCGGTTCATGCGCCGCGCGGGGGAGATTGGCGTGCGCCGTGCCCTGGGTGCATCGCGTGGCGCTATCCATCGCCAGTTCCTGGTCGAGGCCGGGGTCATCGGGCTGGCTGGCGGTCTGCTGGGCCTGTTGCTGACCATCGCGGGCATGGCCGGCATTGGCCAGGTATTCGAGCCTGGAATCGCACGACTGGTGCATGTGGACATGACGCTGGTACTGCTGACGGTGCTGGTCGCGATAACGACCACGCTTGGCGCAGCGATCTATCCCGCCTGGTGCGCCGCTCAGGTGCCGCCGGCGTGGCAGCTGAAGGTCAACGGATGAGCGGACCATGACGCCGGGACTTCGAAGGCTGTGGCAGATCCAGCCGATCCTGGCCGCACTGCGCCGGCACCGGATGGCCGCGGCGCTCATCGTGCTTCAGATCGCGCTGACCCTCGCGGTGGTGAGCAATGCCCTGTTCATCGTGAAGACGCGGGTGGTGCACCTGTCGCGACCGACCGGTACCGACGAGGCGCATCTGTTCGTGATCCGCAACGAGTGGATTGGCGAGCCGGATGCCGCCCATGTCGACACGCAGATGCAAACCGACCTGGTCACCCTGCGCGGTCTGCCCGGCGTGCGCGATGCGTTTGCCAGCCAGGCCTATCCGTTCGGTGCATTCGGGGGATTGGTCCGGATCAGGCGCCGGGTCGACCAGACGACGCATCCGCAGCTGGCCATTACCTATCTGGCCGATCAGCACGCGCTCGATACGTTCGGCGTCGCGCTGGTGGCCGGTCGCAACTTTCGTGCAGACGAAGTGATCCATGCCGACCCCTACGACAGGCGGGCGCCAGCGGTGATCCTGGTCACCCGCGATCTGGCCGGCAAGCTCTTTCCGGACGGCTCGGGGTTGGGCCAGGCGGTGTACCTCGAGGGTGATCGCCCATCGACCATCGTCGGTATCGTCGATCGGCTGGAGGGGGCTTACGTCGGCAGTACCACGCGATCGATCGACGAGGACACGGTGCTCGTACCGGAGCATCTCGCCGATCCTGCCGGCGTGTTTTACCTGGTGCGCGTCCAGCCGGGCCGACTGGATGCGGTGATGCGCGCCGCACCCGCTGCATTGTTCGCGCAAGACCGGATGCGCACGATCAACCCGGGGAGCGGGGTGATCTCGCTGCAGCAGGCGCGCGACAAGGGCTACGCCACCGACCGTGGCGTGGCGATCATGATGGCCGCCGTCTGTGCGTTGTTGCTGCTGGCAACCGCGGGTGGGATCGTCGGGTTGAGCAGTTTCTGGGTCAGTCAGCGGCGTCGGCAGATCGGCGTGCGGCGCGCACTGGGTGCCACACGTCGCGACATCCTGGGCTATTTCCAGACCGAGAATTTCCTGATCGTCAGCGCCGGCATCGGGCTGGGCACGCTGCTCGGTATGGCGGCGAACCTGCTGCTGATGAATTGGTGGGAGCTGCCGCGGATGCCGCTGTGGGTGCTGGCGGTGGGCGCGGTGCTGCTGTGGCTGCTGGGTCAGCTGGCGGTGCTGGGACCGGCCCGGCGTGCGGCGGCGGTGCCTCCGGTGGAGGCGACGCGATCGGTGTGACGTGGGTCGATCCGCCGGCCGCCGGCAACCGCGGGTGCGGTGGCGAGCGGCTCAGTCGATGCCGAGCTTTTTCAGCTTGTAGCGCAGCGCGCGGAAGGTGATGCCGAGTTTCCGGGCGGCCGCGGTCTTGTTGTAGCGCGATTCCTCCAGCGCCTTGACGATGGCGGTGCGCTCGAGGTTGCTGATGTAGTCGTCCAGCCCGCCGTTTGCGTTGGTGGCTGACGGCGCGGCGGCCGGCGCCGCGTCATGACCCGATGCCGACGCCGCTGCATCAGAGCCGCTGCGCATGCTGCGTTGTGGCAGCATCAGGTCGAAGGCGTCGATATTCGCGCCGTCGCACATCGCCATCGCACGTTCGAGGATGTTTTCCAGCTCGCGCACGTTGCCGGGAAAGTCATACGCTTCCAGCGCGTCGCGGGCCGCCGGCGAGAGCTGGCCTACGCTTTCGCCGCTCTTGCCGGCCAGCGCCTTCAGGATGAACGCGGCCAGTTGCGGCACGTCGCCGCGACGCTCGCGCAGCGGCGGCACGCGCAGTTCGATCACGTTGATGCGATAGAACAGATCCTGGCGGAACTGGCCCTGCTCGACCAGCTGGCCGAGGTTCTTGTGGGTGGCGGACAGGATGCGCACGTCGACCGGGATCTCGTCGCGACCACCGATCGGACGCACCGCCTTTTCCTGGATCGCGCGCAGCAGCTTCACCTGCATGTGCAGCGGCAGCTCGGCGACCTCGTCGAGGAACAGCGTGCCGCCCTGGGCGGCCTGGAACAGGCCTTCCTTGTCGGCGCCGGCACCGGTGAAACTGCCCTTGCGATGACCGAAGAATTCGCTCTCCATCAGCTCCGACGGGATCGCGCCGCAATTGACCGGCACGAACGGGCCGCTGGCGCGCGGGCCCTGCTCGTGGATCAGCCGGGCCACCAGCTCCTTGCCCACGCCCGATTCACCGGCGATGTAGACCGGCGCCTGATTGCGCGCCAGCTTGCCGATGGTGGCGCGCACCTGCTGCATCGCGGGCGAGTCGCCGATCAGCCGTTCGCTGGAATCGCCGGCCTTCGCCGTGGCGCCGCCGTCACGTTTTTCCTCGGCCAGGCGCAGGGCGGTGCGCACCAGACCCCGCAGCATCTGGATGTCGACCGGTTTGGAGACGAAATCGAAGGCGCCGGCCTTCAGCGCGTTCACGGCGGCATCGACGTTGCCGTAGGCGGTGATCATCGCCACCGGGGTATCCGGACTGTTCTCGGCAATCAGTTCGATGATTTCCTGACCGTTGCCGTCGGGCAGCCGCATGTCGGTGAAACACAGGTCGAAGCTGCGTTCGGCCAGCGCGCGGCGCGCTTCGGCCACGGTGCCAACGGCTTCGACCTGGAGATCCATCCGCCCCAGCGTGATGGTCAACAGTTCTCGGATGTCACGTTCGTCGTCAATGACCAGGACGGTCTGCAGGCTCATGGCACGTCGCGTGGCTGGTAAGGACGAAGAGGATACCCGTCGGTGCTTTCAAGAGCAAAGCTTGCGACGGCGCTGCTGCGGCGGTGCTGGAGCAGGCCATGCGTCCGCTGCCCGGGCTATCGGCCGAGTTTCTGATCGAAGAAGCGGACGATGACGCGGTAGGCCTCGCGCGACTCGGGCAGTTCCGGATCGGAGAAGAACGAGTGCCACATGCCGTCCCAGACGTGCAGTTCGGCGTCGACCCCCGCCGCGCTGAGCAGGCGCTGGCTCTGGATGACCGAGCTCAGGGTGAAATCGCGGGTGCCGGTGATCAGCAGGGTAGGCGGGAACCTCGCCAGAAGGACCGGCGAATTCGCCGGAAATACCAGCGGATTGCCGACCTTCACCTGGCGGAAGTAGGGCAGGTCGGCCAGCTTGAGCGGCTTTGCCGTTACCGGATCCCCGTTCAGTGCCGGCGCCATGTAGGTGGAGTCACCGCCCATGTCGGTCACCGACCCGCAGAAGGTGCCGATCGCTCCGGGCACCGGCAGCTTCCTGGCGATGATCCAGGCCACCGCCTCGCCGGTCAGCACGCCACCGGCGGAACAGCCGTAGATGCCGATGTTCCGGGCCGGATACCGTTTGAGCAGGGCGCGGTAGACCGCGGCGACATCCTCGCTGGCCGCGGGAAAGACGTGCTCCGGGCCCTGGCGGTAGTCCACGCTGACCACCTCGATCCCACCGAGGCTGGCGATCGGGATCGATTCCACCAGCCCGCCGCTGCCGGCGCCCCACAGAAAGGCGCCGCCGTGCAGGTTGATCAGCACGCGCTTGCGCTGTCGGGCGGCGATGCCCCGGGCGGGCGTGATCACCTGGGTCGAGATACCGCCGATGCGGCGGTTCTCGATCTTGACCGGGTAGAGCCGCCGCATGCGCTCGGCCCGGTCGCTGTTGATCCTGTCGTAGTAGCTGCGACTGGCCTCGATCGGCCCCGCCAGTGGCGGGGCATGGCGCCCTTGCTCGAGGACGCGCTGGAACATCTGGCGCGCCTGTGGCGAGGCGTAACTCGAATACGGCACCGTGAAAGCCGGAATGTGCGCATTGCCCTGGCGGTCGACGCCCACCCGTTCGGTGGTGGCCAGAACCGACATGCTGAGCAACCAGCCGGCGAGCAGGGCGAGCCGCTGCCATCGTTGGGGATTTTTCAGTTTCATGGAGTATCTCCCTGGCATGCCAGCCTCGGGCAGGGGGGCAGGATCCCGGCCATCCGGGATGGTTTCCAGCGCTCATGCGAAGCGGCCATGATCGGTTCAGAGCAACTTTCTGCGCAGTCGCGGCTTGCCCGCCGCGTCGCGATCGATGGTGACGTCGTAGTGTTTGCCGCGGAAGGTGATGTCCTTCAGCGTCATGGATTTCCAGGCAGACGGCAGCTGCGGTGGATAGGCCTCGACCAGGCCGTCCGGTTCGATGCGCAGCCCGCTCAGGCCATAGATGAGGCTCTGCAGGAATCCGCCCGAGCCGGTGACGAAGTAGCCGGTGTTGTTGCTGGCAGTCTCCGGGCGCACGTTGAACGGCGGCTTGAACATGTCGGTGGCGGCATTGCGCTCCAGCCAGCGGGCCGCTTCGGCCGGGTTGCCAGCCGCGGCCGCGGCGATCGCCACCGGTGCGAGTCCCATCGTGGTGGGTATGCCGGCAGACCGGTCCATGCGCGAGGCAACGATCGCGTAATCGTTGCGTCGCACCGGTGTGCTCATCGGCAGGTCGAGCGAGGGGAACGCCAGGAAGGCGAGGTCGCTGTCACGGGGATCGTGCGGCACGCTCTCGTCCATGTCGAGGTGGTGCTGTGCGCTGGCGGAAAACGGCAGGTACAGTTTTTCGGCGATGTCGGCCCAGCGCGGATCGGGCCTGTCGCCAACCACCGCGGCCGCGGCGGTGGCGATGGCCAGTGCCCTGGCCGCATCGGCGTTGGTGAAGGTGTCGTTGGGAACGTCGTTGTAGTTTTCCTCGACCGAGGTGACGTGCAGGAGGTCGTAACGCTGCTGCGACCGGTTCCAGCTCACCCGGCTGGTCCAGTAGCGGGCGACGTCGCGAATCACCGGCCAGCCGTGCCGCTTCAGCCAGGAACGGTCGCCGCTTGCCAGGTAGTACTGCCATTGCGCGATGGCAACGTCGGCATTGACGTGGATCTCACGCTCACCCAGCACCCAGGCCGCATGCAGGACCTGCTCGGTGCCATCCTCAGGATCGGCTTCCCACGGATACATCGCGCCTTGCAGGCCGCGTGCGTGCGCCCGCTGCTGTGCGGCGGGCAGGGTGCGATCGCGGAACATCACCAGCGATCTGGCGCGTTGCGGGTGCAGCAGCAACAGCGCCGGGAAGATCCACGAATCGCTGTCCCAGAAGATATGGCCGACGTAGCCGGTGGTCAGGCCGCAGGCACCCATCGCCCAGGCGGTGTCGGGCGTGGCGTTGGACAGCAGGTAGTACAGATCCGAGTGCACGACCTGCTGCGCTTTCGAATCGCCGTCGATGCGGATGTCGCTCTGCCACAGCGTCGCCCATGCCGCCTGCTGCGCGTCGAGCAGCTTGGCGAAGCCGCCGCGACGCGCCGCCGTGGCGAGCGCGAGATCGGCCTGTGCGTCGCCGCCCCACCGGTCGCGCGATGCCGCGACGTACTTGGTGAAGGTATAGGTCTGGCCCTTGTGCACGCGCACCTCGAGGTCGAGTGCGAGGCGATAGATGCTCTTGTGCAGCTGCGCCGCGACCGGCTTGAGTCCCTCGGGCAAGGCGATCGCGGCCGCCTCGGCCATGTCCAGGCCTCGCTCCGCGCGCCCGTCGAGCCACAGCGTCAGGTCCCCGCTGTCACCGCCGTCGGCGAGCACATGGGTGTCGCCGTGGTACCAGACGGCGGCACGATCCGGTGTGGCCGGTGGAATCGCCTGCAGCTTCAGGTTGTGTGCGGCGACCGCGATCTGCATTTCGTCACCGGTCAACCGCGCCAGCGGCAGGCGCGGCTGCGACGGCGCCCACAGGTTGAGCGCGAACGACAGCTGCACCACGCCGTCGAATTCCGGCGTGATCGAGATCCGGCTCGCCGCCAGGTGCGGCGATGCCTGGCTGACCAGGGTCACCACCTTGATCCGCGTGGCCCGGCCGTGGTCGAGGTAGCGGTAGCGGGTGGTCAGGGTGGCGTCGTGCATGTCGAGCACTTGCCGGTAGTCCTGGAACACCGACGGGCTCAGGTCGACCTGGTTCATCCAGAAATGACCGGCGCCGGACTGGCCCGTGCTGTAGTCGATTTCGGTCCAGCCCGGAATCGCCGCCGGCCGGGACATGTCGTCCCTGGCGTAGTCCATGAAGCCGACCAGGTAGGCGAGGTTGCCCTCGGTACCGCGCGGTGCGGTGAGGGTGGACAGATAGCCGTTGCCCAGCTGGCCCGGGAAGTAGGTCGCGAAGTCCTTCGCGCTGGCGGTCAGCAGAAAGCCGGGGTCGGTCTGGCCGAACGCCGGCGCGGCGATCGCCGCCGCGACGAGCCACAGGCAGGCGAGCTTGAGCGGGCGAGGTTTCATGCGGACTCCAACGTGTCGATACGTCCCGTCGGCGTTGTCGGGAGCGGCACCTACTTGGCGGCAAGACCGACCTTCGCCGGGATCATCGTTCCGTCGCGATCGGTTTCGCGCTTGAACAGGAACAGCGAGATCAGCAGCAGCGTCATCGGGATCAATGAGAAATAGAAGGCGTGGATACCGTCGAAGCGCGAGAACACGATCGCGGTGATGCGCGATCCCAGCGTGCCGCCCAGGGCCGAGAAGATCACGATCAATCCGGTCATCGCCGCATGCGAGGGTTTCGGCAGCGAGCTCAGCGCGACCGAATTGATCACCGGGTAGATCGGCGCCATCAGCAGGCCGATCAGCGGAATCAGGTAGGCGGCGACCGGTGCGTTGAACCAGCCGACGTCCGCGCGCGCGACCACGTGCTCGGCCAGCGGCAGGGTCACCAGTACCAGCGCGCCCATGCCCAGCACGCAGATGTTCAGCAGCACGTACCAGGGAACCCGCCGCAGGACCTGACCGGCCAGCAGGCGACCGATCGCGGTGGTGCCGGCCAGGATGCTGGCGACCTGGACGCTCATCGCGTTCGGCAGCTTGAGCACTTCGTTGTTGAAGGTCGGCAGCCAGGTGCCGAAGCTCTGCTCGATCAGCACGTACAGGAACGCCGAGATCAGGAACACGTAGACCAGCGGGCGCAGGAACAGCTGCAACATTTCCTGCAGCGAGCCGCGCATCGAGTTGGTCTTCTCGGTGTGCGCGGCCGACTCGTCCAGCTGCGAGGTGGCCAGCAGCACGATCACCAGCGTGCACAGCCCGGCGAGCAGCCAGTAGACGTTGAGCCAGGAGGGGTTCGCCGGCGCGGTATGGTCGATGAAGGCACTGAAGATCCAGCCACCGGCCAGCACGCCGACCATGAACAGGCCCTCGATGGTATTGGTCAGCCGGCCGTGTTCGGCCTTGTTGCGGGTCAGCAGTCCGATCGACGAATACACCGCCACCTTGGTCAGCGCGAACGACACCCCGATGCAGGTGAACAGCAGTTCGGTGGTGTGGAAACCGGGGTAGAGCGGCATCAGCGTGCAGGCGCAGCCGACGATCGCCAGCGCGAGCATCATCGCGCGTCGATAGCCCAGCAGGGGCAGGAAGGAGGCCACCAGCAGCGAAGTCACCGCGATCGTCAGATCCTTGAACAACTCGAGCAGGCTCGCCTGGGGCTTGTCCACGCCGAAGCTGACGATCGCCTGCAGGATCACCGTGCCGACGCTGTTCAGCAGGATGGCGAACACCATGTAGATCAGGGCCAACGCGGCGATCATGCGGAATCGGTTCATGGGCACCTGCTTTGTGGCGAATCCGGGGTCACGCAACGGCTTGCGTCGCGGTGAGATGCGATGCAAGTCACACAGTGCGTGAAGGAATCTGTTGTCGGGGCCCGAGTGTGCCGACAAATGATATCGGTATCAAGTTATGGTAACGGTATCATCGGCGCGCCGGCCCGCCGGCGAGGCACGGGTGGTGGCGGGTTGACGTCCTCGCCGGATGGCGATTCAACCGCGGTTTGCGGCATGGACGCCTCCGGCGTAAATGGCCACACTGGGGCGGACCGGGTATGCGCCCGGGTTGCAAACGGGAGGACCAGGAATTGAGCCGGACAAGCAAGAAACAGGTGGGAAAGCTGCTTTCGGCCGGTCCGACCATGGCCGACCTGGCCAAACTGGCGGGGTTGTCGAAAATCACCGTTTCGAGGGCGTTGAGCGACAGTCCGCTGGTGAATCCGGAAACGCGCGAACGGATCCGCGAACTGGCACGCGAGCACGGCTACAAGCTCAACATCAGTGCCCGCAACCTGCGCCTGCGGCGCAGCCACACGGTGGCGGTGATCGTGGAGATGAAGCCGTCCAACGACCGCACCATGTTCGATCCTTATCCCCTGGGCTTGCTCGGCGGCATTTCGCAGGAGCTGACGGCGGCGGGATACAGCGTGTTGCTCACCACACGGCAAGGCGCCACGGCCGCCGCGGTGCAGGCTGCCGACGGGCTGATCCTGCTGGGACAGGGCGTGCATCAGGATGCCGTGCACCGGTTCGACAAGCTCGGGGTGCCGATGGTGGTGTGGGGCGCGGGGCTGAAGGGCGATTCGCATGTGGTGGTCGGCAGCGACAACCGGCTGGGTGGCGCGGTGGTGGCCGATCATTTCTTCAGCCTGGGTCGTCGGCGCCCGGTATTCATCGGCAATCCCAGTCATCCCGAGATCTACGAGCGCCTCAATGGTTTCGTGGATGCGCTGGGTGTGCACGGGATCAAGCCGCTGTTGATGCGGCGGGACGAGTTCACGGTCGACTCCGGCACCGACGCGGTGCACTCGCTGCAGGCGCGCAAGGTCGATTTCGACGCGATCTTCGCCTGCAGCGACCTGCTGGCGATCGGCGCGATCCGCGGCATCCAGGAAATGGGCCGTACGGTACCCGGCGATGTCTCGGTAGTGGGTTACGACGACATGCCGCTGGGGGCCAGCTTCCTGCCGGCGCTGAGTTCGGTGCATCAGGACTGGCAGGAGGGCGGCATGCTGCTGGCGCGCAAGGTGCTGGCGCTGATACGCGATGAGCCGGCCCAGTCGGAGACCTTGCCGGTGAGCCTGGTGGTGCGGTCGACCTAGCCGCCGGGACGGTCTGGCGGTTCGGCCAGCGCTTCCCTCAGCGAGGTGAGGTACGGCGCATACGGAGTCGATGCGCCCTCGGCGCGATCGTGGATGTCGCCCTGCACCTGTTCGGCGCTCAAGGTTGCCACCGGTGTCGTGTTGCTGCGCAGGTCGACACAGCCGGGTTCGAACGCCAACCCGCAATGCTCGAGGATCTCGCGCGTGACGGTTTGCGGCGCATGGATCAACCGGCTGCAGGACACCTCGAGAATCCGCCCCGGCATGAGTCGATGCCAGTGCTGCATCAGCCTTTGGTATTGCCGATGACGTGCACCCACGGCGGCCAGGTCATAGCTGTAGGCGCAGTCGTCGCCGAAATACGCCTTGTAGTTGGAGAAGCAGACATCCATCGGCTCGCGCTGGATGTGCACGATCCGCGCCCGTGGCAAGGCGTGTGGGATGTAGCCGGCCAGGAAATAGTTCATCGGCAGTTTGTCGACGAACCAGGGCCTGTCGCCGGCGCGCCAGCGGGTCTGCGCCAGATAGCGACGACCGGCCTGCACCAGGTCGGCCTGCACCAGGCGCTCCGGCAGTTCGGGATCGATCAGGTAGCGGTCATGCCAGTCGGCCTGCCAGCGCAGCGCGCGGCCGAAGTCCTCGAGTTCGCCCGCGGCCGCCACCTGCGAGTGGTTGCCCAGGATACGTTCCAGCAAGGTTGTGCCGGACCGCGGCATGCCGATGATGAAGATCGGCTGCGGCCCCGCATCGTGCGCGTCGGCGTGCCCCGGAACAGGTTCGGCCAGGCTGGCCGAAAGCGCGATGATCCGGTCGACCAGATGTGCTTCGTATGCCGGATCGTGCGGCAGGCGGGCGTGCATGATCGCGTTGCCATGTTGCAGGGCCGACCAGGCGCCGGCCACGTCGCCCAGGGCGTCCAGCGCATGGAACCGGGCAAAGGCCAGCGCCGCATCGTCGATGCTGCCGGCGTCGACGAATGGCGCGTGGTGCTGGAGCTCCCGCAGCGCCTGTGGTTCCGGCTCATGCCCGCGCAAGCGGCTCAGCAACAGTGCGGCCCGACCGAATCCCGGCTGCAGGCGCAGGCAGTTTTCAAAGGCAGCCCGGGCCGCATCGATGTCGCCGTTGAACATCCGTTGATGCCCCAGGAAATACAGGAATTCGGCGCTGTCGAAGCCAAGCGCCTGCGCGCGCTCGAGCAGCGCGAGCGCCTGCCGATGTTCGCCGGTCGCCTGCCGAACCCGCGCCAGCGCCGCACAGGCTGCGCCGGAGTCGGCCGCTGCCGCCGTGGCCCGTTCGACGCAGTCGCGTGCGGCGACGACCTCGCCCACGCGTAGCAGCGCCATCGCGACCGAAAACGCATGCTGCGCGTCGAGCGCCGGAACCTCTGCGGCACGGAGCAGACATTGCGCGGCGTCGCGCATGCGGCGTTCCGAAAGCAGGATGCCGGCGAGCTGGAGATGCGCGTCGATGTGTGCGGGGGCGCGATTGAGAATGCTCTCGCAGGCGATCCTCGCGGCGATGGGTTGGCCGGCGGACAGGTAGCGTTGGACCTTGCTCCAGAGTTGCTCTACCGATGCCATGGGCCTGGTGCCTGTGATGTGGATAGCCACCCGCGCTGTCGGGGACCCGTGGTCGACGGTTCGGTGCCGCGGGCCGGGTGCGGCACCGCGCCACCATCAAGAACGGGTTCAAGTCGCGAGCACGCGCTGATAGGTGCTGTAGTCCTCGCTGCCGATGTCGCAGAACGGGCGCAGCGTGACGGCGGCGGTACCGCTGCCGGCGCGCCACGATGAGGCGTCGCCGTGGACTGGTTGCGCCGACAGCAGCTCGCGACGACTCGGCGGGGCGGGCGACGAGCCGTTGCGCAGGCGCATCAGCACCAGCGGGCCGGCGAGCAGGGCCGCCGTGTCGGAGTGTTCGGCATCGACCGATTGCAGGCGCGTGTGCAATGGCAGGTCGAGCTCGATGCGGTCGCCGGAGCGCCAAGGGCGGTGCAGCGTAGCGAAGGTTCCGGGTGCCAGCGGAACCGCTTCGTGCCTGCCGTTGATGCGCAGGCTTGCGCCCGTGGCCCAGGCGGGGATGCGCAGGTTGATCGCGAAGGTCTGTGGCGTCGACGTCTGCACGGTCATGCTGATCGCGCTGGCGTGCGGATAGCGGGTGTCGATCGACAGGCGGGCGGCGTAACCGTGCTGGCGCCAGCTCACCTGTGCCGGCACATACAGGTTCACGTAGATGCCTTGTGCGTCGGTGAAGGCGACGCTGATGCGGTAGTCCGCCGCGATCATCGGCAGGGTGCCGGAACAGCACGGCCAGCGATCGGGATGGAAGCCCTTGTGCGCCTGCCGGGTGTAGTCGGAGTAGTAGAACGCATGGCCATCGGGCTGGATCGGCAAGGCGCCCAGCACGGTGTTGTAGAGCACCCGTTCCATGCTGTCGCCGTAAGCGGGGTCGCGGGTCACGCGCAGCAGGTAGCGGGTCAGCTTGAAGTGCGCGTAGGACCCGCACGGCGTCTCGAAACTCTTGTGCTCGGCTGCCAGGCCATCGCCCAGCTTGCCGCTGCCGGGCGTCACGAAATGCTCGTCCGGCCCCCAGCCGCCAGTGGCGAAACTCTGTGCGTCGACCATCGCAAAGCCCGTCCGTGCGGCTTGCAGGTAGACCGGCTGGTCGAGCGACAGGTACGCCTGTGCTGCCGAGCTCAACGCGTTCATGTGGCTGTAGGCATGCTTGCCCGGCAGCACGTTCTCCCCACGTGCCAGCGGCAGGAAGAAATCGTCGTACAGGAAGCGCCGGGCCAGTGCCCGATGCTGCTCGTCGCCGGTGAGGCGGAAGGCGAGGAACTGGTTTTCCGGCAGCGTGTAGCTTTCGTCCCAGGCGTGCTGGCTGAAGTCCTCGCCCGGCCGGGCCGCCTCATTGCGCGGGATCGCGTGTGGGGGGAGGTGAGGCAGCGCCGCCCGGGTCGTGCGCCGCAGCGTGGCCAGCGCGATGTCGTTGCCGGCGAGCTGGCTTGCATCGAGCAGGCCACCGACCAGCTTGTCGTAGATGTAGGACGGGAACCGGTTGTTGCGATAGAACCTGCCTTCCGCATCGATCGTCGCGGCATAGCCGCGCACCATCCGGTCGACCTTGGCCCGCGTCGCGACATCGCCGGTGATCGCGTAGTAGCGCGCCAGTGCGCTCAGCCACTGGCCGAACGTGGCGCCCGGCGCGAAGCCCCAGGTGTCGTACCAGCCGCCCAGTTCCTGCCCCGGCGCGGGCAGGCCGCCCCGCAGGCGAAATGGCCGCAGCAACGCATCCTCGTCGAGATGCAGCACGAGATGATGGTTTTCGCGCACCTGGCGCTCGAGCGGGCCGTGGCCGAGCTGCACCTGCGCATAGCCGAGCTCGCCCAGCGGCCGGGCCGTCATCGCAGCGGCTCCGGCCGAGCGGCCGGGCCGCAGGGCCAGTCCCGCCGTCGAAAGGGCGCCGTACTTCAGCAGGGCGCGGCGCGCCGGGTTGAACTCGCTGGTCATCATGAAACCCGCAGGGCAAGGCCATTGCGATCCTACGCTGGGCAATGGGCGGCTGTCACGGCGGCACGGCGCGTGTCCCGCAACGGCTTCCGATGTGCATACGCAGCAAATGTTATCGGTATCTTGATATCGGTAACAGTTCAATGTTAGGTTTGCGCTAAGACCTGCTCGCGTCGGGTACCTATCGATGTCAGTCACAGCGCGCCAAAAGTGGAGGGGATGCTTGATCCGGGGAAATTCCATCGTCTGCCTGCGTGCGGACAACGGCCATGCTGTCGATCGCCGTCGGCCAGGCCTCGCCGCCCACTTCGCGGGGTCCCATGAGCGCGATTAATCCGCGTACCCGGGAAGGCTCCGTCCAGCGTGGCGATGTCGCAGGCACGGGGCCACATGCCCGCGCCTTCGATACGCCCGTCACCGGCGACGATTGCTGGCGCCTGCGCCAGTCGCAATGGCGGCCTGACCAGGCCGCGTGCGACGAGACGCTGTTCGCGCTGGCCAATGGCTCGCTTGGCGTGCGCGGCGGCTTCGAGGAGTCTGCCAGCCCCACCCAGGGAAGCTTCCTGGCGGGCGTGTGGGAACGCGCACCGATCCACTATCACGAACGTCACTTCGGTTTTGCACGCCATACGGATACGCGGGTGCCGGTCGCCGAAGCCACGGCCATCCGCATCCGCCTGGGCGACCTGCCGGCCGATCCGACCCAGGGCGAGGTTCTCGCGTTCGATCGCGTGCTCGATCTGCACGAAGGCAGGCTCTCGCGCCATCTGCGCTGGCGCACCGCGCAGGGACATACCTTCGAGCTGGAAGCGGAGCGGGTGGTGCCGATTGGCCATCCGGGCCTGCTGTGCATCCGCATGCGCCTGCGTTCGATCGACTATGCCGGTCCGATCGCACTCGAGTCATCGATATTCGGCCATCAGGCGGCCGCCGCGCAGGGCGACGATCCGCGCTTCGGTGCCGGCAGCGGCCTCGCACTGCAGGTACAGCATGCGGCCGCCACCGAGGCCGGGGCCTGGCTCGCGCAGGCGACCCGCGAAAGTGCGATTTCCGTGGTCTGCCTGCAGCGCCACCAGCTCAGCGGGTTGGGCTTTTCCAGTGCCGCCGCCGAGCACGACAGCGTCCGGCAGGTCTATTCCGGGCATATCGGGGCCGGCGAATCGGTCGCGATCGAGAAATTCGTCGCCTACGCGTGGAGCCGGCCGCAGCAGCAGATATCCCATGAGGAACTGCACCTGCGCGCCAGCGGTTCGCTGGAGCGTGCCATCGGCGCCGGCTTCGACGCGCTGGTGCAGAGCCAGGCCAGTGATCTCGCCGCGTTCTGGGAGCGTGCGGAGCTGGCGATCGAAGGCGATCTGCTGAGCGAGCAGGCGTTGAAGTTCAACCTGTTCCACATCTTTCAGTCAGCCGGCCGCGACGGGCGTGGTGGCAGCGCGGCGAAGGGCCTGACCGGGGAGGGCTACGAGGGGCATGTGTTCTGGGACTCGGAAACCTTCGTGCTGCCCGCGCTGGCGTTCATCGAGCCGGTGCTGGTCAAGGCGGGCCTGCTCTGGCGCCTGCGCACCCTGGACCGTGCCCGGGCGCATGCGCGCGAGATGAACCATGCGCGCGGCGCGCTCTATCCATGGCGCACGATCGACGGCGATGAGTGTTCGGCGCATTACCCCAGCGGCTCGGCGCAATACCACATCAATGCCGCGATCGCATTCGCGATCAGGCTCTATGTCGAGGCCAGCGACGATCACGGCTTCCTGGCCGAGGGCGGCGCGGAAATCCTGTTCGAGACCGCGCGGATCTGGCTGCAGGTCGGACACTTCAATGGGCGCCGCGGCGGGGCATTCTGCATCAACGATGTCACCGGGCCGGACGAATATACCGCGCTGGTCGACAACAACTACTACACCAACCGGATGGCGCAGGAGCACCTGCGCTATGCCGTCGGGGTGGCGCGCGAGCTGGCCGACAGCTCGCCGGCGCTGTTTGCCGCGCTCCAGCAGAAGCTCGAGTTGGCGGAACACGAAATCGCCGACTGGTCGCGAGCGGCCGATGCGATGTACCTGCCGTTTGACGAGCGCCTTGGCATCGTCGCGCAGGACGACACCTTCCTGGACAAGCCGCTGTGGGATTTCGCCGGTACGCCGCCGGAACAATATCCCCTGCTGATGCACAACCACCCGCTGACGCTGTATCGGCACCAGGTGTGCAAGCAGGCCGATGCGCTGCTGGCGCTGGTGCTGGCGGGCGACAACGTCGACCGCGCCGCCAGACGCCGCAGCTTCGACTACTACGAGGCGATCACGGTTCACGACTCGACCCTGTCCGCGTCGACCTTCGCGGTGCTCGCCGCGGAAGTCGGCTATACGGAAAAGGCGCATGGCTATTTCATGGAAGGCCTGCGCGTCGATCTCGACGACCTGCACGCGAACACGAGTCACGGCGCGCACATGGCTGCGATGGCGGGAAGCTGGCTTGCGCTCGCCTGGGGATTCGGCGGCCTGCGCCGGCGCGACGGCGTGCTCGGGTTCGATCCGGTGCTGCCTTCCGCATGGCGCGGCTACCGCTTCGGCGTGGTCTGGAAGGGGCGTTGCATCACGGTCGCGGTCGACGCGCAGACGGCCCGTTACACCCTCACCAGCGGCGCGCCACTGGCTGTCATGCACGCCGATCAGCCGCTGCAGCTGGTCGAGGGCGCGACGCAGTCGCTGGCACTGACCGACCATTCGGATATCGTCGCGGCGCCGGCACCGGTCGCGATCATGTTCCCGCGTGCATTCGAGGCGCTGATCTTCGATCTCGACGGCGTGCTGGCCGATACCGCGCATCTGCATCATGCGGCCTGGAAGCGGCTGGCTGGCGAGCTCGGGCTGCCTTGGGACGACGGCATCGGGGAGAGGCTCAAGGGTGTCGACCGCGCCACCTCGCTCGACCTCGTGCTCGGCGAAGCCGTCGGCAGGTACACGGCCGAGCAGAAGCAGCAATTCGCCGATCGGAAGAATGGTTATTACCGCGAGGCCATCGAGACATTCTCGGCGCAGGACCTCCTGCCGGGCGCGCTGGCGGCGTTGACCGCGGCCAGAAGCGCCGGTCTGAAGATCGCGCTGGCGTCGGCCAGCCGCAGTGCCGGCGAGCTGGTCGAGCGGATGGGCATTGCCGAATTTTTCGATCATGTGGTCGACGCTTCGACGCTGGCGCGCGCGAAGCCCGACCCGGAGATTTTCCGGCGCGCCGCCGCCGCGCTGGGTGTCCTCCCGGCCCGTTGTCTGGGTATCGAGGACGCGCAGGCGGGAGTGGCTGCGATCAAGTCTGCGGGCATGGCTGCCCTGGGCATCGGCGACGCGCGCGTCTTGCGCGACGCCGATGCTGTACTGCCCGATCTGACGTCATTCGAGCTGGGGAAATTTCTTGCGCCAGCTTGAGCGCGAACGTCTATCGGGTATCTCGTGGTAGATCGAACTGCATCCAGGTTTACATCAAAAACAACCGGTGTTCCGGCACCGCCTTGAGGAGGGAGAACCATGAAGCACCCCGAACTAATCAGACTTGCCCTGGCTACCGCTATCGCAGCAGCACTCCCGAATATCGTGTGGGCAGCCGCCGATCAGAATGCTCCGGACCAGTCGACGTCAGGTGCGACGCCGGCCAACAAAGCGGCCGCGCGCAGCCAGCAACAGGCGGCCAGCCAGAGCGATGCGAAATCGCTGCAGGCCGTCGTCGTCACCGGCAATGCCCTTGGTGTCAGGAAGATCGACGCGAGCTACAACATCGTCTCGGCCAACCTCGCCCAGATCAAGGAAGCCGTTCCGGTCAGCACGGCCGACCTGCTGAAGATCTCGCCGGGAATCTGGCCGGAGTCCAGCGGCGGCCAGACCGGCGCCAACATCGAAATCGCCGGCTTCCCGGGCGGCGGCGATGCCCCGTTCTTCACCAACATGGTCAACGGCACGCCGCTGTACGGCATGCCGTCGCTCTCCTTCATGGACAGCAGCTCGTTGTTCCGTCTGGATGACACGATCGAACGCGTCGAAATCGTGCAGGGCGGTCCGGGTGCCGTGTTCGGCCCGGGGCAAATGGGCGCAACGGCCAACTTCATCCTGCGCCAGGGCACCGAAACGCCCTCGGGCGACATCGGGGTGACCTACGGCTCGGAGGGCATGTATCGGGTGGACGGTTTCTACGGTTTCCCGATCGCCGAGAACTGGTACGGCAGCGTGGGCGGGTTCTGGCGCAAGTCCGATGGTGTGCGCGATCCGCAATTCCCTGCCGACAAGGGCGGTCAGCTGACCGCCACCCTCACCCACGACATGGATAACGGCACCGTCATGTTCTGGGCGCGCGCGCTCAACGACAAGAACCAGTTCATCACGCCGATTCCGTTGATCCAGGGCAATGGCTCCTCATTCTCGGCCTATCCGGGCTTCGACCCGCTGACCGACACCTACTACAGCAAGGCGATCCAGCACGTGAACGTGCCCGATGCCTATGGCCGTCTGGTGGGAGCGAACCTGGCCAATGGTCGCGGCGGCAAGCTGAACTATTTCGGCGGCAGCTACGACGGTGAATTCGGCGGCTGGACCATTTCGGACCACTTCGTGTTCGGTGGCGGCGATCTCAATACCAATGCGCTGTTCTCGGGCAGCAATCCGAAGCCGTTGAGCTACTACCTCTACGGTTGCAACATGGCGCAACCCGCCGGCTTCTGCGACAGCGCCAATCAGCCGGTCGACGGCGATACCCTGAACTACCCCACCAGTCAGAACGTCAGCGCCAACTATGTCGGCGGTGGCGCGGTGGCGCCGGGGCAGAGCGTGATCCATCAGGGCTGGTGGTACATCCAGAAGCATTTGCGGACGATCAACAACGATTTCCGCATCAGCAAGGAAATCTTCGAAGGCAATACGCTGACCGTCGGCCTGTACCTGGCGCGATCCACCGACAACGACAATTGGTCGCTGGGCAACCAGATGCTGATGACCAATACGCCGAATGCCAAGCCGATCACGTTGAGCTATGACCAGAACGGGCAGACCATCTATGTGACCAACCCGCAGGGCTTTGTCAGCTTCAACGGCAATTACGACATCGCCGAAAACGGCAAGGCGATCAACAAGGCGCTGTATCTGTCCGATTCCTGGAAAATCGGTCGCTGGTTGTTCGATGCTTCCGGGCGCGTGGAAAACCTGCATGCCACGCAGAACACCTGCAACCGGACCAACGTCGACCTGGATGGCAATCCGAATACGCTGTATGACAACACCACGCCGGTCTGCAACGGCACGTTCGATCACGAGGACTACAACAAGACCCATCCCTCGTTCACGATCGGCGCGAACTACGAGCTGGCCGACAACATGAGCGTGTACATCCGCGCCAACACCGGTGCGCACTTCGACGACTTCGACAACGGCATCCGTGGCGCCGGTGGCGATTTCGCGCCGATGGCGAAAATCCGGAACCTGGAAGGCGGTTTCAAGTACCAGTCGAGCAGCATCTATCTGGACCTCAGCGCCTACCACCGCACGTTCACCGGCCTGCAGTATCAGGAAACCGATATCGCCGGCAATCCGATCGGCAAGGTCTCGACCTACGGATCCTCTACCAAGGGTGTGAACCTCAACGCGACATGGTCACCGATCGAAAACCTGAAGCTGGCATTGATCGGCAATTACATGGACGGCCACTACACCGGTTACAACGGCTGCGCCCCGTACTTCGACATCAACGGCAATTCGACATGTATCGGCCTCAATGGCCAGCCGTTGCAGCGGCAGCCGAAGTTCCGCTTCATGTTCACCCCGAGTTACAAGGTGGTGACGGGGTGGGGCGACATTACCGGCTGGGTCACCTACAGCCATGTCGGTCAACGCTACGAGGATCAGTCGGGTCTGCAACCGCTGGGCGCTTATCACACGTTCGACGCCGGCATCGTGGCCAACTACCAGCAGAGCTGGCAGTTCAGCCTGCTGGGCAGCAACCTCACCAATGAGATCGGTCTGACCGAAGGCAATGCACGCGTCTTTGGCGTCAACACGGGCATCGGTGGCGTAATTCTGGCGCGTCCGTTGCAGGGTCGCGAAGTCAATTTCCAGGCCAAGTACAAGTTCTAGACTGTTGCAGCGCCACCATCAGCGCTGACGGCCCGGATCGCACCCTCCACGATCCGGGCCGTTTCTTTTTCACGCTGCGGTGATTCCGGGCTCGCCGGCAGACCCGGCATCCGCCGCCGTCCCGCCCGCCGGGCCGGCACGTTGTGTCGCAGGATGCATTCTTCAGGTGGCCGGGTCTTGCCTATTGGACCTGGCTGCCGGTTAATCTGGTCGCCTGATGTCCACGATCTCTCCTTCCCTCATCGATGCCATGCGACGCATCAGCGCACTGCTGCAGGCGGGCAGCTTCCGGGACGCGCACGACCTGCTCGAAGCAATCGTTGCGGACAACCCGGGGTTCGTCGAGGCACGACGTCTGCTCGCCGGGACCCGGCAGGCACTGGGTGACGCGGTCGGCGCTGAAGCGCTGCTGCGCCAGGCGCTCGCGCTCGATCCGGGCTGGACACCGACGCTGGCCACCCTCGGTGAGCTGCTGCTCAACAGCGGTCGCGCCGGCGAGGCCGAACCCCTGTTGCAACGCGCGGTCGCGGGTACACCGCCGTCTCCGCGGGCGGCCCTGGTGCTCGCTCGTTACTACAACGACACCCAACGCCCGGCACAGGCGCTCGCCATCGCCGCTCCGTATTGCGCGGCCGGCAACGCCGACGCGGAGCTGGTCATCCAGCACGTGGCTGCGCTGGCGGCGCTGGGGCGCCAGCGCGAGGCTGTCGCCGCCTACCGGCAGGTGCAGGTAGCCTCGCCCGACAATCCGGTCGCCGCGCACGCTCTGGCGATCGCCCTGGATGCGGCGGACCAGCCGGCCGAAGCCGAGCAACTGGCGCGCCAGGCATTGGGCCGGGGATATCGGACCGCCGCGCTGTACCACACCCATGCCCGCAGCCTGATCGCGCTGGGCGAGTTCGAGCGCGCCGAAGCGGCCTTGCGCGATTGCCTGCGGCTGGAGCCCCGACTGCTCGACGCCCACAGCCATCTGGCGCGGCTGGTCTGGATGCGCACCGGCGACAGCGCCCAAGCGACCGCCACGATGGATCGGGCCCTGCAGACCTTCGCCAACGACGATGCGTTGTGGGCGGCCAAGGCGGCAGTCCTGCAGGGTGCCGGCGATGCCCGCGGCGCCTACGCTTGCCTGGCTTCCCAGGCAGCGCACCCGCAGGCCGCACCGGCGCTGCTGGTGCGCGCGGGCCTGGCGGCGCTGGAGTTCGATCCGGGCATCGCACTTGGCCTGGCCGCGCGCGCGCTGCACGTGCTGCCGACCGACAGCTCGGCACGAAAGCTGATGGTAGCCGCCCAACTGGGTATCGGCGATGCGAGCGGCAGCTTGCCGCACTGTGAAGCCTTGCTGGCGCAGGCCCCCGACGATCAATACCTGATCGCCCTGCAGACCATCGCTTGGCGCCTGCTGGGCGATCCGCGCTACCACGAGCTTTGCGATTACCCGCGACTGGTGCTGCCGCAGCGGCTCGAGGCGCCGCCGGGCTGGCCCGATCTGGCCGGCTTCCTCGCGGACCTGCGACGCAGTCTCGATCGGCTGCACGACACCCAGAATCACCCGCTGCTGTTCCAGTCACTGCGTCATGGCACGGAAACCACCGGGGATCTGACCCGCACGGCAGACCCGGTGATCCAGGCGTTGTTCAAGGCCTTCGAAGCGCCGATCCGCCGTTATCTGGAGCACATCGGCCATGGCGTCGATCCGCTGCGCCGGCGCAACCAGGGCGGCTGGCGTTTCAACGGCAGCTGGTCGGTGCGGTTGCAGACGTCCGGCTTCCACACCAGCCACGTGCACCCGCGCGGATGGCTTTCGTCGGCCTGTTATATCGATCTGCCCGACAGCATGGCCGACGTGCAACGAGAGGATGGCGTGCTCAGCTTCGGTGAACCCAGCATCGCGACAACACCGGCTTGCCCGGCCGAGTACGTGGTGCGTCCCGAGGCAGGTATGCTGGTGCTGTTTCCATCCTATTTCTGGCACGGCACCGTACCTTTTTCAGGCGACCGCACGCGGCTTACGGTGGCGTTCGACGTGGTGCCTGATCGCTAGCGCGTGGCGCGGTCCGGTCGACCGGTGCGCGTCTATCCCGCGATCGCATTGAAGGAGATCGAGATACGCGGCTCGTCGCTGTCGTGGGGCTCGACGAAGTGTTCCATCCAGCACGGGAACAACACCAGCAGACCGGTCTCGGGTGCAAGCCGGACGTCGCTGTAACCATTCGGCACCGCGCCCTTGAGAAAGCCGTGGATCACGCCCGGCCGCGGGTCGCGGAATACCAGTTTGCCGGAGCCGGCGGGCACGCTCAGGTAGAAGCAGCCGGACAGCAGACTGCCCTCGTGCACGTGCAGGAAGTTGAAGCCGCCGCGGTCATGCAGGTTGATCCAGGATTGCAGCTGGAACGGGACGTCGCGCACGCCCATCTCGCCCAGCGCACTGGTGCAGCCCGCCCGTATCGCCTGCCGCAACGGGGCGAACGCTGGCTGTTCGAGTACCGCCATGTCCTCGCTGTTCCAGCCCTGCCGGTTGGTTCGGCCGGCCGGCTGCGGGTGGGCTGCGCGCATGGCCAGCACGGCGGCGACCCACGGCTGCAGCTGGGGCGCGAGCGCGGGCAGGTTGGCCTGCCAGATCCGGGTCGGAAAAAGGTCGAAGGAGCGCAGCGTCGGCCCGAGCGCGGGTGTCGCCGGCTTCATGCTGCCCGGCGGCTTGAACGTGAGGGTGAAATTTCCGGCCATCCGTTGTTTTCCTGCGTGGCCCAGGTGTATCGAGCGGTGAAAGGTGTCGAGCGGGATACGGCCGGAATAGTGCGCGTGCGTTTGCGCGACATGCAAGTTTCCGGTGTCACCTCGGCGCGTCCGGCGGCCATTCGCAGGTCGGCACCGAATCCAGGTCCGGGGTCCGCTCGGCCGGTCGGTACGGACGCCTCAAAAGCGGAACCGGGCGAGCGCCCGGGAGACCTGTTCCCTGGTCGTCGCCGACTGCATCGGAAGGGCGCGGAAGAAGTCGGCGCGGTCATCGCAGGATGCTGTCCCGACGGCACCCCATCAGGCTTCAGTGCGGTGCAGGGCTGGCGAATCGCAGTCCCGCCGTGCCTGGCGCGGGATGTGCGGGTGCGCCGTGCAGCTTCGCGATGTATTCGGTGAAGAACGCATTCGGCCAGCCGAAGTCTTCGCGCGTGAATTTCCTCGCGTCGTGCGGATCGAAGGACTCGTGCAGGCGGTGGTCGCCGGGGTCGCTGGCCAGCAGCATTTTCAGCACCTGGTGCTGTTCGGCCGGGTCGCTGGTGGTGAAGCCCTCGGCCAGCAGGCCCAGCGGCCAGACCATGCCCGCCGGGGTGTGCGGGCTGCCCAGTCCGGCCGCCAGCGGGCCGGAGTAATAGAACGGGTTGGCGCGGGAGAGCACGAACCGCCGCGTATTCCGATAGACCGGATCGGTGCTGTGGACATAGCCGAAATATGGTGCGGCGAGCAGGTTCGGGATGTTCGCGTCGTCCATCAGGTGGGCGTGGCCGAGCCCGTCGACCTCGTAGGCATAGACCGGCTTGCCTTCGGGGCCGTTCACGATGCCGTATTTCTGGATACCCGCGTGGACCTGCCGGCGCAGTTTCCCGGCGCGGCTCGCCATGGCCGGGTCGTGATAGACCGCAGCAATGTCCCGCAACGCCGACAGCGCCTGCACCGCCATCATCTCGGCGGGGATCAGGTAGTTGTAGACGCATGGATCGTCCGAGGGGCGGAAGCCGGTCCAGATCATGCCGGTCCAGGCCACCGGATTGACGCCCGCTTCCTGCGTGTCGGACTTGAAGCGGTACTTGCTCAGGCGCCGGTGATGCTGCTCGATCTGCATGATGTCGAGCACGCGCAGGAAGGCTTTCCGGAGCTCGGGCGTGAACACCGATGCATCGCCGGTGACCTTGTAATACTTCCACGCGAGCAGGATCGGGTAGCACAGCGAGTCAAGCTCGAACTTGCGTTCCCACACCGTGTAGTCCTGCTTGAACGCGTTCGCATACGGATCGACGATCAGGTACTTCGCCTGACGCTGGATCACTGCCTTGAACAGCGCACGCACCTGCGGGTCGGCGGCATAGTCGAGATACGTCGCCTCGACCTGCACGCTGGAGTCGCGCAGCCACTCGGCGGGAATGTCGCCGGTCTTGACGTAGGCGGTGCCGTCGGCCGCCGCCATGATCTGGGTGCCGGTGTTGAGCAGGGCCGAACGCACCATCGCCTGCAGCGAGGGATCCGGGTCCCGGAAAGCCTTGGCGGCCGCAATGATCACCGCGGGCTGGACCACCAGGCCGCTGCGGGAAGGTTCATGGGGCGCCGGCTGGCCGGCGCCGACGGTGGTGTGCGCGGCGGCCGAGGCGCAGAGGCAGAGCAGGACAAGGCCCAGCGGCCAGCGATGGTGGCGCGTCATGGCATGCCCTCGATCACGACCAGTTCGGAGGAATTCGGCAGCGGCAACGATAGCACCAGGCCGGGCTGCATCAGGTCGCGTCCGTCCAGCACGCGATCGGGTGAGGAATGGTCGCGGAAATGCACGCGATACCGTTGCCCGCTGCGCAGTCCCCGCAGTTTGAAGCGGAACACGCCCGGCGCCGGCTCGCTGCCATGGAAGGCATAGAGCACGCCCTGGTTGCGTGCGGCATCGAAATATTCGGTTCCGTCCCAGCCCTTGCCGTCCGGGCGCGGGCCCACGTGATAGAGATCGGCGCCGCGAATCAGCGGGCGCAGGGTCGACTTGTAGAACGCGATCTCCCGTGCCGCCGCGGCGTGCTGCTGGCCGGTCCAGCTGTTGGTGTCGATCATCACGGTGAACCAGCCCATCATCCCGCTGCGCAGCATGTAGCGGAAATTCTCGATCCGCGGCGTGGGCCATGCCTTCACGTAGGTCTCGAGCATGGCTGGCGGCAGCACGTGGCTGGCATCGTAGAACGCCTGCCGGTTGGACAGCGGGTCGTAGGAATCCACGATGGAAAAGTAGTCGCCGTGCGCGGCGCTGCCGAAGTCGACCATGCGCCCGCCGTCGTTGCAGATTTCGAGCAGCAGGCCAGGGTGCTGGCGCTTCAGGGCGTTCTGGATGTCGTAGTAGGCACGCGTGGCATGCAGGCTGACGTCGGTCGAATTGGTACTGTCGACCCAGAGGAAGTCGTCGTCACTGTAGCGGTGCGTTTTGGCCGGATCGGTCGGTGCGTGCGGATGGTCGGTGCGATCGCAGCCCTGGGCGACGACGTAGCCGTCGTGCTCCAGCATGTCGACGTGGTAGTCGTGCACGATGCGGCGGGTCTCGCCGGTTGCCCACGCCTGCGCCGCGGGCACGCCCAGATCGATCGTGATGCCCTTGAACTCGGCTGGCTTCCAGCCCGGTGGCGGGTCGGTGGTCAACCAGTCGCGCGCCTGCGGATCGGCCACGTTGAGCGCGCCTTTCCCGGTGCTGGTGCCGGCCTGGGCCCAGTCCGCCCAAAGCCCGAATTTCAGGCCGTGCCGGTGCGCGTAATCCGACAGTGCCGCGATGCCGTGCGGGAATTTCTGCGGGTCCGGATGCCAGTCGCCGACCGCGCGGAACCAGCCGGCGTCCAGGTGGAACATCTCGAAACCCAGTCGTTGCGCATCGTCGATCATGCGCCGCGCCTGCGCCTCGGTGATCGCCATCGCGCTGCCCCAGCTGTTGATGGTCACCAGCGGGTAGTCGGGGTTGCGCAGCGTGGCCGGGTCGTTCAGTACCTGGCGGACCCAGCGGTGCAGCGCGTTGCCGGTATCGTCGATGTCGCCATCGCTGGCGCCGACGAAGACGGTCGGGGTGGCGAACGTTTCGCCCGGTTCCAGGCGGGTGCGGAACGGGCCGGGTTCGGGGTTGAGCCCGACCGCGCCCTGGAGCGCCGCGCCGTGCCGCTGCAGGGTCATCGCGGTGCGGCCGCTGAATTCCACCCCCACGTACCAGCCGCCCACCCCTGGATGGGTGCCGCGAACCATGAACCAGGGAATGATCTCGCGTGCCCGGCCCGGGCGTGGGTGCGCGAACGTGCTCGATTGGCCATGCCAGTCATGACCATCGGCGATCGACACCCGATGCGTGCCGACCGGCGGCGGCTCGCCGGCACCCTTGTCGATCCACAGCTGCTGCAGCGGCAGGTCCGCGGGGATTTTCCAGGCGAAACGGAAACTGGCCTGCAAAGGAATCCACAGCTCGTGCCCGCTGCGATTCTCGATCCGGATCACGTGCTCGAGGGGGCCGTGCCGCGCCGGCGCGCGCCATTCCCAGTACAGCCGCAACCCGGCCGCACGATCCTCGTAGACCAGGCTGGCGGAATGCTCATCGCTGCGACTGCCGTCGGGGTCGAAGCGCCAGTGCAGCGGAATCTCCCTGCGCCCGACCGTGACGTGTCCGATCAGCATCGTGGCAGCCATGCCCTGCCAGGCGGCACCGTTCGTGCGCGCCAGTTGCAACAGCTCGGGTGCCGAGGCGCCGGAGTGCAGGGTGATCCGGTTGTCCGCGTTGCCCACCCGGATCGGGGCGGGCGGGGCCGGTGCCGCCATCGGCCGCGAAGAGAAAAGGCCGAGCAACAGGCATATCCAGGCGAGACGCTTCATCATCGTGTGGCCCATTCCGGTAGCGCGGCCACGATACCCGCAACACTCCTGGCTGGAAACGCCGGTTGTCGCGCGGCACCGGCAGTCATCGCCTCGGCACCGTCCGTTCACCCGATCACCGCGAGTCCGGATCGGATCAACGACATATCCGGGGTGGTCAGGACTCCTCTTCGCCGGTCGCCTTGCTCATCTGCGCCGGGGTCAGGATCAGCCGGAAGCAGCTGCCACCGCCGGCCACGCGCACGTATTCCAGCGCGGCCTGGTTCGCTTCGCTCATCTGCCGGGCCAGGTACAGGCCCAGGCCGGTGCCGTATTCGTGGGTGGTATAGAACGGCTCGAAGATCTGCGCGGCCACTTTCGGCGCGATGCCGGGCCCGCGGTCGATCACTTCAAGGATCGGCACGCCGTGTTCGCCCTGTCGCGCCACCACCATCACCCGTGCCGCTTCGCCGGGCAGGCGACCATAGCGCAGCGCATTCTGCACCAGGTTCCAGACCACCTGCTGCAATTGTTGCGGATCGGCCACCGCGGTGACCGGCACGGCGCTGTTGGTGATCACCCGCAGCGAATCGGCGCCGAGGTCGTTGCCCTGGCTGTATTCCTCGACGAAGTCCTGCGCCCAATGGCCCAGGTCCAGCGTCTCCGGCCGTGAGCGCTCGCGCCGCGACAGCTGCAGGATGTTCTCGATGATCTCGTTGAGCCGGATGCAGTGGTTGTTGATGATCTCGACCATGCGCTGGTCGGTGCTGTCCATGCTCTTCGACTCGGCCAGCAACTGGGCCGAATAGCGGATCGCCGCCAGCGGGTTGCGGATCTCGTGTGCGATCGAGGCGGACAGCCGACCCAGCGAACTCAGCGTGAGTTCCTCCGCCCGGCGCGACAGCAGCGAGGTGTCGTCCAGGAAGATCAGCACGTGCGAGTCGTCGTTGGGTGCCAGCCGGGTGAAGCGCGGCACCACTTCGGGTACGCCGTCGGCGAGCTGGGTCGCGGTCTCGTCCAGTTTGCCGGAGGTCATCCAGTGGTACAGCCGACGCGACAGTTCCGGTGCCAGCTGGCCGAGGTCGCGCTGGTCGGCGCCGGGGTTGCCCAGCAGCATCCAGGCCGATTCGTTGATCTGATGGATGCGATTGGCATCATCGACCAGCAGCACGCCGGTCTTCATGCGGCGGATGATCAGCTCGTTGACCTGCGACAGGTTGGCCAGGTCGGTGCTGCGTTGTTCGGCCAGCGCCTCGGTGGCGCGCAGCTGCCGGCCCAGCACGCTGCACAGCGCGGTGCTGGCGAAGTAGGCCAGCCCGAACAGGGCGGCTTCGAGCAGGTCGCGATCGCCGGGGCCGTTGGCCGTGGACGATCCGAAAAGCGTGTGGCCGAGCATGCCCAGCGTGGCCAGCGCGGCGAAGAAGCTGGATATCCGCAGCGGCAGGATCAGCGCGCCGGCGCTGAGGTTCACCGCCAGCATCATCGCGATGCCGATGCGCGCATCGTGCATTGCGGAAGTCGCCAGGATGGCCGCGGTGATATCCACCACCAGGGTCACCGCCACCGCGGTTCTCACGTAGGCCATGCTGCGGCGGTTCAGCAGCAGCGCAACCAGCGCAAAAACCAGATACAGCATCGCTACGGTGCGCGCGAAGTTGGGTGTCTCCAGCTCCGGCCAGCCCAACCCGGCGGGACTGAAGGCGAGGCCGGCATACACCAGTGACTGCACGACCCGGAACACATTCAGGAAGGAGAGCTCGTGGCGGATCGTGGTCATGCCTGTCTGCGGATCGGCGAAAGGTGGTGCGCTGGACACGTGGCGGGCACTCCATGGCGGTTCCGGGCGAGTATAGACGGGCTGACAGGGACCGTATCCCCGCGCCAAACCGCATGAAACGGGCCGATGCGGCTCGCCCGGACAGGTTGCCCTTTCCATTGCCGCCCGCTTCCGCGAAAATAGGCGGCCGTATTGCGTGGTTCAGCCAATTGAGTGGCCCGCGCACTGCATTCCGGCTGCGCGTCACTCCGCCGTCCGACCCCATGACCCACGCGGGTGTTCACGCGTGCGGCCGCCATGTTTTTCCGTTCGCTCGAGGTATCGAATGAATTTCCACGAATACCAGGCCAAAGAACTGTTCGCGCAGTACGGCATCGCCGTCCCGCCGGGCAAGGTCGCCAACTCCGCCGACGCCGCCGTCGATGCCGCCAAGGCACTGGGCGGTTCCCAATGGATGGTCAAGGCGCAGATCCATGCCGGTGGCCGCGGCAAGTCCGGCGGCGTCAAGTTCTGCCGCAGTTTTGACGACGTGCACGCTGCCGCCAAGGGCATGCTCGGCACCCACATGGAAACCTACCAGTCCGCCGGCCGTGCGCTGCCGGTGAACCTGGTGCTGGTGACCGACGCCACCAATATTGCGCGCGAGCTGTACCTGTCGATCCTGACCGACCGCGACAGCAAGTCGATCTCGTTCATCGCTTCCAAGCATGGCGGCGTGGACATCGAGCAGGTCGCCAAGGAAACGCCCGAAGACATCCACACGATCGTGGTCGACTTCGTCGAAGGCCTGCAGCCGTACCAGTGCCGTCAGCTCGGTTTTGCGATGGACCTGACCGCCAAGCAGGTCAACCAGCTGACCAAGATCATGCTGGGCCTGTACAAGCTGTTCAACGAGAAGGATCTGGCGCTGGTCGAGCTGAATCCGCTCGCCGTGCTGGAAGACGGCAATCTCGCTGCGCTCGATGGCAAGGTGAACTCCGACGACAACGCCGAGTTCCGTCACCCCGATCTGGCCGCGATGCGCGACCTGACCCAGGAAGACCCGGCCGAAGCGGCTGCCCTGCTGAACAACCTCAATTACGTGACGATGGACGGCACGATCGGCTGCATGGTCAATGGCGCCGGTCTGGCGATGGCCACCATGGACGTGATCAAGCTGGCAGGCGGCGAGCCGGCCAACTTCCTGGACGTGGGCGGCGGCGCGACCAAGGAGCGCGTGACCGAGGCATTCAAGCTGATCCTGTCCTCGGACAAGGTGAACTGCATCCTGGTCAACATCTTCGGCGGCATCGTGCGCTGCGACCTGATTGCCGAGGGCATCATCGCCGCGGTCAAGGAAGTGGGCCTGAAGATTCCCGTGGTGGTGCGCCTGCAGGGCACCAATGTCGAGAAGGGTCGCGAACTGCTGGCCAATTCCGGCCTGGCGATCACGCCGGCCGACGATCTCAACGACGCGGCGCAGAAAGCCGTGGCTGCGGCCAAGGGCTGAGGAGCAAACGAATGAGCGTTCTCGTCAACAAGAATACCAAGGTGTTGGTGCAGGGTTTCACCGGCCAGCAGGGCACTTTCCACGCCGAACAGGCGATCGACTACGGCACCAAGATCGTCGGTGGCGTAACCCCGGGCAAGGGCGGTTCCGAGCATATCGGCCTGCCGGTGTTCAACTCGGTCGATGAAGCCGTGCTGGAAACCGGCGCCGACGCGTCGGTGATTTTCGTGCCGCCGCCGTTCGCGGCCGACTCGATCCTCGAAGCCATCGATGCCGGCATCAAGGTGATCGTGGCGATCACCGAGGGCATCCCGGTGCTGGACATGCTGCGCGTGAAGAACGTGCTGGCGCAGCATCCGGAAACCGTGCTGATCGGGCCGAACTGCCCCGGCATCATCACCCCGGGCCAGTGCAAGATCGGCATCATGCCAGGTCACATCCACATGCCGGGCAAGGTCGGCATCGTGTCGCGTTCGGGCACGCTGACCTATGAGGCAGTGTTCCAGACCACCAACGAAGGCCTGGGCCAGTCCACCTGCATCGGCATCGGTGGCGACCCGATCAACGGCCTGAGCTTCATCGATTGCCTGAAGCTGTTCCAGGACGACCCGCAGACCGAAGGCATCATCATGGTCGGCGAGATCGGTGGTTCGGCCGAGGAAGACGCGGCCGAGTTCATCGCCGAGTACGTCACCAAGCCGGTGGTGTCCTTCATTGCCGGCGCTTCGGCTCCGGCCGGCAAGCGCATGGGTCACGCCGGTGCGATCATCTCCGGTGGCAAGGGTACGGCGGCGGCGAAGTTCGCCGCGCTGGAGAAGGCGGGTGTCACCACAGTGAAGTCCCCGGCCGATCTGGGCAAGGCGATTGCGAAGCTGATGAAGTAAGTCAGGGTGACTGTGCTCTAAAATGCAGAGGCCGCGATTCGTCGCGGCCTTTGTCTTTTTCTGGAGTGCATGCATGGCAAGGCTGCGTCTGGCGCTGGCCCAGTTCGATTTCCCGGTCGGCGCGGTGGCGGCGAATGCCGCCCGGGCCGCGGACCTGATCGCCCGGGCGCGCAGCGGCGGGGCCGCACTGGTGATGTTCCCGGAGCTGACCCTGAGTGGCTATCCGCCGGAGGATCTGCTGCTGCGTCCCAGCTTCCTGGCGGCCTGCAGCAGCGAACTGAGCGCGCTGGCCGCCGCCACCCACGGCATTGCGGCCATGGTGGGTCATCCGCACAGCGAGGGTGAGGTATTCAACGCCGCCAGCCTGCTGCGGGATGGCCGGGTGGAATGCACGGCGCACAAGCAGGAGCTGCCGAACTACGGCGTGTTCGACGACAAGCGTTATTTTCGTGCCGGCCACGGGTCGCTCACGGCGGTCATCGAAGGGGTGACCGTCGGCCTGCTGATCTGCGAGGACGTGTGGGTACCGGAACCGGCGGCGCGGGCTGCCGTGGCCGGTGCGGAACTGCTGCTGGTGATCAATGCCTCGCCGTGGGACGACGCCAAGCAGGCCGAGCGCGAGGCGGTGCTGCTGGCGCGGGCGCGCGAGACCGGCTGCGCGATCATCTACCTCAACATGGTCGGCGGTCAGGACGAGGTGGTCTACGATGGCGCCACGCTGCTGGTCAACGGCGACGGCTCGATCGCCGCGCGCGCGCCAGCCTTCGTCGACGCACTGCTGTGGGCCGAGTTCGACCCCGCCACGCGCACGTTGCACGCGGAGGACTGGCCGGTCGCCGCCGACACTTCGCTCGAGGCGACGCTGTACGCCGCGCTGGTGCGGGGCACCCGCGATTACATCGACAAGAACGGTTTCGACGGCGTACTGCTGGGTTTGTCCGGCGGTATCGATTCGGCCCTGACCCTGGCGCTGGCGGTCGATGCGCTGGGTGCCGAACGGGTGACTGCCGTGATGATGCCGACCCGCTACACCTCGCAGCTGTCGCTGGACGGCGCTCGCTCGCAGGCCGAGCAGCTGGGCGTGGATTATCACGTGATCTCGATCGAGGCCACCTGTGGGGCATTCATCGAGGCGCTGACGCCCGCCTTTGCCGGCAAGGGCGCCGACACCACCGAGGAGAACCTGCAGTCACGCACCCGCGGCGTGATGCTGATGGCGTTGTCCAACAAGCATGGCCGGCTGCTGCTGGCGACCGGCAACAAGAGCGAGATGGCGGTCGGCTACGCCACGCTGTACGGCGACATGTGTGGCGCCTATGCACCGTTGAAGGATGTCTACAAGACGGTCGTGTATCGACTTTCGCGCTGGCGCAATGCCCACGCGGTGCGGGTCGGCGAGGTCGGCGGGATCCCCGCGGCGGTGATCGAGCGTCCGCCATCGGCCGAGTTGCGCGAAAACCAGACCGATCAGGATTCACTGCCGCCATACGACGAGCTGGACGCGATCCTGGGCCGCTTCATCGAGGCCGAGCAGTCGCAGGCGGAAATCGTCGCGCAGGGTTTCTCCGCCGATACCGTGCGCCGGGTGGTGCGGCTGGTGTTGCAGAACGAGTTCAAGCGCCGGCAGTCCGCGCCAGGGCCACGGGTGACGACCCGCGCGTTCGGGCGTGAGCGGCGCTATCCGATAACGTCCGGATGGCATTGAGCGCCGAACGCAAGAGCGTCTGGTGCGCAAACGGAGACGAATCCGCAGAGCGCGGTCGCTGCCCTTCCCACGTCTCCGCGTTCGGCTGAGGCAGGGATCGGGCGCCATGGCGCAAAAAAAGCCGGCGATCGCTCGCCGGCTTTCTTGCTCCGCGGGCAGTCTGCTGCGCTCAGTGATGGGCCGAGAAGGGCACCATCTTGCGCAGCGTGGATGGTGCATGCGGCCACTTGGCATCGGTCAGGTAGGGATGGTTCGGGTAGTTCATGGCCAGCACCTGGCGGGTCTGGCCGGCCAGGTCCTTGTGATCCAGTGCCAGGTAGCTGCGGGTGAGAATGGCCAATGCATCGCCGGCCTGCGGTGCCTGCTGGTAGTGTTCGATCACATACTGCGAACGGTCGGCAGCGGCGATATAGGCCTTGTTGCGCAGGTAGAACTCGGCCACGTTGATTTCATACTGCGCCAGCAGGTTGCGCAGATAGATCATGCGCTGGCGCGCGTCCGCGGTGTAGGCACTGTCCGGGAATCGCCGCGACAGCTCGGAAAAGTCATCGAACGCCTGCAGGTTATAGCCCTGGTCGCGACGGGCTTGTCCCCCGGTGCTCCGGGTAAAGCGCTCCAGGAAGCCGCTGGTGCGATCAAAATTGATCAGACCGCGCAGGTAGTAGGCATAATCAACATGTTTGTTGGCCGGGTAGGTCTTGATGAAGCGGTTCACCGTCGACAGCGCCTCATCCGGCTGATTGTCCTTGTACTGCGAATAGGCCAGGTCGAGCTGGGCCTGTTCGTTGTACTCGCCGGACGGGAAGCGGGCGATCAGGCGCGTGTAGGACCTGGTCGCGGCGGCATAGTCGGCGTTTTCGAGCGAGGTATGTGCCTTGTTGTACAGCGCCTCGAGCGGCATCGTGTCGTCGGTCTGGTGCTTGGAACCGAAGATCGAACAGGCACTCATCGTCATGACGAGCGCGAGTACGGCAAGCACCTTGATCGCAGGCAGTGGGAACATCGACAACTTGGGCAAGCCGATTGATAGGCGCATAGGAATGAATTCAGATGTTTGAACGAAAAGGCATGAT
The DNA here is from genome assembly GCA_963828685.1 of uncultured Pseudomonadota bacterium. GTDB lineage: Bacteria > Pseudomonadota > Gammaproteobacteria > Xanthomonadales > Rhodanobacteraceae > Rhodanobacter. Next base: position 673,596 of record CAWHFU010000015.1, read on the forward strand.
AGCCGAAACCGGCAGCCACCCGTGGCGGGCAGCATGACCACGATCCGGCACGAGGCGGAGGTACCGCTGACCGCAGCGGGACGCAGGTTCGACCAGGCTTTGGCCGAGATGTTCCCTGATTATTCGCGTTCGCGGCTCAGCGGCTGGATCAAGTCCGGCGCGGTGACCCTGGATGGAGAGCTGGCGCCGTCGCGGCAGTTGTTGCGCGGAGGCGAGCATGTGCGGCTGCAGGTCGAGCTGGAGAACGAGACAAGCAGTGCGCCCGAGGACATGGCACTGGACATCGTCCATGAAGACGAGCATCTGCTGGTGCTGAACAAGCCGGCCGGGCTGGTGGTGCATCCGGGCGCGGGCAACCCGGCCGGTACCCTGCTCAACGGGTTGTTGCATCACGATCCCGGACTGGCCGAACTGCCGCGGGCTGGCATCGTGCATCGACTGGACAAGGACACTTCCGGCCTGATGGTGGTGGCCAGGACATTGCCGGCATGCACGGCGCTGGTCGATCTGCTGTCGCGGCATGAGGTGGAGCGCCAGTACGAAGCCGTGGTGCTGGGCACGATGGTGGCGGGCGGCACGGTGGACGAGCCGATCGGTCGCAGCATGGGCGATCGGCTGCGGCAGTCGGTGCGCGACGAGGAAGACGGCAAGCGTGCGGTGACCCATTACCGGCTGCGCGAGCGCTTTCGCGCGCACAGCCTGCTGCAGTGTCAGCTGGAAACCGGTCGCACGCACCAGATTCGCGTGCATCTGGCGCATATCGGCCATCCTTTGATCGGCGACCCGCTTTACGGCGGCGGTCTGAAATTGCCCAAGGGGGCTTCGGACGAACTGGTCGGCACGCTGCGTGGCTTCCGCCGACAGGCATTGCACGCCGAGAAATTGTCATTCGTCCACCCGATCAGTGGCGAGCCGCTGTCGTTCAGTGCCGAGCGGCCAGCCGATCAGCGGCTGCTGATCGAGGCGCTGCGTGCGGATCTGCTCGAGCACGGCTCGGATCACTATTGAATGGCCGGGCAGGAACAGCAGCGAAGGTATGCGATGCTTCGATTCCCCAGCCACACCTGCCGCGCCGCATGACTGAGACCTGGCTCTTCCCCGACTGGCCCGCGCCGCCGCAGGTGCATGCGGCGATCACCACCCGTCAAGGGCCGGGCATCTCGCAGGCGCCGTTCGAACGGTTCAACCTCGGCCTGCGCAGTGGCGATTCGGCGGATGCCGTCGCGACCAACCGCAGCGCGTTGCAACAGGCGCTGGCGCTGCCGGCCGCGCCGCGCTGGCTGCGTCAGGTGCATGGCGTCAACGTGGCCGAACTGGGGCCGCTACCCACCGCGCAGGAGCCACAGGCGGATGCGGCGGTGTCGCACCTGCCCGGTACGGTGCTGGCGATACTCACCGCCGACTGCCTGCCGGTGCTGTTCTGCGCCGACGACGGCAGCGCGATCGGTGCGGCCCACGCGGGCTGGCGCGGGCTGGCCGGCGGCGTGCTGGAGGCCGCGGCGGAGCAACTGCAGCTGCCGTCGGAACGGCTGCTGACCTGGCTTGGTCCATGCGTCGGCGCTGCTTCCTACGAGGTGGGCGAGGAGGTCCGTGCGGCATTTGTCGACCATGATCGCGCGGCCGCCAGGTGCTTCACGGTGACCCGGCCGGGTCACTGGCACTGCGATCTCGCGGCGCTGGCCAGGCAGCGTCTGACGGCGGCGGGGATCGCCCGAATCCATGGTGGCGGCTTCGATACGCTGACCGACCCGCGTTTCTACTCCTATCGTCGCGAAGGGGCCCGCAGCGGCCGGTTCGCCAGCCTGATCTGGCTGCAGGACCACTGAGCCCGCCCCGCCATCGCGGCCGTCTTTGACTTGAATCAGGTGCTGCTGTCCGCATTTGTCGGACAGTGGCCGGGTATCGGCCGATGCCTTTCATCTCTGGACGGAGAGCGATTCATGCGGATGGACAAACTCACCTCGCGCTTCCAGCAGGCGCTGGCCGACGCGCAGTCGCTGGCCGTGGGCCGCGACCACAACATGCTCGAACCGGCGCATCTGATGGCGGCGCTGCTCGATCAGCAGGGCGGCTCGACCGCGCCGATGCTGACCCAGGCCCAGGTCAACGTGCCGGCGCTGCAGCAGCGGGTCAACGCGATCCTGGAACGGTTGCCGAAGGTCAGCGGCCAGGAAGGCAACATCAATGTCGGCAACGACCTGAACCGGCTGCTCAATCTCACCGACAAGCTGGCGCAGCAGCGCGGCGACCAGTTCATCGCCAGCGAGCTGTACGTGCTGGCCGCGCTCGACGACAAGGGCGAGCTGGGCGCGGCGCTGAAGGCTGCCGGCGCCACCAAGGCGAACCTCGAGGCGGCGATCGAGAAACTGCGCGGCGGCGAGAAGGTACAGAGCGAAAATGCCGAGGAGCAGCGCCAGGCGCTGGAGAAGTACTGCATCGATCTCACCGAGCGTGCCGAGAAGGGCAAGCTCGACCCGGTGATCGGTCGCGACGAGGAGATCCGCCGCACGATCCAGGTGCTGCAGCGGCGCACCAAGAACAACCCGGTGCTGATCGGCGAGCCTGGCGTGGGCAAGACCGCGATCGTCGAGGGGCTGGCCCAGCGCATCATCAAGGGCGAGGTGCCCGAGGGTCTGCGCGACCGTCGCGTGCTGGCGCTGGACATGGGCGCGCTGATCGCCGGCGCGAAGTTCCGCGGCGAGTTCGAGGAGCGGCTGAAGGCCGTGCTCAGCGACCTGGCCAAGCAGGAAGGCCGGGTGATCCTGTTCATCGACGAATTGCACACGATGGTCGGCGCGGGCAAGGCCGAGGGTGCGATGGACGCGGGCAACATGCTCAAGCCGGCGCTGGCGCGCGGCGAGCTGCACTGCATCGGCGCCACCACACTGGACGAATACCGCAAGTACATCGAGAAGGACGCCGCGCTGGAACGCCGCTTCCAGAAGATCTTCGTGGGCGAGCCCAGTGTCGAGGACACCATCGCGATCCTGCGCGGGCTGAAGGAGCGCTACGCGGTGCATCACGGCGTGGAGATCACCGACCCGGCGATCGTCGCCGCGGCCACGCTGTCGCATCGCTACATCCCCGACCGTCAGCTGCCGGACAAGGCGATCGACCTGATGGACGAGGCCGCCTCGCGCATCCGCATGGAGATCGACTCCAAACCGGAGGAGCTCGATCGCCTCGAGCGGCGGCTGATCCAGCTGAAGATCCAGCGCGAGATGCTGAAGAAGGAGAAGGACGACGCCAGCAAGCAGCGCCTGGCCGACCTCGAGGACGACATCGGGAAACTCGAACGCGAATTCTCCGACCTCAACGAGATCTGGAAATCGGAGAAGGCCGCGCTGCAGGGCGCGACCCGGGTCAAGGAACAGATTGAGCAGGCGCGTCTGGAGCTGGAGACGGCGCAGCGAGGGCAGGACTACGCGAAGATGAGCGAGATCCAGTACGGCCGTCTGCCGGAACTGGAAAAGCAGCTGGCCGCGGCGCAGGCGGCCGAGCAGCAGGATTTCAAGCTGCTGCAGGACAAGGTCACCGCCGAGGAGATCGCCGAAGTGGTGGCGCGCTGGACCGGCATTCCGGTCAGCAAGATGCTCGAAGGCGAGCGTGAGAAGCTGCTGCACATGGAGGACGACCTGCACAAGCGGGTGGTCGGCCAGGACGAAGCGGTACACGCCGTTTCCGACGCGATCCGCCGCGCCCGCGCCGGCCTGTCCGATCCCGACCGACCCAGCGGTTCGTTCCTGTTCCTCGGCCCCACCGGGGTGGGCAAGACCGAGCTGTGCAAGGCGCTGGCCGAGTTCATGTTCGACACCACCGATGCGATGGTGCGCATCGACATGAGCGAGTTCATGGAGAAGCACGCGGTGAGCCGGCTGGTCGGTGCGCCCCCCGGTTATGTCGGCTACGAGGAAGGCGGCTATCTGACCGAAGCGGTGCGTCGCCGGCCGTACAGTGTGATCCTGCTGGACGAGGTCGAGAAGGCTCACCCGGACGTGTTCAACATCCTGCTGCAAGTGCTTGACGACGGCCGTCTCACCGACGGCCAGGGTCGCACCGTGGACTTTCGCAACACCGTGATCGTGATGACGTCGAATCTGGGGTCGCAGATGATCCAGGACGCGGCCGACAGCGGCAGCGGCAGCGATGCGGAGGAGCAGTACATTCAGATGAAGGCGTCGGTGATGGGCGTGGTGCAGGCGCACTTCCGGCCCGAGTTCATCAACCGGCTGGACGAGATTGTTGTTTTCCGTCCGCTGGACAAGACCCAGATCCGTGCCATCGCGAAGATCCAGCTGGCCTATCTGGAAAAGCGTCTGGCCGAGCGGCAGCTGAAGCTGGAAGTCAGCGAGGAAGCGCTGGCCTTGCTGGGTAATGCCGGTTTCGATCCGGTCTATGGTGCCCGGCCGCTGAAACGGGCGATCCAGCAGCAACTGGAGAATCCACTGGCGCGTCAGATCCTCGAAGGGCGTTTTCTGTCGGGTGACACGGTGAATGTCGCAGTCGAGGGTAGCCACCTGGTCTTCGACAAGAGTTGAGGGAACCTGCGCCTGAGCGCGGGCTCCCTTCGGGAAAGCCGAGCAGTCCGTACGGCGGAGCGGTGTCAGTGCCGGTGGATGGTGTCATCGGCAGTGGCCGGGGGATCGGGAGGTCCCGCATTCCCTGGTTGCCGACATCGTCGCCTGCGTGATTCAGCCGTCGAGGTCCAGCACTTTCTTGTCGCTGTTTCGACGGCGCTGTTCCTTCTGTTCGTAACGGGCCTCACAGCCATCGCGTTTGACCATGGCGCAATCGAGGTAGTCGGTGGCCTCGATCAGGGCCGCGCGCACCGCCTTGCTGGCCGGGGTCTTCTGCGAATGCCCGAAGTCACCGCCGACACCGCCGCCGAGGTAGCCGCCTACGCGTACGCTGCTGCCGGAGCTGCGGCCCTCGACGGTGCGCGAATACACCACTTCGGACGTCTCCGCGTCGATCACGCGCAGATCGATGGCGACATACGCCTGTTGCTTGCCGCCGCCCAGCCGGAAGCCGGCGATGTTGAGGCCGCCACCGGTGTTGGAGACGTCCTCGGTGTAGGCGGCGACGCTGCCGGTGATCAGGTACTGGGCACCGGTGACGTTGCCGGTATGCGGGCTGCTGCCCGGACGCATGCGATAGGAGCTGGCGAGATCCTGTTCGGCCAGCACCGCATTGATCTTCTGCCGCTCGATCACCTTGAAGTCGCCGGTCGCACTCAGCTCGTTGCTGAGCACATCGGCGAGCTGGTTGCCGACATCGCCATTCCACCAGTTCGCCGAGCTGGTCTGGTTGGTGAAGTCGATCACGGCCACGGTCATGGTGGGCGCTTCGCGGGCGATCGCCACACCGGTCGCGGTCATGGCGAGGGCAAGTGCGCTAACGAGAATGCTTGTACGGTTGACAGGTTTCATGATCTCCCCTCCGGTTGTTGACGTGACGCTGCCCCTTCAGTCGTCGATCCCGTGCTGGATTCCGCGCATGTACGCCGTGTCCCGGACACATCTCCCTGATGAGGGAGGGCGGCGGCTTTCGCGCGAGTCCCCTGGACGGCAACGCGCCAACATGCACCGATGCATGTTACGCCTGATCGTGGGTATCAAGTGACGAGTAGGCGGGCGACTCCTGGAGTGGGGCATTATCCGCACGCCATGGTGTTTCCGGCTGTCAGCGCCGGCGACACGCGCTGTCAGTGAAATCCGTCAATGCATGGCAGGGATGAGGACGGGGTGAGAGGTGGATTGCCGGAAAAAGTCCGCCGATGCCGATGCATCGCCCCGATCGCTGATCTGGCTGAATTCCACGGGTGCCGCGGAGTGACTGCCTTGCCGGGGCATCGGTTCATCCATCGCCATGCCGAAGTCGCTGCACAGGGGTTGGGGGCTTTCAGGTGGTGGCATGCACGTATCGCAACCCATCGGCGGGGCCATGTTTCATCATGGCGGCAGGCGGCTCCGCCGACCTCTCCGCGGGCGAGCGACCATCGGGACGTTGAAATCCGCTCGATCGCGCCGATAATGGCCAGTTGCCAGCTCAATCTTGACTGGATCGCGCGGAGTTTTCATGCCCATTTACGAATTCGAGTGCAGCAGTTGCGGCCATCGCTTCGATCGCCTGCAGAAGTTGTCCGACACCGATCCCTCGATCTGCCCTGCCTGCGATGCGCCGCACTTGAGGCGCATGGTCAGTGCGCCCTCGTTTCGGCTGGCCGGCAGTGGCTGGTATGAAACCGATTTCAAGAAGGAAGGTGACAAGAAGCGCAACCTGGCCGACGGAACCGGCGGCGAATCCAGGCCTGCGGACAGCGCTGGCAAACCGGCGCCCGCCGCATCGGCGACCCCGGCGGCATCGCCGGCTCCTGCGGCATCGGGCAGCAAGCCTTCTGCCGCCGACTGATCCCGCCGGGTCGTCGCGGATACCTCACGCCGGGTGCGTATCATCGGTCCCCACGCGTGCTTCCCCGGGGGGCAGCTGAACCGTTCGGCCGGTCGCCGCGCGCAAGACTATTCGGGCAGAGGTGTACGCGATGCGTATCTTGGACAGGCTGTTGATTTGTGGGGCGATGGGTGCACTGGGCGTTGTGTGGTTTTCCCCGCCCGTGCAGGCACAGGAGCGGGCGGGCGAACGGATTCGCTGCGAAAGCATCGATGGGAAATTCAATCGCTGCGATGTGCCCTGGCGCGATGCCGAACTGGTCCGGCAGGAGTCGAAGGGTGCGTGCATTCGCGGTCAGAGCTGGGGCCTCGATCGGCAGGGTCTGTGGGTCGATCGCGGCTGCCGCGGCCAGTTCGCCGAGACGTTTCGCCAGGGGCCTCGCGGCCGCGATGCCCGCGATGGCGATCACGGCCATGGCGGCGGTTACGACCGTGATGGCCGGGACGGCGGTTGGCAGCCGGGCGCCGACTGGAACCGGCAGATCCGCCTGCAGTGCGACAGTCACCAGAGTCGCTATCAGATGTGCCAGGTCGATGTGGGCCGCCACGGGCATGTCGAACTGGTGAATCAGCTATCCGGTGCCCGTTGTACCGAAGGCGAAAGCTGGGGCTGGAACCGTGCCGGTGTCTGGGTGGATCACGGCTGTCGTGGCCAATTCGTGGTCGATCGTCGCTGGTAGCCGATGCGCATGCGGGCGATGGCGGGGGACGCAGAGCCCGCCATCCCCCGCGGAAGTCCTCCTGTGCATGCCGCGGTGTTAAGATTCCGGGTCTTTTCCACCCGTTTCAGCCGCTCCGCGGCCCGGAGTTTCCAGCGCATGCGCACGCATTACTGCGGTCTCATCGATGAGTCCCTGATCGACCGGACCGTCACCCTGTGCGGATGGGTCAATACCCTTCGCCTGCAGAGTCACGTCGCCTTCGTCGATCTGCGCGATCACGAGGGACTGGCCCAGCTGGTGATCGAGCGCGACAACGCGCCCGCATTTGCCGTCGCCAACGAGATCGGCAACGAGTACTGCCTGCGTGTCACCGGCACGATCCGCCGGCGCCTGTCGGTCAACGACAAGCTGAAGACCGGCACGGTCGAGCTGGTGGCGGATTCGGTGGAAATTCTCAATGCGGCCCGGGACCTGCCGTTTGCGCTGCACGAGAATCCGAACGAGGACATGCGGATGACCTACCGCTACCTCGACCTGCGTCGCCCGGAGATGCAGGCGATGATGCGCAAGCGCATCAAGCTGGTGCAGATGCTGCGCCGCTACCTCGACGAGCGCGGTTTCCAGGATGTCGAGACGCCGATCCTGACCAAGGCGACGCCCGAGGGCGCGCGCGATTACCTGGTGCCGAGCCGCGTGCACCCGGGCCAGTTCTATGCGCTGCCGCAGTCGCCGCAGCTGTTCAAGCAGATCCTGATGGTGGCCGGCTTCGACCGTTACTACCAGATCGCGCGCTGCTTCCGCGACGAGGACCTGCGCGCCGATCGCCAGCCGGAATTCACCCAGCTCGACCTCGAGTTTGCCTTCGTCGAGGAGAAGGATGTGCAGGACTTCGTGGAGGAGCTGATCCGCCACGTATTCCGCGAGGTGCAGGGTGTGGAGCTTGTCAAACCTTTTCCGCGCATGACCTGGGCCGAGGCGATGCGTCGCTTCGGTTCGGACAAGCCGGACCTGCGCATTGCGCTGGAGCTGGTCGACATTGCCGACGCGGTGAAGCATGTCGAATTCAAGGTGTTTTCCGGCCCCGCCAACGAGCCCGAGGGCCGCGTCGCCGCGCTGTGCGTGCCCGGTGGCGGCACGCTGAGCCGCAAGGACATCGATGGGCTGACCGAATACGTCTCGCGCTACGGCGCGAAGGGCCTGGCCTGGCTGAAGGTCGAGGACCTGGCCAAGGGGCGTGACGGGATCAATTCGCCGGTGGCGAAGTTCCTCGACGACGCGGCGCTGGACGGTGTGCTGAAGGCGACTGCTGCGCAGAGCGGCGACATCGTGTTCTTCGGTGCGGGCAGCTGGAAGACGGTCACCGACTTCATGGGTGCGTTGCGCCTGAAGGTCGGCAAGGATCGCGGCCTGGTCGAGGACAGTTGGAAGCCGCTGTGGGTCACCGATTTTCCGATGTTCGAATACGACGCCGAGGAAAAGCGCTTCGTGGCGCTGCACCACCCGTTCACCGCGCCCAAGGTGGACGATGCCGCCCAGCTGCGTGCCGATCCGCACAATGCGGTCAGCCGGGGCTATGACATGGTGCTCAATGGCAACGAGATCGGCGGCGGTTCGATCCGTATCCATCGCCCGGACATGCAGAGCACGGTGTTCGAGTTGCTCGGCATAGGCGCGGAGGAGGCGGAAATGAAGTTCGGCTTCCTGCTGAAGGCGCTGAAGTTCGGTGCGCCGCCGCACGGCGGACTGGCCTTCGGCATCGATCGCATCGCGGCGCTGATGGCAGGCACCGAGTCGATTCGCGACGTGATCGCCTTCCCCAAGACCACCAGCGCGCAGGATCTGATGACCGACGCACCGTCGACGGTCGCTGCGGCGCAGCTGAAAGAGTTGCATGTGCAGGTTCGTTCCACCGAGGTGCCGGGCGCCTGAGTCCGCGCGCCGGGGCGCCAGCGGTTGATGCCGGCCGGACCGGCATGGCGGCGGGTTGCGCCGATGTCACGATTTTCCCGATGTATCTGGTCGCTCTCTTGAAATCATGCCCGAACACGTAATCCTGCTGCACGGCCTGTGGATGCGCGGCTTCGCGCTGTCCATGCTGCATCGGCGCCTGATGGAGGCGGGCTTCGGCGTGCGCCGGTTCGACTATCTCAGCGTGGCGGCCACCCAGCAGAGCATCCTGGATCGTCTGCGCGCGCAGATGACCGAACTGGCAGCGGGCGACGGTACCGTGCATCTGGTCGGTCACAGCCTCGGTGGCCTGCTGGCGTTGCGTGCCTGTCTGAATGCCGCCGGGTTGCCGCCGGGCCGCATCGTGTGTCTCGGATCGCCGCTCAGGGGCAGCGCGGCAGCCCGCGGCTTTGCCGGCTGGGGCCGCGGTGGCGAGGTGTTGCTGGGACACAACCGCGAGTTGCTGGAGCAGGGCTTCGAGCGCTGGGAGGGGCAGCGCGAGGTCGGCATGATCGCTGGCTGCATGCCGCTGGGCCTCGGTTCGGTGTTGGGTCATTTCGCGGGCCAGCATGACGGCACCGTGGCGGTGGAGGAGACCCGTCTGGCGGGTCTGGCCGATCATTGCGTGGTCGAAGCGAACCACACCGGGCTGCTGTTTTCGCAGGATGTGGCGCAGCGGGTGGCGTGGTTTCTCCGGCATGGCCACTTCGGGCCGGCGCCGGGCGACGCAACCAGCTGATCCCGACGCCGATGGGCGGAACCGGCACAGCGGCTGAAATCAGGTAAAATTCCCGGCTTGTCCATCGGATCCAAGTGCAGGCAATGTCATGGGTAGAGGCCCGTCCATCGAAGGTCGCAAGAACGCCGAAGACGCCAAGCGCGCCAAGGTGTTCACCAAGCTGATTCGTGAAATCACCGTGGCAACCCGTGCGGGGGTGGCCGATCCGGCCAGCAATTCGCGGCTGCGTGCGGCGATCGACAAGGCGCTGTCGGCGAACATGACCCGCGACACCATCGATCGCGCGGTCAAGCGCGGCTCGGGTGCCGATGGTGGTGCCGACATGCAGGAGTTGCGCTACGAGGGCTATGGTCCGGCCGGCATCGCATTGATCATCGAGACCTTCACCGACAACCCGGTGCGCACGGTGGCCGAGGTGCGCCATGCGCTGAGCAAGCATGGCGGCAATCTCGGCACCAGCGGCTCCGTGGCGTTCCAGTTCAATCGCTGCGGCGAGCTGGTGTTCGGTACCGCCGGGGATGCGGCGGCCGAGGAAAAGGTGCTGGAGGCGGCCCTCGAGGCCGGCGCCGACGATGTCGTCAATGAGCATGGCGAGAGCACCGTGCTGTGCACGCCGGAAAATTTCGAGGCGGTCCAGCAGGCCATGATCGACGCCGGACTGAGTGCCGTGCACGCCGGCGTGGTGATGCGTCCGAACAACCGGGTCGAGGTTCCGGACGACGCACTCGAGGCGCTGCTGGATCTGCTCGAGAAGCTCGATGCGCTGGACGATGTGAGCGAGGTGTCGCACAACGCCCTGCTGCCGGCCGAGGTTGCCGAATAAGTCGGAGGCCCCGTGCCCTCCGCTTCGCATCAGCGATGACCCGCATTATTGGCATAGACCCGGGCAGTCAGCGTACCGGCGTCGGCATCATCGACGTCGACGACGCGGGCAAGTTGACCCATGTCTTCCACTCGGCGCTTGCGGTGGCCGGTGAGGCCAGCTTCCCGCTGCGTCTGAAACGCATCTTTGACGAGCTGTGTGACATCATCGCCACCCATCAGCCGGCCGAGTGCGGAATCGAGCGCGTATTCATGGCGCGCAATCCCGATTCAGCGCTGAAGCTGGGCCAGGCACGCGGCGCCGCGATCTGCGCGGTGGTCAGTCAGGGGATCGTGGTGCACGAGTACGCAGCAACCGAAGTGAAGCAATCCGTGGTCGGCAGTGGGCGCAGCGACAAGACCCAGGTCCAGCACATGATCGGTGTGCTGCTGGGTCTGAAGGGACCGCTGCAGGCCGATGCTGCCGATGCACTGGCGATCGCGGTGACCCATGCGCACACCCGTGCCAGTCTGGCCCGGGTCGGCATTCCGCGTTCGGCCTGGAGGCGGCGTCGATGATCGGGCGACTGCGCGGCATTCTGGTCTCCAAGCAGCCGCCGGCATTGCTGGTCGAAGTCGCCGGCGTCGGTTACGAGGTCGAAGCGCCGATGTCGACCATCTACGAGCTGCCGGGCGTCGGCAAGGAAGTGATCCTGCTGATCCACCACGCGGTGAAGGAAGACAGCGTGGCGCTGTACGGCTTCCTGCACGAGAGCGAACGGGTGCTGTTCCGCAACTTGCTGAAGGTCAGCGGGATCGGCGCGAAGATCGCGCTGGCCGTGCTGTCCGGCGTGTCCACCGACCATTTTGCGCGACTGGTACACGCCGGTGACGTGGTCGCGTTGACCAAGATTCCCGGCATCGGCAAGAAGACCGCCGAGCGCATCGTGGTGGAGTTGCGCGATCGCCTCGACGGCATGTCCGGCCTTCCCGGCAGCTCGATGCAGGGAGCCGGGGCGCCGCTGGACGCGTCCGGTGAAGCCACCGTGGCCTTGCAGCAACTGGGCTACAAGCCGGCCGAGGTGAGCCGGCTGGTGCAGAAGGTCGCGGCCGAAGGCGACGACGCCGAAACCATCATTCGCAAGGCGTTGCGCGCCGCACTCGGCAGCTAGGCAGCCAGGATATCCATGAACGAGCAAGTGCATAAGCAGGCATCATCGCCGGCCACCGGCGATACCGGGAATAGCCACGGTGCGCGATCGACCCTGATTCTGGGCGCGATCGGCATCGTGTTCGGCGACATCGGCACCAGTCCGCTGTACACCATGCACGAGACGTTTCTTCCCGAGCACGGCCTGCACCCGCGTCCGAGTACGGTGCTGGGCATTCTTTCGCTGATCACCTGGTCGTTGATCATGGTGGTGGCGGTCAAGTACGTCAGCCTGGTCATGCGTGCCGACAACAAGGGCGAGGGCGGCATCATGGCGCTGATGACGCTGGCCCAGCGCGCCAGCGGCAAGTCGCTGGGCATGCGCCGTGCGGTGATGTTCATGGCCCTGTTGGGGGCGGCGCTGTTCTTCGGCGACGGGGTCATCACGCCGTCGATCTCGGTGCTCTCTGCTGTCGAGGGCCTGAAGGTGGCTGCACCGGGGCTGGAACACTGGGTGGTGCCGATCACCGTGCTGGTGCTGCTCGGTTTGTTCTGGCTGCAACGCCACGGTACGGCCAAGGTCGGCGCGATCTTCGGACCGGTAATGGTGCTGTGGTTTCTGGCGCTGGGCGTGATCGGCGTGTGGAACATCATCCAGGCGCCGGGCGTGCTGTACGCGCTCAATCCGTGGTACGCGGTGCAGTTCTTCATGACCCATGGCAGTACCTCGATACTGGCGCTGGGCTCGGTCGTGCTGTGCGTGACCGGTGCCGAGGCGCTGTACACCGACATGGGGCATTTCGGCCGCTTTCCGATTCGCACGGCCTGGTTCTTCTTCGTGATGCCGGCGCTGCTGCTGAACTACTACGGCCAGGGCGGGTTGCTGCTGGTGCATCCGGAGGCGATCGCCAACCCGTTCTACCATTCGGTGCCGACCTGGGCGCTGTACCCGATGATCGGCCTGGCCACCCTGTCGACGGTGATCGCGTCGCAGGCAGTGATCTCCGGCGCCTTCACGGTGACCCGCCAGGCGATCCAGCTGGGCTTCCTGCCGCGCATGGAGGTGATCCACACCTCACGCGAGGCTATCGGGCAGATCTTCCTGCCGTGGGTCAATCGCGCGCTGATGGTCACGGTGATCGCCACCGTGGTCGGTTTCGGTTCCTCCAACGCGCTGGCCGGTGCCTACGGTATCGCGGTGACCGGCACCATGGCGATCGACACCGTGCTGGTGATGATCGTGGCCAGGCGCATGTGGCAATGGAGCCGGGCGCTGGTGATCGGCCTGGGCGTGGTGCTGCTGAGCATCGACCTGAGCTATTTCGGCGCCAACACCCTGAAGATCCTGCAGGGCGGCTGGTTCCCGCTGGTACTTGGCCTGTTGATGTTTGCCGTGATGACCACCTGGCGCCGCGGTCGCGAACTGGTCGTGCGCGAGATCAAGCAGGGCGGGCTGGCGCTGGCACCCTTCATCGAGAACATGACCGAGCATCCGCCGCTGCGGGTGCCCGGCACGGCGATTTTCCTTACCGCCAACCTCAGCGCGGTGCCGCATGCCCTGCTGCACAATCTCAAGCACAACAAGGTGCTGCATGAGCGCAACGTACTGCTGACCGTGGCCATTCTGGAGACGCCGGTGGCCGAGGCGGACGAGCGCATCCAGCTCACTGCGCTGACGCCGTCCACCGACGACTTCTACGCGCTCGAACTGCGCTTCGGTTTTGCCGAGGATCCGAACATCCCGCAGGCGCTCTCGCAATGTTCGAGCGAGGGTATCCAGTTCGACATGATGAACACCACGTTCTTCCTCTCGCGCGAAAGTATCGTTGCCGATGCGCGGCGTCCGGGCATGGCGCTGTGGCGCGACAAGCTGTTCGCCTTCATGTCGCGCAATGCGCTGCCGGCCACGGCGTTCTTCCAGATTCCCGGCAACCGGCTGATCGAGCTGGGTGCGCAGGTGGAAATCTGAAATCGAGAGCGACTTGTAGGAGCGGCTTCAGCCGCGATGCTCTTCAATCTGGCGAAAAAGCATCGCGGCTGAAGCCGCTCCTACAACAGGGGGCGGGCCTGCCATAATCCCCGCATGACCGAAGCCCGCATCATCACCGCCGCCGCCCAGTTCGACGACGACGCGCTGGAAGCCACCATCCGCCCCAAACGGCTGGCCGAGTACCTGGGGCAGCAGGCGGTGCGCGAACAATTGTCGATCTACATCGAGGCGGCCAGGAAGCGTGGCGGTGCGCTCGATCACGTGCTGATCTTCGGGCCGCCGGGCCTGGGCAAGACCACGCTCAGCCATGTCATCGCCAATGAGCTCGGGGTCAAGCTGCGTTCGACTTCCGGCCCCGTGCTGGAGCGCGCCGGCGACCTGGCGGCGCTGCTGACCAACCTGGAGGCGAACGACGTGCTGTTCGTCGACGAGATCCATCGGCTGTCACCGGTGGTGGAGGAGGTGCTCTATCCGGCGATGGAGGACTTCCAGATCGACATCATGATCGGCGAGGGGCCGGCCGCACGTTCGATCAAGCTGGACCTGCCGCCATTCACCCTGATCGGCGCGACCACCCGCGCGGGCATGCTCACGGCACCCCTGCGTGATCGCTTCGGCATCGTGCAGCGGCTGGAGTTCTATACCGCCGAAGAGCTGGCCGCGATCGTGCGCCGCGCCGCGCGCATCCTGGGCATCGCCTGCGCACCGGAAGGGGCGCAGGAGATCGCGCGCCGCTCGCGCGGCACACCGCGCATCGCCAACCGCCTGCTGCGCCGGGTGCGCGATTACGCCGAAGTGCGTGCCGGTGGCGAGATCACGCTGGCGGTGGCGCAGGCCGCGCTGGACATGCTGAAGATCGACCCGGAGGGTTTCGACGAGCTGGATCGACGCCTGCTGGGCCTGATCGTGGAGAATTTCGACGGCGGTCCGGTCGGGGTGGAATCCCTTGCCGCGGCGCTCAGCGAGGATCGCGGCACGCTGGAGGACGTGGTCGAACCGTACCTGATCCAGCAGGGTTACCTGGTTCGCACCGCCCGCGGACGCATGGTCAGTGCGAAGGGCTGGCGTCACCTGGGGCTGGTGCCGCCGCCGCGGCAGGCACAGGCCGCCGACCTGTTCAATGCCGAGGCCGACGATGTCTGAGGCCATGCCCGTGCTGCCCTTCAGCTGGCCGGTTCGGGTGTACTGGGAAGACACCGATGCCGGCGGGGTGGTCTATCACGCCGGCTACCTGCGCTTCATGGAACGTGCTCGCAGCGAGTGGATGCGGGCGCTCGGCGTCGACCAGCTGGCGTTCAAGCAGGCTACCGGTCTGGCCTTCATGGTGCGCGACATGCAGATCGACTTCCTCAAGCCAGCCCTGCTGGATGATGAACTGTCGGTAACGGTCGAAGTCAAAGAACGGCGCGCAGCCAGTATCCTGTTCACCCAGACGATCACGAAGATGGATGGCTGCTGCCTGGTTCGCGCCAGCGTGCGGGTGGCCTGCGTGGATATCCGGCGCATGCGTCCGGCACCGATTCCGACCGATCTGATTCCAGTACCCCCACCCTAGACAACCAAGCCGACTGGCGGAGAACCTTCAAGCAATGAACGGTGGACTGAACATTTTCTCGCTGATTGCGGATTCGAGCCTGCCGGTGCAACTGGTGCTGCTGGTGCTGCTGGTATTCTCGTTCCTGTCCTGGGTGATCATCATCCGCAAGTACACCCAGACCAAGGCGGCGCTGGAAGACGCCGAGGCGTTCGAGGAGCGCTTCTGGTCCGGCGGCGATCTGGCCCAGCTGTTCCGTGAGGTCAGCAATCGCGAGGCCAACAACGGCGGGATCGAGAACATCTTCGAGTCGGGCTTCCGCGAGTTCGCCCGCCAGCGCCAGCGCAAGACGCATGACACGCGCAGCGTGATCGAGGGTTCCGAGCGCGCCATGCAGGTCGCCGGCACGCGCGAGATCGGACTGCTCGAGCGCAACCTGGAGTTCCTCGCCAACGTCGGTTCGATCAGTCCCTACGTGGGCCTGTTCGGTACGGTGTGGGGCATCATGGGCGCGTTCCAGGGCCTGGGCGAGATGAAGGACGTGACCATCGCGGTGGTGGCGCCGCACATCTCCGAGGCGCTGATCGCCACCGCGATGGGCCTGTTCGCGGCGATCCCGGCGCAGTGGGCGTACAACCGCTACGCGACCAAGGTCGAGCGCATCGCCTCGCGCTACGACGTGTTCCAGGAAGAGTTCTCCTCGGTGCTGCAGCGGCAGATCCAGACCGACGACGTCGCCTGAGCGGAGCAGCAGCCATGCGAACCTCAGGGCGCCAGAAGCGCTACAAGCTCAAATCCGAAATCAACGTCGTGCCCTACATCGACGTGATGCTGGTGCTGCTGATCATCTTCATGGTCACCACGCCGATGATGAATTCCAGCGTCGACGTGCAGTTGCCCCAGGCCAATGCCAAGTCGCTGCAGCAGAAGAAGGACCCGGTGCTGGTCTCGGTGCTGCAGGACGGCCAGCTCTACCTGACCCTGAGCGGGGCCAAGAAGGAACGGGTCGACGAAGACACGCTCAAGCTCAAGGTGGGCGCGTTCGTGCGCCAGAACCCGGAAGTCAGCGTGCTGGTCGGCGGCGACGAGCGTGGTCCCTATGGCGGCGTGTTCAAGGTGCTGGCCGACCTGCAGCAGGCCGGCGTCGCCAAGGTGGGACTGATGGGTCAGCCCGAACAGGGCAAGAGCACGTCCAATGGACGAAAGTAAGGCGACACCGAAGGCGGTCGTACTTTCCGCCATCCTGCACATCGGCATCGTGGGATTCCTGTTCCTCGCGATCCTGCCGTGCTCGAGCTACGAGCATGTCTTCGATGCGCTGGGCCTGCCCGGCTGGATGAATCCGATCACCTGTGCGAAGCCGCTGGAACTGCAGGGACCGATCATCGAGGCGACCCTGATCGGCCCCACCGGCAGTCCGCCGCCGAAGGCGGTCAAGGTCAAGCCGGTGCCCAACAGCGTGCCGCCGCCGCCCACGGTGCCGCCGCCACCCACGCCGCCGACGCCGGAGAAGCCGGTGGTGAAGACGCTGCCGCCGCCGCCCGTGCATCCGGATGTGGTGGACCAGGAGAAGGTGGTCGCCGACGCCATGCAGAAGGCCGAGGATGCCAAGAAGCTGCAGGAGGAGAAGGAGCGCCAGCGCCAGTCCGAAATCGACGCCCAGGTGGCGAAGAAGAAGGAAGAGCAAAAGAAGAAGCTCGACGCGCTGTTTGCCAAGATGGACGCAGCCTCGGCCCAGACCAAGCAATTGGACAACAAGGCCAGGCAGGCGAAGCAGCAGATGGAGGACTTGAAGAACGCGCAGGACGACGGTCAGCCTGATCTGCCCGCAGCGGCACAGCGCCAGACCGGCAACAACAGCCAGAACAGCAGCCTGGCCGACGAGTACGCTGCGGCCATTCAGAATGCGGTCACACCGAACTGGTTGCGTCCGGATAACATGCCGAGTGTTCCGTGTCAGGTGCATATCGTGCAGTCACCCGGTGGTGACGTGATGAGTGCCACCGTCGATTCCAGCTGTCCCTACGACGATGCCGGCCGGCGTTCGGTCGAAAATGCGGTGTTGCGTACCAAGACCTTGCCCTACAAGGGCTTCGAAAGTGTGTTCCAACGCCACCTTACCTTCACCTTCAGGCCGCAATGATCAAGCCCATGCGCAAATTCAGCTCAAGCTTCGCCGTCATCCTGCTGGCCATCGCAGCCCTTCTCGCTGGCCCGGTCGCCGCCCAATCGTTGAATGTCGACATCGTCGGGGGGGTCAAGACGGCCACGCCGATCGTCGTAGTCCCGTTCGCCCAGCAGGGCGGCACGCCGCTGTCGACCGACGTGGCCGACGTGATCCGCAACGATTTCAACCGATCCGGCAAGTTCCGCTCGCTGGCCAAGAGCGATATCGTGGAATTCCCCGCCACGGGCCCGGACATCAAGTTCGCCACCTGGCGGTTGCTCAAGCAGGACTACATCACGGTTGGCCGCATCAGCGACGCCGGCAACGGCATGCTGAAGGTCGACTTCGAGCTGTGGGACGTCAACAAGCAGACCGAGCTGGTCGGTGGTACCTACACCACGCCGGCCGGTGACCTGCGCGGCGTGGCGCACCAGATCGCCGACCAGATCTATCAGAAGATCACCGGCGTGCGCGGTGCATTCTGGACCCGCATCGCCTACATCACGGCCGTCGGCCTCGGCAACAACACCACCTATTCGCTGATCGTGGCCGATTCGGACGGCTACAACCCGCAGGTGGTCGCCCGATCCCGGGAGTCGCTGCTGTCGCCGTCGTGGTCACCGGACGGCAAGAAGATCGCCTACGTCTCCTTCGAGAGCGGCAACTCGAACATCTACATACAGGACATCACCACCGGCTCACGCCAACTGGTCGAGTCGCACCCACGCGGCATCAACGGTGCGCCGGCCTGGTCGCCGGACGGCACCAAGCTGGCGGTGGCGCTTTCCTACGTGGGCAACCTCGAGCTGTTCTCGCTCGACCTGGCCACCCACCAGGAAACCCAACTGACCCATAGCCTGTCCATCGATACCGAGCCGGTGTGGGCGCCGGATGGCCAGAGCATCTATTTCACCTCCGACCGTTCGGGTCGACCGCAGGTCTACCAGGTCGCCGCCACCGGCGGTACGCCGGAGCGGATCACCTTTGAAGGGCAGGGCAATCAGGATCCCGCGGTAAGCTTTGACGGCAAGCAGATCGCGATGGTGCAGAGCAACGGGAACGTGTATCGTATTGCCATCATGGACCGTAGTCTGGGTAATCAGGTACGTTTCCTCTCGCCGGGTCCGCTTGACGAATCCCCGAGTTTTGCTCCGAATGCCAGCATGCTGCTGTACGCCGCTACAGAGGGACGTCGCGGAGTACTGTATGCCGTATCGGCTGATGGTCTGGTTCGCCAACGCCTTGTGCTTTCCGACGGCGATGTGCGCGAACCTGCCTGGGGTCCATACCGGCAACGTTGATTTTTTTCACCATGCTGCTGCACGAAAGTGCGGCGGCATGTTGCCCATGGATTGGGCCCGAACAGCGCCTCTGGCGCGTTTCGGTTTCCGGCAGTGACGCTTCGTCGCGTTCCCGCCAGTCAGGGCGACCGTGCAGCAACACGCACGGTCGTTCTTTCAGATGTCAGAATAACAGCCGGTCGACCGGCGTCAGCTGTTCCGTTACCCCAACCATCATCAGTTTGTCGGAACTCAACTCGTAAGGAACGTCACCATGAATAAGACAGTTCGCATTGCCCTGGTTGCCCTGCTCTGCGTGGGCGCGGCCGCTTGCACCAAGAAGGCCGAAGTCAAGGCGCCGGCTCCGATGCCGGAGCAGGCCCCGCAGCAGCAGGCTCCGGAGTCCAATGGCAAGTACACGCCCGCCGATCTCGACACGGATGCCTGCCTGCGGCAGCGCGTCGTGTACTTTGATTTCGACAAGTCCGAAATCAAGCCCGAGTTCCAGCAGATCGTGGCGTGCCACGCCAAGTACCTGCAGGATCGCCCGAGCTCGCACATCCGTCTCGAAGGCAACACCGACGAGCGCGGCACCCGCGAGTACAACCTGGGCCTCGGTGAGCGTCGTGGCAATGCGCTTTCCAGCGCCCTGCAGGCAGCCGGCGGTTCGGCCAGCCAGCTCGAAGTGATCAGCTACGGCAAGGAAAAGCCGGTGTGCCGTGAGCACAACGAGGATTGCTGGAGCAAGAATCGTCGCGTCGAGATCGTCTACACGGCGCAGTAATGATGAAGCGACTGGCTAACAGCTTTGCAGCCAGGCTCGGCATGGCGGGCGCACTCGCGTCCGCCATGCTGTTCGCGGTTCCGGCACTTGCGCAGGACTCGCGGCTGAGTCTCGCCGACCGCGTCGCGCGACTGGAACAGCAGGCACAGAACAGGGATCAGGGCGGTATCGGCCTGGTCAACCAGATGCAGCAACTGCAGTCACAGGTGCAGCAACTGCAGGGTCAGATCGAGGAACTGCGGCATCAGCTGCAGCAGCTCGACGACAAGAACAAGGCCCAGTACGCCGACATCGACGCCCGCCTGGGGCGCCTCGAGGGTGGCGGTGCGGGTGCCGGCGCGGCGGCGGGCAGCAGCCCGCAGGCGCAGACCAATACTCCGGGTGCCGCGGCCACAGGCGCGGCGACCGGCAATGCGGCAGCCAGCGAGCCGGGCAACAAGCCGGGCGCCGCCGCCGATCCGGCAACGGTGCAGGCTGCCTACGATGTCGCCTTCAAGGCGATCCGCGGTGGCAATTATGTCGAGGCCTCGCGCGAGTTCCGCAGCTTCATCCAGCAATATCCGGGCAGCGCGCTGGCGCCGAATGCCTGGTACTGGCTGGGCGAGTCGTATTACGCCACCACCAACTATCCGGTCGCGCTGGAGTCGTTCCAGCGCTTGCTCAGCCAGTTTCCGCAGAGCGACAAGGCCCCCGACGCGTTGCTCAAGGTCGGCTACAGCCAGATCGAACTCAAGCAGTTCGATGCGGCGAAGGCCACGCTGAAGACGGTAACGACCAGGTATCCGGGTTCCAAGGTGGCCAGTCTGGCCCAGGAGCGCCTGCAACGCCTGCAACTGCAGTCCGGCGGCTGAGTACGTAGCGATGAGTGGCAACGATGTCCGTCCGGCGTCCACCACGCCGGCTTCTGCTGTCGCCGAGCGGTTGCGCATTACCGAGATCTTCCACTCGATCCAGGGCGAAGCCGATGCGATCGGCTGGCGCACGGTGTTCGTGCGGCTGACCGGCTGCCCCCTGCGCTGCGTCTGGTGCGACACCGAATATTCATTCTATGGTGGCGACTGGCGTGCGATCGACGACATCCTCGCCGAAGTGGCCTCGCATGGGGCCCGGCACGTCTGCGTGACCGGTGGCGAACCGCTGGCGCAGAAGCGTTGCCTGATCCTCCTGCAGAAGCTGTGCGATGCGGGCCACGAGGTGTCGCTGGAGACTTCCGGGGCGTTGGATATCTCTGCGGTCGACCCGCGGGTGCGCAAGGTGATGGATCTGAAGGCGCCCGATTCCGGCGAGAGCGGGCGCAACCTGTGGTCGAATCTCGATCACCTGCTGCCGCATGACCAGATAAAGATCGTGATCGCCAGCCGGCGCGACTACGAGTGGGCGCGTACGATGCTGACCGAACATGCGCTGGTCGATCGCTGCATGGTGCTGTTCTCGCCGGTACACGGCGCGGTACAGCCGCGCGAACTGGCCGAGTGGATCATCGCCGACAAGCTGCCGGTACGCTTCCAGATGCAGCTGCACAAATTGCTGTGGAATGATGCGGCCGGGAAGTGAGTCGCCGCAAGCGACAAAAACCGCGCGCCGGCCTGTGTTGCCGGTGGCGCTTCCGACCGGTGACCGGTCGCACCTGTGTGGATGCAAGACATGTCTCAAAATACCTTGCGCAAAGCCGTCGTGCTGGTTTCCGGCGGCATGGATTCGGCTGTCACCATCGCCCTGGCACGCGAGCAGGGCTATCAGGTGCATGCGTTGAGCGTGGCCTATGGCCAGCGTCACAACTCGGAGCTGGCCGCGTCCGAGCGGGTGTCGCGGATGCTCGGCGCCGTGGAGCACAAGATCGTCAGCGTGGATCTGCGCAGCATTGGCGGTTCCGCGCTCACCGCCGATATCGACGTGCCGCTGGATACCGTCGACAGCAGCGATATTCCGGTGACCTACGTGCCGGCGCGCAATACCATCATGTTGTCGATTGCGCTGGGCTGGGCCGAGGTGCTGGGTTCCAGCGACCTCTGGTGCGGCGTCAACGCGGTGGATTACTCCGGCTATCCGGATTGCCGTCCGGCCTTCATCGAGGCATTCGAGGCACTGGCGAATGTCGCGACCAAGGCGGGTGTCGAGGGTGCCGGCATCCGCGTGCATGCCCCGTTGATGCGCATGAGCAAGGCCGATATCGCGCGCGAGGGGCAACGCCTCGGCGTGGATTTCTCGATGACGGTCAGTTGCTACCAGGCGGACGGCGACGGACGTGCCTGCGGGCATTGCGATGCCTGCCGCTTGCGTGCGCAGGGCTTCCGCGACGCGGGCATCACCGATCCCACGCGATACGCCTGAGTGCGGGTTTGCTTGTGCCGCCGTCGTGCAGACCGTAAAATTGCCGGCTTGAGTTTTTGAACGATGGGTCGTTAGCTCAGTTGGTAGAGCAGTAGACTTTTAATCTATTGGTCCCGGGTTCGAATCCCGGACGACCCACCAGACTTCAACCCGCATGGCGAAACCATGCGGGTTTTTTTATGCCTCGCGACGAGACTTGCATGGACCGGCATGCGTCACTCGACAGGCCATCGGCCCCGACGGTAGCGCCGGGTGAGGCGCTCGATCAACGGCGGCAGCAGCGCGAGCAGGGCGATCGCGCCCAGCGGCAGCAGCACGGCTCGATGCATGAACAAGCCGATGCCCAGGTTGCCACTCTGGCTCATGGCATTGCCCAGACCGGCGCCGATCGAGGTTTCGAAGATCAGCGTAATCGTGCCGCCCAGCCAGCTGGCTCCAAGAAACAGCCATAGCGGGCAGCACAGCCAGGCCAGCGCGACGGTCACCGCGCCAAACGGCAACACCGGCACGAAGCGCAGGAACAGCGTGTAACTCACCGGATGTCGTTCAAAACCCTGGTGCAGCCGGGCTACGACCATTGGCGGCTGCTTGCTGCCGGGGCCGAAGGCGTAGCGGCTGGCCAGATACAGGATCAGCGAGCCCAGGGTCAGTCCGATCGACGAGCACAGCGTGGCATCGACCACGCCGAACGCGAAACCGCCTGCCAGGATGATCACGATGGTGCCGGGGATGCCGGTGGCCACGGTCAGCGTCAACAGGCCGATGTACGCCAACCGGGCCAGCCAGGGGTGGGCGCTGATCTGCGCATGCAATTCGGCCTGATGGGCCACCACTTGCCGTGGGCTCAATTGATCTAGCGAGCCGGAAGCGAACAGCACGATACCCGCCAGCAGCAGCAGGATCAGCGGTAGCGCGGCGCGCAGGCGGCTCAATATGGCGTACCGGTGATGCCGTAGTCGGCCAGTACGCCACGCGCCTGTTCGCGCAGGATGTCGCGGTGAACGGCGATGTCCCGGCGAACCAGTTCGCCGATCCAGTCCGCGGGCAACGGGCCTTCGTCGAAGTCGGTGAGCTCTTCGACATCTTCGGAGCGTGCGCCGATCAGCAACTCGTCGATGCCGGCCCAGACACTGGCGCCATAGCACTGGCAGCACGGTTGCGAGCTGGTGGCCAGCACGTAGCGGCCGCCGTCCTCGTTCAGCCGATGCCGGCCCAGGCGCTTTTGCGCAATCATGATCGCCATCATCTCGGCATGCGCGACGGAGCAGCCCTGCGGCACCACCCGATTCACGCCGGCGGCCACCAGCCGGCCGCTGTAACCGTCGAACACGGCCGCGCCGAACGGCCCGCCGCCGCCGCGATCGACATTCTGCCGCGACAACTCGATTGCCAGGCCCACGCGTTCCTCATGGCTGGCGTAGCGCCGACCTTCATCGGCGACGTCCCCGATCCATGGCGGCAGAGTGAGATGGATCTGCAGCGGCAGCATGCGCTTGCTCCGTCAATTCGTCAGCCGTTCACTGACTGGCTTGTTTCGCCCAGATATCGCGCAGCGTCACGGTGCGGTTGAACACCGGCGATTCGACGGTGTGATCGACACGGTCGGCCACAAAATATCCCAGGCGTTCGAACTGGAAGCGCTGTTCCGGAGTGACGTTGGCGGCGGCCGGTTCCAGCCATGCCTGCACCACGCGTTTGGCATCGGGGTTGATGTGCTCGACCCAGCTCTTGCCGCTTTCCTCGTCGTCCGGCGCGGGCACGTTGAACTGGCGGTCGTACAGGCGCACTTCGGCAGCGATCGCGTGCTTCGCGCTGACCCAGTGGATGGTGCCCTTCACCTTGCGATCGGCGCCGGGCAGGCCGTGACGGGTGGTCGGGTCGAGCGTGCCGTGCAGTTCGATCACGTTGCCGTCGGCGTCCTTGACGAGCTGCTCGCACTTGATGATGCCGACCCCACGCAGACGCACCTCACCATCCGGCTTCAGGCGATGGAAACCCTTGGGCGGAACTTCCGCGAAATCGTCCCGTTCGATCCATACCTCGCGTGCGAAGGGCACGTCGCGCATGCCGAAGCTCTCGTCCTTCGGGTGATTCGGGAAGTGCAGTGTTTCCTCGTGGTCTTCCGGCAGGTTGGTCAGCACCAGCTTGATCGGATCGAGTACGGCCATGCGGCGTGCCGAGGTGGCATCCAGGTCCTCGCGAATGCAGCCCTCCAGGATCGCGTAGTCGATCACGCTGTTCTGCTTGCTGACGCCGACGCGGTCGATCAGCAGGCGCAGGCCCACCGGCGTGAAGCCACGACGGCGCAGGCCGCGCAGGGTATTCATGCGCGGGTCGTCCCAGCCGTCCACATGACCCTCGCTGACCAGCTGCGCGAGCTTGCGCTTGCTGGTGATGCAGTAGGACAGGTTCAGCCGCGAGAACTCGATCTGCCGCGGCTTGGCCGGCTCGGTGCGGAAGCCCGACTCGCGCAACGCCTGCCACAGTTCCGGATGATTCGGCAGGTCGACCCTGTCGACGAACCAGTCGTACAGCGGCCGGTGATCCTCGAATTCCAGCGTGCACAGCGAGTGCGTGATCCCTTCCAACGCGTCGGACAGGCAGTGTGCGTAGTCGTACATCGGGTAGATCGGCCAGGCGTCGCCGGTGTTCTGGTGGGTGACCTTGCGGATGCGGTAGATCGCCGGGTCGCGCATGTTCATGTTGCCCGAGGCCATGTCGATCTTCGCGCGCAGGGTCTTGCTGCCATCGGCGAATTCGCCCGCGCGCATGCGGCGGAACAGGTCGAGGTTCTCTTCCACCGGGCGGTCGCGATAGGGCGAATTGCGCCCCGGCGCGGTCAGCGTGCCACGGTAGGCGCGCATTTCCTCGACCGGCAGGTCGTCGACGTAGGCGACGCCATCCTCGATCAGCTTGATCGCCGAACGGTAGAACACCTCGAAGTAATCCGAGGCGTGGCGCAGGTCGTGCCACTGGAAGCCGAGCCAGCGCACGTCGTCCTTGATGCCCTCGACGAACTCGGGATCTTCCCTGCCTGGGTTGGTGTCATCCAGGCGCAGGTTGCACCAGCCGTTGAATTCGTTGGCGATGCCGAAGCTCAGGCAGATGGCCTTGGCATGGCCGATGTGCAGGTAGCCGTTCGGCTCGGGCGGAAAGCGGGTGTGGATCGCCTGGTGCCTGTTGGCAGCCAGGTCATCACGCACGATCTGCCTGATGAAATCCTGATGCACGGTGGCCGCTGCCGCAGAGGCGGGTGCAAGGGCGGGATTTTCGATCGACATCGGGCAAGGCTCGCAGGCGGTGGCGGAAACGGCCAAGTTTACCTCGTCAGCGCCATCGGACCCAGATCGGGGTGGCCGGCGCGGCCAACGCTTGCCCCACGATGACGCGCGGGGTAGCGTGCAGCCCATGCATACCGTCTATCGAGCCGAAAACCTGTTCGACGCGCATCTGGTCAAGGACGCGCTCGATGCCGGCGGCATCCCGGCGTTCATCGCCGGCGAATATCTCACCGGCGCCGTCGGCCAGTTGCCGGCGATGGATTACATCGCGGTGATGGTGCCCGAATCGAGCCTGGCCACCGCCCAGGACATCGTGAGCGCGGTGGAAGCGCGGTTGAGCGAGGCGCGACTGGCGATCATGGATATCGGTGAGATGCCCGACGATCCGCAAGCGGTACCTTGCTGATTACCGCCCCAAGGCTGCAACGTAAAGGAAGCGCCATGCAGGAACTGGCTCGACTGGTTCGCGCGGTACCGGATTTTCCGACCACCGGCGTGCTGTTTCGGGACGTCAGCCCGTTGCTCGCCAGCGCCAGCGGTTTCGCCCGCTGCATCGACGCGCTGGCCGAGCCATGGCAGGGGCTCGAGGTGCAGGCGGTATGCGGGATCGAGGCGCGCGGCTTCATCTTCGGCGCCGCACTGGCGCAGCGACTGCACGCCGGTTTCGTGCCGTTGCGCAAGCCGAACAAGCTGCCGCCGCCGGTGCTGGCGGTGGACTATCAGCTGGAATACGGCAGCGATCGGCTGGAAGCGCAACGCGAGGCGGTCAGGCCCGGCGAGCGGGTGCTGCTGGTCGACGACGTGCTGGCCACCGGTGGCACCCTGGCCGCGGCCGCGGCCCTCGCCGGTCTGCTGGGCGCCGAGCTGGTCGGTGCCAGTGTGGTGGTCGAACTGACTGCCCTGCAGGGACGGACTCGCTGGCGGCACGACGCGCCGCTGCACAGCCTGCTGCGCTACTGATCTCGCGCAGGCCTGGCAACTTGCGGACCCCCTGATTGGCAAGCATCGGCGTGGCTCGCGTGCGTGCTGTGGCCACGGTGAGGAAGGTTCAGGCAGCTGTGCCAGAATGCGATGCTGCCGTCCGCCGTTTGCGTGCGGATCGGATCGGATCGCATGAGGTTGCTGATGTCGAAGAAACTGTGGCTTGCGCTGTGCGTCGTCGGGCTTTCATGGAATGCCATGGCGACCGAAAACGCAGTGGCGGCAGGGGCTGGTCCCGAGATTACGCCCGCTGCCGAGCGGATGGTGAGGCAGACGATCCACGAGCTGTCGGCGACGGCTCAGGTCGATTCGATCCGGCCGGCGCCGATCGCGGGCTTCTACCAGGTGATCGCCTCCGGCCAGATGCTGTACGTCAGCACCGATGGCAAGTACATGATGCACGGCGATCTGATCGACCTGAGCCGGCACCAGAATGTCGGCGACGAGGCCTGGTCGCGCTTCCGTCGGGAGGAGCTGGCCAAGGTGCCGCTGTCGGAGCGCATCGTGTATGCGCCGGCGCACCCGAAATACACGGTGACCGTATTCACCGACGTCAACTGCGGCTTCTGCCGCGCGCTGCATGAGCAGATGGCGGCCTTCAACAAGGCCGGTATCGCGGTGGAATACCTGGCATGGCCCCGCGAGGGCGTGCTGACCACGTCGGGACGGCCCACCCCGACCTATACCGAGATGGTTTCGGTCTGGTGCGCGAAGGATCGCAAGGCCGCGTTCACCGCGGCCAAGGAAGGACATGTCCCGCCGGCGATCAGTTGCGTCAATCCGGTCAAGGACCAGTTCAACCTCGGCGTGAAACTGGGGGTTGACGGCACCCCGACGATCATCGCCACCGACGGCCGGGTGCTGGGCGGTTACGTCACCCCCGGGAAGCTGCTGCAGGCCCTGGAAAAGGGCCGCCAGGCCCGGTGACGACGGCCATCCGTGCGGCTTTGCGCCGCACGCTTATGCCGTAAAGCAGCATCGGTTAGAATAGGGGTTTCCCTCGCACAGCGCCATTCCCCGCATGATCGCACTCGACGGGCAGAGCGCCCTCTCGCTGTTCCGCCTCGAACGCCTCAACGCTCGCCTGGATGCCCTGCATCGTGGCGTGCGCGTGCAGGCCTCGCGGTTTGTGTATTTCATCGATGCCGACGTGGAGCCGGAAGGCGCGCTGCGCCAGCGTCTGCTGGCGGTGTTGGAGGCGAAGGACGCCGCGCCCGAGCCGGCCACGCTGTGGGTGGTGCCGCGGTTGGGCACGATCTCGCCGTGGTCGAGCAAGGCCACCGACATCCTGCATGGCGCCGGTTTCGACGTGCGCCGGGTGGAGCGCGGCCTGGCCTGGCAGGTCAGCGGCCTGCCACCGGCCGATGCACCCGATCACGCCGCGATCATGGCGGTGTTGCACGATGCGATGACGCAGTCGGTGCTGTACCGGATCGAGGATGCGCGTGGGCTGTTCCTTGCCGGATCGCCCGGCGATCTGGTCCATGTGGTGCTCGGCGCCGATCCGCAGGCCGCGCTGGCCGAGGCGAATGCGCGACTGGGCCTGGCACTGGCCGAGGACGAGATCGAGTATCTGGTCGCGCGCTACGCCGAGCTCGGTCGGGACCCCACCGACGCCGAACTCTTCATGTTCGCCCAGGCCAATTCCGAGCACTGCCGGCACAAGGTGTTCAACGCCAGCTGGACGGTGGACGGCAAGGAACAGGACAAGACCCTGTTCGGCATGATCAAGCACACCCATCAGCAGTCGCCGGCGCATACGCTGTCTGCCTATTCGGACAACGCGGCGGTAATCGAGGGCAGCGTCGGCAAGCGCTTTTTCGCCGATCCGGCCGATGGCGTGTGGCGCGGTCACGAGGAACGGATCGACTACGCGATCAAGGTGGAGACGCACAATCACCCGACCGCAATCGCGCCGTGGCCCGGCGCCGCCACCGGTGCCGGTGGCGAGATTCGGGACGAGGGCGCCACCGGCCGCGGCGGCAAGCCGAAGGCCGGCTTGACCGGCTTCTCGGTATCCGACCTGCGCATTCCCGGTCACCCGCAGCCGTGGGAAGTGGAACGCCCGCTGCCGCCGCGGATGGCCACCGCCTTCGAGATCATGCGCGATGGTCCGCTGGGCGCCGCCGCGTTCAACAACGAATTCGGCCGGCCCTGCCTGGGCGGCTATTTCCGCACCTATGAAAACGAGCTGCCGGGGCAGATCGGCTTTCGCCGGGGCTACGACAAGCCGATCATGCTGGCGGGCGGGTTGGCCAATCTGCGCGCCGGCCACGTGCTCAAGCGCGCGGTGCAGCCGGGCAACAAGGTCATCGTGCTGGGCGGCCCCGCCATGCTGATCGGTCTGGGCGGCGGCGCGGCCTCGTCGGTAGCTTCCGGTGCGTCGAGCGAGGAACTCGATTTCGCCTCGGTCCAGCGCGACAACGCCGAGATGGAGCGGCGCTGCCAGGAGGTGATCGATGCCTGCTGCGCGCGCGGGGAAAACAACCCGATCGTCAGCGTGCATGACGTCGGCGCCGGCGGCCTGTCCAACGCGATTCCCGAACTGCTGAACGATGCCGGCGTGGGCGGCGTGATCGACCTGTCGAAGATTCCCTGCGACGACCCGTCGCTCTCGCCGATGCAGGTATGGAGCAACGAGTCACAGGAACGCTACGTGTTGGCGATCGGCCCCGAGCACTTGGCCGAATTCGAGGCGATGTGCCGGCGCGAACGCTGCCCGTATGCGGTGGTCGGCGATGCCACCGTCGAGCGCCAGCTGGTGCTGACCGATCCGCGCCGCGGGCTGACCGTGATCGACCTGCCGATGGATGTGCTGTTCGGCAAGCCGCCGCGGATGCATCGCGATGCGACGCGGGTCAAGCCGCGCATCGACCTGGTGCCGGATCTGTCCAGCATCGGCATGGACGAGGCACTGCTGCGCGTGCTGCGCCTGCCCACGGTGGGCAGCAAGAGCTTCCTGATCACGATCGGTGATCGTACCGTCGGCGGACTCAATCATCGCGATCCGATGGTCGGTCCGTGGCAGGTGCCGGTGGCCGATTGCGCGGTGACCATCGCGGATTTCAACGGCTACGCCGGCGAGGCGATGGCGATGGCCGAGCGCGCGCCGGTGGCTTTGCTGAGCAGCGCCGACGCGGCGCGGCTGGCTGTCGGCGAGGCGATCACCAACCTGGCCGCCGCCGCGATTCCGAGCCTGGGGAATATCCGTCTGTCGGCGAACTGGATGGCCGCGGTCAATCATCCGGGCGAGGATGCGGCGCTGTTCGACGCGGTGAAAGCGATCGGCATGGAGCTGTGCCCGGAACTGGACATCTCGATCCCGGTCGGCAAGGACTCGCTGTCGATGCAGACCGAATGGCATGACGGCGAAATTCAGCAGCGCACGGTCTCGCCGGTATCGCTGGTGATCACCGGGTTCGCCCGGGTCAGCGACGTGCGCCGCACACTGACCCCGCAGCTGAAGCTGGATCGTGGCAATTCCGAGCTGTGGTTGATCGATCTGGGGGGCGGGCGCGACCGGCTGGGCGGCTCCGCGCTGACCCAGGTGTTCAATCGTGGCGGCGGCGTGCCGCCCGACCTGGACGATGCCCGGCGGCTCAAGGCGCTGTTCGAGCTGGTGCAGGAGGCGAATGCGAATGGCTTGTTGCTGGCCTATCACGACCGTTCCGACGGCGGTGTCATCACCACCTTGCTGGAGATGGCGTTCGCCGGGCACTGCGGCCTGGAGATCCGCCTGGACGGCTGGGCCGAGGCAACACTGCGCGCGCTGTTCAACGAGGAACTTGGCGCGGTGGTGCAGGTGTCCGAGGCCAATCGCGAGGCGTTCGAGGCGTTGCTGGTCAGGTACGGCCTGGCCAGCATCAGCCATCGTATCGGCCGGCCCAAGGAGAAGCTGGGCATCAAGCTGTTCCTTGGCGACGACACCGTGTTCAAGTGGAACTGGAGCACGCTGTTCAAGGCATGGAACGAGACCAGCCACGCGATGCAGCGGCTGCGCGACAACCCGCAGAGCGCCGATGCCGAACTGGAATGGCGTCTGGACGATGCCGACCCGGGGATCACGCCGAAGCTGACGTTCGATCCGGCCGATGACATCGCCGCGGCCTACATCCGCGCCTCGAACAGTCGCGACAAGCGGCCACGGATCGCGATCCTGCGCGAGCAGGGCGTCAATGGCCAGGTCGAGATGTCGGCCGCGTTCACCCGGGCCGGGTTCGAGGCGGTCGACGTGCACATGTCCGACCTGGCCAGCGGCCGGATCAAGCTCGCCGACTTCCGCGGCTTCGCGGCATGCGGTGGTTTTTCCTATGGCGACGTGCTCGGTGCCGGTCGCGGTTGGGCCACCTCGATCCTGTACAACGACATGCTGCGCGAGCAGTTCGCGGCGTTCTTCGCCGACGAGACGAAGTTCGCGCTGGGCGTGTGCAACGGCTGCCAGATGCTGGCGCAGCTGAAGGAGATCATCCCCGGTGCGCAGCACTGGCCGAAATTCCTGCACAACGCGTCCGAGCAGTACGAGTCGCGGCTGGTCACGGTGGAGGTACTCGATTCGCCCAGCCTGTTCTTCCAGGGCATGGCCGGTTCACGCATCCCGGTGGCGGTGGCGCATGGCGAAGGCCGGGTCAGTTTTCCGCAGGTATGCAGTCCGGCCAAGTCGAACGGGGCGGTGCGCTTCGTCGACAATCGCGGCAAGCCGACCGAAAACTTCCCGCTCAACACCAACGGCTCGCCCGGTGGCCTGGCCGGTTTCACCGCCGCCAATGGCCGCGTGACGATCATGATGCCGCACCCCGAGCGGGTGTTCCGCAGCGTGCAGCTGAGTTGGCATCCGGAGCAGTGGGGCGAGGATTCGCCGTGGATGCGCATGTTCCGCAATGCCCGCGTGTGGTGCGGCTGAACACCACCGGCGTGATCGGGTACTGAGCAGTGGCCTGGCGCTGGCCACTGCGGAAGACCCTGCTGCCGATGCTGGCCTGGATCGTGTTGCTGGCCGTGTTGCCATGGTGGCTGGGCCTGCCGCTGCTGCTCGCGTCGGCGGCCACGATAGGGCTGGTGCCGCATCGGCTGGCACCGGAACATGTGCTGCTGATCCGGCGCGGACTGCACTGGGGTTTGCCGGGACTGGCGTTCGCCGCGCAGCGCACGCTGGGTGGCGATGCGCTCGCATGGGGCACGGCGCTGCTGGCGGTGCTGGCCGGGTACACCCTGCTGGCCGGACTGGAGGCGTGGCTGGATCGGCATCAGCGGCGCGCACCGGCGGCGGCATCGGCCGAATGGCCCGAGCTGGCCTTGGCGCCGGACGGGCCGGTAGCTGAAATCATCGAGCTGCAGCCACCGGGATGGCAGCCGGCCTGCGAAGATGTTGTCGATCCGCGCGGCGGCCACGTGGCCTGCCGGGAGGACGGCTGTTGCTTCGCCGATGGCCATCGGGTCGACAGCATCGGCACGCCGGCGGGCTTTGCCCAGGTCGGCTTCAGCCCGGGCGGGCGCTGGTTTGTCGCGCGCATGGCCGACGACAGCGTGCTGACGCTGTGGGATCGCCAGCATGATCGTCGACATCGGCTGCGCGGATGGTTGCTGTGTGGCTGGTATCGCGAGCGGCCCTGGTTGATCCGGCGCGACGGCGGCATGCCGCTGGCGTTGCCGGCCGTGCTGGGCCGCGATGACGAAGACTGATCACTGCTTTTCAGCGATCCGCCGCACGACCTTTCCGGAGACTATTTCGAGCCAGGCGGTTTTCCCCGCGGATGTCACCGAGCATACTTGCGCGGTGGATACTTCCCCCTCACATCGCTCCCCGTTTTCGCTGGCGCTCAGTGTGATCGTGGTGTCCGCCGACAGTGGCCCCGCGCTGCGCGATTGCGTGCACGAGGTGCTGGCCAGCCATCTGCCGCTGGAGCTGATCCTGTTCGACAACGCCTCGAACGACGGGATCCCCGCCGCCATCGAGCGGGCGCATGAGCACGATACCCGGCTCAAGGTGATCTACAGCCACCGCAACCTGGGTTTTGGCGCGGCAGTGAATCTGGCCGCCAAACAGGCGCACGGCCATGACCTGCTGATACTCAACCCGGACTGCCTGCTGGGCGACGACGAGCTGCACCGGCTGCTGGCCCTGCTCGCCGAACGGCCGAAGGCCGGCCTGATCGGCGCGGTGGTCTGCGACGCCGACGGCCGCCCCGACCCGGCCTCCTGGCGACGCGACCCGCTGCTGCGGCGCTCGCTCAACAGCCTGTTCGGTCGAGGCGGCGAGCGGGTCAACGTGGAACACGACATTCCTGACGAGGCGATCGAGGTCGAGGCGGTGTCGGGCGCGCTGATGCTGCTGCCGCGCTCGATGTTCGAGCGGCTCGGTGGCTTCGACGAGGATTACTTCCTGCATTGCGAGGATCTGGACATCTGCCGGCGCGTGCGCGACATCGGCTACCAGGTGCTGCTGGCAGGCGATGTCCGCGTGCACCACGGCAAGGGCAGTTCCAGCCGGCATCGGCCGGTGTTCGTCAGCCGGCACAAGCATCGCGGCATGTGGCGCTGGTTTCGCAACCATGATCCGGCCGCCGCCAGTCCGCTGTTGTCCGCGCTGGTCTGGCTGGGCATCTGGGCACATTTCCTGTTGCAGATCCCCATCCTGCTGTGGCGGCGGCTGTTGCGCCGATGAGCACATCCCGACGCACCACCGCGCTCGCGACCCTCGGCCTGCTCGCGTTGACGGCGGTATGGGGCTCGACCTTCGTGCTGATCAAGGACGTGATCGGGCGCATGCCGGTGGCGGACTTCCTGGCCGTGCGTTTCGCGATCGCCGCGCTGACCATGCTGGCGCTGTTCGCCCGGCCGGTTTTCCGTATGGGTCGGCAGCAGCTGCTGCGAGGCCTGTTGCTCGGTGTGGTCTATGGTGCCGGCCAGTTGCTGCAGACCTGGGGACTGGCGTTGATCGCGCCCAGCGTCAGCGGTTTCGTCACCGGCATGTATGTGGTGTTCACCCCGATCCTCGCACTGCTGCTGTTGCGCCAGCGCATGGCCGCGGTGGTGTGGCTGGCCGTGCTGCTGTCCACCGCCGGACTGGCGCTGCTGTCGCTCAACGGCGTCTCGGTCGACCTCGGCGTGTGGCTGACGCTGGCCTCGGCCGCGTTGTATGCGTTGCACATCGTCGGTCTCGGCCAGTGGTCGCGGCAGGGCGAGGCGTTCGGCATGTCGGCGGTGCAGATGGTGGCGATCGCCGTGGTCTGCCTGCTCGCCACGCTGCCGCACGGTCCGCAGCTGCCGCCGGACCGCAGCGCCTGGTTCGCGGTGCTGTACATGGCACTGATTGCCGGTGCCGGCGCGATGCTGATGCAGACCTGGGCGCAGTCGCACCTGCCGGCGACCCGCACCGCGATCGTGATGACCACCGAGCCGGTGTTCGC
The DNA here is from genome assembly GCA_963828685.1 of uncultured Pseudomonadota bacterium. GTDB lineage: Bacteria > Pseudomonadota > Gammaproteobacteria > Xanthomonadales > Rhodanobacteraceae > Rhodanobacter. The sequence goes on from CAWHFU010000015.1 coordinate 707,098, forward strand.
CGCGGCCTTCGCGGTGGCGCTGGGCAGCGACGTGCTGAGCTGGCGCATGCTGCTCGGCGGCGGGCTGATCCTGGCCGCGATGTATCTGGTGGAGTTGCTGCCGCCGAAGGGCGAGGCGGTTTCGTTGCCGGCGGAGGCGGTGCATCACGAGGTGTGAGGGGTGGCTGGATTTGTTCGACCAACGCGGTGCGAGTCCTTCGGGATCAAATTTTTAGCAAGCGTTTCGTCCGCCTGCGGCGGCCGAGTCACTTCTCTTGAATCGCCAAGAGAAAGTAACCAAAGAGAAGGCGACCCTCCTCGGCGCTTGCCGGGCTGCGCCCGACAAGTCCGTGAGCCGCGGCCGGGCTTTTCGACAGGACTCCTGTCCTGGCGAAAAGGCGCCGGCATCCATGCCGACGCCCCTGCGGGCCTGTCGTCCACGGCTCACCGCCTCACAAGGGGGTGAAGATCAAGATCAAGATCAACGGCAACGGCAACAGCAACGGCCCGGCTAAGCACACTCCATCCAAATGCTGCGATGCTAGACCTGACGCCATGCCCCTTGCATGGGCCCCTTGCGCCCCTGCGACCAAGGCTCGCCCGCGCGAGCGACGAGGCTTAATTGGCCACGTCCCCTTTAATTCGCTTTAATTCGGCCGAGATTAATCAGTGGCCTGAGAAATCTGTCTTCCGTACAACGGCAGCACTGGTTTTAAACATCCCAGGCTGATAATGCCAATTATGCGTCACCAATCCACCGTAGTTGAATAGTGCGCCACTTATAGCATGCTTGCATAATATCTCAGCCAACCCCTCGCCGAACATGGCTCCATAAAAGTCTGAACGCAAGTTCTCGGTTGAATAGAACTATGATTGCCGTCAATTACAGTTGAGTCGCAAGAAATCCAATATTTGGGGGACTTCCTGGCTCAATACCTTCAGATTTCACCAGCATTAAATCTCGCACTAATCAGTTTGCGAGAGCAGGCCCATACCGCAAATGATACGATCCGACTTATGATTCACAAGGAACCATGAGAGCCGCGCAAGTAAGTGACCGGCATACCATTTCAGAAATCTTTCCAGATCACATAACAAGGAAATGACGTTAGACTATTGATTGATAGCAGACCGCCCATACAAGCACGCAGTTATAAACATTGCAGCCAATGCTTCGATCATGCCGCGTCACCCCTTACCCCAATCGTGAGCACCAAAGTGAAAAAAACTTCAACGTCCGCTATGGGTGGCTTAATCAGTATTCAATGATGACACCGCGCGCAAGTCTGAAAATATAAAGCATTGTCAATTCTCCAATCGTCCACAACAAGGTAGGAAAAGGGGGCGTGGCTAATTAACGTGCCTAGCCATGGCGGTCAGTTCACTTGCCTTGCCACCCGCGCTGCAACGCGCGCACTCAAGGCTAGTCCACGCGATGAATGGAGCTTAACTAGCCACGTCCCCTGTACGGATTCACGCGGCGCGCGGGCGGATATGGGCAAGATCGCCGGACAGTGCGCGCTGCGCGGTTTCAAGTTCGTAGTTTTTCTGCAGGTTCATCCAGCTCTGTGCGTCGGTGCCGAAGTAGCGCGCCAGGCGCAAGGCGGTGTCGGCGGTGATGCCACGCCGTTCGCGCACGATGTCGTTCACGCGGGCGGGCGTGACGCCGATGGCTTTGGCCAGCGCCGTGCTGGACAGGCCGAATGGCAGCATGAATTCCTCGCGGAGAATCTCGCCGGGATGGACAGGAGGGAGTTTTGTGGCCATGTCAGTTCCTCAATGGTAGTCAACGATCTCCACATCGCAGGCATCGCCGTCCTGCCAGCGAAAGCACACGCGAAACTGGTCGTTGATGCGGATGCTGTATTGGCCGGCACGGTTGCCCTTGAGCAGTTCCAGCCGATTGCCCGGCGGCACGCGCAGGAAGTCCAGCTTCGCCGCCGCGTGCAGTTGCGCGAGCTTGCGCCGTGCCACGGCTTCGATGTTCACAAACCTTCGCACGCGATTGCCGTTGAACAGGGCTTCCGTGTCCTTGTCGGCGAAGGCTTTTATCATGGTTGTATCGTATATCGGTATACGATATGTCGCAATGCGCTTCCGGTAAATCCTCGTCGGCATTGGGGTTTGTGGAGCCCGTTTGACAGCTTGGTGCTGTGGCTGTGGCCGTGGCCGTGGCTGTGTGCTGTTGCTGTTGCTGTTGCTGTTGATCTTGACTTGATCTTGAACTATCTCACCCCCTTGTGAGGCGGTGAGTCGTGGACGACAGGCCCGCAGGGGCGGCGGCATGGATGCCGATCGCCTTTTCGCCAGGACAGGAGTCCTGTCGAAAAGCCCGGCCGCGGCTCACGGACTTGTCGGGCGCAGCCCGGCAAGCGCCGAGGAGGGTGCCCCTCTCTCTGGTTACTCTCTCTCGGGCAAGCGAGAGAGAGTAACTCGGCCTCCGCAGGAGGACGAAACGCTCTTGTTCTGTGAAGTGATGGCGCACGGCCACAGCGCGATCACCAAGCCATGGCAAGGCGAAGACCGCAGGTCTGGCCCCAATCAACCTGAGTTGGTGGCCAAACATGGCCTAGCCCTGCCGGCGCGTGATCCGCTTGACGCCAACCCGCCCCGTGGTCACGCTTCGTCGATGAATATGCTGCTGCTGCGCAATGCGCTGGTCCACGCCCCGGAACCGCTCGGGCACCAACACCTGTTGCTCGGCGGCGGCCGCATCCTGTGGATGGGCGCCGAACTGGCGGATCTGCCGGCGGCGCTGTCGGTGCAGACGATCGATCTCGAAGGGCGCCGGCTGCTGCCGGGCTTCATCGACGCCCACGTGCATGTGACCGGCGGCGGCGGCGAGGCGGGTTTCCGCACGCGGGTGCCGCCGCAGGGCGTGTCGCGCTTCACCCGTGCCGGCATCACCACGGTGGTCGGCCTGCTTGGCACCGACGACGTGGCGCGTGGTCCGCAGGATCTGCTGGCCACGGTGTATGCGCTGCGCGAGGAGGGGTTGAGTGCGCTGGCCTTCACCGGCGGCTACCACGTGCCGCCACGCACGCTGACCGGCACGGTGCGTGGCGACCTGGTGTTCATCGAGGCGCTGATCGGCATTGGCGAGGTGGCGATCAGCGATCACCGCTCCAGCCAGCCGACGTTGGACGAATTGCTGCGGCTGGCGGCTGACGCGCACGTCGCCGGGTTGATGACCGGCAAGGCCGGCATCCTGCATCTGCATCTGGGCGATGGCGCGCGCGGGCTGGAGCTGGTGCGCCAGGCGCTGGCGCAGAGCGAGCTGCCGCCGCGGGTGTTCCATCCGACCCACGTGAACCGGCGCAAGGCGCTGTTCGAGGAAGCGCTGGCGCTGGCCGCGCAGGGCTGCACGATCGACCTCACCGCGTTTCCGGTCGAAGACGGTGAGGACGCCTGGAGCGCCGCCGACGCGCTGCTGCGCTATCTGGACAGCGGCGCACCGGCCGGGCGCATCACGATCAGTTCGGATGCGGGCGGCTGCCTGCCGGTGTTCGATGCCGAGGGTCATGTCTGCCGGATGGGCGTGGGCGAGTCCGGCGCGCTGCTGGAAACCCTGAATGACGTGCTTCGCCGCGGCGTGCCGCTGGAGCGGGCGCTGCCCGCCTTCACCAGCAACCCGGCGCGCCTGCTGCGGCTGGCGGGCAAGGGCCGGATCCGGGTCGGCGCCGACGCGGATCTGCTGGCGCTCGACGCGGACGGCGCGGCGCATGATGTAATAGCCGGTGGCGTGGTGCACGTCCGCGCCGGCAGGGTCGAACATCGCGGCACGTTCGAGCACGCGCCCTAGATGTTCGACGAGTCAGGATGGATCGCCTGCCAGCGATGATCCGCCGGACGCAGAGAACCCCATGAAACCGAAGAAAGTCGAGAACCGGATGAGTCCCAGCAGGGTGATGGAAGGGGAGCAGCGCGGATGGATCGTGCCGATCGGCGGCGCTGAGGAAAAAGAGAACGATCCGCACATCCTCGAGCGCTTCGTGCAACTGTGCGGCGGCAGCGACGCGAACATCGTGGTGATTCCCACCGCGAGTCAGCTGGCCGATACCGGGCCGCGCTACGAAACCCTGTTCGGCGGGCTCGGTGCCGGCGAAGTCGACGTGCTCGATTTCGACATGCGCCGCGATACCGAGGAAAAAAGCCGCCTCGAACGGCTCGACCAGCGCCACCGGCATCTTCTTCACCGGCGGCAACCAGCTGCGCCTGTCGACCATGCTCGGCGGCACGCCGGTGGCGCAGCGGATCCGTGCGCTGAACGCCCGCGGCGTGCATGTCGGCGGCACCAGCGCCGGGTGCCAGCATCCTCAGCGAGCACATGATCGCGTTCGGCAAGGAAGGCCTCGTCGCCGACCGCCGGCAGCGTGCGGCTGGCGCCGGGCCTGGGCCTGACCAACCGCTTCATCATCGACCAGCATTTCCGCCAGCGCGACCGGCTCGGCCGGCTGATGACCGCGCTGGCCTACAACCCGTTCGCGGTCGGCATCGGCCTGGACGAGGACACCGCCGCTTTCATCCGGCCGGACAACACGCTCGAGGTCGTCGGCAGCGGCGCGGTCACCGTGCTGGACGCGGGCAACCTGCAGTTTTCGTCGATGGCCGATGCCGGCGAAGACGGCACGGTGTGCATGCTCGGCCTGACCGTCCACATCCTGATCGCCGGCGCCACCTTCAACCTGCAGACACGCCACGCCTCGGCGGGCAGCCTGGCGACGGCCAAGCAGACCTCCTGACGCAAGTCTTCCGCCACGCATCACCGATCCCAAGGAAACCCTCATGCGCATTCTGGAACGTTCCGTTTATGTCGGCCCGTCGCTGTATGCGCACTTCCCGGTGATCCGGCTGGAGCTGGACCTGGGCGAGCTGGAGCAGTGGCCCACCGGCAAGCTCGGCGCCGGCTTCGTCGACGGCCTGCTCGCCGCGCTGCCCGGCCTCGCCGAGCACGGCTGCTCGTACCGCGAGCCGGGCGGCTTCATCCGGCGCATGCGCGAGGACGAGGGCACCTGGCTGGGCCACGTGCTCGAGCATGTGGCGATCGAGCTGCAGAACGTGGCCGGCGAAGACGTCACCTTCGGCAAGACCCGCAGCGCGGACAAGCCGGGCGTGTACTCGGTGGTCTACGAGTACGTGCAGCGCGAGGAGGGCATCGCCGCCGGCGAGCTGGCCCTGCGCCTGCTGGCGTCGCTGCTGCCAGCCGAACTGCAGCCCGCGTGGCAGCGTGCCGGAAGACTGGGAATGGTCGGCCGCACGCGACGAGTTCATCCGCTTCGCGCAGCGCCGCGCGCTGGGTCCGTCGACGGCGTCGCTGGTGCGCGCGGCCGAAGCAGCGCGGCATTCCCTGGCTGCGCCTGAACGACCAGTCGCTGGTGCAGCTCGGCCACGGCAAGTACCAGCAGCGCATCCAGGCCACCGTCACCGGCACGACGCCGCACATCGCGGTCGAGCTGGCCAGCGACAAGGAGGAGACCAACAAGATCCTCGCCTCGCTCGGCCTGCCGGTGCCGAAGCAGGAGCTGGTGCAGAACGAGGAAGGCGCGCTGCGCGCGGCGCGCCGGCATCGGCTTGCCGGTGGTGACCAAGCCGTTCAACGGCAACCACGGCCGCGGCATCTCGATCCGCCTGACGACGCGACGAGGAGGTCGTCGCCGGCTTCAACGCGGCGCGCGAGCATTCGCGTTCGGTGATCGTGGAGAACTTCCTCAGCGGCGACGACCATCGCCTGCTGGTGGTCAACGGCGAGCTGGTCGCCGCGACCCGGCGCACGCCCGGCCACGTGGTCGGCGACGGCGAGCGCACGATCGCGCAGCTGGTCGAGATCGTGAACCAGGATCCGCGCCGCGGCATCGGCCACGAGAAGGTGCTGACCCGGCTCGAGCTCGATGCGCAGGCACAGATGATGCTGGAGCGCGTCGGCTACACCGCCGACATCGGTGCCGCCGCCGGGCGAGATCGTGTACCTGCGCTCGACCGCGAACCTGTCCACCGGCGGCACCGCCACCGACGTCACCGACGTCATCCATCCGGACAACCGCGACATGGCGGTGCGCGCGGTCCGCGCGATCGGCCTCGACGTCGGCGGCGTCGACTTCCTCACCACCGAACATCGCCGAGAGCTACAAGACGATCGGCGGCGGCATCTGCGAGGTCAACGCGGCGCCCGGCTTCCGCATGCACGTCGGCGCCCAGCGAGGGCACGCCGCGCGACGTCGCCGGCCCGGTGATCGACATGCTGTTCCCGCCGGGCGCGCCGTCGCGCGTGCCGATCGCCGCGATCACCGGCACCAACGGCAAGACCACCACCGCGCGCATGCTGGCGCACATCACCAAGATGGCCGGCTATCACGCCGGGCCTGACCACCACCGACGGCGTCTACATCGACGGCCAGCGCACGGTCGAGGGCGACATGACCGGGCCGGTGTCGGCGCGCATGGTGCTGGCCGATCCGCAGGTCGACATCGCCGTGCTGGAGACCGCGCGCGGCGGCCTGCTGCGCGCCGGCATGGGCGTGCCGCGAGGTGCAACGTCGGCGCGGTGCTCAACGTGCAGTCCGATCACCTGGGCCTGAAGGGCATCGACACGCTGGAGCAGCTGGCCGAGGTCAAGCGCATCGTGGTCGAGGTCGCCACCGACTGCGCGGTGCTCAACGCCGACGATCCGAACGTGCTGAAGATGTCCGGCTACACCGAGGCGAAGGTGATCTGCTACGTCACCATGAATCCGCACGCATGCGCTGGTGCGCGAGCACATCCGCGCCGGCGGCCGCGCCTGCGCGCTGGAGGCGGGCGTCAACGGCCAGATGATCACGCTCTACGACAAGGGCAGCCACATCCCGCTGCTGTGGACGCACCTGATCCCGGCCACGCTGGAGGGCCGCGCGATGCACAACGTGCAGAACGCGATGTTCGCCGCGGCGATGGCGTTCTCGCTGGGCATCAAGCTGGATGCGATCCGCCAGGGCCTGCGCACGTTCGACACCACGTTCTTCCAGGCGCCGGGCCGCATGAACGTGTTCAACGAGCATCCGTTCAAGGTGCTGTTCGACTACGGCCACAACGCGCACGCGGTGGCGGTGATGGCCGACCTGGCGCAGACGCCTGGACGTGACCGGTCGGCGCATCGTGGTGCTGGCCGGTCCCGGCGATCGTCGCGACGAGGACCTGGTCGGCGATCGCCGAGGCGGTCGGCCGGTCGCTTCGATCACTACATCTGCCGCCGCGACGACGCGCTGCGCGGGCGCGATGGCGACGAGGTGCCGCGCATCCTGGCGCGCGCGCTGCGCGCGGCCGGCGTGCCGGACGAGGCGATCTCGATCATTCCCGACGAGCAGGAGGCGATCGACGCCGCGCTGCAGATGGGCCGCCGCGGCGACCTGCTGCTGGTCTTCGCCGACGCGCTGGTGCGCTCGTGGAAGCAGATCATCAAGTTCCGCCCCGACGGTGCATCGGCGCCGCAGGCCGAGGGCAGCGCGGTCACCGTGCATGCGCCGGTGGCGGAGCCGACGTTCGACGAGACCAGCTTCGCCGAACTGGGTGACCTGGTGCGCGACGAGCGCGGCGTGCGCTTCTCGCGCGAGAGCGACGATTGAGCACGATGGCGGACTTCATTCCGTTCGAGGATTCGCGCCGGCTGACCGGCTGCAACCTGTATTTCGACGGCGTCGGCGCGGTGCTGGAAACGCAAGGTGCGATGCCGGACGAGGCGACGCTGCGGGCCTGGGACGAGGCGGTGCAGCGCGCGGGCAATGCGCTGGGCTGGTCGCCGCAGGCGCGCGTGGTGCGGCGGCACGCCAGCGGTGCATCGCTGGCCTTGGTCGCACCGCTGGATCAGCTGTTCAGCGCCACCGAAGTCAACGAATGGGCGTGGTGTCGCGCGCATGAGGCGCGGCACGGGGCGATGGCCGTTCGCGATGGCATGCGCCGGGCCATCCGGCGCTGTGGGACGAGGCGGCCGCGATGCACACGCTGCGCGCGTTCGCCGCGGCGGAGCGCCGGCCGGCGTTGCTGCCGCTGGTGCGCGCGGCGGAACAGCGCGGCCTGCCCGTGCTGATCGACGACGATCTGCTTTCGATCGGCGCCGGCGACGGTGCCGCCTGCTGGCCGCTCGCGCAGTTGCCCGCGCCGGAGACGCTGGACTGGCAGGTCCTGCACGACAGTCCCGGTGGCGTTGGTGACCGGTTCCAACGGCAAGACCACCACCGTGCGACTGCTGGCCGCGATGGCGCAGGCGCATGGCTGGCATGCGGGACACAGCTGCACCGATGGCGTGTTCATCGACGGTCGCGCCATCGAGGGCGGCGACTTCTCCGGGCCGGCCGGCGCCCGCGCGGTACTGCGCGCGGCCGGCGTGCAGGCGGCGATCCTGGAAACCGCGCGCGGCGGCCTGTTGCGGCGCGGGCTGGCGGTGCAGCGGGCGCAGGTGGCGGTGGTCACCAACGTCAGCGACGATCATTTCGGCGAGTACGGCATCCACGATCTCGCCGGTCTGGCGGCGGTCAAGCTCACCGTGGCGAAGGTGCTCGACGACTCCGGCCTGCTGGTGCTCAATGCCGACGATGCCCTGCTGGCCGCTCAGGCTGGCGCACTGACCTGCCCGATCGGCTGGTTCGCGCTCGACGACGAACATCCACGCCTGCAGGCCGCGCGTGCCGGCGGCGGTGCCACCTGTGCGGTTCGCGACGGTCGTCTGCGCCTGTTCATCCACGGGCACGGGCATGACCTCGGTGCGGTGGCCGCGATGCCGCTCAGTTTCGGCGGCAGCGCCGGCTACAACATCGCCAACCTCGCCGCGGCATCGTTGGCGGCCGCCGCGCTCGGCATCGCGGCGGAGACCATCGCGGCGACGCTGGCACGCTTCGGTCGCACCCATGCCGACAATCCCGGCCGGCTGCAGCACTGGCAGCTCGGTTCGCTGCAGGTCTTCGTCGACTATGCACACAACCCCGAGGGCTTGCGTGGATTGCTGCAGGTCGCCACCGGGCACGGCGCGGGCGGGCGCCTGGGCCTGTTGCTGGGTCAGGCCGGCAACCGTGAGGCGCCGGCGATCCGCGAACTGGCCGCGACTGCCGCGCGCTTCCAGCCAGCCCGGGTGATGTTGAAGGATATCGAGGGCTTCCTGCGCGGTCGCGAGGCGGGCGAAGTGGCCGGCATCCTGCGGGAGTGCCTGCAGGGCACCGGCATGTCGGGCGATGCGATCGTGGAGTGCCTGGACGAGACGACTGCCGCGCGCAGCCTGCTGGCATGGGCGCAGGCCGGTGACGTGCTGGTGCTGCCGACCCACGGGGTGACGGCGCGCCAGCAGGTCAGTGCGCTGCTCGATGCCTTGCAGGCGCAGGGCTGGCAGCCTGGCACCCCGCTGCCGTCCGACTGAGGCCGGCGGCTCCGCTCAGTGCGGGCTGCGTGGCTGCAGCGCGATGCGCACCAGGTAGACGATGATCGCCACATTGCCGACCAGGGTGGCCAGCTTGAGCCAGCCGAAGTGGTACAGCGTTTCGTACAGTTCCAGCGGAATCAGCGAGCCAGTGGCGATCACCGTGAACCACTCGGCCCAGTACTTGCCCAGCCACAAGCCGACGCCTTCGATGCCGAACAGCACCGCGTAGCCGAGTGCGACCGCACCGATCGCCACGAATTTGCTCGGGCCGAAGTCCTGCAGCAGTTCGACCAGCTTCCAGCGCAGGCCGTTGCTGTCGGCCAGCGAAAGATGCTCCAGCCAGCGCACCAGCGCCTCGAAGTTCTGTTGGGTGTCCAGATGGAAGGCGGCCATCGCCACCATCAGCAGGCACACGGTCTTGATGATTTCGTAGGTGGCGATGACGCGCAGGCCGGCATGGTGCTGGCCCGGTGCGGCAGCCGGTTTGGCATCGGTGGATTCGGGGAGGGGCATGGGCGACGACTGCATGGGCAGGGGGTATTGTCGCCGATCGGGGGCGGGATGACCTGTGTGTGATGGCATGGCTGCGCATCGCGGGCACAGGATCTGCGATCGGGCTTCGGCGGCCGTCCCCCTCTCCCCTGCGGGGAGAGGGCTGGGGTGAGGGGCGGGTGCTCGCGGGATAGGTGGTGTTGGCGGTGCTTTGAATCTCTGGCTGATGCGAACAGCGAAGCACCGGGAATTCTGGCGCGCCTGCGAAGAGCTTTCGTCCGCCGTCGGCGGCCGAGTCACTTTCTCTTTGCGTGCTCAATACCGGTACAAGGGTCACGGTTTGAACGTGCTATACCCCAGCCGTCGGCACCTTCCCCGGGCGGTGTCGGCATTTATTGATGTCGTCGTTGAGAAGCTGAGCGCGTTGGAAGGATCGACGCCTATCTAGATTCTCCCGGGCCCGTCGGCTTGGCGTTGTTGCTCGCTCTCCACCAACAAGTCCACAAACGCGCGAACTTTCGCGGGGCGAAAGCGTGCCGCGGGAAATACTGCATGGATGCCGCCGGAGGGCAATGCCCATTGTGGCAAAACCTGGATCAGGCGGCCCGAGACAAGATCGTCAGCAATCACGTAATCCGGCAGCACGGATAGGCCCGCACCCGCACATACCGCTTCGCGCACGGCGAGGGTGGCATCAAGAAAGATGGAAGCCTGCATGGATACCGCTTGTTGTTCTGTCTGGTTGCGCGAAAAAGTCCAGCGCAGATGCTCGCGCAATGCCGTATTGGCGATGAAGGGTAGCCGTGCGACGTCTTCGGGGTGGGCAAGGTGCGAGACTTGCGGTGCCAGGCTCGGTGCGGCGACCAGCAGTTGGCGAAAAGTGCCGATTTTTCGTGCCTGCAATCCGGTCTCGGTCAGCCAACCCACACGGATGGCCAGTTCAATGTTGCCCGACATCAGGTCCAGCGTCTGGTCGGTGAGGATTGCATCAACCTTGCAGGCTGGAAAGCGCTGGGTAAAAGCCGCGATGGTCGGCACGACGACGCCCACGCCGTAGTCGAAGGGCGCCGTGAGGCGCAACATGCCAGAGGGTTCCGTCGAGGCTTCCGCCAACTCGTTGAAGGCGTCATCAGCCTCATGCAGGATCAGGGTGCAGCGCTGATAGAAAGCGCGCCCTGTTTCGGTGGCCTGCACTTTGCGCGTGGTGCGCACCAGCAGCGACGTGCGGAATTCGTGCTCCAGCCGCGCCACCTGCTGGCTGACCACGGCCTTGGTGATGCCCAGGCGCTCGGCGGCGGCTGTGAAGGAGCCCGTTTCGACGACCGCCACGAAATACGCCAGGCGTCTGAGATTGCCAAAGCCTCCGGTTCCGATCTCGTTTCCATTGTATGTCTTTGACATACGCTGCATATATCGCGTATGTATTTAAGAGTCAATTGGGGCGGACTAGCATGCAGGCTCGATCTCGGGAGAACCGCATGGACAAGGTCATCCACTATTTGTACGACCCGCTGTGCGGCTGGTGCTACGGCGCGACGCGTGCCGTTTCCGAACTGGTTGAAACACCGGGTGTCAGCATGGAGGTTCTGCCGACCGGCTTGTTCTCTGGCGAGGGTGCCAGACCCATGAACGATGAGTTCGCGACCTACGCCTGGTCGAACGACCAGCGCATCGAACAGCTCACCGCCCAACCTTTCAGCGACGCTTATCGTCAGAAGGTCTTGGGCGACCGCCAGCAGGCCTTCGACAGCGGCCCGGCCACCCTCGCGCTGACTGCTGTGGCGTTGACAACACCGTCCCGAGAGTTCGAAGCGCTCAAGGCCATACAGCATGCGCGATATGTGGATGGCGACGACGTGACGTCGCAGCCGACGCTGGTCGATCTCCTCAATACGCTGGGCCTTCAAGCGGCCGCTGCGCTGCTCGAACGCGCCGAGGCGGAGCTGCTCGACGCCATGCGCACACGCGCTGATCGTGCACAGGCGTTGATGCTGGAACTCGGTGCCCACGGCGTGCCCACGTTCATCGCCGAGTCCGGACCCGGGCGAAAGCTGCTCGACAACAGTGCCGCGTATGCCTCACCCCAGGCGCTGATCAAGCAAATCCACGCCAGCTGAACCGGCCTGACAAGAGAGTTCGGTTGTCCCTGTCATTCCTTGTCAAAGCGGGAGCCGCATCATGACCACGCGAAGAGATGTTCTGAAGACCTTGGCCGTTGCGGGTGTCGCGACTGCCCTACTGGGAGCGAAAAACACGATGACCACACAGACCTCACTGACCTGGAAGCACTTCCCCGCCGGCGAAAATGGCTTCTTCCGTGCTCCCGTGCTGGTCTCGGGTGCGCGCGAAGCCGTCCTGATCGATGGCGGGTTCACCCTGCCCGACGGCCGTGCGCTGGCTGATGCGATCAAAGCGGAGGGCAAGCAGCTGAGCACGATCTACATCAGTCAGAGCGATCCGGACTATTACTTCAGCCTCGCGCCCATCAAGGCCGCTTTCCCGAAAGCCCGCGTCATCGCCGCGAGCGCAACCATCGCCGCCATCAAGAACAACGTGGAGAAGAAGCTGGCCACCTGGGGCCCGCAACTCAAGGAAAATGGTCCGCAGACACTCGCGGACATCGTAATGCCGGAATCCTTCGACGGTGCTGCGCTGAACCTGGAAGGTCACCGTATCGAGATCGTCGCTGCCGCAGGCCTGGCCAATCGTCGCTACCTGTGGGTGCCCTCGCTGGAAGCGATCTTCGGAGGTGTACTGGTGTTCGCCGGGGTCCATGTCTGGACCGCCGATACCCAGGGCGCGGAAGCTCGTGCCACCTGGGTCAAAAACCTGGACGCCATGGCAGCGCGCAAGCCTGGTGTGGTGGTCCCTGGCCACATGGCGATCGGTGCCGCCACGGACGTCTCGGCAATTCGCCTACACGCGCGACTATCTGATCGCGTTCGAGGAAGAACTGGCCAAGGCGGCTGATAGCACCGATCTCATTGCTGCGATGACCAGGCGTTATCCGAACGCTGGCATGGCCATCGCCCTGCAGATCGGTGCCAAGGTGGCGATGGGCGAGATGAAGTGGGGTTGAGGCCATGAAGACCAACCTGGACATCATTCGCGCGACCTATGAAGGCACGTCACCGGACAACGCAAGGCATCTGAAGGATGCCTTGGCACCCGAAGCGACTTGGACCGAGGCGGCAGGCTTTCCCTACGCCGGAACCTATACCGGACCCGAGGAAATCTTCGCCAACGTGTTCCAGAAATTGGCGACGGAGTGGGTGGGCTATGCCGCCAAGGTTCACACCTATGTCGAAGACGGCGACCATGTCGCCGCCTTCGGAGTGTATTCCGGTACCTATCGGGAAACCGGAAAATCCATGCATGCCACCTTTGCTCATCTCTATCGGCTGGAGGATGGCAAGATCGTCAGCATGGAGCAGTATGTGGACAGTGCAATGGTTCGCCTGGCCATGCTGGCTAGCTGATGAATCGTGAGCGCAGACGACGCTCTGCCGGTAGCGTTGGTTTATTTGGAAGATCGGGCTTCTTTGACCCTGTCTCAGTTCGGCGGCCTGCTGGCAATCATGCCTCTTTGACGGCAACTTCCCGTCTAGCGACCGGCAGAAATGGGTCGACCTCTGCCCGCCGAGATTGCCCGCGCATCATCGAGCGCGCAAGAGTCGTTATCGGCCACCCGCTTATCAACGATGTGGGCTCGCGACGGTTGATGGTCACCACCCGCTTGGTGGGTAGCCACGTTCGAAAACGATGCTCCATCGGGCTGGAACCCGTAGCTCACCGTGTCCGCTTGGGTTGAGGCAAGTGCTCTGCCAGCCAACGGGACCTCGGGGAAAAGCCCATCTGGGGTCGATGCTGCTCTGAATCGGGATGCGCCATGCGCTGATCCCTGCTCTGAGGTGCAGCGCCCGGCCAAATGACCTGGCGTGTCGGGAAATTTTCCCGGCTGGCGGGCGGGGGCACTCGGGGCGCGGGGAAAATAACCGCGATGGCCGAGAAATTTTCCCGGCGCGCCGAGCGGGAGCACTCGGCACGCGGAGAAAATAACTGCAACGGTCGGGAAAATTACTCGGCGGGCCGAGAAAAAAGCTCGGCGCGTGGAGCTCACCTGCTCGGCGGGTCGAGCAAGAAGCTCGGGTGGCCGGGCGCGGCGACTGGGGTGCCGAGCAATTTGGTCGGGATGCTGGGGAAAAAGCTCGGGCAGCGGAGCGAAACGTGTGGCGGGCCGGGTTCGTGGAGTGGCGGGTCGGGCGGCGAGCTCGGCGGCTGCGGTTCGCTGGGCCGCGTGCCGGGTTCAGGTGGTGGCGCGGGCACAAAAAAGCCCGGTGCATGAGGCTGTTCGTCTCATGCACCGGGCTGCGGGGTCGGCAAGAACCGGGTCAGGTTCAGATATTGCAGCAAGCGCTTCGAGTTGAAGGGAACCCGTAGTCGCCCTTCAGCAACAACGTCCGCCGCCACCCTTGTAGCGTGCTTCCTGCCGTTCGCGGAAGAACTCCTCGTAGCTGGGCACCTTGCGTTCGGGATGGTGTTCGCGCAGGTGTTTCACGTAGGCGTCGTAGTCGGGCAAGCCGCAGCACAGGCGGGCGGTCTGTACCGCCCGCGCCCAGACGGTGCGGAGTGTGTGCAGGCTCTGGGTCGGCATGTTCATGATCAACATCCTGCGTCAGCTGGCGACACTGCTCAGTGCCACATACGGTTCTTCATGCGCTGTCGGCCGGTTGGTTTGCCATGCACGGATCAGCGCACGCAGCGAGAAGATGACCATGGTCACGATCAGCGCCATGAACAGGCCGGTGAGCGCCATGTCGACGTAGTTGTTGGTGACGATGCGCTGCATCTCGGCGACGGTCTTCGCCGGCGCCAGCAACTGGCCCTGCTGCATCGCGGCGGCGTATTTGTTGGCGGCGGCGGTGAAGCTGATCGAGCCGCTGAGTTTCTCCCAGCCGGCAGTCAGCGTGCAGATGATCAGCCAGATCGCCGGGATGCCCGGCACCAGCACGAAGCGCTCGCGTTTGAGTTTCACCACCACCACGGTGGCCAGCATCAGTGCGATCGCCGCGAGCATCTGGTTGGCGATGCCGAACAGCGGCCACAGGGTGTTGATGCCGCCCAGCGGATCGACCGCGCCCTGGTACAGGAAATAGCCCCACAGTGCCACGCAGATCGCCGTGGCAAGCAGGTTGCCGGTCCACGAGGCAGTCTCCTGCAGCGGCTTGTAAACCAGCCCGGCGATCTCCTGGATCATGAAGCGGCCGACGCGGGTGCCGGCATCGACCGTGGTGAGGATGAACAGCGCCTCGAACAGGATCGCGTAGTGATACCAGAACGCCATCATGCCGCCGCCGGGGATGATGTTGTGCAGCAGCTGGGCCATGCCGACGGCCAGCGTCGGTGCGCCACCGGCGCGGCTGAGGATGCTGTTTTCGCCGATGTTCTTCGCTGTCTGGATGAGCTCGTCCGGTGTCAGCACGAAACCCCACTGGCTGATCGTGGTGGCGGCCTGCTGCACGGTGGTGCCGATCAGTGCGCTGGGCGAGTTCATCGCGAAGTACACGCCCGGATGCAGTGAGGTGGCCGCGACCAGCGCCATGATCGCCACGAACGCCTCCATCAGCATGCCGCCGTAGCCGACCAGGCGTGCCTGGCCTTCATTGGCCAGCAGCTTGGGCGTGGTACCGGAAGCGATGATCGAGTGCCAGCCCGATACCGCGCCGCAGGCGATGGTGATGAACAGGAACGGGAACAGGTTGCCGGCGAACACCGGGCCGGTGCCGTCGATGAACTTGGTCACCGCCGGCATCTGCAGGGTCGGCGCGGCCAGGAAGATCGCCAGCGCCAGCAGTGCGATGGTGCCGATCTTGAGGAAGGTGGAAAGGTAGTCGCGCGGTGCCAGCAACAGCCATACCGGCAGGATCGAGGCGCAGGAGCCGTAGGCGATCAGCAGCCAGGCCAGCGCCTTGGCATCGAAGTCGAACATCGGTCCCAGCGTGGCCGAATCGGCCACGTACTTGCCGAACCAGATCGAGGCCAGCAGCAGCACCAGACCGATCAGCGACACCTCGAGGATCCGGCCCGGCCGGAACCAGCGCAGGTAGGTGCCCATCAGCAACGCGATCGGGATCGTGCAGGCGACGGTGAAGGTGCCCCAGGGGCTGTGCGTGAGCGCCTTGACCACTACCAGCGCCAGCACCGCCAGCACGATCATCATCAGCACCAATACGCCGATCATCGCCACGATGCCGGGCAGCGGCCCGAGTTCCTCGCGCAGCATGTGGCCGAGTGAGCGGCCGTCCCGGCGCAGCGACAGTCCAAGAATCATGAAATCCTGCACCGCGCCCGCGAACACCACGCCGAACAGGATCCACAGCGTGCCCGGCAGATAGCCCATCTGGGCGGCCAGTACCGGGCCGACCAGCGGTCCGGCGCCGGCGATCGCGGCGAAGTGGTGACCGAAGACCACCCACTTGTCGGTCGGCACGTAGTCGAGGCCATCGTTGCGCAATACCGCGGGCGTCGCCCGGGTGGGATCCAGTTGCAGCACCGAGTACTCGATGAACTTGCCGTAGAAGCGGTAGCCGATCACGAACACCGAGATCGCGGCGGCGACCAGCCAGATCGCATTGATCGGTTCGCCGCGGCGCAGGGCGACCACACCCAGGCAGAACGCGCCGACGATGGCGATCGCGACCCACAGGATCTTGCTGGCCGGGCTCGGCTGGGGAATGGCTGCTTGCATGGCGGGCTTCTCCTCGGCGATGCCTCCAAGACTCTCCCCGTCCGGCGTGAGGGTCAATCCCCCAACCGGCCGGCCGGCATTAGCCATTGGTCGTATGGCCTGACGCCTCGGTCATGCCACGGGTTTCCCGCGGAGGTACACTGGCAGTCCAGTCGAATCCAGGGAATTCTTCATGCGCATACCGGTTCGCCACGGTCTGCTTGGCCTGATCCTCGCCGCGGCGGTGCTGCCGGCGGCGGCCGCCGGTTCCAGCCAGTTCAAGGACCTGCTCGACAAGGTCAAGCAGTCGACGCACACATCCAGTTCAGCGGCGCTTGGCAGCAACCTGCCGAGCAGCGATATCGCGGCCGGTCTGAAAGAGGCGCTGGCCAAGGGCACCACCAACGCGATCAACAGCCTCGGCCGCAACGGTGGCTTCTGGAACAACAGCAAGGTGCGCATCCCGCTGCCGGGCAAGCTTGAACAGGCCGGCAAGCTGGCGCGCCAGCTGGGGCAGGGGGCGAAGGTGGATGCATTCGAGCTGAGCATGAACCGCGCTGCCGAAAAGGCCGTGCCGCAAGTGGCGCAGATCTTCGGCGATGCGATCCGCAAGATGACGTTGAGCGATGCGCGCGGCATCCTCACCGGCGGCGATCACGCGGCTACCGACTACTTCCGTCGCGTGGCCGGCGACGCCCTGACTGCACGCATTCATCCGATCGTGGCGAGGGCCACCGACAGCGTCGGGGTCACCCAGAAGTACAAGTCGTTCACTTCGGGCAACAGCGGCGGTTCGCTGGGCGGGGTGCTTGGTTCTTTGGGCGCGCTGGGTGGTGGCAAGTCGAACAAGGGCGGCAGCGCGCTGGATCTGGACGATTACGTCACGGCGAAGACGCTGGACGGCCTGTTCACCACGATCGGTGAGCAGGAGCAGTCGATTCGCCACAATCCCGGCGCACGCAGCACCGAGCTGCTGAAACGGGTATTCGGCGGCCACTGAATCGACGGCGGGGCTTGTGTCCCGCGATAAAGGCCATACGGAAGGGAGTGAACATCTCCCGAGGCGAGGCCCGCATGATTCGTGACATTCTGAAGATGGGCGACCCGCGCCTGTTGCGCATCGCGCCACTGGTGCCCGCCGCGATGTTGGGCAGCGCCGAGCTCGATGGGCTGATCGCCGACATGTTCGACACCATGCAGGCGGCCGAAGGCGTCGGCCTCGCCGCGCCGCAGATCGGCGTCGACCTGCAGCTGGTGATCTTCGGCTTCGAGCATTCGGAACGTTATCCGGACGCTCCCGAGGTGCCGCGCACGATCTTGCTCAATCCGGTGATCACCCCGTTGTCGCAGGACATGGAGGAGGGCTGGGAAGGTTGCCTTTCGGTGCCCGGCCTGCGTGGCGCGGTGAACCGCTGGTCGATGATCCGTTATGAAGGCATCGACCCCGCGGGGAAGCGCATCGAGCGGACGGCCGAGGGGTTTCATGCCCGCGTGGTGCAGCACGAGTGCGATCACCTGATAGGCCGCCTGTATCCCTCGCGAATCACTGATTTCAGCAAGTTCGGCTACACCGACGTGCTGTTTCCGGGACAGGAGATGGGAGACGACTGATGCGTGCGATCTGGAAAGACACGGTGCATTGCGGAGAGCGACGACACCGTCGTGGTCGAGGGCAATCACTACTTCCCCGCCGAATCGATCCATCGCGAGTATTTTCGCGACAGCGATCACCACAGCCTCTGCCCGTGGAAAGGCGAGGCCAGCTACTACGACGTGGTGGTCAATGGCGAGGCGAACGCGAATGCGGCGTGGTATTACCCGGAGCCGAAAGACGCCGCGGCGCAGATCAGGGGCCATGTGGCGTTCTGGCGCGGGGTCGACGTACTCAGCTGATTCGATCGCGGCGGCAGCCACGGCGAGGGCCGGTCGGACTCTCCTCGTCGACGGCGAATGCCGGGCGACGTCCCGCTCCATTCCGTCGCGTTCAGGGAGCGTGCCCAACAACCGTTGAACTCCGGTTGGCGTAAGCTGCACCAGGGCGGATATCCGCCCGGGAGATGTTCGGTGAAGAAAGAAGACGAAACGCACATGCAGATTGTGTCCGCTGACATCAGCTCGGAGTCGCTTACCGGGATGGTGATTTTCAGGCCGCATTGCGTGTCGCGCACGGGGCGGACTGTGCCCGAAACCAGCAAGACCGGAAATTGGTATGCCCTGCGTCCCGCCGAAGTGCGCAGCTTCGCCCGCGCCCTGCTGGACGCGGCCGACGCACTCGATCTGAAGGCCAAGACGCTGCAGGCAGCGAAGATGGCGGCGGGCTGATCTGCAACGCCGCCCGGCTGATGCCGGGCGGATCAGCTGTGCCGATACCGATTGACCGTGTCACGCAAGGTGCTGGCTGCGCTGCGCGCGGCGGCGGCGAAGTCGCTCGCCGTTGCCGGCATACAGGATCGCCCGCGAGGAGCTGATCATCAGCCCCGTGCCATCCGTCGTGCGGCCATGTCGAACCACCGCTTCCACGTCGCCGCCCTGGGCGCCGATGCCGGGTACCAGCAGCGGCATGTCGCCGACGATGCTGCGCACCTTGCCCAATTCCTCCGGCCAGGTGGCGCCGGTGACCAGGGCGCAATTGCCGTGCGTGTTCCAGTCGCGGGCGATGGTTTCGGCCACGCGCAGGTACAGCGGCATGCCGCCGCAGTCGAGAGCCTGGAAGTCGGCACCGCCGGGGTTGGAGGTGCGGCAGAGCAGGATCACGCCCTTGTCGGCGCGGTCCAGAAAAGGCTGGATCGAATCACGGCCGAGGTAGGGGTTCAGCGTCACTGCATCGGCACGGTAGCGATCGAACGCCTCGCTGGCGTAGTGCTGGGCGGTGGAGCCGATGTCGCCGCGCTTGGCATCGAGGATCACCGGCACGCCGGGATGCTTTTCGTGGATGTGCGCGATCAGCCGTTCCAGCGCGTCTTCGGCACGCAGGGCGGCGAAGTGGGCGATCTGCGGCTTGAACGCGCACACCAGGTCGGCGGTGGCGTCGACGATGGCGGCGCAGAAAGTGAACACCGCATCGGCGTCATCGGCCAGATGCGCGGGAATTTCGCCGGTTCCGGATCGAGCCCGACGCAGACCAGCGAGTCGTGACGTTGCCAGGCCTGTTGCAGGGACTGCATGAAGTGCATCGGTGTCTCCGGTTGGGAAGTGAGTGAAGAGCAGTGAGGCGTGAGGGAAAGCCGGTTCGTCGAAGCCTTCCTCTCTTTTCTCACTTCTCTCCACTCGCTCCTGCGTTCAGGCCAGCTTCTTGTACTTCACCCGATGCGGCTTGGCACCTTCTTCGCCGAGACGACGCTTCTTGTCGGCCTCGTACTCGTTGTAGTTGCCGGGGAAGAACTCGACGTGCGAGTCGCCTTCGAACGCGATGATGTGGGTGGCGACGCGGTCGAGGAACCAGCGGTCATGCGAGATCACCATCACGCAGCCGGGGAATTCCAGCATCGCGTCCTCCAGCGCGCGCAACGTGCCCACGTCCAGATCGTTCGAGGGCTCATCGAGCAGCAGCACGTTGCCGCCCTGCATCAGGGTCTTGGCCAGGTGCAGCCGACCGCGCTCACCACCGGACAGGCTGCCGACCAGCTTCTGCTGGTCGGTACCCTTGAAATTGAAGCGGCCGATGTAGGCACGCGACTGCAACTCGTAGCGGCCGATGGTGATGATGTCGGCACCGCCGGAAACTTCCTGCCACACGTTCTTCTTCGGATCGAGGTTGTCGCGAGACTGGTCGACATAGGCCAGTTGCACGGTGTGGCCGAGTTTCACCTCGCCCTGATCGGGTTTTTCCACGCCGGTGATCAGCTTCATCAGGGTCGACTTGCCGGCGCCGTTCGGGCCGATCACGCCGATGATCGCGCCCGGCGGCACCTTGAACGACACGTCGTCGATCAGCAGACGGTCGCCGAACGACTTGCTGACGTTCTTGAACTCGATCACTTCCTGGCCCAGACGCTCGCCCGGCGGGATGTACAGCTCGTTGGTCTCGTTGCTCTTCTGGTACTCGACCGAGTTCAGTTCCTCGAAGCGGTTGATACGTGCCTTGCCCTTGGACTGACGGCCCTTGGCAGCGGAACGCACCCACTCCAGCTCGCGTGCCAGCGCTTTCTGGCGACCCTTTTCGGATGCCTCTTCGCGCGCCATGCGCTCGCCTTTCTGCTCCAGCCACTCGGTGTAGTTGCCCTTCCACGGAATGCCGCGGCCGCGATCGAGTTCCAGGATCCATTCGGCCGCGTTGTCGAGGAAGTAGCGGTCATGGGTGACCGCCACCACGGTGCCGGGATAGTCGTGCAGGAACTGCTCCAGCCAGTCCACCGACTCGGCGTCCAGATGGTTGGTCGGCTCGTCCAGCAGCAGCATGTCCGGCTTGGACAGCAGCAGGCGGCACAGCGCCACGCGGCGCTTCTCGCCGCCGGACAACGGCCCGATCTTCGCGTCCCACGGCGGCAGCCGCAGCGCATCGGCGGCGACTTCCAGCTGGCGCTCCAGCGCGTGGGCATCGTTGGCGGCCAGCACGCCTTCCAGCGCCTCCTGCTCCTTGGCCAGCTTGTCGAAGTCGGCACCTTCCTCGGCGTAGGCGGCGTAGACCTCTTCCAGCCGCTTCTGCGCATCGAGGATCTCGGCAACGCCTTCCTCGACCGACTCGCGCACGGTCTTTTCGGGGTCGAGCTGCGGCTCCTGCGCCAGGTAGCCGATCTTGGTGCCCGGCTGGGCGCGGGCCTCGCCCTGGAAGTCGGTGTCCACGCCGGCCATGATCTTCAGCACGGTGGACTTGCCCGCGCCGTTCACGCCGAGCAGGCCGATCTTGGCGCCGGGGAAGAACGAGAGCGAGATGTCCTTGATGATCTGGCGCTTGGGCGGGACGATCTTGCTGACCCCGTTCATGGTGTAGATGTATTGCGAGCTCATGGAGCCTCCGGAGGCGTGCACCAAGCTGCCTCGATGAGGCCGGCACTGGAATTGGGAAATCGTCAAACCCCACATTGTAGCGGTTTGCGAGGCGATCCCGAAGCACCGCGCGCTTGCCGGCGATGTCGGCCGGGCCCGCCCGACGCCGGCCATTGCTGGCTGCAAACACCCGGCGGCGCTACAATTTCCCGCTTGTTCCCGCTTGCCACCCCACGAGGCCAGAATGTTCCCCAAGGACTGCACGATTGCCGGTTACGACGACGAACTGGCCAAGGCCATTGCCGATGAAGGCCAGCGCCAGGAAGATCACGTCGAACTGATCGCCTCGGAGAACTACGCCAGCCCGCGGGTGATGGAAGCGCAGGGCTCCAAGCTCACCAACAAGTACGCCGAGGGTTATCCGGGCAAGCGCTATTACGGTGGTTGCGAGTACGTGGATATCGCCGAGCGGCTGGCGATCGAGCGCCTGAAGCAGCTGTTCGGCGCCACCTACGCCAACGTGCAGCCGCACTCCGGCTCGCAGGCGAACCAGGCGGTGTACCTGGCGTTGCTGCAGCCGGGCGACACCATCCTGGGCATGAGCCTGGCCCATGGCGGGCATCTCACCCACGGCGCCAAGGTCAACATCAGCGGCAAGCTGTTCAACGCGGTGCAGTACGGCGTCGACGAGAACGGCCTGATCGACTACGACGAAGTGCAGCGCCTCGCCACCGAGCACCAGCCGAAGATGCTGGTCGGCGGCTTCAGCGCCTACTCGCAGGTGGTCGACTGGGCGCGCATGCGCCAGATCGCCGACTCGGTCGGCGCGATCTTCTTCGTCGACATGGCGCACGTCGCCGGCCTGATCGCCGCCGGCGTGTATCCCAGCCCGCTGCCGCACGCGCACGTGGTCACCTCGACCACCCACAAGACCCTGCGCGGCCCGCGCGGCGGCATCATCGTGGCGAAGGATGCGGGCGAGGAGATCGAGAAGAAGCTGCAGTCGATCGTGTTCCCCGGCATCCAGGGTGGCCCGCTGATGCACGTGATCGCGGCCAAGGCGGTGGCGTTCAAGGAAGCGCTGGAGCCAGCGTTCAAGACCTACCAGGCGCAGGTGGTGAAGAACGCCCAGGCGATGGCGAAGACCTTCATCGAGCGCGGCTACAAGATCGTTTCCGGCGGCACCGAAAACCACCTGATGCTGGTCGACATGATCGGCAAGGACGTCACCGGCAAGGACGCGGAAGAGGCGCTGGGCAAGGCGCACATCACGGTCAACAAGAATGCCGTGCCGAACGATCCGCGCAAGCCGTTCGTCACCTCGGGCCTGCGCGTCGGTACCCCGGCGGTTACCACCCGCGGCTATCTGGAAGCGGATTGCATCGAGCTGACGAACTGGATCTGCGACGTGCTCGACGCGCCGAACGACGAGGCGGTGATCGCCCGCGTTCGCGACGCGGTGACGGCGCAGTGCCGCAAGTTCCCGGTTTACGGCTGAGCCAGGGAACGAGTGAAGAGGAGAAGGAAATGAGAAAGGGCCAGAGCCAGACCATTCTTTTCTCGCTTCTCTCCACTCACTCCTAGCCCATGCATTGCCCCTTCTGCCAGCACGAAGACACCCGCGTGATCGACTCGCGCCTTACGGAGGACGGCTCCAGCGTGCGCCGTCGGCGTGAATGCGAGCAATGCGGTGAGCGCTTCAACACGTTCGAGACCGCCGAGCTGAAGTTGCCGACGATCGTGAA
The DNA here is from genome assembly GCA_963828685.1 of uncultured Pseudomonadota bacterium. GTDB lineage: Bacteria > Pseudomonadota > Gammaproteobacteria > Xanthomonadales > Rhodanobacteraceae > Rhodanobacter. The sequence continues at coordinate 730,346 of CAWHFU010000015.1, forward strand.
GAGTGGCGAGCGGCGCGAGGTGTTCGACGAACGCAAGCTGCGTGTGAGTTTCGAGCGCGCGCTGCAGAAGCGCCCGGTGGCCAGCAGCGATGTGGACGCTTCCGTCCGCGCCATCATCAACGACCTGCGTCGCAGCGGCGAGCGCGAAGTGCCGTCGCGCCAGCTCGGCGAACTGGTGATGCGGGAGCTGAAGAACCTCGATCAGGTGGCCTACGTGCGCTTCGCCTCGGTCTACCGCAAGTTCGAGGACGTGCAGGCATTCCGCGAGGAGATCGAGAAGCTGGAGCGTGACCTGCCGGGGCTGGAAAGCCTGCAGCTCTCGCTGCTCGGCGAAAGCGACGGCAAGCGCGGCAAGAAGAGCTGAACGACCGCTCCCGGCGTCGGAGGAACAAGCATGTTCGTAGCCATCTACCGCTGGCGTCTCCACCCCGAACGGGAGCAGGACTTCGTCGCCAACTGGCATCGCATCACCCGGCTCGGACTCGCGGCTGGTTCGGGCGGATCGAGCCTGTTCAAGGACGCGCAGGACCGCTGGGTCGCCATTGCGCGATGGCCGTCGCGTGGAGCGCGCGACCGCTTTTTCGCACAGATGGATGGTCACGATGCCGAGCCCGGGATGACCGAGCGCGCTCGACTGGCGGTGATCGAACGCCTGCCGGCCGAGGAACTGGATGGCGTACTGGACTGCTGGGCGCCGTTCCCTGACACCGCGCGGGCGCCCGATTCGTGACCACGTTCAGCGCGATCGACCACGCCCGCATGACACAGGCCCTGCAACTGGCCGGGCGCGGGCTCTACACCACCCAGCCGAACCCGCGCGTGGGTTGCGTGGTCGCGCATGGCGAGGAAGTCGTCGGTAGCGGTTTTCACCAGCGTGCCGGCGAGCCGCATGCGGAAGTGTTCGCCCTGCGCGAGGCCGGCGAACGGGCGCGCGGGGCCACCGCCTACGTGACGCTGGAACCCTGCGCCCACCACGGCCGCACGCCGCCATGTGCCGATGCACTGGTCGCCGCCGGCGTGGCACGGGTGGTGATCGCCACTGACGATCCGTTCCCCCAGGTCAATGGCCGCGGCATCGACAAGCTGCGGGCCGCCGGCATCCAGGTGGACACCGGCCTGATGGGCGAGGCCGCGCGTGAACTCAACATCGGCTTCTTCAGCCGCATCGAACGCCATCGCCCGTATGTCAGGGTGAAGCTGGCGATGAGCCTGGACGGCCGTACCGCCCTGGCCAACGGCGAATCGAAGTGGATCACCGGTGAAGCGGCGCGCGCCGACGTGCAGCGCTGGCGCGCACGCAGCTCGGCGATCCTCAGTGGCAGCGGCACCGTTCGGGCCGACGATCCGCGGCTCACCGTGCGCCTGCCAGACGAAGAAGAGTTCACCCCGCCATGGCGGGTGCTGCTGGATCGTCAGTTGCAGACACCGGCGGGCAGCCATGTGCTGGACGGCTCGGTGCCGACCCTGCTGCTGCACGAGCTGGGTGCCTCGTGCGCGGACCACCGCTTCGACCGGGTCGAGCGGATCGCGATCGCCACGGCACAAGGGGGGCTGGACTTGCGCGCCGTGCTGGCCCTGCTGGCCGGCCGCGGCTGCAACGAACTGCATGTGGAAGCCGGTCCGACCCTGTGCGGCGCGCTGTTCGCCGGCGGCCTGGTCGACGAACTGCTGCTGTATGTCGCGCCGCTGCTGCTGGGCGACAGCGCCCGTCCGCTGCTGCACCTGCCCGACCTGACCGACATGGCCGCCCGCTGGCAGCTGCAGATGATCGACCAGCGCGTGCTGGGCCCGGACATCCGCCTGCGCCTGCGGCCGGGCTGACCGTCTCGCTCCTCAATGCAGGTACGCGGGGAACAGCGGCAGCAAGGCAATGTCTCGTGGGTCGTGCTGGATCACCACCCGCGCATGGGTTCGCGCGGCGATCGCCTCGAACCGCTGCATCGACGCCAGCGTGGCGGCCCGGTCGACGTTGACCCTGGGCACGCGCTGCAACCGGCGGGCTTCACGGCTGTGGTAAAGATCGCCGCTGAGCAGTATCACGCCGGCGTGGGGAAGGCGCAGTTGCAGCGCCTGATGGCCGGGCGTGTGGCCGGGCAGCAACAGCAGTTTCACGCTGCCATCGCCAAAGACGTCCGTGTCGCCATCGACGAGGCGGATTTTTGCGTGCCTGTATGCGGCGACCGCGGCCAGCGGTTCGAACGGCGGTGGCGCAGGGCCGATCGCGGCGGCCAGTTCCCGGCGCTGCAGGATCCAGGTGGCGTCGCCGAACAGGTTGGCGTTGCCGGTGTGGTCGACATGCCAGTGCGAGAATGCCAGGTAGTCGATATCGGAAGGCTTCAGGCCCAGTGCCTTGAGCTGGTCGACCAGCGTGATCCGGACACTGCCGTGAATTTCCGGGCTGAAGTCGACGCCACCGGGATGATCGGCAAGTGCATCGCCCAGGCCGGTATCCCATAGAAGATAGCCCTTTGGATGGCGAATCAGGAAGCATGGCACTGACATCGTGCCCGGCTTGCCGTCCAGTGCGCCGCTGTCGTCGAACATGCCCATGTCGCGCATGTCGAGGCGACCGCAGTCGAGCACGTATAGGCGGATCTCGGGCGGCGCGCCGGCACCGTGGGCGAACGTGGCAAACGCCACCAGCAACAGGGACAGAAGACCGCGCGTGACGCGGTGCATGGAAGGGAGAAAGCGCATGGAGCGATCCTCAGCGGTTGAAGTCGATGGCGAGCTTGCCGAAGTGGCGACCGGCGACGAGATGCTCGAACGCCTCGCGCAACTGGCCGAAGCCGTAGACGTGGTCGATCACCGGCTCCAGGCCAGAGGCTTCGATGGCGGTCACCATCTGCTCGTGCGTTTCCAGTGGTGCCACCGAAATGCCCTGCAGGCGCAAGCGCTTCAGCACCACCGGGGTCAGCGGGAAACTGGCTTCGTTGCCGCCGATCCAGCCGAGTACCCCGATGAAACCATGCATTCGCACCGCCTCCAGCGATTGCGCCAGCGTCGCGCCGCCGATCGTCTCGACCACCACATCCACGCCGACGCCACCGCTCGCTTCGCGCACCGGTGCAGCCCACTGCGGGTGCTTCGCGTAGTTGATGCCGACATCGGCGCCCAGTGCCTTCGCCCGTTCCAGCTTGTCGTCACTGGAGGACAGCACGATCACCCGCGCGCCGCGCAATTTTGCGAATTGCAGCGCGAACAGGGATACGCCGCCGGTACCGAGCAGCAGCACGGTCTGGCCGGTGGTGACGCGGGCCTGCTCCAGCACCTGCCATGCGGTGAGCGCGGCGATCGGCAGGGTGGCAGCCTGCAGGCTGGAAAGATGCACGGGCGCGCGGGCCAGCGAGTACTGGTCGAAACAGGCCAGCTCGCGCATCACGCCATCGAAGGGGCCGCCGATCTCCGCGCCTTCCCACTCCGGTCGCATCGAGCCGGCGATCCAGCGCGACTTGTAGAACGTGGTTACGCGATCGCCGGGCTTGAAGCGGGTCACCGCCTCGCCGACTTCCTGCACCGTGCCGGCGCCATCGGACACCGGCACGATCGGCAGCGGCACGCCCCGGTAGAGCTGGCCGTCGACCAGCATGTGGTCGCGGAAGTTGAGCGAGGCCGCTTCCATTCGTACCAGGACCTCGTGCGGGCCGGGATGCGGGGCGGGCAGGTCAACTTGTTCGAGATGATCCAGGCCGAAGGCGGAAAGCTGGATGGTGCGCATGGCGAGACTCCCTGGTGGAAACGGTGGGCATGGTCGCGCCGCGGCGACTCGGTGATAATCCACATGAATGGACAATCTTCTGTTCCCTGAATGAACGAATCTTTCGAACTCACGCCTACCCGCCTGCGCGAACTGCGCGCGTTCGCCGCGGCCGCGCGAAGGCTCAATTTCTCGCGGGCGGCGCTGGATGTCGGTTGCACGCCGTCGGTGCTGAGCCGGCGCATCGCGGCGCTGGAGGAGGCTGTGGGCGCGAGGCTGTTCCTGCGCACCACCCGGCGCATGGCGCTGACCGCGCGCGGCGAGCGATTGCTGTCTCAATGGCAGCGCATGGAGACGGTGATGTCTGAACTGGCGGCCGGCCTGCGGCCGGCGGATGGCGAGCTGTCCGGCCACCTTTGTGTGCACCTGCCGGCCAGCTTCGGCCGTTATCGCCTGGCGCCGCTGCTGGCCGGCTTCATGCGCGCGCACCCCGGCGTGCGCATCGAGGCGGTATACGACGACACCTATGTCGACATGGTGACCGGCAAGGTCGACCTGGCCGTGCGCCTGGGACGGCTGGCCGACGTGCAACTGGTGGCGCGCCGGGCGGGCACGGTGCGCGTGTTTCCTTGTGCTTCGCCCGAGTACCTGGCTTCGGCGCCGCCGCTGCGCGACCCGGCCGACTTGAGGCAGCACCGTTGCATCGCCTTCAGCGGCTATCGCCGTGGCACGCTGTGGTCGTTCGGCCGGCAGCGACAGCGGCGCGCGGTGCGCATCGATCCGGTACTGCTCTGCAGCGATTCGCAGGCGATCCGCGACGCGGTGCTCGCCGGCGTGGGGGTCGGCCTGCAAGGTGACTACATGGCCGACAGCCTGGTCGCCGAAGGGCGGCTGGTCGACCTGTTCCCGGACTGGCAACTGCCGTCGTTCCCGATCCAGCTGCTGTGGCTGCCCGGCGCGGATCGCACGCCGGCGCTGCGCGCACTGATCGACTATCTGGTCGAGGGGCTCGCGGCGACGTGAGTATCGCGGCGACGATCGTGCGCCTGACGGAACGCTGTTTCCCCGGCACGGTGCCGGACTCGCCCGGCGATGGTGCTAAACTTCCGCGGCCGGTGATCCGGCAATACACGACGTCTTCAGGGCGGGGCGAAATTCCCCACCGGCGGTAGGCCTCTCGAGGCGAGCCCGCGAGCGCTTCCGGCCAAACCGGAAGGTCAGCAGATCCGGTCAGATGCCGGAGCCGACGGTTGGAAGCGGGTGACTGCTTCCTCACAGTCCGGATAAAGAGAAGACGGCGGGATGGGCGCTAGATGGCGCTCGTTCGGCCTCATGCCTTGAGGCGTTTTTCGCATTTCTCGACGCGGGAAACGTTTCATGAAATCCATTGCATTGATTGGGAATGTCACCCTCCTGCCGGAGCCGTGCTGATGTTCACCGGTATCATCCAGTCCGTTGGCCGCGTCGTGCGTCTCGAACCGCGCGGTGGCGATGTGCGGCTGGCCGTCGATACGGCCGATCTCGATCTCGCGGACGTGCAGCTGGGCGATTCGATCGCCGTGTCCGGGGTCTGCCTCACCGCAATTACGCTGGAGCCGCGCGGCTTCAGTGCGGATGTCTCCAACGAGACGCTGTCGCTGACCTCGCTGGGCCAGCTGAAGGCCGGTGATCCGGTGAACCTGGAAAAGGCGCTGCGGCTGGCCGACCGGCTCGGCGGCCACCTGGTGTCCGGTCATGTCGACGGCCTGGGCAAGGTGGTCTCGATCGTGCCCGATGGCCGCTCGCAGCGCTGGACGTTCGAGGTGCCGGCGGCGATCTCGCGCTACATCGCGGCGAAAGGCTCGGTCTGCATCGACGGCACCAGCCTCACCGTCAACGAGGTGGCCGGGCATCGCTTCGGCATCAACCTGATCCCGCATACGGTCGAGCACACCGCGTTCCATGCCCGCCGCGTGGGCGACGCGGTGAACATCGAAGTGGACGTGATCGCCCGCTATGTCGAGCGGCTGCTGGCCAGTGGCGAGACGCCGCGGCTGGACGAGGCGTTCCTCAAGCAACACGGCTTCGCCTGATCGAGGAACGAGTGCACAGGAGTGAGAAACGAGTGGGGCAGCAGCCTGCTTCGAATTTTTTCTTGCTCCTCGCCCCTGATCTCTCTTTTCTCACTTCTCTCAACTATTTCCTCGGTCTCCCCCTATGAGCTTCAACACCATTCCCGAAATCCTCGAAGACATCCGCGCCGGCCGCATGGTGGTGATCCTCGATGACGAGGATCGCGAGAACGAGGGCGACCTGGTCATGGCCGCGCAGATGGTGCGGCCGGAGGACATCAACTTCATGGTGCGCGAGGCGCGTGGCCTGGTCTGCGTCACGCTGACCGAGCAGCGCACGCGCCAGCTCGGCCTGAAGCCGATGGTCAGCGACAACACCTCGGCCTACCACACCAACTTCACCGTCTCGATCGAGGCCGCCGAAGGCGTCACCACCGGCATCTCGGCGCACGACCGCGCGCGCACCATCCAGGTGGCGGTGAAGGGCGATGCGAAGCCGCAGGACCTGTCGCAACCGGGACACATCTTTCCGCTGACCGCGCAGCCTGGCGGCGTGCTGACCCGCGCCGGCCATACCGAGGCCGGCTGCGACCTGGCCGCGCTGGCGGGGCTGGAGCCGGCCGCCGTGCTGATCGAGGTGCTGCACGAGGACGGCTCGATGGCGCGCCGGCCCGAGCTGGAGATCTTCGCGGCCAAGCACGGCCTGAAGATCGGCTCGATCGCCGACCTCATCCGCTACCGGCTGGAAACCGAAAAAACCGTGCAGCGCGTGCACGAGGAACAGGTGGAAACCGAGTTCGGCCCGTTCCGGCTGGTCGCCTATCGCGACGTGATCCGTCGCGGTCTGCACTACGCGCTGGTGCGCGGCAAGGTGAATGATGGCGCGCCGGTGCTGTCGCGCGTGCATGTGCGCAACACCTTGTCCGACGTGCTGCACCTCAAGCGCGATGACCTCGGCCTCACCGTCACCGCCGCATTGCGGCGCATCGACGAAGAGGATCGCGGCGTGCTGCTGGTGCTGTCCGGCGAGGACACGCCCGAGGCGTTGCTGGCCCGCCTCAATCGCCAGCCCAGCACCCAGGCGCCGGAAGAAGTGCAGCAGCAGGAATGGCGCCAGCTGGGCCTCGGCGCGCAGATGCTGGCGGATCTCGGCGTGCACAAGCTGCGCGTGCTCGGTACGCCGCGCAAGCTGGTCGGCCTGGCCGGGTTCGGGCTGGAGGTGGTCGAGCACGTCTGAGTCAGGAGTGAGTGTGGAGGAGTGAGAAATGAGAGGGGCCAGCCTGCTGCGTCGCATGCAGGCTCTTCGCATGCAGCGGCTTTCGTGCGTCATCGCCGGATCAGTCACTGGACCGCATGGCGCCCCTTCGTCGACACTCGCACGCACCACACTCTTTTCTCACTCCTCCACACTCACTCCTCCACACCCACGCGCACTCCCATGACCCGCATCCGACTGATCGCCCCCTCCGGTTATCCGCAAGACCCCGTCGCGATGACGCGTGGCGTGGCACGCCTGCGCGCGGCTGGTTGCACGGTGGATGGGCTGGACGTGCTGGAGCGCACCGAACGGCGGTTCGCCGGCAGCGACGCCCAGCGCGCGGCGGACATCAACGCGCTGGCCATGATGACCACGCTGCCGGATATCGCCTTGGCGACCCGGGGTGGCTATGGTGCCGTGCGCCTGCTGGCGCAGCTGGATTACGACGCGCTGGGCGCGCGCCTGCGCGACGAACCCATCGCCCTGGTCGGCCACAGCGACTTCAGCGCGCTGCAGCTGGCGCTGTATGCGAAGAGTGGTCTTTGTACCTTCAGCGGGCCGCTGCTGGCGGATCTCGGCGCCGAGCCGCGCAGCGAGTTCAGCTGGCAGCAGTTGTGGACCACGCTGACCGCGCCGACCGCCAGCATGGCGTGGTCGAGCACGATCGCCGCCGACATCGAGGTGCAGGGCCTGCTGTGGGGCGGCAATCTCGCCGTGCTGTGCAGTCTGCTCGGCACGCCGTATTTCCCGCAGATCGAGGGCGGCATCCTGTTTGTCGAGGATGTCGGCGAATCGCCGTACCGGATCGAGCGGATGCTCTACCAGCTGCAGCTGTCCGGCGTGCTGGGCCGGCAGCGGGCGCTGGTGCTGGGCAGCTTCAGCCAGTGCCAGCCCGGCGCGCGTGACAACGGCTACGACCTGGCCGCCGCGTTCGCGCAGATTCGCGCCGTGGCCGGCATCCCGGTGGTCGACGGCTTGCCGCACGGTCATACGGCCGAACAGCTCACCCTGCCGTTCGGTGCGTCCGCGCAGTTGCGCGTCGATGGCCAGGCGGCGCGACTTCAAGTCAGCGACTATCCACACCTCAATGCGCGCGCCCCGGTCAGCGTCGCCGAAAACCCGTAAAATACCCGGCCCGCAGGGGCTCGCCCACAGGAAACCGACACATGAAGACCATCGAAGGCGATTTCGCCACGCCCAAGGGCCGTTTCGCCATCGTCGCCGGCCGCTTCAACGGCTTCGTCGTCGAGCCGCTGGTGGCCGGCGCGCGCGACGTGCTGGTGCGCCACGGGGTCAAGGACGACGCGATCGAGCTGGTGCGCGTGCCGGGTGCCTGGGAGATCGCGCTGGCCGCACACAAGCTGGCCAACTCCGGCAAGTACGCCGCGGTGATCGCGCTGGGCGCGGTGATCCGTGGTTCCACGCCGCACTTCGATTTCGTCGCCGGCGAGTGCGCCAAGGGCCTGGCCCAGGCTGCCTACAGCTCCGGCGTGCCGGTGGCGTTCGGTGTGCTGACCACCGACAGCATCGAACAGGCGATCGAGCGTTCCGGCACCAAGGCCGGCAACAAGGGCGCGGATGCGGCGATGGCCGCGCTCGAGATGGTCAACCTGTACGGGAAGCTCTGATGGCCCAGCATCCGCAGGGACTGGACATGCAGGCGCGCTCACGCGCCCGCCGCCGCGCGCTGCAGGCGCTGTACGCCTGGCAGCTCAGCGGCAGCCACATGAATGCGGTGATCGAGCAGTTCCGTCACGAGCAGGACATGGAAGTGGCCGATCTCGAGTATTTCGAAGACCTGCTGCACGGCGTGGAGAAACATGTCGACGCACTCGACGCCTGCCTGCGCCCGCACATCGATCGCGAGGTGGCGCAGATCGATCCGATCGAACGTGCCGCGTTGCGACTGGCCGCGTACGAGTTGAAGTTCCGCCCCGATGTGCCGTACCGGGTGGTGATCAACGAGGCGATCGAGGTCACCAAACGCTTCGGCGCCGATCACGGCCACAGCTACGTCAACGGCGTGCTGGACAAACTGGCCGCCGAGCTGCGCGCGGTCGAGAAGCGCGGCTGATGCCGGGCGTCGCCGTTCCGCCCGACACAGCGGTGCCGGTGATCGAGACCGAGCGGCTGCGCCTGCGCGCCCATCGTGCCGACGACCATGCGACCTGCCTGGCGATCTGGTCCGATCCCGAGGTGGTGCAGCACATCAGTGGCCGGCCGTCGACTGGCGAGGACGTCTGGAAACGGCTGTTGCAGTACCGGGGTTTGTGGAGCCTGCTCGGCTACGGCTACTGGGCCGTCGAGGAAAAGGACAGTGGTCGCTACATCGGCGATGTCGGCCATGCCGATTTCCGGCGCGACCTGCAACCGTCGCTGCAGGGCATGCTGGAATGCGGCTGGGTACTGGCGCCGCAGGCGCACGGCAAGGGTTACGCCAGCGAAGCGGTGGCGGCGGCCTGTGGCTGGGCCGACGCGCAATTTCCCGAACGGCGCGTGGTGTGCATCATCGCACCGGAGAACCGGGCTTCGATCCGGGTCGCCGAGAAGGCCGGGTTCCAGCTGTGGTGCGAATCGACCTACCACGACAGTCCCACCCTCGTGTTCAAGCGCTGATTCCGCTGCGGCCGCCTGATGGAATTCGACCTGATCGAACTGATTCGCCAGCGCACCGCGCAGCCGCGTGACGACGTGCGGCTCGGTATCGGTGACGATGCCGCCGTGCTGGCGGTACCGGCCGGCAAGGAGCTGGTGGTGGCGATCGACACCCTGGTCGATGGCGTGCATTTCCCGCGCGGCACCGCCGCGGTCGACATCGGCTGGAAGGCGCTGGCGGTGAATCTGTCGGATCTCGCCGCGATGGGTGCCAGTCCGGCCTGGGCCTTGCTGGCACTGACCATGCCCAGCGCCGACAGCGCGTTCGTCGAGGGTTTTGTCGAGGGCTTTTCCCTGCTGGCGCGACCGCAACGGTTGGCGCTGGTGGGCGGTGACACGACCCGTGGCCCATTGAGCATCAGCATGGCCGTGCATGGTTTCGTGCCGCCGGGCCGGGCGTTGACTCGCGCCGGTGCACGGGTCGGCGATGTCGTGCTGGTCACTGGCACGCTGGGCGATGCCGCCGCCGGCTTGCATGCATTGCAGCAGCCGGTGCGCGACGACGAGGGCCGTGCCGGCCTGCGCGAGTTCCTGATCGGACGGCTCAATCGCCCCACGCCCCGGCTGGCGGCCGGCATCGCGCTGCGCGATCAGGCCAATGCCTGCGTCGATGTCTCCGATGGCCTGCTCGCCGACCTTGGCCATATCTGTGTCGCCAGCGGCGTCGGTGCGGAGATCGAGGCGGCGCTGTTGCCGCGCTCGTCGGCATTGCTCGGTCTGCACGACGACGCTACTGCGCTGCAGTTCGCCCTCGGTGGTGGCGATGACTACGAGCTGTGCTTCAGTGTGCCGACCAGTCGGCTGGGCCAGGTGCAGGCCGATCTGTCCCGGCTTGGCTGCGGCGTGACCCGGATCGGTCGCATCGTGGAAGGCGAGGGCGTGCGCGTGCGTGGCCACGACGGCGCGTGGATCGATACCGCTCAGCCGGGTTGGGAGCATTTCGCTTGAATCCAAAGAAGCATCTCGGCGCGGCCCAGCGCCGCGCCCTGCTCGCCAGCCCGGCGGGTTGGCTGGCCTGCGGTTTCGGCTCGGGCCTGACCCCGGTGGCGCAGGGCACTTTCGGTTCGCTGGCCGCGCTGCTGCCCTGGCTGCTGCTGCGCGAGCTGCCGCTGCTCGCTTATCTGCTGGTGTTGCTGATCGGCTTCGCCGTCGGCGTATGGGCCTGCGATGTCGCCGGCCGTGCGCTCGGCGTGGACGATCACCGCAGCCTGGTCTGGGACGAATTCATCGGCCAATGGATCGCGCTGCTGCCGCTGCTGGTTCCGGCCCTGCTTCCCGCCAGCGGTTTCCAGTGGTGGATGATTTTCGCGGGCTTCGTGCTGTTCCGGCTGTTCGACGTATGGAAGCCCTGGCCGATCCGCTGGATGGACCGGCGGCTCAAGGGCGGCATGGGCGTGATGGTGGACGACGTGGTGGCCGGTATTTTTGCAGCACTGGCGCTGACTGCCGTATTGCATTGGCTGGGCTGAACGCCGCTCGTTCCCGCGTGCCGGACAAGCCACGCGAGGGAAGCGGGATGGCACGTCCCTGTGCCAACGGGCGAAACCTCAGAAGCGGTAGCCGAAGCTCAGGCCGTAGACCAGCGGATCGACCTTGGCCGTGCCCACCTTGGTCCCGTTGACGTGCACGTCGCCGGAGATGCTGATCCAGCGAACGTCCGCCGTGAGCAGCCACTTCGGTGACAGTTGCACGTCGATGCCGGCATGGGCGGCGGCACCCCAACTGTTGTCGATTTTCACACGGGTGCCCTGCAGCGGCCCCTGGCCTTTGGTGCTGAAGAAATAGGTGTAGTTGAGGCCCGCCCCGACGAAAGGCGACACCTTGGCGTCCGGCATGAAGTGGTAGTTCACGCCAAGGGTCGGTGGCAACTGTTTGGTGCTTGCCGCAGTCACCCCATCCAGCCTGATGTCGTGCTTGAACGGTACCGCGGCGAGCAGTTCGACACCCCAGGACGGCGTGATCAGATACTCCAGACTGACGGTCGGCTTGGTATCGCTGGCGATGCTGGCCTTCATGCCGGCCAGCTGGCCATTGTCGGATTTCGGGTTGACCACGTGTGCGCCGACGCGCAGCACCCACGGATCATCGGAGGCATGTGCATTGGACACGGCGCCGGCAGCGAGAACGGCCGCCATGAGTGCCGGGAGCAGAGGCTTCATAACTATTTTCCTTTTGTTGTTGGGGAGTCGCGGGGGCATTGTCGAAAGGTCGGCGTGGTTCGAATTGACCGGGGTCATATTCAACGGCGGCGACAGCCGCCTGCGACCAAACGCCACAACTACCTCGTTCGGAGGCAGATGAATCGTCATCTGCGGAATGCCTTGTCGTTTCCTCGCGGACCACGCGCATCGACGCTCGGGTGACGCCTTGCAACCATGGTCCTCGTCGCGAAGCCGATGGCCTTCCGATTGACCACAGTCAAATACCTCGTCGGCCCGAAGCGGAATACTTCGCCACAGTTGCGGCGCGTCGGGCATGAGCGCAGTCCATTACCGCCATTCTTGTGAAAAGTGCCGATGACATCGTTGGGGCAACAAGTGACGTACATCGAAACCGGATCCGGCGAGTCCCATGCGACCGCGGCGCCCTCATGGCCGTCGCTGCCTGCTGTTCCGGCAAGCAGCGACAGAACCGCAGCACTCCCGCACCCCCTAGTCATGATGATGAGCAAGCACGTAACCCACTCCCGTTAGGAAGCCACCCCCATGCACGACATCACAGTCGTTGACCTGTCCCGCTGGCAATTCGCGCTGACCGCGCTGTACCACTTCCTGTTCGTCCCGCTGACGCTGGGCCTGTCATTTCTGCTCGCCGCGATGGAGACGGTCTACGTCACCACCGGCAAGCCGATCTATCGGCAGATCACCCAGTTCTGGGGCAAACTCTTTCTGATCAACTTCGCGCTCGGTGTGGCCACCGGTCTCACCATGGAGTTCGAGTTCGGCACCAACTGGTCCTTCTATTCCAGTTTCGTCGGTGACATCTTCGGCGCACCGCTGGCCATCGAAGGGCTGATGGCATTCTTCCTGGAAGCCACCTTCATCGGCATGATGGTGTTCGGCTGGGATCGCCTGAAGCGGGGCCAGCATCTGGCGGTCACCTATATGGTGGCGCTCGGCTCGAACCTGTCCGCGCTGTGGATCCTGATCGCCAACAGCTTCATGCAGGCACCGGAAGGGGCGAGCTTCAACCCGACCACGATGCGCATGGAACTGAGCAGCCTGACCCAGCTGATCTTCAGCCACGATGCCCAGGCGAAGTTCGTGCACACCAGCATCGCCGGCTACGTCACCGGGGCGATCTTCGTCGCCGGCATCAGCGCCTGGTACCTGCTGCAGCGTCGCCATGTCGAGCTGGCCCGTCGCTCGTTCCGCATGGCGGTACTGTTCGGTGTGCTGGCCACCGCGGGCGTGATCACCCTGGGCGACGCACTCGGCTTCATCGGCGGCCAGGCGCAGCCGACCAAGCTGGCGGCGATGGAAGGCCTGTGGAAGAGCGAACCGGCGCCGATGCCGTTCAACCTGATCGCGTTTCCGTCGCAGAAGGAGCAGATGAACCGCGGTCAGCTGCAGGTGCCGTACGCGTTGTCGCTGCTGGTCACCCATTCGCTGGATGGCACGGTGCCGGGCGTCGATCGGCTGGAGCAGGATGCGGCGGCGCGCATCAGGGACGGCATCCCGGCCGTCTCGGCGTTGCAGACGCTGTCGGCCCATCCGGGTGATCCTGCGGCGCTGGCGCAGTTCCGATCCCACGAAAAGGATCTCGGTTATGGATTCCTGGTGCAGCGGTACGCTCCGGACGTGAGCAAGGCCACCGAGGAACAGATCGCCACCGCGGCGCGCGACACGATCCCGCAGGTGTCGCCGATATTCTGGTCGTTCCGCGCGATGGTCGCGATGGGCCTGGCGATGCTGGCCTTCTTCGTGCTGGCGGTGCTCTACAGCATGCGCAACGTGATCGAACACAAGCGCTGGTTCCTGAAGATCGCCGTGTGGATGATCCCGGTACCGTTCCTTGCCTGCGAGACGGGCTGGCTGGTTGCCGAACTGGGACGCCAGCCGTGGACGGTCTACGGCATGCTGCCCACGTGGATGTCCGCTTCCACCCACAGCGTCGGCTACATGGTGTTCTCCCTGATCGGCTTCGTGGCCCTCTACACGGCCTTCATCATCGCCGAGATGTATCTGATGGTGCGTGCGGTTCGCAAGGGTCCCGATGAGCCCCATGCGAGCGGGGACGGCCGACTTGTCAATCACAAATCGCAGGCCGCCCGCATGGCCGGCTACGCGGAGGGCTGACCGATGGAACTGTATGCAGTACTTCAAATCACCTGGTGGCTGCTGCTCGGCGTGCTGCTGATCGGACTGGCCGTGATGGTCGGCATGGACATGGGCGTGGGTACGATCCTGCGCTATGTCGGGCGGACCGACATCGAGCGCCGGGTCGCGCTGAACATCATCGGTCCGCACTGGGAAGGCAACCAGGTGTGGTTCGTGCTCGGCGGCGGCGCGGTGTTCGCCGCGTTCCCGCTGATCTATGCCACCGCCTTCTCGGGCTTCTACGTGGTGATGCTGTTGCTGTTGTGGAGCATGATCATGCGCCCGCTCGGTTTCGAGTACCGCAGCAAGTTGCCGTCGGCGGCCTGGCGCGGCACCTGGGACTGGGCGCTGTTCGTCAGCGGGCTGGTGCCGATGGTGGTGTTCGGTGCCGCCTTCGGCAACCTGTTCCATGGCGCGCCCTTCCACTTCAGCTGGAATCTCACCTCGACCTACACCGGCTCCTTCCTCGGCCTGCTCAATCCGTTCGCGATCCTGTGCGGCTTGCTGTCGGTGGCGCTGTCGGTATTCATGGGGGCGGCGACCGTGATGAACGGCGCGGTGAATGCCATCTACGAGCGGGCCCGCACGCTGGCCCGCGTGTCGGCCGCGCTGGCGATCGTGCTGTTCGCGATCGGCGGGGTCTGGGTGCGCGGCATGCAGGGTTTCGTGTTGACCAGCAGCCCGGCGCCCGGCGTCGCACAGACACCGTTGCAACAGGGGGTCTCCCTGGTCGACGGAGCCTGGTTCGGCAACTTCCACGCTCATCCGCTGCTGTGGATCGTGCCGGTGCTGGGCTTTGCCGGGATGCTGCTGGGATTGCTGGCCGCCGGCGCAAGGCGTTCGCACCTGGCCTGGTGGCTGGGCGCGGTGGCCTGGCTCGGCGTCATCGGTACGGCTGGCGTGGCGTTGTTTCCCTTCCTGCTGCCTTCCAGCAGCATGCCCGCGCAGAGTCTGACCGTGTGGAATTCCAGCTCCAGCCAGCTCACCCTGACCTGGATGGTGGGTTTCGCCGCGGTCTTCGTGCCGCTGGTCCTCTGGTATACCAGCTGGGCCTTCTACGTGATGCGCGGCAAGGTCGAGGCTGAACATGTCGCCGCCGACGAACACGCCTACTGAGGATTCGCCATGAAAACCTTTCTGCAATTCATTCTCTTCATGGTCATTGCCCTGGTGGTGATCCTCATGGCCATCGTGCTCGGTGGTTCCGGCGCCTGGTATTTCGCCTGGCTGGTCGGTACCGGCATGATCGTGCTGATCACCGCTGCCGGCGGCGCCATGCTCGACGCGCAGGATGAGCATGCCGCGGACCAGGCGAGAGTCGGCGCCGCGGATGCGTGAGTCCCGCGGTCACTTCAACTAGTGTGATGGGGGCCGGCTTCGCGCCGGCCCCTGTATTTGGAATCCCCGATGACCTCTCCCGTGACCGGCTGGCTGCGCGAACAATCCCGTCCCGTGCGTCGCCTGCTCAACGCCGGTATCGCCGCCGGGGCCGCACAGGCGGTGCTGATGTGCATCGGTGCGTGGCTGGTGGCCCACGTGCTGGCCGAGGCGATCTTCGCCGGACGACGGCTGGCCGACCTGTGGCCGGCCGTCGCCGCGTTGCCGCTGCTGGCTGCAGCACGCTTCGCCCTGGTCTTGTGGCAGCGGCGGGCCACGTTCGAGGCCGGTGCCCGGGTCAGCACCAGCGTGCGGCTGTCGCTGGAAGAGCGGATGCGCCTGCTGGGGCCGCGCTGGGCGGCGCAGCAATCGAGCGGCGACATCGTCACGCGCTTCGTCGACGGAGTGGAGACGCTGATTCCCTATTACGCCGGTTACCTGCCGCAGGTGGCGTTCGCCGCGCTGATACCCGCGCTGATCCTGCTCGCGGTGTTGTCCGCCGACCCATGGTCGGCGCTGGTGTTGCTGGTGACCGCGCCGTTGATTCCGCTGTTCATGGTGCTGGTGGGTCGTGCCGCCGAACAGGCCAGCCAGCGGCGCTGGTCGCGCCTGCGACGGATGGGCGCACGCTTCATGGACGCATTGTCCGGGCTGACTACCTTGCGCCTGTGCCGGGCGGCGGAGCGCGAACAGGCCTTGCTGGCAGCCACCGGCGAGGCCTATCGGCAGGAGACCATGGCGGTGCTGCGGATCGCCTTCCTCTCCGCCCTGGTGCTGGAGTTTTTCGCCACGATCAGCATTGCCGTGCTGGCGGTGCTGATCGGCTTTCGCCTGATGTGGGGCACGCTCACCTTCGAGCCGGGCCTGTTCGTGCTGCTGCTGGCACCGGAGCTGTTCCTGCCGTTGCGTGCCTTGGGTACCCAGCGGCATCGACGCATGGAGGCTGCCGCCGCGGCCGAGGATCTGATCGCCTTGCTGGCCACGCCCGTCGAGGCGGCGCCCCCGACGATCGCTGCAGGGGCATCGCCACGTGCGTTCACGGCAGCGCGGATCGGCATCGCCTTCGAGCAGGTCGGTTTCGGCTACACGCCCGATCGCGAGGTGCTGCACGATCTCGATCTGTGCGTCGACGCGGGTACCGAGCTGACCATGGTCGGCGCCAGCGGCAGCGGCAAGAGCACGCTGTTCAATCTACTCATGGGGTTTGCCTCGCCGCAGCGGGGGCGGATCCTGGTCAACGGCGAAGACGTTGCGACGCTGGATACGGCCTCATGGCGCCGGCACATCGCGTGGCTGTCGCAGCGCGCCCATGTCTTCCACGGCACGCTGCGCGACAACCTGTTGATCGCTGCCCCTGGCGCCGACGATGCCCGGTTGGAGCGGGCCGTGCAGGCCGCCGCACTGGTACCCGTCATCGCCCGCCTGCCACGAGGTCTGGATACGCCGCTGGGCGAACATGGTCAGGGCCTGTCCGGCGGCGAGCGCCAGCGCCTCGCACTGGCACGCGCCTGGTTGCGCGATGCGCCGCTGCTGCTGCTGGACGAACCTACCCAGCACCTGGACAGCGCCACGGCAGCCGTCATCGACACGGCACTGGCAAAACTGGCCGTCGGGCGCACGGTGATCCGCATCGCGCATCGGCTGGACACCATCGCCGCCGAGATGCGCGTCGCCGTGATGACCGAGGGACGGATCGTGGAAGTCGGCCGTGCAGGGGAACTGCGCGACGCGCACGGGGCGTTCGCACGTCTGCTTGCGGCGGACCGCGCTGCATGAACGATCGCCCCGGTCATCTGCCGTCGTCCCCGAGCGCCTTGCACGTGCTGCGCCGATTGTTCGGCCTGATGCGTCACGAGCGCCGCTGGATGGCGGCCGGCGCGGCGATGGCCGTGCTGAGCACGCTGTCGGGTATCGGCCTGCTCGCGGTCTCCGGCCATTTCATCACCAGCATGGCGCTGGTCGGCGCCGGCGGTGCCGCGATCAACTACTACACGCCAGCCGCGCTGATCCGGCTGCTGGCGATACTGCGCACCGGTGGTCGTTATGTCGAACGTCTGATCACCCACGAGGCCACCTTGCGGGTGCTGGCACGACTGCGCGTGTGGCTGTTCGGGAAGCTGGTGCCGCTGGCACCCGCCAGTCTGGGAGGATTGCGTAGCGCCGAACTGTTCTCGCGCCTGCGCGTGGATGTGGATGCGCTGGAGCACGCCTACCTGGGCGCGCTGATCCCGCTGCTGGTGGCCGTGGTGGTGGCGCTGGTGGTCCTCGTCACGGCGATGTTCTACCTGCCGGCGCTGGGCTTGCTGCTGATATTGCTGCTGGGCCTTGCCGGCGCGCTGCTGCCGTGGTGGACGCTGCGCCGGGGGCGGGAACCGGGTGCGGCGATGGTGGCCCATGCCGAAGTCATGCGCTCGCTCGCCGCCGACGGCTTGCGCGGGCGCGCCGAACTGGCGCTGTACGGTGCCGAATTCGCCCATGCCGAAAAGCTGGCCGCGGTCGCCGGGCAGCAACAGCAGGCGCAGCGGCAGGTGGACCGGCTGCAGGCGCAGGGCAGTGCCAGCGTGATGCTGTGTGCCCAGCTCGCCGCCGTGTGTACGCTGGCGTTCGGCCTGCCCGCGCTGCAGGCCGGCGCACTCGCGCCACCGGCGCTGACCATGCTGGTCCTGCTCGCCCTGGCCGCGTTCGAGGCAGTGGCCCCGTTGCCCGAGGCCTGGGCGCAGCTCGGTGCCACACTCACTTCCGCACGCCGGGTGTTCGCGTTGGCCGATACCCCGCCACCGGTGGTCGAGCCGTCGTCGCCATCGCCGCCGATCCGCGACAACACGCCTGACCATCCGCCGGCTGCGGCTGCGTTACGCGCGCCGATGAGGCCTGGGCGCTGGATGGCGTCGATCTCGACCTGCCGCAGGGCCGTCGGCTGGCCGTGGTCGGTCCTTCCGGCGCGGGCAAGAGCAGCCTGATCGGTGCCTTGACGCGGCTCTACCCGTACCAGGGATCGATCACGCTGGGCGGCACCTCGCTCGCGGACTGGCACGGCGACGACGTGCGGGCGCGCATCGCGGTGGTCGAGCAGCAGCCGTACCTGTTCGACGCCAGCCTGCGCGACAACCTGCGACTGGCCCGGCCCGACGCCTCCGACGAACAGCTGAAGCATGCCGTCGCCCAGGCCCAGCTCGACGATTACGTGGCCAGCCTGCCGCGCGGACTGGATACCTGGGTCGGCGAGAACGGCATCCGCGTCTCCGGCGGTGAGGCCCGTCGCATCGCCATCGCCCGTGCGCTGCTGGCCGATGCGCCGATCCTGCTGCTGGATGAACCCACCGAAGGCCTCGACGCCGGCACCGCGGCCCAGCTGTACAAGGCACTGGCCACGGCGATGAAAGGTCGCAGCGTACTGTTGATCACGCATCGACTCGGCGGCCTGTCCACCCTGGTGGACCACGTGGCCACCATGGAGCAGGGCAGGATCGTCACCAGCGTCACGACCGAGGTCTATCGGGAAGGCGCAACCGGACTGCTGCGGATTTCGTAGATACCGGACCGCCTCGCCCTGGCGGGATCGGGCCGAATTCCACGTTTTGGCGCAGAACCGGATGGATGGCGACGTCGCGACGCGGCAGATCGCTGGATCGAGGGAGACAGGCCTGTCAGCAGCCTCGGCTCGCCGGTAGGCGTCTACACTCGGTGAAGCGGAGCCGACAGGACAACGCGCGGCTCGCGCTTCGTGGTTGTATCCGGTGGCTGATTCAATCTTTGGAGGTCAGGAGTCATCATGCCGATCTTGCGCGACATCGCCATCGCTCTCCTGTTTGCATGGCTATCCATTGATGCCATCGTGGTCTTTCGTCGCAAGAGCGGACAGGCGGAGAATCGTGATCGTTCCTCGCTGAGGCTGCTGATGATTGCCGGGCCTCTGGTCTGGATGGTCAGCATCGGTCTCGCCTTTACCCCGATCGGCGCCTTTGTGTTTCCAGCGGGGCAGGTCGTTGGCTTGCTGGTGATGGTGTTCGGTATCGTCTTGCGCTCGGTGGCGATTGCGCAGCTGGGTCGATTCCACACGCCGAACGTGGCCGTGCTCGCGGATCATCAAGTGAAGGCGACGGGCTTGTATCGGCACGTGCGGCATCCGAGCTATCTCGGCGCGCTGATCGGTTTTGCAGGCTTCGGACTTGCGCTGGGGAACTGGCTGAGTCTGCTGTTGATCGTGCTGGTCACTCCGGCGATCTATCTGCATCGCATCCGCGAGGAGGAGATGGCGCTGACCGAGGGACTGGGCGACGCGTATCGCGAGTATTGCCGGCACACAAGACGGCTGATCCCCCGGGTCTACTAGCTCCTGTGCATCAGTTGCGAATTCACAGACGATGCGGATGGGAAAACCCGGGTGGAAGGGCCCGGGTCAGAGTGCACTTCGAATGCCTCGTGTCGGCTGAAACCCGACTGCCAAACGCGACCGCTTGGATGGCGATGCCGTGACGCAGCCGTCGCTCAGCGGCCGCCTTCCAACACGATGCGGTAGCGTGCCTTGCCTTCTTCCAGGTGCTTCAGCGCCTCGTTGACCTGCGACATCGGGAACATCTCGATCTGCGGGCGGATGTCGTGACGGGCGGCGAACGCGAGCATGCGGGCGATGTCGACCGGCGAGCCGGTGGGCGAACCGGAGACCTGGCGCTGCTTGCCGATCAACGTGAACGCCGGTACCGGGATCGGTTCGAGCACGACGCCGACCACGTGCATGCGCCCGTTCGGCGCGAGGGTGCCGAGCAGGGCGTTCCAGTCCATCGGAACGTTGACGGTGATCAGCAGCAGATCCAGCGTGCCGGCGATCGCGGCGATCGCATCGGCATCGCGGCTGGCCACCACGCGGTGCGCACCGAAGCCGCGCGCCTCGTCGGCCTTGGCCGCGGTCGAAGTGAACGCGGTGACCTCGCAACCCCAGGCCGCGGCGAACTTGACCGCCATGTGCCCGAGCCCGCCGATACCGACGACGCCAACACGGGCGGTGGGCGGGATGTCGTATTCGAGGAACGGCTTGAGCACGGTGATGCCGCCGCACAGTAGCGGGCCGGTGCTGGCCAGGTCGATGCCCTCGGGCAGCGGAATCGTCCATGCCCAGTGCGCACGTACGGTGTCGGCGAAGCCGCCATGGTGGCCGCCGATGGTGGCCACCAGTTCATTGCACAGGTTCTGGTCGCCGGACAGGCACGGCAGGCAATGCATGCAGCTGCCGGCGGTCCAGCCGATGCCGACGCGTTGGCCGATGCTCAGCCCCCTGGTCTGAGCGCCCACCGCGGTGACCCGACCGATGATCTCGTGGCCGGGGATGAACGGGTAGCGCGACATGCCCCATTCGTTGCTGATCATCGACAGATCGGAGTGGCAGACGCCGCAATAGTCGACGGCGACTTCGACCTCCTCGGCGCCGAGCGCGCCCACGTCGAAAGTCTGCTGTTCGAGTGCCTTGCCTGCCTGTGTGACGGCCCAGCCATGGATCTTGGACATGACGTACTCCTTGCAGGTTGCCGAGGGGTCTTGAAGGATAGCGCCGATCAAACCGTCCCGGCTGCATGGCACGGGACAGGGGATTGGACGCGACGGCGTGGCTCTTGTCATGCTTCGCTTCCCTGCGGCCGCAGGACGTCCCGTTCAGGATTCGCCGTTTTCCCTCCCAGGAGGCTCCCCATGCAATACCGTCGCGTTGGCAAATCCGGCCTGCAACTTTCCGCGCTGTCGTTCGGCGCCTGGGTCACGTTCGGGCGCCAGGTGGGCCGCTCGCAGGCGCGCGAGATGCTGGCGCTGGCGCACGATCGCGGGGTCAATTTCTTCGACAATGCGGAGACCTACAACAACGGCGTCGCCGAGCAGGTGATGGGTGACGTGCTGGCCGACCTGCGCTTTCCGCGCGACAGCTACTGCGTCTCCAGCAAGGTGTTTTTCGGCGCCGTGGACAAGCCGTTGCCGACCCAGCGCGGCTTGTCGCGCAAGCATGTGATGGAAGCCTGCCAGCAAGCGCTGCAGCGACTGCGGGTCGACTATCTGGATCTGTATTTCTGCCACCGGCCCGATCCGGAGACCCCGGTCGAGGAAACCGTGGCGGCGATGGATACGCTGATCCGCCAGGGCAAGGTGCTGTACTGGGGCACCAGCGAATGGCCGGCCGAGGCGATCCACGAGGCCCATCGCGTCGCGCGGGAGAACCATTTCTACGCGCCGGTGGTCGAGCAGCCGCAGTACAACCTGCTGCATCGCGAGCGGGTGGAGCAGGAGTACGCGCCGCTGTACGAGGCCTACGGCATGGGCACCACGATCTGGTCGCCGCTGGGCTCGGGCCTGTTGAGCGGCAAGTACAACGACGGCGTGCCGGCCGACTCGCGCCTGGCCCAGCCCGGCTACGAGTGGCTGCGCGAGAGCGTGCTGGGCGAGGGCGACGAACGCCTGCGCAAGGTGCGCGCGCTGCAGCCGATCGCGGACGAGCTGGGCGGCAGCCTGGCGCAGCTGGCGATCGCCTGGTGCCTGCTCAACCCCCACGTATCCACCGTGATGCTGGGTGCCAGCCGCAGCGAACAGCTGGAGCACAACCTCGGCGCGCTGGATCTGCTGCCCCGGCTGGATGCCACCGTCGCACAGCGGATTCGGCAGGCGATCGGCGGCGCCTGAACCGGTGCGGGTGTTCAACGCTGCCGGGTAGTTGACTATAAAATGAGAATCATTATCATTTGGTCGTCGCTGACCCGTTGCGGAGACCCCATGCCGATCCTGTCCTTGCGCTCACCATCGTCCTCGTCGTCAATGCGCCAGGCCGTGCCGCCGCCGGTTCTTTCCGCTATTCCGACCGCGCGGCATATCACGAGTCAGTCGCTGCTGGATGGCGCACGCGAGCTGGTGATCCAGCATCAGGGCAGCGAATACCACCTGCGCCTGACTCGCAACGACAAGCTGATCCTGACCAAGTAGTGGCAGCCCATCGGACGGATCAGGGCGGTTCGTGGTTGGCTGCGCGCCGCGGACCGGTGCTTGCGTCAGCGCGTCGGGCGGGCTGTTCCGGCGGAGACGATCGATGTTCAGTCCGCTGAGCCGGCGTCTGCGGGAGCTCTCCCCGCAAGGGGCCGCCACCACGATCTGCGGACGTCGCCTGCGCCTGTCGCCGGCGCAGCTGATCGAAGGTCTGCCCTCGCTGGGATGCGTGCTCTATGTACCGATGCGGGGATGTCGCTCGCCAGTGCAGGAAATGCTCCCGGGCCTGCTGGTCGAGACGACGCTGCTGGCACCCTTGCTGCAGTTCCGCCGGCTGGTGGCCGCCAGCTCGATCACGGTCGAGGGCCCGCGCGAGTGGATCGAATGCGTGGACCGGCGTGGTGACGCCTGCGCACGTTTGTATCTGCTGCCGGACACCGACTACCTCGCGTGGGATGCATTGCTGGCCTGCGCTGGGCCGGCCACCACCCTGCCAGCATCGCGACGGCCGCATGAATCGGGCCCGGTCGGTGCGCAGCTGCTGCGCTTTCACGCGCGATGGCTGGCTGGCCTGCAGGTGCTGCGGGGCGAGATCGTCGGCAGCCGGGTATCGCCGCTGGGCCGGCAGCAGGCGGGGCTGATCGCACGCGCCGAAGCGGCATCACGATGGCGGATGCCGCGCGATTGAGCGGGTGTCCGCAGTCCGTCCGACTGTCCGAGGATTGTCCGCGGACACTACGCTGCTTCGCCGGATATTATCCAATCCATTGAAATAAAACGTATTTTGTCGATGCGAACAGTGTGGCACACGGATTGCAATATCCGGGTGCAGCCGCGCTGTACGCGGCCAGGGGCCACATGATGATTCGTGACACTTCCGGATCCGACCGACTGGTCGAGATCAAACCCAATCGAAAGCGCCAGCTGATCCTGCTGGGAGCCGGCGTCGCTGTGCTGGTGCTGCTGGCCTGGCTGGCGCCGGGGATTGGCCGGCTGTTTTCCGCCTCCGGGTCGGTGAGCAGTTCACGCTTGTCGTTCGCCACGGTCGAGCGCGGGCTGTTCGTGCGCGACATCGCGGCCGAGGGCAAGGTCGTCGCGGCGGTCAGTCCGACCCTGTATGCCACGTCCGGCGGCGCCGTGACCTTGAAGGTACGCGCCGGCGATACGGTGAAGAAGGGCCAGGTGCTGGCCACCATCGTGAGTCCGGAGCTGACCAACAAGCTGGCCCAGGAAGAAAGCAACGCCGACGCGATGCAGGTGAATTACCTGCGTGCCCAGATCGATGCACGCAAGCAGCGCTCGGCACTGCAGAAAGCCTTCGACAACGCACGGATCGACCAGCAGACCGCCCAGCGTGATCTGGATCGTTACAAGAAGGCGTTCAGTCAGGGCGCCGTGCCCAGCATGGATGTGGATCGCGCCAAGGACACGCTGGACAAGGCCAACATCGCCGCCGAGCACGCACGCTCCGATCTGGGCATGGACAACGCCAGCCTCAACTTCGACATCCAGTCGAAGAAGCTGGCCCACGATCGCCAGCTGCTGCTGGTGCAGGATCTCAAGCGCCAGGTCGACGACCTCGACGTGAAGTCGCCGGTCGATGGCCAGGTCGGTCAGTTGTTCATCGCCGAAAAGGCCACCGTGGCCAAGGATGCCCAGCTGCTGAGCGTCATCGACCTGTCCGCCTTGCAGGTCGAGATGCAGGTGCCGGAAAGCTTCGCACGCGATCTGGGCATCGGCATGTCCGGCGAGATCAGCGGCAACGGCCATACCTGGAAGGGCATCGTCAGCGCGATCTCGCCCGAGGTCGTCAACGGCCAGGTCGCCGCGCGGTTGCGCTTCGATGGCGAGACGCCGAAGCAGCTGCGGCAGAACCAGCGCCTGTCCGTGCGCGTGCTGCTGGACAAGCGCGACAACGTGCTGACCGTGCAGCGCGGCTCGTTCGTCGACGAATCCGGCGGCAGCTACGCCTACGTGGTGCGCGACGGCATCGCCACCAAGACACCGATCCGCGTCGGCGCATCGAGCATCGACAAGGTGGAGATTCTCGATGGCCTCAAGCAAGGCGACCGCATCGTGATCTCCGGTACCGACAACTTCAAGGGCGCCGACCGCGTCGCGATCAGCAACTGACGATGATTTTCCCTTCTCTTTGCAAGGAGAAGGGCTCACAGACTCCACCACCGAAGGAACTCAAGCCATGCTGAAGATGAGCCATCTGTCCAAGGTCTACCGCACCGAAGTGGTGGAGACCTACGCACTGCGCGATTTCAACATCGACGTGAAAGAGGGCGAGTTCGTCGCCGTCACCGGTCCGTCCGGTTCCGGCAAGACCACCTTCCTGACCATCGCCGGCCTGCTGGAAACGTTCAGTGGCGGCGAGTACCACCTCGACGGCGTCGAAGTCAGCAACCTCAACGACAACGCCCGCTCGAAGATCCGCAACGAGAAGATCGGCTTCATCTTCCAGGCGTTCAACCTGATTCCCGACCTCAACGTGTTCGACAACATCGAAGTGCCGCTGCGCTATCGCGGCATGAAGTCGGCCGAGCGCAAGCAACGCATCATGGAGTCGCTGGAGCGGGTCGGCCTCGCCTCGCGCGCCAAGCATTACCCGGCCGAACTCTCCGGCGGTCAGCAGCAGCGTGTGGCGATCGCCCGCGCACTGGCCGGCAGCCCGCGCCTGCTGCTGGCGGATGAGCCGACCGGCAACCTCGACACCCAGATGGCCCGCGGCGTGCTCGAGCTGCTGGAAGAAATCCATCGCGACGGCGCCACCATCGTGATGGTCACGCATGATCCGGAACTGGCTGCGCGCGCCCAGCGCAACGTGCACATCATCGACGGCCAGGTGGTCGATCTGGCGGAGGAGCCGCGCTTCCACGCCCACGCCGCCGAGGCCACCCACGGCCACAGCTGAGTCCGGGCAGGGGTGACGGAGATCGCGGGCGCTCTGGCGGACACGGGGCGGAAGCCCGACTGCCGAAGCGCTTCGCGACGATGCAACGCCTTATGTGATCAGAGGTTCGACGGATGTTCGGTTATTACCTTCAACTCGGTCTGCGCAGCCTGCGCCGGAACCCCGCACTCACCACGCTGATGGTGATGGCGATCGGGTTCGGCGTGGCCGCGTCGATGATCACGTATTCCGTATTCCGCGCGGTATCGGGCAATCCGATCCCCGATAAATCCGCGCAGCTGTTCATCCCGCAGGTCGACAGCTGGGGGCCCCAACAGAACGAAAAGGGCGAGCCGCCGGAAGCGCTGGATTACGTGGATGCAGCAGCATTGATGCATGCGCACGAAGCGAAGCGCCAGACCCTGCTGTACCTGGTTCAAGTGTCGGTGATGCCGGGCGGTGGCCGCGATCTTCCCCTTGCCGCGACCGGCTACGCGGTCGGGAGCGACTTCTTCCCGATGTTCGAGGTGCCGTTCCAGTACGGCAGCGGCTGGAGCACGCAGGACGACCAGGCACGCGGTGCCGAGGTGGTGATCAGTAGCCAGCTCAACCAGAAGCTGTTCGGCGGCGTCGACAGCGTAGGCCGTACGGTCAACCTCAGTGGTCACGACTATCGTGTGGTGGGCGTGACCCGCCACTGGAACCCCTCGCCGCGCTTCTTCGACTTGTTCAGTACCAGTGGCTTCAAGGACGCTTCGGACTTCTACATGCCGTTCACCCGCGCGCTGGACCTGAAGATGCGCCCGGGCGGTCGCAACAGCTGCCGCGGCAAGCTCACCTTCACGACCTGGGAAGACTACCTGCAGAGCAATTGCGTGTGGGTCACCCCGTGGGTGGAACTGGACAGCGCCGCCGATGTTGCGCACTACCGCCGTTTCCTCGAGAGCTATGCCGCCGATCAGCAACGGGCTGGCCGTTTCGCGTGGGCTCCGAACGTGCGTCTGCGCAACGTGATGCAGTGGCTCGACCACGAGCATGTCGTGCCGCCGGAAAGCCGCATTTCCCTGCTGGTGTCGCTGGGCTTCTTCCTGATCTGCCTGATCAACACCATCGGTCTGCTGTTGGCGAAGTTCCTGCGCCGCGCCGGCGAAATCGGCGTGCGCCGCGCACTGGGAGCTTCGCGTCGGGAGATCTACACGCAATACCTGATCGAGGCGGGCACGGTGGGTCTGGCTGGCGGGGTGCTGGGCCTGCTGCTTACCGCCACGGGTGTGTCCGGCGTGGGCGTGTTGTTCCCGCCACAGATCGCGAAGCTGGCAAAACTCGATTTCGAGCTGGTGGGGCTGACCCTGCTGGTGGCGATCGTCGCGACCGTGCTCGCGGCATTCTATCCAGCCTGGCGCGCCGCACGCGTGCAGCCGGCCTGGCAACTGAAGTCCAACTGACGGGATGACGATGAACCTTCAGATCAAACCGATCCTCATCGCGTTGCGCCGTCACAAGGCTGGTACCGTGCTGATCGCGCTGCAGATCGCGCTGACTCTGGCGATCGTCTGCAATGCGCTGTTCATCATCCACCAGCGACTGACCAACCTGTCCGCGCGCAGTGGCGTCGACGAGGCGGACGTGTTCGTGGTCCAGAACCAGTGGGCCGCCGACTGGTCGACGCAGCAGGTCGATGCACAGGTGCGGGCCGACCTGATTGCGCTGCGAAACCTGCCCGGCGTGCGCGACGCGGCCCCCGCCACCGGCTATCCGCTGCAGGGCGGCGGCTGGGACAACTTCATCACGATGACGCCCGACCAGGTCAAGCCGACCACCGATTCAGCGGTGTACATAGGCGATGACCATCTGCTCGACACGCTCGGATTGCGGTTGGTCGCGGGACGCAACTTCCATCCCGGCGAAGTCCTTGTGATGGGTACTCAGGCGGTGGTCGTTCCGCCGCAGGTGATCGTGAGTCAGGCACTGGCCGACCGACTATTTCCGGATGGCTCGGCGCTAGGCAAGAGCTTCTATGCGATGAGCTCGACGCCCAGCACGATCATCGGCATCGTCGAGCGCTTGCACCGACAGGGCGTGTCTTCGTGGAACAAGGCCTTTGTCGGGCAGTCGCTGATCTGGCCGGCGCGGCCGGATGATGCGCGCGGCATCTATTACATCGTGCGTGCCAGGCCGGGTCAGCTCGCTGCGGCGATGCGCGAGACGCCCAAAGCGCTGTTCGCACAGAGCCGCATGCGCATCATCGATCCGAAGGATGGCGTACTCGACTACGCGCAGATTCGTCACCGAGTCTTCGAAAGCGACCGCGGCATGGCGATCCTGATGGGCGTCATCAGCGCGGTGCTGCTGGCGATCACCGCGGCGGGCATCGTCGGCCTCACCAGTTTCTGGGTCGGCCAACGGCGCAAGCAGATCGGCGTGCGGCGTGCACTGGGTGCCACGCGCAACAACATTCTGCACTACTTCCTCACCGAGAACCTGCTGATCGGTCTTGGCGGCGTGATGGTGGGCGCGGTGCTGGCGCTCGGCATCAACCTGTGGATGGTGACGCGCTTCGAGATGGATCGGATGTCTCCGGCTTATGTAGGCGTCGGCATCCTCGCCTTGCTGCTGCTTGGGCAGGGTGCGGTGTTCGCGCCGGCGCTGCGTGCCTCACGCGTATCGCCGGTGGAGGCGACGCGGAACGTGTGAGTTATTACTTCCCCTGCCTGCAGGGTGGACATGAACAACGGAGAGACGGGATGTTTGCCTACTACCTTGAACTGGCCCTGCGCAGCCTCAAACGCAGCCCCGGCCTCACTGCGCTGATGGTGCTGGCGATCGGCTTCGGCGTGGCCGCGTCGATGACCACCTGGTCGGTATTCCGCGCCGTGTCGGGGGATCCGATTCCATGGAAGTCGTCGAAGCTGTTCGTGCCGCAGATCGACATGTGGGGGCCGAACGGGCGCGGTGAGGACGGCGAGCCGCCGAATGCCATGGACTACACCGACGCGGTCGCCCTGATGCGCGATCACCGCGCGAAGCTGCAATCGGCGATGTATCAGGTCTCGCCCTCGGTGGTGCCGGCCGACGCCGGCAAGCATCCGATCAACGTCAGCGGGCATGCGGTGTACAGCGAGTTCTTCCCGATGCTCGACGTGCCGTTTCTCTACGGCAGTGGCTGGAGCGCCAGCGACGATGCGAATCGCGCCGCGGTGGTGGTGATCAGCAGCAAGCTCAACCAGAAGCTGTTCGGCGGCGCCGACAGCGTGGGCAAGACGGTCAACGTCGAGGGCAAGGACTACCGCGTGGTCGGCGTGCTGAACGACTGGAATCCGCAGCCGCGTTTCTTCGACGTGGTCAACAGCGGCGGCTTCTCCACCGGCGTCGAGGATGTGCTCCTGCCGTTCACGCGCGCCATCGCGGTCGACATGAGCAACGACGGCAACACCAACTGCAATGCGGTACCGACCGAGTCGGGCTTTGCCGGACTGCAGAAGTCCGAATGCGTGTGGATCGCCTTCATGGCGGAGCTGGACGATGCGGCGGCAGTGACCGCCTACCGGCAATACCTCGACGGCTATGCGCGCGAACAACGGCAGTCGGGCCGTTTCAGCTGGCCGGCCAACAATCGTCTGCGCGACGTGCCGGCGTGGCTGGACAACCAGCATGTGGTGCCGAGCGACACCAAGGTGTCGCTGCTGGTGGCGCTGGGCCTGTTGCTGGCCTGCCTGGTGAATACCGCCGGCCTGTTGCTGGCGAAATTCCTGCGCCGCAGCGGCGAGATCGGCGTGCGGCGTGCACTCGGTGCACCCCGTGCGGCGATCTACGCGCAGTTCCTGATCGAGGCCGGCATGATCGGATTGACCGGCGGCGTGCTGGGCCTCCTGCTTACCGGTGTCGGCGTGGCCAGCGTCAGCTGGGTGCTGCCGAGGGACATTGCCTCACTGGCGCGGGTCGACCTGCCGCTGCTGATGCTGACCCTGCTGGTGTCGGTGATCGCCACGACCCTGGCCGGCCTCTACCCCACCTTCCGCGCCTCACGGGTCCAGCCCGCGTGGCAGCTGAAATCGAACTGAGGATCGCATCATGAGCCTGCATCCCATTCTCGCCGCATTGCGCAAACACAAGGCCGGCGTGGTGCTGATCTCGCTGCAGATCGCACTGACCCTGGCGATCGTCTGCAATGCGGTGTTCATCATCGGCCAGCGCATCGAGCGGGTGAACCGCCCGACCGGGCTGGATGAGAGCGACCTCTTGCTGGTGTCCCAGCAGTGGGTCGGCGCACCCAGCGGCGACGACCCTGCCAGCGTGGAGAAGCTCGACGCCATGCAGCGCGAAGACCTGGCTGCCTTGCGCAACCTGCCCGACGTCGCCTCGGTGGTGCCGATCAATTCGATTCCGCTGCTCAACTCGTCCTGGACCGGTTCGCTCTCGCTCAAGCCGAACGACCAACTGGCCAAGGGCAATCCGCGCACGGCTTACTACTTCAGCGACGACCAGGTGTTCAAGACGCTGGGCCTGCGCCTGGTCGCCGGGCGCAAGTTCACCGCCGCCGACGTGCAGCACCAGGGCTTCCGCGATCAGCGCGATCGTCCCGTGGTGATCATCACCCAGGCGCTTGCCGACAAGCTGTACCCGGGGCAGAGCGCTGTCGGCAAGGTCGTGTACACCGATGGCAGCGGCTCGCCGAGCACGGTCATCGGCGTGGTCGCGCGCCTGCAGATTCCCAGCTCGCGCGGCTTTGGCAGCGACTTCGTCTGGAGCTCGACCCTGGTGCCGACGCGACTGGATGGCTACTTCGCCCGCTACGCCATCCGCGCCAGGCCGGGGCGCCGCGATGCCGTGATGAAAGCGGTGGCGCCGACCTTGTATGCGGTCAATCCGATGCGCGTGCTCGACGACGACAGCGTCAAGTCATTTGCCGATATCCGCGCCCGCGCCTACCGCGCCGACATCGGCATGGCGATCCTGATGGGCGTGGTCTGCCTGATCCTGCTCTGCGTCACCGCCGCCGGCATCGTCGGCCTCACCAGTTTCTGGGTCGGCCAGCGTCATCGGCAGATCGGTGTGCGACGCGCGCTGGGCGCCCGCAAGATCGACATCCTGCATTACTTCCAGATCGAGAACCTGTTGATCGCGGGTATCGGCGTGGTGGTCGGGATATTGCTCGCGGTGGGACTCAACCTGTGGCTGATGACCCATTACGAGATGACCCGCATTCCGGTGGCGTACGTGATCACCGGCGTGCTGGCGATGCTGGCGATCGGTCAGGCCGCGGTGTTCGTGCCGGCCCGGCGTGCTTCCAACGTGCCACCGGTGGTAGCGACGAGGGCGGCGTGAACAGCACTCCACTCCCTGCCGACAGGGAAGGTTTGCGGAAGAAAGGGCAGGGGCGAGGGGCGGTATTCACGGGAGTGACATGATGTTCACCTACTACCTCGACCTGGCCCTGCGCAGCCTGCGGCGCAACCGTGTCCTCACCATGCTGATGGTGTTGGCACTGGCGATGGGTATTGGTGCATGCATCACTACCCTGACGGTGTTCCGGCTGCTGTCCGGCGACCCGCTGCCGCAGAAGAGTGCGCAGCTGTTCTATCCGCAGCTCGACCCCTATCCGAAGGATCAGCCGTTCTCGCGCAGCGACAGGATGCCGTGGCTGATGACCTATGTCGATGCGATGAACCTGCTGCATGCGCACAAGGCCGAACGTCAGGCGGCGATCGCCATGAGCGTGGTCAAGGTGACGCCACCCGCCGCGGGTGGCAAGCCGTTCTTCAGTGATGGCGTGATGACGACGTCGGATTTCTTCCCGATGTTCGGGGTGAGCTGGCAATACGGCACGGGCTGGAGTGCGGCGGATGACGAAAGCCGCACTCCAGTGGTGGCGATCGCCGGTTTCCTCAACGACAAGCTGTTCGGCGGCGCCGACAGCGTCGGGCGCAGCATCCGCATCAACGAGCATGATTTTCGCATCGTCGGTGTGCTGAGGCACTGGGCGCCGCAGCCGCGCTTCTACGGCTTGCGTCTGGGCGGGCACGACTACGGCCAGTCCGACGCGGTGTTCCTGCCGTTGCAGGCCGCACGTGCGGCCGGCTTCGAGCCGGGCGTGAGGATGTCGTTCGGTACCAACGCCTCCGCGCCGCTGGAGACCGCTTCCAGCATCTGGCTTGGCGTGTGGGTGCAGCTGTCGAGTGCGAGCGAGCTGGCGAGCTATCGGACGTATCTGTCCAACTATGCGCAGCAACAGGTTGCGCTGGGGCGTTTTCAGCGCTCGCGGATCAAGTTGTCCGGGCTGATGCAGTGGCTGACTGACCAGCACGTCGTGCCGGATGACGTGCGTCTGCAGGTGGGTCTGGCTTTCGGCTTCCTGCTGATCTGCGTGGTCAATACCGTCGGTCTGCTGTTGGCGAAATGCCTGCGCCGTTCGCGGGAGATCGGCGTGCGCCGGGCCTTGGGTGCATCGCGCGGGGCGATCTTCGCGCAGTTCATGGTCGAAGCGGGCATCGTCGGCGTCGCTGGCGGCGTGCTGGGCTTGCTGCTCGCCGAGCTCGGGCTTTGGGGCATCCGCCAGCAGCCAGCCGAATACGCCAACCTCGCCCATCTCGATGTGGGCATGTTCGCTCTTACTTTCGTCGTTGCGTTGCTGGCCAGTCTCGTCGCCGGCCTGCTGCCGGCGTGGCGCGCATGTGTGGTGGCGCCCGCTCCACAACTGAAAGCTGCCTGAGGTGCGCATGGAAATCCGTCCGATTCTCGCCAGCATGCGCAAGCACCGCATTCCAGCCACGCTGATCGTGCTGGAAATCGCGTTGGCCTGCGCCGTGCTGTGCAACGCCGTATTCATGATCAGCCAGCGCATGCTCACCGTTCAGATGGGTAATGCGATCGATGAACAGGGCGTGTCGGTGATTACCTTGAACGGCGCCGATCCGCAACGCGCCAGCAGCGACATTCCGCGAAATATCGCCGCCCTGCGCGGTATTGCCGGCGCCATGGATGTAGCCGTGGCCACCGGGGTGCCGCTGGACACCAACGCCGCCCTGACGGGTTTCACCACCACGCCGGACGGCCAGAGCACCGTGAATACGGCGGAGTATTTCATCGGCAGCGGTGGCGAGCAGGCCCTGGGCCTGCGCTTGCTGCAGGGTCGCCACTTCAACGCGGACGACTATGCCAGCGCTGGCCTCGACGACTTCCTCTCGACCGGCCATGTGCTGCTGATCACCCAAAGCGATGCACAACGGCTGTGGCCGGGGCAGAGCGCGCTGGGGAAGGTGTTGTACAGCGATACCGGGCACTGGACAGTGATCGGCGTGGTTGCCGATGTGCTGGCGCAGGAGCCGGCTTTCAGCGGTGGTGGTGGCCGCTATTCGAGCGTGTTCTTTCCCTTGCGTCCGAATGCGGCCATGAGTGACTACATCATCCGCAGCGCACCAGCTGACCGCGATCGCATCGTGCGCGAAGCCGTGCAGGTACTCGGCAAGCTGGAGCCTTCTGCCGTGGTGGAAGGCAAGACCTACGCGGCGGTGCGTGCCGAGTATTTTGCCGACGCCCGCAGCATGGTCTGGATGCTCGGTCTGGTGTGCGCGGTCATGCTGGCAGTGACCGCCTTCGGCATCGTCGGCCTGAGCAGCTTCTGGGTCGGCCAGCGGCGCCTGCAGATCGGCATACGCCGCGCGATCGGCGCCCGCCGGGGCCACATCCTGAGCTATTTCCGCACCGAGAACTTCCTGCTCAGCTCGGCGGGCGTGGCGATCGGCATGGTGCTGGCGTTCGGCATCAATCTCTACCTGATGCAGCACTACGAGGTCGAGCGCATGCCCTGGTACTACCTGCCCGGTGGCGCGGTCGCGCTGTGGCTGCTCGGTCAGCTGGCCGTACTTGGACCAGCACGCCGTGCGGCGGCGGTGCCGCCGGTGGTGGCGACGCGGGCTGCATGAAGGACAGGGTGAAGGCGTGGAGAGTCGGGTTGCGGGATTGGGACCCGGAAATGCATGGATTGGTTCGGGATTGACGGAGAAAGATCATGTTTGCCTATTACCTTGACCTGGCCCTGCGCAGCCTCAAGCGCAACAAGGCGCTCACCGCGCTGATGGTGCTGGCGATCGCGCTGGGCATCGGCGCCAGCATGACCATGCTGACCGTGCTGCACGTGCTGTCCGGCGATCCACTGCCGGGACGCAGCGGCGAAATCTACTACCCGCAGGTCGATCCGCAGGATCTCAGGGGCATGTACCCGAGCAAGGAGCCGCCGATGCAGCTCACCTTGATCGACGGCATGAACCTGCTTCGCGCGAAGCGGGCTGATCGCCAGGCGCTGATGACCGGCGGCGAAGTGCCGATCCAGCCGGCGCAGTCGGCGCTCGATCCGTTCTACGCGGATGCGCGTTACACCACGGCAGACTTCTTTCCGATGTTCGGTACGCCGTTCCTTTACGGCCGTGGCTGGAGCGCAGCCGATGATGAGGCGAAGGCGCGTGAGGTGGTGATCGCCCGTGAACTCAACCAGAAGCTGTTTGGCGGCGCGAACAGCGTGGGCCGCACCCTGCGCGTGGCCGGCACCGCCTTCCAGATTGTCGGCGTACTCGACCACTGGCAGCCGAACCCGCATTTCTACGATCTCAATACCGGTTCCTACGCCTATGGCGAACAGGTGTTCCTGCCGCTGCAGACGATGATCGATCTGCACCTGAGCCATGATGGCTCCACCGATTGCTGGGGCAATGGCGGCGGCGGTACCGACACCATCCTGCCTGCGGCCACCTGCGTGTGGTTGCAGTTGTGGGTGCAACTGGATGGGCCGGCGAAGGTGGCGTCGTACAGGCAGTTCCTGGTGCACTACTCGCAGGAGCAAAAGGTACTCGGTCGCTTCCAGCGTGCGCCGAACGTTCGCTTGCGCAACGTGATGCAGTGGCTCGATCACAATGGCGTCGTGCCCGACGACGTGCGACTGCAGACCGGGCTGGCCTTCGGCTTCCTGCTGGTGTGCCTGGTCAACACGGTGGGACTGATGCTGGCGAAGTTCATGCGCCGCGCCGCCGAGCTGGGCGTGCGCCGCGCATTGGGCGCATCGCGGCGTGCGCTGTTCGCGCAACTGCTGATCGAATCGGGCGTGATCGGTCTGGTCGGCGGTGTCGGCGGGCTGCTGCTGGCCCTGCTCGGGCTATGGCTGGTGCGGCAGCGGCCGTCCGCCTATGCCGCACTGGCGCATCTGGACATGAGCATGCTGTTCGGCACCTTCGCGCTGGCGCTGTGCGCCGCCCTGCTGGCCGGTCTGTTGCCGGCCTGGCGGGCCTGCCAGATCGCGCCGGCCCTGCAACTGAAGAGCAATTGAGGTGGTCATGGATATTCTTCCGATTCTCTCCACGCTGCGTCGGCACAAGCTCACTGCCTGGCTGTTGGTCCTGGAAATCGCGCTGACCTGCGCGATCGTCTGCAATGCGGTGTTCTTGATTGGCCAGCGCCTGCAGCGGATGGACATGCCCAGCGGCGTCGCCGAGCACGAATTGCTGCAGATCCAGGTGGCCAATGTGGTGCAACCGGCCAATCCCTATGCGCGCGTGCAGGAGGACCTGGCCGTGCTGCGCCAGGTTCCCGGTGTGCAGTCGGTGGCCTTCACCAACCAGGTGCCGTTCGGCGGCTCGTCATCGAACGGCAATGTCATGCTCGATCCGAATCAGCCCCAGCGCACGCTCAACGCGACCACCTACTTCGGCGAGAATCTGCTGACCACGATGGGTATCCAGCTGGTTTCCGGGCGCGACCTGCAACCGGATGACTTCGTCGATGTGGAAACGGCATTGAAGGGGCTGAGCAACGGCGACAGCAAGAGCTTGCCGCACGTGACGCTGATCACCTCGACACTGGCCGGGCGCCTGTGGCCGGGACAAAACCCGCTTGGCCGCATCATCTACCTGACGCCCCAGGTAGGGTTGCGTGTGGTCGGTGTGCTGGCCAGCCTGGCACGGCCGAATGCCTATGAGGCCAGCAAGGCGCAGTACACCATGGTGGTTCCGTTGCATATGGGCGCGGACAAGGGCGAGAGCTACGTGATCCGCACCCGGCCGCAGGATCGTGAACGCGTGATGAGCGCTGCGCTGGCGGCGTTGAAGAAGGTCGATCCGCAGCGCATCGTGGCCACCCAGCGAACTTTCGACGACGTGCGCCACCGGTTCTTCCAGGACGACCGCGCGATGGCCGGCATGCTGGTCGGCGTGATCGCGGCGCTGCTGATCGTCACCGCGTTGGGCATCGTGGGACTGGCCAGCTTCTGGGTGGCGCAGCGCCGCCGCACCATCGGCGTGCGACGTGCATTGGGTGCCACCCGCCGCAACATCCTGCATTACTTCCAGACCGAGAACTTCGTGCTCGCCACGATCGGCATCGCGCTGGGCATGGTGCTGGCCTATGGCATCAACCTGTTCCTGATGCTGCATTACGAGCTGCCCCGCTTGCCCGCGGTCTACTTCCCGGTCGGTGCGATCGTGCTGTGGCTGATCGGTCAGCTGGCGGTGCTCGGGCCGGCGCTGCGTGCGGCGGCGGTGCCGCCGGTGGTGGCGACGCGATCGGTGTGATGAATCACGGAACCTGTCGATTGGCGGATGGCTTCAACGTTTGATGAGGGACGCGGAATGTTTGGCTATTACTTCGATCTGGCCCTGCGCAGCCTCAAGCGCAACAAGGTGCTGACGGCGCTGATGGTGTTGGCCATCGCAGTGGGCATCGGCGCCAGCATGACCACGCTGACGGTGATGCACCTGCTGTCCGGCGATCCGTTGCCGGGCCGCAGCCAGCACATCTTTTATCCGCAGGTGGATCCAGGCCCGAACCCGGGCAGGAATCACGAGCCGTGGGACATGATGGATTATCGTTCGGCGCTGGATCTGTGGAGTGCACATCGTGCCGATCGACAGGCGATGGTCACAAACAGTGCCGTGCGGATGACCGCGTCGGGCGTGAATCAGCCGCCGCTGATGGCGCAGATGTTGTCGACCACCAGCGATTTCTTCCCGATGTTCGCCGTGCCGTTTCGCTACGGTAATGCGTGGACGTCGCAGGACGACATCGGCCGCGCGCGGGTGGCCGTCATATCGGCCGATCTCAACAACAAGCTGTTCCACGGTGAGAACAGCGTGGGCCGCACATTGCGACTGAAGGACAGCGACGTGCGCATCATCGGCGTGCTGGCGCCGTGGCGGCCGTCGCCGCAGTTCTATGACGTGGCGGGAGGCCGCTACTCCAACGGCGATACGGCCGGTTTCTACAGCCGGCCGGAAGACGTGTTCATGCCGTTCCAGAGCTCGCTGGAGGTCAATGCCGGCGGCTTCAATGCGTTCACCTGCTGGCGTGTGCCGGACGACCTGACGGATCTGCGCAACTCGCCCTGCGTGTGGGTGGCGTTGTGGGTGCAACTGGATACCCCGGCGAAAGTCGGCGCATACCGGCGCTACCTCGCCTCGTATGCCGCGCAGCAGAAAGCGCTCGGCCGTTTCGACATGACGACAACACGGACATGCCCAGCCTGATGCAATGGCTGGACTTCAACCAGGTGGTGCCGAGCGACGTGCGCCTGCAGACCTGGCTGGCGTTCGCCTTTCTGGCGATCTGCCTGTTCAACACCATCGGCCTGCTGCTGGCGAAGTTCCTGCGCCGCGCCGGCGAGATCGGTGTGCGCCGCGCGCTCGGGGCCAGCCGTGCGGCGGTATTTGCGCAATGCCTGGTCGAGGCGGGGCTGATCGGCCTGCTCGGTGGCCTCGGTGGCCTGCTGCTGACCCAGCTCGGATTGTGGTTGATCCGCCGCCAGCCGATCGAGTACGCCGACCTGGTGCGCCTGGATCCGTCGATGTTCCTGCTTACGTTTGTGCTGGCGATCACCGCCAGTCTGCTGGCAGGCGTGCTGCCGGCATTGCGCGCCAGCCGGTTGATGCCCGGTCTGCAACTGAAAACGCTGTGAGGATCCAAGGACATGCAAATTCAACCTGTTCTCGCCGCCCTGCGCAAACACCGCCTCGCCACCTTGCTGCTCGCGCTGGAGATTGCACTGGCCTGCGCGGTGTTGTGCAATGCGTGCTTTCTGATCGTCAGCCGGGTCCAGCAGACCCAAGTCGACAGTGGCGTCGACGAGAGTGCGCTGGCCGCCTTGAAGCTGACCGGCTATGACCCGGCGAACAGCGCCGACCTCAATGCTCGCGTGCTTGGCGGTCTGGCCAAAATTCCCGGCGTGCAGTCGATCAGCGTGATCAACGCAGTGCCGTTCGGTGACCACGCGGGCACGGCCGGCATCACTACCGACGCCGACGGCAAGCGCTTCGCGGGCGTCGTGGATTTCTATGTGGGTGGACCCGGCAGCTTCAAGGCTTTGGGCCTGCAACTGGTCGCTGGCAGCCCGCCGCGGGCTGGCGATTATCAGCCGGTCGGAAATTTCGTGCCGGCGGACGCCACCGTATGGGTGACCCGCGCGCTGGCCGAGCACTATGTGGCCGGGTGCCGATCCGCTCGGCAAGGAATTCTGGACCGGCAGATTCCACTTCCGCGTGGGTGGCGTGCTCGCACATCTGGCACGCCCCTGGGGCGGTGAGGGCGGCCCGAGCACGATCGAGTGGTCGGTCTACGTGCCAGCACAACCCGGCGCGCATCTTGCGGGCGTCTATCTGCTGCGCGCCGCTCCGGCCCGGTTGCCGAGGGTGCTGCGCGATGCACGCAGCGCGATCGCCACCATCGCGCCCGACGCGGTGGTGGACAGCAAGGGCAGCCAGACCATCGGCACGCTGCGCGAGAACTACTTCCGGCAGGACCGCCTGATGGCCGGCATCCTGGTCGGCGTGATCGCCGCGCTGCTGCTGGTCACCGCGCTGGGCATCGTCGGCCTGGCCAGCTTCTGGGTACAGCAGCGGCGCCGGCAGATCGGTATCCGCCGTGCCATCGGTGCGCAGCCGCCGCGACATCCTGCGTTACTTCCAGACCGAGAACTTGCTGATCGTCAGTGGCGGCATCGTGCTGGGCATGCTGCTGGCGTTATCATCAACCTGTTGCTGATGCAGCACTACGAGCTGCCACGCCTGCCGCTGTACTACCTGCCGATCGGCGCGCTGGTGCTGTGGCTGCTGGGCCAGCTGGCGGTGCTCGGCCCCGCACTGCGGGCCGCCGCCGTGCCGCCGGTGGTGGCGACGCGGTCGGTATGACAACCATGCTATCTGGCACGGGAGCGGGCGGTCCGCGCCGTGCACAATCGTCGGGTCTGAATTTTCTCTACACCCACAAGGATGCCCCTGCATGAAAATCTTGCCATTGCTGATTTGCGCGAGCCTGCTGGGCTCAGTGACGTTGACGGCATCCGCCGCAGGCGGCCCCTGCGGCGCAGGCGGCTCCGGCTGCCGATGTGGCCACGCGGGTGAAGGCGCTCAATGCGCTGCTGGCCGAGCAGTGGCAGTACAACCTGAAGAATTCGCCGGAATTCGCCACCATCCTGGGCGACCTGCGCTACAACGATCGCTGGAGCGATGCCTCGCTGGCGCACCAGGCAGCCGACCACCGGGCCACCGAGGATTTTCTCAAGCGGTTCGAGGCGATCGACACCCGCGGCTTTGCCGACAGCGACAAGCTCAACCAGCAGTTGATGGTGCGGCAGTTGAAGGATCAGCTGCGCGGCTACGAGCTGAAGCTCTACGAGATGCCGCTGGACCAGATGAGCGGCGTGCATATCGCGCTGGCCGGCTTCGTCAGCTCGATTCCATTCCACAACGTCAAGGAATACGACGACTACCTGGCCCGCCTGAAGGCGGTGCCGACGCTGTTCGATCAGGTGACCGAGGTGGCGCGGCAGGGCCTGCGCGACAAGATGATGCCGCCGAAGTACCTGCTGGAGAAAGTCGCCAC
Source organism: uncultured Pseudomonadota bacterium (assembly GCA_963828685.1). Lineage (GTDB taxonomy): Bacteria > Pseudomonadota > Gammaproteobacteria > Xanthomonadales > Rhodanobacteraceae > Rhodanobacter. Next base: position 769,413 of record CAWHFU010000015.1, read on the forward strand.
GCAGATCGGCAGCATCGAGAAGCCGGCCGGGATGGACAGTGTGTTCGCCGAGCCGCTTAAGCATTTCCCGAAGTCGGTGCCGGTGGCGGATCAGAAGCGCCTGCACGATGCCATCCTCGCGGCGATCGACGATGACGTGCGCCCGGCTTACGCGAAGCTGGGCCGCTTCGTGGCCACCGACTACGCGCCGCACGGGCGCAGCCAGCCGGGGGTGTGGGACCTGCCCGACGGCGATGCGATCTATCGCTACGACGTCGAGCAGATGACCACGACCAAGGAGACGCCGCAGCAGATCCACGAGATCGGCCTGGCCGAGGTGAAGCGGATCGAGGGCGAGATGACCGCGATCGCCAAGGCCCAGGGCTTCAAGGATCTGGCCAGTTTTCGTGCCTCGCTGAAGTCCAATCCGAAGACGCACGCGACCTCGCGTGAGGACATCCTCAATCGCTACCGTGGCTATATCGCCGGCATGCAGCCGGAGCTGCCCAAGCTGTTCGGCATCCTGCCCAAGACCAAGGTGGTGGTGATGCCGGTCGAGGCGTTTCGCGAGAAGGAGGCGGCGGCGGCGGAATATCACCCCGGCACGCCAGACGGCTCGCGGCCCGGGCAGATCTTCGTCAATACCGGCGACTTCGCCAACCGCAGCGTGCTGACCATCGAATCGACCGCCTATCACGAAGGCATCCCCGGCCATCATCTGCAGATCTCGATCGCGCAGACGCTGCCGAAGCTGCCGCCGTTCCGCCAGCAGGCCGGCTACACCGCCTACATCGAGGGCTGGGCGCTGTATTCGGAGCAGCTGGGCAAGGATATCGGGTTCTACAAGGACCCGCTGTCCAACTACGGCCGGCTGGTCGACGAGCTGCTGCGCGCCGACCGGCTGGTGCTGGATACCGGCGTGCACTACAAGCACTGGACGCGCCAGCAGATGGTGGACTTCTTCCACGCTCATTCCAGCGAGGACGAGCCGGATGTGCAGGCCGAGACGGATCGCTACATCACCTGGCCCGGCCAGGCGCTGGCCTACAAGACCGGCGAGCTGAAGATCCTCGAACTGCGCGCGCGGGCGAAGAAGGAGCTGGGCGACCAGTTCGACATCCGCGCCTTCCACGACGAGATCCTCAGCGGCGGTGCGTTGCCGCTGGACGTACTGGAAACCCGGGTCAACGACTGGATCGCGGCGGTGAAGGCGGGCACGGCGCCGGCGCATCCCACGGCGATTTGAGGCCATGGGGGTCGTCGCTGGTTGGCGATAGTTCGTTGGTCATGGCAACCTTCCGGGCAGGAGATGCATCCATGTCCGCATGTGCAGAAGAAAAATGACCCGTACCGTCCTGATCATCGACGACAACCCGGCCGTGGGCGAGGCGCTGTCACTGGCGCTCTCGCTGCACGAAATCCGTCCGTTGACCGCGTTGACCCCCGACGAGGGCCTGGCCCTGCTCGAGCGCGAAGCGGTCGACGTGGTGATCCAGGACATGAATTTCACCGCCGACACCACTTCGGGCAAAGAGGGTATCGCCCTGTTCCGCGCGATCCGCGAGCGCCATCCGGATCTGCCGGTGATCCTGCTCACGGCGTGGACCCATCTGGAAACCGCGGTGGAGCTGGTCAAGGCCGGTGCCGCCGATTACCTGGCCAAGCCCTGGGACGACAACAAGCTGCTGGCCACGGTCGAGAACCTGCTCGAGCTTTCCGAGTCCACCCGCGAGATCGCGCGCAGCCGGCGCGAGCGTCGCCAGCGGCGTGAGCAGTTGCAGAAGAAATACGACCTGGACGGGCTGGTGTTCGCGTCCGAGGCGATGGCGCGCACGCTGGACCTGGCCTGCCAGATCGCCCGTTCGGATGTTTCGGTGCTGATCACCGGCCCCAATGGCACCGGCAAGGAGCGCATCGCCACGATCATGCACGCCAATTCGGCGGTGAAGCGCGGCCCCTTCGTCGCGGTGAACTGCGGCGCGCTGCCGGGGGAGCTGATCGAGGCGGAGCTGTTCGGTGCCGATGCCGGTGCCTACACCGGCGCGAACAAGGCGCGCGAGGGCCGTTTCGAGCTGGCCGACGGCGGCACCCTGTTCCTCGACGAGATCGGCAACCTGCCGTTGCCGGGCCAGATGAAACTGCTGCGGGTGCTGGAGACCGGCCAGTTCGAGCGGCTCGGTTCCGGCCGCACGCGGCAGGTCAAGGTGCGCGTGCTGAGCGCCACCAATGCCGACCTGAAGGCGATGATCCGTGCCGGTACGTTCCGCGAGGACCTGTATTACCGACTCAACGTGATCGAGGTGAACCTGCCGTCGCTGGCCGAGCGCAGCGATGACATCCTGCCGCTGGCCGAATACTTCCTGGATGGCCGTGGCGAGCTGGGCGATGCCGCGCGCGAGGCGCTGCAGGGTTATCCGTGGCCGGGCAACGTACGTGAACTGAAGAATGCGATCGAGCGCGCCGCGCTGCTGGCTGGTGGAGGGCCGATCACCCCCGAGCTGCTCAACCTGCCGCAGCATGTATCGACCACCGCCCGCAATCTGGACGAGCCCAGCCGCGAAGCAGTCGAGGGCGCGCTGCACAAGGCTGACGGTGTGGTCAGTCGTGCCGCACAGCAACTGGGCCTGTCGCGCCAGGCGCTGTACCGACGGATGGAGCGCTACGGACTGGCGAGCCAGACTCAGGTATAGACTTTCGCCGGCATGGCCGGCGTCGCATGCGGATTGTCACAACGGCTGTTGCCGGAGGGGCCATGGACTACCGAACGCTCATGACACCGTGTTGAACCCGCGCGGAGCCTTGTGATGCTGCGACTGAATTCCCTGCAGATGCGGTTGACCGCGTTGCTGGCGGCGGCCGGGCTGGCCGGCGCCCTGATCTACGCGGGCGTCACCCAGTGGCCGTTGCCGCAGTTGCTGCAATGGCTGCGCAAGGATCTGGCGTTGACCATCCATGCACCGATGCCGCTGGGCATCTACGGCGGCATGCTGGCCAGCCTGATCGTACTGTTGCCGCTGGCATTCTGGCTGGCCGGGCAGGTGATGGCGCCGGTAAGCCGCCTGCTGCGCGCGCTGGAAGGCGCGGTGGCGAGCTATCGCGATGGCGATTTCAGCTTCTCGATCGCGATCGACCGACGCGATGAGCTGGGCGAGCTGATCCGCATGCACAACGCCCTGGGGCAGACCCTGCGCGAGCAGCGTCAGCATCTGGTGCAACGCGAGCTGCTGCTCGATACGGTGGTGCAGAACACCCCGGTGGCGCTGGTGCTGACCGATGCGGTGGGCCGGATTGCCTATGCCAACATCGCTGCACGGCATCTTTTCCATGAGGGTCGCAACCTGGTGGGTCTGGAGTTTGCCGAGCTGCTGGCCGAGATGCCCGAAGGATTGCGGCGGGCGGTGGATAGCGGTGAGGACGCCCTGTTCAGTGTGGAAATGGACGGTGGCGAAGAAACCTTCCACCTGTCGCAGCGGGCGTTCCGGCTGCAGGGGCGGCCGCATCGGCTGCAGCTGTTCCGGCGCATGACGCGCGAGCTTTCGCGACAGGAAGTGGCGACCTGGAAGCGGGTGATCCGGGTGATCAGCCATGAGCTCAACAATTCGCTGGCGCCGATTTCCTCGCTGGCTCATTCCGGTGCGGAGCTGGCGCGCCGTGGCGATACCGAGCGGTTGCCCGGCGTGTTCGCCACCATCGGCGAACGTGCGCGCCACCTGCACGGCTTCATCGCCGGTTACGCCAGTTTCGCCAAGCTGCCCACGCCGCAACCGGTGGCGGTCGAGTGGGCGCCGTTCCTCGAAGGTCTGGCGCTGCACTGCCAGTACCGCATGGCCACGCAAGTGCCGCAGCGGCCAGGACATTTCGACGCGGTGCAGATCGAGCAGGTGCTGATCAACCTGATCAAGAACGCGCATGAATCGGGCGGCGCCGACGACGAGGTCACCCTGTCCCTTGTGGAGACCGCCAGCGAACTGCGCATCGAAGTGGCCGATCGGGGGCCGGGGATGAGCGAGGCGGTGCTGGCGCAGGCGCTGTTGCCGTTCTATTCGACCAAGCGTTCAGGCACCGGCCTGGGGCTGGCGCTGGCACGCGAGATCACCGAGGCGCACGGCGGGCGCGTGACCCTGGCCAACCGCGAGGGCGGTGGCCTGAGTGTGAGCCTGCGGTTGCCGCAGGCGCAGGCGTAGGCTTCAACGCGGTAACCGTCCTGCCGGGCCCGCTCACCTATACTCATGGCTTCATCTGGATAGGGGAAGGGCATATGGGACAGATTCTTGCGCTGGTCATCGTATTTCTGGTCGTCATCACGATCGCCAAGCTGGTGCGCATCGTGCCGCAGGGCTACGAGTGGACCGTGGAGACGTTCGGCAAGTACACCAGCACGCTCAGCCCGGGCCTGCATTTCCTGATCCCGGTTTATCAGGCGGTGGGGCGCAAGATCAACATGATGGAACAGGTGCTGGATGTGCCCAGCCAGGACGTGATCACCAAGGACAACGCCGTGGTGAAGGTCGACGGCGTGGTGTTCTACCAGGTGCTGGATGCGTCCAAGGCGGCGTATGAAGTGTCCAACCTGGAACAGGCCTCGTTGGCCCTGGTGATGACCAATATCCGTACCGTGCTGGGTTCGATGGACCTGGATGAAAGCCTGAGCAAGCGCGACGAGATCAATGCACGGCTGCTGCGCGTGGTCGACGAGGCGACCCATCCGTGGGGCGTCAAGGTCAACCGCATCGAGATCAAGGACATCGCGCCGCCGCGCGACCTGATCGACGCGATGGCGCGGCAGATGAAGGCCGAGCGCGAGAAGCGCGCCAACATCCTCGACGCCGAGGGCTTCCGCCAGGCGGCGATCCTCAAGGCCGAGGGCGAGAAACAGTCGGTGATCCTGTCGGCCGAGGGCGAGAAGGAGGCGGCGTTCCGCGCCGCCGAGGCGCGCGAGCGCTCGGCCGAGGCCGAAGCCAAGGCGACCACGATGGTGTCCGACGCGATCAGCGGCGGCAACGTCAACGCGCTGAACTACTTCGTCGCCAACAACTACGTCGAGGCATTGAAGGAGATGGCCAAGTCGCCGAACCAGAAAATGCTGCTGCTGCCGATCGAGGCGACCGGTATCCTCGGTTCGCTGGCCGGCATTGCCGAGCTGGCGAAGGAGTCACTGGGTCAGCAGCAGAAGTCGGTGGCGGTGCAGCCGCCGCTGCGCTGAAACCGGAGGATCGATGATCATGTGGGAACTCTCTGCACATTATCTGTGGTGGATCCTCGCGCTGCTGCTGATTGCCGGCGAAATCCTGCTGCCCGGCTATTTCCTGCTGTGGATCGGTCTGGCCGCGGCGGCGATGGGCGCGCTGCTGTGGATCGTGCCGTCGCTGGGCCTGCTGGCGCAGGCCGTGCTGTTCGGAGTGCTGGCAGTGGCTGCCTGCGTGGCCTATGCGCGCCTGCTGCGGCCGAGGCTGGAGCGGCGCGACCCGGGCAGCGACCGGCTCAACCGGCGTGCCGAGCAGATGATCGGCCAGCGCTACGAACTGATCGAGCCGATCGTCAACGGCCGCGGCAAGGCCCGCGTGGGTGATGGCCAGTGGCTGGTCAGCGGGCCGGACCTGCCGCTGGGCAGCACGGTGGAGGTGATCGCGGTCGATGGCAGTACGCTGAAGGTGCGCGCCGCGGCATGAGCGCCGGTCCCGCCACCAATCAGCCGTTTGCCACTACCGCGCTGACCACGCGCATCGCGTTCCTGCTCGAGCTGGCGCGGCGCCTGCATCAGTACGGCACCACCGCGCCACGGCTGGAGATAGCGGTGGCCGGCGTGGCGCAGCGGATGGGACTGGCCGCCGATGTCTGGTCCAGCCCCACCGCGATCATCATCTCGTTTGCGGATCTGGCCCAGGGCGAGGAGGGCGTGGCGCAGAGCACCCAGGTGATGCGGCTGGCACCGGGCGACGTGAACCTGGCGCGGCTGTGCGAGGCCGATCAGATCGCCGACCAGGTGATTTCCGGCGACCTGGAACTGCGTGAGGGCTTTCGCCGCCTGCGCGCCCTGAGCCGGCCCGAAAGCCGATTCGCGCAGGCCGCGGTGATCGCCAGTTACGGGCTGTCGGCCGCGAGTGTCGTGGCGCTGTTCCTGCACAGTTCGTGGCCGGATCTGCTGACCGCTGGCCTGATCGGCCTGATCATCGGCACCATCACCATCCTCGCCGCCAGCCGGCCGCGACTGGCGATTGCCAGCGAGGCGGTCTGCGCGATGGTCGCCACCACCATCGCGATCGTGGTCAGCGCGTTCGTGGTGCCGCTGGCGATCAAGGCGGTGGTGCTGGCCAGCCTGATCGTGCTGATTCCCGGCATGTCGCTGACCACCGCGGTACGCGAACTGTCCAGCCAGCATCTGGTGTCCGGCGTGGCGCGCATGGGCGGCGCGGTGACGACCCTGCTCAAGCTCACCTTCGGCACCGTGGCGGCGACCCAGCTATGCGCCGCCGTCGGCATCCAGGCGCGCGACTATGCGTTGCCGCCGCTACCGGGCTGGATGGACTATCCCACCCTGCTGCTGGGCGCGTTCGGTTTCGCCATCCTGTTCCGTGCGGCACGCCGCGACTGGCTGGTGGTGATGGCGGCGGTGATCGTGGGGTATCTGTCCACGCGCTGGGGTGGCCAGATCTCGGGTGCGGTGCCGTCGGCGCCGTTCGGGGTATTCCTGGGCGGCTTTCTGATCAGTGCGCTGGCCAACCTCTATGCGCGATATGCCGGTCGTCCCGGTGCGGTGATCCGCGAGCCGGGCATCATCCTGCTGGTGCCGGGCAGCGTGGGCTTCCGCAGCATGTCGTTTCTGCTCGACCGCGACACCGATCTGGGACTGGATACCGGCGTGCTGTTGCTGACTCTGCTGGTGTCGCTGGTGGCCGGGCTGATGTTCGGCGAACTGCTGGTTTCCCCCCGCCGGTCTCTGTAAGACAGAAACTGCTGGCCTCAGCGATCTGCACGTGACCTCGTGCATCAAGAGGGCGAACCCGCACGGCACTTTCGCCCCCTCTCCCCTCTGGTGGAAGAGGGTTGCGACCGAAGGAAGTCCCCTTGTGGGAGGGTGAGGGTGTCAATCTGGCCTCAATGCGAGTGCGGAGCGAGCTTTGATACTTTCCCGCAAGCACTGACCCCTCACCTCGATCCTCGGCAATCGCTCCCTGCATTGCTCTAACTCCTGCATCCATGCAGTCGTCTCCCCAAAGGGGAGAGGAAGCTGTCGCCGGTCAATTGATTGGTGCCGGCTTTGCCTGAGGTGGAGAGTGAAACGGTGCGTGAAACGAGTACAAAAAAACGCCGGCACGAAGCCGGCGTTTTTTTACGGGAATGACGCCGATCAGATCGCCAGATCCTTTTCCTTCTTGCCGGCCTTCAGCGCGTCGTTGAACCAGTGCGGACGCTTGCCGCGACCGGACCACGTCTGTGCCGGGTTGGCCGGGTTGCGGTATTTCGGCGGAACCGGGGTGCCCGTGCGCTTGGCCTTGCCGCGGGAGCTGCCGAAGATGTCCTCGAAGGCATAACCCTCGGCCTTGATCAGCGCATGAATCTTGTCGCGCAGCTTGACGACCTTTTCCTTGCGCAATTCATTCTGGCGCATCTGCGCCTTGCTGATCAGGTCATTGAGCTGGGTGTGATTGAGATTCTTGATATCGACGGCCATGATTGACTCCCGGGGTGAGTATCGGTTTAAACAGTCGGGGTATTATTGGGGACAATGCCCGACGTATTGACGGTTGTTGCGGACGGGATTCTCGCCGATTTGCCCGGTATTTGCAAAGAGCAACAGTCGCGTGAGTACGGTTTTACATTAAGCCATGATTATTGTCGTGACGGGTAATTCGAATGGCTCGGGGGTTATGGTTTCATTTCTTCGATAAGGAAACGGCCGCCCAGGGCGGCCGTTTCTCTCCATTGCATCGGCACGATTCAACCCAGCAGGGCAAACAATTCGTCCTCGCTGAGCGCGCGGCTTTCGCTTTCCTCACGCGCACGATATTCCAGTGTGCCGGTGGCCAGTCCGCGCTCGCTGACCACGACACGGTGCGGAATGCCGATCAATTCCATATCGGCGAACATGCCGCCGGGACGCAAGCCGCGATCGTCCAGCACGGCCTCGATGCCACGCTGGTTGAGTGACTGGTACAACGCCTCGGCCGCTTCGTTGACGGCGGCGGAGGCGTTTTTCGGGTTGATCACGCACACCGCCACGCGCCATGGCGCCATCGCCTCCGGCCACAGGATGCCGGCGTCATCGTGGCGCTGCTCGATGGCGGCGGCGACGATGCGGCTGACACCGATGCCGTAGCAACCCATCGTCATCAGCTGGGCCTTGCCCTGGTCGTCGATCACCGTGGCATCCAGTGCCTGGGCATATTTCTGGCCCAGCTGGAACACGTGACCCACTTCGATGCCCCGTGCAATATGCAGCACGCCCTTGCCATCGGGGGACAGGTCGCCTTCGACCACATTGCGCAGGTCGGCGATGCGGCCGATGCGTGCATCGCGATCCCAGTTGGCACCGGTCCAGTGCGTGCCGTCGGCGTTGCCGCCGCAGACGAAATCGGCCAGCACCGCGGCGTCGCGGTCGACAATCAGCGGGATCGAGTCGGGCAGGCCGACCGGGCCGATGAAGCCGGGGCGGGTGCCGCAGGCGGCGAGGATTTCTTCTTCGCTGGCCAGTATCGATTCACCCGGCAGCTCGGCCAGTTTGCCGGCCTTGACCTCGTTGATCTCGTGATCGCCACGCAGGCACAGCGCGACCAGGCCATCGCTGCCGCGCACCAGCAGTGTCTTCACGCATTGCCGCGGCGATACCTGGAGGAAGGCGGCGACGTCGCCGATGGTTTTCTGGGTCGGCGTGTCCACCCGCTGCAGGGCCGCGCCGGCGGCGGGGCGTGCAAGGCTCGGCGCCAGCGCCTCGGCCTTTTCCAGATTCGCGGCGTAATCGGAACCGTCGGAAAATGCGATCGCGTCCTCACCGGAGTCGGCCAGCACCTGGAACTCGTGGCTGGCATTGCCGCCAATCGCGCCGGTATCGGCCTGCACGGCACGGAACGTCAATCCAAGCCGGGTGAAAATGCGCACATAAGCCTGGTACATCGCCGCGTAGGTTGCCGCCAGCGACTCCTGCGTGAGGTGGAACGAATAAGCATCCTTCATCAGGAATTCGCGCGCGCGCATCACACCGAAGCGGGGACGGATCTCGTCACGAAACTTGGTCTGGATCTGATAGAAGTTGACCGGCAGCTGCTTGTAGCTTTTCAGCTCGTTGCGGGCAAAATCGGTCACCACTTCCTCATGGGTCGGGCCGTAGCAGAATTCCTGCTGCTTGCGATCCTTGATTTTCAGCAGCTGGCCACCGAATTTCTCCCAGCGACCGGTTTCCTCCCATAATTCCTTCGGCTGGATCGACGGCATCAGCATTTCGATCGCGCCGGCGCGGTTCATTTCCTCGCGTACGATGTTTTCCACCTTGCGCAGCACGCGCAGGCCCAGCGGACTCCAGGTGTACAGGCCCGAGGCGAGTCGGCGGATCATGCCGGCCCGCAACATCAGCCGATGGCTGGCGATTTCGGCATCGGCAGGGACCTCCTTGACGGTGGCCAGGTGAAATTGGCTGAGACGCATACGTGCAATTCCGGCGTGAATGAAGACGGGCATTGTAGCGGGCTGCCGTCGCTGCCGGAGATTGCCGCCGGCGATGGCAGCCGGACGCTGCCATCGCCATGAAACGAGCGGCCTGCGGGGCAGCTACCTGGCCTGGCAATACTGGTTGTACTGGGCCTGGGCCGAGGCGACCTGCTGTTTGCGCTGGGCTGCGTCGAGCGCCATCGACTTGCCGTCCTGCTGCATCACGACCGGGCCGCTGCCCTGCAGGGTGGCCAGATTGGCTTTCAGCGATTCGCACAGCTTGCTGCGGTTTTCCGGGGTGTCGGCCACCGGCTTCTGCTCCACAGTGGGTTCATTGCTGCCTTCGGTATTATCCTTCGGCGCCGGTTTCACCAGCGGCTCCGCCGTGCCGGTGGTGGTCACCTTGCTGAATTTGGTGCCTTGCGCGGGCGGTGCCTCCGAGTAATGCACGGTGCCGCCGGCATCGGTCCATTTGTAGACCTGGGCGGTGGCCAGCGGAGCCAGCAGCAACAGCGCCACGGCAATCAGTGAACGATGCATGGGGGTACTCCATTTCATGGGAAATATGTGGTTTACCTTGTTATCACTCCGGCGGCCCGGACTCAAGCAGTCGATGGTTTACACTGCGCCTATCCCGTCACGGTCCTGATTCATGAGCGAGCACCTGCCCGTCCGTCCGCCCCGACACCGGGGTATTTACCTGCTGCCGAACCTGTTCACCACGGGTGCGATGTTCGCGGGCTTCTACGCGATTATCGCCAGCATCGGTGGACACTACACCGATGCGGCGATCGCGGTATTCATCGCCGCGGTACTCGATGGCATGGACGGCCGGGTGGCGCGGATGACCGGTACCCAGACCGAGTTTGGCGTGCAGTATGACTCGCTGTCCGACCTGATCAGCTTCGGGCTGGCGCCGGCGCTGGTGATGTACACGTGGTCGCTGTCGGCCTTGCGCGATTTCGGGCCATTGTGGGGCAAGCTGGGCTGGGCCTGCGCCTTCATCTATGCCGCCTGTGCCGCGCTGCGGCTGGCGCGTTTCAATACTCAGGTCGGCGTGGCCGACAAGCGCTATTTCCAGGGACTGGCCAGTCCGGCCGCGGCGGCGGTGTGCATGTCGTTCGTGTGGAGCGTCGACAAGTTCGGCCTGCCGGGCAGCGAATTCTGCTTCGTCACGCCGGCGATCATGGTGGTTGCCGGCCTGCTGATGGTCAGCCGGTTTCGCTATTTCAGCTTCAAGTCGCTGCCCACCGACGAGCGCCAGCGCGTGCCGTTCGCCTGGATGGTCGGTGCCGTGCTGCTGCTGGCGCTGCTGATCCTGGACACCGCGCGGGTGCTGTTCGTCGGATTCACCCTCTATCTGCTGTCCGGGCCGATATGGACGATCTGGGGCCTGCTCACCCATCGGCGCCGTGCGCGGCGCAACACGGCATGAACGCGACCGTCTCCCCGGGCGTGAACGACAGCCATCGCGCCCGCGTGTTGCGGGCGCTGGGGGTGACGCCGTGGGTGCGGCGCGCGGCACCGGGCCTGTCAGTGGACGTGGCCGCATCGGTTCCGTCGTCGACGGCGCCGGGTGCGGACGTGGTTTGCGTGGTGGTGCTTCCGCAGGGCTGCAGCACGCGGGAGCTCGACCTGCTCGGTCGTGCTCTCAACGCCTGCGGCGCGATGTTGGCCCGCGCGGCGCGGGTCACGGTCAGCGACGGCCAGCTGGCCGCGGACGTCCCCGCGGCGGCGGCCTATCTGGTATTCGGCGAGGCGCAGGCGCACGCGCTGGGGCGCGCGCTGCCCGCGGGCGTGATGCAGCGTGCGCAGATCGTGCTGGCCGACGAACCGGCGCTGGTGCTGACCAGCGCCGGCGCCAAGCGACGGCTGTGGAGCGCACTGCGCAACCTGCGCCGTGCGCTGGCCGCCGTGGAGAGGTAACGGCCATGGTCGCGGTCATCAAGCCAGTGGTCCAGGTGCGCGGCATGCGCGTCGACGATCTGGACGTGGTCAGCGGACTTGAAGTGCTTTCCTACGAATTTCCGTGGTCGCCGGGCATCTTCAGCGACTGCGTGAAGGGCGGCCATCCTTGCTGGGTGCTGTGCGTGGATGCGGTGATCGCCGGCTACGGCATCCTCTCGATGGGAGCGGGCGAGGCGCATGTGCTGAACCTCTGCATCGCGCCGGATTATCGTGGCCGCGGACTGGGCCGCCATCTGCTCGGCCGGCTGCTGGATATCGCGCGCTGGAACGGTGCCGAGCGGGTATTCCTCGAAGTGCGGCCGTCGAATCCATCGGCGCAGGCGCTGTACGAATCGGTGGGGTTCAAGCAGATCGGACGGCGACCCCGCTATTACCCCGCGCGCGACGGGCGCGAGGACGCGATCGTGATGGCACTCGAGATTGCCGCAGGCAATCTCGAGCAATAAGTACGCGATTGCTGTTGCTTGTTCAGCGCTGCAATTTCCCCACCTGTTCGCGCAAGGCGCCCAGCGTGGTGTTCCAGTCGCTGATGCGCTGGCGTTCCTGGCTGACGACTTCCGGCGGTGCGTTGGCGACGAAGTTGGCGTTGCCCAGCTTGCCTTCGCACTTCCTGATCTCGATTTCGATGCGGGCGATCTCCTTGGCCAGGCGGGCCTTTTCGGCGCCCAGGTCGATCAGCCCGGCGAGCGGAATCATCACGCGCAGCGAGCCGACCACCGCGGCGGCAGCGGCCGGTTCGTCGGCACCGGCGTCGATCCAGCCCGGGGCCTCGACGCGGGCCAGGAAGCCGATCTGCGCGGCGAACTTGGCGGCGCGGGCGCGATCGTTGGCATCGCCATCGGCGAGCAACAGCGGAATCGTCTTGCCGGGCGGGATGTTCATCTCCGAACGGATCCGGCGGATGCCGCTCAGCACGTTCTTGAACCACTCGATCTCGGCCGTCGCCGCGTCATCGGCAACGATCTCCTCGGCCAGCGGCCACGGCCGCTGCATCAGGCTGGCTTCGCTCAGGCCGAGCTTCGGCCCCACCGACTGCCAGATCTCCTCGGTGATGAACGGGATCACCGGGTGCATCGCGCGCAGCACGCTTTCCAGCACCACCAGCAGGGTGTGCCGGGTCGAGGCCGCCGCGATGGCGTCGTCGCCGTTCAGCGCGGGCTTGGACAGTTCCAGGAACCAGTCGCAGAACTCGTTCCAGACGAACTCGTACAGCGCCTGCGCCAGGTGATCGAAGCGATAGCTGGTGAAGTGCTGCTCGACTTCCACCAGGGTCTGCTTCAGGCGGGTCAGAATCCAGCGCTCGGCCTCGGTCGCCGGGGCATCGGCCGGCGCCGCGATCTCGCCTTCCGGCAAGTTCATCAGCACGAAGCGCGAGGCATTCCACAGCTTGTTGCAGAACGCCTTGTAGCCCTCGGCGCGCTTGATGTCGAAGTTGATCGTGCGGCTGTAGCTGGCCAGCGCGGCGAAGGTGAAGCGCAGCGCATCGGTGCCGATCGACGGGATGCCGTCCGGGTAATCCTTGCGGATGCGCTTCTCGACCTTGGCGCGCACCTGCGGCAGCAGCAGCGACTTGGTGGATTTCTCCACCAGCGGCTCCAGCGCGATGCCGTCGATCAGGTCCAGCGGATCCAGCATATTGCCCTTGGACTTGGACATCTTCTGGCCTTCCGCATCACGCACGATGGCGTTGATGTAGACCTCGCGGAACGGCACCTGGCCGACGAAATACTTGGTCGCCATCACCATCCGCGCGACCCAGAAGAAGATGATGTCGAAGCCGGTGACCAGCACCGCGCTGGGCAGGAAGATCTTGTCGGCCTGCCAGTCCGCCACGATCTCGCCGCGCTCGTTCTTCACCGGGCCGTCGCCGGGCCAGCCCAGGGTGGAGAACGGCCACAGCGCGGAGGAGAACCAGGTGTCCAGCACGTCCTCGTCCTGGCGCAGCGCGCCGACTGGCGGCGTGACGGCATGCGCGCGGGCGTCGGCCTCGTCCTCGCCGACGAAGATGTTGCCGGCTTCGTCGTACCACGCCGGGATGCGATGGCCCCACCACAGCTGGCGGCTGATGCACCAGTCCTGGATGTTGTCCAGCCACTGCGTATACGTGGTGGTCCAGTTCTCCGGCACGAACTTGATCTCGCCGGACGTCACCGCCTCGAGCGCCGGTTCGGTGATCGCCTTGCGCCCGCCCGGGCGGCCGTCCTTCTGCACGTCGGAGGTGAGGTCGACGAACCACTGGTCGGTCAGCATCGGCTCGATCACCGCGTCCGAGCGGTGGCTCACCGGCACCTGCAGCTTGTGCGGCCGGGTCTCGACCAGCAGGCCGGCTTCTTCCAGATCGGCCAGCATCTGCTTGCGCGCTTCGTAGCGGTCCAGCCCCCGGTACTTCGCCGGACCGTTCTCGTTGACCTTTGCCTCCAGCGTGAAGATGGTGATCGGTGCCAGCCGGTGGCGCTGGCCGATCGCGTAATCGTTGAAGTCGTGCGCCGGGGTGATCTTCACGCAGCCGGTGCCGAAGTCCTTGTCGACGTAGTCGTCGGCGATGACGGGAATGGTGCGGCCCGTGAGCGGCAGATGCAGCGATTGGCCGACCAGGTGCGCGTAGCGCTCGTCCTGCGGATGCACCGCCACGGCGACGTCGCCCAGCATGGTCTCCGGACGGGTGGTGGCCACGACCAGACTGTCGGCACCGTCGGTGGTCATGTAGCGGATCGACCACATGGAGCCGTCGCGCTCGACACTGTTCACTTCCAGGTCCGACACCGCGGTGCCCAATACCGGGTCCCAGTTCACCAGCCGGTTGCCGCGATAGATCAGGCCCGCGCGATACCAGTCGATGAACACCTTGCGCACCGACGCGGACAGCCCCTCGTCCATGGTGAAGCGTTCGCGCGACCAGTCGGCCGCCGCGCCGATCCGGCGCATCTGATTGGTGATGGTGGAGCCGGACTCCTCCTTCCACTTCCACACCCGCTCGATGAAGGCGTCACGGCCCAGGTCGTGGCGGGTCCTTTCCTCGACGGCGAGCTGGTTCTCGACGATTTTCTGGGTGGCGATGCCGGCATGGTCGGTACCGACCTGCCACAGCGTGTTCATGCCGCGCATGCGCTGGTAGCGCACCAGCATGTCCATCACCGTCTGCTGGAACGCATGCCCCATGTGCAGCGTGCCGGTGACGTTCGGCGGCGGCAGCAGGATGCAATACGGCTCACCCTTGCCCGACGGCTGGAACGCACCGCTGGCTTCCCAGCGCGCGTACCACTTGGACTCGATCTGGGCTGGCTCGAAACTCTTTTCCATCGGGATTGGGCTCGCTGGCGCGCGCGTGGCGCGCGCCTGGGTCATGGGAGTGAACGGGCAATTGTACGGGGAGGGCGCCGGGCTGCCAAAACCCGCCTTTCCCCCTCCCCGCGACCGGGAGGCCGGGCCGAGGGAAAGGGGTGGGTGCCGCGGGACACCAAAGCTCCCTCTCCCCGTCGGGGAGAGGGTTGGGGTGAGGGGCGGGTGCTCGCGGGGTGGGTGCTGTTTCGCCAGTTCTCCTGCAGCGGGCTTTCATGCGCCCTCGGTGGCTGGGCGCTTTGTTGTGGCTTTCAAGCAAGGGCTTTCGTGCGCCTGCGGCGCCCGAGTCACTTTCTCTTGCGTGGCCACGCGCCCGTCCGGAACGGGCGCGAACGGCGAAGCCGGCCCGAAGGGCAGAGGGCAGGATGCCCGGAGTAAAGAAAGTAACCAAAGAGAAGGCCACCCCACTTGGCGCTTGCCGCCCATCGGGCAACCGCTCCTGCGTTGCCTCAACTCGGGCATCCATGCCCTCGCCATGGGCGGCAAGTCCGTGAGCTGGGGCCGGGCTTTTCGACCGGACTCCGGCAACTGCTCCTGCGTTGCTCTGACTCCGGCACCCATGCCGTCGCCTGTCCGGGCGAAAAGGAGCCGACATCCATGTCGACTCCCCTGCGGGCCTGTCGTCCCCACCTCACCGCCGCACAGGGGCCCCGGGTAGAGCAGCGGGCCATCGTGGCCCGCACTCGGTGCGCAACCGCGCAGCGGTTGCGGAAATCCTCGCGACCCGAAGCCCCATGCGGCCGTTGAGCCCCCATGCGCCGCCGTAAAGACCCCTTCCGCGAGGCTCCCGGCCTCGCGCGCAACCGAAAAACCCCCAAGCGCAAAGCTCCCGACCTTGCGTGCAACCGAAAAACCTTCGAGCGCAAGGCTCCCGACCTTGCGCGCAACCCAAAAAGCCTTGCGCGCGACTGTCGGAACCTCGGCATGCCGAGGTCCAGAGCACCACACGCGAAGGTTTTTGGGTTCGCGCGCAACCGTTTTAGCTTTGCACGCAACGCTTCTCCGGTCGCGCGCAAGGTCGGGAACTTCGCGGTGCAAAGGTTTTAGCCTTGCGCCTGGAGGTTTTTCGCTTGCCGGCAAGGGTTTTCCGGTTGCGCACAAGGTTTTTACCCTTGCGCGTGCGTGTTTCCGGACGGAGTGCGGGACTGGAGCTTGCACGCGTGGCTTCGGCGGGCGCGCCGATGCGGTCGATGACCTCGGTATCCGGGGCTGGCCGCCGCGCCCGTGGCCATCGGTGCCTCCGAGTCGATCCGACGTGCCCGCGGTGGACTCTGCTGGCGCAACACGCGGGAGTGCGTAGGTAGGCTCGCCGGTTTTGCCCGCAAATCCATGGCCCCGAGCGACGACTTCCGGCCAAGAGCGGACGGTCGCGAAGAGTGGAATTCGCCTCGATACCTCGGGTCATGGGTATGCGCAAGTCTAATGAGATGGAGAGACCTCCACTGTCACTGTGAATTTCCCAGGTGCTTTTTCAAGTTGCGGTGTCGAACTTTCAGGTGGATAGCAAACTCCACTAATGTGATGATTGTCGATATCAATTGGCGGAGTACAAATCAGCGTGCGCCGTAACCCAACGCCAAGCTGATGAGGCACCATCCCAAGCGTCGCGAATTCCCGCCCGTGCCGCATGAATGAGACGCTCAGGGCAGCGTTCCGCCAGTGGCAGTTGTCCTGCTTGAAACGATCTTCAAGTCGTCTTGCTTCATAACCACCGGCGATTTTCGTCACTTGCTCAGAAATGCCGATCTGTTGCATCTTGGCATATCCTGCGGGATAGATAATGGGCGCACATCCAAGGTTGCCGATGGCCCACACAGAATCCACTTGAACGTCGTCTATTTTCGGGTCGGATACGAGGATGCGGATGGTGGTGTAGACATGCGCATCGGGATTGATGGTGGGCTCGGGCGCCGGCCGGCCATCATTGCTGCACGCTCCCAAAGAAGATGTCAGGAGCCCGATAAGTACAAAGGCAATGCGGGAATGGAGGTCCCGATTCTCGTCATCTCTCCGCGGGTCGCTTGACGAAATCCATCTCATGTATTTGCCGCTCCTGTGGTCAAGCTTTCAATTTTATTGCGTTACTCGGAACGATAGCGCCTGAGCTGGAACGTCCGAAATGGGTCGTCTACTGACGACCGAAGTTACTCCAGATTCCACCGACCGCCAAACCGACCACGACGGCGACCCAGATCATGAATGTGCCAAACGATGTAGAGCAGCCCAGTGTCCGGGTGCCCGCGCCTATTCGGCAACCGAGCTGGCCGGTATGCAAAAGTGGCAAGCCGTAGAAATATGTGACGACTGCCGCACCGAGCAAAACGATGAGCACGAGGATTGTGAAGACAACCGGGTTCTTTAGCGGCATTTGTGAGCTCGACGTCTGAGTTTCGCGAACGGCGGAAATGGGTCGACCTCCGCCCGCCGCAGCTTGCCTGGCCGTCATTTGGACTGCGAGGGCAACCATCGACCAGGAGCGGACATACACAGCTTGCCTGAAGGCTAGTGACCGATAAGCGCCGCCACGATGCCTGCAACCACAAGCAGGGCCCCCGCTCTGGAATAGAAATGGCTGCGGCGATCATAACCAGTCGACTTCGCGGCGGCCGGAATGTCCTCGACCTTATTGAGAAGCAGATGAGTGTTTAGGAATAGGGATATTCCTGCAAGAAGTCCACCAGCAGATACAAGCGATCCCGATGCCGAACGATGAACCATCGCGATTATGAGCCCCATTCCTGCCGCTAGCATCACAGCCCAAATCAGCGTCCGTTTAACAGCAATGCTCATGTGCTACCCCATCCAACTTGACTGAAGACCCTGCCGCAGGATCGATCATAACCAGGTTCACTTCCGGCCAGAAGCGGACCTTCGCGCAAAGTCAAATTCAGCTCGATCCCACGGATATTGGCAATGTGGAAGGCGAGTGAGATGGCAATATCTTCAATGTCACTGTGAATTTGCCAATTGTTTTTTCTAGCTGTGGCGTCAAACGTTCCGCTGGATAGCAGGAGCCAGCATAGATATTGCTTTCAATCTTAAATGGTGGAATACAAATGAGCGGACGCTGCGTTCCAGCATTAAGGTCATTACGACCCACCCCCAGCAAAGCGAATCCTCTACCTCCCTGCATGAATGAAACGCTGATACCACCTTTCACCCAATTACACTTGTCTCGCTGAAAACGATCTTCAAGTAGCCTGGCCTGATAACCACCGTCTATTTTTGTCACTTGCTCAAGCGTGGTGACCTGCTTCACCCTTGCATACCCCTCCGGTTGAATAATGGGTGCGCATCCGAGGTTCCCAACAACCCAGTCGGATTCCACTCGAACGTCGTCTATTCTTGGGTCGGATACGAGGATGCGGATGGTCGTGTAGATATGTGCATCGGGATTGGTGGTGGGCTTTGGCGCTGGCCGATCATCGTTGCTGCATGCTACCAATGCGAAGGTGAGGAGCCCGATCAGCACCAAGGGGATACCGGAAAGGAGGTTCCGATTTTCGTCGTCCCTCCGCAGGTCGGTTGACGAAATCCATCGCATGTATTTGCCGCTCCTGTGGTCAAGCTTCCGATTCTACTGGGTTACTCGGAACGGTAACGCATCGGCTGGAACGTCCGAAATGGGTGGCGGGTTCAACCGGTGACGATTTGGTGGTTGCCATCGTGACCCGAAGGGCGGCCTTCCGGCAAGACGCATGAATTCCAAGGCGCACTCACGGAGGCCTGTTGGCTCACGTGTCGCGTCCAGCTCGAAGGAGCCGCGCTCTTGATCGGGCTTTTCTAAACGTGCGGGCCAGGATGGCCCGCCGCTCTACCCGGGGCCCCTGTGCGGCGGTGAGGTGGGGGCAGAACCCGTGCGACCAGTCGCGAACACAAACACTCACTCCCCGCCATCGCGCTCGCGCACCGCCTCCATCGTCAACGACGCCAGCTGCCGCAACCGCCCACTCCCCGCATCGGCGAGCAACTCCTTCAGCCGCGCGCCCGCATCATCCTGATCCAGCGTATGCCGCTCGGCCAGCGAAGCGGCCAGCGCGCGGCCCATCGAATCGAAGATCAGCGCGTAGGCGAACGCGTGCAGCACGCCACCGCCCAGCGTGCCCAGCCCGGGGAACGCCTTCAGCGCGTTGCCGGCTACGGCGAGGACGATCGAGCTGCCGGTGCGCAGGGTGAGTCGGGCCTGCTGCACGAAATCCTCGATCTGCACGTCGCTGACCTTGACTCCGTAGAGCTCCGCCAACGCGCGGACGAGGCCGGTGGCGAGCACGCCCTGGATCACCAGGTCGCTGCCCGGTGCGACCGCGGCCAGCGCGCCGACGATGGCGCGGCGGGCGTACTTGCGCACGATGCGCAAGGCTTCCTCGGCGCGGGTCTGCGCTTCGAGCGTGCCGGTGCGCTGATGCAGTCCGGCGAGGACGGCGTGTTCGCGCAGGTTTTCCAGGCCCTCGGCGCCGGGGGCGGTGAGCCGGGCCAGTGCCTGCAGCAGCGGCTCGATCGCGGGTTGGCGCTGGCGTTCGACCGATTCGGTGCTGCCGTCCGCGAGCCGGCGCTGGTAACGCTCGCTGCCGCCGGCGCTGATCGCCAGCACCGCGCTGGCGATGCCGCGCGACTGCTGGCGCAACTGGCCGAGCAGCTGGTCGCGCTCGACCGCACTCCACTGGTCGGCCTTGTTGAGTACCAGCAGCAGCGGCTTGCCGAAGTCGGCGAGCCAGCGCAGTTCCTCGGCCTGGCCACGAGTGAGATCGCCGGCGCACAGATAGATCACCGCGTGTGCGCGAAGTGCCTCCTCGCGCGCCAGCGTCTCGCGCGCTTCGCCACCGCTCTCGCGGCTGCCGGGCACGTCCGCCAGCACCAGGTTGCGGCCATCGGGCAGCACGCCGTCGTAATGGCCGACGTCACGGGTGGTGCCGCCACGCACGTCGCTGGCGAGCTGGGCGTGCGGCGCCAGCGCGCGGATCAGGCTGGACTTGCCGGTGGAGATTTCGCCGAACAGCGCGACGTAGACGCGGGCGCCGAGCCGTCGCCGATCGAGCTCGCCCAGTTCCGCGGCGAGTGCGCCGGTATCGGCGCCGTGTTCGCGCAGCTGGCCGATGCGCTGCTCCAGGCTGCCGCGATCGGGTACCGGCATCGGTCGGCGCCTGCGGCGCGGACGCAGCAACCACCACATCACGCTGAGGCCCATTGCGGCAAAGATCAGCAGCAGTCCGCCGAGCGTCCACTGCAGCCACGTCGGCAGGGTCAGGAAGCGCTGGGTCAGCGCCAGCGCGCGTTCGGCCGCGGCGAACAGCAGCCACAGCAGGGCGGCCATGGCTAGCGCGGTGAACAGCAATCGCAGGCGTCGGGACATGCGCGCATTGTAGTGTGGTGTTTCGTCCGGCATGGAGGCACGTGGCCGGCATGGTCCGTGCGTTCGCGGTATGGCGCCGGTTTTGGCATGATGCCTGTCGGGGTCTCGGGGGGCTGTGCATGCTGGCGTCGTTCGTGCTGAATGCTGTGCTGACGATCGCTTCATCGAAGGTCGTGATGGCCGGCGTGGCGGCGTCGAAGGCATCGGTCGATGCGTCGAGCGTTGCGGCGACATCGCCGTTGACACCCCAGTTCCGCCGTTTCGGCATCGCCGACGGACTCCCCGGTGGGCCGGTCTACACCGTGGCGCAGGACAACCACGGATTGATGTGGTTTGGTTCGGCCGGCGGCCTGATCCGCTACGACGGCATCGACTTCAAGGTCTTCCGGCACGTCGTGGACGACCCGCAGTCGTTGCCGTTCAATGCGATCTACACGCTGCTGGTCGATCGCGACAACCGCATATGGGTCGGCGGCATCGCCAGCGGGCTGGCGCTCTACGATCCATCGACCGGTCATTTCCGGCACTGGGAACACGACGACGGCCGTCCGGCCAGTCTTTCCGGCAACGAGGTCTGGAATATCGCGCAGACCGCCGACGGCACCGTGTGGGTCGCCACCCAGGCCGGCCTCGACCGGATGCGTGCGGATGGCAGCGGGTTCGATCATGTGCCGTTGCAGGTCGAGGGCAAGCATGCCGCTGCGTTCGGCCCGGTCCGGGCGTTGCTGGCCGAGCCGGACGGGCGGCTGTGGATCGGGGCGCAGAGCGGGCTGTACCTGCGCCAGGCCGACGGCACCCAGCAGCGCGTGCCGGTGGATCCCGCGTATCACGGCGACCTGCACAAGATCTGGGCGATCGAAGGCGGCAGCGGCGAGGTTCGCGTCGCACTCGATGGCGGCCTGCTGGTGATCGGCCGCGACGGCGTGGCGCGACCGCTGCGCAAGCCGTCGCTGGCATCGGCGCGCATTCTCAGCAGTGCCCGCGATCGGCGGGGGCGGCTGTGGATCGGAGAGGCCAGCGGGCTGGTGCTCGACGCGGGCGAGGGACGGCTGCAGCCGATCCACGGTCACCCGCTGCTGCCCGGCGGGTTGCCCGGCAGCAAGATCTGGCACACCGCCGTCGATCGCGAAGGCGGACTATGGATCACCTTCGAGGAGTCCAGCATCGCCTACCTGCCGCCGGGCTGGGACGGCTTCACCCGCTACACCCATATCCCGGATGATCCCGGCAGCCTGTCCAACATCACGGCGGCGACGATCCGCCTCGGTCACGACGGCAGTCTGTGGGTGGGCGGCGATGACGGCTGGGTCGACAAGCTCGACGTGCAGACCGGTCACGTGCAGCATGTGATCTGCGGGCATCGGCGGACAAGTGGTCGAGCTGGCGGAAGATACCCGCGGTCGTCTGTGGATTGCCGTTCCGGGCGGACTGCGGCTGTTCGATCACGGCAAGCTTCGATCGATCGACATTGCCCGTGCGCACCTGAGTCGTCCGGTGTTGCTGACTGCGGCTGACGACGGCAAGGTGTATGTAGCGTCCTGGGGCGAAGGCATCTTCGTGATCGATCCGGACACGCTGGCGATCACGCCCGTGCCGATCGAAGGTGCCAGCACCGATGACAACCTGCTGCTGCCGGCCCAGTTCGGTCTGCGCGCCGGCACGCTCTGGTACGCCAGCGCCGCAGGCCTGATGCAGCTGGACGAGCGGACCGGGAAGCTCGTGCCCGTGCCCGGCGTCCCTCCGGCCGACATCCGCGCATTCGATTTCGATGCCGACGGGGTCTGGGTGGCCACGGCGCAGTTGCTGGAGCATTACCGCTATGCCGATGGCCGGGCCACGCGCGATGACGTGGTCGACATCGGCCACGCCCGGCTGGCTTCCGACCTGATGGCGATGCGCGTCGACAGGCAGGGCCAGCTGTGGTTGTTCGCCAACCCGGGCCTGTGGCGGTTCGACAGGTCCACCCATCGACTCACCTCATTCGGTCCCGAGCAGGGGCTTTCGAATGCCGAGTTCGGCGCGGGAATATCCGAGATGGCAGCGGACGGGACGATCTTCGCTCCCGACAACGGTGGCGTGGTGGCGTTTCAGCCGTGGCGCCTGCAACCATCGGACGAACGCCGGCCGCCACCGCCGCCGCTGACCTTGACCAACATCGGCATACGCCGTGGCGGCAGCAGCCAGATACTGACGCTGAAGCCGAACCAGCGCAGCGTGCAGCTCGGCTGGCGCGATCGCGACCTCAGCGTGGATGCGCGACTCGCCTCGTACATCAATCCGGCGTCCAACCATTACCGCTATCGCCTGGCCGGCTTCGACAGCGACTGGGTGGATACCGGCAATCATGGCGAGCGCGAGTTCGCCGGCCTCGGTGCGGGCAGCTATCGGCTGGACGTGGAGGCGGCCGGGCCGAACGGGCAGTGGTCGCATCTGTCGCGGCCCTTGCAGATCCAGGTGCAGGCGCCGCCGTGGGCGCGCTGGTGGGCGTGGCTGGGGTATGTGCTGCTGAGCGTGGCTCTGGTCGGCCTGATCCTGCAGGGCTGGCGTCGGCGACTGGCGCGGCTTCACCACATGCAGCTGGTCGAGCAGCAGCGACAGATGGCCGAGGCGGCGAGCGCGGCGAAGACGCAGTTCCTGGCCACGCTGAGCCACGAGATCCGCACCCCGATGACCGGGGTGATGGGGATGGCCGAGCTGCTGCTGAGCACGCCGCTGAATCCGCAGCAGCACGATTACACCCAGGCCATGCAGCGCTCCGGCGGGATGCTGCTGAAGCTGCTCAACGACGCGCTGGACCTGGCCCGGATCGAGGCGGGGCGGCTGGAGCTGGAGCTGGCGCCGTTCGATCCGCGGCAGCTGCTCGAGGACGTGGCGCAACTGGAGCAGGGACTGGCGCATGCCAAGGGCATCCGCTTCGTGCTGGAGCAGGCCGACGACCTGCCGGCGCGGCTGATCGGCGACGCGGTGCGGATCAAGCAGGTGCTGCTGAACCTGGCCAACAACGCGCTGAAGTTCACCGAGCACGGTCACGTGAGCCTGCGCGCGCAGCGCAGCGCGGACGGCCTGGAGTTCAGCGTCAGCGATACCGGCCCGGGCATCCCCGAGGCGAGCCAGGCACGGTTGTTCCAGCGCTTCGAGCAGGCCGACGGCCCGCAACGGCGCGCCGGCAGCGGACTGGGGCTGGCGATCTGCCGCGAACTGGTGGACATGATGGGCGGCAGCATCGAGCTGGTCTCGCGGCTGGGCTACGGCAGCACGTTCCGGGTGCGCCTGCCGCTGGCCGAGCCGGTCGAGGCGCCGGCGATGCCGGCGGGCCCGGTGGCCCGCGGCAGCTACCGTCTGCTGCTGGTGGAGGACGACAGCATCGTGGCGGCGGTGATCCGCGGCCTGCTGGAGCGCGAAGGCCACACGGTGGTGCATGTGCTGAACGGGCTGGCGGCGCTGGCCGAGCTGGCGCATGCGCGCTTCGATGCGGTGCTGCTGGATCTGGACCTGCCCGGGGTGGACGGGTTCCAGATCGCGCGGCTGATCCGCCAGCGCGAGGTGGCCGGCGAACATCTGCCGATCGTGGCGGTGACCGCGCGCTCGGGCAGCGAGGACGAGGCGCGGGCGCGCGCGGCGGGCATGGACGGCTTCCTGCGCAAGCCGCTCAGCGGCGAGCAACTGGCCGTAGCGCTGGCACAGATCGTGGGTACCGCATCGACGCCTGCCTGAGTGGCGCGCGCTAGCATGACGCCGACTGGTGTGATTGATCGCGGGGCCGTCCGCTCGCGCTGGCAGGGGGGATTTGGCATCATCGGGATCACGAGATTGCCGCCGGCATGCGCCTGGCCCGTTGGATCATCGGTTCATCACGGCTTGGTGCAGGCAGTCATCGACGGCTCGCAGGGGAGCACGATCTGATGTTTTCAGCTGTGTTGCTGGGAATGACCCTGGGCCTGGGCGCGCCCGCCGGAGGTGCGCCGGTCCTGCCGCCCGCGGTCACGGCGGCGCCCTCCAGCCGGCTGCCGACCCCGCAGTTCCGTCGCTACGGCATCGCCGACGGCTTGCCCAGCAGCGCCGTCTATGCCGTCGTGCAGGATCGCAACGGAGCCATGTGGTTTGCCACCAAGGGGGGTATCGCGCGCTATGACGGCGTCGACTTCACGGTCTTTCGCCATGTCGCCGACGATCCCGATTCGCTGTACGACAACGGCATCGCCTCGCTGCTGTTCGATCGCGACGGCCGGCTCTGGGCTGGCGGGCTGGAGGCGGGGCTGAACCGCTACGACGCGGCCAGCGGCAAGTTCACGCACTGGCAGCACGATCCGCACGACCCCGCCAGCCTCAGCAGCGACAAGGTCTGGACGATCGCGCAGGATGTCGACGGCAGCCTGCTGGTCGGCACGGTTCGCGGGCTGGATCGGCTGCTGCCGGACGGCCATGGCTTCGCCCATGTCGCCAATCCGCTGCTGGGGCCAGACCCGGCCGCGTTCGGCCTGGTCGCGGCGCTGTACGTGGATGCGCAACGGCAGTTGTGGATCGGCAGCAGTCGTGGCCTGTTCCGCCGCGACGCCGACGGGCACATGCACAAGGTGTCGCAACTGGACAGCAGCGTACCGATCGACGCCTGGCATATCGACGGCGAAGGTGACGAGGTGCGCATCGCCAGCACGCGCGGTTTGTTGCTGGTCGGCAAGGACGATATCGCGCGGCCGTTCGGGGGCGGCGTGATTCCGTCCGGCAATGTGCTGAGCAGCGTGCGTGACGCTGCCGGGCGCCTCTGGGTCGGTGCCCAGCAGGGCCTGTTCCTGCAACGCTGGCCGGGTGGGCCGATGATGTCGGTGACCGATCAGCCCGTGCTGCGCGGCGATCTGCCGGGCACCTGGGTGTGGTCGATGCTGGTCGATCATGAGGGCGGGCTGTGGGTGGGCCTGCTGGATGGCGGCGTGGCGTACCTGGCGCCGGGCTGGAACGACACCAGCCGGTTCACCCACATACCCGACGACCCGGCCAGCCTGCGCGATTCGATCGTCACCGCGATGGCACGCGGTCACGATGGCCGGGTCTGGGTCGGCGAACGTGGCGGTCGGGTCGACAAGCTCGATCCGCTGACCGGCAAGGTCGATCACGTGTTGTCCGACCTGGGCGGTGACGTGCTGGGGATGACCCAGGACGCGCACGACCGATTGTGGATTGCGGTACGCGGCGGCCTCTATCGCTACGAGTCCGGCAAGCCACCGGTGCGGGTCGATCCGAGCCACCGCTGGCTCAAGCATCCGCTGGAGGTGGAGCTCGGGCCGGATGAGCGGATGTATGCGCGCACGTTCGGCGAGGGCCTGTTCCGGGTCGACCAGGAAACGCTGGTGGTCAGTCGGGTGCCGATGGAGCAAACCAACCAGCGGGTGTTGTGGGGCAGCCAGCTGACCCTGCATGACGGCAGCTTCTGGTACGCCAGCGATGGCGGCATGCTGCGGCTGGACGCGCGGCATGATCGCTTCGAGGCGATCGCCGGGGTATCCAACGATCGCGCCGTGAATGCGTTCGATTTCACCGCCCACGGCCTGTGGATGGTGCGCCCCGACGGGTTGGAGCATTACCACTATCACGGTGATGGTCTGCTGCTCGACCGCACGGTCGGTGCGGCGCAGGGCTGGCCGTCGATCAATGTCGTCGATGTACGGGTGGATGCGCGGCAGCGGGTGTGGTTGCTGGGGCACGATGGCCTGTGGTGCTTCGATCCCGTGCAGGGCCGGTTCCGTTCGTTCGGACTGCAGGATGGTCTGGCCAATAGTGAGTTCTCCCGCGGCTTCGCCTTGATGCCCGACGGCAACATGTACGCGCCCACGCTGGGCGGCGTGGTGGGTTTCGATCCCGACCGGATTCGCGAGCGCAGCGGAAGGCCGCCGCTGGCGATCACCCGGGTCAGCGTGCGTCGTCACGGCAAGCTGCAACCTTTGCCGGCCGACCAGACATCGATCGAACTGGGTTGGCGGGAGCGCGGGTTCGATGTCACGGCGCGGCTGTTTTCCTACGTGGATCCGGCCGCGAATCGCTATCGCTTCAAGCTGCGGGGCTTCGACAGCGACTGGGTGGATACCGGCAATCATGGCGAGCGCGAATTCGCCGGCCTCGGTGCGGGCAACTATCGGCTGGACGTGGAGGCGGCCGGGCCGAACGGGCAGTGGTCGCATCTGTCGCGGCCCTTGCAGATCCAGGTGCAGGCGCCGCCGTGGGCGCGCTGGTGGGCGTGGCTGGGGTATGTGCTGCTGAGCGTGGCTGCTGGTCGGCCTGATCCTGCAGGGCTGGCGTCGGCGACTGGCGCGGCTTCACCACATGCAGCTGGTCGAGCAGCAGCGACAGATGGCCGAGGCGGCGAGCGCGGCGAAGACGCAGTTCCTGGCCACGCTGAGCCACGAGATCCGCACGCCGATGACCGGGGTGATGGGGATGGCCGAGCTGCTGCTGAGCACGCCGCTGAATCCGCAGCAGCACGATTACACCCAGGCCATGCAGCGCTCCGGCGGGATGCTGC
Organism: uncultured Pseudomonadota bacterium; assembly: GCA_963828685.1. Lineage (GTDB taxonomy): Bacteria > Pseudomonadota > Gammaproteobacteria > Xanthomonadales > Rhodanobacteraceae > Rhodanobacter. Next base: position 796,205 of record CAWHFU010000015.1, read on the forward strand.
TGAAGCTGCTCAACGACGCGCTGGACCTGGCCCGGATCGAGGCGGGGCGGCTGGAGCTGGAGCTGGCACCGTTCGATCCGCGGCAGCTGCTCGAGGACGTGGCGCAACTGGAGCAGGGACTGGCGCATGCCAAGGGCATCCGCTTCGTGCTGGAGCTGGCCGACGACCTGCCGGCGCGGCTGATCGGCGATGCGGTGCGGATCAAGCAGGTGCTGCTGAACCTGGCCAACAACGCGCTGAAGTTCACCGAGCACGGTCACGTGAGCCTGCGCGCGCAGCGCAGCGCGGACGGTCTGGAGTTCAGCGTCAGCGATACCGGCCCGGGCATCCCCGAGGCGAGCCAGGCACGGTTGTTCCAGCGCTTCGAGCAGGCCGACGGCCCGCAACGGCGCGCCGGCAGCGGACTGGGGCTGGCGATCTGCCGCGAACTGGTGGACATGATGGGCGGCAGCATCGAGCTGGAATCGCGGCTGGCGCTACGGCAGCACGTTCCGGGTGCGCCTGCCGCTGGCCGAGCCGGTCGAGGCGCCGGCGATGCCGGCGGGCGCCGGTGGCCCGCGGCAGCTACCGACTGCTGCTGGTGGAGGACGACACCATCGTGGCGGCGGTGATCCGCGGCCTGCTGGAGCGCGAAGGTCACACGGTGGTGCATGTGCTGAACGGGCTGGCGGCGCTGGCCGAGCTGGCGCATGCGCGCTTCGATGCGGTGCTGCTGGATCTGGACCTGCCCGGGGTGGACGGGTTCCAGATCGCGCGGCTGATCCGCCAGCGCGAGGTGGCCGGCGAACATCTGCCGATCGTGGCGGTGACCGCGCGCTCGGGCAGCGAGGACGAGGCGCGGGCGCGCGCGGCGGGCATGGACGGCTTCCTGCGCAAGCCGCTCAGCGGCGAGCAACTGGCCAGCGCGCTGGCGCGGATCGTGGGCACGACGGCTCCCGCCAGCGGCCGATCCGGCCTGAACTACATGTCGTTCTTGTGCAGCTCGAAGCCCAGCCGCTGGTATTCGCGCCAGCGCACGCGCGAACCGTCGCGCTCGGCCGGGTCGGCCGCCACCACTTCCAGCACGCGCTGGTAACGGCCACCGGGGCAGCTCTCGCGCAGGTTGATCAGCAAGGGGCGATCCTCGGTGTCGACACCGGGCGGCACGATCAGCACGGCGGTGTCCGCGTCGTCGTCGTCACCGGCCAACTGGTGCGGAATCATCGCGTCGTCGTCGAACGCCCACAGCAGCTCGTCCAGCGCGTGGGCCTGCTCGTGATCGCGGGTCAGGATCAACGTCGGCTGCTGCGCCGCGAACGCCTTCTTCGCCAGTTCGCAGACCAGCAGCAGCGGTTGCTCGCGAAAGCGCGGCTTGTCGATCAGGTAGAAGTCGGCTCGGGGCATAGGGCGAGGAACGAGTGGAGAGGAGTGAGAAAAGAGTGAGAAACGAGAGGTGCAGCGGGAGTGATGCAAGTTGGCGGCAGATACCTGCTCCTACTCACTCCTCACTCCTCTTCACTCACTTCTCGCTCTGATCGAGTAGCCACTGCGCCAGCAGGGCAACCGGGCGACCGGTGGCCAGACCTTTGCGGCCCTCGTCCCAGCCGGTGCCGGCGATGTCCAGGTGGGCCCAGCGCTGGCCATCGGTGAAGCGCGACAGGAAGCAGGCGGCGGTGATCGCGCCGGCGCTCTTGCCGCCGATGTTGGCGACGTCGGCAAAGCCGGAGTCGAGCTGGGCCTGGTAGTCGTCCCACAGCGGCAGACGCCAGGCGCGGTCGAGGGTTTCCTCACCGGCGGCGAGCAGCTCGGCGGCGAGGTCGTCGTGCTTGCTCATCAGGCCGGTGGCATGCTTGCCCAGCGCGATCACGCAGGCGCCGGTGAGCGTGGCCGTGTCGATCATCGCCTTCGGCTGGAAGGTCTGGGCGGTCCAGGTCAGTGCGTCGCACAGGATCAACCGGCCTTCGGCGTCGGTGTTCAACACCTCGATGGTCAGGCCGGACAGGCTGGTCAGCACGTCGCCCGGGCGGTAGCTGTCGCCGTCGGGCATGTTCTCGACGGACGGCACCACGCAGACCAGGTTGAGCGCGAGGCCCATCTTCGCGACGGCGATGAATGCACCGAGCACGCCGGCTGCGCCGCCCATGTCGAACTTCATCTCCTCCATGCCGGCACCGGGCTTCAGGCTGATGCCGCCGGAATCGAAGGTGACTCCCTTGCCGACGAACGCATACGGCTTGTCGCCGGCGTTGCCGCCGTTGTACTCGAGCACCACCAGCTTGGGCTTGTTGACCGAACCGCGGGCAACTGCCAGCAGCGAGCCGAAGCCGAGCTTTTCCATCTCGACATGATCCAGTACGCGGCAGCTGACCTTGTCCTGGGTGTCGGCGAAGCTCTGCGCCTGGCTCGCGATGTAGGCCGGATTGCAGATGTTCGGCGGCAGGTTCGCCAGTTCGCGGGCGAATTGCACGCCTTCGGCGATCGCGCGGGCCTGGTCGAGGCCGGCCTGGCTGTCGTCGCCGGCGACGAAGGTGATCGCGGCCAGTTCCGCCTGCTTGCTCTTGTCGCGTGGCTTGAACGTGGCGGTATAGCGGTAGCTGGCATGGTCGGTGGCCAGCGTGGCGATACGTACGCGCCAGGCGCTGTCGCGGCCCGGTACGTCCACTTCGGTCAGGTGGGACACCGCGTCGGCGACGGGCAGGCGACCGAGCGCGCGGGCCGCTTCGATGCAGACTTTCTGGAAGCGTGCGCCATCGAACGATTTCTGCGCGCCCAGGCCCATCACCAGCACGCGCCTTGCGGTGACTCCGGCGGGCGCAAACAGCAGCGTGCTGCTGCCGGCCTTGCCGCTGATGTCGCCGCTCTCGACCTGGCGCTTGATCAGTCCGTCGGTGGCGCTGTCGACCCGCGCGGCGGCGCTGGTCAATACGCCCTGTTCGTACACGCCCACCACCACGCATGCGCTGTCAACGGTTTCGGGAGCGGTGGTGCCGAGGCTGAACTGGAGTGTCATCGCGATGGTTCCTGCATGGGCCCGGCGATGGCCGGACAGGCTAGACTTGCGGTTTGCCGGTCCGGATCGGGCTGGCGGGTAAGCGGACAAGTTTATCGCATGCTGAGCATCCTCGACCGCTATTTCCTGCGCGAGCTGGCGCAGACCGTGGCCGCCACCGTAGTGGTGCTGCTGGTGATCGTTGCCGGCAGTGCGTTTGCCAAGGTGCTGCAGCAGGTCGCCAACGGCAGTTTTCCACCCAGCGTGATGTTCCAGGTGCTGGGCCTGCGCACGCTCGATGGCCTGACCAACCTGATGCCGCTGGCCAGCTTCATCGGCGTGCTGATGGGCCTGGGCCGGATGTATCGCGAGAGCGAGATGCACGTGCTGGCCTCCTCGGGCATGGGCCCGCGCGGCCTGTTGCGACCGGTGTTGATTCTGGGCGTGGTACTGGTCTCGATCACGGCCGTGGTTTCGTTGTGGCTGGGGCCATGGGCGGTGCGCACCAGCGACGCGATGGTGGCCGCGGCGAACCGCTCGGTGATCGCGGCCGGCCTGGATGCCGGTCGCTTCACCAGCCTGCCGGGCAAGGGCGGCATCATCTTCGTCGACAGCCTGAGTCGCGAGGGCAACCGGCTGGGCCGCACCTTCGTCGCGACCCAGCGCGAGCAGCAAGGACGGTCACCCGCATCTGAAAGTGGTCAGCGCGACCAGTGGCGAGCTGTATCAGGAAAGCGACGGCGACGGCCGCTTCATCGCGTTCAAGGATGGCTGGCAGTACGAAATCCCGCTGGGTGCCGACAACTGGCGGCAGATGCAGTACCAGCGCAACGACACCTCGCTGTCCAGCGTGCAGGCCGATGACGACGAAGATCCGGCGCATTCGAAGAGCAGCTGGACCCTGGCCCGCTCGGACGATCCGACCGATCGGGCCGAGTTCGCCTGGCGCGCCAATGCGCCACCGTTGACCCTGGTGCTGTTGCTGCTGGCGTTGCCGCTGTCGCGGCAGAGCCCGCGCGAGCCGAAGTACGGTCGGCTGCTGCTGGCGGTGGTCAGCTTCTATCTCTATTACACGCTGCTGGCGCTCGGCCGCGCGCAGATCGGCAAGGGTCACTGGCACAGCGAGGCACCGCTGTGGGCACTGCACGCGCTGGTGCTGGCGCTGGCCGGCTGGATGCTGTGGAAGCAGTATTCGCCGCGCAGGTCGCGCAAGCCAGCGATCGGTGCCGCCGCATGAGCGCGTTCAATTTCAACATCAAGCGGGTCGACCGGCTGGTGGCGATGAGCGTGCTCGGTTCGCTGCTGATGGTCTGGCTGGTGCTGACCGGCTTCGATGCGGTGACCCAGTTCCTGCGCCAGCTCGGTCACGTCGGCAAGAACGGTTACACGCTGAGCAACGCGATGGTCTACGTGCTGGTGACGTTTCCGCGCCGTGCCTACGAGATGTTCGGCAATGCCGCGCTGATCGGCGGCCTGCTCGGCCTGGGCGGGCTGGCCGGTACCGGCGAGTTGACCGCGTTGCGCGCGGCCGGGATGTCGCGCTTGCGCATCGCCGGCTCGGCGGTCGGGGTGGTCGCGGTGTTGATCGTGGGCGTGGTGATTCTCGGCGAGACCGCGGCGCCGTGGGGCGACCAGCAGGCGCAGGCGATGCAGTTGCGGATGACCTCGGGTGACCTCGGCATGGGCACCGACAGCGGGCTGTGGGCGCGCGACGGCAACGAGCATCATCAACGCCCGCGGCACCTCGCTCAAGCAGCAGGAGGGCGTCAGCACGGTGCAGTTGAGCGACGTGCGCGTGTTCAGCTTCACCGCCGATGGTCAGCTCAACCGCTTCCAGTGGGCGAAGACGGCCGAGCACGATGGCCACCAATGGATTCTGCACGACGTGCGCAGCACCACGCTGGATGCCAAGGGCACGCACACCAGCACGATCGCCACCGAGCCATGGCAGTCGAGCCTGAATCCGCAGGTGCTGGCGCAGTCGGTGATCCTGCCGCAATACCTGTCCATGCGCGACCTGCGCCGCAACATGCATTACCTGGAAAACAACGGCGAGAGTCCGGGCAGCTACGCGGTGGCGTTCTGGGGGCGTGCGCTGTATCCGCTCAACGTGCTGGTACTGGTGCTGTGCGCGATGCCGTTCGCCTTCGGGGCGTTGCGCTCCGGCGGTCTGGGCAAGCGCATGTTCATCGGCATGCTGCTGGCGATCGGCTGGTATTTCCTGCAGCAGGCGATGGTCAACTTCGGTACCGTATACGGCATGCCGCCGTTGCTCGCCAACCTGTTGCCGGCCACGATCCTGGCCTGCGCCGCCTGGCTGTATTTTCGCCGGCTCGCTTGAGGTCAGGCGTTCGTGCAGGGTGGCGGGACGGTCGATCATGGCATCGACGTTTCGTACTACGACAGAGGAGCGGTGATGCACATGATCGATCTGCGCAGCGATACGGTGACCCGGCCGACCGACGCGATGCGCGCGGCGATGCTGGCGGCGGAAGTCGGCGACGATGTCTATGGCGAGGATCCCACCGTCAATGCATTGCAGCAGCGGCTGGCCGACGACCTCGGCTTCGACGCCGGGCTGTTCGTGCCCAGCGGTACCCAGTCGAACCTGCTGGCGTTGCTGGCGCATTGCGAGCGTGGCGACGAATACCTGGTCGGCATGGACGCGCATACCTACAAGTTCGAGGGCGGCGGTGCGGCCGTGCTCGGCTCGATCCAGCCGCAGCCGATCGTGCAGGCGGCTGATGGCACGCTGCCGCTGGAGCGCATCGAGGCGGCGATCAAGCCGGTCGATCCGCACTTCGCGCGCACCCGTCTGCTGGCGCTGGAAAACACCTGGCATGGCCGCACGCTGCCGCTGGATTACCTGGTTGCGGCGCATGATCTGGCGCGCTCGCACGGGCTGGGGCTGCATCTGGACGGTGCCCGCCTGTTCAACGCGGCGGTCGCCTGCACGGTACCGGCGCGCGAGATCGCACGGCATTTCGACACGGTGTCGATCTGTCTGTCCAAGGGGCTGGGCGCGCCGGTCGGTTCGGTGCTGGTCGGCTCGCACGCACTGATCGACAAGGCGCGCCGCTGGCGCAAGGTTGCTGGAGGCGGCTGGCGCCAGGCCGGCATGCTGGCGGCGGCGGGCCTGCACGCACTGGACCATCATGTGGCGCGGCTGGCCGAGGATCATCGGCGTGCGGCGTATCTGGCCGGCCGCCTGCGCCAGATCGCCGGTGTCGACCTGCTCGGGCAGTACACCAACATGGTCTTCATCGACGTGCCGGCCGCGCGCCTGCGCGATCTGGACGTCCATCTGCGCGACGCCGGCATCCGCATCAGCATCGGCTACCTGCCCACGCTGCGGTTGGTGACGCACCTGGACATCGACGATGACGGGATCGAACGCACGGTGGAGGCGTTCCGCCGCTTTTTTACGGCCGGCTAGAAGATCGACAGGCCGGTCTTGCTGGTGAACCGCTCCAGGGCGGCGCTTCCGGCCAGCGAGTTGCCCTTGGCATTGAGCGCGGGCGACCACACCGCCACGGCCAGCCGGTTCGGGATGACGCCGACGATGCCGCCACCGACGCCGCTCTTGCCGGGAATGCCCACGTGGTAGGCGAAATCGCCGGCGGCGTCGTAGGTGCCGCAGGTGAGCATCAGCGCATTGATGCGCTTGGCCTGGTCCGGCGAGAGTATCGCGTCACCACTCCACGGGCAGCGGCCCTGGTTGGCCAGGAACAGGAAGCCGCGCGCCAGGTCGACACAGCTCATCACCAGCGAGCACTGGTAGAAATAGAAATCGAGTACCTCGTCGATCGCGTTATCGAGGTTGCCGAAGCTGCGGATGAAATTGGCCAGTGCCGCGTTGCGGAAACCGTTCGCCTTTTCCGACAGCGCGACCTGCGGGTCGTCCTGCAACACCGGGTTGGCGCTGCAGCGGCGGATCGTGTCCAGCAGCCGGGTACGGGGATCGTCGCGGGTGGCGAGCACCACGTCGGCGACCACCAGGGCACCGGCATTGATGAAGGGATTGCGCGGCAGGCCGTTTTCAAGCTCCAGCTGCACCAGCGAGTTGAACGCATTGCCGGAGGGCTCGCGCCCGACGCGCTGCCACAGGCGGTCACCGATGGATTGCAGGGCCAGGGTCAGCGTGTAGACCTTGGAGATGCTCTGCACCGAAAATCCCTCGGTGGCATCGCCGGTCTGGAACAGCTGGCCGTCGAGCGTGACCACCGCCATGCCGAATTTTTCGCGCGGCACGTCGGCCAGTCGCGGGATGTAGTTCGCCACGGCCCCTTGCGACAGCAGCGGCTGCACTTCGTCGCGGATCTCGTCCAGGATGGTCTGGTAGTCGGGCATGGCCGGGCACATGTCCCGCGCCGTGAGCGCGGGGGATCATGGGAAAGCGCGAGCTCAGCTGGCGCTGGTATCGAACTTGCGGATGAAGTCGCGCACCTGCGGGTACACCGTCTCGCGCCAGCGGCGGCCGCTGAAGATGCCGTAGTGGCCGGCGCCCTCGATCACCTTGTGCACGCGGCGCTTCGCCGGGATGCTGCTGCACAGGTCGTGTGCCGCCTCGGTCTGGCCGAGGCCGGAGATGTCGTCCAGCTCGCCTTCGATGGTCAGCAGGGCGCTCGACTCGATCGCGGCAGGGTTGACCCGCTCGCCGTCCACGTCCCACAGTCCGCGCGGCAGCAGGAATTGCTGGAATACCCCGGAAATCGTGTCCAGGTAGAACTTCGCCGGCATGTCCAGCACGGCGTTGTATTCGTCGTAGAACTTGCGATGCGACTCGGCGTCGTCCATGTCCCCGCGGACCAGATCCTGGTAGAAGTCCCAGTGCGAGCTGAGATGGCGGCTCGGGTTCATCGCGATGAAGCCGGCGTGCTGCAGGAAGCCGGGATAGACCTCGCGGCCGCGGCCGGGATAGTTGCTCGGCACGGTGTGGATCACGTTGCCCTTGAACCAGGACAGCGGTTGCGTGGTGGCCAGGTTGTTGACGCTGGTGGGGCTGCGTCGCGGGTCGATCGGGCCACCCATCATGGTCAGGCTGCGCGGGGTGGTTTCACCACGCGCCGCCATCAGCGACACCGCGGCCAGCACCGGTACGGTCGGCTGGCATACCGAGATCACGTGCAGCGATTCGGCGCCGATATGCCGGATGAACGCCTCGATGTAGCCCACGTAGTCGTCCAGCCCGAACGTGCCTTCGGCGGCCGGCACCATGCGCGCATCGACCCAGTCGGTGATGTAGACCTTGTGATCGCGCAGCAGCGTGCGCACGGTGTCGCGCAGCAGGGTGGAATGGTGGCCGGACAGCGGCGCGACCACCAGCACCACCGGGTCGACCTTCATCTTCTCGATGGTGGCCGGATCGTCGCTGAAGCGCTTGAAGCGCTTGAGCTCGCAGAACGGCTTGGCCAGCGCCACGCGTTCGATCACGGCAATTTCGTGATCGTGCGCGGTGGCGCTGTGGATGTCGAATTCGGGCTTCTCGTAATCCTTGCCCAGGCGGTGGATCAGTTCGTAACCGGCCGCCATCCGCTGCGCGCCGGGAAACTGCGCGAACGGGTTGCTGTGATCGTTGAGCATGCTGGAGTTGGCCTGCGCGAAGTAGCTCAGTGGACCGAGGAACGAGCGCTGCCATTCGTGGAGTTGATAAAGCATCGAATTGGGTAACCGGGTGACGAAAACGCTTTCATCTTAGCGCTGTTTGGGCCCGCTGTGGTGCGATGCCGCAAAGTCAGTCGCCAGCTGGATCAACAGGTTACCCGCGACGGCAGTGCAGCAGCAGCTCGTCGACCCCTTGTGTGGCGCCCAACCCGGCGCGCCATTGCAGCGGTTTCTGGAAGCGCAGCCCGAGCGGCATGAACACGTGGTTGTACCACCACATCGCCCGCTCGCGCCGGTGGGTCAGATACCACTGGCCGAGGTCGAGCAGGCGCGAGGACTTCGGCTGCATGCCGTACACCGCGCTGTGTTCGATGCGGATGCCATGGTCGGCCAGCTTGGCGACGATCCGTGCCGGCTCGTAACGGCGGCAGTGGCCGACGAAGTCGTCGAACGCGGTCCACGCCTCCGGGTGCAGCGGTACCGACAGCAGCATGCTGGCACCGGGCGCGGCGACCCGCGCCAGTTCGGCCAGCGCGCCGTCGTCGTCGGCGACATGTTCCAGGATGTCGAGCGCGCAGACCAGGTCGAAGCTGGCGTCGGCGCAGGGCAACGCACCGATCATGCCGTGCACTGTGCTGGCGCCTTGGGCATGCAGCCGATGCAGGGCGGCATGGCTGAGGTCGACGAAGCAGGTGCCGTCCAGCGGCAGCCGCGGGCGCAGGCCGGGTGCCACTTCCAGTCGGCGTGGAGCCCCGGCCGCCAGTTCGCGCAGCAGCGGCCAGGTGTTGAATCGTTCCGGACCGATCAGCCTGGCCCCCGCCCACAGCGATTCGTAGAACCCCCGGTTGGCGAGGATCAGTTCGGCGTCGTTGCGGCTTTCGGCGAGGCGTGGTGGGGACATCGGCGCATTGGACCCGGTAGGCGCTCAGCGTAGCGTGAAGCTCAGCCGGCCAGGCGAAGCTCGGTCGCGGCGACGATGTCGTGCAGGGCGCGCCGGCGAGGGTCGAACAAGGCCACCGCGAACCAGCCGGCCCAGACCAGCAGCACCGTCCACAGCGTCGCGCGCAGCCCGAGCATCGGCTGCAGCATCAGCAGCAGCAACGGCGCCGCTGCCACCAGCATGCGCAGCAGCGCCTGCTGCAGCGTGGGCGTGCCGCCATCGGCCCGGGTCAGCCGGATATGCCACGGCCGCATGCCCACGGTCTGCCCGCCGCGCAGCCACGAGCTGATGAAGTACGCCGCCACCACCAGTCCCTGCAAGGGCCGGTACCAGGCCGGGATGACGGTCTGCGCCCCGGTCTGGATCAGCTGGCCGCCGGTGGCCAGTTGGCACAGCAGGCCGACCACCATCACGATCGCGATCACGATCAGCAGGTCGTAGACCAGCGCCAGCAGCCGGCGCCACAGCGGACAGGGGCGAGCGGGATAAGGTTGCGCCTGGTTGGCTGGGTTCACGGGCATCGGGTGCGGTCGCTTGCGTAGTGAGCGCGCAATGGCCAGCATCGTGCGCATGAAGAAGGAAGAAACTCGCGTCAGTATCGCCGAAGCCGACCAGCAGAGCATCGCCGCCTTTCTGGAGCGGGTGTGGTCGGAGGACGGTCTGGCCGATCGCACGCTGGAAGCGTATCGCCGCGATCTGGAGGCACTGGCGAGCTGGCTGGCCGGGCGCGGCCGCAGCCTGCGGGTGGCCCGGCGCGAGGACATCTCCGCGTATCACGGCGCGCAATCGGTCGCCTTGCGTTCGATCGCGCGGCGGCAATCGGCGTTCCGCCGCTACTACGCGTTTCTCGTCCGCAATGAACCGGGCTTTGCCGACCCGACCTTGCTGATCGAACGGCCGAAGATGCCCCGCAGCCTGCCCAAGGCGCTGGCCGAGCGCGAGATCGAGGGCCTGCTCGATGCGCCGGATGTGGGCGCCACGCTGGGTTTGCGCGATCGCGCGATGCTGGAGTTGATGTATGCCTCCGGCCTGCGCGTGTCCGAGCTGGTGGAGCTGCCTCTGGCGGCGCTCAATACGCGCCAGGGCGTGCTGCGGGTCACCGGCAAGGGTGGCAAGGATCGGTTGGTGCCGGTCGGCGAAATGGCGCTGGAGCGCATCGGCGCCTACCTGTCCGGCGCGCGACCGCAGCTGGCGAAGGGGCGTCAGCCCGCGGCGCTGTTCCTCAGCGTGCGCGGCGAGGGCATGACCCGGCAGATGTTCTGGACCCTGGTGAAGCGTTACGCGCTGAAAGTCGGGATCAACCCCAAACGCATCTCGCCGCACGTGCTGCGCCACTCGTTCGCCACCCACCTGCTCAATCACGGCGCCGACCTGCGCGCCCTGCAGATGCTGCTCGGCCACAGCTCGCTCAGCACCACCCAGATCTACACCCTGGTGGCAAAGGAAGGGCTGAAACGGTTGCATGCGCAGCATCATCCGCGGGGGTGAAGGACACTTCCGGACGTGCGACACCAATGGCTAAACCGGGGTGTCTGCCTGCTGCCCGGTATTTCCCAACTCAGTTGCCAAACTCGCCGGACAACTTGACCCGCGCCGCCCGCCAGTTGACCGTTCGACCGAAGGTTGCTTGCCGACGCGGATCAACTGTGGATGCAACACACTGAGCCTGCCCTCGTTTTTGTGCAACCCTTCCTGGCGGCAGGTGACAGTCGATCAGCAATTCCGGCAAACTCGCCGAAATTCTTGCAGGGGAATCGCATGGAAGACTGACAAGGCATGAGACATGCATTGAGCTGAGCGCCGAAAGGATTGGGAGGCGTTCGTGCAAGGTGATTGCTGTCGGCATGGGTTACTGGCTGTTCCTCATGCCGGAAGCAAGCATCCAGTCTTCGATCGGTTTTGTCAGTCCACCATTCGTCCATGCCATTGGATTATTGACCATGGCCAGCTGTGGATCGATGACCATGGGGTTCGCCTCAAAATAGGTAGACGAAGGCCCGGTATCATAATGGATTCGAACTGGTTGACCATAACGCCAGCTCTTTCCGAGGGATCATTGGGGGAAGTACCAACCATGAAAAACGAAACGGAAGATCGGACAGCACAAATTGATCAAGGGACCGAACGTCGCGAATTGGAATCCTCTAAGCGGCTTTTTTCGTCCGCAATGAATGTGGTGCTGAGCCCGCTGCGATTCGTCTATGCTGGCGATCGACACGGCGCATTTGACGGAATGCTGATCCCCATCTGCATGTGTTTGGCGCAATCTGAAGACATCGGCGACACCCGGGGCGCAACCACAGGCGAACTGGCTGGTAGTCAATGACATGCGAGTCAGGGACTCGCTGATCAACAGCAATATCTTTCGTGCGCCTGCTGTGCGCGAGTTACCCTTATTTTGCGTGGCCAAGGAAATGGGTAACGGTCCGATGACGGCCCTTGCGGGCTAGATGGCGACAGGGCAAGCTGCGGCTGGCAGCGACCGACCCATTTCTGCCGCTCGCGAAACTTAAATGCTGTTATGGTCAGCGCACGCGAGGAAGCAGTCGCGCCGGGACGATCGGGTTAGTTTGTGCGTTCAAGGTCAACCATAGGTAGTTCTCCGACAACATGATGGAAGCAATCTCGAAGATCGTCGAATTCATTGGTAAGTATGCTTGGGCGGTTTTCGTCACAACATGCTTTGTCTTATTCATCCCAGAAGAAGCTGCAAAACAACTCGGACTCAGATTGTTTCGCGAACATTTCAAAGGCGGGCTTTGGATACTTCTGGTGCTGACATGGGTAGTTTCAATTGGCGTTGTGTTTCAGTACATCGATCGTCGAATCCTGGACAGATGGCTGGAATCGCGGCGAAGGGATAGGGATCGACAGAAGAAGGATCAAAAGGCTATTGAAGCCCTAGAGTTTCGTCTTAATAGCCTAGACGCAAATGAGAAATTGTGGATTGAGTATTGCCTCTTCCACAATACTCAGACTCTCTCGGCTGAACGAGGTAATGGAACAGCGCAATCACTCAACTACAAAAATATCGTTGAAGAAGGCACTGGAAATATACTCGACTTACCGTTTCATATACCCGACCGGGTCTGGCGGTATCTTCTGGATCATAGCGACGAACTACTTCCGGAAATTGAGCAAGGGATCCACATTTCCCTAGCAACCTGGAGAGGTTTAGGGAATCTCTATGGGCCCAGTACTAAGATGAAAGATGACACAGCAATCTGCTGACCCCCAAGGAAAGCTGTGCAACACCGTGACTTTCCGAGTTGAACGTCCGACCATGGCCTTGCGCTGCTCTTGCGGCACCAATGATCTCTGCAGCAAGCTGCGGCAGGAAGAAGTCGACGCAAAACTCGGACATTTTAGCGCCAGTCACTATTACGCAGGGGAACCAGTCGTGCGCATCGGCACAATTCTTGCTTCATTGCTAGCCCTGCTGTTCGTCGTGATTGGCTGCTATACAAGCCCGCGTTTGACTCGGCCGTTGCTGTGGCTGCGTGCGTTGCCGCACTTTTCTCTTCATTTTTCCTGAAGCGTGAGCGCAGGAAAAAAGGGCAAGTGCAACATGTGTCTGGGTCTTCCGTGGGAATTCAGGCTGGCCGCGATGCCAGAGTGCGACACGCCAAGAAATACTAGAGGCAAGGATCTGGAATGAGAGGCACCACACAGCAGCAGTCGGCGGAAAGCGGATCAATGCGATTCAAGGAGCGGAGACATCAATATCCACGGTTTATCTGTGATCGAAGTTCGCGAGCTTTGCTCACTCTTCTGCAAAACAATTTTCACCAGCTCAGGGAGGAAGCTCGGCGCACTGCTGAGGAACAAGTCCGAGCTTTCGGCGAAAACCTTGCAAATCGACTAGCTAAAGACGCCGCTTCAATCGCATGGGAGAAATTCAGAGAACCAGACGTTCAGGCTGCGATAAATGATGCTGTTCAGGCAAGCGCTCGCAGGGGGAAAGCTGCTAACCCCGACATATTGTCAACACTTATATCTGAGCGCATCGCCAAGCAATCCAACGATTACAAAGAGATAGTCTTGTCGGAAGCGCTGCGCGTTGATACTTCGGCTTACAGGGGCACAGATTTCTCTTCTGTCATTTGTGCACTGCACTCAGTCGATGGCGATCGAGGGTTACCAGCAGTGGCCGCTTTGGAGAACGTAGGACAGATCACACTGCATTTTTCGTCTGAAGGCTTTGGCTTATCGGAGTCCCAGAAGCAACACCTTCAGTATGCAGGTGCCGCATCGGTTAACAACGTTCTAGGTGGCGATATCTTTGACATGCAAAGTCAAGAATACAAGTACTTCGGCATTGTCGGAGGTGTGGCGTTCAAGGAGGCATTGACGATCAGCGCGCCCTCATACTTGCGACTACTAGAACAGTTCACTAAGGACAATCTTTTTCCCATAGGCCTAACCAGCGTCGGTCAAGCCATTGCCCTAGCGAATATATCGAAGTACGTCCAGCCGCTGGATTACACAATTTGGCTGAAATAGCTTCTACGTGTGACCCCCTCATCGAGCGGAAGCTGACCGTCCGTATATGGCCGATGGTTGCTGTGGCGACGACGGTAGGGTGGTCGGCGTTTTGCGCCGGCGGCGGTTGCCGCGCGAGGCGCTCAAGGCGGCAGGATGTCGAGACTCTCCACATAAATCAGCTCGCAGGCGCCCGCGCCGGTGTCGTCGCGGGTCATCGAGGTGCGCCAGTGCCAGCCGTCGGTGCGGCTGGCGTCGACCAGAAAGCCCTCGATGTGCACGACCTGGCCGGTGCGCACCTGTTCGAGTTCCTGCTTCACCCCGGCATCGGCGGGGATCATGTGCATGTTCGCGCTGGACGTCTCGATCTCGCGACGGGGAATCGGAAACTCTTTCACATGCCAGTAGTAGAAGCGGTGGGACTGGCTGATGTCGATCTTCGCCAGCACGTCGCTGTCGGACATGCGGCCCCAGCCCAGCGCGAGGTCTTCGGGGATCAGCTTGGCGTCGTCGCCCCAGGCATAGTCCTTGCGCGACAGCACGCGGGCGGTGATGTCGAAATGCGCGCGGGTGGTGAGGGTGATGTCGCCTTGCCGCAATTGCGCGCCGTGGTCGAGGTCGACCTGCACCGGCACTTCGGCGGCGAGCACGCCGGGGGCGGGATACAGCGGGCGATGCTGCCGCTGCTTCATGACGACCAGCAGGGCCAGCAACACGGCGGCGACGATCAGGAGCTTGCGCATGCGGGCAGCGGGCGTTGAGGTGCGGGCAGTGTACGGCGCCCGCCGTTGCAGCGCGATCAGCCGAAATCCGCCGCCAGCGCGCGGCGCTGTTCGGCGCCCAGGCTTGCCGCGATCGGCATCGCTGGCAGGGTCGAGGCAAGCGTGACCGGGACGCCGGCGTTCCAGTCGGCGATCATGGCCGGATCGAGTTCGAACCGCAGGAAGTGCACGGCAGCGGTCTTCTCGTCGTTGCTGCGTTCCATGTCCTCGTCGGCGATCGCGGTGACCGGGGCGTGGCCGTGCACGACCAGTTCGATGGTGTGCTCGATGCCGCGCAGCCGCACCAGTTCCTGCCGCCGCTGCGCCTCGTCGGTAAACTCGACCATCATCGTGGCCTTGAGATTGTGGCCGTCCGGGATCAGCGGATTGTAGGCGTCGAGTTCTTCCTGGATGCCGACGGCCTCGAAAATGCGTTCGATGCGCAGCATCTCCTGGATCTGGTATCGCACGGTGTGCCGATCCTCGAAGATCAGGGTGAGGTGCCCGCCCAGGTGCACGGTGCGTTGCTTCTTGTGCGCGAGCACGCGGGCGCGCAGTTCGTTGCGCTGCAGTGCATAGTTTTCCAGGCTGAGCAGGTCGGCGCGGGTGAGTTTGTCCATCGTCAGATTCCGTAGGCCTGGCGCAGCAGGCTCAGCGGATGCTCGGCGGCCGGCTTGTCGTCCAGGCCGTGGGCGATGTGGCCGGCGGCCATCGGGCAGTCGCTGGTGAAGTGGTCGGCTTCGGCCTGGCTGACCCGGCTCTCCACCGGTTTGGCCAGCTTGCGCGACAGCGCATAGGTCTTGTGCTTGACGCCGTAGGTGCCGTCGTGACCGGAGCAGCGCTCGATGGTGACGACTTCGGTGCCCGGCACCAGCTGCAGGATGTCGCGCGTCTTCGGACCGATCTTCTGCACACGCTGGTGGCATGGCACCTGCCACGCAACCTTGCCCAGCGGGTTCCTGAAATCGGTGTCGAGCAAGCCGGCCTTGTGCCGCTCGGCCAGGTATTCGAACGGATCGAAGAAGCGCTCGCGCACCAGTGCCACGTCGGCATCGTCGGGAAACATCAGCGGCAGCTCCTGCTTGAACATCAGCACGCAGGACGGGACCGCCGCGGTGAAGTCCCAGCCTTCGCGCGCCATCTTCGCCAGTACCGGGATGTTGCGTTCCTTGTATTTGCGCACCGTCTGCAGGTCACCCAGCTCGAGCTTCGGCATGCCGCAGCAGCTTTCCTGTTCGACCAGCCGGGTCGGGATCGCGTTGTGCCGCAGCAGTGCGGCGAGATCCTCGACCACACCGGGTGCCGAGTGATCGCAGTAACAGGTGGCGAACAGCGCCACCTTGCCGCGGGTTCGCCCCGCCGGGGTCGCCTCGCCGCTGCCGTCGAGGTCGCGCAGGCGCCTGCGTGCAGTGGGCGAGTGATATTCCGGGACGCGCGCGTTGGCATCGACGTCCATGGTCTTTTCCAGCAGCTTGCGGGCGCCGGGGTTGCGGTTCGCTGCATTGATCACCTGCACCACCACCGGGATCGAGGCGAGCTTGCCCACGGTGCGCGTGCTGGACAGGATCCTGGCCGACAGCGGCGCGCCATCGCGCTCGAACGCCACCGCCTTGGCGCGCAGCATCAGGTGCGGGAAATCCACGTTCCAGGGATGCGGCGGCGTGTACGGGCACTTGACCTGGTAGCACAGGTCGCAGAGGTAGCACTGCTCGGTGACCTTCGGGTAGTCGGCCTTGTCGACGCCGTCGATCTCCATCGTCTTCGACTCGTCGATCAGGTCGAACAGGGTGGGGAAGGCGTGGCACAGGCTGACGCAGCGGCGACAGCCGTGGCAGATGTTGAACACCCGCTCCATCTCCGCGTCCAGCGCCTGCTGATCCATGAACTCCGGCTTGAGCCAGTCCAGCGGGTGCCGGGTCGGTGCATCCAGGTTGCCTTCGCCCTTTTCGTGGATCAGATCCATCGTGGCCTCCGGTAGGAGGGGTCAGAGTGCCTTTTCGTCGCGACGAAAAGGCACTCTGACCCCGGTCCGCGACTCAGCCCAAATCGTTCAGCGCCTTGGTGAAGCGGTTCGCGTGCGAGCGCTCCGCCTTGGCCAGGGTCTCGAACCAGTCGGCAATCTCGTCGAAGCCTTCTTCGCGCGCGGCCTTCATCATCCCCGGGTACATGTCCGTGTACTCGTGGGTTTCGCCGGCAATCGCGCTTTTCAGATTCAGATGGGTTTCGCCGAACGGCAGGCCGGTGGCGGGATCGCCGACCGCTTCCAGATATTCCAGATGGCCATGTGCATGGCCGGTCTCGCCTTCGGCGGTGGAGCGGAACACGGCCGAGACATCGTTGAAGCCCTCGACGTCGGCCTTGCCGGCAAAGTACAGATAGCGACGGTTGGCCATCGATTCGCCGGCAAAGGCGTCTTTCAGATTCTGCTCGGTCCTGGATCCTTTCAACTTGCTCATGACATCACCTCATGGCGTGTGGCTGGGAGGGCAATACGAGGCGGCCATTGCGGCCGTTGTCGCCCGAGCCTAGTCCGCGCCGGGCACGCGATGAAATTGATTGTTTCGATGGAACGGATAGCTCACGGCTATCGGGGTTGGCGTTTGCGCGGAGCCGGCGGCAGCGCCGCCGCGGGCGGCGAGGCGGCGGCGTGCGTATCCAGCAGATCGGCCGGCAGCTGCCGGAAGACCTCGGCCAGACGCTTCAGAAACGCATCCATCGCCGAGCTCTTGCGCCAGACCATGGCGACGCGCCGGCTCGGCGGGTGGCCCTTGAACTCGATCAGGTGCAGGTTCTCGACCGCGGCCACCGGCGGCTTCACCGAGGTGACCGGCAACAGGGTGATTCCCACATTCGCCGCCACCATCTGGCGCAGCGTCTCCAGGCTGGTGGCGCGGAAACCGCTGCGCTCGCCGGCGCCGGCCATGTGGCATACCTCCAGCGCCTGGTCACGCAGGCAATGACCGTCTTCCAGCAGCAGCAGGTTCTGGTTGGACAGGTCACTCAATTTCAGCTGGCCCTGTTTGTGCGCCAGCGGATGCGCTTCGGAAACTGCCAGCAGGAACGGTTCCTCGAACAGGAATTCGCTGTGCAGGCTGTCCTCATGCAGTGGCAGCGCGAGGATGGCGGCGTCGAGACGGCCTTCGCGCAGCAGGCGCAATACCGCTTCGGTCTTCTCCTCGACCAGCAGCAGTTCCAGCTTCGGAAACGCAGCACGTACCAGCGGCAACGCATGCGGCAGCAGGTACGGACCCAGGGTCGGGAAAATGCCCAGCCGCACCGTGCCGGACTCCGGGTCCAGCGTGCGCCGGGCCACGCTGCGAATCTGTTCGATGCCACCCAGTACGTCACGGGCGCGGATCGCGATATCGCGACCGACCTCGGTCAGCAGCACCTTGCGCGGCGTGCGTTCGACCAGCGGCACACCCAGTTCGTCCTCCAGTTTCTTGATCTGGGTGGACAGGGTCGGCTGGCTCACGAAGCAGGCCTCGGCGGCCCGGCCAAAGTGCCGGTGCTCGGCAAGGGCGACCAGATACTGGAGATCGCGCAGATTCATCGGCCACCTCGGCTAGTCAATAGTTTGAAACTATGATTTCGATGGTAACAATCAATTGGAGCAATGCAAGTACAGGACTTAGCCTGCATCCACTCCGATTGAGTAATGCCCGTGCGTCGGAGCCACTCCATCTCCCCCGCAGGCGCACGGGCTGTCCCACCGGCGACGAAGCCCACCTCGTCGCCGGTTTTTTTGAAGTCGGCCAGAGACGAGCCCTGCGCGCAGTCGGCGCCTCTGCCCAACGCGGCTCGGGCCAGCGCATCCGTGCCTTATGGCACTGGGTCGAAAGTCATCCTCGGCCCTAGTTTGTGGATTCTCTTCTTTCCAGGTCAGGTCCCCATGCGCCGTCTCGTTCGCCCGCTTCTGCTCACTGCGCTCGCTGCCTGTTGCGGCACCGCGCTGGCCGCCACCACCGAGCAGGCACCGCAAGGTCGCTTGCCGGGCTGGGCCGTGCCGCAGTCGTACCGTCTGGCGTTCAAGGTCGATCCGGCGCAGCAGGATTTTTCCGGCACCACCACTATCAGGGTCAAGCTGACCCGCGCCTCGGATCACCTGTGGCTGGACGGCAGCGAACTGAAGGTGTCGAAGGTGACGATCACCGACGGCGCCGGCAAGGCGCATGCGGGCAAGTACGTCGAGGTGGATCCGAAGGCGGGTGTGGTGCGGGTGGATTTCGGCCGCACGCTGAAGCCGCAGGAGCTGACCTTGAAGCTCGATTACACCGCGCCGCTGAATGCGCAGTTGCAGGGGCTGTACAAGGTCAGAGGCCAAGGGTCGGCCGTATGCGATGACGCAGATGGAGCCGATCAGCGCGCGCTACGCGTTTCCGGGTTTCGACGAGCCGGGCTTCAAGACCCCGTTCGACATCAGCCTGACCATCCCGACCGGCGCGGTCGGCGTGGCCAATACGCAGCAGGTGAAGGAAGCCCCCGCCGGCAAGGGCTGGAAAACGCTGACGTGCGCGCAGACGCTGCCGCTGCCGACCTACCTGGTCGCTTTCGGCGTCGGCCCGTGGATGCATCCAGACGGCACCGGACATCGCGCCGGATGCGTATCGCTCCAGGCCGCTGCCGCTGCGCGGCATTGCCGCGGCGGGCGAGGCGCAGCGCATGCAGCACGTGTTGAGCGAGACACCGAGCATCATCCATGCGCTGGAGAACTACTACGGTTTCGGCTACCCGTGGGACAAGCTCGACGTGCTGGCCGCGCCGGACTTCGCCGCCGGCGCGATGGAGAACGCCGGCCTGGTCACCTTCCGCGACTGGCTGCTGTTGCTCGACAAGGATTCGCCGGCGCGCAACGTGCAGGGCTCGTTCAATGTCACCGCGCATGAACTCGCGCACCAGTGGACCGGTGACACGGTGACCACGGCATGGTGGAACGACATCTGGCTGAACGAGGCATTCGCGACCTGGATGCAGCAGAAGGTCACCATGGAGGTGCACCCGGAATACCGCGCCGACCTCGACCGCGTGCGTGGTGCCCAGGGGGCGATGCGCAACGACAGCCTGGTCAGTGCGCGGCGGATCACCCAGCCGATCACCGGCAACGGCGACATCATGACCGCGTTCGATGGCATCACCTACCAGAAGGGTGCCAGCGTGATCGGCATGTTCGAGAACTACGTGGGCGAGAAGACGTTCCAGCAGGGCATGCGCGCGTACATCCAGAAGCACAAGTTCGGCAACGCGGTGGCCGAGCGACCTGGTCGACTCGATCGCCGCCGCGGCGGACAAGGGCGAAGCATTCAAGCAGGCGTTCCACAGCTTTCTCGACCAGTCCGGCGTGCCCTACGTGCAGACCCGGCTGGAGCAGAAGGACGGCCGGACCGTGCTGCAGCTGAGCCAGAGCCGTTACCTGCCGGTGGGCAGCCGCGGCGACAGCATAGCGGGTGTGGGGCGTGCCGGTGTGCGTGCGCTACGGCACCGCCGACGGCAGCAAGGTCAGCTGCGAAATGCTCGACAAGGCGACCGGCTCGATGGTGCTGGCCGGCGCCAGCCAGCCGACCTGGATCATGCCGAACGCGAACGCCGAATGGCTATTACCGTTTCAGCCTGGGCAAGGCAGCAGCTGGCCGGCTTGGCCCATGGAGGTCGGCAAGCTCAGCGACGCCGAGCAACTCGCTTATGCCGATGCAGTCAGTGCCGGTTTCCAGACACGGCGACCTGGACGCCGGCGACGTGCTGGCCGCCCTGAAGCCGCTGACCGATTCGAAGATCCTGTGAGGTGGCTACCGTGCCATTGGCCCAGCTCGAATGGATCTACCACCACGAAGCCACCGCCGACGCGCAGCGTGCACGGCTGCAGGCCTGGGTGAAGGATGCCTACCTGCCGCGCCTGCAGCAGCTCGGCTATCAGCGCAAGGCCGGCGAAACCGAGGATGCCGCCCTGCTGCGCAGCACACTGGCCAGCAGCCTGGCCTTCGACTTCAAGCTGCCCGAAGTGCGTGCGGCGCTGCTCAGTCAGGGCGAGGCAGCGCTCAAGCGCAAGGCACGATGGCCGACTGAACCTGACCGCGACGATCGGGATGGGGGATGCGACCCCATGGCGCCGCCAGCGGCGTTGCATGAAGGGTGCGGTGGCGCTGTATCCAGATACGTGGGATGGCCGCCGCAGGATGCAGGCAACGCTGTATGCCTGCCGTCTACCGCCTACACTGTGCCGGCCGTGCGGCACACAGGGAGAAGGGCATGTCGGGTCGATCATGGGGTCTGCTGCGTCTGGGGCTGTCGGTTTTGCTGGGGTTGTTGCTCGCCGCGCCGTTGCTGGCGCAGGACATACCGCCGCCGTTGCGCGACTGGCAGGGCTGGGTGCTGCATGACGTGCCGCAGCACGACTGCCCGTTCCTCGCCAACCAGATGCCGACGCCCGGCACCTACCAGTGCGCCTGGCCCGGTCGGCTGACGCTCGATGCCGGCAAGGACGGCGGCCGCTTCAACCTTCAGGTGCGTGTCGATGCGCCGAGCTGGGTGGCGCTGCCCGGGGATGCCAGGAGCTGGCCGCAACAGGTCAGCGCCAACCGGCAGGCGGCGACCGTGCTGCAGCGTGGTGGGGTGCCGATGCTGTGGCTGACCCCGGGCGACTACCAGCTGAGCGGCGTGTTGCCGTGGTCAACGCGTCCGGCGCGACTGCGCGTTCCGGCGGTGATCGGACTGGTCGCGCTGCAGGTCGACGGTGCCGCGGTCACGCGCATCGAGCGCCATGGCGAGCAGCTGACCCTGGGCGAGGCCGCGGCGGCGCAACAGGCTTCCGACGCGCTGGCGCTGCGCGTCTACCGGCGTCTGCAGGACGGCCTGCCCGCCACCCTGCAGACCCGGCTGCAGTTCAACGTCACCGGCAGCGCGCGCGAGCAGATGTTTGGCCCGACGCTGCCGGCCGGCTTCGTGGCGACGGCGTTGTCCGGCGATCTGCCGGCGCGACTGGAGGCCGACGGCCGCCTGCGCGTGCAGCTGCGACCGGGCCAGTGGACCGTCACGCTGGATGCACGCAGTGCCGAGCCACTGAGCAAGGTGGCCTTGAAACTGCCACCTGCCCCCTGGCCACGGCAGGAGATCTGGAGTTATGCCGATGCCCCCGCCCTGCGTGGCACGCGGGTGGAAGGTCGCGCCACCGATGCCGCGCAGGCGGGCGTGCCGGGCGACTGGGCGGCCTTGCCGGCGTTCGCGCTGGACGATGGTTCCGGCCTGGCGATCGAGCAGGGCACGCGCGGCGACGAAGGCGGTCAGGGCGATCAGTTGCGTCTGCACCGTCAGCTGTGGCTGGACTTCGACGGCGGCGGCCTCAGCGTCGCCGACCAGTTGAGCGGCGAGCTGCGCCATCACCAGCGACTGGACGTGACCACCCCATGGCAATTGCAGCGCGCGGCGCAGAACGGCGAGCCGCTGCTGATCACGCGAGGCGAGCACGGCGCCAGCGGTATCGAATTGCGCGATCGCCAGCTCGATCTGCAGGCGGGGCTGCGCCTGCCCGGGCACACCGCCGCGATCCCCAGCTCCGGTTGGCAGGTGCCGCTGGACGGCATCGACGCCACCTTGCATCTCCCTTACGGCTACCGCTTGTTGGGTGCGATCGGCGCGGACCGCTCACCCGATTCGTGGGTGGCGCAATGGAGTCTGCTCGACCTGTTCGTGGTGGCCCTGATCGCGCTGCTGGCCGGGCGTCTGCTCGGCTGGCCGTGGGCATTGCTGGCCGCCGGCTATCTGGCGCTGGCCCAGCACGAGAACAGCGCGCCGTTGTGGACGCTGGCCGTGGTGCTGGCGCTCGCGTTGCTGCTGCGGGCGCTGCCCGACGGGCGATTGCGCTCGGCAGCACGGATCGGGACGATCGGCGTGCTCGCGCTCGCCGTGCTGTGGACACTGCCGTTCGCCGCGAGCCAGCTGCAATACGCGCTGCATCCGCAACTGGAAGGTGGCCATCAGGACGGTATCCAGAACCGCATCGTGTCCGCGAGGTTCATCGAGCCGCCCGCGCAGGACGAGCTCGCGATGAATGCACCACAGGAGCCGGAACTCAAGGCCAATCGGGAACGTGCAGTACCGGCACCGCCGGCACCGCCGTCACCCACCGGGGAGATCAGTGAGAATGCCGTGCAGTACGCCCCGGCGCAGCAGTCCATGGTGGCCGGCGGTGCGGCCCGGGGCTCGGGATTGCAGACCATGGTCGTGACGGCCTCGAGGAGTACGGCCGGTCAGCGCAATGGCCTGGACCAGGGGTCGCGCATGCTGATCCAGGCGGGTGCCGGCATGCCGCATTGGGACGAAGGCAACGACTATCGCCTCGGCTGGTCGGGGCCGGTGACGACGCAGCAGAGTACGCGGCTGGTGATTGCGCCGGCGTGGCTGGTGCGGCTGTTCCGTCTGGTGGTGGTCGCCTTGCTGGCCGCGCTGCTGGCGAGGCTGGTGACGACGTTGCTGTCGCCATGGCAAGGGCGCTGGGCAAACTGGCGCCCGGGTGGCGTGGCGAGCGCCGCCCTGCTGGCGCTGATGCTGTCGACGCATGGCGCGCAGGCGCAAAGCCTGCCCGACCAGCAACTGCTGGGGCAGCTGCGCAATCGTCTGACCGAGGCGCCGAAGTGTGCGCCCACGTGTGCCGCTCTGGCCCAGGCGCAACTGCAGATCAAGGACGACATGCTCGACGTCGAACTGGAGGCGCATATCGGCGCGCCCGTCGCCCTCGCATTGCCGCAGGCCGACGAGGTGTTGCAGCTGCTCGACGTGGCCGTGGACGGTCACGCCGACGCCGCGTTGACCCGGCAGGGCGATCAGCTGCTGCTGCGGCTGGATCGCGGCGTGCACCGGGTCAGCCTGCGTTACCGCATCGCTGCCGGCGACACCGTCAGCCTGCGGTTCCCGCTGCACCCGCAACGCGTCACGTTTTCCGGCCCGGGCTGGTCGGCGGAGGGGATCGACGATGGCCGCGCGCTGGGCGACAGCATTGCCCTGCATCGCACGCGCACCGGTAGTGACGGGCGAAGTCTGGCTGCTGCGCAGAGCTTTCCACCGTATGTCCGGCTCACCCGCACCCTGGTTCTCGGGGTCGACTGGACGGTCGAGAACGTGGTCGAGCGGATCGCGCCGAGGGAAGGTGGTTTCAGCATCACGCTGCCGCTGCTGCCGGGTGAGCATCCGCTGGGCGAGGGCGTGCCGGTGAAGGACGGGCACATCGACATCACCTTCAATGCGAACAGCGATGTGGTGCGCTGGAACAGTCGCCTCGATCATGCGACGCGGCTCGCGTTGAAGGCTCCGGCACTGGGTGATCGCGCCGAGGTTTGGCAGGTCGATGCCGCGCCGATGTGGCATGTCGATGCGAAGGGTGTGCCGACCAGCGCCAGTGACGAGGGTCTGCTGTACCAACCACTGCCGGGCGAGACCCTGCAGCTTGCCTTCAGCCAGCCAGTCGCTGTGGACGGCGACAGCCTGGCCTTCGATGGGGTGAGCATGGCCAGCACGGCCGGCGAGCGCGCCACCGAAACCGGCCTGACCCTGCAGGCGCGCAGTACGCGCGGCGGTGAACACGCGATCGACCTGCCGGCGGGCGCCGAACTGTTGCAGGCGCAGCGCGACGGCGAGTCGATCAACCTCGCGATACGCGACGGCAAACTCAGTCTGCCGCTGCTGCCGGGCAGCCATGCCTACTCGCTGCGCCTGCGCGAACCGCGAGGCATCTCCGCTCGCATGCGCACGCCGGCGTTCGCGCTGCACGCGCCGGTGGCGAACATCGACCTGACCCTGCAGCTCCCGCAGGATCGCTGGGTGCTGTGGACGTGGGGGCCTACCGATGGACCGGCGGTGCTGTACTGGTCGCAGCTGGTCGTGCTGCTGCTGGCGGCGTGGCTGCTCGCGCGATTTGCTCCCACGCCGCTGCGTTTCCGCCACTGGCTGTTGCTCGGGCTGGGCTTCTCCGCGTTCGCCTGGAGTGCCTATGCGCTGGTGGTGGCATGGCTGATCGTGCTGGGGCTGCGCGCACGCGGGGCACCGGCCGAACGATGGACTGCGATCCGCTTCAACCTGCTGCAATGCGCTCTCGCCGCGCTGACCCTGCTGGCGCTGGCGGTGTTGATCAGCGCCGTGCCCAAGGGGTTGCTGGGGCTGCCTGACATGCACGTGGCTGGCAACAATTCCAGCGCCTGGAACCTGCGCTGGTTTGCCGACCAGAGCGCAAATGCGCTGCCGCTCGGCGGCGTGTTCAGCGTCTCGCTGTGGGTCTACAAGATCGCCATGCTGGCCTGGGCGCTGTGGCTGGCGAACGCATTGATCGGCTGGATGCGCTGGGCGTTCGATGCGTGGACGCGCGGCGGTTACTGGCGCAAGCGCGAGCCGAAGCCGGCAGTGACACCGCCGCAGCTGCCGCCCGCATCGGGCCAGGAGCCGGCGCCCGATGCCTGACGTGCGCAGTGTGCTGGCCGCGGCCACGCAACAGCTCGGCGAACGTGCCGCCGCCGAGCTGTTGCTGCTGCATGTCGTGCAGCAGCCGCGCAGCTGGCTGTTCATGCACGCCGGAGACGTGCTCGGTATGGACGTCCAGACGGCTTACGCGGCTCTGGTTGAACGGCGCGCGGCGGGCGAGCCAGTGGCCTATATCACCGGCCGCCGTGGCTTCTGGTCGCTGGACCTGGAAGTGACCCCGGCCACCCTGATCCCGCGCCCGGAGACCGAGCTGCTGGTGGAGCTGGCGCTGGAACGCCTGCCGCCGGACACCGGCGCGATCGTGGTCGATCTGGGCACGGGCAGCGGCGCCATCGCCCTGGCCATCGCCAGCGAGCGACCCCGGACAAACGTGATTGCCACCGACGCCAGCGCTGAAGCGCTCGCCGTGGCAAGCGGCAACGCGCAGCGCCTGGGCATCGCCAACGTCAGCTTCATGCAAGGCGACTGGTTGGCCCCGCTGGGCGAGCGGCGAGTCGCGATGATCGTTTCCAACCCGCCCTACATCGAAGCAGCCGATCCGCACCTGGCGCAGGGTGACCTGCGCTTCGAGCCGGCCAGCGCGCTGGCCTCGGGCGCGGATGGGCTGGACGATATCCGCCGCATCCTGATCGACACACGCAAGCATCTGCAGCCCGGCGGCTGGCTATTGTTCGAACACGGCTGGAACCAGGGTGAGGCGGCACGCGCGCTGCTCGCCGATGCCGGCTATACCGAGGTATTCACGGCGCAGGATCTGGAACTGCGGGATCGGGTCAGTGGTGGGAGATCGTGAATCGTGTCTCGATCTGCCCTGGATGTTGGGTAATACGAAACTCGCATGGACTGAACCAGCCGATCGTGCGATACGGACCGGGAAGCGCGCCCCGTTCGCGATAGAGGGAGAGAAGTTCCGCTGGACTCCAGCCTGCGCCTTCTGCAAACAGGACATCCAGACTGATCAGCAGTCCGGCAAGCTGCTTCCTGTCTGCGTTGTTGGCGATGGTTCTCTCCATGCGCGTAATCGCTGGCGCGAATCCAAGCGTGTGCAGCGTGGGCTTGATCGCCCGGCCCCGACAAAGTAGCACGGCCACGCGACCCGCAAGGTCGAGCACCACGACCTCACCGTCCGGAGTCATGTTCATGCATGGGACTACTTGTAGGGTTGCCAGTCGAAGGTGGGGGAGTTCCATGGTCTGCCTTGGATGAGGTCGGCGAGCCTGGTCTCGAACTCCAGACGAAGGATCGAGGCGACGTCGCGACAGAACGCGGTGGTGGTCTTTTCTGGTGCGGAGTTGATGAAGGACTGTGAGAGATCCTGTTGGCCACATTGAGTCAGATAGTCATTCACAAAGAGGCTTTGTCCGTCAATCGAGCCGACGAATACCGAAAAGCGGTCCGCATGGGAGGCCGTCGCTGGCGAGAAATGGATCCGTACATCCCGGCCGGACGCGTCCGATGCGTATCGAATCAGCAACTGCTCCCCCAGCAGGGTGGAGTGGCGTATCTCGTCAGGAAGCGGCGTGTAGGCCCAGCATGTAAGGAATGCAAGGGATGCGCGCAGCGACCGTGAGACATCCTCGAACTTTGTCATCGGGACCTCCATTCCCTCACTCAGCGTGCTTGAAGTCGTAGTCCGCATCCATGAGCGCGTTCGCAAGCTCGGGATCCGTGACTTCAAGTTCCTTCACTGCCATCAATCCGATGTCCACCCATTCCCGATTCTGAGCATGGGGCAGCACTTTCGCACGCAACTGCAGCAGCATTTTCGTCAGTTGATCGTGGGCGTGGATATGGATGCCACGGCCAGGGCTCTGCTGCATGCGAAGGTCGAGCAGCGAGCGAGCCATGGCAGCTGACTCAATGGCGTCGCGGCGGTCAGTCCGCGAATGATCGGCATTGGAATGAGGATATTTCATGACATGGCACCGAATTCCGTGCGAATTCCATGCAAGCCGAAGTCGCTCTTCCGCGCTCCGGTAAAACGAGCTGCCCTGATATTCAAGGCGAGGAGATCATGGGAAACGAGACCCCAACCTCATCAGAGTCGTAAATAAAGCCTTCGGTTGCTGGGTTCTGCGGTGTCCCATTCGAGCTCCAGTGTTGAAGTAATGGAAACTCGATTTTGATGCGGTGCTTGGCAAGTGGGGATAGCCCTTTCCCCATGTGTACTACTTGCGAGACGTCGCTCCATCCCTCGGATATTTCGGCCAGAAAATTTCCTTCTTTCGCGGCGATTTTTGCAGCCCGGGCAACTCGTGGAGATTTTACAATTCCAGTCAACGTCATAACCAATCCCTTCCCGTCAGGTGTATTTGTTTTGCGGAGGAATCAGGTCCACGGCTTCCATTCAAGCTTAAGGAGTTTCAGTGATTCTGGGTCATAGGTAGCCTCGTAGATGGGCATCGCGTCTCCGGCGCATTTCGCAAGCTTGCGCTGAGCCTGAATGTCCAGGACGAACTCTGTGGGTTCTGAGGTGATCCCGTAAAACGAGAACTTGTCGCCAGGCATGAAGAATCGCGAGTCTCGGTACGGGTTGATGATGCGTTGGCGGACCTCATTCGTGGGTTCAACGATCACGACATTGTCTGGGCCGTAGACGTCTTCGGCCTGAAGCACGGCGACGCCGCTGCCATCGGGAAGGAGGCGAGCGGTCAACGTGTCGCAACCATCAATCAACCGCGTGTATATCTGACCGTCGCTCTCCCATTCGTACGCTCTTGGGTGGTATTCAGGGTCGTTTATTTGCTGAAGTAGCGGTACGGACGGAAGGAACTCGTGCACTCCTTTCCTGATACCGTTATTCAGAACGAAAACAAAGTCTTGGATCATGAAAGGTCTCTATGGCGGAGGTAGTGGCGTGACTTTTACTAGCTTGAGCGCGGCTCGCCTCGCTGATGCGGGCACGTCAAGGAAGGTTTGCTGTCCCCCGCCGGTCAGTACTCCCTGCGGCCCCGCTGTACCCTCAAGTACACGTATGGGTTTCATAGCTTCTAGCTGTATTTGGTACTGAATCCCGTTGGGCTTGAAGCCGCCCAGGCCGCTCGTAATGCCCATGCGTTCAAGACCCTGCGATTGACTCGTGAAACTATCCGGTGAGCCCCAGCCACCCAAGCCTTTCATAGATGCTGGATCCGTCAAGAGTTGTAGCTGCTTGCTGTCAACAAGCATGTTGACCTTCTCGCCGGGCACCATGGTTCGTTCTGATACCTGCGTTCCGAGCTTGAATGGGGGATGGGCCGGATCAGCAATGCCTTTGTCGAATAGTTCCGTATTGGCATCCTTTGCCGACCGGTGCTTGATGGTGCCACGGAAAGGCGGCTTTTCGGCGACCGCAGGTGTCGGCTTTTTGGGCTGGGCTGGTGCTGGCCGTCTTGTTGGTTCATTTCTTGCGTTGGCCGGCGCTGGTGGTTCTTCTGCGGCTTTGGTTTCTATTTGCTGCAACCGCGGCTCCGCCCTCAACTTCCCCTCATTCCTCACCATCCAATCCGCAAACCGGGCGCCCAGCTTGCTGTTGCGCACGTTGTCGGCCAGTTCGCCGATATTGCCACGGCCCCTGGCGAGGTAGGCGACGATGCCCATGAGCAACAGAACGAACATCGCGACGTGGCCGCGGGCGAGGGTGGCGGCGGCGTTCTGCAAGGCGAAGGCGTCGACGCGTACCGGTTGCTGGGGCAACGGCGGCGGTGAGGCAGCGAGCCAGGCCTGGCGCAGGCCGTCGCGGTAGTTGCGGGCGATCGCCGGCATGTCCTGCACGATGTATTCGGTCAGCGCCTTCAGACCCATCACGATCAGGATCCACTCGCCGACCTGCGCCCCGGCCGCGGCACCGACGGCGACGCCGGGAATGGCACCGACACCCACGCCACCGATGCCACCGGCGATGCCGCCGATCAACGCACCGCCGCCGGTGCTGGTGACCATCACGATCAGGCACTGACGCAGCACGGCGAGGACGTCGTTGAGGACCTCGCGCAAATCCAGTTCGTGGAAGTCCCGCGCGATCTGGCCGGCGGCGAGGTCTTCGGAACGTTTGATCGCCAGTTGCAGGCAGTCGGCGCGGGCCGAGATCAATCGGGCTTCACCGCGAACACTGGTGATGCGCCGGCTTGCCCAGCGCTCCAGTTGGCTCCATGAGTCCTGTATCCAAGCCGTCACTGGCACTCCTTCCGTGGAGGTTGCGGGTATCAATCGAGAATAGCTCAGCGGCTATCCGCACATTCTTGAACTGTGTCGGGAAATGCAGAGTATCCCGGAGCGGGCACGCCTCAGGCGGCCCGGGACTGCATCCCGTTGCCGTGTCAGCCTGCGCTGGCCACGTGGGTGGCGCTCAACTGCGGGAAGCGTGCCTTGATCGCCGCGCGGATACCGGGCAGGTCCAGCCGCGCCATGCTCAATACTTCCTCGCGGCTGCCGTGCTCCAGATAGACGTCGGGAAGGCCCAGATGCAGGATCGGCAGGGTGATGCCGTGCGCGGCCAGGCACTCGGCCACGGCGGAGCCGGCACCGCCGGCGATCGCGTTGTCTTCCAGGGTCACGAACGCCTCGTGGGTTTTCGCCAGCTCCACGATCAGCGCCTCGTCCAGCGGCTTGACGAAGCGCATGTTGACCAGGCTGGCGTCGAGCTCGCCGGCGATCGTGGCCGCGGGCGCCAGCATCGCGCCGAAGCTGAGCAGGGCCAGGCCGTGACCGCGCCGGCGCAGCTCGGCCTTGCCGATCGGCAGGGTGTCCAGTGCCTCATGGGTCGCCGCGCCGGGGCCGCTGCCGCGCGGGTAGCGTACGGCGGCGGGGCCGGCGTACTGGAAGCCGGTCGAGAGCATCATGCGGCACTCGTTCTCATCGGCCGGTGCCATGATCATCATGTTCGGCAGGCAGCGCAGGAAACTGAGATCGAAGCTGCCCGAGTGGGTGGCGCCATCGGGGCCGACCACGCCAGCGCGGTCGATCGCGAACGTCACGTCGAGATTCTGCAGCGCCACGTCGTGGATCGCCTGGTCGTAGGCGCGCTGCAGGAAGGTCGAATAGATCGCGACCACCGGCTTGGCACCCTCGCAGGCCATGCCGGCGGCCAGGGTCACCGCGTGCTGCTCGGCGATCGCCACGTCGAAGTAGCGCTGCGGATACTCCTTCGAGAAACGCACCAACCCGGAACCCTCGCGCATCGCCGGGGTGATCGCGAGCAGGCGCTCGTCCGCGGCGGCCTGATCGCACAGCCAGTCACCGAAGATGTCGGTGTAGGTGGGCTTCGCCGGCGCGTTCTTCTTGACCAGGCCGGCCTGGGGATCGAACGGGCCGACCGCGTGGTATTCGATCTGCGCCTGCTCGGCCGGGGCGTAGCCCTTGCCCTTGGTGGTGATCACGTGCAGCAGTTGCGGGCCGGGCAGGTTCTTCACCGTGCGCAGCGCCTGCAGCAGCTGCGGGATGTTGTGGCCGTCGATCGGCCCGGTGTAATGGAAACCCAGTTCCTCGAACAGGGTCGAGGGCACGAACATGCCCTTGGCATGCTCCTCCCAGCGCTTGAAGAAACGGCCCATGAAGGACTGCTTCGGGATCGCCCGCTTGGCCCGCTCGCGCCATTCGTTGAGCCGGCGACTGGCCATCGCGCGGGCCATCACCTTGGTCATGGCCCCGACGTTCTCGCTGATCGACATGCCGTTGTCGTTGAACACCACCAGCATGTTCGGCTCGACGTCGCCGCCGTGGTTGAGTGCCTCGAATGCCATGCCGGCGGTCATCGCGCCGTCGCCGATCACCGCGACCACCTTGCGCTGGTCGCCCTTGCGCTGCGCCGCGATGGCCATGCCCAGCGCCGCCGAGATCGAGGTGGACGAGTGGCCGACACCGAAGGTGTCGTACTCGCTCTCCTCGCGGCGCGGGAACGGAGCCAGGCCGTCCTTCTTCTTGATCGTGGTGATGCGGTCGCGGCGGCCGGTGAGGATCTTGTGCGGATAACACTGGTGGCCGACATCCCACACCAGGCGGTCGTTCGGCGTGTCGAATTCATGATGCAGGGCTACCGTGAGCTCGACCACGCCCAGGCCCGCGCCGAAGTGGCCGCCGGAGCTGGCCACGGCTTCGATCAGGTACTGGCGCAGCTCGTCGGCGACGGCCGGCAGCTCGTCATCGGGGACGCGGCGCAGATCCGCGGGCGTCTCGATCGGGGCGAGATGGGGGTAGTGGGTGAGGTCGTTCATCTGCGTATTGTTGGCCCAGCGGCGGGGCGGGGCAAGGGCAGGCATGTGAACGGTTCGGGGCAAGGCCGCTGGAACAGCGCCTGCACGCGCCGCAGACATCCGTGAAGTGACGCTGCGCCCAGCCCACGCATCGAGGAAACCGGTCATGTCCGCACGCAAGCTGTTCCGCCGTTTTGCCGAAACCACGTCGCGCTATGCCGGCAAGCCGGTGGCGTTCATCCTGGCCGTCGCCCTGGTGGCCTTATGGGCGACAACGGGCCCGCTGTTCGGCTTCGGCGATACCTGGCAGCTGGTGATCAATACCTCGACCACGATCATCACTTTCCTGATGGTGTTCCTGATCCAGAACAGCCAGAACCGGGATACCGCGGCGCTGCAGATCAAGCTGGACGAGCTGATCCGCACCAGTCAGGCACACAACGCGCTGCTGGACCTGGAGGAACTGGACGAGGAGGAGCTCGACCGGATCCGCAAGCATTACCGCAAGCTGGCACACACTGCCTACACCAGTATCGACACGATCGAGCAGGATGCGCGCGACCTCCATAACGACGAAAACGGTGACAGCGGGAACGGCCGTGCCTGAGGGAAGTCTTCTCAGGCGTTGATCGGTCGCCGGTCGCGCGGCAGGCGGCTGACGAGGAACTCCATCTGGTCGGCCAGGATGTTGCGATTGGACAGGATCAGGTGCTCGACCCAGCTGGGCCGGTACGGCACCGCCAGCAGCGGCATGTTGGCCTGTTGCGGCGTGCGGTTGCTCTTCTTCAGGTTGCAGGCGAGGCAGGCGCTGACCACGTTTTCCCATTCGTCCTTGCCGCGCTTGGAGATCGGCAGCACGTGATCGCGGGTCAGCTCGGCACGGGTGAAGTGCTCGCCGCAATACAGGCAGATGTGGCGGTCGCGGGCGAACAGCGCGGTGTTGGTCAATGCCGGCGCCGGGTCGATCGCGTGTTCCCGGCAATGGCCGGTGCTGGCGATGATCGGATGTAGCTGCAGCAGGCTTTGCACGCCAAGCAGACGGTTGTGGCCACCATGCACGGTGAGGCAGGGGTCGCCCAGCGTCCAGGCGACCGCGTCGCGGACATACAGGCAGACCGCGTCCTGCCAGCTGATCCAGTCAAGGATTCGGCCGGCGGCATCCAGCGACAATACGCGGGTCGCATTGAGGTCGGCCCGCATTGGCACATCCATCAGCATGTAAATCGTCCTTCAGCCAGGGCTTCGAAAGAGCGTTTCGGCAATGCGTGGTGCTTGTCTGGGCGCAGCATAGAACAATTCCATTGCAATTCGCATGCAAACGGACGCAGCCCGGCGGCGGACAGTCGCCGCCACCGGGAAGCGCTGATATGATCGACAGTCAACACAGACCCTGCGCCGGGTTTGGTAGGGGCGCTTCGGTGGTGACCCGGCACGGCGAGGGCAAAGGTGGATCAACGTGGCTGAAGTCATTTTCTACGAGCGCCCGGTGCCGCTCAATCGTGCAGAACACAAGGATCTGCGTCTGAAGGCGATGCCGAACGTGAAGTTCGCGATGAACACGCATTCGGTGCCGCTGACCGGTGCGGAGTTTGGTATTGCCGCGCGCGACCTGCTGATCGTGTTCGCCGGTACCGACATGGCCAATGCCGGTCCGATTGCCCTGCTTGGCCTGCGCCAGAACGAAAATCTGTTTGTCGATGCCGACGGTCAATGGGCGCCGAACACCTACATGCCGGCGATTCATCCGGCGTTATCCGTTCGTTCTCGCCGAGAAGCCGGCTGATCAGGAGGGCGAGGACTTCACCGTGTTCCTCGATGAGCACTACGAAGGCTTCAACGAGCGAGATGGCGAGCGCCTGTTCAAGGAAGATGGCAGCGATACCGAACTGCTGACCAATGCCGTCAACTTCCTCGGCGAATTCCAGCAGAACGTCACCCGCACCCGCTGGTTCATGCAGCAGCTGGTCAAGCACGACCTGCTGGAGCCGCGCAACGTGCAGCTGCAGAAGAGGTGCGACGGCAGGACGGGCGATCGATCAATCTCAATGGCCTGTTCGTGGTCAACGAGGAGAAGCTGCGTGCGCTGGACGAGAAGGTCACCCACGAGTTCCTGCGTGAAGGCGTGCTCGGCTGGGTTTACGCGCATTTGCTGTCGCTGGCCAACATCGATCGTCTGGCCCAGCGCCTGGATGCGCGTGAGCGGGCCGAAGCGGCGGCCGGCACGACCACGAACTGATTGCCGGGTTCGCCTCGGCACCAGTAACGAAGAAGCCGCCCTCGGGCGGCTTCTTCGTTTGCAGACTTCAGCGGACCGGTTTGGCCAGCCTCAGCAGATCCTCCGCGTAGCCGCTGGCCTCGTACAGCCCGCGCGCTCGCGCATTGCCAGGGAACACCGCCAGGGTGACCATGTGGCAGTGGTGTTCGCGCGCCCAGTCCTCGGCGTGCGCCAACAGAGCCTTGCCGACACCGTTGCCTTCGTGTTCCGGCACCACCGCCAGATCGGAAACATGGCAGTTGCTGCGCCCGGTGAAGAAATCCGCGGTGCGTTGCAGATGGATGAAACCGACCCGGGCGCCGCCCGCATCCTCGGCCACGAACAGGTAGCTGTTCGCCGGCTGGTCCTCCAGATGCCGGAGCAGGTCCTGACGGATGCCCTCGATGCATTCGTGCCGGCGACGCCACGGTGGCAGGGTGAAGTCGACGAAGCGCGGCACCAGCGCCAGGATGAAATCGTCGTCGTCTTCGGCCAGACGGATCAACAACGGTGTATCGGTCATGGGGAATCGATCGTTGGTGGAGTTGTCCCACCAGTTTCTACACCTTGTGCGGTGGCCAGGGAAGTCCTGCGGCGGCGAGCGTGTATATTTTGCCGGCGCGCCAAACTCGCGGGTAGTCGTCGCGCCTAGCGCCGATCGAAATCAACACCGGGGGATATCCGTGTCGACTACGCGCCGCATTCATGTCCAGTCCACCGACGACAGCATGCTCGTGCAGGGCATGCGCGATATCCAGTACGAGCTGAGATTGCCGCGGGCCTTTCCGCCGGAGGTCGAGCTGGCGGCCGCAGCGGCGGCGGCGAATCCGCGGCTGCCACAGCTGGATCGCAGCGACCTGCCGCTGGTCACGATCGATCCGGCCGGATCGCTGGACCTGGATCAGGCCATGCATGTCCAGCGCACCGAAGGTGGCTACCGGGTGTACTACGCGATCGCCGATGTCGCCGCCTTCGTGACGGCCGGCGATGCGGTCGATCGTGAGGCGAACCGGCGCGGCGAGACACTGTATGGAGCGGACGCGAAGATTCCGTTGCATCCGAAGGTCCTGTCGGAAGGGGCCACCTCGCTGCTGCCCGATCAGCTGCGTCCGGCGTTGCTGTGGACGATCGATCTGGACCACAGCGGCGAAGGTATCGCCGTCGACGTCCGTCGGGCACGGGTCAGGAGTCGCGCCCGGCTGGATTACGCCAGCGTGCAGCGCGATATCGACGCCGGCAGGGGCCAGCCGATGTGGGCCGTGCTGCGTGAGATCGGCGAGTTGCGCAAGCAGCGCGAGCAGGCTCGCGGCGGGGTCAGCCTGCCCCTGCCGGAGCAGGAGATCACGGTCGCTGCCGGCCGCTGGACGCTGACTTTCCGCGCGCGCATGGCCGTAGAGGAATGGAACGAACAGATCTCGCTGCTGACCGGCATGGCGGCGGCCCATCTGATGGTGCAGGCCGGCGTCGGTTTGCTGCGCACACTGCCCGAGGCGGATCCGCAGGCGATCCGGCGGCTGCGGATCACCGCCACGGCACTGGACATCCCGTGGCCGGCCGAACTGGATTACCCGGGCTTCATCCGCTCGCTGGATCCCGCCAACGATACCCACGTGGCGATGTTGACCGCCTGCACCACGGTGTTGCGCGGGGCCGGCTATGCAGCGTTCGACGGGGCGTTGCCCGATCAGCCGATGCACTCGGCCCTCGCCGCGGAATACACTCATGCCACCGCACCGCTGCGCCGGCTGGTCGATCGCTACACCGGCGAGGTGTGCGTGGCGCTGTGTGCGAATCAGCCCATCCCCGAATGGGTCCGGGCCGCACTGCCCGGGCTGCCGGCCACGATGCAGACTTCCGGCCGTCGCGCGCGGCAGTACGAGAGGGCCGTGCTCGATCTGGCCGAGGCCGCCGTGCTGGCGCCGCAGGTGGGCGGGATGTTCGACGGAGCCATCGTCGAGGTCGCCACGACCGATCCGACCCGAGGCAGGGTCATCCTGCGCGGTCCCGCGATCGAGGCGGGCGTGTCCGGCGGCGCGCCGTTGCCGCTGGGCGCCGAGGTCAGGGTCACCCTGGTCGAGGCCGACCCGGTCAGGCGGGTGACGCGCTTCACGCTGGCCTGAGCCGGCATCGCGGGTGGCGTTCCACTCAGCGTTCGACCGCTGCCCTCAGCCGCAGCAGTGCTCGATCCCATTGGCTTGCGATCATCTCCAGCGAGCGGCGCGCCTCGTCCAACCGGGCCGGCTCGAATTGCCACAGTCGTTCGCGGCCCGACTTCACGTCATGCACCAGGCCAGCGTCGGCTAGCACGTCGAGATGCCGGGTGACCGCCTGGCGGGTGATCGCGCTGCCGGCGGTAAGCTGGGTGATCGACATGGCGCTGCCCGCGCAGAGCAGACCGACCAGGCGCATGCGAGCCGGGTCGCCCAGCGCCGCGAACACTTTGGCCGACTTGCGCAGCACCGGCGCCTTCAGTGTCGGTATCGAGTCTGGCGAGTCAATGCGCAGCGACATACTGCTGCACGTTCTTCATCTGCTGATCCCAACCGCCGCTGTTCATGCGGAATGCTTCCGCGCGACGACCGGCGGGGATCTGATCGAAGCCTGACTCGATCAGGCGCAGCAAGGTACCGCCCGGGGCATCCTCCAGCTCAAATGTGACCAGGGTCATCGGCTCGCCCGAGTAGTCCACCGCCGGATCCACCGCATACGGATGCCAGCGATAGGACAGCAGGCGCTGCGACTCGATACGCTCGATATGCATCTCGCACTGCAGGTGTTCAAAGCCCGGGTGGGTGATGTGGCCGCGGGCGGTTTCGCCCTCGACGAAGCGCTGGCCTTGCAAGGCCACGCCAAACCATTCGCCGAACGCTTCAGCGTCGGCCAGTGCCTGCCATACCCGCGCGCGTGGCGCCTGCAGCAGGATCTGTCTCTCGATGCGGTCGGTCGCGTTGTTCACCAGTGTTCCTCGCGTGTAAATACGCAACTCATTGGCTGCATATTTACACGCGGATCAAAAAGACGCAACTCATTCGTTGCGTGTTTCGCTCAGCGTGACCGGCCCGATTCGGCTGCCAGTCAGCGGACGTCCGGCTCGGGCGTCGAGTCATACAGCCCACGCCGGATCGCATGTGAGAAGTCCTCGCCGGGCCGGGCGGCGCGGGCGCGTTTCGTGATGCGTCCGCGCCGGCGCAAGGTCTCGATCGGCAGGCTCCGATCCAGCGCGCCTACCTCGTGCAGATATTCCGGCAGATAGCCGGTCAGCAGCAGGCGAACATCCCACGGCAGGCCGGGGTCGATCTGCCGGGCCATGCGGTAGACGATGGTGGTGCAGTTCGAAGTGAAGGTGTTGTAGAACGCCGGTCGCCCGGCCAGCTGGTTCGCGGCCTGGACATAGGACAGGAACAACGCCTGCATGGCGGCCCTGTCCATGCGCAGCGGATACAGGTAGTCGTCCTCGCCGCGAACATTGGTGCGCACGCGAATGATGTCATTCTCGTCGGCGGCGACAAGAATCGTTTCGAAGCGCTTGAAGAAGCCGCCGATCGGCGAGTACTGCTGGCCGCGCCGCTTGCGGATCTCCACCGAGAACACCACGTGGCGGCCGTCGTCGAAGCCGAACGAGATCATTGCGTGGGCGATCGCCCGGCTGCCCCAGTAGGACAGCACCGCGTCGGCCGAGACCAGCCGGTCGAGGTCGTATTCGCGAATCTCCCAGCGGATGTCGTAGTCGCTGTCGCTGCGCCAGTGGAAGTTGCGCACGTTGTCGAGGATGACGTGGTTGCCCTGCACCTCGCCGGTGAGCAGGCGGGCGACGTCGTCGGTCCATATCCGCCGATGGGATGGTGCGATGCCGATCCACCACAGCAGCAGGATCGCGTAGATCGCCGCGTACCCAAGCAGCGGCAGCCAGCTGTGCCGGCCGATCGCGATGGCGACCAGCACCGCCACGGCGAGGGCCCAGAGCGTGCTGCCGATCGTGCGCACGAGCAGACGGCCCGGCAACTGGTACCACAGTGCCAGCGCTCCCCAGGCGCCGGAGAGGAATGCGCCCAGCGCCATCAGCACGATGAGTGCCATGCGGCCGATCATCCAGAGCTGCTTTGTCATGCCGTTCCCGAAGCGTCGGTTGATTGGGCGGGCCAGTCAGCCTGCCTGCATGCAGGCATGAGACGGGCCGGTGGCACGCTACCTCGGCTGTCGTGCCTGCTGCCGCGGGTTGGCGGCGCACGCGGCCCGCTCTTGCCATGATGTCCGGGCCCTGCGGTCGACAGCGCGATCGCCGGCGAAAAGCGAAGTCTCGCCGGTGATCGTGCCGATCACGTCTGCCCGGGCGAGTCCCGGGGCGGGGCCGCCCGCGCCGGGCAGATGCGTGGCATCAGCCTTGTCGGTACAGCTTCATCAGGCCGACCACACCCAGCCCCCACACACCGTTGAGCAGCAGCGCACCGAGGATCAGTTTGGGATCGAAGCCGCCGGCCACCGGCATGCCCTTCATCGGAAACACCACGAACAGGGCGACGATGCTGGGCAGCAGCGCGCCCCAGATCGCACCCCACAACCAGCGCTTGCCGCCATGCTGGTTGCGGATCAAGGCCCACAGCACGATGCCCCACAGTCCACCCCAGAAGGCCAGCGACAGGACCGCCGGCACGCTGAGCGGCGGCACCGGGGTCATGTTCCAGGCCGGGTGCGGAAATGCCCCGACCAGATGCAACAGCTCCAGCAGTCCCTGGTGAAACACCAGGGTGGAAACGAAACCCGCAACGAATGCCAGTAACCACTTCATCGCAATCTCCCGTGAGGATGGGTCGTCCGGAGTCCGACGCCTGCGCGCCGCGGCCGGCAAGGCAATATAGCCGGCCTTTCCGGTTGCGGGACAGCCGCGCCGTGCCGGTGTGGCGCCGATCGCATCGCCGGGGCGAGCCGGTTGGCAAGACTGTTGCATCGCTTACAGCATGAACGATCTAGCCTATGACATCTCTCATTTGCTTGAGCCCGAAATGGCCCAGGTGGAAGCGCCCACCCTGCGCATAGCCAAGGCACCGCGGCCCGTGCCCGCTGCATCGGGCGCGCTGGCCGCACAGGAAGCCCTGGCGCGTGAGCTTCTGCAGGTCGCCGATGCGCACGAGGAACTGATCCGGCAGTATCTGCGGATGAGTGGTTATTCCCTGCAGGACAGCTACGACGCCTGAGGTTTCGCGGGCGGCTGGGGCGATGTCGCTTTTGAGCCAAACATGACCTGCTTCGGCACATCACCTGACGCAAGCTGACGGGATCGCCTTCGAGGCGAAGCGCCTCCGCCAACGCCGGTCCGCCGCGGCCGGCAGAAAAAAGGGCCCGGGAAATCCCGGGCCCCTTTTTTGTCTTGCGGGCGAGATCTCAGGCAATCGTCGGCAGGCTGTCAACCCCGGCTTCGATGGCGGCATGGTGGGTCAGGCAGCGCGGCAGGATGCGGGCGAAGTAGAACGTCGCGGTGTCGCGCTTGGCCTGCTTGAAGGCTGCCGACGTTGCGCCGGCTTCCGCGGCCGCCACGCTGCGTGCCCACAAGTAGGCCAGTGCGACGTAGCCGGAGTAGTAGAGGTAGTCGCTGGCGGCGGCACCGAGCTCCTCCGGATTCGCCTGCACGCGCTCGGCCAGCTTCAGGGTGAGGTCGCTCCAGTTCCGGGTGGCGACCGCCAGTGGCGCAATGAAGGAACGCAGAGCCTCGTCGGCACTGTGCTGCTGGCAGAACGCGCTGATCTCCTCGAGGAAGTGCTTGAAGCCCACGCCCTGCAACTGCATGATCTTGCGGCCGAGCAGGTCGGCCGCCTGGATCCCCGTGGTGCCCTCGTACAGGGTGATGATGCGGGCGTCACGCACGAACTGTTCCATGCCGTTCTCGGCGATGTAGCCGTGGCCGCCGTAGACCTGCAGGGCTTCCTTGGTGCATTCCTGCGCCAGTTCGGTGACCACGCCCTTGGCGATCGGGATCAGGAACGCGACCAGCTCGCCGGCCTTCTGGCGTGCCGCCTCGTCGCCCCCGCGCGACTCGATGTCGGTCTGCAGTGCGGTGTACAGCAGCAGCGCGCGCGAGCCTTCGACGAAGGCGCGCTGGGTCAGCAGCATGCGGCGCACGTCCGGCTGTACCAGCAGGTTGTCGGCCGGCTTGTCGGGGAACTTCGGACCGGACAGCGCACGCGACTGCAGCCGCTCGCGGGCATAGTTGAGACTGTTCTGCAGTGCACGCTCGGCCAGCGCCAGACCCTGCACACCGACCGACAGCCGC
This sequence comes from uncultured Pseudomonadota bacterium, assembly GCA_963828685.1. GTDB lineage: Bacteria > Pseudomonadota > Gammaproteobacteria > Xanthomonadales > Rhodanobacteraceae > Rhodanobacter. The sequence continues at coordinate 836,110 of CAWHFU010000015.1, forward strand.
GCGGCATTCATCATGGTGAACATCGCCATCAGGCCCTTGTGCGGCTTGCCGATCAGATAGCCCTCGGCGCCGTCCAGGTTCATCACGCAGGTGGAGCAGGCGTGGATGCCCATCTTGTGCTCGATCGCGCCGGCGGCGACGCTGTTGCGCTCGCCCAGCGAACCGTCCGGATTGACCTTGAACTTGGGCACGATGAACATCGAGATGCCGCGGCTGCCTTCCGGCGCGTCGGGCAGGCGGGCCAGCACCAGGTGCACGATGTTCTCGGTGAGGTCGTGCTCGCCCGCGCTGATGAAGATCTTGGTGCCGGTGAGGCGGTATTTCTGATGGCCGTCGGCGTCCTTGTCGCCCGGCTCGGCGCGAGTCTTGAGCAGGCCCAGGTCGGAGCCGGCCTGCGGCTCGGTCAGGCACATCGTGCCAGTCCAGCGGCCGGCCACGATCGGCTTCATGTAATGCTCGCGCTGCCACTCCTCGCCGTGGATGGCCATCGCATGGGTGGCGCCTTCGGACAGCAGCGGATAGAGACTCCAGGCCAGGTTGCCGGACTGGAAGATCTCGGTGGTTGCGGTGCCCAGCACGCCGGGCAATGCCTGGCCGCCGAACGCCTCGGGGTTGGTCAGGCCGGTCCAGCCACCATCGGCAAACTGCTTGAACGCATCCTTGAAACCCTTCGGCGTGGTCACCGTCTGGGTCGCCTTGTCGAAATGGCAGCCCTCGGCATCGGCAGGTGAATTGGTTGGCGCCAGCAATTGTTCGCTGAGGCGACCGGCCTCTTCCAGCACGGCGTCGAGCAGATCGCGGCTGTGTCCTTCGCCGCCCTTCAACGAGGTCAGGATCGGTTCGGCACCCAGCACGTCGAACAGGGTGAAGCGCAGATCATCGAGTGGGGCCTTGTAAGCAGTCATGGTGATTCCTTGGGGGGAAGTGGCGTCGTGGAAAGGGACGGCATCAGCGCCAGGTGTGGGCGATGCCCGGCACCGGCGAGATCCAGGCATTGCCGTCGAAGCTGAAGTCGCGTGGTTTGTCTTCCTGTTCCGGTTTGGCGCTGGCGGTGCCGCTGATGCGGTAGGCGACGGCACCGGCGCTGCCCCTGGCGGCGACGGCCTGCAGCGCCTGGCTCATCGCGGCGGTGGGCAGCACGTCGAGCTGGATCACGTCACCGGCCAGCGCGGGGATGTCCCGCTCGAAGGTCGCATGCAAGCGGACCGGAACGAGTTCGGCGATCTGTAACCGGCCATCGAGCGACCTGAAATCCATTTCGCCGTAGCTGTTGTTCTGGATTCGCACGATCAGCCGCCATTGGCCGTTCGGCAGCTCCGACAATTGCTGGATGCTGAGGGTCGGTGGAAAGATGCTCTTGCGCGCCGGCCCGCAGGCGATCAGGCCGGCGCCGAGCAGGACAAGCAGGAAACCTTGCAGCAGTCGTCTCATGGGTGTACCTCAAACGATTGTTTGAATCTTAGCAAAGTTGGCGGAAATTCCCATGACGCTCCGCAACGGGCATCATCGCGGCTTTCTCAATCAAGCCAGCAGACCCGTCCATGACTTCAGCCACGCGGCCTCGCCGCTTCGCCGCCCGCCGCTCACCGATCCATGGCAACGGCGTGTTTGCCGTCACCCCGATCCGCCGGGGCGAGCAGATCATCGAGTACAAGGGCAAGCTGCTGACCCATGCCGAGGCCGACGAGCTCTATGGCGACGGCGGCGAAACCGGCCACACGTTCCTGTTCACGCTCAATGACGACTACATCATCGACGCCAACCAGCACGGCAACAGCGCCCGCTGGATCAACCACAGCTGCACGCCGAACTGCCGCGCGCTGGTCGAGGAAAGCGCCAGCGGCGATCCCCGCCGGGACAAGGTGGTGATCGAGGCGATCCGGGCGATCAAGCCGGGCGAAGAGCTCACCTACGACTACGGCATCGTGCTCGACGTGCCGCATACCGCGCGTCTGAAAAAGCTGTGGACCTGCCTGTGCGGTTCGCCCAACTGCACCGGCACCCTGCTCAGGCCGAAGCGCAAAGGCCCCTGAGCCGGCTGCGGGACGGACCCTGCCGGCCTCCGGCGCCGATGCTGGTCAACCGGCAAAAATCGCTTCTATACTCGAACCGGTTGCCCGACGTGGGGTAGGGCAAAAGGACAGCAGGGGGAAGAACGGATGGAATCCAATCCATATGCCGCGCCGGCGGCCGTGGTCGATGACGTGCGCGGGAACACCGCGAAAGATCTGGAAAGTCGCAAGGCCAGTCGGGGCAAACGGCTGGGTGCCGTGATGCTGGATGGCCTGGTCAACGTGGTGTGGCTGGCGCCCTTCATGTGGGGCGCCGTGATGGCGGCCGGTGTGAAGCAGGGACTCAAGCCGGCGGGGCCGATGGTGGGCCTGATGCTGCTGGGAACGGCTCTGCTGGTAGCGACGATTGTCATCAACTGCGTGCTGATCCATCGGTATGGGCAGACCATCGGCAAGCGCACGCTGGACATTGCCATTGTACGCACGGACGGCGACCGCGTCGGACTGGCCCGCTACATCTTCCTGCGCGTGCTGCCGATCGGCCTGCTCGGTGTCATTCCGTTGGTGGGCAAGCTGGCCGGGCTGGTGGATGCGTTGCTGATCTTCGGCGCCGAGCGTCGCTGCCTGCATGACATGATCGCCGACACCATCGTCATCGACGTTTGATGCTCGACACCGTCCGCGAGATCGAGACACCCGAGGGCATCTCGCTGCACCTGCGCGCCGCCGGTGCGCTGCCGCGCGCGCAGGCCTGGATGGTCGACATGCTGTTGCGCGGGGTGGTGTTCACGATCGCGGCGATTCCGCTTTCGCTGGTCGGCGTGGGCGGCAACGGCCTGGCGATGCTGCTGCTGTTTGCGCTGATGTGGGGGTATTCGGTGCTGTGCGAGGTCTGGCTGGACGGCCAGACCCTGGGCAAGCGGGCGCTGGGCCTGCGGGTGGTTCGAGCCGACGGCACGCCGGTGACCTGGATGCCGTCGGTGGTGCGCAATCTGCTGCGCGTCGTGGATATGCTGCCCGGCGTGTACGGCGTGGGGCTGGTCAGCACGCTGATCGACCCGCACGCGCGCCGGCTCGGCGACATCGTGGCCGGCACGATGGTGATACATGCCACCGAACTGCCGGCGGGGCAGCAGGTGCCGATGGCGCCGGCGGTACCGTTGCCGGTCGTGCTCGCCGCCGACGAGCAGCTCGCCCTGGTCGAGTTTGCCGAGCGCGCCGGCCAGCTCACCGTGCCGCGGCAGGAGGAACTGGCCAACATGCTCTTGCCGCTGACCGGGTGCCGCGACACGGCGGCGGTGCAGCGCCTGATCGCGCATGCCAACTGGCTGCTGGGGCGGGCATGAAGCAGGAACGCTTCGTGGCCCTGCACGCGCGCGAGTGGGACCGCCTGCAGTCGTGGCTGAGCGCGCTCGAGCGCCAGCCGAAGCGGACCATGCGGCAGGAACCGGCGTTGGATTTCCCGCCGTCGTACCGGCGTCTTTGCCATCATCTGGCGCTGGCTCGCGGGCGCGGCTACAGCCATGAGGTGACCGATCGGCTGCAGCGCATCGTGCAACAGGGCCACCGCGTGCTGTACCGACCGCCGCCGCCGCGCTGGCATCGGGTGGCAAGCTTCCTGGTCGCGGGATTTCCACGCCTGGTGCGTGCGCAGTGGCGCTGCATGGTGGTGGCGGCGGTGCTGTTCTATGTGCCGGCGCTGATCGCGCTGGTGCTGATGCAGCTGCGACCCGAGCTGGCGCATACGGTGTTCAGCAGCGCACAGCTGGCCGGGTTCGAGAAAATGTACGATCCGGCCAACGCGCACCTCGGCCGCAGCAGCGGCACCGACCTGCAGATGTTCGGCTACTACGTGATGAACAACGTCAGCATCGCGTTCCGCACGTTTGCCTCGGGCCTGTTTTTCGGGGTCGGGGCGGTCTACGTGCTGGCGGCCAACGGCGTGCTGGTCGGTGGCGTGGCCGGCCATCTCACCGCGATCGGGGACGGCGCGCCGTTCTGGCGCTTCGTGGTGGCGCATTCGGCGTTCGAACTGAGCGCCCTGGTGATCGCCGGTGGCGCCGGCCTGCAGTTGGGACTGACCCTGCTGGCGCCGGGCCGGCAGCGACGTGGCCCGGCCCTGGTCGCCGCCGGCTGGGTCGGTGCGCAGCTGGCGCTGGGTGCGTTCGCGATGCTGCTGGCCGCCGCTTTCATCGAGGCTTACTGGTCGTCGATTGCGGCCCTGCCGGATGCGGTGAAGTTTGGCAGCGGCGCGTTGCTGTGGCTGCTGGTACTCGGTTGGCTGTGGCGCGGCGGCAGAGGGGATCGGCATGGAGCTTGAGCGGATCAGTGTGGTGCTGCGACCACGCGCCCCGCGCGAGGCGCTGGATCTGGGTGCGGTGATGCTGCGCGCGAATGCCGTGGCGGTGTGGTCGGCCTGGTTCGCGTTCACCCTGCCGGTGTTTGTCGCGTGCAATGCACTCGGGCTGCTGCTGGGGTTGCCGTGGCTCGGCCTGGTGCTGATGTGGTGGCTGAAACCGCTGTTCGACCGGCTGCCGCTGTATGTGTTGTCGCGTGCGGTGTTCGATCGCGCGCCGGGCTGGCGCGAGACCCTGCGCGGCCAGCGCCGGTGGCCCTGGCGCAGCACGCTGGCAGGACTGAGCTGGCTGCGCATCGACAGCAATCGTGCGCTGCGCCTGCCGCTGGATCTGCTCGAGGGCGCCCCGCGCCGGCAGCGTTCGGCACGCTGGCAGGTCTTGCGTCGCCGCATCGTGACCGAGACCAGCCTGCTGACCTACGGCTGCCTGCAGTTCGAGCTGGTGCTGTTCCTCAGTGTCTGGCTGCTGGCGGTGCTGCTGATTCCGCACGAGTGGCAAGCGGATTCGATCAGTGATTTTTTCCGGCACGACGTGCATGGTGCGACGACAGTCTGGACCCTGCTGGGCGCGACCGTGGCGTATCTGGCGATGAGCGCGATCGAGCCGCTGTATGTGGCCTGCGGGTTTGCGCTGTATCTCAACCGGCGCACCCAGCTGGAGGCGTGGGATATCGACCTGGCCTTCCGCCGCATGTGCACCCGGCTGCAGGTGCCGGGCAAGCTGCTGGTCGTGTTGCTGGCATGCAGCGGCATCTGGCCGTTGGCGGTGCATGCGGCGACCAGCGTGCCGGCGCCGACGACATCGGTGGCGACTTCGCCCGATCCACGGTTCGGGCAGCCGCTGGACGAGGCCGACCGACGTTTTGCGGCCGCCGCCGCGGCGGTCTACCGCGATCCGCGCTTCGGCGGCGAGCGCAAGGTGCGCCGATGGGTGCTCAGGTACCCGCCCGCTCCGGCGGCGAAGGTGCAAGGGATGCCATTTCCCGCATTTGGCCGTCTGTTCGCGCTCGTGTTCAAGGGGCTGTTGTGGCTGCTGCTGCTCGTGGCGCTAGGCGCGCTGCTGCGGTTTGCCTGGCGCTGGCGCGGACGCCTGGTACGTGAGCCCGCCGAGCCGGTGTCGGCGCTGGCGCCGGAGTTGCACACAAGTGTCGAACCGGAGCCGGCGTTGCCCGCGGACCTGGCTGCCGCCACCCGCACGCTGTGGCAGGCGCGACGTCAGCGCGAGGCGCTGGCCCTGCTGTATCGCGGCGGCGTGGCGCAGACCGCCCGGCTGCTGAAGCTGCCGCTGTCGGCGGAAGCGACCGAGGCGGACTGGCTGCGCCAGGCGGCGGCGATCGACGACCCCGCCCGCGCGCAGCGGATCGTCGCGATCGTGCGTACCTGGCAGTTCGCTGCGTATGCGGGGCGCTATCCGGATGACGCCGCGATCGAACGCCTGCTGGTCGGCTGGCCCGCGCAGACGGGGACATCGGCATGAACCGCAAGACGCTGGTCATCGCCACGCTGGTACTGGTCGTCGTGGGCCTGCTGGTTGCCGGCTTCCTCGCCACGTTCGAGCACAAGGAGGTCACCGAGCCGGTGGCCGCACACGGCGAGGCGCGCTACAACCGCTTCTTTGCGCTGCAGCAGACCCTGGTTCGGCTGCACCTGCCGGTCACCGCGCTGACCACGCTGGATCCGCAGCGGATGCCACTGCAGTCCGGCGACACGCTGGTGCTGGGTGACGACGTGGCGCGGGTCGATGCCGCTGCCGCCGTGCGACTTGCCGCCTGGGTCCGGTCCGGCGGCCATTTGCTGCTGTCGCCCGGGGCGACGGCAGCGGCGTTGCGGACACCGCTGTTCAAGGCACTGAACCTGCTCGATTCCCGCCCCGCGGCATTTGCCTGCAGCGCGATCGACACGGGTGTGGTCGTCGATGGCAAGCTACCTGGCCAGGTGCAGTTGTGCGGTGAGCGCTTCCGCCTTGCGCCAGCGGCCCGCGCTGCGGTAGAGGCGTCGGTCGGCGATCAGATGGACGGCTATCTGTTTGCCCGCACCCGACTGGCGAACGGAACGGTCAGCTTGCTGGCCAGCCTGGAGCCGGTCTCGGGCAATCATCTGAAACAGGCCGCCGCGCAGCATTTCGGCTGGCGCCTGCTGGCGCCGAACCGGGGGCGTGGCCGGATCTACCTGGTCTACGCGCTGGACGGCCTGTCGCTGCCGAAGTGGTTGCTGTTCAAGGGCTGGCCCGCGCTGCTGGCGCTGAGCCTGTTGCTGGCCGGCTGGATGGCCATGCGCAGTGCGCGGCTGGGCCCGCTGATGCCGGCGCCGGCACTGCATCGACGCGCGCTGCTGGAGCACGTGCAGGCGGCCGGCGAATTCCTGTATCGCCGCGATGGCGGCCGCAGCCTGCACCGGCTGGCCTGTCACGCGGTATGGGAACGGCTGCGCCGACGCGATCCGGCCTGCGCCATGCTCAACGGCGAGGCCCTGCATGCGCGCCTGGCCGAGCGCGGGCCGCTCGATGCCGCGCAGATCGAGCAGGCCTTCCAGTCACCCGCGAACGCGCAGGCGTTTCGTGCCTCCATCCTCACCCTGGCGCGACTCAGGAGCCACCCATGACCACCGAGACCCTTTCCGCCGCCCCGCTCACGCCGCCGGCGCCATTGTCTATCGCCGAGCTGGGCGAACACGCGCGGGCGTTGCGCGAACAGGTCGCGCAAGCCTTCATCGGCCAGGGCGAGGTGTTCGACCAGGTGCTGCTGGCCTTGCTGGCGGCCGGACATGTGCTGATCGAAGGCGTGCCCGGGCTGGGCAAGACCCTGCTGGTGCGCGCGCTGGCCGCGTCGGTGCGGCTGCACGTTCGGACGCATCCAGTTCACCCCGGACCTGATGCCGGCGGACGTCACCGGGCACGCGATCTACGATCCCAAGAGCGAGCGCTTCCAGATCCGCCGCGGGCCGGTGTTCGCCAACCTGCTGCTGGCCGACGAGATCAACCGCGCGCCGGCGAAGACCCAGGCGGCCCTGCTCGAGTCGATGCAGGAAGGCGCAGGTGACCATCGAAGGCCGTCGTTTCGCGTTGCCGGCGCCGTTCATGGTGGTGGCCACGCAGAACCCGATCGAGCAGGAGGGCACCTATCCGCTGCCCGAGGCGCAGCTCGACCGCTTCCTGATCAAGGTGGTGATCGGCTATCCCACGCTGGAGGACGAGAAGCGCATGGTCGCCGGCGTGGTCAACGGCAAGGTCGCGGCCGACCTCGACGTGTCGAAGGTGCAGTCGGTGATGGGGCAGGCGGAACTGCTGGCCCTGCAGCAGGGTGTCGCCGCGATCCGCATGGATGCAGCGGTCACCGACTACGCCGTGCGCATCGTGCGCACCACGCGCGAGTGGCCGGGGGTGATCGGTGGCGCCGGCCCGCGCGGCGGGTTGGCGCTGGCACGGCTGGCGCGGGCCAGCGCCGCGCTGGACGGGCGCGATTTCGTCACCCCCGATGACGTGCGCGCGGTGGCCCTGCCGGCGCTGCGCCATCGCCTGCTGCTGGCGCCCGAAGCGCTGATCGAACGCCAGCGCCCGGACGACGTGCTGAAGGCGTTGCTGCACAAGGTGCCGGCACCGCGCCAATGATGCGACCCGCGCCAACGCTGTTGTGGTTGCTGCTCGGCTGGAGCGTGCTTGGCGCGCTGGCCAGCGTGGCATGGCTGCCGCTGACGACCTGGCTGGCCTGCGGCGGCGGCATCGCGCTGTTGGCGCTTGATCGATGCCGGGCGCCTGCGGCGGATGCCTTCGCCGACGTTGCAACGGGAAGTGGCGCCGGTGATGCCGCTGGGGCCGGAGGCACGCGTGGGCCTGCGCCTGCGCGGCGCGGGCCGGCGGGCGCAGAAAGTACGCGTGCACGATCTGCATCCGGGCGGCTGGGCGGTGCGCGGGATGCCGCGCACGCTGGCGTTGCCGACCCGGCGACGAACTGCAGCTCGACTATGCGGTGACGCCCGACGCACGCGGCCAGTTCCGCTTCGAGGGTTGCCATGTGCAGTTGCGCTCGCCCTGGGCATGGCTGGACCGCGCATCGCGTGGTCGGCGCGCCGTCGACGGTGCGGGTGTATCCGAATTTCGCGTCGCTGGCCGAGCTGGCCCGGCTCAGCGTGGAGCTGGCCTCGCGCAGCGTCGGCGCGCGCCTGCAGCGGCGCCGCGGCGAAGGCACCGAGTTCCAGCGAGCTGCGCGACTACCGGGTCGGCGACAGCCTGCGCAAGATCGACTGGAAGGCCACCGCGCGCAGCAGCCGGCTGATCTCGCGCGAGTATCGCGACGAGCGCAACCAGCAGGTGGTGCTGATGCTCGATTGCGGCCGGCGCATGCTGGCGCAGGACGACCAGCTGGCGCATTTCGACCACGTGCTGAACGCGTCGCTGGCGTTGGCCAGCATCGCGCTGCGCCAGGGCGATGCGGTCGGCATGCTGGCCTGCACCGGCCAGCAGCAACGCTGGCTGCCGCCGCAGCAGGGCAGTGGTGGCATGGACATGCTGCTGGGTGCCGGCTACGACCTGCAGGCGATGCCATTGGCCACCGACTACCTGGCCGCCGCCAGCGCGCTGCAGGCGCACCAGCAACGCCGTGCGCTGGTGGTGCTGATCACCAACGTGCGCGACGAGGACGATGCGGAACTGCGCATGGCGGTGTCGATGCTGTCCAAACGACACCTGGTGATGCTGGTCAGCCTGCGCGAGCTGGCGCTGGACCGTGCCGCCAGCGATTCCGGCGACGACCTGGAAACCAGCATCCGCAGTGCCTCGGCGATGCACTACCTGGCCGAGCGCGAACGCGTGCACGAAGCGTTGCGCCGCGAGGGCGTCAACACGCTCGACGTCAGTTGCGCCGAGCTGTCCGGTGCGCTGATCGAGCGCTATCTCAGCGTGAAGCGCGGCGGGCGGCTGTAACAACCCGCCTGCCGGGGTTCATGCCTGGGAGCGTGGGCGGTAGAAGACATTCGGGCTGCAAAGCCCTCCGCGCGGTCCAT
>CAWHFU010000016.1:0-568821 GCA_963828685.1 uncultured Pseudomonadota bacterium
AGCTGCGCCGGGTGTTTCAGCGCGCCGCCGAGCTGCCGCCGCCGGAAGATCCCGAGCTGGCTCTCTATGGCGGCGGTTTCCTGCCGGACGCGGACAAGTGGCTGCTCACCCAGGTACGCGCCACGCCACCGGATCAGCTCGGCTCGCGGGCGTTTCCGTTCCGCGATCCGCGCTACCCGGAGCTGCTGTTCCGGTACCGCGCGCGCAACTGGCCGGACACGCTCGACCGCGAGGAACGCGCACGCTGGGACAGCTTTCGCCAGGCCCGGCTGACCCGACACACGGCCCTGACCGGGCTCACCCTCGACGACTAATTCAACCGCCTCGATGAACTGCGCAACGATCCGCAGGACAGCACCAACTGGCCTTGCTCGACCAGCTGCAGGCCTGGGGCGAACACCTCGCCGCCAGCATCGACGCAGCCTGACCCGACTTCCCGCCACCTCACCGAAGCCATGTCCCAGACCTACTTCACTCCCGCCAGCTTCCGCTTCCTGCGCGCGCTCGATCGCAACAACAGCCGCGAGTGGTTCCATGCCCACAGGGACAACTACGAGTGTCACGTGCGCGAACCGTTCCTGCAGTTGATCACCGACCTGCAGGCGCCGCTGGCGAAGATCAGCCCGCACTACCGCGCCGACCCGCGCAAGACGGCGGCTCGCTGTTCCGCATCCATCGCGACACGCGCTTTTCCCACAACAAGCTGCCGTACAAACCCTGGCAGGGCTCGCGCTTCTTCCACGAACGCCGCCACGAGATCCCGGCACCGTCGTTCTACGTGCATCTGCAGCCCGGCGACTGCTTCGCCGGCGGTGGCATGTGGCATCCCGAGCCCGACGCGCTGAAGCATATCCGCGGCTTCCTCGCCGACAACCCGGCCGCGTGGAAGAAGGCCACGCAGAGCAAGGCCTTCCGCGAACACCTCACCTTCTGGGGCGAGTCGCTGAGCCGTCCGCCGCGCGGCTTCGATCCGGATCACGAGCTGATCGAGGACCTCAAGCGCAAGGACTTCGCCGCCGGCGAGAACTTCGACGACGCCCTGGCCTGCTCCGCCGAACTGCTGCCCTGGGTGGTGGACAACTTCAAGCGCGTCGCACCGCTGGTCGATTACCTGTGCGCGGCGCAGGAACTGGACTTCTGATTACCGGTCTCAATGCCTGGGATGCAGGATGACCGTGACGGTCATGCCCGCAGCCAACAAGGGCTGATTGGACGAATTGGCCGGATCGATGTGGATGCGCACCGGCACGCGCTGCGCCAGTCGTACCCAGCTGAACGTCGGATTCACGTCGGCCAGCAGATTGACGCCGGTGGGGTTGTCGCGATCGCTGATGCCACGGGCGAGGCTCTCGACCCGCCCGTGCAGGACCGCGCCGCTCATCAGGCGGATTTCCGCCGGATCGCCGATGCGAACATGCGGCAGCTTGGTCTCCTCGAAATAGCCATAGACCCAGAACGTGTCGCCGCCGACCAGCGCCAGCCGCGGGTTGCCGGTATTCACGTAGTCGCCCGGATAGATATCGAGGTTGGTGATGTAACCGTCCATCGGCGCCCGCACCTCGGTGCGTTGCAGATTCAATCGCGCCAGACTCAACGCCGCCTCGGCCTGCATCAACGCGGCCAGTGCCTGGTCCTGGCCCGCTCCTGCGCGACCGTGCGAGGCCTGCGCCGCACGCAGGCCGGCCTGGGCAGCCAACGCCGTAGCCCGCGCATCGGTACGCATCTCTTCGGAAATCACGTCACCCAGCCGCTGACGGCGCAGGGATTCGGCCTGGCGCATGTCGAATTCCGCGCGGGCCTGGGCCGCACTGGCCTGGGCCAGATTGAGATCGGCGCCCGCGGCTCGTGCCGCTGCCTTGGCAGCCGCGACGTTGGCTTCGGCTTGCTCCACGGCATTGCGAAAACGTGCCTGGTCGATCACGAAGAGCAGGTCACCTTTGCGGACCTGCTGGTTGTCCCGCACCATTACTCCGGCAACCAGTCCGGACACATCCGGTGCCACCCGCACCACTTCGGCACGCACGCGGCCGTCGCGTGTCCACGGCGAATACATGTAGTGACGCCACAATGCGTGCGCAATCACTGCGGCGATGGTGACGACGACGATGGTCAGAACGAAACGGAGCAGTGACTGGATCTTCATGGCGGACCTCATCGCATCGACAGCAGCCCGATGCCACCGAAGATGCATGCAAACAACGCGATACGAAACAGTGACGGATGCCAGACGTAGCGGTACAGACCGAAGCGGCCAATGACCCAGTCGACTCCCCACTGCAGCAACAGGCTCAGCACGAACACCAGCAACAGGCCCGGCACCAGTACACCGAACAGCGAAATTTCACCCGGCATGGGGGCGTTCCTCCTCAGCGGCGGGAGCCGGGAGCGGTGCCTTGAAGCGCGCGAGCACCGAGCAGGGGTCAAGCAAGGCCAGACGGATCAGGTGCAAATGCGAGAGCACCTGCTGCGGCAGCGTACCTGCGTCGATAGCCGCCGCAACGGCGCTGCGGGCTGCAGCATAGGCGTCAGGTCCGGGACGGTCGTAGAGCGTCGTCAGCGTCGCGATCACGCGCACGATCAGCGTATGCGACGCCGTCTCGGTCTCGGTGGCGTCGCGCCGCAATTCGATCACCGCGCGCCCGGTTTCCTGTACCGACAGCCCCCACTCCAGCAGATCGCGCGACGCGTCGGTGCCGGCACTGGTCTGGCTGACCACCTGGGTCAGCAAGTCGCGGCTCGCACTCTCGAAGCGCTGGCGCAACCCGGGCAGCGGTTCGTGGCAGGCGCGCGCCACCTGCAGCCGTAGTTTGCGTTCCAGCCGCTCGCGCAACCAGCGGTTTCCCGACGCACTGGCCAGCAACTGGAACGACAGCCACGTGCCGGCAATCCCCAGCACGGCGGCCACGGCGCTGTTGATGAAGCCGGCGGCGTCGTAGGTCATCGCGTTTTGCGGCGACATCGTGAACAGGAAACTGACGAGGTAGCCGGTCCCCATCAACGTCGGTTGCGTGTACAGATACAGGCCCGGCAGAAGGAACGGCAGCATGCCCGCGGCCAGCAACGTGAAGCCATCCATGCGGGGCAACACTACCAAGGTGCAGAAGAACGATGCAGTGATGCCCAGCGCGAAACCGACCAATACGCCCTGTACGGCCTTCAGCGGATCCGGGGCACTGGCCAGCAGTCCACAGAAGACCGTGCCCAGCAGCATGGTGATGACTCCATGCGGCCAGCTGCTGAGAACCCAGAACGTAGCCAGGCTCGACATCAACGCGAACGTGCGCGCGGCGGTCAGCACCGCGCCGCTCCAGTCGTTGCCGCGGACGAAGGCGGTCTCCCTGCTGTCGTCAACGCTCACCGGTGCCGGGTTGGCCAAGGCGACGTACGCACGGGTGTAGTCGTGCAGCTCGCCGACGAAGCGTTGCAGCAACTCCACCCCGGTGTCGAAGTCCAGCACGATGTCGCGCCCTGCCAACCCTGACCGCACCTCGCGCGAGCGCAGCGGCAACCGCTCGCGCGCCACCGCGAGCGCGCGCTCCAGATCTCCGGCCTGGGCGGCACGACAGGGCTCACTACCCTTCTCGCCCAGCGCCACGGTCACCTCGGCGAACAAGCCGGTGAGCGCCTGCCTCGCGACAATATGTTCGTCACCCTGCAACCGATCCATCAGATGATGCAGCGACTGGAACGTGGTGGACGACGCCATGAAGCGCTGGTTGAAACGGAGCAGGCGCGGGCTGCGCATGCGCAAGCCGGCGTCCTCGAACACGGCCGAGCTGCGCTGGTTCTCGATCTGCACTGTTTCGCGTACATAGCGCAGATAAGCGGCACGCAGCATGCCGCGGTCGATTTCGCCGCGCAGGCTGCTGCGCACGAACGCGATGAACCCGGCGAACAACGAACGGATACCCGCGCGCAGGACGACGATCAGGCGCTGCGGAAAAAGCACGTCGCTGACCACACCCGCCACCAGCAGCGCCAGCATCACTTCGCTGACGCGCGTCACCGCGGAATGAAACACGTCCCTTCCTTGAGTGACGAACGGGAGCACGACGAGCGCCGCGGTGTAACCGGCCAGGACGAAGCCGTACGACTGGAAATTGCGATATAGCGCGGCGCCGCCGGCACACAGCGCAATCCAGCCTGCCAGTGCGCCGAGGAACAGCTCGTGCTGCTGTGGAAACACGGCCACCAGCAACAGGCCTACTAAGCTGCCGGCAATCGTGCCCAGCGCGCGGTAGAAACTCTTGGCGACCACCATGCCGCTGTGCGGATGGATCACCAGGGCCACCGTGATCATTGCGGTGTAGGGCTGATCAAGCTCGAGGCGCATCGCCAGCCAGCCCGCCAGCAGCAGCGAGATCGCGCTCTTGACCACGAACAGCCATTGCTGACCGGCGTTGCGCAGCGTTTCGAGCATTTCGTCGCGCCGACTCGACCCCATAGGTGCGATCTGTGCATTCACTTGCCACCCCGCGCAAACACGTCAGGCGTCGGCCGGCAGCCGATGGGGCGGATGTTTCCGCATGCCCCGTTCGAACAGCCGACAACCTCCGCACAAGCTGTGACATTTCGCTCCTCGTTGACCGCGCGCCCCTGCCCCGCGGCGATCATCGACACGGCAGCACGTTCATTCAAACCGCTTTCGCGCGAAGTGCTCCCGATGGCCCAGTTTACCCGGCTTTATACCCTTCGCAGCGGCCCGTCACGAAGCCATGGCGACACCCGCGGGCGTGCCATGCCACGCCAGCTCAGTCGCGCAGTCCGGGTTTCGCAATGAGATAACCCCCGACCGCCATGCTCACCAGGGCGGTAAACCCCACGTAATGGGCCGGTGCCATGCGCCCGGCCCAGGCAGCCAGGACGCCGATCAAGGCGGCCGTGCTGGCGCCGAATACGGCGTAGGCGATGTTGTAGGCGAACGACACCCCGCTGAAGCGTACCGCCGGCGGAAAACGCTGTACCAGCACCACCGGTATGGTGCCGACCATGCCCACCAGGAAACCAGCCAGCGCATACAGCGAAAGAAAGTGCCCGCCGCCACCGGCGAGATCCGCAAACAGCAGATAGTTGCCCAGCAGCAAACCGACCGACCCCAGCAGCAGCGTTCGCGCACTGCCGATGCGGTCGCTCAGCGCGCCGAAGGCCAGGCAGCCCAGCGAGAGCGTGAACGAGGCCAGGCTGTTGCCGAGAAACGCCTGTTGCGGATCGATGCCGAAGCGCTTCTGCGCCAGGCTGGGCAGCATCAGGATGATCACCACGATCGCCGCGGTGAGCGTCCAGGTGGCCAGCATCGACAGCACGACCCCGTCGCGGTGATTGGCCAGCACCGCGCGCAGCGGCAGCTCCCGGCTCAACTCCTTGCGTTCGCGCATGGCGGTGAACACAGGCGTCTCGCTCAACCAGCGGCGCAGCCACACCGCGATGAATCCGAACACGCCGCCGAGCAGGAACGGCAGGCGCCAGCCCCAAGCCAGCACCTGCGCCGGTGCCAGCTCACGATGGATCCACGACGCCACCAGCGAGCCGATCAGGATGCCTACGGTAAGCCCCGCCGTGAGACTGCCGCAGGCGAAGCCCACCCGATTCGTCGGCACGTGCTCGGCCACGAACACCCAGGCGCCGGGCACCTCGCCGCCCACGGCAATACCCTGCACGATGCGCATCAGCAACAGCAGCACCGGTGCGGCCATGCCGATCTGGGCATACACCGGCAACAGGCCGATCGCCAGGGTCGGCAAGGCCATCAGCAGCACGCTCAGGGTGAACATCCGCTTGCGCCCGGAGCGGTCGCCGAAGTGCGCCATCACGATGCCGCCCAGCGGACGCGCCAGATAGCCCGCCGCGAAGATGCCGTAGACCTGCAGCTGGGCCAGCCACGGCGCGGTGTCTTTCGGAAAGAACAGTTCGCTCAACGGGATCGCGAAGAACACGAATACCACGAAGTCGTAGAACTCCAGCGCGCCACCAAGGGCAGACAGCAACAGGGTGCGGACGTCACGCCGCTGCAGGCCAATGACCGCGGGACTGACGGGAATCGTGACATTCATCGCTGACGCAGATCCAGATGGCCGGAAAGCTCGCCACCTTACCCGAAACTCGCGCCGCATCAGCCCCACGTGACGACGAATTCGCTGGGTCAGCAATCTGTGCGCTGCGTCAAGGCTTGGCCGCGGGAACCTGCTAGTGTCCATACGCCGTCGCATGGTCAAGGGGAGTCATGCGGCTTCAAGCGATGCCCGAAAGGCATCATCCAAAGTCGACCTGCCTGCATGAACGGGTAGTAGTCGTTCCCGTTGCTGCATCCCGAGTCGGCTTCCTGCGGCGCTTCGCCGCCTGACATGGGGAGAGACATACGTGCAACGGATCAAACGCACTTTGTTGTTGCTTTCACTGGCCGTGGCTTGTTCCACGACGCATGCCGCGGTCACCGGCGTGGCCCTGGTTCACGGTACCGGCAACCAGACCGACGCCTACAACGATTACTGGCAGGCCGGCATGGTCGAGGGCGTGCGCAACGGCCTCACCGACCGCAGCAACCTGCTGGTGGTCAACTGCGATTTCACCCGGTACATGTGGGATGACCGCGCCGCCGGCTGCCTTGCCAGCCAGCTCACCAGCTTCATCCAGAACCGCCACCTCGACCGCCTGATCGTGATCACGCACTCCAATGGCGGCAACGTGATGCGCTGGATCCTGTCCAACCCGACCTGGGATGCGCGCTATCCCAACATCATCCAGCACCTGGTCAAGGTCGACGCGATCGCTCCCTCCAGTGCCGGTACGCCACTGGCCGATGCGGTGATTGCGGGCAACGTGTTCGAGTCCGCCCTGGGCTGGCTGCTCGGTTACCAGAACGATGCGGTGCGCCAGCAACAGGTGGGCTGGATGGCGACCTACAACCAGCAGTACCTGCTCGGTACAGCGGGTCGGCCGGCGCTGCCGGTACCGTTCCGCGACGTGGTTGGCACGGATGTGGTCTCCGGCTTCTGGACCAGCCAGGCCTACTGCGGCGGCTACACCAACAGCGTGGGCCTGGAGATCACCCAGAACTGGCTGAGCAGTTGCTCGGACGGCTTCATCGAATGCTCCAGCGGCACGGCGGCAGGCACGCTGTGGTTCAAGGACACCCAGCGAACCAGCGGCGGCTCGGTGCTCAACCACAACCAGAGCCGGCGCGCCTGCTTCGGGCTGGAATCCATTCTCGCCAACGACATCAAGGGATGATCACCATGAAACCAGGGATTCCCGCCAGCGCCCTGCTGGCCATCTGCACCGCCCTGCCCGCATTCGCCGGCACCCATGTGCTGCTGCCGGCGCAGTCCGGCGACATGCTGCCGTCGACCCTGCTGGCACGTGCCGTTGCGGCCCGACCCGACCCGGCCATAGCCTCCGCGCCGCCCATGCACGTGGAGCGCCGGCCGGTCAGCATCAGCTGGGCGCTGCCACACGACGCCACCTTGCAGAGCCTGCCGCAGCCGTTCACCCGCAGCAGCCGCGAATACTGGATCGACGTCTCGGCCAGCGAGTTGCAGCAAGGCATCCGGCTGCCGCTGAGTGCACCGGGTGCAATCATCCGGCTCAGTCCGAGCGATCCTGTCGGCGGCCACCTGCAGCCGGGCAACGTGAGGTTGCAGCTGGGTCATCAGTCGCTGACCCTGGATCGGGCCGCCAGCACGCTGGCCGACGCGCAGTCGCTGCAGGCAGCCGGCATGGACGTGCCACTGGCATCGACGGTGCTGAAACTGAGGCCCGAACTGGGCAGCGGCCTGGCCACCCTGCAGGCACCGACCGCCAGCGGACGCTATGTGGTGCACGTATTCGAACCGCAAAGTCCGTTCACCGTCACCGCGCGGGCCGATCGCGACGACTTGCTGCTGGGCGGCGATGTGCATGTGCGCGTCGCGATGCAGGAGGCGGACAAGGACACGCCGCTGGTCGCCGTGGGCGGTTTTCTGCGCGCTCCCGATGGCAGCACCACCCTCCTCGACTACCAGCGCCAGGACGACGGCAGCTTCACCACCGACGCCCGGCCCGGGAATATCCCAGCCACCCCGGGTTTGTGGGAAGTGCACAGCTTCACCGCGGGCACCGATGCCGCCGGCAATGAAGTGCGCCGCGACACCACCACGGTGTTTGCCGCCGCGGTGCCTACGGCCCGCTTCAGCGGTATCGCTGAAACGGCCAAGGCAGGTGATCGCGGCATCGACATCGCGCTGGGTGTGATCGCGCAGAGCGCCAGCCGGTTTGCCGCTTCCGCCGTGCTGTATGGGCGTGCTGCCGACGGGCTGATGGTGCCGGCGGCGTTCGCGCAATCGGCGGCGATGCTGCGCAAGGGCGACGGCCAGCTGGTGCTGCATTACGACCGGGCCAGCCTCAAGGGTATCGGCGCGCCGTACGAGCTGCATGACCTGCGCCTGCAGGATCAGCCGGCCCTGGGCCTGGTCGAACGACGGGCGCTGGCGATGCGCTTCGACACACCGTAGTTCGTACCCTCGACCCACGCCCGTCCGGGCGTGGGTCGAATCTCGCGCTTCATTGCGCGGAGGCGACCTCGTACAACTCGATCGGCAGACCATCGGGGTCGGCGAAAAAGGTAAACCGGCAATCGGTGTATTCATCCACCCGGATCGGCTCGCAGGCGACACCGCGCGCCTCCAGTTCGACCACGGTGGCCGCCACATCCGGAACCGCGAAAGCCAGATGCCGCAGCCCCTGTGCTTCGGGCCGTGAGGGTCGCGGCGGCGGATGCGGGAACGAGAACAGCTCCAGTTGCACACCAGGCGAGACCTGCAGATCCAGCTTCCACGAATCGCGTTCGCGCCGGTACACCTCGCGCAGGATCGGCAACCCCAGCGTCTCGCTGTAGAACGCCCTGGAGCGGGGGTAATCCGAGCAGATCAACGCCACATGGTGGATTGCCGACAGGCGCATGCCGCGTATCAGCTGCGCGGCGAACGGTTCTTGAACAGCATGCTGATCCCGAGCAGGACCAGCACCAGCGGCCACCAGGTCGCGAACAGCTCGCCCAGATGCAGGTTGAAGCCAAAATTGCGCATCAGGAACAGGATGCCGATAACGATCAGGATGATGCCGGAAACGCTGCCTTTCATCAGGAGCTCTTGTCAGTAATGGAGTGCGGCCACTGTGCGCAGTGCGGCGCACCGAGTCAATCGGCGCGCCGCCCGCAGCAGTGGAATGACGAGGAAGGAAGTTCAGGCCTCGGCGAACGGAAACGCCAGCACATCCGCGATCGCATCGGTGTCGGTCAGGCACATCAGCAGGCGCTCCACGCCCAGCGCCACGCCGGCACAATCCGGCATCGCGTCGAGCACGTCCAGCAGCCGCTGGTCGAGCGGCACTTCGCGCAGTCCGCGCTGGCGGCGGACCTCGTTGTCGCGTTCGAAGCGGGCACGCTGCTCGCCGGCATCGTTCAGCTCGTGGTAGCCGTTGGCCAGCTCGTGCGGACCCAGATACAGCTCGAAGCGCTCGGCCAGCGGCGGGTCGCCGGCACGGATCTTAGCCAGCGCACACTGACTGGCCGGGTAGTCGTGGATCACCGTGATGCGCTCGCGCGGGAACGCCGGTTGCAGCCGGTGCGTGATCAGCAGGTCGAGCCAGTCGTCGCGCCCCAGTCCCTCGGGACCGATGCCGTACTCGGCCAGCGGCGCCCGCAGCTCGTCGAGCGGGGCATGCAGCGGGTCGATGCCCAGTGCATCCAGGAACAGCTGCCGGTAGCTGGTGATCATCACTTCGGCGCGCCGCTCGAGCATGCCCAGCGCCGCTTCCACCAGTTCGACTGTCTCGCCCATCAGCCGGCGATGATCCCAGCCGAGCCGATACCACTCCAGCATGCTGAACTCGGGATTGTGCCGGCCGCCGGCCTCGCCGTTGCGGAACACCCGGCCCAGTTCGTAGCAATCGCCGACACCGCCGGCGAGCAGCCGCTTCAACGGAAACTCCGGCGAGGTGCGCAGCCAGCGCTTGCGTGCGCCGGCATCGACATGACCGTGGAACTCGGTACTGAAACTCTCGATGTTCGGGTCGCTATTGCCGGCGGCCGAAAGGATCGGCGTCTCCACTTCCAGCACATCGCGCTCGGCGAAAAAACCACGGATCAACGCGTACAGTCGTGCACGCAGCTGCAGTGCGGCTATCCGGTCCGCACCCATCAGGCCGCCTCGTGTTCGTGCAGCAGGGCCACCAGCTTCGCCTCGTCCCATATCGGCACACCCAGTTCCTTCGCCTTGTCCAGCTTGGAGCCGGCCGCCTCGCCGGCGACGACGAAACTGGTCTTCTTCGACACTGAGCCGGAGACCTTGGCGCCCAGCGCCTCCAGCCGCTCGCCGGCCTCGTCGCGACTGAGCGAGTCGAGCGTGCCGGTAAGCACGACGGTCTGTCCGGCCAGCGGCAGCTTGGCCGCGACCGCTGCCGCTGGAATGGCCTCGAACAGATGCTGCATGGCGTTCTCCGCTTCGCGCAGGCCGGCCAGTGCCTGCGCGTCGGCGAGGCAGGCTTCCAGGCCGGACACGGCGGCCTGTGGCACGCCGGCGGTGATCCAGTGCGCCGTCCCGCCGGCCTGCAACTGCGCGAGCGTGGGGAAATGCCGGGCCAGCAGCTTGCTGCTCTTCGGACCGAGCTTGCTTATGTTGGCCATGTCCAGCAGCACGCCCAGGTTCAATCGCTCGCGCAGCAGCGGTGACGGCGCGGTCTCATCCTGCAGCACGATGCCCGCGGCGAGCAGCGCATCGACCACGCGCTGATTGCCCTTCTGCGCGAAGAATCCCGCGATCGAGGTAGCCACTTCGGCGCCGACATCCGGCAGCACGCGCAACACCGGCGCCGGCATGCTGCGCACGAAATCGAGCCGGCCCAGCCAGCTCGCCAGGGTCTTCGCCGTGCTTTCGCCGATATGCATGATGCCGAGCGCGAACAGGAAGCGTGCCAGGGTGGTCTGCTTGCTGGCCTCGATCCCCGCCACCAGATTCTCGGCCCACTTGGTCGCCACCTTGCCCGCCTTCACCGTCTCCGGCGTGGTGCCGTCGCGCTCGTCGAGGCGCCGCTTCATGTCCACGAAGTCGTCCACGCTCAGCCTGTACAAATCGGCCGGCGTACGCACGATGTCGAGTTCCACCAGCGCCTCGGCAAAGCGCTCCCCCAGGCCGTCGATGTCCATGGCGCGGCGCGACGCAAAATGGATCAAGGCCTCTTTCCGCTGCGCGGCACAGATCAACCCGCCCGAGCAACGCCACGCTGCGGCACCCTCATCGCGGATCAGCGCGGAGCCACAGACGGGGCAATGCGTGGGCATGACCCAGGGCACGGTTCCGGCCGGACGCTGATCCTCGATCACCCGCACCACCTCCGGGATCACGTCGCCCGCGCGACGCACGATCACGGTGTCGCCGATACGCACATCGAGTCGTGCGATCTGGTCGGCGTTATGCAGCGTGGCATAGGTCACGGTGACGCCGCCGACCTGCACCGGTTCCATTCGCGCGCGCGGCGTGGCCGCGCCGGTACGACCGATCTGTACCTCGATGTCGAGCAGGCGGGTGGTCTGCTCCTGCGCCGGGAACTTGTGCGCCAGCGCCCAGCGCGGCGCCCGCGAGACGAAACCCATCTCGCGCTGGCCGGCGTAGTCGTCCAGCTTGTAGACCACGCCGTCGATGTCGTACGGCAGCGCATCCCGCTTCGCGCCGACGCGGCGGAAATACGCCATCAGTCCATCGAAGCCGCGCGCGGTATCCACTTCGAGCGACACCGGGAAACCCCATGCACGCAGCTGCCTCAGGGTGGCGGAGTGCGTCGGCGGCAGCTCGCCGCCCTCGACCACGCCGACGGCATAGGCGAAGAAACTCAGCCGCCGTTTCGCGGTAATCGCCGGATCGAGCTGGCGCAGCGAACCGGCGGCGCCATTGCGTGGGTTGGCCAGCGGCTTCTCGTCGTGCTTGCGCGCGTACGCGTTGAACGCCTCGAAATCCTTGCGCAGCATGACCACCTCGCCACGCACCTCCAGCACCTCGGGCCAGCCCTTCCCGCGCAGTTTCAGCGGAATCGCCCGCACCGTGCGCAGATTCGCCGTGACGTCCTCGCCGGTCTCGCCATCGCCGCGGGTGGCGCCCTGCACGAATAGCCCATGTTCATAGCGCAGGCTGATCGCCAGCCCATCCAGTTTCGGCTCGACCGAGAATACCGGCTCACGCCGGTCCAGCGTCTGCTCGATCCGTCGTTCGAACTCGGCCACTTCACGAAAGCGTTCGCGCTCGCCTTCACCTTCCTGCTCGAACGCGTTGCCCAGCGACAGCATCGGGATCGCGTGGCGTACCTCGGCAAAACCGCCGCTCGCCCGGGCACCTACCTTGCGGGTCGGCGAGTCGCTGGTGGCCAGCTCGGGATATTCCGCCTCCAGTGTTTCCAGTTCGCGCATCAGGCGGTCGTAGTCGAAGTCGGTGATGTCCGGGTCGTCGAGCACGTAATAGCGGTAATTGGCCTGCTCGATCTGCCCTCGCAGCGCGGTGGCGCGGGAGCGGATATCGGCAGGGGCTGGTCGTTCGGTCATGGAGGAGTTCCTTGGCTGCGGCCCAGTTTAGCGACAGCGGCGCATTCCAGCCGCCAACGTAAGCGAAATGAAAGCAGACCGGGATAGCTTTCCCGCTGTACGAGGCATCTGTCCGCGACGGGAGGGCAAGATCATGCGCGTATTGCGATATCTGGCAGTCGTGGCGGCCATCGCCACGTCCGGCACGGCCATGGCCAGCGGCGGACCGCTGGGGATCGACCATCGCCTGCACTATGACAACAGCGGCATCTGGAAACGCAACAACCAGAATGCGCTGATGTACGGCACGATCCTCACGGTGGCCGGTGGCGCATTGGCATTCGGCGACAACGACAAGCTCGGCGACACGTTCTGGCGGTCGGTGGATGCCATGGTGATCTCCGGGGTCGGCGCCCAGGCGATGAAGTACACCTTCCAGCGCGAGCGACCGTCACAGACCTCCGACCCCAACCGCTTCTTCCAGGGCTCCCACGCACAGAGTTTCCCCAGCGGCGAGGTCGCCGCGATCTCGGCGGCGGTGACGCCGTTCATCGTCAACTACGGCCATGACCATCCCGCTGTCTATGCGCTGGCCCTGCTGCCGGCCTACGACGCGGTAGCCCGCTTGAAAACCCGCGGCCACTGGCAGAGCGACGTGCTGGTGGGTGCGGCAATCGGCACCGGTGTGGGCATCTGGGCTGCGCATCGCCGCTCGCCGTTGATCATCGGCTGGCTGCCGGGTGGCTTCCAGGTCGGCTTCGTGCATCACTTCAAACCTTGACGGTACCGGCCTTTCTTGTGCGGGCCTTGCCGATGCTCAGCGCAGCGGCTGCCCCGCCGGGTCCGCCGGCTGGTTGATCTCGAGCACGCGTACGCGGCGCTTGTGGCCATCCGGCATCGGCCAGTCGATCTGCTGACCGCGCGACAGCCCGAGCAGGGCGCTGCCTACCGGCGCCAGGATCGACACCGTGCCGGGCGCACCGGCCGCCGCTGGATACACCAGGGTCAGGGTGAGATTGCCACCGCTGCCCTCCTCCTCGAACGTCACGGTGGAGTTCATCGTCACGGTATGCGCCGGCATCGCCACCGGCTCGACCACATCCGCACGGTCGAGCTGGGCGCGCAGTGCGGCGAAGCTCGCCGCCTGGGCCGAGGGCTGGCGTTCGAGCAGCGCTTCGATGCGCTCCATGTCGGTGCGGGATACGGTGATCGGCGGCTGGCTGCTCATGAGCTCGTTCCTGGTGCTGGCGGCTCCTGCCGCGCAAAAGCTCGCGCCGGAACGAAAACGTCCCGGCGCGAGTGATCGGTAATGGGCCGCCACAACGGGTGAATCGTGGCTTGCGATGAAACACCGCTGACTCTGCAGAGTCCGTTCGCGAAAAGCAAGCTGTCATAGCAGTTATCATGCCTGGAGATGCCTCTCCCAGCCGTCGCGAATCTCCCCGCCACCGCCGCCGTCCCCAGCGCAACGACGGTGTCCGTCGACCCGTCCGGAACGTCCTCGCGCGAACGCTTCCGCGGCCTGCTGTGGCTGGTCGCGGCGGCATTCTTCATGCAGGCGCTGGATTCCACCGTGGTCAATACCGCCGTGCCGGCCATGGCCGACGCGCTGGGAGTGACCCCGCTGGGCATGCGCACGGCACTGACCAGTTACGTGCTGACCCTGGCGATCCTGATCCCGGCCAGCCCCTGGTTGTGCGACCGGCTGGGTACACGGCGCGTGTTCGGCATCGCAATCGTGGTGTTCGGTCTGGGCTCGCTGCTGTGCGGGCTGGCGCAGACCTTGCCGCAACTGGTCGCCGCCCGCGTGCTTCAAGGTGTCGGCGGCGCCTCGCTGATGCCGGTAGGCCGATACGTGCTGGTTCGCAGCATCGACCGGCGCGAGTTCGTGCGGGCGATGAGTACGGTCGCCACGTTCGGCCTGCTCGGCTCGGTGCTGGGACCGCTGCTGGGTGGCGCGCTGGTGCAGTTCACGTCGTGGCGGCTGATCTTTCTGATCAACGTGCCGGTGGCGATCGCCGGCGTGTGGATGAACCAGCGTGACATGCCCGACTACCGGCTCGCTCGCGCCAACCGCTTCGACCTGATCGGCTTCCTGCTGTTCGCGACCGCCTCGGCGTTGTTGCTGACCGCGTCGGAACTGGCCGGCAGCAAACCGGTACCGTGGCTGGGGATCGGACTGTGCGGCAGCGGCGCCGTGCTGCTTGGCAGCATCTATGTCTGGCGCAGCCGGCGGACGCCGCACCCGGTGGCCGATCTCGCGCTGCTGAAGATCCGCAGCGTATGGGTCGCCCTGGTCGGCGGCCTGTTCACCCGGCTCGGCATCGCCGGCATGTTCCTGTTGCTGGTGCTGTTCCTGCAGGTCGGTTGCGGCTGGTCACCATTGATGGCCGGCCTGATGATGGTGCCCCAGGCGATGGGATCGATAGCTGCCAAATGGGCGATCAATCGCTTGCTGGTCCGCCTGGGCTATCGCCGCCTGCTGCTCGGCAACACGCTGATCGTGGCCTTGCTGCTGACGACGTTCGCCCTGCTCGGCCCGACCACGCCGGTGTGGGCGATCGCCACGCTGACGTTCTGCTATGGCATCTTCACCGGCCTGCAGTACACCGCGATGAACACGCTGATCTACCACGACGTGGGCATCGAGCATGCCTCGATGCTCTCGTCGATGGCTTCGACTGTGCAGTACCTGGCGATGAGTTTCGGTATCGCGCTGTCCACCCTGCTGATGGACGCCATGCTGCAGGGACACGCTCACGAGGATTACGTCATCGCGTTCCGCTGGACCGTGCTGCTGCTGGCCCTGATAACCGCGGTGGCCAGCCGTGTCTTCAGCCGGCTGCCCCGGGATCGTCCGCCGCAGGCCGCCGCTCGGGTGCAAGCGCGAGGCCGCGGATAGCGGCAGCCTCTGGCCTGCGCAGCGCCCTGGGCTGATACCCTATGCGGCGCGTCGTTCGACGCTGCCATGTCACCAGAGGATTCTTCATGCGAAGGCTGATCGCCCTGGCCGCACTGCTTGCCAGCGCCCCGGTATATGCGTCCGAATCCGGCGCCGACATCAATTTCCATCTTGCCGCCCATCCGGTGGGCTGGATCGCGCTGGCGCTGTTCGTGCTGGCCTACGTCGGGGTGATCCTGGAGGAGCGCATTCATGTCGCCAAGTCCAAACCGGTGGTGCTGGCCGCCGCACTGATCTGGGGCCTGATCGCGTGGAAGACCGGTGGCACCGGCGGCACCCAGGATGCCAGGCACGCCTTCGAGGCGATGTTCCTCGAGTACGCGGAGATCTTCTTCTTCCTGGTGGTGGCGATGACCTATGTCACCGCCATGGGCGAGCGCGGCGTATTCGAAGCGCTGCGAACCCAACTGACCAAGCGCAATTTCAGTTATCGCTCGCTGTTCTGGATCACCGGCCTGCTGGCGTTCTTCCTGTCGCCGATGCTGGACAACCTGACCACCGCGTTGGTGATGTCGGCAGTGATTCTGGCGGTGGGCGCCGGTAACGCGCGTTTCACCACGATCGCCCTGATCAACCTGGTCGTCGCGGCCAATGCCGGCGGTGCATGGAGTGCGTTCGGCGACATCACCACGCTGATGGTATGGCAGGCCAACAAGGCGCAGTTCTTCGACTTCTTCCATATCTTCCTGCCCTCGCTGGTCAACTGGCTGGTGCCGGCCGTGGCGATGTTCTTCGCATTGCCGAAGGGACGCCCCGATCCCGCCGAGGGCAGCAAGCCGATCAAGCCCGGTGGCATCAGCATCTGCCTCACATTCGGCCTGACCATCGCGATCACCGTGGTCGGTCGGCAGTGGCTGGGCATGCCTGCGGCCTACGGCATGCTGACCGGGCTGGCCCTGCTGAACCTGCTGGCCACCCGCATCGACTACAGCCAGCGCCGCTATGCGCTGGCCCAGGGCATGGAACCGCAGACCTACTCGATTTTCCGGATCATCGCCAACGCCGAATGGGACACCCTGCTGTTCTTCTATGGCGTGTTCGCCTGCGTCGGCGGTCTCGCAGCACTGGGCTACCTGGAACTTGCTTCGCTGCACATGTACGGCAGTCTCGGCTTCACCCTCGCCAACTCGATCATGGGCCTGCTCTCGGCGATCGTGGACAACATCCCGATCATGTTCGCCGTGCTGAAAATGAATCCGCCGATGGATCACGGCCAGTGGCTGCTGATCACGCTCACCGCCGGTGTGGGCGGCAGCCTGTTGTCGGTAGGTTCGGCGGCCGGCGTCGCCTTGATGGGCGCCTCGCGCGGGCAGTACACCTTCATGAGCCATCTGCGCTGGAGCTGGGCGATCGGGCTGGGTTATGTCGCCAGCATCGCCCTGCACATGTGGATGAACGCACACCTGTTCGGCGGCAGCTGACCGCGGCGCGCCACCCCGGCGGGACAACCGGAGCAACTCGAGCCCATGCATCATGCCAGCGACATCCTGCTCACCCTGTTCATCATCTTCATCGCTGCCCAGCTCGGCGCGGAGATCGCGCAACGGCTGAAGCTGCCCGGCGTGGTCGGCGAGATCGCGGCCGGCTGCGTGGTCGGCCCGTCGCTGCTGGGCTGGATCTCGCCCGAACAGATCGTGCCGGGCACACCGCTGGATGTGCTGGCCGAGATCGGCGTGGTGCTTCTGCTGTTCTCGGTAGGCCTGGAGACGCGGCTGGACGATCTGAAAAAGGTCGGCAGGAGCGCCTTCCTGGTCGGCGTGCTGGGCGTGGTCGTGCCATTCGGCGCCGGTACCCTGTGGGCTCATGGCGAAGGTTTCGAATGGGTCAGGTCGCTGTTCGTGGCAGCCGCCTTCGTGGCCACGTCGGCCGGCATCACCGCCCGCGTGCTGCAGGAACTGGGCGTGCTGCAGCGAACCGAAAGCCGGGTGATCCTCGGTGCCGCGGTGATCGACGATATCCTCGCCATGCTGCTGCTCGGCATCGTCTCCTCGCTGCAGGGCGGTGGCTCGCTGAACGTGCAGTCGCTGCTGCTGACCCTGGGTGGTGCGGTGGGCTTTGTCGCGATCATCGGCTGGGGCGGTACCCGGATGATGCGGCGGCAATCGAACTGGCTGGATGCACCGATCAGTCCGCATTCCGCCTTGACCCTGGTGCTGGCGTTGTGTCTGGGGCTGGCCTGGCTATCCACCCGCTTTGGCCTGGCCGCGATCATCGGCGCCTTCCTGGCCGGCATGATCGCCTCGGAGACACGCCAGCGCGACGAGCTGGAACACCAGACCCTGCCGTTGCTGTCGTTCCTCACCCCGTTCTTCTTCGTGGTAACCGGCGCCAAGATCAATCTGGCCGAGCTGGCCAGCGCCGACGCCCTGTGGATGCTGGCCCTGGTTACCGTCGTCGCGATCGCGTCCAAACTGGCCGGTGGTTTCCTTGGTGCGCTTTCGCTGGGCCGTCGCAGCGCCACCATCGTCGGCTTCGGCATGGTTCCGCGCGGTGAAGTCGGCGTGGTGATCGCCAGCCTCGGCCTGACCGCCGGTGTCTTCAGCGAGCGTATCTACGCGATCATCGTGGCGATGTCCCTGCTCACCGCGATGGTGACGCCGCCGGTGCTGGCATGGTTGCTGAAACGCCAGCGCGATGCGGACGGCACCGGGGCGGGAGTTGACGCGAGCGGCTGAGCCATCGCGGCGACGAACCGGGGCTTCGATGGTTCCGGTCGACGTGAGCGCATCCTTTCCTGCCGGGCTGCAGATATGCTTTGAATGAAGCCGGCGAGGTTTCAGGAGGACGTGCGTGGATACAAACAAGACCGTACTCATCGTCGACGACGATGTCCGGGTGCTGGAGTCCATCGATCTGCTGGTGTCGATGGCCGAAGGTTTCCAGAGCATTCGGGCGCTGGGGTCGGCGGGAGCCGCAAGCCACCTGAAGAATGCGCACATCGATGTCATCGTCGCCGATGTCATCCTGGCCGGCAGCATGACCGGAATCGACATTTGTCGAAAAGCGATCGAGCATCACCCCGACATCGCCATCGTGGTGATCACCGCGGACAACGAGGTGAATCGCTCGGATATTCCGGAACGCTGGGTCTTCCTGCGCAAACCGTTTGGCGGAGAGCAGTTACTGGAGGCCATGGACCAGGCCATGGTCAAGGCGCGGAACTGGCAACCCGGCGCTTGAAATCCGCTGCCGGGCTTCGGCTCCGGCTGTAGCAGGAAGGCAGACCGCAGGTGCCGCCTGAGCGGCACCTCAACTCAGGCCATCAGTTCCACGGGCATTTCTTGCTCGTGCCCGGGTGCTTCCTGCACTGCCTCGGCAGCCGCTTGCAGATGGGCTGGCTCATGTCGGTCTTGCAGCTGCCAAGCGAAGGTGCTGGCGAGGTACCGCCGCCGTTGCCGGGGCCGCCGTTGCCGGGGCCGCCCGAACCTCCACCCGAGGGGCCGCCGGGCGTGCCACCCGAACCACCGCCAGAACCCCCGCCGGAGGTGCCGCCGGGCGTGCCACCCGAACCGCCGCCCGAACCGCCGCCAGAACCACCACCCGAGGTGCCGCCACCAGCTGGCGCCCCGCCCGTGCCGGTGCCGGTGCCGGTGCCGGTGCCGGTGCCGGTGCCGGTGCCGGTGCCGGTGCCCGTGCCCGTGCCCGTGCCGGTGCCGGTGCCGGTGCCGGTGCCGGTGCCCGTGCCCGTGCCAGTAGAACCTCCCGCCGTGCCAGAACCCGGGCTACCGCCCGTCGCGGCTCCCGAGCCGGAGGCCGCCGCCAGATTGCCGCCGGTTGCCGCCGTGGGCTGATCGCGGCATGTCTGTGGTACATCCGAATATTTGCCCGCCGCCAGCCCGCAGTGCCAGCTGACGCTGCCGGCAAAGGTCGGTGTCAGCTGCAGGATCGGGTCGACGGTGGCGCCGGTGTTCTGCGTGGTCGCCACGATCACCCCATCCGGGTGGATCACGATCGAGGCGCAGTTCTCGGTGGGGCTGAAAGTGAATGTGGTCGAGTTCAACGATACCGCCAGTTCGGCCGGCCCGATCAGGTTGAGGCACTCGGAGACCCTGCTGCGGGTCGTATAGGTACCGTATGCCGGTATCGCGATGGCCGAAAGAATCGCAATGATTGCCACGACCACCACCACTTCGATCAACGTCATGCCTTTCGAGTTGAAATTCAGCTTCATCATGCGTTTGCAGCCCCGGATAAGAAATTGCGGGTGACCCCGTCACAGGGGCTTACGCAACATCCATGCCAGCCTGCAGCCCGCTTGACGCGTAGATTCCAGCTGACGCTCTCCGCGGATAGGTGCCGCTGAGCGGCCCCTACCCGCGGAGAGCGTCAGACAAAGATCACTGCAAATCTCGTCCGTTCGCTGCAAATCATCGAAAATGATGTGGGGACGAATTCGAAAAATGCTCAGCCACCCGACTTGGGGCCCGCACGCTACCGCATTGGCGGCACCAGCGTCAGATGGATGTCCCATGAAAAGGGCCGGCAAAAGCCGGCCCTTTTCTGTCTCACCCATCACCGTCCAATCATGGCCGGCAGGGGATCAGCTCATGCAGGTTTTCACTTGGCGAACAGATGCTCGACGCCCGCGCGCTCCTCACGCAGTTCCTTCTCGGTGGCTTCCATGCGGGCGCGCGAGAACGCATTGATCGCCAGGCCCTGCACGATCGTGTACTTGCCGTCCTTCACGGTCACCGGGTAGCCGTAGATCACGCCCGGCGCGATGTCGTAGGAGCCGTCCGACGGAATACCCATCGAGACCCAGTCGCCCTCGGCGGTGCCCTGCGCCCAGGTGCGCAGGTGGTCGATCGCGGCCGATGCGGCCGATGCGGCCGACGAGGCCCCGCGCGCCTTGATGATCGCCGCACCGCGCTGCTGCACGGTCGGAATGAAGTCGGCCTCGTACCAGGCCTGGTCCACCAGTGACATCGCGGCCTTGCCGTTGACGGTGGCATGATGCAGGTCCGGGTACTGGGTCGAGCTGTGGTTGCCCCAGATCGTCATCTTCTTGATGTCGGTGGTATGCGCCCCGGTCTTCTCGGCCAGCTGCGAAAGTGCGCGGTTGTGGTCGAGGCGAACCATCGCGGTGAAGCAGCCCGGATCCAGATCCGGCGCGTTCTGCTGCGCGATCAGCGCGTTGGTGTTGGCCGGGTTGCCCACCACCAGCACCTTCACGTCGCGACTGGCGTGATCGTTCAGCGCCTTGCCCTGCGGGCCGAAGATCGCGCCGTTCGCTTCCAGCAGATCCTTGCGCTCCATGCCCGGGCCGCGCGGACGGGCGCCGACCAGCAGCGCATAGTCGACATCCTTGAATGCCACGTTGAGGTCGTCGGTGGCGACCACGCCGGCGAGGGTCGGGAACGCACAGTCGTTGAGCTCCATCACGACGCCCTGCAACGCCGGCAAGGCCGGGGTGATTTCCAGCAGGTGCAGGATCACCGGCTGGTCCGGACCCAGCATGTCGCCAGCGGCAATGCGGAACAACAGGGCATAACCGATCTGGCCGGCGGCACCGGTAACGGCAACTCGAACGGGGGCTTTCATGGGGTTGGCTCCTTGGATGAAATATTCAATGGGGTTCGCAGTCAATCGTCAGACCAGCTCGGCGAAGAACTGCTGGATCCGTTGCAGGCCCGGCGCCAGCTGCGCCGTCGGGCAGGTATAGGAAATGCGCATCGCGCGAGGCTCGCCAAAGGCCGAACCCGGTACGCAGGCGACCCCCTTGGCTTCCAGCAGCGCGGCGCAGAACTCGACGTCGTTGCCGATGCTCACGCCGTTGTGGCTCTTGCCGAAGGCCACGGAAATATCCGGGAACGCATAGAACGCGCCCTGCGCCCGCGGGCAGACCACGCCGGGAATCGCCCTCAGCGCGGCAACCACCGTATCGCGCTTGCCGGCAAACTCGGCGCACTTGGCCTGCGGGATGTCCTGCGGCCCACTGAACGCCGCCACCGCCGCCGCCGTGATCACTTCCGGCAGGCTGGTGATGTGGTTGGAGTTGAGTGTGGTAATCGCCCTGGCCACCGCTTCGGGGCCAGCTATCAGGCCGACCCGCCAGCCGGGCATGCCATAGGTCTTGGACACCGAGTCGACGAAGATCAGCCGCTCGCGCAGCTCCGGCCGGGCGAACACGAAGTTGTGGTAGCCGATGCCGTCGAACACCATCGAGTTGTAGATGTCGTCGGTGACGATCCAGGTATCTGGATACTTCGCCAGCACTCCGGCCAGCCCGGCGATTTCCTCGGCGGTGTAGACCATGCCGGTCGGGTTGGACGGGTTGTTGAACAGGAACACCTTCGGCTTGCGCGCCAACGCCGCATCGAGCTGGGCGGGAGTCAGTTTGTAGTTCTGCTCCGCACCACAATGCATCACGTTCGTGCGGGCCCCGACGATATCGGCGATATCGCGGTAGGTGGTCCAGTACGGCGCGGCGAAACATATCTCGTCGCCCTCGTCGAGCAGCGCCTCGGCCAGGTTGTACAACACCTGCTTGGCGCCGATGCCGATCGACAGGTTCAGCCGTGTGTAGCCGCTGAAACCCAGTGCCTCGATATGCTGCAGGAACGCATCCAGCAGGGCCTCGGCGCCGCGGTTGCTGCCGTACTGGCCCGAGTCGTGCGACAGCGATTCGCGCGCGGCGGCATAGACATGCTCGCCTGGCAGGAAATTCGGCACGCCGATCGAAAAACTGATGATGTCGCGGCCGGCGGCCTTGAGCTGTTTTGCCTTCTCGGCGATCACCATGATGGCGCTGGGCTTGGCACGGCCGACACGCTGGGCGAGCTGGGGCATGGGTCTCTCACGCAGGGGGAGGAAACAAAGGCGCCAATTTTACCATGCCGCCGGACGCTCGCGACCGACGGCATGAGCAGACTATCGGGCGAATTGCTGCAGCGCCTGCACGAACCATGCATGATGTCCCCGTCCGGCTGATGGACGGCATGACTTCACCCGCACAGGAGATCCACATGCACTGGCTATGGGTATTCTTGATTGGTTTGGTGGTTGGCCTGGTGGCCAAACTGCTGACGCCGGGCCGGGACCCGGGCGGCTTCATCATCACCGCCCTGATCGGCATTGCCGGTTCGCTGCTGGCCACCTGGGCCGGGCAGAATGTGTTCGGCTGGTATCAGCAAGGGCAATCCGCCGGCTTCATTGCCTCGGTGATCGGCGCGGTGGTGTTGCTGCTGATCTACCACCTGCTCCGGGGCAGGTCGACCTGACCCTCCGCCACAAAAAAACCGCCGACTGCAAACCGGCGGTTTCCAGCGCTGCGGGATCGCGAACTCAGCCGCGCTGATCGAGCACCTCGTTCCAGTCCTTCACCCGATCGGCCTGCGACGCCAGCAGCGCGTCGACATCGCCTTCCACAGTGACCTTCTCGATCGTGTCGCCCTGCTGGATCGCATTGACCACGTCCATGTCGGCCGCATCGACCACTTCGCCGAACACGCTGTGCTTGCCGTCCAGCCACGGGGTCGGGCCGTGGGTGATGAAGAACTGGCTGCCATTGGTACGGGGGCCGGCGTTGGCCATCGACAGCACGCCCGGCTTGTCGTGACGCAGCGACGGGTTGAACTCGTCCTCGAACTTGTAGCCGGGACCGCCGCGACCGCTACCCTCGGGGCAACCGCCCTGCACCATGAAGTCGGCGATCACGCGATGGAACGACAGCCCGTCGTAATAGCCGCGCCGGGCCAGGTTGACGAAGTTGGCGACCGTGATCGGTGCCTTGTCTTCATGCAGACGCAGGTGGATCGGGCCGCGGTTGGTGGTGAAAGTGACATTGATGGTCATCGCAAAATCCTTGGTTTGAAAGCTGCACCATGCCACGGCACGGGCATGGGGCCGTCAAGAATAACCCAGCGCCGCGGGCGACGCAGGCGCCTATCCCGCATGCTGCGACCCGCGAGTGGCTAGGGCAGGCCCAGCGTGCCGGCATCGAGCGCGCCGGCACCACGCGGCCGCGCTGCCGGGGTCGGCAGGCCGGCCGGCCAGGCCGCGCCGTCGACCAGGTGCGCCCACAGCCGATCCAGCGCCGCATAGCCGTAAGGCAGCAGCGGCACGTGGCGGTCACCGAACCCGGGCAAGGCCAGGAACGCGTCGAAGTGCTGCGCGTACGGCACCTTCCAGTAGATCGGCTGGCGTCCCTGTTCGCGCAGCCACGCCACATACGGTTCGGAGCTGAAGGCGGTCGGCAACAATCCGTCGCTGGCGCCATGGATCACCCACAGCGGCAGGTCGCTGCGCGGCAGCTTCGCCGCCGTGGCGGCAATCGAGGCATGCAGGGCCTGCGACTCGTGGTCGTCGCCGGTCCACAGCGCGCGCAGGCATTCGTTGCCGATCAGGGTCTGATCGGGCGATACATTCACGCCACCGAACAGGCCGACGCCGTTGCCCGGCGGGATGCCCGACGCGTCGGCCCACCAGCCGGCCCGCATCAGCGGATCGGTTACTCCCGGCAATGCCCCTGCCCCGCTCGCGGCGTAATGGAACCCGCAAGGCATGTCGGTTGCGCCCCGACGCAGGTAGGACGAGGCGTAGCCTGCCGTGATTATCCGCCACAGGTCGAACGCGGTGGTGCTGGCCGCCGTGCTCATCGCCTCGTCGGTCCAGTCACGGGCACGTAGATACTGGTACGCCTGCTCGGCCTGTTCGACCGCGGTGTTGCCACTCAGCTTGCCCTGTGCGCGCAGGCTGGCGCAGCGCAGCAGCCAGGCCGCCGGCGGCTGGCGATTCGGCCCGCGCGCGAACGGCGCGTCGGCGAAGCGCTCGCTGCTCAGCGCACAGGGCAGCCAGATCGCTGCCTCGGTGGCGTAGTCGTACATCGCCCGACCGCCCTCGGTCGCGTAGACATTCGGCTCCAGCGCCACCACGCCGGCGAAGAAACCCTCATGGTCAAGCCCCGCCGCCTGCAGCACCGCACCGCCGCCGTTGGAAATGCCGGTGGCGATGATCTTCGTGTTCTGCGGTGTGAACGGCGCCTCGTCGGGGTACGCGCGATCGAGCATGGCCAGCCCGAACTGGGCCGCCTGGATCACGTGCCGGCCCCAGTCCGCTTCCGGGTTGTCGCCGGAATGCATCTGCTTGACCGCGATGCCGGCCGTGACCGGCGCCGGTGCCGGCTGGAATTCCAGCGTCGCCTCGCCGCGCTTCGCACGACGGCCGTCCAGCGCCACGCCACTGTTGTCGGCGTAATCGTAGTAGCCGGCGCCGGTGCCCTTGTCGGTATAGGCCACCGCGCAACCGTGCGGCAGGCCCCAGGCGCCGGCCAGCGCGATCGCACCGTAGATGCCACGCGAACCGGACGAAGCGGTCACCACCAGGCAGCGCTTGCGCTTGTCGAAATGGTCCGGTAGCTGCAGCAGCACCCGATGCGGTGCGCGCGCACCGGGAATGCGCGCGAACATCTGGTACTCGCGCCCTGGCACATCCGGCACACCGCCGTAGACCGTGCCGTAGCCGCCCAGCGGACCGAGGTCGGCGATGCCCTTCCAGCTGGTCTGGATCGCCCGGCGACGCAACTCGTCCGCGGTCGGATCCAGCGGATTGGCAAACGGCGTGGGTTGGCCAGCCAGGCCGGCCAACCCCAGGCCCGCACTGAGCAGATCATCGTGACCGCGATGTTCCGTTACCCGCACTTCGCCTATATCGAGCTCACGCATTGCAGAGTCCTTTCCCACCGGGTTGCCGGCACAAGCGGACAGCATGCCCGAAAGCAGCAGGATCACGCACGGCAGGATCGAACGGCAGGCGAATTTTTTCATCCTGCCACCATAACAAGCGCGGCCGCGACTGCCATCGTACGAAAGTCCAGCATCGCCGCTGACGACCGGGATCGGCAGGCGTGACCGCGGCAACTCGACGGCGGCGCCGCGGCCAGCTAAGTTCGACGGCATGACGAGCCTGCTGATCGCCGACGACCACCCTTTGTTCCGCGCCGCGCTGCGCCAGGCCGCCGTGCAGAGCCTGCCCGGCTGTCGCGTCAGCGAGGCGGCCGACCTGGCCGGGGTGCTGGCCGCGCTGCAGGCCGAGCCCGACACCGACCTGGTGCTGCTCGATCTGCACATGCCCGGCAGCCAGGGTCTCACCGGCCTCGCCGCCTTGCGCGGCCAGCATCCCGGCGTAGCCGTGCTGGTGGTCTCGGCCCACGACGAACCGCGCATCGTGCGCCGCGTACTCGATCACGGCGCGTCCGGCTTCATCCCCAAGAGCGCGAGCCCCGCCGAGATCGGCGAGGCGATCGGCCACGTGCTCGATTGCGGCACCTGGCTGCCACCCGCACTCGCCGACGCCGTCGCCGCCCTGCCCGTCGACCCCGCCGACACCGATCTGGCCAGCCGCCTGGCCCGCCTTACCGAACAGCAATCGCGCGTACTGGCCCTGCTCGCCGAAGGTCTGTTGAACAAGCAGATCGCCGACCGGTTGAACATCCAGGAGCGCACGGTGAAGGCGCACGTCACCGCGATCTTCGAGAAGCTCAGGGTGCGCAACCGGACCCAGGCAGGGATGGTGTTGCGCTCGCTGGAACTGGGCGAGCCAGCGCGGGTCGGGTAAACCTGCCACCTGATCTTCACCCGATCTGACACAGCGCGGCTATCCCGCCATCAGACCCGCTCGGTTCCGGCCACCACACGCTGCAGCACCTGGCGCAACGCCAGCGGTTTCAACGGCTTGTACAACACGCCGATGCCCGCATCGAGCAGGCGCTGGCGCAGTTCACCATCGCGATCGGCGGTCAGCATCACGGTCGGCACGTCGGCGTGCAGTATCTGCAACTGCTGCCACACCTCCAGCCCGGTCTGGCCGCCGTCCAGATGAAAGTCGAGGATGTGCAGGTCCGCCCGCCACGGCGCGGCCAGCGCCTGTTCGGCGTTGCGTGCGGCATATACCAGCCAACCCCAGCCAGTCAGCAGATGACTGAGCGCGGCCAGCGCCGCCGGCTCATTGTCCAGCACCAGTGCGCGGCCGGCGGGCAGTCGTTGCGGTACGTCCGCCAGCGGCGGCAGTCGCACGGCGGTACGGGCCAGCGGCAGGCCGAGATGGAACACGCTGCCGCGGCCGGGCCATGAGCGCAGCCCCAACGGATGACCGAGCAGACGGGCCATGCGCTGGGCGATCGACAGCCCCAGACCGAGTCCCTGCCCGCCCGCGGCACTGCCGCGGCGGAACTCCTGGAAGATCAGCTGCTGCTCGTCCAGTGCAATGCCCGGTCCGCTGTCCCACACCTCCACCCGCAGCTGAGTTCCGTCCCGGCGCACGCCCAGCAGCACGCGTCCGTGCTCGGCGTAGCGCAACGCGTTGGACAGGAAGTTCTGCAACACCCGGCGCAGCAGTTGCGGATCGGAGCGCACCCACGCGCGCGTGCCGACCACGTCCAGCCGCACGCCGCGGTCCAGTGCGATGGCGCGGAACTCGGCGGCCAGCGGATCGAGCACCTCGGCCAGCGGGAACGCGCGCGGCTGCGGGTGCAGTCGGCCGCCTTCGAGCCGGGCCACGTCGAGCAGGCCGCTGAGCAGGCCTTCGGTGGCGGCCAGCGCGCCATTCAGATGCTGTGCAGTTGTCGGGTCGCCGTCGTGTTCGGTCAGCGCGTGCGCAAACAGCTGCGCCGCGTGCAGCGGCTGCATCAGGTCGTGGGTGACCGCGGCGAGAAAACGGCTCTTCGCCTCGTTCGCCGCCTGCGCCTCGGCCGAGGCGGCGGTCAGCGCACGGGTGCGTTCCTCAACCCGCAGCTCCAGCGTCTCGTTGACCCGCTTCAGTGCGTTCTCGGCCTGGCGGAATGCGGTGACGTCGGTGAAGGTGGCAACGAAGCCTCCGCCCGGCATCGGGTTGCCACGGATCTCCACGATGGTGCCGTCCGGAAACCGCCGCTCGGACAGGTGACGGGTACCGGCGCGCATGTGGGTGAGCCGGCGCTGCACGCGCCGCTCGCTGTCGCCGGGGCCGATGATGCCGCGGTCGACGTTGTACCGGGTCAGCTCGGCCACCGGCCGCCCCACCTGCAGCAGTTCGGACGGATAATCGAACAGGCGCGCATACGGGCTGTTCCACGCCACCAATTGCAGCTCCGCGTCGACCACGCAAATGCCCTGGCTCATGTTTTCCAGTGCCGCCTCCAGCACGCGCTGGTTGAAGCGCAGGTCCTGCGCCGCCTCGCCCACGATGGCGACGACGGTATCCAGATCCTCGCGGCCTTGCCGGTGCACCACTTCCAGCAGCAGCCGCGCCGAAGCGGCGCCGATCACCGCCGCCAGTTCATGCTCGACCTCGGCCACCCGCAGGCTGCCCGATGGCCCCACAGGCGGCGCCGCATCGAACAGGTGATCGACACGCTCCAGCGGCAGGAAGCGCGTGGCCAGCGCGCGCAGTTCGGTCACCCCGACATGGCCCACGCTGACCGCCCGCGCGGCGCGGCCGTAACGCGAGCCGGCAACGGCCTGCATCACCGCGATGTTTGCCACCAGGCTCACCGTCACCGCGCGACCCAGCCGATTCCAGTCGCCCAGTCCGAACAGGCCATCCGGCGCCAGCCAGTGCAGTCCGAAAGGACCGTCGTGCAGCCATGGGAGACTCGGGGACAGCACCACCGGCAGCACCGCATACAGCCACACCAGGGTGCCGACCGCCAACCCGGCGATGACCGCGCGCGAACCGATCTGCGGCCGATACACCGCCGCCAGCAAGGCCGGGGTCAGCCCGGCCAGCGCGGAGAACGAGATCGAGCCGATGTCGGCCAGCGCCTCGTTGCGCGCCAGCACGCGGCTGTAGGTCCAAGCCAGCAGCAGCACCACGAGGATCGCCACCCGCCGGTAATTCAGCAGCTCGCCGCGCAGGTCGCCGTGCTCGTCACGGCCCCAGCCGGCGCGCACCCGCAACGGCGCGATGAAGTGGTTGACCACCATCAGGCTCAGCGTCAGCGTGGCGATTACCACCATGCTGGTGGCGGCGCTCAAGCCGCCCAGAAACGCCACCAGCGCCAGCCCGTGCTCGCCGCGTGCCAGCGGCAACGCCAGCACGTACATGTCCGACGACACCCCGCTCGGCCCCAGCAGCGCGTCACCCATCCGTGCCAGCGGCAGGATCGGCAGCGAGATCAGCAGCAGGTACAGCGGGAACAGCCAGCGCGCGGTGCGCAGGTGACCGTCGTCGCGACACTCCACCACCCCGGCATAGAACTGGTGCGGCAGGGTGAACATCGCAAGCGCGCCGAGCAGGATCAGCGCGGGGAATCCACCGCTGTCCGGGGGTGGCGGCACGTTCACCGGCAAGCCCGCCGGCAGCGCGGTGAACAGCAGGCTGCCCAGCGCCAGCATCGCGCCCAGCTTGAACAGTGACTCGAACGCCATCGCCAGCACCAGCCCGCGGTTGTGCGCCATAGTCGAGGCGCGCCGGGTACCGAACAACATCGCGAACAATGCCATCAGCAGCGCCACGTACAGTGCACTGTCCTGCCATGGCGCGGACTCGCTCAGCTGGCCCAGGCTGAGGATGCCGTAGCTCATCGCCACCGCCTTCAGCTGCAACGCGATGTACGGCACGATGCCGATCACCATCACCGCAGTGACCATCGCCGCCAGCCCCGGATGCCGCCCCAGCCGCACCGCGATCAGGTCGGCCAGCGAACCGGCGTTGTACTCGCGCACCAGTTGCACCAGCCGGCGCAGGAAGCGGATCGCGAACAGGTACATCAGGATCGCCCCGACAAAGGTCGGCGGCAGCCACCAGCCCGAACGGCTGGCCTGGGTGACGGTGCCGTAGAACGTCCACGAGGTGCAGTGGATCGCCAGCGACAGCGCATACACGATCGCCCAGCGCTTCTCGAAGATGTGCGGCCGCCGCTCGCCCAGCAGCGCCACGCCGAACAGCAGGCCCAGCCAGCACAGCGCGGCGAAGGCGATCAGGCCGGCGCTCAACATGGGTGGCTCCGGCCGCAGTGGCGGTCAGCCGCCGTCCTGTCGCTCTCTCCTGGAAGGAACAGCGGAAGGAGCGTCCTATGTCGCGATGCCCTTGCGGCGACATGGTGCATTCGAGCGAAGAGCTTTCGTCCTCCTGCGGAGGGCAAGTCACTTGCTCTTTTGCTTGTCCAAAAGAGAAGTAACCAAGAGAAAACGACACCCCACTTGGCGTTTGCCGGGCATCCCTGCCCGGCAAGTCCGTGAGCTGGGGCCGGGCTTTTCGACCGGACTCCTGTCCGGACGAAAAGGAGTCGGCATCCCTGTCGACTCCCCTGCGGGCCTGTCGTCCCCAACTCACCGCCGCACAGGGGCCCCGGTAGAGCAGCGGGCCATCGTGGCCCGCACTCGGTGCGCAGCCGCGGCGGGGCTGCGAGGGCAAGAGCCGGCAACCATGAGGTATCGCGCCTTTGACTTGGCCGTTGCACTTGCTCTTCTGCCAAGTGCGCGCAGGAGCGCGCTGCTCTACCCGGGGCCCCTGTGCGGCGGTGAGGGTCAGACGAAAGGCCCGCAGGGTGATCGGCAGGGATGCCGATCATTTTTCGTCCAGGACAGGAGTCCTGTCGAAAAACCCGGCTGACCCTCACGGACTTGCCGGGCAGGGATGCCCGGCAAGCGCCAAGTGGGGTGGCCTTCTCTTTTGGTTACTTTTCTCTTGGCCACGCAAGAGAAAAGTGACTCGCCCTCCGCAGGAGGACGAAAGCTCGTTGCTTCATGGGTAAGCAAGAACAAGAACATCGCGGCTGCAGTCGTCCCTGCGGCCGCGTCCTCGCGAACACGCCGCCACTCCGCCATCAATGCCCGGCCGGCAACCCCAACGCCCGCACCGCGTTCACCAGCCAGCGCAACTGCACGCCATGGCGAGTGTCGTAGTCGGCTCCGGAATATCCCCACCAGTCCCAGCATGCCTGCGGATTCAAAGGCGCGAAACTCGCACGAGTCTGAGGATATAGCACGGCTACATCGTAAGCGTCGGCCCAGCGATTGAAGCCGGCATCCTTCACGAACGCCTCGCCCACCGCGTCGGCATCCTGCCTGCAACCATGGAACGCGACCATCAGGCCGCAGCGCTTGCCGGCGGCGCAGGCCGGCGGCAGGTAGACATAGCCGGTACCGGCGAGAAATGCATCCGCGCCATCCGGGCGCAGCACGTCCTGGTTGAACGTGCGCAGCTGACCCTGCGCGTCGCGCGCCACGGCCCTTGCCGGCTTGCCGAACATCTGCGCGAAGATCGCGCCGGCCGCGTCGAAGCCGCAATGGCCCAGATACGGCGACACCGACTTGCCGCAGTCGTCGCCCGCGGCGGCAACCGGCAGGTTGTGTGCGAAGTCGCGCGCGCCATCGTCATGGATCTGCATGCCGGCCAGCCCCGGCGTATCGGCACTCAGCTTCGTGTAGAAATGTGCGGCTGCCTCGGCCACGATGGGCGCCACCGTGGTATCGGCACGCCCGTGCAACAGGTAGACATGAGCTCCCGCAAGATTTTTCAATGCACCGATCTCGCCGCTGGCCGCACGCTTGCCGGCGCGTGCCAGCAGCGCATCGATGTCCGGCGCCGGCACCCCCTTCATGCAGGTGCCCAGCGCCAGTTGCAGCTGGCCGTCGGCGCAG
The DNA here is from genome assembly GCA_963828685.1 of uncultured Pseudomonadota bacterium. Classification (GTDB taxonomy): domain Bacteria; phylum Pseudomonadota; class Gammaproteobacteria; order Xanthomonadales; family Rhodanobacteraceae; genus Rhodanobacter. The sequence continues at coordinate 31,064 of CAWHFU010000016.1, forward strand.
CCGTAAGGACCACCCGCCACCAGGGCGGCGTCGGGAAACAGTTCGGGGTAGGCCAGCTGCGCCTGGGTAGCCATGTAGGCGCCCGAGGACAGGCCGGCCACCGCGACCCGCGAGGGGTCCAGCCTGAGTCGCGGCAGTGACGCGTTGTCGCCTGCGGCACAGGCCACACTGCTGCCGAAAAACAGCGCCAGGCAGAACGCTCGCAAACAGGTTTTCGGGTGCATCGGCAGGCTCCGGCATCAATGATCCGGCGGCGCAGGAGTCACCACGCATGCCGCCGTCACAGTGACGGCGGGAGGGTCGCGGCCCCGCGCTCCGGGGCTGGTCAGAAAGTGTAGCGTGCGGTCAGCGTGACCATCCGCGGCGCACCGTAGAAGCCGGTCACGATGCCCAGTGCCCCGACGTTGTAGCCGGTGGTGCGATACGACTTGTTGGCCAGGTTCGTGCCCTGAAGGCTCAGCGTCCAGGGCTGGTCGATCTGCCAGATCACGCCGGCGTTCCACAGGCCGTAGGCCGACTGCGCGATCAGCGGCGACAGCGAAGTCTCCGGATACACCATGCCCTGGTAGGTGTAGTTGACCCGCGCGGTGAGGCTGCCGCCGTTGCCCAGCGACTGGGTATTCTCCAGCGACAGGCCGCCGGACCACTTCGGCGCATTGGTGAATTTCTGCTGGTCGGCGACGTTGACGCCGCCGGTGAGGAACTCGGTGTACTTGGTGTGCAGATAGGCGAACTGGCCGCTGAGGGTCCAATCCTGCGCCGGCTTCCAGGCAAACTCTTCCTCGAGCCCGTCGATGTGGCCCTTGCCGGCGTTGGTGAAGTCACCGAAGAAGCCCTGGCTGCCGTTCGGCAGCGTGTATGAAGTGAACACCGACAGCTGGATGTCCGAGTACACGTTGTGGAACAGCGCCGTGTTCATCATCAACGCATCGTCGAAGAAGGTCATCTTGCTGCCCAGTTCGAACGACTGCACCTTCTCGTCATTGATCGGCCGGCACGAATTCGGGATGGCGACGCAGTTCGCGCGGATGTTGTAGCCGCCGGAGTGGAAGCCTTCGCTGTAGCTGCCGTACAACTTGATCTGGTCGCTCGCGCTCCAGGACAGCGAGACCTTCGGCGACACATTGTTGGAGACGTGTGAGCCGGTGAAGTCGGCCAGGGTGGCAATCGGTGTCTGGAACGTCGCATCGCCGTAGGCAAAATTCTGGATGACCGCGGTCTTGGTCTCGTGGGTGTAGCGCATGCCCACGTCCAGGCTCCAGGCAGGGCTGATGTCCCAGGTGAAATCACCGTAGCCGGCATAACTCTCGGTACCCATGCTGCCGCCGGTGCCCCCATAAAGCGAGTAGCCCAGCGTGCTGTAGGGCGGCGAACCGAGGAAGATGTTGTGGATACTGCCGGCGGCTGACCCGTTGAAGTAGAACAGCCCGAACACGCCGTGCAGCACGCCGCCGGAGTCGTAGTTCGCCTGCAGCTCCTGGGTGAACTGGTGGTCGTTGTAGGTCCCGGTGACGTCAGCGATCTTTTCCGGCAGCGTGTCGAAGTCGATATAGGTGTCGGTCGAGGATTTGCGATACGCGGTGATCGACTTCAGCGTCCAGTCCTGGTTGACGATCCAGTTCAGGGTCAGCGCGGCACCGCTCATGTCGGTGTGGTTGACCTGGGCCAGGCCGCCGCGGGTGTCGAAATCGCTGGACAGCGGCGCATAGGCCGGATCGAACTTGTTCGCGATCAGCATCTTTGCGCCGCGCGGATTGGAATTGTCGCGCAGGCCGTCGACCGACAGCTGGGCATTGAAGCTCGCCGAGGGGAAGAAGCCGAGCGTGGCGCGGGCGGCATTGGTGTTCTTGTTGCCGTTGCGGCTGTTGCTCGTGAGGTTCTTGCCGAAGCCGTCGTTGTGCTCGCTGGCCGCCGCCACGCGACCGCGCCACACCCCGTCCGTGCTGGCGCCGCCGAGACTGGCCTTGACGTCCTTCTCGCCATGCGTGCCGACGGTGGCCTCGACCGAGCCTTCGGTCTTCCTCGGCAGCGGGTTGGAAACGTACTTGATCGCACCGCCGATGGTGTTCTTGCCGTACAGGCTGCCCTGCGGACCGCGCAGCACCTCGATCCGGTTGACGTCGAACACGTCCAGCAAGGCGCCTTGCGGGCGCGCCATGTAGACGTCGTCCAGATAGATGCCCACGCCCGGATCGAAGCCCCAGGTCGGGTCGGCCTGGCCGACACCGCGAATATAGGCGGTCAAGGTGGTGTTGGAACCGCGCGCCGCATAGACCTGCAGCGAGGGCACCTTGCCCTGCAGGTCGCCCAGGTTCTGCACGTTCTGCTTGAACAGCGTGGCGCCGGTGAATGCGCTCACGGCGATCGGCACGTCCTGCAGGGTTTCCTCGCGCTTGCGCGCGGTAACCGTCACCTGACCGAGCTGCTTGGCATTGACCGGCTTGGCTGCATCGGTGGTGGCCGCGGCATCGCCGGCTTGTTGTGCATACAGCGGCAGGGCACAGAACAGGCCGGTGGCCGCCAGACCAATCGCCAGACTCAGAGACGTGCGCTTCATGTTTTCCCCTTCCCTATAGTCGCAACCATCGACGATGGACGCTGATGCAGCCAAGAGTAGGCAGGCGGCGACACCCACACACTTGTACCTTCGTACAGTGCCCGCACCGGCGGCACGCGCGGATACTCGGGCCTTCGTCGATTCCGACAAAGACCACATGGGGAACCGCAGGGATGGCATTTCTGATCGTGCTGGCCGCATTGTGCTTTCTGATGTTTGCGGCGTACCGCGGCTACAGCGTGATCCTTTTCGCGCCGATCGCGGCGCTGGGCGCGGTGCTGCTGACCGAGCCCGCCCTGGTCGCGCCGATCTTCACCGGCCTGTTCATGGACAAGATGGTCGGCTTCCTCAAGCTGTACTTCCCGGTGTTCATGCTCGGCGCGCTGTTCGGCAAGCTGATCGAGCTGTCGGGATTTTCCAAGGCGATCGTGGCGGCCACCATCAACCTGGTCGGACGCAGCCGCGCGATCCTGTCGATCGTGCTGGTCTGCGCGTTGCTGACCTACGGCGGCGTGTCGCTGTTCGTGGTGGTGTTCGCGGTCTACCCGTTTGCGGCCGAACTGTTCCGTGCCAGCGACATCCCGAAGCGGCTGATCCCCGGCACGATCGCGCTGGGCGCGTTCACCTTCACCATGGATTCGCTGCCCGGCACGCCGCAGATCCAGAACATCATCCCGACCTCGTTCTTCGGTACCACCGCCTGGGCCGCGCCGTGGCTGGGCACGATCGGCGCGGTATTCATCCTGATCGCGGGGCTGAGCTACCTGGAGTGGTGCCGGCGCCGGGCGGCCCGTGCCGGTGAGGGCTATGGCGACAACCTGGTCAACGAGCCGGCACCGTTCGAGCACGGCAAGCTGGCGCATCCGCTCGTCGCGCTGCTGCCGCTGCTGCTGGTCGGCGTGGGCAACAAGCTGCTGACCGACCTGATCCCGCGGGTCTACGGCACTACCCAGTCGTTCGTGCCCGCGGTGGTCGGCAACGCCGCGCCGGTAGTGCAGGAAGTATCGAAGATCGCCGCGATCTGGGCGGTCGAGGGTGCGCTGCTGCTGGGCATCCTGTGCGTGCTGCTGACCGCGTGGCGACCGGTGACGGCGCGCTTCGCCGAAGGCAGCAGGGCCGCGGTCGGCGGCGCACTGCTGGCGTCGATGAATACCGCTTCCGAATATGGCTTCGGCGCGGTGATCGCCGCCCTTCCCGGCTTCAAGCTGGTCGCCGATGCCCTGCACTCGATCCCGAACCCATTGCTCAACGAGGCGGTCACCGTCACCGCGCTGGCCGGCATCACCGGCTCGGCCTCAGGCGGCATGAGCATTGCGCTGGGGGCGATGGCCGATACCTTCATCCACAACGCGCAGGCCGCCGGCATTCCGATGGAGGTGCTGCACCGGGTCGCCGCGATGGCCTCCGGCGGCATGGATACGCTGCCGCACAACGGTGCCGTGATCACCCTGCTGGCGGTCACCGGGCTGACCCATCGGCAGGCCTACAAGGACATCTTCGCGATCACCGTGATAAAGACCCTGGCGGTGCTGGTGGTGATCGCCGCGTACTACCTCACCGGCCTGGTCTAGTCGGCCGGGCAAGCGACAAGACGACGCCACTCCCCCGACCGGCCTGGTGCCGGTTGACGACGTCGCTCCCGATCCGGAGTCGCCTGCCCCGCGCACGCGACTTCTCCTGGTTCCGCGAGCGGAACCGTCGTGAAGCGAAGGAGTGATGAGCAATGTCGATCAAGATGCACGTCCTGGGGCTGCTGGCCCTTCTGCTGTTGCTGGGCACGGCGTCCGCGCGCGCCACCTGCCATGACACCGTGGTGCTGGTACATGGAAATACCGGCAGTCCGGCCGATTTCCAGAACACCTACAACCTGCTGCGCCAGCGCGGCTGGAGCGACGCCCAGATCGTCGCGCCGGCCTGGGGCAACGCGCTCTGCGCCGCCTGCAACGACCACAACGGCAGCGAGGAGACGCCGGTACGCAACGCGATCAGCAACGCGATCGCCAGCTCGTGCAGCGGACACATCGACGTGATCGGCCATTCGATGGGCGTGACCCTGGCCATGCGCGAGATCGACAAGCTCGATGTCTCCGGCAAGGTGGACGTGTTCATCGGCATCGCCGGCGCCGTGCACGGGTTGTGGTCGTGCGGCATGTACCCGTTCAACGTCGCCACCAGCACCTGCGGCTATTACGGGCTCTCGGTGCACAGCCCGTTCCTGCTGGGCATCGCCGGGCATCGTTTCGGCACGCATATGTACTCGATGAAATCGTGGATCGACGAGATCAACTGTTACGCCAGCTGCATCGTCGATGGCGTGCACACCTCGACCATCGCGGGCGAGGACTACAGCTTCGACTACCCCTACGGCCACTATCAACTGCTCTGGTACACCGCCACCGATCAGGTGAACCTGCTGCAGTGACCCACGCAACCGGCGCCGCGGCATGGGCGCCGGTTCGCCGAAGCGGCATTCCCGCCATTCGCCGGAAGCCGCCGAACCTCCAGGACCTGCTGCGCACAGCCCGTCAAGGCATGCGCCCGCCCATGCCGCTACCCCGGAACAGACCCCGGGTAGCGGCAGCATGAACGAATGTCGTCGCGGCGCAGCAAGTTGTCACATAAATCCGTATAATCCTCGGGTTAATCCTTCTGATAACCCACGTGGTGGCTGCAAGCGCCACCCGAGTGCTTTCCATGTCCATTGAAAACCTGCGCAATATCGCCATCGTCGCCCACGTCGATCACGGCAAGACCACCCTCGTCGACTGCCTGCTGAAGCAGTCCGGCACGCTGGCCGAGCGAACGGTACTGGCCGAGCGCGTGATGGACTCGAATGACCAGGAAAAGGAGCGTGGCATCACGATCCTGGCCAAGAACACCGCGATCACCTGGAAAGGCAACCGCATCAACATCGTCGATACGCCGGGACATGCCGACTTCGGCGGCGAGGTGGAGCGCGTGCTGTCGATGGTCGACTCGGTGCTGATCCTGGTCGACGCGATGGACGGCCCGATGCCGCAGACCCGCTTCGTGACGCAGAAGGCGTTCGCGATGGGCTTCAAGCCGATCGTGGTGATCAACAAGGTCGACCGTCCCGGCTCGCGCCCCGAGTGGGTCGTCGAGCAGGTGTGGGATCTGTTCGACCGCCTCGGCGCCACCCCGGAGCAGATGGACTTCCCGATCGTCTACGCCTCTGCGCTGAACGGTTACGCCGGCCTGGACGAGAACGTGCGCGAAGGTGACATGACCCCGCTGTACGAAGCGATCATGCAGCACGTGAGCAAGCCGGACGTGGATCCGGATGGCCCGTTCCAGATGCGCATCAGCCAACTCGACTACAACAGCTTCGTCGGCGTGATCGGTATCGGCCGCATCCAGCGCGGCGCCCTGAAGAAGGGCATGCCGGTCGCCGTGATCGATCGCCATGGCAAGAAGCGCCAGGGCAAGGTGATGCAGGTGCTGGGCTTCCTGGGTCTGGAGCGGATCGAGCAGGACAGCGCCGAGGCCGGCGACATCGTGGCCATCTCGGGCATCGCCGACCTGACCATCTCCGACACCATCTGCGCGCTGGACACCCCTGAGGCATTGCCCGCGCTGACCGTGGACGAGCCGACGATCTCGATGACCTTCCAGGTCAACAACTCGCCGTTCGCCGGCAACAAGGATCTTTCCGGCGGCAAGTTCCTGACCAGTCGCCAGCTGCGTGAGCGGCTGGATCGTGAGCAGGTGCACAACGTGGCACTGAAGGTCGAGGAAGGTTCCGACGCCGACAAGTTCCTGGTCTCCGGCCGCGGCGAGCTGCATCTGTCGGTGCTGATCGAGAACATGCGTCGTGAAGGCTACGAGCTGGCCGTGTCGCGGGCGGAAGTGATCATCAAGGAGATCGACGGCCAGAAGATGGAGCCGATCGAGCAACTGGTCGTCGACGTGGAGGAAATCCACCAGGGCGCCGTGATGGAACGTCTCGGCGTGCGCAAGGGCCAGCTGAAGAACATGGAGTCCGACGGCAAGGGTCGCGTGCGGCTGGATTACGAAATCCCGGCGCGTGGCCTGATCGGCTTCCAGAACCAGTTCAAGACCCTGACCCAGGGCTCCGGCCTGCTGTTCCACGTGTTCGACCATTACGGCCCGAAGGAAGAGGGCCAGATCGCCAAGCGCCTCAACGGCGTAATGATCGCCAATGCCGGTGGCACCACGCCCGCCTACTCGCTCGGGCCGCTGCAGGAGCGCGGCAAGCTGTTCGCCGCCGAAGGCGACAATGTGTATGAAGGCCAGCTGGTCGGCATCCACGCCAAGGACAACGACCTCACCGTCAACGTGATCAAGCCCAAGCCGCTGACCAACATGCGCGCCTCTGGCAAGGACGATGCGATCCAGTTGACCCCGGCGATCAAGTTCACGCTGGAACAGGCGCTGGACTTCATCGATGACGACGAGCTGGTCGAGATCACCCCGAAGGAGATCCGCCTGCGCAAGAAACACCTCACCGAGAACGATCGCAAGCAGGCATCACGCAAGGGCTGATTCGTCACCGCAGCCAGGCAAAAGGCCGCCCTCGGGCGGCTTTTTCTTTGCCGTCGTACTGACAACGATCCGCAACGTGGCACTACCGTCGCCGGCCGCACGCAATGCATCCGGCGACCCGCTAGATCCCGGTCGACACTTCGAAACGCAAGGTGAACACCCACGCATTCGGGACGCTGCGGTCGGTTCCGGGATGGATCACGTACTGCAGGTCCGGCTGCAGCGCGAACCTTGAGGTGATCTGGGCGAGATAGCTCAGCTCCACCGTGCGCTCGGCATGCGTGGCCGGCGAGCTCGACGCTTGCAGCCATCGATATGGCGCACCATTGCGTGCGATTGCCAGGGCCATGCCGAACTCGTCGGCGCCGCGACCACGCAGGGGCCCGGACATGACCAGACCGACGCCGAGGTATTTTCCGAAACGGAACACGTCGGCATCGCCCCATCCGAGTTGTGCGAACGCGGACAGGGCGCGATCCGGATCGGAAACGTCACGTGCCAAGACGCGGTCGCCGATGACGTAGAAGCCGGACGCTCCATGTTGAGTCCGCGGCGGCAACGCCGGATTGAGACGGTCGAATCGAGTGGTGTAGTGCCAGGCACCGAAGGCGAGTTTGCCCCGATAGGCCGGCAGCATTGCATTGCGCCCGATGCGCGAGCGCGGGTCGCTCGCCATCCCCGCTCCGGGCCGGTCGAGCAACGCCAGTTCGGCCACATACAGCAGGCCGTCGCCCCGCCTGAATGCACCCAGGCGCTGGTCGGGCCGGATCAGCGGCACGCCATCCAGCGCCGCGGCACGCAGCACCACCCTGGCCGCTGGCTTCCAGGCCAGGCGGACGCCCGGCGAAGTGCGCGGAAAGATCGACGGCCCCTCGATGCCGCTCTGCGCGAATTCGGGTCCGATGCCGAAGGCACTGTTGAGAAACAGCCCGCCTGACTGCACGCGATAGAACTCGCTGTTGAGATCGTACAGTCCGGTCAGAACCGAGACACCCGATGGCTCGAAATTGTGTTCCAGCCAAAGCTCTTCGACCTGCGCGCCGGGCGGCGCGGACAGATTGCTGATCCCCTGCGCATCTCCCACGAACCGGTCGGGCTGGCCGCCATGGATCCACAGCGCATCGACGAAGACGGTGGTGTCGGCCCATTCCAGTGCACGCTGAAGATCCACCAGGCTGCGCAAATGCAGGTTGCCGACATAGGTGAAGGAGCGGTCGCGGCCACCATGCAGATCGGAGATGGTCGCACCGTCATAGGTCAGGGTGGTGGTGGTTGCACCCGCTCCATCAGTTGCGGGCAACCCATCGTCCGCGTTCGCGCCGACCATCGGCAGCGCCGTGAGCAGACCCAGCAGAGCGATGACGAAACCCTTCATGCGTACATGACCCGACCCATCTGGCAAGGAAATCGCCGATCGTCGATCCACGGGAAGCATCGGCACGCGGACCGCTCGCCGTCAAGCGCCTCAGGCTGCCCTCGGCTTCGCCCCCATCACCCGCAACCCGGGACGCTGGCGCGCCAGTTTGCGCAGCAACTCGGCGAAGGCCTGCAGATCATCGTGCCAGGGCGAGGCATCGCGCCAGTACAACGCGATCTCGCGACCGCTCGCCTGCCCTTTCAGCCCGGCCAGCACGATGTTCGGCATCGAGGCCAGCCGCTCGTGCGCCAGTGCCGGCACCAGCGCATAGCCGCCGCGCAGGCTGACCAGCGCGGCGAGGCTTTCCAGGCTCACGTCCTGCACATGGCCATGCTCGCTGCCATCGCACTCGAGGCCATCCGCATGACTCTCCGCCATCAGGGTCGCCTCGGCCGGATCGAGCTGATCCAGTGCAATGCTGGATTTGCCTGCCAGCGGATGATCCGCTCGCAACATCAACTGCCACGGCTCGCTGAACAGCGGACGCATCGCAATGCCGCTGACCGCCGGTGCCGGTGGCGCCAGCACCGCGTCGAGTTCGCCTTCCTGCAGGCGCCGCAGCAGACCGCGCGGCTTGCCCTCGGAGATGTCCAGCCGTGCGCCCGGGAAATGCTGCGGGAACGGTGCGATGAGGTGCGGCAGCAGATACGGCCCCAGTGACGCCGGCACGCCCAGGCGCAGCTCGCCACCGAAAGCGACATCGCCGGCGCGGGCCAGCTGCTGCAGGTGCTCGGCCGACGCCAGCACCGCGTCGATCTGCTGCAACAGCCGCTGTCCACCGGCGGTCGGCACGATGCGCCGACCGCCACGCTCGAACAGCGGAGCACCCAGCGCCAACTCCACTTTCTGGACCTGATGCGACAGGCCGGACGGGCTGATGTGCATCGCCCGCGCCGCCCGGTTGAAACTGCCATGGCGCTGCACCGCCTGCACCAGCGCGAGGTCGCGCAGCGAGACGGCGGCGAGGGTCATCGAAATCATCGAATGCTGCATGTCATCAAAGGCGTTTGTACGCGGTGGTGATCGAAGGCATGCTGTCCGGCGCCATGGAGCCGGCAGTATCCGCGCAGTCTAACTGGCGCAGCGAATCCGCAGCTAGCCGAGCCCCGGCTCGGGGCGGCCTGCACGTCCTCCATACCGCATTTGAGCGATAATTGTGTTTTGCCGGGCCGGCGAGCACCCGTCGCCATCGTTCGATCATCCCAGCCGCAGGATTCAGCCAGGAGCAGTCCCCATGAAAGATACCTTTTCCGTACGCGACACCCTCGACGTCAACGGCAAGAGCTACACCTTTGCCAGCCTGACCAAGCTGGGCGAGCGCTTCGACCTGAAGCGGCTGCCGTACTCGCTGAAGATCCTGCTGGAAAACCTGCTGCGCCACGAAGACGGCGTGGACGTGACCTCGAAGGAAATCGAGGCGATCGCGAAGTGGGACGCCAAGGCCGAGCCCGAGACCGAGATCGCCTTCATGCCGGCGCGCGTAGTGCTGCAGGATTTCACCGGCGTGCCCTGCGTGGTCGACCTGGCCGCGATGCGCGACGCCGTGGTCAAGCTCGGCGGCGACGCCACCCAGATCAATCCGCTGGCCCCGGCCGAACTGGTCATCGACCACTCGGTGCAGGTCGATGCCTACGGTTCGGAGTCGGCGCTGGAGAAGAATGTCGAGATCGAGTTCGAGCGCAACCAGGAGCGTTACTCGTTCCTGCGCTGGGGCCAGAAGGCCTTCAACAACTTCAAGGTAGTGCCGCCGCGCACCGGCATCGTGCACCAGGTGAACCTGGAGCACCTGGCCCGCGTGGTGTTCACCAATGACAAGGACGGTGAAAGCTGGGCCTACCCGGACACCGTATTCGGCACCGACTCGCACACCACGATGATCAACGGCATCGGCGTGCTGGGCTGGGGCGTGGGCGGCATCGAGGCCGAGGCCGCGATGCTGGGCCAGCCGTCGTCGATGCTGATTCCGCAGGTCGTGGGCTTCAAGCTCAAGGGCAGGATGCCCGAAGGCGTCACCGCCACCGACCTGGTGCTGACCGTCACCCAGATGCTGCGCAAGCTCGGCGTGGTCGGCAAGTTCGTCGAGTTCTTCGGCGACGGCCTGAAGCACCTGCCGCTGGCCGATCGCGCCACCATCGCCAACATGGCGCCGGAATACGGCGCCACCTGCGGCATCTTCCCGATCGACCAGGAAGCGCTGAACTACATGCAGCTGTCCGGCCGCAGCGCCGCGCAGATCGAGCTGGTCGAGGCGTATGCCAAGGCCCAGGGCATGTGGCATGACGAGAGCTCGGTGGAGCCGACCTTCACGACCACCTGGAGCTCGACCTGGCCGATGTGCGCCCGTCACTGGCCGGCCCCAAGCGTCCGCAGGATCGGGTGCTGCTGGAAGCCGTGCAGAAGAGCTTTCACGACGTGGTCGGCGCCCTCACTGCCAACCGCAAGCCGAAGAGCGTCGCCGTCGACGACTTCGCCAGCGAAGGTGGCGCCACCGCGATCGGCAACGAAGCGAACGCGATCAGCAACGGCAGCGTTCAGGTCGAGAGGGACGGCGAGAATTTCCGGGTCGGCGACGGCTCGGTGGTGATCGCCGCGATCACCTCGTGCACCAATACGTCCAATCCGGCGGTGATGCTGGCGGCGGGCCTGCTGGCCAAGAAGGCCGCCGCGCGCGGACTTAAGGCCCAGCCGTGGGTGAAGACCTCGATCGGCCCGGGCTCGCTGGTGGTCAGCGACTACCTGAAGAAGACCGGCCTGCTGGAAGAGCTCGAAAAGATCGGCTTCTACATCGTCGGCTACGGCTGCACCACCTGCATCGGCAACTCCGGTCCGCTGCCGGCCGAGATCAGCCATGCGATCAGCGAGGGCGACCTCGCCGTGGCCTCCGTGCTGTCGGGCAACCGCAACTTCGAAGGTCGTGTGCATCCGGAAGTGAAGATGAACTACCTGGCTTCGCCGCCGCTGGTGGTCGCCTACGCGCTGGCCGGCACGCTGGACATCGACCTGACCACCGAGCCGCTGGGCACCGGCAGCGACGGGCAGCCGGTGTACCTGAAGGACATCTGGCCGTCCAACAAGGAAATCTCCGACACCATCGCCGGGGCGATCAACCCGGCGATGTTCGAGAAGAACTACGCCGACGTGTTCAAGGGCGACAGCCGCTGGAACCAGATCGCCTCGCCGGACGGTGCGCTGTTCCAGTGGGATGATTCCACCTACATCAAGAACCCGCCCTACTTCGACGGCATGAGCGCCGAGCCGGGCACGATCGAGGACATCCACGGCGCCAGCGTGCTGGGCCTGTTCGGCGACTCGATCACCACCGATCACATCTCGCCGGCCGGCTCGATCAAGAAGGACAGCCCGGCCGGTGCGTTCCTGATCAGCAAGGGCGTCGAGCCGAAGAACTTCAACTCCTTCGGTTCGCGTCGCGGCAACGACGACGTGATGGTACGCGGCACGTTTGCCAACATCCGCATCAAGAACCTGATGCTGGACAACGTCGAGGGCGGTTACACCCGTCATGTGCCGTCGGGCGAACAGATGGCCATCTATGACGCCGCGATGAAGTACAAGGCCAGCGGCACCCCGCTGGTGGTGCTGGCCGGCAAGGAGTATGGCACCGGTTCGTCACGCGACTGGGCCGCCAAGGGCACCCTGCTGCTGGGCGTCAAGGCGGTGATCGCCGAGAGCTTCGAGCGCATCCACCGTTCGAACCTGGTCGGCATGGGCGTGCTGCCTTGCACGTTCAAGAGCGGCGAGAGCGCGAAGTCGCTGGGCCTGACCGGCAGCGAAAGCTTCGACATCACGGGTCTGGACGACGGCAATGCGAAGGAGGCCACGGTGACCGCCACGGCCGCCGACGGCAGCAAGAAGCAGTTCAGCGTGAACGTGATGCTGTTGACTCCGAAAGAGCGCCTGTTCTTCCGTCACGGCGGCATCCTGCAGTACGTGCTGCGTCAGCTGGCCGGCAAGAAGGCTGCCTGAGTTTCAGCCTGACTCGCGCAGGACAGAAACCGCCCCGGCCTCCGGGGCGGTTTCCTGTTGTGGCACCCGCGCCTGTTCACATCGCATGCGTCCAGCTCGCCGTGTAACAACGCCATTTGCCGTCCTCGTTGCGCCAGGCCGATTCGACCCGATAGAGACCGAGCTGGTCGGGTAGCAGATGGCTGCCACTGGTCAGGGTGACGGTAAACGTGGCCACCATCCGCGCGCCGCGGTGTTCGATTCCGATCGGCCCCAGCGTCACGCCGACATGCTCGCCACGCAGTGCGAAGAGCCGGACCAGGTTGGCCAGTGAACGGCGATCCAGCTCGCCGGCATTGCCATCGAAGTCGTCGCTCAGTGGCGCCACCACGTCGCCGGCGGCACCTGCTTCGGCCGCCGTCGCCACGGCGGCGATCGCCTCGCGCACCTGTACCTCATCGGGCCGGTGCCGGCAGGCGGCCAGGCTCATCGCGCACACCACCAACGCAGTCAGCAGAGCAGCGGATTTTTTCCATCGCATCATGTCGGCAACTCGCTCCAGTGTGGCTTGCCGCTATACGCGAGCGTATGCTCCAATGAGCCGGCGTATGGCTCATGCTGAAGGCTGCAAGCATCCGCAAGCCATCATCGATCATGATCCACGATAAAAACAGGGAACCCCAAGCATGAGCAATGAACGTCCGTGGCTGGCTCACTATCCGGCAGGCGTGGCCGAGCAGATCGACGTCGACAAATATGCTTCGGTGACAGAGGTTCTGGATGAGGCGTTTGGACGTTTTCGCGACAAGCCGGCATTCGCCAATTTCGGCCGCAAGCTCAGCTACGGACAGATCGACGAGATGAGCCGCCAGTTCGCCGGCTATCTGACCGGCGAGCTGAAACTCGGCAAGGGCGATCGCATCGCGATCATGATGCCGAACGTGCTGCAGTATCCGATTGCCCTGTTCGGCGCGCTGCGCGCCGGACTGGTGGTGGTCAACACCAACCCGATGTACACGGCGCGCGAACTCAGGCACCAGCTGGAGGATGCCGGTGCGAAGGCGATCGTGGTGCTCGACAATTTTGCTGCGACCCTGCAGCAGGTCCTTGCCGAAACCTCGGTGCAGCACGTCATCACCACCGGCCTCGGCGACCTGCTGGGTTTCCCGAAAGGTCCGTTGATCAACTTCGTGATCAAGCACGTCAAGAAGATGGTGCCAGCCTTCAACCTGCCGCAGGCCGTACGCTTTCGCGAGGCGCTGGCTCGTGGCGCCCGGCATCAGCTACCGGCAGTAGCACTGGGCCACGACGACATCGCGTTCCTGCAATACACCGGCGGCACCACCGGCGTGGCCAAGGGCGCGATGCTGACCCACGGCAACATGGTGGCGAACATGTTGCAGGCGGATGCCTGGATCAGCGCAAACACCAAGCCAGGTGAGGAAGTCATCATCACCGCGTTGCCGCTGTATCACATCTTTTCGCTGTGCGCGAACGGCCTGGTGTTCACCCGCCTGGGCGGGCTGAACTGGCTGATCACCAATCCGCGCGACATGCCCGGTTTCGTCAAGGAACTGAAGCAATCCGGCTTCACCGCGCTCACCGGCGTCAACACGCTGTTCAACGGCCTGCTCAATACGCCGGGGTTCGCGGAACTGGATTTCTCGCGCCTGCACCTGACCCTGGGCGGTGGCATGGCGGTGCAACGTGCGGTCGCCGAGCGCTGGAAGAAGGTCACCGGTTGCACCCTGGCCGAGGCCTATGGACTGACCGAAACCTCGCCCGCGGTGTGCATCAATCCACCGGACCTGAAGGAGTACAACGGATCGATCGGCCTGCCGGTACCTTCCACCGACGTCGCCATCTGGTCCGAGGAGGGCGAGCCGCTGCCGGTTGGCGAAGTGGGCGAGTTGATGGTGCGCGGCCCGCAGGTGATGAAGGGTTACTGGCAGCGCCCCGACGAGACCGCCAAGGTGCTGGGTGACGACCGCTGGCTGCATACCGGCGACATCGCCAGGATGGACGAGAACGGCTATTTCTACATTGTGGATCGCAAGAAGGACATGATTCTGGTGTCCGGCTTCAACGTGTATCCAAATGAGGTCGAGGATGCGGTGATGGAGCATCCCGGCGTACTGGAGGTCGCGGCCGTGGGCGTGCAGGACGAGCATTCGGGCGAAGTGGTGAAGTTGTTCGTGGTACGCAAGGATCCGAATCTCACTGAAGACGAGCTCAGGCAGTTCTGCCGCGACAAGCTGACCGGCTACAAGCGACCGAAGCTGATCGAGTTCCGCAACGAGCTGCCCAAGAGCAATGTCGGCAAGATCCTGCGCCGCGAATTGCGCGACGAAGTGAAGGCCCCCGCCTGAGATTTCGCCCCGCACGAAAACGCCCGCAGCATGCGGGCGTTTTCATTTAGCGCGATGGCAGTGTCGCTCAGCCGTCCTTCCAGTACTCGAGGATGTCGGCATAGCCACCCAGCAGGTTCCATAGCGGGACCTGCTTGTCCTCCGGAATGCGGCTGTAGGAAAAGCCAATGTGATGATCGGAGATGCGCGCCACCACGGCCTCCAGATGGATATGCAGGTTGTGCCCGAAAATCATGTCGAGCACCCAACTCTGGCCAAGCTCGCCGGACCAGCCCAGCGGACGGCGCAGCAAGGCACCGGTAGCTGAGATATCGACCAGTTCGGTCGGGTGCGATTCGCCGTTGTGGCTCATCAGCACCGTCGTCTCGATCTGCATACGCGCCGGACGCAGCTTTTCCGGCGCCTCTTGTCCATTCTTTTCGGTTGCCATCAGTTTCACCGTCCGTTTGCGCTTGCGTCTGCCTCGGGCGTCGACGCGATTTACAACATCATCCTGAAACCTTTCCACGACACCATGTACCGGTACCGCAGCGCATCTCCCTCGCCTGGCCCGTGTGCATCAGCCGCTGGCACACCGCTTGGCTGCGACGGTCCGCCGTTCCCAAGCAATCGTCATGCCATTCCATGGCGCCTACCCGAATTCCAAAGACATTCTCATGCCGGCAGGCTCGCGCATGAGATGTGGAAGCATGGAAATTGCCTGCTCGGCGACCCTGATCGTCGCTGATCGGCATCCCATCAGTGGCATCTCCAGCCAACAGCCGTGATGGCCCTGCCCCATATCGTCACATTCGGTCACATGCCGCCCTGCCCCCGAAGCCTTTGGAACAGTGGCCCCGGCAGGTCAGTCCGCTATTGTGCCGCTAAGGGCATCGGCATGAAACCGCCAAGCGCGCAGAAACCGACACCGCCGCAATCAGCCCGCGGCGCGGCGCATGCCCGTGCGGGTCGGCACTGCTGGACTTGCCATCGGCTTGCCGCTACTCTCTCTGCACGTGCGGACGCATGGAAAATGTTTGCCGGTCTCATCCGGCAACCCATGGTCCCCATCGAAGCTCTCAGACCGACCAGTGAACAGTCAGCGGCATCGATTTTCGCCACCTCCTGACTTGTGCCGTTACCGTGGCTGACAACCCGGATCTGGCGTGCAATGGCCGCTAGCGACCTGGCTGATCGAACCACCGCCGAGTGGCTTCATCATGCCCATCGTGAGAGTGCCGCCGCGCCACGGCTTGAAGATGTGAAAACGCAGCACCCCGGAACGCCGCCTCACCGCCGCGTTCGAGTACGGACATTCACGATGTGCGGGAAAGTGAATGATTCCGATCATGTTGAACGCACTGCCAGCCGCTGAAGGCGGCCCCATGACATGCATTGATGAGCACTGAGCCAGTCGAGCCGCAGAGCCAGATCTCCGCACCGCAGGATGCGTTTGCGTCGGTACCGCAACAGCAGGAAATGCCGCTTGCCATCGTGCGCGGCGAACCGATGCTGCAGATGCCGCAGGACCTGTACATCCCGCCGGATGCACTGGAAGTGATTCTCGAGTCGTTCGAAGGTCCGCTGGACCTGTTGCTGTATCTGATCCGCCGGCAGAATCTGGACATCCTGGACATCCCGGTTGCCGAGATCACCCGGCAGTACATGACCTACATCGAGCTGATGCGCGATGTGATGCGGCTGGAACTGGCCGCCGAATACCTGCTGATGGCCGCGATCCTGGCCGAGATCAAGTCACGGCTGCTGCTGCCGCGACCGCCGATCGAGGAAGGACTGGAAGAGGATCCCCGTGCCGAACTGGTACGGCGCTTGCAGGAGTACGAGCGATTCAAGCGCGCGGCCGAGGATATCGAGGCCCTGCCCCGGCTCGAACGCGACAGCGTGGTGGTGCACGCCGAAGTGGGCGAACGCAACGTGATCAAGTTGCCGCCGCCGCTGGAGCTGACCGAATTGCTGCTGGCCCTGAAGGACGTGATGCATCGGGCCGAGCTGTTCGGGCACCACGCGATCAAGCGCGAGGCGCTCAGCGTGCGCCAGCGCATGGGCGACTTGCTGAGCCGGCTGGACGACAGCAGTTTCCATCGCTTCGAGAGCCTGTTCGACATCAGCGAAGGACGCCCCGGCATCGTGGTGACCTTCCTGGCCATGCTGGAGCTGGCCAAGGAAATGCTGGTGGAGATTGTCCAGGAAGAGCCGCTGGCGCCGATCTACGTGAAGGCGAAGGCGAGCCACTCCGAGGAATACGCCGAGCTGCCGGCGGCAGACGACATGCAGACTGGCGAATCGGCATTGATCGAGTCGTCCGGCGAATGAACCACACCCACTGAATCGGCATCCGACCCAAGGCCATGCAGATCGAGCAACTCAAACCCATCATCGAGGCGGCACTGCTGGCCTCCACCCAGCCAATGACCGTGCATCAGCTCGGCGACCTGTTCAACGAGGCCGATGACGTCAGCCCCGAGCAGATCGCCAGGTCGCTGGAAACGCTGGCTGGCGACTGCGAGGGCCGCGGCATCGAACTGAAGCAAGTGGCCTCCGGGTTCCGCTACCAGGTGCGCCAGGATGTGCATCCGTGGATCACGCGGATGTGGACCGAACGCCCCAGCCGCTATTCCCGCGCACTGCTGGAAACGCTGGCGCTGATCGCCTACCGGCAGCCGATCACCCGCCCCGAGATCGAACAGATTCGCGGTGTCGTGGTGTCCTCCAATATCATCAAGACCATGGAAGAGCGCGAGTGGATCCGCGTGGTCGGTTACCGCGATGTGCCCGGCAAGCCGGCCCTGTTCGGCACCACCCGTGCCTTCCTCGACTACTTCAATCTGAAATCGCTGGATCAGTTGCCGCCGCTGTCGGAAATTCGCGACATGGAGGATCCGCAGCTGCGCTTCGAACCCGAACCGCTGCCGGCCCGCATCGTGCGCGACCTGCCAATCGATCCGGACGAGGAGACCCTGCCCGACACCGAGCCGGCACCCGAAGCCGGCAACGGCGCGACCGACCACGAACACGCTGCAGCCGCGGACGCCGCGGAGGCAGACAGCAACCACATCACGGTCGACGTTGACGCGTCCACCACCTCACCCGGGTTCGACGGGACCGGCTCGGACACGAGCCCACCCGCCGAGAGCCCGACGACCACTGCCGATGAGGCAGCGAACCCCGCCGCGACGGTCGAATCCGACCCCGCCGAGCAAGATACCGAGGAGTACCGCGCATGACTGCGCCGCAAAAATCCGTTTTATCCCTGAAGCGCGAACCGCGCACCGACAGCGACGCCCCCGCACTGGAGGAGCGTCTGCACAAAGTGCTCGCAAATGCCGGCCTCGGCTCGCGTCGCATGCTCGAACAGCGCATCCAGTCCGGCGAAGTCGAACTGAATGGCGCACCCGCCGAGATCGGCATGAGCGTGAAAGCCGGTGACCGCGTGGTCATGGACGGCAAGCAGTTCGTCGTCGCCACCGACAGCCGTGACGAGACCGAGGTGCTGGTCTACCACAAGCCCGAGGGCGTGCTGACCACCCGCGACGACCCCGAAGGCCGCCCTACCGTGTTCGAACAGCTGCCGCGCCTGAAGGGCGCGCGCTGGGTCGCGGTGGGCCGGCTGGACATCAACACGACCGGCCTGTTGCTGCTGACCACCGACGGTGAACTGGCCAATGGGTTGATGCATCCGAAGAGCGGCCTCGAGCGCGAATACCTGTGCCGCGTGCATGGCGAAGTGCCCGACGAGATCATCGAGCGCCTGAAAGCCGGCGTGGAACTGGACGACGGCCCCGCCCGCTTCGACGAGATCGCCGTGATCAGCCGCGGCGGCAGCCACAGCTGGTTCCGCGTGGTGATCCGCGAAGGCCGCAATCGCGAAGTGCGCCGACTGTGGGACTCGCAGGGTTTCCTGGTCAGCCGGCTCAAGCGCATCCGCTACGGCAAGATCGAACTGCCGCGCAACCTGCGTCGTGGCGAATGCGAGTCGCTCGACGCCGAGGCGGTGAAGCAGTTGCGCCAGACCACCGGCCTGGGAGCGCCGCAACCGGTACTGACCCTGAGTCCGGTACTGCACCAGCGGCGTGCCAATCGCAGCGTCACCGAATACCGTCCCGAACGCGGTGCCGGCACCGCCTGGACCGGCGGTCAGGACGAGGCGCGCGAGTTGCGCGCGTACGACCGCATCCGCGAGGAACCGACGCGCGGGCGCAAGCCACCACGTCGCGACGGCAAGGAAGTCAACGGCAACGTCGCCCGTCCGGAGCGTGGTGCCGGCGGCGGACGCGGTCGACGCGTGGCTCCGGGGCAGGAGCTGCCGTCGGTTCGCACCTGGTTTGCCGGTGAAACCCGCGACGGCAGCAGCCGCCCGGGTGCCCCGCGCGGCAACGCGGGCGGCGGCGCGGGCAATCGCCGTCCCACCGGCAGCAAGCCGTTTGGCGCACGTCCGGGCGGTGAAAGCCGCCCTGCCGGCAGTCCGTACAGCGGCTTCGCCGGCGAGTCACGCGGCAACGCCAGCGGCAACCGCTCGCCGGCTGGCCGCCCGGCCCATGCCGGTCGCCCGCAAGGTCAGGGTCAAGGCCAGGGCAATCGCCCGGCACATGGCAATCAGGCGCGCCCGCAGGGCCAGGCCAGCGGTCGTCCGCCGGGCCAGGGTGGCAATCGCCCGCAGGGAGCCGGGCGGCCGCAGGGCCAGGGTGGCAATCGCTCGCAAGGTGGTGCCCGCCCGCAAGGCCACGGCGGCGGACGCCCGCCGGGCCGGGGCGGCGGCAACCGTTCGGGCAATCGGTGAGCATGGGCTCGTGCTGACACTGCCAGGCAGTTGATCGATGTTGCGCATTTATCACAACAACCGCTGCTCCAAATCACGTGCCGCGTTGGCGCTGCTGGAACAGCACGGCGCGGAGGTCGAGGTGATCGACTACCTCGATACACCCCCCAGCGCGGCCGAGCTGGCCGTGCTGCTGCAACAGCTGGGCATGCGCGCACGCGAACTGTTGCGCCACGGCGAAGCGGAGTATCAGTCACTCGGACTGGCTGATCCGGCACTAGATGACGACGCCTTGATTGCCGCGATGGTGGCGCACCCGAAACTGATCGAACGTCCGATCGTGGTAGCCCACGGCAAGGCGGTGATCGGTCGTCCACCGGAAGCAGTGCTGACGATATTGTGATCGACACCCGACCAGTTTGAAAAAGCCGCCCATGGGCGGCTTTTTCATCTCTGCCAGGGCGTACTCCCTGCGAAGCCGCCGGGCCACGCCGCAACGGGTCGGCGAGCCAGGAATCGCGTCCCGCTACCAGTGGGCGATTCGCCCGTCCAGCACCGGCAACGCAAAAGCCGTGGCACTCGTACCGGCAGACTTCCTGCCCACCAGCAGGACGCCGTCATCCTTTTCGCGCTGCGTCAGGATCTGCTCGAACGTATCCGCGCCGACCTCGATGCCGAAGCGATCGGCATCCGTGTCCTTGTCGAACCGGCTGTCGTGAATGGAAACGGAGACAGGCGCACCGTGCTCGTCAGTGGCCTGGACAATCAGGTAGTAATGCTTGACCGAGGCATCGTGGGCATCCTGCTCGACCACCAGCGATTTTTCACCAGGAATCGACAACAGGTACAACGAATAACTCAGCGGCGCCTGCTCCCGCATCTTCATCAACCTGGCCAGCGCCGGACTGGCCCGATCGAGATCACCATGGGCGACGGCATCATCGATGATGGCCAGATACGGCGAGGCCGTGGCGCGATCATCCGCAGACAGGCTGTCTGCGATGCGACTGCCCTCCTCGGCCATCTCGCCACCCTTCCTGATGTTGTCGAGCTGCAGGTCGGCGTGCTCGATTTTCTGGACATCGCCCGAATTCAACGCCTCGCTCATCACCGCCACTTCGGTCGACCACTTCGGTGAGAGCCCGTCGGGGAGCACGGCATAGGGGTTGATATCGTGCCACTTCTTTCCGTAGAGCAGCACCTTGTCGGCCTTGTCCAGCTCGTTGCGCGCAAGCCGGAGATGCTGCCGGGCGAGACGGATCAGCGTGCGATCGTGCGCGGCAACCTGTCTTGCATCCGGGTGCTCCGCAAACGTCGACTGCAGTATGTCCGGGTCCATCGAAGTCACGATGAGCTGACGCATGGCGACGTTCAACTTGTTGATCTCGATCAGCGCGCCCTCCGCGTGCACCGACGCCCCGAGCGGAGCGATACCGACTCCCGCAGCCAGCCGCACGATGATCTCCGCCTTCTGTTGCACGAGCGCTGCTTCCCCGACGACGGGAGAAATCGATTCCTGCCAGTAGGCGTAACTATGGGTTCGCACGAAGTACAGGCCGATCGAAAGCGCCGCCAGGCCCGTCAGGACAACGAGGCCGGCGCGAACCTTGCGCTGATCCAAGCCCGCAATCACGCCGGCGACGCGTGACCACAGCGGACGCCACAGCCGACTGAAAAGCCACGGCCTCTTCGCTACCAGGGAGATCGCCGCAACGATGAATGCATCTTCAGCCGGTGCCGGGGCGCGGATCGCACTGCTGGACAAGCTGGCTCGTATCGCCGTGACGTCCCGGCTCGCCATCGCCGGCTGCAACTGATCACGGTGTTGCGCGAGGTGACAGGCGACCCGCAGGATCTGGCTCCATCTTTCACCGATCGAGAATCGGGGTGCCGACGTGCTTCGGGAGAGGGAAGACTTGGACAATCGCGTCATGAGGGCCTTATCGGTTTTGGCGCGGTCCCGCCAGCGGTGGGGGGTCCTTTCGGGGGCAACTCGAACCGAGCGCCGTCCACGTCGTCACAAGTTTAATGGAAGAGACTGTCCGGCCATTGCGAACAGGCCGTCAGATCAGCCACAGGACATCAATACCCCGGAACGTCCAGACGGTGAAACCCTGTCTTGCCCGATCATGGGTCAGCCGATGGATTAACCTGGGCCGAGCGAAAATCCGTCGGCATCCATCCATGCCGGGAAGCGTTCGCGATGCTCCAGCAAGGCCAACGGATCAAGCGTGACCGTGGCCACCTGCTCCTGCGCACCGCATTCGATCAGCGGTTCACCACGCGGATCGATTACCGCGCTGTCGCCGGCATAGGGCAGTTCGTTGCCGTCCATGCCGACCCGGTTCACCCCGACCACATAGCTGAGGTTCTCGATCGCCCGCGCGCGCAGCAACGTCCGCCACGGCTGCCGCCGCGGCGCTGGCCAATTGGCGACGAACAGGGCCAGGTCGTAATCCATGCCGGCGCCGGCGGACTCCAGCCGGCGATTGCGCAGCCATACCGGGAACCGCAGGTCGTAGCAGACCTGCGGCAGGATTCGCCAACCCTTCAGCTCGACAATCAGCCGCTCGTTGCCACTGCCATAACGGGTGTGCTCACCGGCCATGCGGAACAGGTGGCGCTTGTCGTACCGGGCAAAGCTGCCGTCCGGGCGCGCCCAGAACAGCCGGTTGTAGACCGTGTCGTTTTCCCGGATCGCCAGGCTGCCGCAGATCACCACGCCGACCTCCACCGCCAACGCCAGCAGCCACGCCACGCCCTCGCCGTCCATGCCTTCGGCGGCGCTGCGGGTATCGTTGCTGAAGCCCGAAAGAAACGTCTCCGGCAGCACGATCAGGTCGCTGCCGGTGACCTGACGCACCAGGCCACCGTAGTAGTCACGATTGGCCGCCGAGTCGTGCCAGCGCGTGGCACCCTGCACCAGCGAAACCTTCAACGGTTGCAATGTCACAGTTGGCATAGCCGCTCCGCCGCCGCATCCATGGTCGCGTCACTCTTGGCAAAGCAGAGCCGCAACAGGCGTGTCCCCGGCGCGCTCTCGTAGAACGGGGTCAGCGGGATCGCCGCCACGCCACCGTGCTGCACCAGCCAGCGACTGAAGGCGACATCATCCTCGTCACGGATCGCCGAGTAGTCGACCAGTTGGAAATAGCCGCCAGGCACGTCGAGCAGCTTGAAGCGCGACGGCTTCAGCAATGCGCGGAAGCGGTCGCGTTTGGGCTGGTAGAACGCCGGCAGTTCCAGATAGTGCTGGGGGTCGCTGGCCAGGAACTCCGCAAACGCCACCTGCGCCGGGTGGAACGTGCAGAACGTGAGGTATTGGTGCACCTTGCGGAACTCGGCCGACAACGCCGCCGGCGCCACTGCGTAGCCGACCTTCCAGCCGGTGCAGTGATAGGTCTTGCCGAACGAGGAGATCACGATGCTGCGCTCGGCCAGTTCGGGATGGCGCAGCACGCTTTCATGGCGGCCACCGTCGTAGACGATGTGCTCATAGACCTCGTCCGACAACACCACGATGTTGGTGTTGCGCACGATCTCCGCCAGTTCATCAAGGTCGGCTGCCGACAGCACTGCGCCGGACGGATTGTGCGGGCTGTTGATCAGGATCATGCGAGTCTTCGGCGTCAGCGCGTCACGCACGCGCTGCCAGTCGATCGCGAAACTGGGCACGCTCAACGGGATATGCACCGCCCGCGCCCCCTGCAGCTCGATCGCCGGCTCGTAACAGTCATAGGCCGGATCGAACACGATCACCTCTTCACCAACGCGCACCAGCGCGGCGATCGCCGAGAACAGCGCCTCGGTAGCACCGGAAGTGACCGTGATGTCGGTATCGACGTTGACCTTGCGCCCGTACAACTGCTCGGTCTTGATCGCGATCTGCTCGCGCAGCACCGTCGTGCCATGGCTCGGCGCGTACTGGTTGCGCCCGTCGTTCATGGCCCGGCTCAGTGCATCGCGCAACCCCTGCGGCGGCTCGAAATCGGGAAAGCCCTGACCCAGATTGACCGCCTTGTGCTCCAGCGCCAGCTGGCTCATCACGCTGAAAATGGTGGTGCCGACTTTCGGGAGTTTTGTTTCGATCATCGTCATTCGGCCGTTTGGATGTCCATAAAGTGTCCAGCGTAGCGCATCGACGGCGCCATGCGCATCAGGGCACCGTCGGCAGTTCATCAAGCGGCCGGCGCTTGCATTGCTCGTGCTTGAGCAAGGTGGCGGCGGGCAATCGCTCGGCCAGGAAATCGACCAGCGCGCGCACCCCCGGCAGCATGCCGCGTCGACTCGGGTAGACGAAATGAGCGATACCCTCGGGCGCGCTCCACTCCGGCAGAAGCACTTCCAACTCGCCACGAGTGATCGCCGGCGCGCAGACGAACTCCGGTAGCAGGGCCACGCCCATGCCGCGCCGGGCCGCTTCCAGCAACACCGCGAAATCGCCGGTGATCAGGCGTGCCCGTACCTCGACGCTGACCTGCGCACCGTCGGCACCGATCAATTCCCACACCTGGGCCCCTTCGTGCTCACGCATCGACAGCGCCGGCAGCCTGGCCAGTTCGTCGGGCGTGCTCGGGCGGCCCTGCTCATTCAGCAAGCCGGGACTCGCCACCAGCTTGGTACGCGCCTGGCCGAACTGGCGGACAACGAGGTTCGCATCCGTATCCAGCTTGTTGCGTACGCGGATCGCCAGATCGTAGCCTTCGCCGATCACGTCGACCCGTCGATCGCTCGAAAGCACGCGTACCTGCATCTTCGGATATTGCGCCAGAAAATCCGGCAGTACATACGCGATCACGGTTTGCGCCAGCGAGACCGGGCAGCTCAGACGCACCACGCCTCGTGGTTCGGCACGCAACTCGTCCACGGCATCCTGTGCCGCCTGCGCCTCCTCCAGCACCGCACGGCAGTGCGCGTAGAAGCGCTCGCCGACCTCGGTGACCACGAAGCGCCGGGTGGTTCGTTGCAGCAACCGCACGCCGAGTCGCTCTTCCAACTGGGCCACGCGTTTGCTCAGTCGCGATTTCGGCACACCGAGCGCGCGGCCGGCAGCGGAGAAGCCGGCATGCTCGACCACGGCAGCAAAGAAATACAGGTCATTGAGGTCCTGCAGGGCGCCGCTCAATATCGTCATGATTGTTTCCAAAATGGAACGATAAGTTCGTTAATGGCCATCTTATCGGCCGATTGTTTCGAATATACCCTGTTTATATCGCCGATCAACCGGCTCGACCAGGAACCTCATCATGAAACTGTTGCATATTGATTCCAGCGCACTCGGTGGTTACTCGGTTTCGCGCCAGCTCACGGCCGACATCGTAGCCGAGCTCAAGCTTCAGACGCCCGATGTCGAAATCAGCTATCGCGATCTCGCCAGCCGGCCGCTGCCCCACTGGACGCCGGTCAGCGACGCCAGCGACCCGGTCGCCATCGTGGGCAACGAGGTGATGGACGAGTTCCTGGCCGCCGATGTCGTGGTGATCGGCGCCCCGATGTACAACTTCGGCGTGACCAGCTCGCTGAAGGCCTGGATCGACCGCATCCTGGTGGCCGGCAAGACCTTCCAGTACACAGCGAACGGCCCCGAGGGCCTGGCCGGCGGCAAGCGCGTCATCATCGCCTCCAGCCGTGGCGGCCTGTATGGCAAGGACACCGCCGCCGCGGCGATGGACTTCCAGGAGCCCTACCTGCGGACCGCGTTCGGCTTCATCGGCATCGGCGACGTCGAGTTCGTGCGCGCCGAAGGGATGGCATTCGGCGATGAGCACAAGGCCGCGGCGATCCAGTCCGCACGCGACAGCATCGGCACGCTGGTGGCCAAGGCCGCCTGACCGTCCCGGGTCATCCTGCTACCGATCAACGCCCTCCCGCCCGCCGGGAGGGCGTTTGCGTTTCTCAGGGGGCGCGCCACAGCGGCCGGTGGCAAACCGGCAGGCTCGCCGACACTCTGCGGACTTGCCTGCTGACCGGTGCCGCGGACCCGGGTTGGCGACAGGCAGACGTGCGCCGTCAACGACTGATTGCGCGGCATCCCCGCACCAATAGGCCCACGTCATGGTGGCTGCTGATGGTGACGCCGGGATCATCCCGGTAACCCGCGCCAGCAGGCGCCACCGGCGAGTGACGCTCGTCAGCAACGGCGGCTGAGGGTTGCCGCCTCCGGCCATTGGCGCAAGGCTGTCCCGACCGCCCGGCGCACGCTGCCCTGCCACGGAACCCCGCATAGGCCATCAGTCATGTTGCGAAATGGCATCTCGCCTATTGACGGCCCGAAACTTGGTGTTATAGTTCACTACAACACCACCTAACGAGCTCACCAAGGAGGCCCGTCATGAAAGCGCAAAACCTGATCTCCAGCTTCGCCGCTGTCCTGTTCACGTTCGCCAGCCTGAGTGCCGTGAACTACAACGTGGCGCCGCAGCAGCCGGCCGCCACTGGCAACCACACTGCCACGATCACCGATCTGGCTCCCGTTACCGTCCATCCCGGCGCCGCCGAACTGCGCGCCGCCGCGTTGATGAGCGACATGGGCACCGTCAGCTTCGCCACGACTCCATCGCTGTCCCGCGGTGAGGGTGGCAGCGACATGCAGCAGTTCAGTCTGCTCGGGTCGCAATTGGTCATGCCCTACTATTCGTTTGGCAAAAAGTTTGGCCGTATCACCAAGGAATAAACCATATGACCATCACCTGGAACGACAGCGTCCCGATCTATCGCCAACTGCAGCAGCGCGTGGTGGCGATGATCCTGGACGGCGCCTTGAATGAGGGCGACCCGCTGCCGTCGGTGCGCCAGGTAGCAGCGGACTATCAGATCAACCCGCTGACCGTGTCGAAGGCGTATCAGGAACTGGTCGACGAACAACTGGTTGAAAAAAGGAGGGGTTTAGGCATGTTCGTCATCGAGGGCGCCCGCGCGGCGCTGCTGAAATCGGAACGCGAGCGGTTCCTGCGCGAGGAATGGCCGATGCTGTTTGCACGACTGCAGCGGCTGGGGCTGGATCTCAAGACGCTGTTGCGCGAAGCCAGCGCCGAGAAGGATCAGGCCAACCAGGAGGAGCAGTCATGAGTGCGGTGATCACGGCCACTGGCCTGAGCAAGAGTTACAAATCGTCGGTAGCCCTGGACAATGTCAGCTTCCAGATCCCCGCCGGGCGCATCGTCGGCCTGATCGGCCCCAACGGGGCCGGCAAGACCACCGCGCTGAAGGCCGTCCTCGGCCTCACCGATTTCACCGGTGAATTGAATGTGCTGGGCTTCGACCCGCGCAAACAGCGCGACAAGCTGATGGGCGAGGTGTGCTTCATCGCCGATGTGGCGGTGCTGCCGCGCTGGATCCGCGTCTCGGAGGTCGTCGACTTCGTTGCCCATGTCCATCCGCGCTTCGATCGCAGCAAGTGCGAGGCGTTCCTGGCCCGCACCAAGCTGCAGGCGGGCCAGCGCGTCAGGCAGATGTCCAAGGGCATGATCGTGCAACTGCACCTGGCCCTGGTGATGGCGATCGACGCCAAGTTGCTGATCCTGGACGAGCCCACCCTCGGCCTGGACATCCTCTACCGCAAGCAGTTCTACCAGAACCTGCTGGAGGACTACTTCGACGAGAACAAGACCATCATCGTCACCACGCACCAGGTCGAGGAAGTCGAGCACATCCTCACCGACCTGATGTTCATCCGCGACGGCAAGATCGTGCTGGATGCGGACATGGATGCGGTCGGCGAGCGCTTCATCGAGGTGATGGTGAACGCCGACAAGGCCGACACCGCGCGCCAGCTGAAACCGCTGGACGAACGCCAGGTGTTCGGCAAGAGCATTTTCCTGTTCGACGGCGTGGGCCGCGACGTGCTGGAACCACTGGGCGAGATCCGCCGACCATCCATCAGCGACCTGTTCGTCGCCACCATGAAGGGAACCTACGCATGAAAACCTTCTACTGGCTCGTGAAACGCGAGTTCTGGGAGCATCGGGGCGGCTTTTTCTGGGCCCCGATCATCACTGGCGGCATCTTTCTGCTGCTGAACATCATGGGCATCATCACCGCCGAGGTACTCGGTGCCAGCCACGGCATCAGCATCGGTGCCAGCGGTGGCCTGAAGCAGGTCATCGCCCAAATGGACACCGGTGACATGAGCAAGGTCGGTCTGGCGCTGGATGTCGCGATGTACTCGGCGATGGGTTTGCTGATCGTGGTGCTGGGTTTCGTGGTGTTCTTCTACTGCATCGGCGCGCTGTACGACGACCGTCGCGACCGCAGCATCCTGTTCTGGAAGTCGCTGCCGATCTCCGATGCCAGCACGGTGCTGTCCAAGGTGGTCAGTGCCACCGTGCTGGCCCCGGTCATCGCCGTCATCGTGGGTATCGTCGTGGGCATGCTGCAGTTGCTGATCGTGGCGATCACCCTGTCCTTCCACGGCATCAACGTGTGGCAGTTGCTGGTGCTGGCGCATCCGTTCAAGGTGATGTTCAACCTGATCGGCTACATCCCGCTCTATGTGTTGTGGGCGCTACCCTCGGTCGGCTGGCTGCTGGTCTGCTCGGCTTGGGCGCGCAATAAGCCCTTCCTGTGGGCGGTGGCCTTGCCGGTCGCTACGGGCCTGCTGATCAGCTGGTTCGGCATCATGGGCTTGTTCAACCTGCCGACCACCTGGTTCTGGCGCAACATCGTGCAGCGCAGCCTGCTTAGCGTATTCCCCGGCACCGGCAGCCTGTTCGGCGGCATGCCGCACCATGTCTCCAACATCGATGGCCTGAACGCGCTGGACCTGGGCTCGACCTACCAACTGCTGGGTTCGCCCAACCTGTGGATCGGCGTGGTGGCAGGAGTTGCCTTGCTCGTCGGCGCTGTCTGGTTCCGCCGCTGGCGCGACGACAGCTGAGTCCCTCGAGGCGGATGGGTCGACCGATCCATCCGCCTCACGTCTCGGCCCTCTCCAACTCCAACGTCGCTCCGGGCCGCCATCAGCTGGCCCGCCGGGATCGCCCCCCAAGGAACATCATGCGCAGCCTGATCACCCTCCTCCTCGTCCTTGCCATCAGCGCATCCGGTGCCCGTGCGGCCACTCCTGCACCAGCATCCGGGGTCGAAGCGGAAACGGTATTGCTCGTGGGCGACAGTCTCAGCTCGGCCCATCGCATCCCGCCGGCGGCCGGCTGGGTCGCCCTGCTCCAGCAGCGCCTGAATGCTGCAACGCCCGACGCACCGCTCATCGTCAACGCCAGCCGCGGCGGCAAGACCCTGGACGATGCGCTGAAGGAGATGCCGGCCCTGCTCGCGCAACACCACCCAGCGAAGGTGATTCTGGAACTGGGCGCGAACGACGCGATCCTGGGCGCGAGCCAGCGCGATCTGCACGATCGCCTGACCCGACTCATCGACATGGCGCAGGCGGCCGGCGCCACCGTTGCCGTACTGGGATTCGAGGTACCGCCGAAGCTGGACGGCAACCACTGTTCCGCCATGCTGCGTGGCGTCTACGCCGAGGTCGCTCGCGACGAACACGTCGTGCTGCTGCCCTCGCTGATGGCGGGCATCTCTGACCATCCCGCCCTGCTGCTGGACGACGGCGTGCATCCTTCCGCTGCGGCGCAGGCGCGCATGCTGGACAATGCCTGGGACACGCTGAGTCCGCTGCTGCTCGACTGAACTCGAACCGGCTGCCCCGCGATGTTGCCGACAATGCCTCATCGGACCGGCAGCCATCACGTCCAGACCCGTTTACACCAAGGAGGAGTTTTCATGTCATCACGTCATTTGTTCTTCGCTCTACTGACTACCGGACTGCTGGCCGGCTGCGGCAACGGTTCGGACATGAGCGATTTCGGCGGTACCTCGATTGCCAATGGCGGCATCCGGGTCAAGCACGGGGTCGCCACCCTGCACGTCAGCGGTGCCCCCAACGCGGTGATCTCCGCGGATGGGGAGCTGAGCATCGACAGCAAAGCTGTCGCAACCACCCCGGCACAACAGGCGCTGCTCAAACAGTACGCCCAGGCTGCGTTTGCCGTACGCGAGCACGGCATTGCCACCGGCAAGGCCGGTGCAGCCGTAGCCGGCGCAGCGATCCAGGGCGTGGTGGCCAGCATCGCCAGCGGTGACAGCAACCAGATCGACAAGCACGTCGACGCCAAGGCGAAACAGGTCGAGGAACAGGCGAACAAGATCTGCCGGGATATCGTGCAGATCAAGACGGCACAGGATGCGCTGGCCGCCCAGTTGCCCGCCTTCAAGCCCTACGCCGGCATCCTCGCCGCCAATCAGCACGACGATTGCGACAAGCACCAGGATCGCTGACTCACGGCTCGCGCCCCGCCGTGCGTTGCGCGACCCATCTCAGAAAAGCCGAGACCGGCTAGCCGTCCTCACCATGCACGCCACCACGAGTCAGCGCCAGCGGGTCGAGCAGTTTCTTCAGCTCGTTCTTCGACAGGCCGGTGGTCTCCAGCGCGACGTCGAGGATTGGCCGCTTTTCCTTGTAAGCCTTCTTGGCGGTGGCGGCACCCTTCTCGTAACCGATCACCGGGTTCAGCGCGGTGACGAGGATCGGGTTCATCGCCAGCGCCTGATTGACCCGTTCCCGATTGACCTTGAAGCCGGCGATCGTCTGGTCGGCCAGCAGGCGTGACACATTGGCCAGGATGCCGATCGACTGCAGCAGATTGTACGCAATCAGCGGCAGCATCACGTTGAGCTGGAAATTGCCGGACTGGCCGGCAATGGTGATCGAGGCATCGTTGCCGATCACCTGTGCGGCGACCATCGCGGTGGCTTCGGGAATCACCGGATTGACCTTGC
This sequence comes from uncultured Pseudomonadota bacterium, assembly GCA_963828685.1. Classification (GTDB taxonomy): domain Bacteria; phylum Pseudomonadota; class Gammaproteobacteria; order Xanthomonadales; family Rhodanobacteraceae; genus Rhodanobacter. Next base: position 61,441 of record CAWHFU010000016.1, read on the forward strand.
CCGGCATGATCGAGGAACCGGGCTGCAGCGCCGGCAACTCGATCTCGCCCAGGCCAGCCAGCGGACCGGAATTCATCCAGCGCAGGTCGTTGGCGATCTTCATCAACGCCACCGCCAGGGTCTTCAGCTGGCCGGACAGTTCCACCGCGGCGTCCTGTGCCGCCATCCCCTCGAAATAGTTCTCCGCCGACTCGAACTTCACCCCGGTCAGCTTCTTCAGCTGTGCCGCCGCTGCCGGGCCGAACTTCGGGTCGGCATTGATGCCAGTGCCTACAGCGGTGCCGCCCAGCGGTAGCCGGCGCATCCGCTTCAAGGCATCCTCGACACGCTCGCTGGCCGAACCGATCTGTGCCGACCAGCCGGACAGCTCCTGGCCGAAGGTGATCGGCATCGCGTCCATCAGGTGGGTGCGGCCGGTCTTCGGCGTGTTCCTCAATTCACGGGCGCGCTTGTCGATGACCTTCCTCAGGTGCTTCAGCGCCGGCAGCAGTTGCTCGCTGGTGGTGAGCGTGGCACTGACGTGGATCGCGGTGGGGATCACGTCGTTGGAACTCTGCCCGTAATTGACGTGATCGTTCGGATGCACCTTCGCGCCGCTCTTCACCGCCAGATGCGCGATCACCTCGTTCGCATTCATGTTGGTGCTGGTACCGGAGCCGGTCTGGAAGATGTCGATCGGGAACTGGGTGTCATGTGCGCCGTCGGCCACCGCCAGCGCCGCCTTGCGGATCGCCGCGGCCTGGTTCTTCTTCAGATGACCCATCGACAGGTTCACCTCGGCCGCGGCGGCCTTGATCAGGCCCAGCGCACGAATGAACGGGCGCGGCAGGTGCAGGCCGGAGATCGGGAAGTTGTCGATCGCACGCTGAGTCTGCGCGCCATACAGGGCGTCGGCGGGGACTTTCAGCTCACCCATGCTGTCGTGTTCGGTACGAAACGTGTTCATGCGCTGTCCTGGGGAGGCGGAGGGGTTTGTCGGCGGCAATTCTCTTCACGATAGGCGTGATTCGCCGCAAATCAAGGGACCGTCATCGCAGCCGCCGGTTCGGGCTGCGCGGCGCAGGTTGTAGAATGCGCGTTTCCCTGACCCACCGGAAACCCTCGATGTCCTCTCACGCCCTCACCGCCCTGTCGCCACTGGACGGCCGCTATGCCGGCAAGGTCGAGACGCTGCGCCCGATCTTCAGCGAATTCGGCCTGATGCATCGGCGCGTGCGGGTGGAGATCGAATGGCTGCTGGCGCTGGCCGCCGATCCGAAGATCGCCGAGCTGCCGCCATTCGACCCGGCACAGGTCGCCACCCTGAAGGCGATCGCGGAAACCTTCAGCGTGGCCGACGGCGAACGGATCAAGGCGATCGAGGCGACCACCAATCACGACGTGAAGGCGGTCGAGTACTTCATCAAGGAAAAGATCGGCGCCGACACCGGTCTGGCCCAGGCGAAGGAGTTCGTGCACTTCGCCTGCACCAGCGAGGACATCAACAACCTGTCCTACGCGCTGATGCTGCGCGACGCGCGCGATCAGGTGCTGCTGCCTCAGTTCGATGCGGTACTCGCCCAGCTGCGCGAACTGGCGCATGCCAACGCCGCGCTGCCTATGCTCTCGCGCACGCACGGCCAGACCGCCTCGCCCAGCACGCTGGGCAAGGAAGTCGCCAACGTGGTGGCCCGCCTGCAGCGCCAGCGACGGCAGCTCGCCGCGGTGGAGGTCTCCGGCAAGATCAATGGCGCGGTCGGCAACTACAACGCCCACGTCATCACCTATCCGGAAGTGGACTGGCGTGCGTTCTCGCAGCGCTTCGTGGAAAGCCTCGGCCTCGACTACAACGCCTGGACCACCCAGATCGAGCCGCACGACGGCGTCGCCGAATACTGCGATGCCGTGCGCCGCGCCAACATCATCCTGATCGATCTGGCGCGTGACATCTGGGGTTACATCTCGCTGGGCTATTTCAAGCAGACCCTGAAGGCCGGCGAAGTGGGCTCCTCGACCATGCCGCACAAGGTCAATCCGATCGACTTCGAGAATGCCGAGGGCAACTTCGGCCTGGCCAATGCCCTGCTCGGCCATTTCGCCGAAAAGCTGCCGATCAGCCGCTGGCAGCGCGACCTCACCGACTCCACTGTGCTGCGCGCACTGGGCACCGCGTTCGGCCACGGCCTGGTCGCGCTGGAGTCGCTGAAGAAAGGCCTGGGCAAGCTCAACGTCAACGCCGAACGCATCGGCACCGACCTCGACGCCAGCTGGGAAGTGCTGGCCGAAGCAGTGCAGACGGTCATGCGCCGCTACGGCCTGCCCGAGCCGTATGAACAGTTGAAGGCGCTGACCCGGGGTCACGGGATCACGCAGGAGTCGATGCACACGTTCATCAGCGGCCTGGACCTGCCGGCCGAGGCAAAGCAGCGCTTGCTGGAACTGACACCGGGTAGCTATGTGGGGCTGGCCGAGTCATTGGCAAAGGCCATCTGAGCGCGGCATGGCAGGGTAAAAAGCCCCTCGTCGGAACAATGGCGGGCCGCATGAGGCCCGCCTTTCTCCCCCAGGGGGAACGCGGGCACAACGGCTCCCGAAATCAGACGGCCCCGATCACCACCGGCTCCGGCTCCAGTTGCACGGCGAACTTCTCGTGCACACCGAGCATCACCCGCTGCGCCAGTGCCCACAGCTGCGGTCCCGTGGCCTTGCCGTGATTGACCAGTACTAATGCATGCCGGTTGGAGATACCGGCATCGCCTTCGCGCACGCCCTTGAAGCCGGCGGCCTCGATCATCCAGGCGGCGGACAGCTTGCGGCGGCCATCGGGCTGAGGCCATGAAGCCATCTCGGGATGTTCGCGCACGAGTGCCTCGGCGACAGCGGCCTCGACGATCGGATTCTTGAAGAAGCTGCCGGCATTGCCGATCACCGCCGGATCGGGCAGCTTGCGCGTGCGCAGGTGCACCACCGCTTCGGCGACATGGAATGGCGCGGGCTTGTCCACCCCCATTCGCTGCAGCTCTTCGGCGATGCCGGCGTAATCGGTGCGCAGGGGGCGGCTGCGCGGCAGCACGAAGCGCACGGCCGTGACGATATAGCGACCGGGCTCGCGCTTGAACAGCGAGTCGCGGTAGGCGAACGCGCAGGTGGCGTGATCCAGCATCACCACGCGCCGCTCGCGAACATCCCAGGCTTCCACACTTTCGATGAACTCGGCCACTTCGCAGCCGTAGGCGCCGATGTTCTGGATCGGCGCGGCGCCCACCGTACCGGGGATCAGGATCAGGTTTTCCAGCCCGGCGTAGCCCTGCCCCAGGGTCCAGCGCACGAAGTCGTCCCAGCGCTCGCCGGCGGCCACGGCGATGCGCTCGCCGTCGCCGTCGCTTTCCACCTGCACGCCGCGAGTGGACATCAGCAGCACGGTACCGTCGAAGTCGCCGGTGAACAGCAGATTGCTGCCCTCGCCCAGCACCAGCAGGCGACCTTGGCGCACTGCAGGAAAATCGAGCAGTTCGGGCAATTTGGCGGCATCGCGGATATCGGCCAGCAAGGTGGCCCGTGCCGCCACGCGCATGGTGTTGAGCGGGGCCAGCGCAGCCCGTTCGGTCAGGCTGTAGCCACCCATGTCGATGCGCTCCGCTGGCAGGTCGAATGATTCAGCCACCCTGGGTGTCCTCGCGCTGGCGCCGGATTTCGTTGACGCACTCGTCGATCAGATGGGGCCCCCGATAGATCAGGCCCGAATAGATCTGCACCAGCGACGCGCCCGCGTCGATCTTTTCGGCGGCGTCGCTGCCGTCGAGGATGCCGCCCACACCGATCAGCGGAATCCGCCCCTGCAACCGTTTGTGCATGCCGGCCAGCACCGCGGTGGAGCGCTCGAACAGCGGCTTTCCGGACAGCCCGCCGACCTCGCCACCGTGCGGATCGTCGGCAACGGCAGAGTGATCGATCGTGGTGTTGCTGCAGATCACCCCGTCGATACCGGTGCGCAACAGGACTTCGGCGATCGCATCCAGCTCGGCCTCGGTCAGATCCGGCGCGATCTTCAGCAGCATCGGCTTGCGCCGGCCCTGCTGCGAGCCCAGCCGCTCCTGCGCAGCGCGCAACAGCGAAATGAACTTGTACAGCGTGGCTTCCTGCTGCAGGTCGCGCAGGCCCTGGGTATTGGGCGACGAGATGTTCACGGTGACGTAGCTGGCCCGCTCGTACACCTTGTGCAGGCAGGTCAGATAGTCGTTGACCGCCTTCTCGTTCGGGGTGTCCTTGTTCTTGCCGATGTTGATGCCGAGCACGCCGTGGTAGCTGGACTTCTGCACGTTGCGCAACAAGGCATCGACGCCGCCGTTGTTGAAGCCGAGCCGATTGATGATCGCCTCGTGCTGCGGCAGCCGGAACATGCGTGGCTTGTCGTTGCCCGGCTGCGGCAACGGCGTGACCGTGCCCACTTCGATGAAACCGAAGCCCAGTGCATCGAGCGCGTCCAGATGTTCGGCATTCTTGTCCAGCCCGGCGGCCAGGCCCACCGGGTTCGGGAAGGTGATTCCGAAGACGTTGATCGGAAGATCCGCCGGCGGTCGGGCGATCAGATGGGCGAAGCCGCTGCGCTGGGCCACGCCCAGCCCGTACAGGGTGAGGCGATGCGCGGTTTCGGCATCGAGCTTGAACAGCAGCGGGCGCAGGAAGTCGTACATGATCAAACCAGTTGGCCCGCGAAGATGCGGGTGTCGTAATCGAAGCTTACCGTGCCCTCATCGGCGCAGCGGTCGAACAGTTCGCGCAGCGCCTGCAGCATCGGCTCATGCTGCGGGTGACCGGCCGGCGGCGCGTACGAGGAAGACATCAGTCGACCGCGCAGCGCCTCGAAATCGAGCTGCTGGCCGTACGCGAAACTGGCGCTGCCACGCAGGCCGGCACCGAACCACGCACGCATCCGAGCATCGTCGGCGTAGCGCTCGGCCACGCTGACGTAGTCGGTACCGAAGGTTTGCAGCAGCGCTTCGTAGCCTTCCAGAAAGCGCGTGCCGCTCAGCCGGCGCGAATTCCACCAGATCGCGACCAGGCCGCCCGGCCGCAGGATGCGCGCAAACTCACGCCATGCCGCGTCCTCGTCAAACCAGTGGAAGGCCTGCGCCACGGTGACCATATCCACGCTGGCCTCAGCCAGCCCGGTCGCATCGGCGCGACCGTCCACGGCCCGGAATGCCTTGTACGCCTGCAACCAGTGCTCGGCAGCGCGGCGCATCGGCGCATTCGGCTCCACCGCGATCACCGGATAGCCGGCATCGAGAAACATCTTGCAGGAAATCCCCGTCCCGGCGCCGACATCGGCCACCCGCCAGCCGGCATCCACGCCCTGCTCGCGCTGCAACCAGTCGAGCAGCGCCGGCGGATAATCCGGCCGATAACGCACGTAATCGTCGACGCGATCGCTGAAGCGCGCGGTGGCATGCAGCGGCGGGTGCAGGTCAGCCATTGAGCATCTGGCCGCCATCGACCACCAGCGTCTGACCGGTGATCCAGCCCGCCCAGGGGGACGCCAGGAACAGGGCGGCGTGGGCGATCTCCTCCGGCTTGCCGAAGCGGCCGAACGGAATCTTCGCCAGGGTCGCCCGATACAGCTCGGGCTGCTCGAGCCGCCGGTGTTCCCACAGGCCATCGGCAAACGCGATCGAACCCGGCGCGATCGCGTTGACGCGGATGCGCTGCGCGGCCAGCGCCAGCGCCTGCGACGTCGTGTACTGGCTCAGCGCCGCCTTCAATGCCGCATACGCTGCACCGCCGGCCCGCGGGCGGAATGCGGCGATCGAACTGGTGTGCAGGATGCAGGCCGCCGGTGATGCCTCGAGATACGGCAAGGCCGCACGCGACGCCCGCACGGCCGCCATCAGATCCACATTGAAACCGGCGAGCCACGCCTCGTCGTCATCCGAAAAGCCGTAGCCGCTGGCGTTGTTGACCAGCACGTCGATGCCGCCGAGCGCGCTGGCGGCCTCCGCCACATAAGCGTCGATCGCCTTCGGATCGACCAGGTCGCAGCTGCGTGCATGGGTGCTGACGCCACAGGCGGCGATCGCCTGGCGGGCCTGTTCCAGCGCCGCTTCGCCACGGGCGCAGATCGACACCGCCGCACCGGCTTCGGCAAAGCCCAGCGCGATGCTGCGACCGATGCCACGACTGGCGCCGGCCACGACCACGCGGTAACCATGAAAATCGAAAGGGGTGACAGGATGCCCGCTGACCATCGACTGCGCCTCAATGCCAGTGCGAGAACGCCACACCGAACACCATCGCCGCGACAACCAGGAAGACCAGCAGCACCCACAGCACCAGTTGCGCATAGCCGAGCAGCAGCCCGGCCACGGCCATGCCGTCGCCCTCGATGCGCGCATCCGGGCTCGCCCGGCGGATTTCACCGCGCGCCATATGGCCGCAGATGATCGCCACGATCGCGCCGATGAATGGCAGCACGCACCAGCTGAGAATGCCGAAGACCAGGCTCACCACCGCCAGCGAACTGTTCGCGGAAGCGGGTTTGTAGGACGGTTGGTCGCTCATCGGGTCGCTCACTCATCGAAGGGAACTTTGTCGAAGGAACTCGGCACCGGCATGCATCGTATCGTCATCGGCCACGGGTGGTGAACCACCCGTGGCCGGCTGCGCCGCTTACAGGTCGAACTTGATGCCCTGGGCCAGCGGCAGCGAATCGGAGTAGTTGATCGTGTTGGTCTGGCGACGCATGTAGACCTTCCAGGCATCGGAGCCGGACTCGCGACCACCGCCGGTTTCCTTCTCGCCGCCGAACGCGCCGCCGATCTCGGCGCCCGAGGTGCCGATGTTGACGTTGGAGATGCCGCAATCCGAACCGGCGGCCGACAGGTACTTCTCGGCCGACTTCATGCTCTCGGTGAAGATCGCCGAGGACAGGCCCTGCGGCACGCCGTTCTGCAGCTCGATCGCCTCGTCCAGGGTCTTGAACTTCATCACGTAAAGAATCGGTGCGAACGTCTCGGTCTGGATGACTTCATCCGAATTCTTCAAGCCGGTGATGATGGTCGGCAGCACGAAGTTGCCCTTGCGCTCGGTCAGCGCCTTGCCGCCGGTGGCCACGGTGCCGCCGGCCGCCTTGGCCTTCTCGATCGCGGCCAGATAACCCTGTACCGCGTCCTGGCTGTTGAGCGGACCCATCAGCGTGGCGGCTTCGTTCGGGTCGCCGATCTTGCCCTCGACCTGCTTGTACGCCTTGACCAGGGTGTCGAGCACGTTGTCGTAGATCGACTCGTGCACGAACAGGCGGCGGGTGCTGGTGCAGCGCTGGCCGGCGGTGCCGACCGAACCGAACACGATGCCCGGGATGGCCAGCTTCAGGTCGGCCGACTCGTCCAGGATGATTGCGTTGTTGCCGCCCAGCTCGAGCAGCGAGCGGCCCATGCGCTGTGCCACGCGCTCGCCGACCATCCGGCCGACCTTGGTCGAGCCGGTGAAGCTGATCAGGCCGACGCGCTTGTCGTCGACGAATGCCTGCGCCAGGTCGCTGCCAGCGTCGTTGAACAGGAAGAACAGGTCCGGATAGCCACCGTCCTTCAGCGCCTCGTTGCAGATCTTCATCGTCGCGATCGCGGTCAGCGGGGTCTTCGGCGACGGCTTCCAGATGCAGATGTCGCCGCAGGCGGCGGCCAGCATGGCGTTCCAGGCCCATACCGCGACCGGGAAGTTGAACGCGCTGATGATGCCGACGATGCCCAGCGGGTGGTACTGCTCGTACATGCGGTGGCCCGGGCGCTCCGAGTGCATGGTGTAGCCATGCAGCATGCGGCTCTGGCCGACCGCGAAGTCAGCGATGTCGATCATCTCCTGCACTTCGCCGTCGCCCTCGGGCTTGATCTTGCCCATCTCCAGCGACACCAGCGAACCGAGCGCATCCTTGTGCTTGCGCAGCGCCTCACCGCACAGTCGCACCGCTTCACCGCGCAGCGGCGCCGGCGTGGTGCGCCAGATTTTGAATGCTTCCTGGGCGCGCTTGACGATCACTTCGTAGTCGGCGGCGCTGGACGCATGCACCGTGGCGATCACTTCACCGGTCGCCGGGTTCACCGGCTGCAGCGCGCCGGCATCGGTGGTCTTCGACCACTCGCCCTGACCGAGGTAGCCGCCGGAATGTTCGTTGCCGATACCGAGCGACTTGAGGATTGCATGGGACATACGTGACTCCTTGAAACTGGAAGGTACCCGCCGGCACCGTGAATTGAGAGCGTTTAAACCATTCATTCTAGCAGGCCGGCATTTATCCCGCCGGACCTGACAGCCACGGCGGCGCCATGCCTGCTGCAGTGACGGATCGCGCATTGCCGTCATCCATGCGAAAATCCCCGCGCTGCCCTCGTAGCTCAGTTGGATAGAGCGGCCCCCTCCTAAGGGGCAGGTCGGACGTTCGAATCGTCTCGAGGGCACCAACACCATGTACACAAGGGTCGGTCATGCCGGCCCTTGTGCTTTTCGGCGCCGGGCCGGTTCACGAACTGCACGACAGCATCGAACAACCGGCCTTGTGCCGCGCCCAGTCCGGACGCTTCTGCGCAAACGCCTCGCGACCTGGCTGCTCGTCATACGGATGGCGCATCACCTCGAGCAACTCGTGGATGCCGGTCGGATCGCCCAGCGTGGCCTGGTCGATCGCCTGCTGCGCCAGATAGTTGCGCAACACGTAACGCGGATTCGCCGCCTGCATGCGTGCACGACGCTGGTCGGCCGTCAGCGGATCGTCTACCAGCCGCGCGGCATAGCGCGCCAGCCAGCCGACGAGTGCCGGCTCGGCCTCACGCTGTTTCGTCTCGTCGTAGAACGCATCGCGCATCGGCGACAGCGTCGGCGCCCGCGGATCGAGGTCCGCCAGCGCGCGAAACCACAGCGTCATGTCGATCTCGGCTTCCGCCATCACGTCGTGCAGCGACTGCATCAGTGCCACGTCATCGTCACGGCATGCGGCCAGGCCGAGCTTGCCCGCAATGTTGGCGCGATCGGCCGCGGCATACACCTGCGCATAGCGATCCAGCCCAGCCTGCAGTGGTGCGACATCGGCAAACAGCGGCGCCAGCGCGCCGGCCAGCCGGCTCAGGTTCCACCATGCCACGTTCGGCTGCTGGCCGTAGCGGTAGCGGCGGCCGTGCGCATCGGTGGTGTTCGGCGTCCAATCCGGGTCGTAGTTGTCGATCCAGCCGTACGGGCCGTAGTCGATGGTGAGACCGAGGATCGACATGTTGTCGGTGTTCATCACGCCGTGCACGAATCCCACCCGCATCCAGTGCGCGATCATCGTGGCGGTGCGCTCGCATACCTGGGCGAACCACTGGGCGTACAGCGCCTCGCCCTGCCCGCCGAGTTCGGGAAAATCGCGGCGAATGGTGAAGTCGACCAGCTGCCGCAGCAACACGGTATCGCCGCGCGAGGCCGGCAATTCGAAGTTGCCGAAGCGGATGAACGACGGCGCCACGCGGCAGACGATCGCACCCGGTTCCAGCGCGGCATGACCGTCGTAGAACATGTCGCGCAGCACCGGCTCGCCGGTGTCGACCAGGCTCAGCGCGCGCGTGGTCGGCACGCCCAGGTGATGCATCGCCTCGCTGCACAGGAACTCGCGCACCGACGAACGCAGCACCGCACGGCCGTCCGCACCACGCGAGTACGGCGTCGGCCCGGCGCCCTTGAGCTGCAGCTCCCAGCGCTCGCCGGCGGCGCTGAGCACCTCGCCCAGCGAGATTGCCCGGCCGTCACCGAGCTGACCGGCCCAGTTGCCGAACTGATGACCACCGTAGTTGGCGGCAAACGGTTGCATGCCCTCGAGCAGGGCATTGCCACCGAACAGCTGCGCGAACTCCGGCGCGGTCACTTCGGCTTCGCTGAAACCCAGCGTCGCCGCCATCTCGGCCGAGTACGCCAGCAGGCTCGGCGCAGCTACCGGGCTGGGCTCGACCCGCGAATACAGTGCGCCCTCGACCTGACGCAGGCGCGGGTCGCGCTCCGGATCACCGGGCAGATCGCGTACGAACGCGTTGTCGAAGTGCAGCTGAGGCATCGCGGACAGGGAACCCGGTGAGGACATGCAAGCTATATCCGGGCACCCGGGGCTCCATGCAAGCCCCGTCAACGACCGCGACAGGACCTGGCGCTGGAGCTTCCGCCACGATTGCGTCAGGTGTCGGCTAGCGAACCACTGCCTGTCCGCTTGCTCAGGCAGGCGCCATGCCGGACGCGCCGGATGGCCGCGCCCGCCTGCACGCCTTCCGGCACGCCGGCAAAGGCAGGCTGCAGCGGCCGGGGAGCGGTATAGTCGGCGCCGCCCACACGCCGGAAGTCACATGAACTCCTCGCCCTCCACCGACCTCAATGCCGACGCCCTGCCGGAGGACGCGCCGTATCTGAGCGCTACCACGCGCTGGCTGGAGCGGGCGGTGATCGGTCTGAACCTGTGCCCGTTCGCCCGCGCGCCGCATGTGCAGGGCAAGTTGCGCATGCGGGTGAGCCAGGCGCGCAACACCGACGCCCTGCTCGACGACCTGTGCGGCGAGCTGCAGTCGCTGAATGCGCTGACGCCGGATGAGTGCGAGACCGGGCTGCTGATTCACCCGTTCGTGCTGAACGACTTTCTCGACTACAACGATTTCCTCGATGTCGCCGACGCGGCCGTGCAGACCCTGGGACTGGAGGGCGAATGGCAGGTCGCCAGCTTCCATCCCGACTACCAGTTCGCCGACAGCGCACCGGGGGCGATCGAGAACTTCAGCAACCGTTCGCCGTTCCCCACCCTGCATCTGCTGCGTGAATCGAGCATCGAGCGGGCGATGGAGCAGATGAGCGACACCGACAGCATCTATCGGCGCAATATCGAGACGCTGCAACGATTGGGCACCGAAGGCTGGCAGGCATTGTGGCGCGACGAGCCCTCCTGACCGGCCTGCGCAACAAAGCGTTCACGCCGATGCTGTCATGCTGGGGAGTGAATAATCTTCCCGACCCCTACGCCGAGAGCGTCGACCCCAACGTGCAATGCACGACCTGCGAAGCCGTGTGCTGCCGCCTCACCGTCGTGCTGATGCCCGAGGACCACGTCCCGGAATGGCTGATCGATCGCGACAACCACGGCATGGAAACCCTGGCCAAGGGCGAGGACGGCTGGTGCATCGCGGTCGATCCGAACACGTCCGGCTGCACGATCTACGAGGATCGCCCCAGCATCTGCCGCAAGTACGCGATGGGCAGCCCCAGCTGCCGCGACGAGCGGCACAAGTGGTTCGGCGCCACGATCCCCACCCTGGTGCACATGCTGTAGCCGGACCGGGCCGGCGAAAATCCGTCGACCGGCCCTGCCCGCGAGGGCGCACGGCATGCGTTCCTACATGTTCCCCGGGGCAGCGAAGATCAGCGCCACGTCGCCGGCATCCAGCACGCGCCATTCCCCCAACGGCAACGTGCCCAGGCCGAGCCCGCCCACCGAAATGCGCTGCAGCGTCTCGACGTGGTTGCCGGCGGCGGCGAACATCCGTCGCACCTGGTGATAACGCCCTTCGGTAACGGTGAGACGCGCGTGACGTGGTCCCAGCACCTCGAGTACGGCCGGTGCCAGAGGCTCCTTTTCGGACTCCAGCATCATCGTGCCGCTGGCGAACAACGGGCCCTCGTCACCACGCAGATCCTCGGCCAGCGTGGCCTCGTACACCTTCGCCACCTGCGCCTTCGGCGAAATGATCCGGTGCAGCAGCGCGCCGTCGTCAGTGAACAGCAGCAGCCCGGTGGTATCGCGATCGAGCCGACCCACGCTGGACAGCACCGGCGAGCGGACGTTGTAGCGCGGCGGCAGCAGGTCGTACACCACCCGGCCCGGATCCTTGCGCGAGCAGGTCACCCCGAGCGGCTTGTTCATCATCAGCACCATGCCCGGCGGTGGATCCAGCGGTTCGTCGTCGACCCGGATGCTCTCGTACGGCACCACGTCGTCGGCATACAGCACCTCGCCGGCCGCATCGGTGATGCGCCCGGCACGGAACAGCTGGGTGACATCCTTGCGGCTGCCATAGCCCAGGTTCGCAATCAGCTTGACCAGTTTCATGGCCTGACCCCCACCGCTTCGATCACCTTGAACCCCTCTTGCGTCACCAGGTGGCGCACCTCGCGAAAGCGTGCCCCCAGGATCGCTTCGTACGGCAGATGCCGGTTCGCCACCAGCAACAGGCGGCCTTCCGGCACCAGCGCATCGGCAGCACTGACGATGAATGCACGCCCCAGTTCCGGCAGGTCGGCGCGCCCCTGGTGGAACGGCGGGTTGCTGACGATGGCGTCGTAACGCTGCGGCAGGCCGCAGGTGACATCGTGCCAGTGCACTGCCAGTTCCACTTCGCGCCCGCTCTCGCGCCGTGCCCTGGCCAGATTGATCCGCGCCGGCTCGATCGCGCGCGCCTCTGCTTCATACAGATCGATCGCGCCCACGTTCGGACAGCGCGCGACGAGCTGGCAGGCGAGATAGCCGTAACCGGCGCCCAGATCGGCCACGCGTCCGTGCAGGTCCCCCGGCAAGTGTTCGGCCAGCAGGGCCGAGGCGCGGTCGATGCGATTCCAGGCGAACAGGCCGGGCCGGCTGACATAGCCGTCGACGATCTCGCGCGGCACGTCCAGCGCCAGCCATTCGGCCAGCAGGGCCCGGTCGATCCGGTCCGCCGCCGGCGTGCTCCAGAACACCCGGCACTTGTGCTTGGACAGGTGCTGCACGGCACCGGCCAGCCGGGCCAGGTCCGCTTCGCCCGATCTGGCACCCTCGGCATTCGGCATGCTGGCCAGCACGCTGCCGCCCGGCGCCACATGGGTCAGCGCGCGGGCGAACAGGGCGCGCGCCTCGTCGCGCTGTCGCGGCGGCAGCACCAGCACCAGCGGGAACAGCTCGCCCGCCGCCGGCTCGCCCACCTGCATGCCGGTGCGGGCCAGCTCGTCGGCGAAAGGCTTGAAACTCTGCTCGCACAACCAGCCCGGCTGCGTCGTCTCGCGCAGGCTCACGCCGGCGCGAGCCCGCAGGAAAAGCACACGGCCATCCGCCGGCAGCGACAGCTGCGCCGATTCGAACGGTACAAACATGGCAGCCAGCGCCGAATCCGGCGCGGCCGCGAAAAGTCCTGCGGCAGTCACATCATGTCTTCAAGGATCAGTGAGGCGCCATTGTACGTGGCAGCCGATCATCCCGACGCGTCGAATGCCCGGGGCGGACGACACGAACAGCCCGGCTCAATGCGCGACGCCGGCATCCGCCGTGTGCGCCGGCAATTCCTCCAGCATCTGCCGGGCCAGCGGCTGATAGCCGCCATCGAAATGGTGACCGCCCTGCTTCGGGTGAACGATGACCCAGCTCGGCAATGTCGGATCGGTGCAGGCACTGTCGTCACGGTCGTCCCGGCCGTAGTAGCACACCACCGGCGGCCGCTCGCGCAGCGCCTGCAATGGCGGCAGCGCGTCGTAATGCCGGATCGGATTGAGGTGTTCCAGCGCGGTCTTGAGGTGTTGCTTGAACCAGCCCTGCCTGATCATGTAGCCCTCGAGTTCGATCTCGAACGTCACGTCGCGACTGGGCGACAACAGCACCAGTTGGGTGATACGCGCGCGGTTGGCCGCGCTGAGCCGGTCGACAATGCTCGGCAGCACGTCGGCGCCGAAGGAGAATCCCACCAGCCAGATGCGCTGCTTGTGCCAGATGCCGAGGTATTTCGTCATCAGCGCGTCGAGTTGGCGCGCCGATTCCTCCGGTGTGCGATCGCGCCAGTAGTACTTGAAGGTACTGACCCCCAGCACGGGAATGCCGCGGGCAACGAAGGCCTTGCCCAGTTGCTTGTCCAGATCGGCCCAGCCGCCATCGCCGGAATAGATGATCGTCATCACGTCGCCCCGCCCCGCCGGCGGCGCGGTGGAGGGGCTGCCGACGGGCAGCACCACGGTGGCCTTCTCCAGACTGACCCGCGAGAACGGATTCCAGATCATCGCCAGAGCCAGCGCGCACGTACCCACGGCAGCGAACATGATCCTGCTCCTTCGTTTCATCGGCGCACCACGCCGGTCAGTCCGCCGGAGATCAGGCTGGCCACGTTGGTCAGGATCATCGGCAAGGCGATGCCGCCGGGCACCGCCATGTAGCGCGGCTCCCATTCCGGATCGAATTTGTCCTTGTAGCGCTGCAGCCCGCGGAAATTGTAGAAACGCTCGCCGCGGCCGAACACCAGCGCACCGAAGCGGTTCCACAGCGGCGCCTGGCGCCGGTTCTGCAGCCCGGCCAGCGGCGCCATGCCGAGGTTGAACCAGCGATAGCCCTCGGCCCGCGCCCACAGCATCAGCTCCACGAACAGGTAGTCCATGATCCCGCCCGGGCTGTCCGGCAGGTGCCGCATCAGGTCGACCGAAGCTTCCTCACGGGTCTCGGTGAGGAACAGGTTGGCGAACGCCACCGGCCGATCGTCCAGCCATGCCACCGCCATCGGCGTGCGCACCAGATAATCCGGATCGAACGCGCCCAGCGAGAAACGCTTCTCGCGCACGTTCTTGTCACACAGCCAGGCATCGGAAATCTGCTTCAGCTGCGGCAGCAGCGGCGCCACCGCGTGGGCCGGCACGATCTCCAGGCGCAGGCCTTCACGCCCCAGCTTGTTGACCGTATTGCGCAGCACTTTCCTGGATTTGCCATCGAGATTGAAACGGTCCAGCCGCACACGGGCCTCCTCGCCGATCTTCAGCAGGTTCAGGCCCACCTCCAGATACAGATCCAGATCAGCCGGGCTCACCTGATAGAACACCGGCCAGCCACCGGCGCGTTCGCACTGCTCCAGAAACGTCCACACCAGCTCGCGCCGGGCCGCCTCGTCGCTGCCCACCGGGTCGCCCATCGCCACCCAGCTGCGCCCCACGGTGTCGAACATCACGAACGCCTTGTGCGCGGGATCGAACAGCAGGCTCTTGTCGCCCATCAGCGCAAGGTGCGCCTGCGCCGAATGAAACCGTCTGATCAGCGGCAACGCCTGCGCCAGCTCGGCCTCGCTGGGCGGCTGGCGATGCAGTTGCAGCGGACGGATCAGGCTGGCCAGCGCAAACAGCATGCCGGCCGCTGCGGCCGCGACCAGCGCACGCAGCGCGCGGGGCGCACCGCCCTGGTGGAAACTGAACTCCCACCAGAGGTCGGCGCTGTAATCGACATGCTTGTAGCTGAACATCACCAGCCAGGCAGCACAGCCGAACACCGCCACGATCGCCACGATCCAGCCCAGCGAGAAGCTGGTACTGAACAACGAGGCACGCCGGTAGAACAGACGGTGCGCCGGCGCCAGCGCCATCGCGAGCAGAATCAGCAGGGTCGCTTCCTCGTAGTCGATGCCCTTCAGCAACGAGAACACGGCACCGGCCAGCAGCAGCACCAGGGTCAACCAGTACGCCGCATCCAGCCGACGCTGCAAGCCGCGGGCCAGGATCAGCAGCAGCATGC
This sequence comes from uncultured Pseudomonadota bacterium, assembly GCA_963828685.1. Taxonomy (GTDB): domain Bacteria; phylum Pseudomonadota; class Gammaproteobacteria; order Xanthomonadales; family Rhodanobacteraceae; genus Rhodanobacter. The sequence goes on from CAWHFU010000016.1 coordinate 76,922, forward strand.
CGATCACGCTGGCCAGCAGGTGTGAAACCTCCAGTACCGACAGCGGCAGCAGCTCGCTGAGGATCGCCATGCGCACGGGCAGCGCGCGGGTAGCGCCGGAGAACAGCAGCACCGCGCCGGAGACCAGGGTGAGCCCCCCAAAAAATGCCGGCAGCAGCCCGGTGAACCACGGCGCCAGCAGGGACTTCCGGCGCAGCCCGCGCGCCTCGCGCTGCAATACCAGCACGGCGGCAGTGCACAGCGGCAGCAGATAGTAGATGACCCGATAGGCCGCCAGCGCACCCAGGATCGGCGCGGTCAGCGCCGCGTTGCCGGTGGCGCCGAAGCCGGCCAGCATCACCGCCTCGAACACACCCAGGCCACCGGGCACGTGGCTGATCAGACCAATGATCTGGGCGATCACGAAGATCGCGAGGAAGTGGCCGAAACCGTTGTTCAGCGCATCCGGCATCAGCACGTAAAGCACGGCCGCCGCCAGTCCCCAGTCGAACGCACCCACCAGGATCTGCTTCAGGCCGGTCGCGCTCGAGGGCATGTTCACGCGCCAGCGCCCGATGCGTAGCGGGCGCCGGATCCGCCCGCCGAGCAGCCATGCCAGCGGCAGCAAGGTCATCACTGCGCCGAACGGCAGGCTGAAAGGAGCCAGCGGCAGGTCGGGCGGCAACGGCACCCACAGCAGGGTCACCCCGGTAAGGGCCAGCAGGCCCAGCCAGAAACTGGTGGTGCAGAACAGCACTACCCGCCCCACCTCGCCGGCAGTCAGGCCATTCTGCAGATAGAAGCGGTAACGGATCGAACCGGAGACCAGCAGCGACATGCCCAGCGCGTTGCTGAAGGCATAGCTGATGAACGAGATCAGCGTGACCCGGCGCCATGACAGCGGATGCCCGATCGAGGCCAGCGCGAAGCGGTCGTACAGGGTCATCACCGCATAGCCGAACAGGGTGAACAGGGCCGCCAGCAACAGCCGCCCCGCCGACAGGCTGTGCACGTACCTGCGCACCTGGTGATAGTTCACCTCGCGGGCCAGCAGGTGCAATGCCCACAGCGCCAGGCACAACATGCCCACCGACAACAACGGTCCGGCCAGTCGGCGCCAAACCACCATGCGCTGGCTCGGCAGCGCCGGGACGGGCCCGGCGCTCACCGTCTGCTCGACCTTTTGTTGCTCCACGTGACGCCCGACTCCGTAGGGGAACTGCCTAGTTTAGGACCTGCGTTCAGTCAGGCGATGGACATGGGCCGCAGCCGCCAATCCGGAGCTGCGGGAGCGTGCCGCGACTACCGTCCGTCGCGGCTTGCAGGAGGGGCGCTATGCGTCCGGCGCGCCCTGGCCCAACCGGCCCACCCAGCGGTAGAGCAGGATCATCACCACGGTGAACGCCGCACCGCCGATCCAGAGCGCCGGGCCGCTCGCGAACGTCCCGCTCACCAGGGCAAGCGGATAGTCCTGTCCGGAAAACGCCACGCAGGCGGCGATCGCCACGCCCAGCAGTCCCTCGCCAACGATCATGCCGGAGGCGAGCAGTACGCCGAGCTGCTTGGTGGCTTCGGGATTCTTCGATGCGCGATCGGCGCGACGGTCGAACCACCATCCGGCGACCGCACCGACCACCACCATCAAGGTGCTCTGGGTCGGCAGGTAAATGCCCAGACCCACCGCCAATGGCGACAGATGGGCGGATTTCGTCGTGCGGCGCAGCACCTCGTCGACCGCGATCATCACCACGCCGATGATCCCGCCGATCTTGATCAGACCCCAGTCGATGTTGTTCTGGATCACCCCTTGCGCCAGCGCCGAGATCAGACCGGCCTGCGGTGCGGGCAGTGGATGATCACGGTGCGGGCCGGGTGCGCCGACGAAGCCGTAGGCATGATTGAGCAGGTCGAGGATCGGCGGAATGATCGCGGCACCGGCAAGCACGCCGATTACCAGCGCCCATTGCTGCTTGGATGGCGTGGCGTCGACCAGTTGGCCGGTCTTCAGATCCTGCAGGTTGTTGTTGGCGATCGCCGCAGCCGCGAACACGATCGAGGTGATGAACAGCGCGAAGGCCACCAGCGCATTCTCGCTGCTGACAGGGAGAGCCGAACGCACGCCGAACACCAGCAGCAATGCCGCGCCGATCACCACGATGATGCCGATGCCCGACAGCGGACTGTTCGAGGAACCGATCAGCCCGGCCATGTAGCCGCACACAGCCGAAACAAAGAAGCTCATCAGCACGACGAAGATCAGGCCACCCACTACCAGCGCCACGATGTGATCGGACAGGCCATGGCCAGCGCCCCTCACGAAATTCGCGATCAGCCAGCCGATGGGCACCAGGCAGGCCAGCGAAATGAGGGTGACCTGGCCGATCGGAATGTCCTGCTCGGTGCGCGGAAGCGATGCCGCGTTGCCCGCATCCCGCTCACGCGAGGCGGCCATCGCCGAGGCCAACCCGCTGATCACCGGCTTGACCAGCTTGGCCAGGGTCCAGATCGCGGCGACACCGATCGTGCCCGCGCCGACAAAGCGAACCTTGTGGCTCCACGTCGCGTTCGCGAGATCCGCAATCGAACCGACCGCCGGTGCCAGCGCGGAAAAATGCGGTACACCCCAGCCCCAGCCGATCAGGGCCCCCACCAGCATCGCGATGCCCACCCAGAGACCGACCAGATGGCCGATGCCGAACAGCGCGAACGAGAGAAAGAAGTCGAATCCGGTCACACCGCCCTTGTCGGCACTGACCCGGAAGTAATGCACCACGTCGCCGGCGAACACCCGCGTCGCGACCACCACGGCAAACACGCCCGAGACGATCGCACCCCACAACACGGCCAGCAGGCCGGCGCGGTTGGACTCGACCGCCGCCGCGGCGCTGATGCCCTCGCCGCCGCCGGCGCCCACCTTGAGCACCTCGGCACAGGCCACGCCCTCTGGATAGGGCAGATCGGAATTGGTCACCAGCGCACGGCGCAGCGGGATCGAATACATCACGCCCAGGATGCCACCCAGCGCGCAGATGGCAAACGAGGTCCAGTAGTTGAAGCCGGTCCACCAGCCGATCAGGATCAGGCCCGGCAGCACGAAAATGATCGAAGACAAGGTGCCGGCCGCCGAGGCGACAGTCTGCACGACGTTGTTTTCCTGGATGGTGGCACCCTTGAAGTAGCGCAGCACGGCCATCGAAATTACCGCCGCCGGAATCGAGGTGGCGAACGTCAGGCCGGCCTTGAGACCGAAGAACACGTTCGCCGCGGTGAACACCACGGTGATCAACACGCCGATGATCAGGCCACGGACGGTCAGCTCGGCGCGCGGCTCGGCTGCAGCCGGTGATGGATGACTCATGAAGCTCTCTCCCCCGATGGATGCTGGGGCGAAAGATAGCGTGGATGGGTGGCCGATGGGTATGCCCGGGGCTCGATGCGCCTGCGCAGACCGCTTGCCGCACCCCTCAAAGGTGCAGCAGGCTCTCGAACCGGCGCGGCGCACCAGACAACGGATCCGCAAATGCCAACTCCCGCGCCAGCAGCTTCAGTGGCCGTCGATGATCGTCATCGGCCGCTTCGGCCAACTGCGGATAACAGGTGTCGTGCATGATCGCCGCACCCAGCGCCGCCATGTGCACGCGCAACTGGTGCTTGCGCCCGGTGATCGGATGCAGCGCATAGCGCCAGCAAGCCTCCCCGCGCTCGATCACCTCGATCCGGGTCTCGCTGTTGGCCGTGCCTTCGACCTCGAGCATGCGGAAGAACGGTTCGCCGGTCACGATGCGTGAACGGCGAACCAGCGGAAACCTCAGCTCCGGCAAGGGTCCCGCCAGCGCCTCATAGCACTTGTCGATCCGGCGTTCGCGAAACAGGGCCTGATAGGCCGACCGACTCGCCGGATTCGCCGAGAACAGCACCAGCCCGGCAGTGGCCCGGTCGATCCGGTGCAGCGGTACCAGCGCGGGATTGTCCAGACGCCGGATCAACCGCCGCAACAGGGTCTGCTCGACAAATCCACCCGCCGGCGTCACCGGCAGGAAGTGCGGCTTGTCCGCCACCACCAGATGCTCGTCCGCGTACACCACGGTTTCGATGAACGGGATCGGCGTCTCCTCTTCCACCTCGCGGTAATAGTGGATACGCAGGCCGGCCCGGTACGGCGTATGCGGCGTGATCGCCACGCCCTGCCCGTCCAGCACCCGCCCGCGGGCGATGCGATCCAGCCAGGTGTCGCGGTCGATCGCGGCGAACCGGGCGCACAACGCATCGAGCACGCTCGCCCAATCGCCCGCGGGCAGATGCACGGTGCTGGCGTGGGTGTCGCGGCGGAAGGTCGACCTGGGCATGATGGCATCAGTCTAGCGTTGCACTGTGGGAGCGGCTTCAGCCGCGATGGTCTCGCCACACCAGGAAAATTCAGGAGCATCGAGGCTGAAGCCGCTCCCACAGGCAATGCACACCCCGGAAAACCAACCGGAGCGCCAGCGCGTACAATGAGCGGTTGTTGTCCCGAGGCAGGCCCATGGCACTCAATTCCACCATCTACAAAGTCGAACTGCAGATCAGCGACATGGATCGGCACTATTACGCCACCCATGCGCTGACCCTGGCGCGGCATCCCTCGGAAACCGAGGAGCGGCTGATGGTGCGGCTGTTGGCGTTTGCCTTTTATGCGGACGACCGGCTGGAGTTCGGCAAGGGCATCAGCGATGAGGACGAGCCGGCGCTGTGGCGCAAGGCGTATACCGACGAGATCGAGTTGTGGATCGAGCTGGGCCAGCCCGACGAGACGCGCATCCGCAAAGCCTGCGGTCGCTCGCGCCAGGTGGTGGTGATCAACTACGGCGGCAACGTGGCCGAGATCTGGTGGAACAAGGTCGGTGCCTCGCTGGCCCGCAGCAGGAACCTCACCGTGATCGACATCGCTCCCGCCACCGTCGCCGAACTGGTCGCCCTGCTGCAGCGTGGCATGCGCCTGCAATGCCTGATCCAGGACGGCCAGCTGCAGGTCATGAACGATGCCGATGCGGTGGCGGTCGATCCGCAGATCCGCATGGCGCCGGCCGAGACGGTGAGCTGACCGCGGGCCCGCCCGGCCGACCGCATCGACCTGCCATCCCTGTTCATCCATTTCCCGGAGTCATCCCATGCGTTGGTTGCTATCCCTGCTGGCCCTGCTTGCCCTCGCCGCCTGCACCGCCACGCCACCGGCGCACGCCAGCGGACAGGTCGACAAGCTGAGCATGATCGACACCACGGTCGGCACCGGTGCCGAGGCGAAAGCCGGCATGAAGGTCACCGTGCACTACACCGGCTGGCTGTACGACGACAGCGCGAAGGACAAGCACGGCACCAAGTTCGACAGCTCGCGCGATCATGGCGAGCCGTTCTCGTTCGTCCTGGGCGCCGGCAACGTGATCGATGGCTGGGACCAGGGCGTCGCCGGCATGCATGTCGGCGGCAAGCGCACCTTGCTGATTCCCGCATCGCTGGGTTACGGCGCCGAAGGTGCCGGTGGCGACATCCCGCCGAACGCCTCGCTGGTGTTCGACGTGGAACTGCTGGACGCCAGCGCGCCCTGAACCCGGCCGCATCGACCGGGCTGGAGCATCCTTTCAGTCCGCCTGCGCCGCCTCGTCCCGCCCCTGCTGGCGAATGATCGCCTCCTCGCGCGCGTCGATGATCGACTGCATCACGCTGTCGACATCGGCGACGCGTTCGTCGAATTCGAAATGGCCGCTCAGTTCGGTGTCCGGGTGCAGCTCGCCCAGCTCGTACAGCGCCCACATCTCCTCGCCGTAGTGCGTATCGAGCAGTTCCGGCGCGAAGCGCGACAGGCTGATGGTGATATTGCCCACGTCACGCCGCAGCATCGTGCGCGCATTGTTGTTGCCCGAGGCGCTGACCGCCTGCGGCAGGTCGATGATCACCGGGCCGTCCGGCCCCACCAGCACGTTGTATTCGGACAGGTCGCCGTGGATCAGCCCCACGCACAACATCCTGGCCACCTGCTGCATCAGGAAGCGGTGGTACTCGCGTGCGGTATCGGCTGACAGCTCGACCTCGCCCAGCCGCGGTGCGGAATAGCCGTCCGCGTCGGTAACCAGTTCCATCACCAGCACGCCGCTGAAGTAACCGTACGGTTTGGGCACGCGCACGCCGGCCGCCGTGAGCTGGTACAGCGCGTCGACTTCGGCGTTCTTCCAGGCGGCCTCGGCCTCCTTGCGGCCGAACTTGGTCGCCTTGCCCATCGCGCGCGCCTGCCGGCTGCCGCGTACCTTGCGTCCTTCCTGGTACTGCACGCGCGCCTGGAAACTGCGCTGCGCCATGTCCTTGTAGACCTTGGCGCAACGAATGTCCTCGCCCGAGCGGACGACGTAGACCGCAGCTTCCTTGCCGCTCTTCAGCGGACGCAGCACCTGATCGATCACGCCTTCGTCGATCAGGTCCTGCAGGCCCTTGGGTGTCTTCATGCGTGTGGAGGGTTCTGCGTCGTGGAATAACTCCCATTATGGCCGATCGGCACCCCGGTCCGGCCGTTTTCCGGCTTTGCCGCTCAGCTCGCGTGCAAGCTCGACGTGCCCAGGCGCTCGCGGACGGCTGCAGCCATCTCGAACGAATGCCGCCGTGCCGCGTGTTCGAAGATGTTCGCGGTGAGCATCAGCTCGTCCGGTTGGTGCCGCGCGATGAACGCCTCGATACCGTCCTGCACGGTTTCCGCATCGCCGACCACGGCGCAGGCCAGCGCCCGCTCCAGACCAGCCTTCTCGACCGGCGTCCAGAATGCCTCGATATCGTCGATCGGCGGTGGGATCAGTCCGGGCCGACCGCGACGCAGGTTGACGAAGCTCTGCTGCTGGGTGGTGAACAGCCGGCGTGCCTGGGCATCGGTATCCGCCGCCACTACGTTGATGCCGAGCATCGCGTAGGGCTGCCGCAGGCGCGCCGAGGGACGAAAATCGCGGCGATACAGCGCCAGCGCCTCGTCCATCGCGTCCGGGGCAAAGTGCGAAGCGAACGCAAACGGCAGGCCCAGCCGCGCCGACAAAGTGGCGCTGAACAGGCTCGATCCCAGCAGCCATACCGGCACCTCGATACCGGCGCCGGGCACGGCGCGCACCGGCTGGCCCGGTATCGCCGGCTCGAAATAGCCGAGCAGCTCCCTCACGTCCTGCGGAAATGCATCGGCACTGTCGAAATAGCGGCGCAGAGCTTTCGCGGTGGGCTGGTCGGTGCCGGGCGCGCGCCCCAGACCCAGGTCGATCCGGCCCGGATACAGCGAAGCCAGCGTGCCGAACGCCTCGGCCACCTGCAGCGGCGCGTGGTTCGGCAGCATGATGCCGCCGGCGCCGACGCGGATGCGCGAGGTGCCGCCGGCCACGTGCCCGATCAGCACCGCCGTGGCCGCGCTGGCGATCCCCGGCATGTTGTGGTGCTCGGCCAGCCAGTAGCGCTGGTAGCCCAGCTGTTCGGCCAGTCGGGCCAGATCCAGCGTATGGCGAAAAGCCTGTGCCGCGTCGCTGCCTTCGGTGACGGGCGCCAGGTCAAGAATGGAAAACGGGATCATCTCGCGGCCTCGCATGGCGGAAGCCCCGATCTGGGGGCGCTTGCCGTGATTGCCAGCCGATGTGACGCCGCCGTGGCGCATACAATGGCCACTATCTCTCAACCTGGCATCCCGATGACCGAATCCGTCCGCCTCGCCAAACGCGTCGTCGCACTGACCCGGTGCTCGCGTCGCGAGGCCGAGCAATACATCGAGGGCGGCTGGGTGCGGGTCGACGGACAGGTGGTGGAAGAACCGCAGTTCATGGTCGACACGCAGACCGTCGAGCTCGATCCCGGAGCCCGGCTGATTCCCACCGAGCCGGCCACCCTGGTGTTGCACAAACCGGCGGGCTACGACGCCGGCAACGGCCCGAATCCGGCCAGTGCCCTGGTCACTCCGGCCACCCGTTCGGCCGATGACGCCTCCGGCGTGCGCCCGCTGAAACGCCATCTGCAACGGCTGATCTCGCCGCTCGCACTGCCGACCCAGGCCAGCGGCCTGCTGATCTTCACCCAGGACTGGCGCGTCACCCGCAAGCTCAGCGAAGACATCGAGCGGGTCGAGCAGGAGTTCGAGGTCGACATCAGCGGCGAGTTGATCCCGAACGGGCTGGCCCTGCTCAATCACGGCCTGCGCTTCAACAATTACGCCATGCCGCCGATCAAGGTCAGCTGGCAGAGCGAGCAACGCCTGCGCTTCGCCTTCAAGGGCCTGCAACCCACCCAGATCGAGCCGATGTGCCAGGCGGTCGGACTCGAGGTGCTGGCGATGAAGCGCCTGCGCGTGGGGCGCATCCCGCTGGCGAAACTGCCCCCCGGACAATGGCGCTATCTGGCCCCGGGCGAACGCATCTGACCGTCACTCGCCGGAATCCACCGCCCGGCGCCTCGCTTGCGGCGTAAACTCCTCTTGCGCGCCGCACGCCACGTGTCCCGTGGCTGAAAAACCGCAACCCACACCGATCCACTATCCGGGAGAGCAGCATGAGCAAGGGCATGGATTCAAAGAAGAGCGAGAAGAAAAAGCCGGCCAAGACCATGAAGGAGAAGAAGGCCGCCAAGCAGGAAAAAAAGAAGAACCAGTAACGGTTCCCCTGCGGAACAAGGGGAAATCGCAGCGCTGCGGTTTGCCCGGCGCGGAACCGCGACACGGCATGCCGCAGGGTGTCGAGGGCCGCCCGACCTGCTGCCGCTAAATTTTGCAGGGCAGCGGCCGATACCCAGAGCAGCACAAGCGGAGCCAGCGCCCTGGTAATGAAGGAAAGTCTATGAGGAGCATCTGGCGGCGCCTCTTCGGCAATTACGGGGTCGCTGCGACCTGGGTGAGACCAAATGCAGCCACGCCTGTGCGTGCCCGGGTCGCCGCGACAACCAGCCAGCCCGGGAATGCCCCGGCAGCCTGCCCGGCCGCCATGCCGGACGAGATCGAGGATCGCTTCCATCGGTTCGTGTTCGGCTTGCCGGACAGCGAGGTCCATCAACTGTCCGGCGCCGAGCTGGCCACGCTCAATCGCCTGGAACCGCTCAGCACACGCTTCGACATGCGCAGCCTGCCGCGCCTGCCCGCGGTGTTGCCGCAGCTGTTGCGCATGCTCAAGAGCGACAAGTCCTCGGGCGGCCAGGTCGCCAGGCTGGTCGGCCGGGATCCACTGATGGTGGGCGAAGTCATGCGCGCCACCAGCAGCGTGTATTACCGTTCCGCGCAACCCATCACCAGCCTGCAGCAGGCCGTCATCCTGATGGGCCAGGAGGGTCTGCACCGGGTGCTGACCCAGCATGTGATGAAGCCCATTCTGCAAGCCAGCGGGATCACCCCGGGGCGCACTGCCACGGGCGAACGGCTGTGGGATCACGCCGAGCGCTGTTCCCACGCCTGTGCCTGGTTCGCCAAGAACGGTGGGGGAAGCGATACCTTCGAGGCTTATCTGGCCGGCATCATCTGCCAGACCGGTACCGGCGCGGTGGTGCGCCTGTTGGACCAGTTGATGCCGTCCCCTCCCGAGACGGTCTCGTCCGCGTTTCTCGCCGGTTGCGCCAGACTCGCCGCACGGTTGTCAGTGCAGGCCGCTCACTACTGGGAGTTGCCGCCGGCCGTCATCGACGCGCTGACCGAACGCCAGAACGCCGGCAGGCAGCCGGTGTCCACACCGCTTGGCAAGGCGCTTCTGAGCGCCAATCTGCTGGCCATGGCGCAGGTGCTGGGCGAGCATGAGCTGATTTCCGGCGAACTGGATTTTGACGAAGGCTGGCCGGACAGCTACCCGCCTTCCCTGCTCGCACGCTGCCACCAGGACATGCGCAAGAACTTCCCGCCCGACGAGGACGCCTGACCCGGGTGAGTTCCCGCGCGTGCAGGCCAGTGTGGCGATGCCGGGTCCGTCCGGCACCAGCGAAAGACGCCGCGGCGGCGTCAGGTCACTCAATACTGACCCATGTAATCGCGCTTGCCGATCTCGACACCGTTGTGGCGCAGCAGCGCGTAAGCCGTGGTGACGTGGAAGAAGAATTGCGGCAGGCCATAGCTCAGCAGGTACGTCTGGCCGTCGAAGCGACGCTCCTTCGGCGTACCCGGCCGCGTCACGATCTCGCGCCCGGCGGCCGCTTCGAACTGCGCGGGGTCCAAGCCGTCGATGAAGCCCAGCGTGCGCTCGATCAGGTCGCGCAGTTCGGCGAAGCTCTGTTCCTGGTCCTCGTACCTGGGTACCTCGGCCCCGGCCAGCCGCGCCGACACGCCGCGCGCAAAATCGCAGGCGATCTGCACCTGCCGACGCATGGGAAACATGTCGGGGAACAGTCGTGCCTGGGTCAGCGCGGTCACTTCGATGTTCTTTTCGGCGGCATGCGATTCCGCCTTGGCCAGGATCGCGGCGAGGCCGCCCAGCATCTGCTTGAACACGGGGATGGAGCTGGCGTACATGGCATCGGTCACGGGCATTTTCCTGGAGTGTCGACAAGTGATCGACACAGTGTAGCCCGGCCGTGCCGCGCGCTCGGTGGAATCCGCCCAGCGTGTGACAGGAGGCGCCGGGACGCCTCCTGTCAGCAGGTTCAAAGCGCCTTGACGCTGACGTCGTCGATCACGAACGAGGTCTGCTGGGTGCTGTCTTCCACCCCGTAGAAATTGATCTGCAGGGTCTGCCCCTTGTAGGCATTCAGGCTGATAGTGTGTTCCTGGTAACCGCCGGCTGCGTCCTTGTTGGAGAACGTGGCCAGGGTGACGTACTTGCCGGTGGAGGTGATCACCTGGACCTGCAGGGTGTCGTAGGCGGTGCTGCCGGACTCGGCGGTGTCGATATGCATGAAGAAGTCCAGGCTCGCATCGGACACGCCGGCCGGGATGCTGATCTGCTGCCGCACGTAGTCGGTATGCGTGCTGCCGTAGCCATCCAGCCATGCCTTCCAGCTGCCGGCGTGGGCTGACTCGCTGCTGGAGCTGGTGATCACGCCGCTGGTCTGCGTCCAGTTGGCCGTGCCGCTCTCGAAGCCGCCGTTGCCGATCAGTTCGACCGAACTGCCACCATCGTTGGATACGCTGAAGCCGACCGAACTGCTGCTGCCGACATTCCCGGCCGCGTCATAGGCCTTCGCGACCAGCGTGTGGCTGCCGTCGGCCAGCGTGGTCGAATCCAGACTGGCGGCATACGGCGAACTGGTGTCCGTGGCCTTCAGCGCGCCATCAACGTAGAACTCCACCCGGGTGACCCCGACGTTGTCCATGGCACTGGCAGCGAACGAGATCGTGCCGCTGCTGCCGCTCTCGCTCGCACTGACCGTCGGCGGCGTGGTGTCGCCGACGACGTTGGACACGCTGAAGCCGACCGAACTGCTACTGCCCACATTGCCGGCCGCGTCATAGGCCTTCGCGACCAGCGTATGGCTGCCGTCGGCCAGCGTGGTCGAATCCAGACTGGCGGCATACGGCGAGCTGGTGTCCGTGGCCTTCAACGCACCATCGACGTAGAACTCCACCCGGGTGACCCCGACGTTGTCCGTGGCACTGGCAGCGAATGTGATCGTGCCGCTGCCACCGCTCTCGCTCGCACTGACCGTCGGCGGCGAGGTATCCCCGCCGCCGGCGCTTTCGGTCACCCATACCGGTGCCGACCACAACCGCAGGCCGTTGGCCTCGGTGATCTTGGCGTAGTAGAAATGATCGCCCAGGCCGGGCGTGACCGTGGTGGTCGCGGTTTCCGACAGGCTGCTCACCGTGCCATTGCTGCCGGGCACCCCTTCGAACAGTTGCACGCGCTGCGCGGTCTGCCCGTTGGCGCTGGCATAGTTGGCGGTGAGCGTCAGCGGGCCGCTGTTGGTGAATCGCTCGCCCATCACATGGCCGTTCGCGGTCAGCACGATCTGCGCGTTCTTGTCTTCGGTGGCGAACACGCGACGGGCACGCAGAGCATCCACGAAACTGGTCAGGCTCAGCGCGGTTCCGCTCGGGAGCAGCACGCCGGTGCGGTTGGTGAAGCTGGCGCCCCAGTTTGCGCAGTGATTGTCCTGATCCGAACTGGGTGCGACGTGATAGCCGCGTTCCAGAATGGTGTTGAAGGCCGTCTCGTAACTGGATCGGCTGGTCTCGGTCTCGGTCGTGTTGCTGGAAAACGCCGAACTGTTGAGCACCTCGGCCAGCACCATCACCTGATCACCGTCCGCGGTATAGCCGAAGTTGGTGCCGTTGACGGTGAACTGGCCGCTCGAGGCCGGGTGGTTGAACTGGCCGACCCAGCCCTTGTTCTTCATCAGCGTGTACAGCGAGGCATAGTCGCCCTTGGCGATCTCGTAGTCGCCGATCAGCTGGCCGGCACTGTTCTTCTCCCACTCGATCAGGCCATCGGCATTCATGATGTTCAGGTGCCCGCCGTTGCTGATCACGCCCCACTCCTGGCCGTAGATCGGCAGAAAATTCGGGTGTGCGGCGTGGAACGAGTTCGCCGCCGCCAGGCCCGAAGCGAACAGGTTCTTCGCCGTGGCCGGGTCAGCCGACAGGTTGGTGCCGGTGGAACCGTCGAACATGTGGTTGTGCTCGGACGTCATCAGGATGTCCAGGCCGCGGTTCATCGCGTACAGGTACGCGTCGGCGGGCCCGTAGGGACTGCTTTGCGGTGCCTGTGCGCCGGTGCAGGTGCTTAGTTCGCCGCCGCCATCGCTGTGGTTGGTCTGGCTGTGCAGGTTGCCGTAATAGATCGTGTAAGGCAGCCCGCTGGCGACGACCGACAGGGACAGTGCGTGTGCCCCGCCCGCGCCCTGCCGCGGCAGGGCGTTGAACGTGGGCATGGACGCGGGGGTCAGCTGGCCCACCTGGATGTCGTAACGCTGCTCCTCGATCCGGGTCGGCGCCAGACGTTCGGCCAGCTTGAGCGCATGGGTCGCGATACCGGTGCCGATCCGCCGCGCATTGTCCTCGTCGAGCGCGATCGCCCGCATGCGTACCGTGTAATAGCCAGCCTGCAGCGCGTGGTGCCGGCTGTCCAGGCCATCCCAGCTGACGCTGGCCTGCGCCTTCCGTGCATGCAGGGTAGTGCTGCCGTTCCATTCCCTCAGCGCAGTGCCGCTGCGATCCAGCAGCACGATCTGCCATGCCACCGGCGTACCCACGGCGGCGCCGGGGTATTCGAAGTGCATGATGAAAGAGCGCGCGGCGGCCGCTTGAAACGGTACCTGCAAGGCGGCGTCGAATTCCTGATGATCAGGCAATACCGCTGGCCCGGCCAGCGTCGGCAAACACACTACCAGCCCCGCAAGCACGAGGCTGCGGGCTATCATTTTTTTGATTGACATCGCTATATCCCTACGCGTTGGTAAGAATTCCCCCACCGCAGTTATATGCGACCACTGCTTGCAGCGGTATGACAAAAATTCGTAGTTACCACCGCAAGATCATGCGGTTGGCGCGTCATGCAACCGGGGCGGAAGTCATCGGCTCGCAGACAGATCCCGCGCGTTGCATCACCTGCCGGATGGCAGATCCAGATGCATCGGGCGGGTGATCAAACCGGTATCGGAAACGGTGAGTGGCCCGCTCGGCACGAAGCCGAAACGCCGGTAGACCGGTTCGGCCATCGCCGAAGACTTCAGGGTGAAGTGACGCGTACCCGCGCGACGAACGGCATCGCGCATCACGCGCTGCCACAGCTGGCGCGCGATGCCCCGCCGCTGCAGCCGGGTGCTCACGAAGAACTGGAACAGGTGGGAATCGTCGCGCATCGCTGCCACGCCGACCAGACGGTCGCCTTCCAGCCATGCAAGATGAAAGCGCTGGCCGGCCATAATCTTCTTGCGAATCACCCGGGCCTTCATGCCGGCGAGCAGTAGCGGTGCCGCACTGTCGGGCTGGTCTGGCAGGATCCAGCGTCGCGTCACCCGGCGCGCCAGCACACCGATGGCGCACGCATCCTGTGGCCGACCGAGGCGGTAACGGATACGCATCGCCGCACTCACTCGTCGGTCCGGAACACCAGGCTGCAGCAGGTCACCGCGCCTTCGGCCTTCTGCAGTTCGCTGACATCGACCGCAGCGACATGGTAGCCGGCGTCGATCAATCGTTGCCGGGTGCGCGGGAAGCTCGCCGGCATCAGCAACGCATCGTCTACGCGCACTACGTTCGCCGCGTGCGGTTCGGCGGGATCGACTTCGATCACGCGAAAATCGGTGAAGCGTTCACGCTCGACCCACGCCGGTTGCAGCAGCAGCGTGTCGTCGTCCAGCTGGGTCGCGGCGGATTTCAGGTGCAGGCAACCGCAGGTCGGCACGCCCTGCACGGCATAGCCGAAGCCGGCCAGCAAGTCGCGCAGTTGCGCGATGCCCGCGGCGTTGCTGCGCGCCGACTGGCCCACGTACAGCGTGCGACCGAGCCGCAGCACATCGCCGCCGTCAATGGTGCCGGGCGCCTCGATCGCCAGCACGGGTCGGTGGCGGCGCAACTCCGCCGCAACGCTGGCTACCTCATCGCGTCGGGACGCTGCGCCGGGTCGGGTGACGATCGCCACCTCGTCCAGCACGATCGCCACATCCTCGACGAACACTGAATCGGGCAACCCAGCCTCGGCCGGCAGAACCAGCACGCGACAACCGAGTATTTCCAGCGCACGCCGGTAATCGCGGTGCTGCGCGTCGGCCAGCACGACATCGATCGCCTCCCGCGGGATGTACGACAGCTCGCAGCCCGCGAGCGCGGGGCTGACTTCGCGGGTAATGGCAGTCCACATGCTGCTTCCTCGGAAGTGCGGCAAGGCTCACGATTCGGGGTGGCGTGCTCGCCATGCCGCCAGTGCGGCCTTGTAACGTTCGAGCGCCTCTTCGTAGACATCATGGACGCAGCGCGCGCAGCCCTCGCCGCAGCAATCGGCCGCGTCCGGCTCGGGCGGAGGCACCGGCGCCGGATCGACGGCCGCAGTCTCCGGCGCGCCGGGATCGGCAGGACTCACGATGTTGTTCCCACGATTTTCATCAAGCACCCGGCAACCGCATCATCGCGATGCCTGATGGTGCCGCCAATCACCGTTCCAGCTCAAGCGCAGCCATGGCCGGACGGATTATTTCAGCGGCTTGCGGAAGCGGTAGATGAACTGGTCGGTGTGACCGCGTATCGACTTGTCGAACACCTTGACCGTGTGCGGATCCTGCGGATTTCGCAGGGCAGTGCTTTCGCCGTCGAAGACGAATCCCGCGGACTCCACCTCATGCCTGACCACGGCCGGATCGATGCGATGCAGCGTGTCGGTATCGGCGAGGCCGGAACCGGTCGGGGCCACATGGTCGATTACCACGAACAGGCCGCCGGGCTTCAGTGCGTCGTAGACCTGCTTGTCGAACTTCGCCATGTCCACCGGACCCATGAACGGGTCGTGGTAGTCGTGATAATTCTGCGACGTGAACACTAGATCGACCGGCATCGGCACGCTCAACTTCGCCGCCGGCTGTACCAACAGGCTGACATTGGCGTAGTGCGGCGTGGCGACCAGCGTGTGCCAGGTGGCCAGGCTCTTGGTGGAATATTTCCCCATCTCGTCCGGCCAGACCGTGTAGACATGCCCCTTCGGACCCACGATGGCGCTGAACACACGCGTCCAGTAACCGCTGCCCGGCACCAGCTCCAGCACCTTCTGGCCTGGTTTGACCCCGGCGAACATCATGACCTGGGCAATCTTGCGTCGGCCATCGTCCGCCTTGTCGGTCGCACGGGCCGGATCGTCGATGGCCTTGCGCACGGTGGCAGTGACCGCGCCGGCATGTGGCTTCGCAACCCCGGCCTGTGCAACCGCCGGCAGCGCGAGGGTGATCAAGAGGGCAAGCATGGTCGGACGCATGATGTACTCCGCTTGTGGGGTTCAGTTGCGGGAGTGTGCTACGGAATCTTCTTCGCCGCTCTATGCCAGTTGGCACGGGCAAGCCGCCTCGTCGCTGCTATCTTGTCGATATGGCAACGTTCCAGACCATGGGTAATACAGACATGCAAACCGACCGGCCAAGTTCACTCGACAGTTCCATGCCGACGTTCCGCAGATGGATCACGCTCGGCTGCACCCTGCTTGCCGGCGTTGCCGCTGCCGCGCAGGCGCAAACAGCCGCCCAGTGGCAAGCCCGGCAGGTCGAGGCTGCGCGCAAGTCCGAAGCGATCATGCACGATGCCGACAAGCACAGGGGTCTGCTGGCGCAATACCAGGTCATGCGCTACGCCTTTGCCGGCGACAAGGATCCTGCCTTCCGCCTGATCTTTGGCCAGTACGTGAGCTGGTACCAGACCTTCATCGGCGACTATCCCGATGCCTCGTCCAGCTTCTCGATCAGGCAGCTCCCTCAGCCGGGCGACCATCCCTCGCCGCTGTCCGACCCCGATTACACCGCCCGGCCGGCGCTGGAAGTCATTCCCGAACTGGCCAGGAACTACCAGGCCGTCTTCTTCAACGAAGCTCACAATGTGCCACTCACGCGCACCCTGACGGTGCAACTGCTGAGCAAGCTCCGTGCGGAAGGATTCAACTACTTTGCCGCCGAAACGCTCTACCAGACAGATACCAAGCTGGCATCGCGTGGCTATCCGATCAAGGACAGCGGTTTCTACACCGAGGAGCCGATCTGCGCCGAAATGGTGCGCACCGCGCTGAAGCTCGGCTTCAAGGTGATCGCCTACGAGGCCCTCTCCAATGCCACCGGCAATGCCCGCGAAGCCGAGCAGGCGCGCAACATCTACCGCCAGGTGTTCCAGAAGGACCCTTCCGCCCGTCTGGTGGTGGATGCCGGCTACGCCCACATCCAGGAGTCGGGCATTTACCTCGGCGGCTCGTCGATGGCCGAGCACCTGCACAAGCTCAGCGGCATCGATCCACTCACGGTCGAGCAGACCGTGCTGTTCCCGCATCAATCCGCCAACGACGATTATCCCGACTACACCGCGGTCATGCAGAAGCTGCAGCCTGCGGTGCCGATCGTGTTCGTGAACAAGGCCGGGAAGCCGTGGGTATTGCGCGATGGCTATGACGTCAGCGTGTTCTTCCCGCCGCAGCATTACCACCGGGAGCGGCCGACCTGGCTCAGTCTTGGCGGACTGCGCAAGCCGTACTTCGTCAGTGGTCAGCGCTGCAACCACACCTTTCCCTGCCTCGTCGAGGCTCGCTATGCCGACGAGGGCCCCGACGCCATTCCTGCCGACCGCATGGCGCTCGACCCGGTGCCCCTGGATGCCGTAACCAGCGAAAAGGTGAGCAATGGTTTCATCATGCCGGTCAGCACTCTCTACCTGCGCCCGGGCAAATACCGGCTCACCTACAGCGATCAGGATGCCCAGCTACTGTTCCAGCAGGAGATCACCGTTCCGGCCAATGGCGCTGCCGCTTCACCCGACGACCCCGCCCCGACCGAAAAGACCGAAAAGAGCACACAGAGCTTGTGACGTTCCTGTGTGAGTCCGGTGACCTTTCCCGGGAAATTCCAGGGCCGCGTATCCGATTGCATGACGCTCTGAACGGGGATGCCGATGGCTGAGGCATTGACCGACACCAGCCCTTGCCTTTTCGCGCAACCCGGGGGTGGCGACCGGTGGTTGGTCCCGGCAGGCATGGCAAATCGACATGACACAACCCAGAGGGGATATGAACCGATGACAAGAATGAAGATACGGCCGTTGCTGGCAGTGGCCTGTCTGCTGGCCACTTTTGGCTCGGCCGTGGCTGCCGACCCTGGCACCCACGACGCTGGCACCATGCTGGGCTTCAACAGCGCCAATGCAGCGGCCGAGCAAAGCCTGGAACAACGCTTCGATGCCGGGCTCGATCCGGCCGACCAGCGCGCATGGCTCAAGCAGATGTCGTCCGCACCGAACCAGGTCGGCTCGCCGCACGACAAGGCCAACGCCGAGTTCATGCTGGCGAAGTTCCGCGAATGGGGCTGGGACGCGCATATCGAGACCTTCAGCGTGCTCTATCCCACGCCAAAGAAGGTGGCGCTGGAACTGCTTGGCGCCAAGCCTTACACCGCCACGCTGAGAGAGCCGGCGGTGGCTAGCGACGCCACCTCGGATATCCGCAAGGACAGCTTGCCGCCGTACAACGTTTACGGCGGCGACGGCGACGTCACCGCCGAACTGGTCTATGCCAACTACGGCATGCCGGATGACTACAAGGCACTGGCCCGGCGTGGCATCGACGTGCGCGGCAAGATCGTCATCACCCGCTACGGTGGCGGCTGGCGCGGGCTGAAACCGAAGCTGGCGCAGGAACATGGCGCGGTGGGTTGCCTGATCTATTCCGACCCGCACGATGACGGTTACGCCCAGGGCGACGTCTATCCGAAGGGAGGCTGGCGTCCGGCCGAGGGGGTGCAACGTGGCTCCGTAGCCGACATGCAGCAATACCCGGGCGATCCGCTGACGCCCGGCATCGGCTCCACCGCCGGCGCGAAACGACTGGCGCTGAAGGATGCGAAAACAATCCTGAAGATTCCGGTACTGCCGATCTCCTACGCCGATGCCACGCCGTTGCTTGAGGCCCTGACCGGGCCGGTCGCCCCCGCAGGCTGGCGCGGCGCACTGCCGCTCACCTATCACGTCGGCCCGAGCGCGGCGAAGGTGCATCTGACCGTGCTGTCGAACTGGGACCGGAAACCCATCTACGACGTGATCGCGAAGCTCAAGGGCTCGACCGCACCGGATCAATGGATCGTGCGTGGCAACCATCACGACGGCTGGATGTTCGGTGCCTGGGATCCGCTCGCCGGCAACGTGGCGCTGCTGGCCGAGGCCAAGGCGATCGGCGGCCTGCTCAAGCAGGGCTGGCGGCCGCAGCGCACCCTGGTCTATGCCAGCTGGGACGGCGAGGAGCCGGGCCTGCTCGGCTCGACCGAATGGGCCGAGACCCATGCGAAGGAGCTGCAGGCCAAGGCCGTGCTGTACGTCAATTCGGACACCAACGGTCGCGGCTTTCTCGAGGCCGAGGGCAGCCATTCGCTGCAGCACCTGGTCAATCAGGTCGCCGACGACGTGACCGACCCGGAAACCCGGGTGAGCGTGCGCGAACGCCTGCGTGCGCACATGCTGGTGGACGGAGCCCGCCAGGACGCCAAGCCCGAGGCCAAGGCCATCGCCAAACTGGCCGAGGCCGGCGGCGACGTGCCGATCGGCGCGCTGGGCTCGGGCTCGGACTACAGCGCCTTCCTGGAACACCTCGGCATCGCCTCGCTGAACCTCGGTTTCGGCGGCGAGGACGACGACGGCGGCATCTATCACTCGCGCTACGATTCGTTCGACCACTACGTGCGCTTCGGCGATCCCACGTTCGAGTACGGCGTGGCGCTATCCCGGGTCGCAGGCCACATCGTGCTGCGCAGCGCCGACGCCAGCGTGCTGCCGATGCGGTTCGGCGACTTCAGCAGCACGCTCGACCGTTATGTGGCTGAGCTGCACAAGCTGGTCGACAGCACGCGCAAGAACACCACACAGCAGCACCGGTTGCTGGACCTGCACGCGTTCTCGCTCGATGCCGATCCGACCCGACCGCTGGCGCCACCGGCGCGCGATTCCGATGTTCCTGCGATCGACCTGGCCCCGCTGGATCGAGCAGCGAAACAGCTCGGACAGAGTGCGCAGGCGTTCCAGGTCGCCTACGCCAAACGCGCCGCCGCAGGCTTCAATCTGCCCGCCCCGCAGCAGCACCAGTTGAACCAGCTGATGGGCCGCATGGAACAGGCCCTGACCGACCCCGAGGGCCTGCCCGGCCGGCCCTGGTTCAAGCACATGATCTATGCCCCGGGCATGCTCACCGGTTATGGCGTCAAGACCGTACCCGGCGTGCGCGAGGCGATCGAGGCACGACGCTGGGACGAGGCCAGCCGCTATGCGGTGATCACCGCCAGGGTACTCGATGGTTACCGCACGCAGCTCGACCGGCTGACCACGCTGCTGAACAAGTGATCCTGGACGTTATCTGCTCCAGATGAAGAGGGCGGCGCTTGCGCCGCCCTCTTCATTCCGTCCGGGACGTGCGCCAACTGCTCCGCCCCCATCGTCGCCGCTGCCGAAGCGGCCTGCCTGACCCCACCATTCGTGCTGTTCCCCTGCTCGATGTTTGCGGTGCGATCGCATGAATTTGCGAAAACCCGACAATCACCCCACGTGGGAAGACCCGACCTCCCCACGAGCCGCCGGAACACTCGCCAACCCGATCGAAAAAACATCCAGCCCACTCGCAAATGTCTCGGGCTGCGATAGAGTAAACCGGGACGCGGCTGCGCATGATGCGCGGCCGCACAATCAGGACAGGGGAATGTGATGACGGGGATGCGACGCTGGATCGTTGCCGGGTTGCTTGTGCTTGCCGGTGCCGTGCTGCATGCGCAGCCGGTGTCGTTCGCGGACCTGGCACGCCATGATCAATACAAGGACGTGAAGATTTCCCCGGATGGCAAGTACCTGGCCGCCACCGCCGTGGTGAAGGGGCAGACGGTACTCGCGCTGATTCGCCTTTCGGACAAGAAGGGCAGTCTGGTGCGCCCGCTTGGAGAGGATGATGTCATCGACTTTCAGTGGGTCTCGCCCACCCGCGTCGTTTATGCGGTGGGCGTCCGCCTTGGCGGCTACGATTCGCCCTTGGCCACCGGCGAGCTGTTTGCCGTCAATGCCGACGGCACCGATGCCAAGTTGTTGTATGGCTACCGCGCAGGTGGCACGAGCAACGCTGCTTCGCACATCCAGCGCGTGTCGCCGGAACGTGGCACGGCCGAATTAATTGCATCCATTCCCGACGATCCACACCACATCCTGGTGGCGATCAGCTCCTGGAATGCTTCCGGATTCGAACGGGACATGCCGGTCGCCTATCGCATGGACGTGCGCGATGGCATGAAGAGCAAGATCGTCGCGGCACCTATGCGTGGTGTGACGTTCGTCGCCGATCATCAGGGCCGAATCCGCTTCGCCTATGCCTGGGCAAATGACGGCAGCGCAAAGGTCTATCAGTATCCGATCGGTGGAGGGGGCTGGCAGTTGATGCAGAAGCGCAGCGATGAGCGCTCGTTTCCTTGGGCATTCAGCCGCGACGACAGCGTGGTGTATTTCAACTGCTTGCCCGGAAGCGGCCTCGGCATGTGCGAGTTGAACCCGACTACCGGTGCATGGAAGGTGGTCTGGAGCAACCCCGTCGTAGCACCGGCTTCGCTCGTGCAGGGCATGGCCGAGGACGACTTCATCGGCGTGGGCTTCCTGGATGGGCGCCCGGGTGTCGGGCTGTTCGAAGGCCATCAGGCAGACACCAAGGCGCTGATCGCGCTGATGAAGCAGTTCCCGGGCGAGAGCGTGCGATTCACCTCCGGCACCCGCGATGGTCGGCTCAGCGTGGTGCAGGTGCAGGCGGATGCCGACCCGGGCACGTTCTATCTGTACGATCGCTCGACGCACAAACTCACCCTGCTGCTGTCGCGTGCGTCGTGGATCGATCCGGAACAGATGGCGTCGAAGCAACCGTTCGAGTTTACCGCACGCGACGGCCTGAAGCTGCAGGGTTATGTGAGTTATCCGCCGGGCGAAGAGACTGCCAGACACCTGCCGATGGTGGTCTTCGTCCACGGCGGTCCCTACGGCATCCAGGACGACTGGGATTTCGACCCCTACGTGCAGGCCATGGCCACCCGCGGCTACGCGGTGTTGCAGGTCAATTATCGCGGCTCCGGCGGCCGCGGTTACGACTTCATGCACGCCGGCTGGGGCGAGTGGGGCGGCAAGATGCAGGACGATGTCACCGATGCCACCCGCTGGGCGATCGCCCAGGGCATCGCCGATCCGCAACGCATCTGCATTTTCGGCGGCAGCTACGGCGGCTACGCGGCGCTCGAAGGCGCGGTGAAGGAACCGGACCTGTACAAGTGCGCCATCGGCTATGTCGGTGTCTACGATCTGGCACTGATGTACAGGCGCGGCGACATCCCGCAATCGAGCTATGGCGAGAGCTATCTGAAACAGGTACTCGGCGAGGACATGCACGTGCTGGCCCAGCGCTCGCCGATCGACCAGCTCGACCGGCTCAAGGCCCACGTCATGCTCGTGGTCGGCGGCAAGGACACGCGCGTGCCGCCGATCCAGGGCAGCAACCTGCACGTGGCGCTGAACAATCGGCATATACCGCATGTCTGGATTGACAAGCCGAACGAGATGCATGGCTTCTACGACGAGGGCAACCTGACCGAGCTGTACATGCAGATCGTGCAGTTCCTCGGTGCCAACATCGGCCCCGGCGTCACCGCCGGGGGTGCCAGCGCGGGCACCGCCCCCGCTCACTGAGCACCCTTGCCAAGTGCGCCGCCACTCCAACGCACAGGGGTGGCGGCACTTCGTGCAGCCCCCCGGGGTTGCAATGAGACATGGGCTGATCCTGCCCCGGGATCTTTCCGCTACCCAACGGATGGCCTACGCGCCATCGCACGCGTTCTGGCAAAGTGCGACGATCCGTTGCCATGCCATCTCAGGGGAATCATTGCCATGCATGTGTATCGTCGGCTTTCACTGACTGCCCTGCTCGCGCTGGGCAGCTTCTGCGCTGTCGCGGCTACCGAACCGAATGGCTCGATCACCTACGCGCGCGATCCGGCCCAGCCGATCGACCAGACCTATACCGCACAGATCCTCAAGGACACCACCGACCCGTCGTTCAATTCGCCCTTGACCGACTACCTGCCCGCCTCGGCCAGCGTGCCGACGCCGGAAAAGGTGCTCGGCCATGTCGCGGGCGCACCGAACTACCTGCCCTACTCGGCCGACGTCTACCGCTACTTCCGCGCGCTGGCCGCTGCCAGTCCGCGGGTCAAGGTATTCACCATCGGCAAGACCGAGGAAGGCCGCGAGATGATCGCGGTGGCGATCGCCGACGAGAGCCTGCTGGCCGACCTCGATGCGAACAAGGCGCGGCTGGCCAAGCTGGCCGACCCGCGCAGCATCCACATGGACGACGCCACCGCCGACCAGCTGATCGCCCAGTCCACCCCGGTCTACTACATCACCGGCACCATCCACTCGGTCGAGACCGGCGCGCCCACCGCGCTGATGGAGCTGGCCTACCGCCTGGCGGTGGATGACGCGCCGTACATCAAGCACATCCGCTCGCATGTGATCACCCTGATCACCCCGGTGGTCGAGGTCGACGGTCGCGACCGCATGGTCGACCTGTACAACTGGCACCTGGCCCATCCCGGGCAGGAATACCCGCCGCTGCTGTACTGGGGCCACTACGTCGCGCACGACAACAACCGTGACGCGATGGCGATGACGCTGAACCTCACCCGCAACGTGGCCGACACCTATATCGGCTGGCATGCGCAGGTGCTGCACGACCTGCACGAGTCGGTGCCGTTCTTCTACGACAACACCGTTGGCGACGGCCCCTATAACGCCTGGATCGACCCGATCCTCACCGGTGAGTGGCAGCAGCTGGGCTGGAACAACGTGCAGCAGATGACCAAGTTCGGCATGCCGGGCGTGTTCACCCATGGCGACTTCGACACCTGGAGCCCGGGCTACCTGATGTTCATCGCCGCCATGCACAACGGCATCAGCCGGCTCTACGAAACCTTCGGCAACGGCGGCGCCGACACGGTCAAGCGCATGCTCGACCCCAGCGAGTACCAGCGCACCTGGTACAAGCCGAACCCGCCGTTGCCGGTGGTGACCTGGTCGCAACGCGACAACAACAACTACGAGCAGACCGGCCTGCTCACCGCGCTGGATTATTTCTCCAGCAACAGCCAGCTGTTCCTGAAGAACTTCTACCTGAAGAGCAAGCGCTCGATCGAAAAGCCGCAGGACGCGGGCCCGGCCGCCTACGTCTTGCCGGCCGATGACAAGCGCCCCGGATCGCAGGCCCAGTTGCTGCGCATCATGCAGCGCCAGCATGTCGAGATCAGCCGCAGCACGGCAGCGATCACGGTGAGCCTGCCCGCGCAGAAGTCCGACGACAACAAGAAGGATGAAAAGTCCGGCCAGCCCCGCTCGCGCACGTTCGCCGCCGGCAGCTATATCGTTCGCATGGATCAACCGTATTCGCGCATCGCCGACACCCTGCTCGATCGCCAGTACTGGTCGCCAAAGGACCCGCAGCAACATCCCTACGACGATACCGCGTGGTCGATGGGCGACCTGTTCGACGTCAAGGTGGTGCGGGTCACCGACGACAGCATCCTGAAGGCGCCGATGAGCCCGGTCACTGGTGCCGTTGCGGTGCCGTCGGGGCTGGCCGCGATCGACCTTCCCAACACAAGGCTGCCGCGCATCGCGCTGATGCACACCTGGCTGGACACCCAGACCGAGGGCTGGTGGCGGATGGCGCTGGACAACCTGCACGTCAAATACGATTACATCAGCACCCAGGACGTGGCGAAGATCGGCAACCTGCGCGGGAAGTACGACGTGATCCTGTTCGGACCGATCGGCGGCGCCAGCTCGCAGCAGATCGTCGATGGCCTGCCGATGTGGGGCAATCCGATGCCTTGGCAGACCAGCAGGCTCACCCCCAACCTCGGCCGCATCGACAGCACCGACGACATCCGCCCCGGTCTGGGCGAAAGTGGCGTGGCCAACCTCAAGCGGTTCGTGCACGACGGCGGCCTGCTGATCACCGCCGAGGACAGTGCGAAGTTCGCCATCGACGAAGGCCTGGCCCCGGGCGTGTTCGTCACTCCGACCAGCAAGCTCAAGGTCGTCGGCAGCGTGCTGCAGACGAAATTCGTCGATCGCCACAGTCCGATCGCCGCCAGCTACACCGATGACGACCTCGCCATCTACAGTGCCGCCGGGCAGTCGTTCACCGTGTCCAATCTGGTCACCGGCGACAAGGGGCTGCCGACCGCGAAGGACTTCCAGCGTCCGACCGGACGCGGCGGCCCGCACGACACCGACCTGCCCGAGGGACGTGCCTCGGTCGCGCCGCCGGCATTGCCGGACGTGAAGCCGTGGCAGGCACTGCCGCTGAACGCCGAGCAGATGCGCCACAACCCGTGGGTGATTCCGGCCGACCAGCGGCCGCGGGTGATCCTGCGCTTTGCCAAGGCCGACAAGTTGCTGATTGCCGGCCTGCTCGATGGCGGCAGCGAGATGGCCGAACGGGCCGCCGTGGTCGACGCCCGCTACGGCAAGGGTCACGTGCTGCTTTTCGCCAGCAACCCGATGTGGCGCGGCGAAACCATCGGCAGCTACCCGCTGGTGCTCAACGCGATCACCCACTTCGACAGGCTGGATACGCCGGCGAAGCCCTGACGCCAGGCCATGCGGGAACCTCGGAACAGCCGCTGCTCGAGGTTCCCGTTCTCGCCGGCGCCTACCTCGTTGCCGGCTTGACCGGCGGCGCCATCATCTTTTCCCGTTTGGCCCGGAACGGGCTGTCGGCATACCATTGCGGCCAGACGCCGGCGTGGCTGAGGTAGTCGCCCAGGTCGTACAGCGCCTGGGTATCCTCGAGGATGCCTGAGTAATCCCAGTCCGGATTGAACACGTCGTTCGGCGTGTGATACCGATGCGCGGTGTAGTCGTCGGCGGCTTTCTGGCCCGCCGCCTTGCCGCCGACGAACAGGTCCAGGCCTGAGCTGGCCAGCATCGCCGGCACTCCGGCCCGGGCGAAGTTGAAGTGATCGGAGCGGAAATAGAAACCGTTCTCCGGCGTGGTCTCCGGCGAGATCACCCGCCCCTGCGTCTTCAGCACATCGGCCAGCATGTCTTCCAGTTGTGACTGGCCCTTGCCGATCACGGTCATGTCGTGGGCGCGGCCGATGATCGGCAGCGCATCCACCGCGATGTCGGCCACCGTCTTGCGCAGCGGGAACACCGGCCGCGCCGCGTAGTATTGCGAGCCGAGCAGGCCCGACTCCTCCAGCGTGGGCATGAAGAACAGCACGCTGCGCTCCGGCGGCGTGCGCTGGTGGGCAAAGGTGTCGGCCAGTTCGAGCAGCATGCTCAGGCCGGTGCCGTTGTCGATCGCGCCACCATAGACCTTGTGCCCCTTCCGGGAGGGATCCGTGCCCAGGTGATCCCAGTGCGCGGTGTACACCACCACTTCGTCTGGCTTGTCGCTGCCCGGCACCATCGCCAGCACGTTCCTCGACTCGAAGTGGCTGATCTTGTTGCGCAGGCTGATCGAGGCGGTGGCCTGCAACGGTACCGGCTTGAAGCCGGGTTTCGCCGCGCTGGCCGCGAGTGCATCGAAGTCCAGGCCGGCATCGGCAAACAGCCGGATCGCCGCGCTGTGGGTGAGCCAGCCGGCCACCGGCAGGCGCGGCGCGGGATCGACACTGGGCGGCAGGCTCAGCTGCGGACCGCTGCCGCTGTTCTGCAGCACGCTGAACGGATAGCCCGCAGCCGCGTCGCTGGTGTGCACGATGAAACAGGCCGCGGCACCCTGCAGCGCGGCCTCGGCGTACTTGTAGGTCCAGCGGCCGTAGTAGGTCATCGCGCGGCCGTTGAAGAGTTTGAGATCGGACGTGGCGAAACCCGGATCGTTGACCAGCACGATCACCGTCTTGCCTTTCACATCGACGCCCCGGTAGTCGTTCCAGTGCCAGTTCGGCGCGTCCACGCCGTAACCGAGGAACACGATCGGCGAGTTCTTCAGATCGACCTGCGCCTTCGCCTGCAGCGTCTGCGCCATCATGTCGGTACGGTAGGCGAAGCTCGCGTGCTTGCCGTGCGTGGCGATATCCAGCACGACACCGGTATTCAGCAGCAGGGTACCGTCAGCGGGCACGGTCTGGAAAAACGACCCATGGTTGCCCGGCTGCAGTCCCATGCGCTTGAACTCCGCCACCAGGAAATCGGTGGTGCGCTGGGCACCGACGGTGCCCGGCTTGCGCCCGCCAAACGCGTCGGAACTGAGCGTCTTGTCGAAGCGGGCGAAATCGGTGGAATTGATCTGCGGTGCCAACTCGACCGCTTCGCTTGTCGCGGGATCCGGCGCCTGAGCTGGTTGGGCCGCCAGCAGCGGGCCCGCGAGCGAACTCAAGGCCACCAGGGAAACGAACATCGTGACGCGCATCGGACAGCTCCTGCATTGGCGAACAAGCGTCCTTTCTAACGCGCCCGTCCGCTGCTGTCCACGACCCGGTATCCCGGGAGCGCGTTGCCGGCTGTTTGCGCGCTGCGCATGCACCACGGGTGGCGCAACCCCTCAAGGGGACGCCGCGATGGACGCGCTGTCTCGAGCGGGTTCGCCAGCCGGCTCAACCGGCATTCGACCGCAGGAAACGCCGTACTCGGCGATTGGCCGGCACCAGGTCCGCGCGCCCTCCTGTCCGCGGTACCGGCAAAGCGCTACGCCACGGTACTCAGGGGCGGAATCAGACCTCGTCCGCAATATCGACCACGGGTGCACCGGAGCGCGACTTTCGCATCTCCTCGTGGGAATCGCCTTTCGAGGCGTCGAATACGACGGCACGATTGCGCCCGGTATTCTTGGCCTGATACAGCGCGTCGTCGGCATGGATGAGCAAGTCGCGCAGATCGTAGCCGGATTGCTCCGTCGCCGAGACGCCGAAGCTGCCGGACACCGAGACATCGAGCGCGTCCTGCTCGGCCACGGAAGCAATCGCCAGACGCAGCTGTTCGACCCGTCCGACCACCTGTTCCAGCGAGCATTCAGGCAGCAGGATGCCGAACTCCTCCCCACCCAGACGGCCGAAGATGTCGGTAGAGCGCAGATGCGCCTGGCAGGCCTCCACCGCACGCTTGAGTACACGATCGCCGGTCGAATGGCCGAAGGTGTCGTTGACCACCTTGAAATGATCCAGGTCGATCAGCACCAGGCAGGCGTTGCGCGCGGACTTCCTGCAGTATTGCAACTGCCGCTCGGCCTCGGCGACGAAATGCTGCCGGTTGTGAATCCCGGTCAAGCCGTCGCGGCGGGCCAGCCGCATGAACTTCAGCTGGGAACGCTTGATCCGGTAGGTCAGGAACGCGATGAACGCCAGCACCGACAGCAGCAGGATGATCCACAGCCGACTCGCTTCCACATCCTTCTTGCTGAGCGCCTGCTGCAGCTGCAGGATCCTGTTTTCCTTGTTCAGCGCGGCGACCTGCAGCTTCTTCGCCAGCACCTGCTGTTTGACGGTCTGGTAGGCCAGCGCCTTTGCGCTCACTGCGTTCAGATAGCCCTTGTCGGCTTCCATGTATTTTTCGTGGTAACCGAGCGCTGCCGCGAATTTGCCTTGCTGCTTTTCTATTTGGTACAGCAATTTGTAAGCCAGAGTCAGCGGCTCGGTGTACTCATTCTTGATGGCACTGCCCACTGCGTCGAGCGCAGCTTGCTGAGCCCTGGCAGCATCGCCGGATTCCCAGTAGGCCTGCGCAAGCACCTCATTGAACTCGGAGATCAGCCTTGGATAGTGCGTCTTGCGCACCGAACCGACATTGGCCTGCAACAGCTTGATCGCCTCTTCGAATTGTCCATGGCGGATTTCGTAATCCGCTATGAATGAACGAATCAAATTTGCAAATAGAAGTTCCTTGGCACTGACACAGACGCTCACTGCTTGATGGACTTCCGGATCAATCGTCGAAAACCTTCCGCTTTTGTGAAGCGCCAAAAACCTTACATAGTTCGCTCTACAGATATCACCCGGGGTCGAATCTTCATTGAGCATCTGAGCAGCATAGTTCGCGGCAAGATCGTACTGTCCAGCTTCGGTGTACAACATGGAGGCCACACCCAAGGCCTGCAATCGCGGAGGTTTCTCGGTCACCCCGGGAAGAAGATCCAACAACTGATTGAGTTTGGAAAAAGCCTCCTCGTAGCGAAAAGACAACGTGAGGACATTGACTTCCGTGGAAAGTGCGCGGAGCCGTAACGTAGGGTCTGAACTGTGGTCGATCACACTATCGAGCAGCAGCACCGCATCCTTGTTGTCGCCTTTGTAGGCCAGTTGAAACGCGTTGAGATAGCGCAGCCGCAACTGCTGCTCGGTGGACAGGGCGATCGAACCGCTGTTCAGTTGTTGGAGGATCGCCGAGAACCTGGTGAAGTCCGACGTTTCCACCGCCTGCGCCTGTTTCAGCAATTGTTCTGCGCGGTCAACCGAAGGCGACTGTGCGAAAGTCACAGTCGCCAGCAAAAACGATGGCAGGACACACCGATATAGGAATGCCCTGCACAGATCGCCACAGCGAAACATCAACTAGCCTACCGATGCCAGACGGCGAAGTGGATCATGCAGGGAAATTTCGGAGTCCTCGCGCGAAGGGGTCTCCTCGCTATCGTCATCCTCTTCATCCTCATCCTGTTTGCCGGGCAACAACCCACAGAAGACATTGCTGCTCCCCAGCAAGGTCTCAAGAAGCGACTGATCCCCGGCAAGGATCGCGGCCCTGATCTCCGGATCCAGTTGTGCTTGCGCGGATGCCAACTCCACATCGATCAACGCCGCGTGACGCAACTGCGCGTCCTGCCCCATCCTTTCAAGAAAATCGATCACATCTAGCATAAGTTTTCCCCTGGTTACTGGCTATTTGGTACCGCACTAAATTGATCGGTGATACTGACCAGTTGCACATTGTCACGCTGCCCCTGCCCCTTGCGGCTGCCGGTCTGAAGGCCACGCTGGACACCAACGCCACCGCCGCCGCGTTCTCGATAAAGAATCGCACACAGACCTCATTGATCCGCGGGATCCCAAGAGTACGCTTCGCTAACGCAGCAATCTCCTCCTCCCCGCAAAAGCCCCGTCCACACCCTTCAGGCATCGAAACCATGCCCGCCTCGACCCGCATGATCGCCTGATCATAATGCCCTCTACCACAAATACCCAGAGGGATCGGTCTACTTCCTCCCATAATCACCAGGTAGCCGCCCTCGATGACCGTCCCGTCTTGTCGGCGAACGATTTCCCGGGAACGGCTTGCCGCCTTCACCGCAGTCAATGGACCGGCTGATGAGGCGCTTGGTGTCCGAATCGACACTGCCCCTACAGGCCACTGCTCCACACCGTCTCGCGAAGCAATTCAATTGGCTGTGTGATCTGCCCGCCAAGATGATCGGCGCACTGACCAGTGACACACTGTCGAATCCTGCTCCCGTCTTCCATCAGCAGCATCCAGACCGAAGCCCACGCGAGATAGCAGGTTTCGCGCCAGGGTATTGCCGGCAGCAATGCATGCATGCACCTCATCCACCAGCAGCTGGTCAAAAGCACGATCCACCAGTGCTGTAAGCGCCTCCCTTGCAATACCCAACCTGCGCCCTTCGGGCAAGAGCACCAGACCGATTTCAAGTCGCATGGTCACTGGATCGTGCCGGGCAGTTCCACAAATACCCAGGGGGCGATGCGTGTGTTTTTCCAGTATTGCCAGGAAGCGCTCGTCGAGTACCGGCTCGCTTTGTCGGCGGACAATCTTGCGGAAACGACTCGCCGCCTCCGCCGTGGTTAAAGGCGTGCCGATGAAGTGCATGATCTCTGGATCAGTGTAAAGCGCATGGAACAACGCCTCGTCACCTTCCGCCAGCGGTCGCAGGAACAACCGATCGGTTTCGCATGAAAACGATTTCACATTGAGCGCATCCATCGGAATCAGGCATCCTCAGCCATCGCCAGATCCAGCGCCTTCAGCCGTGCCCGGATCTCGGAGTCGACCTGCAGCGGCCGTGACGGCGGAATCACTACGGTGTCGGCGATCTCGATGTCCGCCTGCGGCAGATCGCCGAGCGCCACCCGCTCGATCCGCGCCGGCTGGATCGGCAGGGTCGGCGTGCGATAGATGATCACCTCGTGGTCGAGCGGGTAGTCGCGTGCCAGCACGTCGACCAGCACCTGCTTGTAAGCCGGGCCGGTGGAGAAGCGCGCCAATGACTGGTCGCCGACCAGTCCCACCTGCCACAGCACCAGGTAGGCGGTGGGGTCGATCCGGCGCTGATAAAACAGCAACTGGCTGGCTTCGTAATGCTGGCAGCCACAGGTGCCCGGGTCGATGCCGAGGTCCGCGTACAGGCAGTCCTCGGCGGAGATGCCCGGCTCCATGTGCGCGGCGTAACCCTCACTGCGGGCGACCGCGATCGACCTGTGCGGCGCCCAGGCGAACACGCCGGGGTGGCCGTAGAACACCCCGCAAACCTTCTTGCCCGCGCGCACCTCGGTCAGGATCGCGTCGACCATCTGCCGATAGGTCTGCATGCGCGACGTGCCCTCGTGGTAGTACGGCTGCAGGCTGCGCACGTCGGCATGCATCTTCCCCAGCCACAGCTCCACGATCCCATCGGAGACCCCGGCAAACACCACGTCCGCCTGCTCGATGTAGCTGCGCGCCAGCGGGCCCAGGTGCGAGCCCAAGGTCATGCCTATGCCCACGCAGACCAGGCTTCCGGGTAAACGGGTGTCGTCCATGCAATGGCTCGTGTCGTCAGGGGAAGCGCGACCTTATCGCGATTGCCCGCAAAGACTCCAGCCCGGCGGGATGGCGCCCCATGACTTCGAGGGAAACGCCTCCATCAGCGGCCGGATCGGGTCTGATGGCAGCGGAACCGCGATGGCCGGGGACTTGCCGTCGTGGGGCTGGCAGACTGCATCCCACCATCGGCATGGATCACCGTGGCACGGCCGCCGCGATGACCAGCGCCATGAACAGGGGAAACGGGCCCGGTTGAAACATGCGTTGCACGCAAGGCCTCAAACGAGGTTCGGCTGAACCGGCAGGCCATCGGACAGGTAGACCCGGTTGCGACCCTCGCGCTTGGCCCGATACAGCGCATCGTCGGCATCCTTCATCAACCGCCGCAGATCGTACCCCGAGCGCGTCACGGTGCTGACACCGAAACTGGCCGAAATGGAGACGTCGGAATCATCCTTGCCGACGGAAACCGCGGCGATTGCCGCACGCATCTGTTCAACCCGTCCCATCACCTGATCCAGATCGCATTCGGGCAGAAGCATGCCGAATTCCTCGCCACCGAGGCGACCGAACACATCGGTGGAGTGAAGGTGTGCCTTGCAGGTGGCCACGGCGCGTTTGAGCACGTGATCGCCGACATCGTGGCCATACGAGTCGTTGACCTCCTTGAAGTGATCCAGGTCGATCAGCACCAGGGAGGCCTCGCGCCCCGACTTGCTGCAATAGCGAAGCTGCTGCTCGGCCGAGCTGACGAAGTGCTGCCGGTTGAAGATGCCGGTGAGGCCGTCCCGTCGTGCCAGTTTCATGAAACGCAATTGCGAACGTTTGATCCGGTAGCTCCACAAGGCGATCGACGCCAGTACCAGTAGCAGCAGCAGGATATACAGCCGACTGGTTTCCGCCGCCTTGCGATCCAGCTCTCCCTGCAGCGTGAGAATCCTGTTCTTCTTGTCCAGCCCTTCGATCTGCAGCTTCTTTTCCAACACCTTCTGCTTGACGATCTGATAGGCAAGCACCTTCGCGCTGAGGCGACTCTGATAGCCCCCTTCGGCGACGACGTATTCTTCGAGGTTCGCCAAGGCACCATTGCCGTCACCGGTCTTTTTGTCGGCTTGGTAAAGCACCTGATAAGCGATGGCCGTCGACTCCGAATATGGCCTGCTGATATTGGTGGCCAGCGCGCTTTTGGCGAATTTCGTTGCCGAGACGAGATCGCCCGCCATCCAGTAAGCCTTGGCCAGCGTAGCCTCGAACTCCGAAATCTGCGGCGGAAAGCCTGCTCGCAGAACCTTGAGGTAGTTCGCCAGCAGCAAGTGGATGGCCGACTCGGGCCGGCCCTGTCGCATGTCGAAACTGGCCAGCAAATACTGGAAACTGAGAGAAAACAGCGTATCGCCTGCCTTTTTGCATGCTTCCGTGCCATCGTGAAGTTGATCGGCCGGCAAGCGTTCGCTGCCACTTCCAAACAGCGCGGTGGACTTCAAGAACCAGCCCCTGCATGCACTTTTGGCGTTAGCGCTTTCCTTGATCATTTGATCGGCATAGCGAATGGACACATCGTATTGGCCGGCCTCGTTGTACAACTGCGCCGTGGCAGTGAGACCCTGGATGCGAACGTCGTTTTCCTTCATTTTCGGCAATTGGCCCAGCAATGGATCCAACCTTGCAAAAGCCTCCTCATAGCGGGATTCGGCCACCAACAGGTCGATCACGTTGGCGTCGGCGCGAAATGCCAGAACAGGATCCGTCGTTTGATCAGCGATCGCTGTCAACAACGGCAGGGCTGCGTCGAAGTTGCCCGCAAAGGCGATCTGCCGCGCGTGGAGATAGCGCAAATGCAGCTTCTGTTGCGGCGAGAGCCTCGTCGCGACCTTGTCGAGTCGACGCATGAGCTCGTTGAACTCGGCGTGACTGGAGGGCTCGACGTCTTCAGCTCGTTTTATCAGCTGTGCAGGATCGTTGGATACAGGCGCAGCCGCAGCAACGACGCCGGCGACAAATAAAAACAGAAACGCGCAGCGAGGCAACACCGACCTGCACCTGCGCGCCGGGTTCATGGGCTAGCCAGTAATCACATGCGCGGAAAGGACAAGTCGTGACGTCTGGTCTTTAATCACTATCCCTGCCCTTGTCTCTGTCGTTGTCCTCACCGTCCTTACAGCTGCCGTCACACTCATCCTGTTCCTCATCCTCTTCATCATCAGGTTTGGCAGGACTGATCAGACAGCAGAAAGGGTCCTGTCCCAACAACTCCTGCAACCCCCGTTCATCCCTGGCAAGGATTGCCACCTGCAACTCCGGATCAATCTGCGCCTGAGTCAAGGCGACTGCCAGCGCCTCCGTGTCAGCGTGACGCCACTGCGCGTCCTGACCGACACTTTCAAGAAAATCGATAACGTCGAACATTGGTCACCCCTGGGATATCCGGATGGTCGAGGGCCGCGATGCCGGGTTTTGGATAGCCATCTCCTCGCGCGCCAAGCCCCCGCCGCCTCGCTTCCATTGCTCGCTTCAAACCTTCGCCCGCCCTTCGGACTGAAAATACACCATCGGTCCGACGGTGCACACAACGAACCGCCTTCCCCACGACACACGATCTTTCATGGGTGATGACAGCTGACCCGATCGTGGTCAGCCTCCCGACGACTCCCCAAAGCCTTCAGATCATGTCGACCGCAGCCCGATCCAGCGCGGACAACCGCGCCCGGATCTCGTGATCGACCTGCAGCGGCCGCGCAGGCGGCAGCACCACCGTGTCGGCCATGTCGATCTGCGCCTGCGGCAGATCGCCGAGCGCCACTCGCTCGATCCGTGCCTGCTGGATCGGCAGGGTCGGCGTGCGATAGATGATCACCTCGTGGTCGAGCGGGTAGTCGCGCGCCAGCACGTCGACCAGCACCTGCTTGTAAGCTGGGCCGGTGGAGAAGCGCGCCAGTGACTGGTCGCCGACCAGGCCCACCTGCCACAGCACCAGATAGGCGGTGGGGTCGATCCGGCGCTGGTAGAACAGCAGCTGGCTGGCTTCGTAATGCTGGCAGCCACAGGTGCCCGGGTCGATGCCCAGGTCCGCATACAGGCAGTCCTCGGCGGAGATGCCCGGCTCCATGTGCGCGGCGTAACCCTCGCTGCGCGCCACCGCAATCGACTTGTGCGGCGCCCAGGCGAATACGCCGGGGTGTCCGTAGAACACCCCGCACACCTTCCTGCCCGCACGCACTTCGGTGAGGATCGCCTCGACCATCTGCCGATACGTCTGCATCCGCGACTTGCCCTCGCGGTAGTAGGGCTGCAGGCTGCGCACGTCCTTGTGCATGCGCTGCAGCCACAACTCCACCACACCGTCGGAAACCCCGACAAACACCACCTCGGCCTGCTCGATGTAGCTGCGCGCCAGCGGGCCCAGATGCGAGCCCAGGGTCATGCCTATGCCCACGCAGACCAGGCTTCCGGGCAAACGTAGTTCATCCATGCGAGTAGCTCGTGGGTAGTGGGATCCAGCGCATCATCGCCGTTGCGCCAGCTCAGCCTTTAGAGGCCGACTCCGATTTCGACGGAAACGCCTCCATCAGCGGCCGGATCAGGTCCAGCGGCAACGGGAACACGATGGTCGAGGACTTGCCGTTGTTGGACATGTCGGCCAGCGTCTGCAGGTAACGCAGCTGCAAGGCCTGCGGCTGCTGCGACAGCATCGCGGCGGCGTCGCGCAGTTTTTCGGCGGCCTGCATCTCGCCCTCGGCATGGATCACCTTGGCGCGGCGCTCGCGCTCAGCCTCGGCCTGGCGGGCGATGGCGCGGACCATGGTGTCATTGAGGTCGACGTCCTTGATCTCGACGTTGGCCACCTTGATGCCCCAGGGGTCGGTCGCTTCATCGAGGATGGTCTGCAGGGTGCGGTTGATCGACTCGCGCTGCGACAGGATCTCGTCCAGCTCGTGCTGGCCCAGCACCGAGCGCAACCGGGTCTGCGCCAACTGGCTGGTGGCCTGGTAGAAGTCGGCCACCTGCAATACGGATTTGTCCGGTTCCACCACGCGGAAATACACCACCGCGTTGACCCGCACCGACACGTTGTCGCGCGAGATCACGTCCTGCGGCGGCACGTCCATCACGGTAATGCGCAGGTCGACCCGCATCATCCGCTGCACCATCGGGATCAGCAGCACCAGGCCAGGCCCCTTGGTGCCGGTGTAGCGGCCAAGCGTCAGCACCACGCCGCGCTCGTACTCCGGCAGGATCTTGATTGCCGAGAACAGCAGCATCACCACGAGTATTACCACTACACCCAGGAATCCGAACATGATCATCTCCAGTGAATCGCAAGTTGTCCCGGCACTGCACCACGCCTGACTTCATCGTGCGGTGACTCACACGGGCTCAACCCACAGTAACAGCCCCTGTCGCCGCACGACGCGCACCTTCGCGCCGGCGGGAAGTGCGGCAGCGCTGCGGACCCGCCAGTGCTCCCCGTGCAGCATCATCCAGCTCTCGCCATCGGCGGATACCGGTTCCAGCAGCGCACCGGTATCCGTCAGCATTGCCGCGTCGCCAGTGAACTGGCGCGCCCGGCGCGAACGAAACACCAGCCACACGATCAGACCCAGCAGTGCCGCCGCACACACGGCGATGCCGGCGATGACACCGAGATTGACCGCATAACCGGGTACCCCGGTGTTCATCAACATGATCGATCCCGTCACGAAGGAAACCACCCCGCCCACGCCCAGCGCGCCCACCGTGGGCTGGACCGCCTCGCCCACCAGCATACCGACGCCCAGCGCCATCAAGGCCAGCCCGGCGTAGTTCACCGGCAACAGCTGCAGCGCATACAGGCCGACCAGCAGGCAGATCGCACCCACGATGCCCGGCAGCATCGCGCCGGGGTGCAAGGCTTCCAGCAGCAGGCCGAAGATGCCACCAAGAAGGAGAAGATAGGCGATCGTGGGGTTGGTGATGATCGCCAGGAAACGCGTGCGGGCGCCCGGCGGATAATCGCGCACCGAGGCGCCCTTCAGCCGCAGGGTGACGTTGCGACCCCCCACCTGCACCGTGCGACCGTCAGCCCTGGCCAGCAGGTCGGCCACGTCGGTCGCCACGAAGTCGATCACGTGCTGCTGCGCCGCCTCGGTGGCGGTCAGCGTGGCCGCGCCGCGCACCGCCTGTTCGGCCCATTGCGCATTGCGCCCACGCAACTGCGCCAGCGAACGGATGTAGGCGATCGCGTCGTTCATGACCTTGTGCGACTCGGCATCCTCGTCGGCCCGGTCCGGCTGGTCCGACGCGGAAGATCCGGCGCGGGCCGGATGATCGCCAGCGCTGGGCAACGGCGGCATCGGCGTGCGGCCACCCAGCTTCACCGGCGTCGCCGCGCCCAGGTGCGTGGCCGGCGCCATCGCGGCGATCTGCCCCGCATACAGGATATAGGTGCCGGCCGAGGCGGCGCGTGCCCCCGCCGGCGCCACGTACACCAGCACCGGAATCGGGCTCGCCAGCATGCGGCTGATGATCTGCCGCATCGAATCGGACAGCCCGCCGGGCGTGTCCAGCCGCAACACGATGGCCAGTGCACCGTCTGCCTGCGCACGATGCGAGGCATCGTCGAAGTACTCGGCCGCCGCCGGGCCGATCGGGCCATCCAGCGCGATCTGCGCCACGCTGCCGGTGGTCGCCGCCTGATCGGCAACGATCGGCGCATCGGCCGACACGAACGGCGCCGACAGCAGGCAAGAAAGCGTCAACCCGATCCACAAGAACCAGCGTGTGACCACAGCGACCTCCGCAAGACATCCGCGACGTTGACGCACTGTACCCCGGCCGGCGTTCAAATCCGATGATCGACGCGGATGATCGGCGCCGGCGAGCAACAGCCGCCGGCGCCCGTGCAATGATCTGATCAGGTTTGCCGCCCGGATTGCCCATGTTCAAGGAATACCCCAGCTACGACGCCACCGGCCTGGCCGCGTTGATCGTCGGCGGTGAGATATCGGCCGGCGAGGCGCTGGACGCGGCGCTGGCGCGGATGGCCGAGGTCAATCCACGGCTGGCGGCGATCTGCATTCCGATGGAGGCGATCGCGCGGCAGCGGGCGCAGGTACCACTGCGCGGAGCGTTCGCCGGCGTGCCGTTCCTGCTCAAGGACATCGCGCAGGACTATGCCGGCGTACCGAGTACCTCGGGCAGTCGTGCGTTGCGTGACTGGGTGCCGCGGCAGCACGCCGAGATCGTGCAACGATTCCTCGATGCCGGCCTGGTGGTCTTCGGCAAGACCGCCACGCCGGAATTCGCGCTGAAGGCGGAGACCGCGCCCCAGCTGTGGGACCAGCCGACGCGCAATCCATGGGATCTCGCACGCACGCCGGGAGGATCTTCCGGCGGCGCGGCGGCAGCCGTGGCGGCAGGCATCGTGCCCGCAGCCGGTGCCTCCGATGGCGGTGGCTCGATCCGCATTCCCGCCGCCTACTGCGGCCTGTTCGGGCTGCGCCCCTCGCGCGGTCGCGTACCCAGCGGTCCCGACTACGGCGAGTTCTGGGACGGCGCGTCGAGCCAGCACGTGCTGACCCGCAGCGTGCGCGATTCGGCACGCATGCTCGATGCGATCGCCGGCGCCGATGCCGGCGCGCCGTTCGCGATCGGCCTGCCCGAGCGTGCGTATGCCGACGAGATCCAGCGTCCGCCAGGGAAGCTGCGCATCGGCTTCAGCACCGAGTCGCCGCTGGGCACGCCGGTGCATCCGGAATGCGTGCAGGCGGTGATGCATGTGGCCCGGCTGCTGGCCGATCTCGGTCACGTGGTGGAACCGGCCCAGCCGCAGATCGACGGCCACGCACTGGCACGCAGCTTCATCGGCATGTATTTCGGCCAGACCGCGGCGAGCATCGCGCGGGCGCGGCGACTGACCGGCGCGGGCGCGCGGGCGTTCGAACTGGAGACGCGCATCCTGGCCCTGCTCGGGCGTACCCTGAGTGCCGGTGACTACGTGGACGAGCGGCTGCGCTGGAACGACTATGCCCGCGCGCTGGGACGCTTCCATCAGACGTACGACCTGTACCTCACCCCGACCACCGCGCAACCGCCGAACCGCATCGGCGAGCTGGCCACGCCACCGCTGCAGCAAGTGGCGGCGAAGATGGTGCTTGCGCTGCATGCCGGGCGCCTGCTGCTGAAAAGCGGCATGGTCGAAACGCTGGTGACCACCAGCCTGCAGCGGGTGCCGTTCACCCAGCTGTCCAACCTCACCGGCACGCCGAGCATGTCGGTGCCGTTGCACCGGGCGCCGGCCGAAGCAGGCGGTGCGGAGCTGCCGTACGGCGTGCAGTTCGTGGCGCGGTTTGGTGAGGAAGCCACCCTGCTGCGCCTGGCCGCGCAACTGGAACAGGCCCAACCCTGGGACGGATTCCGACCACCCCTGTGAGCCGTGTCAGACGGGCTGCGCGCTGATCGCCTCTACACGCTCAATTGCACCGGCGTACCCACGGACCGTGCCGCCCGGCGCCGGACGCTCGCCGTGGTGATCGCCGCGTACCAGTTGGTGAACGGCAGGTGTTCGGGAGCCTCCCCGATCTCCGCCCACACGCGTCGGGCCAGCGCGGTGAAGCGCGGATGCTGCTGACGTTTCCACCGGGCCGCCTGCACCCGGAACGGGCCGCGATCCAGATGGGCGATCGCGTAGTCGGTGCCGAAGCCATGCTGGATCGGCACCACCCAGCCGTCCTCCTGCACCACCAGAGGCGAGACCAGCGACGCCAGCGGACTGGCGATCGCCACCTCCGCGGCGGGTGCGGGACCGGCGAACGCGCGACAGGGTTCGCGCGCGACCAGCTGGCGATCGGCGACATCGAACTGCAGGGTGAGTTGGTCGCCATATTGCCGCTGCAGCCGAGCCACCTCGAGGAAACCGTACGACAGCTCCAGCTCGTCCGGCGGCAACAGCTGGTAGTCGCGGGCGCGGCCCACTTGTTCAAGCGGATGGATCTGCAGCAACTTCGCACCCTCGGCGCAGGCGAAAGCGGCGACCCAGTCCAGCTCGGACAGGTTCTGCAGGGTCAGGGTGAAGATGAAGCCGAACGGCACGCCGGCCGTGCGCACCAGATCCAGCTTGCCGCGCATCTGCTCGAACGCGCGCGCGCGACCACGCATGCGATTGTGGCTTTCCGGCACGCCATCGAGGCTGATCGCCAGCAGTGCCAGATGCGGAGTCAGTTGCTCCAGGCGGCGGGCATCGAGCAGCAGCCCGTTGCTGGTGACCGAAGTGGTGAAGCCCAGCGCGCGGGCCGATGCCAGCAACCGCGGCAGCGGCTTCCAGGTCAGCGGCTCGCCACCGGACAGGCCGATCGCGTTGTAGCCCTCGCCGGCAGCATCGGCGAGGAAGCGCTCCAGCACGTCCAGTGCCAGTTCCCCTTTCTGCTCCGGCCCGGAGGTCGAATAGCAGTGCTGGCAACGCAGGTTGCAGCGCAAGGTAGGATGGATCTGGATGACGTTGACGGCATCGCCGGTCGGGCCCATGGCGTTCTCTCATCAAGGCGGCACACCGGGCGGGAAACCCCGCCCGGCGGTGAATGACAAGCGGTCGCTGGCCTCAGCGACTTACGGCGTTGCGGATCGACACTTCCACGCGATACCACTCCGGCACCGGAATGCCGTAGGGGAAGCAGCGCGCGGTCACCTGCATCGCCGGACCATTGAGATGCATCAGCTGACCGATGACCGGCCCGATCTGCTTGGTATTGACCTCAAGTTGCGCCTGGATCAGATCGATCGCCGGCTGTCCGTATTTCCACCACCATTTCACTTCGTAATCGCTGCGCGCCATGCCGAGCGCCTTGGCGATACCGGCGTGGTCGTTGGGTTTGAGCGTGAACAGCTTGGCGGAGCCCCTGTCTGCACTGCTTGCGGTCTTGCGAGTCGTGGCCATGAAGTTGCCTCCTGCGTTGGGTTGCCCCGGTGCCCGGACGGTCATGCGAGTCGAGCTGGCACGTGTCTGCCGGCTTCCGGGATACCGGCACCATTCGATCCGCGTCGAAGTCGAGCAAGCGACGTGCCAGCAGCGCCCAAGCCGGCAAACCCCATCCACGTTGAGCACCGTCGCGATGGGCCGGGGCTGGCCTGACCCGATGCCTGTACCAGCCGGGTCATGCCGTACCCGCCAGAGCAGTCCGCTCAGACCGCGTCGTCCGCCGCCACGAAGCCACCGGTCTGTCGCCGCCACAGCCGCGCATACAAACCTTCCTGCGCGATCAGTTCGGCATGCGTGCCACTCTCCACGATCACGCCCTTGTCCAGCACCACCAACCGATCCATGCGCGCGATGGTGGACAGGCGATGCGCGATGGCGATCACCGTCTTGCCTCGCATCAGCAAGTCGAGACTGTCCTGGATCGCCGCCTCGGCTTCGGAATCCAGCGCCGAGGTGGCTTCGTCCAGCACCAGGATCGGCGCATCCTTCAACAGCACGCGGGCGATCGCGATGCGCTGGCGCTGGCCGCCCGACAGTTTCACCCCGCGCTCGCCGACCAGGGCGTCATAGCCCACCCGGCCTTCGCCATCGACCAGTTCGGGAATGAACTCATCGGCCCGTGCCTTGCGCACCGCGCCGGCGATCTGTGCCTCGCTGGCCTCCGGACGGCCATACAGGATGTTGTCGCGGATCGAGCGATGCAGCAGCGAGGTGTCCTGGGTGACCACGCCGATCTGCGAGCGCAGGCTCTCCTGCGTCACCTGCGCGATGTCCTGGCCGTCGATCAGGATGCGCCCGCCCTCGAGGTCGTACAGCCGCAGCAGCACGTTGAGCAGGGTCGATTTGCCGGCGCCGGACGGACCGACCACGCCGATCTTCTCGCCCGCGCGCACGGCCAGGTCCAGCCCCGCCATTACGCCGCCCTGCTTGCCGTAATGGAAGTGGATGTGCTCGAAGCGCACGGCGCCGTTGGTCACTTCCAGCGGCATCGCGCCCTCGCGGTCCTGCACGGCACGCGGCTGCGAGATCGTGGTGATGCCGTCCTGCACGGTGCCCACGTTTTCGAAGATGCCGTTGACCACCCACATGATCCAGCCCGACATGTTGTTGATGCGGATCACCAGCCCGGTCGACAGCGCGATCGCGCCCACGGTTACCCTGCCCTCGCTCCACAGCCACAGCGCCAGCGCCGAGGTGCCGACGATCAGGAAGCCGTTGAGCACGGTGATGCTGGCGTCCATCGCCGTGGTCAGCCGGGTCATTCGGCGCAGCCTGTCGGTCTGCTCGGCCATCGCCTCGGCCACATAGGCTTCCTCGCGCCGGGTGTGCGCGAACAGCTTGAGCGTGAGCACGTTGCTGTAGCCGTCGACGATCCGCCCCATCAGTTTCGACCTGGCCTCCGACGCCTTCCACGAGCGCTGCTTGACCCGCGGGATGAAGAATCCGAGCAGGCCGACATAAGCGAACACCCACAGCACCAGCGGCGCCGCCAGCCACGCGTCGGCCTGCGCGAACAACACGATCGCGCTGCCGGTATAGATGGTGACGTACCAGATCGCATCGACGATCTGCACCGCCGATTCGCGCAGGCTGGCGCCGGTCTGCATGATCCGGTTGGCGATGCGCCCGGCATAGTCGTTCTGGAAGAAGCCGAGACTCTGGCGGATCACGTAGCGGTGGTTCTGCCAGCGGATGCGGTTGGTCAGGCTGGGCAGGATCGCCTGGTTCACCAGCAGGTCGTGCAGGCTGTTCAGCAGCGGTCGCGCGACCAGCGCCACCCCCGCCATCCACAGCAGCGTGCGGCCGTGCAGATGGAAGAACGCCGCACCCGCCACGCCCCGGGTCATGTCGACGATGCTGCCGATGAAACCGAACAGCGAGACCTCCACCGTTGCCACGCCGAACCCCACCACGATCGCGGCCAGGAACACCGGCCAGACCTGGCGCAGGTAGAACGCATAGAAGCGCCACACCGACTTCGGCGGCATGTCGTCGACGGGCTCCTTGAACGCGTCGATCAGGGATTCGAACCAGCGGAAGATCATGCGGAGTCCGGGCTTGCGTGTTCCGTCATTGTGATTGAAGCTCGACCGCCGCGGGGTGGCAAGGCGACACCGTGTCGCCACCCGGACAGGAGATCCAGCCGTGACCAGCGAGACCTTCGAAGGCGCCTGCACCTGCGGCGAGATCCGCTACCGGATGACCAGCACACCACTGTTCGTACACTGCTGTCACTGCACCTGGTGCCAGCGCGAATCCGGCGCGGCGTTCGCCCTGAACGCGATGATCGAGACCGATCGACTGCAGCTGCTGCAGGGAGCTCCGGAACTGGTGGACACGCCCTCGAACAGCGGCAAGGGTCAGTTGATCGCGCGCTGCCCGCGCTGCCGCGTGGCGCTGTGGAGCCACTACGCCGGCGCCGGCAAGGCGCTGGCTTTCGTGCGCGTGGGCACGCTGAAGGAACCAGCGCGGATGCCCCCGGACATCCATATCTTCACCTCGACCAGGCTGCCGTGGGTGCAGCTGTCGCCGGATATCCCTGCGGTAGCCGAGTACTACGATCGGGCCAGCTACTGGCCGCCGGACAGTCTGGCGCGACGTGAAG
This sequence comes from uncultured Pseudomonadota bacterium, assembly GCA_963828685.1. Classification (GTDB taxonomy): domain Bacteria; phylum Pseudomonadota; class Gammaproteobacteria; order Xanthomonadales; family Rhodanobacteraceae; genus Rhodanobacter. The sequence continues at coordinate 119,837 of CAWHFU010000016.1, forward strand.
CCGCGCTGGCGAGCGCGGCACGCCAGCCCTGACGGCAGGCCGTCGCCGGCACGCCGCCAATCTGAACGTTCGCCTTCGCCATGACCCGCACAAGTCCTCGTCGCGATTGACCGCCTGCGACATCGCTCCGATCATGCCCGGATGCCTATCTTGCTGCGTTACGTCCTGCTCCTGCTGCTGGGTTTCAGCACCGCCCCCCTGCTGCACGCCCAGAGCAGCAACCCCTCGCCCGCTGCCACGGCATCCGTGGCGACGCCGGCACAGACGCTGGATCAACTGGACCACCAGCTCGATTCGGTGAAGACCGTATTGAAGGACAAGAGCGCCGACGCGCCGATCGCCGACCTGCGCAGCACCGCCCTGAGCGTGCAGGACCAGGCACGCCAGCTGGCCGCCAGCCTGGCACCGCAGATGGCCGCGCTGCAGGCCCAGCTCGCGGTACTCGGCCCGCCGCCGGCGAAAGGCGCACCCGCCGAGGCAGCGGAGGTCGCCGCCCGGCGCCGGCAGCTGGACAAGGCCCAGGCCGGACTCGATGCGCAGATCAAGCAGGCGCAACTGCTCGACCAGAACGCGCTGCAACTCGCCGGGCAGCTCACCGGCCTGCGCAATGACCTGTTCCAGGCACGACTGGCATCACGCACGGCCACTCCCTTCAGCCAGACCTTCTGGGTCGATCCGGCGCGTACCTTCCCGGACGACAAGGCGCGCCTGAAACGGCTGCTCACGCGCTGGTCCGACGCCTGGAGCGAGGCCTGGCAACCGCCGAACCGGCAGCCGTTGTTGTTGTGCCTGATCGCCGCCGCGCTGCTGCTGGCCGGTGGACGCTGGTTGCTGGAGCGGCTGTTGCTGACGCTGGCCACGCATCACGTGCCGGACGGTCACCTGCGCCGCAGCGCGATGGCCTCGGCCGTGGCGCTGACCTCGGTGCTGACCACCGGACTGGCGGCGCAGCTGGTGTACTTGGGACTGAACTGGAACGACATCCTCGATCCCGATCTGAACGCCCTGGCCGAAGCCTCGGTGCGGCTGGTGTTCTTTGCCGCTTACGTGAACGGGCTCGGGCGCGCCCTGCTGTCGGTGCGCCGGCCGTCGTGGCGCCTGCCGGCGCTGCCGGATCTGGCCGCCCAGCGCTTGCGCTGGTTTCCCTGGCTGCTCGGCGCCGCCGCGCTGCTGTTCGGCCTGTTCGAGCGCACCAGCCGCACGATCGGCTCCAGCCTGCCGGCGACCGTCGCCACGCGCGGCCTGATGGCGCTGGTGGTCAGCGGACTGATCGGGATGGCCTTGCTGCGCCTGCGGTACGCGCGCAGGGAGCTGGCAGCCGCCGGCGGCGAACTGCCGTCGCGACCGGTCTGGATCGGCCTGCTGGCTGCAGCGGCCACCCTGGGCGTGGTCATCAGCTGGCTGGGCGTGGCCACCGGCTTCATCGCGCTGGCGTTCTTTGTCGCCGTGCAAATGCTGTGGGTCGGCGTGATCGTGGTCACCGTCTATCTGCTGATTCATCTGCTGACCGACCTGATCAACACGCTGCTGTTGCCGCGCGGGCGCAGTGGTCGGCGGCTGCAGGCCGCGTTCGAGCTGGCGCCTCACACGCTGGAACAGGCGGCCACGCTGTTTTCCGGATTGATCCGGGTCGTGCTGGTGGTGCTGGCGATGGCCACCGTGCTGACGCCGTTCGGCGCGGGCCCGAGCGACCTGCTGGCCAGCGCAGGCCGCACGTTCAGCGGGCTGAAACTCGGCCAGCTGGCGATCGATCCCGGCAGCATCTTCACCGCCGTGCTGGTGCTGCTGGTGGGCTGGTTCGTGCTGCGCACGCTCAAGCGCTGGTTGCGCGAGCAGCTGCTGCCGAAATCCACGATGGAACCGGGCATGCAGGATTCCATCATCACCCTGTTCGGCTACCTCGGTGGCCTGCTGGTGCTGGTACTGACCCTGGCCGCGCTGCACGTGGACCTGAAAAGCATCACCTGGATCGTCAGCGCGCTGTCCGTAGGCATCGGCTTCGGCCTGCAGGCGATCGTGCAGAACTTCATCTCCGGCCTGATCCTGCTGGTCGAGCGGCCGGTGAAGGTGGGCGACTGGGTCAGCCTGGGCACGGTCGAGGGCGACATCCGCCGGATCAACGTGCGCGCCACCGAGATCCAGCTGTGGGACCGCTCCACCGTGATCGTGCCGAACTCGCAACTGATCACCGAGAACGTGCGCAACGTGACCCAGTCCAATGCGCTGGGTCGCGCCCAAATCAAGCTGCCAATGCCGCTGGATACCCATGCCGGCAAGGTGCGCGAGCTGGTACTGGAGGTCCTCGGCGCGCATCCCGGGACGCTGGCCACGCCGGCACCCTACGTGCTGCTGGAGAACCTCGATGCCGGCTCGATGACGTTCAACTGCGTGGCCTACGTCGGCAGCCCGCGCGAGGTCGCCGGGGTGAAGAGCGAGCTGCTGTTCGAGATGCTCGAGCGCCTGCGCCTCGCCCGGCTGACGCTGATCCGGCCACAGTTGATCCGCACCCTGCCGCCGCTGGCCGAGAACGACGAAGGCAGCGGCTGAGCCGGGGCATACAATCGCTTCCATCCACGGAGCCTGCCGATGGGATTCCACCACTGCCAGCCCGGTCCACCGCTCGACGCACTGATCGCGAAGGTGTGGGACTGGGACATGCCCGCCGCCGCTCATCACTACGAGCGGGTGCTGCCGCAACCCGGCGCGCAGCTGATCATCAACCTGCACGAGGACGAGACGCGGGTCTACACCGACGATGACGCGCGCCGCTGCATTCGCTCGTCCGGCAGCGTGCTTGGTGGCCCCACCCTGCACAGCGAGATCATCGACACAGCCGAACAGATTCGCGTGATGGGCGTGGTGTTCCGTCCCGGCGGCGCTCATGCACTGACCGGCGAGGACGCCACCAGGCTGACCGGTCGCGACATCGATCTCGCCGACCTGTTTGGCCGCCGCGCCACCTTGCTGCGTCAACAGCTGCTCGAAACGACCAGCGCCCACGAGCGCCTGCGCACACTTGCCGGATGGCTGCGGCAGCTGCTGCGCTCGACGGCGCTGGAGCCCGCGGTGACCCATGCACTGGCTGCGCTCGCCGAGCTGCCGCAGGTGACCCGCATCCCGTGGCTGGCGCGCGACGCCGGACTGTCCGAACGCCGGTTCGTCCTGCTGTTTCAACGCCAGGTCGGCATGCGCCCCAAGCATTACGCCCGGCTGATGCGCTTCCGTGCCGTGGTGACTCAAGCGCAAGGCCAGCCGACGGTGAACTGGAGTCACGTCGCCGCCGACTGCGGCTACTGCGACCAGGCCCACCTGACGCACGAGTTCCGGCGGTTCGCCGGCATCACGCCCGGCGCGTTCATGGCTGCCCGCGGACCGTACCCGAACCATCTGCCGCTGGACTGATCGGCGGAAATCTACAAGACGACGGGCGCGTGCTTGCCTAGTCTCATGCCAGGTCAACCAGGGAGACTCCCATGTCCCAAACCAGCGGCAGCACCATCATCCCCTGTCTGCGTTACCGCGACGCCCGCGCCGCCATCGACTGGCTGTGCAAGGCGTTCGGCTTCGAAAGGCACGCCGTCCACGAAAACGAGCAAGGCCGCGTGCAGCACGCCCAGCTGACGTACGGCAGCGGCATGATCATGCTCGGCGAGGTCAGCGACAACGCGTTCGGCCAGCACATCGCACAGCCCGACGAGATCGGTGGCCGCGAAACCCAATGTGCCTGCGTCACCGTCACCGACTGCAAGGCGCACTACCAGCGGGCGCGTTCCGCCGGTGCCGTGATCGTCGACGACTACGCCGAGAAGGACTACGGCGGAGCCGGCTACAGCTGCCACGACCCGGAAGGCCATCTGTGGTACTTCGGCAGCTACGACCCCTGGCAGCCAGAGTGAGCACGACCCGTCGACCGGGTTGACCGCCATCCTCTTCGCGAGATGTCGGTCAACCGGTCGAGGGCATCACTCAATGCGCTTCAGCCACCGCCTTCAAACCTGAATCCGGCCGCGCGATCGCATACATCGCCCAGCTGATCTGCTTGAGCAATCCACGCCGGTCGTCGCCCACCTTGTACAGGTCGAAGTGGGTGCGATCCGGCAGGAAGCGGAACTCGGACTTCGCATGCAGGCGGTCCAGCACGGCTTTCAACCGGTGCGCGGCGCCGTCCAGATAGAACGTGTCGGCGGTGCCGACATACAGGTGGATCTTGCCATCCAGATCGGGCTTCAGCCGGGGCCACTGTTGCTGCAACCGATAAGCGATGTCGTAGTGATCACGCCAGTAGGCCACCACCGCCGGATCGACATCGCCGCTGTCGCGATCGAACATCGGCTGGGGCCGGCCGTCCTGCCCACGCGGCGAGAACACCCAGTCGAACGAGGCCAGCTGGCCGCCGTAACCGCCGAGGACGCGCTCGAGCCGGGCGAACTGCTCGAATGTGCCCAGCACCCTGCCGTGATCGCGCACCAGCGGCCACGCCGAACCATCCGGTCGGTGGTAGACATTGGCATGCGGCGCGTACAGGTCGATCCCGGTGAAGTCATGAAAGTCGCCCGGATCCGGCGAGGTCGACCAAGTGCCCCCGAATATCTTCGGGTAGCGCGTCTGCAACCAAAGGGTGGCCCAGCCTCCGGAGGAATGGCCGTTGAGGAACCGCCCGCTCGCCTGGCCATCCATCCGGTACTGCGACTCCAGCGCGGGAATCAGCTCGGTGGTCAGCGCCTGACCCCACGGCCCGTTGTTCACCGAGTCGGCGAATTCATGCGTGCCGGTGGGGCTCGACTCGTCCAGGAACACCCAGATCATCGGCGGCATCTGGTGTTTGTCCATCGCCGCATGGACATCGACCAGGGTGCCGATGACCCGATCGTTGTTGCCTCCGAAACCCTGCGTGTAATACACGGTGGGATAACGCGTGGCCGCCTTCGCGTCGTAACCCGGCGGCACGAGTACCCAGCCGCGCATGTGGATCGGGCGGCCCCAGAACGCGCTCAATGCCGGACTGACGAAGTCGATCAGGGTCGCATGCCGCCGCGCGTCGGGAAGTGCCTGGCGCACCGCGGGTGGCGTCGAGGCGGACGGCGCCCACGGATCGTTCGCCGGCAACGCCTTGACCAGGCTCAGCGTCGGCATGCTGCTCGCCGGCAGATGGAGTTTCACCACGGCACTGACCAGGTCGCCGGCGCCGCGGCCGCCATAGTTGTAGCTGTGATCGACATCGAGCACCGCCTGCACCAGGTAGTCGCCCGGCGGCAGCTGCGAATAGCCGGTCGGAAAGGCCCGCCGGTCGGCGTCGATGTCGATGCTCTGTCCGGGCTCCCATCGGCTTACCTCGCGGGCGGCCACCGCGGTCTGGGTGGCCCTGAACGGGTTGGCGTCCACCTCCTCGACCGTGCTGTCCTTGCCTCCGGACTGCTTCCGCGCCTGCGCCTCGGCAACCTTCGCATCGATCGCGAACAGCAGCAGCCGACCGGATGTCGGTTGCGCCGACGCGGCACCCATCTGCACCCGAAAGAACTCATGGGCTTCGACGACACCGGTTCGCGCTTGGGCGATACCGGCCAGCAACCCCAGACACAGCAACGCCGCAACGGCGTGACGACGACAGCGCATGATGCATTCCCCTCGGCCAGCGATGGTGCGCAGCATGAATCCACCCATGGCGCCGCACCCCATGCGCCATCGGCGGCTCGACCGGACGCATCCGGGCGGGCCCTTGTTGCGGTCAGTCGTCCTGCTCGCCCGGCGTCTTCGGGGCGGGCACCGGCACCAGGCGCAGGTCCTGGAAATCGAAACTGAAATCCGTCAGCGGTGACACCGGCTGCATGCGAACTTCACGGATATGGCCATCCATGTCCAGGCTGAAATCGACGAACGCATCGGCATTCAGCGCGCGGTCGTCCCAGCGCACCACGAAGCTGTCGTGCTGCCACGGCGTCATCGTGCCGATCAGTTGCGCGGTCTTGCTGAAGCGCAGGCGCAGCTTGCCATGCTCGTCGCTGATCACGACATCGCCGTACCAGGGGTCGCGGTAAGTCCCGGCATATTTCGCCAGCGGCAGCGACGGCTTGCCGTGCTTGTCGCGCGCCGCCTCGTGCCTGGCCTGACTGTCGTCGGCGTTCGCCTCGGCGTGCTTCACTGCCTTGTCGTACACCGCGACCCAGTCGGTCTTGCGTTCCGGGTTCAGGTACGCGTCCAGCACACGCCAGGTCACCGCATTGAACGCGGCGCCGGACTCGGCATTGGTCAGCACCACCACGCCCAGGTGCAGCCCGGGCACCAGGGTCACCCGCGAGACCATGCCCGGCCAGCCGCCCGTATGCCAGACCAGTCGCTGGCCGTGGTAGTCGGACAGGAACCAGCCTTCGCCATAGCCGTAGAAGTTCGGTACCAAGGGCGCCAATTCCGGTATCGGCGGCTTGCCGATCGTGATCGGCGTCAGCATCGACCACATCTGCTGCTGGCTCACTGCGGAGAACAACCGCTGCGGCTTGCCGTCCTTGCCGGGGGTCGGCAGTGCGCCGCCGGCCAGTTGCACGTTCATCCACTTGGCCAGGTCGTGCACGCTGGCGTAGATGCCGCCCGCCCCCGGGTCGTTGAGCCAGGCCATCGGCGGTACGGTCTTCAAGTCCTTGAAGTCGAACTTGGCGTGGCCCAACGCGACGTCCATGCCGGGCTTGAGGTAGGTCTTGTCGATCCGCGATTCGTCCATGCCGACCGGCTGGAAGATGTGGTCGCGCACGTAGTCGGCGTAGCTCTGGCCCGAAGCCTGCTCGATCACCAGCGTCGCCACCGCGAACAGGATGTTGTCGTAGGCGTAGTGGCTGCGAAAGCCATGCTTGATCGGTACGTTGCGCAGCCGCTCGACCACTTCCTTCGTGGTGTACGAGGTCGGCGGCCAGTACAGCAGGTCGCCGGCCCCCAGGCTCAACCCGCTGCGGTGCGCCAGCAGATCGCGGATGCGCATCTCGTGGGTGACGTACGGGTCGGACATGCGGAACCACGGCAGGTGGTCGATCACCCGATCGTCCATCTTCAGCTTGCCCTGCTCGGCCAGTTGCTGCAGCGAGGCGGCGGTGAATGCCTTGGTATTGGAGGCGATCGCGAACAGGGTATGCGCGTCGACCTTGTCCGGCTTGCCGATCTCGCGCAGGCCGAAGCCCTGCTCCATCACCACCCTGCCGTCCTTGACGATCGCCACCGCGATGCCCGGCACATCGAAGGTCTTGCGCGCACTGTCGACATAGGCAGCGAAATCCTGCAGTTGCGCGGGCGGCAGCGGACGCACGATATCGTGGATCGATACCGGCGGAGGCAACCGCTTCGTCGCCGGTGCCTGCGCCCAGGCGCCCGTGGCGACGACGAACAGGGCGCAGCAAGCGGCCAGCCTGGCCGACGGCAGGCGTGAGGAGTGGAATCGCTGGGGCATCGGGGGCTCCGCTGAAGGCAATCTTCCAACTATCGCGGCAAACCGCGCGCCAGACCAGCGCTGGAAGTCACGCCCACCACCACTCCGCTCGACTCACCGGGCCGCAACCCCGATCATCTCGCCATGGCAACATCAGGCACCTGCACGGTGCACCCGGAAGCCCGATGAACCTCATGGTCGAATGGATAACCACAAACGCACTGCTCGCGGGGGGCCTTTTGCTGGCCTTGGGAGTGCTGACGGGTGACCTCGCCTGGCGGTGGCATGTTCGTCGGGATGCCGGCAATATCGGTCACCGGAGCTTCCGGCTGCGACAGCATGCCGGACGGCTGCTGCTGGCCATGCTGATGGCCATGCTGCTGTTCGCATTCATCGCGTTTGCCGTCGGTGCCCGGCCGCCCGGTGAACTTCCCCGCTTCGACATCGCTCTGGCCAACGGCCTGCACGCGCAGTTGCCGCTGCCGCTGCTGCGCGCGGCCGCCATGCTCACGCATCTGGGCGACACACTCTGGATCGCCCCGGTCGCCAGCTTGCTGCTGGTGATCCTGCTGCAGCGTCGGCAGTGGCGGCTCGCCGCGATCTGGGTAGTTGCACTGATCGGCATCATGCCGATCGACGATGGGCTCAAGGCGCTGTTCCGGCGCGTGCGGCCGCTCGACGATCACGGCTTCGTCAGTGCGCCGGGCTGGAGTTTCCCCAGCGGCCACGCGTTCGGTGCGATGGCGTTCTACGGGATGCTCGCCTACGTGCTGCTGCGTCTGCTGCCGCAGCGCTTTCATCGCGCGGTGATCGCCGCCGCGCTGACTCTGATCGGAGCGATCGGGATCAGCCGGATCCTGCTGCAGGTGCATTATTTCAGTGACGTGCTGGCCGGTTACGCCAGCGGTGCGGCGTGGCTGGTGCTGTGCATCGGCATCGCCGAGTACCTGCGCGGCAGCACCTCCTCCAGCGCAGACAATCCCTCCCCGGAACCACACCCATGAACGATCTGTTCGCCCCTGCACCGCTCGATGGCCCGCGCATCCGCATCGGCATCGGCGGCTGGACCTATGCGCCGTGGCGCAACAACTTCTACCCGGCTGGCCTGGTGCAGCGGCGCGAACTGGAATATGCCAGCCGCCAGTTGCGCGCGATCGAGATCAACGGCACCTTCTACGGCGCGCAGAAACCGGCAACCTATGCGAAGTGGGCGGCCGAGACGCCGGCCGGCTTCGTGTTCTCGCTGAAGGCACCGCGCTACATCACCGAAGGCCGGCGGCTGGCCGAGACCGGCAAGGGCATCGCGGGTTTCGTGCATGGCGGACTGGCCGAATTCGGCGACCGGCTGGGGCCGATCCTGTGGCAATTGCCGCCGTCGCGACCGTTCGACGCCGGCGACCTGGCCGCATTTCTGGACGCGCTGCCGCGCGAACTGGCCGGTCAGCCGCTGCGCCACGTGCTGGAAGTGCGCCACCCCGGCTTCCAGTGCGCGTCCTATGTGGCGCTGGTGCGCGCGCATGGTGTGCCGACCGTATTCACCGACTCGCCGGTCTATCCCTCGCTGGCCGATCTCAGCGGCGACTTCAGCTATGCGCGGCTGATGCGCAGCGCCGACGAGATTCCCACCGGTTACGCCCCCGAGGCACTCGATCGCTGGGCCGGACAGGCGCTCGACTGGGCCGCCGGCAAAGACATCGACGCGCTGCCCCATGTCGCGCCGCTGCAAGCGGATGGCCGGGCGCGCGACGTGTTCGTGTTCTTCATCGCCAGCGCCAAGCATCGCAACCCGGCGGCCGCGATGGCACTGCAGTCGCGGGTCGATCGGCTCCGCTGAACAGCGTCACACGACAGCCTTTGCTGTTCCGGTTTATCGACAAACGGGGGCGCATTAAGCTCCATCCCTGCCCTTCGTCCCGTGAAACCGCATGCGCCGACTCCTTCCCGTCATCCTGATCGCCGCACTGGCCTTCGCGGTCGTGCTGTCGCACCGGCATGCGCCCGTGCCGACGCCTGGGCCCGCGGCCGAGGTGACGCGCTCCGGCCAGGACCGGGTCTTTCACGATCAGGGCACGACAGCCGCGGTGCCGGGTTTCCTGCCGCTCGAAGCACGCGCGATGGTGGCCAGGATCGCCAACGGGGGCCCGTACGAACATCGCCAGGATGGCGCGGTATTCGGCAATTACGAAGGCCTGCTGCCCGCGCAGCCGCGCGGCTACTACCACGAATACACGGTGGAAACCCCCGGTGCGAACAGCCGCGGTGCCCGGCGCATCATCACCGGTGGCACGCCGCCTGCGGTCTGGTATTACACCGACGATCACTACCGCAGTTTCCGTCGTTTCGAGGCGAGTCGATGAGCACGAAAGGCTTCGACCTGGATCTCACCCGACCGGCCCATGACGGGGTCTACTTTGTCGGCGTCAACGATCTGGCTCGGTTGGCGCGGGCCGCCGCGCGCGACGAGCTGGGAGTCTGCCGCATCGACCTTGCCGGCTGCCACGACAAGGACGAGCTGTTGCGCCGGCTGGCCATCTCACTGCAACTCCCCCCACGTTCGGCCACAACTGGGACGCGCTGGCCGACTGCCTGCGCGACCTCGGCTGGATACCGGCCTGGGGTCACGTGCTGTTGTTCGAGCATGCCGACGAGTTGCGCCGAGCGGCCGGGGCGGATTTCGACACATTGCTGGGCATCCTCGACGATGCGGCCACGTTCGCGCATGACAACGACCGGCCCTGGTTCGCCTTCATCGCCCTGCCCGACGATGCATTTGATACCGTGCCCACTTCCGCCTGAAAGCGTGTCACCCTCTCGCCCCACCGATTCCCCGGACAACCATGCAAACCATCGATTTCGAACTGGAAGGCACCTACGTCGAGCTCAACATGCTGTTGAAGCTGACCGGCCTGTGCGATAGCGGTGGCGCGGGCAAGGCCATCGTGGCCACCGGCGCCGTGGCCGTGGACGGCCAGATCGAGCTGCGCAAGACCTGCAAGATCCACGCGGGCCAGGTCGTCACCATCGACGACGTGGAAATCCACGTGCTGCCCGATTCGCGCTGAATCGGAGCACGGCCGCGACCGGGCGGCACCCGTCGACGCGCCGCCACAACCGCCGACGACACCGCCATGTCATCACTGCCCGGGACACCGACCTGCAGGCGTTGTCGTGCCTGGCGAAGGCCGCAGACAGTCCCGACCTGACGAATAGACGCTGCATGTAACCCCGACCGGCCGAACGGCGAATTGTCGGGTGAGAGCCATCCGCTGCGGATTCGATGGCAACCGGCCCGGCTGAACAGGGCGGTTGCATCCACCGGGACGGCTGGCCCGTAACTGCATGCACCTGATGTCGCCCCTGCGCATCCCCATCGTCAGCGAGGTTCACCATGATTCGTCGCTCCGCATCCAAAGCCCTTCCGCTGGTCGCCGCCCTGCTGGTGGCCGGCCTGACCGCCTGTCGCCCGGTTTCGGCCACCAGCGATTTCGTGAAACTCCCCGCGCCTGCCGTCGACGCGCCGAGGACGGCCGCAGTGCATGACCAGGTGGCCGTGCTTGCCGGCGGCTGCTTCTGGGGCATCGAGGCCGTGTTCGAGCACGTCAAGGGCGTGCACACGGTCACCGCGGGCTATTCCGGCGGCGCTGCGGACACCGCCCACTACGACGAAGTCAGCGACGGCAATACCGGTCATGCCGAATCGGTGCAGGTGCAGTTCGACCCGGCGCAGGTCAGCTATGGCCAGCTGCTGCAGGTGTTTTTCTCGGTCGCGCTGGATCCGACCGAGCTGAACCGGCAGGGCCCGGACAGCGGCACGCAATACCGCTCGGTGATCTTCTACCGCAACGACGAGCAGCAGAAGATCGCCAGCGACTACATCGCGCAGCTGACCACGGCAAAGTCCTTCCCGGCACCGATCGTGACCCAGGTGGTGCCGCTGAAGGCGTTCTATCCCGCCGAGGCCTACCACCAGCATTACTTCCAGCTGCATCCGGACAATCCTTACATCGTCTACAACGATGCGCCCAAGGTGACCCACCTGCAGCAGCTGTTTCCCGCGCTGTATCAGCCGGACCGGCAATTCGTCGAGGTGCAGCTGCACTGAGCGGGCAGCCGGCCCGAGTTGCCCGCCCATGGCTTGCGTGAGGCGGCGCGGCCCCCATGTCGGTAGCTTCGCGCCCGCTGGCGCGCCTGCCTGACATCTTCCCCACGTGCCGCCTCACGCATCCATCCCGCCCAGCGAACCGACCGACCTCACGCGCAGCTTCCTCGGCGTGTTCCGCTACAGCGGGCGCGCGCTGGAGCTGGTCTGGAGCACCAGCCGGCGACTGACGATCGCACTGGCCCTGCTCACCCTGATCGCCGGTCTGTTGCCGGCGGGCGTGGCCTATGTCGGCGCCCACATCGTCGATGCGGTGGTCGGCGCCAGCCGCCTGTGGGCATCCCGCGGATCCGCACCGCTGCGGCCGGTGTTCGAATGGGTCGCACTGGAAGGCGCGCTGGTGGCGGCATTGGCCGGCGCGCAACGCGGGCTGTCGCTGTGCCAGTCGCTGCTGCGCGCGCAGCTCGGCCAGCGCGTCAACGTGATGATCCTGGAGAAGGCGCTGACCCTGGAGCTGGCGCACTTCGAGGACTCCGAGTTCTACGACAAGCTGACCCGCGCCCGGCGCGAGGCATCGAGCCGGCCGCTGTCCTGGTCACGCGAACTTTCGGGCTGGGGCAGAACGCGATCTCGCTGGTCAGCTACGGCAGCTTGCTGTTCCAGTTCTCGCCGTGGGCCGTACTGGTGTTGCTGCTGGCGGGCTTGCCGTCGTTCCTGGCGGAGACGAAGTTTTCCGGCGATGCCTTCCGGCTGTTCCGCTGGCGCTCGCCGGAGACGCGCATGCAGCTGTACCTGGAAACCGTGCTGGCGCGCGAGGATCACGCCAAGGAAGTGAAGCTGTACGGCCTCGGCCCGCTGCTGCTGCAACGCTATCGCGACATCTTCGACAAGCTCTACCGTGACGACCGCGACCTCACCGTCCGCCGCGACAGCTGGGGCTTCGGGCTGGGCCTGCTCGGCACGCTGACCCTGTACGGCGCCTACGCCTGGATCGCGATGACCACGGTGGTCGGACGCATCAGCCTGGGCCAGATGACCATGTACCTGATGCTGTTCCGTCAGGGCCAGTCGGCGGTGTCGGCGATGCTGTCGGCGATCGGCGGCATGTACGAGGACAATCTGTACCTGTCGACTCTTTACGAATACCTGGAAACCCCGGTGCCGCCGGCCATCGGCATCGCGCAGCGTGGCGCGAAACCGGACGACGGCATCCGCTTCGAGCAGGTCAGCTTCAGTTATCCCGGCGCCGGCGAACCCGGCGCTGCAGGACATCGACCTGCACATCCGTCCCGGCGAATCACTGGCCTTGGTCGGCCAGAACGGCTCCGGCAAGACCACCCTGATCAAGCTGCTGACGCGCCTGTACACGCCCGACAGCGGCCGCATCCTGCTCGACGGCACCGACCTGCGCGAATGGGACGAGGGCGTGCTGCTGCAGCGCATCGGGGTGATCTTCCAGGACTTCGCGCGCTACCAGATGCGCGTGGGCGAAAACGTCGGCGCCGGTGACGTCAGCCACTTCGAGGACGCCGCGCGCTGGCGCGAAGCCAGCGACAAGGGCATGGCCAGCGAGTTCATCGACAGCCTTCCCACCGGCTTCGATACCCAGCTCGGCAAGTGGTTCAAGGATGGCCGCGAGCTGTCCGGCGGCCAATGGCAGAAGATCGCCCTGGCCCGCGCTTTCATGCGCTCGCGCGCCGACATCCTGGTACTGGACGAACCCACCGCGGCGATGGATGCGGCGGCCGAGGCGACCATCTATCAGCATTTCCGCGACCTCGCCGGTGGCCGCATCGCGATCCTGATCTCGCACCGCTTCTCCACCGTGCGCATGGCCGACCAGATCATCGTGATCCAGGACGGCCGCATCATCGAGCGCGGCAGCCACGATCAGTTGATGTCGCAGGAAGGCCACTATGCCCACCTGTTTTCATTGCAGGCTCAGGGGTATCGGTGAGGCCACAGCGGCGTTGACACGGACTCAGTCGTAATAGCCCGCAGCAAACAAGAGCACGCTTTCCGGCGGTGCTTTCGGGTCCTTCGCCGCATGGGGTGCGTACAGGCTTATCCCCAATGCCAGGGAAATGGCGCCATCGGCCTCCTGATCAAGCTTTGGATCCTTGGACTTCAGGAACTTCACTGCCGCGTCAAAACCCATGCCTATCAGGTTGATTCCGTAGAGCTGTGGAGTTGCAGGTGATGCCAACTCGATCGCCTCGAGATGTCCCGACCTGTCGTAATTGGCGAACACACCCACGTCAGCAAAGTAGTCGCAAGAAAACGTCGCGTCCGGTGTTCGCCTGAATGACTTGAATTCGGTGCGTACCAACGCTCTGACATCGAGAAAGCCCATGCCCAAGCGAAGTTTACCCACTCCTTGCTGCGGCAGCATTTCAAAATTCATGACATTGACCTTTGATTTCCCGAACCGGCAAAGCACGAATACCTCAGCGGATATCGGTAGGGCTTCGGCGCGACATGGAGTATCAGCCGAACAGCAACGCTCGCAAAAGGTTCTGGATGTCCGTGCTACTTTCATCAGCAAACGCATCTTCTGACGCAATCGTGCGCAAAATGCCATGCCGCATCTCGCTCGTACGGAGGTCCGCGCAAGCAAGCAGATCCTGCCGTCTGGATAGTCCTGCGAGTGCCCAGAACCGCGGGCCAAACCACATGACGTGACCGATCATCTCGATGTAGCCAACCCTGAAAATCCTTCGACCAGGATTGGCCGAAGTATCGATAACTAGTTTCTGCAGCGGCTTGGGCAGCCCGTTGGAAATCATCGGCAAGCCTGCCACGCTTCTGCCAGCAGCCTGATACTGAAGTGGATCCGCCGCATTCTGCCAGAACGAATAGTCGCTGTTCACGAGACATCCCTGGACAAAGCCCTTGCACCCAAGGAATGGCCCTGCGATTTCCTGCCACACGGACAATGGACACGATTTGCTCATGCCAACCGTCAACGACTGGAGCTGAAAAGCACGCACGGTCGAAAAATGAATGAATGCGCCATCCGTCTCGATGTTGAAAGATGGCTTTCCATCTTCCGTAATCTTGTCGATAGCGGCCTGGGCAGTCATCTGTTTCTCATAGAGCCTGACCGACTTGCCTGACAAATGGAGGGCCTCGATGACCCGCTTTGCCACATCGTCGGCAGCAAGCGAGTCCAGTTCAAAAACCAGCTCAAGCTGAGCGATGCTCTTTTTCATCATTTGAACTCCTGAACCATGACGGTTATGCCCTGTCGTTGACCGTAGTCGATGAGCTCCGACGCCGCAGGTGCGCCGCCGGGTTGTACTCGCAGATCGAGCACCATGTTCGCTGGTTGCCTGTCAACGGTGGCACCATTGGTTGCAAGATCATCAATGTGGCTTTCCAGACGACCAAGCCACGAAGATCCGGTTGTGTCTGCCGTCTTCAGACTGACCAGCGTATCTCCTTGCTGGAAGTCCACAAGCGGGAAGTAGCCTCTTTGTTCAGCGCCGACCTGATACCAGCCATTGGCCGGGCTGTACTCGGACTTTGCCAGCTGAGATTCAATGGCAATCCCGCGCTCCCGAGGAGACATGTCCCAAACGCTCTTTTCCACTCTTTTCCCGAGAGACGATACTTCTCCCTTGTTCCCTGCCGGGGCACTTCGTCGCGAACGAGTGAAGTCATTTGCAGGTGGTTCTCGCTCGGAGCCGGATCCCATCGGTGTCCCTCGAGCGGGTCGCAGCCGTGGATCCACCTTGAGTGTCGACTCGTTCCTGAGCAACCACTCGCCAAACTTGCGCCCGAGCCGACCATTGCTGGCCTTTTCGGCCAGTTCGCGCATGCTGCCGCGGCCCTTGCTGAGATAGGCGACGATGGCCATCAGCAGCAGGACGAACATCGCCACATGGCCGCGAGCCATTTTGCTGGCGGCGTGCCTCACGGCGAGTGGATCGATATGTGGCTGGCTCTGCGGCAAGGCTGTGGCTTGAGCAGCCAGCCAAGCCTCTCGCAGGCCGCCCCAGTAGGTGCGGCCGATCGCCGGCAGGCCATTGACGACAAATTCGGCCAGTACTTTCAGGCCCAGCGCGGCGAGTATCCATTCGCCCGCTTCGGCGCCAAGCGCCGCACCCGCTGCTGCGCCCGGTACGGCACCCGCACCCAAGCCACCGAAGAATCCTGCGATACCGCCGAGCACGGCTCCAGTGCTGGTGGTCGCCACCATGATCACAAGGCATTCGGTCAGCAGCTGGATGATTTCGTTCGCGATCACCCGGACGTCCAACTCGTGGAAGTCCCGTTCAATCTGCTCGATGGCCATGCGCGTCGATAACGTCAAGGCATCCTTCAGACAGGCACTGCGAGCAGCCAACAGACAGGCGTCAGCCCTGACTCCAGAAGCCTGCCGGCTCACCCATTGCTGCAGCTCGCTCCATGCCCCGTGCATCCCTGGCATCATCGTTGGCATCCTGCCCGGTGGCCTCCCATTGAGGTGGCAGGATAACCTGTGGGAACGTGAGGAGATGTGACCCGGATCGCCAAGACAATGACGGGTCACCACTCGCTCCATCTTGCGTTGGGCCGACTTGTCCGACCTGTCGTGTCAGCGCACAAGCACACTCAACCTGGCGACCAAACGCGGCAAGGACGAAGTTTTCCCTGCCTTATCCGGCCAGCTGCGAAGCCCGCAGCATCATGGCGCTGGCATGGACAATCCATGCCACGCTTCCCTGCGACGAAACCGACCAGTTGGCTTGCCATCTCGATGCGCGCATCTAGCAGGCATTTGGGCAGGCCCCGGCGTAACCGCGGCTCGACCAGCTATTGCCAGCATCCGGCTTGACCCTGCCTGCCCGCGCACTCCATGCTTCGCTGTCTTGAATCATCCGAAACACACGCATGAGCAGTCGCTACAACGCCGCCGATATCGAAGTCCTGTCCGGTCTGGATCCGGTCAAACGCCGCCCCGGCATGTATACCGACACCACCCGACCGAACCATCTGGTGCAGGAGGTGGTGGACAACTCGGTCGACGAGGCGCTGGCCGGCCACGCGAAAACCATCGAGGTCGTGCTGCACTCCGACGGCTCGGTGGAAGTGAGCGACGACGGCCGCGGCATGCCGGTGGACATCCATCCCGAGGAAGGCGTTTCCGGCGTCGAGCTGATCATGACCCGGCTGCATGCGGGCGGTAAGTTCAGCGGCAAGAACTACAACTTCTCCGGCGGCCTGCATGGCGTCGGCGTATCGGTGGTCAACGCGTTGTCCGACCGGGTCGAGGTGACGATCCGCCGCGACGGTTCCGAATACCGCATGGCGTTCGAGCACGGCGACAAGGTCAGCCCGCTGGAGGTCATCGGCGCGGTGCCGAAGAAGCGCACCGGTACCACCCTGCACTTCTGGCCGGAGGCGAAATATTTCGATTCGCCGAAGATTTCGCTGGGCAAGCTCAAGCACCTGCTGCGCGCCAAGGCGGTGCTGTGCGCCGGCCTGAACATGAAGCTCACCGACGAAGCCAGCGGCGAAGTGATCGAGTGGCATTACGAGGACGGCCTGCGCGATTACCTGCGCGGCGAACTCGACGGCGTCGAGGCCTTGCCCAACGAGCTGTTCGTGCACCACATGGCGCGCGACGTCGAAGGCCTGGAAGTGGCGCTGGCCTGGTTGCCCGAGGGCGAGCTGGTGCAGGAGAGCTACGTCAACCTGATTCCCACCGCCCAGGGCGGCACCCACGTCAATGGCCTGCGCACCGGCCTGACCACCGCAATCCGCGAGTTCTGCGACATCCGCAACCTGCTGCCGCGCGGCGTCAAACTGGCGCCGGAAGATGTGTGGGAACGGCTCGCCTTCGTGCTGTCGGTGCGGCTGCAGGACCCGCAGTTCGCCGGCCAGACCAAGGAGCGGCTGTCCTCGCGGCAGACCGCCGGCATGGTCGAGAACGTCATCCACGACGCCTTCAGCCTGTGGCTGAACCAGCACGTGGAAACGGGCGAGCGCATCGCGCAGCTGGCGATCGAACGCGCCAGTGCCCGGCTCAAGGCGGCCAAGCAGATCGTGCGCAAGAAGATCACCCAGGGCCCGGCGCTGCCCGGCAAGCTGGCCGACTGCACCGCCACCGACCTGACCCGCACCGAGCTGTTCCTGGTCGAGGGCGATTCGGCCGGCGGCAGTGCCAAGCAGGCGCGCGACAAGGAGTTCCAGGCGATCCTGCCGCTGCGCGGCAAGATCCTCAACACCTGGGAAGTCGAGTCCGGCTCGGTGCTGGCGTCGGAGGAAGTGCACAACCTCGCCATCGCGATCGGCTGCGACCCGGGCAAAAACGATCTGTCAGGCCTGCGCTACGGCAAGGTGATCATCCTGGCCGACGCCGATTCCGATGGCCTGCACATTGCCACCCTGCTGGCGGCCTTGTTCCTCAGGCACTTCCCCACCCTGGTCAGCGAGGGCCATGTGTTCGTGGCGATGCCACCGCTGTTCCGAGTCGACGTGGGCAAGCAGGTGTTCTACTGCCTCGACGAGAGCGAGAAGCTGGCGATGCTGCAGCGGATCGAGCGCGAGAAGATGAAAGGCGCGGTCAGCACCACCCGCTTCAAGGGTCTGGGCGAGATGAATCCCCCGCAGCTGCGCGAATCGACCATCCACCCGGACACGCGCCGGCTGGTACAGCTGACCATCGGCGACGACGATGGCACCGGCAAGCTGATGGACATGCTGCTGGCGAAGAAGCGCGCCGGCGATCGCAAGGCGTGGCTGGAAGAGAAAGGCGACCTGGCCACACTGGAAGTCTGAGCGGGCAATCGAAATCTGCCGAGCCAGGCCCAAGACGACGTCAGCAGTCGGCAGCCCTCCGCCGCCGCTTTGTCTTGAGGCCAACTCGGCGCTAAGGTGCACCGGACTTTCAGAGGGCGATCCGCCATGGCCTTGCTACCCCCCATCGATCTCCAGCGCTGGATCGACGAACACCGCCACCTGCTGAAACCGCCGGTCGGCAACAAGTGCATCGTCGACGGCGACTTCATCATCATGATCGTCGGCGGCCCGAATGCGCGCACCGACTATCACCTCGACGAAGGTCCGGAGTTCTTCTACCAGATCGAAGGCGAGATGGTGCTGAAGGTGCAGGACGATGGCCAGGCCCGCGACATTCCGATCCGCGCCGGTGAGATGTTCTATCTGCCGCCGCGCGTGCCGCACTCGCCGCAGCGCATGCCGGCATCGATCGGACTGGTGATCGAGCGTCGACGCCTGCCGCACGAGAAAGATGGCCTGCTGTGGTTCTGCGAGCGCTGCAATCACAAGCTGTACGAGGAGTACTTCGTGCTCGACAGCATCGAACACGATTTTCCGCCGGTGTTCGATCGCTTCTATGGTTCACACGAACTGCGCACCTGCGGCGAATGCGGTCACGTCAATCCGGCACCGGAGAAATACCTGTAGGAGCGGCTTCAGCCGCGATGCTCTTTCTCTGGGAACTCAGAACAGGAGCATCGCGGCTGAAGCCGCTCCTACCACCGCATCAACCATTTTCTGGCCATCCGTCGCAGCGACATGTCGAGACTCGCGTCGTCCGCCACTTCCGTCACCGATTGCCATGCCAGCGCATGCGACTCCGGGTTGATCGTGAAGCGCTCATCCTCTCCGGCACGAATGACGTATCGCACGTCGTAGTGCCAATGCTCGGGTTCGTTTGCCCGCGCCGGTATCCGATGACGGTCAATATCGAAGATGCCGCCTTCGACGCGCAGCCCCGTCACGCCGGTTTCCTCCTGCGCCTCGCGCAAGGCGACCCGTGCCAGGTCGCGGTCACCGTCGGCATGACCGCCCGGTTGCAGCCATCGGTCCAGCTTGCGGTGATGCATCAGCAGCACGCGTGCACCATCGGCACTGACCAGCCAGCACGAGCCCGTGAAGTGACCGCTCGCATGGCTGCGCTCGAACGCCTCAGGGTGATTCTGCAAAAATGTCAGGAACTGCGAGGCCGTCGCCGCCTCTCCGTGCCATTGGTCACGGTAGCGCTTGAGAGCCTCGATCATGGGGATAGCTGGTTGCTGCATGAACATCCGTGGTGTGATGTGGAATACCTCGCGACAGCCTTCTGCGCGACCTGAATGAAGCTTGTACAACCCTTGGCGCTAGGCTATGTTGACCCGCCATTGCCGGTCCGCATCAATCATCCACCGCCCCAGAGCGGAAGCGGACAACATCACCTGAGGGGAGCTCGATGATAAAAGGTCTTTTTGCCACCCATGCCATTGAGGCGATGCCTCACGTGGATGCCGGCGAACCGGTCGAAGGTGGGCCCGAGGGTGAAGTCACCCTGAAACGGGTACTGACGGCGAGGCACCTGGTAATGCTCGGCATCGGCGCGGTGATCGGCGCCGGCATCTTTGCGATTACCGGCACCGCTGCCGCCCAATTCGCCGGCCCGGCACTGATCGTCAGCTTCCTCATCGCCGGTTTTGCCTGCGCCCTGGCCGGCATGTGCTACGCCGAGTTTGCCGCGATGCTGCCGGTCTCCGGCAGCGCGTATTCATATTCCTACGCCACCCTTGGCGAAGTCGTCGCCTGGTTCGTCGGCTGGAACCTGGTGCTGGAATACCTGTTTGCGGCATCGACCGTGGCGGTGGCCTGGTCCGGCTATTTCGGCGAATTGCTGCGCATGCTCAGCGCGGCCACCGGAATGACTCTCACCCTTCCGGCCGTACTGTCTTCGGCTCCACTGAGACTGGACGATGCCGGCCACCTGGTCACCACCGGCGCCCTGATCAATGTGCCGGCGATCCTGATCGTCGGGGCCATCAGCTGGCTTTGCTACCGCGGCATCACGCAATCGGCGACGGTCAACGCGATCATCGTGGGCGTCAAGGTCATCGTGATCCTGCTGTTCCTGGCGGTGATGTTCCACTACATCAACCCGGCTCTGTGGCACCCGTTCGTACCGGCCAATGAGGGCGGCTCGAAATTCGGCTGGGCCGGCGTGTACCGTGGCGCGACGCTGGTGTTTTTTGCCTATATCGGATTCGATGCGGTTTCCACCGCCGCAGGCGAGGCGAAAAATCCGCAACGGGACATGCCGATCGGCATCCTCGGCTCGCTGTTCATCTGCACCCTGTTGTACGTCGCGATGGCCGCGACCATGACCGGCGTAACGCCATTCCGCATGCTCAACACGCCCGAGCCCGTCGCCACCGCGATCAGCTACGTCATCGGCACGGTCGCTCCCGGCGGTACCGCCATCCACGTCCTGAGCGGGCTGAAGATCCTGGTCGTGTTTGCCGCGTTGGCCGGCCTGAGTTCGGTGGTACTGGTGATGCTGATGGGCCAGCCGCGCATCTTCTATTCGATGTCGCGCGACGGGCTGCTGCCGAAGGCGCTGGGTCGTCTGCATTCGAAACATCGCACGCCTTATATCGGCACCGTCATCGTCGGCTCGATCGCTGCGGTACTGGCGGGACTGTTCCAGGTGGACCTTCTCGGCGACTTGGTCTCGATGGGTACCTTGCTGGCATTCACCACGGTGTGCATCGGCGTGCTGGTACTGCGCCGTACCCGCCCGGAGCTGCCGCGCGCGTTCCGCGTGCCGTGGCCCTGGGCGGTCTGCCTGGTCGGTGCTGCGGCCTGTCTGTTCCTGTTCTGGCAGGCGTTCAAGGTGCGCTGGCCGTTGCTGATGAGCTGGATCGCCATCGGCTTCCTGATCTACGGCTTCTACGGCTACCGGCACAGCAAGCTGCGCCAGAAAACGCACTGACAGACAGCGACCGGCGCTCATGGCGCCGGTCGTCTTGTCTGCCGTCACGTAGCCCGAGCCCGTGAGCTCGACGATCCGCCTCCAAAGACGATATCCCATGCTCAAGCAGTTGCTCGCCCGCAAGACCGATTTCAGCAACGATGACAACGTCCATGGCCCCGGGCTGCGCCGTACGCTCGGACCGTGGGGGATTACCGCATTGGGCATCGGTGCCGTCATCGGCACCGGCATCTTCGTGGTTACCGGCACGGCGGCCGCGGAACACGCCGGCCCGGCCGTCCTGCTGTCTTTCATCATCGCGGCGATATGCAGCGGATTCAGCGCACTTTGCTATGCCGAGTTCGCCACGCTGATCCCGATCTCCGGCAGCTCCTACTCCTATGCGTACGCCTCGCTGGGCGAACTGGCGGCCTGGTTCATCGGCTGGAACATGGTCGCCGAATACGGTATCTCCGCCTCGGCGGTTGCCGCCAGCTGGACCGGCTATTTCACCAGCCTGCTGGACCACATGGGGCTGCACCTGCCGATCGCGCTGACCGAGGCGCCACTGGCCTTCACCAACGGTCATCTGGTCGCCACCGGCCACCTGTTCAACCTGCCCGCCGTGGCCATCGTGATGGCGCTGACCTGGCTGTGCTACATCGGCATCCGTGAGTCTTCCGGCCTGAATGCGCTGATGGTGCTGGTCAAGGTCGGCCTGATCATCATCGTGGTGGTGGCGGGCTATCGTTATGTGAATCCCGAGAACTGGCATCCGTTCATCCCGGCGGCGCAGGGCGATGGCAAGTACGGCTGGTCGGGCATCATGCGCGGCGCGGCGATGGTGTTTTTCGCCTATATCGGTTTCGAGGCGACATCGACCGCGGCACAGGAGTGCAAGAACCCGCAACGCGATCTGCCGTTCGGCATCCTGGTCTCGCTGGTCATCTGCACCGTGCTTTACCTGGCCATGGCCGCGGTGCTGACCGGTCTGGTGCCCTATACCGTGCTGGATACCTCGGAGCCGGTAGTCACCGCGGTCGCCGCGCACCCGCAGTTGGACTGGCTGCGCCTGGTCGTGGAAATCGGCGCGATGATCGGGCTGTCCTCGGTGATCCTGGTGATGATCATCGCGCAGCCGCGCATCTTCATGATCATGGCGCGTGACGGCATGCTCCCGCCGGTGTTCGCCCGCGTGCATCCACGCTATCGCACACCGCACATCAACACGGTGATCACCGGCACGCTCATTGCCCTGCTCGCCGCGATCTTCCCGCTCGACCTGCTCGCCAATCTGACCTCGATGGGTACGCTGATTGCCTTTTCGGCAGTCTGCGCCGGCGTACTGATCCTGCGTCACACCATGCCGGATCTGCCGCGCACATTCCGGGTGCCCTGGGTCTGGTTCACCTGCCTGGCCGGCGTACTCAGCTGCCTGGCGCTGCTGCTCAGCCTGGACTGGTTCAACTGGGCCATCCTGGGGATCTGGACGGCGCTCGGATTCGCCATCTACTTTTTTTACGGTCGCCGGCACAGCTACCTTCGCCACCCGGTGAATTCCACGAATTCGCTCTGACGGTAATTTCGCCGAAAATGCCTTATTTTCGGCAAAATGTATTCAATCGCATCGTTTTGAGCCATGCCATCTTGCGTGACTAATTTCACAGAATTCGTCGAAAAATCAAAAGCAAGCTATTGTTTTTGCTTGATTTAACGAGAATTTTTCGAGAGAAATCCGAAGCCTGGTCGCCCATTCGCCGATCGCGGGAGTATGATCCTCAGTCCGCGGGTTGATCACTTGGCAGTGGGCCCCGGATCGCGGCCCGGCGCGTCAGGTAGGTAGCTCCTCACCCTGATGTGTCCGGGCCGCACTTTGTCCGGATATCCCCGCACACCACACGCCCCGCGCGCAACTGCCGCACGCCAGACGCGCACAGCACCCGTTCGCTCTCATGCGCAAATGAAGAGGCCGGCAATATGCCGGCCCCTGACCATGCTCGATGGCGCT
The DNA here is from genome assembly GCA_963828685.1 of uncultured Pseudomonadota bacterium. Lineage (GTDB taxonomy): Bacteria > Pseudomonadota > Gammaproteobacteria > Xanthomonadales > Rhodanobacteraceae > Rhodanobacter. The sequence continues at coordinate 143,055 of CAWHFU010000016.1, forward strand.
GGATGAATATGATCGTCAGCCCTTCTTTGGCGTGTGCGACACGCACCAGCCCTTGGCAGCCACCGATTTGCCCGGAAACAGCTGGCACGCCCCGCGACCGGTCGCGCCGCCGGTGTAGAACTGGCAGTTGCTGCAATCGTCGCCGGCCTTGTGTTTCGGGTTGGTGCTCTTGCTTGCATCCTCCACATAGCCAAGAGCTTTCGCGGTCGGATCCGCCTCGGTGACCGGCGGCAGATCCGCGGCACGCGCAAATCGTGGCAAACCACCCATGACAACCGCAGCGACCGTGGTGCCGGCGGCCACCTTGAGGAATTTGCGACGCGATTCGATATCTTTTTCGTTCGACATGGACAAGCCTCGATCGGTACCTATTCGGTGCACGCTGCGCCGAATTTGCCTCAATGTTACGCCAGCCGGCGCAATCTTTGCTGAGTTGCGAGAATGGCTCTCATTCAAGTCAGGTGCCCATCCCGCGCATGCTATCATCCACATCCATTTGGACGTCCAAACAACATGAGCCAGACCCTGCCAGGCACGATCCCCGCCAGTCTGTTCGACGCATGTGCGGACAGCATCGCGGACGCGGCGCGCGAGCTGTCGGCGCTGGGCTGGACCCCGGCCACCAGCAGCAATTTCTCGATGCGGGTCGATGCCGATCATGCCGCGATCACCGTGTCCGGCCGGCACAAGGGCCGGCTTGGGCGCCACGACATCATGCTGATCGACCTGCGCGGCCATGCCGTGGGCAGCGACGCTCGCCCCAGCGCCGAAACCGCCCTGCATACCCAGATCTATCGGCGCTGGCCGGACATGGGCGCGGTGCTGCATACCCATTCGCGCACGCAAAGCGTGGCCTCCAGGCTGTTCGCCGACAAGGGTGTGATCCGGCTGCAGGGATGGGAACTGCAGAAGGCGATCACCGGCTACGACACGCATGAGAGCGTGCTGGAAATCCCGGTGTTTCCCAATACCCAGCACATGCCGGAACTGGTTGGCCGGGTCGACGCCTGGCTGGATACGGGCAAGCCGCTGCATGCCTATCTGATCGACGGCCACGGCATCTATACCTGGGGTCGTGACATGGCCGAAACCCAGCGCCACCTTGAAGCGCTGGAGTTCCTGCTCGGCTGCGAACTGGACCTGATAAAGCTGAGGGCATCATGAGCCGCCTGCGCATCTTCGACGAAACCCGACCGCACGCCCCGCTGACCACCCACGACGACCACGCGGCGATTGCCGCCGAGCTGGGCAAGGTCGGGGTCCGCTTCGAACAATGGGAAGCGAACCAGCCCATCGTGCCGGGTGCGAGCCAGGAGGCGGTGATCGCCGCATACCGCGAGGACATCGAGCGGTTGATGGGGGAGAAAGGCTATCAGGCGGTCGACGTGATCAGCCTCACTCCGGATCACCCCGATCGCGCCACGCTGCGGCAGAAGTTCCTCAGCGAACACACCCACAGCGAGGACGAAGTGCGCTTCTTCGTCGCCGGCTCCGGCCAGTTCACCCTGCACATCGGCAACAGGATCTACGACATCCTGTGCGAACAGGGTGATCTGATCGGCGTGCCGGATGGCACCCGCCACTGGTTCGACATGAGCGAAACGCCCTACTTCGTGGCCATCCGCCTGTTCACCAACAAGGATGGCTGGGTGGCCCGGTTCACCGGCGACGACATCGCCCAGCGGTTCCCGCGGATGCCCGCGCAGCAGACCCGACCGGACTGATGCCCGCCCGCCGCATGACGCGCGCTTCGTCTATGCTGCCGGTCACCCCTTCACACTGCTGCCGCCATGATCGAAATCCGCGCCATCGTCACCGACATCGAGGGCACCACCAGCTCGATCAGCTTCGTTCGCGACGTGCTGTTCCCGTACGCGCGCAAGCGGCTGCCGGCCTTCGTCGAAACGCACGGCGACAAGCCCGAACTGCAGCACTGGCTGCATGAGGCCGCCCGCGAGGCCGGTCTGGTCGAGGCCCCCCGTCAGGACATCATCGAACTGCTGCTGCGATGGATCGATCAGGATCGCAAGTCCACCGCGCTGAAGGCGCTGCAGGGAATGATCTGGCAGGAGGGCTACGCCGCCGGCGACTACCGCGCCCACATGTATCCCGAAGTCGCCGCCCGACTGCGCGACTGGCGCGCCGACGGCTTGCGGTTGTATGTCTACTCTTCCGGCTCGGTGCCGGCGCAGAAGCTGTTTTTCCGCTACAGCGAAGCTGGCGACCTGACCCCGCTGTTCGCCGGATATTTCGATACCGAAACCGGTCCGAAACGCGAAACCGAGTCGTACCGGCGCATCGCCGACGCGATCGACGAACAACCCCGGCATCTGCTGTTCCTGTCGGACATCGTGGAAGAGCTCGATGCCGCGAAAGCCGCTGGATTCCATACCGGATGGCTGATCCGTGAGCAGCAATCCGTGCCGGACGCACCGCGCCATCCCGTCTACGCCGATTTCGACGCCATCACCCTCTCCAGCTGATACACGGATCGAACCATGCGCAGCGTCCTGACCATCCTGCTCGCGTTTGCCGCCGGGGTCCTGGTGATGCTGTGGTTGCCCGGTCGCCCGGGCACGCCTTCGCTGCCGGAGCGTCACCCGGCGGACCTGCCGCCGGCATCGGCCAGCATTCCGCCGGGGGCGAGTTACGTCGAGGGCTTCGGGGCCGACAGCGAAAGCGACGACTGGCCAGCGGAGGGCCCCACCCCGGAGCAGGTGCTCTACGCCCAACCACGGCTGCTGCGCGATGCGCTGGCAAGAGTCACCCCGCGCGTCGCCGGCAAACCGAATCTGTATCTGCTGACCTTTGCCGGTGACGGTGCCGAGGACGTGTTCCACAACGAAGCCGAATACGCGGCGAAATTGTTCACTACCCGGTTCGGCGTCACCGCTCACTCACTGGTGCTGGAAAACAATCCGGCCACCTTGAGCAACCACCCGCTGGCCAGCTGGAGCAACCTGGATGCCGCCCTTGCGGGCCTGGGCAAGCTGATGCGGCCCGAACAGGACATCCTGTTGCTGTACATCAGCAGCCACGGCAGCGAGGACCACACCCTGCTGGTGGACATGGATCCGCTACCGCTGGATCAGATCGGCGCGCAGGATCTGGCCGGCATCCTCGCCATGCATCCGTTCAAGTGGAAGGTGGTCGTGATCAACGCCTGTTATTCGGGCGGCTTCGTGCCGCCCCTGCGCGCGCCCGATACCCTGGTGCTTGCCGCCGCCCGCACCGACCGCAGCTCGTTCGGCTGCGGCAGCGATTCGGACATCACCTACTTCGGCAAGGCCTGGCTGGTCGATGCGCTGAACCACACCGACAACTTCGTCGATGCGTTCCGGCAGGCCAGCAGCGAGATTCGCCAGTGGGAAATGAAGGACAAGCTGACCCCGTCGGAACCGCAGATCGACATTGGCAGCGGCATCGAAAACCAGCTCGCCCTGTGGCGCAAGGGCTTCACGCCGGGCGCAAGCGTGCCGTTCACGCCGGCGAACCCGGCCTCGAGCACCAGCACGGCCTCACCCTGAACTAGGAGCATGGGCCACAGAAATCGTCTGGGCTGCAAAGTCCTGCCTGCGGTCCACTTTTCCGCCGCTTCTTGGCCCATAGAATCACTATGGGCCGGCGAATCGTCGAAAAACTGTCCTCGCAGGCAAGACTTTTCGCCTCAAACGTTTCTACCGCCCACGCTCCTGGGCGGGGTCGGCGCGCAGTGCGTGCCGTCTGGCCAACAATGCGCTCACGTCGGCCAGTGACAGCCCGCGCGCCCGCAGCACCACGGTGAGGTGAAAGATCAGGTCGGCCGCTTCGCCCAGCAGTTCGGCATCGTCCTGCGCCACGGCAGCCAGCGCAGTCTCGACACCTTCCTCACCGACTTTCTGTGCCATCCGGCGGATACCGCCCTCGAACAGGCTGGTGGTGTAACTGCCCTGTGGAAGTTCGGCGTGGCGCTGCGCCACCAGCGAGTCGAGCTCGCCCAGGAAACCCGATGGTGGGCGCACCTCGATGCTGTCGCCGAAGCAACTGGAGGTGCCCAGGTGGCATGTCGGGCCATGCGGCGCGGCCTGGATCAGCAAGGTGTCGGCGTCACAATCGATGCGGATCGACTTCAGCTCCAGCACGTGACCCGAGCTTTCACCCTTGGTCCACAGGCGCTGCTTGCTGCGGCTGTAGAAGGTGACCTGGCCGCTGGCCCGGGTCCGCGCCAGCGCATCGGCATTCATGTAGCCCAGCATCAGCACTTCGCCACTGTTCCAGTGCTGCACGATCGCCGGCAGCAGGCCGTCGCCCTTGGCCCAGTCGGGTTGTTGCGGATTGGCGTTGTTGGCACTCATGGTTTCTCTCGTTGTTTGAAGAAACGAATGCGGAGAAGTAGAAAATGAGAGAAAGCCGGTCGACCGTCTCCTACTCGTTTCTCACTCCTCCACACTCACTCCTCGCTCAGCCGTACCGGGACGCCCTGCCCCAGCAGGAATCGCTTGAGTTCGGGAATCGCGATCGCGCCCGAATGAAACACGCTGGCGGCCAGCGCACCATCTACATCGGCCTCGACGAACGCATCACGAAAATGTTCCGGCGCACCGGCACCACCGGAGGCGATCAGCGGGACGCCGCAAAGCGCACGCGCGGCCGCCAGTTGCTCCAGATCGTAGCCGCGGCGCACGCCGTCGCTGCCCATGCAGTTGAGCACGATCTCGCCGGCACCGCGCTGTTGTGCCTCGGTCATCCAGTCCAGCGTCCGGCGCGCCAGCGCCTGCGTCTTCGCCGGGTCACCGCTGTACTGCCGAACGCGCCATTCGCCATCGGCATCGCGCAGCGAGTCGATACCGACCACCACGCACTGCACGCCGAAGGCAGCGGCCAGTTCGTCGATCAATGACGGTCGTTCCAGTGCCGGCGAATTGATCGAGACCTTGTCCGCGCCGGCGTGCAATACCGCCCGCGCCTCGTCCACCGAACGAATGCCGCCGGCGACGCAGAACGGAATGTCGATGACCCGCGCCACCTTCTCGACCCAGCCGCGATCCACGCTGCGCCCTTCCGGGCTCGCGGTGATGTCGTAGAACACCAGCTCGTCGGCGCCTTCGTCGCGGTAGCGCAGGGCCAGATCGACGATCTCGCCCATCACCACGTGATCGCGAAAACGCACGCCCTTGACCACCTGGCCGTCACGCACATCCAGACAGGGAATGATCCTGCGACTCAGCATGCCAGCGCCTCCTCGAGGGTGAAGCGACCTTCGAGCAAAGCACGCCCGAGGATCACGCCCCGCGCACCCACCTCGCGCGCCGCACGGATATCGGCCAGCGAACGCACGCCGCCGGAGGCCTGCACCGCCAGTTGCGGCGCGATATCCGCCAGGTGGCGATACAGATCCAGGTTGAAACCGGCCAGCATGCCGTCGCGCTCGATATCGGTGCACAACAGGTGACGGGCGCCGCGGGCGACATACCACGGCGCCAGCTCGTCCAGCGTACGCGCCTCCGGTTCGGTCCAGCCCGCACTGGGCAGGCTCCAGCAGTCGTCGACGCGACGGGTGTCGAGCGCGATGGTGATCCGCTCGCTGCCGTAGGTCTCCAGCCAGCGCGCGACCTGCTCGGGTTCGCGGATGGCCACGCTGCCGAGCACCACCCGATGCACACCGACGTCGAACAGGCGGCGCAGGTCGTCCTCGACACGTACCCCGCCGCCCGCCTGGATCTGCATGCCGTCCTCGGCAATCGCCTTGATCACCGTGAGGTTGTCCAGACCACCGGAGCGCGCACCGTCGAGGTCGACCAGATGCAGCCAGCGCGCGCCGTCATGCAGGTAACGCAGGGCCAGTTCACGCGGATCGGTTGCGTAGGTCGTCTGCCGGGCATAGTCGCCCTGTCGCAGGCGTACCACGCGACCGTCGCGCAGATCGATCGCGGGAATGATGTCGAAGTTCATAGCTCGAGGAAATTTTGCAGGAGCTTCGCGCCGACGGCGGCGGATCGCTCGGGGTGGAATTGCATGCCGTGGAAGTTGTCACGCGCGATCACCGCCGAGAATGCGCCGGCATGGTCGGTGCTGGCCAGGCTGTAGTCGCCGAGCGGCACCGCGTAGCTGTGCACGAAATAGGCCTGGTCGCCCTCGACCAGCCCGGTCAGCAAGGGATGTGGTTGTCGCGCGACCAGGGTGTTCCAGCCCATGTGCGGCACGCGCAATCCGGGCGCCTCCTGGAAGCGTTGCACCGGCGCAGGTATCAGGCCCAGGCAAGCCGTGTCGCCCTCCTCCGAGTGCGTGCACAGCAATTGCATGCCCAGGCAGACGCCGAGTACCGGCTGGGTCAGCGAACGCAGCAGCTCGACCAGACCCAGCTCGCGCAGCCGCGCCATGCCGGGACCGGCGGCCCCCACGCCGGGCAGGATCACCTTGTCGGCCGCCCGGATGCTCGCGGCATCCGCGCTCAGCGCCGCATCCACGCCGAGCCGCTGCAGTGCATAGCGCACCGAACCGATGTTGGTACCGCCGGCATCGACCAGCACGACGCTCATCAGAGTGCGCCCTTGGTGCTGGGCAGCTCGCTGCCCTCACGGCGGATGGCCTGGCGCAACGTTCGCGCGACCGCCTTGAAACAGGCCTCGACCATGTGATGCGCGTTGTCGCCGTGCACGCTCAGATGCAGGTTCGCGCCCAGGCTTTCGCACAGCGAACGGAAAAAGTGCGGTACCAGCTCGGTCGGTACCTCGCCTACGCGCTCCCGCGGAAAACTGCCCTCGAACACGAAATACGGGCGACCGGACAGGTCCAGTGCCGCGCTGGCCTGCGATTCGTCCATCGGCAGGGTGAAGCCGTAGCGACCGATGCCACGCTTGTCGCCCAGCGCCTGTTTCAGCGCCTGGCCCAACGCCAGCGCGCAGTCCTCGATCGTGTGGTGCTCGTCGATATGGGTATCGCCGTCGCAGCGAAGCGTCAGCGCGAAGCCGCCGTGCTTGCCGATCTGCTCCAGCATGTGATCGAAGAAGCCGAGACCGGTATGCGCCTGCGGCTCGGCCACCCGATCCAGATCCACGCTCACCGTGATGCGGGTTTCCCTGGTGTTGCGCTGCACCGTCGCGGTGCGCGGGGCATCCAGCAGTTGATGCGCCAGTGCGTCCCAGGTCACGCCCAGCGGTCCCACGCGGCAGCCGCGGACGCCGAGGTTGGCCGCCAGTTGCAGGTCGGTTTCGCGATCGCCGACCATCGCCGAGGCCGCCCGGCTCCAGCCATCGTCGGCAAGATAGTGCCGCAGCATGCCGATGCCCGGCTTGCGGGTATCCCTGCCCTCATGCGGAAGGCTGCGATCGATCAGGATCTCGTGGAACGGGACACCCTGCGAGGCGAGAATGCGCAGCAGCAGATCGTGCGGTCCGCTGAACAGGGACTCGGGGAAACTGTCGGTGCCCAGGCCGTCCTGGTTGGTCACCATCACCAGCTCGTAGCCGGCGCCGACAAAGCGCTGCAGCGCCGCCACCACACCGGGCAACAGGGCCAGCTTCTCGTAGCTGTCGATCTGCTGGTCGGCGGGCTCCTCGATCAGGCAGCCGTCCCGGTCGACGAAGAGAATCTTGCGGCTCATGGGCGCTCACCCGCAGCCGGGGCCTCGCTCACACCACGGCCGGCGGCGGCCGGACTGCCCAGTTCGTCCAGCAGGCGGTCGTTTTCCTCCGGCCGGCCGATGGTGATGCGCAGCGCGTCGTGCAGGTTCCGGTAGCGACGTATGTCGCGCACCACCACACCGGCATCCAGCAGCTTTCGATACGCCGCGTCGGCATCGTCGAAACGCACTGCCAGAAAGTTCGCTTGCGAGGGAAGCACCGCGCGCACGCCGGGCAAGGCGGCCAGGGCGCCGCGCATCCGCTCGTGCTCGGTTCGCACCGTGGCCATGTGCTCGCGCGCCTGATTCTGTCCTTGCTCCGAGAAGGCGGCCAGCGCCGCGGCCAGGCACGGCAGCGGTATCGGATACGGCGGCATGATCAGCCGCAGCAACGAGATCACTTCGGCACTGGCCAGCACGCTGCCGATGCGCGCGCCGGCCAGGGCCCAGGCCTTGGACAAGGTGCGCAAGACCGCCAGATGCTCATAACGATCGATCAGGTCGGCCACACTGCCATCGTAGGCAAATTCGACATAGGCCTCGTCGACCACCAGCAGGGCCCGACCATCCAGGCCCTGCAGCAGTCGCTCGACGTCGTCCCGGGATATGCATTGCCCGCTGGGATTGTTCGGCGTGCACACGAACACCAGCTTCACCGCGGGGGTGATGGCCGCCAGCACGGCATCCACATCCAGCGTGAAATCGTCTGCCAGCGGCACCTCGATCACGGCCGCATTCTGGATCCGCGCGCTGACCGCGTACATGCCGAAGGTCGGCGGCTGGATCAGGATCGCATCCTGGCCGGCGCGGCAGAACGCCCGCACCAGCAGGTCGATCGCCTCGTCACTGCCGCGGCCGACCAGCAGCTGTTCGCGGCGCACGCCGTAAAGCGCCGCCAGCCCCTCGACCAGCGCCTTGGGCTGCGGCTCGGGATAGCGATTGCAGCCCACGCCGTTGTCGCCCAGCGGAACCCATGCCGATTCATTGGCATTGAGGAACACCTGGCCGCCGCTGGCTTCCATGCGCGCCGAGGAATACGGCTGCATGGCCCGGATTTCCGGCCGTGCGAGATCGAGCACACTCATGCCTGCTTCTCCGCGTCGGGCGTTTCGATGACGAGCGGATCCAGCGCCGCCAGCCGCATCGTCACCGCGCGCCGATGGGCCTCCAGTTGCTCAGCCTGCGCCAGGATCGCGGTGCACGGGCCGATGTTGCGCAGACCGTCGGCACTGACCTCCTGCACGCTGATCTGCTTCTGGTAGCTCGCGACCGATACGCCGCTGTAGCTGCGCGCGTAACCATAGGTGGGCAGCACATGGTTGCTGCCGCTGCAGTAGTCGCCCACCGATTCGGGTGTCCACTCGCCGAGGAAAACCGATCCGGCACTCTCGATGCCTTCGAGCAAGGCACGTGGCTCGGCCACCTGCAGGATCAGGTGTTCGGGCGCATAGCGGTTGCTCACCTCGACCGCCTGCGCCAGCGACGCCACCGCGATCAGGCGGCTCTGCGCCAGCGCCTGCGCAGCAATCGCGGCGCGCGGCAACTCGGCGCGTTGCCGCTCGACCTCGACCGCCACCTTGTCCAGCAGCTCGCCGGACGGACTCAACAGGATCACCTGCGAGTCCACTCCGTGCTCGGCCTGCGACAGCAGATCCGCTGCGACGAACACGGGATTGGCCGCGACATCGGCGATCACCAGCACCTCGGACGGGCCCGCCGGCATGTCGATGGCCGCCCCGTCCGGATCGGACGACACCTGCAGTTTCGCCTCGGTCACCCAGGCGTTGCCGGGACCGAACAGCTTGTCGCAGCGGGGCACGCTGGCCGTGCCATAGGCCATCGCCGCGATCGCCTGGGCACCACCGAGCTTGAATACCCGGTGCACCCCGGTGATACGCGCGGCATACAGCACCGCCTCGTCGCAACGTCCATCCGCCCGCGCCGGCGAGCACAACACCACTTCGCGGCAACCGGCGATCTGCGCCGGCAACCCCAGCATCAGCGCGGTCGAGGGCAGCGGCGCCGTGCCGGCCGGCACATACAGGCCAACCCGGCCGATCGGGCGCAGCATCCGCTCCACCCGCACACCGGGAGCGGTGTCGACAGACACCGGTTGCGCAGCGGCCGCACGATGGAACAGCTCGATGCGCCCGGCCGCCTCGCGGATGGCCTCCTTCAATACCTCATCCAGCGCCGCCTCGGCGGCGACGAACTCCGCCTCATCGACTTCGATCGCCTGCAGTGTGCAGCGATCGTATTTCGCACTGAGCTCGAGCAGGGCGGGATCCCCGTGCTCACGCACGGCAGCGATGATCTGTGCGACACCAGAGCGCAAATCCTCGGAGCGCGACTGTGCCGGGCGCGCCAGCGCTTCGCGGCGACTCGCCCCATCCAGCGCATTCCAGTCCAGGCGTTTCATCTCGACCAGCTCCTCGTACGGGATCGATTCGTGCAGATCCACTTCATGCAAGTCGGGCTCATGCAAGCATCTTCTCGACCGGCAGCACGAACATTTCGCGTGCGCCGGCCTTCTTGATTTCCTCGAGCTGCCGCCAGCTCACCTCGCCGGCGCACAACGCCTGCAGCATCAGCTGATCGGGCTGGCCGGCCACCGGCATCAGGGTCGGTTGCGGTCCGCCCGGCAGCAGCCGGGTCACCGCCTCGAGTGTGGCGCGCGAGGTCTGCAGCAGCAGCAGGCGCGACTCGCGTACCTGGATCACACCGTCCAGCCGCTTCAGCAGCAACTCCAGCATGTCGCCGCGCTCATCCACCGGCAAGGTCAACGGGCCAGCCAGCACTGCTTCGCTCTCCAGCAGCACTTCGGTCTCGCGCAATTGATTCGCCACCAGGGTGCCGCCACTCTGCACCAGATCGCAGATCGCATCGGCCGTACCCAGCTTCGGCGCAATTTCGACCGAGCCGGCCAGCGTCACCACGCCAGCCTTCACCGCATGCGTGCGCAGCCATTCGCCAAGCAGGCCCGGATAGGATGTGGCGATGCGCCGGCCTTCCAGGTGCTGCGGCCCCAGGTAATCCAGCTCCTGCGGCACCGCGATCGACAAGCGGCAGCGACCGAAGCCCAGCGGGCGCCACTCGTTCAACGGCTCCGCTTCAAGGCCGGTCGCACTGAGCTTGAATTCATTCAATACGTTGCGCCCCACGATGCCGAGGTCGCATACGCCCTGCGCGATCAGGCCGGGGATGTCGTCATCGCGTACCAGCAGCAGATCCACCGGCTCGCCTTCGCCGAACAGGAACAGCTTGTCGCGACTCTGGCGGAAACTCAGCCCGCAACGGTTGAGCAGATCCAGCGCCGGCTCGGTAAGCCGGCCGGACTTCTGCATCGCAATGCGCAAACGGTCGCGCGTCTTCATGCCCTTGCCTTCCTTGCTGCTGTGGATTGCCGCCGCGCGGCCCGTGCAGCGGCGGCGAGATAGCCACCGCTGCCCTGATTGAGATAGCGGGCCACGCGCCCGATGGTGGTGATGCTGACCGCAGTACGCTCGTGGATCTCCCGATAAGACACCCCTTCGAGCAGAAACGGAACTACCCGCCAGCGATCCACCAGCACTTCCAGTTCCGCCGGTGTGCACAGGTCGCACAGGAAGGCACCCATCTCGTCGGCGTTTTTCAGCGAAAGCAGCGCCTCGTACAGGCTCAGGCTGGCGGATTCGGCGGGGGTCTCGGGATCAAGCGATCGTCGCTTCATAATGTACTAATGCATTAATACGTGAAATGACATCATACATGGCATGTGGCGGTGCGACAAACCAGCCGCCGATGGGTGTCCGCATATGTTCAGGATGTTGGCAGAGCTGCAGGCGCGTAGGCTCACTCCTGCCGCCATGTGCCTGCTCGTCAGGCCCGGTCCATGCAGGGCCCACCAACAAAAACCCCCGCCGAAGCGGGGGTCTTGTCAATCGACGCGGACTGGAGCCAGCTCAGGCCGATTTCTTCTTCGGCGCAGCCTTCTTGGCAGCCGCCGGCTTGGTCACGGTCGGCTTGGCGCCGACAACGGCCGGCGACACGGTATGCACACGGGAATTGCCGTAGCTGCTGCGATTGATCTTGCCGCGACGGGTCTTGCGATCGCCCTTGCCCATGGGAACACCTTGATTTGTTGGATGAACGGTCGACCATGATAGCAGTGCCGGAGCAAACACCATAGTCAGACGTGGCCATGCCTGGCACAGCCTTGCGCCCGATCCTGACACTCGCCCGGATCGATCTGCACCGTCACATGCTGGATCTCGAAGCGCTCCAGCAATATCTGCTTTATCGCTCGCAGCGCCTGCGCGCTGTCGCCGGACTCGTGCAGCTCCGCGTGCAGTGTCGCCATGCGCGAACCCGAGGCCAGCTGCCATACGTGCAGATGGTGAATGTCGCGGATGGCGGGATCCGCGTCCCGCAGGGAGGCCGCCACGACCGCGCTGTCCATGCCATCAGGCACACCTTCCAGCAGGATATGCGCCGACTGGCGCAGCAGCCGCCACGCGCTGCTCAGGATCAGCAGCGACACCAGCAGCGACAGCACCGGGTCAGCCCACAACCAGCCAAACCAGCGGATCGCCAATGCCGCGAGCACGGCCGCCATCGAGCCAAGCAGGTCGCCCAGCACGTGCAGGCTGGCGCCGGCCAGATTGACGTCGTCATGGGCATGTCCATGCAGCGTGCGCAGGACCAGGGCATTCACCAGCAGACCGGCAATGGCCACCACCAACATCACTCCGGAAAGGATTTCCCCGGGGTGCAGCAGCCGACCGATCGCCTCGTAGAAGATCCAGCTCACCAGCACGAACTGGCTCAGTGCGTTGACGAAACCGACCAGCACCTCAATCCTGCCATAACCGTAGCTGCGCCGTGCATCGGCGGGTCGGGAGGCCATCACCGCGCCGACCACCGCGAGCAGCAAGGCCAGCGCATCGACCATCATGTGACCGGCGTCGGCCAGCAGGGCCAGCGATCCGGACCAGAAACCACCGATCACCTCGACCGCCATCATCACGGTGGTCAACACGAATGCGAACATCAACTTGCGACCGCGCTGATCGGCAACGCCGGTCCGGCCGCGCGGATGCCCGTGCGAGTGCGAATGATCGTGCGGGTGGGTATGCGGTGTGCTCATGCGCGCATGCTAGGAACGCCGGTCGCCGTTACACAATCACAGCATCCCGTGGGTATCGCGCGAGCAGACCGGTTCAGTGCACGCATTGGGGACCATGCACGTGGTCATCGCCGTGACGGCTGTCCCGATGCAGATTGACGAAATGCGCCGCCGCCAGCAGCAGGCCGCCGGACGTCACCATCACGCTGTGCACGATGACCGAATAACCCTCGGCATAGGTGACGCCGAGCAACAGCAAGGCGAGTCCCGGCGCTGCCAGCAACAGCGGCAACGGTTGTTGATGCCGACGATAGCCGCGAACCAGGGCGAACACCGCCAGCAGACAGGCAAACGTCACAAACCCTCGCTCGAAATGAGGGGACGCCAGAAACTCCAGACCCAGGAATGGCAACAGTGCGAGCACGAAGGGCAGCAGCGCACAGTGGATCGCGCACAGGAAAGACGCCGTCGCACCGATGCGATCGGCCATGCGCCACCAACGTGTTTTGTTTGCCTGCTCGGAATCCATCGGCCTGTCCGGCATCGCCAGACATGGCGACTCTGCTCCCGGTGGCGACATGTTACTTTATAACATAATCAAGCGCCAGACCCCCACCGACTCCGGCCATCAGGACTTGCGGCAATCCTTGCATGTGCCGTGCACTTCCAGCGTCTGGGCCTGGGGACGGAACCCGAGTGCCTTTGCCTGCGCCTCGATCAGCTCGGCCACCCGGTCGTCGCAGACTTCCTCTGCGTTGGAGCAGATATCGCAGATCAGGAACGGAACCTGATGCGCTTCCGCCGGGTGATGACAGGAGACGAACGCATTGACCGATTCCAGTTTGTGGATGAAACCGTTCTCGAGCAGGAAGTCGAGCGCGCGATAGACCGTCGGCGGTGCCGCATTGCCATGCTTCTCACGCAACTGGTCGAGCAGGTCGTATGCCTTGACCGGCTTGCGCACGGCCGCGATCAGCTCCAGCACTTCCCTGCGCAATGGCGTCAGGCGCAGGCCGCGTTGCTTGCTGGCAAGCTCCACCGCTCGCACGAACCCCTTCGCGTCATCATGATGATGATGCGGATGATGCGCGCGCTGCTTGTCGGTGCCTTCATGACTCAAAACCTTCACCTCGCCGTCGATCATACATCGCCATCCGCCCACACCGCGTCAACATTCAGCGGGGCAATGGCGGTGGTTCCGCGGGTGGTTTCGGGCGGGGCTTCAGCACGATCACGATCCAGCCGATCGGCCCCAGCACACATGCCCACAACACACCCTCGAGCAACCTGCCTCGCCACCAGCCGAGCAGCAAGCCGACGGCCACAAACAACAGGTTCCACCAGAACATGGCTGCCCACGGCAGCATATTCAACAGGTTGAAGAAGACATGCCAGAACGCACCAGGCGCGTCGAGGTCGACGCCCCGGGTCGCCCTGGCCAGCAACTCATCCATGTCGACGCCGCTTCGTCATCGACATGCCGGGAAGCTCAGCCCTGCGCCATGGCGATCGCGCTATCGATGCGACCAAGCGCCGGGCCGCGCCCGGCCAGGTAGATCGTGTAATCGATCGACGGCGAAACCTGGGTGCCGGTCATCGCCACACGCAGTGGCTGGGCGACCTTGCCCATGCCCAGCCCGAGCTTCGCGGCGACCTGCTCGATCACCTGGTGGATCGGCTCCGGCTGCCAGGCGCAGTCGGCGAGCAGCTCCTTCGCTGCCTCGAGCACGGCCACCGCGCTGTCGTTCTTCAGGTGCTTGGCCACCGCCTTGTCGTCCCATTCGGAGATCGGGCCGTACCAGATCTTCGCGCGCTCGGCCATTTCCTTGAGCGTATGCACCCGATCGCGCAGCGCCACGATCACGTCGACCGGCGCCGGCCCGTGCGCGGTGTCGATACCGGCGCGTGCCAGATGCCAGGCGAATTCCGCCGCCAGCGTCTGTGGCTCCTCGGTCTTCAGGTAATGCTGGTTGATCCAGGCCAGCTTCTCGGTATCGAAACGCGAGGCCGCCTTGTTGACATCGGCGATATCGAACAGCGCGATCATCTCCTGCAGCGAGAAGATTTCCTGGTCGCCATGCGACCAGCCCAGCCGCACGAGGTAGTTCAGCAGGGCATGCGGCAGGAAGCCGTCGTCGCGATACTCCATCACGCTGACCGCGCTGGTGCGCTTGGACAGCTTCTTGCCTTCCTTGTCGAGGATCATCGGCAAGTGCGCAAACTCCGGCACCGTGGCGCCCAGCGCCTTGTAGATATTGATCTGGCGCGGCGTGTTGTTGACGTGGTCGTCGCCGCGGATCACCTCGGTGATGCCCATGTCGATGTCGTCGACGACCACCGCGAAGTTGTAGGTCGGCCAGCCGTCGGAGCGGAAGATCACCAGATCGTCCAGCTCGCTGTTGCTCCATTCGATGCGGCCCTTCACCTTGTCGTCGAACACCACCGAACCTTCGCTCGGGTTGCGGAAGCGGATCACCCGATTCGGATCCTCGCGCAGCGGTTCGTTGCGGTCGCGGTAGTAGCCGTTGTAACGCGGCTTCTCCCCCTTCGCCATCGCCGCCTCGCGCATCGCCTCGATCTCCTCCTTGCTCTCGTAGGCGTAGTAGGCCTTGCCGGCAGCGACCAGTTCATCGGCGACCTGCCTGTATCGGTCCAGCCGCTGAGTCTGATAGAACGGGCCCTCGTCATGATTGAGGCCCAAGCCACTGCATGGCATCGAGAATCGCCTGCACGGCGACATCCGTCGAACGCTCGCGATCGGTGTCCTCGATCCGCAACACGAACTGTCCGCCGCGACGGCGCGATTCCAGCCAGCAATACAACGCGGTGCGGGCCCCGCCGATGTGCAGGAAACCGGTGGGGCTGGGAGCGAAGCGGGTACGTACGGTCATCAGGATATCGACGGCATGGGAACGAAGCCGTCGATTTTAACCGATCCGCGCGACGCAACCGACGCCGGCGCGATCCTGCCGGCGATCATTTCACGTGAATGGTGATCTTCTTCGATACCAGCGGCGGATCGAAGGGCACGTGGTTCTGGTCGCCCAGCTCCAGTTGCAGGGTATGCGTACCGGGAGACAGCTGCAGCGTGGTCTGGGTCTGCCCGCCGCCGAAATGGAGGTGGTGGGCGTCCTTCGGGATCGGCTGTCCGGCCGCCGGCAAGACCTTTACGTCGACCAGCAGGTGATGATGGCCGGTATCTTTCCTGTCGACCCCGGCCGGTGCCACGCCCATGCCCTTGAGTCCGAAACGCACGGTCACCTGCTGCCCGGTGCTGGCGCCGTCACGCGGAGAGATGATGTAGACCTCGGCCTCGCTGGGGGCCCTGGTCACCGGCAGACCCTGAGCGCCGACAGCCAATGAGGCACCGCTCAGTCCGGCGGCGAGGGAAAGCGCAAGCAGGATGCGTTTCATCGGTGATCTCCACGGGGGCGAGAGCTGCAGTGTAGGCGTCCCGGCTTCGCGAATGCACCCTGCCCCGGCACCCGTCAGCGCCCCGCGTCATCGCGATGTCACGCCTGCGCCACTCAGCCGCAACGCCCCTCGCCCAAGCTGTGGCCCAGCCAGCACGGGTATCGTCATGCGCATCGGCATCGTCAGCGAAACCTATCCACCCGAGATCAACGGCGTCGCACTGACCGTGCACAGCCTTGCAAGCGGTCTTGCCGAGCGCGGCCACAGCGTCGACCTGATCCGGCCGCGGCAATCGCAACCCCACGCCGACGAGCCCGGCATCGACGTGCTCAGCATGCGTGGCGGTGCGCTGCCCCGCTACCCCGGCCTTCGTTTCGGCCTGCCCGCCGGACGCAAGCTTCATCAGCACTGGCAGCAGCATCGACCCGATGCGGTGTATGTCGCCACCGAGGGTCCGCTTGGCTGGTCGGCTGTGCGTGCGGCCAGACGGCTGGGCATCCCGGTCAGCAGCGGTTTCCATACCCGCTTCGACAGCTATGCCGATCATTACGGCCTGGGCCTGCTGACACCGCTGGTGCGCGGCTACCTGCGCCGCTTTCACCAGCGCGCCGCCGCCACCCTGGTGCCGACCGACGCCCTCGCCCGCGAGCTGCTCGGCATGGGTATATCCAACGCCCGCCTGCTGCGCCGCGCCGTGGACACGCAGCTGTTCCATCCGCGCCAGCGTGATGACGGGCTGCGCGCCAGCTGGGGCGTGGATGCAGTTGCCCCGATCGTGCTGTACGTGGGACGCATCGCTGCGGAAAAGAATCTCGAGCTCGCGGTGGAGGCCTTTCGCGCCGTGCAGCAACAGGTACCTGGCGCCCGCTACGTGTGGGTTGGCGACGGCCCCGCACGCGCGGCACTGCAGGCAGCGCATCCCGATTTCATCTTCGCCGGTGTGCAGCGCGGCGAAGCGCTGGCGCGGCATTTCGCCAGCGCCGACCTGTTCCCGTTTCCCAGCCTCAGCGAAACCTTCGGCAACGTGATCATCGAGGCATTGGCGGCCGGGCTGCCGGTGGTGGCCTATGCCGAGGGCGCCGCGCGTGAGCATCTCGTCGACGGGGTCAACGGCTACTGCATCGAGTCGGGCAACGCCACGGCATTCGTCGAGGCGACCGCCACGCTGGCCAGCAATCCGGGCCTGATCCGGCACATGGGCCGTGCCGCCCATGCCGGCATGGCCGGACTGTCGCCGGACGCGGTGATCCGCGATTTCGAAGCCCTGCTGCGCGAACTGGCCGAGGAGCATCCGCATGAGCACGCTGCCACCGTTGCCCACGCCTGAGCTTCCGCTCGGGCCACGTTTCGCTCTGGACCGACGTGTCTGCGTGCTGGCCAATCGCTGGGGCGCGCGACGTGTGGTGGGCGTGTTTTTCGGCGCCATCAGCCGGCTCGGCGACGGCGTGTTCTGGTATGCACTGATGACGGTACTGGCCCTGGTCGGTGGTCAGCGCGGCCTGACCGCGGCCGCGCACATGGCGGTCACCGGACTCGCCGCCCTGCTGCTGTACCGCCTGCTGAAACGCTGGACCCGTCGACCTCGGCCTTACCGCGTCTGTGCAGGCGTGATCGCCCACGTGCCGCCACTGGACGAATTCAGCTTTCCCTCCGGGCATACCTTGCAGGCGGTGAGTTTCAGCATCGTCGCACTGGCCTGGTATCCCGTGCTGGCACCGCTGCTGCTGGGATTCACCGGCCTGGTCGCCGCGTCGCGGGTGATCCTCGGCCTGCACTATCCGAGCGACGTGCTGGCCGCCATCGCGATCGGCGGCAGTCTCGGCACGGCATCCCTGTGGCTGCTGCCGCTGCCGATGTGAGTGCGCCTCTTCGGGTTCGCGCTGCGCAGCCTTTGCGCACGCCGTCACAAGCTCCTTTGCGGTCAGACAGATAGCCTACTTGTGCACAGGCTTTACCGCCCGCGCTCCACAATCGCTGTGGAAAACTTCGCGCGAACCGATTGCGACTGGTCAAAACAACGGCAACGCGTGGCAAGTGCTTGTCGGCAAAGAGCACAGCCGTCGTTGTCCACAGGCTTGTACAGGAGGCACGCACAGTTGCTGTGGAAAACTGCCGCGCCGATCCCGGGCACAGACACCGGTGCGATGAACCGACCCGGCACGCTACCACTGCGCAATACCTGATCAGCGCGTAGCAAGTGCTTGATGGACAAGCGGCAAACCCGGCTTGTCCACAGGCTTTACCGGAACGCTTCCACAGCCGCTGTGGAAAACCCTTGCGCCAAAACGACGACGCCGCCCGGCGGCGGCATCGCTTCGGATCGATGGCACGACGTCAGGCTGCGCGCGGCGCCTTCATCAGGATACCGAGCAGATCGGCCAGCTTGTCACGCATCTCGCGCCGATCGACGATCAGATCGATGGCACCATGCTCGACCAGGAATTCCGAACGCTGGAAGCCCTCCGGCAGGGTCTCGCGCACGGTCTGCTCGATCACGCGAGCACCGGCGAAACCGATCAGTGCCTTCGGCTCGCCGATGTTGATGTCGCCGAGCATGCCAAGGCTGGCGGACACACCGCCAGTGGTCGGATTGGTCAGCACGCTGATGTACGGCACTCCGGCATCACGCAGGCGGGCCAGCGCGGCCGACACCTTGGCCATCTGCATCAACGAAAAGAGCGCCTCCTGCATGCGCATGCCACCGCTGGCGGCAAAGCACACGAAGGCGCTGCGATCGGCCAGCGCACGCTCGGCGGCACGCGCGAACTTCTCGCCGCCTACCGAGCCCATCGAACCGCCCATGTAGGCGAAATCGAATGCCACGGCCATCAGTGGGCGGCCTTTGAGCTTGCCGCTCATCGCGAGCAGGGAATCCTTCTCGCCGAATTTCTTCTGGGCGGCATTGATGCGGTCGCGATACTTCTTGGAGTCGCGGAATTTCAGCGGATCGGTGGGCTCCATGCTCGCCCACAGCTCCTGGGTGGAGCCTTCATCCAGCAGGGCGTCGAGGCGCATCCGCGCGCTGATGTAATGGTGATGGTCACACTTCGGACAGACCATCAGGTTGCGCTCGAGCTCGGGCCGGTACAGCACCGTGCCGCAACCTTTGCACTTGTCCCACACGCCCTCGGGCACCGAGCCCTTGCCGGCCGTCGTGTTCTGCGTGCGTGCACGCGGAGTCATGATTTTCTGCAACCAGTTCATAAAACTCTAACTCCATCTGTAAACGAGAGCCGACGCCTTCGACGACCTCGTTGAGGCGAACCCGCAAGGCACCACGCGTTCCCCTCTCCCTTCGGGAGAGGGCAAAGGGTGAGGGTGCGCCCCGCCTCAGCCCCGCCTTTCAATCACCTACCCTACCGTCTCAGTGTGCATCCAGCGCAGTGCGGATCGGCAGGAGGAAGCTCCGCACGCGCTCGGCGATATCCGCCGCCGCCGTGGCACCCGCCAACCGCTCGACCAACGCACTGCCAATCACTACCGCATCGGCAAACCCGGCGATCGCCTTCGCGCTGGTGCGCATCGCGCACACCGAAGCCGACTGCCACCGGCGCACTCGCGCGGGATCGGATCTCGGCCACACGGGCAGCGATGTCCGTGGTGCTCAAATGCCCCGCGCCGGTGATGCCGGCAAACGACACATAGTACAGGAAACCCTCCGCCATCCCGCACAGCTGCGCCATACGCGCGGGTGCGGTGGTGGGCGCCGCCAGCATGATCCGGCGCAGGCCCGCCTCGCGCAGCGGGGTCAGCACGGCCGATTCCTCCAGCGGACAATCCACCAGCAGCACGCCATCCACGCCGGCAGCCACCGCCTCGGCGGCAAAGCGCGCGTAACCGTGGATTTCGAGCGGGTTGAGATAACCCATCAGCACCACCGGCGTGGTGGCATCGCGCTGGCGAAATTCACCGACCCAGCCCAGCACGTCGACCAGCCCCACGCCCCTGGCGATCGCCCGCTCGCTGGCATGCTGGATCACCGGGCCATCGGCCATCGGGTCGGAGAACGGCACGCCCAGCTCGATCAGGTCGGCGCCCGCCTCGACCAGCGCATGCATCAGGCTGACCATGTGCTCGGGCGAGGGATCACCGGCGGTGACGAACGGGATCAGGCCGGTGCGAGCGGCAGCCTTGAGCTCGGCGAAGCGGCGGTCGATGCGGTTCATACCTCGACTCCTTCACGGGCGGCGATGGTATGCACATCCTTGTCGCCACGCCCGGAAAGATTGCACAGCACGATGCCGTCCTTCGGCATGCCGCGTGCCAGCTTCATCGCCTGGGCCACGGCGTGGCTGGATTCCAGCGCCGCCAGGATGCCTTCGGTACGGGCCAGCAGATGGAAGGCCTCCAATGCCTCGTCATCCGTCACGCCCACGTATTCCGCGCGGCCGGCATCCTTCAGGAAAGCATGCTCGGGACCGACGCCGGGATAGTCCAGGCCCGCCGATACCGAATGCGTTTCGGTGATCTGGCCGTTGTCATCGCACAGCACGTAGGTGCGGTTGCCGTGCAGTACGCCGGGCCGGCCCGCCGCCAGCGAGGCCGCATGATGGCCGGTGGCAATGCCCTCGCCCGCCGCCTCGGCGCCGACGATGCGCACGTCGGCGTCGTTGAGGAACTCATGGAACAGCCCGATCGCGTTCGAACCGCCACCGACGCAGGCAGTCAGCACGTCCGGCAGGCGACCGTACTGCTCCAGCATCTGCGCCCTCGCCTCGCGCCCGACGATCGCATTGAAGTCGCGCACCATCTTCGGATACGGGTGCGGGCCGGCGACGGTACCGATGATGTAGAAGGTATCGGCCACGTTGGTGACCCAGTCGCGCATCGCCTCGTTCAACGCATCCTTCAGCGTCTTCGAACCCGACGTAACCGGAATGACTTCCGCACCGAGCAGCTTCATCCGGTACACGTTGATCTTCTGCCGCTCGATATCGACCGCACCCATGTAGACCACGCACTGCATGCCGAAACGGGCCGCCACCGTGGCGGTGGCCACGCCGTGCTGGCCGGCGCCGGTTTCGGCGATCACCCGTTGCTTGCCCATGTGCCGGGCGACGAGCGCCTGGCCGATGGTGTTGTTGATCTTGTGCGCGCCGGTGTGGTTCAGGTCTTCGCGCTTGAGCAGGATCCGCGCGCCGCCGACGTGCTGCGACAGCCGCTCGGCGTGATAGATCGGGCTGGGCCGACCGACGTAGTACTTCAGGTCGCGATCGAGCTCGGCCAGAAACGCGGGATCGGTGCGCAGCCGCTCATAGGCCTCGCTCAATTCGGCCAGCGGCGCCATCAGGGTCTCGGCGACATAGCTGCCGCCGTAGTCGCCAAAGCGCCCATGAGCATCGGGCCAGCGGTGATAGTCCTGGATCGTGGGCATGCTGCATGTCCTGTGCGTAAAACTGATGAACATGATGGCCATTGCCATCGTGATACCCGAGATTAACTCAGGGGAACCGGGCGAAAAAGCGATAAGATCGCTCCGACATGTCAGTAAAAATCACATATGATCGATCGTGACCTACCCCCGATGAATGCCCTGCGCGCGTTCGAGGCGGTGGCGCGGCTGCGCAGCGTCACCCGCGCCGCCGCCGAATTGCACGTGACCCATGGTGCGGTGAGTCGGCAGCTGCGCCTGCTCGACGAGGCGCTGGGCCGGTCGCTGTTCGTGCGTCAGGGGCGCGGCCTCGCGCTGACCGACGTCGGCGAGCAATTGCATGAAGGCGCCGGCGCAGCGTTCGAGCAGTTGCGCGAGAGCTGGGCCGGCCTGCGCCAGCGCAGCGCCCAGGCACCATTCGTGCTCGGCTGTTCGGGCAGCCTGCTGGCGCGCTGGGTGATCCCGCGGCTGGACCGGCTCGGTCGCGACTTGCCCGAACTCCGGCTGCACCTGTCGGCACAGGAAATCCCCGCTGATGCCGGAGGCCGGCAAGCTCGATGCGGTTCTGCAACTGGCAGCACCTCCGGCGACGTCGAACTGGCAGGTCGAGGTGCTGGCACCGGAGCGGATCGGCCCGGTGGTGAGCCCGCGCTATGCCGGCTGGCCCCGGCTGCAGGATCAGCCGGCCAGCCGACTGCTGGACGAACCACTGTTGCACACGACCTCGCGACCGCAGGCGTGGCCGGACTGGATGCGCAGCATGGAGCTCCCCGCCCCGCCGGCCAGCACGGGCCCGGGCTTTCCCCATCTCTACCACCTGCTGGAGGCGGCGATTGCCGGACTCGGCGTGGCGATCGCTCCGGCTCCACTGGTCAACGACGATCTGGCCAGCGGGCGCCTGCTGGCACCGTGGGGCTTTCGGGCGACCACGGCGGCCTGGCTCCTGGCCACGCCGTCGCGGCTGGCCGACCCGCGCGCCAGCGCACTGGCCGCATGGCTGCGCGACGAACTGGCCGGTGGCTGAGCCAAGTCGGCGCGTCTGCCCGTCAGAGATATCGCCGGATCATGCCTTTCAGCTTCTCGACCACTTCGGGCGTGAGCGGGCCGAGGATTCCGCGAGCGTGCTCGGGAATATGCGCGGCGGGATCCTCGTCATCGAAGACGTAATAATCGAGCAGCCCGCGCCACGCGGCACGCTCGGCCGGACCCAGCGACTTGAAGCTGAGGATGCCATGCATCAGGCCGTCCAGCGAGGTCCCGGGCACCCGGCCGCTGCCCGCGCCGGATAGCCACCAGTAGTTCACCAACGCGTTGATCCGCTCCAGCGAGGCGACATGGTGCCACCACATCGGCGGGATGTAGATGGCGTCGCCCGGGCGCAATTCCGCCGTCTGCGCCGCGGCAAGCGCCTGCTTCAGGCGCGGGAACCGCGGGTCGTCCGACTGGTCGAGCCGGGCCATGCTGATCGCGGCACCGGTAGGCGCGAAATCCAGCGGCCCGATGTACAGGTTGCGCACCTGCTCCGGGGCGAACAGGGTGAATCGCCGACCACCACTGACCACACAGGCGATGTTGTGGTACTCGTCGAAATGCGCCGGTGTGGTCACCTGGTTGCCGATCCACAGCCGTGGCTGGATCGCCGGCCCCAGGAAAGGCAGTGCATGCTCCTCGAGGAAACCCGGCAGGCAGGCGGAAATCAGCGCGCTCTGCAGCGCCAGTCCGGGAGGGTCCGGCTGGCGGCTGTACGCCGCCAGCCGCTGCAGGCCCTGGGTGATCGAAACGCGATGATGCGCGTAGTTGAATCCGTCGAAAGCCGCGTTGTAACCGATCACGCCGCCCTCGGCGGGCGGCATCAGCAGCGCATCCACTTCCGTCCCGTTGTCCCAGCGGGCCAGCCCCCGGGCGAACGCGGTATCCGACTCACTCGCCAGCCTGACCAGTGGCCAACCCCTGCACAGCCCGCGAATGACCACCGGCCGATCATGGCCGACGAAGTCGCCGAACCCAATCGGCCGGCCGGTACCGTGATACTCCTCGATGGCGGCAGCGGGCATGCAATTCATCCGGTGACGAGTGGCGATCGTGCGGTCATGCTATCGCGCCGATCCGGTCCAGTCATGACTGAAGCACCGCCCCGGCGAGCGTCGGGGATCAAGCAGCGGTCATGGTCATCCGGCATCCGCCTCGCGGACGGCGCGAACGAACGCCGCCATCCGGGCCGGATCCTTGATCCCGGGCGCCGACTCGATGCCGCTGGCCACATCCACCGCCCACGGCCGCACCCTCTGCACGGCCTCGCCCACATTTCCGGGATCAAGGCCACCGGCCAGGATCAGCGGTTGTGCAAGGTCGGTGGGCAGCAATGACCAGTCAAATGCCTTGCCGCTGCCACCGGCCTCGCCGAAGCCGTGACCATCCAGCAGCAGGCCGGCGGCGTGCGGATATTCGCGCAGCCGTGGCAGGGCCGCCGCCCCCTCACCCATCGCAATCGCCTTCAGGAACGGCCGGTCGAACTGCATGCACCAGGGGTCACGCTCGCTGCCATGAAACTGCAGCAGCGCCGGGCGCACCTCGTCGAGCACCTCCCGTACCAGGCCCGCATCGTCGTCCATGAACAAGGCCACGGTGGTGACGAACGGCGGCAGCGCATCGACGATTTCCCGCGCCTGCGCGATGGATACGTGGCGCTTGCTGCGCGCGGTCAACACCAGGCCGATCGCGTCGGCGCCGAGGCGAGCCGCCAGCAGCGCATCCTCGATTCGGGTCATGCCACAGCATTTGATGCGGGTCACTGCTCGGCTCCGCTCAAAACGGCATCCGCCAGACATACTTCGGCAGGCAGCCCCCAGTGGGCCTCGTAACGCGGACCGATGAAGGTCAGCCCGGTCGCCGGCGCGGTCGGCCCGGCCAGTTGGCGATCGCATCCGGCCAGCAACCCGGCCATCCATTCGACCGGTTGCTCGCCGCGACCAATCATCAGCAGCGACCCCACGATGTTGCGCACCATGTGATGCAGGAAGGCATTGGCCTCGATATCGACGAACAGTTGCTCGCCGACGCGTCGGACACTCACCGCCAATACCGTACGGCGCGGATGCGTGGCCTGGCATGACAACGCACGAAACGCGCTGAAGTCGTGCTCGCCCAGCAGCGCCTGTGCCGCCACATGCATGCGTTGGGCATCCAGCGGGTGCCGCTCCCAGGTGACGTAACGCCCATCCAGCGCCGCGCGCACCGGCCGGTTGAGAATGTGGTAACGATAACGCCGACTGCGCGCCGCAAAGCGCGCATGGAAGCTGTCCAGCACCGGCTGCGCCCACAGCACCGCCACGCTTCCCGGCAGGTTGGAACAGGCACCGAGTATCCAGCCGCGCATCTCGCGCCGGGCCATGGTATCGAAATGCACGACCTGGCAGCGGCCGTGCACGCCCGCATCGGTACGCCCGGCACAGCTGACCTGGACCGGGTGCGCGGCAACCCGCGACAGCGCCTGCTCCAGCTGCGCCTGCACGCTGGGCCCTTCGGTCAGCCGCTGCCAACCGAAATAATCAGTACCGTCGTATTCGACGCCCAGGGCAATGCGCATGACTGTGCTGCAAGAATTCGATGAAAGACGCTGGAGATTAGCAGCCCGCAACGCATTCGGGCCGGCTGCGAGGCCGGCCCGAATGCGTTGCAAGCTGCAGAGTACGGAAACTCAGCTCAGACTCTCGAGCAGGCGCTTGGCCGTATCCCGCTGCATCTGGCTGCCTTCCTTGATCACCTCACCGAGCATGGCGCGGGCGCCATCGGTGTCGCCCATGTCGACATAGGCGCGCGCCAGGTCCAGCTTGGTATCAATCGGATCGTCGCTGAACTCGGTGACATCGTGGCCAAGATCAGTTGCCTGATGTGTATCGCCGGATTCACCGAACTGCCAGCTCGAGGCGGCCTCGTCGGTCGTCTGCGTATCCGCAACCAGCGGCGAAACGACCGTGGCGTCGTCCGACGCTGCCAGATCGGCTACCGGCGGCGTGGTCAGGTCGAAATTGAAATTGTATTCGCTGACCTTTTTCGGTCCGGTGGGCGGCGGCATCGGCGACACCACCGTCGGCGCGTCGTTCTCGTCGGCATAGTCGTCGATGTCGAAGCCGGGCCGTGCGTCCGATTGCCCGTCTGCCGGCCGCTCGGGATGATGGTCGAACAACGGGTGACCCGGGACCAGATCCTCGCCCATGTGCAGCACGTCCTGCCACTCATCCTGTTCGGGATCGGTGATGTGGGCATGCATGGCTTCGGCCGCCGCCTCGAAATGCTCGACGTCACGCCGCGAGTAATACAGAGTGACCAGCTCCAGGTGCAGACCGATGTCGTCCGGATGTTCCGCCAACTGGTCGAGCAGTTCCTCCTGGTCGAGGTCCTCGCCATCGAGGATGTCCGAATCCACCGGCGCAGTCGATCCAAAACGGTCGGCCAGCGAGGAAGAAGACTTCGATGCCGCCGTACCCGCCTGTTTGCGGCGCCCCAGCATGGCCAGCACGATCAACAGCAGCAGCGCACCAGCACCGGCAGCCCATGCCCACGTCTGCATGTACCAGGGCTGCTCGACCACCGGCACGATGGCGGGCTTGGTGGCGGGCTTGCTCACCGGCTTGGCCGGTGCCGGAGTAACCGCGGCGGCGACCGCGGCGGAAGCGCTGGACATCGGCGCGCTGGCGGCCGTGGCCAGCGGTGAAGTTGCTGTCTTCGGGGCGGACCCCGCTGCAACCGGCCCGGTAGCACCTGCGCTGGTGCCGGCAGTGGCGACGGCCGTTTCCAGATTGCTCTCCGGCGGTGTCGTCACCGCGCCGGCTTTTGCCACCGTGACTGCCGCCGCCGGCATGCCGCCGGCGTTGCGCGCGGCAGCCAGCTTGCGCTGCAGCTCGGCGATCTCGTTGTCCTTCAACGACAGCAGATGCTCATTCTTGCTGTTGATGTCGTTCAGGTCCTTCAGACGGGTCTTCAGGTCGGCACTCTGCTGCTGCAGGCTCGCCACGCTTTCCTTGGCACGCAGAAGATCCTGACGGATGCTGTCCGCGGACTTGTCGCCCTTGCCCGTGGCATTGCTGCCCGCACCACCATTCTTCGCCGGGACCAGCGCCAGACGATCTTCCGTGCGACCCGCGCTGCCGCTGGGTGCACTGGACGCCGATGCGCGTGTCGCCGCTGCCGCCACGACCGTGGGCTTGCCCGGCGTTCCGGCACGCCAGTCGCTGTTCTGACGACGCACTTCGGCAATCGCCGCCGCGATCGTCATCGCCTGTGCCTCGGCGGAGGTCGGCACGCGCAACACTGCGCCACTCTTCAAGGCATTGATATTGTCCCGGTAGAACGCATCGGGATTGGCCTGCTTCAGCGCCAGCATCATCTGCTGCACATCGACACCCGCCGGAGCGGTGCTCTGCGCGATGCCCGACAGCGTCTGACCACGCTCGACCGGCCCATACTGCCCGTTGCTGACACCGGTTGCAGCAGCCCTGGGTGCTGCTGCAACCGGCGCTCGCGCGGCCGGCGCTTTCGCGGGCATGGCCCGGCTTGACTTCACCGGGCGTGGTGCCGCGGCGACCGCAGCAGGCGTCGCTGCCTGTGCGCCCGGCGGATCGAGCAGGATCGCGAATTCGCGCACGCTCTTGCCGGCGGTACCGTTCACTTCGATCAGCAGGTCCAGGTAAGGATCGTCCACCGCCACGCTGCTGGTGATGCGGATGACCTTGTGGCCGCCTGCGGTATTCGCCACGCTGAAATGCAACGGGATGGTGGTGCGCCCCCCGACGATGCCGGCGCGCGCAAATTCCTCGCTCGAAGCCAGCTGAACCGTCAGATTCTGCAATTCCGCCGGATTCGCCGGCCGCAGCGGAATCTCCGCCAGCAAAGGTTGCCCCAGCGCCGACTTGACCTGGACCTGGCCGAGGTCCAGCGCCATGACCTGGCTGCTGCCCAGTGCCAGTGCCATCAGCATCGACAATTTCAACGAACGATTCATGCGTGTTCCCCCGAACTATCCTTGGCGCAACTCTGTAATTGGGTGTCTCCGCCGTGGCGGCTACTGCGGCAAACGTGGTGCCACTTTAGTTATATGCAGACCAATCAACAATAGCTGCTGCGAATACTTGCAATACATTGCTGCGGTACGTTCTCACCGCGGTGATTGCTTACTGGTGATGGCCAGCCGCCGGCCTGGCCTGCAGTTCCTGCAATTGCCTGCGCAATTCGGCGATCGCCTGATCCTGCTGCTGCAAACGCTGGCTGGCCCGCTGACTGTCGGATTCCTGCCGGGCGACGCTCTGTTGCAGCCGCTTCACCTCGACCTGATCCTGTTTCAGGCGCTGCCGGATTTGGGGCAACGAGCTCGCCGGCTCCGCCTCCGTCAACGCTCCGGAGGGTGCCCTGGCGCTGCCGGCCCACGCCGGGAGCGACGCAACAAGACAAGTGAAAACAATAAATTGCAATCGAAACATCGTCAGAGATAATCCTCAATCAGCAGCTCGGCAATCTGCACCGCGTTCAGCGCGGCGCCCTTGCGGATGTTGTCCGAGACGATCCACAGATCCAGCCCGCGCTCGTGCGAGATATCCTCGCGAATGCGCCCCACGAACACGGCATCGCTGCCGGCCGCCTCGCCCACCGGCGTCGGATAGCCGCCGGGCTTGCGCTCGTCGATCAGGGTCACGCCCGGCGCCTGCAGCAGCAGTTCGCGGGCTTGCTCGGCGGTGATCTTGTCGCTGGTTTCAATATGTACCGCCTCGGAATGGCCATAGAACACCGGCACGCGAACCGCGGTCGGATTCACCTGGATCGACTCGTCCTCCAGGATCTTGCGGGTTTCCCAGACCAGCTTCATCTCTTCCTTGGTATAGCCATTTGGCTGGAAATCGTCGATCTGCGGGATCACATTGAACGCGATCTGGGCAGGAAATTTCTTGCCCGGCTCCACGCTTTGGAAGTTCAGCAGGGCCGCCGTCTGCCGACCGAGCTCTTCCATGCCGGTGCGGCCGGCACCGGAGACCGACTGGTAGGTGGCCACGTTGATCCGCTCGATCTGCACCGCCCGATGAATCGGCGCCAGTGCCACCAGCATCTGCATGGTCGAGCAGTTCGGGTTGGCGATGATGCCGCGCTGGGTGTACTGCGCGATCGCGTGCGGATTGACCTCGCTGATCACCAGCGGGATATCGTCCTGGTAACGGAACTCCGAAGTGTTGTCGATCACCACCGCGCCGGCCGCTGCCGCCCGCGGCGCGTGCTCGCGGCTGACCGAACCACCGGCCGAGAAGAACGCAATGTCGACCCCGGCGAAATCGTAGGTGTCCAGCAACTGCACGGTGATTTCCTGACCGGCGAAGCTGACCTTGCCGCCGGCCGAACGCTCGCTGGCCAGCGGCACCAGCTCACTGACCGGGAAATCGCGCTGGGCGAGGATCGCCAGCAGGGTCTCGCCGACTGCGCCGGTGGCGCCGACCATGGCGACTTTGTAGCTGCTCTTCTGAC
The DNA here is from genome assembly GCA_963828685.1 of uncultured Pseudomonadota bacterium. Taxonomy (GTDB): domain Bacteria; phylum Pseudomonadota; class Gammaproteobacteria; order Xanthomonadales; family Rhodanobacteraceae; genus Rhodanobacter. The sequence goes on from CAWHFU010000016.1 coordinate 172,050, forward strand.
TCATGGATGAAGTTCTTTGCTCAGGGGTGGATGGCCGGGCCGGTCACAGTGCCGGCACGTTCGGGTTGAGGTTGGCGGACGGCGGCCCGGCATGCGGGCCGTAGCCAAACAATGCGGCACATGGTCGACCGCCAGGTCGGTCATCGCACGGCATGGTTCCCGGCCCGTCACGGGATACGCGGGGCGATCGCGCCCACGTCGCCGCATTGCGCGCGATGACGCAACGCCTGGTCGATCAGCACCAGCGCCATCATCGCCTCGGCGATCGGCGTGGCACGGATGCCGACGCAGGGATCGTGACGCCCCTTGGTCACCACCTCGGCCGGTTCACCGGCCAGGTTCACGCTGTGACCGGGAATCAGGATGCTCGAGGTCGGCTTCAGCACGATCGAGGCGCTGACGGGCTGACCACTGCTGATGCCACCCAGGATGCCACCGGCGTGGTTGGAGGCGAATCCGGCCATGCTCATTTCATCGCGATGCTCGCTGCCGCGCTGGGTGACGGCGGCGAAACCGTCGCCGATCTCCACCCCTTTCACCGCATTGATCGACATCAACGCGCTGGCAATCTCGCCGTCGAGCTTGCCGTAGATCGGCTCGCCCCAGCCCGGCGGCACGCCGTCGGCCACCACGTTTACCCGCGCACCGACCGAGTCGCCGGATTTGCGCAGAGCATTGATATGGGCTTCCAGCGCCGGTACCTGCGCCGCATCGGGCCAGAAGAACGGGTTCTGCTCGACCGCCTGCCAGTCGAACGTCTCCGGGGTGATCTCGCCGATCTGCGCCAGGTAGCCGCGCACCTGCACGCCATGCCGCTCCGCCAGCCACTTCTTGGCGACTACGCCAGCCGCCACCCGCATGGTGGTTTCGCGCGCGGAGGAACGCCCGCCCCCGCGCGGATCGCGGATGCCGTATTTCTGCCAGTAGGTGTAGTCGGCATGCCCGGGGCGGAAGGTCGAAGCGATGTCGCCATAGTCCTTGCTGCGCTGATCGGTGTTGCGGATCAGCAGCGCGATCGGCGTGCCGGTGGTCTTGCCCTCGTACACGCCCGAGAGGATCTCCACCTCGTCGGCCTCGTGCCGTTGCGAGGTGTAGCGGCTGCGGCCGGTGGCGCGCCGTTCGAGGTCGGTACGGAATTCCTCAGGGCTGATCGCCAGCCCCGGTGGACAGCCGTCGATCACACAGCCTATCGCCGGCCCGTGACTTTCGCCGAACGTGGTGACAGTGAATATCTTGCCGAAGGAATTGCTGGACACGGTGTTTGGACGTCCGAAGAAAACCGTCACAGCTTAGCGCGATGGCGCTCTGATCGGGTCAGTGGGTCGACGGCGAAGCATGCCACTCGCGGGCCAGCAGCGCGAACACCACGTCATCGGCCCATTCGCCCTGCAGCCACAGGCTTTCGCGGTGATGCGCCTCCTGGCGCATGCCCAGTGAGCGCAGCATCGCCATGCTGGCCAGATTGCGCGGATCGACCGAGGCATGGACGCGGTGCCGGCCGAGTCGGCCAAAAATGAGCCCGAACACCTCACGCAATGCCTCGGTAGCGTAGCCCTGGCCCTGTCGGGCGGGCGCGATGCTGATGCCGAACTCGATCGAGCCTTCGGCTTCCGCCGGCAGATGGAGACCCAGGTCGCCGATCAATTCACCGCTGTCGCGCAGCCGGATCGCGCGCTGCAACCAACCCTCCGGCATGTCCAGTGAGGCACCGTCCTGTCGCTCGATGAAAGCGGCGGCGTCGGGCACGCTGGCCGGACACCAGCTCTGGAAGCGTGACACCGCCGGATCGGCGCGATAGGCGAAAAGTGCACTGGCATCGTCCGGCCGCAATGCATCCAGCCGCAGCCGTGGCGTGTCCAGCTGCATGACTCAGGCCGGACGCCGTGCCGCGGCCACCGCGTGGATCGCCGCGGCATGCTCGACCAGGTCGCGCCGTCCCAGCGCGAAGATCCCCATCTGGCCCACCTTGAACTCGATCCAGATGAACGGAACCTCGGGCAGCAGCGCCGCCAGCGCGTGCTCGCTCTCGCCGACTTCAACGATCAGCAGGCCTTCGTCGGTGAGATGGTCGGCGGCCTCGTCCAGCATGCGCAGGCACAGGTCCAGCCCATCGGCGCCGGAGGTGAGGCCGAGCTTCGGTTCGTGCGCGTACTCTCCGGGCAACGCGGCGTATTCGTCCTCGGTGACATACGGCGGATTGGAAACGATCAGGTCGTAGCGGCGTCCCTGCACCCCGGCGAACAGGTCGGACTGGATCGCCTCGACCCGGCCCTCGACGTGCTGGAACACGATGTTTTCGCGCGCCAGCGACAGCGCCTCCTCGCTGACGTCGACGATGTCGACCCGCCAGCCAGGGTTGTACTCGGCCATGGCGATGCCGATGCAGCCCGAGCCGGTGCACATGTCCAGAGCGCGCTCGATATGGCGCTCGTCCAGCCACGGCGCAAAGCCCGATTCGATCAGCTCGGCGATCGGCGAACGCGGCACCAGCGCGCGGCGGTCGCTCTTGAACTTCAGGCCGGCGAACCAGGTCTCGCCGACCAGATAGGCCACCGGCTGGCGCTCGCTGACCCGGCGCTCGATCAAGGCCAGCACGTTCTCGCGTTCCGCCGAAGTCAGTCGGCCCGCGCCATACGCCGGCGGGATGTCTGGCGGCAGATGCAGGCTGGCCAGCACCAGATGGGTGGCCTCGTCGATCGGGTTGTCGTGGCTATGGCCGAAAGTCAGCCCGGCGGCCGAGAAGCGACTGGCGCCATAACGGATGAAGTCGATGATGGAGGCGAGTTCGGCGGTCACGGCAATCCAGAAGCAAAGCAGAATGGCCGGCCATTATAGGGCCAGCCCGCTCGCCGCCCTCTATACTGGGCGGATGACTTTCAAAGTATTCCTGCAGTACATCCTGCCGCACCGCCTCCTGTCCCGCGTCGTCTACTGGGCCACCCGCTGGACGTTCGCGCCATGGAAGGACTGGCTGATCGGCACCATCGTGCGCAACTACCAGGTAAACATGGCCGAGGCGGCGCAACCCGACCCCCGGATCTACCAGCATTTCAATGCATTCTTCACGCGCAAGCTGCGCGCCGACGCGCGCCGGGCCGACGTCGACCCCGATGCCCTGCTCTCGCCGGCCGATGGCCGCATCAGCCAGTCCGGTGCCATCGTCGACGGCCGGATCTTCCAGGCCAAGGGTCAGGATTACACTGCCGCCGAGCTGCTCGGCGGCGACGAGGCAGCCGCCGCACCCTTCCGCAACGGCGCGTTCGTCACGGTGTACCTGTCGCCGCGCGACTACCACCGCGTGCACATGCCGTTGAAGGGAACGCTGCGCGAAACCGTGCACGTGCCCGGGCGCATCTTCAGCGTGGCGCCATTCGCCGTGGCGGCGATCCCGCGCCTGTTCGCTCGCAACGAGCGGTTGGTGTGCCACTTCGACGGTGAGCATGGTCCGTTCGTGGTGGTGATGGTCGGCGCGATCCTGGTCTCGTCGGTGGCCACGGTATGGGACGGCCTGGTGATTCCACCCTACGCTTCGTCGATCCGGCGCAAGTCCTTCGTCGACCGGAATATCACCCTGGAACGCTTCGCCGAAATGGCGCGCTTCAACATGGGATCCACCGTGATCGTGCTGCTGCCCGAGGGCACCGCCACCCTGGACGCGATGGAATCGCAGCAGGCCGTGCAGGTGGGCGAGCGGATCGGCCAGGGCCGCATCACCGGGCCCAATCGCCCTCCGAGTTCGGAAAACTGACGTCGCGCGTCATTTTGTGACGCTCTAGGCGCAATTGCAGGCATCAGTTCGCTACGCTCCCGGCTGCGGCGCACCGCTTGAGTGCTGCCAAACGCCAGGGTCGAGGGAACTCATGCAAATACTCACTCCATTCTTCGTGATGATGCGCAGCCGTCAGCTGGGCCGCCAGTTCCGCGATATCGAGCGCAGCATCCGGGCCTTGCCCAAACGCAACCGGGACCGGCTGAGCACGCTGAGCCTGCGCGAGATCGGCCAGGCCTCGCGCGGCGACTTCCCTCACCTCTATGGCACCACACCGGAATCGCGCTACCTGCCATGGGGCCAGGGCACCGACGTCGGCTATGAGCGCGCCTGCTCGAACAACTCCGAAGTCGCGCTGCGCGGGATTGCCTTGTGGCTGGCCGTGGCCTACCACGAAACCAAGAACTCACCGCACACCAGGCTGCAGCTGCAGCATCGGCAATTGATGCAGCTGCTGCGCGAACTGAAGGAAATCCGCAGCAACAGCAGCGGCCACACGGTCGACAGCTGGATGCAGGAGACCGCGGTCGCCTGATTCAGCGCGCCTGCCTGGCCGCCCCCTTCGAGGCTCAGTCGCAGATCGGTACCTTCAGCCGCTGGCCAGCCCGGATGCGATGGTGCCTGAGCCCGTTCATCTCGGCCACTTCCTGCACACTCGAACAGTGCAGATCGCGGACGATGCTGATCAGCGTGTCGCCGTGGCGTACCCGATAACGACGCTCTCCCCTGGCCTTCGGCGCGGGCGTCGCAGCGGCGACTACCGGCACCTGTGCACTGTGCAGATCGGCGGCGAGGATCGGCCAGGGGCCGTCGACACAACGCGACGCATAGACCTTCTCCAGTGACCTGGGCACCTGCAACTGTGTCCCGACCGGCTGAGCCACCTGGGGATCCAGTCGCGGATTGAGATTGCGCAGGGTACGGAACCAGCCATCGTTCATTCCCGCCGTCGAACCCAGGCACACCGTGATTTCGGAAAGTGACGCAGCCCGTTTCAGCACGATCGAACCGGGCGCGCCATCCACCTTGGGAAACTTCAGGTTGTAGCTGTTCGGATGCAGGAACAGCCAGGCGGCGGCAAGCACCGCCGGGACGTATTCGCGCGTCTCGGGTGCAAGCTCGTCGTAGATGCGCGGGTCGTAGAAGCTCACCGAATTGTCGTTCCCCACCAGCCGGCGCATGTGACCCTCGCCGCCGTTGTAGGCACCGATGGTCAGCTCGAGGTTGTTGTTGAATGTCTTCAGCTGTTCATTGAGATACGCGGCGTTTGCCCGCGCCGATGCCGCGGGGTCGTAACGCATGTCGAAGCCGTTCTCGGTACCCAGGCCGAAGCGCAACCCGGTGGCATACATGAACTGCAGTGGCCCGGCGGCACCCGAGCGCGATACCACGTGCACCTTGCCGCCGGACTCCTTGGCGATGATGCCGAACAGCAGCGCCTCGGGCAGATCGGCCTTCTCGTACTGCGGCCACATCTGATAGCGCAGATGTTCATAGTTGACGTAGGCATCCATCAGATTGGGGCGTCGCCAGGTCAGCCAGTCTTCCAGCGCCGACTTCACCGGACCGTTCATGGCGATCAGTTCCGACAGTTTCTGTCCGCGCAGCAGGGTCACGCTGCGCTGAGCCTGCGGCAGGCTGGCCGCACCGGTCTGGCCGGCGGCGAGCGCCGCCTGCGAGGCCTCCACATCGCTGTTGAGATCCTGCTCGTCGCTGAAATCGCCATCCTTCAATCGCAGCAGGCGATCGAACACCGAGAAGAACCGCTGTGGATCGCAGCCGTCGGTGCTGCCGCAGCGCGCTGCCGCTTCCTTCAGCCGGTTCAGCGACTCGGTCAGACTCTGCTGCGAGGCCTGCTGATCGCCGGCGCGGGCCTGCTGCAACGCGGTCTCGTAGCCCTTGCTGGCCTGATCCAGCTGGCTGTAGAGCTCGTTGACCGAGGCGGAGGGCTTGCTTGCGGGACCACTGGCACACGCGGAGAGCAAGCCCAGTGCGACAACCAGCGGGGTATGCCGCAAGGAACGAACAGCAGAACGCAACAACATCACAAACTTCACCCGCGCAAAACGACCACGATAGCGGGGCTCGCACTTCGACTCAACGCACCCGGTCACACGCACGACAATTTCCATATCCTCGCTACAATCGCTCGACCACCAAGGGGACGGAACGCCATGACCGACATCCTGATCGGCCGCAACGACAGCGCCAGCGTCAGTCTGGACCCGCACTACGGCAACCGCCACGGCATGATCGCGGGCGCCACCGGTACCGGCAAATCGGTCTCGCTGATGGTGCTGGCCGAGGGCTTTTCGCGGCTCGGCGTGCCGTGTTTCCTGGCCGACGCCAAGGGTGACCTGGCCGGGCTGGCGATGGCCGCCGGCGAGCCCGGCGACAAGCTCAAGGCGCGTCTGGCCCGGCTGCAGCTCGGCGACTGGAAGGGCCAGGCCAACCCGGTGATCTTCTGGGACATCTACGGCAAGCTCGGCCACCCTGTGCGCGCCACCATCAGCGAGATGGGTCCGACCCTGCTCGGTCGCGTGCTGGAATTGAACGACACCCAGGAAGGCGTGCTGGAAGTCGTGTTCAAGGTTGCCGACGAGCAGGGACTGCTGCTGCTCGACCTGGCCGATCTGCGCTCGCTGCTGACGTTTGCCGCCGACCATGCCAGGGACATCTCGACCCGTTACGGCCTGATCAGCACACAGAGCGTCGCGGCGATCCAGCGCGCCCTGCTGAAGCTCGAGGGCGACGGCGCCGACCAGTTCTTCGGCGAGCCGGCACTGGAACTCGCCGACCTGATGCGCCAGGACATGAGCGGGCGCGGCATCATCAATGTGCTGGCCGCCGACCGGCTGATCATGAAGCCGCGGCTGTATTCGACCTTCCTGCTGTGGCTGCTGTCCGAGCTGTTCGAGCAACTGCCCGAAGTGGGCGATCTGGACCAGCCGAAGATGGTGTTCTTCTTCGACGAGGCGCATCTGCTGTTCGACGATGCCTCGCCGGCGCTGCTGCAGCGGGTCGAGCAGGTGGTGCGGCTGATCCGTTCCAAGGGCGTAGGCGTGTATTTCTGCTCGCAGAATCCGGACGACGTTCCGGGCGTGATCCTCGGTCAGCTCGGCAACCGCATCCAGCATGCCCTGCGTGCGTTCACCCCGCGCGACCAGAAGGCGGTCAGGGCGGCGGCGGAAACCTTCGTGGCCAATCCCGGACTCGATGTCACCGAGGCGATCACCCGACTCGCGGTGGGCGAAGCACTGGCCTCGACCCTCGCCAACGGCGGCGTGCCCACGCCGGTGCAACAGGTGCTGGTGACCACGCCGTGCTGCCGCATCGGTGCAATCACCGACGCCGAGCGCGCCACCATCCGCCAGCGCTCCCCGGTCGGCGCCAAATACGACACCACAATCAACCGCGAATCGGCCGCCGAAATGCTGGCCAGGCGCGCCGACGACAAGGCCGCCGATGCCGCCAGGGTCGCCACCGAGGCCCCCGGCAAGGGCGCCGCGGCGGAATCCGGCTCAGCCTGGGGCGGCGCGGTGCATGATGTCCTGTTCGGCACCGGGCGGCGGCAAGGCATGGTCGAGACGATGGGCAAACAGATGGTGCGCACCATGGGCAGCCAGCTCGGCCGGCAGATCCTGCGTGGCGTGTTGGGCGGGATCTTCGGCGGCAAGCGCTGAGCCGGTTCGGGCATGTCGAAAATCGAGCTGATCGACCCCCGCCAGCCACTGTCCGGACAGTTGCTGGAAGCGCTGCGCTATCCCCTGCGCGCGGCGGCCCTGCCCGCCCTTGCCGCGTTCACCCTGACGCACTACCTGGGCATGCTGCCGGTGGCCGGCTGGCTGCTGGAGCTGGTGATCTGGGCCGCTACCTACCTGTATGCACTGGAATGCCTGCGCCACAGCGCCGACGGTTTCGCGCAACCACCGGAGTTCGCCGAGCCGGGCCATGGCGGCTGGGCGCTGGTGGCGATCCTGCTGTGGTCCACCGTGCTGACCCTGCTGGTGAAGCTGAACTTCGGCGGTGGCGGCTGGCTGGTCACCGCGCTGATGGCGGTCAGCCTGCCGGCGATCGCGATGTCGCTGGCACTCGACGGTAGCGTCGCGCATGCCCTCAATCCACTGACCTGGCTGCAGGTCATGTCGCGCTTCGGCCTGCCTTACCTGCTGCTGATCGGCGTGCAGCTGCTGATCGCGCTAATCGTGGGTGTGACGCAGCACGGCGCCGAGAGCATCCTGCCGCGGCTGCTGGCACTGCCGCTGTTTTACTTCGTGGCCAACTACGCCACCCTGTTCAACTTTCATCTGATGGGCGTGCTGATCCACCAGCGTCACGAGCAATTCGGGATGCAGCCGAAGGCCCACGTACTGGCCACGCAAAACCATCAGGACGATGACCAGGATCTTCTCGATGAAGTAGAAGCCCTGGCACGCGAGCAGCCGCGCGCGGCACTCGACCTGCTGGTGCCGCGGTTGCGCGATCGGGCCGCCCCGGCCTCGCTGCATCTCGCCTATCGTCGGCTGCTGAAGCAGCAGGGCCTGCGCGACGCCATGCTGGTGCACGGCCAGATCTGGATCGCCGCACTGATCGCCCAGGGTGAATCGCGCCGCGCACTCGGCGTGCTGCAGGAATGCATCGGGCTCGACGCCGATTTCATACCGGACGATCCGCGCAGCTGCGGCGAGCTGGCCGACCTGGCCGCCCGGCTGGGCATGAGCCGGATGGCCTTGCAACTCGGCCGCGGCTACCTAGCCCATTGGCCGCGTGATCCGCAGGCACCGCATTACGGCCTGCTCACCGCCCGCCTGCTGGGCGAACAACCGGAGCAACACGCCGAAGCCATGCGCTTGCTGGACCAACTGGTGTCGGCCTGGCCCGGGCATCCCATGCAACCGGCGATGCAGGCCGCCGCACGGCAACTCGACAGCGGCGCCGCCCCGCCTCACTGATCCCCGCCTCGCGGCAGCGCCCCGCAGGCCGCCATTGCGGCCTCACCGATGGCAGGAGTAGCGTAGGCGGCGTCATTCCCCACTTTCAAAGAGTGTGCGCCGCCCCACAGGGGAGCCCTGTCGGCACTCCCCTGCTGCCTGTCGGACCGGCATAACGGGCACTTCGGTGTCCAGGGAGAATCTCATGCATCGTCTACTCGGCACTTGCGTATTGCTCGGCCTTGCCATGGCGGCACCGGCCGCCCTGTCCCAGAGCAATACTTCAGGAAAAGAACCTCGCGCGATGGTTTCGCTCTATCACGTCGCGCCCGGAAAGCACATGGCATTTCTCAAATGGATGGCCAGTCGCGACGCCGTCGACCAGCAACAGGGACTGCCACGAGCCCAGTGGTATGCGCACCTGGACGGCGATTCCTGGGACTACGTTGCCATCTCGCCGGTCCTGACGGATGCGCAACAGAAGAAGGAGGACGACGCCACCCGGGCCAAGGGACTGGCGATCGGGCCCAAGGCCTCGATCGAGTTTCGCGAGTTCATCGCCTCGCACACCGACACCATGACGGCGGGACCGATGACAGTCAGCGAGATGCTGGACCATGTGAACGGTCCCTGATGGTTCCTGAGCTCGTTTTCGGGGGCGGACGCCGACGGGCGCCCGCCCTTTTTCATGTACACGCGGCCTGATCGCAGGCCTTAAGATTACCCGCCAACACGATGGACAACGGATGCATACCGCATGACCCGCTGGCGAGCGCCCGCCCCGCATTCGACCCCGATCATCACCCGCGAAGGCTTCGAACGGCTGAAGGCCGAACTCGACTACCTGTGGCACACCCTGCGCCCCGAAGTGGTCAGGGCGATCACCGCCGCCGCCGCCGAAGGCGACCGCTCGGAAAATGCCGAATACATCTATCGCAAGAAGCAGCTTGCCGAGATCGATCGCCGCGCCCGCTACCTGACCAAGCGCATTCCCTCGCTGAAGGTAGCCGAGGGCGCGCCGGGCGATCGCGGCCTGGTGTTCTTCGGCGCGCGCGTCGAGCTGGAGAACGTCGACACCGGCGAAATCCTGCATTACCGCATCGTCGGCCCCGACGAGACCGACGCGAAACAGGGCTGGATCAGCATCGACTCGCCTATCGCCCGGGCGGCGCTGAAGAAGCGCATGGACGACGAGTTCAACGCCGAGCTGCCAGGCGGCCCGGCGCAGTTTGCGGTGCTGGCGGTAAAGTACGACTGACTCCCTTGCTCTCTGGTCTGGCTCGCAGCGGGACTCATGAGCGAATCAGGCAGGCTGCATGCACTCGACGCACTCGTCGTTTTTCACCGCAACCTGCGCGGCAGGGAAATCATGCCGACCTGGGTGGACTGTCGCGCGATGATCCCGGCTGCGGCAAATTGCATCGTTTCCCTGCACCCTCTCCTGTTCCCATCGGCCGCGATCAATATCCGGCGGGCACGTATCCGAACCGCTGCATCTGTTCGCGGTGCCTCGCCACGACGCATTGAACCTGTTCCCGGGTCAGCAGCTCGCGCCACTCGTTGTGACGACCTCTGCGGAAGAAACGCGCGCCGGTGTCAGATGCCTCGATGAAGCCATGCTGCTTCTCCATCGCGGCGAGGCTGCGGAAATCCGCGTGCCGGATGGCACGCTCGATACGTGCGCGATCCTGGCTGGCGCTGACCAGTTTCGCGATCTTCACGAATGTCTTGACCGGCTTCTCGATCATGTCTTCGTAGCGCACCACCAGCACGCGGTCGTGCCTGATATCAGCCCAACTCTGTACGTGCATCGACCACGAACCAAGAATCTGGCTGACAAACAACTCGTCGTTCGCGGTCGCCACGCTTTCGTTGCCAAGCCGCTCGATAGCCGCATCCATCTCGATGCCAAAGTGGTGGGTCATGCTGATGGCGACGTCGAGCGGATTGCGCACGACATAGATCGCTCCAGCCGTAACCTGCATGTTATGCAGCGGCTGACCATCGAAGCTGCCCGCCATGTTGTGGGTCTTGACGAAGCGCGTTCCCGCGCTGCGCTCGGCGATGGCCGCGTGTACTGCGGGGCGCAGCGCGGCGATCTCGCTGATGTCGAGACTGCTGCTTGGCCGACCGGCTAGCGCACCGAACAGGTCCGGGTTCGCTTCGTCCTCCGCGTAATTCGACAGCTCATCCAGGGGCACTGGATCGGCACGATTGGCGATGAAGTTGGCGAGGAATGCACGCAACCAGGTGTTGCCGGACTTCGGATATGAAGCGAGCCAGACGATGTTGCCCATGGTGCTGTCGTCAATGAAAAGAAGGCCGTACATGCTAGCAGCCGGTACCCATGCAAGGGTACCCGGAAGCCGCACGCCGGATCAGCTCGATCGACAAACCGGCGCCGGTTGCATGCCACCCTTTGAAGCAAGACTCCAATGCGAGTGCGGCAAGATATTCCTGCCGAATGGGTCGCAGAATATGCGTCAGGCGAAATATCAGCCCCTCGGCGCGATGCATCGAGGCTGGTTGAAGCCGTCACATTCCGGCCCCTGCCCTTGTCGTGGATTCCGGACATGACCATCGTGGCGATTGCCTGCGACCCGGCTCGATGGGCACACTGCGCGCCCAAGTCACCATCGAAGCCGCCATGCCGACCCGCGACACCTCTCCGCCGCTCCAACTCTCACCCATCGTGGCCGGCCTCTGGCGGCTGACCGAGTGGAATCTCGATGTTCCAGCCCGCGTGCGCTGGATCGAACAAGCGCTGGAGCTGGGCATCGTCAGCTTTGACCATGCGGATATCTACGGCGACTACCGCGCCGAGGCGCTGTTCGGCGAGGCGCTGAAGGCGGCACCGGCACTGCGGGCACGCATGCAGCTGGTGACCAAGTGCGGCATCCGGTTGCGTTCGGCGGAGCGGCCGTATCGCGTGAATCACTACGACACCTCGGCGGCCTATGTGCGCGCCCAGGTCGAGCAATCACTACGCAACCTGCACACCGAACAACTGGATCTGGTGTTGATCCACCGGCCCGACTATCTGATGGATGCCGGTGCGCTGGCGCAGACCTTCGCGGCGCTGAGCCGCGAGGGCAAAGTCGCGCACTGGGGCGTGTCCAACCACAGCACCAGCCAGTTTGCCCTGCTCCACCAGCAGCATCCGCTGGTCACCCACCAGGTCGAGCTGTCCACCCTGATGATGGACGCGCTGGACGACGGCACGCTCGACCAGGCGCAGCAACTGGGCCGGCGTCCGATGATCTGGTCGCCACTGGGCGGCGGCCGGCTGTTCCGTGACGATGACGCGCAAGCCGTGCGCGTGCGCCAGGCGATGCAACCGATCGCCACGCGTCTCGGCATCAGTCTCGCCACCCTGGCCTACGCCTGGATCCTGCGTCACCCTTCGCGTCCGCACCCGATCACCGGCAGCGGCCGCATCGGAGGCCTGCGCGAAGCCGTCGCCGCACTCGACGTCCGACTGGATGCCGAAGACTGGTACGCTATCTGGGTCGCGAGCAAGGGGCATGGCGTGCCGTGAATTCGGGCCGGCGCATGCTCTGAACAAAGCAAAACGCCGACCGCAGAGCCATCTCCGTCTCAGCAGCGACCAGCTTCGCCAGCGAACCTGACCAGGCTCGCCAAGAACCCTGACCAAGCAGTCGACTGGCCAATTACGGCCAACAACGGCCGGTTGCCCGCTACAAATGCATGCCTAAAAGCAGCCATTGCCTTGAGATTTGTTTCTCCCGAGACGAAAAGAACCTTGCTTACCGCTGGTATCGATCAGTTGCTGGTAACGCCATCCGTTTGCTCCAGCTTATCCAGCCGACTACAAGTGACCCTATCGCCACGACCAGTGGTGGCACGGCGTGCCCGTATTCGCCGTGGATGATGACCGTCGCGAGGGCGGCAAACATGACAGCGCAGCCGAGCGCCGAGCCCAACAGGCGACTCCGCGATGGGAAAAGCAGAATCGCAGCCGTGAGTTCCAGCGATCCGGTCACGAAATGGAACCAGCGCGGGTACCCCCATTTCAGGTATTCCGCGTAGATGGATCCGGGAGCGAAGATGTTACTGAGTGAACCCACGACGAAGAACGCGGCAAGAGCCAAGGGCAGGACTTGGCGCCAGTAGATTTTAGACATTGGTGCGACCTCAAATGAAAAGTTTGCTGTCGATGGGATGCGATTTTCGGATCGGATTCCGAAAGTCGTATCCCATAGTTGATCCGCGGACCTATTCCGTAGCAGCCTTCCGGGCCACCGCGAAGACATCGCGGGCGGACGTCGTGCCAGGGACGTGCTCCGTACCCTCGACCCCGAGAGCCATCCAGCCTGAGTTGACGGCGTCAAACATCGCTTCGGCCGGTCCGGTCTGACCCTTCGGAATGCCGAGCTGCTCGAACGCCGACGGCCACCCGGCCCGCGGGATAGCAAAAGCCTTGACGTCGACCTGCAAGACTTCACCCAATTGTGTCGCTACTTCATCCGCGCTGACCATTGAACCGAGCTCGATGACGCGCTGCCCTGACCACGCCGGCCCGGTCAGAAGCGCTGCGATCTCGGCGCCGACATCATCAGTCGCGACCATGGCCGATTTCTGATCTGTCGGGTTGTAGTAGACGGGGAGCGTGCCGCCCTGGGCAACCTGCAAGCCGTAAAGGAAGTTTTCGAAAAACCCGCCGGCGCGCACATAGGCAATCGGCATCGTCAGGTCGCGAAATCCCTGCTCCAGAAGCGCCAGGGCCGTGATCATACCCAGCCCGCTGGTTCGGTTCGCACCCATGGACGAGAGTGCTACCACCCGCGGCGGTGCTGCCTGGGCAAGCGCACCGACGTAGTTTGCAATCACTGCCTTCGCTTCTTTGTAGTCAGGCGAAGGCGCCCATACCGCTGGCAACATGACAAACGCGCCTTCGACATCTCCAAGCGCCATCTCGATGGCTGCCGAATCATTCCAGTCGCCGTCGACCAGCTGCACGCCTTCGTCGGCCCACTTCGCCGCCTTCTCGCGATTGCGGACGAGCGCGCGTACTTCTTTGCCTTGCGCCAACAGATGTTTGGCCGTGGCGCCGCCAACTTTTCCCGTCATTCCCATGACTAAAAACATGAGCGTTCTCCTGATCTTTCGGGTCTTTGTACGTAATGGCCAACTGACAGGCAGGAATTCCTGCCGATGCGCTTCAGTTGGAGCAAGTGATCCCAAACCATGGCCCCGCTCGATCGCCGGACGGCGAAGCCGCTCCAACCGCGATGCGCCTGTATGCCGGAGCCAGTGGCGAGAAAGCGGGCGGGAGCCGAGGGGGACATGGAGACTCCGTAAGCGGGAGACTTATGATTTGGGGTTGGTCTACTATAGAGACCGCCACCGAGTGCCGTAAGGAGGCAGTTTTTTGTAACCAGCCGATTTCGAGGAATTCCGCATGAGCAACGCATCGAGCGCCATCGAAAGATTCAGCCGATATCCGTTGGGCGAGTCCCAGTCCGTCTGCTGCCCGGTGCGCGACGTGCTCGACCGTATCGGCGACAAATGGAGCATGCTCATGATCATGGCTCTCGCGACGCGACCGCACCGCTTCAGCGAGCTTCACCGCACTGTCCATGACATTTCCAAGCGCATGCTCACCCAGACCTTGCGCGATTTGGAGCGCGATGGACTGATCACCCGCCATGTCTTCCCGACCAAGCCGCCGGGCGTTGAATATCGATTGGCCCCGCTAGGCCACTCGCTGCTGGACCCGATGGCGGGCCTCATCGATTGGGCGGATCGTTGCCATGGCGACATCCACGCCGCACGCGCCCGCTTCGACGGCAGGCCTAGTGATGCCCCACGCCAGGTCTTTTCTACTCGATCGTAGGTCCGCCTGACAGTATCAACCGGCAAGGGTGACCCACTCAAACCGGCACGCTGTTCACTCCCTACCAGCACTCGCCGCTGAAGACAGGGATTCCCAAAAGTAGCTGCTTGCGACCGGCTGAAATGGGTGAACATGGCCCATTCGAGATATCGGCGCACGCTGGCGGGCTCCACCACCTCGGTAGGAGTCCACGATGAATACGATCGATCCGATGACACGTTCTCCCGGACTGAGTTTGCGTGGAGCGAGCAGGACAACACCTAGGGCTGTCTTGGCGGCAAAGTGCGGCGGTCGAACTGGCGCGCTTTCAAAGTACCCCGCGCCGGGGTGACCAAGGCCAACACGACTAGCCTGATTGCTGGCGCACACTCTTGCTTGGTGCCGCGCGCCGCGCGGGCTTGGCATCGAGCGGCGCCAGGATCCACTGCAACGCTATGAGCTTCCCGGACGGCGTCGGTCGCGAACGGTCGAACATCTCGACGAGACGTTGGAGCAGCTGATTGACCTCGATAAGTTCTGCCGGCTCGAACCAGCCCCTGAACCGCGCAGCCCACAGTTCGCGCATCGGCCCTTCGACTACCGTGTCACTCCGACTCAGCGCACGCCCGAAATCACGCTGCGCCAAGCGCGACAGGCCCGCGGTGACGCGACCGACCGCCCTTGCGTTTGCGGTTGCTCCAGGCTTGTAGCGCAGGCGCAGACGTTGACTGCGTTCGGTTGTCAACTGGTATCGCCGCCCAGCGCCGATTCCGGCCTGAGCCTCGATCAGACCGACCTTCACCATCGCGCGTAGATGGTAGTAAAGCCCATCTGCAGGACGGCCGAGTTGTTCGGCGAGTGCGGCGACTGTTGCGGCTCCGCTCAGCGCTTCGAGCGTACTGACGATTTCGAGACGCACCGGCGCAGCGAGCACGGCGATTTTCTTTGCCTGCTCGACGATCCGATGTCTTCGACTATATCGAACGCTTCCACAATCCCCGAATGCAACGCAGAATCGAGATTCGGGATCGGGCCTTTACGGCCTTAACTCAACTGTCCGCGAAAACGGGGTAGAACCCCCCACTCGAAACTTGCGAGGAGTTCATCGAAACTTAAGGGCGTGCTCGTTTGCATTTCGCTGCTGGTTAACGCTTGAGTTGAGCGGCGGCGTAGCCTTTAGGGCTCGTTTCAAATTGATTCCTATCCGGGTCCTAGTGCGGCCTTCGCCGGCTCGTACGTTGCGATTACCACGCCAGCAGGTGTGGTGGTGCAGTTGGTCAGCCGCAGTCGCATGCCCACGTTGTCTGGGAACATCCGACGTCCCGTGCCGAGAACCAGCGGGTGGATCATTAGCAAGTACTCATCAATTAGATTCGTGGCCATCAGGGACGCGATCAGTTCACCGCTTCCCATGATCGCGAGCACGCCGTTGATTTGATCTTTGAGCGCGCACACGGCTTCCGGGATGTTGTCGCGCAGCAGCGTCGAGCTGGGCCAGGGGAGCGGTTCCTTGAGGGTGGTCGACGCGACATACTTGGGTGCATTGTTGAGCGCCTCCTTGAATGGGCCGCCCTGGCCGTTCCAACTCGCCATCAGATCCTCATAAGTCCGCCTTCCGAAAAGCCATCCTGCAAAGCCGCCGCCAGCCGTCATCCGCTCGCCCATCGCCTTGCCCGCGGCATCCCCAGCCGTCGTGGACCGCTGAGCCCAGCCGCCCTGCGTGAATCCGCCCCGAGTATCCTCATCCGGGCGCCCCGGTCCCTGCATCACCCCGTCCAACGTCAGATGGTTCATAACAACGACTCGACCCATTCCAGCCTCCTTCAACGTTCCCGGAGTCGGCATCGTCGATACGCTGCCGCACAAACTTTTTTATCCGGGGCACTGTGTTTTATCCACCACAAGCCGAGGGGACATCCGGGTCCCTTCCGACTGCACCTGTTCCACGCTTGTTCGACGAAGTTCGCCAAGAACTTCCCTCAAGGACCATGCGTAGTATCCACCTTGTCCGCCGCCCGTTTGAAGACCGTACTTGTGCCGTATTTCGGCCTGATCAAACGACCGTGCAGGATGAAATCGCGCATCATTGCGAAGTAGCCTTCGGGGTTGCGCGTGGACACGCGCTCTCCGTCGGGCTTGGTCTCGTATTCGTAGATGCCGTGATCGGTGTGCGGGAACACCGCGATCGTGATCGGCTTGCCCTTTGTAGCGAGTTGGCGCAAGCGCCGTTCGGTCTCCGCGCTCGGCGCCTCGCTGTCATCCGCAGCGAGGATCCACAATTGCGGTGTGTCGAGATTGCGCAGCACCGGCATTGGGTCATAGTTCGCTGGCACGCCGGCCAACAGAACCGGGCCTTGATCGCGCAGCTTTGCCTCCGATGAGGCGAGCAAGAAGAAGGTGATGTCGCCGTGCACGTACTTGAACCAGGGCTCATTGCGATATTTCGCACGAACGGCGGTGAGCTGGTCGTAGCCATCCCGGAAGCCACTTCGGATGATGGTTGCGGTGGCGTCAGCGATCTTCATCGCCTTTGCCACCACGTCCGGTCCGTAGCCGCGGCGCGTCAGATCCAGCGCGATGGCCTCGCGGTCCTCGTCCAGAGGGGAAACGGCCAGACCGAACCCCACGATGACGAAATCCACCGGTTCGATCTTCGCCGCGAGCGGTGCGACCCAGCCACCCTGGCTACCAGCCTGATAGCCAATCTTTCCTGCACGGCTGCCGGCAAGGCGTTTCGCTTCCCGCATCGCGGCAATCGCATCATCGGCGAGCAATAAATAGTTCTGCGTATAGCGTCCGCCTGACGCTCCCGTGCCGCGCTTGTCATAGACGAACACGCCAATGCCTTCGGTGGGCAGCTGCCGCTGTAGCGAGTAGTAGTCGCGCGCCGAATCATGCTCCGCTCCATGGACCAGCACCACGATCGGTACCCGCTCGTTACCTTCAGGCATCACCAGGCGCCCAGCCAATCGCGCACCGGCACCCTGGAACATTGTGTTGGTGACATCCAGCGCAATCCGCCGGCCCGGTACGCCATCGAAGGTGATACGCCCCGCATGGCAATCGGAAAGCGATACGCGCTTGCCATCCGACCGGCCAGTCCAGCCCAGAGTGCTGGTCCAATCGCCATCGGGTGCTTGAGTGAGCACACCCGTTGTGCCGTCCTTCCGCCGCCAGCGCAGATGATTGCCGTCCGTCGCACCAATATCGACGTCCCCACCACTGCGCAACTGGTAGATGCCGATTTGGCAATCACTGCTGCGGTCATGTTCCTGCGCAGCACTCGGGCCCGCGAGCATCAACAGGAACGCTCCCAGCGTGGCAATAGTTGCAGTGCGAAGGAGAACGCAACGGGACTTCGGTGGGATGAACGTCATGGCAAATCTCCGTGTAGCGATTCTGAAAACAACAACAACTTCGCGTGTAAACATTTGTTGAGGTGCGCCGGAGCTTCGAAGTGCTCCTTACTGACATTGGGGCGACAGCTGCGTTGAACGACCAAGGAGAGTGCCAACACTCCAGTGACAGAGCCATGCCTAGGCAAGCGCCAGACGAAACTGCTCGCCGCCTTTCCAAAGCAGGTTTTTTCCGATCTCTGCCAAGCGGGTCAATCCGTCTTCCAAACTGATGACATGGTTGCCCGCAAGCGTGCCGGCCTTGCAAGCGAAGGCGCACGCACCGTACGGGATGAGAAGTTCAGGTTCACTGAGTCCGCCGGCATACAGCAGGACTTGACCCGATTGCGGGTAGACGGTCGCGTTCTCCGGAGCGAGCGGCGCTTGAAGGCCCAGAGGCACCCAGCCCGCCTCGCCACTCCAACGCGCGTGCAGTACACGACCCTCGAGCGGCAACAGTCGCAACAGCCACGCACACGAAGCGGGAGCCGCTCCCATCTCCAGTTGGCCACCGAAGTGGTGGCCGCCCACACTGAGGATGATGCGGCGCATATCCACGGGAGATACGGCGTCGTTTGCGGTCATCAAGATGGCTCTCCTGCGGGCTCTCGCTCCGAATCATCGCCTCCCCGCAATTGGGTCCCGGTTGAGCGAATGCGATTGATGGTATCCGGTGTGACCGCTACAGTACCGATACAATTATTGACAGATTGGGCAGCACAATCAGGATAGCTAATATGGCCATGGGAGCCCCTCGAGCCGCGCAAACGCTGGTCGATCAATGTGTCGAGTGGGCTATCGCCCGCATCGACGCACAGGTTTACCGCATCGGCGCGCGCGTCCCGTCCATCCGGGCGATGGCGCGCATGAGAGGCGTATCGCCCTATACGGTGGTTGATGCCTACGCGCGACTGGTGACCCTGGGCCATCTGGAGGCACGCAAGGGCTCGGGCTTCTACGTGCGCCAGCGCCCCACTGTCGGCGCTCGCACCGCTTTCCCGGGACCGTCGAACATCGACCTGCGTTGGCTTATGCGCAACATGCTGGCAGACGCCGGTGCACGCGGGCCCGGTCTTGGCGTGTTGCCGTCCCCATGGCTCGACGCGGAACAACTGGCCCATACCGTGCGTGCGTTGGGACGTGAAGGCCCCGGGCGCTGGCTGGAGACTGGCCACGCACGTGGCTTCGCACCACTGCGGTCGCTACTTCAGCAACGGTTGAGTGCGATCGACATCGCGGCCCATCCGGATCAGGTCATCCTCACCACGGGAATTACTCATGCTCTTGATCTGGTATTGCGTTCGCAGCTAAAGCACGACGACTGCGTGATGGTGCTTGAGCCCAGCTGGTTTGGTGCACTGGGAATGCTGGCCGCGCACGGCATTTCCACCATCAGCGTGCCGTGTACGCCTACAGGCGTGGACCTGGCCGCGTTGGAAACTCTTGCTTTCCAACATCGTCCGCGACTCGTCATCCTCAGCTCCGCCGCACAGAATCCGACCGGCCTGTCGCTCCCGCCTGCAACCGTACGCCATATCCTGGACATTGCCGCGCGCGCCGATTTCCTGATTTTTGAAGACGACGTCTATACCGATTTGTGCCCCACGCCGGTGACTCGGTTTGCGGCGGTGGACAAGCTGCATCGTGTCATCTATGCATCGAGCTTTTCCAAGACCCTTGCCGCCAACATCCGCGTGGGTTATCTCGCATGCGCGCCAGGCATCGCCGAATCCATTGCTGACATAAAACTGCTCAGCGGCTTCACCACGCCGGAAGTCAATGAACGGATCGTGCACAAGCTGCTTCTGGAAGGTCGATACACGCGACACGTGCGCAGCTTGCGTGACCGACTCGAAATCGGTCGCGAGAACACGACGCGCCTCCTCCGGCATGAAGGCATCGATATTTTCGGCGACCCCGCCGATGGCTTGTTCTCGTGGGTGGACATGCATACCGATACCAACGCATTGGCAGTCGCATGCGCGGAGCGCGGATGGCTGATCGCGCCCGGCAGCCTGTTTTCATCCTCGCAACGGCCAAGCACATGGATGCGATTCAACGTCACCACGGATCTGGATATCTCGACCGAAATTTTGCATCTCGCTCGACGATCTGTCGATTTGCCTGGAAGCCGCCACTGACATTAGCGGGTCATTGTGGGCTATGCCTGAGGTTTCCCCACGAATATTTTGGGGCGGGCTGGAACACGATTTTCTACGCTTTCATCGCTGCTCATCGTCGCCGTTTCTTGGCGACACGGAGAGGAATCGAAACTGACACAACGATCGCGGATGCGCTTTCAGAAACTGGCACGGAAATTGGCTTCCGCAGAGCTGCCGTTCGCGACCGGCTCAAATGGGTCGTGTTCTGCCTGCCGCAGCTTGCTCAACCGTCGTTGTCGTGGCCGCAATGGCAGCCACCAGAGGCTGCCATTTGTCACTGGCGCGCACCGACCACGTGTATCGGGGCCGTCGCTCATCGAGCCCCATCCCCCTTCACCGCTTGATTCAAATGGATCGAGTAAATCTGGGCCGGCCGGTGCTGACAGGCAAGGCCCTGCTCGTTGGCGCGGGCCTGTTTGACCTGGTTCACGAAGAACAGTTCGCCACCTGTTGGTGGCGTGCACGAATGCTTTGAGAGCAGGTCGGCTCAGTCCTTTTCCTTGCCGCAATCGGCACTGACCCACTTGCCGTCCATATGCATCTTCTGGTGGGTCTGCTGCCCACCCTGACTCATCTGCATGGTCATGTCGGATATCACGTGCCCGCTGTCGACCATGTGCATCGTGCCCATCACGTCCTGCTCTGATCCATCCGGACGCGAGCAATGCGTCGTGATGCTCCACCGGTCGGAAGAGAGCTGCTTGGTGGTCGAATGGCAACCTTCTTCGTCCTTGCCCGCCATCGACCCAAGGGACATGTGCCGAATCTGATCCACGGTCAGGCAACTGCGGGTAACCATGCCGTGCTGCCCGGTCTCGATTTTGGTCATCGCCTGCTTGAAACGCGCCTGCTGTTCGGGCGACAAGCGACTGAGCTCAGGCGGCAAGACAACGCCCGCCCCCTCCCGATGGACGGTGTTTTCCCATAGCCCGGGCCGCAGGTTCGGTCCCTGCGCCAGGCAGGGAAACGCCACCATGCCGGTGGCAAGCAAAAACAGAGCGGGTCGAATACGGATAGCTTTCATCGCGCACTTCCCTCAACGGATTGATCGGAATACGGCTCGCCGGCGACAGGCCGGTGAATCGACGCGGCTCGCCGACTGCCATGACTGATGTCCAGACGACTTCCCCTACCCCACGTCATCGTCCCGCAACGTGTCGCCTCAGGCTCGGGACCTTGCTGGCAGTGCGGGGGTGACGCTGATCCTTCTACTCCACTTTCAGGAGGCCTTCCAGTGTCCGTCCGCAAGCAGAAACAGAAGGTCGATATCGCCCACACGGCGTCGCCCCCGTGGCGGCGGGCACACCACCAGGACAAGCTTCATGCAGGTAACTGGCACACCATCGCCGGCGGATAGGCGCGCCCTTCCCGCCGCGGCTGGTAACACGGTGTCGTCAGGTGAAAGGTCTCCCCGACGTTGGCATCGTGCCAGCCGGGGATGCCGGCCAATGGCAGCGGGCGCAGGTCCTGGGGGTCGATCAGCAGCTGGCCGCTCGCAACAGCTTGGACGCAGAGGTCTTGCACCGAAGCCATATCGGCATGGGTGGACTGAAACACCAGCGCCTTGCCGACAGGCAATTTGCCCGGCGTGAGCGCCAGTTCCAGCAAGGCGTGCCCGAACAGCGCCAGTTGGATGCTGTCGTCCAGCCACGCGTCCCGGCACCGCCAGAACAGGCCGT
Organism: uncultured Pseudomonadota bacterium; assembly: GCA_963828685.1. Classification (GTDB taxonomy): domain Bacteria; phylum Pseudomonadota; class Gammaproteobacteria; order Xanthomonadales; family Rhodanobacteraceae; genus Rhodanobacter. Next base: position 193,822 of record CAWHFU010000016.1, read on the forward strand.
GCCAATCGTGCGCATCCCATAGCGCCAGCAGGGCCGGATCGCGCAGCAGCACGATGACGCCGCCTTCGTCGAACTGGGTCATTGCATATTGCGGGCGCGAGCGCTGCTTGGGACCCATGCGGGCGATCTCGGTGATCTGACGCCGGTTCAGTGCCTGCTTGAGCACGGGATGGCGCATCCAGATCAGCGCGTTGAGCAGGTCATGCCAGTTGCCTTCGCGAGTGGCGATCCGGCCATGTTCGGCGATGCGCTGCTCGTAGTGCATTCCGTCGGCCAGCAGCGCCGGCGTCTGCGCCACGAAGCGATGGATCGCCTCCGCCGGCAGACAGGCATTGAGTTGCTCGATCGAGGGCCACTCGGCGCCTTCGAGCAGCGCGGCATATTCGCGCCAGTCCGCCAGCGGCAGTCGACCAAACACCGCCGGATCAACTGCTTCGCGCGGCGGCGCGTGATAACGCATCGCTCAGCCGGCGAGGCGCGCGTGCAGGTCGTGCTCGTCGGCGCTTTCCACCACCACGTCGACGAACTGGCCCGGCTTCAGCTTCTGGCCGTCGGCGATCAGCACGGTGCCGTCGATCTCCGGCGCGTCGGCGGCGGAACGCGCTACCGCGCCGTTGGCGCCCGCCTCGTCGACCAGCACCTTGATCGTGCGGCCGATCTTGAGCTGCAACTTGGCCGCGGATATTTCCGCCTGCACCGCCATGAACTGTTCGAGGCGGTCTTCCTTCAGTTCCTCGGACACTGGATCGGGCAGTTCATTCGCCTTCGCACCGTCGACCGGCGAGTAGGCAAACGCGCCGACGCGATCGAGCTTGGCCTCGCGCAGGAAGTCGAGCAGCTCCTCGAACTCGGCGTCGGTCTCGCCGGGGAAGCCGACGATGAAGGTGCTGCGGATGGTCAGGTCGGGAACGACCTTGCGCCAGTTGTTGATGCGCTCCAGCGTCTTGTCGATATTGCCCGGGCGCTTCATCAGTTTCAGGATGCGCGGACTTGCGTGCTGGAACGGGATGTCCAGGTACGGCAGCAGCTTGCCCGCGGCCATCAGCGGCATGAGCTCGTCCACGTGCGGGTACGGGTAGACGTAGTGCAGGCGTGCCCACGCGTCGAGTTCGGACAGGCCTTCGCACAGCTCGGTCATGCGCGTGCGATACGTCTTGTCGCGCCACTGGCGCTCGGCGTACTTCACGTCGACGCCGTAGGCACTGGTGTCCTGCGAGATCACCAGCAACTCCTTCACCCCACCCTTGACCAGGCGCTCGGCTTCCAGCAACACCTCGTCTACCGGACGCGAGACCAGGTTGCCGCGCATCGAGGGGATGATGCAGAAGCTGCAGCGATGATTGCAGCCTTCGGAAATCTTCAGATAGGCGTAATGCTTCGGCGTCAGCTTCACGCCGGTGTCCGGCACGATGTCGATGAACTTGTTGCGCTTCGGCGGCAGCGCCGTGTGCACCGCGCTCATCACGCTGGCGTAGTCCTGCGGGCCGCTGATCGACAGCACCTCGGGATAGGACTCGCGAATCAGGCCCTCGCGCTTGCCCAGGCAACCGGTGACGATCACCTTGCCGTTCTCGTTCAGCGCGGTGCCGATCGCGTCGAGCGATTCCTGCACCGCCGCGTCGATGAAACCGCAGGTGTTCACCACCACCGCATCGGCGGCGCCGTAGCTGGGTACGATCTCGTAACCCTCGACCTTGAGTTGGGTGAGGATGCGCTCGGAGTCGACCAGCGCCTTGGGGCAGCCGAGGCTGACGAAACCGATCTTGTGTGCTACCTGGGACATGGGTGGGGGTTACCGTGAAAACGTGCGCGGAAACAGTCGATTATACGTGAGCGCAGCGCCCCTGCCGCTGGAGCTAACATCTAGGGCTTCGAACGCAGCCGGGACGCGCCATGGGCCAGCACATCAACCTTCCCACCAGCGGCACCCAGTGCATCGGGGCCTATCTCGCTCAACCCGCGGGCAAGCCGAAGGGCGGTCTGGTGGTGATCCAGGAGATCTTCGGCGTCAATGCACACATGCGCAGCGTGGTCGACCGCTTCGCCGGATACGGCTACACCGCGATCGCGCCGGCCTTCTTCGACCACCTGGAAACCGGGGTCGAACTGGGCTATGACGAGGCGGGCTACGCCAGGGGGCGGCAGTTGGTCGGCGAGCTGGGGCTCGAGCGGGCGCTGGAAGATGTCGCCAGTGCGGCCGAGGCGATTGCGTCGGCCGGCAGGATCGGTACCGTCGGTTATTGCTGGGGCGGCACGGTGGCGCTGCTGGCCGCACTGCGGCTGGGCCTGCCATCGGTGAGCTACTACGGCGCGCGCAACCTGCCGTTCCTGCACGAGACGCCGAAGGCGCCGGTGATGTTCCATTTCGGCGAAAAGGATCAGCACATCACGCCGGAGATGGTGGCGAAGCATCGCGAGGCGCTGCCGCAGATGGACGTGTTCACCTACCCCGCCGACCACGCGTTCAACCGCGACGGCAGCGCGCCCTACGACGAGGCCAGCGCGAAACTCGCGCTGCAGCGCACCCTCGCCTTCTTCGAACAGTACGTGGCCAGCCCATGAACAGCGCGCCGTTCGTGCTCGATGCCCGGCTCGCCGCCGACACCCGGCCGGTCGCGCGACTGCCGCTGTGCGATCTGCGCCTGATGGACGACGCCCGCTATGCGTGGCTGGTGCTGGTGCCGCGCCGCGACGGTCTGGTCGAGATCGCCGACCTGAGCGCGGACGAACAGGCCACGCTGTGGCAGGAAGTGAACCTCGCCGGTCGGGCGCTGCGCGCCGTGGCCCCGTGCGACAAACTCAATCTCGGCGCCCTGGGCAACATCGTGCGCCAGCTGCACGTGCATGTGGTGGCGCGCTGCGAGGGCGACCCCGCCTGGCCCGGCCCGGTCTGGGGCCATGGCACCGCACAGGCCTACACCGAGGCGGCGCTGGACGAGCGGCGCGAGGCCCTGTGCCGGGCACTGGCTGCGGCTGCATGAGTCGATGACGGCCATCGACATCCGCTTCGAGGCGATTGCCGAGGATGCGCTGCTGCTGCGCTTCGGCGAACGCATCGACATCGCGTTGAATGCCCGCGTGCAGGCTGCTGCCGCGTCGTTGCGGCAACAGCTGCCCCAACTGGAGTGCGTGCCCGCCTATGCCAGCCTGCTGCTGCGCTTCGATCCGCTGGCCTGGCCCGATGCCGGCGTCGGCACTCCGCACCAGCAACTGCAGAAGGCCGTCGCCACGGCACTGGAGACGGCCGGGGATGATTTCCGGGCCAGTCGCGAACAGCTCATCCCGGTCTGCTACGGCGGCGAGTACGGGCCGGATCTCGACGACGTCGCGCGCCATGCCGGATTGGACATCGATGGCGTGATCGCCCGCCATACCGCGGCCGAATATGCGGTGGCGATGATCGGCTTCGCGCCGGGCTTTCCGTATCTGCTGGGGCTCGACCCCGCGCTGGCGATGCCGCGCCGGCATGACCCGCGCCAGCGCGTGCAGGCCGGCAGCGTAGCCATCGGCGGTGAACAGACCGGCATCTACCCTGCGCAGCTGCCGGGTGGCTGGCAGCTGATCGGCCGTACGCCACTGCGCCTGTTCGATAGCGCGGCCGAACCGCCCTCATTGCTGGCGGCCGGCGACCGCATCCGCTTCCGGGCGATCGGGCCGGAGGAATTCCGACAGCTCCAGCGGGAACACGCACGATGAGCATCCGCGTGCTCAAGCCGGGCCTGCTCAGCAGCCTGCAGGACGCCGGCCGGCGCGGACATGCCGCGATCGGCGTGGGCCGCGCCGGCGCCATGGATGGACCGGCCTGGCAACTGGCCAACGCGCTGGTCGGCAACCATGGCGACGAGGCGACGATCGAGTGCACCCTGCTCGGCCCGACCCTGCGCTTCGAGCGGGCCGCGTGGATCGCCCTGACCGGCGCGCCGATCGCGGCGCGGGTCGGCGACTTGTCCCTGCCACCCTGGACAGCCTGCCATCTGCCTGCCGGCAGCGTGTTGCAACTGGGCGGCATGCCGCTCGGCTGTCGCAGCTATCTGGCGATCCGCGGCGGCTTCGCCGTGGCGCCGGTGCTGGGCAGCCGCAGCAGCGACCTGCATGCGGGACTCGGCCACGCACACGGTCGCGCCCTGCGCCAAGGCGATGTGCTGGCGCTGGGTGCGGAGATACCGCTGCGTGTCCCGGGCGCCACCGACGCTGTCAACGTACTGCCGTGGGGGCTGGATCCCCAGCCCTGGTTCGACTTCGGCCGTCAGCCCATCGCGCTGCTGCACGGCAGCCATTGGGCGCAACTGGACGAGACTTCCCGGCAGCGAGTGCTGGGCGGCAGCTTCGTCATCAGCAAGGACAGCAATCGCACCGCCAGCCGTCTGGACGGCCAGACGTTGCAGCTGGGCGAGCCGCTGGAACTGATCTCCGAAGCAGCCCTGCCGGGCACGATGCAGTTGCCGCCCTCCGGCCAGCCGATCGTGCTGATGGCCGAGGCGCCGGTCACCGGCGGCTATCCGCGCATCGGCCAGATCGCCGCGGTCGACCTGCCCCGATTGGCGCAACGCCGCCCCGGCGATACCGTATGCTTTCAGTACAGCACGCTGGAGCAGGCGCTGGCCCGCCTGGCCGAGCGCGAGCAGCGACTCGCGCGGCTGCAGCGCCACATCGCGCAACGACTGGAGCATCTCGAGTGAAGCCGCACGCATGAAACGCATCGACCTCAATTGCGACCTGGGCGAATCGTTCGGCGCCTGGCGCATGGGCGAGGATGCCACGCTGCTGGCGCTGGTCAGTTCGGCGAACATCGCCTGCGGCTTCCATGCCGGCGACCCGGCGATCATGCAGCATACGGTAGCGCTGGCGCTGGCCCACGACGTGGCGATCGGCGCGCATGTCTCGCTGCCGGACCTGCAGGGCTTCGGCCGTCGCGAGATGAGCGTCGGCGCCGATGAGGTCCAAGCGATGACGCTGTACCAGATCGGCGCGCTGGATGCCTTTGTCCGCGCCGCCGGCGCGCGGCTGGCCCACGTCAAGCCGCATGGCGCGCTGTACAACATGGCCGCCCGCGACCGCGCGCTGGCCGACGCGATCGCCCGCGCCGTGCACGCCTTCGACCCGCGGTTGCGGCTGTTTGGTCTGGCCGGTTCGGCACTGATCGATGCCGGCAAGGCGCTGGGCCTGCCGGTGGCGGCCGAGGCGTTCGCCGACCGACGCTACCTCGCCGACGGCTCGCTGCAGCCGCGACGAGAGTCCGGCGCCGTGCTCGACGATGCCGACCTGGCCACCGCCCAGGCGATCGGCATCGCCCGCGACGGCACGGCGCAGGCGGCGAACGGCCAGCCGGTAACGCTGCACGCCGACACGCTGTGCCTGCATGGCGACGGCGCCCACGCGGTGTCGCTGGCGCGCCAGCTGCGCGCGGCGCTCGAAGCGGCCGGCCTGCGCATCGCCGCGCCGGGCGCGGCATGATCCTGATTCCTTCCCTTTGCGCGAGGCGTGCATGAACTACTGGCCCCTGCTCGGCGTCGCGGTGATCGTCATCGGCTTCGCACTGCGCTTCAATGCCGTGCCGGTGGTGGTGACCGCCGCCCTGGTCAGCGGGCTGCTGGGCGGGCTTTCGGTGCCGGCCTTGCTGGCCCTGCTGGGCAAGAGTTTCGTGTCCAGCCGCATGCTGCTGCTGTTCGTGCTGACCTTGCCGGCGATCGGGTTGCTGGAACGGGCCGGTCTGCGCGAGCACGCACAGCGCTGGATGGCGCGAATGCAGAACCTGACCCTGGCGCGACTGCTGATCGGCTACCTGCTGCTGCGCCAGCTGCTCGCGACGGTGGGCCTCACGGGCGTCGCCGGCCCGGCGCAGACCGTGCGCCCGCTGCTGGCACCGATGGGAGAAGCGGCAGCGGAGAAGATCCTGCCCAGCCTCGACCAGGCCGACCGCGAGGAGCTGCGCGCGATCGCCGCGGCCACCGACAACGTGGGCCGCTTCTTCGGCGAGGACGTGTTCATCGCGCTGGGCGCGGTGTTGCTGATCCAGGGTTTCTACACCCAGCACGGCATCGACCTGAGCCCGCTGGCGATCGCCCTGTGGGCGCTGCCCACCGCGATCGCCGCGTTCGTGATCCAGTCGGTGCGGGTGTGGTTGTACCAGCGCCGGCTGCAGCGCCGCGCCGCCGCGCTGCGTTTCGAAGAGGCGAACTGAGCATGCTGCGGATCGAATACGCCTACTGGCTGATCGCTGCGTTCCTGCTCTACACCGGGCTGCGCAACCTGCGCGACAGGCACGGCTGGCACGCCGCGTTCTGGCTGATGCTCGGGCTGCTGTTCGGGGCCGGCGACTACATCCTGAAGCAATCCGCGGCAGGCCACGCGCTGCCCTCGCAGCTCGCCGGTGGCGGGGTGATCGCGCTGGCGCTGCTGGCACCGCGACTGCACCGCAAACCGCATCCGGAAAGCAGCAGCGCCGAGCAACGGCTGCAGTCGGCGATCCGGCTGGGCCACCGGCTGTTCGTGCCGGCCCTGCTGATTCCACTGGTGACCCTGCTGGTGGCGCTGTTCGGCGCCTGGCTGGTGATCGACGGACATGCGCTGTTCGCCACGCCGCAGATGACCCTGACCGGGCTCGGGCTGGCCTGCGTGGTGGCGCTGTTCGCTGCCTCGCGGGTCGCGCGCACGCCGATGCACGAGGGCGTGGCCGAGGGCCGGCGCCTGCTCGATGCGATCGGCTGGGCCGCCCTGCTGCCGCTGCTGCTGGCCGCGCTGGGCCAGGTGTTCACGCAGAGCGGCGTGGGCACGGCGATCGCCGCGATCGCCACCGCCTTCCTGCCCACCGGCAATGCCACGGCCGCCCTGATGGCGTTCGCTCTGGGCATGGTGCTGTTCACCGTGATCATGGGCAACGCGTTCGCCGCGTTTCCGGTGATGATGGCCGGCATCGGCCTGCCGCTGCTGATCCGGCAACATGGCGCGGATCCGGCGATCCTCGGCTCGATGGGCATGCTGTGCGGCTACTGTGGCACGCTGGTGACGCCGATGGCGGCGGACTTCAACTTGGTCCCCGCCGCGCTGCTGGAACTACGCAACCCCTATGGCGTGATCCGCGCGCAGGCCTGGAGCGCGCTGTGGATCTTCAGCAGCACCGTGCTGTTGATGTGGTTGCTGGTATTCCGTTGAACCATCGATCGAGGCAAGCATGAGCCCCTTCCTTCCGCGCATCCTGCTGACCGGGTTCGATCCGTTCGGTGGCGAGTCCATCAACCCTTCGTGGGAAGCCGTGCGTGCGTTGCATGGCAAACGCATCGGCGGCCACCTGGTGGTGGCGCGCCAGCTGCCGACCGAGTTCGCTGCATCGCTGCGGCTGCTCAAGGCGGCGGAGCGCGACGTGCGGCCGGCGATCCTGCTCGGCGTGGGCCAGGCGGGCGGACGCCAGCAGCTGTCACTGGAACGGGTCGCCATCAACGTGCAGGATGCGCGCATCCCGGACAATGCCGGCGCCCAGCCGATCGACGAGCCGGTGATCGCCGGGGGCCCAGCGGCCTATTTCAGCACGCTGCCGATCAAGGCGATGCTCGCGGCGCTGCATGCCGCGGGCCTGCCGGCGGAGATATCCCAGAGCGCCGGCACCTACGTCTGCAACCACATCGCCTACGCGATGCTGCACCTGGCTTCGAAACGACGTGGCGTGCGGGCCGGCTTCATCCACATCCCATACCTGCCGGCGCAGGCCGCCCGGCTGCGCGGCGCCGCCAGCATGGCGCAGGCCGAGGTGGCGCGTGGGCTGACGATCGCCCTGCGCACCGCGACCACGACGACCACCGATCGCAAGCTCGGTGCCGGCACCATCGACTGATCCTCATTCGGCAGACGCGGCTTGCACCGTGCCCGAAGCTCTCATGCGAAAAAGCCCGCGAATGGCTCGCGGGCTTTTCGATGTCTGCCGGGTGGGCCGGGCCGGGTCAGCCGCCGTTGCTGTGATCGCGAACCGGAGGCGTCGGCGCCGAGCGAAGCTCATGATGATCCTCGAGCTGGCGCGCCTTGATGTCGACCGGATTGATCTCGGTCAGCGTGCCCCTGTCGTCGTAGTAACCGCGAAACCCGTAGTCGAGCACCATCCGCGCCATGTACTGCAGATGCTGCTTGCGGATCTTCGAATCGTCACTGGGCTCCAGCAACACCGTCTTGGGCAACTTGCCCTGATCCTTCAGGTAGGCGAAATGGCTGCCGGTATCGATGGCGGAAAGCACCGCGCCGTCGACCAGGAACTGACCATCCTTGTATGCCTTGATGACCACGTCGAACTGTCCCTTCATAGAGGCCGTGCTGACCTCGCCCTTGGTTCCGCCAAGGTGACACCCAGCCAGCATCAGCAGGCTGCCCAGCATGATCGCGGCCGTGGCGCGTTTCAGCAGTGTGGAAAATCGGATCATGCATGTCTCCTGGATATCAATCGGACGAATCGGATGAAGTGTAACGCCACGCCGGGCAAACGCGGCGCATTCGCGTAGAGCGTTCAGCGGCTGTCTCAGGTTCGTGGCAGCGTGACGCCCTGCTGGCCCTGGTACTTGCCGCCACGATCCTTGTAGCTGGTCTCGCATTCCTCGTCGGACTCGAGGAACAGCATCTGCGCCACGCCTTCGTTGGCGTAGATTTTTGCGGGCAGCGGCGTGGTGTTGGAAAACTCCAGCGTCACGTGGCCTTCCCATTCCGGCTCCAGCGGCGTCACGTTGACGATGATGCCGCAGCGGGCATAGGTGCTCTTGCCCAGGCAGATCGTCAGCACCTTGCGCGGAATGCGAAAGAATTCGACGGTGCGCGCCAGCGCGAACGAATTCGGCGGGATGATGCACACGTCCGCCTCGACATCGACGAAGCTGGACGGATCGAACGCCTTCGGATCGACGATGGTCGAGTTGATGTTGGTGAAGATCTTGAACTCGCGTGCGCAACGCACGTCGTAGCCGTAACTGGAGGTGCCATAGGACACCAGCTTCTGGCCGTCGCGCAGCTTGACCTGACCGGCCTCGAATGGCTCGATCATGCCGTGTTCCTGCGCCATGCGGCGGATCCACCTGTCGGATTTGATGCTCACGCGATCTCCAGTCTCGAATCGGAACGGGGCCAGTCGATTGGCCCGGCCAAAGATGCGCAAAATACCACGGTACGGCCATCGCGCCCTCGATTGCCGCGCAGATCAGTCGTCGGCGAGCGCTTCGGCCAGTGCCGCCAGGACATGGCGCAACTCGTTGCAGCGCGCCGGGTTGGCCAGAATCGTGCCGACCTCGCAGCCGGCACCCGGCAACGGCACGGTCGCCGAGGCCACCAGCCGCGCCGCCATCGTGAGCAGGATCTCGTGCAGGGCCGCCTGCGCATGAAACGAGCCACGAGCGGACGCGTTCAGCAGCGCCACCTGCTTGCCCGGGAACTCCAGGCTGCCGACCAGCCAGTCGAGCAGATTCTTGAAGGCGCCAGGCACGCCATGGGCGTACTCGGGACAGGCGATCAACAGCGCATCGCTGGCGCCGACGGCCTCACGCAGTGCGGCCACCGCGGCCGGCAGCGGCTCGATTTCGTCATCGGGATTGAACAACGGCAGCGTTTCCAGCCCGCCATACAGATGCAGCTCAAGGCCAGCGGGCGCCAATTGTCGGGCCGCCTGCAGCAAAGCCGTATTGGCGGAAGCCCGCCGCAGGCTGCCCGACAGGCAAAGGACACGCCGCGGCACGTCATGCAGCCGGCGCGCCCTGCACCACGATCTTGCCCAGCCCCAGCGACTTGTTGCGCGGCTGGCGCGACAGCCGGCCGGTCGCATTGCGGGCGATCTCGCGGTAGCGCGCCGCCAGATCGGACTCCGGCATGGCCACCACGGTCGGCGTGCCGCCATCGGCCTGTTCGCGGATACGGATGTCCAGCGGCAACGAGCCCAGGTACGGCACGCCGTACTGCTTGGCCATCCGCTCGCCGCCGCCTTCGCCGAAGATGTGTTCCTCGTGGCCGCAGTTCGAGCAGACGTGGGTGGCCATGTTCTCGACGATGCCCAGCACCGGCACCTCGACCTTCTCGAACATCTTCAGCGCCTTGCGCGCATCCAGCAAGGCGATGTCCTGCGGCGTGGTGACGATCACCGCACCGGCCACAGGCACTTTCTGCGACAGGGTCAACTGGATGTCGCCGGTACCCGGCGGCAGGTCGACGATCAGGTAGTCCAGTTGCTCCCAGCGCGTGTCGGTGAGCAGTTGCATCATCGCCTGGGTGACCATCGGACCGCGCCAGATCATCGGCGTGTCTTCCTCCACCAGGAAACCGATCGACATCACCGACAGGCCGTGCGCCTGCATCGGGATGATGCTCTTGCCGTCCGGCGACTGCGGCTTGCCGCTGACGCCCAGCATGCGCGGCTGGCTGGGGCCGTAGATGTCGGCGTCGAGTACGCCGACCTTCGCCCCTTCGGCCTGCAACGCCAGCGCCAGATTCGCCGACACCGTGGACTTGCCCACGCCGCCCTTGCCGGATGCCACCACGATGATGTTCTTCACGTTCGGCAGCGGCCCCAGCGCGCCCTGCACCTTGTGCACGTGGATCCGGCTGGTGATCGAGACTGCCGCCGCATCGATCGCGGGGTCGGCCTCCAGTGCCTGGCGCACCTGCCCGCTCAAGTGCTCGATGGCGCCGGCTGCCGGGTATCCCAGTTGCAGGTCCACCGAAACGCGCGCGCCGTCCACGCCGACCGCGCGCACTGCCTCGGCCAGCGGTGCACCGGTGTGCGTATCGGTCAGGTCGCCAAGGATCTGGCGGACCAGGGCTTCATTCGCCTGTGTCATGTCGGCTCGGGAGGATGGCTGGAAACGTCCATTATGCCAGCCTGCCGAAGCGGACTGGCTGATCCAGATCAGCGCGCCAGCCCGGCTGCACATGCCGCTGAACCGCCGGCCGCGGGTTTGCGCAATGCAGCTTGACGCGCACCCAAATCCTCGCCAGTCTGCAAACCATACGCTTTCGTACGGGAGTGATAATCAATGAAGCATGCTTTTCGTTTCGCCATGGCCGCCTGCCTGCTGCTGGCTGCCGGTACCGCCCTCGCGGCCAATGACAGCCCAGTGGGCAACTGGAAGACCATCGACGACGAGACCGGCCAGGCCAAGTCGATCGTGCAGATCACCGACAACAACGGCGAGCTGCAGGCGACCATCGTGAAACTGCTGAACCGCAGCCCGGAAGACATCGCCCGCGACGGCGTGGTTGCGCTGTGCAAGAAGTGCGATGGCGAGCGCAAGGACAAGCCGGTCGAAGGCCTGAACATCATGTGGGGCGTGCACAAGGACGACGACGTCTGGGATGGCGGCAAGATCCTCGACCCGAAGAATGGCAAGGTCTACAAGGTGAAGCTGTCGATGCTGGACGGCGGGCAGAAGCTCAACGTGCGCGGCTTCATCGGCTTCTCCTGGATCGGTCGCTCGCAGGTGTGGGAACGGCAACCCTGATCGGCATCCCGTCCACGAACTGAAAGCGCGCTTCGGCGCGCTTTTTCGTTGTGCGGCCACGCGGAAGGCCAGGCCGGAGATTTGGACGGCCATGCCATAATGCGCAGTCAAATCGGAGTGCCTGTCCCCCATGAGTCGTCGCCTGCTCGTCACCAACGCCCTGCCCTATGCCAATGGCCCGCTGCACATGGGGCATCTGCTGGGCTACATCCAGGCCGATATCTGGGTGCGCGCGCAACGAATGATGGGCAACCAGGTGGCCTATGTCTGCGCCGACGACGCCCACGGCACACCGATCATGCTGGCGGCGGAAAAGGCCGGCATGACACCGGAGGCTTTCATCGAAGGCATTCGCCAGGGCCATGAGGCGGATTTCAAGGCGTTCGGTGTCGATTTCGACTGGTACCACACCACCCATTCGCACGAGAACCGCGAGCTGGCCTCGCTGATCTACACGCGCCTGCGCGACGGCGGCAGCATTGCCCGGCGCAGCATCAAGCAACTGTTCGACCCGGAAAAGCAGATGTTCCTGCCGGATCGCTACATCAAGGGCATCTGCCCGAACTGCGGCACGGCGGACCAGTACGGCGACAACTGCGAACACTGCGGCGCCACCTATGCACCGACCGACCTGATCAACCCGTACTCGGTGATGTCCGGCGCCACCCCGGTGCTGCGCGATTCGGAGCACTACTTCTTCGAGCTGAGCAAGTTCGAACCGCTGTTGCGCGACTGGTTCGCCGGCAAATACAGCGATGGCAAGCAGGTAGCCAACAGCGGCGTGGCGGCCAAGCTGCGCGAATGGCTGGACGGCGGCCTGAAGGACTGGGACATCTCGCGCGACGCGCCCTACTTCGGCTTTCCGATCCCCGATGCACCGGGCAAGTTCTTCTATGTCTGGCTGGACGCGCCGGTCGGTTACCTGGCCAGCTTCAAGGCGCTGTGCGAGCAGCCCGACTCGACGCTGAAGTTCGACGACTACCTCGGCGCCGCCAGCACGGCCGAGATGCATCACTTCATCGGCAAGGACATCATCAACTTCCACGGCCTGTTCTGGCCCGCGATGCTGCACGGCGCCGGTTTCCGCACGCCGACGGCTCTGCACGTCAACGGCTACCTCACCGTGAACGGCGCCAAGATGTCCAAGTCGCGCGGCACCTTCATCCAGGCGCGCACCTACCTGGACGCCGGCATCCATCCGGAATTCCTGCGCTATTACTTCGCCACCATGCTCGAGCGATGCGCCGGTGGACGTGGATCTCGACCTGAAGGCCTTCGAGGAACGGGTCAATTCGCACCTGATCGGCAAGCTCATCAATATCGCAAGCCGGGCGGCCGGGTTTGTCACAAGGATTTTTGATGGCCGCTTGAGTACGCCTGTCGAAAGCGAAGATCTTGAGATTGAGGGTTTCGAAACCGTCTATCTTCAAAGCCAACTTCAGAATGTCGCTGAACGCTATGAGGAGGGCGACTTTGCCTACGTCACGCGGCTAGCAATGGATCTCGCGGACAGGGTCAATCAGCTCTGGGATTCAAAAAAGCCCTGGCTGCTTGCCAAGGACGAGTCCCAACGCGAATCGCTGCATGCGGTTTGCTCGGACTGCCTGCGTTCGTTCTACGCGCTGATGGTTTATCTGACCCCGATCCTGCCGGAGATTTCCGAGAAAGCGATGGCTCTGTTCGGTCGCAACAGGGCCGCCCTCTTCGACGATGTGCGCGACCTGCCCGATCACATCAAGCCTTACGAACACCTGCTGACCCGCCTCGACCCCAAGCTGGTCGAAGCGATGGTCGAAGCCTCGAAAGAATCGTTGGGCAGCAGTACTGAAACCGCGCCGGCACCCGCCAAGAAATCCAGGGAACAAAACAAGCCCATGAGTGAGAACGCCCCCGCCGCCAGCGAAGCCACCACCATCGGCATCGACGACTTCGCCAGGCTCGACCTGCGCATCGGCAAGGTCACCGCCTGCGAATTCGTGGAAGGCTCGGACAAGCTGCTGCGCTTCGAACTGGACGGCGGCCCGTTGGGCACGCGGCAGATATTTCTCCGGTATCCGCGCCGCCTACGGCGAGCCGGACAAGCTGGTCGGTCGCAACGTGGTGTTCATCGCCAACCTCGCCCCACGCAAGATGCGCTTCGGCCTGTCCGAAGGGATGATCCTCTCGGCCGGCGACGGTGGTAGCGACCTGTTCCTGCTCGATGCCGACCAGGGCGCCAAACCCGGCGCCACCGTCAGGTAACAAGGCCGTTTGCAACAAAGCTCCCGCCGCCGGGCGGGAGCTTCACACCGATCCGGTCAGCCCAGCTCTTCCGCGCTGGTGATGATTCGGCCGACCAGTCCGTAGCTCGCCGCGTCTTCCGCCGACATCCAGTAATCACGTTCGGTGTCCTTGGCGATACGCTCCACCGGCTGACCGGTTTCGCGCGCAAAGATCTCGTTGAGGCGCTGGCGCATGCGGATGATTTCGCGCGCATGGATCTCGATCTCGCTCGCCGAGCCACCGGCGCCACCGGAGGGCTGATGCAGCAGGAAGCGGGTATTGGGCAGGCTGAAGCGGTTTTCGCGCTTCGCCGCGGAGTAGATGAGCGCACCGGCGCTGGCTACCCAGCCGGTACCGACGATGCGTACCTCCGGCTTCACGAACTTGATCATGTCGTAGATGGTGTCGCCGGACTCGACATGGCCACCCTGGCTATTGATGAAGATGGTGATCGGATCGCTGCTCTCGTACTGCAAAGCCAGCATGCGTGCGGTGACGCGCTCGGCCAGCTTCTGGTCGATGCCGCCATAGATCAGCAAGGTACGCGCCTTGAACAACCGCTCTTCGATCTGCGGCGGCCGCTTCTCGGGCGTCACGGATTCGGCTTCGGGTTCCTTCTCGAGCGAGACGCCGGGCAGGTCGATGGCATGCATTCGTGGCTCCTTGGATAGGTGGGACTGACCAGGGTCGATGGTATAGCCATGGCGACAGCCGCGCACACCAGCCTGCGACCCGATCAGCCACGACTGCGAAATGCGTCTCCCCGCATGGGGTCGCTTCAACCGATTTGCGCGACAATGGAACCCGATGATGCCACCGTCCGCCCAAAATCGATCCGCCGACACGCTGGCCGACCGCATCGACGCCCTGCTGCCGCAGACACAGTGCGAGCAGTGTGGTTTTCACGGCTGTCGGCCGTATGCCGAAGCGATCGCGCGCGGCGAAGCGGCCATCAACCAGTGCCCGCCCGGTGGCGCCGCCGGCATCGAGAAGCTTGCCGCCTTGTTGCAGACGCCGATGCTGCCGCTGAACCCGGCCAACGGCGTCGAGAAGCCGCGCACGCTGGCGCGCATCGTCGAAGCGGACTGCATCGGCTGCACCAAGTGCATCCAGGCCTGCCCGGTCGATGCGATCGTGGGCGCAGCCAAACTGATGCACACGGTGATCGCGGACGACTGCACCGGCTGCGAACTGTGCGTCCCCGCCTGCCCGGTCGACTGCATCGTGCTGCTGCCGATGCCGACCGAACAGCTCGACGCCGCCCATGCCGATGCTGCACGCGCCCATTTCCAGCGGCGCGAGGCGCGCCTGCAGCGCCAGCATGCCCGGCGCGAGGCCGAACTGGCCGCGCGCAAGGCGGCCGTCGACGGCGGCGTCCAGCGCAACCCGGTGCTGGAGGCGCTGGCCCGCGCTCGTGCGAAACAGCAGGAACCGAAATCATGAAGCGCGCCGATGTCGTCGACATGTTCACGCGCCTGCGTGAACTCGATCCGCACCCGACCACCGAATTGAACTACACCACCCCGTTCGAACTGCTGGTGGCGGTGGTGCTGTCGGCGCAGGCCACCGACGTGGGCGTGAACAAGGCCACCAAGAAACTCTATCCAGTAGCCAACACGCCGCGGGCGATCCTCGACCTCGGCGAGGAGGGCCTGAAGCGCTACATCAGCACGATCGGCCTTTTCAACGCCAAGGCAAAGAACGTGATCGCGCTGTGCGGCCTGCTGGTCGAGCATCACGGCAGCGAGGTACCGCGCACGCGCGAGGCACTGGAAGCGCTGCCCGGCGTGGGACGCAAGACCGCCAACGTGGTGCTCAATACCGCGTTCGGCGAGCCGACCATCGCGGTCGACACACACATTTTCCGCGTCGCCAACCGCACGGGGCTGGCGCCGGGCAAGGACGTGCGCACGGTCGAGGACAAGCTGGTCAAGGTGATCCCGGCCGAGTTCAGGCAGGACGCGCACCACTGGCTGATCCTGCACGGCCGCTACGTGTGCAAGGCGCGCAAGCCCGATTGCCCGCGCTGCGTGATCCGCGACCTGTGCCGCTACCGGGACAAGACTGTCGAAAATTGAGAAGCACCCGCGTGGAATCGGTCGGCGTGCGGCCGACCCGGATTCCATCAGTTCGGTCACCGCGCGTCCCATGGCCACCGCGATAGAGGCGTGCACGCCAGCATCACGGTTTCATTCCGCCGTTGTCACGCTTTCTTTCAGGTCACGGAGTTACTTTCCACACAGGATGCTCGGCATCCCGGCAGGGAATCCGATGCTTCCGGAAACTGCGTGGAGGGCATCATGAAACGATCGATTCTCATGGCAACCGTCTTCATGGGTCTCGCTGGTGTCTGCAACACGGCCTCCGCCGAGAACTCCCATCTGGCCAGGTACGTCGTCAGCCTCAACAATGGATTCGCCGTGATGGGCATCGTGGCCCATACATCGACCGAATTCGCGCAGGCTCAACGCGAAGCCAATCTGTGGGAGGGCCGGCGCCATGTCAGCCTCGGCCCGCACAGCATCGCCGCGGTCGCGGTCGAGGTGCATGGCACGGATCCGGTGGCGGCGATACGTGCCCTGACCGTGGATGAATCCGCGGCGGGCGCCGACGCCGATCGGCCCGACCTGACGAACTGATCCCGGGCGTGGACAAGCGTGGGCGAGGCGACGCCGGTCGCGCCGGCGTGCCATCTCGTGCCCGATGTGGTGCGCTTTCACCGCGCAACGCCCGATCTATCGGATTCCGGTGCGTGCTCTAACCGGCAAGCTGCGCCCGTTCCAGCGCCGCGATGTGACGCTCCAGCCGCGGCCCGAGATAACAATGCGAGCCGCAGGGCAGCAGGCCCACCTGCCCGAACTCGCGCAGGTACCAGGCCGGCGTGCGCGACACGAAACCGTGATGGTCGCCGGCCACGTCGTCGCGGCTGGTGAACACCTCCAGAAATGCCACGCCTTCGAGCATCTCGCCGATGCCCTGCAGGCCGGCACGAATCTCCGCCGGCTTCAGGTAATGCAGCACATCGGTGCACACGATCAGGTCGAAGCGCGTATCGAAGCGCAAGTGTTCGAGCTGGCCGAAGCGGGCCAGCCCGATGTTGCGGCTGCGCCCAAAGCGCGCCACCGCGTATTCGCTGGCATCCAGCCCCCGATACGCGATGTCCGGGCGCAGGGCGCGCAACGGCTTGCGCCAGGTCGCCTCGCCACAGCCGACATCGAGCACGTTGCGGATCGGCCGACCCAGGTAGTACTCCGCCTGTGCCACCGCCATCGACACCTTGCGCCGCAGCTCGGCCGGCGAGCTCACCGCGTGCTGCGGGTCGCGGTACCACTTGTCGAAATAGTCGCGGTCGTAGGTCTTGGGCATGGGAGTGCAGTGGAGCTGACGGAGCGCCATGGTAGCCGGTGCACGCTACCATTCGTCTGCCGGGCATCACTTCATGTATGCGCCGGGCTTGCCAGCATCGGCATCGTGTGACCGCCCGAGCAGGATTATCCACATGAACATGGTTCGCTTCCGCCTGATCGGCAGCCGCGCCGATGCCGACGCCGTCATCGCCGGCCTGCATGGCATCGAGGACATCGAGCACGTCGAGGAGATCGACGACCTGATCTCCGGCATGCGCGATGACTCCAGCTCCAGCGAGTCGGTCAGCGATACCGAGGGACATGTGTACTGCATCGAGGTGGATGCGGCCGACGACAGCCTCGCCGAGCTCGTACGCGAATGCGCCGAGGCAATCGCCCGCGGCTGCAATGCCGGCATCGAGTTCGTTGACGAATTCTGAATGTTGCAGAGCCGCGACTACCCGGTACTGAACAACTACCGCGACATGCCCGGCGAGATGTTCAGGCGCATCCGGCGCCTGTCGGACAGCCAGACGCACAGCGTGTTCCCGGGCACCGGGGCGCGCGAGCTGCCACTGGTCTGAACCAACAAGACGACTTCGACCGCGTTCATGCCGCGGCGCTGGTCACCAGCAAGTGCTTGGCGATCTGGCCATGCAGTCGACCGATGCCGCGTACCAGATGCAAGGTGGCGAACAACAGCACGATGCCGAGCAGACACAGCACGATCGTGCCGGCCCAGTCCGGACCGTCATAGCGATAGCCGTCGATATTCATGTTGATCACGTTGAAACCGAATGCCTTGATAGCGGGTGCCGCGGCTAAAGCCAGCGACACGCTGAGCAGGGTCACCGTGAGCGTGAAATAGATGATGCCCAGCGGCAACATCAGCAGCATGTAGAACAGCGTGGTCCAGCTGCGCGCGTCGGTGAACATCGCGCCGATCCGCTTCAGCAGCGGCACGCCCTGCTGCGCCGGATAGGGCGGCCGGCGCGGCATGCGCACGCCGAGCATCACTTCGACAATGCGCCCTTCCAGCAAGGACAGGCCACGCACGCTGCCGAAGAACAGCACGACGAACGGGATGCCGATGATCAACACCGAGAACCCGGCCGAGAGCGAGATGCCGGTCACCACCCAGGTGAAATAGAAGATGCCGGTGGCCAGCGCCAGCAGCATGTAGAACAACGCGCCATAGGTGTGCGCATCGGCTGCCACACCGAAGAAGCGCCCGATCGACGAACGCCTCTGCGGCGGCGGCGGCGGGCGAATCGCACGCTGGATACGAATCTCCTGGTCGCGATAGATATCGGCCACTTCATCCGGCGCACCGTAGCTGCCCACGACGTGTTCGAGCATGGCCGCTTCGTCGCGGCCTGGCTGCTCGGCCAGTTCGGCGCGCAGGTGTTCCTCGGCGTCGTACAACGCGTCCTGGATCAGGGCCGGGTCGGCGCCGCGCAACTCCGCGCGCAACTGGCTCAGGTATTCGGCAATCGTGCGTGGCGCGTTCATTACACCCCTCCTTGCAAGACGTTATCGACGGAATCCCGGGTAGCGGTCCATGCCGCGATCCACTCGCGCAACGACTCGCGCCCGGGTTTGGTGATGCGGTAGTAACGGCGCGGTGGCCCGCTGACCGATGGTTCGACTTCGCTGGCCAGCAAACCGGCCCCCTCCAGATTGCGCAGCACCGGATACAGCGCGCTCTGCTTGCCCGCCAGCACACCCTCGCCCACTTCCTCCAGCCGCTTGGCGATCTGGTAGCCGTACATCGGCTGGCGCGACTGGCCGAGCACGGCCAGCAGCACCAGCGACACCGTGCCGCTGGACAGCTCCTTCTGGAATTTCTTCAGTTGGCTGGTGATCTCGTCCACGGACTCGCCTGCACTGCCACTTGGGTCGACATGAACCATAGTACGAAGTTCACACTAGTACATGGGTATGAAGTCATGGCTCGGTCGAAGTCCACGCGTGGGCATGAAACCAATGTATGTACGCGTTGTACAAACATTGGTGTCGGCTGGCCTGGACTGGTCGATATCCAGGAATGCGATGGCGCATCGCTGCCCACTCCCTGTTCGGGGCCTTCTCGCGGGCATCCGGTCCTCGGTGGATTCCCATTCGCTCAACGAGTGGGCGCGCCCTCGCCCTCACCCGCCGCCAGATGGAGTTGGCGGTAAGCCTCGACCAGTTGATCAAGGTTGAACGCACGATTTCTCCCGCTCGGATTGGGTAGAACCCAAATTGCAGAGCCCTGCATGGTGGCGAGCTGCAATCCCCAGGCGATATCTCGTCGCCCCGACAGCCCGGAATACGCCGCTTTGCCGAGAAAGGCGACAAAGCGCGGCCTGTACCGGGCAATCTTCTGCTCGAACTCGACGGCCGCAGCGATGAACTCCTGCGGCAACAGCTCGTCCGCCCGCGCCGTTGGCCGTTCGACCACCGTCGTCAGGCCACATCGGTGCTGGAGGATCATCCGATCATTCCGGGGACGGATCTCCTCCGGGGTGAAACCGGCGAGATGAAGCACCCGCCAGAAGCGGTTGCCCCTGCCGGCAAAGTGATGCCCGGTGGCAGCCGCTGCCATGCCGGGGTTGATCCCGCAGAACAGCACCGCAAGACGATCGGCGATGATATCCGGGAGGGCGTCAGCCACGACGAGCCTCGCCCAGCGTAGATGAGCCGAGCTCGGCCCTCCGTAGTGACCGGCCAGCCATCCCGCGCCGGCCGCTCACCCGCAGATCACACTCACCGCCTTCCGTGCGAGCTTCCTCAGATCCTTGCGCGAGGCGCCGGCGCGGGCACGGATGGCGATGGTGTGCATCGTGGCGGTGGCGAGCATCGCGAGCGCCTCGGGATCGGCGCCTTCTTTCAGCTCGCCGGCGTCATGCGCCAGGCGCAGGCGCGCCTCGAAATCGGCGTCGAGCTTGCGGAAGCCCGCGCTGATGATGTTTCGGATCTCGGGGTCGTCGACAGCCTCGGTGACGGCCGTGCCGACGACGAAACATCCACGCGCGCGATCGTCGCCGGAAAAGTAGATGGACAGAGCCGCGTCATAGACGCTCATCAGCGCCTCGCCCAACGCCCGATCGCCCCCGAGCGCTTCGCGCATCGCGACGACCTTGAGTTCCCAGTAGTCGTTCAGCGCCTTGAGATAGATCGCGTGCTTGTCGCCGAACGCCGCACGGAGACTTGGCCGGTTCATGCCGGTCGCAGCAGCGATGTCATCGAGCGACGTGCCGGCATAGCCGGCCTTCCAGAACGCATCCGTCGCCCGCCGCAGGGCGGCCTGCGGCTCATACGCGCGCGGTCGCCCGCGGGGCCTCTTCTCTGCCTTGCCTGTTTTTGTACCGTTACGCATAAAAATACTTGACCTCCGGTTTCCGCCCATAATATTATCCGAATCGGAACAAAATTCAACAGCGATGAAGGCCGCTCGTGATGCGCAAACAATTCGATGAAGTGGTTGACGGCCCGGATACGGGCAATGACGCCGAGTTCGTGCGGCGAACCGTCAAAGAGAGGCTGCGCTGGCCGCTGATGCTCGCGCTCCCGATCGTACTGGTCGTCGGTGGCACCGCCAGATACCTGGCCGGCACCCGCTATGTCGTCACCGACGATGCGTTCGTTCGCGCGGCCAAGGATTCCATCAATGCCCGGGTATCCGGTCAGGTGGTCGAGATCGCGGTGAGGGACAACCAGCGCGTCCGCAAGGGTCAGTTGCTGTTCCGGATCGATCCGCAGCCCTACAGGATTGCCATCGAGCAGGCTGAGGCGCGACTGAGCAGTGCGCGCCTGCAGATCGAGGCCCTCAAGGCGACGTATCGCCAGCAGCTGGCCGAGCTCCAATCGGCCCGGGATTCGGCGGACTTTGCCCGGCGCGAATACGCACGCAAGAAGGGGCTGCTTGCCTCCGATTTCGCATCACGCGCCACCTACGAGCGGGCGGAGACGGATTTAAAGGTCGCCCGGCAGCACATCGCGTCGGTCCAGCAAGAGGTTGCCCATACCGTTGCCGGATTGAACGGCAACCCGGATATCGATACCGGCAACCACCCGACAGTCCGCGCGGCGCAGGCGCAGCTGGATCGCGCGCGGCTCGACCTGTCCTATGCCGCCGTAGCGGCCCCCGACGACGGCATCGTGACCAGGGTGGACGATCTGCAGGTGGGTGATTTCGTCACCAGCGGCGCGACTGTGTTCTCGATGATCTCCAGCCGCGACGTCTGGGTGGAGGCGAATTTCCGTGAAACCGGCCTGACGCACATGCGTCCGGGCCAGGTTGCGACCATCGATGTCGACGCCTATCCGGGACATCGCTTCAAGGCGCATGTGGTCAGCATGAGCCCCGGCACCGGATCGGATTTCTCGGTACTGCCGCCCGAGAACGCGACCGGTAACTGGGTCAAGGTCGTGCAGCGTTTGCCAGTCCGCCTCGAGCTCGACGTGGTCGATCCAAAGTGGCCGCTGTACTCCGGCATCAGCGTCACTGCACGGGTCGACACCCGGCGTGAGCCAATCGAGGCCGTGGCCGATACAGGTGCGGACCGGTGAGTACTTCCCTCACCCCGGCCATAGCGGCGGGCAACCATCGCGCCCTGGTGGTGGCTGCCCTGCTCGCGACCTACATGCAGGCAGTCAACATCTCGCTGCCGAATGCGGCGGTGCTGCACATCCAGGGCAGCCTGTCGATGACCGACGACGAGATCGGCTGGGTCTTTACCTCCTACATCGCGGCAAGTGCCATCGTCATGCCGATGATGCACTGGCTCGCGGCCAGGTACGGCCGCAAGACCATCTTTCAGGTCTCGATCGCTGTCTTCAGCGTCGCGCTCATCCTCGACACGCTGGCGACGACGCCATTGCAGTTCGTATCTGCCCGGATCCTCCAGGGTGCCGCCAGCGGTACGCTCGCGCCCCTGTCGATGGCGATTCTTCTCGATGAGTTGCCGCCGTTTCGGCATGGACGCATCGCCATGGTGTGGAGCGTGACGTCGCTGCTCGGGATACTTACCGGCCCGGGCATTGGCGGCTGGCTCAGCGAATACTGCGGCTGGCATTCGCTGTTCTATTTCAGCCTTCCGATGGTTGCCTTCATCTTCCTCACGATGGCTCTCTTCCTGACCGAGAAGAAGTTCGCCAAGGGTCCGCCGTTCGACTTCTTCGGGCTGGTGACGTTCACGATGGGCATTGCCGGGCTGCAGATGATGCTCGACCGCGGCGAGCGCATGGAGTGGTTTGCCTCGCCCGAGATATGGGTGGAAGCGATCGTCTCGGCACTCGGTTTCTATATCTACATCGTGCATGTCCTGACCAGACAGCGGCACTTCCTCAACAAGGCCCTGTTCAAGGACCGGAATTTCAGCCTCTCGACGATCATCTTCTTCGTGTTCGGTTTCGTCCTGCTGCCCACTCTGGCGCTGACTTCGCCGATGCTCGAGGAACTACTCGGTTATCCGGCCGATACGGCCGGCTACATCACGATCCCGCGCGGCATCGCGCTGATAGGCGCGTTGATCCTGACCTGGCGCGCACCAAGGCGAATCGACAACCGGCTGCTCCTCGTCGTTGGCATGGCGCTCGTGGTCTACGCCAATTGGCGCATGCTCGGTTATTCGCCGCTGATGGACTGGTGGCCCGTCGTCGTGGCCGGCGCCATCCAGGGAGCGGGCCTCGGCATGATGATGCCCGCCTTGACCCGCGAGGCCTTCGGCACGCTCGACCCGAAATTCCGCACGGAAGGGACCGTGCTGTTCAACTTGTCGCGGCTCTATGGCAGCACGATCGGCGTCGCGATCGTCCAGATCTACTTCTTCAACAATACCCAGAGCATGCACCTGGCGCTCGCCAGGCATATCCGACCTTACGGCGCCGTCGCCCATGCGACCGGGAACCTTTCGGGACCTGGACTCGCACTCGTCAACGAGATGGTTACGGGTCAAGCGGCGCTCATCGGGGTCATCGGTCAGTTCAAGATCTTGATGATCGCCATGCTCGTCGTGAGCCCGCTTGTGCTGTTTCTCCGTAAACCGCGCCCAGGCAACGAAATTCGTGGAGCCGAAAAATGAAACTGGTTGGATCGATTCCGCTTGGGCAAATTGCCCGGACGGCCATTATCGCTGCCTCCACAGTCACGCTGCTGTCCGCGTGCATGGTCGGCCCCGACTTCGAAAAGCCGGCAGCGCCTGCATCGCAACACTACGACGCGCTGGCCGAGCATCGACTCGCCGGGACTGGCGGGCCGCCTGGCGCGCAGCACGTCGACCTCGACAAGAAGGTCGATGGCGACTGGTGGTCGGTCTTTGGCTCGGCGAAGCTCGACCAGGTGATGCGCAAGGCGATCGACGGCAACCTCGACCTGGAAGCCGCGGACGCCACGATCGCCCAGGCGAACGAAGCTGTCGCCGCTGCCAACGGCGGCCTGCTTCCGCAGGTGGATTTCGGCGCCCAGGGCGGCCGCCAGCGGACCGGTGGCGGAGGCAAGCTGTCCACCTCGAATTTCTATGCGGTCGGCCCGCAGGTCAGCTTCGACTTCGACCTGTTCGGCGGTACCAGGCGGCAGATCGAGGAGCGCACGGCGCTGGCCGATCTTCAGAGGCATCGGTTCGATGCCGCCTACCTGACGGTGACCGGCGACGTCGCCAGCCAGGCCTTTCTGCTTGCATCCGCGCGAGCACAGATCGACGCGGTTCAAAGCCTGCTCGCCGACGATCGGAAGAACCTCGAACTGGTCCGCACCGCGCACACCTACGGCAGCGCCACCGAGGTCGATGTCGCGCTGGCCGCCACCCAGCTCGCGCAGGATGAAACCCTGCTGCCGCCGCTTGCCCAGCAGCGGGATACGGCACGGCACGCGCTCTCGGTCCTGGCCGGCAAAGGGCCAGCCGATTGGGTCGCGCCGGACTTCGATCTGTCCGACTTCGCTTTGCCGGCGAATCTGCCGATCACCCTGCCCTCCGAGATCGCTCGCGAGCGGCCTGACATCCTCGAGGCCGAGGCCCGACTCCATGCCGCGAGCGCCGCGATCGGCGTGGCGACAGCCGATCTTTACCCCCACCTGCAGCTCTCCGCGTCGCTGAGCCAGGTCGGTCCCGGCATCGGCACCCTCTGGGGTCTCGCCGGCGCACTGACCGGGGCGATCTTCCATGGCGGAACCCTCAAGGCAAACCGTCGCGCCTCCATCGACAGCTACAAGGCATCCCTTGCCGGTTACCAGCAGACCGTCATCAAGTCGCTGGGTCAGGTCGCCGACGTGCTGCAGGCGATCAACCATGACAGCGAGGAATATGCGGCGCAGCAGCGTGCCTTGAACTCCGCCGAGGAGAGCCTGCACCTCAACCGGGAGGCTTACCGGGCGGGCGAGCTCGGCGTGCTGCAGGTGCTGGACGCCGAACGCGCCTACCAGCGGGCGCTGATTGGTCAGATCCGGGCAAGAACGGCGCAATATCTCGATACGACGCAGCTTTCCATCGCGCTCGGCGGCAATTCCAGCGGCGCGTTCGAGCGAAGAGTGGCATCCCGCAACGAGCAATGAGGTGGAGTACGAACATGCAGCCCATGAATTCTTTTCGTGACAAGAAAATCCCCCTGGCCCACGAAGCCGGAGCGATCCCTGCCGTCGGATTCGGCACCCTGATTCGTGATCCCGTCGCGGCCAGGCAAGCCATCAAAGTCGCGTTGGAAGTCGGGTTCCGGCTTCTCGATTGCGCGGAGCTCTACCGCAACGAAGACGTGGTCGGGCATGCGATGCGGCAAGCGTTCGAGGCCGGCACGGTTCGACGGGAGGACCTCTTCGTCACTTCCAAGCTATGGAACAACAATCACCGACCGGAGCGGGTCAAGCCCGCGCTCGAAGCGAGCCTTCGTCGTCTGCAGCTGGACTATCTCGACTGCTATCTGATCCATACGCCATATGCCTTCCAACCCGGTGACGAACAGTATCCGAGCGACGCACAAGGCCAGCCGATCTATGACTCCGGGGTCACGCTGGTGGAAACGTGGCGGGCAATGGAGTGCCTCGTGGACGAGGGCAAGTGCAAGTCGATCGGCCTGTCCGACATCCGTCTGGAGAAGCTGAAGGAGATAGTCGCGGTGGCGCGGATCAAGCCGGCCGTGGTGCAGGTCGAATGCCATCCCTATCTTCCGGAATGGGAGCTGCTCGCCTTCTGCAAGCAGCACGGCATCGTGCTGCTCGCCTTCGCGCCGTTGGGCCATGGCATGGAGCCGAAAATAACGGACGACCCGGTGCTCAAGGCCATTGCGCAGCGTGTCCACAAGACTCCCGCTCAAGTGGCGCTGGCCTGGGCTGTACAGCGCGGCAGCGCGTTGCTGACCACGTCAATCAACCCCGAACATATCCGCGAGAATTTCGATATTTCGCCCCTGCCCGAAGACGCCATGGAAGAGATGCGGAACGGCATCGCGACGAGCGTCCGCTTGAACGCCGTGGTCGATACCGGCGTGCCCGGCTTTGTTCCCCAGGTCAGGTGAACCGGGCGGTCGCTTTGCCGCTCACGGAGTGACGCTTGGCCGTCGCGGTCGAGCGCTCGGATTCCTGTGAGATCCTGGTGGAACTCTCCCGGGTTCACTTTCTGCCAGTTTGATCCTCTGGCACGAGCATGGTCGGCGCCAGACCGAATACCCGCCGGCACGTCCGCGTCAGGTGGGCGGCGTCGGCAAATCCGGCCTCATGCGCTGCCTCGGTCCAGGATTGGCCCTTGAAGGCGAATGTCACCGCTTGTTCCATGCGCGCCCACAGCAGCCAGGCCCGCAGCGACGTGCCCGTCTGGGCCACGAAGAGATGGCGGAAGCGGCCCGGCGAAAGGTGCACCGTGGCCGCTACCTGCCCGAGCCGGATAGGCCGCTCGAGGCGCGCTCGCATCCATGCCAGTGCTGCCGTGATGCGGGCGTCCTGGCTGGGTGCCATCGCCGGATTTCCCGCCACGCGACAGACAGCGCCTTGGGCGAACTGGGCCATCAGATCATCCGAGGTGACGGCAAGGTATTGCGCATGCAGGTGCTTCACCGCATCGAGGGCCTCCGCATCGGACAGCAGAGCCACCTCGAAACCGGAAAACCGCGCTCTGAGGGCCGCCCCGCGGGTGGAATGGGGTTCGACGAACAGCGTAGCGATCGCCATTCCGCAACCGTCGAACCGATGACGACAATCCGGCATCACCACCATTCCCCGGGTCTCGCGCCAATCGGCCCAGGCATCGGCCTGAACGCGGAAGTTTCCCTCCATTGCCAGTGATATCTGGATGGCGTGGTGCGCGTGGTCCTGAACCAGTCCGATGGAACGACCAATCCACAGGCTGCCGCCTGGCCAGCCAATGACCCTCCCGACCCCAGCGACGGGACGTTTGCGTACCTCGGGTCCGGCGACGATGGTGGCCATGAGCACCCATCCGATCAGCCCCTTTGTTCAAGATCGCTGGGGCGGGAGTGCCGAGAATACGCCTCGCAGGCCACCTCCGGCCTGCCCCTTTTCTGGAGAGCCTGCCGCATGAACACCCATACGAGCCATTGCCCCTGCACCGACTGTGTCGGTACCGCCTGCAACTGCGGTTGTCAGACACCAACCCCGGTTGCATCGACCTGCCAGTGCGGCTGCCAGCAGGGCAAACCCTGCCAGTGCGGCCCCCGCTGACCTGGAGCTGCACGGATAGCCCGGGCGCTGTCCGTGCAGCGAGAGCCATTTCCTGCGCGGCAGCCTTGCCTGCTCTGCGGCGATACCGCTCACCCCCTGGATTTTCCGCATGACGGTTTCGATCCTCACAGACTCATTGCCTGGCGTGTTTCAGGCGGTCTTTTACGGCGACGTCACTATCGAAGAGCGTGCGCTCACGCTGGAGCGCAGTCTGCAATGGCTCCGCCAGAACAATCCGCAACGCATCCTGCTCGATTTCACCGAGGCACGTGTCGTTCCAGCGTCACCGGAGGCAACGATTCAGCATGCAAGAAATCTGGCATTCGAATACAACGTCATCTGCGGTGCACGGATCGCCTACGTGTCTCGCCTCGGCCCACAGGAAGGCACATCCGTCGAGATGCTGGCCGCGGTGCGTGGCTACTTCTACCGGCGATTCACGGATCGAACGTTTGCACTGGACTGGCTCCTGCGGGAGAGCGAATGGAAATTCTAGCCGGGCTTTTCTCGGCGACCTGGTCGGCGCCGCCTTCATGAATTTCATCGAGACCCATGCAGCAGGGGCAGGCATGGCGGTCCGACAGCGCTTTCGCGGTGGAGCACATCGAGAGCGGTGCACCCCGGAGCCTTGATGGACTGCCCCCGCGACGCCGCTCCCCGGTTGCCGGACCCGTGCAGACTTTGATGTCACGCCCACGGCGCTCTGCTAACTTGACAGACCTGTCGCTCAGTCGCCTGAAGGGGAATCCGATGCTTGCACGCCACCTTGCTGCTGCCTTCGCGCTGCTTGTCGGTCTGCTGTTGCCGCACGCGTCTGCCGCGGCGGACAAGAACGCACCCACGCCGACCACCGGGCAGTTGCTCGCACGGTCCCGTGCCGCGGAATGGCGCACGCCCGACCCGCGCAACTTGCTGGTGATGCAATTGCCGAGCGGTCGGGTACTGATCGAACTGGCCGCCGACTTCACTCCGCTGCACGCGGCGAACATCCGCATGCTGGCGCGGCAGCACTATTTCGACGGGCTGGCGATCGTGCGGGTGCAGGACAACTTCGTGACCCAGTGGGGTGATCCGGCCAGCGACGATACCGGCGACAAGACGAAGCTGCGTTCGCTGGGCAAGGCGCGCCGCACGCTGCCGCCGGAATACACGCGACCGATCGACCCGAAACGGGAGTGGACCGCCTTGCCCGATGGCGATGTCTACGCGCCCGAGGTCGGTTTCTCCGAGGGCTTTCCGGTGGCGCGCGATCCGGCCAGCGGACAGGAGTGGCCGACCCATTGTTACGGCATGGTCGGCGTGGGCCGCGACAACGACCCGCAGACTGGCAACGGCAGCGAACTGTATGCGGTGATCGGCCAGGCGCCACGCCGGCTCGATCGCAACCTGGCGATCGCCGGTCGCGTGCTCGAGGGCATGCCGCTGCTGTCCGGCCTGCCGCGCGGCGATGGGGTGATGGGCTTCTACGGCAAACCCGCGCAGCGCACCATCATCGAATCCGTGCGACTGGCGGCCGAACTGCCGCCGGCGCAACGCCCCGTCGTCGAGGTGTTGCGCACGGACAGCGCCACGTTCGCCGCGCTGCTGGATGCAAAACGCCACCGGCGTGACGCGTTCTACGAAACATCGTCGGGCAAGGTGGGCCTGTGCGACATCGACGTGCCGGTACGCGAGCGGGCGTCGGCCCCGGCTTCACCGTGAGGCATCCCGACAGGCGCGGGCAAACATCCTGTTCAGCCGCGTCGGTTACCTTGCCTTCCACCTGGCCGATTGCGGAAACTGCGGCATGCCGTTGAACGACACCCTGGACTTCCTGCGTGCCTGGCTGCGCGATCCGCGTGGCATCGGTGCGGTGACGCCATCGGGCGCCGCGCTGGCGCGGTTGATGACCTCGCATGTCAGCCAGCTGGACGGGCCGGTAATCGAACTGGGACCGGGCACCGGTGCCCTGACCCGCGCGCTGCTGGCGCGTGGCGTGCCGCCCCATCGGCTGGCGCTGATCGAGGCCGACCCGCATTTTGCCGAAGCGCTGAGCCAACGTTACCCGCAGGCGAAGATCCTGCACATGGATGCAGCGCACCTGGGTCAGACCGACTCGCTGTTCGGCAACGAACGTGCCTGTGCCGTGGTCAGTGGCCTGCCCCTGCTGTCGATGCCCGCCAGCCAGGTCGCCGCCATCGTGCAGGGCGTGTTCGAGCGGCAATTGCGTGCCGGCGGCATGTTCTACCAGTTCACTTACGGCATGCGCTGCCCGTTGCCGGCCGCCCTGCTGCGACAGCTGAACTTGCAGGCCCAGCGCGTGGGCAGCGCCCTGCTCAACCTGCCGCCGGCGGCGGTCTACCGCATCAGCCAGCGGCCGGATATCCTGATTGCCGCCTGAGGCCGTGCCATGCGGTGCTGCACCGCGAAAGGGTTCGCTTGCCGACCCGCCCGGCATCGGATCGAACGATTTCCGCGCCCCCTTCACATTCAGGCGGTTGCGTGATTGGCTATAGTGAAAACCTGATTCGAGAGCCGAGATCCTTCATGAACCGTCCTGGTCAAACGCCATCTCGCCGTGCCGCAGGAACATCCTCCGGCCCCCAGGGAACCCGGCTGTTTTCCACCGAAGCCCTGCGCCAGTACGCAAGCGAGGCGGATTTTGCATCGGATGGGCCGGCCAGCAAGCACGAGCCGGTACTGGAAGGGATCAGTCCGGGACTGGAGACCCTGCGGTTCTCGCTGCGCCCGGGCCGGCAGACCATCGGCAGGAACAGCGACAACGACATCATCGTGGACGACTCCAGCGTGTCCGCCTCGCATGGCTGGATCATCATCCAGCACAAGCACTACGTCATCATGAACACGCTGTCCACCAATGGCACCTACGTGAATGACCGACGCGTCCATGAAGCGACCCTCAAGCACGGCGACCACATCCGGCTGGGCCAGGCCGAGTTCCTGTTCCTGACCCGGGAACGCGGGGCGCCCCGTTTGATGCGCACGCGCTGGATCGTGGCGAGCCTGCTGCTGGTCGGGCTGGGTGTGCTGGCCTGGCGGCTGATCTGAACCGCCGGTCATGACCGACCGCGACATCCCGCAGCGGGTCGGCCGCTATCTCATCGAAGGCGTCCTGGGCGAGGGCGCCATGTCGGTGGTCTACGCGGGATTTGACCCGGACATCGAGCGTCGCGTCGCGATCAAATGCCTGCATCGCGAGATCGCCGCCGATCCCACCTGCCGCCAGCGCTTTCTCGCCGAAGCCCGCGCCGCAGGCCACCTCACGCATCCGCATATCCTCACCATCTTCGATGCCGGAGAAAGCGACGACGGCTACTCCTACATCGCGATGGAACGCCTCTCGGGCGAAACGCTGGCCAGTCGTGTCGCGCGCGAAGGGTTTCCGCCCGTCGAGGTGATCCTGGATGTGGCCGAACAGGTCGCCGCCGCGCTGGAGTATGCCCACACCCGGGACGTCGTTCACCACGACATCAAGCCTGAAAACATCATGCTGGGTGACGGTTGGCATCAGGTCAGGGTCAACGACTTCGGCATCGCCGAACGGCGGCGGGCGAAAGGCGAGACCGCCAGTCCTCGCACCGAGATCGGCGGC
Organism: uncultured Pseudomonadota bacterium; assembly: GCA_963828685.1. Classification (GTDB taxonomy): domain Bacteria; phylum Pseudomonadota; class Gammaproteobacteria; order Xanthomonadales; family Rhodanobacteraceae; genus Rhodanobacter. The sequence continues at coordinate 224,128 of CAWHFU010000016.1, forward strand.
ACCCCGGCCTACATGGCGCCGGAGCACCTGCGTGGCGAACCCACCGATTCCCGCAGCGACCTGTTTTCGCTGGGCGTGGTGCTGTACTGGCTCGTCTGCGGCAAGCTGCCCTGGCGGGAGACCGACGACCTGCGCCAGCTGCTGCGTGAACGGCGACGGGTGCGCCGGCCCAAACTCCAGCCACGGGATCCCTCCACCCCGTCGATCCTGCTCGACATCGTGCGCACCCTGCTGGCACCCGCGGCCGAGGCGCGCTATCAGCGAGGTGCCGAGGTCGTCGACGACCTGCGCCTGGCCCGACGCGAGTACGAGCGCCTGTACGAAAAGCCGCTGACCAGCCGCATCGTTTCGCTGCGATTGCGCTGGTCCGGCCTGCTCGGCATCGTGCTGAGCCTCACCCTGCTGATCGGGCTGAGTGCCATCTACGCCAAGCAGAACACCGCGGTCACCGGCCTGGCGCTGGACTTCGGCAGTTCGCTGGGGCGCATGATCGTCAGCGAATCGGCCGAGGATCTTCTGCTCGGCGACCGTGCCGCGACACGCGCGCTGGTCGAGGATATCGCCCGCAACGAACAGATCCGCTACCTGGCGATTGCCGACCGCCACGGCGAGATCATCGCCAGCACACAGCAGGACCAGGTCAGTCGGCAACTGCCTGTGCTGAGCGGGCAGGAACGCCTGTCCGCGAACCGTGACGTCACAAGCTATCGCGGCCGCATCACCGGTGACCCGAACCTGGGCGAGATGCTGCTGTTCGACATGCCGATCCGTTATCAGTCCGCCACGGTGGGCGATCTGCGGTTGGGCATCAGCGATGCGCCGTTGCGCGCCGCCCAGAAGACCACGTTGTGGGTGATCGTTGCCGTGCTGGTGGTGACGCTCGCGGCGGTGGTCGGCTCGGCCTACTGGTTATCGCGGCGGCTGCTGACCCTGTTCGATCTGCTGGGCAGCGCCATGCTGCGGGTGGCGCGGGGTGATTTCAGACACCGCATCCGGCTGGCCCGCCGCGACGAAATCGGCCGGCTGTTCGCCGCGTTCAACCTGATGAATGGTGCCCTGCAATCGCGTCATAGCCGAAGCCGCAAGACCGACTCCACCACGCCGCTGGAAGACATCGGACGACCCCACCCGCATCATGCCCGTGGCGAACCCCGGAGACGATGTCCGGCAACCGCCCGGCTGAGGGGTCCGACGACGGACGGTGCGGACCGGCCGCGCCGAGGTCAGAGCTGGCGCAGACGACGCTTGAGCTCCTGTGCACGAGTCCGGTAGATGATCGCCGGCTCGAACGTCGGGTCGATCGCCAGCGCGCGATTCCACAGCGTGATGGCCTGATCCAGCTGCTGGTCGCGATACAGCACGATGGCCCGCTGGTGGTATTGCGCCACCAGCTGCCTGCGCATCGAGGCGGAGGCCGAACCGTTCGACCGCAGCTGCGGATCGACCATCAGCGCCTGATCGAGTCGCATCAGCGCCTCGCCCTTCCGGCCCTTGTTCAGCAAGCTCACGCTTTCGTCCTGCAGCCGGCTGGCCTTCGTCGCCGATGACTCGCCGATGGTCGCGATCCCCGGACTGATCGCCGGTCCGGGGCTGCTCGGCCTGGGGCTGGCCGGATCGGAGCGAGCCGGTCCGGGATCGACCGCCGATTCGGCAACGGTACCGCCCACCGGCTCGGCCATGCGGGGAACCGACAGCGGCAGCTTCAGTTTCTCACCCACGCGCAGATACGACGGGTGGGTCGATCCGTTGTACCGGGCCAGGATCAGGAACAGGTTCGCGTCACCGAGATAGCGGGCGGCCAGGCCACTGTAGGAATCCCCCGGTCGCACCACGTAGATGCGCCGCTTGCTGCCGAGCATCTGCTCCGGATCGACCGTTAACTGTCGCAGCATCGCCTGGGCCGGACGATCCCCCGGATGCTTCGTCAGATATCGACGCAACGCCTTCTCGGCCTCGGCATAATGGCCGTGCTGGACTTCCTGTTTGACGATCGCCGCCACCGACGGATAGTCCTTGCCGGGCTCGACGGGACGCACGGGCGTCGCCACGGATGAGGTAGCCGGCTGCACGACCACCCGCGCCTTGAGCTTGGCGATCTGGGTGCAGCCGGCGACGACCAGCATGGCTGCAGGCAGGGCGATCAGGATCACCCGCTTCAGCCACTGGCCGCCACCACACCACGTTCGTCTTGAAGCCATGCGTTCCGCCTGCTCAACTCGACCTGACCGTCAGGCCACCAGACCGCCCCGACGGCCCGCGCGTCCCCGGAGCCAGGAGACCCAGCCCGCGCGAAACAATATCAAGGCCACATTGTCGCCTGCTTCCCCGGCGCGCTCCAGCGCGAGCGTCAGTGCCTCGTGCAACGCGCCCGGCTGATCGCGACGGTGCGCCAGCCGACCCAGCTCCTGCGCCGACAGATGTTCCCACACGCCGTCGCTGCACAACGCGAACGCCTGTCCTGCGCCCAGCATCGCGCCGCCATGCTCGACCTGCGGAGGCTGGGCACCACCCAGGCCACGCAGCAACTTGTGCTGGTCGGGATCGCTGGCCAGCTGATCGGCGCCGAGTTCACCACGGCGCACTTTCAGCTGGGACAGGCTGTGATCCTCGGTGCGACCAATGCAGCGCCCTCCCTGGAACCGATACAGGCGACTGTCGCCCACGTGCGCCCAACTGATGTGATGACCCCGGATCAGCAACGCCACCACGGTTGAATGCGGCTCGCCGCTGGCCAGATCCTGGCCGCGGCGGCGCAGTTCGGCGTGTGCGTCCTGACAGAGTGTCTCCAGAAACACCGCCCCGGGCTGCTCCCGCCACAGGCCCTGCTCCCACAATCGGCGAGCAACCTGGATGACTCCCTCGGCGGCAAGCTCGCCGGCACCGTCGCCGCCCATGCCGTCGGCCACCACCAGCAGTCGCGCATCACCGGATGGATCGTGCAGACACACCAGGTGATCCTGCTGGGTCGCCCGCCCGCCCCGTGCCCGCCCGGCGGCAACCCTTGGCAGTGTGCAGGTCTCGATTTGCTTGTCCATCTGCGGCACCGCCTTGCCTGGGCATCCGTTTGCGAAGGGCTGTCTGCATGGTTGCCGGCCCAGTATAGCCATGGCGGCCCGGCCGGTTCCCGACCGGGCAAGGATGAGCCAGCCTCGGTGGCTGAACCGTGCGGCTTTGCTTCGGCGACCGCCGCAACGGCAGGCACATCAGCCCGCACGAAGCCGGCGCGGCGGGCCCGAGTAGCTCCAGGTCGGTACCGGGAGTGGCCGCCATTGCGCGAAAGACGGCGGAATCCGTGCCCGCGGGCATGCCTCGCGCAACGCCGCAAGCGCGCGCTCCGCTGTCTCGTGACGCCCCAGTTCCCGCTCATCCAGCAGGACCCGCCAACGGTGACCGTGCTGCACGATGCGCAGCAGGCCGGCCCTGGAAAGAAGAACGTATTGCGCGAGCACGATGCTGACCCGGAAAAGGCAGGAGCCTCGCAGTGTGCGAGCCGATCGTGACGCCGTCCTTGTGCTTGCACGACAGCAACATGACGTCGGCCGCAGGTGCCGGACCCGGCGCTGCCGGCGCTACCGTGGACCGGTCAACCCTCAATCAGCCCCCGGTTCGAAACCCAATATCTGCCGCTTGCGCGGGGAGTTCGCAGGGATCGCTGATGCTGGTGAGCTGTTCGATCTTGCCGGCGCGGGCCGGCGCATACAGGCCCTTGCCGTCGCGCGCCTCGCACACCGCCAGCGCGGTATCGACGTGGATCTCGATACCGCCGTGGCACACGATCTCGCCGGCTCAGGCAATGCCGTGCAGCCCGCATTCGCGCTTGAGTCCGAAGAAGCGGGTGTCCTCGGCGTCCATGCCCGGTTCCCAGCGACGGCTGGTGTGGCGGTCGCCGATCGACACGTAGCCCTGTTCCCACAGCGGGTGATACGGCAGGCGGTGGCGGGTGAGGTAATGGCCGATGTCGCGATCGCTCCAGTCGGCCAGCGGATGCAGCTTCCAGCGGCCGTTGCGCTGCTCGAGCACGTCGATCACCGCGCGGCTGCGCGACTGCTGGCGGCGCAGCCCGGCGATCCAGCTGGCCGCATTCAACTCGCCCAGCGCGCGCTGCATCGGCTCGACCTTGCGCAGCTGGTTGTAGCGATCGATGCCGCTCACGCCCTGCTCCCACAGCCGCCCGTGGCGCGCTTCCATCCGCGCGGGACTGAGCGGCGACTGGTACACCTTGAGGTTCAACGCCAGCCGTGCGGTCAGTTCGTCGATGAAGCGGTAGGTCTCGGCGAACAGGTAGCCGGTGTCGATCAGCACCACCGGGATATCCGGCCGCTGCTGCGTCACCATGTGCAACGACACCGCCGCCTGCGCGCCGAAGCTGGAGGAAAGCACGTGTTCGCCAGGCAGGTGCTCGAGCGCCCAGGCGACGCGTTGCTCGGCGCTGAGCGGCGCCAGCGATGCATTCAGTGCCGCCAGTACCCGCGGCTCGGCAACCCCGTGATCGAACGCGATGTCGCTCATGCCAGCACCGTGGCGGCGATGCGCCGCGAGGGCGGCGCGGCGAGGATGCCGACGCGCAGCAGGAAATCGCCGAAGCCCTCGCCCGCGGAACGCTCCACGGCGTAACGCGCGAACAGCGGCTCCAGCGCCTCGAGAATCGTCGCCTCGTCGATGTTCTCGCAGTAGACCTGGTTCAGCCGCTGGCCGCTGAAATCGGCAGCCAGGCGCAGGTCGTAGCGACCCGGGGCACGGCCGACCAGGGCGATCTCGCCCAGGTACGGTCGCGAGCAGCCGTTCGGGCAGCCGGACAGGCGCAACAGGATCGGTGCATCGATCAGGCCATGGCTGTCCAGCAACGCTTCCAGCTTCGGCAGGATCTGCGGCAGGTAACGTTCGCTCTCGGCCATCGCCAGGGCGCAGGTCGGCAGCGCCACGCAGGCGATCGCGTGCTGGCGGATCGCACTGTGCTTCAGATAGCCGTCCAGGCCGTGGCGGGCGACGATCGCGTCGATGCCGGCGCGGTCGGCCGCGGCGACGTTGGCGATGATCAGGTTCTGGTTGCAGGTGAGCCGGATATCGCCGGTATGCACGCCCGCCAGTTCGCGCATGCCACTGAGCCAGGTCTGGCCGGGCCGGTCGAGCAGGCGCCCGGACTCGACCTGCAAGGTCAGGTGCCAGCGGCCCGCGTGGCCCTGGATCCAGCCGTAGCGATCGCCGTTGTGCTCGAAGCGGAACGCGCGTGCGGGCTCCAGCGCAGCGCCGAGGCGACGTTCCACCTCCGCCTTGAACACCTCGAGCCCGCGCGTGTCGATGGTGTACTTCAGCCGCGCGTGCTTGCGCTCCTGGCGATCGCCCCAGTCGCGCTGCACCGAGATGACCGACTCAGCCAACGCCAGCAACTGCTCCGGCCGGACGAAGCCGATCACGTCGCCGAGCCGTGGATAGGTGCTCGGATCGCCATGGCTGGCGCCCATGCCACCGCCGATCGCCACGTTGAAGCCCAGCAGCTCGCCTTCTTCGACGATCGCGATCAGGCCCAGGTCCTGGGCAAACACGTCGACGTCGTTCAGCGGCGGGATCGCCAGCCCGATCTTGAACTTGCGCGGCAGGTAGGTCGGCCCGTACAGCGGCTCATGCTCCTCCTCGCCCACCAGCTTCTCGCCGTCGAGCCAGATCTCGTGGTAGGCGCGGGTCTTCGGCTTGAGGTGCTCGGACAGGCGCACCGCCCACGCATAAGCGAGTTCGTGCGCCGCCGACTCGACCGGGTTGGCGTTGCACACCACGTTGCGGTTGATGTCGCCGCAGGCGGCAATGGTGCTGGCCATCGCCGCGTCGATCGCGGCGATGGTCGGCTTCAGGTCGTGCTTGATCACGCCGTGCCACTGGAAGGTCTGCCGGGTGGTGATGCGCAGTCCGCTGCTGGCGTAGTCGCTGGCGATCGCGTCGAACGCCAGCCATTGCGCCGGCGTCATCACGCCGCCGGCGAGGCGCGCGCGCACCATGAACGAGTAGGCCGGCTCGAGCTTCTGTCGGCGTCGCTCGTCGCGGATGTCGCGGTCGTCCTGCTGGTAGGTGCCGTGGAACTTGATCAGCTTGCCGTCGTCCTCGCTGATGGCACCGGTGACCGGATCGGCCAGTCCTTCGGCGATGCCGCCGCGCAGGTAGCGGCTCTGCTGCTTGATGGTTTCGAATGAGGTGGACATGGGCTGTTCCGATCAGTAGATGTCGCGGGCGTAACGGCCCTGTTGCAGCAGCTCGCCAAGCCAGCTTCCGGCGTCCTCGATGGACAACCCGCCGTGACTGGCGATGATGTCGACCAGCGTTTCGTGCACGTCGCGCGCCATGTGGGTAGCGTCGCCGCAGACATACAGATGCGCGCCTTCGCGCAGCCACGCATAGAGCTCGCGCCCCTGTTCGCGCAGGCGTTGCTGCACGTAGACCTTGCTGGCGGAATCACGCGAGAAGGCCAGGTCGAGTCGGTCCAGTGCACCGCTGCGCAGGGCTTCCTGCCATTCGACCTGATACAGAAAATCCTGCTGGAAGTGGCGGTTGCCGAAGAACAGCCAGTTGCGCCCGCCCGCTCCGCTCGCCTGGCGTTCCTGCACGAACGCGCGGAACGGCGCGACGCCGGTGCCGGGACCGATCATGATCACGTCGCGGCTGCCATCGGCGGGCAGCCGGAAGCGCTCGTTCGACTCGACGAACAGCGGTACGCGCGCATCGTCGCCGGCGTCGGCCAGAAATGCCGACGCCGCACCGACATGGGTACTGCCATGGGCGAGGTACTCGACCACCGCGACCGTCAGATGCACCTCGTCCGGACCGACCAGGGCGGGGCTGGAGGCAATCGAGTACAGCCGCGGGGTCAGCGGGCGCAGGGCGGCCAGCAGTTGCACCGGTTCCCAGCTCACCGGGAATTGACGCAGCAGATCGATCGGCTGGTGGCTGGCCAGCAGTGCCGCGAACGCCTCCTTCTGCTCCGGCCGCAGCAGCCGCTGCAACTCGCCGCTGTCCGGAGGCGGCGGCCTGGGCAGCCACCAGCGGGCGGGTCAACCGGGTGAGCTCGCGCTCCTCTCCGAGCCAGCGCGCCAACGGCAGCCGTCGACCGTCGTGCTCGATCTCGGCCGCACCGTCGAGCTTCAGCGCCGACAGCCACTGCTCGACCAATGGCGGTGGATTGCGCGGCCAGACGCCGATCGCGTCGCCGGCCTCGTAGCGCAGGCCGGAGCCTTCCAGCGACAGTTCGAGGTGACGCACGTCACGCGCGCTGTCGCGCGACACGATGCGCTGGTTTTCCAGAACGGCGGCCGCAAACGGCCGCTCGCGCGCATGCAGCGGACGCGACGGCGAAGCGACCGCGTGCAGCGGGCTGGCATGACGCGCCGGTGTACCCGACCCGCTCAATGCCTCGCGCGCGGTCTCCAGCGTGCGCGCCGACCAGGTGGCGGCCACCGTCTCGAAATCCACGTCCGCCTCGCCCAGCTCGACGAATCGGGTGCCGCCCAGCGCGATGAGCCGGGCATCCAGCTCGCGGCTCACCGCGCAGTATTTCGGATAGCTCGAGTCGCCCAGCCCCAGCACGGCAAACTTGAGCTGCGGCAGCTTCGGCGCGCGCTTGCCGGCAATGAACTCGAAGAAGCCGATCGCATCGTCCGGCGGGTCGCCGTCGCCCTGGCTGCTGATCACCACCACCAGGTGGCGCTCCTGTGCCAGTTCACGCAGCGGGTAAGCGCCTGCCCGCAGCAGGCGTACCGGCAACCCGGCCGCCTGCGCACGCTCCGCCAGCTGTTCGGCGACCCGGCGGGAATTGCCGGTCTGGCTGCCGTAGACGATGCTCAATCGCTCGTCCGGCTCCGCCGCCGGAGTGGTCGCCGGCTCGCCTACCACGGCCAGTCCCGCGTGTGCCGGCAGGCGGGTCGCCTGTGCCGCGCTATAGGCCGCGATCCAGTACAGGTCCGCCGGCGCCAGGCCGGCAGTCAGCCGGTTGAGCAGGGCCAGTTTCTCCGCATCGAGTGTCGAGGATGGCGGGATCGGTCTGAGTGCGGCGTTCACGGCAGTTCCTTTTGGACGTCTTTACTTCTTGACGGCCATGCTATGGAAACTCTCCCCGCCCGTGAAAACATATGTCGGCATGTCGTTATGCCCGCACTTCATTTCTGCGCACGGTCGCCGCGGACAGATACTGCAGCCACCCGGACTACCCGATCGACCTGCCCCACGTGAGCGAGCTGCTTGTCTTCATTGCCGTCGGCGCCCTCGCCCAGCTGGTCGACGGCGCGCTGGGCATGGCCTACGGCGTGACCTCGGCCGGACTGCTGATCAGCCTGGGCATGCCGCCGGTGGCAGCCAGCGCCAGCGTGCACTACGCCGAGACGTTCACCTGTGGCGCCTCCGGCATCAGCCATCTGCTGGCCGGCAACGTGCGCCGCCCGCTGTTCCTGGCCCTGGTCCTCCCGGGCGTGCTGGGCGCCCTGCTCGGGGTATGGGTGGCCATCCACCTGCCGGCGGCCTGGATGCGCATGATCCTGACGCCCTACCTGCTCGGCATGGGCGTGTTCCTGCTGTTCCGGAGCAGCCGGCCACCCGGCCGACGCAACGACGTGCCACGCGGCACGGCACCGCTGGGGTTGCTCGCCGGCTTCGCCGACGCGATCGGCGGCGGGGGCTGGAGCGCGCTGACCGTCACCATCCTGCTCGCTCGGGGCTTGCCGCCCCGAGTGGTGATTGGCAGCGTGCACCTGGCCAAATGCGTGGTGAGCATCGCCGCCAGCGTGAGTTTCCTGCTCACCATCGGGGTCAGCCATGCCTCGGCGGTGCTCGGCCTGATCATCGGCGGCGTCATGGCCGCACCGTTCGGTGCGCTGTTCATCCGCCGCATTCCGGCGCGCGCGGCGACCCTGCTGGCCGGCATCGCGGTGCTCGCGCTGGGCGCCAACAATGCGTTCCAACTGTTTGTCTGAGGCCGCCCGGTTCCCGTCCGCGACCATTACAATGGCCGGATGACCACCACAACAGACCTCCCCATCGAAGTCCGCGGCAGCAGCACACGCCCGCTGGGCATGAGCCCGGCCCGGTTCCTGCGCGACTACTGGCAGAAGCGGCCGTTGCTGATCCGCAACGCTTTTCCCGACTTCCAGCCGCCGCTGCAGCCGGACGACCTGGCCGGGCTGGCCTGCGAGCCTGCCGCGCTGGGGCGACTGATCGTGCATGACGTGAAGCGCGACCGCTGGCATGTCAACCCCGGCCCGCTGAGCGAAGCCGACTTCGCCACTACCCCGGACAGCCACTGGACCCTGCTGGTGCAGGATGTGGACAAATGGGATGCGGACGTCGCCGGGCTGCTGCAGCACTTCAGCTTCCTGCCGAGCTGGCGGATGGACGACGTGATGGTCTCCTACGCCGAGCCGGGTGGCGGCGTCGGCGCCCATGTCGACCAGTACGATGTGTTCCTGCTGCAGGGACTGGGCCAGCGCCACTGGGCGATCAGCGACGACCCGATGGCTCCGAAGGAATTTCGCCACGATGTCGAGCTGAAGCAGCTGGCGCAGTTCGAGCCGACCCATGAGTGGCTGCTGGAACCGGGTGACATGCTGTACCTGCCGCCGGGTGTGCCGCACGACGGCGTTGCCTTCGGCGGACCTTGCATGACCTTCTCGGTCGGCATGCGCGCACCTTCGCAGGCCGAATTGACGGGTGACCTCGCCGACCATATCGCCGAGCGCCTGCCGGAGGAACTGCGTTACGCCGATCCGGATCTGAAGCCGGCCAAGGCCACCGGCGAGATCGACCGCGCCGCGATCGTGCGCCTGAGGGCGGCGCTGCCGTTTGCCGCAGCGCTGGGCGACGACATGCTGCGCGACTGGTTCGGGCGCTTCATCACCCGTTACCGCAACGCGCAGGTGCCGGCGCCGCTGGAGAAGCCGCTGACCGATGCCGCACTGGCCAAACAGCTCGCTGCCGGCGCGCAGATGCTGCGCCATCCGTGGTCACGGCTGGCGTGGACCAGCGGCAAGTCCGGTTGCACCTTGTATGTCAGCGGCCAGGCCTATCCGGCCACTGCCACACTGGCCCAACAGCTGTGCGAGCAGCGTGCACTGAGCGTCGACCGTCCGCTGGACAGCATCGAGCAGGGCTTGCTGCTGGCCCTGGTCAACGACGGCCACCTGCTGCCGCGCAGATCCCGTCGCCGCCGATGAAGCTGCAGAACTTCCATGTCGAGATGGTCGATTGGTCGCGCGAAGATCAGCGCGCGGCCCTGCTCGAGTTGCGCCAGACGGTGTTCGTGCAGGAACAGGGCGTACCCGAGGAGCGCGAGCGCGATGGCCTCGACGGCGACTGCCGGCATGTACTGGCGCGCGACGACGCCGGTCAGCCGATCGGCTGCGGCCGGATCAGTCCGGCACACAAGATCGGTCGCATGGCCGTGTTGCAGACCTGGCGCGGCCAGGGTGTCGGACTGGCGCTGCTGCGTGAGTTGATGGCATATGCACGCGCCGCCGGCTGGTCCGAGGTGACGCTGGACGCCCAGGTCAGCGCGATCGGCTTCTACGAGCGCGAAGGCTTCGTGGCGCATGGTGAGGAATTCGAGGACGCCGGCCTGCCCCATCGGGCGATGCGGCTGGCCCTGTCCGGCAGCGACGGCAGGGAGGCGCTGCCGCCACGTGACATCGGCGCCCTGCCCGCCGGTACGCGCAGCGAAGGCGCAGCGGCACGCCTGCAGTTGCTGGGCGACGCCCGCCATCGGCTGGCGATCTACCTGCCCATCCTGGGCAACGACAGCTACGCCAGCACGGAAGAACTGGATCAGTTGCGGCGCATCGCGATTTCCGGCCGCGGCGCACAAATCCGGATCCTGCTGCACGATCCGGCCGGTGCCCTGCGCAACGATCATCGATTGATCGCGCTGGCGCAGCGCCTGCCCAGCTCGATCCAGGTCCGCATGCCGGTAGAGGAAGCGGATCTGGCCTACGTCTCGGCTTACCTGCTCAACGATGTCGGCGGTTACCTGTTCCTCCCCGAGGCAGATCGCCCGCAGGGTCGTGCCGCCCGCGACGACCGCGCCAGCCTGGCGCCGCTGCAGCAGCACTTCAATGAGGTGTGGGACCGCGCCGAACGCGCCAGCGTGCTGCAGACACTGAATATCTGATCGGCATGCCCCGACCGGCTGAACAGCAGCTGGCCCGATGTTCGCGGGGTCGAAGCCATACGGGACAACGTCAAACCCCGTGAAACAGCAGTATTCGATGCCGAGGGACGCCGCGCCGCTGGCCAGGATCGCCGCCAGCACTCGCTTCCGCGCACTTCGTGGGTTGCCGCGTCGCGGCAGGCCAAGGGTATAATTGTCCGGATTCTCCCCAGTCATCCGTCAGAACGGTCAGTCGGGCTTGAAAACCGGCTGAAAACCGCGATTTCCCTGGTCGCACAGATGACTGCAAGCATCCCTTCCCTGCCGGTGGTGACGTGAGTACAAACCTGATCCGCGAGTTCTTCGAATCTTCCCAACTCGCTGGCGGCAACGCCGACTACGTCGAATCGCTCTATGACGCCTGGCTGGCCGAACCCTCGGCGGTTCCCGCCGAATGGGCCAGCTATTTCGAATCCTTCAATGGCCGCGAATCGGGAGATGTCTCCCACCTCGCGGCCATTGCGCGTATCGAGGCTGCACAGAAGCAGCGGCACAACGGTGCAGCCGCCGTTCCGATGAGCGACGAGCATGCGCGCAAGCAGGCTGGTGTATTGCGCCTGCTGACGGCCTATCGCTCGCGTGGCCACCTGGCCGCCGACCTCGACCCGCTCGGCCTCGCCGAAAAGATGCAGGCGCCGGACCTCGGCCTCGCCTTCCATGGCCTGAGCGATGCGGACCTGGATACCGAGTTCGATACCGGCAACTACGCCGGCAACGGCCAGCGGATGAAACTGCGCGAACTGCTGGGCCGGCTGCAGAAGACCTACGCCAGCACGATCGGCGCCGAGTTCATGCATATCAGCAACCATGAACAGCGCAACTGGATCTACAGCCGACTCGAACAGCAGGCCGGCCGCAGCAGCCTGGACAAGGCCGGCAAGCAGCGCGTGCTGGACGGCCTCACCGCGACCGAGGGCCTGGAACGTTACCTGCACACGAAGTACGTCGGCCAGAAGCGCTTCTCGCTGGAAGGCGGTGACAGCCTGATCCCGATGATGGATGACGTGGTGCGCGCCGCGGGCGACAACGGCATCAAGGAGCTGGTCGTAGGCATGGCCCACCGCGGCCGTCTCAACATGCTGGTCAACATCCTCGGCAAGCCGCCGAAGACCCTGTTCGACGAGTTCGAGGGCAAATTCGAGCATCCCGACGACCCGGCCCATTCGGGTGATGTGAAGTACCACATGGGCTTTTCCGCCGACGTCAAGACGCCCAAGGGTGGCGTGCACGTGGCGCTGGCGTTCAACCCGTCGCATCTGGAGATCGTCAACCCGGTAGTCACCGGTTCGGTGAAGGCCCGCCAGACCCGCCGTCGCGACACCATGCATCAGCAGTCGATGGCGGTCCTGATCCATGGCGACGCCGCCTTTGCCGGTCAGGGCGTGAACATGGAACTGATGAACATGTCGCAGGCCCGCGGCTTCCGGATCGGCGGCAGCCTGCACATCGTGATCAACAACCAGGTCGGCTTCACCACCTCCAATCCGCAGGACGCGCGTTCGACCATGTACTGCACCGACCTGGCCAAGATGGTCAATGCGCCGGTGCTGCACGTGAACGCTGACGATCCCGAGGCGGTGATCGAAGTGACCCGGCTCGCCTACGACTTCCGCAAGCGGTTTCGCCGCGACGTGGTGATCGATCTGGTCTGCTATCGCCGCCACGGCCACAACGAGGCCGACGAACCGGCCGCGACCCAGCCGGTGATGTATCAGATCATCCGCAAGCGCCCGACCACCCGAGACCTGTACCAGCAACAGCTGGTCAAGGAAGGCGTGCTGGCCGAAGGCGAGGCGCAGCAGCAGTTCGAGGCCTACCGCGCTCGTCTGGAAGCCGGCGCACCGATGACCGAACTGGACACCTCGCCACCGCGCGACGGCCATGTCGACTGGGCTCGTTTCCTCGGCGGCAAGCTGTCGATGCCAGTCGACACCCGCGTGCCCCTGCAGAAACTGCAGGCGCTGGCCAGCAAGATCCTCACCCTGCCCGCCGACATGACGCTGCAGGCGCGCGTGGCGAAGATCTACGACGACCGTCGCAAGATGGCCGCAGGTGAACAGTCGGCCGACTGGGGCTTCGCCGAAAACCTGGCCTACGCCACCCTGATCGATGGCGGTCACAACCTGCGGCTGGTCGGCCAGGACTCCGGCCGCGGTACGTTCTTCCATCGTCATGCGGTGCTGCACGACCAGAAGGACGGCCACACCTGGATGCCGCTGGCGACCGTGCGCGACGGCGCCGACGTCGAGGTGATCGATTCGCTGCTCAGCGAAGAGGCAGTGATGGCGTTCGAGTACGGCTACTCCACCACCGACCCGGACACGCTCAATATCTGGGAAGGGCAGTTCGGCGACTTCGCCAACGGCGCGCAGGTGGTGATCGACCAGTTCATCAGCTCCGGCGAGGCGAAGTGGAACCGCCTGTGCGGTCTGGTGCTGCTTTTGCCGCATGGCTACGAAGGCCAGGGACCGGAACATTCCTCGGCACGCCTGGAACGCTTTCTGCAGTTGTGCGCGTTCGACAACATGCAGGTCTGCGTGCCGACCACGCCGGCGCAGGATTTTCACATGATCCGCCGGCAGATGCTGCGCAACGTGCGCAAGCCGTTGATCGTGATGACACCGAAATCGCTGCTGCGGCACAAGCTGGCGGTGTCCTCGCTGGACGAGCTGGCCAACGGCAGTTTCCAGCTGGTGATCGGCGAACATCGCGAATTGGCGGCGAAGAAAGTCAAACGCGTCGTGTTGTGCTCCGGCAAGGTCTATTACGACCTGCTGGAGGACGCCGAGAAGCGCGGGTTGACGGATGTGGCGATCGTGCGCGTCGAGCAGCTGTATCCGTTCCCGCGCCCCGAGGTCACGGCCGAGCTGGACAAGTATCCCGCCGCGAAGGAAGTGATCTGGTGTCAGGAAGAGCCGATGAACCAGGGCGCCTGGTTCCAGATCCGCCACCACCTGCAGGCCTGTATCGGCAGCAAGCACAGTCTCTCGTATGCGGGACGCGCGCGCTCACCGGCACCGGCGGCTGGCCATTTCAATACCCATGTCGCCGAACAGGCGGCACTCGTCGAACAGGCGCTGACCGCGCCCGTCGGCACCGACCACTCTGCAGAATAAAGACACCCAAGGATCGCTATGTCCATCGAACTCAAAGTCCCCGTCCTGCCCGAGTCCGTCTCCGACGCCACCATCGCCAGCTGGCACAAGAAAGCCGGTGATGCGGTGAAGCGCGACGAAAACCTGGTCGACCTCGAAACCGACAAGGTGGTGCTGGAAGTCCCGTCCCCGGTCGACGGCGTGCTGAAGGAGATCCGGCATGAAGTGGGCGACACGGTGAACAGCGAGCAGATCATCGCGATCATCGAGGAAGGTGCGGTGGCTGCCGCGCCGGCACCCGCGGCGAAGGAGGAGCCGAAGGCTGCTGCAGCGCCCGCCCCTGCCGCGCCGAAGGCCGCCGGCAAGAGCAACGAGGATCTCTCGCCCGCCGGTCTGCGCGTGGCCACCGAAGAGAAGATTGATGCCTCCAAGGTCGCCGGCACCGGCCGCGACGGCCGGGTGACCAAGGAAGACCTGGTCAATTACGGCAAGGGTGGCGCCGCTCCGGCGGCCGCGGCGCCTGCAGCGAAGCCGACCCCGGGCGCGCGTCCGGAAGAGCGCGTGCCGATGACGCGCATGCGCGCGCGCATCGCCGAGCGCCTGATGCAGTCGAAGAACTCCATCGCCATGCTCACCTCGTTCAACGAGGTGAACCTGGCCGAAGTGGTGAAGATGCGCAAGGCACTCGGTGACGCGTTCCAGAAGGAACACGGCATCAAGCTCGGCTTCATGAGCTTCTTCGTCAAGGCGGCTGCCGAGGCGCTCAAGCGCTATCCGTTCGTCAACGCCTCGGTCGACGGCAACGACGTGATCTACCACGGCTATCAGGACATCTCGATCGCGGTTTCGACCGACAAGGGCCTGGTCACACCGGTGCTGCGCGATGTGCAGAGCATGAGCTTCGCCGAGGTCGAGCAGGGCATCGCCGATTACGCCACCAAGGCGCGCGCGAACAAGCTGTCGCTGGACGACCTGCAGGGCGGCACGTTCACCATCACCAATGGCGGCACGTTCGGTTCGCTGCTGTCCACCCCGATCGTCAACCCGCCGCAGAGCGCGATCCTGGGCATGCACACGATCAAGGAGCGCGCCATCGTCGAGAACGGCCAGATCATCGCCGCGCCGATGATGTACATCGCGCTGTCCTACGACCACCGCATCATCGACGGCAAGGACGCGGTGCTGTTCCTGGTCGACATCAAGAACCAGCTGGAGAACCCGCAGCGCATGTTGCTGGGGCTTTGATCGCCGTCCCGGCGATCAAAAACAGGTAACGGGGCTCTGGTGCCGGACGATTGTTGAAGCAACGCTTTTCGAGTTGCTTTCGCGCCACCAGGGCTCATATCCGCTGCATCTGCGAGCCCGGCTCGCCAGTATCAAGGAATGCACATGAGCGATAAATTCGATGTCATCGTCATCGGCGGCGGTCCGGCCGGCTATCACGCCGCCATCCGCGCCGCGCAGTTGGGCCTGAAGACCGCCGTGATCGACGCCTTCGTCGGCAAGGACGGCAAGGCGGCCCTGGGCGGCACCTGCCTCAACGTGGGCTGCATTCCATCCAAGGCGCTGCTCGATTCGTCCAAGCAGTTCTTCAACCTGTCGCACAACCTGCCCGCCCACGGCATCTCGGTGGAGAACGCCAAGGTCGACATGGCGACCTTCATCGGACGCAAGGACAAGATCGTCAAGCAGTTCACCGGCGGTGTCGACCAGCTGTTCAAGGTCAACAAGATCGTCAGCTTCTTCGGCAAGGGCAAGCTGCTGAAAGGCAACCAGGTCGAGATCGCCGGCAATGACGGCAGCAAGCAGACCATCAGCGCTACCAACGTGGTCCTTGCCTCCGGCTCGGTGCCGATCGAGTTGCCGTTTGCCAGGTTCGACGGCAAGCACATCATCGACAACGCCGGCGCGCTGGACATCGCGGCCGTGCCCAAGCGCCTGGGCGTGATCGGCGCCGGCGTGATCGGCCTCGAGCTGGGCAGCGTGTGGAACCGGCTCGGTGCGAAGGTCACCATCATCGAAGCGCTGCCTGATTTCCTCGGTACCGCCGATGCGGATATCGCCAAGGTGGCGCAGCGCGAGTTCAAGAAGCAGGGCCTGGACATCAAGCTCGGCGCCAAGCTGGGCAAGGCCGAGGTCAAGAAGGATGGCGTCCATCTCACCTATTCCGACAAGGATGGCGAGCAGAAGCTCATCGTCGACAAGCTGCTGGTGGCCGTGGGCCGTCGTGCCTACACCGACGACCTGCTGGCCGACGACGTGGGCGTCAAGCTCGACGAGCGCGGGCGCATCGTGGTCGACGAGCATTGCCACACCGGCGTCGACGGCGTGTGGGCGGTCGGCGACGCGGTGCGCGGGCCGATGCTGGCGCACAAGGGCTTCGAGGAAGGCATGGCGGTCGCCGAGTGGATCGCCGGCAAGGCCGGCCACGTCAACTACGACACCATCCCCTGGGTGATCTACACCGAACCGGAGATCGCCTGGGCCGGCAAGACCGAGGCGCAGCTGAAGGAAGAAGGCGTGCCGTACAAGGTCGGTTCCTTCCCGTTCGCCGCGATCGGTCGCGCCGTGGCGATGAACGAAGCCATCGGCCAGGTCAAGATGATCGCCCATGCCGAAACCGACCGCATCCTCGGCGTGCACATGGTCGGCCCGGGCGTGTCCGAGCTGATCGCCGAGTGCGTCGTGGCGATGGAGTTCAAGGGCTCGGCCGAGGACATGGCGCGTATCGTCCATGCGCATCCGACCCTGTCCGAAGCCGTCCACGAAGCCGCGCTGGCAGTCGACAAGCGAGCGATCCACAAGGGCAACTGAGGCTCGTTGCAGAGCTCGGTCACGGCCCGCTCGTGGCAACATGGGCGGGCCGCTCTTTTTGGAAATGTGCGAAGAGAAATGAGAAAAGATCGGGCGACCTCGTTCTCGCTCGTTTCTCGCTCCGCTCCACTCTCAACCCAGGTGCCCCATGCCAAAACCCACCGCCCTGTGCGTCTACTGCGGCTCCAGCAGCGGCAAGCATCCCGAGTACGCCGAGCAGGCGCGCGCGTTTGGCACGGAGATGGCCCGACGTGGCCTCGCGCTTGTCTACGGCGGTGGCAAGGTCGGCCTGATGGGCACCGTGGCCGACGCGGTGCTGGCTGGCGGCGGCAGGGTGATCGGGGTGATTCCGCGCCAGCTGGTGGAGCTCGAAGTGGCCCATCCGGGCCTCAGCGAGCTGCAGGTGGTGGAGACCATGCATCAGCGCAAGACGCGCATGTATGAGCTGTCCGACGCCTTCGTCGCCCTGCCCGGCGGCTTCGGCACGATGGACGAGATGTTCGAGATGTTGACTTGGGCGCAGTTGGGCCTGCATCGCTACCCCTGTGCATTTCTCGACGTGCGGGGCTACTACAGCTCACTCGGCGCCATGATGGATCACATGGTGGGCGAGGGCTTCGTCAAACCGGGCCAGCGCGACAGCATATGGTTTGGCGAAGACATGACCCGGCTGTTCGACTGGATGGAACGTTTCGAGGGCAGCTACATGCCCAAGTGGATCGACGACAGCAGCGTGAAGAGTTGATGCCCCCGACCGCCCGCCGGCCTCCATTCCAGAAGGAGTCGCCATGACCGCTTCCACCGACTTTCGCGCCTTTCGCATCCACAACGACGACGCCGGCTACCGCGCCGGCATCGAGACCATGACCACCGACATGCTGTCCGCGGGCGAACTGCTGGTTCGGGTCGCCTACTCGTCGGTCAACTACAAGGACGCACTGGCTGGTACCGGCAAGGGCCGGATCCTGCGCAGGTACCCGCTCAACGGCGGCATCGACGTGGCCGGTCACGTGATGGCCTCGACCGATCCCGCATTCAAGGAAGGCGACGCGGTGCTGTGCACGGGAAGCGGCCTGTCGGAAACCCGCGACGGCGGCTATGCGCAGGTCATCCGCCTGCCGGCGGCATGGACCATTCCGCTGCCTTCGGGCCTGAGCCTGCGCGAGAGCATGATCATCGGCACGGCGGGGTTCACCGCCGCGCTGGCGCTGCTGCGCATGCAGGACAACCGGCAGACGCCGGCACAGGGACCGATCGCCGTGACCGGTGCCAGCGGCGGCGTGGGCATGCTGGCGATCGACATCTTCAGCCGCGCCGGTTACCAGGTACACGCGATCAGCGGCAAGGCCGGACACTTCGATTTCCTGCGCGGCCTGGGCGCCAGCGAATGCATCGATCGTCATCAACTGGCCTTCAGCGGCAAGCCGATCGACTCCGTCCGTTTCGGCGGCGCGCTGGACAACGTCGGCGGCAGCATGCTGAGCGGCCTGTTGCCGCTGATCAGCCCCTACGGCAATGTGGCGATCTGCGGCAATGCCGGCGGGGTCGAATTCGCCAGCACGGTGATGCCATTCATCATTCGCGGTGCGAGCCTGCTGGGGATCGCCTCGGCCGGCACCGCCCGTGACATCCGCGACGACATCTGGCGGCACCTGGCCAGTGACTGGAAACCACGGCACCTGGATCGGATCGCCACCCGCGAAATCGGCCTGGACGAACTGCCCGGAATATTCGAGCGCATGCTCGCCGGCGACTCGTTCGGGCGCACCCTGATACGCATCGACCACACGGTTTGACGAAAGCGTGCTTGGAAGTACCATCGTCACGGCTTAGAATCAGCACAACTCGCAGGGAACCTTCACCTTATGGCACGCATCCTGATCGTCGACGACTCGCCGTCGCAATTGCTGGGCATCAAGCGAATCGTCGAAAAACTCGGGCATGAGACGCTCTCTGCAGAAGACGGTGCCGCCGGTGTCGAGGTAGCCAAGCAGGAAAAGCCCGACCTGATCCTGATGGACGTGGTGATGCCCAACCTCAACGGGTTCCAGGCCACCCGCACGATCAGCAAGAATGCCGATACCGCCCATATCCCGATCATTCTGGTGACCACCAAGGATCAGGAAACCGACAAGGTCTGGGGCATGCGCCAAGGCGCCAAGGCCTATGTGACCAAACCGATCAAGGAAGAGGAACTGGTCAAGGCACTGAACGAATTCCTGCCTCACTGAGCAGCCGCGGCTGCCGGACAGACAAGAACGGCGCCGATGGGCGCCGTTCTTGTCTGTGGATCACCCCCCGCTCAAGCGCGCGGGTTGTAGTCCTTGAATTGTTCGTGCAGCGCGGCGTAAGAGGCACGCTGCGCGTCGGTATCCGCCACCGGGGCACGGATCGAAAGCTCCACCAGCTGATCTCCCGGATGCGCACCCGGCATGCCGCGCCCCTTCAGACGCAACTTGCGCCCCGATTGTGAACCGGGCGGAATGCGCAGATCGACGGTGCCTGCCAACGTCGGTACTGGCACCGTGGCGCCCAGTGCAGCCTCCCACGGAGTGATCGGCAACACATGTACCACGTTGCGCCCGTCCAGGCGGAAACGCGCATCGTCGCGTATCCCCACTTCCAGCAGCAGGTCGCCGTTCGGCCCGCCAGCCATGCCGCCCTGACCCTGCCCGGACAGGCGAATCACCTGCCCCGGCTGGATACCGGCCGGAATCTTCACCTCCAGCACGCGCTCGCCACCGGAGGGATCATGCATCGCCAATCGCGTGCGGCCCCCGTCGAAAGCCGTCTGCAGGTCAATCTGCACCGATGCCTGCACATCCTGGCCGCGTCGCGGTCGCGGCTGCCCGCGATGATGGCCGGCCGCACCACCGCGGCCGAACAGGCTCTCGAAGAAATCACTGAAATCGCCGTCCCCGGCATCGCCGAAGCCCTGGCTGTGCCCTTGCCAGCCCGGCGGCGGCCGGAACTGCTCACCCTGCCGATAGCCACCGGAACGCAGCTGATCATAGGACCGCCGTTTCTCGGCATCCTTGAGCACTTCATTGGCCTCGTTGACGGCCTTGAATTTCTCTTCGGCGCCAGCCTCCTTGTTCTTGTCCGGGTGGAATTTTCGCGCCAGCTTGCGATAGGCGGCCTTGATCTCGGCCTCGCTGGCATCCGGCTTGACACCCAGGATTTCGTAATAGTCTTTGAATTCCACGCAAGCTCCCGATCACTGGCATCGCACAGCACAAGGCCGCGGTCCGCAGCGGGTCATTATCCACTGCGGACCGCGCATTGATACAGCGTTGCGATTACCCGGCAGTATTGATGGTAATCCTGCGCGGCGTCGTTTCCGGCTTCTTGGGAATGGATATCTCAAGCACACCGTGCCTGCCCTGTGCACTGATGCCATCGGCATCGGCGCTCTCCGGCAACGCGAAGCGGCGATGGAAAACGCCGTAGACCCGTTCCTGGCGGGTCAGCTTGCCGCTGTTTTCGTCATTGTCGACCTTGCGCTCGCCCTTGATGGTGAGAATGCTCTTGTCCATGCTCACCTCGATCGTGGCAGGGTCCACGCCCGGCACATCGACCAGGATCACGAAGCGCTTGTCCTCCTCGCGGATATCCACCCGCGGCGCCCACTGACTGGTTTCCACGGTGGACTGGTCGCTCTCGTCCGGGACGAAAAAGCGGCTGAAGGCCCGCCGGAAATCCTCGGGCAGACCATGGTCCGGGTTCCAGATGGAATGACGGCTCAGATTCATCTCGCTGTCTCCTCTTTTGATTGCGGTGCCACCACCGCCTGCACCGAAAAATATGTGCTCCTCCGGTCGATTCAAGGCGACAGCGTGCGGCCGGGCGAATTAGCATGCCCGGATCCCCTCCCCCAACCGAGATCGGCATGAGCATCCAGCCTGGTGAAACCATCCCCGACATCGCCATCCAGGTCATCGACCGGGAGGCGCAATCGCGCCAGACCAGTGCGCTGTTCGCGGGGCGCAAGGGGCTTCTGTTCGGGGTCCCCGGCGCGTTCACGCCGACCTGCTCGAACAAGCACCTGCCCGGTTATGTCGCGCACTTCCCCGAATTCCAGGCGCGCGGCATCGAGGTGATGTGCCTGGCCGTCAACGACGTCTACGTGATGCAGGCATGGGCTGCCGCGCAGCAGGTTCCCACAGGCCTGCTGATGCTGGCCGACGGCAACGCCAGCTTTACCCGTGCACTCGGCCTGGAATTGGATGGCACGGCGTTCGGCATGGGCTTGCGAGCACGTCGTTTTGCGCTGTATGCCGAAGATGGCGTGGTGCGGCTGTTGCAGGTCGAGGCACCGGGCGAGCTGCGCGTATCCACCGCCGAGGCGATGCTGGCGGCCATCGACGGCTGAAGCAGAGAGAGGAACCGGCAAAGAAAAACCCCGGCATGACCGGGGTTTTTCTCGTTCAGGTCACGACCCGGACCTACTCTTCGCCAGTAGTCGGCTCCTCGGTAGCGGCATCATCATCCGCGGGAGCAGGCGCATCGGTGACTTCGCCTTCGATATCGTCGCCGTTGTCCTCTTCCGCATCCAGCCGCATCACGCTGACCAGCGTTTCGTCGGCGGGCAGGCGAATCAGGGTGACGCCCTGGGTGTTGCGGCCGAGCTGGGAGACTTCCGCCACGCGGGTACGCACCAGCGTGCCCTGATTGGAAATCAGCATCAGCTCGTGCGCCTCGGTGACCTGCACCGCACCGATCAGCGCGCCGTTGCGCTCGGAGCACTGGATGCCGATCACGCCCTGGGTACCACGGCCCTTCTTGGTGAACTCGCCCAGCTCGGTACGCTTGCCGTAACCCCGCTCGGTGGCGGTGAGGATGTCGCCATCGGCAGCCACGATCAGCGAGACTACGTGCGCATCCTTGGCCAGCCGCATGCCACGTACGCCGGCCGCGGTGCGGCCCATCGAACGCACGGTGTTCTCGTCGAAACGATTGACTTTGCCGTTGGAGGCGAACAACAGGATGTCGCTGTTGCCGTCGGTGAGCTCGACATTGACCAGCGCATCGTCATCGTTGAGCCTGATCGCGAGCTTGCCCTTCTGCAGCTGGAACGCAAATTCGGTCAATGGGGTCTTCTTCACCGTGCCCTGTCGGGTCGCGAAGAACACGAAACGATCTTCGCCATATTCGCGGATCGGCAACACCGCCTGCACCTTCTCGCCCTCGCCCAGCGGCAGCAGGTTGATGATTGGCTTGCCGCGCGCGCCCGGGCCCGCCTCGGGGATCTGGTAGACCTTGAGCCAGTAGACGCGGCCGGTGCTTGTGAAGGTCAGCAACGTATCGTGGGTATTGACCACCCACAACTGCTCGACGACGTCTTCGTCCTTCAACGCCGAGGCCGAACGACCCTTGCCGCCACGACGCTGCGAACGGTAGGTGCTGGCCGGCTGCCGCTTGACGTAGCCGGTGTGCGACAGGGTGACCACCATGTCTTCCGGCGCGATCAGGTCGAGTACGTTGAGGTCTTCCTGCGAATGCTGGATCTCGGTGCGGCGGGCATCGCCGAACTCCGCCTTGACCGCGTCCAGCTCCTCGCGGATCACCTCGAGCAGGCGTCCGGGGTTTTCCAGGATCTCGATCAGGCCGCGAATGGTTTCCAGGATCTGGCGATATTCGTCGGAGAGCTTTTCCTGCTCCAGCCCGGTCAGGCGATGCAGACGCATCGCCAGGATTTCCAGCGCCTGCACCTCGGACAGCTGGTAGCCGTCTTCCTTCAGGCCATCGCGCGGATCCATCTCTTCCGGACGCGACGACTCGGCGCCCGTGGCCGAAAGCAAGGCACGCACCAGACCTGCTTCCCAGCGCCGCGAGACCATGCGCTCGCGCGCCTCCGCCGGCGAGGCGGACGTCTTGATCAGCTCGATCATCTCGTCGATGTTGGCCAGCGCGACGGTCAGACCTTCGAGGATGTGCGCACGCGCACGTGCCTTGCGCAACTCGAAGATGGTGCGGCGGGTGACCACTTCGCGGCGATGACGGATGAACGCCTCGAGGATGTCCTTGAGGTTCAGCAGACGCGGCTGGCCGTCCAGCAAGGCCACCATGTTGATGCCGAAGGTGACCTGCAACTGGGTCTGCTGGAACAGGTTGTTCAGCACCACGTCGCCCATCGAATCGCGACGGATCTCGATCACGATGCGCATGCCGTCCTTGTCGGATTCGTCGCGCAGTTCGCTGATGCCCTCGAGCTTCTTTTCCTTCACCAGCTCGGCGATCTTCTCGATCAGCCGCGCCTTGTTCACCTGATACGGCAGCTCATGGACGATGATCGTCTCGCGACCGTTCGCCTCGGTTTCGACCTCGGCCCTGGCGCGCACCAGGATGCGCCCGCGACCGGTGCGATACGCCTCGATGATGCCGGACGAACCGTTGATGATGCCGTAGGTGGGGAAATCCGGCCCCGGGATGTACTGCATCAACTCTTCGATGCCAAGCGTCGGCTCGTCGATCAGCGCGATCGTCGCCGCGATCACCTCGTTGAGGTTGTGCGGCGGGATGTTCGTGGCCATGCCCACCGCGATACCGGCCGAACCGTTGATCAGCAGGTTCGGCACCCGCGACGGCAGCACCAGCGGCTCGCGCTCGCTCTCGTCGTAGTTGAAACCGAAATCGACCGTGTCCTTGTCGATGTCGGCCAGCAGCTCATGGGTGAGCCGCGACATGCGCACTTCGGTGTAACGCATCGCGGCGGCGTTGTCGCCGTCGACCGAACCGAAGTTGCCCTGGCCATCGACCAGCATGTAGCGCAGCGAGAACGGTTGCGCCATGCGCACGATCGCGTCGTAGACCGACTGATCGCCATGCGGATGGTATTTACCGATGACGTCACCGACCACGCGGGCCGATTTCTTGTACGGCTTGTTCCAGACATTGCCCAGTTCGTTCATCGCGAACAAGACGCGGCGATGCACGGGTTTCAGGCCATCGCGGACATCCGGGAGGGCGCGGCCCACGATCACGCTCATGGCGTAATCGAGATAGCTCTGACGCATCTCGTCTTCGATGTTGACGCGAATGATTTCTTTGGCGAGTTCTGCCATTAATCGGCTTCCCTGTGGACGAAAAAAGGGCGCTGGCGACGCGCCTCAAGCGCATGCGCAAGCGACCCGAAATCAACCCGAGGAGTGTACCACGTAGCCTGTCAAAATGACAGGATTTAGCTCTTTGAAATCAAGAGCTTATGACGGCACCTTGGGGCCCTTGAAAAGCATCCCGCGGGCTGTCGAAAAATTGACCAGTGCCGCCACCGCCGACCCGGCCGCGGCGGCCAGCGCAGGCCAGCGATGCAGCCATGGAAAGCGCATCAGGAGCAGCGCATAAACCCCGTAATTGACCAGCGCACCGACACCCATCAGTCCCAGCCAGTGCAGCCATTCCGCATGCGCCGCACGATCACTGCGGCGATCGGAAAAGGTATAGCTGCGGTTCCACCACCAGGTCACCGTTGCAGCGACAAGGAACGAGAGCACCCGGGCAAGGTACGGATTCCAGCCGGCCATGCCCACCAGGGTCTGTACGATCGTGGCATCGACCAGCAGACCGAGCACGCCGCCCACTGCGAACAGGGTGATCTCGCGCGAAATTTTCAGCATCCGAACATCGCCTGCATCGCGATGCTGTTCGGCCGCTCGATCACCCCGCGTTCGGTGACGATTGCGTCGATCAGTTCCGCCGGCGCCACGTCGAACACCGGGTTCCACGCCTGCGCGCCCTCGACCACGGTACGCATTCCGGCGGTACCGAGCAGTTCGGCCGGATCGCGGAATTCGATCTCGATCGCCTCGCCATCCCCGGTCGCCATGTCGATGGTGGATGACGGCGCCACCACCATGAATTTCACCCCGTGGTACTTCGCCGCGATCGCCAGCTGGTACGTGCCGATCTTGTTCGCCGTGTCGCCATTGGCGGCAATCCGGTCGGCGCCCACGATCACCCACTGCACTGCACCGGATTTCATCAGATGGGCGGCGGCCGAGTCGGCAATCAGCTGCGCCGGAATGCCGTCGCGCACCAGTTCCCACATGGTCAGCCGCGCGCCCTGCTGCCACGGCCGGGTTTCACCGGCGTAGACCCGCGCAATCCGACCTGCCGCCACGCCGGCACGGATCACCCCGAGCGCGGTGCCATAGCCAGCTGTCGCCAGCGAACCGGTATTGCAATGGGTCAGCACGCCCGAGCCCGGGGCGATCAGCGAGGCACCCAGTTCGCCCATGTGGCGATTGGCTGCCAGGTCCTCGTCCTGGATCGCCTGCGCTTCGCGTTCCAGCGCCGCGGCATCGGCGCCCGCGGCGATGCGCCGGTTCATCCGGTCCAGCGCCCACATCAGGTTGACCGCGGTGGGGCGCGCGGCGCGCAGCATGGCCAAGGCCGGTTCGAATGCAGCAGCCTGCTGCGCCGCCATCACCACGCCCCATGCCGCGGCGATGCCGATGGCCGGTGCGCCGCGAACGGCCAGGTCGCGGATCGCCTGGGTGACTTGCGCGGCATCGCGGCAATCGATCCAGCGCTCCTCGCCGGGTAGCCGGCGCTGATCGAGCAAGCGCAGATGATCGCCCTGCCACTGCACGGCGCGGATGGAATCGTGGGCTTCGGAGGAAATCGTCATCCGCGCATTATCGCCTGCCATGCATGGATTGCGCACGACAGGCGAAAACGCACCTGAGGGGAATTCAGGCGTGCTGGCGCAACCACTGATGGATCGCCGGCGGCACTTCGCGTTGTGCACGACCGGATACATAGATGCCGATATGACCGCCCTTGAACGCCAGCGGGGTGTAATCGGTCGTGCCCACGTGCTGACCCAGCGCGCGCGAGGCATCCGGCGGCACCAGGTGATCCTGCTCGGCGAAGATGTTCAGCACCGGCTGGGTCACCATGCCCAGATCCACCGGCTTGCCACCGATTTCCAGCGTGCCCTTGAGCAGCTTGTTGCCCTGGTAGAAATCCTTGATGAACTGCCGAAATGCCTCGCCGGCCTGATCCGGTGAATCGAAGATCCAGCGTTCCATCCGCAGGAAGTTCTCCAGTTCCACCGGGTTGTCGAGGATATCGACCATGCCGATGTATTTCTGCTGGTTCAGCCGCACCGGTTTCAGGGTCAGGTAGACATAGTTCATCATCCCAGCCGGGATGTTGCCCATCGTGTCGACGAACATGTCCACGTCGAGGTTGCGGCACCAGTGCGACAGCATGTTGTCCGGTGTCTGGAAATCCACCGGCGTGACCATGGTGATCAGGTTCTTCACCTTGTCCGGATGCAGTGCGGCGTAACACAGCGAGAACGTGCCGCCCTGGCAGATCCCGAGCAGGCTGATCGCGTCCAGCTCATGCCGCTGGCGCACCACGTCGACACAACGGTCGAGATAGCCGTTGATGTAGTCGTCCAGGGTCAGCCAGCGATCGGCACCGTCCGGATAGCCCCAGTCGATCAGGTAGACGTCCTCGCCCTGTTCCAGCAGGTTGCGCACCATCGACCGATCGGCCTGCAGATCGGTCATCCAGACCGTGTTGACCAGCGCGTACACGATCAGCAACGGGGTTTTCGAGGTCGGCTTGCCGTGGCCGGTGAAATGCCACACCTTCAGCTTGTCCTCGCTGTAGACCAGTTCGCGTGGCGTATTCGCGTATTCCGGCTCGCGCATGCCGCGCAGATGGCCCATGCCAGTGGCAAGTTTGCGCTGGAACGCGGCGATATCGCCCAGGGCCTTGGCCGGGTCGATGCGCAATGGCGTGTACATGGATCAGGTCTCCTTACTTGCGCTTGCGCGGGCTGGGGCGTGACTTGGATGCCGGGCTTGGCTTGGTCTTGCTGGCCACCGTCTTGCGCACCACCCTGGCCGCAACCTTTCCCGCGGCGGACTTCTTCGCTGGTGCACGCGATGGTTTTGCGGGGGCCGTCTTCTTCGTTGCCGGCGTCACCGTCGGGCCGGCGGCCAGCTGGCGTTTCAATGCGGCCAGTTCGCGTCGCAGCGCCACGACCTCGTCGGCATGACTTTCGGACGATGCCGCCCGGCCGGCGCGAAACTCCCGACGCAGCGCCTGCAGCCGCTCACCCAGACTGGATACTTCAGCACGGGTCGGCACACCCAGTTGCTGGCAGATCTGTTCGGTCTGCTGCTGCTGCAACTGGCGCACGCGCATCTGCGTGTTGACCATTTCGCCATACGCCTCGCGGAATTCGTCGGACAAGGCAATTTCGGCGTAGGCCTCCTCCGCCGCGTCCACCCACAGGTCGTACAGCGCCTTCAGCGAATCGATCTGCCGACCGGGCTCGGCATGCTGGGACAGCTTGTCCTGCAACCGCTCCATGCCTTGCGCATTGGCGCGCTGGATCAACGCCTGATAACGCCCCGAGGCCTGCAACGACTCCATCACCGCCGTGGCCATCGCCTGCTGCTGCATCTGCTGTTCGCGATTGAGACCGAACGCCGGGGTGGGTCCCTGCGATGCTCCGGGCATCTCGCCGAAACCGCCGTGCTGCGCCGCCTGCATCCAGGACTGCCATTGCCGCGCGAAGCCTTCCGCACCGGCACTGTCGATGCCGCCGAATGCCTGTGCAAACGGCTGGCTGGCACCACCGAACATCTGCTGCAGTTGCTGGCGCCAGTCACCGGACTGGCCGGGTATCCCGCCGGCCGCCGCAGCCTGCATCCAGTCGAAATATCCTTTCAGGCCGGACAAGGTGCGTTCCAGCGTTTCGTTGCCGGCGGCCGGCGCCGGCGGCGGCGGCGGCGCGAAAAACGGATTGGCCATCGATGGCGGCGGCTGTTGCTGCTGCAACTGACGCGTCCAGGCATCCCACGACTGTTGCGCCAGGGCCTGATAGTCCCTGATGAAATCATTTGCCGGGTCGGCCATCGCTGCATCCTCGTCCAGGGTTCCCTGCATCCTAGCAAAACCCTGTTGCACAAAATCACCGGGCCGGAATGCACAAGGCCCGGCATGTGCCGGGCCTTGTGGAATCACGATGACCAGAAGATCAGGCAGTGGCGCCGTTGGCGCGCTCTTCCTCGGTCACGGCCTTCATCGACAGGCGAATGCGGCCCTGCTTGTCGACTTCGAGCACCTTGACCTTGACGATGTCACCTTCCTTCAGCTTGTCGGAAACCTTCTCGACCCGCTCGTCGGAGATCTGCGACACGTGCACCAGACCATCCTTGCCCGGCATGATCGTCACGAACGCGCCGAAATCCATCAGCTTGGCGACCTTGCCCTCGTAGATGCGACCCGGCTCGACGTCGGAAACGATCTGCTCGATGCGCTTCCGGGCCGCCTCGCCTGCCTCGCGATTGACCGAGCCGACGATGATGGTGCCGTCGTCGCTGATGTCGATCGTGGTGCCGGTCTCCTCGGTGATCGAACGGATGGTCGCGCCACCCTTGCCGATCACTTCGCGGATCTTGTCCGGGTGGATCTTGATGGTGATCAGGCGCGGCGCGTACTCGCTCATTTCCGTGCGGGCGGTGGTCAGCGCCTTGGCCATCTCGCCGAGGATGTGCAGGCGACCACGCTTGGCCTGTTCCAGCGCCACCTTCATGATCTCCTCGGTGATGCCGTCGATCTTGATGTCCATCTGCAGCGCGGAGATGCCATCGGCACTGCCGGCCACCTTGAAATCCATGTCGCCGAGGTGATCCTCGTCGCCCAGGATGTCGGACAGCACCACGAAGTCGCCGCCTTCCTTGACCAGGCCCATCGCGATACCGGCCACCGGCGCCTTCAGCGGCACGCCGGCATCCATCATCGCCAGCGAGGAGCCGCACACCGAGGCCATCGACGAGGAGCCGTTGGATTCGGTGATTTCCGAAACCACGCGCACCACGTACGGGAATTCCTCGATCGTCGGCTTCACGGCCTGCACGCCGCGCTTGGCGAGGCGGCCGTGGCCGATCTCGCGACGCTTCGGCGCACCGAAGCGACCGGCCTCGCCCACCGAGAACGGGGGGAAGTTGTAGTGGAACAGGAACGGATCCTTCGACTCGCCGCCCGGCGCGTCGATGATCTGCGCGTCGCGCGTGGTGCCCAGCGTGATGACGACCAGCGCCTGGGTCTCGCCGCGGGTGAACAGCGCCGAACCATGGGTGCGCGGCAGCACGCCGACGCGCGCGGTGATCGCGCGCACGTCGTCCAGCTGGCGACCGTCGATACGCACCTTGGTCTTCAGCACGCTGTCGCGCATGGTGTGATATTCGAGCTCGCCGAATTCCTTCGACATTTCGCCGGACGACCAGGCGTTCGTCTCGGCCTGCGCCTTCAGCTCACCCAGCACGTCGGCCTTGATCGCGGAAATCGCATCGCGGCGCTGCAGCTTGTCGCGCACCTGGAAGGCTTCCTCCAGCTTGTTGCCGACGGCGCCCTTGATCGCAGCGACCAGCGACTCGTTGCGCGCCGGTGCCTGCCAGTCCCACGACGGCCGGGCAGCTTCGGCAGCCAGCTCGGCGATCGCGCGGATCGCGGTCTGCATCTGCTGGTGGCCGAACATCACCGCGCCGAGCATCACGTCCTCGGACAGCAGCTTCGCTTCGGATTCCACCATCAGCACGGCGCCGGCGGTACCGGCGACGACCAGATCCAGCTCCGAGGTCTTCAGCTCGGTGGCCGACGGGTTCAGCAGGTACTGGCCGTTGGCATAACCGACGCGCGCGGCGCCGATCGGGCCCTTGAACGGGATACCGGCCAGGCTCAAGCGCGGCGGAGGCGCCGAGCAGCGCCACGATGTCGCCGTCCACTTCGGGATTCAGCGAAACGACCTGGGCGATGACCTGCACTTCGTTCTTGAAGTCTTCCGGGAACAGCGGACGCACCGGGCGATCGATCAGGCGCGAGGTCAGCGTCTCCTTCTCGGTCGGACGGCCTTCGCGCTTGAAGAACCCGCCCGGGATGCGGCCGGCGGAATAGAACTTTTCCACGTAGTCGACGGTGAGCGGGAAGAAATCCTGACCTTCCTTCTGCTTGGTCGCGGCCACCGCGGTGACCAGCACCACGGTACCGCCCATGCTGGCCATGACCGCACCGGACGCCTGGCGGGCAATTTCGCCCGTCTCCAGCGTGACTTCGTGACTACCGTACTGGAATGACTTGGTTACTTTTGCCACTGGGTTGTTCTCCTCGTCCGGTGAATTAACGGCGCAGGCCGAGGCGTTCGATCAGGGTCTGATAGCGCGCAAGATCGCGATCCTTCAGATAGCTGAGCAGGCGCTTGCGCTGGTTGACCAGCTTCAGCAGACCACGGCGGGAATGGTGATCCTGCTTGTGGTCCTTGAAGTGGCCGGTGAGATGGTCGATGCGGGCGGACAGCAGGGCCACCTGGACTTCGGTCGAACCGGTATCGTTCGGCACGCGGCCGAAATCAGCAATGATCTTGCCGGTTTGTTCTGCGGTAAGAGACATGGGTATACGTTTCCTTGGAAAGGCGATGCGAAGCTTGCGCTTGCATCATCGCGATGACGCAAGCGCAAGCTTCGCCTAGATGAATGAAAGCGTTGAAATAACTTGTCTATTCTACTGATGGGAGTGGTGTTACAACAAGTGCGCAGCGGTCGATCGGCGCAAATTTGTCAGTCTGGCGGCAGGTTGAAGCCGCGCAGGATGCGCGCACGCCGCTCGCCATCCAGTTCAAGCAGGGCCAGCAACGCGCCATCGCTGGCAAAAGCCACGCAACGCCCCAGCGGAGAGGACGCCGCCAGCTGGATCTGCTGGCCGCGGGAAATGGCCATGCTCTGCGCTTCATCGAGGTGCACGGCAGGCAAGTCCGACAGGCCGGCCGCGACCGGCAGCAGCCACGCCAGCAAGGCCTCGTCGCCCTGCTCCGCCGCCTGCTGGAGCTGCTCCAGCGTCACCATGCGCGGTTCGCGGAAGGGCTCGACCCAGAGCCGGCGCAAGGCGGTCAGGTGCGCGCCACAGCCCAGATCCTCGCCCAGGTCCACCGCCAGCGAACGCACGTAGGTGCCCGAGCCGCACTCCACCAGCAACTGCAGCGTGTCGCCGTCACGCGAGAGCAGATCGAGCCGGTGCACATCCACCTCGCGCGGCGGCACCTCGACGGTTTCGCCGCGGCGGGCCTTGACATACAGCCGCTCGCCGTCCTGTTTCAGCGCCGAATACATCGGCGGCACCTGCAGGATGCGCCCGCGCAGCCGGGCCAGCGCCGTTTCGATGGTGGCCTCGTCGAGCTCCGGCACCGGCCGCTGCTGCAGGATGTCGCCTTCACTGTCGGCCGTGTCGGTGGTGATGCCGAGCCTGCACTCGGCCAGATACGCCTTGCGCGCACCGAGCAGGCTGCCGGCCAGCTTGGTCGCCTCGCCGAAGCACAGCGGCAACAGGCCGGTAGCCAGCGGGTCCAGCGCGCCGGTATGGCCACCCTTGGAGGCACGCAGCAATCGACGCACGGCTTGCAATGCCTGGTTGGAACTCAGTCCCAGCGGCTTGTCGAGCAGCACGATGCCGTGCAGGTCGCGATACTGGATACGCGGCGGACGATTCATCGGTCTGGCAATACCCAATGCTCCGGCTCAGTCCTGCTTGTCGTCACCGGGCGGAGCGATGTCGCGCGCCTGCTCACGCAGCAGCGACTCGATGCGCTCGCCCTTGTCGACCGAATCGTCATACTTGAACTTCAATTCGGGCACCCGGCGCATGCGCATGCCGCTGTGTGCCAGAGCATGGCGGATCTCGTGGCTGATCTGGTTCAGCGCCTTCACCGTGGGCAGGCCCTGCTCGGGCATCAGTGCGGTGACCCACACCGTGGCCCAGTCCAGGTCGCGGGTGATTTCCACATCCGACACGCTGACCGACGGCAGCCCATGGTCGCGCACGGCCGCATGCACCAGCATGCCGAGCTCGCGGCGCAGTTCGGCACCGATACGGTCGGTGCGTTTGAAATCACGTGAAGGCATGGGAAGGACCTGAGTTGAGAGTGGAGAGAAGTGAGGAACGAGGAGCGCAGCGGTACAGCGCGCTTCACTCTGATTTCTCACGTTCTCCTACACGCCATTCTCTGCTGTTACAGCGTACGTGCCACTTCGGTGCGTTCGAAGCACTCGATCTGGTCGCCCGGCTTGACGTCGTTGTACTGCTTGACGGCGATACCGCACTCCATGCCGTTGCGCACTTCGTCGACCAGCTCCTTGAATCGGCGCAGCGATTCCAGCTCGCCCTCGAACATCACCACGTTGTCGCGCAGCACGCGGATCGGCTTGCTGCGCTTGACCGTGACCTTCGGTGACCATGCAACCGGCCACGGCGCCGAACTTGGAGCTGCGGAACACGTCGCGGACCTCGGCGAGTGCCGATGATGTCCTCGCGCACTTCCATGCCGAGCAGGCCGGTAGCCGCCTGGGTCACCTGATCGATCACGTCATAGATGATCGAGAAGTAGCGAACGTCCAGGCCGGCGGTCTCGATCACCTTGCGTGCCGATGCGTCGGCACGCACGTTGAAGCCGATGATCAGCGCCTTCGAGGCCGCGGCAAGCGTCGCATCGGATTCGTTGATGCCGCCCACGCCCGAGGAAACCACATTGACCCGGACCCGCTCGTTGCCGATCTGGGTCAGCGACTCGCGCAGCGCCTCGACCGAACCCTGCACGTCGCCCTTGACCAGGATGTTGAGCGTCTGCTGCTCCACGCCCTGACCCATCTTGGCAATGATGTCCTCGAGCCGGTTGCTCTTGCTGACCATGCGCGTCTCGCGACGCTTGAGCTCACGCTCCTGCGCCACTTCGCGGGCCAGACGCTCGTCCTCGACACAGACGAAGTCGTCGCCGGTCTCCGGCACGCCGGACAGGCCGAGCACCTGCACCGGAATCGACGGACCGGCTTCCTGCACCTGCTTGCCGGTTTCGTCGATCAGCGCGCGCATGCGCCCGTATTCGATGCCGCAGACCACGAAATCGCCCTTGCGCAACGTACCCTGCTGCACCAGCACGGTGGCCACCGGGCCACGACCACGATCGAGACTGGATTCGATCACCACGCCGGAGGCGCGGCCATCGGCAACCGCCTTCAGTTCCATCACCTCGGCCTGGATCGAGATCGCATCGAGCAGAGCCTCGACGCCTTCACCGGTCTTGGCCGATACCGGCACGAACTGGACGTCACCGCCCCAGTCTTCCGGCACCACTTCATGCGCAACCAGACCCTGCTTGACGTTGTCCGGGTTGGCGCCATCCTTGTCCATCTTGTTGACCGCGACGATCAGCGGCACCTTGGCGGCACGCGCGTGCTTCACCGCTTCGATCGTCTGCGGCTTCACGCCGTCATCGGCAGCCACCACCAGGATCACGATGTCGGTCGACTGCGCGCCACGGGCACGCATCGAGGTGAACGCGGCATGGCCGGGAGTGTCCAGGAACGTGATGACGCCCTTGGAAGTCTCCACGTGATACGCACCGATGTGCTGGGTAATGCCGCCCGCCTCGCCCGAAGCGACCTTGGTGCGCCGGATGTAATCGAGCAGCGAGGTCTTGCCATGGTCGACATGCCCCATGATCGTCACCACCGGCGGACGCGTAGTCTTCTCGCCCTCCAGCTCGACATTCTGGGTATGCGCCGCCAGCGTCTCCTCGGCATTGTTCTGGCTGTCGGCAACTGGCGTATGGCCAAGCTCCTCGACCACCAGCACTGCGGTATCGTGATCGATGGTCTGATTGATGGTCGCCATGACGCCCATCTTGAACAGCGCCTTGACCACCTCCGAACCCTTGACCGCCATCTTCTGGGCCAGCTCGGCCACGACATTGGCTTCCGTCACCACCACTTCGCGCACGACCGGCGCGGTGGGGCGGGAAAACCCATGCGGCCCACTCGGCGCACTGCTGTGTCCGCGCGACAGCATCTCGCGGCCGCCGCTGCGACCCGGCTTGCCGCGCTTGCTGCTGGAAGAACGGCGCGCGCGATCGGCTTCGCTCAGGTGCATCTGACCACCGACAAAACGCTTGCCCGCACTGTCCCGACCTTCCTTGCCACCGGCGTTCGCGCTGTCATTGCGCTCGCGGGCATGCTTTGGCTTGCCACGGGCATCAGCCGCCGCCGCAGGCGCCGCAGCGCTGCCGGGGGTGGCCGCCGCACGGGCAGCAGGCGTCGCCGCCGCGGCAGGCGCAGGTGCAGGTGCCGGCGCAGGCACGGGCTTGACCAGTTTTTCGCGTTTGCGCGGCTCATGGATGCGCGGCAGGATCATGCCGAGATCGCGCTGATCCATGCGCTGCACGGCCCCGGCGGCATCATCGACGACCTCCGCAGGAGCTGCCTCGGCGGCCGGCTCCGGCACCACCGCGGCCTCGACGGGAGTGGCGGCCGGCGCCGCACTGGCGGCCTCGGCCTTGCGCTGCTTCTCTTCGTGCTTCTGCTGCTCGTCCAGAGCGCGCTGCTGAGCTTCCTGCTCCCGACGCTGCTCGGACTCGATACGCTCGCGCTCTTCCTGTTCGCGCTGCTGCTGCGATTCCTGCAGCTTGCGCACTGCATCCTCGCGCTCGGGCTCGACGCTGGCTTCCTCGGCAATCACGCTGCGCTTGACGTAGGTGCGCTTGGCCCGCACCTCGACATTGACTGTCTTGGCGCTACCCGCGGCACCGCGGCCACCCGGGGTGGCCACTTTCAGCTCGCCGACCGTTCGCCGCTTGAGGGTGATCTGGCGTGGCGCGCTGTCATCGACCTCCGCAGCGACTTCGCTCTTGCCGTGCGTGCGACGCAGGAAGCCAAGCAGCTTCACCTTTTCGGTGCTGCTGATGACCTGCTCCTGGTCGGAGAATTTCATGCCCGCCTCGCCAAGCTGGGTCAGCAGCTTGTCGACCGGCAAACCCAGTACCTGGGCTAGTTGTTTGATCGTGACGTCCGACATCGTGTTCTTTGCTCCGCCGTTCCCGCGCTTGTCATTCTGTGCGGCATTATCTGCGCCGCCGCCTCCATCCCTGGTGAAGAGCCTATCGAAGCCCTTCTCGGCACACCCATCCAGGGTGCCGCCGCCCGCGGTTAGCCGCCTTTCTCCAGCCGCGCGATCATCGGCGCACGTGCGGCCATGATCAGCGCTGCTGCTCGCTCCTCGTCCATGCCCTCGATATCGATCAGGTCATCCACCGCCAGATCCGCCAGATCGTCCACCGTGCTCACTTCGCGCGCAGCCAGGGTATAAGCCGTCGCCTCATCCATGCCATCCAGCGCCAGCAGCTCGGCGGACGGTTGATGCTCCTCGACCCCTTCCTCCACCGCCAGTGCTTCGGTCAGCAGGGCATCGCGGGCACGCGCACGCAGCTCCTCGACGATGTCTTCGTCGAACCCCTCCACCGCCAGCAACTCGGCGCTGGGCACATAGGCGATTTCCTCGACGCTGGAAAAACCTTCCTGCACGAGGATAACGGCAATCTCCTGGTCCACCTCGAGCTTGTCCATGAACAGCTGGCGCGCGGCCTCCTGTTCGGACTCGCTCTTGGCGGTGACCTGGTCCTGGGTCATCACGTTGAGCTGCCAGCCGGTCAGTTTGCTGGCCAGCCGCACATTCTGGCCACCGCGACCGATCGCCTGGGACAGCTTGTCCTCGGCCACCGCGATGTCCATCGAGTGCTTCTCCTCGTCCATGATGATGGACTGCACTTCAGCCGGCGCCATCGCATTGATGACGAACTGCGCCTGGTTTTCGTGCCACAGGATGATGTCGACCCGCTCGCCGTTGAGGTCGTTGGAGACCGCCTGCACGCGTGAGCCGCGCATGCCGATGCAGGCACCGATCGGATCGGTGCGGCTGTCGTGAGCCAGCACGGCGATCTTGGCGCGATCGCCGGGATCACGGGCGCAACCCTTGATCTCGACCAGGCCCTGACCGACTTCCGGCACTTCCAGCTTGAACAGCTCGATCATGAATTCCGGGGCGGCGCGCGACACGAACAGCTGCGGCCCACGCACTTCGGACTTCACTTCATAGAGGTAGCCGCGCACGCGGTCGCCGACACGGGCCGATTCGCGCGGAATCGTCTTGTCGCGCGGAATGAAGGCCTCGGCGTTGCTGCCCAGGTCGAGGTAGATGTTGCCGCGCTCAACCCGCTTGACGATACCGGTCACCAGTTCGCCGACCCGATCCGCGAAGGCGTCCACCACCTGCTGGCGCTCGGCTTCGCGCACGCGCTGCACGATCACCTGCTTGGCGGCCTGCGCCGCGATGCGACCGAATTCGGCGTTCTCGACCTGCTGCTCGATGTACTCGCCCGCCTGCGCATCGGCGCGCTCGTCCAGCGCATCCATCAGACGCAGCTGGTAGGACGGCGATTCCATCTCGCCATCGTCGGCAATGATTTCCCAGCGACGAAACGTCTGGTATTCACCGGTGTCCTGATCGATCGAGACACGGATATCGGGCTCTTCGTCTGGATAGCGCTTCTTCGCGGCCGAGGCCAGCGCGGCCTCCATCGCTTCGAAAATCACTTCCATCGGCACGCCTTTTTCATTGGCAACCGCGTCGACGACCAGCAAAAGTTCTTTGCTCATTGCAGCAACTCCATAGGCGCCTGACGGCGTCCAATCGATCTTGATGAATTATCTTGCACAGATTACTTCGGAGCCTTCGGGACCGCTGACTTGCCACCGCGCTTGGGCTGCGGCGCATAACCCAGTGCCACCCAATCCGGCACTACACGCGCACTTTCCACCAGCGCGTGATCGAATTCGAATGTCTTGCCTTCCGCTTCCAGCACGATCCGCTCGCCTTCCGCCGAAACCAGCTTGCCGCGCAGGCGACGACGCCCTTCCAGCGGCGCCTTCAGCAGCAATTTCACTTCCTGCCCGCTGACCTTCGCAAATTGCGCGGCGGTAAACAGCGGTCGATCGATGCCCGGCGAGGAGACTTCCAGCACGTAATGGCCCGGAACCGGATCTTCCACATCAAGCAGCGCGGACAGCTCGCGACTGGCGGTCTCGCAATCCTCGATACCGATTTCGCGGCGCTCACCATCTGCCGCGCTGTCCGGGTCGCCCTTGTCGAGCAAATCCAGATAAACCCGCAGGGTACTCTGCCCGTGCGACGGGGTGAACTCCACGCCAAGGCATTCCAGACCCAGATCGGCCAGTACTTCGGTGAAACGTTGTGCCAGTGCCTGTGTATCCATGAACTCACCTGATCCAGATCGCGGAAACAAAAAATGGGCTCCAACGGCCCATTTCCTTATCTCGCCGATGTTCCTGCTCGTGCAGTTCCTTCCGGTGCCTGCGGCTGCCATGCAGTCCGGCACGACGCATCCTTGCGCCCAACAAAAAAGCCTCACAAGGAGGCTTTCTTGTATCAAGAAAGATCTGGTAGCGGGGGCAGGATTCGAACCTGCGACCTTCGGGTTATGAGCCCGACGAGCTGCCAGACTGCTCCACCCCGCATCAGAGTCCGAAGAGTTTAACGGGGTGGCCGGTTTCTTGCAAGCCTCAACTTCAACCAATCGGCATGCAATGCACAATCGACCGCTTCACCATCGTCTCGCAGCCAACCCGCAGCACCGTCACAGGCCGAATGCGCGACGGCACCAGCCCAGCAAGGGCCCCCAATACAGACCAAGTGCCAGCAATGACAGCGCGTTGAGCGACAGTGCCACACGCAGCGGCTTGTCCTCTTGCACGGCCGGCACGTTGCCCTCGGCCGGCTTGTCGAAGTACATCACCTTGATCACGTGCAGGTAGTAGTACAGACCGATGATGGCGAACACGATGCCGACAATCGCCAGCCACATCATGCCGGCATGGATCGCCGCCTCCAGCACCAGAGCCTTGGCCCAGAAGCCGAACAGCGGCGGCACGCCGGCCAGCGAGAACATCGCCAGCAGCATCAGGAATGCCATCCACGGCGACTTCTGGTTCAAGCCCTTCAGGTCGGCGATTTCCTCGCACTCGAAACCCGTGCGGGACAAGGCCAGGATCACGCCGAACGCGGCCACGCTCATCAGCGCGTAACAGATCGCATAGAACATCGCGGCGGCATAGCCTTCCGGGCCGGCGGCCGAGAGTCCCAGCAGCAGATAGCCCATGTGCGAGATGGTCGAATACGCCAGCATCCGCTTGAGATTGGTCTGCACGATCGCGACCAGGTTGCCGATCGCCAGCGAGATCACGGCGAGTACCGCCAGCATCAACTGCCAGTGCTGCGAAAGATCGCCCATGCCGCCATCAAGCAGGCGGTACGCCATGCCGAAGGCAGCCAGCTTCGAACCGGAGGCAATGAACGTGGTGACTGGC
This sequence comes from uncultured Pseudomonadota bacterium, assembly GCA_963828685.1. GTDB lineage: Bacteria > Pseudomonadota > Gammaproteobacteria > Xanthomonadales > Rhodanobacteraceae > Rhodanobacter. The sequence goes on from CAWHFU010000016.1 coordinate 262,434, forward strand.
GTCGGCGCACCCTGGTAAACGTCGGGAATCCACATGTGGAACGGCGCGGCACCCAGCTTGAAGCCGATGCCCGCGACCATGAAGATCAAACCGAACAGCAGCAGGGTCGGAGCCTTCGTGTAAGTCATCACGTGATGCAGTTGCGCAAGATCCAGGCTCGGCGTGCCGCCCATGCCGGAGGCGCCATAAACCATCGACATGCCGTACAACAGCATGCCCGAGGCCAGCGCACCCAGCACGAAGTACTTGATCGCCGCCTCGGACGGCAACCTTGCGTCGCGATTCAGCGCCACCAGTGCATACGAGGACAGCGAGAGCAACTCCAGCCCCAGATAGACGGTGACCAGGTTGCCGGCCGAGACCAGCAGCATGATGCCGATCACCGCGAAGATCATCAGCGTGTAGAACTCGCCGCCGAGCAGCTTGCGATCGATCAGGTACGGCCGCGCATACACCATCACCAGCGCGGTGGTGCCCAGCGCAAAGACCTTCAGGATGTCGGAGACGTCGTCGCGCACGAACATGCCGCCGAATGCGCTCACCCCCTGATCCGGCTGACCGACGATCACCAGGTAGATCGCCACCAGCAGCACGACGATGGAGATCCAGTGCAGCAGTGGTCGCTGCGCAGGCTTCATGAAAGCGTCCAGCAGCAACAGCAGGCAGGCCGCCGTGACCAGATAGAACTCCGGCAACAGGATCAGGATGTCATTCAAATTCGGCATGTTCGATCCTGCTTAAATCTTGTGAATGGCGAGCTGTTGCACCAGCTGCGACACCGAACTGTCCATCAGATGGACCAGCGGTTGCGGCCAGATGCCCAGCGCCAGCACCGCAACGGCAAAGGCGGCCAGCACGAAGGTCTCGCGACCGTTGATTTCCTTCATCTCGGCCACGTGCGGGTTGGTGATGTCGCCCCACAGCACCCGCTTGACCAGCCACAGCGTATAGGCCGCTCCGATGATCAGGGTGAAGGCGGCGAACAACGCGATCCACGGGTTGGCGCTGAAGCTGGCCAGGATCACCATGAACTCGCCCACGAAGCCGCTGGTGCCCGGCAGGCCGCAGTTGGCCATCGCGAACAGCACGTAGAAGAAGCCGAACCACGGCATCACGTTGATGACGCCGCCGTAATCCTTGATCGAGCGGGTATGCATGCGGTCGTACAGCACGCCGATGCAGGTAAACATCGCACCCGAGATGAAGCCATGCGAGATCATCTGCACCATCGCGCCCTGCATGCCCAGCAGGGCCATTTCGGTATTGCCCTGCTCGCGCACCAGCCAAAACGCGATGAAGATGCCCAGCGTGACGAAGCCCATGTGGGCCACCGAGGAATACGCCACCAGCTTCTTCATGTCCTCCTGCACCAGCGCGACGTAGCCGATGTAGACGATCGCGACCAGACTCAGCACGATCACCAGCCAGGCGTAATGCGCACCCGCATCCGGCACCATCGGCAGGATGAAGCGCAGCATTCCGTAGGTACCCACCTTCAGCATCACCGCGGCCAGCACCACCGAACCGCCGGTCGGCGCCTCGACGTGCGCATCCGGCAGCCAGGTGTGCACCGGCACCATCGGCACCTTGATCGCGAACGCGATCAGGAACGCGAAGAAGATCCAGGTCTGCTCCTTCATGGTCAGCGGCAGTGCCGCCAGCGTGGCCATGTCGAACGTGCCGGCCTTCTGGTACAGGTACAGCAGCGCGATCAGCATGAAGACCGAGCCGAAGAACGTGTAGATGAAGAACTTCAGCGTGGCGTAGACGCGCCGCGGCCCACCCCAGATACCGATCAGGATGAACATCGGGATCAGGATCGCCTCGAACAACGCGTAGAACAGCAGCGCATCGGTGGCACAGAACACGCCGATCAGCAGGCCTTCCAGCATCAGCATCGCGGCCATGTACTGGTGCGGCTTGTCCTGGATGACTTCCCACGCGCCGGCGATCACCAGGATGCCGACGAAGCTGGTCATCAGGATCAGTGCCACCGAGATGCCATCGACCGAGAGGCTGTAGTGGACGCCCCAAGAGGCGATCCACAGATGGCTTTCGGTGAGCTGCATGCCGCCGGCATCGGCGTTGTACTGCAGCAGCAGGAACAGGCTGACCACGAAGGTCAGCACCGCCACCAGCATGGACAGCCAGCGTGCCAGGTTGGGTCGGCCCGTGCCGGCAAGCAACACCGGGATGGCACCGACGACGGGAAGCCAGATCAGCAGGCTGAGCAAGTGATTGAACATCGATCGTGATTCCCTTATTGCCCGACCAGCCCGTGACCCATGAAACCGGAATCCACCAGCCAGTAACCACCCAGCAGCAGGATCAGGCCGAGGATCATGGCGAAGGCGTAGTGATAGAGGTAACCGGACTGCAGCCGGCGCATCATCGCGGCGATGCGGTGCACCAGACCGACCGAACCGTTGACCATCACGTCATCGATCGCCGCCGTGTCACCCACCTTCCAGAACAGCCGGCCGAGCCGGGTGGAGCCACGGGCGAACACCACGAAGTACAGCGCGTCGAACCAATACTTGTGATTGAGCGCGTTGTAGAACGGCTTCAATGCGTTCTTGATCCTGTCGGCCATCGCCGGATTGAACAGGTAGACGTAGGTGGTGATGGCGAATGCGGCGAGCACCAGCATGAACGGCAGCTGGGTGAACCCGTGCAGCGCCATGGCCAGTGAACCGTGGAACTCCTGGCCGAGCTCGCCCAGCACGTTGTTCGCCTCGTCAACGTGGATCGCGCTGCCGAACCAGCCACCGAACAGCACCGGTCCGACGGTGAAGAAGCCGACCAGCAACGACGGGATCGCCAGCAGGATCAGCGGCAGCGTGACTACCCATGGCGACTCCTTCGGCACCTCGTGCATCACGCCCGGCTCGTGGTGGCCATGGTCGTCGCGATGCTCGACATGCCCGCCATGCCCGTGAGCGGCCACGACCGTGAAGCGCTCCTTGCCATGGAAGGTCAGATACATCTGGCGGAACGTATACAGTCCGGTCACCAGTGCGCCGGCCATCACGCAGAAATAGGCGTAATGCGCACCCCAGCGATGCGACAGGCCGACCGCTTCGATGATCGCGTCCTTCGAATAGAAGCCGGAGGTGAACGGCACCGCCACCAGCGCCAGCGAACCGATCCACATGGTGATCCAGGTGATCGGCATGTACTTGCGCAGGCCGCCCATGTAGCGCATGTCCTGCTCGTGATGCATCGCGATGATCACCGAACCGGCGCCGAGGAACAGCAGCGCCTTGAAGAACGCGTGGGTCATCAGGTGGAACACCGCACCGCTGTACATCGACACGCCCAGCGCCACCGTCATGTAGCCCAGCTGCGACAGCGTCGAATAGGCGATCACCCGCTTGATGTCGTTCTGCACGATACCGATCAGACCGGTAAACAGCGCCGTGGTGGCGCCGATCACCAGCACGAAGCTGAGCGCCGTCGACGACAGTTCGAACAGCGGCGACATGCGCGCCACCATGAAGATGCCGGCGGTAACCATGGTTGCCGCATGGATCAGGGCGGAAATCGGGGTCGGGCCTTCCATCGAGTCGGGCAGCCACACGTGCAGCGGTACCTGCGCCGACTTGCCCATCGCACCGATGAACAGGCAGATGCAGATCACCGTGGCTGCATCCCACTGCGTGCCGGCGGTGATGTGCAGGGTCTTGCCGATCAGGCCGGGTGCCGCTCCGAACGCGGTGGCATAGTCCAGCGTGTGCAGAAAATACAGCACGGCCGCAATACCCAGCAGGAAGCCGAAGTCGCCCACGCGGTTGACCAGGAACGCCTTGAGGTTGGCGAAGATCGCGGTCGGCCGCTTGTACCAGAAACCGATCAGCAGGTACGACACCAGGCCCACCGCTTCCCAGCCGAAGAACAGCTGCACGAAGTTGTTGCTCATCACCAACATGAACATCGAGAAGGTGAACAGCGAGATGTAGCTGAAGAAGCGCGTGTAACCGTCGTCGTCGGCCATGTAGCCGATGGTATAGACGTGCACCAGCAGCGACACCAGGCTCACCACCACCAGCATCATCGCGGTCAGGCGGTCGACCAGAAAGCCCACGCTGGCATTGAGGTGGCCGATCTGGAACCAGGTGTAGATGTTCTGGTTGTAGACCTCGGCACCACCGAGGGTGAGCTGGTAAAGCACGTAGAACGACAGCGTGCAGGAGATCGCCACGCCCAGGATGGTGACGCTGTGCGAACCGGCTCGGCCGATGAACTTGCCCAGGAAGCCGGCCAGCAGGCAACCGAGCAGCGGCGCCAGCGCGATCGTCAGCAGGATGGAGGTCGAAAGACTCATGTGATCAGCCCTTCATGCTGTCGATGTCGGCGATATTGATCGTGCTGCGATTGCGGAACAGCAGCACCAGGATCGCCAGGCCGATGGCGGCTTCCGCCGCGGCCACGGTAAGGATGAAGAACACGAACACCTGTCCCGAGACGTCGCCGAGAAAACGCGAGAACGCGACGAAATTCATGTTCACGGCGAGCAGCATCAACTCGATCGACATCAGCAGCACGATCACGTTCTTGCGATTGATGAACAGGCCGGCGACGGCGATGCAGAACAGCACCGCGCCAAGCACGATGTAATGCGCGAGGGAAATCATGGGCGCGGCTCCTGTGAGGCGTTGTCGTCGGCAGAAGTCGATCCATCGTGGCGCACAGCCGCCATCTTCACGATGCGGACGCGGTCACGCGGATTGACCTTGACCTGCTGGCTGGCCGACTCGTAGCGCGCGTCGCCACGCTCGCGCAGGGTCAGCGCCACCGCGGCGATCACGCCCACGGTGAGGATCAGCGCGGCGATCTCGAATGGCAGCAGGAAACGGGTGTACAACGCCAGGCCGAGCCATGTGGTGTTGGAGACCCCGGCGACTGCGGCCGGGTCGGCGCCCATGAGCTGGGCGTGCATCGCGCGCACGCCGATCAGGCCGAGCATCTCCGCCAGCATCACCAGCGCCACGATCAGGCCGACCGGCAGGAACTTCACGAAGCCTTCGCGCATTTTCTCCTGGTCGATGTCGAGCATCATCACCACGAACAGGAACAGCACCATCACCGCGCCGACGTAGACCACGATCAGCGCCAGCGCAAGGAACTCGGCGTCGAGCAATATCCACAGGCAGGCCGAACTGAAGAAGGTGAGCACCAGCGCCAGCACCGCGTGCACCGTGTTCTTCAGCGTGATCACCGATAGCGCGGCGGCCACGGTGACGAAGCCAAAGGCGTAGAAACAGATGAGTTGGAGCAGTTGGGGATTCATCGTGGGCCTCAGCGATACGCCGCATCTTGCGCGCGGTCAGCGGCGATCTGCTGCTCGAAGCGATCACCGATGGCAAGCAGTTGCTGCTTGTTCACCACGTTCTCGCCACGGTGCTCGAAATGGTATTCATGGATCGACGTCTCGACGATCGAATCCACCGGGCAGCTCTCCTCGCAGAAACCGCAGAAGATGCACTTGAACAGGTCGATGTCGTAACGCGTGGTGCGGCGCTGGCCGTCCGACTCGCGCGGTGCCGAATCGATGGTGATCGCCAGGGCCGGGCATACCGCCTCGCACAGCTTGCACGCAATGCAGCGCTCCTCGCCGTTCGCATAGCGGCGCAACGCGTGCAGGCCGCGGAAACGGTTCGACTTGGGGATGTGCTCCATCGGGTAGCGCACGGTGTACTTCGGCTTGAACATGTAGCGCATGGTCAGCCCCATGCCCTGTAACAGCTCGATCAGCAACAGACTCTTGAAATAGCGGGTTACCGAATTCATTGCTTATACCCCTGCGCCGATGCTGACCCAGCCGAAATACTTCATGCAGCCGGCAACCATCACCCAGGCGATCGCGATCGGAATGAGCACCTTCCAGCCCAGGCGCATGATCTGGTCATAGCGGTAACGCGGGAAGGTGGCGCGGAACCACAGGAACAGGAAGCTCATCACGAACGCCTTGATGAACAGCCAGATGAAGCCGCCCGTCCAGATCCAGTTGATCCAGCCCGGCGCATCGGCATGGATCCAGCCCTGCAGCGGGCTGAGCCAGCCGCCCAGGAACAGGATCGATGCCAGAAAGCTGACCAGGATCATGTTGGCGTATTCGGCCAGGAAGAAGATCGCGAACGCGGAACCGGAATATTCCACGTGAAAACCGGCCACGATCTCCGACTCGCCCTCGGCCACATCGAACGGTGCGCGATTGGTCTCGGCCACGCCGGAGATGAAATAGATCACGAACACCGGCAGCAGCGGCAGCCAGAACCAGTCGAACAGGCCCTTGCCGCCGGCCTGCGCATTGACGATGTTGCTGAGGTTGAGGCTGCCGGCCAGCACCAGCACGCAGACCAGGCACAGGCCCATCGCAAGCTCGTAGGAGATCACCTGCGCCGCCGAGCGCATCGCACCGAGAAGCGCGTAGCGCGAGTTGGAGGCCCAGCCGGCGATGATGATGCCGTACACGCCCAGCGAGGTCATCGCCAGCAGGTAGAGCACGCCCGCGTTGGCATTGGACAGCACCATCCTGCTGCTGAACGGGATCACTGCCCACGCCGCCAGCGCCGGAATCAACGCCAACAGCGGTGCCGTGAAATAAAGGAAGCGGTTCGCCTTGGTCGGCAGGATCACTTCCTTGATCAGCAGCTTGACCACATCGGCAAACGCCTGCAGCACGCCGAACGGACCGATCTTGTTCGGCCCCATGCGCACGTGCATCCAGCCGATGACCTTGCGCTCCCAGTACACGAACATCGCCACCGCGATGACCAGCGGCAGCACGATCGCCAGGATGTACAGGACCGGCACGACGAGCTGATGGATGAGTTGATCAAGCATCTGCTTTAAGCCTTGCTCAAGGTGATGGACGCGCCGTACGGCGGCAACGCGGCAGTGAGATCCTGGGCCGCTTCGATCCAGGCCGCACCGTCCGGCACGGCGATGTCGACCACCAGCGGCAGGCATACATCGTCGATGCGCACCTGATCGCCGTCAGCCAACGCCAGTCGCTGGGCCTCCAGCGCATTCAGGCGCACCGCCGGGGTGCGATTGAGCGGGTGCGCGTTCAGCGCCGTGGCCCGCCGCAGCACCGCATCGCCGCGATAGATCGGCCAGGTGGCGAGACGAGTCAGGCCGCCACCGGCCGGGCGCGTGGCCAGACCGCTGCGCGGCGCCACCGCCCGCTCGCTGATGCCGTCGCGCAGACCAGCAAGATCGTCGAATTCGAATCCGGCCAGCTGCAGCGCTCCACCCAGCGCGCGCAGCACTTTCCAGCCCGGCCGGGTCTGCCCGGACGCCTTGGCACCTGCGCCGACGCCCTGGGCCAGGCCATCCACGTTGACCAGGGTGGCATCGATCTCCGGCAGCAACGCGATCGGCAGGATCACGTCGACCACCTCGCGCAGGGCGGCACTGGCGTAGGCGCTGAACGCGACCACCTGCTCCGCCTCGCGCAACGCCTTCAACGTTACCTGACCATCGGCGAAATCGTGCGGCGGCTCGACGCCATACAGCAGATAGCTCTTGCGTGGCTGGGCCAGCATCGCCTGCGCATCAAGCCCGCCATTGCCCGGCACGACGCCGAGGCGGGCCAGACCTATCGCATTGGCACCGACCGGCAATTCGTTGTAACCCGCGTCGGTGGCGTCGGCGATGAACCGGGCGATCGCCCGCAGCCATGACGCCTGCGGATGGGTTACCGCCGCTTCGCCGAGGATCACCACCGCCTTGCCCGACTTCAACGCGGCAATCGCATCGGCGTCACCCTGATCGCCCTGCGCCGCGTTGATCGCCTCGGCCAGCGTCGCAGGTGCCGTGGCGCCCGCGCTGACGGCTGCTCTGGCCAAACCAAGCAACGCATCGACCATCGCCTGTGGCGCCACGATCGATTCACCGGCCAGCGCGTAGTTGAAATCGAAATGCGCCGGGTTGACCGCGTACACCCGAGCGCCCTGCTTGGTCGCCTGATGCACCCGATGATTCAGCAACGGCATCTCGTAACGCAGGTCCGAACCGACCAGCAGGGCCGCCCGGATCCGGTCGACTTCCGCCACCGGCAGCGCAAACGGTTGCGCCATGGCGTTGTCGGCGAAGTCGAGCTGGCGCAAGCGATGATCGACGTGGGCGCTGCCCAGCCCGCGGGCCAGCCGCATCAGCAGATCGCCCTCCTCGTTCGAGGTAGCCGGGTGCACCAGCACGCCCAAGTCGCTGCCCGGCACCTTCTTCAACGCCTCGCCGGCAAACTGCAGCGCATCTTCCCAGCTGGTCGCCTGCCATTGTCCGTTGCGTTTGACTTCCGGTGCGCTGATGCGGTCGTCGGCATACAGGCCCTGATGGCTGTAGCGATCGCGATCGGACAGCCAGCACTCGTTCACCGCCTCGTTGTCGCGCGGCACCGTGCGCAGTACCTCACCGCGGCGCGTGTGCAGCCACAGGTTGGAACCGAGCGCATCGTGGTACCCGATCGACGGCTTGGCGATCAGCTCCCACGCGCGCGCCTTGAACTGGAACGGCTTGTTGGTCAGCGCGCCCACCGGGCAGACGTCGATGATGTTGCCGGACAATTCGGTCTCGACCGTCTTGCCGATGTAAGTACCGATCTGCAGGTTCTCGCCACGGCTCATGCCGCCGAGCTCGTAGGTGCCGGCGATCTCGCTGGTGAAGCGCACGCAACGCGTGCACTGGATGCAGCGGGTCATCTCGGTGGCCACCAGCGGGCCGAGGTTTTCGTCGGCCACCGTGCGCTTGCGATCGGTATAGCGCGACACGCTGCGGCCGTAGCCCAGCGCCACGTCCTGCAGCTCGCATTCGCCACCCTGATCGCAGATCGGGCAATCCAGCGGATGGTTGATCAGCAGGAACTCCATCACGTCCTTCTGGAACTTCAGCGCCTTGTCCGAGCGCGTCATCACCTTCATGCCCTCGGCCACCGGCGTGGCACAGGCCGGCTGCGGCTTCGGCATCAGCTTGCCGCCCATCTCCACATCGACCAGGCACATGCGGCAGTTTGCGGCGATCGGCAGCTTGCGGTGGTAGCAGAAACGGGGGATCGCGACGCCGATCGCGTCGGCGGCCTCGATGATCATGGCGCCCTTGCGGATCTGCGTGGGCTTGCCGTCGACCTCGATGTTGAGCAGGTCAGATGCCTGGGTAGTCGGTTGCGCATTCATGCGGCGACCTCCCGGGTGGATTTCGCAAACTGGTCTTCGGTCATCGAGCGGCCGTGTTCCACAAAGTATTCGAATTCGTTCCAGAAACGCGCCAGGAATCCCTGTACCGGCCATGCGGCCGCTTCGCCGAACGCGCAGATGGTATGACCCTCGATCTGACCGGCCACGGCCTTCAGGCGATGCAGGTCGTCCTGGGTGCCCTTGCCTTCGACAATGCGCGTGAGCACGCGATACATCCAGCCCGTGCCCTCGCGGCATGGCGTGCACTGGCCACAGGACTCGGCCATGTAGAAACGCGAGATGCGGTGGCAGACCCTGACCATGCAGGTGGTCTCGTCCATCACGACGACGGCGCCGGAACCGAGGCCGGAACCGGCCTTCTGCAGGCAGTCGTAATCCATCGTGCTCTCGAGCATCACGTCGGCCGGCAACACCTTCATCGAGGAGCCGCCGGGGATCACTGCCTTGAGCTGGTGGCCGTTGCGCACGCCACCGGCCATGGCCAGCAGATCCTTGAAGGAAGTGCCCAGCCGGACCTCGAAATTGCCCGGCTTGTTGACGTGGCCGGACACCGAGAAAATCTTCGGACCGCCATTGTTCGGCTTGCCCAGATTGAGGAACCAGTCCGACCCGTTGCGGATGATCGCCGGGACCGACGCATAGGTTTCCGTGTTGTTGATCGTGGTCGGCTTGCCGTACAGACCGAAGTTGGCCGGAAACGGCGGCTTGAAGCGCGGCTGGCCCTTCTTGCCTTCCAGCGACTCCATCATTGCGGTCTCCTCGCCGCAGATGTATGCGCCCGCGCCCAGCGCGGCGTGGATATCCACGTCGATGCCCGTACCCTGCACGTTCTTGCCCAGCAGGCCGGCCGCATAGGCCTCCTTCAGCGCTTCCTCGAAGTGCTCGTACGGCTCGTGATGAAACTCGCCGCGCAGGTAGTTGTACGCCACGGTGGAGCCGGTGCAGTAGCAGGCGATCGCCAGCCCCTCGATCACCGCATGCGGGTTGTAGCGCAGGATGTCACGATCCTTCGCCGTGCCCGGCTCGGACTCGTCCGAGTTGCACAGGATGTACTTCTGCATGTCGCCCTTGGGCATGAACGACCACTTCAGGCCGGTCGGAAAGCCCGCGCCACCGCGGCCGCGCAGGCTGCTCTTCTTCACTTCGTCGATCAACGACGCGGGGTCGGGCTTCTCGGCAAGGATCTTGCGCCAGGCCTTGTAACCGTCCACCTGCTCATAGCTCGCCATCGCCCACGGCTTGTCGAAATGCAGCGTGGTGTAGACGACCTGGTGTTCCTGGGGTGCGGGTCCGACTGCCATTAGAGCCTGCCTGTGATTTCACAGTAGTCCGCGCCGGGAGATGTATGTGCGCAGGACAAGGAAGAGCGAAGAAGTGTATGTCGATACACGACTGAGTGATGACGCCGACCTGCGTGCATACAGGCTCGGCCCGAAGGGTTGCGAAGCAACGCGGGCTGCTGGGAAATCACAGGCAGGCTCTCCATTACTCCAACCCGTCCAGAATTTCGTCGAGCTTCTCGGTGGTGAGATGCTCGTGGTAATGCCCGTTGACCGTGGCCGCCGGCGCGTAGACACAGGCGGCGATGCACTCCTCTTCCTGCTTGAGGTACACGCGGCCGTCCGAAGTGCTCTCGCCGAGCTTGATGCCCAGCTTCTTCTCGCAGTGGCGCACGAGGTCTTCGGCGCCGTTGAGCCAGCACGAGATGTTGGTGCAGATCGCCACGTTGTTGCGGCCGACCGGCTTGGTTTCCAGCATCGAGTAGAAGCTGGCCACCTCGTACGCCCACACCGATGGCAGGTCGAGATATTTCGCTACTGCGGTAATCAGCTCGTCGGTGAGAAAGCCCTGGTTCTGCTCCTGCGCGACAAACAGGCCCTGGATCACCGCCGAACGCTTGCGGTCCGGCGGGAACTTGGCCACCCATTCATCGATGTGATGGCGGGTGTGCTCGGTGAGTACGACGAGCGGATCGACGTTCCTGACCTGCTCGAAATGTCCGGTGGCTTTCATGCGTTTCTCCGTCGTGCCGGCTCAGCGATCCACTTCGCCGAACACGAGGTCATAGGTTCCGATCATGGCCACCACGTCGGCTAGCATGTGGCCGCGCACGATGGTGTCCATGGAAGACAGATGGGCGAAGCCCGGAGCACGCAGATGCGCGCGAAACGGCTTGTTGGCGCCGTCGGAAACCAGGTAGCAGCCGAACTCGCCTTTTGGCGCCTCGACCGCGGCGTAGGTCTCGCCGGCAGGGACGCAATAGCCTTCGGTGAACAGCTTGAAGTGATGGATCATGGCTTCCATGTCCTCCTTCATCTCGACCCGCGACGGCGGCGCCACCTTGAAGTTCTGCACCATCACCGGACCGGGGTTCGCCCGCAGCCATTGCACGCACTGGCGGATGATCCGGTTCGATTGGCGCATTTCTTCCACGCGACACAGGTATCGGTCGTAGCAGTCGCCACCGACGCCCACCGGGATGTCGAAATCCATCTCGGCGTATTTCGCGTACGGCTGCTTCTTGCGCAAATCCCATTCGACGCCCGAGCCGCGCAGCATCACGCCAGTCATGCCCCATTGCTGGGCCAGCTCCGGCGAAATCACGCCAATACCGACCGTGCGCTGCTTCCAGATGCGGTTGTTCGTGAGCAGGTCCTCGTACTCATCGACCTTCGACGGAAAGTCGGCGGTGAAGGCTTCGAGGTAATCCAGCATCGAGCCTTCGCGCCAGCTGTTGATGCGCTTGAGGTCATTACCCTTGTGCCAGGGCGACTCGCGATACTGCGACATCTGTGCCGGCAGGTCACGATAGACGCCGCCGGGGCGGTAGTACGTGGCGTGCATGCGCGCGCCCGATACGGCCTCATAGACGTCCATCAGCTCTTCGCGCTCACGGAACGCATACAGGAACACCGCCATCGCACCCAGATCGAGCGCATTGGAGCCGATCCACATCAGGTGGTTCAGGATCCGGGTGATCTCGTCGAACATGGTGCGGATGTACTGCGCACGTTCCGGTGCCTCGATCCCCAGCAGGTTCTCGATGGCACGCACGTAAGCGTGCTCATTGCACATCATCGAGACGTAATCGAGCCGGTCCATGTAGCCGATCGACTGGTTGAACGGCTTGGATTCGGCCAGCTTCTCGGTACCCCGGTGCAGCAGGCCCACATGCGGATCGGCGCGAACGATGGTCTCTCCATCCATCTCCATCACCAGACGCAGCACGCCGTGCGCGGCCGGATGCTGCGGGCCGAAGTTCATCGTGTAGTTGCGGATTTCCTGCATGCTCAATTCTCCCGCCAGTGGTCGGCGGCTTCGGCCCTGGCCTGCATCAGGTCGGCGTCGTTGCGGATGGTGCGCGGTACCAGCACGCGCGGCTCGATCGACACCGGTTCGTAGATCACGCGCTTCTGTTCGGGGTCGTAGCGCACCTCGACATTGCCGATCAGCGGGAAGTCCTTGCGGAACGGGTGACCGACGAAACCATAATCGGTGAGGATGCGACGCAGATCGGGGTGTCCATCGAAGAGGACGCCGTAGAGATCGAATGCCTCGCGCTCGAACCAGTTCACGCCCGGCCATACCAGGGTCAGTGACGGCACCATCGGCAGGCTGTCGTCCTCGCAGAACACGCGCAGGCGCAGGCGACGGTTGTGCGCGATCGAAAGCAGCTGAATCACCACCGCAAAGCGGCGCGGCTGGTTGATGCCACGCGGGCGCTCGGCCCAGTTGAAGCGTCCCTGTGCCTGGCCCTCGACGCCCCGCGAAAAGCCGGTTCCCGAAACGGTCTCGGTGTCCCACTCGGCCTGGCCATAGCCCAGATAGTCGATGCCGCACAGGTCGATCAGCTCGCTGAACCGGAATGCCGGCTCGTCGCGCAGGGCCGTGGCCACCGCAATCAGATCGGCGGCGGCCAGTTCGGCGGTGATCTCGTTGCGTTCCGTACTGATGGTCAGCGTGTCGCCGAATCGCGCAGCGAGGTGCTCGGCCAGCGAGGTCGCAGATGTATCGGACATTTCAGTGCCTCACGAACGCGCGATGGTGCTGGTACGGCGGATTTTCTTCTGCAACTGCAGGATGCCGTGGATCAACGCTTCGGCCGTGGGCGGGCAGCCCGGCACGTAGATGTCGACCGGCACGATGCGGTCGCATCCGCGCACCACCGAATAGGAATAGTGGTAATAGCCACCGCCGTTGGCGCAGCTGCCCATCGAGATGACCCACTTCGGCTCGGGCATCTGGTCGTAGACCTTGCGCAGGGCCGGCGCCATCTTGTTGACCAGGGTTCCGGCCACGATCATCACGTCGGACTGGCGCGGGCTCGGCCGGAAGATCACGCCGTAGCGGTCCAGATCCAGGCGCGCCGCGCCGGCATGCATCATTTCCACCGCGCAACAGGCCAGACCGAACGTCATCGGCCACATCGAACCGGTACGCGCCCAGTTCATCAGCTCATCCATGCGTGCCGTGGCGAAACCGCGCTGGACCACCGGGTTGTCGCCGGCCGGGCGCAGGATGTCGTCGACAACGTTCAACGGCTCCGGGTTGTGCATCACCCGGCTGACGGAATCGATCACTCCCATTCCAGCGCTCCCTTCTTCCACACGTAGGCAAAACCGATCACCAGCAGCAGCAGGAACAGCCCCATCTCGATCAGCGCGATCAGCCCGATCTGCTGGAACACCACCGCCCATGGAAACAGGAAGGCGATTTCCAGGTCGAAGATGATGAACAGGATGGCGAGCAGGTAATAGCGCACATCAAAGCGCATGCGGGCGTCCTCGAATGCCTCGAAGCCGCACTCGTAAGGTGCCAGTTTCTCAGCCTCGGGGCGGCGAGGACCGGCCAGCAGGCCGACTGCCAGCAATACCAGGCCGAGGCCGCTGGCAACGCCGATGAACAACAGAACAGGCCAATATTCGGCAAGCACGATGCAACGTACCTCCGCGCCGTCAGGCGCATCAGTGACCGTGAGGACTTCAGTCCCACCAACTCACGATCCGGCGATTTCGATTCGGGCAGGCCTGTGCGGCCATGGACCGCTCGACCATGCTTGGTCGGCTGAAGCCGCAAGCACCCGATGTTCCGCGAGATGAGTTCGCGAATCCCGCTATTGTATCAGTGCGCAGGGGTACAACAAGCCTTGACGACGTATCCGATGTCGCAGGCAGACGGAATAAATCCGATGTATTTGCGACCAGTGCGGCCGCGACGTCACATGGTGTGGGTAGCGCGCTCGGAGGTCAGCGTGCCAGCCAGGATATTCTCGATCCGGCTGCGCGCCGCCTCGGCGTCACTGGACTCGTTGAAATGGATGCCGATGCCGGCGGTACGGTTGCCCTGCGCACCGACCGGGCTGATCCAGACCACCTTGCCGACCACCGACAGCCGCTCGGTCTCCTCGGCAAGGGTCACCAGCAGCACCACCTCGTCACCCAGCGCATAGGATTGTGCCGTCGCCGCGAACAGCCCGCCATGCCGGAGAAACGGCATGTACGCGTTGTACAGCGAGGCTGCGTCCTTGATTTTCAGTGAAATGATGCCCTGACGGGCAGCCATGGGTTTCATGCTGGGCTCCAGCCGGACGTCCTGAGCGTCCGGTCATTGAGGCTGATCTTAGATGTTGTACGTCAGCTGCACCACTGTTGCTGCATTCCCCCTGTCTGCCGGAAGCGACCTCAACGCCCCTCCGGCTGATCGGCCAGCAGCGACTGTCGCTCGTTGACCAGGCTTCCCCACGATGCCGGCGGCGCCCAGCTGGCCACCCACGTCGGCACCGCTTCGCCCGGCATCGGCCTCGAGATCGAGAATCCCTGCAGCTGGTGACAGCCCAGCGAGGCCAGCAGATCGCCCTGCTCCGCTGTCTCGACGCCTTCGGCAATGACCATCTTGGCCAGCATGCGCGCCGTGGTGATGACACCCGCTGCAATCGCCATGTTGCGCTCGTCATCGAGAATGTCGCGCACGAAGCTCTGGTCGAGCTTTATGTGCTCGATATCGAGCTGCTGGATGTGGCTCAGCGAAGCCGAGCCCGTCCCGAAATCGTCGAGGCCGACGCGGATACCCCGCCGGCGGCATTCCTCGATCACGATCTTGGCGCGCCCGTGATCCATGCTGGGCCCGGTTTCGGTCACCTCGATGCCGAAACCCACATCCATCACGTCGGGATAGGTCTCCAGCACCGCATCGATATCATTGAAGAAGGCCGGATGCAGCAGATGGCGGGTACTGATGTTGATCGAGACCGGAATCGACACCCCTTCCCGCAACCACGACTGGCAGTACCTCAGTGCCTCATCCAGCACATAGCGACCGATCGGACGGGCCAGTTGCGGGTCGTCCAGCACGTGCATGAAATTGGCGGGCTCGATCAATTCCTTGCCGCTGTCATTCAGCCGCAGCAGCGCCTCCATGCCGGCCACGCCTTGTGACCCGGCCAGGCCATCGATATAGACGATCGGCTGGAATACCAGCTGCAGATGGGAACGCAGCAGAGCCTGGGCGATCCGTTCGCGCATCGCCTGCAACCGCTGCAGCTCCATCTCCATGGCCGGCTCGTACAGCAGGCCGCGATCCTTGCCCTCCTCCTTCGCGGCATACATGGCCATATCGGCATGCCGCACCAGGCCTTCGGAATCGGAGGCATCGAGCGGATACAGGGTCCAGCCGATGCTGGCGGACAGATAGAGCTGCTCGTCCATCAGGTTGAACGGTGCGCGCAAGGCCTGCAGGATGCAGCGGCTGATCACGTCGAGCTGCTCGCGGCTGTCGAGACCGTAGATCAGCAACGCGAATTCGTCGCCGCCAAAGCGGGCCAGCACGTCGGCTTCGCGCAACATGCCCAGAATCCGCGCCGAGGCTTCGGCCAGCACATGATCGCCGCCACCATGTCCGATCGTGTCGTTGACACTCTTGAACCGATCGAGATCGAGCACGCCGATGGCCAGCAACGAACCCTCGCTGGCGGCCCGCTCACGCGCCTGCCCCAGCAACTCGAACAGCAGGCGTCGATTCGGCAGGCCGGTGACTACATCGTAGAAGGCCAGTCGTTCGACCCGGGCCTCGTGCATTTTCTGCTCGGTGATGTCGCGCTGCTGCCATATCCGCCCCTGCAGGACTCCGTTGATCCTGATCGGGGTGAAATCACGCAGGAAGACCCGCCCGCCCTTGATGGAAACTTCGTCGCCCCTGACCGGCTCGTTTTTGGCCACGATGGCACTTACCCGCGCGGTCTCGCGATCGGGATTCTCGTAAGCCGCGGTGATCCGGGCATAGACTGTCGACGCGGGGCAGCCTTCAAGATCCGCCGGCGATTGCGTGAAGCCATACAAGGCACAGAATGCCTCATTGGCGAATCTCACCAGCCCGTCGTCGGAGATCACCAGCAGGCCGGCATGCTGGTTGGAAAGGATGGTACGAAAGTGCTCCAGATTGAATTGCAGGTCCTGCTCGGCGACGCGTCGGGCGGCCCGCGCCCGCTGGATCTGCATGCCGAGCCCCAACTCGACCGCCATTTCCTGGAACACCTGGGTCTCGACCGGCGTGAACGACTCGGACTGGGTCGCACCGATGACGAAGGTACCCACGATGGCACCATCCACCCGCAAGGGCAGCGCGAGTATCGCGTGCAGGTCGGGAATGCTGTCACTCAGGGGCCAGTCCCGGGACGCGTCGGTCGGCAGGTGACAGATGCTCGGCTGACCGGTCGACAGGGCGATCACGGCCGCGTCCTCGCGACGTTCGGGTTCAGCCAGGATGCATGGGTGGTCCGCGATGACCGCTTCGGACAGGCCAGCATGCGCGCGCAGTCGCAGGACACCCGGGTCATCGTCCTCCAGCAGGCCGATCCAGGCGAAACGGTATCCGCCGGCATCATGGGCCACGTCACAGCTATCGGCCAGCAGGACCTGCTCATCGGTGCTGCGCGTGACCACCTTGATCATCTCGCTGAGCAGGCGCAAGGCCCGGCGCTGGCGTGCCTCTTCGCGCACCGCCCGCAGCAGCATGCGGCGTTGCGCGTGTGCCTCGAGCCCCAGGCCGATGCTGGCGCCAGCCTGTCGCAGCAACTCGATCATCTGGGTGGAAAAGAAGCTGGCGTGAGACGAGCGGATCACCATCGCCGCGCTTACCTCACCGAATTTCATCACGGGTACGGCGACGACGGAGACCACGCCATGCCGGACATATGCCTGCCGATGCATCTCCAGGCCCGGCGCGTGGCGGATGTCCGACTCCAGTTGCGGTACGCCCTGCCAGAACGTCGGCTGCGCCACAGCTAACGGCAGGCGCTCCGGATAGATGTCCTGCATGCCGGCAGGCACTTCGGCCGGGGCGATCCGGCGAAACCAGCCAGTGGCGTGATCCACCTCGCCGACCATGACCAGCAAGGCTCCGATGCGCCGTTCGAGTACCTCGATGATCGCCTCGTAGAGTTCCAGCGGCTCAAGCGAACGCACCAGCAGCTGGCCAATCTCCGACAGCGCCGCATAGAAGCTTTCGCTGGATGCGGCCACTGCCCCGGCATCGACCTGCATCGAATGTGGACCCTGATTGTGCATTCACGAGACCAGACAGATGGATGAAACCTTTCATGGCTGCCCTGATCCGGCGCACCCATCTTACCTGTCCGACCGCCAGCCAAGGGTGAGGCACGCGGCAGGATTAAGGTGATGGGTAGTGCTGTGATCGTATTCCCCTCGCATCCCAAGCTAGCTCGGTCAATCAGGCTATGCAAGGCTAGTGTCAGGGCGGCGGCGGGCAGCCGGGCAGTGCGCACCAACCCCAGTGGTCGAATATCCACAGCGAAGGCAGGGTGAAGGCCAGCCTGGCAAAGCCCGGACGGGCCGGCGCCGCCATCGGGGACGACAGCTGAAACAGCCCCGACCGATCGCGCTGCAGTGGTGCATCGCGCCAGCGCCAGGACTGCGCTCCGGTCGGGCCAACCACGCTCAGACGCAACCATGGCCGCACCCACGCCCAGGGCTGCCAGGGCAAGCTCGCGGTGGATCCTCCCACCGTCTCCGACACCAGCACATAGCGCTCGGGGCGAGCAGCCAGCCGGTGCATGCGCTTGCCGCTCAGGGCCATCTGGCTGCGATGGGCCGTCAGGGCCGCGCGCTTGTTCACCAACTGCCCGTCGGTGCCGTGGATTTCGAGGGGACTGGTGCCCGCGGCATGACCGTGCACCAGATACGCCAGCAATGTCGGGCGTGTCGCCCGTCCGGCCAGGGCCAACCGCACCAGCACGTGCGCCGAACCGTGATCGGGATGACGATCATCCAGGGAGGGCATCGCCAGCAGGCTGGGCTGAAACTGGTCGATCGCCGCCGCAACTGTCGACACCGCGTCGCTGCCTGACCGCAACAGCATCCCGGTCACGCCAAGATCCGGCCAGCCCAGCAGTTGCAACGACTGCGTCGGTACGCCAAGACACGCCAGAGCCTGCAGCATTTCGGCGTGCCGGCGACGCCCCCAACGCTGTCGATCCGCCGCACCGATCCACAAGCGCCGCTCCAGCCAGCGTTGCGGCCATGGATTGTTGTCGCCGGCGGTCAACAGCAGGATCCGCACCTCGCCACCGGCCGCCCGCACCTGCTGGATCAGCAGGCCGGTCGCGATGGTTTCGTCATCCGGGTGCGGTGCCACCACCAACAAACGGGTCTGCGCTGAAAACACTGGCAAGCCACACCGCGGGCTGACGGCCATCAACGCCACTGCGCCAGCAGTTCCAGCAGCAGCAGGTCGCCGCGCAACGGCCCGCGCAGGCTTTCGCGAGTGCGGTTGACCGCGTTGTACCAGTGACCTAGAGCCTCGACGTCCATCGCGCTGGTCAATGGCCCGACGGTCTCGGTCGCGCGCGCGCGGATTTCGTCGGCGGCGGCCTGGGCAGCAAACCACAGCCGTTGCGCCGGCTCGCTGTCCAGCCAGCGCTTGACCACTTCCTGCGGCTGACCGCGGCCCGCGGCGAGTGCCGCCAGATCCTTGCGTACCTCCTGCCGCCGGTCCAACGCGCCCTGCTGCGCCCAGATGCGGGCCAGTCCCGGATTGCCGCCGGCGGCAACCAGCGCAGCCTCCGCATCACGTACCCCCTCCGCTCGTAACCAGGCCAGCGCGACGATGGAGTCAGGCAAGTGGAATTCAATTCGCTGGCAACGGCTGCGGATGGTCTGCGGCAACCGCCATGGCGCGTCGGCCAGCAGGATCAGCATGGTCTGCGCCGCCGGCTCCTCCAGCGTCTTCAGCAGCGCGTTGGCCGCGGCCGGATTCATCGCATCCGCCGGATCGATGGTGACCACCTGCCAGCCGCTGAACTGGCTGCTCATCGCCAGCCGAGCCGACAGTTCGCGAATCTGGTCGACCACGATCTCGCTGCGCTGCACGCCATCCTTGCGCAGGCCGAAGCTCAACGAAAGCACGTCCGGATGCGTGCCCGCCGCAATCAGCAGGCAGCTGCGGCAATGTCCGCACGGGTCGCCTTCGGTCGGCTCGGTGCACAGCAACCCCTGCACGAAGCGCTGCGCGAATGCCCGCTTGCCCAGCCCCGCCGGGCCACACAGCAGCAGGGCATGCGCCAGTGCGTCGCGTTGCCGCCGCGCCTGCAACCGTGCCCAATGTTCGGCATGCCAGGGTAAACCGCTCATGGACGCAACTCCGCCACCAGCGTGGCCAGGGCCTGAGTGGCGGCCTGCAACACGGCGGCCGGCGACTGGCTGGCGTCGATTACCCGGAACCGCTCCGGTTCGGCCGCTGCACGTTCGCGATAGGTCGTCCGCACGCGCTCGAAAAACGCATCTGCCTCGGTCTCGATGCGGTCGGCCTCACCGCGGCCGGCGGCACGTGCCCGACCGGTGGCCACCGGCAGATCGAGCAGCAGGGTCAGGTCGGGCTTCAGCCCGTCGCAAGCCCAGCGCTCCAGCTCCGCGATGCGCTCGATCGGCTGGCCGCGGCCACCACCCTGGTAGGCATAGCTCGCATCGGTGTAGCGATCGCACAGCACCCACTGCCCGGCGCGCAGGGCCGGCTCGATGACCTCGCGCACCAGTTGCGCGCGCGAGGCGAACATCAGCAGCAACTCGGTCTCGGCAGCCAGGCCGCGCTGCACCGGATCGAGCACGATCGCACGCACCGCCTCGCCCACGCCGCTGCCGCCTGGTTCGCGGGTCTGCACCAGGGCGATGCCGTGCTGTTCGAGGTAGTCGCGCAGGCCGGCCAGCAAGGTGCTCTTGCCGGCACCTTCGCCGCCTTCGAGACTGATGAATTTGCCTTGCCCGGTGATCATCGGCAACGCTTCCGCTGATAGCAGTCGACGTTGCGGTTGTGTTCCGCCAGCGTACTGGCAAACACATGCCCGCCATCGCCACGGGCGACGAAATAGAGTGCGTCGCCGGGCGCCGGGTGCAGCGCCGCCTGCAGCGCCGGCTTGCCCGGCAGCGCAATCGGTGTGGGCGGCAGGCCGGCACGGGTGTAGGTGTTGAAGGGCGTGTCGGTGGTGAGGTCGCTCTTGTGGATATTGCCGGCGTAGCTCGCACCCATGCCGTAGATCACGCTGGGATCGGTCTGCAGCAGCATGTGATCACGCAATCGCCGCACGAATACTCCAGCGATCTGCGCACGCTCATCGGCCCGGCCGGTTTCCTTCTCGACGATCGATGCCAGGATCAGCGCATCGTACGGCGTGGCCAGCGGCAGGTCAGGGGCGCGCTCCGGCCACAGCGCAGCCAGCGTCCTGGCCATCGCGCCATGCGCGCGCTTGAGGATATCCAGGTCGCTGTCACCCCTCACATACGCGTAAGTCTCCGGCAGGAAACGCCCCTCCGGTGCCTCGCCGCCGGCACCGATCTTCTGCATGATCGCGGCATCGTCGAGCCCGGCGCTGTCGTGCCGCAACTTCTCGGCCCTGGCCAAAGCCTGGCGCAACTCGCTGAAGGTCCAGCCGTCGACGATCGTGAAATCATGCTGCAGCACCTTGCCCGCTGCCATGTTGGCGAGCAGCTGGCGTGGTGTGAGGCCCGGCGCGAGTGCGTACTCGCCCGCGTGCAGCTTGCCGGCCACACGCATCTGCTCGGCCAGCAACCGCCAGTACAGCGGGCTGGCCGCGCTCAGATTGCGCTGGCGCAGTTCGGCGACGATGTCCTTGAAGCTGCTGCCGCGGCTGATGTCGAGGCTGTCGCCCTGCGCGGTCACGTTCAGCGGAGCGCTGCTGAAACGATTGAAATCATTCCACCCGTAGAGCAGCGCACCGACCACCGCCAGCAGCACGATCAGCAGCAGCAAGCGCGGCAGAACCCGCCCACGCATCGGTTCGTTGTTCATCCACCCTGCTCCATCGAAAATCCCAGATTGCGCCAGTGTTGCTGCAGTTGCCGGGTCAGCGCACCCGGCTCATAGAGCCGCCCGGCCACCGACTGTACCGGCAAGATGCCGCGTACGCTCGAACTGAGAAAGACTTCCGTGGCGCTCAGCAAGGCATCCAGGGACAACTCGCCGACCTTCGCCTGCGCACAGGTCGAGAGCACTTCGGCACGTGCCACCCCGGCCACGCCGCAACGGTCCACTGCCGGTGTCAGCAGCACGCCATCGATCAGCGCAAACAGGTTGGCCATGGTCGCCGAAATCACCCGGTCGTGGCTATCGCGCAGCAGGCCCTCGGCGATCGCCGGGTCAGTCCATTCCGCCCGCGCCAGCACCTGCTCCAGCCGGTTCAGGTGCTTGATCCCGGCCAGCAGCGGTTGCTCGGCCAGCCGGATGTCGCACAGCCTCACGTGCACGCCGATCTTGTGAGCCTCATCGGCGATGCGCGGCGGGGCGAATGCCGCGACCAGCCGCGTCGGCCGGATCGTCGCGGGCGCGGCGTAGCCACGCTCGCCCACGCCGCGGGTGATGGTGATGCGCAGCACCGATTGCGGCATGCCGTGCGTCACCTGCAGCGCCTCGCGCCACAACTGCGCCGTATCGGGCACCGGCAAACGCAGGCGTTCGCAGCCCTCGCCGAGCCGCTGCATGTGGCGTGACCACAACGGCGCCACCGCCCCGACCAGCCGGATGCTCTCGAACAGGCCATCGCCATACGCCAGGCCACGATCCAGCGCCGATATCTGTTCGGCCGGCTCGCCGTTGACCAGCATGCGCGCGGTCATCAGTCCGGCACTCCGAGCGCACGCAGCAGGCCGCGGGCCTTGGCGCGGGTTTCATCGAGCTCGCTCTCGGCCACCGAGTCGGCAACGATGCCGGCGCCGGCGCGCAGGCTGACTTCATGGTCGGCCAGGGTCAGGGTACGGATCAGGATGTTCAAGTCGAGGTCACCGTTGCGATCCAGATAGCCCAGTGCGCCGGTGTAGGCACCACGCGGTGCATGTTCCAGCGCGGCGATGATTTCCATGCAACGCACCTTGGGGCAGCCGGTGATGGTGCCGCCGGGAAAGGTCGCCGCGATCACTTCACCTGGCGTCACTCCGGCACGCAGGCGCCCCCTCACATTGGAGACGATGTGATGAACATGGGCGTAACTCTCCACCGCCATCAGCTCGTCGACCTCGACCGTGCCCGGCACGCAGACCCGGCCGAGATCATTGCGCTCCAGGTCGATCAGCATCACATGCTCGGCGCGCTCCTTCGGGTGTGCGCTCAATTCGCGGATGCGCGCCAGCTCGTCATCGCCGGGCAGGCGCGGGCGGGTGCCGGCGATCGGCCGGGTCTGTGCCAGCCCCCGGCGTACCTCGACCAGTCGCTCCGGCGAGGAGCTCACCACCGACCACCCCGGTTGCTGCAGCAGGCCGGCAAATGGCGCCGGATTGGCACGGCGCAGCAGCGCGTACAGTGATGCCGGCATGGGTGACTGCGCATAGCGTGCGCGCCAGGCCCGCGACAGGTTCACCTGGAAGATGTCACCGGCATGAAGATGCTCGTGGATGCGCGCCACGCCATCCAGAAAGAGTTCCGGCACGTCCTCCTCCCACGCGACCGGAGCGGCCAGCGCGGGAATCTGCAGCGGTGCGGCAAGATCGGCTTCCAGCGCCTCCAGCAGGTGCTCGTGGCCCGCTTCGGCGACCAGGATCGTGCAGTCGCGTGCGTGGTCGACGATCACCGCGGCCGGGCAGCGCACGGCCAACGCCACCGGCAACACGGAGGGTGCCGACAACTTCAGCGTCGGTTCGATTTCGCCGGCCAGCTCGTAAGCCAGCAGCAGCACCCAGCCACCATGGAACGGCAGCTCGTCATCGGCCGGCGGCAATCGCCCGGCCTGCCAGGCGGCATCCAGCGCATCGAGAAAGCGCCCCCCGGGCAACCGCCCCGAAGCGTCCTCCAGCTGGCCATCGCCATGCAAGGTGAGTCGATCGCCCGGGAACGCGAACAGGATGTCGTAGCGCGACTGCGCGGTACCGCGCACCACGCTTTCCAGCAGGCACGGATAGCGTTCCGGAAATGCGCCGGCCGGCGCGAGCAAGTCGCGCCGGCCGCTCAGGACACGGCGATGGCAGGTCACGCTCAGACGCGACGGAATGCCAATGTGCCGTTGGTGCCGCCGAATCCGAACGAGTTGGAAATCGCCACGTCGAGCTTCGCCTCGCGCGCCGTGTTCGCCACGAAGTCCAGATCGCAGCCTTCGCTCGGCTCATCCAGGTTGATCGTCGGCGGCAGCACCTGATCGCGCAGTGCCAGGATCGTGAAGATCGCCTCGACGCCGCCGGCCGCACCCAGCAGATGCCCGGTGGTCGACTTGGTCGAGCTCATCGCCAGCTTGTAGGCATGGTCGCCGAAGACCTTCTTCGCGGCCATCACCTCACCCAGGTCGCCGAGCGGGGTCGAGGTACCGTGGGCGTTGACGTATTGCACCTCGGTCGGAGCGATGCGGGCATCGTCCAGCGTGCTCTGCATGCAACGCGCCGCGCCTTCGCCACCCTCGCTCGGTGCGGTCATGTGGAACGCGTCGCCGCTCATGCCGAAGCCCGCCAGCTCGGCGTAGATCCGCGCACCGCGCGCCTTGGCGTGCTCGTACTCTTCCAGCATCAGCACCCCGGCGCCATCGGACAGCACGAAGCCGTCGCGATCCTTGTCCCATGGCCGGCTGGCCCGGGTCGGGTCATCGTTGCGGGTGGACATCGCCTTGGCCGAACAGAACCCGGCCATCGCGGTGCCGGTGGTGGCGAACTCGGTGCCACCGGCGATCATCGCATCGGCATCGCCGTACTGGATCATCCGCGCGGCCAGACCGATGTTGTGGGTGGCCGTGGTGCAGGCGGTGACGCAGGCGATGTTCGGCCCCTTCAGGCCGAACATGATCGACAACTGACCCGATACCATGTTGATGATCGAGCTTGGCACGTAGAACGGCGAGACCCGACGCGGCCCCTTCGCCGCCAGCTCGAGCGTGGTGGCTTCGATCGTGTACAGCCCGCCGATGCCGGCGCCGACCGCCACGCCGATACGCGGCGCATTCGCCTCGGTCACTTCCAGCCCGGAATCACGCAGGGCCTGCGTGCCCGCCGCGACGCCGTAATGGATGAACGGATCCATCTTCTTGACGTCCTTGAGCGGCATCCATTGCGATGGCTCGAAGCCGCTGACCTGGCCGGCAATGCGCGTGGAATAGGCGGAGGTATCGAAATGGGTGACCGGCCCGATACCGCTCTCACCCTTGAGAACACGCTCCCAGGCGGTGGCGATGTCGTTGCCGACCGGCGAAATGATACCCATGCCGGTGACTACTACTCGACGCTTGCTCATGCTGTCTTCCTTCGTGATTCCGTAAATCCGTCGTCGGCGGCTGCTTTCGCGACGCGGATCGCAAATACGTCATCCCAATCGGCAGGGACACACCCCGTACACCATACGGGGTCGGACGTTACAAAATGCAGAAACGAAAACTGCGCCAAGAAGGCGCAGCGTTCGATATCGCCACATGAAACGGCTGGCCAGCGCGAGGCCTGCCAATGCGACATGTCGCGATCAATCTTGAATCAACCGAGCCCGAAACCATCAAGCCAGGATCAATCCATACCGTACCGATCAATCCTTGGAATGGGCCTTGATATAGTCAACAGCCTGCTGAACGGTGGTGATCTTCTCTGCATCCTCATCGGGAATCTCGGTCTCGAACTCTTCCTCGAGCGCCATCACCAGTTCCACCGTGTCCAGCGAATCTGCGCCAAGATCGTCCACGAACGAAGCGTTCGCCGTGACTTCATCCTCTTTCACGCCCAACTGCTCGATGACGATTTTCTTCACGCGCTCTTCGATGGTGCTCATGTTGCCCATACCTCTCAAGGAGTAAATGTTTGTCTGTGCCGGCGGGATGCCTGCAAAAGGCCGGCGGCATTGTAGTGGCTAAACCGCGAGGCCGCCACGATTCGCCGGTGATACCAGGACAAGGTCCCGGCAACCCGGCGCGAAAGCGCAATTGTCGCCTAAAACGAGTCCGCTGGCGACAACTACCTGCACAAGCGTTACGGCATGTACATGCCACCGTTGACGTGCAGGGTCTCGCCGGTGATGTAGGCCGCGGCCGGGGAAGCCAGGAATCCCACCGCCTTGGCGATATCGGCAACCTCGCCGAGCCGACCCAGCGCGATCTGCCCCAGTAGCGCCTGCTTCGATTCCTCCGGCAGCGCGCGGGTCATGTCGGTGTCGATGAAGCCCGGCGCCACCACGTTGACGGTGATCCCGCGGGATCCGATCTCGCGCGCCAGCGACTTGGAGAAGGCGATGACGCCGGCCTTGGCCGCGGCATAGTTGGACTGCCCGGGATTGCCGGTCAGCCCGATCACCGAAGCGATCGAGATGATGCGGCCCTTGCGCGCCTTCATCATCCCGCGCATCACCGCCTTCGAAGTGCGGTAGACCGAGCTCAGGTTGGTGTCGAGGATGATGTTCCAGTCCTCTTCGCGCATGCGCATCAGCAGCTGATCGCGGGTGATGCCGGCGTTGTTGATCAGGATCGAGATCGCGCCGAACTGTTTTGCGACAGCGTCGATCAGCGCGTCGACCGCCGCGCTGTCAGTGACATCCAGCACACGGCCATGACCGCCCTGCGCTGCCAGCCGTTCGCCGATCGCGGCGGCACCGGTTTCACTGGTCGCCGTGCCGATCACGGTGGCGCCCATCGCCGCCAGCTCATCGGCAATCGCCGCACCTATGCCGCGACTGGCGCCCGTGACCAGCGCGATTTCACCTTGCAGTGGGTTGCTCATCTGTAGTGGTTCCTTCGGGAATCGGGGAAATCAGAGAATGCGGACGTCGGATCCAGAAACGAACGGCCGGCTCACGCCCATTCGGCACAGACGGCGTCCAGTTCGACCGGCGTACCGATGGCGCGCGCCTCGAGACTCCTGTCGATACGCTTGACCAGGCCGCTCAGCACCTTGCCCGGACCACACTCGGCGATGCGGGTGGCGCCCCCAGCGGCCAACGACTGCACGCATTGGGTCCAGCGCACCGGCAGATACAACTGTCGCTGCAGCGCGCCGCGGATATCGTCGAGACCGCCGTAAGTACGCGCCTCGGCATTCTGCAGCACCGGGATCGACGGCAGCCGCCAGTCCAGCGAGGCCATCCGCTCGCCCAGCCGATCCGCCGCCTCGCGCATCAAGGCGCAATGCGAGGGCACCGAAACGGCCAGGCGGATGGCCTTCTTCACGCCCAATTCGGCAAGCCTCGCCAGTGCCCGATCCACCGCCTGCGCGTGACCGGCAATCACCAACTGGCCGGGGGAATTGAAATTGGCCGGCGAGACCACCTGCCCTTGCGCCACTTCCTCGCACACGGCGGCAATCTGGGCATCGTCTCCTCCGAGGATCGCCGCCATCGCGCCCACCCCGGCCGGGACAGCGGCCTGCATCAGCCGACCACGCTCGGCCACCAGTGCTGCCGCATCATGAAGTGACAGCGCACCGGCACAGACCAGCGCGCTGTATTCGCCCAGACTGTGTCCGGACAGCTGCGCCGGCTGCGCACCGCCCAGCTTTTGCCATACGCGCCACACCGCCACGCTGGCCGCCAGCAGCGCCGGCTGGGTGTTTTCGGTACGGTTGAGCTGATCTTCCGGCCCCAGCGAACTCAGCGCCCACAAATCGAGTCCGGCGCCTTGCGAAGCCTCTTCGAACGTCGCCCCGACTTCGGCATGCGCGGCAGCCAGTTCGGCCAGCATGCCGACCGACTGCGAGCCCTGACCGGGGAAAACGAAAGCGAGCGAAGCAGAAGTTGAACTCATGGATACGCGGACTCCATCGACTAAAGCCGCCATGGTGCCAGCATCCCCGCCCATACGCAGCTGTATTCCATATTCCGTTGGCTGGAAAACGCGATGCCGCCCGGGGGCGGCATCGTCGGAAGCATTCGGGGCCGGCAGGCGGATCTCAATAACGCAGCAATGCCGAGGCCCAGGTGAAGCCGCCGCCGAACGCTTCCAGCAGCAGGTTCTGACCGCGTTGCACCTTGCCCGAACGCACTGCCAGATCGAGCGCCAGCGGCACCGAGCCGGACGACGTGTTGGCGTGCTTGTCGACCGTCACGATGACGCGATCCATCGACATCTTCAGTCGCTTGGCGGTGGCCTCGATGATGCGCAGATTGGCCTGATGCGGAATCAGCCAGTCGATATCCGACTCCTGCATGTCGGCCGCCAGCAGGGTCTCGCCCACCAGCGAGTCGAGCGTTTTCACCGCGACCTTGAACACTTCCCGTCCGGCCATGTTGATTCGTACGCCATGGTTGGGCTCATCCTTGAAACCGACCGAGACACCGACCGGGTTGTACAACAGGTGCTTGTAGCCGCCGTCGGCATGCAGGCAGGTGGCATAGATGCCCGGCTCGCTGGAAGCCTCCAGCACTACCGCGCCGGCACCATCACCGAACAGCACGCAGCTTTCGCGCTCGGTCCAGTCGACCATCCGGGTCAATGTCTCGGCGCCGATCACCAGCACCTTCTTCGACTGTCCGCTGCGTATGAACTTGTCGGCAATACCCAACGCGTAGACGAAGCCCGAGCAGGCTGCATTCACGTCGAAGGCCGCGCAGCCGTTCGCACCGAGACGGTGCTGCACGAGGCAGGCGGTGGACGGAAAGATGATGTCCGGGGTGGTCGTGCCCAGGATGATCAGATCGAGTTCGGACGCCTTGACGCCGGCCGCTTCCAGGGCATTCTTCGCAGCCTGGAGGGCAAGATCGCCGGTGGTCTCGCCATCGGCGGCGATATGCCGCTGGCGGATCCCGGTGCGGGTGCGGATCCACTCGTCACTGGTATCGACGATCTTTTCCAGATCGGCATTGGTTACGACACGTTCGGGCAGCGCACTGCCGGTGGCGATGATGCGGGCGTAGATCTGGGCCATTCAGCTATCCATCAGCGAAAACAGAGGTCGAACATCAAGTCGGCGTCGGCGCGATGCCGCAACGTTACGTCGCGGTACCCGTCAACGCAAAACGGCGCGTCGCCGCGCCGTCTCGCATGATCGTACATCGGGAACCCCGCGGGATTCCGTCGAACCGATCAATCCTCGACCGACACCGCACCCTTGGTCTCGATCACTTTCTTGCCGCGATAGTAGCCATCCTTGGTGACGTGGTGGCGCAGATGCACCTCGCCGCTGGTCGGATCGGTGGACAGCTGCACGGTCTTCAGCGCGTCGTGCGAACGACGCATGCCGCGGGTGGACGGGGTACGGCGGCTCTTGGCAACTGCCATGGCATTTCTCCAACTGAAACTGAATGATCTGAAATCGAGATGACCAGGATCACTGACCCGGGTCGGTGGTTACTTCTTCAGTTCGCGCAACACCGCAAACGGATTTTCGGAGCGCCCTTCGCCGGCAAGATCCTCGTCCGGGTCGTGACCTGTCACTTCGTCGGGCAAACTGCTGTCCGGATTGACCGGAACCAGCGGCAGCGCCAACAGCAATTCGTCTTCAATCACATCCGCCGGCTTCAGCCGGCCATCCTCGGCCACCAGCAGCGGCTCGCAATCAGGCGGCAAACCGGCCTCATCGCGCTCCTGCTTGATCAGGCCGAGCCGCGTATCCAGCGTGACCGGCAGGACAAACGGTTCCAGCGTGCGCTGACAGACCAGCGTCAACGAGGCTTGCGCACGCACATCGACATAACTGATACCGAGGTTGTCGCGCCCGAAATCCAGCTCGAACTTCACCTCTCCATCCGCACTTGCCAACACCTCGCACAGGCGTGGCAGGGTCGCGATGGGTAGCGTTCCCACGAACGAACGCCGCGCCGAGACCATGCGCCAAGCGTCCACGGACTCTGGCAGTGTCACGGACATAATCGAGAAATATTAGGTTTGAAGCGACCTGAAGTCAACCGGCAGGATAGCGCAGCCATGAAAATCAGCCTCGTGACCCACCTATTTTGCCTGATCCGGGCCCAATGCGGCAGACTGAATCCCCCTGCCGCCTGAGCCGCTGCCCTTGAATTCCTATCTGACGCTCGGCCTGGCCGCGTTCCTCGCCCTGTTGATTGTCCTGGCTGGCGTGGCCCTGCTGTTGCGCCGACGCCAGGCCCGACGCGGCAGCAGCCTGAAAACCCTGCTGGACCTGGCCGACCGGCTGGAGACGGATCTGAAGACCTGCCGGTCGGGTTTGCAGCAGGCCCACGCGGTGATGTCGCTGAATCCGGACCTGCCCGCCGCCAGCGAACAGGAGGCACGACACGCCATCGAAGGTGGGCTGCGCGCCTTGCTGCAGCAGCGCCTGTGGATCCGCGACCGATCGCCACGGGCCAGCCAGCGTGAACTGGATGAGGCCGCCGCCTCGATGCGAAGCACCCGCGACCGGCTGCAACCCCTGCTGCAGGCGCTCACCCAGGCCCAGAGCGATCTGAACAGCGCGATGCGCGAGCACATCCGGCGCGAATCGGACACATGACCCCGACCCATCCCGCAGCCCCGCCCATCGTGCTCGGCTCCACTTCGCGCTATCGGGCCGAGCTCTTGCGCCGACTGCTCGCGGAGTTCGAACAATCCGCCCCGGGCACGGATGAATCGCCTCGAACCGATGAATCCCCGGCAAAGCGCGCATGGCGGCTGGCCGTGGCCAAGGCCGAGGGCGCAGCTCGCGGGCGACGCGATGCGCTGGTGATCGGCTCCGACCAGGTCGCCGAGTTCGACGGCCTCATCCTCGACAAGCCCGGCACAGCCGAGCGCGCCCGCGCACAGCTCGCTGCCTGCTCGGGTCGCGAGGTGCACTTCCATACCGCGCTGTGTCTGTTCGATACCCGCACCGGCCAGCGACACGTCCACGTCGATCACACCCGCGTGCGATTTCGCGAGCTGGCCGCAGCGGAAATCGCCCGTTATGTCGAACGCGAGCAACCACTCGATTGCGCGGGCAGCTTCAAGTGCGAAGGGCTTGGCATCAGCCTGTTCGAATCCATCGACAACCGTGATCCCAGCGCCCTGATCGGCTTGCCGTTGATCGCCCTGGCACGGCTGCTGCGCGAGGCGGGCGTCGAATTGCCATAGGAAGCTGTCGGGCCCGGGACAAGGCAGCCGCCGCTACACTGGCGACCGCACATGCCTGAAGTCCCTCCTCCATCGAACCACCCAAGAAGAGCCCATGTCCGCCATCACCCAATCACACGACGAGCCTTTGCAGCAGCGACTCGACGCCGCCATGGCCCAGGTCAACCGGGTGCTGCTGGGCAAGCCACGCCAGGTGAAGCTGGCATTCACGTGCCTGATCGCCGGCGGTCATCTGTTGCTGGAAGACGTGCCCGGCGTGGGCAAGACCACCCTGGCGCACGCACTGGCCGCCACCTTCGCGCTGGAATTCCAGCGCGTGCAGTTCACCAGCGACCTGCTGCCCTCGGACATCATCGGGGTCAGCGTGTACGAGCGCGAGACCGGACAGTTCCGCTTCCACCCGGGGCCGATCTTCACCGGCCTGCTGCTGGCCGATGAAATCAATCGCGCCAGTCCGAAGACGCAGAGTGCCCTGCTTGAAGCGATGGCGGAGGATCAGGTCACTGTGGACGGCCAGACCCATGCGCTGGCGAAGCCGTTCTTTGTCGTCGCCACCCAGAATCCGCTGGATCTCAACGGCACATTCCCGTTGCCGGATTCGCAACTGGATCGCTTCATGCTGCGGCTGTCGCTGGATTATCCCGACACCAGCGCCGAGCGCGCCCTGCTCACCGGCAGCGACCGCCGCGACCTGCTAGCCCAGCTGACTCCACAGCTCGACGGTGCCGCGTTGATCGCGTTGCACCGCCAAGCCCAAACGATCACGGCCAGCAGCGCCCTGCTCGATTACCTGCAAGCCCTGCTCGCCGCCAGCCGCCGCCACGCCGATATCCGCGTGGGCCTGTCGCCACGTGCCGGCCTGGCCCTGCTCGGCGCCGCACGCGCATGGGCACTGCTCAGCGGTCGCAGCCATGTGCTGCCGGAGGACATCCAGGCGTTGTTCCTGCCGTTGGCTGCCCACCGTCTGCTGCCGGCACGAGGCGCCAGCAGCGACATGCTGGCGCGCCAGCTGCTGGCCGAGGTGGCGGTGGATTGATGCACGGCATGCTGCAACGCCTGCAACGCCAGGCCGAGCGTCGACTGCCGGCGCTCACCCGCTACCGGCGCCCCGAAAGCCTGCCGATCGAACTGCATCGACGACGCATATACATCGTGCCGACCGGCTTCGGCATCGGCTTCTCCGTGCTGCTGCTGGTGATGCTGGTCGGCTCACTCAATTACGCCAACAACGCCGCGCTGCTGCTCACCTGCCTGCTCGGCGCGGCGAGCGCGGCCAGCATGCTGGTGGCTTTTCGCAGTCTCGACGGCTTGCGCCTGAGCCACATCCGCGCGGGCCACGCCGTCGCCGGCCAGCCGATCGAGTTGATCCTCGCGCTCGATTCCAGCCGGCCGCGCGATGCCATCCGCCTCGATCTGGGCAGCGCCTCCCACGCGTTCGCCCTTGATGGCCACACCACGACGCACGCAAGGTTGGCACTGGCCACCACGGATCGCGGCTGGCAGCCGCTGCCGCGCCTGCGCCTGTGGAGCACCTGGCCATTGGGTATGTTCCGGGCATGGAGCTGGCTGCATCCTGATCAGGCAGTGCTGGTATGGCCACGGCCGGAAGCCGCCGGACCATCGCCTAGTGCACCGGCCGCCGACGCGCGTCACATGCGCCTGCATCGCGGCGATGAGCTGGCCTCACTGCGCGACTATCGTGCCGGCGATCCACAGCGGCATATCGCGTGGAAAGCCAGCGCTCGCCACGACAACCTGATGGTGAAGGATTTCGAGCAGCCGCAAAGCCATCCGCATTGGCAACTGGACTGGCGCCAGCTGCGCGGCATGGACAACGAGGCGCGCATCGCCCGGCTTGCCCGCTGGCTGAACGAGGCACAGGCCCAGCGCAGCAACTACAGCCTATGGCTGCCCGGCAACGAGATCGGTAGCGGCAGCGGCCCGCTGCATTACGCCCGCTGCATGAACGCCCTGGCACAGCTGCCATGACGCCGGCACGACGGCGCAAGCCAGCTGACCTGCCGATCGACACGCGCGCATTCGATCTGCTGAGCCTGACCATGGCCCTGGTACTCGGCCTGCATGCACCGCACCTGCCCTGGTGGCTCGACATGGCGTTGGCGCTCACGCTGGGATGGCGCTGGTGGCAACGACGCGGGCAGTCCGGTCGAGTACCGCGCTGGCTGAAGCTGCCCCTGCTGGCCTTGCTGACCCTGGCGGTGATCGTCCACTACGGCAGCATTTTCGGACGTGCACCGGGCACGGCACTGGCGGTCGGCCTGCTGGTCCTGAAGCTGCTGGAAACCGAGACGGTTCGCGATGTCCGTGTCGGCGTCAGCTTCGCCTGTTTTGCGCTGATGACCGCGCTGTTGTTCGACCAGGGACTGGTCGCCACCGTCGTCGTCGCCTGCGCCTTGCTGCCGGCGCTCGCCACCCTGCGCGCCCTGGAACCCGGCCAGTTGCCGGTCAGCGGACCGCGCATGCTGCTGCCCGCGCTGGCCCTGTCGGCGGCCGCCTTGCCGCTGGCCCTGCTGGCCTTCCTGCTGGTACCGCGACTGAGCTCGCCACTGTGGGGCGCGCCCTCACCGGATCAGGCCCGCTCCGGCCTCAGCGACAGCATGACACCGGGCAACTTCACCGAGCTGCTCACCGACGACCGGCCGGCAATGCGGGCGATGTTCGACGGCCCACCACCGGCGCCCGACCTGCGCTATTTCCGCGCCTACGTGATGTGGAATTACGACGGTCGCAGCTGGCGTCACATCCCTGCCCCGATACAGCCGCCCGATCCGATCGAGGTCGCCAGCTCGATCCATTACCGGATCAGCCTGCAGCCGACCCACCAGCGCATGCTGCCGACGCTGGACGTGCCGCTGGCCGCGCCGGAACAGGCCAGCCTGCAACGCGATCGCGAGGTCCTCGCCGACAGGCCAGTGAACGATCAGCGCGAGTACCGGTTGAGCTCGGCACTGCGTTACCGGCTGCAGCCCACGCTGGACGAACGCGCACGGCGCCTCGGCCTCCGATTGCCGGCGAATTTCAATCCGCGTACGCGCGCGCTGGCCACGCAATGGCGACAGCGTTATGGCAGCGACGATGCCGCGATCGTGCGGGCCGCACTGACCCTGTTCCACGACGGTGGCTTTCGCTACACCCTGGCGCCGGCGCCGCTGGGCCGCGATGCGGTGGACGATTTCCTGTTCGACACCCATGAGGGTTTCTGCGAACACTATTCATCGGCGTTCACCGTCCTGATGCGTGCCGCCGGCATTCCCGCGCGGGTGGTCACCGGTTATCAGGGCGGCTACTGGAACAAGCTCGGCAATTACCTGCTGGTGCGCAATTCCGACGCCCATGCGTGGAGCGAAGTGTGGCTGGCCGGGCGTGGATGGATCAGGGTGGATCCCACCGGCGCCGTGCGCCCCGAACGCGTCACGCTGGGAGCTGCGGCCGCCGCGGGGGATCAGTTGGGCTGGTATCGCAATGACTGGTTGCAGGGTTTTCGCAATCGCTGGGATATTGTCAACCGATGGTGGGATCAGGGCGTTATCGGTTTCGACGCGTTGCGTCAGCGCGGCCTGCTGACGCCGTTCGGCATTCGCGATGCCGAAACGGCGACCTTGGGTGTGCTGCTGGCGGGCGGCAGCGTGCTGTTCATCGTGATCGGGCTGGCGTGGGCATTGATGCGGCGGCAGCCACGCGATCCGTTGCGCAGCACGCTACGCCAGCTGGAACGAAAACTGGCGCGCCGAGGCATCTTGCGCCGTTCGGCGGAAGGCCCGCAGCATTACCTGAGCCGTGCTGCCCGTGCGCTGCCCGATCAACGCGATGAACTGGTGATGTTGATGAACAGCTACCTGGAACTGCGCTACGCCCACGACGAACCACCGCCTGAATCGCTGCGTGCATTTCAACGGGCCGTGCGGGATTTTCGGGCCGTCAACGTGGTCAAATGAGAACCGACTCGATGGCGCATGCCATCGCCCCTGATGGAGATATGCCATGCATGCCCTGTACCGCCCGCTCACCCTAGCCACCGCCCTGGCCTTGCTGGGCGGATGCGCGACGATACCCAAGCCGCTGGAAGGCACTTATACCGACGTCTCCACCACCAGTGCGCAGCAGGGCGGCGCCGGCGGCACGCATGTGCGCTGGGGCGGCGAAATCATCAAGACCGAACCGGGCCAGCAGCAGACCTGTTTCTACATTCTGGCGCGACCGCTGGACAGTCAGGCGCGGCCCCGGGTGGGCACGTCCGGGGAGACCGATGGTCGTTTCGTGGCCTGCCGCGCCGGTTTCTATGATCCGGAAGTCTTCACCCGCGGACGCGAGCTGACGGTGACCGGAACGCTGCATGGCACGGTGTCGCAGAAGGTAGGGGAATACGACTACGCCTATCCCCGCGTCGAGGCCGACGTGGTCTACCTGTGGCCGACACGACCAGTCAGGGTCGACTACCCGCCCGGTTTCTACGATCCCTTCTGGGGCCCGGGTTTCGGCCCGGGCTACTACGGCTATGGACCATGGGGTTACTCCCCATACTGGGGTCGTCCGCGAGTGATCGTGGTGCGTCCGCCACCGCCGCCACCGAAGGGTTGATCGCACATGAAAACGCCGGCTTCACGCCGGCTTTTTCATGCGCCCCGAACGGATCGTCGGGTCAGCCTGGCGGCCAGTGCAGGCGGCGCCCGGCCAGCAGGTGCACATGCAGGTGAAACACGGTCTGCCCGCCATCCTCGTTGCAGTTGATCACGGTGCGATAGCCCTGCTCGGCAAAGCCCTCCTGCTTCGCGTACTCGGCCGTCGCCAGCAGCAGCCGGCCCAGCAGCACCGCATCGGCGTCGGTGGCATCGTTGAGGGTGGGCAGTGCCCGCTTCGGAACAAACAGCACATGCACCGGCGCCTGCGGATTCAGATCGCGGAAGGCAAGCACCTCGTCATTCTCGTAGACAATGTCGGCCGGGATCTCGCGGCGGATGATCTTGCTGAAGATGGTGTCGCTCATGCCCTCGCTCCTGTGGTGGGTCAATCCAGCAATTGGCGGCTGCCGAACGCGTGCGCCAGCGTGCCGCGGTCGACGTATTCCAGTTCGCCGCCGAGCGGGACGCCGTGGGCCAGCCGGGTCGGCCGCACACCACCGGCGCGGGCCAGCTGAGCCAGGTAATGCGCCGTGGCCTCGCCTTCGACGGTGGGGTTCGTCGCGATGATCAGCTCCGTGATCTCGCCTTCGCCCAGACGCTGGGTCAGCTGCGCCAGCCCCAGCTCCTCCGGTCCCAGCCCGTCCAGCGGCGACAGCCGCCCCATCAGCACGAAATACTGACCGCGATAACCGGTGGCCTGTTCGATCGCCGCCAGGTCGGTCGGCGATTCGACTACGCACAGCACCTGGCGATCACGACTGCTGCTGGCGCACAGCGCGCACAGCGGTTCCTCGCTGAAGTTGCGGCACTGGCTGCAATGACCGATCCGCTGCATCGCCTGTTCCAGCACCGCCGCCAGCTTCAGACCCCGTTCGCGTTCGCGTTCCAGCAAATGGAAGGCCATACGCTGCGCACTCTTGCCACCCACACCGGGCAGGCAGCGCAGTGCTTCGATCAGATCGGCGAGGAGGAAGAGGATGAGGTCATGGGCGATTCGAGAAGTGAGTGAAGAGGAGTGATGAGTGAGAGAAAAGCAAAGAGCGGCAGATTGATGCCTTCTCTCTTCTCACTCCTCTCCACTCACTCCTGCCTTCAGAATGGCATCTTGAAGCCGGCCGGCAGGTTCATCCCCGCAGTAACGCCACCGAGCTTGTCCTTGCTCAGTTCGGCGACCTTGTTCACCGCGTCGTTGATCGCCGCAGCAACCAGGTCCTCGGCCATCTCCGGATCATCGGCGAACGTCTGCCGATCGATCTGCACCCGCCGCACCTCGTGGGCACCGGTCATCACCACGCTTACCAGACCGCCACCGGCGCTACCGGTGACTTCCTGTCTGGCGATCTCTTCCTGCGCGCGCTTCATGTCTTCCTGCATGCGCTGGGCTTGCTGCATCAGCTGACCAATCTGTCCTCTCATCACATGGCTCCGGATTCACTGTCAAAGGGTTTGATCGATTGCGGTACGACGCGCGCGCCAAAATCGCGCTTCATCGACTGAACCAGTGGATCGTCCTCGATCGCCTGCTCGGCCGCCGCCTGCGCCGTATCGCGCGCCTGCGCGGCGCGCGCCGCCGGCGTTTCCGCCGCTGCGCCCTGGCTGTGTCCGGTGAAGCGCAGCCGGATACGCTCACCGAGCGCCTGGCTGATGCGCTCTTCCATCTGGCTGACCATTGGCTCCACGGCCAGGCTCATGTGCGCCGGCTGCAGCGCGAGCACGAGGGTCTGGCCATCGCGTTCGCGCAATACCGCATTCTGCGCCAGCAAGCCGAACGGGCCGCGCAGCCCGGCGCGCTCGATCAGGGCATCCCAGTCCGGCAGACCATTGGCATCCCGCGCGACGGGAGCGGAAACGGTGGCCGCGACCGGGGCAGCGGTCGCGGGGGCCACGGGGCGGACGGGTGCGGCATCCTTCAGTTGTTCGGCCTCGATCGCCGCGGGGGACGGCACGCGGCGCCGAGGGTGTTTTCGGCGGCGGACTTGCGCCCACCGGGCGCTCCGCCCGTGCCGCCGGAGCGCCATCGCCGGGCCGGAACGCCAGCATGCGCAGCAGCGCCATCTCGAAACCGGTACGGGCATCCGGCGCCAACGCCAGATCGCGTCGACCCGAGGTGGCGATCTGGTAATACAGCTGCACGTCTTCCGGCGTGATCCGCTCGGCCAGGCTGGCCAGCGCATGATCGTCGTCGCCGCCTTCGTCCGGCCGGTAACCGGGAATCAGCTGGATCAGCTGCAGCCGGTGCAGCACGCTGGCCAGATCGTCCAGCACACCGCCGAAGTCCGGCGAATACGAGGCGATCCGGGTGCATTCGGCCAGCAGCCGCTCGCCGTCGCCGGCCGCCAGCGCATCGAGCACGCCCAGCACCTGCCCGCGGGCCACGCTGCCCAGCATGGTGCGCACGTCGTCCGCCTGCAGCGCGCCACCGCCGTAGGCAATCGCCTGGTCGAGCAACGACAGACCGTCGCGCAGCGAGCCGTCGGCGGCGCGCGCCAGTTCGGCGATGGCGGCGTCCTCGTAGGCAATGTTTTCGGCGCCGAGGATATGCCGCATCTGGCCGGAGATCTGTTCCGGCAGCAACCGCTTCAGATTGAACTTGAGGCAGCGCGACAGCACCGTCACCGGCAGCTTCTGCGGGTCGGTGGTGGCGAGCAGGAATTTCACGTGCGGCGGCGGCTCTTCCAGCGTCTTCAGCAACGCGTTGAACGCGTTCTTGGACAGCATGTGCACCTCGTCAACCAGGTACACCTTGAAACGGCCGCGCGATGGCGCGTACTGCGCGTTCTCGATCACCTCGCGCACGTCGTCCACGCCGGTGTTGCTGGCCGCATCGATTTCCAGCAGGTCGACGAAGCGCCCCTCGTCCACCGCGGTACAGACCGAACACTCCCCGCACGGATCGGCCGATTGCCCGCGCTCGCAGTTCAACGACTTGGCGAAGATGCGCGCGATCGTGGTCTTGCCCACCCCGCGGGTGCCGGTGAACAGGTAGGCGTGGTGCATGCGCCCGGTGTCCAGCGCATTGGTCAGCGCACGGACCACGTGCTCCTGCCCGACCAGCTCGGCGAACTTGCGCGGGCGCCACTTGCGTGCGAGTACCTGATAAGACATGCCTGACTACCTTGGGGCGAATGGCCATTGTGCCAAGTCGAGCTGGCTTCCGGTAGGAGCGGCTTCAGCCGCGATGCACTTCGTCATCGAAGCAAGAGGTTTCTGAAAACGCCACCTCGGGGACCCGAAAAGGCGGCGGCCCCGCCAGCCACACCCCGGCACCCGAATCATTCGCTACCGTTGCTTCCTTCCGGACCTGGCGGAGTTTGCGAACTATCGTCGCGGGGGGACCGACGGGGCCACCATAGACGTCAAGCGATGCATCGCTTGCTGGTTTTGCTGTTGCGCCAGCCTGAAGCTGTCGCAATTTTCAGAAATTGGCGGAGAGAGCGGGATTGCTCAGCCCCTCCTGGGCCTCACCCCTCGCTCCGCGAGGGGCCAGCCTGCGGCTGTCCAAATTCGTTCCAGACGAATTTGTCGAACCCAAGCCTGCACTCGTACGGTTTCACTCACTGGCGGAGAGAGCGGGATTCGAACCCGCGATAGGTTTTACCCTATACACACTTTCCAGGCGTGCTCCTTCAACCACTCGGACACCTCTCCGCATGGGTGAAACCCCCTTTGTCAGGCGATCGCAGCCCGACAAAGAAGCGGAAGGATAACTGCCAGCCCGCATACAGGCAAGCGAATGGACAGCTGACTCAACCGGCGCCAGGTCGCGGTGTCGCCGGAATGGGAAGTGCAATACGTTCGCTCTTGCCGGCGACGCGATAGCCGCGCGCAGCCAGTGCGACACCATCCGCTGCGCTGCCGTAGTGGTAGAGCAGCAACTGGCTGCGCAGCGCAGCGGAATACTCGCGCTCGATATCGTCGATCCCGGTATGCGATGGATTGCCGACCAGGCCGCAATCGTGCGCGATCAGCTCCCCACCACCGGCATGAGACGCCAGCTCCTCGGGAATCGGCCGGGTATCGCCGGTGTAGACGAAGCTGCCATCCAGTGCCAGGCCATACGAGGTACCGGGCACATGATGGCGCGTGGCGAATACGTCGAACCACAGCCCGTCCAGCCAGAAGCCGCGCGTGCACGGCACCAGCCGGAAGGCTTCCCAGAAATTCACCCCGCCCTCGGCCAGCGCGCCGGGATAGTCAGCTACCCGTGACTGCAGCCAGGGGATCAACCCCGCGTGAGCAAACAGGCGGGTGCTGCCACGCAGCTGCGGGTCGAACCACAGCTTGAAGAACAACTGCTCAAGTCCCGCCACGTGATCCATGTGGGTGTGCGTGATGTAAAGCGCGTGCGGCAGCCGGCCATAGGCAGCCAGATGGCGATCGAGCGTGTCGGGGCCGCAATCGATCAGCAGCAGCGGCTCACCGTCGCGCTCCAGCACCACCGCCGACGAGCCCAGTGCCACCGCATGCGCGGCGCCCACGCCCAGGAAATGCAGATGCCAGTTCATGAGACAAGGGTACGCCCGTAGCGATGCAGCAGCGGTTGCCAGATCGTGGCCTCGAAAGCCGCCTCGCCCTCACCGGCGGCGCCGAGCTTGAGCAACGAGCGGCGCAGTCGCCGCAGGTTGGACTGCTGCCATGCCACACCGGGCGCACGCAGGCGGCCACGATCGAAATCGATCAGGTACAGGCCGTCCGGCGCCACCAGCACGTTGTGGGCATTCAGATCGGCATGCCAGATGCCGGCTCGATGGAAGCGGGCAACCAGGGCGCCCACTTTTTCGGCCAGCTCCTCGTCCAGCTGCCGTGCGGCCAGGCACTCGGCCAAGGTCTGCGCGGCGGCGATGCGGCGGGTGATCAAGTCGGCGCTGTAGACCAGCCCGTGCCGACAGTAGCGTGCCGCCACCACGAGCGGCCCGGGCAGGCCCAGCCGGGCGATCTCGGCCAGCAGCCGGAATTCCCTGAAGGGGCGCGTACGGCTGGCACCCAGCCACAGATAGCGATCGCCCATCAGCGAAGCCACCAGCCCGCCGCGGCGATAGTGACGCAACACACATTCACCGACCGGGGTCAGCACGATCGCCACGCCGCCGCGGCCACCGGCCTGCGTGCGCAATGCATCGCGTTCGCGCCAGTATTCCGGAGCAAACCAGTCATGCCCGACTTGTGGCGACGCCGCGGCGTCGAACAGAATCGCGCCGATGGTGTCCCTGTGCATCCGTTCCTGCATCATCATGCCCGGTGATTCCCGTCACGATTCTAACCCAGGCCTCATGACCCCAAGCCCGATGACCACCGCTTCCTCGATCTGCCTGCTGCGCACCTCCGCCATCGGCGACATCACCCATGTGGTGCCACTGGTGCGCACCCTGCAACAGGCGTGGCCGCAGTCCTCGCTGACCTGGATTGTCGGGAAGCTCGAACGCAAGCTGGTCGGCGACTTGCCCGACGTGGAGTTCGTCACGTTCGACAAAGCCGCGGGCTGGTCCGGCATGCGGGCCGTGCATACGCTGCTGCGCGGCCGCCGGTTCGATGTGCTGCTGCAGATGCAGGTGGCGCTGCGCTCGAACCTGCTGAGCCTGGGCATCAGTGCGCAGCGGCGGATCGGCTACGACCGGGCACGCTCGAAGGACCTGCACGGGCTCGTCGTCAACGAACGCATTCCCGCGCGCAGCGGCGAACACGTGCTGGACGCGATCGGCAGCTTCTGCGAGCCGCTCGGGTTGAAGCAGACCCGGGTGCGCTGGGATATCCCGATTCCCGACGAGGCACAGGCCTGGGCCGCCGCACAGCTGCCGGGCGACACGCCGACCCTGCTG
The DNA here is from genome assembly GCA_963828685.1 of uncultured Pseudomonadota bacterium. GTDB lineage: Bacteria > Pseudomonadota > Gammaproteobacteria > Xanthomonadales > Rhodanobacteraceae > Rhodanobacter. The sequence continues at coordinate 303,553 of CAWHFU010000016.1, forward strand.
GTCAGCCCGACGTCCAGCCACGTACTGCGCAACTGGCGAGCGGAACGCTATGCCGCGGCGATGGACCACGCCGCCGCGCGCGGCTGGCGCGTGGCCCTGGTCGGCGGCCCGTCCGGCCTGGAACGCGACATGGCCGATGCCGTCCTGGCAGCGTGCAGATCACGCCCCCTCGACCTCACCGGCAAGGACACGCTGAAGAAGCTGCTGGCCCTGCTCGGCCGCGCGCAGCTGCTGCTGACGCCCGACTCCGGCCCGATGCACATGGCAAACGCCGTCGGCACCCGGGTACTTGGCCTGCACGCGGCGAGCAATCCGCACCGCTCCGGCCCGTACTCCGATCGCCGCTGGTGCGTGGACAAGTACGACGAGGCCGCGCGCAAGTACCTGGGCAAACCGGCCAGCGAGATTCCCTGGGGCAGCAAGATCGAGAAGCCGGGCGTGATGGACCTGATCGGCGTGGACGACGTGATCGAACGCCTGGAAGCAGCCGTGCGCGATACGGGCGTACTGTAGGAGCGACTTCAGTCGCGATGCCTCTTTATCTGAAGAGCATCGCGACTGAAGTCGCTCCTACGCCCCCAAATACCGGTCACTTCTGTCGGTAGTCCTGGTACGACTTTTCCTCGACCAGCTGCGATCCCAGCTTGAGGTTGATCTCGCGCTTGAACGCCGCGCGTTCGTCGTTGCGGAAATACACCGAGCGGGCCAGCTCGATGAACTCCTGGTCGAACTCCTGCGCACGCTCCTTCAGGCGGATCTTGTCCTCGATGTCCCACAGCAGTTCGTTCACCGCGAACAGGCGCGCGCGCTCGTTGCCGATGTCGGTCTGCGAGGCACCGTCGTTCGCCCAGGTGGCCTTGAGCAGATCCAGCTCGTTGCGCACGTTGACCAGCTTGGCCTCGTCGGTGATTCGGCGCGACTTGATCTCGAGGATGGTGATCTTGTCGATCAGTTCGCCGTACGACACCGGAGTCTGGATCAGGCTCATGCTCTTGTTTCCGTTGTTGGGAGAAATCATGCCGCCGGGCGGAACGCGTCCTGCCTTACCAGCTCGCACACCTTGCCGACGTCACCGTCCATTGCGCGGTCGCGGTGCATGAAGCCGATGTGCCGGCGCAGGATCGCATGGGCATCGCGCACCTTGGCACCGGCATGGAAATCGTCCGCATCCGCCAGCGCGCCGGCGAGTTGCTGCAACTCGGCGACGAACTGCGCGTAGTGCGGGTGGTCCTCGCGCGGGGCATTGGCGATCTTGCCGGCCAGCGCCTGCCAGCCGCCGCGGCTGGCCAGGCGGCGCGCCGCATTCAGCATTGCCTGGCGGTAATCCAGTGCCTGCGCCGCGGTGTACAGCTCCAGTGCCAGCACGTGACCGAGATCTTCGGTCATCTCCAGCACGTGGCGCGCTTCGTTGGCGCCCATCGACACATGGTCCTCGGCATTCGCGCTGGTCGGCAGCGAGTACACGCTGGCCGGATGCGCCCGCGTGGCCAGATCGTTGACCAGCGCCGCGGCGGTGTACTGCACGATCATGAAGCCGGAATCGGTGCCGTCCTCGTTGCCGGTCAGGAAGGCGGGCAGGCCGTCGTTCGTGGCCGAATCGACCAGCTTGTTCAGGCGCCGCTCGGAGATCGAGGCCAGCACCGGGATCGCCGCCTTCACGTAACTCATCGCCAGCGCCAGCGGCATGCCGTGGAAGTGCCCGGCCGAGATCACCTGCTCCTCGATGAACTGCGCGTCGTCGTTGTCCGGAAAGATCAGCGGATTGTCGGTGACCGAATTCAATTCGATATCGAACACCCGGCAGGCCTGCGCCCAGGCATCGCGCACCGCGCCATGCACCTGCGGCATGCAGCGCAGGCTGTAGGCATCCTGCGGCTGGTGCTTCTTGCCACCCTTGAACGGCAGGAAGCGGCTGTAGAACGCCTCGCGCCCGTGCCGCTGGTTGGCCGGCACCCAGTCCCAGCCGATATCGAAGCTGAGCGCCTGATCGTCCGGCTCGCTCCACGCTTCGGCGCACCACGGCTTGAACCGCGGCACGAGGTGATACGGAATATCCAGCAGGGTGGAACCGGCCAGCAGCTCGCGCACGCGCGCGGCCGTCTCGATCTGACCCGGATGCGGACGCAGCGCGTGCACCTCCGGCCGCAGCGCGCCGCTGCGCCCGGCAAACGCGTCCAGGGTCATCGACGCGGCCAGGTCCGCGGTCTCCAGCAACTGCTCGAGCCGGTCCAGCGCCAGCACGCCGGTCGCCAGCATCTGCGCGGTACCGTTGTTGAGCGCCAGGCCTTCCTTGAACGACAGCCGGATCGGCGCGAGGCCGGCGCGCTGCAGCGCCTCGGCGCCGCTCATCCGCTCGCCGCGGTAGAACGCCTCACCGCCGCCGAGCAGCACGATCGCCAGATGCGACAGCGGTGCCAGGTCGCCGCTGGCACCGACCGAACCCTTCTCCGGTACCACGGGCACCACACCGGCATTGAGCATCGCGGTCAACGCCTCCAGCGTGCTGACGCGGATACCGGAGTGACCGCGCATCAGCGTATTGATGCGGATCAGCAGCATCGCCCGCACCACGTCCTCGCCGAATGGCTTACCCACGCAGACCGCGTGGGTGATGATCAGGTTGTGCTGCAGTTCCTCCAGCAGCGTGCCTTCGGGTGCATGCGGATTCCCCCCCGGCAATTCGTCGCGCAGGCGATGCGCGCCGAGCAGCTTGTCGGCATTGCTGCCGAAGCCGGTGGTGACGCCATAGGTCGGTTCGCCACAGCTGACCTTTTCGGCCAGGAAATCGGCGGTGCGCTGCACGCGCGCGAGCCCGGCCGGGGCCAGCGAAACCTTCCGGCCGTGGCATGCGACCGCGACCAGTTGGGTGCGGGTAAGGCTGTTGCCGTCGAGAACGATGTTGTCGGTTGTGCTCACTGTTGCCTCATTCGATGGAATTGCGTGGTGTGTTCCGCCGGGCCGTGGCAACACTCAGCCCATCACGGCGGCCTGCTCCAGCTCCACGCGCAATGTCTTGATCAATTCGCTCCGCGGCACTTCGAACTGGTCTTCGCGGCGCAGGTCCTTCACCGTCACCACGCCCTTGGCCAGTTCGTCCTCGCCCAGCACGATGACGAAGCGGATGCCTGCACGATCGGCGTACTTGAACTGCTTGCCCAGCTTGCCGCCTTCCAGCACCACCTCGGTGGCGATGCCGGCATGGCGCAGCTCGCCGGCCAGCGCCAGATAGGCCGGCAGCTGCGCCTCATCCATCTGCGTCACCAGCACGTCGACCGTGCTGGCCGCGGTGTTGATCAAGCCGGCATCGCGCAACTGCCAGTAGAGCCGGGTGAGGCCGATCGAGATGCCCACACCGGGCAGCTGCGATCGGGTGTACTGGCTGGCCAGGTTCTCGTAGCGCCCGCCCGAGCAGATCGAGCCGATCTGCGGGTGCTCGTTGAGCGTGGTCTCGTAGACGGTGCCGGTGTAGTAGTCCAGGCCGCGCGCGATCGACAGGTTCAGCGCGTAGTGGGTTTCCGGTACGCCGAAGGCATGGATCAACCGCAGCACCTCCTTCAACTCGGCGCGCCCCTGCTCCATCGCTTCCGGGCCCTGACCGAGGGCATCGAGCTTTTCCAGCGCATCCTGCAGCGAGGTCGAGCGCACCTGCACGAAGGCCAGGATCTTCGCCGCCACTTCGGCGGAGAGGCCGAATGCCTCGCCGGTCAGCGCGTCGCGCACATAATCGGCGCCGCGCTTGTCCAGCTTGTCGACCTCGCGCAGCACCAGCATCTGCTGTTCGCTGTCGACGATGCCCAGGCTCTCGAAATAACCGCGCATCAACTTGCGGTTGTTGAGATGAATGGTGAACGGGCCGATCGCGAGCGCGCGGAACACGCTGTAGATCACTGCCGGAATCTCGGCGTCGTAACGCACCGACAGCGCGTCCTTGCCGATCACGTCGATGTCGCACTGGTAGAACTCGCGAAAGCGCCCGCGCTGGGCGCGCTCGCCGCGATAGACGCGTTGCATCTGGTAACGGCGGAACGGGAAACTGAGCTCGCGCTCGTGCTCGGCGACATAGCGCGCCAGCGGCACGGTGAGGTCGAAACGCAGGGCCAGTTCAGGCATACCCTCATCGACCGTGCTGGCATTCAAGGCACCGGTCGACTGCACGAAATATACCTGTCGCTCGGTCTCGCCACCGGTCTTGGTCAGCAACACGTCGGAATATTCGATCACCGGCGTCTCGATCGGCAGGAAGCCGAAGCGCTCGTAATTGCGGCGGATCGTGTCGAGCATGCGCTGGAACGCGATCTGGTCGAGCGGCAACAGCTCGAGCACGCCGGGCATGGTGCGGGCCGGGGTAAGCGCCATGGAATCCTCTACTGACGATGGGGGACATTCCGTCTGACGGCAGACCGCGCGACGGCAGCCGTCAAGATTAGCAGAACGGCATGGACCATCCGCAGCCGGATCGCGAAGCCGATGCATCGAACCTGTTGCCAAGCCCCCGCCCGGCGATTAAGATACGCGGCTTCCCACGGGGTGTAGCTCAGCCTGGTAGAGCGCTACGTTCGGGACGTAGAAGTCGCAGGTTCGAATCCTGTCTCCCCGACCAAGAAAAGCAACGACTTAGGCCGCCCTTACCAGGTGGCCTTTTTCGTTCTGCTGCAGTCGTTCCGCACCGGCAACCCGACATCGGGCTCACCTGGCGGCATGGCGCCGGACGTGAGGGCAAGGAATCGTATACTCCCCGCAGCTCGACTATCGCGGTGACCGACGGCGAGGTGGACTGCCGGGTGTCACTCAGTCCGCGTGATCGGTGTACGGCGTGCCGGATTGACCACACAGCTCCGCAAGCAGGTCGGGACGCAATATCCGCACGGCCTTGCGGTTCACCGCGAGAATGCCGGCCGCCTCCATCCGGCTGAACAGCCGGCTGACCGTCTCCATCACCAGACCCAGATAGTTGGCGATGTCGTAGCGTGACATCGACAGCGTCAGCGTCGACGAATCACGCGACAACCGCGCGTAGCGATCGGCCAGACCGTGCAGGAAGATCGCCAACCGCTCCTGCGCCTGCTGCCGGCCCATCATCACCAGATGTCCGTGTTCGGCCACCATCTCGCGACTGACCACCCGCATCAGCTGGCGATGCAGTGCCGGCACCGCGCCGGTGACGTGCTGCAACTGCGCGTAGGGCAGCTCGCAGATGCTCGAACGCTCGAGCGCTTCGACACTGCACATGTGATGATCGCTGGTCAGACCGTCGATACCCACGATTTCTCCCGGCAGATGGAATCCGAGCACCTGCAGATCGCCACCGGGGCTTTCCACAAAACTCTTCAGCGAACCCGAACGCACGACGTAGAGCGCATGGAATGATTCACCCTGCCGGAACAGCGTCTTGCCGCGATCGAGCGCGCGCTTGTCGCGTACGGTGGCATCGAGCCTTTCCAGGTCTTCCGCATCGATGCCGACCGGCAGGCACAGCTCATGAAGCGCGCAAGATCCGCAACTGCGTCGCAGATGATCGAGATCGACGGGGATCGGGCTGTTTTCCATCATCGTCATCGCCGTAGGGCGGATGCCAGGGTAAATCCGCGGTGTGCAGTCGTGAATATATCGCACTCTGGCGCCGCCGACCGGGCAATTGCAGCGGATCGGCTGACCACCTCGCCAGAATGACGTCGACAGCGACGCCCCAGCCCGGCAATGCGCCCGTCGCAGGCCTCCATGGCGGCGGCACTGTCGATCCGTATTGATCGTGGTCAAATGAGCCCGACCGCGGCGGGTGCAGGATATTGTCAGTACGCCACCGTGGAACACCCATGCTTGATCTCATCGTCAATGCGGGACGGGTCGGGCCCGACTCACCAACGCTGCGTGGCGCACTGGCGCTGGCGCGCCGGCAGCAGGCTTTTCTCACCGGGCTGGAGCTGGTGACCGTGTATCCCACGCTGCTGGCGGTCCCCGATGCGATCGCCCTGCTTGCCGAAGCGGAAAAGGAGGCGTGTGATCGGCGCGACTGGTGGCTGGGACTATGCCGTGAGGCAGGGATTGCCGGCGACTGGGAGGTGATCCGCGGCATCCACGTCGAGGCGCTGGCCAAGCGCTCGAGGCTGGCGGACTTCGTGATCGGTGAATTGCGCATCAGTGATCCGGATGCGCCAGCCGGCCTGGACGAAATTACCCGCACCTTGTTCGCGGATGCCGCCCCCATGCTGCTCATACCCGATGTCTGGCATCACGAATTGCATATCGAGCGCGTGCTGATCGCCTGGAATGGGTCGGCCGAGGCGGCACATGCGGTGAAGGCCGCGCTGCCGCTGCTGGCACAGGCCTCGGTAGTGCACGTGCTGGACGGCGAGCGTGCCGGCCTGCCGGGTATCAGCCCGCCGCCGCTGCCGTTGCGCGGATGGTTGCGCAGGCATGGTATCGAAGCCCCATGGCAACCGTTCCCGACCGAGCACGACGTGGGATCGGCATTGCTCGATGCGGCCCAGTCGTTTCAAGCCGACCTGCTGGTGATGGGGGCCTGGGGCCGTTCACGGATCGGCGAGCTGGTCCTGGGTGGCGCGACGCGATGGCTGCTTGGTCACGCGACGCTGCCGCTGTTCCTCGCCCGCTGACGGTAGCGACTTCCGCGTCGGCTTGTCGCCACCGCACGGAAATCGCCGGACCCGGCCGGAAGGTACCGGCCTGCTCCGCCGTCAATCCGCCTTCAATGCCTTCCGGTCAGCCGCACGGGCAAGCCAGGCGTAGTAAAGCAGCGGAATCACCAGCAGGGTCAGCACGGTGGAGACCAGCACGCCGAACACCAGCGATACCGCCAAGCCCTGGAAGATCGGATCGCTGAGAATGAAGAACGCACCGAGCATCGCCGCCAGAGCGGTGAGGATGATCGGCTTGGCGCGCACGGCGCCCGCCTCGACCACGGCCGCTTCCAGGCTCAGCCCCGCCGCCAGCGAGTGATTGATGAAGTCCACCAGCAGGATCGAATTGCGCACGATGATGCCCGCCAGCGCGATCATGCCGATCATCGAAGTCGCGGTGAACTGCGCACCAAACAGCCAGTGGCCCGGCATCACGCCAATCACGGTCAGCGGAATCGGCGCCATGATGATCAGCGGTACCACATAGCTCTTGAACTGTCCGACGACCAGCAGGTAGATCAGCAGCAGGCCCATCGAATAAGCGATCCCCATGTCGCGGAAGGTTTCGTAGGTGATCTCCCACTCGCCGCTCCAGCGCACCGAGTAACCGGCATCGCTGCCGGGCGGCCCGGTAAATTCCTGCGCCAGATGATGACCATGAATGGAGGTGTCACTGATCTTGCCGACCAGCCGGAACATGCCGTAGACGGGACTGTCCTCGCGGCCCGCATCGTCCCCGGTGACAAAGGTATAGGGCAGCAGGTCCTTGTGGTAGATCGCATCGGCCCACGGCTTGTCGACCACCTTCACCACCTCGGAGATCGGCACCAGCTGGCCCGCACCGGAGCGCACGCGCAAACTCAGGATCGAGTCCATCGAGCCCAGTGCCGCCGGCGGCAACCGCAGCATCACCGGCACCGCGTATTTGGCATTTTCGTCGGCGACATAGCTCGCCGGATCGCCGCCCACGCCCGCGCGCAAGGCATCGACGATCTCGGCCTGGCTTATCCCCAGGGCCGCCGCGCGGGCACGGTCGATCTCGATCAGCTGATGGGTCGCCTGCGGGTTTTCGACACTGAGATTGACGTCGGCGATACCCGGCGTCTTGTCGAACAGCTTCTCCAGCGACAGTGCCACCGCGCGCTGATTCTTGTAGTTCGGCCCGTAGATCTCGGCCACGATCGGTGCCGTCACCGGCGGCCCGGGCGGCACCTCGGCCACCACCAGATGCGCATGGAAGCGCTGTGCCACCGCGGCCAGCGCCGGACGCACGGCCATCGCGATCTCGTGGCTCTGTCGCTTGCGTTCGTCCTTGTCGACCAGGTTGACCTGGATGTCGCCCTGACAAGGCTGGTTGCGCAGATAGTACTGGCGCACCAGGCCATTGAAATTCATCGGTGCCGAGGTCCCCGCGTAGAGCTGGTAGTTCTTCACCTCGGGCACGGCATTCAACACCTGGCTCATGTCGACCAGGGCGCGGTGAGTCTGCTCCAGGGTCGAGCCCTCGGGCATGTTCAGCACCACCTGGAACTCGGATTTGTTGTCGAACGGCAGCATCTTCAGGATGACCAGCTTGACCCCGGCCAGGCCGGCCGCCAGCAGCACCAGCATGCCCATGCCGAGGAACAGCCGGCGACGGTTGCGTGCGGCCTTCGGGGTGCCCAGGAAGGGCGCCATCACTCGGGTGAACAGCCGCTGCAGGAACCTGTCGATCTTCGATTCTTCCGCCACCCGTGCCGGCGATACCTCGCCCACCGGCTGGTGCACCTGATGACGCAGCAGCCGATAAGCCAGCCAGGGCGTGACGATGAAGGCCACTGCCAGCGAGATCAGCATGCCGACCGAGGCATTGATCGGGATCGGTCGCATGTACGGGCCCATCAGGCCACCGACGAAGGCCATCGGCAGCAAGGCGGCGATCACGGTGAAGGTGGCCAGGATGGTCGGCCCGCCCACTTCATTCACGGCCGCCGGAATTGCCTCGAGCAGGCTCTTGTCGCCGCGGGCCATGTGCCGATGGATGTTCTCCACCACCACGATCGCATCGTCGACCAGGATACCGATCGAGAAGATCAGCGCGAACAGCGACACCCGGTTGATGGTGAAACCGATCGCCCAGGAGGCGAACAGCGTCACCGCCAGCGTGATCACCACCGCGGTGCCCACCACGATCGCCTCGCGCCAGCCCAGCGCGAACAGCACCAGCAGCACCACCGCCAGTGCAGCGAGCGCCAGATGCAGCATCAACTCGTTGGCCTTGTCGTTGGCGGTTTGCCCGTAGTCACGGGTCACCGTGGCATGTACGCCGTCGGGAATGTCCACACCGCGCAACTCGTCCAGCCGGGTGCGGATGCTGCTGGCGATGCTGTGGGCATTGCTGCCGGCCTTCTTGGCGATCGCCAGGGTCACTGCCGGCGTCAATCCGCCAAGTGGTCCGGTCCGCCCCGGCGGCGTGCCGAACGAGGCCAGGCGCGTCGCATAGTTGGTGCCCGCCACGATGTGAGCCACATCCGACAGGTACACCGGGTGGCCACCGGCCAGACCGATCACCAGTTGCGAAACCTCGCCCGCATTCATCAGCAGGGTCCCGGCCTTGACCGGCTGATCGCGGTTGCCACCGATCTCGCTGCCGACGTCGGCAGCGACATTCGCCGATTTCAGGGTCCGGGCCAGATCGCCCACGCTGAGGTGGTAGCTGGCCAGCTTCGCCGGGTCGATCTCGACCATCACCGCGCGATCGGGCGCGCCGAGGGTATAGACGTCACGCGTGCCCGCCACCCGTTTCAGATCGGTCTCCAGCGTGTGCGCCACCTTGCCCAGTTGCTCGGGAGTGACCTCGGGCCGGTCGGACCACAGGGTGATCGCCATCATCGGCACGTCATCGATGCCATAGGGCTTCACCAGCGGCTGGCCGACGCCGAGCCCGGCCGGCACCCAGTCCGCATTGGAATAGATCTTGTTGTACAGGTTGACCAGCGCTTCCTGACGCGGCACGCCGACCTGGAACTCCACCGTGACCACGGCCATGCCCGCACGACTCATCGAGTAGACGTGCTTGATCCCCTTGATCTCGGACAGCTTCTGCTCGAGCGGAAAACTGACCAGGTTCTCGACACTGTTCACGCTGGCGCCGGGATACGGCACCAGCACGTTGGCCATGGTCACCTCGATCTGCGGGTCCTCCTCCTTGGGCGTGATGATCGTTGCCGCGATACCCAGCAGCAGTCCGGCAATCGCCAGCAAGGGGGTGATCTGCGAGACCTGGAACGCGCGCGCGATGCGCCCGGAGATACCCAGCTTGGCCGGCTCACTCATGAGCGGAGGCACCCTTGGCATGCTGCCGGTCGAGCCAGGCCCTGGCTGCCTGCGGGTCACTCGCCACGCGCTCACCGTCGTCCAGCCCGGCCAGTACCTCGATCTGCTCGCCGTCACGGTCGCCGATGCGCACCTGCCGCAGGCTGACGTGGTGATCGTCGATCACATAGACGCCCACCAGCTCGCCACGCTGGACCACGCTCGACGCCGGCACCCGCAAGCGCTTCGCCTCGCCGGTGGCGAAAGCCACCTTCACCGTCATGCCCGGATACAGGCCGGCGTCGCCCGCGGGCAACTGCAGCCTCACATTGAACGTGTGCGTGGCGGGGTCGGCATAGGGAAATACCTCGACCGTCGCCGCCTGAACGCGACGGCCATGCCCGCCGTCCAGCAGCACGTCGGCCGCATGAAAGCGGCGGATCACGTCGACCGCGCTTTGCGGCACCTGCACGTTGACCCTCAGATCGTCCAGCGCCTGCAGCTGGATCAGCGGCTGTGGCGAAGGCGGACCGGCCTGCACCGCCTCGCCCACGTGCACGAAGCGGCGCGTGATGATTCCGGCGAAGGGCGCACGCAGCACCGTGTAATCCAGTTGCTGGCCGACCTGGCCCAACTGAGCCCGCGCCGACTCCAGCCCGGCCCTCGCCGCATCGCGTGCGGCGCGCTGCTGATCCATCTGCGCGGTGGAAACGTAACCCTTGGCATAGACCGCCGCGATGCGCTCGTACGAGGCCTGCGCATCCTTGTAGGTCGCCTGTGCCGAAGCGATCTGCGCCTGCGCTGCATTGCGCGCCGACTTCTGCTCCACATCGCTGAAGCGCACCAGCACCGCGCCCTTGGCCACCACGTCGCCGACCTCGTACGGCAACTCGATCACCCGCGCATTGGTCTGCGCGGTGATGGTCGCCTGATCGACCGCCTCGACCACGCCATCCCAGACCTGTTCGCTCCGCGCCTGCTGCGCGTGCACCACGCTGCCCGCCAGTGCAGGGGGTGACGATGCCTTGGCGGCAGGAGGCTGCTTGCCACCACAGGCGACCAGCGCGACCACAGCGAATGACAGCGCGACGAGGCGCGGATTGAACTTCATGGCGTGGACTCGTTGCGAACGTGGATGGTTCAGGAGGATGGAAACGCGCTGCCCGGCTTCATGCCCAGCCGGGCGAGGATCCTGGCCAACGGGCAGAAGCCGGTAAACGCCGACTGCAGCAGGTTGGCGCCGACGAACAACGTCAACAGCAGCCACCACGGCGAGACAAGATACGCGAGCGCCACGCTGAGCAGCACCATGCTGCCGGCGAACGCGAGGACGATGCGGTCGATGTTCATCAGACTTCTCCGTTGTTGCAATACTTAGTTGCGGTTCTTCAGACGCAGGATGCCCAGCAGCCTCATCACGTATTTCTCGTACACCGGCTCGGTATTTCCGGTGCGCATCTTGCGCAGGTAGTACTTCTCGAACGCGATCTTGGCCAGGTGCACCCATTTGCCGGTCTTGGCCCAGGTGACATTGCGCGGCGGAATCTGCGGCAGCGCCACGAACGCGACGCCGGTATCGCCCATGTCGGCCAGGCATATGGCATTCCAGGTGGCGCGCTCGGCCGCCTCGCGACCGGCCAGGAGATCACGCAGGTTGTGCGCGATGGCGGTCACCATCGACTCGATCATGAAGCCGGTCTTGGGTGCACCGGTGGGTACCGGTGTGACTTCCACCGGCGGAATGGCCACGCAGACGCCCGCCGCGAAGATGTTGCGCCAGGTCGGATTGCGCTGGTGTTCGTCGATGAGGATGAATCCGCGCGGATTGACCAGCCCTTCCACACCGCGCACCGCAGGCACACCGGTGAACGCCGGCAGCAGCATCGAATAGGCGAACGGCAATTCGTGCGACTGCACCGGCGCGCCCTTGCCGTCCACTTCATCTACCTTGATCCTGCCCGGCTCCACCGCGCTGACCCGGGCATTGGTGATCCACTTGATGTGGCGCTGACGCATCTCCGATTCCATCAGCCCCTTCGAATCGCCCACGCCGCCCAGGCCCATGTGACCGATGTACGGCTCCGAGGTCACGAAGGTCATCGGTACGCGGTCACGCAGCTTGCGCTTGCGCAGGTCCGCATCGACGATCATCGCGAACTCGTAGGCGGGTCCGAAACAGCTGGCGCCCTGCACCGCACCGACCACGATCGGCCCCGGGTGCTCGAGGAACGCCTGATAGGACTCCCATGCCGACTGTGCGTGCGGCCCGGTGCAGATGGACTGCGTGAAACCTTCCGCCGGACCCAGCCCCGGCACTTCGTCGAACGCCAGGCGCGGCCCGGTGGTGATCACCAGGTAGTCGTAGTCGAGCACGCGGCCATCCGTCAGGCGCACCCGGTTTTCGCCGGCCAGCACCGCTTCGGCCGGCACCTCGATGAACTCGATGCCCTTTCCGCGCAGCGGCTCGGCCGCCTCCAGGCGGATGTCCTGCGGCTTGCGCCAGCCCACCGCCACCCATGGATTGGACGGTGTGAAATTGAAATGCGGTCCTTCGCCGACCACGGTGACGGCATGCTCCTGACCCACCGTGGCCCTGATTTCGTAGGCGGCGGCCATGCCGCCGAGCCCTGCGCCGAGAACGATGATGTGTGCCATTGCGTCAACTCCGCCGGTCTGTCTTTCTGGTGCTTCAGGATGGCCATTCGTGCCGCGCAGCTTCTTGACTCCGGTCAATCACCACGGAACAACACATAAGTCTAAATTAGGTTTATCTTAATTAGATGAAGATGCTAAAGTCAAGCCAGTGCGAGATGCGATGGGCAGCCCCTGCCCGGGAGATGAAACGATGTCACCGCCAGCCAATCCGCAGCTGATCGCGATGCAGGCCCGCGCCGGGGATGCCTCCCGACTGCTCAAGGCGCTGAGCAATGCACAGCGGTTGCGCGTGCTGTGCCTGTTGATCGACCATGAAATGTCAGTCGGCCAGATCAACGAGCAGCTGCCTGACCTCAGTCAGTCGGCGCTGTCCCAACACCTGGCCAAGTTGCGCGAGGAAGGTCTGGTACAGACACGCCGCGAGGCACAGACCATCTGGTACACGCTGGAGCACGGCCCCACGCAACAGATCATCGCCACGCTCTACGGCATCTACTGTGCGCCACCGGACAACGCGCTGTGCGCAACCGCACCGACCAGGACCAAGCGCAGGAAAACCGGCGCGCCCTAGCGTGGTGTTGTGGTTTTGGCGGGGGCGTTCACCGTTCGGGATGGCCTGCCATTGCCGGACCCGGTCGCACCTGGCGGTCTTCCGTCACGCCCGCTGGCTCCCGCTGTTCCGATTGACCTGAATCAATACCCGTCGACATCGGAACATCGACCATGACTCGGCGATTGCCGGCTCGCCTCCTCGTATCCCGGTCGGCACGCAACTGAAAACTGCGGCTGCCGCGCGCGTCGCACGGCGGCAGTGTCCTTACTCGGGACCGGGTCGAGCGCCAATGAATCGGCAACAGCACTTCAGCCTCTGGTATGCCTTCATCGCGATTGCCGTGGTGATGCTGGTGCGCGACTACATGGTCGAGCGATCCCAGGTCGAAGTCATCCCCTACAGCCAGTTCGAGACCGCGCTGAACGCTGGCGACATCGCCGACGTGACCGTCTCCGATACCACCGTGCAAGGCACCTACAAGGCCCCGGGGCTCGGCGGCCAGCCACGGCGCTTCAAGGCGGTGCGGGTCGCACCCGAGCTGGCCCAGGCGCTGAACCAGGCCAAGGTCACGTATCGCGGGGAACCCGGGCCCGGTGCGTTCCAGCAGATCCTAGGCTGGCTGCTGCCGAACGGCATGGTGTCCGAACTGGGCCAGGTCAGTTACGAATCCGACCCGGCACCCCTGCTGGGAAACAGCATCGAAACCTGGAAGCCGCCACGCTATGCCGAGTCCACGGCGGCGTTGATCGACAAGTCGGTACGCGAACGGATCGACATGGCGTTTATTCAGGCGCGCAGCACTCTCGCCAGTGAGCGTGCGCTGCTCGGCGAAGCGGTCGTCCAACTCCTGGACAAGGAAACCCTGCCCGGCGAGCAACTTGCGCAACTGTTGAATCGCATGCCCACCCCGACTGGCCCGGCAGCACCCGCCGACCACGGGGTTTCAGTCCTGCCGGTCGATCGGCACAAGCCGCCAGACCACGCCATCACACCCACCTGAGACTCACTCGACGCGGGAGTCAATGCCATGAAAGACATTCTGGTTTACACGGAAAAGCTCCAGGATTGGTCACCCGTCGTGACCTATGCCGCAAGCCTCGCCGCCACATTCGACGCCACCCTCACAGGGCTCCACGTCTGCGTATCGCCGATGACCACCATGCCCCCATACGATGCACCCGGCGTGATGGAAAACCTGCTGGAAGACATCCGTGCGCGGGAGGACGACGCATTCGCTGCCGGCGACGCCTTCATCGCCAGGGCAACCGGGGCGGGCGTGCCGTGTGCCGCCTGGCAAGTGGCCACGGGCTACCTGCCGAGCGTACTGGAGCGCATCGGCAACTGGCAGGATCTGCTGGTACTCGAGCGCACCGCCAACGCGCCATGGGGCACGATACCCGCCATCAGCCGTATCCTGCTGACGGCCGGACTGCCATGCATCATGCTTCCCACGGGATACGAGGAGGCGTTTTCGCTCGATTGCATCGCCTTGGCCTGGAACGGCGCGACGGAAGCGGTCCGGGCCATCCATGCGGCGCTGCCACTGATCCTGCGCGCCAAACGCGTACTGCTGCTGCAAGGCGAAAGCCGGCCCGAATTCAGTGTCAGCGAAATCAGCTGGCGGCCCGAGTTCGACATTTTCCATTACCTGCGTCAGCACGGCGCGCAAGTCGAGCAGCATCCGTTGGTCACGAGCGGGCGTGAGGCGGGCATGGCGCTGCTCGATGCTGCCGCTCAACACGGCGCCAACCTGCTGGTGATGGGTGCCTGGGGCCGCACGCGCTTCAGTGAGTGGATGCTCGGCGGTGCCACGCGCCACGTGCTGAATCATGCCGGGATACCGGTGTTCATGCGGCATTGAGAGCGGAGCACGATGTCGTCCAGTGGACGGCCACGATCGGCCGACCTGCGGCTTGATTCAAATCAATACAGCAGCCGCGGAGAAGCCGCAGTCTTCAAGTCGTTCCCGGGGAATTCGAACAACTTCCTGGGAGGGGAGCTGTCATGTATTCGACGTTGATGGTCTACCTCGAACCGCACCGCGACAACACGTATCTGCTGGCGGCCACGCGAGATCTCGCTGAGCGTTCCGGCGCCGCCGTCATCGGGGTCAGTGCGGGCCGGCAATTCTATCTTGGCTACGCGGTGCGAGGTGTATCGGGCGATATTTTCGAACTCGATCGCCAGGAAATACAAAGAAGCATGGCTGCTGCTGAGTTCGAATTTCGCGCCGCACTCGAACATCCCGGTCGCCACATTGAATGGCACGCCATCGTGACAAGCAGCCCGCCGATCGGTCAGCTCGCCAGTCAGGTGCGCAGTGCCGATCTGCTGATTACCGGATCGGGGCGTGGTGGCACATCCGGCGTGGATGCCGGCGATCTGGTCATGCGGGCCGGACGTCCGGTGCTGGTCGTTCCGGCGGGTACCGACAAACTGACCGCGCAAAATGCCCTCGTCGCCTGGAAGGATTCCCCCGAAGCGCGTCGGGCGATATCCGACGGGCTGGTGTTTCTCAAGACCGCCGGCCACGTGCAGGTGGTCGAGATCGCCGACGCCGAAGGTATCGCCGAGGCCCGCCGGAGCGTCGAAGATGTCGTCCATTGGCTGAAACGACATGGCATCGGGGCCGATGGCAAGGCCGTCCCGGAAACCGGTGACCATGCACTCCAACTCGCCGCCATTGCCAAGGAGGAAGGAGCTGATCTGATCATTGCCGGCGCCTACGGCCACAGCAGATTCCACGAATGGGTACTCGGCGGGGTGACCAGCGATCTGTTGCTGCGTTCCCGGGTACCCACGCTGCTCTCCCACTGAGGGCGGCCGGGTGGAAGCTGGCGGTGCCCCTTCCCTGCCACGGCATGCACCCAACCTGCATGGCCAGCGGACTCGGGGAGACCCGGATCACGCTCCGCGTCAGCACGGTCGATCGCGTGGCCCGCATCTCCCTGGAAGCGCACAGTCACGACAGAACGTCTGAACCGGCCCGGGCCGGTCCATGCACAGCGATCGACAAGCGAGGGATTCAATCGTGTCGGAGATCAGGGTTTTCGGACTGGGGTGCAGCCGTACACAGGCACTGGCGATCGCGACGGCGTTGGGTGTCGCGCCAGCAGGCGTCGAGGAGCGCGAATTCGAGGATGGCGAGCACAAGGCGCGGCCGCTGGAAAGCGTATACGGCGCCGACGTCTATGTAGTGCATTCGCTCTACGCCGACCGGGAGCAAAGCGTCAACGACAAGCTGTGCCGATTGCTGTTCTTCCTTGCCACGGTACGCGACCAGGGTGCCGCACGGGTCACCGCCATCGTTCCCTACCTTTGCTACGCGCGGAAGGATCGCCGGACCAAGTCGCATGATCCCATCACCACGCGCTATGTGGCACAGATGTTCGAAGCCAGCGGGGTCGATCGCGTGCTCGTCCTGGACGTGCACAATCCGGCGGCATTCGAAAACGCCTTTCGGTGCAGGACCGGACTTCTGCATGCACAGGAGCTTTTCGTCGAGCACCTGCTTGCAGGCATGCGCGATCAGGACATCACGGTGCTGTCTCCGGATGCCGGTGGCCTCAAGCGAGCCGAGGCCTTCCGCGAGGTCTTGCAGAAGGCCCACGATCGGCCGGTGGGCCTGGGCTTGATGGAGAAGCGACGCAGCGCCGGCGTCGTATCCGGCGACACCCTGTTTGCCGATGTTGCCGGGCGCAGCGTGGTCATTGTCGATGACCTGATCGGCACCGGCACCACCTTGCTGCGCGCTGCCAGGGCCTCGCGCGACGCGGGAGCCCGCGCCGTGCTCGCCGTCGCCAGCCACGGCCTGTTTGTCGGCTCCGCCGCCACGGCATTGGCCGATCCGGTGCTGGACCGCATCATAATGTCAGCGCCTGCCGCATGACTTGCCGATCATGCAGCCTCGGTCGAAATCGTGAACTTCCCGTTGCCGACCGTATTGATGCAGGTCAAGCGCACGGCATCGCCCTGATCGCCATCAAGGCCGCGTTCGTGAGATCGGGGGTGAACCCGAGGACGACGGCCACCACGAGGCCCGGACCGAAGCTTGCGAGAATCCAGAAGCGCTTTTTTGCAACGGCCGGGATTTACTTGATCCTGGTCAAGACCGCCGCCGCACGGTCGCGCGAACCTTTCGATGTGGTCAGCCGGGCCATCTTCGCGGAGACAACTCATGCGCACCGCTGATATTTGCACCCGCGAGGTGATCAGCACGGAAGCCGGCGTATCCATACGTCAAGCCGCCGAGATGATGCGCAAGCATCATGTCGGCGCGCTGGTGGTCATCGAACCGCCAAATGGCGAACGCATACCCGTCGGATTCGTCACCGACCGCGATATCGTCCTTGCGGTGGTCGCCGTAGGCATCGACACAGAAGCGCTTACGGTGGGGGACATCATGAGCCAGGATCTGGCCACATGTGCCGAGAGCGAGAACATATTCGATGCGGTCCAGACCATGCGCGCCCGCAGCGTGCGGCGCCTGCCCGTACTCAACGAGAAAGGCGGGCTGGCCGGCATGCTCAGCGCCGACGACATTTACTCCGCGCTCGGCACGCACATGCGCGAACTCAATGCGGCACTGACACGCGAGCAGGTGCACGAGATGAAATCGCGCGTCTGAGATACCCCGCTGCGTGGAGTAACTACCATGACAAAATCCAATCTGGTGGCCTATTACTCGATGACCGGCAACACGCGAAGGATCGTCGATGAAGTCATCGCCGCACTCCACGCCGATGGCGAGGAAATCCGCGAGCCGCAACCGCGGCATGGCCTCGGCGGTGTCCTTCGCGCCTTGTTCGATGCCATCACCCGCCGCGAACCGCCCATCGAACCCACCAGGTACGATCCCTCGGACTACGACCTGCTGGTTTTGAGTGGCCCGATCTGGGCCGGACGCCTGGCTTCCCCGGTACGAAGCTACGCACGACGGCATGCGGGAGAGGCGCGCCGAATCGCGTTTGTGTGTACGGAAGGTGGCCGCGGCGGAGAGCAGGCATTTGCCGAACTGAGCAGCCTGTACGGCCGCACACCCGATGCGACCCTGGTGGTCACCGCCGAACAGATAAAGAATGCGAACTATCGCGAGGCAGTGCAGCGCTTTGTGTCGAGCCTGCCGCCAATGGAGCCGACCGGCTGAGCAAGCACGGTTCCGGCAGCCCGCCTCCGCAGCGGAACGAACATTTCCTCGAAGCACGAAAAAGCGGGGGGCTGACTGGCACGCCCGGCCACGGGGAGCCTGCGTCCCGCCACAACAGCCTCGCTCATTGACTTGAATCAATGAGCGACCCGGATGAGCCCTCCAGAATGCTCCCGTCGTACCGAAGTCCGGGGTCTTGCCTCTCCAGGCAGGTTGCTGGGACAGCTTCTTCCCGAAGGATCGCTGATCCAGTCCCCTGCTCGCTGACGAGAAACCGGCAGCCGCCTCCTCAGCGCGTCCGCGGGAGCCATCGGCGGCATCCTGCAAGAGCTCGGACACACCTCGATGCAAGGCATGGCGTGGTGGAAATCGTCGATGGCCGACTGCTGCATGGCCCATACCGCTGGCAGGCGCCGCGCGGACCAGCCCAACAGGAAGCGAAGCATGAATGTCCGTTTGAAACCGAATGTGCCCCGCCCCACACCGGCTGTCACCGCCGAAGTGACCTCGCCCGCCCCGAACATGCCGGTGCCGGGCCACATCCCTCCTGACAACGCGGTTCACGCCGCCGAACCCTGTCGGGCGCCGAGGCTCTCGCCGACCCCGATCTGGCTGGGGAAGCGGGACTGGAGTGCGCATCTGGCGAGCGCATCTTTCGGGTGCGTGGCGCCGTCCCGTGCTGTCGGGTGTCCCGGCAGTTACGTCCTCGAGCATTGAAAGAGCCCCGCCATGAATGCACGTCCGACCGACACCGCTGGATTCATCGAGAACCGCACCTTCGACGAAATCGAGGTCGGCGATCACGCCGGTCTGGTACGCACACTGGCGCAGCGGGACATCGAGCTGTTCGCGGCGATGTCCGGTGACGTCAACCCTGCGCACATGGATCCGGCGTATGCGCGCACGGACCTGTTCCACCGGGTGATTGCCCACGGCATGTGGGGCGGCGCACTGGTCTCCACCGTGCTGGGCACCGAACTGCCCGGGCCGGGCACGGTCTACCTGTCCCAGGATCTCCATTTCAACATACCCATCGGACTGGGCGACACCGTCACGGTCACCGTCACCGCCAGGGAGAAATTCGCCGACACCCACCGCATCGTCTTCGACTGCCGCTGCATCAACCAGCGTGGCGAGGACGTGATCCTCGGCACCGCCGAGGTGCAAGCCCCGGTCGAGAAAGTTCGCCGCCCGCGGATCGAGTTGCCGGAAGTGCGCCTGGGCAACCACGACCGCTTCCGCGAGCTGATGGCACGGGCGGCCTTCGGTTCATCCATCACCACCGCCATCGTGCATCCCTGCGATGAAGTGTCGCTCGGTGCCGCGATCGACGCCGCCCGGGCCGGGCTGATCGTGCCGATCCTGGTCGGCCCCGCCGCAAAGATCCAGGCCGCCGCGCAACAGGCCGGGCTGGACATCAGCGGCTACCGGCTGGTCGACACCCCGCACAGTCATGCCGCCGCCGCACGGGCGGTAGCCCTGGTGCGCAATGGCGAAGCGCGGATGCTGATGAAGGGCGCGCTGCACACCGACGAACTGATGCATGCCGTGGTCGCCGCCGATACCGGCTTGCGCACCGAGCGTCGACTCAGCCATGTCTACCTGATGGACGTGCCCGGTTATGCGCGGCCGCTGCTGGTCACCGATGCGGCGATCAACATCGCGCCCTCGCTGGCCGACAAGCGCGACATCATCCAGAACGCGATCGATCTGGCCCTCATCATGGGCATGAAGACCCCGCGCGTCGCGGTGCTCTCCGCGGTGGAAACGGTCAACCCGGCGATCCCCTCGACGGTGGATGCGGCCGCGCTGTGCAAGATGGCCGAACGCGGCCAGATCAGCGGCGGCATCGTCGACGGGCCGCTGGCTTTCGACAACGCGGTCAGCCCGGAGGCGGCGCGCGAGAAGGGCCTCGTCTCGCTGGTGGCGGGCCTGGCCGACATCCTGGTGGTGCCCGATCTGGAATCGGGCAACATGCTGGCCAAGCAGCTGACGTTCCTGGCCGGGGCCGACGCCGCCGGTATCGTCATGGGCGCCCAGGTGCCGATCATCCTCACCAGTCGCGCCGATTCGCCGCGAACCCGGGTCGCCTCGTGCGCCGTGGCCGTGCTGGTGGCGCGCTCGCGCACGTCCCGCCCCCGGCCGTTGGCGGCGGTGGAGACTTGAGCATGCCCGCCGCCGTCCTCACCCTGAATGCAGGTTCGTCGAGCATCAAGTTCGCGGTCCATGAAGTGAAGGCAGACGCGACACCGCGGCGCCTCTCGCGTGGCCAGATCGAGGACATCGGCGGCGCGCCCCATTTCATCGCCACCGATGGCGAGGGCGCGGTCCTGACCGAACACCGCTGGCCGGCGGGTGCGTCGCTCGATCACGAGGCCCTGCTGACCCCGCTGCTCGAGTGGATCACCCGCCACCTCGGCGCGGAATCGCTGATGGCGGTGGGCCACCGGGTGGTCCACGGCGGCGAGACCTACGATCGGCCGGTGCGCCTGACGCCCGAGGTGATCGCCGCGCTGGCCCGGCTGACGCCACTGGCGCCACTGCACCAACCGCACAACCTCGCGGCAGTGGAGGCGGTCGCACGCCTGCGTCCCGGGCTACCCCAGGTGGCCTGCTTCGACACGGCCTTCCATCACGGCCTGGCACCGACCGTGACCCGGCTGGCACTGCCGCGCCGCTACGCGGCCGAGGGCGTGCGTCGCTATGGTTTCCATGGCCTGTCCTTCGAATACATCGCCGGTCGCCTGCGCGAGCAGGATCCGGCGCTGGCGTCCCGGCGCGTCATCGCGGCGCACCTGGGCAACGGTGCCAGCCTGTGCGCGATGCATGACGGACGCAGCGTCGACACCACCATGGGTTTCACCACGCTGGACGGGCTGGTGATGGGCACGCGATGCGGCAACCTCGATCCCGGCGTGGTGCTCTACCTGCAGCAGGCGCACGGACTCGACGCCGCCGCGGTGGAACACATGCTGTACCACGACAGCGGCCTGCTCGGGGTTTCCGGGATCAGCAACGACATGCGCACCCTGCTGGACAGCAACGAGGTGCACGCGCAGGAAGCGATCGACCTGTTCGTGTTCCGTATCGCGCGGGAGATCGGCGCACTCAGTTCCAGCCTGGGCGGTCTCGACGGGCTGGTGTTTTCCGCCGGCATCGGCGAACACGCGCCGCCGATCCGGGCGGCCGTGTGCGCGCGCCTGGGCTGGCTGGGCGTCAACTGCGACCTCGCCGCCAATGCCGGCAACGCCGCACTGATCAGCACGCCGGACAGCGCCGTGCAGGTGCGCGTCATCGCCACCGACGAGGAATCGATGATCGCCACGCACACCGTGAACCTGCTTCACCCCGCGTTGGCATCGGCGGGATGATTGTGACGATGCATCGCGCCAGTGCGGGTACGCGGCGGACCGGCAGATCGAACCGCCACGGCGAAGGGCCGAAGACGTGCGACGACAGCCCACCGCACACCCACCGGTCGAGCTCGACGACCTCGATCGCCATGTCGCGATCCCGGTTCATGCCAGGCATCAGGAGAACCCGCCGATGACAACCTGCACGCTCACTCCCGACCTGCTGCAGCGGATGGATGCCTACTGGCGCGCCGCCAACTACCTGGCGGTGGGTCAGCTCTACCTGTTCGACAACCCGCTGCTGAAGCGCCCGCTGACGCTGGCCGACATCAAGCCCATGCTGCTGGGGCACTGGGGCACCACACCCGGGCAGAACTTCATCTACGTGCATCTGAACCGGGTCATCCGGAAATACGACCTGGACATGATCTATGTTTCCGGGCCCGGCCACGGCGGCCCGGCGGTGGTCGGCAACACCTACCTGGAGGGCACCTACAGCGAGATCTATCCGGAGATCAGTCAGGACGAGGAAGGCCTGCAGAAGCTGTTCCTGCAGTTCTCGTTTCCCGGCGGCATACCCAGCCATGCCTCGCCGGAATGCCCCGGCTCGATCCACGAGGGCGGCGAGCTGGGCTATTCGCTGAGCCACTCGTTCGGTGCGGTGTTCGACAACCCGCAGCTGATCGTCGCCTGCGTGGTCGGCGACGGCGAGGCGGAAACCGGACCGCTGGCCACGGCTTGGCATTCCAACAAGTTTCTCGATGCAGCCAGCGACGGTGCGGTGCTGCCGATCCTGCATCTGAACGGCTACAAGATCGCCAATCCCACCGTGCTCGCGCGCATCAGCCACGAGGAACTGGAGCAGTTGCTGCGCGGCTACGGCTGGTCGCCGATCTTCGTCGAAGGCCACGAGCCGGCGCTGATGCACGAGGCGATGGCCACCGCCCTGGACACCGCGGTGGAACAGATCCAGGCGATCCAGCGCGACGCCCGCGAGCACGGCCAGCGCACCCGCGCGCGCTGGCCGATGATCGTGCTGAAGTCGCCCAAGGGCTGGACCGGGCCGAAGTTCGTCGATGGCCTGCCCGTCGAAGACACCTTCCGCGCGCATCAGATCCCGATCAAGGTCTCGGCCACGTCGCCCCCCGAACACCTGCGGCAGTTGGAAGACTGGCTGAAGAGCTACCGCCCGCAGGAGCTGTTCGACGCGAACGGCCGGCTGCTGCCGGAGCTGGCCGAGCTGGCGCCGGTGGGCACGCGGCGGATGGGCGCCAATCCCCACGCCAATGGCGGCGTCCTGCTGCGCGACCTGCGCCTGCCGGACTTCCGCGACTACGCCTGCGACGTGACCGAACCCGGCGTGCGCGGCATCGGTGACACCCACGTGCTGGGGCCGTTCCTGCGCGACGTGGCCAGGCTCAACGACGAGCAGCGCAACTTCCGCGTGTTCGGCCCGGACGAGACCTTGTCCAACGGACTGGAGGCGCTGTTCGATGTCACCCGGCGGCAGTGGGATGCCGCCACCGAGCCCACCGACGAGTTCCTCGCGCCCAGCGGACGGGTGATGGAGATGCTCAGCGAGCACCAGTGCGAGGGCTGGCTGGAAGGCTACCTGCTGACCGGGCGCCACGGCCTGTTCAACTGCTACGAGGCGTTCATCCACATCGTCGACTCGATGTTCAACCAGCACGCCAAGTGGCTGAAGGTCAGCGCCGGCCTGCCGTGGCGCCGCCGGATCGCCTCGCTGAACTACCTGCTGGCCTCGCACGTGTGGCGGCAGGACCACAACGGCTTCACCCACCAGGATCCCGGCTTCATCGATCACGTGGTGAACAAGAAGGCGTCGGTGGTGCGGGTCTACCTGCCGCCGGATGCGAACTGCCTGCTGTCGGTGATGGATCACTGCCTGCGCAGCCGGCACTACGTCAACGTGGTGATCGCGGGCAAGCATCCCGCACCGCAGTGGCTGTCGATGGACGCGGCCGTGAAGCACTGCAGCGAGGGCATCGGCATCTGGCCGTGGGCCAGCAACGACCAGGACGCGGACGCGCCGGATCTGGTGATGGCCTGCTGCGGTGACGTGCCCACGCTGGAGACGCTGGCGGCGGTGTCGATCCTGCGCGAGCACCTGCCCCAGCTGAAGATCCGCGTGGTCAACGTGGTCGACCTGATGCGCCTGCAGCCGTGCAGCGAGCACCCGCACGGCCTCAGCGACGTCGACTTCGACACCCTGTTCACCCGCGACAAGCCGGTGATCTTCGCCTTCCATGCCTACCCGTGGCTGATCCACCGGCTGACCTACCGGCGCACCAATCACGACAACATCCATGTGCGTGGCTACAAGGAGGAAGGCACCGTCACCACCCCGTTCGACATGACCGTGCTGAACGAGCTGGACCGCTTCCACCTGGTGATGGACGCGATCGACCGGCTGCCGCAGACCGGCGATCCGGGCGTCTATCTGAAACAGCGCCTGAAGGACAAGCTGATCGAGCACCGGCAGTACATCGACTGCCACGGCGAGGATCTGCCGGAAGTCCGCAACTGGCGCTGGGGCCAATCGGGCGGGAGTCGGCCGCAGCCATGAGCGATCGTGACGACAAGCCGAACACGGGCGTCGTCGCCTCGGTGCGAGGCAGCGTCGTGGACGTGGCATTCGGGCAACAGCTGCCACCGGTGCATTCGCTGCTGCGCGCCGGTGCCCAGCAGCAGATCGTGCTCGAGGTGCTGGCGCAGCAGGATGCGCAGCGCGTGCGCTGCATTGCGCTGACCTCCACCCAGGGTCTCGCCCGCGGCGACGTCGTCGTGGACAGCGGCGGTCCGCTGAAGGCCCCGGTCGGCCAGGGCATCCTGTCGCGGATGTTCGACGTGTTCGGCCAGGCCATCGACCGGATGCCGGCACCGACCGATGTGCAATGGCGTTCGGTGCACCGGGCGCCGCCGCCACTGGTGCAGCGCTCGACCCGATCCGAGATCTTCCAGACCGGGATCAAGGCCATCGACGTGCTGGTGCCGCTGGAGCGCGGCGGCAAGGCGGGGCTCTTCGGCGGCGCCGGCGTCGGCAAGACCGTCCTGCTGACCGAGATGATCCACAACATGATCGGCCACCACGAGGGCGTCAGCATCTTCTGTGGCATCGGCGAGCGTTGCCGTGAGGGCGAGGAGCTGTACCGCGAAATGCAGCAGGCCGGCGTGCTGGGCAATATGGTGATGATCTTCGGCCAGATGAACGAGCCGCCCGGCAGCCGCTTTCGGGTCGGCCACGCGGCGCTGACCATGGCCGAGTATTTCCGCGACGACGAGCATCGCGACGTGCTGCTGCTGATCGACAACATCTTCCGCTTCATCCAGGCTGGCTCCGAGGTATCCGGCCTGATGGGCCAGATGCCCTCGCGGCTGGGCTACCAGCCGACCATGGGCACCGAGCTGTCGGAGCTGGAGGAGCGCATCGCCAACACCGAGGCCGGCGCCATCACCTCGATCCAGGCGGTCTACGTGCCGGCGGACGATTTCACCGATCCCGCCGCGGTCCACACGTTCTCGCATCTGTCGGCGTCCATCGTGCTCTCGCGCACCCGTGCCAGCGAAGGCCTCTACCCGGCCATCGATCCGCTGCAGTCGAACTCCAAGATGGCCACGCCGGGCATTGTCGGTGAACGGCACTATGCCCTCGCGCAGCGGATCCGGCACACGCTGGCGCAGTACGACGAACTCAAGGACATCATCTCCATGCTCGGCCTGGAGCAGCTTTCGCCGGAGGACCGCAAGGTGGTCGCGCGCGCGCGCCGGCTCGAACGCTTCCTCACCCAGCCGTTCTTCACCACCGAACAATTCACCGGCATCAAGGGCCGGCTGGTCAGCCTGGAGGACGCACTGGACGGCTGCGAACGGATCCTGGCCGACGAGTTCAAGGACTTTCCCGAAAGCGCGCTGTACATGATCGGCGCGATCGACGAGGCGAAGGACAAGCTGAAAGCGACTCCGTCCCGCGCATCGGTCGCGCCCGTGCCGGAGCCGCAACATCGACCCGTGCCGGAGCCCGCTGCCGATGAACCTTGAGATCCTGCTGCCGTTCAAGGTCTTCGCCCGCAAGACCGGGGTCTCGCGCATCGTCGTGCAGACGAGTGCGGGATCGTTCGGTCTGCTGCCGCATCGCCTGGATTGCGTGGCGTCGCTGGCGCCGGGGATCCTGCTCTATGAAACGCCTGCCGACGGCGAGGTTTTCGTTGCCGTCGACGAAGGCGTGCTGGTCAAGACCGGCGCGGACGTGTTCGTCTCGGTGCGTCGCGCCCTGGGCGGAACGGATCTGGGCCAGTTGCGCGCCGCCATCGAGCAGGAGTTCCGGCGCGTGGACGAGCGCGAACAGGACGTGCGCCTGGTGATGGCGAAGCTGGAGGCGGGCTTCCTGCGCCGTTATGCGAGCCTGTCGTCATGACCGCCGGCAAGCCTCCCGACCAGGCCCCGAAACCCGGACACGCACTGGCCGAGCAGGTGGGCGCGCAGGCACGGCGCAAGCTCAAGGCCCGGCGCCGGGGCAGCTCGAACGTCTGGTTCGGTCTCGGCATGATGGGACTGATCGGCTGGTCGGTCGCGGTGCCCACCCTGGTCGGCGCCGCCCTGGGCCTGTGGCTGGACAAATACCACGCAGGCCGGCACGCCTGGACGCTCGCGCTCATGGTGGCCGGGCTGGCCATCGGCTGCTTCAACGCATGGCGCTGGATCGTCAAGGAAGACAAGGCCATGCACGACGACGCGGAGGACGACGATGAATGACCTGCTGACGTGGCTGCTGGCGTGGACGGCGGGTGCCGCGCTGGGCACGATATTTTATGGTGGCCTGTGGTGGACGGTGCGCAAGCTCGTTGCCTCCGGGCAACCGGCGCTGTGGGTGTTCGGCAGCCTGTTGCTGCGCATGGCGATCGCCCTGACCGGCATGTATTTCGTCGCCGGCGGTCACTGGCAACGGCTGCTGCTGTGCCTGCTCGGCTTTGCCATGGCCCGCCTGGCGATCACCCGGCTGACGCGGGAACCCGCGCCGCCGCGCAGCGAATCCCCCGAGGAAGCGGCTCATGCACCTCAGTCCCGATGAAATGATCTTCTGGCAATACGGCTGGCTGAAACTCAACGGCACCATCGTGTTCACCTGGGCACTGATGCTGGTGCTGGTGGTCGGCTCGAAGCTCGTCACGCGCAGGCTTTCCCGCAATCTGCAGCGTTCCCGCTGGCAGAACGTGCTGGAAGTGGTGGTCAGCGCCATCAACAAGCAGATCCAGGATGTCGGCCTGCCCCACCCCAGCCGCTACCTGGCCTTTCTGGGCACGCTGTTCCTGTTCATTGCGCTGGCCAGCCTGTGCACGATGATCCCCGGCTACGAGCCGCCCACCGGCTCGCTCTCGACTACGGCGGCACTCGCCCTGTGCGTGTTCGTGGCGGTGCCGACCTTCGGCATCCGGGACCAGGGCCTCGCCGGCTACCTGAAGTCCTACGTCGAACCGACCGTCATCATGCTGCCGTTCAACATCATCAGCGAACTTTCGCGCACGCTGGCGCTGGCCGTGCGCCTGTTCGGCAACATGATGAGCGGGGTGATGATCATCGGCATCCTGCTCACCATCACCCCGTTCATCTTCCCCGTCTTCATGACCGTGCTCGGTCTGCTGACCGGCATGGTGCAGGCCTACATCTTCAGCATCCTCGCCGCCGTCTACATCGCCGCCGCCACGCGCACGGCGATACGGAAACCGCAGTGACACCACCTGGGAACAATCTCATGGACAACATGACCATCATCGCCATCGCCTCGATCGTCACGGCTGGCCTCACCATCGCACTGGGAAGCATCGGACCCGCGCTCGGCGAAGGGCGTGCCGTCGCCACCGCCCTGAGTTCGCTCGCGCAGCAACCCGACAGCGCGGCGACGATCACCCGCACCCTGTTCGTCGGCCTGGCGATGATCGAATCGATCGCGATCTACTGCTTCGTGGTCTCGATGATCCTGCTGTTCGCCAATCCGTTCTGGAACCACGTCATCGCCCAGGTGGCGGGAAAGTAGACCATGCTCATCGATTGGTTCACCGTCGGTGCGCAACTGCTCAACTTCCTCATCCTGGTGTGGTTGATGAAGCGCTTCCTGTACAAGCCCGTGCTCGACGCGATCGATGCGCGCGAGAAGCGGATCGCGATGGAGCTGGCGGATGCCGACGCAAAGCGCGCCGAAGCAGGCAGGCAGCGTGACGAGTTCCAGCGGCGCAACGACGAATTCGACCGGCAGCGGGCAGCGTTGCTGGACAAGGCCACGGGCGAGGCGAAGGCTGAACGCCAGCGGCTGCTCGAGGAAGCGCGCAAGGCGGCCGACCTGCTCGATGCGAAGCGACAGCAGACGATGAGGCGCGATGCGGAAAACCTCGGTCGCGAGATCAGTCGCCGCACCCGCCAGGAGGTATTTTCCATCGCCCGGAAAACGCTGACCGATCTTGCCTCGACCACCCTCGAGGCCGCTGCCAGCATGGAGTTCGTGCGCCGGCTGCGCACGATGGACGGGGCTGCCAGAACCAGCCTCGCCGCGGCCATCGCCACCGCCACCGAACCGGCGCTGGTACGCAGTGCATTCGAACTGCCGCCAGCGCAGCGCGCGGCGATCGAGCAGGCATTCCGCGAAACATTTGCCACCGACATGGCCGTCCAGTTCGAGACCGCGACCGACCTGGTCGGCGGGATCGAACTGCGCGTGAACGGGCAGCGCGTGGCCTGGAGCATCGATGCCTATCTCGCCTCGCTGCAGGACGCCGTGACCGGGCTGCTGGAAAACGGCCAGCCGCCCGACACCGGCGAACCCGCCACGCCCGGCGAATCCGCGCCCGCGACAGGAGCCCCATGAACACGTCTGCCGACAGCCTGCAAGGCATCTACGACAGCGCGTTCGCCGGCATCCGCCAGGCGCGCGAGGAATTCACGCCGCGGCTGACCACGCAGGAGGTCGGCGTGATCACCCAGGTCGGCACCGGCATCGCCCGGGTCTCCGGCCTGCCCGGCGCGGGCTACGAGGAACTGCTGCAATTCCCCGGTGGCGTTTCCGGCATCGCGTTCAACCTGGACGACGACGAGATCGGTGTGGTGCTGCTGGGCAACCATGCCGACCTGCAGGCCGGCGACGAAGTCAGGCGCACCGGGCGGGTGATGGATGTACTGGTCGGCGACGGCCTGCTCGGGCGTGTCATCGACCCGCTCGGACGGCCGCTCGACGCTCGCGGCCCGGTGCCGGGCCGCGAGCGCCTGCCGATCGAACGTCCCGCCGCGCCGATCATGGATCGCGCACCGGTCAGCGTGCCGTTGCAGTCGGGACTGAAAATCGTCGACGCGCTCATCCCGATCGGCCGCGGTCAGCGCGAGTTGATCGTGGGCGACCGCCAGACCGGCAAGACCTCCATCGCGATCGACACGATCCTGAACCAGCGCGGCAAGAACGTACTGTGCGTCTATTGCGCGATCGGCCAGCGCGCATCGGCGGTCGCCCGGGTCGTGGCCAATCTGCGCGAGCACGACGCGATGGCCTACACCGTGGTGGTGGTCGCCGAGGGCAACGACGCTCCCGGACTGCTCTACATCACGCCCTATGCCGCGACCAGCATCGCCGAGCATTTCATGCAGGCCGGTCGCGACGTGCTGATCGTCTACGACGATCTCACCCAGCATGCGCGCGCCTATCGCGAGCTCTCGCTGCTGCTGCGACGCCCACCCGGCCGCGAGGCCTTTCCCGGCGACATCTTCTACATCCATTCGCGCCTGCTCGAACGGGCCACCCACCTGTGCGCGGAACGCGGCAACGGCTCGCTGACCGCGCTGCCGATCATCGAGACCGAGGCCCAGGACATCTCCGCCTACATCCCGACCAACCTGATCTCGATCACCGACGGGCAGATCTACCTCTCGCCCTCGCTGTTCGAGTTGGGGATGCTGCCGGCGATCGATGTCGGCAGGTCCGTCTCGCGCGTCGGCAGCAAGGCGCAACGGCCGTCGTATCGCGCGGTGACCGGCGACCTCAAGCTGGCCTATGCCCAGTTCGAGGAACTCGAGACATTCGCCCGCTTCGGCACCCGCCTGGATGAAAATACCCGCGCGATCATCGAACACGGGCAGCGCATCCGCGCATGCCTGAAACAGCCGGAACTCAGTCCGGTCTCCGTGCCGGCGCAGATGGCCATCCTGCTGGCGCTGTCGAACGGACTCTTCGACCCGGTGCCACTCGCGCAGATGGCAAAAGCCGAGCAGGCCGTGCAGGAAGCCGCCTCGAACATCCCGGCCGCGGTCCGTGACGGTTTCGAAACCGGCCAGCCCCTGAGCGATCACGATCGCGACGCCATCCTCGAGCTGGCCCGCCGGGCCCTCGCCGCTCTTTCCCCTGCGCCCGGGACCGAGCCGGCGGAGACGACCGCGCAGGCGACATCGGCAAACCCGGACCCGGGCCATGAGTGACTCGATCGCCAGCTTGCGCCGCAAGCTCGGCAGCGCGGCCGACCTGCAGGCCGTCGTGCGCACCATGAAGGCGCTGGCCGCATCGAACATTGGCCAGTACGAACAGTCCGTGCTGGCACTGGCCGACTACTACCGCACCGTCGAGCTGGGGCTGGGCGTGTGCTTCCGTGGCGCCGGCCAGGCGGCAGGGATCGGCGACGACGTTCGAGCGGCCGACGCGCGCGCAGTCGGCCTGGTCGTGTTCGGCTCCGATCAGGGGCTGGTGGGACAGTTCAACGACATCGTGGTCGAACACGCGCTCGCCAGCATCGCGACACTCCCCGGCAAACCGGTGGTATGGGCGGTTGGCGAGCGCATCCACGCGCGCCTGGCCGATGCGGGTCTGCCGCCGGCGGGACTGTTCGGCGTGCCGAACTCGGTCAATGCCATCACGCCGCTGGTCTGGCGGATTCTGCTGGAAAGCGAACAGTCGGCCGGCCAGCGGCATGCGATGGAGCTCCACCTTTGCTACAACCGACCGCTGACCGGCTCGGGCTTTGCGCCGGTCACGCAGCGCCTGCTGCCGCTGGACGAAAAGTGGCGCCGTCAGCTCGCCGCACAGCCCTGGCCGAGCGGGAACCTGCCGGAGGTCATCGGCAACGGCACCGACACATTGCGGGCGCTGATTCGCGAATACCTTTTCGTCTCGATTTTCCGAGCCTGCGCCGAGTCCCTCGCCAGCGAGAACGCGAGCCGCCTGGCCGCGATGCAGCGTGCCGACCGGAACATCGACGAATTGCTGGAGACGCTCAACGGGACCTTCCATCGCCTGCGCCAGAATGGCATCGACGAGGAACTGTTCGACGTGGTCAGCGGGTTCGAGGCACTGACCGAACCGCGGTACCAACCCTGATCGGCGACGTCGTGGCGCACCCGGCGTCATTCGCGGCCACGTGTGGCCGCGCACCGGTGGAGCGGCTCACCTCGTCCGTGGGTCGAGGTCGCAGCGGTCGGAGTGGCGGGGCCGCGGGGTACCCGGGATACGCGCGACCTCGCGCACATGGGCGTCGAAACACCGCGCGATGGCGTGCAGCAGCAGGCGTCCCCGCGCGGTCACCCACAGCCGGCTCGCATCCTCCCGCAGCAGGCCGTCGGCGAGCAGCGGCCACAGCCGCTGCCGTTCGCGCGCGAAGTACTTGTCGAACAGCAACTGGTGGCGCTTGCCGAACGCCTGCTTGTCCAGCTCGCCGCGACACATCAGCGCGCCGACCAACTCGCGCCGGATCAGGTCGTCCTCGCCCACCATCAGGCCATGCGTCACCGGCAGCCTGCCGACGTCCAGCGCTGCGTAATAGCCGATCAGGTCGCGCGCGTTCTGGCTGTAGCAGTCACCGACCCGGCTGATTGCCCCGAGGCCCAGGCCGATGTTGTCGCACTCGCCGTGGGTCGAGTAACCGCGGAAGTTGCACCGAAGCCTGCCGGCCCGCTGCGCCACCGCCAGCTCGTCGTCCACGCGGACGAATTGGTCCATGCCCAGGTAGACGTAGCCAGCGCCCGACAGCTGCTCCAGCACGTGACCCAGCAGGGCCAGCCGGGTCGCGCTGTCGGGCAGGTCGGCCACGTCGATCTGCCGCAGCGGCGTGAACATCTGCGGCCGGGGCGTGTAGGCACGGACGGTGATGCGATCCGGCGCCAGCGTGACGAGATGTGCCAGGGTACGGAAGAGACTGTCCAGCCCCTGCTTCGGCAGGCCGTAGATCAGGTCGACGCCGATCGAGCGGAAGTGCACGATACGCGCAGCCTCGAGCACCTCGCGGGTCTGCTCCAGGCTCTGGATCCGGTCGATCGCCTGTTGCACTTGCGGGTCGAAGTCCTGGATGCCGACCGAGACCCGGTTGAAGCCCAGCTCGCCCAGCGCGCGCACATAAGCCGCGTCGGCAAAGCGTGGATCGATCTCGATGCCGTACTCCCGGTTCGCCTCATGACTGAAGCTGAAGTGCCGCTCCAGCGATTCCATCAGCTCGCGCATCCGGGCGATGTCGAGGAAATTCGACGCGCCCCCGGCAAAATGCAGCTCGCGTACCGGCCGGTCACGATCGAACAGCGGCGCGATCAGCCCGATCTCGCGATACAGCCGATCGAGGTAGCGCTCGGCCAGCGCCGCATCGGCGGTCAGGCGCTCGCAGCTGCAGTCGCAGTAGAAGCACGGAGTCAGGCAGAACGGCACCGACACCTGCACCGACAGCGAGCGTGGAATCGGCTCCTCGTTGGAGTCGCGGATGGCCGCGCGCAAGGCCGCTTCGTCGAAATCCGCATGGAACGGCAACGCCGTCGGACAGTCGGCACGACACTCGGCCACGCCGTAGCGGGCGATCAACGCCGGATCGAACTCGTAGGCGTGGAAACCCTGGCTCATGCGACAAAATCTATCGGGCCAGCCAATCGTTCGTCTTGACTGAAATCAAGCCGGAGCCCGGGAAACGGCGAAACACCGATACGGGTTGCCGACCCGCACGGCATCCCGCCGAATTGATTGAGGTCAAGCCGAGCTCCCCCGATCGAGCGTAAAAATATTACGTGCAAGGCTTCTTGCGGATCCCGGCGCGCCTGTTCGCCACGGCAGCGGTCGCGCGATAGCCCACTCCATGGGAGATGACGTTATGCCAACCGACACCCACCACACCCCGGCTGACCGGGACGCTTCCGCCGCCGCGCCGTTCGGCATGCTGGAAGGCACGCATTGGATCGAATCGCTCAACGATGGAGTCCCGGTGCTGATCCGCCCGCTGCGCGAGGATGACCGTGCGCGGGAAGAAGCGTTCATCGAGCGCCTCTCGCCACAGTCACGTCGCCACCGCTTCATGGACACCTTCAAGGAGGCAAGCCCTGCCCTGGTCGACCAGTTGATGCAGGTCGACCATCAGCAGCAGGAGGCCTTCATCGCCCTGGCGCATGACAACGGCGAGCTGCGCGAAGTCGGCATCAGCCGCTACAGCGCCACCGGCAAGGACAAGCAATGCGAGTGTGCGGTGACCGTGGCCGACGACTGGCAGAAGCGCGGTCTTGGCGTCCTGTTGATGCGGCACCTGATCGATCAGGCGCGCAAGAACGGCTACCGGCAGCTGATCTCGCTCGATGCCGCCGACAACGAGCCCATGCACGAACTGGCCAGCTACCTCGGCTTCAACTGCCAGCGCGACCCGCAGGATGCCACCCAGGTTGTCCATACCCTCGATCTGTGAGTCGACACCCCCGCCGCGAAGTGCAACACCCCATGTCCACGCCTGCCGGAAAGCTCCATATCATGACGACCGATGACAAGGCTGGCGCACAGCCGCTGCTGCCTGCGCGACCAGGCGACATCCTCGCCATGGCGACCTCGAGCGACCCGTGGAGTCCTGCCGTGACCGCCGCCATCGCGCTGGCAGCCCGCTGGGCCAGCAATCTCACCAGCTGTTATATCGAGCCTTCGCTGCGTCAGATTGGCGGTGCGGATCTCGAGCCCAGCGTGCTGGGCCTGCTGCTGCAGCCCCGCGGCGACGACGGCGGTGAGCGCGCTGCCTTCGCATCCCATGCCCATCGCCTGGGCGTGCGCGAGGCGGTGTGGACGGCCACCCATACCGGCCTGGCGCCCACGCTTCGGCGACTGGGCGCATGGCACGACCTGGCCGTGCTGGAGCGGGACATGGTGGAAGGTGCCCATCTGTTCGACATCCTCGGCGAAGCCATGCTGACCAGTCGCATTCCCTGCCTGCTGTTGCCGCCGGGCCGGGATGACGAGTTGCTGCTGGATCGGGTGGCGATTGGCTGGAACAGCGGCATCGAGGCAGTCCGCGCGATCCATTCCGCGTTGCCGTTCCTGCAGGCGGCGAAGGAGGTTTTGTTGATCGATGGGACTCCCCTAGGCACGGATGATGCGGAGGAAAAGGTCCCTCGCTTCGATCCGCTGAATTATCTCCTGCGCCACAACGTCATGGTCCGGTCGCGGCAAATCCAGGTTCCCCCTCACCTGGCCGGGGCGACGCTGCTCAAGGAGGCCCAGGGCATGCATGCCAACCTGCTGGTGGTCGGTGCCTACAGTCATTCGCGGCTGCGCGAGCGGGTGCTGGGTGGCGCCACCCGGCACATGCTGCTGCATGCCGAGATACCCGTGCTGATGCAGCACTAGTGTGGCGTTGCATGCTTGGCGGTCCATTCAGCGACTGTCGAGATTGTGGTAAAGCTCCTCCTCCTGGGAAAAGTGCAGGCTCAGCACCGTATCCAGTCGTTGCAGCACGCGCTGGATCTCGACCATCGAGGCCGCCACCGAATCGTCGAGGGGAATGTCCTCGCTCATGCGCGTCAGCAACCGGGTCAGGCGAAAGATCTCGCGATGGGTATGGCTCATCGCGGCCAGCGGGTCCTCGCCATGCAGGCGTTCGGCCAGTTGCGGATACAGCTCACCCTCGTCCGCCTGTTCATGCGGGATCAACTCGCGATTGAGCAGCTCGACCAGCCTGGCCAACTCCCTGCGCGCCACCACCGGCGCATGGTCGACGATGCCCTCCGCTGCAGCATGCACGCGTTCCAGCAGCGGTGAGAGGCCGGCGTGGTCCTGGCGCAGACGGTCGACCTGTTCGGTGTCCAGCGAGCGCGCCGCACGATGACGATGCCCTGCGCCCAGCGCACGCAAGGCGTTGAAAATCACCGCCACGTCGATGGCCTCCTGCACCACCGCACCGACCAGCGGCGGCAACAAGCCCACCGCCGCCAGCAGCATCGCCAGCAGCGACAGGCCCATGCCGGCGAGCACACCCTGCAGCGCGATCCCGCGCGTGCGCGAAGCGATCTGCACGGCCTCGGCCACGCGATCGAGCCGGTCGACCAGCACGACCACGCCGGCCGCCTCGGACGAGGCGGTGGCGCCATGCGCCCCCAGTGCGATGCCGACATCCGCGGCAGCCAGTGCGGGAGCGTCGTTGATGCCGTCGCCGACCATCAGGGTGGTGCCTTGGGCAGCTCCCTGCCGGATAGCAGTCAGCTTGTCGGCGGGCGTGAGTTCGGCGCGCACCTCGTCCACACCGGCGGCGAGACCGATCGCCTCGGCCACTTCGCTGCGATCGCCGGTCAGCATCACGATGCGCTCGATTCCGGCCTGGCGCAGCAGCCGCAACGCGCGCGGCGATTCCAGCCGCAGCCGGTCGGCGAACAGCACCGCGCCGGCCATCGCGCCGTCGACCGCGATGAAACTCCCGCTGACATCCTCGTAGGCCATGCGGCGCAGCAAGGCCGCGGTCCATGCCACGGCGGGCGTCGCGGCGGCCACGTAGTGGTGCCCGCCCAGCAGCACCGCGTGGTCGCCGACCATGCCGCTGAGCCCGGCGCCGGGCACCTCGTTCACCTCACGCGGGGCTTCCAGTGCCAGCCCCTGTGCGCGCGCCGCCTGCACGACCGCCTGCGCGACCACGTGCGGCGAGGCCTGCGCCAGCGAGGCGGCGAGTTTCAGCAACTGCACCGGAGACTGCCCGCCGACGCTTTCCACCGCCAGCACGCTGATCCGTCCGGCGGTGAGCGTGCCGGTCTTGTCGAAAAACAGAATCCGCGCCCGCGCCAACGCCTCCAGCGTGGCGCCATTCTTGACCAGGATGCCGCGGTGCGCGCAGCGCGACACGCCGGCCACGATCGCCACCGGCACAGCCAGGATCAGCGGACACGGCGTGGCCACCACCAGCACCGCCAGGGCGCGGACCGGATCGCCGCTGAACAGCCACGCGGCCCCCGCCACCAGCAGAGTCAGCGGAATCAGCGCGAGCGCATAGCGATCAGCCAGCCGCATGAAAGGCGCCCGCGACTGGCGCGCCGCCTCGACCATCCGCACGATGCCTGCATAGGTACTCTGCGCCGCCGGCTGGCTCGCCGTCATGTCGAACGGCGCACCGGCGTTGACCACGCCACTGAGCACCTCCTCGCCCGCCTGGCGGCGCAGCGGAAGCGATTCTCCGGTGAGCGCGGATTCGTCCAGCGTCGCCATGGTGTCGAGCAGGACGCCGTCGACCGGCACCACCTCGCCCATGCGCACCAGCAGGCGATCGCCCGGCACCACGTTTTCCACCGGAATCTGCTCCAGCACGTCGCCGCGATAGCGCCAGGCCGAACGAGGGGCACGA
This sequence comes from uncultured Pseudomonadota bacterium, assembly GCA_963828685.1. Lineage (GTDB taxonomy): Bacteria > Pseudomonadota > Gammaproteobacteria > Xanthomonadales > Rhodanobacteraceae > Rhodanobacter. The sequence continues at coordinate 339,789 of CAWHFU010000016.1, forward strand.
TCCAGCAACTGCCGCAGCTCGCGTTCGGCCCGTTGCGTGGTGTACTCCTCCAGGGCCCGCCCCCCCGCCAGCATCAAGGCGATCACCGCCGCCACCAGGGCCTGGGAAAGCAGCAGGGCACCCGCGATTGCCAGGAACGCGATGAGATCCACGCCCAGCTCGCGGCGGCGCAAGCGGATGACGATCTCGACCAGCAGCAGCACCGCCAGCAGCAGCGCGCTGGCGCTCCACACGATGCCGGCCGCACTGCCCCGATCGAACCAGCGCAACCCAGCCCCCACCAGCAGCGCCGTCAGCGTGACGGCGAGCAGGCCCCGATTCAGCCAGCGCTGCAATGCGTTCAATGACAGACCAGTACCGGCACGTCGCAGTTGACGATGACCTTGTGCGTCTCGCTGCCCAGCAACAGGCGATCGATGCCATGCCAGCCATGCGATGCCATCACGATGAGGTCGCACTGGTGCTGCGTTGCAGCGGCCACGATCGCGGTGTACGGACGATTGTTCGTCTCATGACCGCTCTCGCAGGGGACTCCGGCCGCGCTGGCGCGCTGCTCGACCTCCTTCAGGTAGCTCTCGGCGCGCGCGACCGCCTCCTGCACGTAGAACTCCTGGTTCGCCTGGATGATGTCGACCATGTAGGTCAGCGCCGGGAACGGCGGCACCACGTGAAAGGCATAGACGCGCGCGCCCAGCCGTGCAGCCAGTGCGAGACCGGTATCGACCGCACGCAGGGACAGTTCGGAGCCATCGATCGGCAACAGGATGTGTTTGAACATGACGGCACTCCTTGGGGGGGATCAGCGGCAGCTGTAGCCGCCATCGATGACCAGTTCGCTGCCGGTCAGGAATTTCGCTTCGTCGGAAGCGAGGTACACCACGCCCCAGGCGATGTCATCGGCCTCGCCCATGTGGCCGAGCGGATGCAGCGCATCGACCTCGCGCCGGTGCTGCTGCGGATCGCCGCCGAGCGAGGCGAGGTGTTGCTCCACCATCGGTGTCCAGATGAAGCCGGGATGGATCGAGTTCACCCGGATCCGGTCCGCCGCGTAAAGCAGTGCATCGGTCTTGCTCATCAGCCGCACCGCACCCTTGGAGGCGTGATACGGCGGCACGTCGGGTGCGCCGACCAGCCCGTAGATCGAGGACAGGTTGATGATGCTGCCGCCTCCGCCCGCGCGCAGCGGCGCAATGGCGTGCTTGGTGCAGAAGAACACGCCTTTCACGTTGACCGCCTGCACGCGATCCCATTCGGCCTCGGTCAGTTCATGAGTCGGCTTGTTCGCACCGGCGATACCCGCATTGTTGACGAGGACGTCCAGCCGTCCAAAAGCCGCCGTGGTCGCGGCGATCGCGGCAGCCACTTCGGCTTCCACCGCCACGTCGGCATGAAAGAAGCGCGCCTGCCCTCCGATGCGCTCGGCCAGCTGCCGACCCGTCTCGTCATGCAGGTCCACTATCGCGACCCGTGCTCCGGCCTCGGCCAACCGGGCCACGCACGCAGCGCCAATCCCCACGGCGCCACCGGTCACCAGTGCCACCTTGCCATCGAGCCTGCCCATCGGATTTCCCTCCGCGAGGTTCTGGTCGACAGCATGCGCCCGACCGTACGGGGCGGTGTTGATCAGGATCAAGTGAATACCGCCCGCTGTATCGATCCTGGCCGCTGCAACGCCTTCCGACACGATGCCATCGGCCTGGATTGACCTTGGTCAATTGATCCCGGCGACGTCTGTCGCACGATGTCATCCACGGAGCAAACCGGAGCATGGTCATGCTTGACCTCATCGTGAATGTGGGAACCGCCGAAGCGGATGCCCCCCTGGTGCGCGGCGCACTGGCACTGGCGCACAGACAACGGGCGTTCCTGACCGGCTTGCAGCTGGTGCGCGCCGATGCGTCGATGATCGAGACCTGCGACGATCCCTTGCTGCTGGAAAGCCGTGCGCTGGCGCGCCACGACTGGTGGCTGGACCTGTGCCGCGAGGCGGGCGTCGCCGGTGAGTGGGAGGTTCGGCAAGGTGCCCATGTCGATGCACTGGCCAAACGCTCGCGGCTGGCCGATTTCGTGATCGGCCAACTGCACACCAGCGAACCGGATGCACCGGCCGGATTCGACGAAGTCACCCGCGCGCTGTTCGCCTCGTCCTCACCGATGTTGCTGGTACCCGATGGCTGGCAGGGGGGATTGCGCGCGGAACGCGTGGTGATCGGCTGGAACGGTTCCGGCACGGCCGCGCATGCGGTGAAGGCGGCGCTGCCGCTGCTGCAACAGGCTCTGGCGGTGCATGTCCTGGACGGCGAACGTCCCGGGCTGCCGGGTATCAGCATGCCTCTGCTGCCGTTGCGCGAATGGCTGCGACGGCACCAGGTCGACGCCCAATGGGAAACCTTCCAGGGTGAGCCCGAGGCTGGCCAGAACCTGCAGGAAAGAGCCAAGACCCTCGGCGCCGAATTGCTGGTCGTCGGCGCGTGGGGCCGGTCGCGGCTACGTGAACTCGTCCTGGGAGGCGCCACCCGATGGCTGCTGGAACACGCCACACTGCCGCTGTTCATGGCCCGCTGAGCATGGCCATTTCAGGGGACCCTGCAACGTCCGCAGCCATGCGCCGGCCCTCGCCGCTTCAGCGGAAAAGCCCTCGTGCATCGGTCGGTTTCGTCGGGCGCGTCGCCGCAGTCTGCGCGGCACTCATCGTTGGCCTGATCTTGCCCGCCACCGCCGCGTCGGCCCGCAGGGCCGCGTCGGCGCCAGCCACGAAGCCTGCCGACCAGGCCTATTTCTGGCATCCGGAAATTGCGCCGAGCGGCCCGTTGGTCATGGTGATCAGCCTCGACGAGCAGTACATCTACGTCTATCGCAACGGCGTGGCCATCGGGGTCAGCCCGATCAGTTCCGGCCGCCCGGGTCATGAAACGCCTACCGGGGTCTACACGATCCTGCAGAAAGAGCGCGAACACCGCTCCAATCTCTATGACGACGCGCCGATGCCCTACATGCAGCGCCTGACCTGGGATGGCGTGGCGATGCACGGCGGCAACCTGCCAGGGCATCCGGCCTCGCACGGCTGCATCAGGTTGCCGCCAACCTTCGCCGGGAAGCTTTTCCAGGCGACCCAGCGTGGCGGCGTGGTGGTGATCGCGGATGCACAGGTGTCGCCGGCCGCGATCGTCCACCCCGCCGCGCTGGCGCCGATCGATCTCGCCGGCCAGGCGGCCGTCCCCGTGCCCCAGGCTGAAACGGATATCCCCCTGCCGGTCGCGGCCGGCGGCCCACCGCTCAGCATCGTCATCAGTACCCACGATCGCATGGCCTATGTGCTGCGCGACGGCAAGTTGAGCGCCAGTTCGCCGCTGGGGATCGCACCGGACGCACAGGGATATGGCTTCCGCGGCACGCTGCTGTACGTGATGGGGGAGGACCGCGCTGCCCCATCGTCCCGGGAAACCACCGTGCGTCCGCTGCATCAGTGGTCGGCCTACCGGATTCTTGGCAGCGGACCGGTACCCGAACCGGCGCAGATGGCGAAACAGCTGAAGCTGCCGGAGGCATTCGGCCAGGGCATCCAGCAGGCCCTGGTCCCCGGCACCACCGTGCTGGTCACCGACCTGCCGGGCCAGGGCGGCGATGCGCTTCGCCCCTATGCGTCGCTGCTGGTGTCGGATCGACCGACCACGACAGATGCGCCATGAGGGCAGGCCCGCCGCCCTCCGGGACGATACGGGCGCGATGCCGGAAGGCCTGGGCAACATGCAGCACTCACCACCAATGACCATCACACAGGATGTTTCGGCATGAACTCGAAGATTGTCTACAGTTGCCACGGCGCGGCCAAACAGGTCACCGGCTCTTGCCACCTGGTCACCTGCAATGACCGACGTGTATTGATCGACTGCGGCATGTTCCAGGGCGGACGCGAGCAGGAGCAGGCGAACTACGAGCCGTTCGGATTCGATCCGGCCAGCATCGATGTGCTGCTGCTGACCCACGCGCACCTGGATCACTGCGGACGGATTCCGAAGCTGGTGCACGATGGCTTCCGCGGGCGCATCCTGACTACCGCCGCTACCCGGGACCTGGCGCGGGTGGTGATGCTCGATGCCGCGGGCCTGCAGGAGGAGGAGGCCCTGCGCAACCAGCGCCGTGGCCGGCGCCGCGACGAACCCGACTTCGTGCCGCTGTACACGCTGGACGATGCGCTCCATGCGATGGATTACTTTGCCGAGCCGGTCGCCTACGACGAGCTGGTGCCGGTGGTCGACGGCATCCAGGCGCGCTTCCTCGACGCGGGGCACATCCTCGGTTCCGCCTCGATCCTGCTGCAGCTCGATGACGGCCAGCAGAGGCGCGACATGGTGTTCTCCGGCGATCAGGGCAACCCGGGACGCCCGATCCTGCGCGATCCCGTCCCCGCCCCGCCGGCCGACTACGTGGTGATGGAAACCACGTACGGCAACCGGCCGCACCGGTCGCTGCCCGACTCGGTCGACGAGCTGTACCGCGCTGTGCGGGAGACCATGGCGCGCGGCGGCAACGTGGTCATTCCCACCTTCGCGCTGGAGCGCGCGCAGGAGGTCCTGTACTACCTGCATCGCGGCATCCGCGACGGCGAGATACCGGCGCGCATTTCGGTGTTCCTGGATTCGCCGATGGCGATTTCCGCCACCGAGATCTTCCGCCGGCACCCCGAATGTTTCGACGCCGACTTCATCGAGCAACTGAACCATGGCGACCCGTTCGCCATGCCGAGCCTGCATTTCTCGCGCGAGACCGGCGACTCGATGGCGATCAACAACATCGAAAGTGGCGCGGTGATCCTGGCCGGTTCCGGCATGTGCACCGGTGGACGCGTGCGCCACCACCTCAAGCACAACCTGTGGCGGGAGAAAAGCAGCATCGTGTTCGTCGGCTATGCGGCCGCCGGCACACTGGCCCGGCGCATTGTCGACGGCGCGCAGAGCGTGCGGATCTTCAACGAGGAGATCCGGGTGCGCGCCCAGATATGGACGATCAACGGTTTCTCCGCCCACGCCGACCAGGCGGCACTGCTGAAGTGGCTGGGCACGTCGCCGCGGCGAAAGGTGCTGCTCGTGCATGGCGAGTACGAGTCCGGCATGAAGGCCATGGCCGAGCGCCTGGAGGGACTGGGCATCGCCACGGCAATGCCCGGCATGCACGAGCCCATCCTGATCGACTGAGCCGTTGCCCTCAGCGCCGCTTCGGATCCGGCCGGCGGTGAATCACCACCGGCTCAGCGGGCGACGCTGCGCGGCGAGGCGCCTTCCAGCGCCAGCATGGTCAGGCGATCCAGTTCCTCCTGCACGAAACCTGCCTGCAGCCGGGCCGGCCGGTTGAACGGCCCGCGCAGGCTGACCCCCATGTAGTCGCGCAACAGCGCGAAGAACGTGTCGACCGGCTCGACGCCGTCGCGTTCGCAACAATGCCGGTACCAGCGCGTGCCGGCCGCGACGTGGGCGACCTCCTCGCGCAGGATCACTTCGAGGATCGCCACCGTGCCGGTGTCGCCGAGCTGGCGCAGGCGATCGATCATGCCGGGGGTCACGTCCAGCCCCCGCGCTTCCAGCACGCGCGGCACCAGCGCCATGCGAGCGGTGTCGTGATGCGCGGTCTTCTCGGCCATCGCCCACAGGCCGTCGTGAGCATCGAAGTCGCCATAGGCATGACCGAGCTCGGTCAGTCGCCCGGACAGCAGCGCGAAATGGCGCGCCTCGTCATTGGCGCAACTGGCCCAGTCACGGTAATACGCCGCCGGCTTGCCGCGATAACGGTACACCGCGTCCCATGCCAGGTTGATCGCGTTGAATTCGATGTGCGCCACCGCATGCACCAGCGCGGCACGACCTTCGGCGCTGCCGAGTCCGCGCTGCGGCACCTCCCGCGCATTGACCAGCCGCGGCCTTGCCGGACGGCCGGGCGAACCGATCGGCGCTGGCGGCGGCGACGCCGGATCGGGATGCAGTTCTCCCGCCTCCAAGGCCTGCCAGGTTGACTGGGTCAGTCGCAGCTTCTCGGCCGGATCGGTGGCATCGAGACAGCGTTTGGCGGCGGCGTGGAGATCCATGGGCTAAGGCGGGCAATGAGTGGAGAGGAGTGAGAGGCGAGAGGAAAACGAGAGCGTCGACGTGGCGCCTCTCGTTTCTCACTCCTCTCCACTCACTCCTGCTCTAGGCCCGGCGGGCGGCCTTGGCGTCGTCCGAGCGCAGCATCTGGATCTGTTCCAGGTATTGCTGGTCGAGGCCGGTGATGTATTCCCCGGAGAAGCACGAGGTATCGAAGCGCTTGAGGTCTTCGTTGCCATCCTGCACCGCCCAGACCAGGTCCTCGAGATCCTGGTAGATCAGCCAGTCGGCACCGAGTACCTGCTCGACTTCCTGCTCGGTATGGCCGGCGGCGACCAGTTCGGAGACCGACGGCATGTCGATGCCGTAGACATTCGGGTAGCGCACCGGCGGCGCGGCGGAGGCGAAGTAGACGTTCTTCGCGCCGGCCTCGCGGGCCATCTGGATAATCTGCTTGGAGGTGGTGCCGCGGACGATCGAATCGTCCACCAGCAGCACGTTCTTGTTGCGGAACTCCAGGTCGATCGCATTGAGCTTGCGGCGCACCGATTTCACCCGTTCACCCTGCCCCGGCATGATGAAGGTGCGGCCGATGTAGCGGTTCTTGACGAAGCCCTCGCGGAACGGCACACCGAGCGCGCCGGCCAGCGCGCTGGCGGCGGTGCGGGCGGTATCGGGAATCGGGATCACCGCATCGATGCCGTGATCGGGGCGCATCCGCAGGATCCTCTCGGCCAGCTTCTCGCCCATGCGCAGACGCGCCTTGTACACCGAGACATCCTCGATCATCGAGTCCGGCCGGGCCAGGTAGACGTATTCGAAGATGCACGGCGTGTGCGGCGCGCCCTCGGCGCAGCGACGGCTGTGCAGCTGGCCGTGATCGGTGATGATCACCGCCTCGCCCGGCAGGATGTCGCGCACCAGCCTGAAGCCCAGCACGTCGAACGCCACCGATTCGGAGGCCACCGCATATTCGCGGCCTTCGGCGGTCACCCGCTCGCCCAGCACCAACGGACGGATGCCGTTGGGATCGCGGAACGCCACCAGGCCATAGCCGAGTACCAGGGCCACGCAGGCATAGCCGCCACTGGCGCGCGCATGCACGCCGGCGACCGCCTTGAAGATGTGGTCCGGGGTCAGCTCCATCCGGTCCTGGATCTGCAGCTCGTGCGCCAGCACGTTGAGCAACACTTCGGAGTCCGAATCCGTGTTGATGTGGCGGCGGTCATCCTCGAACATCTCGCGGCGCAACGTTTCGGTATTGACCAGATTGCCGTTGTGCGCGAACGCGATGCCGTACGGCGAATTGACATACAGCGGCTGCGCCTCCGCCGAACCTTCCGACCCGGCCGTGGGATAGCGGCAATGGCCGATCCCGATGCACCCGCGCAGCCCGCTCATCGCGGCCTGATCGAATACGTCGCGGACCAGTCCGTTGCCCTTGTGCAGACGCAGTTTCGAGCCGTCGACGGTAGCGATGCCGGCCGCGTCCTGGCCGCGATGCTGCAGCATGGTCAAGCCGTCATAAAGCGCCGATGCCACTTCGGTGGTACCGACAATGCCGATGATTCCGCACATGATGTGTTGCCCTGCCTGAAAGGTCGTGCTCAGAAAGTCGTGTTCAGTGGATCGCGTTCAGAAAGTCCCGTACTGACCGGGTGCGCTGCTCGCAGCGGCCGGCACGGCAGGTCGCATTGACGTTGCCGCGGGGGCCGGTGCCGGGCCCGATATGGGGGCCGGAAGCGAAACCGACAAGCGGGGCAGACGGTCGAGCACGGCGGCGGGATGGATATGCTCACGGATATCCGCCGGAACCCGCTGTTCCAGCCACGCCGCCACGTGCTGGAACTGCGGCAACAGTACCGACTGCTGCCACCAGGGATCGCGCGTGAAGGCGGTGAAACCGACCAGAAACACCAGCAGGGTCACCAGCAACACGCCGCGCAAGAATCCGAACACCATGCCCAGCAGGCGGTCGGTACCGGACAGTCCGGTGCTTTCGATCAGCCTGCTGATCACGAAACGCAGCAGTGCGCCGAGAATCAGCACCGCGACGAAACAAAGGCCGTAGGCGACGATGATCCGCGCCGACGGCAGCTCGATGAGGTGCCCGAAATGCGTCGCGACCACCGGGCCGAACGTCCACGCCACCCAGAATGCGGCGATCCAGATGGCCAGCGCCAGCACCTCGGAAATCAGGCCACGCCACAGCCCGATCATCACCGAAATCGCCAGGATGGCGATGATGATGTAGTCGGTCCAGTTCATCCGGTCACCCGCCCGACTCGCGCATGGATGGCGTGCATGTTCAAGGTACCGGGACGACGTTGCCGTCGATCCCCAGTTTGGCCTTGATCTGGTCGTGCACCCGCTGCGCATCGGCGCGCTGCGTCTGCGGCCCGGCGCGCACCCGCCACAGCCGTTTGCCGCCGGCCTGCACCGAATCGACGAAACCGTCGAAACCGTTGGCGCGCAACTTGTCGCGCAAGGCATTGGCATCCGACTGACTGCTTACCGCCGCCAGCTGCACGGCCCAACCACCGGGCTTGCTGCCTGTCGATGCCACGGGCCTGGCTGCCGCCGTTGCGCCACCATAGTCGACGCCCTGCTCCAGCCTTGCCGGTGCACCGGGGATCGACCGGGTGATCTTCAGGCGCGCGGCCTCGGCGGCGGTGCGTGTCGCGAACGGCCCAGCGATGACCAGGGTGCGTGGCTTGCCGGCCTGGGTGATGGCATGGCCGTTCACCGGATATCCCAGCGCACGGACGCGGCGCTGCAGGCTGGCAGCACCGGCTGCACTCGCATAGGCACTGAGATTGAGCGTGTATTCGCCCTGTCCGCTGCCCGCCGGCGTGGCCGGCGGCGGCACGACGGCCGGCGCCGGGCGGGGGGCCGGCGCCTTGGCCACGGTGGCCACCGGAGTCTTGGCCGCGGGTTTTACATGGGCGTCCGCCGTCGTCTGCTGCGCAATCACCGGCTGGCTCGGCGACGTGCCCGAACCGGTGGTCACCGTCGTCGGGGGCGGCTTCCTGCCGGCCTCCGGGTCGGTCTCCACATCACGTGGGCGGTTCGAACCGATGTTCACCGTCGCCAGCCGATCCGCCGAAGCCGGGCTCACCGATTGCGTCGGCAAGGTCCCGACGCTCGATGCCGGCGCAACGGCATCCGGGGTCAGGCTCATGGTCTTGGTCTGCAGGTCGCGATCCGGCGCCGGCGGTATCGCCAGGCTCACCGTCTGATCGCCACCGGGGGTGGGTGGACTGCCGGAAAAGAACATCGGCACGAACAGAACCGCCAACGCAATCAGGACGGCGGCTCCCAGCAGGCGTGTTTTCAAGTCTTCGCTCCCAGGCGGCAAACGCGATGCGCAACGGCGCGATTATACCTGCCCGGACCGGACACCATGGCCGACCCGGCGATTCGGTCACTCGCCGCGTTCAGCGAGGACCGCGCTGGCCAGGAAAAACGAGCCGAACGCGAGAATGCGCTCACCCGGCCGGGCCAGGCCCCGCGCCGCGGCCAGTGCCTCGGTCACGTCGGCATGCGCATCGAACGGGGCCAATGGCAATACCTGTTGCAACGTCGCAGCCAGGGCCGCCGCGGTCAGGCCACGCGGCGTGAGCTGATCCAGCCCGGCCAGATGCCAGTGGTGGATGCGGGTGCCCAGCGCGGCGATCACCCCGGCCACGTCCTTGTCCGCCAGCGCGCCATAGACCGCATGTACGCGGGTGGCCGGCTGCGCGTCCAGCCACTCGGCCAGGGCACGCGCCGCCTGGGGGTTGTGCCCCACGTCGACGATCACGGCCGGCTCGCCACCCAGCCACTGCAGCCGGGCGTTTATGCGTGCCTCGTGCAGGCCCGTGCTGACGGCGGCGAAGAAGCTGCTCGGCGTCAACAGGTTGCCCCATAACGCATGCAGCGCTGCGATCGCGGTCGCCGCATTGGCGTATTGCACGGGGGCTGCCAGCGCCGGATCGGGCAATTCCATCGCACCACGGTCGCGATGCCACCAGCGCCAGCCGTCGACGTGTCGCTCGACCCCGAAATCGATTCCGGCCCGTTCGACTTGCGCGCCACGTGCGGCCAGCACATCGAGCAGCCCCCGCGGTGGCGCCAGCTCGCCCACGATCACCGGTCGCCCGGCTCGCGCGATACCTGCCTTTTCCCGGCCGATGCTGTCGCGATCCGCTCCCAGCCAGTCCATGTGATCCAGGTCCACGGTGGTGACGATCGCCACGTCGGCGTCGATGATGTTGACCGCATCCAGTCGCCCGCCCAGCCCCACTTCGAGCACCGCCACGTCGACGCCGGCACGGGCAAACAGGTCCAGCGCGGCCAGCGTACCGAACTCGAAATAGGTCAGCGGCAGCTCGCCGCGGGCCGCCTCGATTCGCTCGAACGAGGCAATCAGCGAGGCATCGTCGGCATGGTTGCGGTCGATGCGTATGCGTTCGTTGTAATCCAGCAGATGCGGCGAAGTGAACGCGCCCACGCGCAAGTCGGCGGCCCTCAGCATGGCCTCGAGCAAGGCCACGGTGGAGCCCTTGCCATTGGTTCCCGCCACCGTGATCACCCGCGGCGCCGGCGCCGGTGAGCCCATTGCCTGCCATACGCTGCGCACACGATCGAGCCCCAGCTCGATGCTGTGCACGTTGACCCGTTCCTGATACGCCAGCCATTCGGCGAGATTGCGGCTCATGCAGTCATTTCTGATGGGTGAAGGCCAGGCGATCGGTGCACATCATGCGCCCGGGCGCCAACCCGGGCCGAGAGCATAAGGCATCTACGGCGATGTAGACCCGGCTCGCCGCCAGCTTTTCGTCGTGCGCCCGACCATCGTCACAACTGCGCCTGACGCAGGCGCAAGGCGTTGCTCACCACCGACACCGAACTCAGGCTCATCGCCAGGGCGGCGATCATCGGCGACAGCGTGATGCCGAACCAGGGGTACAGCGCACCGGCCGCCAGCGGCACGCCGATCGCGTTGTAGACGAAGGCGAAGAACAGGTTCTGATGAATGTTGCGCACGGTCGCCTGCGACAACCGGCGCGCACGCACGATCGCCCCCAGATCGCCCTTGACCAGAGTCACCTGGGCGCTTTCCATCGCCACATCGGTGCCGCCGCCCATGGCGATGCCGATCTCGGCAGCCGCCAGCGCCGGCGCATCGTTGATGCCGTCGCCGGCCATCGCCACACGGTGGCCGGCCGCCTTCAGCGCATCGACCACCGCCGCCTTGTCGACCGGCGAGACATCCGCATGCACCTCGTCGATACCCAGCTCGTCGGCCACTGCCTGCGCGGTGGTGGGGTTGTCGCCGGTCAGCATCACGATGTGCAGGCCGGCCGCACGCAGGGCCTCGATCGCCGCCGGCGTGTCCGGTTTGATCCGGTCGGCCACCGCCAGCAGCGCGGCCAGCTTGCCATCGATGCTCAGGAACATCACCGTGGCACCCTTGTGTCGCAGCTGGTCGGCCTGGGCATCGGCGGCGTCGGCGATGGCGACCTGAAGCTCGTCCAGCAAGCTTGCGTTGCCCAGCGCCAGCGCGTGGCCGTCCACCTGCGCGCTGACGCCACGACCGGTCAGCGAACGGAAATCCGTTGCCGCCGGCGCCGTCGCGCCCTCCGCTTCCGCCGCGATCACGATGGCCCGCGCCAGCGGATGCTCGCTCGAGCGCTCCAGCGCGGCGGCCAGTGCCAGCAGGCGGTCGCGCGGCTGTCCATCGAGACTCACCAGCTCGGTCAGACTCGGCTTGCCGGCGGTCAGGGTGCCGGTCTTGTCCAGCACCAGGGTGTCGATGGCGCGCAGGGTCTCGATCGCGCTGGCGTCCTTGAACAGCACGCCGCTGCGCGCACCCCGCCCGCTGGCCACCATGACCGAGATCGGCGTGGCCAGACCCAGCGCGCAGGGGCAGGCGATGATCAGCACCGACACCGCCGCGATCAGCGCATGCGTCAACCGCGGCTCGGGGCCCAGCAACGCCCACAGCACGAACGCCAGCGCGGCCACCGTCACCACCGCAGGCACGAACCACGTCGCCACCCGGTCGGCCACGCGCTGCAGCGGCGCCTTGCTGCGCTGCGCCTTCGCCACCAGCGCCACGATCTGCGCCAGCATCGTCTCGCCGCCCACTTTCTGCGCGCGCATGCGCAGTGCGCCATCCTGGTTGACGGTGCCGCCGGTCAGCGTGTCGTCCCTCGCCTTGCCTACCGGCATCGGCTCGCCGGTGAGCATCGATTCGTCGACATGACTGTCGCCCTCCAGCACCACGCCATCGACCGGCACCTTTTCGCCGGGGCGCACCCGCAGCACATCGCCCGCACGCACCTGTTCCAGCGGCACATCGCTCTCGTTGCCGTCGGCAGCGATCCGGTGCGCGATCTTCGGCGTCAGCCCGAGCAGCGCCTGCAGCGCCGCACCGGTGCGTCGGCGTGCGCGCAGCTCCAGGAAATCACCCAGGGTGACCAGGCTGACGATCACCGCCGCCGATTCGAAATACACCGCAACCTGGCCATGCACGTCGCGAAAGCCGGGCGGAAACACGCCCGGCAGCAGAAACGCGACCGCGCTGTACAACCAGGCCACCCCGGTGCCCAGCGCAATCAGTGTGTACATGTTCGGCTGCCACGGCATCAACGAGCGCCAGCCGCGGGCGAAGAACGGCGCGCCGCCCCACAGCACCACGATGCTGGCCAGCACCGCCTCGAACCAGCCGGCCACGCGATCCCATGGCATCGGCAGCCGCCAGCCGAACAGGTGCGGCCCCATCGCCAGCACGAACACCGGCACGGTCAGCGCGACCAGGAGCCAGAATCGTCGCGTCATCGCCGCCAGCTCGCCGCCATCATCGGCGTCCGCGCTCGGCAGCATCGGCTCCAGCGCCATGCCGCATTTGGGACAGGCGCCCGGGCCGACGTGCTGCACTTCCGGATGCATCGGACAGGTGTAGATCGTGCCGACCGGAGCCGGCGCCACCTTGCCCTGCAGGAAAGCGTCCGGCTCGGCCACGAACCGCTCGCGGCAGCGTGCGCCGCAGAAATACACGGTCTCGCCAGCGTGTTCGACCTGATGCCTTGCCGCATGCGGATCCACCTTCATCCCGCACACCGGATCGGTCGTCATGCCGCCCGCCGACGTTTCGCCGTCGGCGCAGCACGAACCGTGGCCGCTCATGCCGGCACCTCGTCGGTCAGCGCACGCAGGATCGGGCATTGCTCCGGCGCACCGTGCCCCGGACACGATTCGACCAGTTGTGCCAGCCCGTCGCGCACGCGCTGCAGCTCGACGATGCGCTGCTCGAGCGCTGCCAACCGCTCCTGCGCCCGCTGCTTGACCGCCTTCACTCCGCGCTGGCGATCCGCCGACAGCGCCAGCAGCTCGCGGATCTCCTCCAGCGTGAAGCCGAGCTGCTTGGCCCGGCGGATGAAGCGCAACTGGGCGATCGTGCCCTCACCGTAGCTGCGGTAGCCGGAGGCCCGCCGCAGCGGCTCCGGCAGCAGTCCCTCGCGCTCGTAATAACGGATCGTGTCGATCGCCACGCCGACGCGCTTGGCGACGGCCCCGATGGTGAGTGAGTCGGCTGATGTGTTCATGCGGACAGTCTAGACCCTTGATCAAGGTCCAGAGTCAAGCCACGGGCCGGCGCGGTCCGGCGTCAGGGATTCAGTACCGTCTCGGCCCGATCGCCATCGATGCTGATGCGGACCGCCTGGAACGGCAGGATGCCTTGGTCGCGCTCGAGCAGCGGCTGTCGATCCACCGGGTAATCCGCACGTTCGGTCACCTGGAATCCGGCGTTGCCCAGCCACGTCGCGACGCTGGCAGCGCGGCGCCGCGCCAGTTCGAGGTTGTTGAAGCTGCGTGCCTCGCGAGGCGTGCTGGCATAGCCGACCACTATCACCCGCCTGATCTGCCAGCGTGTCAGCGCCCAACGGATCAGCTCGAGCGCCTGCCCACCGTCGACATCGGGTGACGCCTTGCCGAGATTGAAGCTGATCAGCGGCAAGGCCGTCGGTGCGGGTACCACGTCGATGGCAATGCCGGGGAAGCGCTGGCGCAAGCGGGTCTCGGCGGCCTGCGCGGCGGCCAGCGCGACACCCGGCGCGCTGGCGGCATAGACCACTGCGTGCGTAGCGGCCGCGTCGACCACGACATCGCGCACCGGCATGGCCACGACCCGCTCGATGCGCGCATGCAAATCCTGCGAGGCCTCGTCGCGGGCAAGCTGCCGCTGGATCGCCTGCAAGGCATCCACCGCGAGGGTCTGCACGGGCTGGGCGGGGGCCGGCGCGTCATGGCCGACCACCAACTGGTCGATGTTCAGTCGAAACGGTCGATGCAACCGGGTCTGCAGCCTGCGCTCGAGATCGATCCGGGCGCCGGGGAACCACCGCTGCACCAGTGCGACCGCGCTGATGTCGATGCCACGCACGGCATCCCGACGCACCCTCAGCGTATCCACGCGCAGCAGGGAGCTGCCGAAATAGCCGGTCAGGGTCACCCGCACCTGCTGCGCCAGCCACGACTCCAGCGCAATCTGACGCAAGGCAAAGCCCAGCGGCACCGAGATCACCGCGAACGTCACGATGACCAGGGCCGATTGAAACAAGGTATGCGCCGAGCTGTTGCGCGCCCCGAAGCCGTACCAGCGCGCCACCACGGTGGTGCACAGCGCGATCGCCAGCAGGTTGGTCATGAACAGGAAGGCCGCACCGCCGGCGATGCTGAAATCACCCACCGCGAGCCCGTAGCCGACCACCGCCAATGGCGGCATCAGGGCGGTCGCGATGGCCACCCCGACAATCGCCTCGCCCTTGCGCTTGATGGTGGTGTAGGCGCCCGCCACGCCGGAAAAGATCGCCACCAGCAGGTCGAACAGGTTGGGCCGCGTCCTTGCCAGGATCTCGGATGTCGCATCGTGCAACGGCGACAGGTAGGTGATCAGCGCGGAAACGGCCAGGGCCAGCGCGGTACCTGTCGCCAGCGCCGCCAGCGAACGCCGCATCGAGTACAGGTCGACGATGCACAGGGAAAAGCCCAGCCCCATGATCGGCCCCATCAGCGGCGAAATCAGCATGGCGCCGATGATCACCGCCGGCGACGACTGCAGCAGTCCCAGCGTCGCGATGGCGCAGGAAACCATGATCATGAACAGGTAGCGCCGAGACAGGAACGCTTCGGGCGTCACCGCGGCAACGATTTCCGCATGATCGACCGGCGCGACGATCTGCTCGCGGTGCCAGCGCAGCACCCGGGTCGCGAAGCGACGTAACGGCAGGAGCAACATCTTGGTCATCGTGGGCTCGTCCGATCGGGCCGCTGCGGGTTGCCGGAATGCCGGATGCGCGGCACACCAGCTGCCTGGCAAGTCTGCCCGTTTTTGCCGATCGGGCACACAACATTTTTATCGCCGGGATGCAGCAGCACGACGGCCGTTCGGTCGCCGCCAGCTTCGGCCCCCGGCTACAGGAAGCTCGCGTAGGCTTCCAGCGGCAAGCGTTCGATCGCCGGCACGCGACAACCTTCGGCCGGATGACCGACCACCAGCAACAGGAACGGCATCTCGTTGCGCGGCCGCCCCAGCACCTCGTTGAGGAAACCCATCGGGCTGGGCGTATGCGTCAGTGTGGCCAAGCCGGCCCGGTGCAGTGCCGCGATCAGCAGGCCGGTGGCGATGCCGACCGACTCCTGCGGGTAATAGCGCTTGTGCTTGACGCCGCCGGCATCGAGGCCGAAGCGCTCGTAGAAGATCGCGATCAGCCACGGCGCGACCTCCAGGAAGGGTTTTTCCGCGTCCGTGCCCAGCGGTGCCAGCGCCTGCAGCCACTCGTCCGGCGCGCGGCGCTCGTAGAATTCGCGCTCCTCGGCTTCGGCCCCCTCGCGGATACGCCGCTTGACCACCGCGTCGGCCACCGCCACGAAGCGCCACGGTTGCTGGTTGGCGCCACTGGGCGCCGTGCCCGCCGCGCGCAGGCAATGTTCGATCACCTCGCGCGGTACCTCGGTGGCAGCGAAATCGCGCACCGTGCGCCGGCGCGACAGTTCCTGCGCGAACGCGGCGGCGGCGGCGATGCGCTCGGCATCGGTCATCGACTCGCGCGCGGGCAGCGGCACAGCGGCGTGATCAGGCATGGGCACCCTCGTTGAAGCGACAAGCCACTATCGTAGCGCTCGCACGTTCGCGCCCGCCTGTCGGCACGGCCCTACCGGCGCGTGAATCCGTCCGCGCTCCAGCCCTCGCTGCCCACGCCATGGTGGACGTGGAACAGTCCGTCCGGATCGACCTTCCGCTTCACTACCGCCAGCCGCGGGTAGTTCGAACCCCAGAACGACGTCTGCCAGTGACGCTCGAAGTAGTCGCTTTCGGAGACGTAGGAGCCGGCCCGCGGAGCGACCTTCAGCAACGCGTCCATCGACCGCCCCACACCTGCCGCATCCCGCCGCGCCTTCGCCAGATCCGGTCCGGGACCGGGCATGCCCGGGAAGGCCGGCGGACCGTCGGCCCCGCACATCGCCAGGGCGAACGCCTCGACCATGCCGGGATGGGTCGCGGTGTCGCGCGCGGCGGCCAGTTCCTCCGCTGGCGCACCGGCCAGTCCCTTGTTGAAGTGCAACGCGAACTCCCACTCGCGCGAGGCAGCGAACATCGCATCCACCAGTTGGGAGCGGGCGTCTTTCTCCAACAGCGAAGCGGGTAGCCACGCCGAGCGGAAGCCGTGCAGGAACCAGCCCACCTGGCCCTGGTCGCCGGCCCACACGATGTGGTCGCGCGGTGCGCCCGGCCGGGTGTCCTCGACGATGAACTGTGGCGCGTGCTGGCGGAAGAAGTCCGCGTCCCAGAAGTGCCGGGCCGGCAGGGCGATGATGCGGACCTCGCGGGCGAAGGCGTATTCCTTGCGCGCTCGCACCCAGTCCAGCAACGGGGCCCAGACCTGCTCCGCCTGCGCCTGGGTCAAGCCCTGGAACACCATCGAGATGCGCAGCGTGTTGTCCGGCTGGAACGCCATCTGCTCGCCCCAGTGCGGATTGAACAAGTCGTCGCGGTAGAAGCTCATGACCTTCGCGATCAACGCCCGGAAGGCGGCATCGGACGAGGCGGTGATCGCGCCGAATGCGGCACCGAAGGTTTCCGGCAGCTCGCGCGTGCGCAGGGTCAGCCGCGTCACCACGCCCAGACTGCCGCCACCGCCACCCTTGAGGCCCCAGAACAGCTCGGGATGGCTGCAGGCATTGGCGATGCGAACCATGCCATCGGCGGTGACCACCTCGGCCTCGATCAGCCCCGCCGCCGCGGTGCCGTATTTCTTGGAGAAGCTGCCGAAGCCGCCGCTCTGCACCAGCCCGGCCACGCCCACCGTGGTGCAGCCGCCGCCCTGCACGTAGCGACCGCCTTTCGTGGTCACCGCATCGTAGGCATCGATCCACATCGCGCCGGCACCCAGGCTCACCGCCGGCTGCGGTGCCTGCCGACCCTCGCAGCCCTGCCCGACGAAGGCGTCATGCAGGCTGATCTCGTTCATGTGCCGGGTCCACACCAGCAGCGAATCGGGCGCGTCCGAAGTGCCCTGGTAGCTGTGGCCGCCCCCTTTCACCACCAGCCGCAAATGGTGCTCGCGGGCGAAATTGACCGCCGCCACCACATCGGCCGTATCGCGAGCCGCCACCGCATAGGCACTCGGCTGCGAGGTCCATGCATCGGCCCAGCCGCTGGTCTGGGTCAGCCCCGGCTGGTCACCGATGTAATAGGGATTCTTCAACTGCTCCAGCGCTTCGCGGCAGGCCGCGCCAGGCGTTGCTGCCGTGCCGCCGGCGAACGGTGACTGCGGCTTCAGCAGGCGACCGCCCACGTCGCGCTTCAACTGCGCCCACTGGGCCGGTGACGGCCAGCCGGGCGCACCCGGCCGCACCCGTCGGCGGAACGTCGCCGCCGGCATCTGCCCGGCCCATGCCGAGGCCAGACGGTCGCCGGCAAAGGCCAGCGGAAGCAGCGGCAGCGCCAGGGCGGCCTTCAGCAGATCTCTTCGGTTCATCGCACATCCTCCATGGGCAGATCGCCTCGCATGTCGACAGAGTTCACGGAGGATGCCCGACCGGCAAGTGCGGAGTGACCGGAAGTGCCCGCCCGGTGACCAACGGTGGAATGCAGGGACGAACCGATGGCGAAGCGCGGCGCCTCGCCGCCGGCGCGCCGACCCTGCTAGGGTTGATCCATTCGCCTGAAGCCGTGTCGGCCCACCGGGGTGACGCCCAGCGAAGCTCGACCCGGCTGGCGTCTCGCCAGCCACCGGCACCCTGCAACGATGGAAACGGGAAAACGGATGCATGCATTGATTTGGGGCAAACTGCGCCGACCGGCGCGCCACATGGAATACGGCCGGACCGCCACGCGCGGGTGGCCTGCCATCGCGCTGCTCGCGTTTGGCCTGGCCACCGCCGCGCAAGCCACCACGCCCGACCAGGCGCGCTGGCAGCGCGAGGCGCAGGCGGTGACCGTCACCCGCGACGACTGGGGCATCGCGCACGTCCACGGCAAGACCGACGCCGACGCGGTGTTCGGGATGATCTACGCGCAGGCCGAGGACGACTTCAACCGGGTCGAGACCAACTACCTCAACGCGCTGGGCCGCACTCGCCGAGGCCGAGGGCGAGCCGGCGATCTGGCAGGACCTGCGGCAGAAGCTGTTCATCGACCCGGCGCGCTGAAGAAGCTGTACGCGCAGAGCCCCGGCTGGCTGCAGCGCGCTGATGGACGCCTGGGCCGACGGGCTCAACTACTACCTCGCCACCCATCCGCAGGTGCATCCGCGCGTGATCACCCGCTTCGAGCCGTGGATGGCGCTGTCGTTCACCGAGGGCAGCATCGGCGGCGACATCGAGCGGGTCGGCCTTGGCGAGCTCGAGGCGTTCTACGGCGAC
This sequence comes from uncultured Pseudomonadota bacterium, assembly GCA_963828685.1. Taxonomy (GTDB): domain Bacteria; phylum Pseudomonadota; class Gammaproteobacteria; order Xanthomonadales; family Rhodanobacteraceae; genus Rhodanobacter. The sequence goes on from CAWHFU010000016.1 coordinate 358,781, forward strand.
GGCCCGGCGACGCGGCCGCTGGCCGAGGTCCAGACCCGTCCAGCTGGTCGAGCCGTCCGGCTCGAACGGCTTCGCGATCGCGCCGAAGCGCACCGCCGATGGCCACGCGCTGCTGCTGATCAACCCGCACACCTCGTTCTTCTTCCGCTCCGAGCTGCAGATGACCAGCGACGAGGGGCTCGACGCCTACGGCGCGGTGACCTGGGGCCAGTTCTTCGTCTACCAGGGCTTCAACGAGCACGTCCGGCTGGATGCACACCTCGACCGGCGCTCGACGCGGTGGACGAGTTCGCCGAGACCATCGTGAACAAGGACGGCAAGCTGTTCTACCGCTACGGCAAGGCACTGCGCCCGGTCACCACGCGCCAGGATCACCGTGCCGTACCGGACGAAGGACGGCTCGATGGCGAGCGCACGTTCACGGTCTACGTCACCCATCACGGCCCGATCGTGCGTCGAGCGGACGGCAAGTGGATCGCCGATGCGGCTGATGAAGAAGCCGATCGCGGCGCTGGAGCAGAGCTGCCTGCGCACGAAGACGCGACGACTACGCCAGCTTCATGAAGGTGGCGGAGCTGGAGGCCAACTCGTCGAACAACACCATCTTCGCCGACGCCAAGGGCGAGATCGCCTACCTGCACCCGCAGTTCATTCCCCGACGCGACGACCGCTTCGACTACACCCGACCGGTCGACGGCTGCAGACCCGGCCACCGACTGGCACGGCCTGCTGCCGCTGGACGCGGCACCGCACGTGCTCGATCCGCCGAACGGCTGGATCTTCAACACCAACAACTGGCCGTACTCCGCCGCCGGCCCGTACAGCCCGAAGCGCGCCGACTTCCCGCGCTACATGGACACCTTCGGCGAGAACCCGCGCGGCCTGCACGCCACCCGTCTGCTCGACCGGCGCGAAGGACGTTCACCCTGCCCTCGCTGATCGCGCGCCGCGTTCGATTCGCTACCTGCCGGCGTTCGCGCGGCAGATCCCGATCCTCGTCGCCGACTACGACGCACTGCCCGCCGGCGATCCGCTGCGGCCGAAGCTGGCCGGCCAGATCGCGATGCTGCGCCACTGGGACTACCGCTGGTCGGCACGCCTCGATGCCGACCTCGCTGGCGGTGTTCTGGGGCGACACGCTGTGGGACGAAGTGAGCAAGGCCGACACCGCCGAAGGCCTGTCGATCTACGACTACATGGCCGAGAAGGCCGGGCCGAAGGCGCGCCTGAACGCACTGCTCGAGGCTTCCGACCGACTGCAAAACGACTTCGGCAGCTGGGGCGTGCCGTGGGGCGAGATCAACCGCTTCCAGCGCCTCGATCGGTGCCATCGTGCAGCCGTTCGACGACCGCAAGCCGAGCATCCCGGTGCCGTTCATCTCCTCGCGCTGGGGCTCGCTCGCCTCGTTCGGCGCGCACCGCTGGCCGGGCACGAAGCGCTACTACGGCACCAGCGGCAACAGCTTCGTCGCGGTGGTCGAGTTCGGCCCGAAGGTCAGTGCACGCGCGATCACTGCCGGCGGCGAAAGCGGCCATCCGGATTCGCCGCACTTCAACGACGAGGCCGAGCGCTACACCACCGGCAACCTGCGCACGGTGTATTTCTGGCCAGACCAGCTCAAGGGGCATACCGAGCGGGTCTACCACCCCGGTCAGTGAGCTTGTGCATCCGATCGCACCGGTGCGACCCACACCGGCGCGATCGGCCCGCCCGGCAACCGGCATGCCTGCTGTCGAACGGGCTCGCGAAACCGACTCAGAGCATCCTCCGCAATGTGTTGTCGCGAACCTGGAAGTGATGCCACAGCGCGGCGGCGATGTGCGCCCCGATGACCCAGTAGAAGATTTCCCCGAGCGTCTCGTGGATCTCGGCGACGAATTCATGTGCCGCATGATCGGGGCCGACCAGCGCCGGCAGGCTCCAGTCGACCCACGGCAGGCTGACAAGCTGCCCGGCATAGTTCACCTGCAACACGCCCAGGATCGGCTGCACCAGCAAGAACGCATACAACGCCAGGTGCAGGGCGTGCGCGGCGAAGGTGATGATCGCCTTCGGGGCCGGCACGATGGGCGGTACCGGGGTGGTGAGCCGCGCGAGTACTCTCGGCAGCAGCAGTGCCAGTACCGCCAATCCCGCCAGGTAGTGCCCCTGCAGCATCAGCGATGGCGGCGAATGGCCTTCGCCCCCCTCGTCGTCGCCGAGGTCCACCAGCACGTAGGCCAGCACGATGGCCAGCACGGTCAGCCAGTGCGCGTAGCGAACCACCCGGTGGTAGCGGCTTGATTTCATCATCATGCGAGCATCCTCTTCGCGCGGGCTACGGCTTGGGCCGCGGGGTGGTTGCCACACTGGGCGGCAGGATCGGCAGCGTGACCTTCGGCTGATCCCCGGTCAGCGCCCCCAGGAAGACCTCGATCCTGCTGACCTCCTCGTCGCTCAACTTCGCGCCGAGCTGGCTGCTGCCCATGATCGCGACGGCCTGGCGAAGATCCCACACCTTGCCCGTATGGAAATAGGGCGCAGTCAGCGCGATGTTGCGCAGGGAGGGCACCCGAAACACGTATTCGTCGCTGGCCGTCTTGGTCACCGCGAAGCGTCCCTTGTCCCCGGGCGGGAGAATGTCGGCGCCGGGCCGCTCGACCACGCCGAACGGGGCGTACATGCCACCGCCCACGTTGATACCGTTGTGGCATGCCGCGCAGCCCTTGTTGATGAACAACGCCAGACCTTCCTTCTGGTTCGCGTCGAGCGCCTTCTCGCTGCCTTTGAGGTAGCGGTCGAACGGTGCGTTCGGCGTGATCAGGGTGGCCTCGAACAAGGCGATCGCCTTGCGCACGTTGTCGAACGTGATCGGGTCCGCCGCACCCGGAAAGGCCTTGGCGAACGCCACGGCGTAGCCCGGAATCCCCTTGAGCTGTTCGACCACATGCGCCTCGGTGGTGTCCATCTCGACCGGGTTGACCAGCGGACCGCCGGCCTGCTGTTCAAGGTCCTTGGCGCGTCCGTCCCAGAACTGGGCGACGTCGAACACCGCGTTGTAGACGGTCGGCGCATTGCGCCCCCCATGCTGCCAGCGATGACCCAGCGAAGTCTCCTGCAGGTCGACCCCGCCCATGCCGACCATGTGGCAGGAATTGCAGCTGATGGAATGGCTTTCGGACAGCCGTGGCTCGAAATAAAGCATCTTGCCGAGGTCCACCTTCGCCGGGCTGACGGGGTTGCCCGGCAAGGACGGTGCGCTGGCCGGTATCGGCTTGAACAAACCCCGGGCCTGTTTCATCAGCGGGGTCTGCGACCACGCCTGGCCTGTCGCCATGGATGTGAGAACAATCAATGAAACCAGCTTGATCGATGACATGAGCTGACCCTCCGACCTTGCCTGACAATCAAGATCATCAATGCCTGTTACGTATCCGGGGGAACCTGGCTGGACTTCTCCCGCCTCGTCGGCGGGCCTGCCATCCAGACTCAACCATGACCATCCGCCACGCCTGTCGAGGCCGGGGCGGGACCGCGCCGGTACAGCGCAGCACCACGCTGACACCGTGCCAACGCTGTTGCCTTCAGTTGTCGCCGTCGTCCTTCTGCTGCCGGGTCTGCTGTTGTTCCTTGCCCTGGTTTTGCTGTTGCTGCCCGGTTTGCTGTTGCATCCGTTGCCGCATACCGGCGCCCGGGCCCATACCCGCACCGGGGCCCATGCCCGCACCGGGGCCCATGCCCCCGCCCTGCCTGGGTGGCATGTCGGGCAGCGTCATGCCACGTTCGGCAGCACGCTTCTGCATCTGCTCATGATGCTGCTTGCGCAGCGCCTCACGCTCCTGGGCAGTCTTCAGGCTGCGCATCTGCTTGCGATACGCCCTGCGCTCGGGCGGAGTCATCAGCTGGGAACCATAGATCTGATTCCTCTGCATCATGCCGGATGCTGGCTGGCTGAGAGGTGCGGATTGGCCGCCGCGCTGGTAGGCAAATAGCGGCACGGTGGCGAGCAGGCAAACAGAAATACCGGACATGAGAACGTATCTGATTCGCATGGAATTGGCCTCGCTTGCAGTTGCAGGGGATGTCGCCGGAAGTAGGGCAACACTTGAATGTTCGGCTCGCCGGCGCCGATGGCTATTGACCGGGATCAAACAAACGGCGTTGAAGCGCAAGAATTTGCTATTCGGCCATTCGCGGGTATCGCGCTAGCGACAACTGCGACCGTCACAGGCAGGCTCAACAAGCCAGCGGAAGTGTCTTCGAGCGATAGAACAGCAGGCCAAGTGCCGCCAGCGCGGCGAACGCGGCGCCGGCCGTGAAGGTCGCCGGGGCGCCGAAGCTCTCCCACAACGCCCCCGCGATCACGCTGGCCAGCAGCAGCGAAACGCCACTGACCAGATTGAAGATGCCGAAAGCCGTGCCACGAAGAGGGCTGGGCGCGGTATCGGCGACCAGCTTCGACAACAGTCCCTGGGTAAGCGCCATGTGCGCACCCCATAGAACGGCACCGCCGAGGGCCAGGGACGGTGAGTCCGCCAGCGCCAGCACGATGTCGGCAACGAGCAGCACGACCAGGCCCAGGATCAGCAGCGTTCGCGCGGACAGCCGGTCGGCGGCGACACCCGCCGGATAGGCCAGCGCGGCGTAGACGGCGTTCATCGCGACCATGATCAGCGGGGTGGAACCGATCCCCATGCCGACATCCCGTCCGCGAAGAATCAGGAACGCCTCGCTGAACCGGGCCAGGGTGAACAGCGCACCCAGCGCGACCACATACCAGTAGCGCACGTGAAGCTGCCTCAGCGCCGCAAGCGCCATCCGCCGGGGCGCGTCGGCCGACCGCCCCGGCGCCTCCGGCTCGCGCACGGCAATCAGCAACAACAGCACCGCGAGAAACCCCGGTACCACGGCCACCCACATCACCGCCTTGATGTTGTTCGCCAGCCACGCCATGCAGGCCACCGCCAGCAGCGGCCCCAGAAAGGCACCGATCGAGTCCAGCGCCTGGCGCAGGCCATACGCCTTGCCGCGCTGCGCCGGCGGCACGATGTCCGCGATCAGGGCATCGCGTGGAGCACCGCGGATGCCTTTGCCGACGCGGTCGACGAAGCGCGCGGAAAAGACCCACCACAAACTGGACGCCAGCGGAAACACCAGCTTGGTGACGGCACTCAGTCCGTAGCCGAGAACGACCAGCGGCTTGCGCTTGCGCAGGTAGTCGCTGAGGCCGCCGGAAAATACCTTGGTGATCGATGCCGTGGCCTCGGCCACCCCCTCGATCACACCGATCGTGGCCATCGACGCCCCCAGCACCGTGGCCATGAAGATCGGCAGCAGGCTGTGCACCAGCTCGGAGGAAATATCCATCAGCATCGAGCCGAAACCGAGCACCCAGATGCCTTTCGGCAAGGCATGAAAGCTGCCCCTGGCCGGAACGGATGACGGCGGATGCCTGATCGATGATGGGCGCATGAGCTTTGAGAACTCCCCCGGGCGGCGACCTGTTCCGAGTCAGTGTGCCGCGATTTCAAGCAGGATGGGCAACCGGCGCGCAGGGTTTCATCGCGCCACGGCCGGACGAGTCACTTTTCATGTCGATTCCGTCCTGCCCCGTTCGTCATGAAGGACAAGCCACCGGTCCGGCACCCGAGCCGGACCGCCCTGTTCCCGGGAACACCATGCCATCGAAGCCACATGCCCCGCCCACGCCGGATCTCGTCCTGTACGCCCACCCGTTTTCGTCGTACTGCCAGAAAGTGCTGATCGCGCTGTACGAAAACGACACGGCCTTCGACTGGCGCCTGCTGTCGGGAGATGACCCGTCTGTACTGCAGGCATGGTCGGCGCTATGGCCATTGAAACGCATGCCGGTGCTGGTCGACGCCGGCCGCAGCGTGATCGAGTCGAGCATCATCATCGAGCATCTCGATCTGCATCACCCCGGCCCGGTGCCACTGCTGCCCCGCGATGCGAAGACCGCGCTCGACGTGCGCATGATGGATCGCTTCCTCGACAACTACATCTCGACACCGCAGCAGAAAATCGTGTTCGACAGCCTGCGCCCGGAACCGCAACGCGACCCTCGCGGCGTGGCCGACGCCCGCGCGATGCTGGATACCGCCTACGGCTGGCTCGACCGGCACATGGCCGGGCGCGAATGGGCGGCCGGTGACCGCTTCAGCCTCGCCGACTGCGGCGCCGCGCCGTTCCTGTTCTACGCCGACTGGACCCACCGCATCGATGCCTCGTTCGCGCAGGTGATCGCCTACCGGCAGCGGCTGCTGGCACGGCCGTCGTTCGCCCGCGCCGTCGACGAGGCGCGCCCGTACCGCCGGCTGTTTCCGCTCGGCGCGCCTGACCGCGATTGATGCCGCCCCTTGCCACCAACCCACCGGAGATCCTCCATGAGTCACGCCGCCCCGCTCGTCCCGCCCGCCGAACTGGTGAAGCGCGCCACCATGCGCTTCCCCAACGAAAGCGACGACTACCGCCGTGCACGCGATGCCCTGCTGGCCGAGGAAATCGAATTGCGCCGTCATATCGAACGCGTCGCCGAACAGCGCCGTCGGTTGCCGCCCGGTGGCGCGGTGAGCAGGAACTATCGTTTCATGGGTGAGCAGGGTCCGGTCGACTTCGCCGGCCTGTTCGGCGACAAGCAGACCCTGGTCGTCTACAGCTACATGTTCGGGCCGCAACGCGAAAGGCCATGCCCGATGTGTACCTCGCTGCTGAGCGCGTGGGACGGCGAAGCCCGCGACATCGGGCAACGCGTGGCGCTGGCGGTAGTCGCGCGCTCGCCGATCGAGCGCCTCGTTGCGTTCAAGCAACAGCGTGGCTGGCGCGATCTGAAGCTGTACTCGGACATCGACGGCAGCTACAGCCGCGATTACTTCGGTATCGGCAAAAATGGCGGCGACGACGCGGCCTTTGCGGTGTTCACCTGCCGCGACGGCACGATCCGCCACTTCTGGAGCGGCGAAATGGACATGGAAACCGCCGACCCCGGGCAGGACCCGCGCGGCGCACCGGACCTGATGCCGTTGTGGACGATCCTCGATTGCACGCCCGAGGGACGCGGCACCGACTGGTACCCGAAACTCGACTACGCCGGCTGATACCGGCCTCCCGTCGCTCGCCAGGGCCTGGCCCGCCAGGCCGGGCACGGTCAGGGCGAACCGCGCAAATCCGCGCCGAATCGGCATTTCGATGCCCCGATCGGGGCGGGGTACTACACTGGCGCATCCCGATGGAGAAATATCCTTGGCCAAGCCCAACTATTCATTCGAAAAACGCCAGCGCGAAATCGCGAAGAAAAAGCAGCAGGAAGAGAAGGACGCGCGCAAGCGCGAGGCCCGCGACGCCGCCAAACCGGCCCCGGCTGCCGGGTCGGACACCCCACCCGATGGACAACCCGGAACCAAGGGATTCTAGCGACCGCGGTTGCCCGGGCGCGAGCGAGGCGACCCACCGAGGTGGCGATGGGAACGGCGTGGCTCAGCTGCGCAACGCAGCTTGACGTGCCTGCAGGAAACGACGCACGGCGGGATCCCGTTCCAGCCCGATCGCGATGTCATAGGCATGACGGGCGTCGGCGTACGCGCAAAGGCGGGTCAGCAGCTCGGCGCGGGCAGCCCAGTACGGTTGGTAATCGAGCAATCGTCCGTCGATGGCCAGCGCATCGATGATCTCGATCGCCGCCTGCGGTCCGCTCACCTCGGCGATCGCCAGCGCGCGGTTGAGCGCAACAACCGGCGAGCCGGTGAGCGCGAGCAGCGCGTCGTACAACTGCACTTCGGCCGTCCAGTCGGTACGCCCGCTGCGTCGACGCTCGACATGGGCCGACTGCAGCGCAGCCTCGATCTGGTAACGGCCAAGGCGGCCCAGCGTGCTGGCGCGCAACAGCAGCGCCTCGGCTTCGGCGATCATCGCCGTATCCCACAGAGAGACGTCCTGCGCGGCCAGCGGCACATAGTCACCGTCGGCGGTGCGCCGCGCCAGGCGGCGCGCCTCCGCGTAAAGCATGCCGGCGAGCAGGCCCATCGCCTCCGGTTCCTGCGGCAGCAGATCGGCGACCAGTCGGGCAAGAAACAGCGCCTCGGCAGTGAGATCGCGACGAATCGCATCGGTACCCACGGGATCGCTCCACCCCTCGGAAAACGCCGCGTAGATGGCCTCCAGCACGCCTTCCAGCCGCCCGCTCAATTCATCGCGTGAGGGAATGGCGAACGGGATGCCCGCCTGGCGGATCTTCCGTTTCGCCCGCCCCAACCGCTTGCCCATGGCGCCTGGCGAAGCGAGAAAAGCCGAGGCGATCGTCTTCGCGTCCAACCCGAGCACCACCTGCAGCATCAACGGTGCGCGGATGCCCGCATCGATGGCGGGATGCGCGCAGGCGAACAGCAGCGCCAGACGCCGGTCGGGAACGTCCGTGTCGTCGAAGTCAGCCGACGTGGCGAGCCGATCTCCCACCAGTATCTGCAGCTGCGCGACTGCTGCCTCGCCGCTGCGGTGACGGCGGAGGCCATCGATGCTCTTGCGCCGGGCAACGGTCAGCAACCACGCTTCCGGGCTGGCGGGACAGCCGTTGAGTGGCCAATCCACCAGGGCCGCAGCGAACGCCTCGGACAGTGCATCCTCGGCCGCCGCCACATCGCGCGTGGCGGCGGCCAGGAAGGCGACGAGCTTGCCGTAGCTGCGACGCGCCACCGCGTCCGCCATGCCCCGCGCCTGTACCGTGCGATCCAACGCTACATGCTCCAGACCGGCCGCACCTCGATCGTGCCGTGGCTCGCGCCGGGGCAGCGCGCGGCCCATGCAAGCGCCGCATCCAGGTCGGGCACGTCGATCAGGTAGTAGCCGCCCAACTGTTCCCTCGAATCCACATAGGGGCCATCCAGCACCTGCGACTTGCCGTTCGTCACGTGCACGGTGGTTGCCGTCGCGGAATCCCGCAGGCGGTTCGAGCCGGCCAGTACGCCTTCCGTCTTCAGCGCCTGCGTATAGGCACCATAAGCCGCGGCACCCTGTTCCTGTTCCGCCGGCGACATCCGGGACCAGCCGCTCTCATCCGCATACAGCAACAGAAGGTATTCCATGGGGATTCTCCGTTCGAGTGATAGGCGGGCACGGTGCACCGCCACTCCCATGACGTGCCAGCGTCCGCACTTTGGACAAGTGAGGCAAGTGTCGCCGGGGGGGATCGCGGGAATCCGAAACCATGCCCGGCAACGACCTCAGCGGGCCACCCGATTGCGCCCGCCCTGCTTGGCGCGAAAGAGCGCCTCGTCGGCACGCTTGACCAGGGCCTCGACGCTGTCCTTGCCGCCGGCCCAGCTGCTGACGCCCAGGCTGACGCTGGTGCGCAGGCACGGGGAGATCTCGTCGAAACTGGCGGCGGCGATCGCCGACCGGGTGCGCTCGGCGATCTCGGCGGCCGTCTCCGCGCCGGCACCAGGCAGCACCAGCAGGAACTCCTCGCCACCGATGCGGCCCACCCGGTCGCTGTCCCGCAGTGCGCTGCCGGCGAGCCTTGCGACGGCGGCCAGTGCGCGGTCGCCGCCAGCGTGGCCGTGCAGATCGTTGATGCGCTTGAAGCGATCGATGTCCAGCGCGACCACGCTCAACGCTTCGCCGCGGCGACGCGCGACGCGGATACGTTCGTCGAGGAAGGCCAGGATGCTGCGGCGATTCGGCAGGCCGGTAAGTTCGTCGGTCATGGCCTGCAGGTGCAGGCGGCGCAACCTTCCCAGCTGGCGCATGGCCAGCATGCCCAGTACGGCCAGCAGCAGCGCACCCAGGGTGATCACCTGGGCCTGCAGCCGGTACTCCCGTCCAGCGGCGCGCAGAGCCTCGCCGCGGTGCAGGTTCTCCTCCTGCAACTCGCGGTTCTGCTGCTCGGTACGCTCGGCATCGAACTGCACGCGCAGGCTGGATGTGTGCTTGCTGGCCAGTTCGTGATCCAGTGCACTCTGCGCCTTGAACTGCCGGCCCAGCGCCTCGTAGGCTCGCTGCCAGCGTGACAGGCCCGCCAGGGCAAGCGCGCGTGCTTCGTCGATGCGTACCAGAAAACGCAAGTTGCCCTGCTGCTGAAAGTGGGCACGGGCGGCGTCCAGGTCGACCAGCGCCGACTCCAGCCTGCCGGCGCGGCGCAGCAGTTCGCCGCGGGGAGCCGCAGGCGCGCGATGCCGTCCGGGTCGGCCTGTGCCTGGAAATACGCCAGCGCCTTCTCGACCCAGGTCAGGCCCAGCTGCGGCTGGCCCTGCTTGCCGAGCAGCACGCCGATACCCTGCTGCTCGGCGGCGACCGAGCCGGCATCGCCGCGCACCTGATCGATCTCAAGGGCCTGCCGGTAGTAAGGCATCGCCGCGTCCAGGTCGCCTTTCAGCTCCAGGCTGGAGCCGATGTTGAAGTCGATGGTGGCGACATCGGCGCGATTGCCACCCTTCTCATACCCGACCAGCAACTGCCGGTAGTAGGCGATGGCCTTGTCGTACTCGCCCACGCTGGGGTCGGAGTAAAGATTGGCCATCGCGTTGAGCACATTGTTCTGGTTGTACGGCTGTCCCAATGCCAGGTACAGGTCATAGGCGTGCTTGAGATCGTTGATCGCTCCGGCATATTCACCACTGGTCTGGCGCAGCTCGCCACGTGCCGCCAGCGCCTGTGCCAGCGGCTGCGGCCCGCTGGGATACGCGGCAGCGTCCCGCCGCTGCCGCATCGGCATCGGCATCGGCATTCCGGCGATTGTCGGCCATCGCCAGGCCCGGCATCGGCATCGGCGGTGAGTACGCACAGATGAGCCAGTGCATCGCGCCGGGTCGCGCCCGGCGACAACTGCGCTATCAACGCGACCAGCGCGCGGCGTGTCGCCTCGGGGTCGCTGTTCTCGCTGGTCAGCACCTGCGCCAGCAGAGCCTCCGGCGAGCGGCCACGACCCGGCGATGCGGCAGGCATCAACGCCGGCCAGAGCAACAGGATCAGTCCCAGATACCTTCGCGCGCCCATGGCTTCCGTCCCCGATCCACGGAATGCACAGAAGCGCGAGAGTAACGCGAAGCGCCAGCCAGCGGGTCAACACCGCTTCCCGACGATGCCGACCCGGGCGCAGCCGCTCCCGCTCAGGCAACCCGCTTGACGGCCCGCGCCGGCCCGACGAGCTCCGTGTTCCGCAGGCCACAGAATGCTGGTTCGGTGCCTCGCTCACCGCCTTCCAGCCAGGCGATCTTCGCGCGCAGGTATTTCCGCATCACGCGAATACGCCCGGCCTGCGCCTCGACCGCCTCGAGCTGGTTGCGCATCACGGCGAGCTTGCGCCCGGTGTCCATCGCACCTGCTTCGTACTCGCGGTTGAGCGAGACGATCTGTTTCAGGGTGAAACCCAGCTGTTGGGCCGTACGGATGAGCGCCGCGCGTTCGACATCGGCCGCGGCAAACTGCTGGTAGCGGTTGCTGCCATTGGCACCCACAGCCGGCGTGATCAGGCCCAGCTTCACATAGAGGCGCACCGCGTCGCGGGTCAGCCCGGCCTGGCGGCAGAATTCGGCAATCAACATCGCGAACCTCTTGACTGTGGGCCAAAGACCCTAGTTTAGACTGCAGTCGACCGAATCCCGAAGGTACCCATCATGACCACGAAAATTGCACTGATCACCGGCGCATCCTCCGGCATTGGCGCGGCGACGGCGCGGCAGCTGCTGACGGACGGCTACGTGGTGTACGCCGCCGCACGGCGGCTCGAGCGGATGCAGCCGCTCGCTGCCGCGGGCGCGCAACTGCTGGCGCTGGACCTGACCGACGACGCATCGATCGTCGCCGCAGTCGATGTCATCCGCCATGCGGAAGGACGGCTGGACGTACTGGTCAACAACGCCGGCTACGGTTCCTACGGCGCGCTGGAGGACGTGCCGCTGGACGAGGGACGGCGTCAGTTCGAGGTCAACCTGTTCGGTCTGGCCCGGCTGATCCAGCTGAGCACGCCGCTGATGCGGGCGCAGGGCAGCGGCAGCATCGTCAACATCACTTCGATCGGCGGCAAGATGCATGAACCGATGGGTAGCTGGTACCACGCCACCAAGTTCGCCGTCGAAGGCCTCAGCGACTGCCTGCGGATGGAACTGGCGCCGTTCGGCATCCATGTCGTGGTGGTCGAACCCGGCGCGATCCGCACCGAGTGGAGCGGTATCGCCCAGCAAAGCCTGCTGCAGTATTCCGGCCACACCGCCTACGCCGCACAAGCCACCGCGCACGCGCGCATGCTGGCGGCCAGTGACACTTCGAACATGGTCTCACCGCCCGAGGTGGTCGCCCGCACGATCGCCCGCGCCCTGCGTGCACGGCGACCACGTACCCGCTATGCCACCGGTGGCGGCGCCCGCACCATCCTGTTCCTGCGGCGCCTGCTCAGCGACCGCGCATTCGACGCGATGATGCGGATGGCGGAGAAGGGACTGGCCTGAGCCCGCCCGCATCCGCCGAACGGCCGACCAGCCTCAGTCCTGGTGATTCTCCGGATAAATGCGGCCCTGCTTGATCACGAAGGCGATTTTCCCGGTGTTGTGGATGTCGCGTGTCGGGTCGGCCGTCAGCACGACCAGGTCGGCGCGCTTGCCGACGCTGATGGTGCCGCGTTGCGGGCCCTGCCCCAGTGCCACGGCGCTGACCTCGGTGGCCGCCCGGATCGCCTCGAGCGGGGTGAAGCCGCAGTGTTCGACCAGCAGGGCCATTTCCGCGTGCACCGGCGGCAACGCGTGCAGATCCACGCCGTGCGCGCCGGCGACAAGTCCCGAACTGTCCGTGCCGACGTCGATCGGCACGCCCTGCTCGTGCGCCAGCCGGGTCACCGCATAGCTCCACGGCATGATGCCGGCACCCACACTGTGCGGATCATGCCGCGCCTCCTGCGCGAACGCGCGCAACGTGGCATCGAGGATGGTGCCGTGCTGCTTCATCTCCCTGAACAGCGCGAGGATCGCCTGCGCGTCCGGCCGGATGTGCATGAAATCGCCATGGGCGCGCACGCGGTAATCGTCCGGCACGCGCGGCGCCGCTGCCCAGACCAGGTACGGACTGTGCGAGATGGTATCGACCCCGGCGGCCACCGCATCGCCGGGCGAGGCGGGGAAAATCGTCGCGTGCGTCCACACCTGCAGGCCCTGCCGGTGCGCCTCGGCGGTGATCTTCGTCACCAGGCTGGCGGGCAGGTTCGCGTAGAGCTTGATGCCGGTCGCGCCGGTGCCTTTGGCCTCGGCCACGGCAAGTGGAATATCGGTCGCCGCAGTCACCGCCTGCATCCAGGGCGCGAAGCCAAGCGGCTCCCCGGCGGAAGCCTGCTGCGCGCGAACGTCTTCGGCAAAGAAGCTCGGCCCGGACATCAGCGCCACGTAGAAAATGTCCGGCGATGCCCATTCATCGGTATTGGCCTGGCGGGCCAGATAGGCAATCAGCCGATCATCGCCTGCCATGTCGCGCAACCCGGTGACCCCGCCCAGCAGCATGGCGCGCAGATGCGGCCGGTAGTGGGCGATGTCCGCTTCGGCACCGGTGAGATGCACATGCGCGTCGATCAGCCCGGGAATCACATAGCGTCCGCTCAGGTCTTCCACGTGCGCGGACTTCGGTGGCGCCCGGCTGCCGTCCGGATAGAGCGCCGCGATGCGCCCTTCGCTTATCGCAATGCTCATGCCCGCCTGCGCCGGTGCGCCGCTGCCATCGATCAGCGTGACGTGGGTCAGCAGCAAGGGCGGCTCCGCGGAAAAGGCCGATGCGGACAACGCGCATAACACCAACAACAGCGTCCGCCCGAGGAAAGTGCTTGCCATGTTTGGTTCCCTTTGGTGTGCCATAGAAGACGTGGGCCGACGCCCAGCAAGGCTGACCCGCCCGGCTCAGCCCTGCCGTCGCCCGAACAGACGGCCGAGTACGCGTGCGCGCTCGAAACGGGATTCGTTGCCTGCGCGCAGGCGCGCCAGATTGGCCCGGTGAGTGAACACCAGCAGCAGCGCGGCGCAGGCTGCAAAGACCAGCCGCGCAGAGTCGGCATGACTCAGCAGCGACAACAGCAGCAGGCTGATTCCGGCCAGCACGGTGGACAGGCCGACGTAACCGCTCAGCATGAGACTGAGCAGCCACACCGCAATCACCACGAGCAAGGCCGCCGGCCACAGCACGACCAGCGTGCCGACCAGGGTGGCGGCACCCTTGCCACCGCGAAAACCGTGGAAGACCGGCCAGACGTGACCCGCCACCACTGCCAGCGCACAGACATACAGGCCGGCCGGCTGCACCGCCGGCGGCAGCCAGCGCCACGCCAGCCACGCCGCCAGCACGCCCTTGCCGATGTCGAGCACCACCGTGCCCAGCGCAAAGCGGACGCCCTGCGTGCGCAGCGCATTGGTGCCGCCGGCGTTGCCGCTGCCGAGGGTGCGGATGTCCACCCCACGCAGCTTGCCCAGCAGCAGGCTGCCCGACAGCGAGCCGAGCAGATAGGCGATCACGATCAGCACGAAGGTCATGCGTCTGTACCTGTCAACGCGCCGACCTGCGGCACGGCCTCGCGCTCGACCGGCTGCAGGCTCACCACCAGCGTGCTCGGCCCCGCATGCGCACCGATCGCCGGACCGGTTTCCACCAGCCACGACTGCTCGCAATCCAGCAGGGTGCGCAAGCTGTCCCGCAGCAGCTCGCCATCGGCCGCGGCGTCGCAGTGGCCCACGATCACCCGCCAGCGCTGACGGCGATCCACGCGCCGGGCCACATGTCGGGCGAACCGCTCGGGCAGGCGCTTGCCGCCGAACAGGCCTGAGCTCAGGCTCAGCTTGCCGCCGGGTTTGATGCGGGCGATCGGGGTCAGCCCCAGCGCCCGCACCAGCGACTTGGTCCACGCCGGCAGACGGCCGCCACGCACCGCCATGGTCAGGTCGCGGGTCATCGCCCAGGTCAACGTGCGCGTACGCAGTGCGTCCAGCCGTGACACGATGCCGGCGGCGTCCTCGCCATGTCGGGCCGCCTCGGCGGCGGCGATCGCCAGCAGCGCCTGTCCGCCGGCCGCGTTGGCACTGTCGACGATGAAGGTGCGCTCCGGCGCGCCACGCTGGGCCGCGGTCTCGGCGGACTGGATGGTGCCGGACATCGCGCGCGCCACGCCCACGTAGACCACGGCCGGATGATGCGACAGCAGGAATTCGAACTGCCGGCGGAAATCCCCCGGCGGCGGCTGGCTGGTGCGCGGCAGCACGTTCCCGTCGCGAAGCCTGGCGTAGAACTGCGCCGGGCTCAGCCCGATCTTGTCCAGGTAATCCTGCTCGCCGAAGTTCAGCCGCAGCGGTACCACGTGGATGTTCAGCGCCTCGGCGACGCCTGCCGGCAGGTCGGCCGAGCTGTCGGTGATCACCGCCACGCTGTGGCCGTCCGCCGCGGTGCGCGCCTGCGCAAGCATGTCGTCGGCCTTGGTCGACTCGACCCGCCCGAACCGGGCCGCCACCTCGAACAGCGCCTGCGGCCCCGCGACGTGGGCATGCAGGCGGACCCGCGTGGCCGAACCGGCCACCACCACGCAGGACGCGCCCAGCTGCATCACCGCGGCGCGCAGCGCAGCCAACTGCAGGCCTTCGCCCAGCAGCAGGCACTCGCTGCACCAGCGATGGGTGGGGTCGGCGTCCGCCAGTTCCTCATGGCCATCCGCCATGGCCGGCTCGGCATCGCCACCGCGCGGCGCCATCCGCGCGCCGGACTCGCCGCCGAGGTAGGCACCGATACCTTCCAGCAGATCCACGAATCCCTGCGCGCCCGCATCCACCACGCCGGCCTTCAGCAGCACCGGCAATTGCTGCGGCGTGTGAGCCAGCGCCTTGCGCGCCGCCGCCAGGGCGGCAGCGAACCAGGCCTTGATGTCGTGCACATCGAGGGCAGGCTCGAGCGCGTCGGCGAACGCCGAGATCACGCTGAGGATGGTGCCCTCGCGAGGCTCGGCCACCGCCTCGCGCGCCGATTGCGCACCGGCACGCACGGCCAGCGCGAACTGCCCGGGTGCGACCGTGACGCAGTCGCCGATACCCATCGCGGTTCCGGTGAGGAACTGCGCCAGGATCGCACCGGAGTTGCCGCGACCACCGTCGATGGCGTCCTCGCCGACCCGGCGCAGCAACTCCCCCACCCCCGCCACGCGACGGCTCAGCGCACCGCTGAGCACACTGCCCAGGGTGAATGCCAGGTTGCTGCCGGTGTCGCCGTCGGCGACCGGAAATACATTGATGCGATTGAGCGTCTCGCGATCGGCGATGACCCAGCGGGCACCGCCGATCAACGCGCGGCGCAGGCCGGGACTGCGGATGTGCCGCCCCGTGCTTTCATGGACAAGATCGTTCATAGGCGGCCAGTCTGCCGGATACCGGGCAGGCTTATAAGGGGGCCGCTCGATCGTGCGACGCGTCCGTGCCTCGACGCGGTTCCACCGTAATGCGCCGGCGGGAAGGGGCCCGTACATCCATGTTCACCTCCTGCGCATGCCGCCCGTCGCGCCGCATGCTGGTGGGGTGGCCAGCTTGAAGAAAGCGGAGGCAGCGGGCAGAGTCGACGTCAACAACGTGCGCCCTGCCCCTGTTCCGCCCAACGGTACGCCTCGCATGCCAGACACCGCCACCGTGTTCAACCAGACCGTCGCCGCCCACGGTGCCGGTTCGCGCACCGAGGCCGAGCCGCCGGTGAAGAAGATCGTCATCGTCGGTGGCGGCACGGCCGGCTGGATGACCGCCATGCTGCTGGCCGATTCGCGTACGGATCGCGCCTGCAGGTCACCGTGCTCGAATCGCCGCAGGTCGGCATCATCGGTGTCGGCGAGGGATCGACGCCGTGGCTGCGCGGCTTCTTCGAGGGGCTCGGCATCGAGGAAGCGGAATGGATGCCCGCCTGCCACGCGACCTACAAGTGCGGCATCACCTTCGACAGGCTGGTCGACCCGGCCCGGCTTCGAGAGTTACTTCCATCCCTTCGCGTCGATGCTCGACAACCTGACGATGACCCAGTTCGTGCACAACGTGCATCGCGCGCTGAACCGCGAGGATGTGCATGCGCACCCGGACCGCTATCTTCATCGCTGCTCGCGCTGGCGCGCGACTGCCTGGCGCCGAAACCGCAGCGAACTTTCCATTCGACATCTGGTACGGCTACCACTTCGATGCGGTACTGCTCGGCGCAGTTCCTGCAGCGCAAGGCGCTGGAGCGCGGCGTGCGCTACCGTGGCGCGCCACGTAACGCACGCGACACTGGACGAGAGCGGCGACATCGCGTCGCTGCAACTGGAAGGCGACGAGACGCTGGCGGCCGACTTCTTCGTCGACTGCACCGGCTTCGCCTCGCTGCTGATCGGCAAGGCGCTGAAGACCCCGTTCGTCAGCTTTGCCGAACAACCTGTTCAACGATGCCGCGATCGCGCTGCCCACGCCGCTACGACGGCCGATCATGTCGCAGACCATCTCGACCGCGCTGCGGCATGGCTGGGCGTGGAAGATCCCGCTGACCAACCGCTACGGCAACGGCTACGTCTACAGCACCGCTTCTGCTCGCCGGACGAGGCGGAGACCGAGCTGCGCAGCCACCTCGGGCCTGCTCGATGCCGACGTGCCGGCGCGCCACCTGAAGATGCGCATGGGCCGGGTCAGCCGGCACTGGAACCGCAACTGCGTGGCGATCGGCCTGTCGCAGGGGTTCATCGAACCGCTGGAAGCCACCGCGCTGCTGTTCGTGCAGAAGACCGCGGCCACTGCTGGTCGAGGCACTCGAGAAAGGCGACCTGCGGCGAAACCGCGCAGGCCAACTTCAACGAGGCGGTCAACGCGCAGTTCGAAGGCACTCGCGACTACATCGTCACCCACTACAAGACCAACACGCGCAGCGACACCGACTACTGGCGCGCCAACGCCGCCAACACGAACCTGTCGGACACCGCTGCAGCGGCTGCTGAAGACCTGGCTGGCGAGCCGGCCGATCATCGCGCCGGGATCAAGCAGGGCAGCTTCGGTCAGGGCTATCCGGTGATGTCCTGGTACGCCTGCTCGCCGGCATGGGACTGTTCCCGGACCCGGGGACATGCGCCCGTCCGCAGTCGACCGCGCCGCACGACCTGGCCGCGATCGACAACCTGCTCGAGCGCAGCGCGATGAACTTCCCCGATCATCGCGAACTGCTGCAGAACATCCCGCCCAAGCCGAAGGAGAGTTCGCTGCAGTTGTATCTGTGGTGAGGCGCCGACCGGTGAACCAGGGGGCAGAGCGGGCTTTCGGAAAGGGCGCTGCGACACCATCCGTTCCACCCTGGTCTCATCACCGGCTGAAGGTCCCCGTGCGCCGCGCAGAGTGCTACACCCCACCGCCATGAAAAACACGGAAAAGCCTGCTTCTCCAGTGGCCCTGTTCGCCTTGCCGTGCCCCCTAATCCGTCCGCCTCTCGCCCCGCGTCGAGACCAGACGCAGGAAGGCGTCGTGCTGGTAGCGGCTCATGCGCAGCTTCTGGCCGGTGTCCATGGTGACAACGTGGTGGCCGTTGAACCACGGATGGATAGCCTGGACGCGCCGCACGTTGATGATGGCGGAGCGATGGACGCGCGCGAAATGCCGCGGATCGAGGCGTGCGGCAAGAGCGCTCATGGTTTCGCGCATTTCATGGACGCGGTCGGCCAGATGGATCTGCACGGTGTTGCGGCTGGCCTTGATCCAGACGATGTCGTCGACGTCGATGAAAGCAACGTGCTCGTCGATGCGCACGGGCAGGCGTTCCAGGTAATCGTCGCGCTGGCGCAAGGCATCGAGCGCCTGCAGTATCCGCGTGGAGGCCGCGCCAGCCATGCCCTCCCCCGCAGACAATCGCGCCTTCACGCGCAGCAGCGAGTTCGCGAAGCGTTCGCGACTGAACGGCTTCACCAGATAGTCCACCGCGTTCGCCTCGAACGCCCGCACCGCGTACTGCTCGAAGGCGGTGACGAACACCGTCGCCGGCATGCGTTCCGCGCCGATGGTCGCGACCACGTCGATGCCGTTGATCGCGGGCATCTGGATGTCGAGGAAGACCAGGTCGGGCGACTGGCCGCGGATTGCCTCGACCGCCGACACGCCGTCGCCGCATTCACCCAGCAGCTCGATGTCCGGATCATCGCGCAACAGGCGCACGATCGCATGTCGAGCGATCGGCTCATCGTCCACGACGAGGGTGCCAATGCTCACGCGACCGCGACCTCGGGCGCGTCGTCGGACTCCTCGATCTCGCGGAACGGCAGGCGAAGCCTGCAGACCACGCCCTGCGGCCAGATCATCTCGAGGCGTACCTGCGCGATGTCGCCATACAGCTCACGCAAACGCAGCCCCGTGTTCGACAGACCGATGCCGTGCCCGGACGCAGGACCTTCCTGCAGCGTGCTGTTGCGGTTGCGCACATCGATACAGAGACTGTCGCCCTCGCGTCGGATTTCGATCTCGATGCAATCCGCGCCGACCCGCTCACCGATTCCGTGGCGGATGGCATTCTCCACGATCGGCTGCAGGATCAGGCTCGGCACGGCGCAGTCCAGCGCATCCGGGGCGACATAGATCTGCGTGGTCAGACGATCCTTGAAACGCGTGCGCTGGATGCCGAGGTAGAGCTCCAGCAGTACCAGTTCCCGCCGCAGGCTGATCTCCTGGCCGTCGTAGTCCTCGAGGAACGCACGCAACAAATCACTCAGCCGCAGCAGCATGTCCTCGGCCGACAGCTTGTCCTCGTCCAGCAGTGTCGCGATCGCATGCAGTGTGTTGAACAGAAAATGCGGCTGCAGCTGCGACTTCAAAGCCAGCAAGCGCGATTGCGCGAGCTCAGTAGCCAGCCGGCTCGCCTCCACCTCGCGGTGCGTTTTCTCGGCATGGAACTGCATGGCCTGCTGCATCGCGAACAGGGCCCAGTAGGTAAGCAGCCCGACGGCGAAATGCTGGCCAAGAAACTCTCTGGCCTGCACATCGAACGAGCTCGGCTCGAATGCGGTCGACACGAATGCGCCGATGAGCATCGCAAGCAGGGTCACGCCCACGCTCGCTAGCAATTGCATGCCCAGCCCGCGCAGGCGCGCCGGAGACTGGATCGGGTACTTCGCTGCCAGCCGGAACACCAGGGGTGCCAGCGCTGCCCACGAATACCATTGAATAATCGACCAGCGAAGGTCATCGAAGATCGTCCAGTTTCTTCCGTACAACGCGTCCTGCATGGACCGCTGTATCGTAAACACGACCACTACCACCGCCCACAGCCCGAGATAGCTGAACAGACCGATCTTCGTGTTGCCGAGACGAACCTTCATCGCGGAGATTCCGGTGGAGTGATGGGGCCATCCTAGGCGCAGCGCATGGCGCTGAAAAGCAATCCGCGAGCACCACTACGATTCGCCCTCGCGTCACGACGATTCGTCCCGAATCGCTTTCCCGGGGCACCACTCATCCGGCCAGATCACGGCGCCGACCACGTGCGCGATGCAGCGCGCGAGCCACCGGTGACATCCCGCCCCCGCCGGAGCCCCACCATGAATCCGACCTACGCCACCGCTTTCACCGTGATGCTTGCCGCCGCTCTCGGCAACATGATCGTCACCGCACCCGCCCATGCCACGCACGGCGCAGCCGGGCGCAGGCCCGCGCAATACTTCGACCTCGTAAACGCCACGTTTGACAGCGTGACCGCGCTGGCCATCGCGCCTGCCGATGGCGGCGACTTCCACGACATCGACCTCGGCAAGCCACTGCACGGCGGCCTGAACTCGATCACCTTCGATGTCCCTGCCGGCGGGTGCCTGCGCGATATCCGCGTGACCTTCCACGGCGGACGTACCCTGCTGTACCTGCACATCGATGTCTGCCGATACGATGGCCTGCGCCTGAGGCCGCAGGACAACAGGCCAGCGCCATCCGTGGCCTCGTCAAGCGGTCATTGAAGGGAAAGCGGGGACGGCAGCAGACCTCAGCCGGAAGCGCGCGCACTCCGGCTCCCGGCTTTCCGCAAACCCCGCTTTTCGAACCAATGGTGCGCATAAGGGTTGCGGTTGTACGGGGCAATTTCCACGTAGCCATTGCGCGCATACAGTGCACGGGCTTCGTCGAGTGTGCGATTGGTATCCAGCTGCAACTTGTCCAGGCCGATGTCGGCGGCGTATTTCTCGAGTGCCTCGAGCATGCGCTGGGCGATGCCGAGCCCGCGGGCGGAAGACGCGACCCACATGCGCTTGATCTCGCCAAGCCGGCGTCCCTTCACCTTGAGTGCGCCGCAGCCCACGGCCTGCCCGTCCAGGTACGCGGCAAGGAACAGGCCGGCGGGCGGCACGAGTTCCCCGGGATCGGCCGACGGGCCGCGCGCGGGATCGAACCCGGCCTCGAAGCGCGCGTCCAGTTCGCGGAAATACGCCTCGATGCAGGCACGGGCGTCGGCGCTGCCGGGATCGATGGGCTCGATCGTCACCATCGATGCGCGCATGAGTCGCTCCACCTCGGCCATCGCCGCAATCAGGCGCGCACGCTGCGGCTCGCCAAGCGGCGTCAGCAGGGAGGTGGCGAGATCCTGCGAACGCCGGTCGAGCGCGTCCCATTCCCTGCGCCCCTTCCGCGTCAGCGTGACCCGCCGTACCCGAGCATCGGCGGCGGCGCGCTCCGAGGTTGCGATTCCCTGCCGTTCCAGTGAGCGCAGCAATCGGCTGAGATAGCCCGAATCCAGCAACAGGCGCGCGCGCAGATCGCGGACGTTCGCGCCATCCCTGCCGATCTCGAACAGCACCCGCGCTTCGCCCAGCGAACGGCCGCGACCGAGGTAGTCGTCGGTCAGCACACCGATCCGCTGCGTGACCGCGCGATTGAACAGGCGAACCTGCTGAATCTGATTTGTGTCCATTACCTGACTATAGTCAGACAATGGACGGTGTCAACCCGGCAAACCGGCGCGAGGCCACAGCGGGAAAAGTCCGGGCAGCTGTGCGTTACGATGCCCTCCTTTCGCCGTATGGCAGTCAACCGCTGCCGCTCCAGGAGATCTCCCATCGTGTCGCATTATTCCGGCCCCCTGCTCACGCGCCCGATCGCCGAGGCGCTGCTGGCTGCACGCGATGCCGGCGCGGCCGAATGGACCGGTTCGCTGGATCTGGGCCGTTCCGGCGGCAGCGCGCTGCTGCAGGCGGATGCCTGGCAATGGCGCGACCGGCGCTACCCTTATCCGGACAAGCTGAAGGACCGCACGATCTACTACTGGGACGGCGACGAGTTCGCGCCGGTGTCGCGCTATGCCGGCGCGCTGATCAAGCTGGTGCCGACCGAGTGGGGCGCCCCGACGTTCGAGATTGACGGCATCAAGATGCTGCCCACGTCGAAGGAATCGCCGTTCGAGGATGCGCGCCGCAAGGTGGCGCTGATCGAGCCGCGCGGCAAGGTGGTGCTGGATACCTGCGGCGGCCTGGGCTACTTCGCGGCGTGCTGTCTGGAGGCGGGTGTGGCGCACATCCACTCGTTCGAGAAGAACGCCGACGTGCTGTGGCTGCGCACGCTCAACCCGTGGTCGCCGGACCCTGGCACGGCGGCCAGCAGCGGGCGACTGGAGCTCACTCAAGCCGACGTGTCGCAGGCCATTAGCCGCTTCGCCGACGCCTCGGTCGACGCGTTGCTGCACGACCCGCCGCGCTTCGGCATCGCCGGCGAGCTCTACTCGCAGACGTTCTACGGGGAACTGGCGCGCGTGTTGCGTCGTGGCGGACGCCTGTTCCACTACACCGGCAGCCCGAACAAGCTCACCAGCGGTCGCGATGTGCCGCGCGAAGTGGCGAAACGGCTGGAGAAGGCCGGCTTCAGGGTGCAGCTCGCGCTGGACGGCGTGCTCGCGACAAGCCGTCGCTAGAAGCCCGGACACACGCAAGCGCCCCGGATCCGGGGAGGGAGGCAACCGCTGATCGCACTCCCGCCCTGCGCGAAGATCGGCTTGCGGCCCGACCCGAGCTACCCGGAGGGTGGAAGTCCTGGCCCTGCATCCGCGGGGAACCTGCCACCCTTTTCCAGCGCACGACGCATGTCCTTCAGCGCCGTCGCAATGGCCTGTGCGTCGATCACGCCGTAGCCGAACGTCACCGCCGGCACGATGTCGTTCGTCATCGCATAATCCGCGGTGGATTCCGCGCCGGGCGCGAAGCGCAGCACCGTGGGCAGGAGCCTCGGCGCCCGCTCCGGTTCGCGGATGCGCGCGGCGAGATGCAGTCCGGCTTCGGACGGGATGGGCTCCAGCCAGGGAGCGAGTTCGCCGCGCAGCCCGTCGAGCAGCGCCTCTCGCCGTTCCGCGTAGATCGGCCGCATGTGGCGTACGTGCCGCGCGAGATGGCCGTCGCGAATGAAGGCGGCGAGCACGGACTGGGTGATCGTGTCGCAGTGCGAATCCGTGCAGTGCTTGACCGTGACGAGACGGCTGCGGGCCCAGGCGGGCGCGACCACGAAACCCTTGCGCAACGACGGGAACATGCTCTTGGAGAAGGTCCCGACGTAGAACACCAGATCGTCGCGGTCGAGCATCTGCAGCGCGTCGAGCGGGCGACCACCGAAGCGGAATTCGCCATCGTAGTCGTCCTCGATGATCACCGCATGGTGGCGGCGGGCGAAGTCGAGCAAGGCGGCGCGCCGGCGCAGGGACATGACTGCGCCGGTGGGTGACTGATGCGACGGAGTGACGACGATGATGCGCACGTCCGTGGACAGGCCTTCGACGCAAAGACCTTCCTCGTCCACCGGCGTCGGCAGCAGTCGCGCACCGGCGGCGGCGAAAGCGGCACGGACCGGCGGATAGCCGGGCTCTTCTACCGCAACGCCGGTCTGCCCCGGCGTGACCAGCAAGCGGGCGAGCAGATCCATCGCCTGCTGCGCCCCGGAGGTAACGACCACATCATCCGCCGTGCAGGCCACGGCCCTGGCGAATGCAACATGCTGCGCAATGGCCTCGCGCAGCGCGGGAATCCCCTCGGACGGCGCATACGCGAACGGCTCGCGCGAACTCCTGCGCAGGGTTTGCGCCATCAGCCGACGCCAGACGTCGTGGGGAAAATGACGGTGATCGGGAATGCCCAGCCGGAAGTTGCGCTCGGGCAGCACGCGCGCCGGCGACGGCTGCAGGAACGGCGTACGCCAGATCGGCGCAAAACATGACACTTCAGCGCCGGGAACGGCCTTCGACGGCCGCTTCTGCCGTCGCCGGGCCAGATCGGCCACAACCGGTCTGGCCCCCTTGCGGGGAATCAGATAACCCTCGGCGATCAGGAGATCGTAGACGCCGACCACGGTATTGCGCGCCACGCCCAACCCCTGGGCGACCTTGCGCGTGGCGGGCAACGGCGCATCCGCCAGCAGGCGTCCATCCAGGATCGCCGCGCGCAACTGTTGGTGCAATGCCTGCGCAAGCGTGCCCCGACCGCGCGGCAACACCAGGGAAAATGGAAAAACTGGTTCCATTGAATATCCCGGTAATGGATCAATCAAGGGGCCAGTTTATGCCTAGAGTGGAGGCCGAAACCACGTCGCCAACCCCGAGGAGGCCCGGCCATGACCCTGTCGATCTGCGAAACGTGCGGCACGCAATACCCGGATACCCCGACCCACTGCCCGGTCTGCGAGGACGAACGCCAGTACGTCGGCGCGAAAGGCCAGACATGGACTACGCACGAAGCCTTGAGGACCAGCCATTCGCTGCGCATGGAAGACGACGACGGCCTGCTCGGGATCGGCCTCACACCCGGCTTCGCCATCAACCAGCGGGCGCTGTATCTGCCCACGGATGCGGGCAACATCCTGTGGGAGTGCGTCAGTCTGGTCACCGACGAAGCCGTCGCCGCCCTGAGGGTACGCGGCGGGCTGGACCTGATCGCGATCTCGCACCCGCACTTCTACACCTCGATGCTGCAATGGAGCGAGGCGTTCGGCAACGTGCCGATCCTGTTGCACGAAGCGGATCGGGAATGGGTGCGCCGACCTTCGCCGCACATCCAGTTCTGGCGCGGCGACTCGCACCGCCTGTCCGACACCGTCACGCTGATTCGCAGCGGCGGCCATTTTCCCGGCAGCACCGTGCTGCACTGGAAGGATGCACCGAGGCCCGGCGGTGCGCTGCTGGCCGGTGATGCACCACAAGTGGCGAGCAATCGGCGCCACGTCTCGTTCATGCACAGCTACCCCAACTTCGTGCCGATGTCGCCCGCTGCCGTGCGTGGCATGCGGACGCGTCTCGCCGACTACGCGTTCGAGGATGTCTATGGTTACACCTGGAACCGCAACATCATCGGCGGCGGTCGCGCGGCAGTCGACGCATCGTTCGAGCTGTACCTGTCGGCCATAGCCGCCTGAACTCGTCCTTCATGGAACCCGACCAATGACCACGCCATCCGTCCGCCTGCAGGACTACCTTCCCGCACGCTTCAGCACCGCCGCCGCCCGGCCATGGGTGCCCTCCTCGACACCGGGCAAGTCGTCCAGCCCGTTGCGCTTCTTCGCCGACGACCGTGGCTTCGTCGAACTGCTGCGGATGGAACCTGGCCTGGTGATGCCGCTGCATCGCCATACCGGCGAAATCCAGGCGTACAACCTCAGCGGCACGCGCCAGCTCTGCACCGGCGAATTGATCGGCCCCGGCGACTACGTCTACGAACCGCCGGGCAACACCGACTGGTGGAAGATCGTCGGCGACGAACCGATGCTGGCGCTGGTGATCGTCATGGGCACCGTCGAGTTCCTCGGCCCCGGCGGCGTGGTGACCGCCCGGGCTTCGGCCAGCACGCAACTGGCGGAGTACCGGCGCCATTGCCATGAGCAGGGTCTGCCGGTGCTGGACCTCGTGGACCGATAGTCGACGCGAGACCCCGTCCGCCCCTCGCCGATCGCGGCCGGATTCAACGGTCTCGCCAGGTATCCGGCCAACCACGATGTCGTGCCGACGGCGAATTCGCGTGGCGATTGCCCCGGTGGCATCGGCGGCGCGGCGCGGTGTCCAGGATACGGCACCTGCGCCGCGTCACCCTGATCTACATGCTCCAGACCGGCCGCACTTCGATTGTGCCGTGACTCGCGCCAGGGCAGCGTGCGGTCCAGGCCAGCGCCGCATCGAGGTCGGGCACGTCGATCAGGTAGTAGCCGGCCAGCTGTTCCTTGGAGTCCACGTAGGGACCATCCAGCACCTGCGATTTGCCATCGGCGACATGCACGGTGGTGGCGGTGGTGCTGTTTTGCAGGCGGTTCGAGCCCACCAGCACACCCGCTGCCTTCAGCGCCTGCGTATACGCTCCGTAGGCCGCGACGCCCTGCTCCTGTTCGGTCGGCGTCATCTGCGCCCAGCCATTCTCGTTCGAATACAGCATCAACAGATATTGCATCGGGATTCTCCGCAATGAGTGACCGGCGGGCGGTGTGCGCCGCCATTCCCATGACGCGCGAGGTCCGGCGATTTGGACAGCGCCGGCCCGGTGGCCGGCGCTGTCCATCCGCGCTACTTGCGCGGCGCGATGATCTCGCTGAGGTAATCGGGCGTACCCTCCACGCGCACCAGATGCGGGTACTGCAGGCCGCCGTGGTAATCCACCGGCACCGTACGGTAGGCACCCTGGTATTTCAACAGCAGCTGGATCGGCGCCTTGCTGGCCCTGGCCGCCGTGATCGCCTGCTTCAGCACGTCGTCGGAGTAGTCCTGGCCGTCCACCGCGACCAGGGTGGCACCGGGGCTGACGCCGGCCTTGAACGCCGGGCCGTTCCAGCGCACGTCGTTGATGTGGCCACCCTTGGCCATGGTCAGGCCGATCGACCAGGTGAAGTTGTACAGATGCCGGGGCGATTGCGGCCGGTTGTCGTACTGCTTCTGGTAGGCGCTCTCCTGGTCGGTGTAGACCAGCTTCCAGCCGGTGCCCGCCAGACCGTCCAGCAGCGGCGGGTCGAGCGTATCCACGTGCGCGTGCAGGAAGCCGGCCCAGTCGAATGCCGCCACGCCGTTCAGCGCCGCCACCACGTCATCGAAGGCATAGGTCTTCGTGACGTAACTGCCATTGTCGACGCCGAAGAACGCGCGCGCGAAATCGTCCAGCGACTTGCGGTTGTTTGTCAGCGCGCGCAGCTTGGCGTCCACTTCCAGCCACATCATCTGGCCGGCGCTGTAGTACTCCTCGCTCATCTGCCAGCTGCGATACGGCAATCCCGAGCGGCGGGCCGCAGTCGGGTCGTTGGTGGTGTCCTCCAGCGTGCGCCACTGGAACCCTTCGCGGTTGCGGTCGTAGTTGGCCGCGGTCATCGCCAGCGCATCGCGGAACTGCTCCGGCGACCACATGCCTGAGCGCGCGGTCAGCACGAAACCCCAGTACTGCGTCTGCCCCTCGTACACCCACAGCAGCGAATCGCCCATCGGCACGTTGAAGTTCGGCGTCCACAGGTCGGCCGGGCGGCGGAACTTGCCGTTCCACGAATGGGTGTACTCGTGCGCCAGCAGGTCGCGGCCGGGCGCGTTGTCGTTCCAGGCGGTGAAGTAGTCGGCGCCCATGCCATCCTCGCTGGACTGGTGATGCTCGGTGCCGTTGCCGCCCAACTCGTCGGACAGCGAGAACAGGAAATCGTAGTGGTCGTAATGATGCGAGCCGAACAGCGTGGTCGCCTGCACCACCAGCGCGCGGTGCGCCTTCAGCTGTTCGGGCGTCATCGCCAGGTACTTCGGCGCGTCGGCGACGATGTCCAGATGCACCGGCGCCCCGCCGCGTGGCGTCGAGATCGACGCGCTTGAAATACTCGCCGGCGTAGATCGGCGAATCGACCAGGTTGTTGAACGTCACCGGCTTGAACGTGGTGGTGTCGCCCGACTGCGAGGCCGGCTCCAGCGCGCTGCCGAGCTGCCAGCCATGCGGCAGGGTCACGCTGGGCGCGAAGGTGATGCCGTGCGTGAAATAGCCGGCCGGATACAGCGCCACCTTGCTCCACTCCATGTCCATCATGCGGTCGGTGATCTCGAACCCGCCGTCACGGGGCGACAGGTACTGGAACTCCGCGTCGATGCTGGCCACGCCCACGGGCACGTCGAGATGGAACGCGTATACGTTGTACTCGTCGCGCTTCCACTTCAGCGGCTTGCCGTCGGCGCTGAGCCTGAGGCCGGCGAGCATCGCGATCGGCCCGGTCGGCGAGTGGTCACCGGGAATCCACTGCGGGTACAGCAGGGTCAACGCCCCGGCCTGCACCGGAATCGTCTCGTGCACGCGGAAGATGCCCTGCGCCGTGTCGCTGGCATCGACATGCAAAGCGATCGTGCCGGGGTACGGCGTGTCCTGCGGCGACGGCACATGGACGCGCCCCACCTCCTGTGCACATGCGGCACCCGCCGCGAGTGCCAGCGATGCAGCCAGGGCGAGACATACGACGGTGCGGCACCGGCCAGCTGGCAACGCGGCAAGAGAAGCAAAGATCATGAGGAACTCCAGTAACCCGACGGAAGTCGGCCCAACTTAACATCACGGGCACAGCATGGGTCCCGGGCGAGACGATGCCACTTCCGATGACGAGTCCTCATCTCGCCGCAACGAGGCCGTGCCGGACAGACGGTCGCGCTGGGCACATGCACGCCGAGTCCTGTTTCCAGCCGGGTCCGCGCCGCAACGGTGGCATCACAATGACCGCTGCAACGGAAGATGGAGCTGGCATCGCTCGCGTGGCAACGTCCCACTGACAATTCGGCGCGAGCAAGCGGCCCCGCTGTGGTGCGCCAGAAACAGAGCGGACGTGGTGGAGTCCTGCCACCACGCCCGTTGCTGTCACGCCATCAACAACTCAGAGTTCGAACCTCGAGATGCGGGTCGCCCAGTTGCTGAGGGCGCCCCGCGTGCCGCCGCACTGGAACATCGGTGCGGTCAGGTAGTCGGTCAGGGTGCAGGTCTGTGCGATGTACTCCGAGGCGGTCCATATCCTGTCGCCATCGGTCGCAGCGGCACCATAGTCGCCCCAGCGCGGTCGACCGCCGCCGAGATAGGGGATCCCGGTAAAGCCGTCCCATGGGCCGGCTCCCGCCGCGGCGATATGCACGTCGCCGGCACCCACCTTTGCATCCAGGCTGGCATAGCCGGCGCTGGGATAGTTGTTCGGGCCCACCACGGTGAACGCGATGACGCCTCGCCCGCTCCGCGTGACCGCGGCTGCGCCGTAGGTGAGGTTCGCGTCGGGCAAGGCCAGCGTGCCGTTGGCGAAGAGTCCGCCCGAATGCGGGTTGATGACGAAGTAGTTGATGCCCGAACCGTGGGTACCATCGGCCAGCAGGACGTCGGTATCCAGCGTGCCCCACAGCTTGCCATTGGCGTAGGTCACCTGCTGCATGCGCGAGTCATTCACCGCCATCGGGCGCGGCGTCGGGTAGACGATGTTCGGGTAGCCGAGATAGGTCGGCGCGCAGCCGGTCAGGGCAAAGCAGTCACGCAAGGGTGTGTCGCCCGGCTTCTGCTGGACCAGGCTGGTCGGCACGGCATAGTCCTGCACCGTCAGCGGCGAGACGTCCAGGTTGAGGGCCGTCGGTGCCCTGTCGATGGCCCGTGTGTTCGACACCGACCACAGCCAGATGGTGTTCGACGTGCCCGAGTCGTAAAACACGGCATCCGAACTGAGCAGGTATTCGGTGCCTCCCCTGGCATCGGCAAACTGCCCGTCCGGCGAAGTGGCCGGCCAGACGGTGAACGCCGGCGCCGGAATGTTCGGATCGCCGCCGTTGAACAACACGACGTTCGGTGACGCGGCGCCATGCACCAGGGCCTTCTTGGAAATGGCATAGATCTGCGCGCCGTAGAAACCGGAGCCGAACAGCGCGAACTCGTTGGTGGTCAGGAAGATCGCGTTGTCGTCAGCGCCGATGTGTGGGTAGTCACCCAGACAGAACCCGCCGTCACAGCCGTGATCCGGGGTGCCCTGCGTGCCGTTGTTCTGCACCGGCAGATGGTAGATGGTCCAGGCACCGGTGGGGTTGGCAGTCTGACTGACCGCGATATCCAGATGATTGGTGCCGGACAGCGACGACGTCGTGCCGACGCGATCGAGCGTCAACACGACCTGGAACCAGCGCCGGGTCTCCGAGTCGTAATAGCAGGACGGGTCGGTGATGCTCGGCCCGTAGGCACCGGTGCTGCGATCGATCGCCGCGGGGTAGCCATAGAACGTGTTGAGATCGACGGGTCCGACGAGCTCGTTGCCGGATTTGTCATAGAC
The DNA here is from genome assembly GCA_963828685.1 of uncultured Pseudomonadota bacterium. GTDB lineage: Bacteria > Pseudomonadota > Gammaproteobacteria > Xanthomonadales > Rhodanobacteraceae > Rhodanobacter. The sequence continues at coordinate 388,988 of CAWHFU010000016.1, forward strand.
CGCCAATACGTCGTTGACACTTTCCATAACGTAACCGTTGCCGACACACAATCCCTGGTCGGGCGGCTCCACCGAGAATTGATTGCCACCATTGGCATAGCGCTGGTCGCGGAAATTCAGGCCGTCGAAGCCACCACGCAATTCGGGATTCGACTTCGCACGCCGGCCATGCCCCATGCGGTCGCCGCCGTGGTGGTGGCCATGGCCACGGCCGATGGTGCGGTTCACCACGGGCTGTGGCCCGAGGTCGCTGCCGTCCCCCGAATCGGCATCTCCGGCGGCCATCGCGGGATCCTGCTCCAGGGTTGTCAGCGGTGCTCCCCCCAGCGGCGTGGTCGCGGGTACTGTCGTGCCGCCTTTTTGAAGGGTAAGGGTCGTTGGCGGCGCGCCGAGGGCGCACGTGGCGAACGCCACGGCCGCAGTAGCAATCAGCAATCGAATCTTCATTTCATCGGTCTCCCGTTCTTCCGGTTAGGTGACCGCGCCCCCTGTAAGACGCTGGATATCGGTTGCACCGATAAGCGCCCGCGCAAGTACGCATATTTGACATATGCGCCGGAGCAGTCTACGCGCCGGCGCGGGGATTCGCCAAGGGGTAAAGGGGGGGACATGGCATCGCAAGCCGATGGACCGACCCGGCAGCGCGCCCGGCCGGCCGCGTCGTGGGAATCGGCCCTGCCCTGCCTCGACCCACGAGCGGAACCGGCCCGCTCCCGGCACCATTTTAATGGCGGGCAGGATCCCGCCCGACGTCAGGAATTGCCCTTGGCATCTCTTTCCGTCATGGCTGCTGGATATCGGGATACCGGCCACTGCCGGACACGACCGCTGCTCGACCGTGGATGATCGCCCGGCCAGGCCATGATCCACGTGCGAACCGGATGGGGCGATGCGGCGCCAGCTCAGCTGATGCGCAGGTGGTCCTCGACCATGCGGACGCCCGGTGCGGACCAGGCTGCGCGTTCCACTGCGCGGCGCTCTTCCCAATTGTCGACCTCGCCTTCGATGCTGACCCGGTCACCGTCGCGAACGAAAACACGGATCCGGCTCGCCTCGACTTCGGCCTGCCGCTTCAGTGCGTTATTGATGCGCTCCACGATGTCGGCGGATTGCACCACCGGCGTCAACGCAATGTCGTTGGTCACACCGAATACACCGGACAACCTGCGTATGCTGGTTTCGGCTGCTTCGCGCTGATAATTCCAGCCCACCTCACCGATGAGCGTGACCCAGCCGTTTTGCACTTTCACCTGCACCGAATCATCTGGCACGGACGAAGTCCACTCGAGGATATCGATCGCCCGCCGGGCGATCTCGTCGTCGTTGGATTTCTTGTCGCCGGGGAAGCGGACCTGGATTTCCTGCGCAATCGCCTTGACGCCCTTGACGCGCCAGGCGGCCCGTTCGGCCGCGACCTTCTGCGTGTAGCTCGGGACATGGCCGGAAAGCGTGATCACGCCTCTTTCAGCAGTCACGCCAATGTCCGCCGAATCGATGCTGGGCTCGAAGTCGAGCTCGTCAATCACATTCTGCTGCAACAGCTTGTCGTCCATCGCACACCTCCGCAGGGGGATTGGGGGGAGTGGTATTACCGCCCCATTCCGCCGCCGAAATATTGATCGACGTCAACTGATCCGGCGTTCCCCCGCTCCACCACGAGTTCAGTCCCGCAGGCTCACCGTCCTGCTTTTCCAGATCGCATCCTGGTAGCGGTAAAATGCGCTCAGCGAGGACGGCTTGTCCGCCTGCCGGGTGACCGCCAGCGTTGCCATGTCCAGTATCTCGAAGCGATGGACAAAATGCCCGTTGACCCGGGCCTCGCGTGCCGCGAGCATCAAGTGGCCGCCGGGCACCCACCCTGCAAATTCGATGTAGCCAAGCCGCGGATCGTCGTCCGCCGGCGGCAACACATCGATCGCCCAGCGCTTGCCGACCACATGGAACAGCCACAGCTCGCGCCAGCTGGTCATGGGTTGCACAGCCAGCGCGAGCGCCGTGCCGCGCGCGTTGGCCCGCGCCGAACTGACCCAGACCGTGCCGTAAGTGCAGCGTTGCGCCAGCGGCGTCTTCTCGTCGTGCCGGCGATCCAGCAGCTTGATGCAGGTCTCGCCGGGACGGCCCGCTGTGGTGACGACATGCAGGCCTGCGCCCGGCGTGAGCAGCGGCTCGGCCGCCCAGCGCGAGGCGCCTACGCGCATCGCCGCATCGTTGTAGTCATCGCGGTCGCTTTCGACGAGCGCGTGGGTGTCGACGGCCGCCAGTTCATCGATGGCGCGTGACGCGGCCTGCTGCGCCGGTTCATGGCGTCGCGTGTACTCGAACGCGATCGCCGACCACACCGACGCCGCGCGCATGTGCAGACGATTTTGCACGTAACGAGGCAGAGCCTGGCGCGGCACGCGCTGAAGCAGGTCGGCGCGCCAGGCATCGAACGCGGCGAGTTGCACCGGCGGCAGAGCCGGGTCGACGCAGGCCGGATCGGTCAAGGCCAGCGCAGCGGTCGCCTTCTGCATGGCAGTTGCGTCGAGCGCCATGACGCGGCGGAATGCATCGCCGTCGTAGCACAGCCTCATGCTGCCCTGGCGATCGATGCTGCGAATCGCCACACCATAGTCGGCCACGACTTCCAGTTGCCCGGACAGACTCTCTTCCTCGGACTTGTGCCGATTCGTCGACGCGCGCTCGGCCAGACGCTCGGCCATCACACCGAGCGCGGCGAACGGCTCGGCATCGATGGTCCTGGCCGGCGCAGCCTTCAGGTAGGCCGCTGCATACGCGATCCCGAGCGCCTCGCTACCGCGCATGTCGCGCAGGAATCGCACGATGGCCAACAACTCGGGCGCATCCTCCGGCCGGGTCGGGATGATGCGCACCTGACTGGCACGAACGAAGCCGGCGCGCTCGATGCGATGATCGTAGACCTGCAGATAGTCCAGCGTATGCCCGCGCACCTCCAGGTTTTCGCCTTGCCACAACACCGCATGCCGAGCCGCCGAATGACTTGCCTGGGCGCGCAACGCGATGCCGTCTTCCGTGACAATTGCCAGCGGGTTCCCCGGCGGCGGCACGGACTGCGCGTGCACGAGGCTCACGCCCAGCAGCAGTGGAATCCACGCCGGTGCCTTCATTGCGCACCAGCGGAGGCATTGCCTGCCGCCCTGCCCTGGTGCGTGCCGTCGATCAGCGCCTGACCGATGAATCCACCCGTGGCGGGTGGCGGCGCGATGATCACGGAGATCTTGTCGGACAGCTTGTCGGCCAGGGTTTTCTGGATCAGCAACGGATGCTTGTCGATCAGGATGCCATCGCGCTCGAGCTGTTCGCTGCTGACCTTGCCCACTTCCTCCAGCCGATAGGCTTCGGCATCGGCCAGCTTGCGGCGCGAGTCGGCCTCACCGGCGGCCTCGATGCGCCGGGCCTCGGCCGTGCCCTTTGCCGTGCGGATGCGGGCGGCACTCTCGGCTTCGGCTTCGAGCTCGCGTTGCTCGATCTGCTTGCGCTTGAACGGCAGCACGTGTTTCATCGCCTCTTCCTGCCCCTTGGCCGCGATGACCTGCTCATCGGCCGCCGCCTCGGCGGCGGTATCGCGCTGTGCCTTCTCGGCCTCGGCCTGCAGTTGCGATTCCTGCACCTGCTTCGCCTTCAGTTGCAGCGTGTACTGCATCTGCTCGGTCTGAAGCTCAGTGGCCAGCACCTTGTTCATGCCCTCGCGATAGTCCGGCGGCAGATCGACGTTGCCCATCATCACGTTGCGCAGGACGATGCCGTCGGCCGCCAGCATCGGCTTGAGCTCGCCCTCGATCACCGTCTGGATCTCCTGACGCCTGGTCGAGAAAATCTCGCGCACGGTGTAACGCGTGAACACCTTGTAGATCACGCCCTGCACCAGCGGCTCGACCAGATCGTGGCCGACATCGTCGGGCAGGAACTTCGCCACCCTGGGCAATCTCTTCGTATCGATCGCGTAGCGGATCGCCAGTTCGACGCCGATCGACAGGCCTTCCGACGACTGGAATGGCGCCGGGCCGTCGGCCTTGGCGCTGCGCTCGGGACGATATATCTGGTCCTGCAACGGAAACCTGCGCAAGCTGTGGATGCCGGGAATCATCAGGCACACACCTTCGCCAAGCTCGGTGACCGAACCGGTCAACCCGTTCAATCGGACACCCACCTGTTGCGGGCCGATGGTTTCGATGGGCGGATGCCGGTAGACCTCGTAACCGCCCAGCACGATGATCGCCAGTACCAGCACCTTGCGATTGAGCACGCGCTTCGCTGCCTTCCCGAGCATGTTCGAATAGTCCGTCATGGTGGTGTCTTCTCCCTGTGTTGTTTCGGCTGGTCGAGTCCGTCCCGTTCACAGGCGCGGCGCATGTCCTCCCATGCCCCACGCCTGCGGGCCGGTGACTCGGGTTCATTGGGACAGGCGGCAGGGCCGCAGGCGAGCCGAAGATGCGGCGGGCAGCAGATCAGATGTGGCAACCTGCGGGCGGGTCGAAGCGCAAGCAGGGCCAAGGGACCGATTGAACGATCGACTGTCGTCCGAGCGGCGTCAGGAATGGCCCCTGACACCACTCCAACTACCTCTTCCAAGGGCAGGGTGGCTTTTCGATGCCCTGCTAGACTCTGGCGACCGACTCACGACGAGGTTCAATCGGGGAGTACGGATGCCGAGGGGTTCTCCACCATCTTGTTGAGGTTCGGGTGACATGGCCATGCCGTTGTCGTGGAAGATCGGGGTAGTGGCCGCGAGCTTGTTCGTCGGCGTGCTTGGCTGGAACGGACTTTCCCGGTACCTCGCAGCGCGCCAGGCCGATGAGATCATCCACGATTCCGCCCGCACCGCCGAGCTGGATGCGCAACTGGCCAGAGCCCGTGCCAGGCAAAACCGGGAACTGCTGGCGAACGAGCTGAAGCAGCGTCGTGAGGACTTGTCCAACACGTACCAGCAGGTCAAGGAAGATGCCCGGCTGTATCGGGAAGAACAAGCCATACGCCTGAACAGGCAGCAGCAGGAAGCACTTCGCGTCAAGGCAACCTACCGGCTGGACCGGAACCAGCAGTGCGTTGGCGGCATCGTCATCGACCGCAGCGGATCGAGTTTCACGCAAGCGGTCGGCACCGACGGCAAGCCGATCCCGTGCAAGGGCGACACGGCCGCACAACCGCTGCGCTGAATCGGCATCGCCGCCTGCGGGACGGCGTCGGGAATGGTCCCTGACGGTTTTTCATTTCCCTATTCATTTTTCATCCGTCCATGGATCCACCCGCCTATGCATGTGCTCTTCGAGGAAATCGACTATTGCCCGACCCCGATCGGAGCCGTCAGCCTCAGGCGCCGTTTCGAGCTGACGCTCAAGCGCGAGGTCTACGAGATCAAGCTGGATGACGAGTTCCTGATGTCGAGCCTGTTCACCGCGTCGGAGGAAGCGCTGGCGCGGCTGGGCCTGGCCGCGCTCGAGGGCGAGCAGCTTGACGTGGTGGTCGGTGGACTGGGCCTGGGCTACACCGCGCGCGCCGTGCTGGAGCACGACAACGTCGCCGCGCTGGCCGTGGTCGAGATGCTCGCACCGGTGATCCAGTGGCATCGCAAGGGACTGCTGCCGCTGGGTGCGGAGCTGGTGGCCGACCCACGCTGCCGCTTCGTGCAAGGCGACTTCTTCGCGCTCGCCGCCTCGACACAGGGGTTCGATGCGCAGTCACCCGGACGCCGTTTCGATGCCATCCTGCTCGACATCGACCACTCGCCCGAAGCCCTGCTCGACGAGCGAAGCACCAGCTTCTATCAACCCGACGGCCTGCATGCGCTGTCTGTCCACCTCAAGCCGGGCGGCATCTTCGGGCTGTGGTCCAACGACCGCCCCGACCCCGCCTTCACCGCTCGCCTCGCCGGCGTGTTCGCCGAGGCCTGGGCCGAACCGGTCACGTTCGACAATCCGCTGCAGGGTCGACCGTTCACGCAGACGGTCTATCTGGCCCGCCGCGGCCGATAGCCACTCAGGGCGGATTGATGCGGGGATTTACGACCACCCATGTAAACGTTTACATTTAGGCCGCTGGCGCCTCCCAGGAGAACGAATGAGCCACCCCACACTTTTTCGTCGGCGCGCCCCGCTGCTGTCGTCCGTCGCGGCCTGTGCGCTGAGCTTGGTGGTCACCCGGGGAGTGCTGGCCACCGAGGCTGCTGCACCCCGCTTTCCGCTGGCGCAGCAGCCGTCCAATGCACAACTGGCGTCCCCCGCGATCGGGCAGAAAGTCGACGCGCTGCTGAAGAAAATGACCCTGGCCGAGAAGATCGGCCAGTTGATGCAGTACAACGACCAGGGCTCGTCGGCGCCCACCGCGGCCGATTCGGAGGGTGCGCTCGCCGCCAATCCGGAAACCCGTGACCACGTCGACGCGTACGAGCTGGCCCGGAAGGGCCAGCTGGGTTCGATGCTCAACGTGATCGGCGCGGAGAAGACCCGCCGTTTCCAGGAAGCGGCGATGCACAGCCGCCTGGGCATCCCGATCCTGTTCGGAGCCGACGTGATCCACGGCTACCGCACCATCTACCCGGTGCCGCTGGGCCTGTCCGCTTCATGGGATCCGCAGCTCGTGCAGGACGTCTCGCGCATGGCCGCGGCCGAAGCCACCACCGCGGGCGTGAAGTGGTTCTATTCGCCGATGGTCGACATCTCGCGCGATGCGCGCTGGGGCCGCTCGACCGAGGGCGCGGGTGAAGATGCCTACCTCGGCTCGGCGATGGCGCGCGCGTATATCCGCGGCTACCAGGGCAGCGACCTTTCGCAGCCCGAGAGCGTGGCCGCATCGGTCAAGCACTTCGCGGCCTACGGCGCGGCCGAGGCGGGCCGCGAATACAACACCACCGACATGTCCGACATCCGCCTGCGCCAGGTCTACCTGCCGCCGTACAAGGCGGCAGTCGATGCCGGCGCGGCCACGATGATGAGTTCGTTCAACGCGCTCAACGGCGTGCCCGCCACCGCCGATCCGTACCTGATGGACGAGATCCTGCGCAAGGAATGGGGCTTCGACGGCTTCGTGGTCAGCGACTACACCGCGGTGATGGAGCTGACCCATCACGGCATCGCGCTCGACGCCGCCAGCGCCACCCGGAAGGCGCTGGACGCCGGTGTCGAGGTGGACATGATGTCCCACTTCTACGACACCCAGATCCCCAGGCTGCTGAAGCAAGGCAAGCTGTCGATGGCGACCGTGGACGAGGCGGTGCGCCGCGTGCTGCGGGTGAAGTTCGCGCTCGGCCTGTTCGAGCATCCGTATGCGCGCGGCACCGGGGAGGTGACGCAGGCCGTGGCGGCACATCGTCCGCTGGCGCGTCGCGCGGCCGAGGAGTCGTTCGTGCTGCTGAAGAACGGCGGTGACGGCACGCCCCCCGTGCTGCCGCTCGCCGCCAGCGTGAAGAAAATCGCCTTGATCGGCCCGCTGGCCGACAGCGCCGGCGAGATGCAGGGTGCCTGGGGCGGCGCGCAGCATCAACCCGACGTGGTCACCGTGCGCGGTGGGCTCGAGGCGCGCATGAAGCAGAGGGGCGGCGAGCTGCTCTATGCCAGGGGCACCGACATCGACGGCGATTCCGAGGCCGGTTTCGCCGAGGCCCGGCGCGCGGCCGAGCAGGCCGACGTGGTGGTGATGGCGCTGGGCGAATCCAGCAGCATGAGCGGCGAAGCGGGCTCGCGCGCACATCTGGATCTGCCGGGCAACCAGCAGAAGCTGCTGGAAGCGATTGCAGCGACGGGCAAGCCGGTCGTGCTGCTGGTGTTCTCCGGACGTCCGCTGGTGCTGGATTGGGCGGCCGGGCACGTGTCGGCAATCATGGCCGTCTGGTTCCCGGGCACCGAGGCCGGTTCGGCCGTCGCGAGTACGCTGTTCGGCGACGTTTCGCCCAGCGGCAAGCTGACCATGAGCTTCCCGCGGGCGGTCGGCCAGGAGCCGCTGTACTACAACCAGTTCCCCACTGGCCGTCCCGCCGGCGAAGCGGACCTGAGCAAGCCGCCCGCAGGCGACACGCGCTTCGTCTCGCGCTATATCGACGTGCCGAACTCCGCGCTGTACCCGTTCGGCTATGGCCTGAGCTACACCACGTTCGCCTACTCGGGCGTACGTCTTTCGCGCAAGGCGATACCGCTGGCCGTGGCCAATCTCCCGGGTGCCCATGATCTGGTGACGGTGAGCGCAACGGTGAAGAACACCGGCCGGCGCGAGGCCACCGAAGTGGCGCAGCTTTACGTGCGCAATCTCGGCGCCAGCGTCGAGCAGCCGGTGCGCAGCCTGAAGGGCTTCACGCGGGTAACGCTGAAGCCGGGGGAATCGAAGCAGCTCACGTTCCAGCTTGGCTTCCCGGAGCTTTCGTTCTGGAACGTGCACAGCCGGCAGGTGATCGAGCCCACGCATTACACCGTGTGGGTCGGCGGAAGTTCGCTGGCAACCGGACAGGCGGATTTCGACGTCACCCCCTGATCGAACGCCGACATGCCGGGCGGGGGCTCTCAGCCGCCGTCTCCCTTCGGGACATTCCGCACCACGGCAGCGCGAATCAGCGCCTTCAACGCCGCTTCATCGATCGTGTCGCCCTCGTGGATATCGATGGCACGCCGCGTGTTGCCGTCGAGACTGGCGTTGAACAGGCCGGAGGGATCCGCCAGCGAGGCGCCCTTGGCAAAGGTCATCTTCACGGCGTTCCTGTACGTCTCCCCGGTACATATCATCCCGTCGCGGTACCACACCGGAACCCCTCGCCACTTCCACTCCTCGACCACGTCGGGAACGGCCTGCCTGATGATCTTGCGGATGCGCGCGAGCATTTCGCCGCGCCAGTCGCCCAGCGACTCGATCCGTGCGTCGATCAGTTGCGAGGGCGTCTCGCCCGCGGGAGCTTCCTTCGGGCCGGTCTTCTTCATGGTCGGCGTCACCTTTCTCATTGTTGTCATTGCACCTTCTCCAGCCGGGTCCGCCCGCCGGATGCCTCAGCGCCGCTCCTGCACGCGCAGCAGGTTGCCCGCGGGATCGCGCACGGCGCAGTCGCGCACGCCGTACGGCTGCTCGGTCGGCTCCTCGACAATCTCGGCGCCGCTGGCCTGGATCCGCTCGAAGGCGGCATCGAGGTCCTTCGTGGCGAGCAGCATCATGGCGTAGGTGCCCTTGGCCATCATCTCGGCGATGGTGCGTTTCTCGTCATCGTTCACGCCGGGGCTGGCGGCGGGCGGGAACAGCACGATCGACGTGCCGGGCTGGTCGGACGGGCCGACCGTGATCCAGCGCATGCCGTTGTAGCCGACGTCGTTGCGCACCTCGAAGCCGAGCGTGTCGCGGTAGAACGCCAGCGAGGCGTCCGGGTCGGTGTGCGGGAGGAAGCTCGAGTAGATGCTGATGTCCATGGCCGTTGCCTTCGGTGTGGGTGGAGCCGTCATGCTAGATCCGGCTCGGGGGCCGGCGCTTCTCGATTCCTGATCGGTCGCATCACCTGCCGCGCCACGCATGACGGCATCCCCGCCATCGCAGCCGACGCCTCGCGCCGATAGACGCTGGGCGGCACCCCGGCCAGCTCGGTGAAGCGCGTGCTGAACGTGCCCAGCGACGAGCAACCCACCGCGAAGCAGACCTCGGTGACGCTGAGGTCGCCACGCCGCAGCAACGCCATCGCGCGCTCGATGCGTCGCGTCATCAGGTAGCTGTAGGGCGATTCACCGAAGGCGAGCTTGAACTGGCGGCTGAGGTGTCCACCCGACATGTGCGCGCCCTGCGCGAGCGCCTCGACATTCAGCGGCTGCGCATACTCCCGGTCGATCCGGTCGCGCACGCGACGCAACCGCGCGAGGTCGCGCAAGTGCAATGCGGTGGTGGGTCGGCTGGTCATGGGCGGATCGTCCCACCTGGGAGCGGAAGGCTCAAGCGTGTGGCGCCATCGGGACAGGTTTGCCGGGAAAAAGTCCGCTCCTGCAGGCAGGTCGACCCGGACGCCCGCCGGCCAGGCCTTTTCCGGCCCGAAAGATCGCTAGAATCGCGCTCATCCTGACTACTCGCCGAACATGGGAGCGCCCCCCCTCCATGGCATCGATGTCCACGCCGCCGCCGATACCAACCGCGACCTGCGGCAATTGCGGCGCGCCGCTGTACGGAAAGTACTGCCACGCGTGCGGCCAGCCGGTTGAAGGCCTGGTGCGACATTTCGGCAGCGTGCTGGGCGACGTGCTGGACAGCGTGCTCAACATCGATGCACGCATCGTGCACACGCTGCTGCCCTTGTACTTCCGGCCGGGGAAACTCACGCTGGACTACTTCGCCAACAAACGCGCCCGCTACGTGACGCCGTTCCGGCTGGTTTTCTTCCTGGCGATCATCGCGTTCCTGGCGATCCAGCTCGCGATCCGCACAAGTTCCACTCCGCTCGTGCAATTCCGGACGCCCCCCATTCGCGGTGTCGCGATCAGTTCGGTCCCCGTGACGACGTCGCAGGACACCCATTTCGCGAACGGCGACATCAAGTTCAACGACGAGGTCGTGTGGAACCGCGAATCCAGACCATTGCGCGTCGGATGGTTGCCTTCGTTCGCCAACGAGTGGCTCAACGACTCGATCGAGCACGCCCGCAACAACCTGCATGACATGAACTCGGGCAACGCTGCCGACGCGAAGGCGGCGGCCTGGCGTCTCATGGGCGGGGTGTTTGCCGTCGCGCCGCAGGTGCTGTTCGTGCTGCTGCCGGTGTTTGCGTTGCTGCTGAAGGTCTTCTATTTCTTCAAGCGTCGGATGTACATGGAACACCTGATCGTGGCCATGCACAGCCACGCCTTCATCATGCTGTCGCTGCTGGTGCTGGTCGCGCTGGATCTGCTGCGCGGCTGGACGGCGAGGCATGCCGCCTGGCTCGGCACGCCGCTGGGCTTGCTGCATGCCGCGGCCTGGCTGTGGATGCTCGCCTACCTGTTCCTCATGCAGAAGCGGGTGTATCGGCAAGGGTGGTTCATGACCTCGCTGAAATATGCCTGCGTCGGTATTTGCTACAGCATGCTGATCGGATTCGGCATGGCGTTTGCGCTGCTGATCAGCCTCGGCAGTTCGTGAGCCCGGCGGTGTCGGGGTCCATCGAGGGGATGGAAAGCCGGGTGGGACGCGGCAACACGATGATCGCGATGGTCGAGAACAAGGGTTTCGCCCTGCCCGACGCCGAATGCAACAACGTGCTGGCGGCGCTGGCCAGCTTCGCCAGCCGAAATGCGAGGGGCGCTTCGGCGACTTTGTCTCAGGCCACGCCGACTCACCGGCCTCGGGCGAAAACCGGCGTCGGCGCCGACCGTTTGCGAAGTACGCTCAGCCCCCTGCCTTGACGGCCCTGCCCTGCGGCACGAGCTCGGCCACGACCGGAAAATGGTCGGACGGATAGCTCGCACCCTGGTGTGTGGTGACCGTGCGTACGGCGCGCGCCGTGAAGCCACGCGTCAGGATCCAGTCGATGCGCCGGTCGGGGATGCCGGTGAAGTTGTGAAACGTCTTCGCCGGCCCGGATCGCGATGCCGCTGCGGGCCAGGCATCATGCAGCGTTCGGGTCAGCTTCGCGTGCACCGGGCTGTCGGGGCCGCAATTGAAATCCCCGGCAAGGATCACCCGCGCCGTCGATGGCAGCTTGCCGATCCGCTGCATGATCTCGTCCGCACTGAGCATGCGCGCGCGGACATCTTCGTCCCGGTAGGGGAAGTGCGTATTGAAATAGTCGAACGTGCCGCCACCATGGCGCCGGCGAAACCGCGCCCAGGTCACCATGCGCGGATACGGCTGACCCCAGGTCTTGCTGCCCGCCACATCCGGCGTGTCGGACAGCCAGAAGTCCCCGGAGCGCAGCACCTGCAACCGATCCGTTCGATAGAACACGCCCATGTGCTCGCCCTTCGTGCCGCCGTCCCTGCCCTGGCCGAACCAGGCATAGCCGGGCAGATGGGCGGCGAGGTACTCGCCCTGCTCCTGGGTCAGCTCCTGCGTGCCCAGCACATCCGGATGCTGCGCCTTGACCACCTGCACCAGCAGGTCGCGCCGATGCACCCACGCGTTCATGTCGGTGTCCACCGGCACGCGAACGTTGAACGTCATCACGCGCAGCGGCGCGTCGGCGGCGGTACTCGGGCCGGCCACGCCCAGCATCGACAGGCAGAAAAGCATGGAACACCAATGGCGCAGGGTCATCACACAGCCTCGGGCGGGAAGTGTCGTCGGGAACCAGAGCCTAGCAGCCTGTCGGACTTTGCTCGGCCGGGCTGCGAATCCGGCTGTGCGGTCCATATTTCCGCCGCTTCTTGACCCATAGAACCACCATGGGCCGGCGAAGCGTCGAAAATCTGTCCTCGCACAGCCGAATTCTCGCCTCGACCAGCAAAGCCCGACAGGCTGCTAGCGGAAAAGGGCAGCCCGGTCCCGGTTCAGAGCGGCCTCCGAACCCGGGCGATTTCAGTGCGGCAACGTCTGCAGTGAACGCAGCAACATGGACAGGCCGCCCCAGGCGATCTGCGCACCGATGCACAGCAGGATGAAGGAGATCAGTCGCTGCACACCGCTGATCGCATGCCCCGGCAGCATCCGGCTGAGCCGGGGCGCATACGCGTAACTGAAGAACACCAGCACCGCCAGCAGGAGCGCTGCGACGAAGATCGCCGCATGCGTCAGCAGGCTGGCCTGCCAGGCATGGCCGGCGGCATGTGCGCTGAGCGTGAGCACCACCACGATCACGCCCGGGCCCACGGTGACCGGAAAGGTCAGCGGGTAGAACGCGTGGCTCATCACGGTATCGACATCGGGCCGGGCGGCCGGCGCATCGCCAGGCGAGGGGTCGTGCGCGTTGAGCATGCTCCAGCCCATCGCGGCCAGGGTCAGGCCACCGGCCACCTGCAGCACCGGCAGGCTGATGCCGAAGAACTTCAGGATCAAGGCCCCCAGCAACTCGATCACCGCGACAGACCCCAGCATGCCCAACGTGATGCGCCAGGCCAGACGGCGATAGACCGCGGGTGGCTCGTCGCCAACGATGCCCATCAGGATCAAGGCCGAGCCCAGCGGGTTGAGCACCGGCAACAGCGCGGCGAAGGCCAGCGGTATGAAGCGGAGGGCGGAGTCGAACACGGGCGGATTCTCCGGGGCATGATCCTCGGCGTCGGGCACCCCGGGCGTGACGTTAGCACTACCACGCCCGGAGCAAGGCAGCGGAACGGCATGAAGGCCGTCATTGTGTGGATCAAGTCTGCGGATCTCCTGCACTGGTCACACGAAATCCGGGGCAGCCTCGGTTGATGCGTCATCCTGCGCCGCCCTCGACACCGCCCCGGCCTGGCCAGCCCGGCGTCCAATGGCCAGGCGCCGCCTCAGTCCTTGTCGGCCATGTCAAACCATCGTGCAAGGGGTTCCTGCGTGGCCAGGCCTTTCGGCTTGTGTTTTCACCTATGCTGAGAGCGACCTCCTGTCCCCGTGACCGCCAGGGAAGCAGGCGCGCAAACCGTTCGAGGACGCGACGTGATCACATGGTTCGGGGATGTCATAGCGGCGCTGGCCGGTGTGCTGGCGGCCACGGGCCTGTTCTTCTTCGTGACCACCCGTGGCGCGCTGGTGTTGCGCACGCTGTCACGTGGAGCGGCCGGCGAGACGGCGCATGTCTACCCGATCTATTCCAACATGCGGCTCATCCGGCTGGTGGACTTCCAGCCGCTGATCTCGGCGATCCTGCTGTTCCAGTACCACCGCCTCGTCGCCAGTATCGCCGACGAGATGGCGCGAACCGATCTTGCCGGCGGCACGGTGCTGATCACCTCCTGCGCGTTCGGCGACATGCTTCCGACCGTGGTCGATGCGGCCATCGCGGGCAACGCCGGCCAGGTGGTGATCGCGGACATCATTCCGAACGAGCTGATCCACGCCGAATGCAAGTTGGGCAACCACGACGGCAAGGTGCGCTTCGTCGAGGACGATGCCACGGGCATGCACCTGGGCGACGGCGAAGTGGCCGTCAACATCGTGTTCTTCCTGCTGCACGAACTGCCGCATCCGCTGAAGCGGCGCGCCCTCGCCGAAGCCGGCCGCGTGCTCGTCCCGGGCGGCAAACTGATGCTCGCCGAATTCCATCGCCCTGACGTGTGGCCGCTGCGCGCGCTCAGCTGGATCTATTTCAAGGTGTTCGAACCGCTCGGCCTGACGCTTTGGAGCAGCCACGATCCGGTCGCCCTGCTGCGCGCCATGGGCCCTTGGCACTGCGAGCGCACAACCTGTTTCCACGGCAATTTCCAGCTCATCGTCGCTACCAAGCAGTAGCGCCCCAGGCATCGGGGTCCGGGGTCAGACTGCACTTTCCCCGCGATCAGTTCCTGGCGGCAAGCAAGTCCGCCCTCGTTTGGCTGACGCCTCTTCATGACCTGCACCCCCGCTTCATTGAACTCGCTCCTCCGGCCATTCATGATGGGGCCGCGCCGGACTCCGAAGGTACGTCCATGCGCTCACGGCGAAAATCAGAGACGGTCCGATACCATTGATGGAAATACGATCGTGTTCCGCGTGGTTGCTCCTGCTGGCACTCCTGCCGGTCTGCGGGCGATTGTCTGCCGCCGTGACGCTGCCGCAGATGGACGGACGTCCGTTGGGTACGGCGGCCAGTTACCTGCAGGAGACGACGGCGCCGATGACGCTGGAGCAGGCCCTGTCCGCCTACGGGCGGGGTGCATTCAGCGCCAGTCGCGAGCCCGTACTCGCCTTCGGCATCGGGCCGAAGCCGGCATGGATCCATCTCGGCGTCGACAATGACGGCACCACCGCGCAGGTTCGGCGACTGACCATCGGCATTTCCTGGCTGGATCACGTGGACGTCTACGTCCGCCATGACGGTCGGACCATGGCGACCTGGCGGATGGGCGATCGCCAGCCATTCGCCCTTCGGCCGATCGACAGCCACGTGTTCGCCACCGATGTCGGATTCCCGCCGGGCCACAGCGACCTCATGCTCCGGGTCGCCACGTTCGATCCGATGGTAGTGCCGATCACGCTGCAGCCATCCGCGCAGGCGGCCTCCGCCGAAGGTCGGGAATCAGCCAGCTACGCCTTCCTGTACGGGTTCATCTTCGCGCTGCTGGCCTACAACCTGATGCTCTTCATCGGCATGCGCGCCAGGCGCTACGGCCTGTACTCGCTGTACCTGGCGACTTTCATGCTGACCAACGTGGCATACACCGGCTACGGCTTCCAATGGCTCTGGCCCAGCCACCCCGGCTGGACGCAATGGTCGCAGCCGACGCTGATGACACTTTGCGCGTCCAGCGGGCTGCTGTTCGCACGAAACTTCCTGGACACGCACCGGTACTTCCCGCGCCTGCACCGCGGCATCCTCGCCTACATCGTCATCGGTGCGCTGGCTCTGATCGGCACCAGCCTGCTCGACCGGCAGTCGGCGGCACTGGTGCTGGCCTTCGCGTTCGTGACCGTGTTTACCGTCATCATGCTGGGACTGGGTGCGCTGTCGGTGCGGGTGGGATTGCCGGCGGGCCGCTATTTCCTGCTCGCTGCCGCCTGCTCGATGGCAGGTGACGTGATTACCGTGCTGGCTGTCCTGGGATTCATTCCGTTCGATGGCTGGACCTTCCGCGCCGCCGAGGTCGGCATGCTGCTGGATGCCACCCTTCTCGCGCTCGCGCTCACCTACCAGTTCCGCGAGGGCGAGGCGCGCCGGGAAAAAGCCGAGCACCTGGCCAGGCTCGACCCGCTTACCGGCATCAACAACCGGCGCTCCTTCGACAGCATCAGCGAGTCCATCTGGAGCATCACGCGCCGGCACGAACGCCGATTGAGCGTCATCGTGCTCGACCTCGATCACTTCAAGCGGATCAACGACGCGCATGGACATACCTGCGGAGACGAGGTACTCAGGGCCACCGCCAACGTGTTGCGCGATACCATCCGCGATTCGGACATCATCGCCCGCTGGGGCGGTGAGGAATTCATCGTCCTGCTGCCGGAAACCGGTCTGGCCGAGGCCGTCACGCTGGCCGAGCGGCTGCGCGAGGCCATCGCCAACCTGTGTATCGTCCACCAGGGAATCCGCATCAACATCACCGCCAGCCTCGGCGTCACCGAGCATCGCCGCGGTCAACAGACTCTGGAATCGCTGATCGCCGAAGCGGATCATCTGATGTATCAGGCCAAGGATCTGAACAGGAACCGGGTTTGCCAGATGATGGAGAAGGAGATGGAAGTCGGCGGGTAGATGGCGTTCAATGACCGGACCTGCCCCGATCCGTAGACACTTCGGGCCCTCATTTTTTGGACTCAGCTCGACTCGGTCGGTGTTTCGGTGTCCGGCAGCATGTCGAAGGCGGTCGGCGTGGTGCGCAGCATCATCCGGAAATTGGCCTCGGTCGTCTGCGCGCGGTGGAAGTGCCAGTACCGGTATGCCGCATAGACCGCCAGCACGGCCTGGGTCAGGGCGAACCAGCCGAACAGTGAGCCGGGACCGAGGCGCGACATCAGTGCGCCGGCAGCGATCGGCCCGAACGCCGAGCCGACACCGTAGATCAGCAGCACGCTGCTGCTGGACGACAGCAGTTCTTCCGGCGACAGGTGATCCACCAAATGCGCCACCACGATCGGATAGACGGCGAAGGTGAGGCCACCGTAGAGAAAGATCAGCGCGATCATCGTCCCTTGCCTTGGTGGCATCAGCAGTTGCAGCAGTGCCAGTACCGTGGCGAGCGCGCAGACCGCCGCCAGGGCGAGGCGCCGGTCATGCCGATCCGACCAGCGACCGATCGGCCACTGCAACGCGGCACCGCCGAGGATGGCCACGCTCATGTAGGTTCCCACCTGGGTCAGGTCGAAACCCCGTCCGCGGGCGTACACCGGCAGCAAACCCCAGAATGCCCCCATCGCCAGGCCCGACAGCAGTGCACCCGCGCCGGCCGTGGGTGCCAACGCAAACAGACGCCTCAATTCAAGCCGTGGCACCGGGTTCAAGCCAGGCTGCGCCTGACGGGTGGCGACCACGGGCAAGGTTGCCGCGCATACCAGCAGTGCGACGACGACGAACAGCACGAACGGCTCGCCCTGAATGCGCAGCAGCTGTTGCGCCACCGCCAGTGAGCCCAGGTTGACCATCATGTAAATCGCGAACACGGTGCCGCGTCGACTGGCTTCGGCCTGCGCATTCAGCCAGCTCTCGATGATGGCGTACAGGCCTACCAGCGATATCCCGGCGAACAGGCGCAGCAGCAGCCAGAACCAGGGGTTGCTGCTGAGCGCGTGCAACAGCACCAGGCACGCGACGGCCGCGGTACAGAACGCGAACGCGCGGATGTGGCCGATCCGCTGGATCAGCGGAGGCAGGGTGAACGTGCCCACGAAGTAGCCGACGTAATACGCCGAAGTCAGCGCGCCAAGCATGGTGGTCGAAAAACCCAATGCGCGACCACGCAGCGGGATCAGCGTGGTCAGCAGTCCGACCCCCAGCAGCAGCAGGGCCGTACCGGCCAGCAGCGAGGTGATCGGGCGCAAATTTCGCAGCATGTTCGATCCGGCTCGTGCGTCGGCTAGCGAAGCTTCGCAGGCTAACATCTTGAGCTTGGCCGGCACTGAACCGCGCCGGGTTCCAGGCCGGTCGGGAAAGGGGCAGCTTCATTGTCGACCGATCCTGCAGATCGAAGCGCCAGCGCGGCGAGCCGCGGGCGTCTGACCGCACGGGCGGCAAGGAAAGCCGACCGATGCCTCGGGAAAATGAACGCGATGTCGCTTTTTTCAAATAGCCAACGGGAGGTGAACGAGAGATCGTTTGGCCCAGGTAAGGAGAACCTGAGCCCGTTTTTCAGGCCATTTGAGGGGTAGGCTCAGCTTTCTGCCCTAGCTGGAGTCCCGTCATGGCCCTGTGGAAAGAATCCATCAAGACCTCCCCCAACGAAACACTTGAATCCACGGAGCTGGCGCGCCCCGACATCCCGGTGACCAAGCCCGAAGCGCAAACGCCGGTGCAGCCGGCATTCCGACCCACGCCTGCGCCCACCCCGGGCAAGCCCAGGAGCGAGTCTCTGATCGCGCCCGATATCACCATCGAAGGCAAGATCGAAGGTGAGGGCCACGTGCGCATCGCCGGCAAGTTCAAGGGCGACGTCGACGTGCGCGGCGACCTCACCATCGAGCCCGGTGCCAGGGTGACCGGCAGCGTGCGCGCCGAGAAAGTCACCATCGCGGGCGAGCTGATCGGCAACATCGAATCCGCGGTGCACGTGGAATTGCAGCAGAGCGGTGCGCTGACCGGCGACCTGAAGGCCGGATCGCTCAGCGTGGCGGCGGGTTCGCGCATGCGCGGCCAGGCCGAGTTCGGCTGGGACGATGGCAAGGACGGCAGCAGCGCGCACAAGACCACCGGGCACAACGGCACCGCTTCGTGACCCTCGCCCACCCAGGCACCGCCGGCGCGACGCGCACCTGTCCGCACTGCCGGGAGACCATCCTGGAAAGTGCGGCCGTGTGTCCCGCCTGTCGCCACAAGCTGCGCTTCAGCGAGCCAGCCAGCGGCACCGAAGCCGCGGCGTCCGTGCCGCTGCGCGTGGAAGGCAGCTTTCGCAACCCCGTCGACAGCGGTGCGTGGGAATACTCGATGGTGCTGACCATCCGCGACGAACGCGGCGAGGAGATCGCGCGCAAGCTGGTCGGCGTCGGCGCCATGCGACCGGACGAGCAACGCACCTTCACCCTCAGCGTCGAGATGAACCCCGCCAGCGCGGGCAGCAAACGCACACGACATTGATGGCCGAAAAGCCGGGATCGACCGCCCGGTGAACTGGCAAAACCCCGGATGGCCCGATGCGAGGACGCCGAGGAGGCGAATATTCAACTTCCCCCGTCCCGGTTTCAGCGAGCTACCTGCACCACCAGCGCCTGGATTCGACCGGCCACCGGCCCGGCACCGAAGCGCGCGGTCATGGCCGCGGTGGCCACGGCGGTGGCCTCCTCCAGCCCGGCACCGTGGCGCGCCTCGATCTCCCCGCGCAGCGGCGTGCCCTGGCAGTAGGCCAGGGCCGGAAGGCCGGGCGTGTCGGCGCGGCTGCTCGCGGTGACGGTCTCGATCGTCGGCGGCCCGGCAAAGCCGCCCCCCGCCAGGTCGCGCGCGAGCGCCTCCGCCGAAAAATAGCCGTGCGGCAGGCTCGCGAGGAAGCGCGGCGGATCCTCCGGAAAGAGCCCGGCGACGGCGTCGCTCACCACCCAGGCGAAGTCGTTCGTCTCGATCCGGTCCCAGGTATTGAACAGCAGCGTGCCGCCGGGGCGAAGCACCCGGCGCGCCTCGGCGAACGCGTGCGCCTTGTCCGGGAAGAACATCGCGCCGAACTGGCATACCACCGCATCGAACGACGCGTCCTCGAACGGCAGCGCCATCGCGTCCGCCTGGCGCCAGCCCACGTCCCGGGCGATGCCCTGCGCCTTCGCCACCGCCAGCATCGCCTCGTTGAGGTCGGTGGCGACGAACTGCACCTCCGGGGGCAGGCGCGCAGCCAGCTCGCGCGTCACCACACCGGTGCCAGCCGCCAGCTCCAGCACGCTGGCCGGTTGCAGCGGAGCGAGCCGCGCCACGAGATCCGCCGCGTAGGGCGCGAAGATCAGCGGCACCAGAAGATCCTGGTACAGCGCGGCGACGGCGTCGCTGAAGCGACTGTCGTTTGTGGGCATTGGCATGCTGCGCGCTCCCGCCTCGTGACGCGTACAGCCTACGCCTTCGACAGGTCGCCAAAACAGCGCCCCTCCCCCTCGGGGTGGCCTCCGTCCGGCAACCCGCGCGAGACGGCTGGCGGCCGGATGCGAAGCCTGGTCTCGGAGACGTGCCAGCATGTTGTCGATCTTCCAGCCTGCCAACCGTCGTCAAGACAGGCGGACACGTCGATCCGCACAGGAGAGCCCCACCATGAGAAAGCTCATCGTTGCCGCGTTCATCAGCCTCGATGGCGTCGTGCAGGCACCCGGCGGCCCGGAGGAAGACACCAGCGGCGGCTTCGCCTACGGCGGCTGGGTCTGGCCCTATGCCGACGAGTCCAGCGACGTGATGGACGGGGTGTTCGCGCGCCCGTTCGAGCTGCTGCTCGGACGCCGCACCTACGACATCTTCGCCGGGTACTGGCCGCACGTGCCGGAGGGCGCGCCACACCGGGGCATTGCCGATCTGTTCAATGGCGTCGCCAAGCACGTCGCCACCCACCATGCCGACACGCTCCGATGGCACAACAGCCACGCCCTGGGGCCGGATGTCGTCGCCACGCTGCGTGAGCTCAAGCAAGGCGATGGGCCCGACCTGGTGACCCAGGGCAGCAGCGACCTGGTGCATCAGCTGCTGGCCACGGACCTGGTCGACGAGCTGCGCCTGCTGGTCCATCCCATCCTGCTCGGCCGCGGCAAGCGCCTGTTCGACGACCGCGCCCAGGCGTCGGCATTCCGGCTCGAGACATCGAAGAGCTCGTCCAACGGCGTGCTGGTCAATCGCTATGTCCGCGAGGGCAAGGTGCGGACGGGATCGTTCGAGCACAGCTGAAAACCGGGGACTTTCTAGACCGGCCTCGTTTGTTCACCTGGGAAACCGAGCCTGGCAACCTGCGCCGCGACGGCCCGCGCGGCCCCGTCCCGCCACCGGAGCGCAGCGAGGTCGCATGGCCAGTCCGGGAAAGACCGGCGGACCCTGCAAGGGCGGGTCCACGCTGACAATCGCGTGGATAAATGCACTGCCGAGTCCGCTTTTCATGCGCCGACTCGTGTTTATCCGTGTTTTCTTCCTTGAGAAAGTGCACCTCGGCCCTGATGCTCTTGACCTTACGACTTCCTCCAGCATGTGGGCATGTTCGACAAAATCAGAAACTGGCGCGTACGGCGCATTGTCGCTCGGCACCCGATCGGCGAATCGCTCTGGCAAGACGCGCTGCGCCGCTGTGCCCCTGCGCGTCGGCTGGGTGCTTCCGACCAAGCCACGCTGCGCGTGCTGGCCACGCTGTTCCTGGAGAGCAAGTCGATGGAGCCGACCAAGGGCTTGCATCTCGACGACGCCGACCTGGTCCTGCTCGCGACCCATGCTTGCATACCCATCCTGAAACTGGGCCTTGACTGGTACGACGGCTGGCACAGCATCATCGTGTATCCGGACGCGTTCATTCCCCGTCGTACACAAACCGATGCGGCGGGGGTGGTTCACCAGACCAACACCGTGATGGCCGGCGAGGCCTGGGGGCGCGGACCGGTGATCCTGTCGTGGGCGAACGTGCTGAATGAAGGGAAGAAGCCTGGGCACAACGTGGTCATCCACGAAATGGCGCACAAGCTCGACATGCTCAACGGCGACGCCAACGGCTTCCCACCCTTGCACCGGCGCATGGATCGCCGCGTGTGGTCGCAGGTCTTCTCCGGCGCATGGGATCGCCTGCAAGCAGAGCACCGCAACGGCGCCGAACTGCCGATCGACCCGTATGCCCTCGAAAGTCCGGCCGAATTCTTCGCGGTGGCCAGCGAGCAATTTTTCGAGAGCCCGGCGACCTTGCGTCAGCACTTGCCGGACGTTTATCGGCAACTCGAGCAATTTTACCGGCAGCACCCATTCTGAAGCGCTCGATGTGCAAGCATGAACGCCAGCGGGTGCGGCAGGTGGCGTGACACTCGGGACGAGTTGCGGAGAATGTGCGCTCTCGCCCACTTGGCCCCGCTGCGACGACCCTGGCGGTCGAGGCAAGCGAAACCCGTCCAGCGGCCTTCAACTGGCTTCGTCTCCTTGTCGGAGGACAGCGCTGCACGCGGGTTGGGAAGGTGCTAGGTTCCGATCAAGCATGCCCCTGCGGTCGCCGCCACGCGGTGCCGGCGGATCGTCAGCCAACCCGATGCGGATCGCAGGTCATCCGGTGCACTCCCGCAAGAGGGGAGCAATGCATGGCACACAACAAGAACCGCTCGGACGTCAATGTCGGCAAGGTGGACTGGACCCAGCCGCAGTTGAACGAATTGCCGCAGAAGATCGACGGTTTGTCGCTCGATCATCGCAGCAAGATGCCTCCCAGGAGAGTGAAGATCCGCATCGCGTCGGGATGGGATACCGGCCCGACCGACCAGTCCGCCATGCTCGTGGCGCAGATCGACGACGTGATGGTGCTGGCTACCCAGCTCCCCTTGCCCCATGGCGGAGAAGTGCAGGTCTCCGGCCTGCCCGGTGACGACCCGGCGCCGCGTTGGGCCGTGGTGACGGAAGAGCGCGAAGACGGGCGCACCGAGGACAAGGCGCCACTGGTTTACCTGAACTGGCTGCGTCCACGCTGACGACCGGCGGACAAAGCGGACGGAGTGGATACTTTTCCCCGCTCGCCGCTCGCCCATCGCGCAGCAAATGAGCCGTCAGCAGGTGCACCCGGGATGGCCCCGAGGTTGTGCGAATCTTTCGAACTACCTGCTTTCGAGCGGCGGCGTCCATGCGCGGCGTGCCGTCGCCTTCGCGTTTTCGGTGATGTTGTCGCCATGCGCTATCACGATCCTGTCGAAGTCCCACTCCAGAATTTCTTCCAGTGACGATCGCGCGGCCACTTTGTCCTTCCAGCCCATTCGATATTCGGGCGCCGGCCTGGGCTTGTTCCACATGCCGAACAACTTGAACCAGGCCTTCACCTGCCAGTTGACGTTGGCGGTCCGGTCCGTAAGGAACTCGATGGCGTCCACCAGCAACAAGGTCCTGCTCGGCTTGTGCAGCATGGCGACTTCCCACATGAACCGGCTGCCGCGGATGAGCACCTGATCTATCGTGTCGCTCCAATCAGGCGGAGCGCAGGAACCCAGCAATTCGTCGAAACGCAGAGTCGGCACCTTGCGTTCGACACCAGGGCACAGGTAGGTGCGGGCTGCGGGAAAACGGGATTGCGCTTTCGCCACGTACAGGTAGTGAAAGTTGCCCGGAGCAACGATGCAACTGACCGGGCCCAGTTTTGAAATCGCTTTCGCGGTTGCGTCATCCATGTCGCAAGGCGAATGCAACATCAGGGTGCCATTCGCCAATCGGACAATGCTCATCCGCGCATTGAACCTGCAGCCCGCGTATTTGACGGGATAGTCCAGCAGCCAGATCTGATCCGGCATGAATTCGGTCATCGGCATGGGCGGTAATCCAACCTGAACCTTTTCCTGTTTTGGTCGGCTAGCGGAGGCGCGTGAAATAGTTCGTCCGCATCATCGGCATGCCGTTGCCCCCGGCATAGGCTACCGTCTCGGTCAGCGTCCTGCCGCCCGCAGCGACGGTATAGATGCGCGTCGACGCCGGAATGCCCTGCTTCACCAGATCCATGACCAGGACGTTGGGCGCAGGCAGCATCAGGGCGACGGTGTCGGCCTCGATGCTGTCCCTGACGGGCGCGGCCGTGCCATCAAGGGCAGCGCTGCTTGTGGCGTGGCTTGCCGCTCCGCTGGCGTCGACGATGTCGACACGCGTCGTCCACTTCCCGCCACCACCGTCGCTGAAGCTTATCGTGACGCTCTTCGGCCGCACCGCCGGCGGAATCGGCAAACGCGAGACATCGACAGTCCAGCTGCCGAGCAAGGGAGAAGCGGAAGATGAGCGCGCATGAGCCGGTGCCCCCTGAAGCACACCAGCGAGCAGCAAGATGGCAAGCCGTGATTTCATCGGATCCTCCGCAAGGGTTGGCGGCTGGCAGAGTACGACGAAAGCGGACGGAGGGAGCTGGCCCGGGTTTGACGGACGCCCTTGTCTGGCGCTGGCCACCAGCCAATCACATTATCGCGCCTGCGCGCGGGCCGCCGCGTCGAGCAGCGCATCGAGATCGGCGCGCCGCAACAGGCGGCCGTCGAGCAGCACGGCGTCGATCCG
Source organism: uncultured Pseudomonadota bacterium (assembly GCA_963828685.1). GTDB lineage: Bacteria > Pseudomonadota > Gammaproteobacteria > Xanthomonadales > Rhodanobacteraceae > Rhodanobacter. Next base: position 412,848 of record CAWHFU010000016.1, read on the forward strand.
CCGGGCGTTGTGGATGTCCCTGGTGGGGTCCGCGTCCAGCAACACCAGATCGGCACGCTTGCCCACAGCCACCGAGCCGCTCGTGTCCGCGATCCCGAGGAACCGCGCCGGCCCAAGCGTCGCCGAGTACAGCGCTTCACGCGGGGTGAGTCCCGACGCGACCAGCAGCTCCATCTCCTCGTGCAGGGCGAAGCCCGGATAGACGCCCGGCATCGGCGAGTCGGTCCCCGCCATGATCGGCACACCGGCCTCATGCATGAGCGACACGATCCGCTGGGCGATCGGCCAACGCCGCTTCGCCAGCGCCGCGTCCGCTGTCGTGTAGCCAGAAAGGAAGCGCCTCCAGCGCGTGCGTTCGTCCGCGCGCAGGAATCGCCAGCGCGGATCGGTGCCCGGCGAACGCCCCTGCGCCAGCGAGTCTTCGTCGGCAAGCACGAGCGTCGGCACCTGCGCCTGGCTGGTGGCAGCCAGCGATCTGGCGACGTTCCGACACGTGCCCGGATCGAACGCCCCGAGCGCCTGCGCCTCCTGTGCATCGCGCCGCGCCGTCAACGCATCGCCCGCGAGGCCGCCGCGTGCTTCGAGCAATGGCGTTTCGATGGACGAGCAAGCCTCGTAAGCCTGCATCAGGTGCTCGTTGCTGCGCTGGCCCGCGGCGGCCGCGACCAGCAGCGGCACGCCCGCCGGCACGTGGCCGACGACCGGCAATGAACGCGCGCGCGCGGCGGCGAGAATGGCCTGCCAATGCGAAGCCGGCAGCTCCGAGAAGACCTTGATGAAATCGGCACCGGCATCGGCCGCCGCATCGACCCGATGGGCCGCGTCGTCCGGCGAGCTGCCGTACACGGCGATGCCGGCGGCAAGAATGCGCGGTGCGGCAAGTGCACCGGCATCGAGGGCCTTGCGCCAGCGGTTCACCCACAGCATCGACGCCACGTCCCCACGCATCTCCCGCACTCCGGTGACGCCGTTGGCGACATACAGCGGAAACGACCAGTCGTTCGGCGGCCGGTGCGACGACAGGTTGAACAGGTGGACGTGCATGTCCACCAGGCCGGGAATCAGGAACTTTCCTCGCCCGTCGACACGCCGGGCCGACGCCGGAACATGCGCGTCGCGTGATGCCACGATCGAGACGATACGGCCGTCGTCGACCAGCACGGTTCGTGGCCCGCTCGATCGCCCGCGCTCGACGTCGATGACGGTAACCCGCGTGATCGCAATGACTTGTCGTCGGGGCAACGACATCGCTTGCGCAGCGGCCGTCCACACCAGGCAGGCAACGAGGCCTGCCATCGCCAGCGACACCGCCCACTTCCCGACTTCGGCACGCATTCCCGGTTGCCCGTCCGACGAAACAGGCATCAGCCTAAACCATTGCCGGCAAAGGGCCACCTCAGCCTGCTCCCTTTTTGCGCACGCTGATTCCCGTTTGCCCTGCCCCGGTTCCAGCCGGGAAAAAGAATGGCGCCAGGGACAATTTCCCGGGGCGGACGATGGCTTCCCTCGCTGCACCTCGGGCCGCGGAATGCCGGCGAGTTCGAAACGCGGAAGCCGGACCCCGCTTTCCTGCCAGGACGTCGCTTCTACCTGCGCAACAAGATGACCGGGAGCGCCATCAGGACCAACACCAGGAGTACGCCCAGCACGCTCAGCACGACGCGCGCCGGCTCCGCGCGAAGCATCGTCATGAACGTCTCCGCGGTGCCTGCGCGCCGGGCAGCAGCGTATTCGGCCCGGACACGGGCGCTGCGCTGCCGCTGGTAGTCGTCCATCGCGCGCCTGGCGTCGGCGAAGGCCTCGTCCTCGGTTACCCAGATGCCGCCTGCCGAGACACCCCAGATGCTGGGCCGGGTTTCATAGAACGCGATCCGCTGCGCGTCGAGCATCGCACGCACGTCGTCGGCCTCGTCATCGGGCACATTGCGCAGGTTCAGAAGCAGCTTGGACATGAGGCCATGATAGCGGCCCCCGACTCCCTCCGACCGCGCTGTGGTGGCGCGGAATCAAGTGCATCCGATCTGGCTCTTGACCGATCAAAGCTCTGGCACGTCCCCCGACGAAAACAGCACTCGCGGCGTGCCGTAGTCGCCGCTGTCCTCGTCCACGTCCATGCTGTAGGCGACGACGCCAGCATGCTTGTCGGCCAACAGCCCGGCCCTGCGCGCGGCCTCATCAGCCGTCTTGAACTGCAGGACCTGGCCTGGTTTCAAGCCATTCCTCACCCGGTCGAAGGGCTGCACTACGTGGATCGTTTCCATATTTGCTCCTGGGTTGAGGCAAGTATGAAGGGTTGATATCTCCGCGCAACGAAGATCTGCGTCGCCTTTTTCGAGAGAGTCCGCTCCGAGCCCGGTTTCGGTTCGACTTCCCCTGGACTCCGCCGCTTCTTCGTCACGCCATGACGCGAGCCAGCGCATCGTCCAGTCGTTGCACCGTGCCGTCGACATCCATGAGCTTGTCGAGACCGAACAGGCCGAGCCGGAACGTCCTGAAACCATCGGGCTCGTCACAGGCCAGCGGCGTGCCGGCAGCAATCTGCAGGCCTCGCGCGGCGAACGCACTGCCATTGTGGATGGCGTCGCTATCGGTGTAACTCACCACCACGCCGGGCGCCTGAAAGCCTTCGGCAGCGACGCTCGGAAAACCACGCCGAGCCAGCAAGGCACGCACCCTCCGGCCGAGCTCGCATTGCGCAGCGCGCGCTTGCTCCAGCCCCATGGCCATGGTTTCGACCATGGCATCGCGCAGCTGCACCAGCGCATCGGTGGGCATGGTGGAGTGATAGGCGAAACCACCGTTTTCATAGGCCGCCATGACGGCGCGCCATTTGGCCAGATCCAGCGTAAAGCTGGAGCTTTGCGTGGTCTTCAGCCGCTCCTCCGCGGCCGCCGAAAGCATGACCATGGCAGCACAAGGCGTCGAGCTCCAGGTTTTCTGCGGGGCGGACAGCAGGACATCCACCCCGATCCGCGGCATGTCGACCCACAGCGCACCGCTGGCGATGCAATCGAGTACAAACAGGCCACCGTACTCGTGGACAGCGGTTGCCACGGCTTGCAGATAGTCATCCGGCAGCAGCATGCCGGACGAGGTTTCCACGTGTGCCGCGAACACCAGGTCAGGCTTGCCTTCGACAATGCCGGCGATGACTTCATCGAGCGGCGGCGGCACAAACGGGGCCTGGTGTGCGGCACGGCTCGGGCGCGCCTTGAGCACGGTCGCACGTGCAGGAATCCGGGCGACCTCGAAGATCTGGCTCCAGCGGTAGCTGAACCAGCCATTGCGGATGATCAACACGTTCCTGCCGTGGGCGAACTGACGCGCCACGGATTCCATGCCGGCCGTACCGCCGCCGGGCACGATCGCGACGGCGTGGGCGTGGTAGGCCGTTTTCAGATGATTCGACAGGTCACGCATGACCTGTTGAAAGCGTTGCGACATATGGTTGAGTGCGCGGTCGGTGAACACCACCGAGTATTCCCGCAGGCCCGTCGGATCAACGCCGGATGATGAGTCGGCATGCATGGTTTTGCCTTGTTCCAAAGGGGCGGTGCGCCAGCTACTTCACCGCGGGAGGCGAGGCACCATGAAAGTGACAGCGGCCACGTATTCTGATGCGCTCTGGCCGCAACGGAAAGCTACCATGCCATGCCCGCCGAACGGGGGGCAGGCACTCTTGCCCACGGCCCGGAAGTGAATCCGGCAACCGGGGCCAGGGTCGACTTTTCAACGTGCTGGAGCCCGTCGTGGACAAGGCGCTGAGCGAAGACGATTTCGAGGTCGTCGGCAAGGCGATCGGCGACTATCTGAAGAATCATGACCGGCTTCGCGGCATCTTGATCCACAGCCGGAAATTCCCTCGCTGGCAGAGCATCGGCGCCCTGTTCGCCCACCTGAAATTCGTCAACGCCGTGCACGACAAGATCAGCAAGGTGGCCCTGGTCACCAACAGCCCGATGGGCACGTTCGCCGACCACGTGCTGGATCCGTTGATGCTGGCCAAGATCCGCAAATTCGATTACGACGAGCGCGACGAAGCCATGAGCTGGCTGCAAGGCTGAGCGCCAACGTCAGCGCCAACCCCGTCGACCCGGAAAATCGACCTCGGAAAAGTGCACTCTGACCCTGAGGTTTCGGTTTCGAAATGGTGCCCCCTGTTTTGGCCAACAGCGCGCCTTGGGTGGCGATGACTTCGCCGCGACGGTCGAAGCCAGGATCCAACGCTTCGCCGGCATCAGGTCGGCGCAGTGAACCCGACCCGGTCCCTCGCGATCCTTTCTGGCGCAGTCATAACTGTCGGAATATTTTACAAAACCTGCTGATTGAACGCCTGAACGCCGTTCCAAGTTACTGAATAACAACGCATCTGACTCATAGCACAACTCTTGCTTGCCTATAGGTGGCTGCGAAGGGGGCACCGGGTCATTTGCGGCCGTCGAAACGTACGCCGGGAGCGTGAACGCTACGTCGATTGGAAGACCAATCGCCGGGAAGCCGCGGTGTCCTTCCGGGGGAATGGTCAGTAAACAGGGGAAACATCTTGAAAACGAAATTACCGATTTGGATTACGGCGCTCGGCCTGATGGTCGTTTTTTCGAGCGCCTCGGCAACGGTGATGAACGATACCTACCAAGGTGGCAACGGGCATGGTTACGGCGATGTGATCAGCGGCGCCGGGGTGACCACTTTCAATGTCGATGGCATGGAGGCCAGCCTGTCGGGTAGTCAACTCACCGTCACCATCTATACCAACTTCGCCGGCAACGCGGGTATAGATTCGCAATGGACGAGAAATCACACGGGGATAGGCTACGGCGATCTGTTTCTTTCAACCGGCTGGACCCCGAACGGCTCGAGCCCTTACGACACTGACAACGCCGCCAACGGCAACCACTGGACATACGCGTTTTCGCTGGACAATCCACTCAGCAACTCGGGTGGCCACGGCACCATCTATGCGCTTGGCGCCGGCAATGCTGGCAACCACAATCCCGATGTCCTGCTCTCCAACTACTTCATAAATTGCGCCGGCGGCTGCATATACCGCGACGGTCAGGCAGTAGCGGTGAACAAGTCCCTGGCGACAGCGACGAATGACACCGGGTCCTGGACCACCGGCAACGGCTTTCTGAGCTTCAGCTTCGATACGGCGGGCCTCGATCTGAACCCCAACAACTTCGCCTTCCATTGGACCATGTATTGCGGCAACGACGTAATTGAAGGGCTGGACCCCGTGAACGCCCCGGAGCCGAAGGCTGCCGGCATCTTTCTGCTGGGCATCGGACTGATCGGGCTGGGTGTCATGCGGCGGCGCAAAACCGGCCGATAAAAACGTGTGAGGGACCATTCGAGTGACCGGGTGGCCGCCGCGGCCTCAGCGCCGCGAACCGGCCGGTTCTGGTTTCACCCCATTCACGAAAACGATCCGTGCCCCACACCTTCCGCTGCTTCGGATAGCTGCGAGCTCATTGACGAGCTCGTCGGGCAGCGTATCGGCAAATAGCGCCCGGCATGCCCATGCACGAGTCGTCGCGTCACTGGCAGCCTGGTTGAACACGCGTCACACCTGAGCACTTGCGTAAACGCCGAGTGCCTGCGCGAGATGGTCGTACAGCAAACGCACGCGTCGACTCGCACGCAGGTCCTCGTGCATCACCAGCCACGTGTCGAGTTCCAGCGCAAACGCATCCGGCAACAGGTGTACCAGTTCGCGATCGCGCCGAGCGATCGGGCACTGGCAGATGCCGATACCGAAGCCGGCGCGGATCGCCGCCAGCTGGGCGAGGTCGTTGTCGGTACGCAGGGCGAAGTCTTCGCGCCAGAACGGGAGCCGGCCGCGATAGGCGCGCAGCGCGGGCGTTTCGCGGTCGAACCCGATCAGGGCGTGTTGCTGCAGGTCCGGCACCGACCGGGGACGGCCGTACGTCTTGAGGTAGGAGCGGTGCGCGTGCAGGCCCAGCGGAATGCTGCCGATGCGACGCGCGACCAGGGCAGTCTGTGCCGGGCGCAGCATGCGCACGGCGATGTCCGCATCCTTGCGCAGCAGATCTTCGGACTGGTTGGACAACGACAGCTCGATGATGATGCCGGGATGCCGCCGTCGGAACACCGCAAGCATCGGCGGCAATACCTCGGCACCCACCACTTCGCTGCAGGTCAGGCGCACCACGCCGCGGATTTCGTGATTGCTTGCGGATGCCGCGCGCCGTAGCGCCGCCGAAGCGGCTGCCATGGCTTGCGCGTGAGGTACCAGTTCATGCGCGCTCTCGGTCGGTGTGAGCCCCTGCGGCGAACGGGCGAACAACGCCACGCCCAGATCCGTTTCCAGTTGCCGCATATGCCGCCCAAGGCTGGGCTGGGTCATGCCCAGCGCGCGCGCGGCAGCGGACAGGCTGCCCTCGCGCATGACCGCGAGGAAAGAGCGATACAGGTCCCATCCGGGCTCGTTCGTCGTCATGCATTTATGTATAGCAGAAGTTCGACCATGGTGAATTTTCATCGCCCCCTGTCGAGGTCATGCTGGACCCATCTCAACAAGGAGAACATCCATGAACAAGCCACGTATCGCCTTGATCCTGGGAGCCACCGGCGGCGCCGGCGGCGAGATCGCCGCAGCCCTGCTGCGTCGCGGCTGGCAAGTGCGGGCGCTGGTACGAGATGCCACGCGCCCCGGACTGCCGACGGAGATCGAATGGCGCACGGGTGACGCCATGAACGCCACCGATGTGGTGAGCGCGGCGCACGGTGTGGCCGTGATCGTTCACGCGGTCAATCCGCCGGGCTATCGCGACTGGCAAAAGCTGGTGTTGCCGATGCTGGACAGCACCATCGCAGCGGCGCGCGCCGCCGGTGCGCGGATCGTGCTGCCCGGCACCGTTTACAACTACGGTCCGGATGCGCTGCCGCTGCTGCGCGAGGATTCGCCGCAGCAGCCACTGACCCGCAAGGGCGCGGTCCGGGTGCAACTGGAACGCCGTCTGCAACAGGCGTCGGCCGAGGGCGTGCCCTCCCTGATCCTTCGCTGCGGCGACTTCTTCGGCCCACATGCAGGCAACAACTGGTTCGCGGCCATGGTGAAGCCTGGCCAGCCGGCGCGCTCGGTCAGTTATCCTGGCCAGCGCGAACTGCGCCACGCCTGGGCCTATCTGCCCGACGTCGGCGAAACCGTGGCGCGCCTGCTGGAGCGGGAGAACGAACTGGCCCCGTTCGAGCGTTTCCACTTCGGTGGCCATTGGGTCGACGGCATCGCCATGACGGATGCCATCCGCCGCGTCGTGGACAATCCGAAGCTCCAGGCTCGGGCCTTCCCGTGGTGGCTGGCGACACTCGCCTCCCCGTTCGTGACGCTGTTCCGCGAACTGCGTGAAATGCGCTATCTGTGGCAGCAACCACTTCAGCTGGACAATCGCAAGCTGGTCGCGTTCCTCGGCAGCGAGCCGCATACCAAACTCGATCAGGCAGTCGACGAGACCTTGCGCGGGCTGGGATGCGTGGATGTGGAACAGGTGGAAAAGGGGCCTGGTTCATTTACCTGCAGCTAGACGAGGCATCGAGCCCCGAACATGCTCGCCTCGAATGGCAGCTGAGCGGTGATGCCCCTGGCATGCCGAGCCAACTCATTCGACATGCTGGAAATACGTGGATTCGGGCGATGGGTTGGCGCCTTTGGATTGACCCTTGGCATCGTCAGCCTCGCCAGTCTCGTTACCGGGCGGCTCTCCCTTCAGCTCCACGGTATGCAGACGCTGTTTGCGGCACAGTCCATCTGGATGCTTTGCCTCGGAACGCTCATGGTTCGCCTGCCCGCGTCGAGCTCCAGCGCGGTGACACGGACAGTTGCTGCAAGGCACTGAAGGTCGGACGCCGAACCTCGCTTCCGAAACCAGGGTCGCAATCCGAGGCTTCCCCGATCGACTCCGCCAGACGTCAGACTTCCAATACCTCCCCGGCCGCGAGCAAGGGGCTCTGACCCTGAGGTTTCCGGACGAGTACACTGGCCGTCCAGCAGTCTGAGCCATCTGGCGCCACAACGGAGGGGCAGCACCATGTTGACCATGATCGAGGGACTTCCGGACCACGTGATCGGCATCAGGATCAACGACAAGCTGCGCGCGGAGGACTACGAGAGGCAGCTCATCCCACTCGTCAACGAGAAGCTGGAAAATCACCCCAAGCTCGACCTGCTGTGCTGCATCGAAGGCGAATGGAAGGGCATGGAGGCCGGCGCGGTGTGGCAGGACCTGCGGCTGGGGCTGGGCAGAATTGGCCACTGGGCGCGCATGGCGATCGTCAGCGACATCAAGTGGCTGGAGAACGCCATCAAGCTGTTCGGGCTGTTCTCGCCCGGCGAACTGCGGCACTTCGACAGCGCCGAGTACGCGGCGGCCAGGGACTGGGTCTGCGAGAGTGAGCGAGCGCGAATCAACATCACGCTGGACGGCGATGCCGGCATCCTGGTGCTGGAGCCCGTCGCGGACAAGGCGCTGAGCGAAGACGATTTCGAGGCCGTCGGCAAGGCGATCGGCGACTATCTGAAGAATCATGACCGGCTTCGCGGCATCTTGATCCACAGCCGGAAATTCCCTGGCTGGCAGAGCGTCGGCGCCCTGTTCGCCCACCTGAAATTCGTCAACGCCGTGCACGACAAGATCAGCAAGGTGGCCCTGGTCACCAACAGCCCGATGGGCACGTTCGCCGACCACGTGCTGGATCCGTTGATGCTGGCCAAGATCCGCAAATTCGATTACGACGAGCGCGACGAAGCCATGAGCTGGCTGCAAGGCTGAGCGCCAACGTCAGCGTCAACCCCGTCGCCCCGGAAGACCGATCTCGAAAAGTGCACTCTGTCCCGGGTGTTGTCACGCGGTCGACCACGAAAGCCACCCGACGCTTCGGAAAAATGAACCTGAACCGGACCCCTTCCTGGATTACGTTGCAGTAACGGCGGTCAGCGTAGAGTTTGAAGTCTTGATTGAACAGGAGTCCACCGCACGGGGCATGTTGATCGTCCGTGCGGGGCGGGCGTTTTGTGGGAAGGAGACGCAAATTTTCTTTGGGTCGAATTCCGAGGCCCCGGAGGCGCCATGGCAAAGATCACTTACGTAGTGCACGTCTTTCAACGCGACCGGAAAAAGAAAGAGCGGCACTTTGCGACCCTGGAAGAGGCTCATGCTTATGCTGCCTATTTGGGCACCGCGTTCGATTGTGTCGTATTGGCTGCCCAGCGACCGCAGTTGCCAACGGACGCCGCGGAAGGAAAGCAGCAAGAAGGCTTCCTGGCCAGTGTCATGCGGTGGCACACCCATACTCAGAACTGACCTCATGCCTCGATAGTCGGCGCCTGGTCGGGTGCACAGGCCGCGATTTCGTCGTGGTGCAAGATGAGCTTGCCCGTCCAGTTGCCCCGCACGCAAGGGGCGCTGAACCGATTACGCACCGGCTACGCAACTCCCCATGGCGTGCCCTTCATTGATGCCGCAATGGCTCCTCAAAGCGCTCGGCGACCACTCTGGCCTCGTCCACGCTGTCGTATCCACCCATCGTGATCACGCCATTTTCCGGGGGGCCCATCACGAAGGCCTGGGCCACTACCGAGCCGTGGACAATATACGTGAGCGCTCTGTGGGACCGCATGGCCTTGGCCATGCACTTTTCCATGCGTCCCTGGTCCTTCCGATCGACGTGGAACTGGACCTCATAAACGGGCTCCCGCAATGCCGGGTCCTCAAGAATCTCGATCTTCGAGATGTTCAGGGAATCGGTACCGGAATTGCGCTCGACGCACACGTTCCCGTCGGCGTTCGCTACATCGCGCGCCGGGTACTCGCTCCTTGACGGAGAGGGCGTGGACTGATCGCAGGCCAGGGCCAAATCGAGGGGATAAAACGTGCCTTTCGGGTCAAGCGATCCGTCAGCCCCCCGGTGACAACCGGCCAACAGCCCGATCATGGACGTCAGTGCCACGGTGAAAACCTGCTTGTTTCTATCCACAATCTCATCCTTGCGTTCAGTACGGTCAAGCCAGTGCGTCCCTTGTCCCGAACAGATATATGGATATCTCACGCATGATCTTTTGCCGATTGTTGCCATCGAAGCCAACTTGCCGGAGCTTTTTGAGATAGGTCGAAAAGTCGGGCTTCAGCCTGGATCTTTTGGGTGCGCGAAAGCCCAGCTGCTGTCGCGAGAAGACCGGCTCGTACCCGAAAAACTGCATGCCAAGCACTTCCCTCGAAAAGACGCGCGGACTGCCATTGAGGAAAAACATTTCCGTGCGGTCCTTCAAGAATTCCTTCCACATACTTGTCCCGTCGGCCTGGATCGTCGCGAGATAGGCCGGGAACTTTGCATGGACGTTTTTATTTCCCTCCACCAAGAACTTCTTGTCCCAGTCCCCCCGCTCCTTCTCCGTCAAGCCGAGTACGAAATCCCGGCCTTTGGTGATGTTGGCCAGGATCAGGGCGTCATTGAGCATGGGCGTCCAGCCCTTTTCACTGAGAATGCTGCCGTGGCGCACGACCGGAGAGGCGGTACGGAGGTGCTGGTTCTTTCTGGACTTGTTCTCTATGTCCGCGATGGCCTGGCGCCTTTCTTGTACGGCATCGACTATTTTCCAGTCATCTGGACTCTGCAGACCGTTCGCCGCGGTCAATCCGAACTGGAAAAGGTAGTACGGATCCGTGCGGATCTCCGTTCCGCCGAGGACGACCAGTTCCAGCGTGTTGGAACGCAGGGTTGCGCGGTACAGGGCGTAGGCAGATTCGATGTACTCGTCCATCTTGGCGGGGGTGTCCCAGCTTGCGCCATTTGTCCACTTGCCGACCCAGCTGTTGTCCTGGCGATACTCGCCGCTAAGCGCCGACAGTTGACTCTTGAATTCCGCCTTTGGCAGCTCGCTCCACATGTTGGTGTCTCCGTGATCTGGATGGTGGTCCGCCACTTTCCCTCGGCGAACGTGGATGTGCCCCTTGCCGATCTGCCTCCTGTGGACATGGCGTCTCGCGGGGGACGCCTGCGAGGCGCCTGTTTTTTTCGGCAGGGGCACCGGCAAAAGGTAAGCGAGGAATCGAGTCAGGACAATGATCCCCATCGCCTTTTCGAGACCGGCGAAACCGGGGTCGCCATTTCGCCGCCAGGGTCAACAGGCACGCAAAAGCCCCTCTCCGATCCGCGTCGGTGAAGATGATGTCCCGTCTTGCCTCGCTAGATGATGGTGGCTTTGATGATCGTGCCGTCGGTTGTGTGGTCGGCCGATCTGGAATGAAGCCCCAACGCCACCCCGTACTTGATCAGATAGGCAAAGCGCGAGTGTCCCCGCACGACACCGTTGGTGTTGTATTCCGTACAGTCGATCTGCTGCATGTTGCCGTCGAAGGCGGCGTTGAGCAGTGACGCGGCGGACACGCTGCCGAACACGCAAAGATTGCGGCCGGTCTTGAAGTTCATGATTTGCGGCGCGGGGGCAAAGGTGAATTGATAATCCAGGGTGCGACCGAAGTCGCCCGCCCCCAGCACGTCAAAATGGGTGAACGACTTGAGTTCGGTCGGCGGATCGACCACTTGCCTCTCGTAAGCCACATCCTGCGCTCGTAGCGCCTGAATGCCGCGATAGGAAATTTCCGCCATCTGACTGGTCGGAACGCCGTTGCGCGAGTACTCATGAAGAACCTGCACCAGGCCGCTACCGGCATTGGTCCAGGTGGCTGTGGCATCGACGGTGTAGTTCAGGTTCCGCGCCACGTCGTGATATTTCCAGGCGATGTGCAGCACCATTCGCTGGAACGGCAGCGGCACATGATCACCGGCCTCGACCGTTCGACGAATCTGGGAAGGCAAGTCACCGACACCGAAGTGGCTGCGCATGTAGGCGCCATTGTCGACCACCACGTTCCTGACCTTTTCCGGCGCGCAGCCGGACAGCGCTGACAGCGCGACGCAAGCCATCCACCATGACTTCATATGCATTCCTCATTTTCCCTGTGGTCCGTCGCGAGCCTTGCAGCGGCAAGCCCACGCTGCCTGCACGAAGTTCCCCACGTCCACCGGATCATACTCAAACAGTCACGGGCTGTGCACGCAAAAGGGGGAGCGTGGACCAGGCCACCAGCGGCGGGTGGAACTGCGCCCCTGTTGACCCTGACAGCGAAATGGTGGCTCCTTTTTCCGCCAGTAGGGCCATGTCCGAGAGGATTACCGGTTGAACTGTCCCGACGTGCGACGGCCCGGGCATCCAAGTCGAGCCGAAGCCGATGGCGAAGGCGAAGGCATTTGACTTCCTCCGTCCCGGTTTCCACGAAAAGGCCACCATCCGTGATGGTGCTATTTCAGCGGCAGAAACAACTCCACGACGACTTCAGGTGTCGACACATCCGGCGTGAGGGAGAGCCGGCGCTGGCAATAGATCGGGAATTCGCGTGCTTCCTCACCGCTGTCCGGAAGCCACTCGCGATAGAGATAGAGCGCAGCGGGCTCGAGATTGTTGGTATTGCCGGGATAGCGCAGCACCGCGCAGCGTCCGCCGGGGATCACGCCAGCCTTCATCCCCTCGTCATTCATCTCGATCGGCTGGTCAGTCCCGACGCACAGGTCCATGCTGTAGTCGGCCGGATTTACGGGACACCTCTCGGATCGAAACACCATCAAGCTGGGTCGGCCTGTCTCGGGCGACAAGCCCTCGGCCTTGCACCAGGCCTTGAACCGCTCGATGGTCGTGCCAAGCATTGCCCGGTCACCTCGATGCTCGATCATCGCCACCGGCATCGGGGGCACATCGCGGATCGTCACGTCGTCGTCGGTAAAGATAATCTGCATGAGCTTGTTCCTTGCGTTGTCCAGAGGCCCGAAGGCGGCAATCCACGGCGCCCAATCGGGCGACTTCCGGAACGACGAAGGCGATTGCCCGAACCGTTGGCGAAAGGCACGGGCGAAGGCATCGGGCGCATCGTAACCGGCATCCATCGCGATCTCCGTGACGCTTTCGGCATCGTTCCAGGCCAGACGGCGCGAAGCACGCTTCATGCGGGCAAGCTGGACATAGCGATGCAGGGACAACCCGAAGGTCGCCACAAACTGCCGATGGAAATGAAACTTCGAGAAGGCGGCCACCCGGCTCACCGCTTCCAGATCCAGATCATCGTCAAGATGCTGGTCGATATAGTCCAGCACGCGCTGCATCCGCGCATGATAGTTACGAAGCGCCGTCTTCATCGTGCAATTCTCCGTGGTGAAACCATGTTGCCGATCAGGGCCACCAGCTGCTCGACCGATCTTGCGGTTTTGGCGGGATCACGGAGAACCGGGGAGCAGGATGCCAGGACCATTCTTGCAGACGATTGGGGCCTGAAAGGAGGCAAGGCTCGGCTTGCACTGATCTCTTCGGAACAGCGCGGAATTTATCGGTGACACCTTTTCCCGACCGTCGGTTGTGACTCGCAGGCCCACGCATCACCCACCTCACAACGAGTCAAACAACTGCAAGTGAACCTGACCCCGTTCTTGCTCCGCCGTGGCCGCTGCTTCCTGCTTGATCTGGATCAATCGGGACCGCGCCCGATCCCTCCAGACTTCAGGCAGCCGCGTTGGTCGCATTGCAACGGGAGAACGTCATCCATGAACCAGACCGAGCCGAAAGTGAGCCTGTTCGAGCGCATCGGGGGCACCCCCGGCGCCAACCGCGTCATCGGACAGTTCTACAGGCGGGTGTTTGCCGACCCGACCTTGCGCCCATACTTCGAGGGCGTGGAACTGGACAAGCTGCAACGCATGCAGTCCGAGTTCTTCGCCGCCGCCCTCGGCGGGCCCAACACCTACAGCGGTCGCGCCATGCAGCATGCCCATCAGGGGCTGCACATCAAGCCGCAACAGTTCCAGGCGTTTGTCGGGCACCTGTTCGAAACGCTGAAGGAGCACGACCTGACCGAGGATGAGCGCTACGCGATCATCGCGCGAATCAACACCTACGCGGACGACATATTCAGCACTGGCATCGCGTCCTCCGAGTAGGCATCCGGCACGCTGTGGGAAGGCCGCTACAAATCGTCCTTGGTCCGACGTTCGATTCCACACGCGCCTTTGGCTGATCACGCTGACGGTCGCAGACCGGAACCTGAGGTGGGACATGAGCCAGCACTCTGAAAGGTCGCGACCGCCGGCACCCGTGTTGGACGCAGGACCGCACGCGGACCGAGCCATCAAGCGGTGGGCTTCAAGCCCGAGACTCCGTGCGACGCACGACGCGCACCTGGACGGACTCCGCGATGACCGATGAGTGTTTGGACAGCAGCAAGGGCCGCTACTGCGGCCCTAACCAGAATGGTCGAGGGTATGGATACCCGAGGTAGAGCAATGCAGGAGCAATTGCAGAGACTGGCGCGATCTTGGCGCCGCACGAAACACAGCGGCGGGTGGTCAGCGGCAAGACGGATAGCTACTCTTCGGCAGTACCGGAGGAGAGCAAGTGCGTGCCTATTGACCCAGGCGGCGAAATGGTGCCCCCTGTTTTTCGAGCAGCATCTCGCGCAGCCGATCCGAGTCATCTGCGTCGGCGAGAAAGTCCACGACACGCGTAGCCCGCACCACCCGATGCGCAGCCAATGCCAGCCTGCCGATCAGCGCCGGCGCGGTCATGCAGTCGACGAACGCGGCCACGGCCTGCTTGATTTGTTCGACCAGTCGGGCATGGGTCACATACCACAGCCGAACTTGCGGCGCAGGAGCACCGTGCTCCTTGAACCAGGCAGGTGGCCACGGGTCACTGATCGCATGACTCTTCATGCCGCAATCCGTTCGATGCGGCCGACAGCACTGCCAAGTGCGCGGTGCGCTTCCTCCAGATCGTAGTCTGCCTGAAGCCCCAACCAGAAGCGTTCGCTGGTCCCCAGTGCAACCGCCAGACGCACCGCGGTGTCCGCCGTTACACCACGCTTGCCGAGCACGATTTCGTTGATGCGGCGCGGCGGCACACCCGCAGCGCGCGCCAGGGCGTTCTGGCTGATGCCCAGGGGCGTCAGGAACTCCTCAAGCAGCACTTCGCCGGGATGGATGTTGGGCAGGCTCTTCATGATCGACTCGCTGATGTCAGTGGTAATCGACGATTTCCATGTCGTGGGCGTCACCGTCAATCCATCTGAAGCAGATGCGCCATTGATCGTTGATCCGGATGCTGTGCTGGCCTTTGCGCCGACCCTTCAGGGCTTCGAGCCGATTGGCCGGAGGAATGCGCAGATCATCCAGCACGGAGGCGTTCCCCAGCATGCGCAACTTGCGGCGCGCCACGGATTGGATATCGGCAGGCAGGCGCCTGGAAGGCGTTCCGCCCCAGATTTTTTCCGCTTCCTTGTCGGCAACGTTCCTGATCACGGACAAACCATAACGCTAACCGTCATATGACGCAAGGCGTCATAGCAAAGGTGCGGAGAAGATGAACTGACCACCCTCACTGGGATCGTTTCCGCGCGTGGGTTGAAGCCAGGACAGGCGGATTCGCCACGAGGCTGAGGGCATTCAACTTCCCCTCCGCCCCCTGTTCGCGGTCACACTACTTCGACAGCGGCATCCGCAGTTGATAGAACTCGACCAGGCGCGTGGCACTTTGCGGATCGACGTTGGCCAAGGCGACGACGACTTCATCGAGCGTCGGGAAGATACGCAGTTCCCCGTTCATGCCCGGCGCGCCGCCGCCATGGCCGTAGACCGGCACGCCCTGCTCATCGGCGACATTGAAACCGTAGCCGTACACCGGCGTTTGCTCGCGGGTGGCTTCCGCCAGGGGCGCAGGCGGCAGCAGCTTGCCGGATTGCAGTGCGCGCGCGAACTTCAACAGGTCGCTGGCGGTGCTGTAGCCGCCACCGGCCGCGGTGCCACGATACGGCAGGGTGTCGGCCGCATTGGTCCACGCTGCGTCGCCATCCTTGCGGGTATAGGCCTGTGCCCGTCCCGGCACGGCCACGTCCTCGGGCAACGAACCGCTGTCGCGCATGCCGGCCGGCGCGAACACGTGCTGGTTCACATAGTCGTAGTACGACTGGCCACTGACGTGTTCGATGATGTCGCCCAGCAGCACGAAGCCGTAGTTGCTGTAACTGAATCCCTGGCCGGGCGGATGGTCCGGGCCGCGCGCGCCATACAGGCGGACGTAGTCGTCGTGAGTCTTCAATGCCAGCCGGTGCTGGTCGAACTCCGGCCCGAAGATATCGCCGGTGCCGCCCGTATGGGTGAGCAACTGGCGGATCGTCACCTTCGCGATAGCGGGGTTCGGGTAGTTGGGCAGATACTGGCCCACGCTGCCGTCGAGCGACAGCTTGCCGGCCTGCACCAGTTGCAGCGTCGCCACGGCGGTAAACATCTTGTTCATCGACCCGAGCCGGAACTTCGTGTCCAGCGTGACCGGCGTGCCGACTGCGCGATCGGCCAGGCCCCAGCCGCGCTGCAGCAGCACCTTGCCGCCACGCGCCACCAGCAGCACGCCAGCGAAAGCGTCCTGTCTGGCCATGACGTCGGCCTTGGCAGCCAGTGCATCGACCGCTGCGGTCTGGTCCAGGCGCGGGATGCGCAGGTCCGCGGGGCGTTCGATCCTGTCGATGTCGAGCGCCAGCGGCTGGCCCGCCCGCAAGGTTGTCTTCACCCTCGCCACCGTGTCGGAGTCGAGCTCCTGCACCAGCACCCGCGCGGAACCCGATGCCGCCGGCTCGCGCCGGAGCAGCTTGAAACCGCCAGTCCGGCGGTGGAAATCGAGCATGCCGTCGACATCCATCGTCGGCTGGTAGCGGTCGCGGAAAGCTTCGAGCTGCTTGCGCTCGTTGCTGTTGAAGGCGACCAGCCACGCGTCCAGCGCCTGCCGTGCGGGATCGGTCTGCGGTCCCACCACCTGGCGCGTGGGAGCGGTTCCGGCAGGCGGCGGGGGCGCAACCTGCGCCAGCGCGGACAGCGGCAGGCAGCAGGACAACAGCAGGGCAAGGCGTCGGGTCATGGCAGCAACTCGCAGAAGGGTGTGCCCAAGGAGATACCGCTGCCGCAGAAGCGGTTGCAGGGAAAAGGAGGACGTGGCGCATCAAGCCCGGACGTGGGAGCTCGCTTCCCGCGACTGTCAGCGCAAGTCGCGCCTCGGCCGATTCCCAGCAGCCATCCGTTGTCAGAAATTGTCCCTGATACCTTTTTCTTTCAGATAAGGCGACTCTGTCTGTTGAACTGTCCATGACAGCTTTTCGCTGGTATTTTTCCTTCCGGGGCATGCCAACTCGGTCAAGGTCGACGACTACGGCATCGTTTAGCTCGAACTCGAGCGTCAACAAGGAATCGCATGATGGACAACCCTTATTCACCACCGAAATCGGATGTCGAACTCGTCGAACGCGGCAACTGCTGGCCGGAATCCGGCTCCATTTTGTTTGTCTCGAAAGACTGCGACATCCCTCAGCGATGCGTAAAGTGCAACGGACCGATCAACTCGCCAGCCAAGCAGAAAACCTTCTATTGGCATCCATCGGGATGGTACCTCCTGATTTTGTTCAACATCCTTATTTATGCGATTGTCGCGCTTTTCGTTCGAAAAAAAATCAAGGTATCTCCGGGATTGTGTGATGCACACAAAAAGCGGAAGAGCACCCTCGTCTCCGCGTCACTGGCCATGTTTGTCCTCTTGTTCCTGGCAGGCGTGACGACGTTCGGCGGAGAAAATGCTCTGGTTTCTCTTGCCGGCTTTGTTGGATCGCTCATTGCTCTCATCGTCGCCGTGATTTCCTCCAGGACCATTTACCCCATCGAGATTCACGATCGCGGAGCCAGGTTCAAAGGTTGTGGAAAGGATTTTCTGCAGTCTCTTTCCCGCCAAAGGACTCACTGACGGAAACGGGGTCGGTTCACGTCATTTGGCCCAGGAAGCGAATGTGTCCCTTTACGTGAAGCCGGGTGTGGACGACAAAGCTGTCCCCGGCAAAAGTTGTCCCTGACACCGGCCTCGCTCTCAGTTGCCCAGGGGCCTCGGCGATGAACCTCAAGCGAGCCGGAACGGGTTCGCTCGAGGCGTGTCCCTCAGTCAGGAAAAGGCAAGCCGTTCGCTGCCGAAAACAAGGTGCTGGAGTGAACTGGCGCGGATCTGCTGCCTCGCGTGTCGACGCGGGCCGGCGGAATGTCTGGCACTGCTGTTTGCCGACCTCATCGCACGGTGGACAACGAGAGGGACAACCACTCTACGGCGCCGGCGTGCCGGTAACGGGGAAAATGAACCTGCCCCCTTTTTTCGGGACGCCCTGCCACATACCGCCCGCGTGGCCGGCCAAGGCTGACCGACGCGAGAGACGAGACTTAAATTGCCACGTCCCCTTTATTCCTGAAATGACACCTTTTCCCCTTCCTACGCGACCTGTCGAGATACGCGCCAGTCAGGCCATCAATTGATGATTTCCCCCATGCCTACTTCGACGCGACGCCTCAATTCCCGGATGAACTCGGTGTCATAGACTTCCCAGCTTTCAAGCTCACCTACGACCCTCAGCGGTGACTCGCTTCTATACGACCGTGTCGGATTGCCCGGAAATTTCTTGTTCGTGACATTCGGGTCATCTTCAAACGTTCCGGTCGGTGCGACGACATAAACTCGTGGCCTTCCACCGCCTCGCGCCATCTCCGCAGCAAGACCCGCGCCCTTTGGCAAGGCCGTGAAATAGATGTGGTTCATTACGACGCGATCGTCGTAATTGGATTTGAACCCTGCTGTCAGCAAGTCGCCGACGGAGAGATCCGCCCTGGTACCGTGATAGAACGGTCCATCCACGCGATGGCAATTCTCATGGAAAACGGGAACCCACTCATTGTTGTGCATCGCTCAACGCGCCTTTGGTTTCCTGCCCGATCGGCAGGGCGGCGAGCGTAATTCACAGCGCGAGCCTTGCTGCAAGCCCTAGCGGATGTTATAAATTTGTAGTGGGAGGCGCAGGGCGCCTCTTTTTTGCCACCGCCTGGGGCCCAATCGGGTCAGCGTATTGCCATTGGCATGCCGAGCCGACTCATCTCAGCAGTCGCACACCATGGCCAGACTGCCACGACTTGATCTGCCCGGAATGGTGTCAGACCGCAATGCGGGGCCAGTCAACCGGACGGAAATTAATTCCCTCCGTCCCCTTTTGGCGCACCCTTTGGCCGCTGGGACGCCCTGCCACATGCCCCCCGCGTGGCCGGCCAAGGCGACCGGAGCGAGGAGCGTGACTTAATTAGCCACGTCCCCTTTATTGCTTTATTGCGGCTTGTGGATGCGCGGCTGGCCCGAGATCGGATCGATGTCCGATTGGGGCTCGGGAGCCGGCGCCGGACGGCCGGAGACGCGCCGCGTCGCGGGATCGACTTCGAAGCGCTCTCCACGCTCGTTCTCGATCAGCAGCTTGCCGCCTTCGGCACGCAGCGAGCGGAACCATACGTCCTGCACGTCGCCCTCCAGCTCGGGGCGGCGTGGATTTTCGTAAACCTTGAGGCGCCACACTTCGCGATTGGACGCGTCGTAAGCCGCGAGAATGCCGCCGACCTGTCCATCCGTTTCAGGGTCGCCGGGAACCTGGGCATAGCGGATGCCCGCGATGAAGACGGGAGGGACACGCGGGGGGGGCGCACGGCTGGCGCTGGGTTCGGTGGTATGGGTCATGGTGTTTTCCTTGCCACTGGCGCCGCAGCCCGCGGCCACGGCCAAAACGAAAAATGCAGCCGCGATGACGACTGCGCGCCTCATTGCCTGACGAGCTTGCGCTCGACCTTCTGTGTCGCAGTCCAACCCGTGTCGTCGTAGAGCTTGCTGCCCAGTGCCGCGATGCGATCACGCTCGCCCAGCGCACCAGCGGCGTCGGCGCAGAAGAATGCCCAGCTGTCGGCATTGGCCAGGCACTGCGCCATCGTGAGGGTGCGCACGGGAGCAAAGCCGGGTTGCAGCGCCACTCGCGCATTGTTGACGCGACGGAACACATCCGATTCGCGCGGCAACAGCCCCTGCCAGCTGTAGCTGTGGTCCGCAGTCTGACAGTAGTTGTGGGTGAGTTCGTGCACGATGATTCGCGCCCAGTTGGTGGCGCCCGTCAGGGTGTTGCCGTTGCCCCAGAACCCGGGCTCGACCCAGATGGCGTGGATGTCGTGATTGGTGAACGTGTAGGCTTCACTCTGCTCCCAACTGCTGCCCGAGCCGCGCTGGGCGGGATCGTCCAGAACAATCAGGTCGCCGATCTTCAGGCCGATGGCGATCTTCAGCAGGCCGCGGCGCAGCGAGGCGGCCAGGGTGGCGACGGCGCCATCGACATCGGCATGCCCCGCGGGGATGAACCAACGCTGCAATAGCGCCTTGTGTTCGGGCCGCGTCGGATCCCCAGCCACGATCATCGCGCGTTCGACCCAGCGCAACGCCGTCGTCACGGCGCCTTCGATGCGAAGCTTCTGCTCGTCACTGTAGATCTCCGTGGTGGCGTTCAATACCTGGTCCACCAGCGCGTCCGATTCGTTGGCAAATTCGATCGGGTGAGAGGTCAGCGCCGACGGGGTGGACAGCACCCAGAGCTTTTGCGCGCCCGCAACTTCGGAGTAGTAGAGATGGGCAAGCGTCTTCAGGAGCAATGCACGCGAGCGCGCATTGTTCGAGGGCTTGCCGAGCAGCCCGCCGCTAGCCTTGGCAGCCGCGCGGAAGACCTTGGCCAGCGATTTTGCGCCGACAAGCCGGCGCCGTATGGCGTCGGGAATCGTCGCCTGCAGATAATTGAAACCATCGTCACGAACCAGCCGCGGCAGTGCTTCGGCAACGGGCTTCCAATCGCTGGCATATTTGTCGGGTGACTGCACTGCCGCGACGAGTTTCTTGTGGATCGTCAGATACGGTGACGGGTCAGCCATGGAAAGATCTCCCCCTGAAAGATCGATGAGTTGTAGAAACCCGGTGCGTGCGCCAAGCGACTCTAGACGTCTTGGCAGAGCGCAGCAAGAGCCGCGATGCCGACCTGACCCGGTCAGAACCCATCGGTGGGCGCCGTGTCGCGGATCCGGTCGCCGACCGAAATAATTGTCCCTGACACCTCTTTTTCTTCGGCCGCGACTTGCCGGAGCGAGGAGCGGGACTTAATTAGCCACGTCCCCTTTATTTTTTATTTCCGTCGAAGGTGACGAGGTCCTTGAAGATCAGTCGACCCCAACGATTTCCACGCGCCTGGACCAGCAGCCCACCTTCGGAAAGCCCGCCAAGCTGGATCGGCGAGAAACCGAGCTTTTCTGCAAGCGCAGCAACCTCAGTCGCGGCGTCGTCATCGTCGCTCGCCAGGAACACGACTCGCCTTCCGCCCTGGACGGCCGGATCCTGGGCGAGGACGGCAGCACCCAGGTGGTTGAAGCCTTTCACCAGCCTCGCATCCGTGAAGGCCTGCGCGACAACCCTGGAAGAAGGCTCACCTCCCAGTTCCTCAGGGGGCACGCGGGTATTGGTTACATCGATGATGGTCTTTCCCTTCCAGCTCGACAGCGCCTTCGCGACATCCTGGTGCGACTCGAAACGGACGGCCAGAAAGATGATGTCCGCCTTGACCGCTTCCGCCAGTTTTTTGGGAATGATCGTGGATCCGATCGCGGCCGCGGCGGAGGCAAAGCTTTCCGGGTCGCGCGTGGTGGCCACGGATACGTCGATGCCCTTGCGGGCAAACGCCTTGGCTAAAGCCTGGCCGATATGGCCGAAGCCGATAATTGAATATTTCATGAGTGTTTTTCTCCGATGCTTGGGTTGGATCCAGGTTTGATAAGCGTGGCCCCACGGCTGGCGGCTCTGGAGGCCAGCCACGGGACCGCGTCGGGGTCAGACCTGCGCCATGCCCCCGTCGACGGCGAGATCTATGCCCGTGATGTAAGAACTTTCATCGGAGGCGAGGAACACAACGGCAGCGGCGATTTCATCGGGCACGCCTCTGCGACCCATCGGGACCTGCGTGGCAAATTGGGCGGCTGCTTGCTTGGCCTGTTCAGCGGTAAGGCCCGTCGTCGTCTCCAAGGCCGGGGTATCGATGGGCCCGGGGCTCATCGAATTCACGCGGATCCTTCGGTCTTTCAGCTCCAAGGTCCAGGCGCGCGCAAAGTTGCGCACAGCCGCCTTGCTCGCGGCGTAGGCGCTGAACCCTGGGAGCCCCAACACGTTCGAGACCGAAGACGTCAGGATGATCGAGCCGCCATCTTTGATAAGCGGAAGGGCCTTCTGCACCGTAAAGAACACGCCCTTGACGTTCACGTCGAAGGTCTGGTCGAAATGGGCCTCGGTAGCTGCCTCGAGCGGTGCGATCGTCCCCGCGCCCGCGTTCGCGAAGAGAACGTCGATGTGACCATGTTTCTCTTTCACGACGGCATAGAGCCGGTCCAGATCTTCCAGGCGCGACACGTCGCCTACGACCGTCGTCACGTTGCTCTTGATGAAGGCAGCAGCCTCCTTCAGCTCTTTCTCTCGTCGCCCGGTGATCACGACGTGCGCACCTTCTTCCACGAAGCGCTTGGCTGTGGCCAGGCCAATCCCGCTACTTCCGCCGGTAACGACCGCAATCTTTCCCGCCAATTTTTGTTCACTATGGTTGTTCATGTGTTTTTCCTTCTTGCTTTTCATGGTTCACCACGCCCTGCGGGCTCCGAATATCGAATGGAGTGACCGGCCGGGCGTAGCGCGTCAGAGTTGCGCCAGGCCGCCGTCGACGGCGAGCTCGCTGGCGGTCATGAAGCTGCTGTCCGGGGAAGCGAGAAAGGCAGCCGCCGCTCCGATCTCTTCTGGATCGGCCATGCGCTGGAGCGGATTCATCGAGGCGAAGACCTTCATGCCCTCCTCGCCCACCGCTTCCTTCGCCAGTTCGGTCGCCGTTGGCCCGGGGGACAACACGTTGACCCGGATGCCGGTACCCTTCAGGTCCTCCGCCCAGGTACGCGCGAGGTTGCGCACTGCCGCCTTGCTCGCGCTGTAGACGCTGAATGCCGGGGCGCCCGTGGTGCCGGCGCTCGACCCGGTCAGGATGATCGAACCGCCCTCGCCCATCAGCGGCAGCGCTTGCTGGACCGTGAAGATCGTGCCCTTCAGGTTGGTGTCGAAGATTTCGTCGATGTGTTCGGCGGTAATCTTGCCGAGTGCAAGCAGGCTTCCCGCGCCGGCATTGGCGAAGACGATGTCGAGGCTCCCACGCTCGGCCTTCACCGCCGCGTAGAGTCGGTCGAGGTCGGCCTCATCGGAGACCGAGCCCTGCACCGCGCGGGCCTGGGGCCCGAGCTCGGCCACCGCGGCGTCGAGCACTTCCTGCCGGCGGCCGAAGATGAAGACGAAGGCGCCCTCCTCGATGAAGCGCTTTGCTGCGGCGCGGCCGATGCCGGTAGCGCCACCGGTGATCACGGCGGTCTTTCCATCCAGTCTGTTCATGTCATGCATCCTTTGTTCTTTGTTTAAGGTCGAAACAAAGATGGGTCGCTTGACGCATCAGGACAATTGACGAAACATTGCTTAATTCGATCTAGTTTTTGGATACACATGCTCGACAACGTCACCATCAACCAGCTGCGTGCGTTCGTTGCGGTATGCGATCAGGGAAGCTTCTCGGGTGCGGCGCGGAAACTCGGCCGCGCGCAGTCGGCCATCAGCCATGCGATCAAGGCGCTGGAAAGCGCTTTCGATGTCGCGTTGTTCGATCGCGACACCCGCAAGGCACAGCTCACTCGCGGCGGGACGCAGCCTGTTGCCGGACGCGCGCGCGGTGATCTCACGCACGGAAGAAATGAAGACCCGCGCCGGCTCGATCGCCCGAGCCGGGGCGCCCCAGCTTTCCGTGGCGGTCGATGTCTACTTCCCGCGCGCCCACCTGATCGACTGTTTGCGGACGCTGCAAGCGGAGTTCCCCACCGCCGCGATCAACCTGCGCATCACGACCATGCAAGGCGGCGAGAGACTGGTGCTCGAAAAGGTGTGTGCGCTGGCCGTCACGGTGCAGAATGTGCCGGAGGTGAGCCCGGATGCCATGGAACGCCACTGGCTGTGCGAGACCGAGATGGTGACGGTATGCGCGTCATCCCATCCGCTCGCTTCGGCACCGAAACCCATACCGGTGGACGAGTTTGGTCGACATGTCCAGATCGTCGTCACGGACAACCAGCCTGAAGCGGAAAAGACCCAACAGGGAGTCGCCGGCAAGCGCCAGTGGCTGGTCAATGATCTCGGCGCCAAGCGTGATCTACTCAAGGCCGGTCTCGGCTGGGGGCACATGCCGCGACACCTCGTCGGCGAGGATCTGGCGAGCGGCGAGCTCGTCGAACTTGAACGCCGCGCCTGGCACCTCGGTCCGCTCACGTTCGTGATCTCGCAACGACGGGGGCACGACCTCTCCCCCTGCGAGTCGCGGCTGGTCGAGCTTCTTGGAAACAACTAAAGCGGGTCAGAGCCCGTTCCGGCAGATTCACTGCTGCGTCTCGGGCGGTGCGCAGGGCGGACGTTGGCGCAACGGCCAATCATCGCCTCGATCTCGCGCTGAAATCGCGGTGTACCGAGCACGCGTTGCTGTTGGACATAGGCACGAATCTCGGCCAGGCGATCCGCGCTCAATGCTTCCTTGAATAGTGCTCGATAGGCAACGCAACGTTCCGCCGCATTACCGCCAAGACGCAGGTATTCCGCGTGTGGGACCACCACCGTGTCTGGCAGCAATTGCGCATTGGCGCGATAGCTCGACCACGCATAATTCCCCGGGTCAGCCACCATGGCGGCACGGACCGGGTTCAACTCGATATAGCGATAACAGGCAAGCAGGTAGCGCTCGGTATCGACCAGACAGGACTTGTAGCGGCCTTCCCACAACGTGCCGGTTCGTCGATACCGTCCGTTGATGTAACCCACGTATTGCCGACCGAGCCACTGCATCATCCGCGACACCGCGCCAGCTGATGAGGGCGTCACCAGCAAATGCACGTGATTGGTCATCAACACATACGCGTGCACCACACAGCCGTAACGGATGGCGGACTCCCGCAACCCGGCGAGGTAACGGCGATAGTCGTCCTCCACGTAGAAACAAGGCTGTCGATCGTTCCCTCGCTGCACGACATGCTGCGGTACGTCCGCGAGATCTGGCCTGGGTTGGCGAGGCATCCGGCTTCTCCGTGGCAAACACCACGTCAGCCTGCCAACCCGTCGCCGCCCCGCCTATCAGGCTTCCCTCGTCCCCACGTCAGCCCGACCAAACCTACCTCGTAAGGGGCTCTGACCCGGTTACGGACTTCAGACTTTGACCGGGGTTTTACTGACCCCTGCTTTTATGCGGCCTCCCCGAGATCCACACCGACAGGGCGACGGGCATCCGCAGCGGCTGCAAAATATTCGGCCGGCTTGAATGCGAACTTCCTGGCGACCAGCACGGCCGGAAAGGTTTCCAGTGCGGTGTTGTATTCGCGCACCGAGCCGTTGTAGAAGCGTCGCGCGTGCTGCAGGCCGTCTTCGATCTCCACCAACTGGGTGGAGAGCTGGATGAAATTGCCGCTGGCCTTGAGTGCCGGATAAGCCTCACCCAGGGCGATCAACCGGTCCAGGTGCTGTCCGAGTGCAACCTCGGGTCCCATGCGCTGCGCCACGCTGCTGGCGTGGAGTGCGGCACTGCGCTCGGTGGCGATGCTCTCCAGCAGTTGCTGTTCGTGGCTGGCGTAACCTTTGACGGATTCGACCAGCATCGGCACCAGGTCGTGGCGGCGCTGCAACTGCACGTCGACGTCGCTCCAGGCATTGCGCACCTGGTTGCGTCGGCGAACCAGCCGATTGAACAGCCAGACCGCGCCCACGACGAGCACCAGGCCGGTGGCGTAATAGATCAAGTGACCCCCTTCCCTATGCCGGTGGCTGCGGACGCCGTGGACGTGGGCATGCCAGCCGGTGAACTTGGTAACGCGCGACAGAACAAACCAGACGACAGAATAAACGTTCCGGGAGCCCGGTGGAAACTGGAGCGGGTCAAAGCCCGTTCCATCTGCGGCTTGGCGGTGCACGGCACGGACGCTGGCGCAACGGCCACTCTCTCTCTCTCGATCTTGTGCTGGCATCGCGCCGTGCCGAGTACCGGCCGCCCAGGCTTGCGCCCTGCCCGCGTCAGCCCGACCAAACCTTCCTGACAAGTGGCTCTGGCCCGCTTAGCCCGCGACCTTTCGCGCCATTGACTGCGCGAAGGCCAGCAGATCGAGCGCGGCCTGGTCATGGTCGGGGTTGAGACTGGCGATGAAATCCCCTTGCCCTGCTGCCTTCGCGAGCGCGTGCTCGAAGTGGGCATTCCATGTCACTTCCACGTCCAACGCCATCGCATACGGCAGCAGGCTGGCCTGCAGTTCGGGGTGCAGCGACGGCTTGTAGCACGCTTCCATTTCTGGCTGTTCGGCCGTGTCGAGATACCAGCGGAAGCCGCGCAGCTTGCGCAGCAACGACGTGTCGCTCGGCGACTGGCGCGGCAGCCACCAGCTCGCGGCGAGCTGGCCGGCCAGCAACGCGGTGCCGGCCAACCAATGCGCAGGGCCGCCGCCGCCCAGCAGACCGGCCACGCAGATCGCGACTACGAAGTACGTCTGTGCGCGTAACGCACGCAGGACCGCGCGCGGAATGACTTCCATGACGACCGCCAATGCGAGCAAGGCGATAACGCTGGGGACAAAAATCTCGCCCAGCAACGCGAGGCGACTGTCGTGGCCAAAGAGAAGCAGCGTTGCCCCGGTTAGCGAGATCAGCCAGCCAGGGATCAGCAGCATGGCGGGATCACTGGGTTGCTCGCCCATGCAGCGCGCCTCCAGCACCCGCCGGAAAGCCAGCTCGGCAAGCTCGGTGGTGTCAGCCTTGGCGCCCGAGAAAGGCACCACGTGGCCAAATGTGAACAGCGCCGAGCGCAGTGTGCGTTCGTCTGCCGTCAAGGCCGGAATGTGGTCGTCGCCCGTGCGCGTTGCCACCCAGGTACCGTCCGCCTGCTTGCCGAGCGTGAGCCCGCCCTTGGCTGCGATGCCGAGCAATCCGGTGGCAAAGCATTCGCGATCCCAGCTGCCGTGCCACAACAGCCGCACGGCGCCGGCGGACCAACCCGGCGGCGCTTCGTACTCCACGATCACCGGCTTTCCCTCACCACCGCCGGTGAAAATCATTTTGACCGCGAGGTAGTACAGCGCCAGCAGCGCCAACCACAACGGTCCATTGAACATCCAGGCCGGCCCTTTCGGCGGATCAAACCGTCTGGGCGCAACAATCTTCGGGAAGGTGATCACAGCGCCCAGCGCCTGTCCTGGTTCGACGCCACCGGGCCAGTCGAAATACACCCTGGTTCCAGTGACGTGATGCTCTCCCTCCCAGACTTGCGTGCTATCGAGTTCGAATTGCGGCTGGATCCGGTTCGACGGTGTTGCCTCCGGCAGCGTTACGCGCAAGCTGGCGTGTCGCAGCGGCAGTCGATTGCTGGCCAACGTCACTGGCCAGTCGAGCTCGCCGTCAGCGACGGGCACGTAAAGGACCCGGTAATTCATTTCGAATTTCCGCGGCCCCGTGCGGCGCGTCCGCTCCGCGAGGATGCGCACGCCGTCGCCCAACGGCACCACCTTGAGATTCACCCCTTCGTCGTTTTCACTGGCGCCCATCACGAACACATCGCTGGGCTTGAGCTTGCGGCCCGGAAATGCCAGGTCGCGATGGAAGCTCAATGGGGCCGCCGCGTTGACCTGCGTGGTCTCGGTGACATCCAACGAACCGTCGTGATTGACATAGATTTTCGCATCTCGCGTAAGCATGGCAGCCGCGTCATCGGGCTGAGCGCGGTCTTGCGACATCGCACTTGCAGCAATGAGCGCCATCGCGACCAGGCACAAGGCCTGAGCAACCCTCCGTCGGCGTCGACTCATTCCGGCGCTCACCCTCCGCCGCCCGAAACACGGCTCACGATGCACTTTCTGACCGGGATCGTGAAACGTCCCGGCAGCACGCTCAGAAGAAACCTCGTTGAAAAGCGCACTCTGCCCCCTGTCTTCCGCCGGAACTTGCCCTGACACAACATTATCCACGCTGAGAGCCTGCGTTAAAGGAAAAAGGGGTCAGGTTCATTTACCTACAGCTCGACGAGGCACGAAGCCCTGTACATGCCGGCCTCGAATGACAGTTGCGCGATGATGCCCTTGCCATGCTGAGCCAACTCATCGCAGGGTGCGCCCGCCATGGCCAGACAGCCACGACTCGATCTAGCTGGAATTCCGCAGCACGTTGTACAACGCGGCAATGATCGCCAGGCTTGTTTCGCCGCCGATGTCGACTACGGGCAATACCTGCAGGAACTACGCGAAGCGGCGCTGAAGCATGACTGCGCCGTCCACGCCTTCGTGCTGATGACCAACCATGTCCACTTGCTGCTGACGCCTTCCTGCGTGGGCGCAGTCTCCCGCCTGATGCAGGCGATCGGCCGCCGCTACGTCGGCAGTTTCAACGCACGCTACCGGCGCACCGGCACGCTGTGGGAGGGCCGATTCAAGGCCGCACTCATCGACTCGGAGCGCTATCTGATGGCCTGCTATCGCTACGTCGAACTCAACCCGGTCCGCGCCGGCATGACTATCACGCCCGGGGAATACCCATGGTCGAGCTACGCGCACAACGCATGGGGACAGCTGCATCCACTGATCACCCCGCACCAGCAATACCTCAACCTGGGATCCGATCCTGCCGCGCGCCAAACGGCCTATCGCGAACTGATCCGCGAGCACCTGGACGAACCCCAGCTCACCGCCCTGCGCCAACACACCCAGCAACAGCGCGCCTGGGGCAGCGAACGCTTCCGTCAGCAGATCGAAGAACTAACCCAGCGAGCCGCAGGCGTCAGACCCCGCGGACGGCCCCGAAAGCCATCCAACCCCTCGAAAAAATGAACCTGACCCCTTTTTTCCCCTTTTTTCCCTCTTTATTCCTTCTTCTTCCTCGCATCCTCGAGGCCAGCCAGATATTTGCGATTCATCTCTTTGTACATCCCAGGAGCGCACGACAAAAAGAGAGCAAAACCAAGGCCAACCATTAGATAAAAGACCCACTTCACCTGCAAATATTCATCAACCATACTTGAAAATAATATCAGACAAATGCCTGCCACAGGAACAATCGTAAAAGGAGGTTTTCTGACGGACTTCATGATGAAATTATCTCTTGCAAGCAATGCATGGAGATCCGGATAACAAAGCGCACATAGCTCATTGAGTTCATCGGCTCACTTCGTTCATCCACTCGACTAACCAGATTCAATTTACCACGCCCCTTTAATTCCCTTTAATTCTAATTTCTGCCCGCCGCCATTTAATAAAGCCCCCGAACAACAAAAGAAGCGCCAAGCAGGGAACGAGGACAAGCATGCGCAATGTCAGTTTATCCCACTCGCTGATCGGCCCCCCGATGCTGCGTGAAGGCTGACCGGGATCGTACACGACAACGATCGATGCTCCAGCGATCAGCTTGCCATCAAGTGTTCGGCACGCACCGCACGTAATCTCTGAGCCTTGGTACGTATGCCCACTCACCTCATAGGCGTAGGAGTAGGAGCAACTCTTGTATCCATGGCGAACGTTCAGGACATGAGCAACGATTTCCCTGCCCTGAGCGCGCAAGGGCAGTACGTGCAAGCAGATAGGCAAGACAAACAACAGCGTCATGATTGCGGCGAGTACCGCATGCGAACGCCAGTTGCGCGGCAAGAAGTAACAAAGATCCTGCCACCAAGAGCCGGTTGAAACATACCCTTGGGGCTTGCCTTCCGCAGGTCTCGGCCTCTTACGCCGCCTTCCAGGCTTACTCATGTGACCTCAACACTCGTTCCATTTTAGCAATTCAAGGGGGGACGGGAAATCTAGGAACAAAGGGTGCGTGGCAAATTCAGCCCAGGCAATCTACCCGTACTGGCAAGCGACCACCGAAATTTATTTCGCCACGTCCCCATTAATTTTTAGCTACCCGTGGCCATGCGTTCGAGCTCCAGTTGCCGCTGTGCAAGCAGACTCCCCTTCGCGAGAGCCAGCAACGCCTTTGACGGCTCAGCTCTATCATGCCTGCTTGCGATGGCCAGAAGGTTCCGCACGATCTGGTAGGGCGTGACGAGAATCCCAGCAGGGATCCCCCACCATCCCAGCCCAACGCAGAACCCAAGCGCATTCCAGTTCTCACGCACGCCGCACTTCCTGCAGCAGGCTGCACGCTTGGTCTGCCATATCGTGAGGACCAACGCCGACCATACCCAATACGATTCGCGCACCTCGACGCCGGATTCCCTGCCAAGGCAACGCGGACAAGGGCCGCGCTTGATCGCTTGTGCATATTGGGCGATCTCATGTTCCGGAATATCCGGTCGAACCCCGTTCAAGGACTCCGTTGGTACACCACGCTCGTGGAGAACCTGATAGATCGCATCCTTGGCCTCATCCGCCAGCTCACGCGTCGCAAGTCTGTGCAGCAATGTAGCGGTTTCCATGTCCCTGAACCGCTCGATAAAGTCCTGTCGTGAATACATCCCTTCCCCCCAGCTTGTTGAAACCTCGTCCTTGCTTTCAGTCCACGCCGATGTCACTGGAACAACCAGCCAACAAAAGCTGGTCAGAGCCACTTCAGATGAGCTTTAAAGGGGCTCTGACCCGCTTAGCTTGCAATTCAAACGACTGTAAGTGAACCTGACCCCGTTTTTTCCAAAGGCAATCACACCCCAGAACATTGCGAGAAAAAGCTTCATGCCGTGGTCCATATCCGTCGCCTTGCCTGCCGTGGGTCTCTTAGCCATTATCCCGAGAAGAGGTAAAAGGTGTCACCATTTTTTCTCCAACAACAACGCGCCTTGGGCCGCGATGACTTTTTCGCGCGATGGTCGAAGCCAAGACCCAACGCTTTGCCGGCGTCAGGCCCGCACATCGCCCAACCTGCGACAATTCAAACGAACGTAAGTGAACCTGAAGACTCATGTCGTCGCCTCCTGCGCTTGGCGGTACGTTGGAACTACCACGGTTTCAACGTCGCCCCGCGACAGGAGGCAGCCATGTCACTTTACGCAGCCATCGATCTGCATTCCAGCAACAGCGTGTTGGCCGTCATGGATGGCGACGGCAAGCCGGTGCTGCGGTGTCGACGACCCCACGATTTGCCGCGCCTGCTCAACGATCTTGCACCGTACCGGGACGAGCTGGTCGGCGGGCGGTGGAGTCCACGTACAACTGGTATTGGCTGGTCGATGGACTGATGGATCACGGCTATGCCGTGCACCTGGTCAACACCACGGCGATCCAGAAACCGGGACGGAGGAAGTTAAACGACCTCCTGATCCGGCCTGCGCCTACCCACGGCATCTCATCAGGCCGATGCGATCCGCGGCACTGCGTGTAGACACTGGAGCGCTCCCTTCTCCGGCCCCGCACATGCCTCGCCAAGCTCGTCTGGAAATCCCTGGAGTGCCACTCCACATCACGCAGCGCGGCGTCAATCGATGCGCCATCTTTCTGGATGACGACGACCGCCGCCACTATCTCCGTTTGTTGGGCGAGAGCGCAGCGAGCCACGCCCTGCAGATTCACGCCTACGTGCTGATGGGCAACCACGTGCACCTGCTCTCAGTTCCGACGAATCGGGAAAAGTGTCGCTGGCCATGCGCCAACTGGGTCAGGCTTACGTCACCGGATTCAACCGACGCCATCGACGCACCGGAACGCTGTGGGAAGGTCGCTTCAAATCCTGTCTGGTCGACTCGGACCGCTACCTGCTCACCGCGTATCGGTATATCGAGCTCAACCCGGTGCGTGCCGCGATGGTCGAGAAGCCAGAACATCACCACTGGTCCAGCGTGCACGCGAATCTGGCCCTTTGCGAGGATTCACTGGTCACACCGCATGCCTGTTTCATTGAGATGGGAGATACACGACTGATGCGCGCCGCGGCCTATCGAGCTTGGCTAGAACAAGGCGTCAGCGACGACGAGCTGATCGCCATTCGTCAACACCTTCAGCAAGAGCGTGCCTTTGGCAGCAAACGCTTTCAGGCCATGGCAGAAAAGACCCTGGGTCGACCGGTGAGCGTGCGACGTCCCGGGCGGCCGACAGAGCGAAACCGAGGCCAAGGGATTTAACTTCCTCCGTCCCTTTTTTCCGTCCCCTTTTTGTCGGTAAGGGGCTCTGACCCGGTTACATGCTCAGAGAAAGTGCACTCTGACCCCTGTTCTGACCGTAAGGGGCTCTACCCGGTTACATGCTCAGAGAAAGTGCACTCTGACCCCTGTTTTTATTTCTTACTGACCAAACAGACGCTTCGGTTCCTCCCTGTAGACACCCGTCGCTGCAAATGTGAAGAGGCGCTCGTACGCAATTTTTAACCGCTCTCGCTCAGGTGCTTCCTTAACTCGCTGCCCCAAAATTATTGCAAACGAGCGAGCGAAACTCCTTGCAGCTTCATCCGAATCGTGGCGCCGTAAGACGCTGGTATAGCCCTCCGCGAGAGTAACAATAGGATACGTATCATCACTATCAATTATGTCGTCCAGCCTATTCAGAATAACCTTAGCCTCATCAGCAAGCGAAAGTGCTGTGACCGAATCCAGAGCCACAACCGCAACCTGCAGAAGCTGCTGTGCGAGCGCATGTTCAGTATGAGGCATGGGGTATGGCTTCAACTGCGATCCTTAATTTCTCCAACGCCTCCTCTGGTTCATCGAAGTCCCTCAGCGATAATCCATACTGCAACCAGAAGAGACCGTCACTCTCAAACCGCTTTTCCAGACCCTTATAGAGCGGAATTATCAGATTCTTCTTGCCATTCAAGAGCTCATACAGAAGCGATGAATCATAATACCTTTGTATAGAACAGAATCGCTCTTTGGAATATTTTGTATAACGGGTGCTTTAAAGTCAGCAAACGCCTCAAGTAGGCCAGTGATTGCCTTTGAGGCGATAGAAGGATCGACTGAACGCGCTTCAGCAAAAATCTGAAGCGTAAACGGGATGTCGCGCTGTCAACCCACTGTCCCGCAGATGAACAATACCTATCAGATTCGCTGCAATCGTGCTCGCGTTGGATAATATGCCAATCTTATCAAGAGCCCTATCAAGGAGACTCACTCGCAAATCACAACGGCGAATCGGTAGCAATAGCCACACAAACCAAAAATATCCGTTCATCTGCGGACACAATTGTCGATATTAGTCCTCGATTATTTTCTGCTCAAATCCACGACCCAAAGTCGCTTCAAGAAGAGCAATGAGCAACTGCTTCCTTGATCTTCGATAAGCTCCTTCAAGCGATCCGCCGGCTTCATTTTTCCAAGGCGCGTCCATGACCCGAAGCGCTCTAACCTATCTAGTATCTTTAAAGCATCGCCCTCTGAGAAATTGTTTATGACAAGGGGCTTCTCATACATTCCGTCCAAAGCATTCTTTGCTCGCCTACTCCAAATATTCTGTCTCTCAGCACCAAGAATAAGAGTTTTCGTCAAGCGACCAGATTTTAAAGCATGCTCAAGGCTATCCGTAAAAAATTCGATATCGTCGATGATGATCAAAACGATGCCTGATTTTGACTCAACCTCAATTGCAGTCAGCGTCTCAATAAGAGAGTTAGGAACGGCATCCAAAAAATATACATCAATGTCGGCATCCAATTTTCTCCCGAAATGCCAAGCCACCTGCATCAACGTGGTTGTTTTACCAGATCCGGCAGGACCAATGATGGGAGGAAATTGGCCGATCTGGCAATGGCATTTGTAACCTCGACGATTATGTTATTTAGCACATCAAGCTGAGCCGGAACCTCCTCCGACTATATCCTGCCAAACAGGCTTGAATCCCTTGTAGAAATCCCCAATCGCTCCGGTAGCGATTTCAGCGGGAGCGGGAAGGTTGTCAGGCGTTACCGGAAGAACATGCTCGAAGAGACTGGCACGATGTGGTTTGTTGGTTGAATTGATAAAGGCGCGTAACTGAGGAATGCTTTCTAACGCGAGATCTCGAGGAGACAGCGGATCAGGCATTTCTTGTTGAAGCCAGTTGACGAACTCATCCATAGTTCCTTGAATGAACTCAACCTTGTATTTTTTAAGACTTTGAATTTGTATTGGTGTGGCTGATTTCGCTATTAAATAACTAACGCCCAGAGGAGTCGAATTGAGTCTTTGATATCGCTCTACGTGGAACTTAAGGAGCGGCTCGCTTAAGCTTGTCCCCACGAAGAGTATAGATGATCTAACAAAGTCGGAAGCGCACTGCGAATACCATGGTAAATTATCTGATGAGGATTTTGCGTATTCTGAAGGGGAAAAGATCAAGCCGTCGCTTAATCTGTCCGCCGACCCATTTAGTTTAATGAAGTCAAGCTCTTCAAAGAATCGATCTCGATCAACGACTGGATCAAACCGCATACGTTTGTTGATGAGTTGCAGGCTATTTTTAGACAGCGCGCCATCCAAAGCGTCATCTATATTTAGCGTATAGATTCGACGCCATGAGTATCTTGCTAAAATTTCGTACGAATCTGACGGCCTGGTGTGTCTGAACCGCTTTTCAAGGATGTCGTCGAGCTTCACGCCTAGTTGCTCTCGCACCGCTTCATCGAGCACGAACATCCAGCGGCTCATCTAAATAGGGAAATTGTGCCGCATTCCGCCAAGATCCGCGCTAAATCCGAAGGCATCAATAAGGGATCGCCATTTTTTGTCTTGCGACCAAATGAGGCGCCAGCACCAAGGAAGAGCACCAACTCGCCGTTTTTTATTGACTGTAGTATTTGGTTATTCATTTTCGTCCCAATCCTTTGTCGTACGATTTTCTATGAAATTGACTCACAAAAAAAAATAATTGTCGACGAAAAATGTGTCTCCGATTTACAGCATTTTTGTTGTCCGCATGCAAAATTGTAGGCACCGGTAAGAGTCAGCGAGCGTATTCGGTAGATAACCTGCGGATTGAACTCGTAAAGGCCATCGGGCTATCAGACCCTACATATTCCTCCGATACTCCCCCCCCACCTCATACAGCGCATGGCTAAATCTGCCCCAACGAGTTGTACTTCACCGCCTCAATCAACTGCTCAAACACATTCCTACGCTCCCGCGCCGTCCCCTGCAACACCTTGAGACTATCGGCAGCCAGCGAGTTCCGCGCCTCCCCATAGCTCCGAACATTAGCAATCTGCGCCCCCTTCTCCTCCTCCGTCGACCGAATCAACTCGATCTCCGTAGCAATCTCCCCCGCATGATCCTTCGGCAAGAACGTGTTGACCCCAATCAACGGCAACGACCCATCATGCTTCTTGTGCTCGTAATACATCGACTCGTCCTGGATCTTGCCGCGCTGGTACATCGTGTCCATCGCGCCAAGCACCCCGCCCCGCTCGCTGATCGCCTCGAACTCCTTGTACACCGCCTCCTCGACCAGGTCGGTCAGCGTGTCGACGACGTAGCTCCCCTGCCACGGGTTCTCGTTGAAGTTCAGCCCGAGCTCCTTGTTGATGATCATCTGGATCGCCACGGCGCGGCGCACGCTTTCTTCGGTCGGCGTGGTGATCGCCTCGTCGTAGGCGTTGGTGTGCAGCGAGTTGCAGTTGTCGAACAGCGCGTACATCGCCTGCAAGGTGGTGCGGATGTCGTTGAACTGGATCTCCTGCGCGTGCAGCGAGCGGCCTGAGGTCTGGATGTGGTACTTCATCATCTGGCTGCGGGCGCTGGCGCCGTAGCGCTCGCGCATGGCGCGGGCCCAGATGCGGCGGGCGACGCGGCCGATGACGGTGTACTCCGGGTCCATGCCGTTGGAGAAGAAGAAGCTGAGGTTGGGCGCGAAGTCGTCCACGCTCATGCCGCGGGCGAGGTAGTACTCGACGATGGTGAAGCCGTTGCTGAGGGTGAAGGCGAGCTGGCTGATCGGGTTGGCCCCGGCTTCGGCGATGTGATACCCGCTGATGCTGACCGAGTAGAAGTTGCGCACCTTGTGGTCGACGAAGTACTGCTGGATGTCGCCCATCATGCGCAGCGCGAATTCGGTGGAGAAGATGCAGGTGTTCTGCGCCTGGTCCTCCTTGAAGATGTCGGCCTGCACGGTGCCGCGCACCTTGGTCAGGGTGTCGGCCTTGATCCGCGCGTAGGTCTCGGCATCGACCAGCTCGTCGCCGGAGACGCCGAGCAGGCCCAGGCCGAGGCCGTCGTTGCCGGCGGGCAGTTCACCCAGGTATTGCGGGCGCGGCACGTTCTTGTACAGCGCGGCGATCTTCTTTTCGGCGGCGGCCCAGCGGGCGTCGTCCTCGCGCAGGTACTTCTCGACGTTCTGGTCGATGGCGGTGTTCATGAACATCGCCAGGATCATCGGCGCGGGGCCGTTGATGGTCATCGAGACCGAGGTGCTGGGCGCGCTGAGGTCGAAGCCGGAGTACAGCTTCTTCATGTCGTCCAGGGTGGCGATGTTGACGCCGGAGTTGCCGATCTTGCCGTAGATGTCCGGGCGCGGGGCCGGGTCTTCGCCGTACAGGGTGACCGAGTCGAACGCGGTGGACAGCCGCGTGGCGGCGCCGCCCTGGCTGAGGTAATGGAAGCGGCGGTTGGTGCGCTCGGGCGTGCCTTCGCCGGCGAACATGCGGGTGGGGTCTTCGCCGCTGCGGCGGTACGGGTAGACGCCGCCGGTGTAGGGGTAGTGGCCCGGCAGGTTCTCGCGGCCGAGGAAGCTGAGCAGGTCGCCCCAGTCCTTGGTCTTCGGCGGCGCGACTTTCGGAATCTTCTGGTGGCTGAGCGAGTCGCGGTAGTTCTCGACCTTGATCACCTTGTCGCGCACCTTGTACTGGGTGACGTCGTCGGTGACCGACTTGTACAGCGCCGGCCACTCGCGCAGCTGCTGGATCGCCTCGTGGCTGAGTTCCTTCAGCGCGGCGTTGTAGCGCTGGCGCAGCAGAAGCAGGGAGCGGTCGACGCTTGCTCCCCTCTCCCCCCGGGAGAGGGGTTGGGGGTGAGGGTGCGGGGCTTGCGCGGAGCTTTCCGCTCCGGGCGTACCCTCACCCTCGGTCCCTCTCACCCGCAAGGGGACTCCCTCACGGTCGCCAGAGGGAGAGGGATGCAAATCGGCCTGGCGGTACAGCTCCAGCGGGCGCGGCAGCTGGGGGTCTTCCAGTTCCTTCAGCGACTCGTAGTAGTGCTGCGCCTTGCTGGCGTATTCGGCCTGGCTCTCGATGCTGCGGTTGATCGCGCGGCCCTGCTCGGCGATTTCGGCGAGGTAGCGCACGCGGGCGCCGGGGATCAGCACGGTGGCGCGCGGCGACTGCTGCGCGGTGTGGAACTGCGGGTTCCACTGGTCCGCCGGCAGGCCGAGCTTGTCGCGCATCAGCCGGCACAGGTTGGCGAACATCCAGCTGACGCCGGGGTCGTTGAATTGGCTGGCGATGGTGGGGTACGCCGGCACGTCCTCGTCCTTGACGTTGAACGCGGTGCGGTTGCGCTTCCACTGCTTGCGCACGTCGCGCAGCGCGTCCTCGGCGCCGCGCTTGTCGAACTTGTTGAGGATCACCAGTTCGGCGAAGTCGATCATGTCGATCTTCTCCAGCTGGCTGGCGGCGCCGTAGTCGCTGGTCATCACGTAGACCGGGAAGTCGACCAGGTCGACGATCTCCGAATCGCTCTGGCCGATGCCGGCGGTCTCGACGATCACCAGGTCGTAGGGCTGGCTCTTGAGGAAGTCGATGCAGTCGTGCAGCACGATGCTGGTGGCGGCGTGCTGGCGGCGGGTGGCCATCGAGCGCATGTAGACGCGATGGCTGCGCAGGGAGTTCATGCGGATGCGGTCGCCCAGCAGGGCGCCGCCGGAACGGCGCCGGGTCGGGTCGACCGCCAGCACGGCGATGCGCATGGCCGGGAACGCGTGCAGGAAGCGCAGCAGCAGTTCGTCGACCACCGACGACTTGCCGGCGCCGCCGGTGCCGGTGAGGCCGAGCACGGGGGTGTGCTTGCCGGCGAGTTTCCACTCCTTGCGCAGGCGCGCCAGTTCGCCGTCGCCGAAGTGGCTTTCCTCGATCGCCGAGAGCATGTGGCCGATCGAGATCTCGTCGTCGATGTCGACCGCGGGCACGGCGGCGGCTTCCGCCTGGGCGCGCTTGGCCGCGCCGGCGCGGGCGCGCTGCATCACGTCCTCGATCATCTCGGCGAGGCCGAGCTTCATGCCGTCGTTGGGATGGTAGATGCGCTCGACGCCGTAGGCCTCGAGCTCGCGGATCTCCTCCGGCGTGATGGTGCCGCCGCCGCCGCCGAACACGCGGATGTGGCCGGCGCCGCGCTCGCGCAGCATGTCGACCATGTACTTGAAGTACTCGACGTGGCCGCCCTGGTAGGAGCTGACAGCGCGATGGCGTCGGCGTCTTCCTGCAGCGCGGCGCGCACCACGTCCTCGACCGAGCGGTTGTGGCCGAGGTGGATCACTTCGGCGCCCTGCGCCTGGATGATCCGCCGCATGATGTTGATCGCCGCGTCGTGGCCGTCGAACAGGCTGGCCGCGGTGACGAAGCGCAGCGGGGTGGTTTCGGCGGGCGCGGTGGCGGCGGGGACGTGCTTGGCGGGGGAACTCATGGCAACTCCGGACATCGTGTGCTTGAACCCCCCGATTCTAGTGGGGTTCGCCCTCGAACGCTTGGAGCGGCCGCGTACCTCGGCGTACGGCGACTACAGGCAGCGCGCCAGATCGGCGCTGCCGATCACGCGCGTGCCGACCGGCTCGTCGCGCAGGAAGGCCAGCGCGGCCTCGATCGTTTCGGGTGCGTCGAGCACCTTGCGATGGCCCAGCCCCTGCGTGGTGAACAGGCGCGCGCCGGGCCAGTACTGCGCATAGCGTTCGCCTTCGCCCCACGGCACGTCGGCGTCGTCGAGGTCGTGCACGATCAGGCCGGGCGCGCCCAGCGCGGGCAGATGCCGCTGCACCTGCAGTTGCTCGATCGGCACGCCGGTGCGGCGCAGCAGCCAGGCATAGAACGGCTGGCGCAGGTACTCGGCCAGGCGCACGAAGCGGAAGAAGCGGCCGGCCGCGGCGGCCATGTCGACCGCCGGTGCGACCAGGATCAACCGGCGTGCGCGCCAGCTTTCGCCCTGCGCCAAGGTCAGCGCGGCGCCGCCCAGCGAGTGGCCGATCGCCAGCGCGGCCTCGCCGTAGTGTTCGCCGACCGCGCGGATCGTGGCGGTGAATTCCGGCAGGGTGCACAGCTTGCCGCTGCTGTGGCCGTGGCCGGGCTGGTCGAACGTGACCACGGCATAGCCCAGCGCGCGCAGCTTCGCCACCCACGGCAGGAAGCGCAGGCCGAAGCTGGACCAGCCATGCGCCAGCAGCACATAGGGCTGGCGCGACGGATCGCCCCACACATAGGTGGCGATGGCTTCGCCGTGGACCCGCAGCTCGCCGCGCCGCATGTCGGCATCGCCCTGCGCGGCCTGCGCCCGGCTGCGGCTGCTGGCGAACGGCGTGGCGAACAGCCGCGCGGCCCGGTTGACGGTGCGCCGGGGCGCCAGCCGGCTGCCCAGCGCGAAGCTGGCGCGCAGCGCGCCGAGCCTGAGGCGGGTGGCCAGGTCGGGCTGGCCGGTGGCGGTGGAAGATTTGGAGGACATGGGGACTACCTCAGGTTTGCCAGCTGCGCCACAGGCGCTCGAAGGCCGCCGTGGTGCGGCGGCCGGCCTCGTCGAATCCGAACAGCCCG
The DNA here is from genome assembly GCA_963828685.1 of uncultured Pseudomonadota bacterium. Classification (GTDB taxonomy): domain Bacteria; phylum Pseudomonadota; class Gammaproteobacteria; order Xanthomonadales; family Rhodanobacteraceae; genus Rhodanobacter. The sequence continues at coordinate 452,521 of CAWHFU010000016.1, forward strand.
GCGTCGTGGTGCAGGCCGAGCATCAGCGCGTAGATCTCGAACGCGAGCTGGGCGACGTCGGTGCCGGCGCCCAGATGACCTTCGCGCACGGCCTGGCCGATCGCCTTCTGCAGCTGGTCGCGCCAACCGGCCTGCTGCGCCACCACGCCGTCGTGCAGCGCGCCGTCGCGACCGTCGTACTCGCTGGCAGCGGACAGCAGCACGCAGCCGCTCTGGTACTCGCGATTCCATTCGAACCAGTTCGCCACGATCGCGCGCAGGCGCGGCAAGCCGCGCGGCTGTCTCAGCGCCGGCAACAGCACCTGGGCAGTGAAGCGCTGGCTGCCGCTGTCGAGCACGGCCAGTTGCAGGTCCTCGCGCGAGCCGAAATGCGCGAATACGCCGCTCTTGGACATGCCCACGGCCGTCGCCAGGTTGCCGATCGACAGGCCTTCCAGCCCCTCGCTGCGGGCCAGCTCATAGGCACGGTCGAGGATGGTTTCGCGGGTGGACGCGCGTTTGCCGGGGTGGGTTGCGGTGGTCATGCGGCACAAAATAGCACGATCGTTCGTACATTTCATCCAGGCCCGCCTGATCGCCGGCGTGATTTCCTGCGGGTATGCTCGACCCATGACCCTCCAGGGAATGCATGCATGAAAACCAGGCATCTGCCCATCGCGCTGGCCGCCCTGCTGCTGGGCGCTTGCGCCACCTCGCCCACCGGCCGTTCGCAGCTGATGGTGGTGTCGGACGGCCAGATGAGCCAGATGGGGCTGAGCGCATTCAACGACATGCGCAAGCAGGGCAAGTTCGTCGACGCGCCGCGCGAGCGCGCCTACGCCACCTGCGTGTCGCGCGCGCTGATCGCGGTGTTGCCGCCGCCGTGGAATGCGCAGCCGTGGGAGGTGCAGATCGTCGGCGACGACAGCGCCAACGCGTTTGCCCTGCCCGGCGGCCGGATCGGCGTGAACCGGGGCATGTTCAAGCTGGCCAGCAACCAGGACCAGCTGGCGGTGGTGCTGGGCCATGAGCTGTCGCACGTGGTGGCGCGGCACGGCGCCGAGCGCGTGTCCGACACCCTGGCGACCCAGGCGGCGGTGGCCGCCGGCACCCTTTACGCCGGCTCGCGCGGCACCGACACCGGTTATGCGGCCGCTGCGCTGGGCCTCGGTGCCGAGGTCGGCATCCTGCTGCCGTTCTCGCGCACCCAGGAAAGCGAGGCCGACATCCTGGGCCAGCGCTACATGGCGCAGGCCGGCTTCGATCCCCGTGCGGCGGTGACGCTGTGGCAGAAGATGGGCGCGCAGGGCGGCAGCAAGCCGCCGGCGTTCCTGTCCACCCACCCCTCGTCGGGCAACCGGGCGCAGACGCTGCAGCGGCAGGCGCAACAGCTGCTGCCGGTGTACCAGCAGGCGCGCGCCAGCGGCCACGCGCCGAACTGCCGGATGTAGCGGGCACCGATTACCGATCGGCAGCTGAACCGGGGCGAGCCCCGCGGTCAACTGTCCGGCGCGCCCGCCGTTTTCCCTCCTGCCTGCCGCATCCCGCGGCGCTGACGGAGAACGCCATGAACCGATCACCCCTCAAGCTGGCCCTGCTGGCCGGACTGGGCCTGACCTTCGCCGCGACGATCTATGCACCCCCCGCCACCGCCCGCACCCACGTGTCGGTCGGCATCGGCATCAACGTGGCGCCACCGCCGCCCCGCCTCGAACGGCTACCGTCGCCACGCCGCGGCTATGTGTGGGCGCCGGGCTACTGGCGCTGGAACGGCCGCGCGCATCGGCATGTCTGGGTCGGCGGTTACTGGGTCCGCGCCCGCCCGGGCTTGCGCTATCACCGGGCGTACTGGGTGCAGGACGGGCCGCGCTGGCGCTTCCGTGAAGGCTACTGGGGCCATTGAGCCCGGAACGGGTTCATCCCGCACGGCGCTGGCCTGGGCCGGCGCCGTGCGGGATGATGACGGCCGACCTTCGGATATTCCCGCCCGCATGACTCGTCGTCGACTCGCCGCCGTTGCCCTGCTCTCCACCGCCATGCTGGCCACCGCCGGCGTGCACGGCCGCATGCTGCCCGATCGCAGGGCCGGGGACCGGGTCACCGTGATCGCGCCGCGGCCGCCCCCGCCGCCGATGCTGGAACAGGTGCCACCGCGCCCGGGCTATCTGTGGGCCCACGGCTACTGGCGCTGGAACGGCCACGACTACGTCGCGGTGCCCGGCCACTGGGAGCGCGTGCGCGCGGGCTACCGCTACGTGAACCCGCACTGGGAACACCGCCCCGACGGCTGGCACTGGCGGGTCGGGGTATGGGTGTCCGACTGAGTCCGCCCACCCCGACCGGGCGCCCCGTGCCGCGGGGCCTGGCCACCTCGCCGGGACCACATACGCGGGCGACTTGACGCACCGCATCACCGCGCCGGGGGACGACGTACTAAACTGCGCGCCTTGAATCCTCGCCCCGGCCCTGCCCGGGGCGAAGAGTATCCGGCCTGTTCATCCACTCATTCATCCACTCAGGCGGGTTCAGCAAGTCCCGCCGATCCTCTGCAGATGCCCTCCCCGGCACCGCCAATCAACGGAGTCACCGTTCCAATGATTTTTGAAACCATCGCCAAGACCGGTCACGAAGAAGTCGTGTTCTGCCACAACAAGGACGCCGGCCTGAAGGCCATCATCGCGATTCACAACACGGTGCTGGGCCCGGCGCTCGGCGGTCTGCGCATGTGGCCGTACAAGACCGAGCAGGAAGCGGTGAACGACGTGCTGCGGCTGTCGCGCGGCATGACGTTCAAGAACGCGGTGGCCGGCCTGAACCTGGGCGGCGGCAAGGCGGTGATCATCGGCGATCCGAGCAAGGACAAGTCCGAGGCGCTGTTCCGCGCGTTCGGCCGTTTCGTCAACTCGCTCAACGGCCGCTACATCACCGCCGAGGACGTCGGCATCGACGTCAACGACATGGAATACGTGTTCCGCGAAACCGAGTACGTGACCGGCGTGCACCAGGTGCATGGCGGCTCGGGCGACCCGTCGCCGTTCACCGCCTACGGCACCCTGCAGGGCCTGATGGCCGCGCTGCAGTTCAAGCACGGCAACGAGGACGTGGGCAAGTACAGCTACGCGGTGCAGGGCTGCGGCCATGTCGGCGGCGAGTTCATCAAGCTGCTGCGTGAGCAGGGCGCCAAGGTGTTCGTCACCGACATCAACAAGGACGCGGTGCAGCGTTGCGTCGACGAGCTGGGTTGCGAGGCGGTGGGCCTGGACGAGATCTACGATGTGGATGCGGACGTCTATTCGCCATGCGCGCTGGGCGGTACGGTCAACGAGCAGACCATCGACCGGATCAAGGCGAAGATCATCTGCGGCGCGGCGAACAACCAGCTGGCCACCGACGAGATCGGCGACGAGCTGCAGAAGCGCGGCGTGTTGTACGCACCGGACTATGCGGTCAACGCCGGCGGCGTGATGAACGTGTCGCTGGAGATCGACGGCTACAACCGCGAGCGCGCGATGCGCATGATGCGCACGATCTATTACAACCTGGGCCGGATCTTCGAGATCAGCAAGACCGAAGGCATCCCGACCTACCTGGCCGCCGATCGTCTGGCCGAGGAGCGCATCAGCGCGATCGGCAAGATCAAGCTGCCGCACATGGGCAACGGCGGCACCCGCTTCCAGGGCCGCATGCGCGGTCAGTAAGCGACGCTATCCACTGCGACACGGAACGCCGGCCACCAGGCCGGCGTTTTCGTATGGACGTCCATTGCCTCGCGGCGACCGCCGTCACGTATGCTGGTGACCGTGAAACCCCTCTCCGCCCCCGCCTGTTTCTGGCGCCGCCTGCGCGGCTCCGATCGTTTTGCCGAATGCGTGCGGGTGCTGCTCGCGCTGGGCGGCATCGTCGTCTGGAGCCTGCTCACCGGCCGCTTCGCCGAGGCGATCCCGGCTCTGCTCGGCGCGATCGCCTGCGCGCTGGCGGAAACCGAGGACCACTGGCGCAACCGCCTGGGCACCCTGCTGATCACCCTGGCCTGTTTCGCGCTCGCCGCGTTCGCGGTCGAGTGGCTGATGCCGTGGCCGGCGCTGTTCGCACTGGCCTTGCCGCTGGCCACGTTCGCGCTGGTGATGCTGGGCGCGGCGAGCGGGCGCTACGCCACGATCGCCGGCGCCACGCTGATCCTGTCGGTGTACACCATGATCGGCGCGGACCTGCCCGGCCGCACGGCGGCGGAGCTGCTGCGGCAACCGCTGCACCTGCTGCTGGGCGCGGCCTGGTATGGCGTGCTGTCGCTGGCCTGGAGCGTGCTGGCGCCGCAATTGGCGATCCGCCTGGCGCTGGCGCGGCTGTTCGACGCGCTGGCCGACTACCTGGAGGCGAAGGCCGCGCTGTTCGCGCCGCTGCCCGGGCTCGACCGCGACGCGCTGCAGCTGGCGCTGGCCCGCCAGAACGAACGGGTGGTGCAGGCGCTGAACGATACCCGGCTGGTACTGATCGACCGGATCGGCACGCGCCGTCCCCGCGGCGCCACCGCGGAGAAACTGCAGCTGTACTTCGTGGCGCAGGACATCCACGAGCGGGTGAGCTCGTCGCACTACCCGTATGACGCGCTGGCCGAAGCGTTTTTCCACAGCGACGTGCTGTTCCGCTGCGAGCACCTGCTGCGGCTGCAGGCACGCGGCTGCCGCCACCGCGCCGAGGCCCTGCGCCTGCATGTGGCGGCACCCGCCGGCGTCGCGGCGGACGCGGCACTGGACGACGTGCGCAGCGCGATCGCGGCACTGCACGGCCAGTGCGCGCCGCCCGCGCAGGCGCTGCTGCATTCGCTGGATGCGCTGTTGCGCAACATGGCGGCGATCCAGACCCAGCTGGCCGGCGGCGCGGCGGCATCGACGCTCGCCGCGGGTGCCGACAGCGCACTGCAGGATCCCGGCCCGCGCTCGCTCGGCGAGGCATGGGCGCGCATCCGTATCCAGTTCACCCCGCAATCGCTGCGCTTCCGGCATGCGCTGCGGCTGGCTCTCGCGCTGCTGCTGGGCTATGCCGTATTGCACGCGGTGCATCCGCAGAATGGCTACTGGATCCTGCTGACGACCCTGCTGATCTGCCAGCCCAGCTACGGCGCCACGCGTCGACGGCTGCTGCAGCGCGTGGCCGGCACCGTGGCCGGCCTGGTCACCGGCTGGGCGGCGCTGCACCTGCTGCTGTTCGGCCCGGCCCAGCTGTTGCTGCTGGTGCTTTCCGGGGTGGTCTTCTTCGCCGCCCGCCAGCGCCGCTATACCACCGCCACCGCCGCGATCACCCTGTTCGTGGTGCTGTGCTTCAATCAGCTCGGCAGCGGCTACGAGGTCATGTGGCCGCGCCTGCTGGACACCCTGATCGGCGCCGCCATCGCGGCGCTGGCGACCTGGTTCATCCTGCCCGACTGGCATCGGCGCCAGCTGAGCCAGGTGCTGGCCGAAACCGTGCGCAGCGACGCGCGCTACCTGGCCCGGATCATTGCGCAGTACGCCAGCGGCCGGCACGACGACCTCGCCTACCGGATCGCCCGCCGCGATGCACACAACGCCCATGCGGCGCTCGGCGGCGCGCTGGCGAACCTGCTGCGCGAACCGGATCGCCACCGTCAGGGCGGCGAGCAACTGCTGCGTTTCCTGACCTCGGCGCACACCCTGCTTGGCCATCTCTCCACGCTGGGCGCGCACCGCCAGCGACTGGCCGAACCCGCTGCGCTGGAGGCGGTGGAACAGGCCGGTGCGCGGGCGGTCGCGGCGCTCGATGAGCTGGCTGACGCGCTGGCCAGCGGCGGTACCGCCGCGGCAGTCGGCGACGAGACCGGGCCGGCCGCCTCGCCCGGACTCGCGGCGGACAGCCCGGAGATCGCCCGGCTGGTGCTGACCCAGCTCGGCCTGGTGGTGGCACAGCGTGATCGGCTCGCCGCGCTGGGCACGGAGATCGCCGCCAGCACCTGACCGCCGCACGCCTGCGACAACCTCGACGGCGGGCTCATGGGTGACGCGCTATCATTCACCGGCTTGACCCACCCGGAGTTCCATCGCATGCGCCCGTTTCCGCTCGGAGAAGACATCGACCTGTTGCGCGAAAGCGTGCACGGCTTTGCGGAGAAGGAGATCGCCCCGCGCGCCGACCGCATCGACCGCGACAACCTTTTCCCGGCCGACCTGTGGCGCAAGTTCGGCGAGATGGGCCTGCTCGGCGTCACCATCCCCACCGAGTACGGCGGCAGCGGCATGGGCTTTCTGGCGCACATGGTGGCGATGGAGGAGATCTCGCGCGCGTCCGGTTCGGTCGGCCTGTCCTACGGCGCCCACTCGAATCTCGCCGTGCAGAACATCTTCCACAACGGCAACGAGGCGCAGCGGCGCAAGTACATCCCGAAGATGTGCAGCGGCGAATTCATCGGCGCGCTGGCGATGAGCGAGCCCGGCGCCGGCTCCGACGTGGTCGGCTCGATGACCTGCAAGGCCGAGAAGAAGGGTGACGTGTGGGTCGCCAACGGCTCGAAGATGTGGATCACCAACGGCCCCGACGCGGATGTGCTGCTGGTCTACATGCGCACCGCGCCGCGCCCGGCCGGCAGCCGCTGCATGACCGCGTTCATCGTCGAAAAGGGCATGAAGGGTTTCAGCACCGCGCAGAAGCTGGACAAGCTCGGCATGCGCGGCTCGAACACCTGCGAGCTGGTGTTCGAGGATTGCGAGATCCCGGCCGAGAACATCGTGGGCGAGGTCAACGAGGGCGTGCGCGTGCTGATGAGCGGCCTGGATACCGAGCGGCTGGTGCTGACCGGCGGCCCGCTGGGTCTGATGCAGGCCGCGCTGGACCTGACCCTGCCGTACGTGCGCGAGCGCAAGCAGTTCAACGCGCCGATCGGCACCTTCGGCGTGATGCAGGCGAAGATCGCCGACATGTACACCGCGCTGCAGTCCTCGCGCGGCTTCGCGTACATGGTGGCGCAGCAGTTCGACCACGGCGTGAAGTCGCGCATCGACCCGGCCGCCTGCCTGCTGAATGCCTCGCAGAATGCGGTGCAGGTGTCGCTGGAGGCGATCCAGGCACTGGGCGGCAACGGCTACATCAACGAGTTCCCCGCCGGCCGGCTGCTGCGCGACGCCAAGCTGTACGAGATCGGTGCGGGCACCAACGAGATCCGCCGCATGCTGATCGGTCGCGAGCTGTTCCACGGCAAGGCGTGACAGGGCACGCCGATCAAATGCGATCGGCGCCGGCACTCCATATCGACTTCCGCCGCATGCGGACCGGTCGCGAGCTGTTCCACGGCAAGGCGTGACCCTCATCGGCGCAACAAAAAGGCCCGCGTGACGCGGGCCTTTTTGTTGTGCTGGAGTGACTCCGCTCAGAAGCTCCAGCGGAAATTCAACGTACCCATCTGCGCCTGCTGGCGGTCGCCGAAGTAGCGGTCGTAACCCAGCTGCAGGCTGGCGCGCGGCGTCATGCGCCAGTCCAGCGTGGTGCCGGCGACGCCGCCATAACGCGACAGGCCGACGCCGCCAAGCGGCGCATACTGGTTGATCCCGCTGAAGCTGGCGTCGAATACCTCACCGCGCACGCCGAACGACTGCTGCCACAACATCCGCGTCTGCAGGCTCAGCGTGCCGGCACCGGCCAGCGTCCATTCGTGCGTGGCCCGCAGGCCCAGCCCGGCCTGCCAGCGCGCGGCCGTCTGTGCAGCCGATTTCAGGCCGAAGCCATAGGCACCCAGTTCGTCGAAGCCGCTGCGCTGCACCTGGGCGTATTGCAGGTTCAGATAGGGGGTGATCTGCGTACGACCCCGCCCGAGGCGGTAACCGCTTTCACCGTAGGCCACCTGGTAACGACCCGTGGCATCGCTGGACACCCCGGCAAACTGGTTGCCGAGTTCCAGCTGGCGACGCATGTTTTCCCGATAACTGCCGACACCGAGGCGGCCCATGGTGTACCAGGACCCCCGAATCACGCCGCCGTACAGCATGCCCTCCAGCGCGTGAGCACGGCCTTGGTCCGCGCCGTTGGTCAGCCGGTCCAGTCCCTCGCTCTGGCTCAGCGCGTAACCGGCGATGCCGTTGCCGGCGATCCGGTAGTCCTGCCCGACCAGCCAGCCGCTGAGGTCGACGCCGACGTTGCCGTAGCCACTGCGCGACATGTCACCGTGATAGCCGAGGCTCTGCGTCCAGCCACCGGCCAGCGGTTGGTCCAGCAGGCTGTCGAAACGATCGGACAACGCCCGCGTACCCGCGTCGATCGCCTCGAACGTCATCGCCGCACTGGCCGCATGCAGCTGGCCGGAAAGGCTTTCCAGGGATTGCTGCAATGCCGTGGTCGATGGCGTCTGCTGCAGGCTGGCCGCGCCGCTGATGAAGCCGTTGCCGACGGCGGACGATCCGCTGCTCGCCAACTGGGTATTGATCTGCGCGAATGCCCCGTCGATCCGCTGCGCGGCTCCGTAGGAGGCGGCAGTGTAGGAAGCGCCCTGCACCGCGGTAACCTGCACCTGCTGACACGTCGAGCCAGGCATTGTTGGCGTCATAGTTGAGCGTGGCAGTGAGCAGCACGTTGGATACAGTGCTCAGTCCGGAAAACGTTCCGGTCAGTCCACCAGTGGCGCTGATGCACATCGGTATGCGAATTGACGACGTAATTTGGAGTCGGTGCCGCGCCACAGAGATCGCAGCGCCGGTGACCATTGCGGGCCAGCGTTGCCGTTCCGCGCGACACGCAATCGAATCCCCTAGCGCAAGCGCTAGTCCACCTGTGCCGATTGCGTGTAGTCGCCGTCATAGTCATGTCACCGCCGCTGACTCCAGCATTGCCGCTGTTGGTGATGTTGCCGCCGACGTGAGTAGCGCTGAAGGCGCCGGCCGGACTGATCATCGACAGGAGACAGCGACCGAATTTGCATTCAGCGTGCCGGCCTGCACATGGGTCAGACCGGTGTAAGTCGAAGGCTGCGTGAGTGTCAAGCGTGCCGGTGCCCTGCTTGATCAGGCCGCCGGTGCCGGAAATCGGATTGTTCCAGCTGGAGTTGCCCGCGAAATTGACGGTCACGTCGCCCCAGTCGAACTTCTGCCGGTCCGTTCACCGCCTTGCCGACATCCAGCTCGCCGTAGCCGAAGACCGCATCAGGCCCGGGCGCGCCCAGATCGTCGGCAGTGCCCAGCAGGGTCTGCCGCACCAGGTCGTTGCTGAAATACGGATAGGCCTGCCAGACCAGCGCGGCCGCACCGGAAACCTCCGGCGCGGCGAACGAGGTGCCCTTGACGATGTAGTAACTGTCGCTGCTGGCGGTATCGTCCTTGCCGCTGACGATCACGTCGCCCGGTGCGGCCAGGCAGTAGTTCATCGCAATGCCGCAGGCATTGGAGTAACTCGCCAGCTGGGTCGGATGGTTGCTGTCGACCGCCACCGCGACCAGCCAGCCCGGCTCCAGTTGCGGGGCCAGGCTGGGCAGTGCGGCGATGTCGCTGGGATTGCTCTTCGAGTCGTTGCCGGCGGCGAATACCACCAGCCCGCCATGCTGCACGACGAACGGCTGATAGGCGTTGCCGAACGCCTGGTTGATCGAGGCGTTGGTGGTATCCCAGTAGATGCCACCCCAGGAATTGTTCATCACCTGCACGCCGGCATTGATCAGTGCCGGGTTGAGGGTCTGGCCAAAGAAATCGGCGTCGGCAGCGGTCACCGGATTGCCACTGCCGGAACCGTCGTCCTTCGGCTCGACATCGCTGATGATCCGCGCCGAGACCAGGTCCGCTCCCGGCGCGATGCCTCCGGGAAACTGCTTGAACGCGGTGCCTGCCGCGATTTCCGAGACCCAGGTGCCATGCCCGACCACATCGTCGATCGAGGTGTTGTTGGTACCCGGATCGACGAAGATCAACTCCTGCGTGACCCGTCCGCTGAGGGCCGGGTGGTTGCGCATGATGCCGCTGTCGACCACCCCGATGGTCACCCCGGCCCCGGTAAAGCCCTGGTCATGTGCCGCATAGGCGTGGGTGAGCGCCAGTTGCGCATCCACCGGTGGCTGATCGGTTGGCGTGGTGGGTGGTGGCGGGGGCGGCGCGGCTGGCGCGACCGGCGTGGGTTTGACGTTGCCTCCCCCGCCGCCGCAAGCGGTCAGCCCCAGCGCCATGGCCGTCAATAAAACCGCCCTGCGGCGCTGCAAACCCGATTCGTTCACTGCCATGTTGCCCCCTGCAACCGTTGCTATCCATGAAGTCGCGAGCTGTCGCACTCGCCCGACCCCACCCCTGTTCACATCTTGGCACAACAAAAACCCAATGAAAGATGTCGCAAGGCGCTTGCTGAACCCGTTCCGCCCGGATTTGCCGCGGTTTGCGGCGGGCTGCGATAATCGGCTGATTGTCCCTCTGGCGTTCGCGCCTTTCAGTCTTCAGTGGAGTTCCCCATGTCGGATGTCAGCGTCGTCATCGTCGGTTCCAAGCGCACGGCCATCGGCTCGTTCCTCGGCCAGTTCACCGGCGTACCCACACCCAAGCTCGGCGCTACCGCCATTCGCGCCGCCCTGGAGCAATCCGCGGTGGCGCCGGCCGACGTCAGTGAAGTGATCATGGGCTGCGTGCTGCCGGCCAATCTCGGCCAGGCACCGGCGCGCCAGGCCGCACTGGGTGCCGATCTGCCCACCAGCGTCGGCTGCACCACGATCAACAAGGTGTGCGGTTCGGGCATGAAGGCGATCATGCTGGGCCATGACCTGATCAAGGCCGGTTCGGCGACCGTGGTGGTGGCCGGCGGCATGGAGTCGATGACCAATGCGCCACACATGGTCAATGCGCGCACGGGCATCCGCTACGGCGACGGCCAGCTGGTCGACCACATGGCCTGGGACGGCCTCACCAACCCGTACGACGGCAAGTCGATGGGCGTGTTCGGCGAGATGTGCGCCGACAAGTACCACTTCACCCGCGAGGACCAGGACGCCTTCGCGATCGAGTCGGTCAACCGGGCCAAGGCGGCGCAGCAGAGCGGCGCCTTTGCCGACGAGATCGTTGCGGTCACCGTGAGCGGCCGCAAGGGTGACGTGCAGGTCGACACCGACGAACAGCCCGGTCGCTCCGATGTCGCCAAGGTGCCGACCCTGCGCCCGGCCTTCCGCAAGGAAAACGGCACGATCACCGCAGCCACCTCGTCCAGCATTTCCGACGGTGCCGCCGCCGTGGTACTGCTGTCGGCCGACGATGCGAACAAGCGCGGACTGAAACCGCTGGCCCGCATCGTGGCGCATGCCACCCATTCGCAGGAGCCGGAGTGGTTCACCACGGCGCCGGTCGGCGCAATCCAGAAGGTGCTGGACAAGGCCGGCTGGAAGGTCGACGAGGTCGACCTGTTCGAGATCAACGAGGCGTTCGCGGTCGTCGCGATGACCCCGATGAAGGAGCTGGGTATTCCGCACGAAAAGCTCAACGTCAACGGCGGCGCCTGCGCGCTGGGGCATCCGATCGGCGCCAGCGGCGCCCGCCTCGTCGTGACCCTGCTCAACGCATTGAAAACACGGGGGCTAAAGCGCGGCGTGGCGGCGTTGTGCATCGGCGGCGGTGAGGCCACGGCGATCGCGGTGGAACGCCTCGACTGATTTCCGGCGGGCCGTTGATGTCCATCCCGTGACCTTCACATGACGGCTGCTTAAATCCGTTTTCAATACGCGCTGAAGAACCGCTATAAAGAAGTGGCGCAATTTCCGCGAACGCGTTATTAATACACGGCCAAACGGCATTCCACGGCACAGGAGATCCACCATGAAGTTTACGCGTACCCTACTCGCCGCCGCGCTCGTCGCGCTGTTGGCGGCATGCAGCAATGGCGCGCAGGATTCCGCGCAGGACGCCCAGAAGTCGGCCGACCAGGCTCAGCAGTCCGCTGACCAGGCCCAGCAGGCTGCTGCGCAGGCTCCGACGACGGCAACGGAACAGGCTGCTGATCAGGCCAAGATGGCTGCCGATTCGGCTGGCCAGGCTTCCGACCAGGCGCAGCAGGCTGCTGCTTCGGCATCCGCGATGGCTCCGGCCAGCTCGGCTTCGGCAATGTCCATGGCCAAGGACGCTGCGTCCAATGCAGCGGGTGCAGCTGACAACGCTGCCGATGCCGCCAAGGAAGCTGCCAAGAACGCCAAGGAAGCTGCTGACAAAGCAAAGGGTCACTGATCCTTTATTGCTTTTCGGAAAAACGGCCGCCTTGTGCGGCCGTTTTTTTTCATGCCTGTTCGTCATTATGTCCGGGGGATTTTGGCCGCCGCTCGACGCCGGCTATCATCCATGGTTTCGCCGTGACGGCAGCCCTGCATCCGTGAGTCCGCAACCATGAGCGTCATTGCTTCGCAGATCGATCCGCGTTCACCCGATTTCCAGGCCGGCAGTGCGCAATTGCGCGCGGTGGTCGACGACCTGCGACGCGAACTGGTGCGCAGTGCCGAAGGCGGCGGCGCCAAGGCGCGCGAGAAGCACGTGGCCCGCGGCAAGCTGCTGCCGCGCGAGCGCATCCGTGCCCTGCTCGATCCGGGCTCGCCGTTCCTGGAGCTGTCGCCGCTGGCCGCGCATGGCATGTACGACGACGCCGCGCCCGCCGCCGGCCTGATCACCGGTATCGGCCGGGTCAACGGCATCGAGGTGGTGGTGGTGGCCAACGACGCCACGGTCAAGGGCGGCACCTATTTCCCGATCACCGTGAAGAAGCACCTGCGCGCGCAGGAAGTGGCGCTGGAGAACAACCTGCCCTGCGTCTACCTGGTCGATTCCGGCGGCGCGTTCCTGCCGCTGCAGGACGAGGTGTTCCCCGACCGCGAGCACTTCGGCCGGATCTTCTACAACCAGGCCCGGATGTCCTCGCTCAACATCCCGCAGATCGCGGTGGTGATGGGTAGTTGCACCGCCGGCGGCGCCTATGTGCCGGCGATGAGCGACGAGACCATCATCGTGCGCGAGCAGGGCACGATCTTCCTCGGCGGACCGCCGCTGGTGAAGGCCGCCACCGGCGAGGTGGTGGACGCCGAAACGCTGGGCGGCGCCGACGTGCACACCTCGATCTCCGGCGTGGCCGATCACTACGCGGAGAACGACACGCACGCGCTGGCGATCGCGCGCGACATCGTCGGCCATCTCAACCGCAAGAAGGAGATGCCGCTCGCATTGCAAGCACCGCCCGAGCCGAAGTACCCGGCCGAGGAACTGTACGGCGTGATCCCGCAGGACACCCGCCGCCCGTTCGACATCCGCGAGGTGATCGCGCGCATCGTCGACGGCTCGGAATTCCACGAGTTCAAGGCGCGCTACGGCAAGACCCTGGTCTGCGGCTTCGCGCACATCCACGGCTACCCGGTCGGCATCGTCGCCAACAACGGCATCCTGTTCGCCGAGAGCGCGCTCAAGGGCGCGCACTTCATCGAGCTGTGCAACCAGCGCAACGTGCCGCTGGTGTTCCTGCAGAACATCACCGGCTTCATGGTCGGCAAGAAGTACGAGCAGGCCGGCATCGCCAAGGACGGCGCGAAGATGGTCACCGCGGTGGCCTGCTCGCACGTGCCCAAGTTCACCGTGGTGATCGGCGGCAGCTTCGGCGCCGGCAACTACGCGATGTGCGGCCGCGCCTACGGCGCCCGCTTCCTGTGGATGTGGCCGAACGCGCGCATCAGCGTGATGGGTGGCGAACAGGCCGCCAGCGTGCTGGCGACGGTGAAGCGTGATGGCATCGAGGCCGCCGGCAAGAGCTGGAGCGCGGACGAGGAGGAAGCCTTCAAGGCGCCGATCCGCGACCAGTACGAACGCCAGGGTCATCCCTACTACGCCAGCGCGCGGCTGTGGGACGACGGCATCATCGACCCGGTCGACACCCGCCGCGTGCTGGGCCTGGCGATCTCCGCCTCGATGAATGCACCGATCGAACCGCAGCGCTACGGCGTGTTCCGCATGTAACGCCGTGCCGCGATGGCCGGCGGCTCAGAAGAACTCGTATTCGAGCTGGGCCAGCCAGGTGCGCCGCGGGGCCGCCGCGTTGATGCCCAGCAGCATGCCGAAGCGGTATTCGAGGTTGCCTCGGCTGTGCGGCACGTGCCATTCGCCGGCGACGATCGGGCCGGCCTGGTAGGAGTCGTCGTCGGGCCGACCATAGGCCTCGATGCCCGGGCGGAACGCACCCGACACAGCGTAGGTACCGGCGTAGCTGTAACGGAATTCGGCCTTGGACGCAGCGCCCGCGCCGACCTGCTTCTCCCAGATCAGGTTGACCCGGTGGTCGAAGCGACCCACGCTTTTCTCGATCAATGGTCCGAACTCGAGTTCGCCGGGGCCGCCGTCCTTCGGATGGCCGTAGGACGCGAGCAGACCGAAGTCCGCCCAGTAGCGGCCCGGCTCGGTCAGCTGGAAGGTGTTCTCGAACTCGTAGCCGACCAGCTTGCCGCCCGCACCCGGCTCCCTTTCGTACTCGGCCAGATACAGCTCCGGCTTCCACCAGCTGGTGAAAGCATGCGCCACGGACAGCTCGGCGGCGCGGTCGCCGTTGTAGTCGCTGCGGCCATCGCTGACGGCGAAGCCTCGCAGCTCGACCTCGGTCTGGGTGGCAATGACGTGCGGCGAATACACGATGAAGTCATCGGCCTGCGCACGCCCGGCACCAGCCAGCGTGACGGCGGCGAACAGCATCAGACTGGTGCCGCGGGAGAGTCGGGAATCGGAGGTCATGCAGCAGCTTCCTTGGAACCGGGTTCGGGTAAATCGGGCGCGCACCGCACCCGCTCGAGGCGGCATGCCGCGACGGCCGGGACGACAGGTGGAATCAGTCAGGACTGGGGTTGCGCTGCGATCGCGGCGGCCGCGGGGCCAGCACGCGGGGGGACGGTGCGAGCGACCCAGCGCATGCCGCCCAGCAGGATCAGCAAGGTGACGGCGTAGAACACCAGCATGATCCCGGACGGGCGGGCGTCGTAGCCGATCAGGATATGCAGCGTCTGCCCCGGCAGCGAGCCATTGGACAACAGCCAGGAGCTGTCCCACAGCGGGTCGGTCAGCGCCGGCAGCAGATTGGCCTGCACCAGATAGCGCGCCGCCGATGCCGCCAGGCCCGCGGCCAGCAGCATCAGCATCGCGTTGGTCGCACTGAAGAAATGCCGCAGCGGAATCCGCAACAGGCCGAAGTACAGGGCGAAACCCACGGCGCTACCCGCGATCACGCCCAGCGCCAGCCCGCCGAGCACACCCACCGCGCCGCCGGCCACCATGCCATACAGGAACAGCACCACTTCCGAGCCCTCGCGCAACACCGCCAGCGCCACCACCAGCAACAGCATCATCAACGAACTGGAGCCGCTCTGAACGGCACCGCCCAGCGCCTGCATCTCCGCCGCCATCGCTCGTCCGTGGCTGGACATCCACAGCACATGCCAGCTGATCATGAATACGGCGGCCAGCAGCACGCCGGCATTGAACACTTCCTGGCCAACGCCGCTGAAGGCATTCGCCAATGCACCGGCGAACAGCGCGACCAGCATCGCGCCCAGCACACCGAGGATCAGGCCGCCGCCGACAAACAGCCCGCGCCGCGGTACCCCGCGGGTGGCCGCACAGACGATGGTGATGATCAGGGCGGCTTCCAGGACTTCCCGGAAAACCAGCAGTGCGATGCCAGGCATGGGACTACTCCACCACCAGCGCGCCTTGCGCCGTGTCCTGGTGGAAATCGCCGAAGAATTTGTAATGTCCGGCAGCAAGCGGCCCCACATAGACCAGGGCCGAGCTGTTCGGCATCACGATCTTCTCGCGATTGAACTCGGTGCTCTCGAATTCTTCCGGAGAAGCGTCGCGGTTCTCCACCACGAGCTTGAACTTGATACCGGCGGGAACCGTCAGCTCGGCCGGCTGGTAGCGATGATTGCTGATCACCAGCCGGTATTCCGGCATCTCGCCTGCATGCGCGGAGAAACCGGCAAGCATCAGGCTGGCAGCAATGAAAAACCCGCGCATCACGTGCTCCACTCAAGTAAAGTGGGGTGATGATAATCATTCTCGTTATCAACCGCAAGTGGAACGCGCCTTGGCGTTCCTCGTCGGACGCGGGATGGTCGAGCGATCAGCCTTGCGGCGGCTCCTCGCCACGCAGGCGCACGTCGCCGCGCAGCATCTCGGTGCGTGCAGCGCTGATCTCGCGTTGCGACTCGAAGAACTGCTGCACCTGCTGGCACACGGCCATGGTGTTTTCCCGGGCGATCGCCGAGACCAGGAACCATGGCTGGGTCCAGCCCAGCTCGGCAATGATCTTCCCGGCGATTTCCGCACGCTCGTCCTCGGCCAGCATATCGGCCTTGTTCAGCACCAGCCAGCGCGGACGTTCGAGCAACTCGGGGTTGAACTTTTCCAGTTCCAGCTCGATCGCACGCACCTGATCGGCCACGTTCGCGCCATCGAGCGGCGCGATGTCGACCAGATGCAGCAAAAGGCTGGTCCGGGCCACGTGGCGCAGGAACTGGATGCCCAGGCCGGCACCTTCGGAAGCCCCCTCGATCAGGCCGGGAATGTCGGCGATCACGAAGCTCTGGTCGATACCGAGGCTGACCACGCCCAGATTCGGCACCAGCGTGGTGAACGGGTAGTCGGCCACCCGCGGGGTGGCGGCGGACACCGCACGGATGAAGGTGGACTTGCCCGCATTCGGAAAGCCGAGCAGGCCCACGTCGGCCAGCAGGCGCAATTCCAGCTTCAGCTCACGCACCTCGCCCGGCGTGCCCGGCGTGGCCTTGCGCGGCGCCCGGTTCACCGACGTCTTGAAATGGATGTTGCCCAGGCCGCCCTTGCCACCCTGCGCCACCAGCATGCGCTGACCGTCGGCGGTGAGGTCGCCGATCACTTCGTCGGTATCGACATTGGTGATCATCGTGCCGACCGGCACGCGGATGATGGTGTCTTCGCCACCCTTGCCGTACATCTGGCTGCCCATGCCGTTCTGCCCGCGCTGTGCCTTGAAGCTGCGCTGATGGCGAAAATCGACCAGGGTATTCAGGCCCTCGTCGGCGACCAGCCAGACCGAACCGCCAAAGCCGCCATCGCCGCCATCGGGACCGCCGAACGGAATGAACTTCTCGCGGCGGAAGCTGATGCAGCCGTTGCCGCCATCGCCAGCCTGGATTTTGATATTGGCTTCGTCGACGAATTTCATGGGAGTACAACCGGGAATCGAAATGGGGGATGGAAATCGGAAGATCGGACAACGCCGGACATGGTACGGGACTTGCGCCGCCCCGGCTTGTCTAGCAGCCTGTCGGACTTTGGTCGGCCGGTCTGCGAATCCGGTGTGCGGTCCAGATCCCGCCGCTTCTTGGCCCATAGAACCACTATGGGCCGGCGAATCGTCAGAAATCTGTTCTCGCACAGCCGAATTCTCGCCTCGACCGCCAAAGCCCGACAGGCTGCTAGGCCATTCCGCTCCCGGAAAACAAAAGCCCCGCCGAAGCGGGGCCTTCGCTATCGCATCGCGCGGGGCTTACGCCTGCACGACGTCGACGAAACGGCGATTCTTGTCGCCGCGAACTGCAAACTTGACGGTACCGTCGACCAGCGCGAACAGCGTGTGGTCACGACCCAGACCGACACCGTTACCCGGATGGAACTGGGTGCCGCGCTGACGCACGATGATGTTGCCAGCCTCGATGGCCTGGCCACCGTAGATCTTCACACCCAGATATTTCGGGTTCGAATCGCGACCGTTGCGGCTGGAACCTACGCCTTTTTTATGTGCCATGACTCAATGCTCCAGTTGCTCAGGCGTTGATGCCCGTGATCTCGATTTCGGTGAAGTGCTGACGGTGACCCTGCTGACGCTTGTAATGCTTGCGTCGGCGAAACTTGATGATGCGGATCTTGTCGGCACGGCCGTGCTTGCGGATGGTAGCGCTGACGGTGGCGCCTTCCACGATCGGCGCACCGACGGTGACCGACTCGCCTGAACCGACCAGCAATACCTGGTCGAAGCTCACGGTGGCGCCTTCCTCGGCGGTCAACAGCTCCACCCGCAGGACGTCGCCCTGCATGACGCGGTACTGCTTGCCGCCAGTCTTGATGACTGCGTAACTCATGGTAATGCCCTTCTGTCGTTATTCTCTTGGGTATCGCTCATGACCCAAACTCGGGCCTGGCGAACCGCGGATTATAACGACCTGTCCGCTCACTGGTCAAATACTGACCACAACGGACGGTTACCCCGCCCGAAATGGCCCCGCACGAGGGGCCGCGACCCCTAGTGACCCGACTTGGGCACCGGCATGGGCGCGGCGGCCCCCGGGCTGGCCGGACAGCGCCCGCTGGCATCCAGCGTGCCCTTCTGCTGCAGCTCCTTGAGCATTGCCTCGGCGCGCTCGTGACCCCACTGCTGGCCGATCTTCATGCCTTCGGCCATGGTCAGCGGCATCTCGGCAATCACCTTCTGGCCCAGCGGCGATTTGTAGAACTTCAGCAGGCCCACTACATCCCTGGCCGTGAAATGGCGCTGGTAGATCGGCACCATCCGGCCCATCAGCTGCTCGGTGCCGCTGGCGTCGATGAAACCCTGCCAGTACGAAGCCGGGTACGCAGGGCACGGCCTGCCCCATCACCCCGGCCATCTGCGAATTCATCTGGTTGAACATCTGGCCCATGTGCATCACCTCGAACAGCTGGCGCACCTGCTGCTCGCTGGGCTGTGCCGCCACGGCCTGGCCGGCGGCGCCCAGGGCCAGCACCAACGCTGCCGAGATCCCGATCCACTTGCGCATCGCTGCCTCCTGTTGCCGGTCTGAAAGCCGCCTTGAGGGCAGGCAAACCCCATTTAGCCATGGCGGCCGCGAGGGAAGCCAGCCCGCCGATCGGCCCGATCAGTTCGCTGAACTGACAAAACTCCTTGGTATAGTAAAGGTTCCCCCCCATATCCCGGCGCAATGGACACCATACGCATCCGCGGCGCACGCACGCACAATCTCAAGAACATCGACCTCGACCTGCCCCGCGACAAATTGATCGTGATCACCGGCCTGTCCGGTTCCGGCAAATCCTCGCTGGCGTTCGACACCATCTACGCCGAAGGCCAGCGACGCTATGTCGAATCGCTGTCGGCGTATGCGCGGCAATTCCTGTCGATCATGGAAAAGCCGGACGTCGACCACATCGAAGGCCTGTCGCCGGCGATCTCGATCGAGCAGAAATCCACCTCGCACAATCCACGCTCCACCGTGGGCACGATCACCGAGGTGTACGACTATCTGCGCCTGCTTTACGCCCGCGTCGGCACGCCGCGTTGCCCGGATCACGGCATCCCGCTCGAGGCACAGACCGTCAGCCAGATGGTCGACGCCACGCTGGCGCAGGACCCGGAAAAACGCTACATGCTGCTGGCGCCGGTGATCCGCGAACGCAAGGGCGAGCACGTGCAAGTGTTCGAGCAGCTGCGCGCCCAGGGTTTCGTGCGCGCCCGCGTCGATGGTGCGGTGGTCGATCTCGACGCGGTACCGCCGCTGACCCTGCGCCAGAAACACACGATCGAGGCGGTGATCGACCGCTTCCGCCCGCGCGAGGACATCAAGCAGCGCCTGGCCGAATCGTTCGAGACCGCACTGCGCCTCGGCGACGGGCTGGTGATCGTGGTCGACATGGACGATGACAAGGCGACCGAGCAACTGCTGTCGTCGCGCTACTCCTGCCCGGTCTGCGACTACTCGCTGCCGGAACTGGAACCGCGCCTGTTCTCGTTCAACTCGCCGGTCGGCGCCTGCCCGAGCTGCGACGGCCTGGGCGTGACCCAGGTGTTCGATGCGTCGCGCGTGGTCGGCCATCCCGAGCTGCCGTTGTCCAGCGGCGCGGTACGTGGCTGGGACCGACGCAACGCGCACTATTTCCAGCTGATCCTGTCGCTGGCGGCGCACTACGGCTTCGACGTGGACACGCCGTGGCAGCAGCTGCCGGCGGACGTCCGGAAGGCCGTCCTGTACGGCAGCGGCAAGGAAAAGATCGCCTTCCGCTATCTCACCGAGCGCGGCGGCAAGGTGACCCGCGAGCATCCGTTCGAAGGCATCCTGCCGAACCTGGAACGACGCTACAAGGAAACCGAATCCGCCGCCGTGCGCGAGGAGCTGGCCAAGTACATCAGCGACCAGCCCTGCCCGGCCTGCGATGGCCAGCGGCTGAACCGCTCGGCGCGCAACGTGTTCGTGGCCGACCATGCCCTGCCCTCGCTCACCCACCGCTCGATCGACGATGCGCTGGCGTTCTTCGCCGAGCTCAAGCTCACAGGCTGGCGCGGCGAGATCGCGGTGAAGATCGTCAAGGAGATCCATGAGCGGCTGACCTTCCTCAACGATGTCGGCCTGAACTACCTGACCCTGGACCGCCAGGCCGACTCGCTGTCCGGTGGCGAGGCCCAGCGCATCCGGCTCGCCTCGCAGATCGGCGCCGGCCTGGTCGGCGTGATGTACGTGCTGGATGAACCTTCGATCGGCCTGCACCAGCGCGACAACGAACGCCTGCTGGGCACGCTCACGCGCCTGCGCGATCTCGGCAACACGGTGATCGTGGTCGAGCATGACGAGGACGCCATTCGCATGGCCGACCACGTGCTCGATATCGGCCCCGGTGCCGGCGTGCACGGTGGCGAGATCGTGGCGCAGGGCAGCGTGCAGGACATGCTCGACTCGCCGCGCTCGGTCACCGGTCAGTTCCTCTCCGGGGTGCGCTCGATCGAGGTTCCGAAGGAGCGTCGCCAGCCGGTCGACGATGACGCGTGGCTGCACCTGAAGGGCGCCAGCGGCAACAACCTGAAGCATGTCGACCTGGCGATTCCTGCCGGCCTGTTCACCTGCGTCACCGGCGTATCCGGCTCGGGCAAGTCCACCCTGGTCAACGACACCCTGTTCCGCCTGGCCGCGGGCGAATTGAACGGCGCCGGCACACAGCCGTCGCCGTACAAGTCCATCGACGGCATGGAGCTGTTCGACAAGGTCGTCGACATCGACCAGTCGCCGATCGGCCGCACCCCGCGCTCCAACCCGGCCACCTACACCGGCCTGTTCACGCCGCTGCGCGAGATGTTCGCGCAGGTTCCGGAAGCGCGCTCGCGCGGCTACACACCCGGCCGTTTCAGTTTCAACGTGCGGGGCGGCCGCTGCGAGGCGTGCGAGGGCGATGGCCTGATCAAGGTGGAAATGCACTTCCTGCCCGACGTCTACGTGCCCTGCGACGTCTGCCACGGCAAGCGCTACAACCGCGAGACGCTGGAGATCCTGTACAAGGGCCACACCATCGCCGACGTGCTGAACATGACGGTGGAAGACGCGCTGAAGCTGTTCGAGCACGTGCCCAACATCGCGCGCAGGCTCGACACCCTGCGCGCGGTCGGGCTGGACTACATCAAGCTGGGCCAGAGCGCGACCACGCTCTCGGGCGGCGAGGCGCAGCGGGTCAAGCTGTCCAAGGAACTGTCCAAGCGCGACACCGGCCGCACGCTGTACATCCTCGACGAGCCCACCACCGGCCTGCACTTCCACGACATCGAGCAGTTGCTCGACGTGCTGCACCAGCTGGTCGACCAGGGCAACACGGTGGTGGTGATCGAGCACAACCTCGACGTGATCAAGACCGCCGACTGGGTGGTCGACCTCGGCCCCGAGGGCGGTGCCGGCGGTGGCCGTATCCTGGTCGCCGGCACGCCGGAAACGGTGGCGGCGACCGCCGAGTCGCACACCGGCCATTTCCTGGCGCCGCACCTGAAACCGGCCAAACCGGCCAGGTCGGGTGCGGCGAAACGGGTCAAGGCTGCCACCCGGCACATCGCCTCGGCCGACAAATACAAGCCGGTGCCACGGAAAAAACGTTCATGAGTACACGCACCCGTACCTCCAGACCGTCGGCGGCTGCCGATGGGACCGCCGCTGCCGGCGGAGTCGCCACGACGGATTCCGCGCCGTTGTTCGTGGCTTCCCTGGGCGTGCGTTGGCGCGATCTGGATGCATTCAATCACGTCAACAACGCCAACTACCTCACCTACCTGGAGGAAGCGCGGCTGCAGTGGCTGCAACACGTGCGCGGCTGGTTCAACGAGGAGTCGATGCCGGTGCTGGCCGCCAGCGAACTGCAATACCGCCAGCCGATCGCCTGGCCTGCCTCGCTGCATGTCGAGCTGCGCTGCGCACGGCTGGGTACCAGTTCGATGACGCTGGCCCATCGCATCGTGGATGCCGACGACGCCGGCCGGCTCTATTGCGATGGTCAGGTGGTGATGGTGTGGATGAATCCGGCCACCGGCAAACCGGTACCATTGCCCGCCGCCATCCGCGAAGCAGGGGCGATGGTCGCCGCAGCCACTTGATGGCAACCATCGACGTGCCGGCAAGCCAGCCGTGAGCGACCGGCTCGTCGCCGGCGCGCAATCAGCTGGCGTCTTTTCGCTGCAGGTGCGGTCGGCTGCCCATGCCGCAAAGGCTGGCCAGGTGTTCAGGCTGAAGGATGCGCACGGCCTTGCGGTTGACCTCGAGGACGCCGATCTCTTCCATGCGGGTGAACACACGGCTGACCGTCTCGACCACCAGACCCAGGTAGTTGGCGATATCGCTGCGTGACATGGTCAGCGTCAGCCGGGTGCCATCGCGATGCAGCCGGTTGTAACGGTCAGCCAGGCTGGCCAGGAAGATCGCCAGACGCTCCTGTGCCGGCTGCTTGCCCATGACCACCAGATGCCGATGCTCCTCGACCACCTCGCGACTGATGATTCGCATCAGCTGGCGGTTGAGGGCGGGCACCTCGGCAACCACCTTCTGCAGCCGGGTGTAGGGAAGCTCGCAAATGCTGGATCGTTCGAGCGCCTCGGCCTGACTCATGTGCCGATCGGAGGCCAGCGCGTCCACGCCCACGATTTCACCCGGCAGGTGGAAGCCGAGTATCTGCATCTGGCCGTCCTCGTTCTGCACGAACGTCTTGAGCGAACCCGAACGCACGACGTAGAGCGCACCGAAAGCATCGCCCTCGCGGTACAGCGCGTCGCCCCGATCCAGCGTGCGCTTGTCCCTGACCGTCGCATCGAGCTGGATCAGCTCCTCCGCGGTGATGCCTCCGGGCAGGCATAGCTCATGCAGTGCGCACGAACCGCAGCTGCGGCGAAGCTGATTGAGATCCAGAATGGTTGCGCTGGGGTCCATTGAACCTCCCTTCGACGGGGGAACTCGTCGTGATGAGACCCCGGAGATCCGGGTCGCCGTCGATCCTAACACGATGCATGTGAGCGGTATTTGCACAAATCCAGGTATTGCCTATGTGCGGCATGAGCGATATCCACGAGCCGGCACGACTCAGGCGGGCCACCGATCCATCCCCGATCGTCCGCCGGCAGGCCATCCACGCGCGTTCGACGCATCGTCGTTATGATGGCGGTCCGGTTCCATGATGGAGTTCGCCCATGACGACGCCCGCCCGCACGGATGTGCTTCTCGCCACGGCCCTTGTCGCGGCACTGGCCGGCCTCTCGCCCGCGCATGCCGCCGAGGCCGCCGCACTGACCCTGTATCGCAGCGACAGCGCCGCGCTGTATGCCAGCAACGGTGGCGGCAGCGTCGATGATGGCTATGCGGTGGTGCACGAGCAGCGCGCACTGAATCTCGCCACCGGCACGCAAGATGTGGTGATCGGCGATCTGCCGATCTTCCTGGACCCCGAGGCGCTCGCACTGGATTTCCCGGGCCATGAGGCCCGGGTCATCTCGCAGCGCCTGCTGCTGGCACAGGGAGCGAATGCGGCCTTGACCGGATTGACCGGCCACCGCGTGGACGTGCTAGGCAGCAACGGCGAGTCGCTGGTCGACGGCACCCTGCTGCGGACCGGTGACGGCCTGCTGGTGCGCGATCAACTCGGTCACACCACCCTGGTCACCCGGTACGCGGCAGTGCGCACCGACGGCACGGATTTCCCGACCGGTTCCAGCCTGAGCCTGCGGCTGGATGCAGCCCATGCCGGCCAGGCCCGCGCCGTGCTCAGCTACCCCACCTCCGGACTCGGCTGGCGCGCCGCGTACGTGGCGACGCTGCAGTCCGGCACCGGCTGCCGCATGCAATTCGAATCCCGTGCCAGCATCGCCAACCGCAGCGGCCGCGACTGGCGCGGCAGCCGGCTCACCCTGATCGCCGGTGAGCCAAACATGGCCAAGGCCTCGGCGCCCCGACCGATGATGGCGATGGCGCGCGGCTTCAACGCCAAGGCCGGCGCTGCCGAGCTGCCGCAACAGGAGAGCCTTGGCGATTACCGCAGCTACACCCTGCCCGCCGCCGTCGACCTGCCCGACAACAGCGTGAGTCAGGTGCCGCTTTATGCCCCCCGTGCACTGGACTGCGTGCGTACCGCGCTGTACGAGAATGGCAACCGCTTTCAGCCGCAACAGCCGATGTTGAGCAAGGATTTCAACCCGGACGGTGGCAGCACGATCGTCAGCACGTTGAAACTGCGCGCGTTCGACAGTCTGCCCGCCGGCTATCTGCGCGTACTCACGGCCGACCGCCACGGCACGACCCAATTCATCGGCGAAGGCCGCATCGACGATACCCCGAAGGGCAGCGATGCGACGATCACGCTGGGTACCGCATTCGACCTGCGCGCCGAGCGCACGCGAACCCGCTTCAGCCTGGACAAGGCTGGCCGCACGCTGGACGAGGCGTTCCGGATCGAGCTCAGCAATGCCGGCGGCAGCGCCCGCACGGTGACCGTGCGCGAACACCCCCAACGGTGGCGGCAGTGGAGCCTGGTGTCTTCCAGCAGCAAACCCAGCCAGCAGACGCCGGATACGCTGGAGTTCCGCATCGAGGTCCCGGCCAACGGCAAGGCCTCGCTGGACTACGTTGTCCATTACCGCTGGACCTCCGATGAAAATCCCCAACCGTAAGTTTCCGAGCCGGAGTTTCCCATGCTCAACCTGACCACTCATGACGATATCCGCGAGATCCAGCTGGCTCGCCCGCCGGTCAACGCGCTGAACCTGGAGCTGCTGCGCGCGCTGCACTCCGCCATCGACGACAGCGTTCGCGAAGGGGCACGCGGCATCGTGCTGTCCGGCGCACAAGGGCTGTTTTCTGCCGGCGTCGACGTTCCCACCCTGCTTGCCTGCGACCGCGCCGGCGTGCGCGAGTACTGGCGCGAGTTTTTCGCGTTGTGCGCCACCCTGGCGCGCGCACCGATTCCGCTGGTGGCGGCGATCAGTGGCCACAGCCCCGCCGGTGGCGCGGTGCTGGCGCTGTTCTGCGATTACCGGGTGATGGCCGAGGGCCCGTTCCGGATCGGCCTGAACGAGGTCCAGGTCGGGCTGATCGTGCCCGAAGCCATCCAGTTGGCGCTTCGCCGAGTGGTGGGCACCTATCGGGCGGAGCGGCTGCTGGTCTCCGGCGCAATGATCGACTCTGCCGAGGCACTGGCCTGCGGTTTTGTCGACGAGCTCACCGGCGTCGACCAGGTCAGCAAGCGCGCACTGCACTGGCTCGGCGAGTTGCTGGCGCTGCCCTCGCACGCGATGCTCGCGACCCGCTCGCTGGCCCGCGCCGACCTGGCCGCCGCCTATGCCGATCCGGACAATCTGCCGCTGGACGATTTCGTCGACGCATTCTTTCACCCGCAGACACAGGCCGTGCTGCAGCAGCTGGTGGCGAAGCTCAAGGAGAAGAAATGAGTGAGTCGGAGTGAGAAACGAGTGGCACCCTGTCACTTGTTTTTCGACTCCTGCGAGGCTGCCTTTGACCTACGCATCCAGGGCGCTTCACGCATGCTGACAAAGGGGAAGCGAGGAGGATGCCATCACTCGTTTCTCACTCCTCTGCACTCACTCCTCAGCACTCACTCCACTGATGACTCCTCGCCCGTGGCGATGGGGCGCGAGGGGTCACTGATCCAGCCGCTCCACGATGGCGCGTATAGCCGCGAGCCATGCAGGCCGGCATGTTCCATGGCCAGCAGGTTGTGGCAGGCGGTCACGCCGCTGCCACACATGTGCACGACCCGGGCGGGTGTGGTCGCACCCAGCACCGCCGCGAACTCCTCTTGCAACCGTGCGGCGGGCTTGAAGCGGCCGTCGCCCTGGAGGTTCTCGGCAAATGGCCGGTTCAGTGCGCCGGGCACGTGACCACCCACCCGATCCAGCGGCTCGACCTCGCCGCGGTAGCGCGGCGCCGCACGGGCATCCAGCAGCTTCCCGGTGGTGCCGCCGCGCAATGCGGCGTGATCGATCAGCAGCTGGCCCGGGTCGTAACGCAACGACACCTTGCTGGCCGGACGAGCGGCCGGCTCTCCCGATTCGATCGGCGATCCCGCGGCGAGCCACGCGGCATAGCCGCCATCCAGCACGGCTGCCGAGGTCACCCCGACCAGCCGCAACAACCACCACAGTCGGGCCGCCGCCAGCGCACCACCCGCTGTGTCATAGCTGACCACCTGCATGCCCGCCTGCCATCCCCAGCGCGACAACAACGCGCTGAACGCCGACTCCAGCGGCAGCGGATGCCGGCCCAGGCCTTCGGCCTGGCGCGACAGATCGGACAGGTCGCGGTCGAGGCTCGCATACACGGCGCCGGGAATATGGCCTTGCAGGTATTCGCCAGCGGCCTTGCCGGGCTCGCCCAGGTCGAAACGACAATCGACGATCAACGCTTCGTCCGGCGATAACTGCGCCAGCTCGGTGACACTGATCAGTGTGGTGCGCAGGCTCATGCGTGACCCATCCTCTGCAGCAGATTGAGCAACATCGCGGCGGTGGCGCCCCAGATGCGGTGGCCGCCGTGGACGAACTCCACCATCGGTCGCCGATGGCCGCGAAACTCCATCGTATAGCGGCGCAGGTTCGCCGGCTCCAGCAGGAACGCCAGCGGCACTTCAAACACTTCAGCCACTTCGTCCGGCGCGGGATACAACTGCGCATGGGCGGCAATCCGCGCCACCACCGGGGTGATGCGGAAGCCGCTGATCGTTTCGAAGTTGTCCAGATACCCCAGCGGGGTGACCAGCGCCCGATCGAGGCCGATCTCCTCCTCGCTCTCGCGCAAGGCGGTGGCCAGCGCATCGTCATCGGCCGGCTCGCTGCGCCCGCCGGGAAACGCCACCTGGCCGGCATGGGCATGCAGATGGTCGGTACGTACGGTGAGTACCAGCCGTGGTTGCACGCCCTCGCGAAAACCGACCAGCACGGCCGCCGGCTCGCGCTGGCTGCTGCCCAGAAACTCGGTCATGTCGGCATGATTCCAGGCCGGCCCGGTCGGCGGGGCCGACAGCGGCAGCAGCGCCCTGACCAGCGCCTCCATCACGGCAGCTTGCGGCCCGGCAGGACCACCTGCATGACGTGCTGGCGTTCGGGATCGCTCATCATGCGCCAACGCCCGATTTCCTCGCCGGTACGCAGACAGCCCACGCAATAACCTCGGCCATCCAGTCGGCAGGTGCCGATGCATGGGGTCAACACAGGGGGCGAGGCGGGGTTCGGCACGTTCGACATACCCCGTCATGGTAGCACCGGCGACGGTCAGGGCTGGGCGGAATCGGGCTTGATGGCGAGCAGCTGGATCTCGAACATCAACGCCTCGTTCGGGCCGATTCGTGGCAACGCGCCGGTCTCGCCGTAGGCCAGCCGCGGCGGAATCACCACCTTCCAGCGATCGCCCACATGCATGCGCGGGATCACGTCCTGCCAGCCGCGAATCACCTTGTCCACGGTAAAGCTGACCGGTGCGCCGTGCGCCCAGGTGCTGTCGAATTCGGTACCGTCGATCAGCATGCCGCGATAGTTGACCACCACCGTGCTGGTTACGGTGGGACTGACTGTGCCGCTGCCCTTGCTCAGCACCGAGTACTGGATGCCGGAAGGCAACTGCACCACGCCCGGCTGCTCTCGGTTGTGCGCCATGAAGGCCGCGCTCTTGCGCGCGTTGACGGCCGCGATGCGCTTGAACTCGGCCAGCGCATCGGCATGCATCTGTTCGGTGAGGCGCTGCAGCTGCTGATGCATGTCCTGCATCGACACGGTCGGCTGGCGCTTGGCATAGGCATCCTGGATCGCCCGCAACAGCACGGGAATTTCCACGTCCGGCTTGCCATCGGCGAACTGGCTGCCGATCTGGTAGCCGATCGCATACGA
Organism: uncultured Pseudomonadota bacterium; assembly: GCA_963828685.1. Classification (GTDB taxonomy): domain Bacteria; phylum Pseudomonadota; class Gammaproteobacteria; order Xanthomonadales; family Rhodanobacteraceae; genus Rhodanobacter. The sequence goes on from CAWHFU010000016.1 coordinate 480,628, forward strand.
CAGCTTGACCTTGTCCGGCTTTGCGCTGGCCACCGCGACCGCGGCATGATTTTGCGCGTGTGCCGCGCCGCCCAGCAGCAGGCCGCCGAGCATCAGGCCTTGCAGATATGTCATGCCATTGCCCATCGAATCCTGCCTGTCACTATGGTGATTCCCTGCGGTCATCCTAAGCGGTTGGCGCCTGTCGTGCAGCGCAGGCGCACGGCCTTGAGAAACCCGCCGACGACAAAGGTTCCCGCTGCTACCATCGCACCCCTGCATTCACCGGAGCCGCTCATGGCCTATCGCAATCTGGAAATCAGCAATCGCGGCGCCGTGCGCACGATCGTCGTCAATCGCCCCGACAAGCTCAACGCACTGAACCGCGACACCCTCAACGAGCTGACCCTGGCCTTTGCCCAAGCCGCGCAGGATGACGCCGTGCGCGCCGTGGTGCTTGCCGGTGCCGGCGAAAAGGCGTTTGTTGCAGGCGCCGACATCGCTGAAATGAACGGCTATACGCCGGTACAGGCACAGGGTTTCTCGCGTACTGGCCAGCGCCTGATGAGTTCGATCGAGCGGCTCGGCAAGCCGGTGGTCGCGCGCATCCAGGGTTTCGCGCTCGGCGGCGGCATGGAGCTGGCGATGGCCTGCCATCTGCGCGTGGCCAGCGAGAAGGCGAAGTTCGGCCAGCCGGAAATCAACCTCGGCCTGATCCCCGGCTTCGGTGGAACCCAGCGCCTGCTGCGTCTGGCCGGACGCGCCGCGGCACTGGAGCTGTGCCTGACCGGCGCAACGATTCCGGCGCAGCGTGCGTACGAACTGGGCATCGTCAATCGCGTGGTCGCCCCCGACGCCCTCGACGATGCAGTGAACACGCTGGCCGACCAGCTCGCCGCAGCCGCGCCGCTGGCCGCGGCGGGCATTCTCGATGCCGTGCTGCAAGGTGGCGAAACCGCGCTCGATCAGGGTCTGGAGTTCGAGACGCAAGGGTTTGCGCTGGCGTTCTCCACCGAAGACATGCGCGAGGGCACGACCGCGTTCCTGGAAAAGCGCAAGGCGGAGTTCAACGGCCGCTGAGCAGAATTGTGGGGGCGGCCTCAGCCGCTCCCACAAAAAACGATGAAGCTCAGTGATGCCCGCCGCGGTAATTCCTTTCGCCCGCGGTCACCCGCATGTCCAGCCGATTTTCCGGCGGCGCCAGCGGACAGGTCGCGAACGGAGTGAACGCGCAGGGCGGGTTGTAGGCCTTGTTGAAATCCAGCACTACCTTGCCGTCCTTCGGCGGATCGACGTAGAGGAACCGCGCGGCGCCGTAGGTCTCCTTGCCGCTGGTGCGATCGGCGAACACGACGAAATACTGCTTGTCACCCGGCACCTCGATCACCGGCAGCAGCTCGAAATGCTTGCCGTCATGGCTGAACTCCAGCTTGCCGGGCACCGGATACTTGTCGATGGTGCCGATCACCGTGCCCATCTCCAGCGTCTCGCCCGGCGCGGCCGGTACCCATGTCGCTTCGAAGCGCCATGCCGGATCGATCGGGAAGGAATCGATGCCCAGGAAATGCTTGCGCGCGGGTGCCTCGCTGTCCTTCACCCGCAGCCCCTTGCGGCCGTCGCGGTCGATCGCATAGAAGCTCGCCGTGCCGAAGCTCACCGTGGTGGGCGTCGCATCGCCTGCATGCGCATCGTCGACCAGCACGGACTTCTGCAGCGGTTGGCCATTGATCATCGCACCGCTGTCAGCACCCAGGGTCAGCTGCATGCTGCCGTCGCTGGCGAGATGCACGACACCGAGATGTTTCGGCCCGGTCGTCAGCACGATGTCGTTGTCGCCGGCGCTGCCGACACGGTTGTCACCGTGCTTCAGCCACTCCAGTCCGATCAGGCTCAACCAGCCGTCCGGCGCGGTCAGGCGCGCGACCCGGCCGGCATGCCACTGTTTGATGCTCTGCTGATAACTGTCGACGGTGGCGGCGTGCACGGTAGCAACTCCCAGAATGGCGGCGGCAACAAGCAGGTGGGGGCGAATCATCGGCATCTCCAGCACAACGGTTTCCGAAAGCGCATCAACGGCCGCGCATGAACAGCTTGTCGAGCTCGGCCAGACTCAGCTGGATCCAGGTCGGACGCCCATGGTTGCATTGTCCGGAGCGTTCGGTGGCTTCCATCTCGCGCAGCAGCGCATTCATTTCGGGGATGCCCAGCCGCCGCCCGGCACGCACCGACCCATGGCAGGCCATGGTCGAGAGCAGTTCGTTTTCCAGCTCCTGCAGTCGCCGCGAACTGCCGTGCTGGGCCAGTTCGGACAATACGTCACGACTGAGCTGGGCCACGTCGGCGCCTTCCAGCAGGGCCGGGATGCGCCGCACCACGATGGCGGTCGGGCCGCTGCGCGACAACTCCAACCCCCACTCGGCCAGCGCCTCGGCATGCTCCTCGGCCGCAGCGGCCTCCTTCGCGCTGACCGCGATGCCCTGCGGCACCAGCAGCATCTGCGAGCGCAGGTTGCTGCCTGCCCGGCCGGATTTCAGCTTCTCGTAGGTGATCCGCTCGTGTGCCGCGTGCATGTCGACCAGGATCAGGCCATGCGCGTTTTCGGCCAGCACGAAGATGCTCTTCAGCTGGGCGATCGCGAAGCCCAGCGGAGGTATCTCGCCGTCTTCGGCCGGCGGCATCGGTACGGCAGAGCGATCCGTCAACGGCGCCGACTCCCCCAGCAGGGCGGCATAGCCGGCCAGCGGCGCATCACGCACGCCCAGGTTCAGCCGGTTCTGGCTGAACTGGCCCGACCATCCTGCCGCCATGGAAGGTGTGGCCGACGCATGGCCCGCAGACGCGACCGGCATGGGCGACGGACCCGGCAACGGGTTCAGCCCGGCCCGCGTTTGCGCCAGTGCCTCATGCAGGGTCCGGAACAGGAAATCGTGCACCAGCCGCTGCTCGCGGAAACGCACTTCCTGCTTGGCCGGATGCACGTTCACATCCACCCCGGCCGGATCGAGTTCCAGGTACAGCACGAACGCGGCGTGACGGCCATGAAACAGCACATCCGCGTACGCCTGGCGTACCGCGTGCGCAACGATGCGGTCGCGCACCAGCCTGCCGTTGACGTAGAAATACTGCGAGTCGGCCTGCGCCCGCGAGGCGGTCGGCAGCCCGACCCAGCCGGACAGGTGCAGCCCGGCCATGGCGTGATCGATGCGCAGGCTCTGCGCCGGGAATTCCTCGCCGAGTACGTCGGCTACCCGCTGCAGCGCTGCCTGCTCGTCGCGTGCGCTTTTCCAGATACGCACGGGCTTGCCGTTGTGGCTAAGCCGGAACTCGACCGAACGACGCGCCAGCGCCAGCGACTTCAGCAAGTCATCGATATGGGCAAACTCGGTACGCTCGGCGCGCATGAATTTCCGCCGCGCCGGCACGTTGTAGAACAGGTCGCGCACCTCCACGCTGGTGCCCGGCGGATGCTGTGCCGGACGCGCCGCCTGCAGCTTGCCACCATCGACTTCGATGCGAAACGCGGCATCCTGATCAGGTACGCGCGAGGTCAGCGCGAAGCGCGATACCGACGACACCGACGCCAGCGCCTCGCCACGAAAGCCCATGCTGGCCACGTGTTCCAGATCATCGAAACTGCCGATCTTGCTGGTCGCGTGGGAGGCCACTGCCAGCGGCAATTCGTCGACATGGATGCCGCCGCCGTCGTCGCGCACGCGGATCAGTCGCGCACCACCGGCCTCGATGTCCACCTCGATGCGGGTGGCACCGGCATCGAGACTGTTCTCGACCAGTTCCTTGACCACCGAGGATGGCCGCTCGATCACCTCGCCGGCGGCGATCTGGTTGATGAGTTCGGGAGGGAGCAAACGGATGACAGTCATCCGCCAACTTTAGCAGCGAACACGGCGCTGTCTTCGACCCGGCACCGCGATCCGGCGGAGGTCAGCCCGCAGGAATGGTCAGCACCGTGCCGGCGCGGACCGCGTTGCTGTTCATCTGGTTGGCATTCTTGAGCGCACCCACGCTGACGCCATACTGCCGCGCGATGCTGCTCAGGCTTTCGCCACGCCCGACCTTGTGGATGTCCGCATGCGAGGAGGCCTTGCCGGCGGCCTCGACGGTCGCCCGGCCCACGCCGGCGTCCCCACGGGATGCCAGCTCGACGTCGTTGCTGCGCACCGCCTGGGCTGCGAACCAGGTTCCCGGTGGCGGCGTGGACTCGAAGTAATTCCTCACGCCGCCCATCACCGCTTCGGCGAGCTGCTTCTGGTGGTCCGGATCACGCAACTTGCGTTCTTCGGCCGGATTGCTGATGAATGCCGTCTCGACCAGGATCGACGGAACATCCGGCGAGCGCAGCACCACGAAATTGGCGCGCTCGACATAACCTCGATGGGTCGGTCCCAGCCTGGCCAGCGCCTTCAGCACGTTGCCGGCGACCTCGTCACTGGCCTGCATCGCCCAGCCTTGCTGCAGATCGAGCAGGACCTTGGCCAGACCGTCATCCTTGTCATCCAGCGTGGTGCCGCCGATCAGGTCAGCCCGGTTCTGGCCATCGGCGAGCCAGCGCGCGGCCATGCTGGTCTTGCCACGCGGCGACAGCACCCACACCGACGAGCCCTTGGCGTCGTCACTGGTGAACGAGTCGGCGTGAATCGACACGAACAGGTCCGCGTTGTTTTCGCGGGCGATCTGATAGCGCTGCTTGAGCGGAATATAGATATCGCTGTTGCGGGTCAGCACCGCCTTCATGCCCGGCTGACGATTGATCTCCGCCGCCAGATCACGGGCAACCGCCAACGTGACATTCTTTTCCAGCGTGCCGCCCGGGCCATGTGCGCCCTGGTCCTTGCCGCCATGCCCGGCATCGATCGCCACCACCACCTGGCGCTGGCCGTTGAGCATCGCGGCGGCCTGTTCGGCAGCCACCCGACCGCTATGCGTGGGGTTGCTGAATTGCGGGACCACGGTCGTCGCCGGTGCGAGTCTGGCGACATGGCCACTGGCCTTTTGGCCGCCAGGATACAGATCCAGCACCAGGCGATAGTCCCTGCCGCTGTTCGGTTTGAGCACGAAGCTTTTCAGGCGACTGGCGGGGTCCACCTTGGCGGTCAGCAGCAAACGGTCGCCGAAGCGGGCATGGCTCATGCCCCGATACAGGCCCTGCGCGGCCGGATCGGAAAAATCGCGGGTCGCCCGGCTATCGGGCAGGTCGATCACGATCTCGTCGCCCTTCTGGCTGATCGTGTAGTGCAACGGGCCGGTGGCATCGAGCACGAGGCGCGTATATTCCGAACCCGCCCAGACCCGGGCATCTTTCAGATCGGCCGCCCGAGTCGCACCCAAGGGGACGACGGCCGCGATGATCGCGACAGCGGCGAATCCGCAAAGATTGTTCAGGTAGCCGGTCATGAGCCGCATTGAAACGCAGCCATTGCTCGAATGCAAGAGATTTCCCTTGAATATCCATGACCTGCAGGTCATTCATCAGGCCACGTCAAGTTATCGACCGCAAGTCACGCTTTACGAACAAATCATTACCCGGATGGCCCCATCGGCAATTTATCAAACGGAATTCGGCACTTAGCCGCGTCACCCCAGCCGCGCCAGCACCCGCTCACCCCGCGCGGTGAAGGCACGCAGCAGCGCCCGGCGCCCCTGTTCGGCATAGTCCAGGCGCAACTCGATATCCATCGCGGGCAGTGCACCGGCGCCACGCTCGGGCCATTCCACCAAAATCAGCGCGGACGGATCGGCCAGTGCATCCAGGCCCAGCCACTCAAGTTCGGCGGGATCGGCGATGCGGTAGAGATCCAGATGCCAGGCTGGTCGATCGCGGGTGGTGTAGCCCTCGACAAGACTGTAAGTCGGGCTCTTGATCCTCTCGCCCGCACCCAGGGCGGTCAGCAGGGCCCGCGCAAAACTGGTCTTGCCGGCGCCCAGCGGACCCTGCAGGTAGATCACCAGCCCCTCATCCAGCGTGGTCGCCAGTCGCGTGCCCAGTGCCGCCGTGGCCGCCTCGTCCGCCAGCGACCATTCCCGGCCGAACTCGATGTGACCCGGTGTCCCGCGACCTGTCCTGCTCCGCTCAACCATGCTCGCCCCTGCCACCGGGCATGCCGTTGCCGAGCGCACGCAACGGCGCCAGCAGATCACTCGCCAGCAAGCCGCGTTCGCCCTCCTGCGCAGCAAGGTCACCGGCGCGCGCATGCAGCCCCACGCCGAGACTGGCCGCCTGCCACGGCGTGCAGCCTTGCGCCAGCAGCGCCGCGACGATGCCGGTGAGCAGGTCACCCATGCCGGCCGACGCCATGCCCGGGTTGCCCCACGGACAGACGTCCAGACGTCCTTCCGAATCGGCGATCAGGCTGCCGGCACCTTTCAAGACCACCACCGCGGCATAGCGACGCGACAGCTCGCGCACGGCGGCAAAGCGATCGCATTCGATTTCGGCGGTGGACACCCCGAGCAGCCGCGCCGCTTCGCCGGGATGGGGTGTCAGGACAGTCGGCGTACTGAACTGGCGCGGTTCGCGCGCCAACAGGTTCAGACCATCGGCATCGAGCACCAGCGGCTTGTTCGCATCGAGCGCGGTCAGCCACAAGGCATGCCCCCAGGCAGCCTGGCCCAGGCCTGGACCGAGCGCCAGTACGCTGGCGCGTTCCAGCAGGGGCTCCAGCGTCTGCGGACCATCGATACCACGCACCATCAATTCCGGTCGCGTCGCATTCAGCACGAATCCATGCTCGGCACGGGTGGCCACGCTGACCAGGCCGGCACCGGCGCGCAGCGCCGACTCACCGGCCAGCCGCGCCGCACCGACCATGCCGTAGTCACCGCCAATCACCAGCACGTGGCCATGGCTGCCCTTGTTCGCGTAACGCGCCCGCGCCGGCAATGCCACCGCCTCCAGCAATTGCGCATCCGGCCGGACGTGTTCGTAAACGCCGTCGGGCACGCCCAGGCCGGCCAACTCGAGCACGCCGACCTGATCGGCGGCACGGCCGGTGTGCAGCCCGCGTTTGCCGGCGATGAAGGTCACCGTGACATCCGCACGGACAGCCGTGCCGGGACAGTCGCCAGTGTCGCTGTTCAACCCGCTGGGAACATCCAGCGCCAGCACCGGCCGGCCGCTGCGATTGATCTGCTCGATCAATTGCGCCGCAGCCGCCTCGGGGGCGCGATTGAGTCCGATGCCATACAGTGCATCCACATGCAATTCGGCCTCCGGCGGCAGGGCCTCCGCATCCCACAACTGCACCCGGCCCGCACCAGCCTGCCATGCCTTGCGGGCCTTCGCCGCATCGCCGTGCGAGGTCGACCCAAGCGCCACCAGCTCGACCTGCAGACCGGCCTCGCGGGCCAGCACGCCGAGCAGGAATCCGTCACCACCGTTGTTGCCGGGGCCGCAATGGATGCATATCCGCCGCAACTGTGGCCAGTGTCGGCGCAAACTGTTCAGCGCGGCACTCGCTGCGCGGTACATCAGCTCGTGCCCGGAGATGCCGAGAGCCACCAGGGCCGCGTGCTCGAGCAGGCGCAGTTGCTCGACGGTATACAGATCGCGATGGCAAGGATGAGCGGACATGCGCGAATTATAGGCATGGGCCACGCTTACAATAGGCGGATGCCCACGGCCAGCCCATCCAGTCCACCCGACTATGCCGCCCTCGCTCGCGACATCAAGCGCTGGGCGATCGAGTTGGGCTTTGCCGAGGCGGGCATCAGCGGCACCGATCTGGGCGAGGATGAACGACACCTGGAACGCTGGCTCGAGCACGGTAACCACGGCGAAATGGACTACATGGCCCGCCACGGCACGCGGCGCAGCCGACCGGCCGAACTGGAGCCGGGAACGCAACGGATCATCTCGGTGCGCATGGATTACATCCCGCCCGGCACCGCCAACGCGTGGGACGTGCTCGAGGATGCCGAAGCCGGCTATGTGTCGCGCTACGCGCTGGGGCGCGATTACCACAAGCTGATGCGCAATCGACTGCAGAAGCTGGCCGAGCGTATCCATGCCGTGGTCGGCGACTTCGGCTACCGTGCGTACGTGGATTCGGCGCCCGTGCTGGAGAAAGCGCTCGCGCGCAACGCCGGGCTGGGCTGGATCGGCAAGCACACGGTGCTGATCAACCGTCGCGCCGGCTCGTATTTCTTTCTCGGCGAGCTGTATACCGACCTGCCGCTGCCAGTCGACGCACCGGCCAGCGCGCACTGCGGCAGCTGCAGCCGCTGCATCGAGATCTGTCCCACCCAGGCGATACTCGGCCCGTATCGGCTGGATGCGAAGCGCTGCATTTCCTATCTCACGATCGAGCTAAAAGGCAGCATTCCGGAGGACCTGCGCGTACCGATCGGCAACCGCATCTTCGGCTGCGACGACTGCCAGCTGATCTGCCCGTGGAACAAGTTCGCCCAGCACACCACCGAACCCGACTTCGCGCCCCGGCACAGTCTGGACGGTGCCAGGCTGGTCGAGCTGTTCGGCTGGAGCGAGGACGAATTCCTCAAGCGTACCGAGGGCATGGCGATCCGCCGCACCGGCTACGCGGGCTGGCTGCGCAACATCGCCGTGGCGTTGGGCAATGCGCCGCCGTCAGTGCAGGCTCGCGCGGCGCTCGACGCGCGCGCCGATCACCCTTCGCCGATCGTGCGCGAGCATGTGGCGTGGGCGCTGGCCAGGCAGCAACGCTGAACGCCGCGGCTGGACCGGCTCAGACCGCCGCCATCTGCTTGGGAATCGAGCGATTGGTGTGCGAGATGCCGTTGTTCGCGTCGGCGTAGACCAGGGTGGGCTGGAACTTCTCCAGCTCGGCTTCGCTGAGCTGGGCGAAGGCGGCGATGATGATCAGGTCCCCGGTCTGCGCACTGCGCGCGGCGCTGCCGTTGACCGAGATGATTCCGGAACCTTCCTCGGCACGCAGCGCGTAGGTGACGAAGCGCTGGCCGCTGTTGACGTTCCAGGCGTGGATCTGCTCGTACTCACGGATGCCCGACGCATCCAGCAGCAAGCCGTCGATCGCGATCGAGCCTTCGTAGTGCAGCTCGGCATGGGTCACCGTCGCGCGGTGGATCTTGGCCTTGAGCATGTTCAGGAGCATGACGTTCTTTCCCGCAGGATTCTGCAAAGTCGGCAATTATCGAGCCGATGACGTTGCACCGCAACATCAACGGCTTCGATCACGATATGTGGACAGCTCAATCGAACAGCAAGTTGTCGATCAGGCGGGTGTTGCCCAGGCGCGCCGCAATCAGTGCGACGAGGCCGTCACGTTGACCCTCGGCCGGTCCGGCCAGGTCTTCGGCGCAACGAATCGCCACGTAGTCGGGCACGAAGCCTGCACGCAGCAGGCGCGCGGCGGCGGTCTGCTCGATGACCTGCCAGGGATGGCCCTTGTCCAGCAGTTCGCGCATCTTCAGCAGGGTATCGTGAATCAGCGGCGCCCGCTCGCGCTCGGCGGCGGACAGGTACTGGTTGCGCGAGCTCAACGCCAGCCCGTCGTCGGCGCGCAAGGTGGCGGCTGCCATCACCTTCACCGGCAGCGACAGATCGCGCACCATCCGCTCGATCACCTTCAGTTGCTGATAGTCCTTCTGGCCGAACACCGCGACATCCGGCTGCACCAGATTGAACAGCTTGCACACCACCGTGGCGACGCCGTCGAAGTGTCCCGGCCGGTGTGCTCCCTCCAGCATGCTGGTGATCTGCGGTACGCGCAGGCTGACACTGTGTTCGGCACCGAACGGATAGATCGTCGCCACATCCGGCGCAAACAGCAGGTCGCAATCCTGCTCGGCCAGCGCGGCCTGATCCTGCGCCAGCGTGCGCGGATAGCGTTCGAAGTCCTCGTTCGGACCGAACTGGGTGGGGTTGACGAACACGCTGGCCACGACCCGATCGGTGCGCGCGCGCGCCAGCTTGATCAGCGATTGATGACCCGCGTGCAGATTGCCCATGGTCGGCACGAAACCGACCGTCTGGCCGTTGGCGCGCCAGCCGCGAATCGCAGCACGCAAGGCGGGGGCGTCCTGTACGGTCTGCATGGTGCGCTGACTCGCTGCTCAGTTGAAACAGTGTTCGGGGGCCGGGAAGGCACCGCTGCGCACATCCTCGACGTACGCGGTGATGGCCGCCGCAACGGAATCATGCCCGGCCAGGAAATCCTTGCTGAACTTCGGACGCTTGCCCGGAGTGATCCCGAGCATGTCGTGGATCACCAGCACCTGGCCGTCGCAATGCGGCCCGGCACCGATGCCGATGACCGGTATCGTCAATGCCCCGGTCACCCGCCGGCCCAGTTCGACCGGCACACCTTCCATCACCAGCAGATCCGCTCCGGCTGCCTGCACCGCCAGCGCCTCGGCCAGCACGCGGTCCGCCGCAGCCTGTTCGCGCCCCTGGATGCGGAAGCCGCCAAACTTGTGCACCGACTGCGGCGTCAGCCCCAGGTGCGCGCAGACCGGGATCGCGCGCGCCGTCAGAGCGGCAATCGCCTCGAGAATGTGCGGCGCGGCGCCTTCGATCTTCACCATCGCCGCACCCGCCTCGCCGACCAGCCGCGCACCGGCTTCGAGCACATGGCCGATATCGCGATCGGCCATGAACGGCAGATCCGCCACCAGCAGGGTCGCCGACAGTCCGCGGGCAACCGCCGCGGTGTGATAAACCATGTGCTCGAGCGTCACCGGCAGCGTACTGCGATGTCCCTGCACCACCATGCCGAGCGAATCGCCGACCAGCGCGATATCGACCCCGGCAGCCTCCAGCTGCCACGCAAAACTGGCGTCATAGGCGGTCAGCATCACGATGCGACGCCCCTGCGCCTTCATCGCCAACAGGCCCGGCACGGTAACCGGCTTGCGCTCGGGGACACTGGCGTTCTGCACGTACACGGCAATTCCTGAAGTGGTGGAGGCGGCAATTATCCGGCGCAGCGGGAGGATCGCTCAAGGCAATCTTTCGCAACCGGCCAGATCGAGCCGCGCCAGCAGCTGCGCCACCGTGCCGCCAGGCAACGGCAGCGTCGGCGCAAGATCATGCAGCGGCAGCAATACGAACGCGCGTTCGGCCATGCGCGGGTGTGGCAGGGTCAGCCGGGGGTCGTCCAGTTGTACGCCTTCCATGTGCAACAGATCCAGATCCAGGATGCGCGGCCCGTTGCGCGCGGCACGGACGCGACCGGCGTTCTTTTCGATATCGAGCAACGCTTCGAGCAGATCATGCGGCGAAAGCGCCGTTTCCAGCTGTGCCGCGGCATTGATGAAAGAAGGCTGTTCCAGCACGCCCCATGGCGGCGTGCGGTAGAACGGCGAGCGCTGCAGCAGACGGGTGCCCGGCAGCTTCGCCAGGGCCTCCATGGCATCGAGCAACTGCTGCTGCGGGTCGCCGAGGTTGCTGCCCAGCGCGACGTACGCCAGGGTCACACGGAGCCTGGCTTGTCGCCCGAACCGCGGCGCCGCCGGCGCGGTCGCGGCGGCTTGCGTGCCGCGGGCACCGGCAGATGGTCGCTGGCACTGCTGCCGCCGCCCGCCGGCAGCGCCGCGGCAAGCACATCCTGCGGCAACTGCTGGGCGTGTGCCCACCACTGGCCCAGCTCGCGCAGCGCCGGTGATTCATCGGCCCGCAACAGCAGGAAGTCGAACGCGGCGCGGAACCGCGGGTGGGTCATCAGGCGGAACACCCGCTTGCGCTGGATCTGTTCGAAACGCGGTTGCAGCGACCAGATTTCCTCCATGGTGAAGGTAAACCGGCGCGGGATCGCCACCCGCTGGCACTGCTCACCGACCACATGGGCCGCGGCCCGCGCCCATGCCTCGTTGCTGTCCTGGCCGCGCGCGATCGAGTGATGCGCCAAGTCGCGCACCTCGCCCCACAGCAGCACCGCGAACAGGAACGCCGGCGTGACCGACTTGCCCTCGGCAATCCGCGCATCGGTGTTTTCCAGGCCGCGCTCGACCAGCGAGCGCAACGCCTCGTCACCGCGCTCGAGCGCCCGTGCCGTGGCCGGAAACAGGAATTTCAGCAGGCCGCTGTGTTCCAGCATGCGAAAGCTCTTCAGGCCGTTGCCGCTGAGGAACATCTTCAGCGACTCGTCGAACAGCCGTGCGGGAGCGGCATCCGCCAACAGTGGCCCGAGGGCCCCGAACGGTGCCATCGCCGCCTTGTCGATGCGCATGTCCAGCTTGGCCGCCAGACGTGCCGCGCGCAGCATCCGCACCGGGTCCTCCTGGTAACGCACATCCGGTTCGCCGATCAGGCGCAGCACGCGATCTTGCAGATCCTGCATGCCGCCCACGTAATCACGGACCGAGAAGTCGCTGATGTCGTAGTACATCGCATTGACGCGGAAGTCGCGCCGTATCGCATCCTCCTCGATCGTGCCCCAGATGTTGTCGCGCACGATCCGGCCATCGACGATATGCCGGTCGCCCTCGCCGCCCTCCTCGCCCAGTCCGCGGAACGTGGCCACCTCGATGATCTCAGGGCCGAACACGACATGAGCCAGGCGGAAGCGGCGACCGATCAGGCGACAGTTGCGGAACAGTTTCTTCACCTCATCCGGCGTCGCGTCGGTGGCGACGTCGAAATCCTTCGGTTGCACGCCAAGCAGCAGGTCGCGAACGGCGCCGCCGACCAGATAGGCCGTGTAACCAGCCTCATTCAGCCGGTACAGCACCCGCAACGCCGCCTTGCTGATGTTCTTGCGCGAGATGATGTGCTGGTCGCGCGGAATGATCCGCAGCGTCGGCGTGATGTCGGTCCTTGATTGGAGATTCAAGCGGTCGGAATCCTTGCGGGGCGAAGCCGCCCTGGTGGTTGCGATAGGTTGCGATGCCCAGCATCGCCGATCGCCCCGCAGCATGGCAATGATGCGTACCGGCGGGGCATGCTTCGAACGGTGCAGGCCGATGCATGTCGAGCATTGCCGTACGAAACAATTCCGTTATACTAGCGCGCCTCGCAGCATAACGCTCCCTTCGTCTAGTGGCCTAGGACACTGCCCTCTCAAGGCGGGAACACGAGTTCGAGTCTCGTAGGGAGCACCATTTGCCTGTGCGATCGTCCATGATCGCCGTGACCCGGAGACGGACGAAGGCGTGTATTCCACGCTCCGACCCGAGATCAAAAGCGGCCATCCTTGGCCGCACTTCTAATGACTTGTGCGATCATCCATGATCGCGATAATCGACACAGCGGCCGGCGGCTTGCAGCTGTCCTCCGGCAAGTGGAGACCAGAAGCGGCCATCCTTGGCCGCACTCTTCACAAAAGCAGGCTATCCCATGACTTTTGTCGTCATCGACAACTGCATCAAGTGCAAATACACCGATTGCGTCGAGGTCTGCCCGGTCGACGCCTTCCATGAAGGCCCCAATTTCCTGGTGATCGACCCGGACGAGTGCATCGACTGCACCCTGTGCGAACCTGAGTGCCCGATCAACGCGATCTATCCGGAGGACGATGTCCCGGCCGGTCAGGAAGCGTTCGTGGCGCTCAATGCCGACCTGGCCAAGGGCTGGCCCGTGATTACCGAACGCAAGGATGCCCCGGCCGACGCCAAGGACTGGGAAGGCAAACCGGACAAGCTGACCCTGCTGCAGCGCTGAGTTTCAACCACCGCACACAAACGACAACGCCGCCCTCGAGGGCGGCGTTGTCGTTTGTGTCGGGCGGGTTGCTGAAACTCAGCTGCCCAGACGCGACTTCAAGGTGTCGATGACCTTGGCCACTGCGGCGGCATTGCCCTGCGCGCGCACTTCGCTGCCATCCGTGCCGCTGGTGTTGATGCTGACCTGCACCTGATCGGAAGCACCACCCGGGGCACTGGCCGAGTCACTCTTGCCATGACCGAACAGGCGACCGAAGAAACCCCTCTTCTTTTGCTGCGCGAGGGTGGCAGGAACGTTCAGGGTATAGCTGTGCGCAGCGTCATCGTGGCTGACCAGTTGCCCGAGCGCGCCGCCCTCGAGCACCTGGCCCACGCGGCGATAGGTGTCGTCGACACTGCCAGTCAGCACGAAACCATCGGCAATCTGACCATCGGCCGCGCTGACCCGGGCAACCGCGCCATTGGCGGTCGGCAGGTTCGCGCCGGGCGGCGGAATCACCAGGGCCTCGCTGGTGGAAGGACGGTCCAGGCTCGGCGGAATTTCCAGCGGGGCTTCCTGCTGGGCGGTCTCCCACGCCTTGTGCGAACGGAACATGCCGCAACCGGAAAGCAGCAAGCCACTGAGGGCCACAGCCGGCAAGGCCACGAGGAGAGAGGTTTTCTTCATGTAATCAGTTTCCGTGAGTAAGTCAGGCAACCGTCAACCGGCCACAGTCGCCAAGGATGCCAGACTGGACAGCGCTTGGTGCAATCGGGCGCGATCCGGACCGTCGTTCAATTCCACCAGCGGCAGTCTCGGCAACCCCAGACCCAGCCCCAAAACGGGCAGTCCTGCCTTGACCGCGATCGGATTCGGTGCGCAATCCAGCGCCTGCAGCAACGGTCCGAGTGCAGCATGACAGCGTGCCGTGGCGGCGTCATCGCCAGCGGTGGCCGCATCGCACAACGCCCGGAATGCCTGCGGCGCCAGATTGGCCACCACCGAGATGGTTCCGGCCGCGCCGGCCAGCATCGCTTCGCCGGCGCTGCCGTCGTCACCGGACAGATAGACGAAATCCGGGCGCACAAGTTCCGCCAGCGCCAGTATTCGTTCGCGATCGCTGCGCGCCTCCTTGATCCCGATGATCGCCGGATGATCGCGCAGCACCGCCACGGTCTCCGGCAGCAGATCGCAGCCCGTGCGGCTGGGCACGTTGTAGAGCACCACGGGCAGGCCACCGTGCTCGGCGACCTCGAGGTAGTGCCGGCGCAGGCCTTCCTGGGTCGGGCGCACGTAATACGGCACCACCACCAGCGCCGCATCGACGCCCAGATCCCGGGCGCGCCGGGTCAGCGCTACCGTCTTGGCAGTCCCCGCCTCGCCGGTACCGGCAAGCACCGGCACCCGACCGGCCACGTGTTCGAGTGCAAAGGCGAGCAGACGATCGAACTCGTCGTGTTCCAGCATGTGCGCCTCGCCGGTGGAACCGGCCACCACCAGCGCCTGCGTGCCGCCGGCAAGCTGGTAGTCGAGCAGGCGGGCAAATGCCTCGAGGTCAAGTGCACCATCGGCCGCAAACGGGGTAACCAGCGCGCAGATGCTTCCGCGAATGTTCAAGACTCGATTCCGCTACAGGGCAAGCCCTGCATGTTACTTGCCGCCTCGCGAGGCGGGCAAGTAAGCTCGACCGGAGTAGTCTCAGGCGTCCGCGTCACGCGGGCTCACGCATACAGGCAGCCCTTCTTGAAACCCACTTCCGGATCTTCCCCCGCTTCCGCGCGTTCGGGCAACGACAACCAGTTGCTGATCCAGGCGCTGACGCCGGCGAACAAATCACCGCTGCTGGCGCTGGCCAGGCGGATCGCCGATGCCGGCTGCAACCTGTCCGAATCGCGCGTGTCGACCATCGGCACCGAAATCTCGCTGATGCTGCTGGCCAGCGGCGCGTGGGACGCGCTGGCCAAACTGGAGACCGCGCTGACCAAGCTGGCCCGCGACGAGAGCCTGCGACTGGTGCATTATCGCACCGGCCCGCGCGAGAACAGCTCGCACCTGCTGCCGTACCTGGTGGAAGTGGTGGCGGGCGACCGGCCCGGCATCGTGGTCCGGATCGTGGAGTTCTTCACCCAGCACGGCATCAGCGTCGAGCAACTCAACTCCACCCGTTACCACGCGATGCAGACCGGCGCGGAAATGTTCCAGGCCCAGTTCACCATCGGTATCCCGGCGGAGATCCACATTGCCGCGCTGCGCGACGACTTTCTCGAACTGTGCGACGGCCTGAATCTCGATGCGATCATGGACCCGGTCAAATTCTGAGCATCGCGCGATCACGATCCCCTGACAAGGGCTGTCATCCGCCTCCCCGCACGCGCTAGTCTGTACTCGTGACCTTGCCGGAGAATGTGGTGTTGCAGCCAGCACGTCGATTCACGCCGATCGCATCGGGCGCAGCAGGGCGCCCTGCCGGTCCCGCCGCAGCACCGCTTCACCACGGTCCGTTTGCCTTCTCCCTTTCCAGCCACGACCACGGCACCTCATCGCCGTGCAGGATCAGTCATGCCCGATATCGGCAAAAAGGTACCACCGCTCAAGGGTTTTCTCGGTGATGGCAGCGAACTGAAGCTCGCCAGCCTCAAGGGCCAATGGGTCGTGGTCTATTTCTATCCCAGGGACAGCACGCCCGGCTGCACCACCGAAGCCGGGGACTTCCGCGATCTCCACCCGCAATTCCGCCAGCGCCACGCCCAGGTCATCGGGGTATCGCGCGACTCGCAGAAATCGCATGCCAACTTCGCCACGAAACAGCAACTGCCGTTCCCGCTGGTTTCCGATCCCGACGAGACGTGGTGCCAGGCGTTCGACGTGATCCACGAGAAAGTGCTCTACGGAAAGCGCCACATGGGGGTCGTCCGCAGCACCTTTCTGATCGATCCGGAAGGAAAACTGGCCCGTGAGTGGCGCGGCGTGAAAGTGCCCGGCCACGCCCAGGCCGTACTCGACGCCATCCCCGCCCAGTGAGTACCCCATCGATCATGGTCTTCACCCGAGCCGGATACCGGTCCGCCACCGGCGGTCCACGTCGTGCCCCTCACCCCGTGACCCTCCACCCGTCACGGCTCTTTCCTTCACCCACCAGCGAGGACACTTCCGCATGACCGGAAGCAAGCGCATCTACGCTCTCGACACCAACGTCCTGCTGCATGACCCGACCTCGCTGTTCCGCTTCGAGGAACACGACGTCTTCATCCCGATGACCGTGCTGGAGGAGCTGGACGAAAAAAAGAAGGGCGCCTCGGAAGTCTCGCGCAACGGGCGTCAGGTCAGCCGTTTCCTCAATGAACTGGTCGAGGCGGGCAAGCAGAACGATCTCAGCGACGGACTGGAGCTGTCCAATCCGCAGGGCATCAAGCTCAAGCGCGGCGGCTCCGTCGGCCGCCTGTATTTCCAGCATCGCACCAGCAGCAACGGGCACACCAAGGCGGACAACCAGATCCTCTCGGCGGTGATCGAACTGCGCGAGCAGCATCCCGATCGCGCCGTGATCCTGGTCACCAAGGACATCAATCTCCGGATCAAGGCGAGCATCAACGGCATCGTCGCCGAGGACTACGAGAACGATCGCGCGCTGGACGACTTCTCCCTGCTCTACACCGGTTCGGCCGAGCTGCCGGTCGACTTCTGGGACCAGCACCCGGAAGTCCGCTCATGGACGGAACGCGGCCGCACCTACTACGAGGTGGATCGCCGCGAGGACGAGACCTGGTACCCGAACGAGTGCCTGTTCCTGCCTGGCGAAAATGACGTCGAGCTGCGCATCCTGCAGATCGACGACCAGCAGCGCCACGATGGTGTTGCTGGACGACCACTCGCACGCCAACCACCACGTCTGGGGCATCGGCGCGCGCAACCGCGAGCAGAACTTCGCGCTCAACGCGTTGATGGATCCGGACATCGACTTCGTCACCCTGCTCGGCAATGCCGGCACCGGCAAGACCTTGCTGGCGCTGGCCGCCGGCCTGGCCCAGGTGATGGACCAGCAACGGTACCGCGAGATCATCATGACCCGCGCCACCGTCTCGGTGGGCGAGGACATCGGCTTCCTGCCCGGCACCGAGGAGGAGAAGATGACGCCATGGATGGGGGCACTGACCGACAACCTCGAGGTGCTGGCCAATCCCGAGGATGGCGGTAGCTGGGGCCGTCAGGCCACCAACGACCTGCTCGCCTCGCGCATCAAGATCCGTTCGCTCAACTTCATGCGCGGACGCACCTTCCTGTCGCGTTACCTGATCATCGACGAGGCGCAGAATCTCACCCCGAAACAGATGAAGACCCTGATCACCCGGGCCGGCCCCGGCACCAAGATCATCTGCCTGGGCAATGTCGAGCAGATCGATACCCCTTACCTCACCGAAACGACCTCCGGCCTGACCTACGCAGTGGACCGCTTCAAGAGCTGGGAACACTCGGCGCACATCACCCTGCGCCGTGGCGAGCGCTCGCGACTGGCGGACTTCGCGGCGGAAACTCTGTAACCGACGGCTTGCGGCATCACTCCCCGAGCGGGGAGTGATGCCGGCCGGAACCGGCCCGGTAGTAGAATGGCGACCTGCTCGCCGCTCCGGTCACCGCGTCCACCATGATCTCGACACCCCGCATCATCCTGTTCGCCCTGTTCGCCTTCTTCGCGCTGTGCGTGTTGCTGGTGCACCTGCGCGGTCGCGTACGGCTGCGCTTCGATCGCCAGCTGGTCGATCATTCGGCGATCTTTGCACCATACAACCTGCTGATGTACGCGTTCTCCGCAGTTCCGGCAAAACCCATCCTCGACCGCCGCGGCTTCCCCCAACTGGATCTGCTGCAGGCAAACTGGCAGGCGATCCGCGACGAGGCGACCCACCTGTTCGACGAGGGCTACATCCGCGCCGCGGCGAAAAGCAACGACGCCAGCTTCAACAGCTTCTTCAAGCAGGGCTGGAAGCGTTTCTACCTGAAATGGTACGGCGAGCCGCTGGCTTCGGCCGAAGCGCTGTGCCCGCAGACCGTGGCCCTGCTGAAGGCGATTCCCAGCGTGAAGGCGGCGATGTTCGCGTTGCTGCCGCCAGGCAGCAAGCTCAACCCGCATCGGGATCCGTTCGCCGGCTCCCTGCGCTACCACCTGGGCCTGATCACACCGAACTCGCGGGACTGCCGCATCTTCGTCGATGGCGAGGAACACGCCTGGGGCGACGGCAAGGACGTGGTGTTCGACGAAACCTACGTGCACTGGGCCGAGAACAAAAGCGGGCAGACCCGGGTGATCCTGTTTGCCGACGTCGAGCGGCCGCTGCGCACACGCTGGATGAACGCGATCAACCATCGCGTCGGCGCGTTCATGGGCCGGATCACCGCTTCCCCGAACACCGAGGGCGAAACGGAGAAAACCGGTTTCATCAATCGCCTGTTTGCGCTCAGCCAGCGCCGCAAGGGTGCCACACACGCATGGAAGGCCGCGTTCAAGAGCCGCCACAAAAAGCTTTACAAGGCCGGCAAGTACGTCGGCATCGTGCTGCTGATGTGGCTGATCTTCCTGGCGCCCTGGCCGGTCTTCCGCTGAACGGTCACGTTACGCATCGGTCGTGCGTCCTGGCAATGTCCTTCCGCCGGAGCGTTCCATGGATCCGAAAACCGCCCTGTTCCAGCAACACCGTCAACGCCTGTTCGGGCTGGCCTACCGCATGCTCGGTACGCCCGACGACGCCGAGGACGTGCTGCACGACGCCTGGCTGCGCTGGAACGCGCAGGACACCGCGGCGCTGGACGACCCGGAAGCCTGGCTGATCACGGTGACCACGCGCATCGCGCTGGATCGCCTGCGCCGCGCCAAGACCGAACGCGCACACTATTCCGGGCCATGGCTACCGGAGCCGGCAACCGTCGACCAGCCCGAGGCGCAATTGGAGCGCGCCGAAAGCCTGACGCTCACCTTCCTGTTGCTGCTTGAACGGCTGAGCGCGGACGAACGTGCCGCCTTCCTGCTGCGCGAGGTGTTCGACTATGGCCACGCCGAAACCGCCGCGATGCTCGAGATCAGTGAGGACGCCTGTCGCCAACGCGTGCACCGGGCCAAGCAGCGGCTGCGCGAGGATCGCCCGCGCCACGCGATGCCGGACTTCAACACCCAGCGACGCCTGCTCGAACGCTTCATGCAGGCGCTGCAGCAACCCGACATGCCCACCCTGCACGCGCTGTTCGCCGAAGATGCGATGAGCGTTTCCGACGGCGGGGGCTTGGCCCGTGCCACCCTGCATCCGCTGCATGGTGCCGAACGACTGGCCCGGCTATACATGCAGATCGCGCTGCAGCAGCAGCGGCACGGCGGCGTGCGCTACGAGATCCACGAACTCAACGGCATGCCCGCACTGTTCGGCTGGCATGGCGACACGCTGATCTCGGCCAGCTGGATCGACGACGACGGCGAGCGCATCACCGCGGTGCACGCCCTGCGCCATCCCGGCAAGCTCGCCCGGCTGGCGGCGGTCACGAAATCGGCGGTGTCCACGTCCTTGCATTGAACGGCCAATCCCGGCCGCACATCGCAAGGAAATCCCCATGCCACGTTTCAATGTCAACAAACGCCTCGCCGCCGTGAAGCCGCTGTTCGCCCTGGCCGACTACGTCAGGAATTGCGGCATCGAGCAAAGCCTGATCGAACTGGTGCAGATGCGTGCCTCGCAGCTCAATGGCTGCGCCTACTGCCTGGACATGCACAGCAAGGATGCCCGCGCCGCCGGCGAGACCGAGCAGCGCCTGTACCTGCTGCAGGCATGGCGCGAGGCGCCGTTCTACAGTGCGCGCGAGCGTGCAGCGCTGGCCTGGTGCGAGGCGGTGACCCGGCTCGACCCCATTCACGGCGTGCCGGACGAGGTCTACCAGCAGGCCCGCGCCGAATTCAGCGAAGAGCAGCTGATCGACCTCAACATGGCGGTCATCCTGATCAACAGCTGGAACCGCATCGCCATCCCGTCCCTGGCGGACGTGGGCAGCTACCAGCCGGCGAAGCACTGACGGCCCGCGCCATGCCCGCGATCAGGTTGTATCGCCACCCGGACTGCGCGAAGTGCGCACGCTACGCGCGGCTGCACCACCGGCTCGACTGGTTTGGCCGCTTCCAGGACACCACGGGCATTTCGCCCGTGGGTCCGCTGCGCCTGGGTGAGATCGTGGTGCAGGACCTGCGCAGCGGCACGACGCTGCGCGGCGCCGCCGGATTCGACCTGTTGTGCCGGCAGATCCCGGCCTATGGGTTGCTGCTGCCGTTCCTGCGGATTTCCGCCCTGCGTCGCCGGATCGATCGTGAATGGCGCGGTTGCAGCGACGCCGGCTGCACCATCGACTGACGTCCGAACCGGCTGGATGGCACCCTTGCCGTGCCTCGACACCGTACGATTCCGCCGGATCGGACGACCGCCAACCCCTGCACCGCCCATGCTGGCCGCTCCGACAACACGACCCGGCGGACCCACCATGGCCATGCGCTTGCCCAAAACCCTCCTTGTCACCCTGCTCGCCTTCCTGCTTGCCGCCACCCTCTGGGTCGGCACCGCCGGCAAGGATCTTTTCCATACCGCCACCGGCTCGGTCAGCCGCTCGCTTTGCGCGGCGGCGTTCGTGTCGCGGGTCGATCCGCAACAGACGTTCCGGGAGGAACAACTGCCGCTGATGCGCGGCATCGGCTGGGCGATCCATTACCAAGTAGACCGCACCCGCCGCGAAGTGCGCACCTCGGTATTCGGCGACTTCACCGCACGGGCGGTCTACCGCGACGGGCTCGGCTGTCTGCTCGTCCACGGCGATGGCGCCGTACCCGAAGCGGCCGGCTTCAAGCCGGCTCCCATCGAGAGTACCTGGCCAGCGAACCCGATCGCATCCGGTGACCCGGCGATCCGCCGGGCGCTCGACCAGGCCTTCGCCGAACCCGACCCGGCTCACCCGCGCCTGACCAAGGCAGTGGTAGTGCTGCACGACGGCCAGCTGATCGCCGAGCGCTATGCCCCCGGCTACGGGCCTGACACCCCGATCTACGCTCACTCGTTGACGAAATCGGTAGTCAACGCCCTGATCGGCATCCTGGTACGCCAGGGCAAGCTGCGGCTTGACCAGCCCGCGCCGATCGCCGCCTGGCACTCGCCGGACGACCCGCATCACGCCATCACCATCGACCAGTTGCTGCGCATGGACAGCGGCCTGCCATTCGACGAAACCAGCGGCGCCTCGAACCCGATGACCCGCATGCTGTTCCTGGAACCGGACATGGCCGGCTATGCGGCGATGATGCCGCTCGCCCACCCGCCCGGCACCGTCTGGGGCTACAGCAACTTGAGCTATTTGCTGCTCGGCCGGGTGATCCGTGATGCGACCGGCGGCGATGCCGTCGCTGCCGGGCGCTTCGCGCGTCGCGAACTGTTCGCACCGCTGGGCATGCGCGACGCGGTCATCGAGACCGACGCCACCGGCACGCCGGTCGGTGCCAGCAACGTCTACGCCTCGGCACGCGACTTCGCCCGCTTTGGCCAGCTCTATCTCGACGATGGCGTGATCGACGGCCAGCGCATCCTGCCCGAGGGCTGGGTGGCGTACAGCCATGCACAAACCCTGAAAACCGGTTACGGCGCCGGCTTCTGGACCAATCTGGTCAGCGACGGCAGCGTGCCGGTATGGGACGCCCCGTGGGGCATGCCCAAATTGCCGAAGGACATGTACTACGGGCGCGGCGCGCTCGGGCAATACCTGGTGATCGTGCCGTCGGAGCATCTGGTGGTGGTGCGCATGGGCATCTCGATCGACTACGGTACCGGCACGGAGGACATGATTGCCGCGATCATCACCGCCCTGCATCGCCGGCCGTCGCCGTAAC
The DNA here is from genome assembly GCA_963828685.1 of uncultured Pseudomonadota bacterium. Taxonomy (GTDB): domain Bacteria; phylum Pseudomonadota; class Gammaproteobacteria; order Xanthomonadales; family Rhodanobacteraceae; genus Rhodanobacter. The sequence goes on from CAWHFU010000016.1 coordinate 503,100, forward strand.
GGCCCCGTCCTGGCCGCGGCGCCTGCGATAGCTGCTCGGCGTCTCGCCCACCTGGCGCTTGAACGCGGCGTTGAAGGTGGACTTGGAGGTGAAACCGCAGTCGTAGGCGATGTCGAGGATGGTGCGGCTGTCCGCGCGATCGGCCAGGTGTGCGCGCACCGCCTCGACCCGCAATCGGTTGATGTAATCCCAGAACGTGCCGCCGAAACGCCGGTTGATCACCGTCGACACCAGATACTCGGGGTAGCCGCTGCGTTTGGCCACCTGGGCAATGGTAAGCGCCGGCTCCCGGTAAAGCGCATCCTCGTCGCCCATCAGCTGCGCCAGGCGGGCCTCGACCGCAGAGGAGCGAGCGTCGTCCACCTCCGCAGGGCTTTGCGGCACGTCCTCCACTTGCTCGCCAACCGGCTCTCTCGCCACCGGCGCCTGGTTCAGGCTCAGCCAGCCGACCACGCACACCCACGCGGCGACCGCACCGAACAGCAGGCGGTAATCGATCCCCGGCACGTGCGCCAGCCACTGCATGATGGCGATGAACCAGATCGCCACCTGGCAAGCGGCCATCACGTCGATCCAGCGCAGCGACATGCGGTCGGCATCCGAACGCCTCTCGCGCAGGTGGCGACGATAGCGGTGAACGCGCACCAGCGCCGCCACCACGTAGGACAGGCTGTAGACGAACAGCGGCACGTCGAACCACGAACCGATGGTCTTTTCGCCCGCCACCCAGCGGACGGACAGCGCCTGGATCTGCGGGTCGCTCATCAGCAGCACGTGCGCGTTCAGCGCCAGCATCACGCCAAAACCGAGCAGGTGCACGACATCGCGCAAACGAAAGCCGCGGGCCTCCACCAGCGCCCGCACGTAGACGAAAAACAGGCTGCCGTAGAGGAACGGAAACAAGGCCACGAAGCGGTACGCGCGGAACCACTCCGGCTGCAGCGAATCCCAGTACACCGCCTTGACCAGCAGGTCCAGGCCGGTCAGCGCGATCCACACGGCCAGCACCCGGTTGGCCTCGGTGTTGACCGGCCGCCGCCACAACGCCAGCGCCAGCAGAGCCGCCTGCACGGCCGCGGCGATGTAGACGAATACCCAGAACGCATAGGCGTCGTTGAGGATGATGGGTGCAGGCATCCGGATATTCTACGGGGCGCACGGCACCGGCCGAAAATCCCCGCGCTTGCCTCGCTCCGATCCCATAAAAAAAGCCGCGGGATGAACCGCGGCTTTTCTGCAGCGCTGGTAAAGATCAGCCCTTGATGCGCTTCACGATCGCATCGGCGAAGCTGCCGGTGCTGCCCTTGCCACCCAGATCCGGCGTGACCTCGGCGTTGTCATGTTCCACCGTGGAGCGGATCGCCTGACGCAGCTGGTCTCCTTTGGCGACCATGTCCAGGTAATCGAGCATGTCGGCCGCGGCCAGCAGCAGCGCGCACGGATTGGCGACGCCCTTGCCGGCGATGTCCGGTGCGGAACCATGCACGGCCTCGAAGATCGCCGCGTACTCGCCGATGTTGTCGCCCGGCGCCAGACCCAGCCCGCCGACCAGGCCAGCGCACAGATCGGACAGGATGTCGCCGAACAGGTTGGTGGTGACGATCACGTCGAACTGCTGCGGGTTCATCACCAGCTGCATGCAGGTGTTGTCCACGATCATCTCGTTGAACTCGATCTGCGGGTATTCCTTCGCGATCTCGCGCGCCACGTTGAGGAACAGGCCCGAGCTGGTCTTGAGGATGTTCGCCTTGTGCACGGCGGTGACCTTCTTGCGACCCTTCTTCACCGCCAGCTCGAATGCGTAACGCACGATGCGGGTGCTGCCCTTGCGGGTGTTCCGCGTGACCGACTCGGCGACCTCGCCATCGGCCGACAGTGTCTGTCCTTCGGAGCGATAGGCACCCTCGGTGTTCTCGCGCACGGTGATGATGTCGATGTTCTCGTAACGCGACTTCGTCCCCGGAAAACTGATTGCCGGACGCACGTTCGCATACAGGTCGAAGTGCCGGCGCAGGGTCACGTTGATCGAGGTGAAGCCGTCGCCGATCGGCGTGGTCAACGGTCCCTTCAGGGCCACCTTGTGTTCGGCGATCTTGTCCAGCGTGGCCTGCGGCAGCAGTTCGCCATGCTTGTCCAGCGCAATCATGCCGGCGTCGACAAAATCGTAGTTCAGGCCACAGTCCAGCGCGTCGAGCACGCGCAGCGTGGCAGTCATGATCTCCGGGCCGATGCCATCGCCGGGGATCACGGCAATCGTCTTGCTCATGGGGGGAACTCCTTGAAACGAAAACAGCGAGCAGCACGTACGGAGGGAGGGGCACGTGCCGAAACCGGACAATTATCGCCGATGCAGCGCCGCAGGAACAGGGCGAAGGGCCCGCAAGGCGTTGAAAATACTCGCACGCAGCATCGCGCAAAGCTGCACGCGGTCGCGCTCGCGAGCGCGACCGCGATGGTCATCGAAAACCCGCCTCAGGCGTGGTCGGTGCAGGCGGCGGTATCGTCTTCGCCGCCGGATTCGAGCTGATCGAGCAGATCCACCGCCCGGCGCAGGTGCGGGATCACGATCGACCCACCCACCACCAGACCGACGCTGAACACCTCGAAAAATTCGTCGCGCTGCACCCCGGCCTGCTTGCACTGGGCCACGTGGTAACTGATGCAGTCGTCGCAACGCAATACCATCGAGGCGACCAGGCCCAGCATCTCCTTGGTCTTCACGTCCAGTGCGCCGGCCTTGTAGGTCTGCGTATCGAGCGCAAAAAACCGCCGCACGACCTGATTGTCCTCGGCCAGGATGCGTTCGTTCATGCGCTGACGGAATGCGCTGAACTCGGCGAGCTTGTCGCTCATGCGGCCAGCTTCAGCAGTTCGGCCAGCTTGCCGCTGCGGTCAGCCGCCACCAGATCGTCGTAACCGCCCACATGCTGGTCGTTGACGAAGATCTGCGGCACCGACCGGCGACCGCCGCTGCGCGTGAGCATCGAGTCACGCTGCGCCAGGTCGGTGTCGATGCGCACCTCGACCCATTCCAGTCCCTTGGACTTGAGCAGGTTCTTGGCCGCCACACAGTAAGGGCACACCGCGGTGGAATAGACCTCGATCTTCGGCATTGCGACAACTCCGGCAACAAAAAGGGTTGCCCCCGAAATGGGGGTGCCGGCATTCAACTCAAGCGATGAACCGAAGCCGCGGCCGGCGGTCACAGTGCTATTGTCGCCTACCTATGACCATGGCACCACGACGCACCGCCACGCGCTTGCTGACAGCGCTGATCACCGCCAGCCTGGCCTGCTCCGCGGCAGCCCAGGACGATGTCCGGCTGCCCGACCTGGGCAGCTCGGCGAACGCACTGATCTCCCCCCAGGAAGCACAGGATTACGGTGCCTCCATGCTGCGTCAGATGCGTGCACTGGACATGGTGGTGGACGACCCGCTGCTGGACGACTACATCAACGACGTCGGCCATCGGCTGGCCGCCAGCTGCGACAAGCCGAAGGACCATTTCGCGTTCTTCATCGTGAAGGATCCGGAGATCAACGCGTTTGCCGCCCCCGGAGGCTATATCGCGGTGAATTCCGGGTTGCTCACGATCACCCGTGACGAGAGCGAGCTGGCGGGCGTGATCGCCCACGAGATCGGCCATATCACCCAGAATCACCTGCAGCGCGCATTCGAGGCTTCGAAGAAGGATGCACCGCTGATGGCGCTGGTACTGCTCGGTGCGATCGCCGCGGGGGCCAGCAGCCACAGCGGCGACGCACCGATGGCGGTACTCGCCGGCGGCCAGGGCCTGCTCGCGCAGAAATCGATCAATTTCACCCGCAAGGACGAGATCGAGGCAGATCGCGTCGGCATCCAGACGCTGGCCAAGGCCGGGTTCGATCCGAATGCGATGGCCGACTTCTTCCAGCGCATGCAGGATGCCATGAGCACGGGCGCCGGCGGCCAGGATGTACCCGCCCTGCTGCAGACCCACCCGGTGACGACGATGCGCATCAGCGATGCCAAGGCGCGAGCCGGCGCTCTGATCGCCGAGCAGAAACTGCGCCCCGCTGGCGACAGCATGAACCTGCTGCAATGGCAGAAAAACACCGCGCCGATCGCATTCGTGAAGGACCCGACCCATCTGATTCCGCTGCCCGATCATGATTCCCCGAGCAGCTATGCGCTGATGCGAGAGCGCGTGCGCGTGCTGGCCGGCGATGCCACCAGGGAGGCGACCTATTACGGCTCGAACCTGCAAACCCGCCCCAGTTTCGATACCCCGGCCAACCATTACGGCTATGCGCTGGCACTGACCCGCAGCGGCCGCGGCACACAGGCGATCGGGCAGCTGCAACCCCTGCTGCGCTCCGCCCCGGACAATCTGATCCTGAAGCTGGCGATGGCCGATGCCGAACTGCAAGCGGGGCATCGCGCGACGGCGCTGACCATCTACAGCGCGCTCAATGCGCAATCGCCGCGCAATCGCGCGGTGGCACTCGCCTATGCCAAGGCCCTCACCATGTCCGGCGACAAACACCAGGCCAGCCTCGCCGCCGACCTGTTGCGACCGCTGCTGGACAATGCGAGCGAACCGGAAATCTACAGCGCCTATGCGCGCGCCAGCAGCGCGGCCGGTGACAGTGTGCGTGCCGGCGAGGCATTTGCCGACGCCAGTTACTATTCCGGCCGGCCATTCGACGCGATGGAGCAGCTCAAGCGGCTGCTCAAGCGCGACGACCTCGATTACTACGCCCGCGTACGCATCCAGGCACGCATCACCGAGCTGACGCCGCTGGTGCTGGAACTGCAGAAGCGCAGGATCAAGACCGAGGACAATCCGGATGGGCGGCAGCCGTTGCGACCCTCCGATGGCTAGCATCCGGTCGCATGAGTCCATTCGATGACAATTGCGGGTCAGTCGCACTGTAATCACGTCATCGACGTGTAACATCCATGCGTTGCAATATCCCCGTCACAAGCCACCGGCAGACCAAGGCGTGCACAAACGCATCCTGATCGTTGAAGACGAGACATCGATTCGCGAAATGATTGCCTTTGCCCTGCGCAAGGCCGGCATGGACGCGATGCAGGCAGCCGACGCCCGCGCGGCCCAGCTGGCGATCGCCGAGCAGGTGCCCGACCTGATCCTGCTCGACTGGATGCTGCCCGGCACCAGCGGACTGGATCTGGCCCGGCGTTTGCGCAAGGAAGAGCTGAGCCGCGAGATTCCGATCATCATGCTCACCGCACGCGGCGAGGAGATGGATCGGGTCAACGGCCTCGAAGCAGGCGTGGACGATTACGTGGTCAAGCCGTTCTCCACCCGCGAATTGATCGCACGGATCAAGGCGGTACTGCGGCGCAGTCAGGGCGATGACGGCTCGGGCATGGTGGAACTGGGCGGCCTGCGCATCGACGGGCCGGCGCATCGGGTATTCGCCGGTGACGACCCCGTGCCGATCGGCCCGACCGAATATCGCCTGCTGTATTTCTTCATGACCCACCCCGAGCGCGTCTACTCGCGCACGCAGTTGCTCGATCATGTCTGGGGCGGCAGCGTGTACGTGGAGGAGCGCACCGTCGACGTGCATATCCGCCGCCTGCGCAAGACGCTGGAGCCATGGAAGCTCGACGACCTGGTGCAGACCGTGCGCGGCAGCGGCTACCGTTTCTCGACCAGCGTGTGAGCCGGGCCGAGGGCTTGCGGCGGCACGGGCTTTTGCCGATGCTGGGTCTCCATCATCCCCAGCCCATCGGCAGTGCGTCTGAATGAGCCCGTCAGCAAGGACTTCCTGGAAATTGCCCGCCGCGCTCGCCGCCGCCCTGCTCGCAGGCGCGCTGCTGGGCTGGCTCGCCGGCGGACAGGTGACAGCCTGGGTTGCCGTGACCGCGATTGCAGAAGTCGTCTTGCTGCTGACTCGAATCGGTCATCAGACACAGCCCATGATGGCCGCACCGGCTCCGATCAGCCCTCTCCAGCATGACCGTTTCATGACGCGCTCCCGCCGACTTGCCTCCAATTTGCGTGACTTGCGCAACGCTGCCAGCCAGTTGCCGGATGCGGTGGTGCTGATCGATCAACAGCAACATATCCGCTGGTTCAACCATGCCGCCGAAAACCTGCTGGGCTTGCGCCGGCCGCAGGATCGCGGGGTGCTTTTACGGGAGCGCATGGCCGGGTCCGAATTGTCGGAATGGCTGCGCGATGGCGCGCACGAACCGCTCAACGACGCCGTCGCGCCGGGGCGCGCGGACAGCCAGCTCAATGTCAGCCTGCTGCCATTCGGTGATCATGAGCAACTGCTGCTGGCGCGCGACATCAGCCACCTGAACCGGCTCGAACAGGTGCGGCGGGATTTCGTGGCCAATGTCTCTCACGAACTGCGCACACCACTGACCGTGATCCACGGCTACCTCGAACTGATCGATCCTGAGGATGTGCCCGAACTGGCCGCAGTGCTAAGCGAGATGCGTTCGCAATCCAAACGGATGGGCCAGATCGTCGAGGATCTGCTCACCCTGTCGCGCCTGGAAACCCAGCATGACGTCACCGACGAACGGGTTCCCATGGCGGCCCTGCTGGCCACCGTGCGCAAGGAGGCCGAAGCGCTCAGTCAAGGGCGCCACCAGATCACGCTGGAGTCGAGTACCGACATGGACCTGCTCGGCTCACCCAAGGACCTGCACAGCGCGCTGTCGAACCTGGTCAGCAATGCGGTGCGCTATACCCCCGCAGGCGGCAGCATCACGATCCGCTGGCAGCGGACGCCGGAGGGTGCGGTCTACTCGGTGAGCGATACCGGTTTCGGCATTCCCGCCAACCACCTGGCCCGGCTCACCGAGCGCTTTTACCGGATCTCCTCGAGCCGGTCGCGCGACAGCGGCGGCACCGGCCTTGGCCTGTCGATCGTCAAGCACGTGCTGAACCTGCATCAGGCGCAGTTGCAGATCGAGAGCAAGCCGGGTGTCGGTTCCACCTTCAGCTGTCATTTCGGCCCGGCACGCCTGCTGGCTCCCGGTGGCAGCGACGAGGGCTGAACCGGCCGCAGCGCGACATGCATTTGGCCCGCTTCATGGGCCAGAATGAGACATGCCCAGACGCCCCCCCAGCCCGCCGAACGCCCCCGACCTCAGCGCTCCAGAGCTCTACCTCAGTCGCGAACTGGCGGCACTGGAATTCAATTTCCGGGTACTGGCGATGGCCCGCGATGCCAGCGTGCCGCTGCTCGAGCGCCTGCGCTACCTCAGCATCGTGGCGAACAACCTCGACGAATTCTTCGAGGTGCGAGTGGCCATGCTCAAGCACCACCACGCCTTCGGCTCGGCCGCGCCGGGACCGGACGGCATGGCTTCCGGCGAGTTGCTGGCGCAGATCCGCAGCCGCGTGCTCGACCTGGTCAGCGAGCAGTACGCCACCTGGCAGGAGCAGGTCGGCCCGCAGCTCGATGCCGAGCGAATCCACATCCTCACCCGCAAGCAATGGAGCTCGCGCCAGCAACGCTGGTTGCAGGGCTACTTCGAGCACGAGGTACTGCCGGTGCTGTCACCGCTGGGGCTGGATCCGGCGCACCCGTTTCCGCGCATCCTCAACAAGACGCTGAACATCGCGGTGGTGCTGAAAGGTCGCGATGCGTTCGGTCACGAGGGCCACATGGCGCTGGTGCGCGCGCCGCGTTCGCTGCCCCGCATCATCCGCGTCCCCGCCGAGGTCAGCGGTGCCGGCGATCACTTCGTGTTTCTGGCCGAACTGATGCAGGCGTTCGCCGACCAGATGTTTCCGGGCTTCAAGGTGGTCGGCTCATATCAGTTCCGGGTCACCCGCAACAGCGAGCTGATCGTCGAGGAAGCCGAGGTGGAGAACCTCGCGCTGGCGCTCAGCGAAGAGTTGCTGGGTCGAGGCTATGCCCGCCCGGTGCGGCTGGAGATCGCCAACGATTGCCCGAAGGCGATCACCTCGATGCTGATCCACAACTTCCAGCTGGAGGAAGCCGACGTCTATCGCTGCAGCGGACCGGTCAACATCATCCGTGCCGGGCTGATCTATGAGTGGCTGGATCGACCCGAACTGAAATTCCCGCGCTTCAACCCGCAACTGCCCGCGGCGCTGGACAGTGCCCGCAGCAAGTTCGACCTCATCGGCCAGCGCGACGTGTTGCTGCACCACCCCTATCAGAGCTTCGCGGCGGTGATCGACCTGCTGCGCCAGGCCATCGCCGACCCGCAGGTGCTGGCGATCAAGCAGACCCTGTACCGAGCCGGCGAGGACACCCCGCTGGTCGACCTGCTGGTGGAAGCGGCGCGCAACGGCAAGGACGTCACCGTGGTGATCGAACTGCGCGCGCGCTTCGACGAGGAGGCCAACATCCGGCTGGCCACCCGGCTGCAGGAGGCCGGCGTGCAGGTGGTCTACGGCGTGGTCGGCTACAAGACGCACGCCAAGATGATGCTGATCGTGCGGCGCGAAGAAGGCACCCTGCGCCGTTACGTGCACCTGTCGACTGGCAACTATCATCAGGTCAACAGCCGCATGTACACCGACATCGGCCTGATGACCGCCCATCCGGAAATCGGCGAGGATCTGCACAAGGTGTTCCAGCAGCTGTCCGGGCTGGGACCGATGATCGAGCTGAAACGGTTGCTGCATTCACCGTTCACGCTTTACCCCAACGTGCTGGCAAAGATCGAGCGCGAGACCGCGCATGCACAAGCCGGCCGCCCCGCCCGCATCGTGGCCAAGCTAAATGCGTTGAATGAGGCGCGGGTGATCGAGGCGTTGTATCGAGCCTCGCAGGCCGGCGTGGAGATCGACCTGATCGTGCGCGGTGCGTGCACCCTGCGACCCGGCCTGCCCGGCATTTCCGAGCGCATCCGGGTGCGCTCGATCATCGGGCGCTTTCTCGAGCACAGTCGGGTCTACTGGTTCGCCAACGACGGCGAGCCGGAGCTGTATTGCGCCAGTGCCGACTGGATGGAACGCAACCTGATGCGGCGGATCGAGGTGGCCTTTCCGATCCTCGACCCCGAACTGGCCGCCCGGGTATTCGAGGAAACGCTGGCCAACAGCCTGGCCGACAATACCCAGGCCTGGCTGCTCGGCAGCGACGGTCGCTATGTGCGCGCCGAACCCGGTGACAACCCGCCTTACAGCGCCCAATTGGGTCTGCTCGAACGGTTCTGCCAATGAGCCGGCCGGCAGCACTCCCGCGTTTCGTCAATTTCATCGACGCATGCGAGAATCGCCGCTTTACCGTCAGCGGAGCCAAGGCGTGAGTTCAGCCGAACAGACACCGATCCGCGACGACGAACTGATCGCCGCCGTGGACATGGGCTCGAACAGCTTCCACATGGTGGTGGCCCGCATGGAACACGGTGAACCTCGGGTGATCGACCGCTTGCGCGACAGCGTGCGCATGGCCGCCGGCCTGCGCGCCGATGGCACCCTGGACGCCGAACGACGTGCCCGCGCGCTGGCCTGCCTGGCGCGTTTCGGCCAGCGCATCGCCGGCCTGCCGGCGATGCGGGTGCGCGCGGTAGCGACCAATACCGTACGCCGACTCGCCTCGCCGCAAGCGTTCCTGACGGCCGCCGAGGCCGCGCTCGGTCATCCGATCGAGGTGGTTTCCGGCCGCGAGGAAGGCCGCCTGATCTTCCTCGGCGCCGCGCACGATCTGCCCGCCTCGCGCGAGCCGCGACTGGTGATCGACGTCGGTGGCGGCAGCACCGAGTTCATCATCGGTCGCGGGTTGGCGCCGCTGCACACGGAAAGCGTGCAGGCCGGCTGCATCGCCTCGACCCTGCGCTTCTTCCCCGGCGGCAAGATCACCCGCAAGCGCTGGCAGAAAGCCAGCAGCGAGCTGGGCGTGCTGCTGCAGCAGTTCGCCGAGGACTATCGCGAGTCCGGCTGGCAGGATGCCTACGGCTCTTCCGGCACCGCCCGCTCGATCGGCGCGGTGGTGCAGGCGATGAAGTTCTCCGACGACGGCATCACCCCGAGCTCGCTCGCCTCGCTGCGCGACGTGCTGATCGAGCAGGGACAGATCGGCACGCTGAAGCTGCCCGGCCTGACCGAGGACCGCGCCCCGGTGATCGCCGGCGGCGTGGTGATCTTCGAGGCAGCCTTCGCCGCCCTCGGCATCGAACGGCTGCGGGTGTGCCAGAGCTCGATGCGGGAGGGCCTGTTGTGGGATCTGCTGGGCCGCGCCGGTGGCAGCGATCCACGCACGGCCAGCATCGATGCACTGGCCTCCCGCTACGGCGTGGACCGGGCCCAGGCGCGTCGGGTCGAATCGACGGCACTGATGTTCTTCGATCAGGCGGCGAGCGCCTGGAAACTGGATGCCGATGCCCGCGAGTGGCTGTCGTGGGCATCGCGGGTGCATGAAATCGGCCTGGCCATCGCCCACAGCCAGCATCACCATCACGGCGCCTATATCCTGCGCCACGCCGATCTCGCCGGCTTCTCGCGGCAGGAACAGCAGCTGCTGGCGGCCGTGGTCCAGATGCACCGGCGCAAACCGGACAAGGCGGTGATCACGACACTGCCTCAACGTTATCGCGCCCTGTCCCGGCAGATCACCGCACTGCTGCGCCTGGCCGTGCTGTTCCGGCGGGCCCGGCGGGCCGAATCGCTGCCGCAGATGCGGCTGGCCGCCAGCGGCAAGTCACTGCGCCTCAGCCTGCCGGCGGCCTGGCTCGAACAGCACCCGCTCACCGCGGCCGACCTGCAACAGGAGCAGGCACCGATGACCGAGCTGGGCGTCAAACTGGATGTCTCGAACACCTGATCGCCCATCCCGCAAACCAGGCGCCATCGTGGCCGCGTATCATGTCGGCACGCCCAGACTGTTTGATGCCCATGTTGAAATCCCTGCTCGCCACCCTGCTCCTGATCCTGCCGCTGACCCTGGCGGCGCAATCCGCCAAGCCGGCGCCGGCAGCGACCGCCGCTCCGCCACCGCCCCAGGTACTGCTGCACACCTCGCAGGGCGATATCACGCTTGAGTTGTATCCGGACAAGGCACCCAAGAGCGTGGCCAATTTCCTGCAGTATGTGCGCGACGGTTTCTACGACGGCACCCTGCTGCACCGGGCCATTCCCGGCTACCTGGTGCAGGGCGGCCTGTATACACGCGAGTTGCAACCCAAGCGCACCCGCCCGGCCATCCCCAGCGAGGCGGACAATGGCCTGTCCAACCTGCGTGGCACCGTGGCAGTCGCCCGTGGCGCCGATCCGAATTCCGGCACGGCCCAGTTCTTCTTCAACCTGGTCGACAACCGCCGGCTGGATTTCGTCGGCAATCAGAGCGGCCTGACCTGGGGCTATACCGTGTTCGGCAAGGTGATCAAGGGCATGGACGTGGTCGACAAGATCGCTGCACTGCCTACCCGGCCGCTCGGCCCGTTTGCCGGGGATGTGCCCAACCCGCTGGTACTGATCGAAGCGGCCCATGTCGCGGGCGAGGAGACCCCGGCATCTGCAGGCAGCAGCACGACACCCGCCAGGGCGAGCCTCGACGGCCGCCAGGCCCGCGGAAAAATCCGGCAGGAAAGCCGGCAAGACCACCGGCAGGGGTTGATCGGCAGGATGGCCACGCTACTTCATCTCCGACCTGCATCTGGATCGACGGCCGCCCGCAGATCACCGCAGCTGTTCGAGCAATTGCTCGCTGGCGACGAGATCCGCGGCGCCGATGCGCTGTATATCCTCGGTGACCTGGTCGAGGCATGGATCGGCGACGACGACGATGCCGAACTGCCCCGCCCGTATCGCCCGCGCCACCGCCGCCGTCAGCGACGCCGGCATACCGGTGTACTTCATCGTCGGCAACCGCGACTTCCTGCTCGGTGAGGCCTTCGCCCGACGCGCCGGCATGACCCTGATCGACGATGGCACCGTGCATGTGATCCACGGCCACCCCACCCTGCTGATGCACGGCGACGTGCTGTGCACCGACGACGTGGCTTATCAGGCCGTGCGCCAGCAGGTTCGTGACCCGCAGTGGCAGGCGCAGATTCTGGCCATGCCGCTGGAGGCCCGCCGTGCGTTTGCCGCCAAGGCACGCGAGGACAGCCGTGCGCATACCGGCAGTGCGAAGGAAAACATCATGGACGTGAATCAGGACGCCGTGGCCGCGGCCATGCGCAAGGCCGGCGTCAAGCGGCTGATCCATGGACATACACATCGGCCGGCCGTGCACGAATTCACTTTGGACGACACACCGGCGCAACGGATCGTGCTGGGCGATTGGTACGAGCAGGGCTCGGTGCTGCGGGTGACACCGACCGCTGCGGAACTGAAAGGGCTGACGATCAGTTGATTGCCGGGCATGGCTTCGAGTGAATCGCGCGGCAGATGCGCAAGACGCCCTACTTGGATGGGCTGAACGGTGACGCGCAGGTCGGGGGATTGTTCGGCCCATCCATGGACCTCACCCTTCCGCGCTGCGCGCTCCAGGGCCAGCCTGCGGCTGTCCGAATTTGTTCCTGACAAATTCGTCGACTGCGGAGGCAGGATGCCGGAGCGAACATCGGCGAAGCCGATGGCCCGAAGGGCGAGGCACGGGACGTGCCGAGTAACCGATTGGTTCGTCCACCACCATCTCTCCGCCAGATACGCAAAACGCCCACTTCGATGGGCTGAACGGTGACGCGCAGGTATGGGGATTGTTCGGCCCATCCATGGGCCTCACCCTTCCGCGCTGCGCGCTCCAGGGCCAGCCTGCGGCTGTCCGAATTTGTTCCTGACAAATTCGTCGACTGCGGAGGCAGGATGCCGGAGCGAACATCGGCGAAGCCGATGGCCCGAAGGGCGAGGCACGGGAAGTGCCGAGTAACCGATGGGTTCGTCCACCACCATCTCTCCGCCAGATACGCAAAACGCCCCTTGCGGGGCGCTTTGCGTATCTGGCGGAGAGAGAGGGATTCGAACCCTCGATAAGGCTTTTGACCCTATACTCCCTTAGCAGGGGAGCCCCTTCAGCCGCTCGGGCATCTCTCCGGGTTTTTTCCCGCATTGCTGCGGAGCCGGCAAGGATACTGACCGGCGGGGTCGAGGTAAAGAACTAATTCTCGATCAATGCTCGGAAGACTCGTCGGGCGCAGCACCCGTTTCGTGTTCGCCCTTGATCCGCTGATAGATTTCTTCGCGATGGACTGCAACGGTTTTCGGTGCATTGATGCCGATACGCACCTGATTGCCCTTCACGCCAAGAACGGTAACGGTCACCTCGTCGCCGATCATCAGGGTCTCACCGACCCTGCGGGTCAGAATCAACATGTCTACTACTCCATAAATGCTGTTGGTCACAGGCCTGCAAATTGACGGCGCCTCACCCCTGAGCTGCCATCATTCCACAGTTCGACGATTGATCCATCGAAGGCCCTACCGCCTTCCCGGCTCACAGCCAAAACACTCCTGAGCGTCCTGACTGGCGACACCATCGTTGCGGATAGCGCCGACACTCCGCCGATAGTAGCTGAGCCGGATTCCCGTGCGCAATCCGCGCGAATCTCCACAAATGAAAGGTTCAGGTTCGCGGATTTTCGTCCCAAAGCCGCTCAACGGCCGGAAATCCAATCGGGCAACATGGCAAGAATGGCCGGCAGTCCAGCAACATCGGTGCCGCCTCCCTGGGCCATGTCCGCACGGCCACCGCCCTTGCCATCGATCTGCGCGGCGACGTGTGCCACCACGTCACCGGCCTTGACCCGACCCAACGCCTTGCCATGCACACCGGCGATCAGCGAGACCCGGCCATCGGCGGCACCGGCCAGCAGGATCACGCAATCGCCGAGCTGCTGCTTGAGTTGATCCACGCTGTCGCGCAACGACTTGGCATCGAGACCTTCCAGCCGTGCGGCAACCACCTTGATCCCATTGACGTCGATGGCGGAATCGGCCAGGTCAGCGGTGGCGGTGCCGGCCGCCTTGCTGCGCAGCGAATCCAGCTCGCGCTCGAGCTTCTTCTGCCGCTCGAACAGCTGGCGCAGTTTTTCCACGGCATCGTCGCCGCTGCTGGAAAGCAGTTGCGACAGTTCTCCCAGGCGACGCTCCTCGTCGATCACGTGGGCCAGCGCACCACTGCCGGTCACGGCCTCGATACGGCGCACGCCGGAGGCGACACCGGCCTCGCTGACGAGCTTGAACAGGCCGATGTCGCCAGTACGATCGACGTGGGTTCCGCCGCACAACTCGGTCGAGAACTCGCCCATCCTGAGCACGCGCACTTCATCGCCATACTTCTCGCCGAACAGCGCCATCGCGCCGAATTCGATCGCGTCGTCGTAGGCCATGCTGCGCACTTCGGCGGGTGTGTTGCGGCGCACCTCGGCATTCACCATCGCCTCGACCCGGGCCAGTTCATCACTGCTCATCGGCTTGAAATGCGAGAAGTCGAAACGCAGTCGTTCCGGCGCGACCAGCGAGCCTTTCTGCGTCACGTGCTCGCCCAGCACCTTGCGCAGTGCCGCATGCAGCAGATGGGTGGCCGAATGATTGAGCACGATCGCCTGGCGTCGCAGGGCATCCACGCGCGCCTCTACCCGGTCGCCGCTGCGCAGCGGCTGGCTGCCGTGCCAGCGACCGGCGTGACCGAAGAACACGCCGCCCATCTTCAACGTGTCATTGACCTCGAACCGGCCATTGGCGGAGAGCAGCTCACCCGTGTCGCCCACCTGCCCGCCCGATTCGGCATAGAACGGCGTGCGATCGAGAATCAGCAGGCCCTCCTCGCCATCGGCCAGCTGCTCGACCTGATTGCCGGCGCGGACAATCCCGAGCACCTGACTGCCCTCACTGTGCAGTGCCTCGTAACCGAGGAACAGCGTGGGCTTGAGCTGGCTGGCCAGTTCGGCCGGCATCTGGCCTTTCGCCTCGAAGCGGCCGGCGGCACGGGCGCGCTCGCGCTGCTCGTTCATGGCGCGCTCGAAACCCGCCATGTCGACCTCCAGACCGCGCTCGCGCGCGATGTCGGCGGTAAGGTCCGCGGGAAAGCCATAGGTGTCGTACAGCCGGAAGGCATCTTCACCGGCGATCGTCTTGCCGGACCGGCCGGCGACCTCGTCGAATACGCGCATGCCGTGCTCCAGCGTCTCGCCGAAGCGCTGCTCCTCGTTGCGCAGGACTTCCTCGATGAATGCCTGCCGGGCCGTGAGCTCCGGATACGCCTCGCCCATCTGCCCGACCAGCGGCGCGACCATTTTCCAGAAAAAATCACCGCGCACGCCGAGCATCCAGCCGTGCCGCAGCGCACGGCGGATGATCCGGCGCAGCACGTAGCCGCGCCCTTCGTTCAGCGGCAGCACGCCGTCGACGATCAGGAACGCGCAGGCGCGAATGTGGTCGGCAATCACGCGCAGCGACTTGTTGCCCAGATCCGCGGTGGCGGTCAGTGCTCCGGCGGCCCGGATCAGCTCGGCGAACAGGTCGATCTCGTAGTTCGAATGCACGTGCTGCAGGACGGCGGCGAGGCGTTCCAGGCCCATGCCGGTGTCCACGCACGGCGCCGGCAGCGGGCTCAGTGTGCCGTCCGGCGCGCGGTCGAACTGCATGAACACCAGGTTCCATATCTCGATGTAACGATCGCCATCCTCGTCCGGCGAACCGGGCGGGCCACCGGCAATCTCCGGGCCGTGGTCGTAGAAGATTTCGGTGCACGGACCGCACGGGCCGGTGTCGGCCATCTGCCAGAAATTGTCCGAGGCAAACGGCCCACCCTTGTTGTCGCCGATGCGCACGATGCGCTCGGCCGGAATGCCGATCTCCCTGTTCCACAGATCGAAGGCTTCGTCGTCGGTGTGATAGACGGTGACCCACAGCTTGTCGGCCGGCAGCTTGAAGACTTCGGTCAGCAGTTCCCACGCATAGGCGATCGCCTCGCGCTTGAAATAGTCGCCGAACGACCAGTTGCCCAGCATCTCGAAGAACGTGTGATGGCGCGCGGTATAGCCGACCTGATCCAGGTCGTTGTGCTTGCCGCCGGCACGCAGACAGCGCTGCACGTCCGCTGCCCGGACGTATCCAGGTTTCTCGCTGCCGAGGAATACATTCTTGAACTGCACCATGCCCGAGTTGGTGAACATCAGGGTCGGGTCGTTCGATGGCACCAGCGAGCTGGACGGCACGATCGTGTGCCCCTTGCCGCGGAAATAGTCGAGGAAGGCGGAACGAATTTCGGAAGTTTTCATGCGTATCGTGATGGCTGACGTAAGGAGACCACACCGGAGGCCGGCCACTCGATCAGACCATCCATCATCCGTGAAGCATGGATTTCAGGGAATATCGTCGGCGGCTTCGTCCACGTCGGCGTGGGTGACACTCCGTACTGTGGCGGCCGCAAAGCCGCGGCGCAAGAGGAATTGCGCCCGACGGGCGCGTTCGGCGGGGTCCGCGCTGCCCGCGCCGCCATAGCGGCGGCGAAGCTGGGCCGCCGCGGAAGCATCCCAGTCGACCTCGGCCTGCTCCAGCAACTCGCGGATACGGGCATCCGCCACGCCGTGGCTTTTCAGCTCGACGCGCAGGCGCATCGGGCCGTAACCCTGGGCAATCCGGCTGCGCAACAACACTTCCGCGAAACGGTCGTCGTCCTGGTAGCGCTGCTCGCCGAGACGATCGATCGCCGCGCTGGTTTCCTCGCCTTCATAGCCGCCCTGGCGCAGCTTGGTCTTCAGCTCCTTGCGCGAGTGCTCGCGACGAGCCAGCAGGCCCAGGGCCTTGTCGTAGGCACTGCGCCTTGGCTTGACTGGATCGTCCGGACCGGGACGGCGCTTCATGACCGCGCAAACGGACATGGCCCGGGCGAGCCGGGCCATGTCCTGTACGGGAGGGTGTCAGCCATCACGACTCACGCTTCCTCGAGCGCCTCTTCGGCCGCGGCAGCGGGCTTGCCGACCGGCACCAGCAGGCGCGCACGCAATTCGGCATCCACCTCGTTGGCGATGGCGGGATTGTCGCGCAGGAACTGGCGCACGTTCTCCTTGCCCTGGCCGATCCGGTCGCCCTTGTAGCTGTACCAGGCACCGGACTTGTCGATCAGGTTTTCCTTCACGCCCAGCTCGATGATCTCGCCTTCGCGCGAGGTGCCCTCGCCATACAGAATCTCGAACTCGCACTGCCGAAACGGCGGCGCCACCTTGTTCTTGACCACTTTCACGCGGGTTTCCGAACCGATGATCTCGTCGCCCTTCTTCACCGCGCCGATACGGCGAATGTCCAGCCGCACCGAGGCGTAGAACTTCAATGCATTGCCGCCGGTGGTGGTCTCGGGGCTGCCGAACATCACGCCGATCTTCATGCGGATCTGATTGATGAAGATCACCAGGGTGCCGGATTTCTTGATGTTGGCGGTGAGCTTGCGCAGCGCCTGGCTCATCAGGCGGGCATGCAGGCCAACGTGGGAATCGCCCATCTCGCCCTCGATTTCCGCCTTCGGCGTCAACGCGGCGACCGAATCGACCACCACCATGTCGACCGCGCCCGAGCGCACCAGCATGTCGGCGATTTCCAGCGCCTGCTCGCCGGTATCCGGCTGCGACACCAGCAGATCGTCGACCTTGACGCCGAGCTTCTCGGCATAGGTCGGGTCGAGCGCGTGCTCCGCATCGATGAAGGCAGCGGTTCCGCCCGCACGCTGGCAGCTGGCGATCGCCTGCAAGGTCATGGTGGTCTTGCCGGACGACTCCGGCCCGTAGATCTCCACTACCCGGCCGCGCGGCAAACCGCCGACGCCGAGGGCGATGTCCAGCCCCAGCGACCCGGTCGACACGGTTTCGATGGCTTCGTTCACACGGTCGCCCATGCGCATGATCGCGCCCTTGCCGAACTGCTTTTCGATCTGGCCGAGGGCGGAGGTGAGCGCCTTGCGCTTGTTGTCATCCATCGTCTTGTATTCCGGTTGGGCTGTGAATGGAGTGCATGATGCCCGGATCCAATCTCACGGGCTGCGATCAGGACAGATCGCGATAACGTGGCCAGTATCCCACACCGGTCAAGTCCGTCTGGCGGCCAGACCCCGGTTATTCCGTCAGTGTTTTGCGCACACCGATGAGCGCCGCCGCCACGGTCTGCCGTCGCACCGCCTCGCGATCGCCGGAAAAGTGGAACAACTGCGCGTGAGCGTAACCGCCGCGGCGCTTCCAGCCGATCCACACCGTACCGACCGGCTTGTCCGGCGTACCGCCGGAGGGGCCGGCAATCCCGGTCACCGCCACCGCCACCCCGGCGCCGAAGCGGGCCAGCGCACCGGAAACCATCTCCAGCACGGTTTCCTCGCTGACCGCGCCGGAGAGTTCCAGCGTGCGCGGATTGACCCCGAGCAACGCCTCCTTGGCCTCATAGCTGTAGGTCACCACGCCGGCATCGAACCAGGCCGAGCTGCCCGGCAGATCGGTCAGCGTCTTGGCAATCCAGCCACCCGTGCAGGATTCGGCCGTGACCAGGGTCAGCTTGCGCTGCTGCACCTCGGTCGCGACCTCGCCGGCCAGCGCCAGCAACTCGGCATCGGTAGGAACGGACAACAACTCCATGCGAGACTCCCGGACTTGAATGAACTTTGCGCCACGCGCAGAGCCACCGTTCTACCCGTTACGCGCGACCACGCCAAGACTTGCATTGCATGAGCCACGACGATCTCACCAAACACACCCCGTTCATGCGCCAGTACCTCTCGGCCAAGGCCGAGCACCCGGAGGTGTTGCTGTTCTTCCGGATGGGCGACTTCTACGAGCTGTTCTACGACGACGCACGCAAGGCGGCGCGGCTGCTCGACATCACGCTGACCCAGCGTGGCCAGTCGGCCGGCGCACCGATTCCGATGGCTGGCGTGCCATACCACGCGGCGGAAAATTATCTGGCGCGGCTGGTGCGCCTCGGCGAATCGGTGGCGATCTGCGAGCAGATCGGCGACCCGGCACTGGCCAAGGGCATCGTCGAACGCAAGGTGGTGCGCATCGTCACGCCGGGCACGGTGACCGATGCGGCGCTGCTGGAAGAACGCCGCGACAATCTGCTGCTGGCGATTGCAGCCGGCGCGAATGGTGCGCTACGGCCTGGCCTGGGTCGACCTGTCCAGCGGCCGCTTCCTGCTCAGCGAGGTCCCGAATGCCGAAGCGCTGGCCGCCGAACTGGCGCGCCTGCAGCCGGCCGAGACCCTGGTCGGCGAGGACGTGGCCTGGCCGAAGCTGGTGAGCAACCTGCCCGGCCTGCGCAAGCGCCCGCCGTGGCACTTCGACGGGGATGCGGCACGGCGCGAGCTGAACCGCTTTTTCGGCACCCGCGATCTGGGTGGCTTCGGGGTCGACAATCTGCCGCTGGCGATCGCCGCGGCCGGCTGCCTGCTCGGCTACGTCGAGGAAACCCAGAAGAGCGCACTGCCGCACCTCACCGGCATGGCGGTGGAGAGCGCCAGCGAAACCATCGCGCTGGACGCGGCCACCCGCCGCAACCTGGAACTGGATACCCACCCCAGCGGCCGCACCGAGCACACCCTGCTGGGCGTGCTGGACGAATCCGTGACGCCGATGGGCGCGCGTCTGCTGCGCCGCTGGCTCAATCGTCCGCTGCGTTCGCGCGAACTGCTGCGCCGCCGCCACCAGGCGATCGGCACGCTGATCGACACCCGCCGGTACGACAGCCTGCGCGAACTGCTGCGCGGCATCGGCGATCTGGAGCGCATCCTGGCCCGCGTGGCGCTGCGTTCGGCGCGCCCGCGCGACCTGTCGACCCTGCGCGACGGCCTCGCCGCCGCGAGCGATATTGGTGCGATCATCCTTGATCGCGAGAATCAAGAAGCGACCATCCATGGCCGCACTATTCGACAAGAGCGCGACCCTCTGCTCGCCGAGCTGGTCGAGCGCATCGGCGACCACGCCGACATCGCCGCCCTGCTCGCTCGCGCGGTCGTGCCGCAGCCGCCGGTGCTGCAGCGCGACGGCGGCGTGATCGCCGACGGCTACGACGCCGAACTCGACGAACTGCGCCGCCTGTCCACCCATGCCGACCAGTACCTGGTCGAACTGGAGGAACGCGAGAAAGCCGCCAGCGGCATCAGCACGCTCAAGGTCGGCTACAACCGCGTGCACGGCTACTACATCGAGATCAGCAAGGGCCAGGCCGGCAAGGCGCCCACCCACTACACACGCCGGCAGACGACCAAGAACGCCGAGCGCTACATCACCGAGGAACTGAAGACCTTCGAGGACAAGGTGCTGTCGGCGAAGGAGCGCTCGCTGATGCGCGAGCGTGCGTTGTACGAGGCCCTGCTCGACACGCTGACCGGAAAACTCGAACCGCTGAAAGCCGCTGCCGCCGCGATCGCCGAGCTCGACGTGCTCGCCACCCTGGCCGAACGGGCCGAGGCGCTGGACTGGAGTGCGCCCGAACTCGCCGACGAGGCCGGCATCCACATCGAGCGCGGTCGCCATCCGGTGGTGGAGAAGGTCCGCGACGAACCGTTCGAACCGAACGACCTGCGCCTGGACGATGATCGCCGCATGCTGGTGATCACCGGCCCGAACATGGGCGGCAAGTCCACCTACATGCGCCAGAACGCGCTGATCGTGCTGCTCGCGCATATCGGCAGCTACGTGCCGGCTTCGCGCGCGCTGATCGGCCCGATCGATCGTATCTTCACCCGCATCGGCGCCGGCGACGACCTGTCGCGCGGCCAGTCCACCTTCATGGTGGAGATGAGCGAGACCGCCAACATCCTGCACAACGCCACCGCCGACAGCCTGGTGCTGATGGACGAGGTCGGCCGCGGCACCAGCACCTACGACGGCCTGTCGCTGGCCCGCGCCGCCGCCGTGCACCTTGCGCGCAACAGCCGCGCCTACACGCTGTTCGCCACGCATTACTTCGAGCTGACCGAACTGGCCAATGAATACCCCGGCATCGCCAACGTGCATCTCGATGCCGTGGAATACGGTGAGCAACTGGTGTTCATGCACGCGGTGAAGGATGGTCCGGCCAACCGCAGCTTCGGCCTGCAGGTGGCTGCGCTGGCCGGCCTGCCGAAGTCGGTGATCGCCGATGCACGACGCACCCTGGCCGAGCTGGAGAAAGGCATGCACCCCGGCGGCGCCACGCCGCGACGGCAGGAAAGCTCCCCGCAACTCGGGCTGTTCGCGCCGCCCGTTCCCTCGGCGGTGGAGACGCGGCTGGCCGAACTCGACCCCGACACACTGACGCCACGCGATGCCCTGGCCGAGTTGTATCGCCTCAAGGCCCTCTCCTGACCTCGCCTGCCGGCGTTGCAATACGCCGGCAAGGACATGCCACTACCGTCCGAAACGGCGTGCAAACGTCCTGGCAACATGTGCGCGCGCAGCATAGTCTGAAGCTATCGGTTGAATCGGAACAAACGAATTCCCCCATGGAGATGCCGGGACTAATGTGGTCATGTCGCGACCGCGGGCCGGCCGCCGCCAGCCCCGTCGCGTGCCTGCTGGCGGAGCCCGCCGTCCTCGACGCCGGGGCCACATGCACGGCGACATGCGCCTGGTAGCCGTCCAAGGTGATTTGCGGCCGGTGCAACGGGTGGAAATCCATTCAACTTCAGGCGTACCGGCACAGGAATCGACCGGGCCGCTCGTATCACAAGGTCAGAGGGAGAAAGAAATATGTCTACCGAAGCGAAGTGCCCCTTCCATCCCGCCGCTACCGTAACCACCAACAAGGACTGGTGGCCGAACCAGCTTCGGCTCGAATTGCTCAGCCAGCATTCGGAAAAATCGAACCCGTTCAGCGGAAAACTCAGCTATCGCGAAGAGTTCGGGAAGCTCGACTATGCCGCACTGAAGAAAGACCTGCTGGCCCTGATGACCGACTCGAAAGACTGGTGGCCCGCCGACGGCGGCAGCTACGCCGGCCTGATGATCCGCATGGCCTGGCACAGCGCCGGCACCTATCGGGTGGGCGATGGCCGTGGCGGCAGCGGTCGCGGCCAGCAACGCTTTGCCCCGCTCAATTCCTGGCCGGACAACGTGAGCCTCGACAAGGCGCGCCGCCTGTTGTGGCCGGTGAAGCAGAAGTACGGCCAGAAGATTTCCTGGGCTGACCTGATCATCCTGGCAGGCAACGTCGCGCTGGAATCGACCGGCTTCCGCACCTTCGGTTTCGCCGCGGGCCGAGAGGACGTGTGGGAACCGGATCAGGACGTGTCCTGGGGCAGCGAGACCGAATGGCTGGCGGCGAGCAACACGCCTGGCAGCCGCTATTCGCATGGCAAGCAGGGCGAACGCGACCTCGACAACCCGCTGGGCGCGGTGCAGATGGGCCTGATCTACGTGAACCCGGAAGGCCCGGACGGCAATCCCGAACCGCTCGCAGCGGCGCACGACATCCGCGAAACCTTCGCCCGCATGGCAATGAACGACGAGGAGACGGTGGCGCTGATCGCCGGCGGCCACACCCTCGGCAAGACCCACGGTGCCGGTCCCGCCGACAACGTAGGCGCCGCGCCGGAAGCGGCGCCGCTGGAAGCGCAGGGCCTGGGCTGGGCCAGCAGGTTCCGCAGTGGCAAGGGCAAGGAGACGATCAGCTCCGGCCTGGAAGTGACCTGGACCCGCACCCCGTCGCAGTGGAGCAACGACTTCTTCAAGTTCCTGTTCGACTTCGAGTGGGAGCTGGAAAAGAGCCCCGCCGGTGCCCACCAGTGGGTGGCCAAGGGTGCCGACGCGATCATTCCCGGGCCGACGCCGGATTCGCCCAAGCGCAAGCCGACCATGCTCACCACCGACCTGTCGCTGCGCTTCGACCCGGCCTACGAGAAGATTTCGCGCAAATTCCGCGACGATCCGCAGGCCTTCGCCGAAGCGTATGCACGTGCCTGGTTCAAGCTGACCCACCGCGATCTCGGCCCGAAGTCGCGCTACCTCGGCCCGGAAGTACCGAAGGAAGACCTGCTCTGGCAGGACCCGCTGCCCAAGGCCTCGCATGATCCCAACGCCGCCGACATCGCCGACCTCAAGGCGAGGATCGCCGCGTCTGGCCTCAGCGTGGCGCAACTGGTCTCGATCGCCTGGGCCTCGGCCTCGACCTTCCGCGGCGGCGACAAGCGCGGCGGCGCCAACGGCGCACGCATCCGCCTGGCCCCGCAAAAGGACTGGGCGGTGAATGCGATGGCCGTCAAGGCGCTGCCGAAGCTTGAAGAAATCCAGAAGGCCTCCGGCAAGGCCTCGCTAGCCGACGTGATCGTGCTTGCCGGTGGCGTGGGCATCGAAATGGCGGCCCGGGCAGCCGGCGTGAACCTGGAGGTGCCATTCGCCGCGGGTCGCGTAGACGCCAGCGCCGAGCAGACCGACGTCGAGTCGTTCGGTTACCTGGAGCCGTTCGCCGATGGCTTCCGCAACTACGTCAAGGGCAAGTCAGCCGCCCCCGCCGAACATCTGCTGGTGGACAAGGCGCAATTGCTGACCCTGACCGCACCGGAAATGACTGCACTCATCGGTGGCCTTCGCGTGCTGGGCGCCAACCACGATGGCAGCAGGCTCGGTGTGTTCACCGACCGGCCAGGCGTGCTGAGCACCGACTACTTCGTCAACTTGCTGGACATGGCAACCGAATGGACGCCGAACGGCGAGCTGTTCGAGGGCCGTGACCGCAAGAACGGCGCGGTGAAGTACACCGGCACCCGGGTGGACCTGGTGTTCGGCTCGAACTCGGTGCTGCGCGCGCTGGCCGAGGTCTACGCCAGCACGGACGTAAAGGAAAAGTTCGTCCACGACTTCGTCGCGGCCTGGAGCAAGGTGATGAACCTCGACCGGTTCGACAGGCCGTGATTCCGCGCACGGGCCCTTGAGCCCCCGCCGGTCAAGCCAGACGACGACGGCGCGGATGCATCCATCCGCGCCGTCAATTCCTGCGAGGTCGGCGGTCAGGCGATCAGGCGGGGGCGCTGCAACTCCTGATACACGCTCTCGGGCAACTGGTGCTCGGGATCGGGCATCGCCACGTCGGGAATCGCATCCAGCACTTCGCCGGCCAACTCCGGTGCCACGATGTCCACCGGATCGGCGTGGTGCCGCGGTGGCAGCCGGCCCGCAGCCACCAGTAAGCCAATGCGCCGGCACACGTCATCGCGGTCGAACGGCTTCTTCATGAAATCATCGGCGCCGTAACGCTGCAGGTAGAACTGCTCGGTCGCCTGCTGGTTGCCGCTGATCATCACGATCGGGATGTGGCAAGTCAGCGGATCGTGGCGCAGCTTGCGCAACACGGTGAAGCCGTTCATGCCGGGCATCACCACATCCAGGAAAATCAGCGCGGGCTGCTCACGGCGCGCCAGTTCGATGGCGCTCGCGCCATCGACCGCCTTCAACACGCGGTAGCCGTCCTTGCCCAGCATCTTGCCGAGCACGGCGCAGATGGTGGGCGAATCGTCGACCACCAGCACGCGTGCGCCGAGAGTTGTCTGCACGTACTGCTCTTTGGCGGCGGTGTTGCCGAGCAGTCGCTTGATGAAACCGATACTGGTCATTCGTGTGAGCCCGTCCATGCAAGTCCCCTGGTCTCGGGGGAGTGCGCAACGGGCGTACTCCCGATGGATTTGCATGCATGCTCCCCCAGATCGCCGCGGGAATATGCGACGTACTGCTCAACGTGAGCTTTTCACCGCAAGTCCTTGATCTGACGTAATTGACGCCTCGCCTGCTTGTCGGGACGCTTGGGCGGATGATCGAACGCCGCACCGGTCAGCCGGCGCTG
The DNA here is from genome assembly GCA_963828685.1 of uncultured Pseudomonadota bacterium. Classification (GTDB taxonomy): domain Bacteria; phylum Pseudomonadota; class Gammaproteobacteria; order Xanthomonadales; family Rhodanobacteraceae; genus Rhodanobacter. Next base: position 527,788 of record CAWHFU010000016.1, read on the forward strand.
TTCCCGCAGCGCCTCCCGTGCGACCCGGCTGGCGTCGGTTTCGCGATACAGCTGCTGCGCCTCGCTGGCCGGGCCGCGTTTCCCGGACAAGGCCAGCACGTGCACTTCCAGCCGCTCCCCGGCGCGGCCGATCGTCAGGCGATCGCCCACGTGCAACATCCTGGCGGGCTTGCAGCCGGCGTCGTCGAGCTCGACCCGGCCACCCTCGATGGCCTGCTTGGCCAAGCTGCGGGTCTTGAAGAAACGGGCAGCCCACAGCCATACGTCCGCACGCACTTCGACTGGTTCGCGAAGATCGTTCATCGCTGGCATTATCGCTTCCCCGCCAACGGATAGGGAACCAAGCGATGCGCCAGGACGTGACCAGCATTCTGATCGGACTGCTTCTGTTCGTTGCCGGCTATCTGCTCGGTCGGTTCGGCGCGACGATGACTTCGACGCGCCGGTCACGCAGGGCCTGGAAGCCGAATGAGGCGATCAGCGACGCCGAGATCGAGGCCGAGATCCGCGCCGGGCGGCAGATCGATGCGATCAAACTCTATCGCCAGCGTGACGGCAGCGGCTTGAAGGAAGCCAAGCAGGCCGTCGATGCCATGATCGCGCGGATCAAGGCAGGATCGCCCTGAAGGAGTTGCCCATTCAGGGCTGGCTGTCCGTCGGCGGCAGCAGATCCTGTGGATCGGGCATGGCGATATCCGGAATTGCCGCATGCTCGGCCTCGCTGTGTTCGGACTGCGCCGGCAGCGATTCCCCGGGCTCGCGCTCACGCACCACCAGGCGACCGGTCTGGGTCAGGTGCTGGATGCGTGCGAACACCTCGCCCCGGCCGAACGGCTTCTTCATGAAGTCGTCGGCGCCGAAGCGCTGCACATAGAACTGCTCGGTTGCCTGCAGGTTGCCGCTGATCATCACGATCGGGATGTCGTGGGTCCGCGACTCGCGGCGCAAGGCGCGCAGCACCGCAAAACCGTTCATGCCCGGCATCACGATGTCCAGGAAGATCAGGTCCGGGAGCTCCTTGCGAGCCATCGCGATAGCGGCTTCTCCGTCCGCCGCCTTGAGCACCACATGGCCGTCCTGCGCAAGCATCTTGCCCAGCACGGCGCGGATCGTCGCCGAATCGTCCACCACCAGCACATGCACGCCCTTGGGCACGCCGCTACGGGGCTCCGCGCGGCGCTCGCCATGATCTCCACCGAAGAATCGCCGGATCAGTTCGAAACCTGCCATGACATGAGCCCCCCGCTCATGAGAATCCGGTCCACAGTCTCGACGCAGCGAGGGTTTGACGCAAGCGGGCCCTCCGCTTCAGCTACCGAGCAGCAGGTTGCCCAGCGGTATCGTGATCAGCGACAGCACGATGCCGGCACCCAGCACGGTATTGGCCAGGGTCGGTTCCAGCTCGTATTCGTCGGCCAGGATGGCCGCCGACACCATCGGTGCCATGGCCGCCTGCAACACCCCGACGGTGAGCACCAGCCCACCGACACCGGCGGCCAGGCCCGTCGCCCAGCACACCAGTGGTGCCAGCAACAGCTTCCATCCCAGTCCCCAACTGGCCGCACCCAGCTGCCGGTGGCCCGGGTGGAACTTGAACTGCAGGCCGACCGAGAACAGTGCCAGCGGTGTCAGCGTGGCGCCGATCGGGGCAAACACGCCGTCCAGCAAGGCCGGCCAGCCACCGCACAGGCCGACCACGACGCCGGCAAGCAAGGCAAGAAAGGCGGGAAACGTCAGGATGCGCCGCAGGATCAAGGCCGGCTCCGGCTTGCGTCCGGCATACAGCGAGGCCACCACGATGCCGGCCGAGGCGAGGATCGGGAAAGTACCCAGCTGATCGGCCACCACCGCCAGCGTCAGCCCCGGCTGGCCATGCAGCGCCTGCATCAGCGGATAACCCATGAACGAGGTATTGCCCAGGCCGCAGACCAGGATCAACGCACCGGTGCGCTGCCGCGACCAGCCCAGGCGCGGACCGAGCAGGCCGAACAGCAGCCAGGCGCCGCCAAAGGTGAGTCCCATCGCCGCCACCGGAAACCACAGCTGGGGATCGAACCTGAGCCGCGGAATCAGCTCGAGCACGAGCGCCGGCAGCGCGATATTGATCACCCACCAGTTCAGGCCGTGCACGATACCCGTGGGCGGTTTCGCCAGACGCGCGACCAGGACACCCAGGATCAGGCACACGAACAGCAGCAGCATTGCACTCATCGGGCAGCGGGCACACCGGGACGGAGCGGCCCATTAAACGCGATGCAACGCCGGCGCGAAAGCGGGGATGGCATCCTTTCGGGGATAATCCCGCGTCTGCCGCCAGCGAAGCCGTCAGCGCCCGCCATGAACGACTGCAATCCATGAACGATCCGGACCATCGCGTGCACGGACTGTGCGGCGACGACATCGCGCCGGACTGGCCGGTGCTGGGCGCCGGCGAGGTCGAGCAGTTGCTGCGCCGTTATCCGCAACTGGGCACGCCGATCCGCATCGACTGGCACAGCCCGCGCCCGCTTTCCGCCGCAGCACTGGTCGAAACCCGCGCCGGCGTCGTCTTCATCAAGCGCCATCACCACAGCGTACGTTCGGCCGCCACGCTCGGCGAGGAACACCGCTTCATCGCCTACCTGCGCAGCCACGGCCTGCCGGTACCCGCCGTCCTGCACGACGCGCAGGGCCGCAGCGCGGTCGCTGTCGGCGAGTGGGTCTATGAAGTGCACGAACGCGCCGCCGGCATCGACCTCTACCGCGAGGCGATCTCGTGGGAACCGCTGCCCCATCACGAGCATGCGCGGCGCGCCGGCGAGATGCTCGCCACCCTGCATGATGCGGCCGACGGTTACCACGCCGCCCAGCGCGATACCCACATCCTGGTCGCGCGCAGCGAATTGATCGGCGCTGCCGATCCGGTCGCCGCGCTGCAGGCGCAACTGCCGCAGCGACCGGGCCTGGCGGACTATCTGCGCCAGCGCGACTGGCCATCCGAGTTGGTCGCAGTGCTCGCGCCATGGCATGCCACCATGCAACCACGCCTGGCTCGCCAGGCCCGGCTGTGGACGCACGGCGACTGGCATGTCTCCAATCTGTGCTGGAGCGATGGCGGTGCCGAGGCGCGGATTGCGTCGGTACTGGATTTCGGCCTGGCCGCCGCGAACTGCGCGCTGTTCGACCTGGCCACCGCGATCGAGCGCAACGCGATCGCGTGGCTGGCGCTGGATACCGGCACCGCCGCGGCGCATCCGGACATCGCCCGTGCGCTGATCGAGGGCTACCGCCAGGTGCGTCCGCTGGACGCCGACGACATCCAATTGCTGGCCGCCCTGCTGCCGCTGGTCCACGTGGATTTCGCGCTATCGGAGGTGGAGTATTTCCACGCCGTCACGCGCTCGCCGGGCAGTGCCGACGTCGCCTGGAACACCTTCCTGCGCGGGCATGCCGACTGGTTCGCCACGCCGCCCGGAAAGATCATGCTGGATGCCATTCACGCCAGCGCCTGATCCCAACCGGCACAATCCGTGGTTCAATAGGCGTTCTTGAAGCGGGGGTGCCCGGCGTTTGCCGGGCTGAGAGAGTCCCTTGGAACCTGATCCGGCTAGCACCGGCGTAGGGAGCTTGCAGAACCATCGCGTCCGTTGGGGCGTGCGGTTCGCCGTCGCTTCGTCCTTGCCCTCAAAGACGATGATGACGATGACCCTGCCCCGCTCCCCCCTGCTGCTTGCCCTGCTTTCGGCGCTGACGCTCGCCCCTGCCGCCGTGCGCGCCGACGACGGCTCCGCCACGGACAAGCCGCAGACCACGCCGCTGGCCACCATCCACGTCAAGGCCAATCGCGACCACGGTTATCGCGCCGAGAGTTCGCAGATCGACACCTTCGGCAGCTTCGGCAATGCACCGCTGCATGACACGCCCGCCGCGGTCAGCGTGATCACCCGCGACCAGCTCGACGATCGCCAGCCGCGCACCTTGAGCGAACTGGCCCGCTCCGACGCCGCGCTGGGCGACAACTACGCACCGGTCGGCTACTACCAGGACATCGCCATCCGCGGCTTCGCGCTGGACCTGGCCACCGGCTACCGGCTCAACGACATGACCATCACCGGCGAGCAGCTCACGCCGCTGGAAGACAAGCAGCGCGTCGAAATCCTCAAGGGCCTGGGTGGCCTGGAGGCCGGCGTGGTCGCGCCCGGCGGACTGGTCAACTACGTCAGCAAGCGCCCGGCCGACGTGCGCAGCGCCACCGTCGGCACCGACTCGCACGGCTCGCGCTACACCGCGTTGGACATCGGTGGCTGGCTGTCACCCCGCTTCGGCGTGCGCGTGAACGCGGCACACGAGGACATGCACTCCTACGTGCAGCACACCAACGGCCGCCGCAACTTCGTCTCGCTGGCGGCGGACTGGAAGATCAGCCCGAACGCCACGTTGCAGCTGGACACCGACTACCAGACCAGCAGCCAGCGTTCGGTCTCCGGCTACCAGCTGCTCGGCGGCACGGTGATTCCGCCCCATCCCAGCCGCACCCGCTTGCTCGGCTACGAGCCGTGGCAGCAGCCGGTCGGCATCGCGGCCAGCAACAGCACGGCGCGCTTCAACTACCGCTTCAGCGACGCCTGGAGCGCGCAGCTGTCGGCCGGGCACAGCCGCAGCCGGATCAACGACAACGTCGCCTTCGCCTACGGCTGCTTCTACTCGCCGGATTGTGCCAGCGGCGCCACGCCGGGCTACTTCTTCGCGCCCAATGGCGACTACGACATCTACGATTTCCGCAGCCCCGGCGACACCCGCCGGAACGACGAGGCGCGCGCCGTGCTCAAGGGCGGCTTCGATGCCGGATCGGTCAGCCACGAGGTGAGCCTGGGCGCCAGCGCATTCCGCCGCACGCTGGACCAGCGTCCCTACGTGTACGACTACGTCGGCACCGGCAACATCGATCAGGTGAATCCGCCCTACTTCGCGCCCTCGCCGAACCAGCCCGGCCCCTCCGCGCGTACGCTGACCAGCTGGCAGCACTCGCTGTTCGCGCTCGATCGGGTGCACCTGGGCGCGCACTGGCAGCTGCTCGCCGGCGGCCGCTTCGTGCGCCTGCACGAGCGCAGCTACGATGACAGCGGCATGGTGCTGCAGCGCGACACCCGCCTGAGCAAGGCACTGCCGCAGGCGGCCGTGCTGTGGCAGCCGACCGCGCCGCTGACCGTATATGCCAGCTACAGCGAGAGCCTGTCGCTCGGTGCCCAGGCGCCGTACTGGACGTCCAACGGCGGCACCACCCTGGCACCGCTGCATTCGCGCCAGCTCGAGACCGGCGTGAAGTACGAGTGGAGCGATGCGCTGAGCCTGCAGGGCGCGCTGTACCGCATCCGCCAGCCCTACCAGTTCGCCCGGCCGGACAGCAGCGCCGAGGGCTTCACCTTCGTCCAGCACGGCCAGCAAGTGCACACCGGACTGGAGCTCAGCGCCGCCGGCCGGATCAGCCCCGACCTGCGTCTCACCGCCAGCGTCAACCTGATCCAGGCGCGCGCCCGCGACACCGGCACGCCAGCGTATGAAGGCCACCAGATCGTCAACGTGCCGCGCCTGCGCACGGCCGTCTATCTGGATTACCGCCTGCCGTTCGCGCCCGCGCTGGGCCTGCTCGGCGGCTGGCGCCATGCCAGCGCCAACCCGGCCACGCCCGACGGCGTGACGTCGGTACCGGCGTACAACGTGTTCGATGCCGGCCTGCGCTACACCGGCCAGTGGAACGGCCACGCGCTGACCTGGCGACTCAACGTGGACAACGTGTTCAACCACTTCTACTGGCGCGACACCGGCAGCGCCTATGGCGACAGCTACCTGTTCCCGGGTGCGCCGCGATTGGCACGGCTGTCGCTCACGGTGGCGTTCTGACGATGTCCTGGGTCGAGCTCGTCGGCGCCATCATCAGTGCCTGGGCGGTGTGGCTCACCGCCCTGCGCAAGCCGTGGTGCTGGCCGATCGGCCTGATTTCCGTGCTGGTCTACAGCTGGATCTTCGTCGATGCCAAGCTGTATTCCGACGCCCTGCTGCAGCTCGCCTTCGCGGGGCTGATCGTCTACGGCTGGCACCGCTGGCTGCGCAACCTCGGCGAGGACGGCCGGGTACGCGTGGCCCCGCTACCGCCCGGCGAGGCCACACTGCACGTCGTCATCGGCATGGCCGGCGCGCTGGCGCTCGGCTTCGCGATGCACCGCTACACCGATGCGGCGCTGCCCTGGCTCGATGCCGCACTGACCAGTTTCAGCCTGGTCGCCCAGTGGTGGCAGGGCCGCCGGCATATCGCCGCGTGGTGGTTGTGGATCGCGGTCGACGTGATCTACGTCGGCGAGTACGTCTACAAGCACCTGATGATCACGTCGGTACTGTATGCCGGGTTCATCGTGCTGGCGATCATGGGGCTGCGGGCATGGCGAATGGCTGCCACGGACGAGGCCGCGGAGCAGATCGACCCGCTGGATGCTGCGTCCGGATCCGGTTCGGCACCGCTCTGAGCGGCGCCGGTGCCATCGGCCCGGATACCACCCACCCGCCCCTGTCATCCGTCAACATTTTCATTACGCCGGCTTGGTGCAGAATAGCCTTCACCATGAAGACCTCTCGCCCTGGCATGCGTTTCCTGGCCGTCACCGTCCTGCTGCTGGCCGGGGCGTGCCCCGCCATGGCGCAGAACATCTACAAATGTTCCCGGGCCGGAACGGTCGCCTACACCGACCACCCCTGCCCCGGCGGCAAGGGCGAGCTGCTGCACAAGGCCGACGACGGCGAAATCATCGACCAGTATCTGCGGCTGGGTCAGCAGAACCTTGCCAGGCAATACGCCGACGCCCGCCATCTCGAGGCGCTCTACAAGGAACGGCTTGCCGCCTATCGGCAGGACCTGGAAGAGAAGGCCCGGCGTCAACAGGACGAGATGCTGGCCCAGCAACAACGCCAAGAGCAGACACAGCAACAGACGCTGGCCGAGCAGGCCGCCAGCCGCGAGCAATTGGCGGCCGAGAACGAACGCCTGCGCCAGCAGAACGAGCAGTACCGCGACGAGCTGACCCAGCCGGTCGACAGCTATCCGCCGGCCTACTGGGGCACGGCTCCGCCCTACCGTGACCGCCCCCACCATCATGACGGCGATCACGATGGCGATCATGACCACCAGCCGAAAGCACCGGTCTTCCATCCGTGCACCCAGCTTGCCGGTGGCCGGGTGCAGTGCTGAAGAAGCGGGAATCAGCGCTTGTGGCAAAAAGCCGCTGAACGAGGCTCGTGCGAACGCCCGGGAAGATCATCTGCCGTGGCGAACGGCTTGCTGCCCTCACCTCGACGTCTTGTCGATGCCGGCGTCCGCTGACTTGATCGTTGCCGATGAGGGCGGCTCGGTGGCCTGCAGCCGGGTCGCCACCGCAGCGGCCTGGCGCATCACGCGCAACATGTTGCCACCGGCCAGCCTGGCAATATCCTCGTCGCTCCAACCGCGGCGCGCGAGTTCCTTGAGCAGGGCTGGAAACTTGTCGACGCCGTCCAGGCCCCGCGGCGTGTCGGGAATGCCGTCGAAATCGGAACCGATGCCGACGCAGTCGATTCCCGCCACCTTTCGGACGTGCTCGATGTGATCGGCAACCATCGCCAGCGTGACGACCGGTTGCGGATGACGGCGATCCCATGCCGCCAGCGCCGCCCTGGCCCGCTCGGGCTGACCGATGTACAGGCCCGCATAGGGCGGCGCGTTGTAACGTGTCTGTTCGGCCGCGCGATCGGCTTCCCAGCGATTGTGCGCAGCCGACACATAAGACGTCGCGAAGGTCACCATGACGATGCCGTGGTTGGCCGCCACCAACTTCAGCACGTCGTCCGGCACATCGCGCGGATGATCGTCCAGAGCGCGCGCGCCGGAGTGCGAAAAGATCACCGGTGCGACTGACGTCTGCAGGGCCGCGCGCATCGTATCCGGCGAAACGTGGCTGAGGTCGATCAGCATGCCGAGCCGGTTCATCTCGTGCACCACCGCGCGCCCGAACCGGGTCAGGCCGTGATGCCTGGGTGTATCCGTCGCCGAATCCGCCCAGTCATTGTCCAGGGTATGGGTCAGGGTCATGTAACGCGCCCCGAGTGCGTACATCTGGCGCAGCACCGGCAGCGAATCGTCGATCTGGTGACCACCCTCGATCCCGATCAGCGACGCGACACGGCCCGCCTTGAACGCACGCATGATGTCGTCCGCCGAATACGCCATCTGCAGATCCTTCGGATAGCGCGCCACCATCGTCTTGACGATATCGATCTGCTCGAGGGTCATCTTCACCGCCACCGGACCGGTGACCGTGGGCGGTATCCACACCGACCAGAACTGTGCACCGACATGCCCCTTGTGCAAACGGGGGATGTCGGTCATCAGCGGTGAGGGGACTTCGCCGTCTTGCGCCTTCAGGGGAAGGCTCGCGGTGCTGACGCCGAGATCCACGCCGGCGGCATGGCCGAAACGTTCACGGATTTCCCATGGCAGATCGTTGTGACCGTCGATCAACGGCGTCCCGGCCAGCACGCCATCGACGCGCGCGGTGAGCACCCCGTCGTCTGGTGGGGCTGCCTTCGCCGGCGATGTGCACAGCGTGGCAAGGATTGTTGCCACGGCGACGAATACCCGGGTCGAGCGTCTGCTGATCGTCATGTCGTTTGTCTCGTGTTGTCCAGGATGCGCGAGGGAACCACAACGCATTGTGTAGCCGATCGCGCTGCATGTTCGACGCTCATCTCCGGGCCGGTTCTTCGAGGGCGGCAGCGACCAGCCGATCGAACGCATCGCCACCACGCATCGGGTCGGCCACCGGCAGGCCGAACCGCCGGCTCTCGCGCGAAAGTAGTTGCTGCGCCGCATCGGCGTCGAGTCGCGCCGTATTCAGGCTGACCCCCACGCAGCGGATGGCCGGATTGGTGCGTCGGCCGAGCCGGATGGTCAGGTCGATCACCTCCTCGATATCCGGCAGCGCAAATTCGGGATGCCCGAGTACATGCGTGCGACCGGGCTCATGGCAGACCACGAAGGCGTCCGGCTGGCTGCCGTGCAGCAGGCCCAGCGAGACACCGGCATAAGCCGGATGAAACAGCGAACCCTGGCCCTCGATCACGTCCCAGTGCTGTGGCGCGGCCGCGGGACTCAGCAGCTCGGCCGCACCGGCCTCGAAATCGGCGACCACAGCATCCAGCGGTATGCCGCCCCCGGCGATCAGGATGCCGGTCTGTCCGCTCGCGCGAAAATCGACCGCAACGCCGCGCGACGCAAAGGCGCGCGCCAATGCCAGCGCGGTGTATTTCTTGCCAAGCGCGCAATCGGTACCAACGGTCAACAGCCGCTTGCCCGAGCGCTTGCGTCCGCAAGCCACCGGGATATCGTGCGGTGGCGTGCGGATATCGATCAGGGATCGGCGCAGACGCGTCGCGGCGGCGGCGAGCTGCGGAATGTCAGCCAGACGCATGTGCATGCCGCTGACAATGTCGAGTCCCGCCTCCATGGCTTCGACCAGGGCGCCGATCCATCCATCGGGGATGATGCCACCCGCATTGGCTATGCCGATGACCAGGCCGCGCGCGCCACGCGCCCGCGCCTCCACCGGTGTCAGCGTCGTCAGGCCGGTGCTGACCGTCGCGCCGCACGACCATTCGCCGACACAGCGATCCGCCGCCCAGTCGCGCAGGCCGAACGCCGTCTTGGCATAGCCCGGCTCGGTCGTATCGCCGAGGAACAGCAGGTATGGTTGCGGTAGCGCGCACACCTGCGAATCCGTGGAAGAAGAATGCATGCTCATCCAGCCTGGTTTCTGATGTTGGTCTTGCAAATCACCTGTGGACATCGACGTGAGCACGGGCCCGCCAGGAATTTCTACTTCGCGGCGCTCACCGGCGTGAAACGCAGATCCTGGTAATCCCAGCTGAAATCGGCGGTCGGCGACACGGCTTTCATCGTCATCCGCTCGATGCTGCCGTCGGGCGCGAGTGCGAACGTGACGTAGGCGTCCTCGACATCCGGCATCGCCCAATGCGTACGGAAGGTGTCGTACTGGACATGTTCCAGTGAGCCGCGCAGACCCGGCGAACGATCGAGGCTGATCGTCAACCCGGCCTTGTCGCCGCTGCCCTGACTGATCGTCGCGGTGCCATACCACGGATCACGGTAGACCCCGGCGTAACCGGACAGCGGCAACGATGGACCGCGTTCGGGGTGGCTGGTGGCGCCCTGGGTCTTGAGCGTGGCCACGGCGCGGGCATTGATGCCATCGAATACCTTCTTGTAGCCCGCGATCCAGTCCGGCGACGACAGGCCAAGCAAGGCATCCAGCAGGTGCTCGCGCATCGCGAACAGCGTGCCGGCATCTTCGGCATTGACCATGATGGCAAAGGCCGCGTGTTCCTCCGGAATGATCACCACCGCCGAATAGCCGCCGAGCACGCCGCCAAGGTGGGTGATGATCCGATGGCCGCGATAGTCCTGCACCTCGAAGCCCAGCGCGTAGGCCTCGAATTGGGGCTGCGCCAGCGCGATTGCGACGGGGGTGGGCGCGATCGGGATCAGCGTCTGCGGCGTCCACAGCATCTGCGCCGCGGCGACGCTGAATATCCGCCGATGGCCGTCCAGCTGCCCGCCATCCAGCTGCAGCCGCAGCCAGCGCCCCATGTCGGCCGCGCTGACCTGCAGCGCGCCGGCAGGTGCGAACACGTTGCCTGTCATCACCGTCGTGAGCACCGCCTGCCTGCCCACGCCGCGCACCGGCGTGGTGTTCTTCGCGTGCAGCGAGACCTGGTCGCCGGTATGCGCATCGATGCTGGTCTGCGTGTCATGCATCTGCAGCGGATCGAGGATGTGCTGCTGCACGAAGTCCTCCCAGCGCTGGCCCGAAACCGCCTCGACCAGCTGGCCGGCAACGACGTACAGCACGTTGTCGTAGTCGTAATCGGCACGAAACGAGTGCGCCGGCTTGAGATAACGGATGTCATGCACCAGTTCCGCGCGGGTGCGGTCGGTGGTGGGAAAGATCATCAGGTCGCCCTCGCCCAGACCGAGCCCGCTGCGATGCACCAGCAGGTCGGTCACCGTCATCTCGCTCGACGCGTAGGCGTCGTACATGCGAAAGCCGGGCAGCTTGTCGACCACGCGGTCGTCCCAGTGCAGCTTGCCCTGATCGACCAGGATCGCCAGCGCCGTGGTGGTGAAGGCCTTGGTGTTGGAACCGATCGGGAAGATCGTGTGTGCGTCCACTTTCGCGGCGGCGCCGAGCTTGCGCACGCCGTATGCGTGCGTGGTGATGGTGTCGCCCTGCACCACCGCCACCGCCATGCCGGGTGTATCGAAGGTGTGCATGGCCTTGTGGGCGAATGCATCCAGTGCCGGTCCCGATGCGGCCGGCAGGGCCGCTGCCATCGACGCTCCCCACGAAAGCATCAGCGCAACGAGCGCACCCAGGCGCCAGCAGCACGCCATCAGTCGCGACGCGGAACTCTCCCGGGATGGACGGTTCATCGATGACACTCCTCTCTTGTCGAGCCTGACGAAGGCCGCCGCAGCGTCGGTGTGGCGAATCATTCAGGCCTTCGGCTTGCCGCGACGTTTGCTGCTGCCGCGCTTGCCGGCTTTCGGTGAGCTCGTGCCAGCACTCGCGCCGCGCTTTTCCGCGACCGGTGCCTCGACGTAGCCCACCAGCTTCTGCCGCAACTGCGTGATGTCACCGATGCGGTCGAACATGTCGCCCTGTTCGCGGGTTACCGCGCCGATCAGCAGGCTCAGCAGACTGTTGGCCGCGGTGAAGTTGTGCCACGGGCGTTCCATGTCGACAGGCAGCATCAGCACGTGATCGGTCAGCTGGCGTGCCCAGTAGCACTGGCTGTCGGTGATGATGGCCAATGGAATGCCGCGCGCCACCGACTCCTCGGCCAGGATGCGGAAGTGCCGCGAGTAGCGCCGGAAATCGATCAGCAGCACGCAGCTCTTTTCGGTCGAATCCAGCAACAGGTCGGTATAGGCGCCGTCCAGTCCCTCGTCGAACCGGGTGCGCGGCTTGACGTGCTGCAGCAGGCTGGCGAAACCCAGGCCGAGAAAACGCCCCTGGTGGAAGCTGGCGACCGAGACGCGATCGGCATCCACCAGCATCCTGACGATGGACTTCCATTCGGCCGTGCGGGTCAGTGCATGTGCCGTCGTGACGCCGCGGATTTCCGACTTCAGGCTTTCCGACATCGTGGCGGGATCGCCGGCCTGGTCGGGGTTCTTGTACAGCTGCAGCCACGGCGCGCCGCCGCGCAGCTCCTTCTTCAACGCGTCGAGACCGGCGTACCCGAGCGTGCGCAGGAAACGCCCGACCGTCATCGGGCTGACGCCGACGCGTCGTCCCAGCGATGCGGCGGTCTCGAACGGCACGCCGCTGATGTTGTGAAGGAGGTAGGCGGCGATCTTCTGCTCGGACGTGGTGAACGTCTCCCAACGGCTTTTCAGCTTGCTCTGCAAATCCTTGATCATTTCGGTGCTCATCGGGCAAGTACGACCTTCGCGGCTGCGGTTGCGTGCACTTCCACATCGCCGAGGCGACGGCTCAGCATATACAGAAGTATGGCCGACACGCCGGCCACTGCGCCGATCAACGCGAAGAACCAGCCGTGCGCAACGAAGCTCCAAAGCGTGCCGAGACCACCGGCCAGCAGGTTGCCGAAAAACCCGGCGAAGAACCAGGTGGCGATGCTGGTGGCACGGAAACCTTCCGGCGCCATCCGCCCGAAAAAGGCCAGCCCGGTCGGCAGGATGTACAGCTCACCGATGGTGAACACGATGAACCAGGCGAACAGCCAGACCCAGCCGGCGCGCACGCCGCGTGCCTCGCTCCAGGCGGCGACCAGACCCAGCGCCACATAGGACGCTGCCACGATCGCCGCACCAAACGCCATCCGGCCCAGCAAGGGCGTGGAGATCCCGCGCCGGGCCAGCCTTGTCCAGCGGGCGACCAGCAATGGCGTGAACGCAAACACCGCCAGCGAATTGATCGACTGGAACCAGGTCATCGGTATCACCCAGCCGGACGCCAGCTGACGGTCGATGCCGGTATCCGCCCACAGCGCGATGGTGTTGCCGTTCTGCTCGTAGGCACCTCGAAACACCACCACGATCGCGGCGATGCCGATCAGCAGGACAAACCGGTCACGCGCGGCGCGATCCATCGGTGGTCGCGCCGCGTGGGCGTCGACACCGCGCGCGGGCTCCGGTGGCAGATAACGGCGACCGGACAGATAGATCACCAGCGACAGCAGCATGCCGAATCCCGCCGCGGCGAAACCCCAGTGCCAGCCATAGGCCTCGCCCAGCGTGCCGCACACCAGCGGCGCCAGGAAGCCGCCCAGATTGATGCCGACGTAATAGATGTTGTACGCACTCTTGCTGCGCACATCGCCGTCGCGATAGAGCCCTTCGATCTGGCTGGCCAGGCTGGGCAGGAACAGCCCATTGCCCAGGGCGATCATGCACAGCGCCGGGTAGAACAAGGGCTCGGACGACATCATGAAGTGGCCGAGCGCCATCGCCGAACCACCGATCACCACCGCACGGGTCTTGCCCAGCCAGCGGTCCGCGATCATGCCGCCGAACACCGGAGTGAAGTAGACGAAGGCGGCATACGCACCGTAGACCAGCGAGGCGTATTCCTGGTCCATGTCCAGATGCTTGGTCATGTAATAGACCAGGATCGCGCGCATGCCGAAGAAGGAGAACATCTCCCACATCTCGGTCAGGAACAGGATGGTCAGGCCGCGTGGATGGCCGAACCAGTTTTTCTCCGGCGATGGCGCCGTTGCGAAGGACATCATGCCGGCGGGTCTCCTCGCTGATTGCACACGCCCACTATGCCGCGACCGCCAGCGGACCGCCCCAGATGGCGTCGGGACACCAGATGGTACCGCCCTCGTACACCACCGACGGCTGGTAATCGGCAATCAGGCTGATCGGGCCGTCGAGGTCCACCACGTCACACAACTGGCCGACCACGAAAGCCGGCGCCATCGCCAGCGACGAACCGCCCATGTTGCCGACCATCAATTCGAAACCGAGCTTGCGCGCCTCCACGGCGATCGCCAGCGCCTCGGTCAGTCCACCGCACTTGTCCAGCTTGATGTTGATGACGTCGACGCGACCGACCACCGCGGCCAGGTCGCTGCGATCCTGCACGCTTTCATCCGCTGCGATGCGGATGGGTCGCTCCAGGCCGTCCAGCCACGCCTCGCTGCCGACCGGAAACGGCTGCTCGACCACGTCCACGCGGGCCTCCACCAGGGTGGGCAGCAGCCGCGCGAACGACTCGCGGGTGAAGCCCTGGTTGGCATCGACCATGAGCCACGCCTCCGGGCGCGCCTTGCGCACTGCAAGCACACGCTCGGCATTGCGACCGTCGTCGGTGAGCTTGAGCTTGATCGCGCGCGCCGTCGCGTAAGCGCCCGCGCGTTCGGCCATTACCGCGGGCTCGTCCGCGCCCAGCGTGTAGGTCGTCAACAGGGGCTTCGGTGACTGCAGTCCGGCCAGTTGCCAGACCGACCGGCCGGCGCGCTTGGACTCGAGGTCCCACAAGGCGCAGTCCAGCACGTTGCGCGCCCCGCCGGCCGGCAGCAGCTGCTGCAATGCCTCGCGGGTGATGCCGGCCTCGACTTGCGCGCGCAACGCTTCGATCTGCGCCAGCATCGTGACCGGCGTGTCCTTGAGGTAGTACACGCCCTGCGCTTCGCCGCGACCGGTCATGCCCCGCTCATCGGTCAACTCGACGATCAGCGCATCGAACGCGGTAAAGGTGTAGCCGGTGATGTGAAACGGCGCGTTGATTGCCCAGCTCTTGAGCGTCGCCTGCAGGCGCAGTCGCCCGCCATCATGGATGTTCATGCCTGCTTCCCTGGATGGAGCGCGCGGCGACGTGACCCGCCGCCGCGCGAATGAGGTCAGTAACGGACGTTGAAGCTGATCATCCCGAACGCCAGGATCAGCCAGGAAAGATAGATTGCCGAAAGCGCCAGCAGGGTCTCGCCCGCCAGCACCCAGCGGCTGCAGCGTGGCGCCATCCAGCTGCGCACGGCATGCACCACCACCGCCAGTGCGCCAAGCAGACCCAGTACACCCAGCACGTACAGCACGTACAGCCACGGCGTCATCGTGCCTTGCAGCAGCATGTCCTCGCTGATCGACGAAGCGATCAACAGTGCCATCCAACCGGCAAAATCCACGAACAGGGCGAGCACACCCAGACGCGACAGCAGGCGCGAACGGCGCTGCGCGGCATCGAGCGCGAGCGGACGGCGATAGTGGCGACGCACCCAGCCGCCAATGCCCCAGCTCAGCAACGCCACGACCAGCAGCAGGAACGACAGACCGCCCCACAGACTCACTGTGCTCATCGAGCGCGCGCCGGACACGCGCTGGAACACGAACACCGGCGCCTCGACGTCGGTCGCCCAGTATTCGATGTTGCCGTCGGCATCGGTGACGAACTTCAGATGCGCATCGCCATTGACCTCGCGATACGTCAGCGGACCCACTTCGCGCCAGTGCAAGGGCTTGCCGGCATAGTTGTTCCACACGGACACCACGATGGTCCCGTCCGGTTGCGCAACCACTTTGGCCTGGCCAAGCAGGTACAGCGGGCGCAGCGCGCTGTCGTTGCGCCGGCTCGACTCGTACCACCCGGCGACGCGCGCGGCATCGGCCCTGGCGGTGGCGACGGTCGGCTCCTTCGGCGCGGTGTACGGGAAGTAGCGATCGAGGAAGGACTGGAACACCGCCTTGCGGATCACGTGCGCGCCGCCTTCGTTGCCGGCGCTGTTGAACGACATGAAGACGCCGACGTCCGCATCCAGCATCAGATGCAGGTCGCTGTGGAACACGACCGTGTCGCCGGCGTGGCCGATGATGCGCTGGCCGTGGCTGTTCTCCTGGTAGAAGCCCAGGTCGAAACCGTTGAGGCCGGGCGCCGCGGTGTGCTGCAGGCTGTGCATCAGTTCGGCGGTGGACTGCTCGAGGATTCTTGCATCGCCGAAGCGGCCATCCTGCAGCTGCGCGATCATGAAGTTCGCCATGTCGGTGGCCGAACTGCTCAGGGCACCGGCCGGCGCGGGATCCACCGGCTCGAACGCGCGCGGCTTGCCGTCGGAAGCGCTCTCGTAGCCCTTGGCCATCAGCGGTGCCAGCGCCGGCGGCAACGGCTGCGCAAAGCTGGAGTGGGTCATCTGCAGCGGATCGAAGATGTGCCGCTCGATGTAGTCCGCGAAGGGTTCGCCGGACACGCGCTGCACGATGTAGCCGGCCAGGCCGCAGCCATAGTTGGAATAGGCCACGATGGTGCCCGGCGCGAAGATGCGTGCGGGCACGTGCGACTTCAGGTACTTCTCCAGGTTCACGTCGTCGGCGGAGGCCGGCAGCAGGCCCCGGGCCGTGTCCTCGAAACCCGGCGTGTGGGTCATGATGTTGCGCAGGGTGATCGGCTGGCCATCGCGTGCGGGAATCTTGAAGTCGAGGTAGTCGTTGACGTCGCGGTCCAGGTCCAGCTTGCCCAGCTCCACCTGCTGCATCACCGCGGTCCAGGTGAACAGCTTGGAGGTGGAGCCGGGGCGGAACAGCGTGGTCTGGGGCGATGGGGCCGAGCGCGTCTTCAGGTCGGCATAGCCATAGCCGCGGGCGAACAGCAGCTTGCCGTCCTTCACCACGCTGATCACGCCGCCGGCCACGTCGCCGCGTTTCAGCGCAAACGGCACCAGGCCATCGAAGAAGCTCGACAGATCCTCGGCGGTCATCGCGTGCGTCGACGCGGCATGGGTATCGGCGATCGCCGCGTCCGCGGCGGGCTCCGGCATGACGGCTGCCGGCGCGGCGGCGGATTGGGACGGCGGCGGGGTCTGCGCCATCAGCAGGCCACTGGCCCAGGTGATGGCGAAGGCTGCCGCGATCTTGGCGAGACGGTTCATAAATACTCCGACGGTGATTCGATGGACGGCGATCTTCAGAAGCTGACGCTGGCCGACAGGCCCACGGTGCGAGGCGTCACGTATTCGGCGGCAAACAGATTGCTGCGCGGGTCGGTCGTCTCCGAGCCCATCGAGGTGATGCCGCGTTCGTTGGTGAGATTCTTGACGTAGGCCTTGAACGTCCAGTTGGCGTAGTTGACGCCGGCACGCAGGTCCACGCCGGCGTAGTCGGGTACGTCGAAGCGCGGGCCCGGTGACGTCGAGAAGTCGCTCTTGCGCGAACCGATGTAGCTATAGCTGGCGCCCACGAAGGCGGACCACGCGCCGCTCATCGGGAAGTCGTAGTCCACGCCCAGGTTGGCGTTCCACTTCGGCACCCACGGCAGGCGGTCGCCCTTGTAGCCGTACAGGCCCGGTGGCGTATCGGCCGACAATTTGGCATCGGTCCAGGTGGCATTGGCCGACAGCATCAGACCCGGCGCCGCGGCGTATTGCCAGCTCGCCTCGACGCCCTGGCTTTGCGCCTTGCCGCCGTTGCCGAGGAAACTGAAACCGCCGGCGAACGAGGTCAGCTGGATCTGGCTCCAGTCGATGTAGAAGCCGGACACGTCGATCGTCATGTGCTTGTCCAGCAGCGTCGACTTCAGACCCAGCTCGTAGCTCACCAGCTTGTCCGGCTTGAAGCTCTCCGGCGCGCCCAGCCCCGGCGGCACGCCCACGTTGGGGCCGCCGGGCCGGAAGCCCGAGGCGATGCGGGCGTAAGTCATCAGGTTGTCGTTGAACTTGAAGCTCGGGTTGAGCAGGAAGGTGGTGGGGCTGTCCGAACTGTTGATGGTGAAATTGCTGTCTCCCACCAGGATGCCGTTACCCGTCTGGGTGAAGGTCGTCTTGTCGTGGGTGTAACGCGCGCCCAGCAGGATGCTGAACTGCGACGTCGCATGCCAGGTCACGTCGCCGTAGCCGGCCCATTCGGTGAACACCGACGGTCCCACCGCGATGTGGCCCAGGGTGAGCGGAAAGGCGATCGGCGCGCCGCTGGTGGCATCGAACAGCAGCACGTCCTGCACGTTGGAGGTGTGCTCGCGCGTGTAGAACACGCCGGCACGCCACTCCACGGTCTGCTCTTCCGGCGATTGCAGACGCAGCTCCTGGGTGAACTTGCCCAGGGTGATCGGATTGTCGATCGAGAAGCCGGCGTTGGAGAGGCCGAGCGCCGGCCCGAGGATCGGACCGTAAGCCGCCGTCACGTCGGTATTGGAAGCCTTGTCCAGCGTGCTGTAGCTGGTCGAGGAAACCAGGCGGGACCAGCCGAAGTCGGCGTTCATCGCGGCGTCGTAGAGGCGGTAGCGCACACTGAACTGGCCCGTGCCAGGAGCGCGGCTCTGCTTCAGGTCGCCATGGACCGGCTTCAACGTGTAGGGATCGATATCGGTGCCTGTGTTGGCCAGCGCCGCGCCGCTGAGGTTCTGCGCCAGCGCGGACAGGCGCAACGAAAAGCTGTCGGCCGGCGTCCACAGCAGTTGCGCGCGGGCGCCGCGCACCTTGGCATCGTCGACATCCTTCTGCCCGGTGGCGACGTTGTCGGTATAGCCGGGATCGTCGCGGGTATAGGCATTGACGCGCAGGGCGAGCTTGTCCTTCACCAGCGGAAGGTTGACCGTGCCATGGGCGTTGAAGCCGCTGTCGCCGCCGGAGACGCTGCTGCCGCCGACCGCGACCCGACCGGAGAACGCTGTGCTGTCGGGCTTGGTGGTGACGAACTTGACCAGTCCGCCCAGCGTATTGGAGCCATACAGGGTGCCCTGCGGGCCGCGCAGCACCTCGATGCGTTCGACGTCGTCGGGATCGATGTCCGGCGTCAGCACGCTGCCGGCGGAGTAGACGGTGCTCGACCCGTACGGGGTGTCGTCGATATAGGTCCCGACGGTCGCGTTCGGCGTGTTCGCCCCCGAGGTGACGCCGCGCAACACCAGCTGCGTCTGGCCCGGACCCTGCGACACGATGTTGAGTCCCGGCACCCGCGTGGCGTAGTCGGCGAAGCTCTGCGCACTCTCCCGCTCGAGCTGGTCGCCTTCCAGCGCGGACACGGCCATCGGCACGTCCTGCAAGTGTTCGTTGCGCTTGTTGGCCGTGACGACGACCGTGCTCAGGTCGGTCGCCGCCAGGCGTTTTGCAGAGGTCTGTGTTGCCTGATCCTGCCCCGCAGCAGCGCCGCCTTCGGTCACGCCGGCCTTGCCGGCGTCCCCGGCGGCAAGGCCGGCATCCCCCATCGTCGATGCGTGCGCCGAGACGCCCAATGAACCCAGCAAAGCGAAGGCGACGGCGTTGCAGACACGACGCCTACCCGGCTGCAGATTGCGAAGCTCCATGACGTTCTCCCCCGATTGGTCAAGTGGACGGCCCACGTTCGCATTGGTACACAACTAACATTATCGTGTCAATGATATTTGTATATCATTGCCGGACGATGCGCACGACGCCGCCGTCACTGGCGACGGACTCTGCGACGAAGTCGGCTGGAACATGGTTTGCGGCGCGCTCAGCAACCGCGCGGCATGGGCAACCCTGTCTGGTCAGTGGCTGCAGGCACGGACGCCGCTGCGCGTGCGCAGCGGTATCCGTCACTCACGAATGCGCTTCGACTCAGCGCGCGCCAGGCGGAGCGATCGCATCGCCACCGCGAACATCGGCATCGTCGAGATGTTCGGCCTTCCACACCATCGCGCGATGAATCCGCTGCCAGCCACTGGGGTGATCGAAGAACAGGAACTCTTCCAGCGCGCCCGGATGCATCTTGCGGTATTCGGAAAGCTGCACCGCCGCCTGGGCGAAACCGTCGGGCTGACGCGCGGCATTCAGGCCGAACGCATCCGCTTCGGCCTCCATGCTGCGGGTGAGCGTGTTGTTCACCGGCGTCATGAAGAACATGAAAAGCGTGAAAAGGGCAGCGATAAGCGGCAGACCTGCGACATCGCCGACGCCACGCACTCCCCAGCGTGCGCCCCAGCGCCGCTCCGCCCAGCCGAAGCCCCAGCGCACGAACGCAAAGCCGAGCACGATGATGATGCCGAAGAACACGATGCCCTTGTAGACGTGGTTCAGCACGTAATGACCCATCTCGTGACCCAGTACGGCCTTGATCTCCGATGGGGTGCTGCGGTTCAGCAGGTTGTCGTTGAGGCTGATGCGGGTGGTGCCGAACATGCCGCTGACGTTCGCGCTGATCCGCTTGCTCTGGCGCGAGGCATCGAACCAGTACACGTCGGTGGCCGGGATGCCGTTGGCCCGCGCCATCGACAGGATCTGCACCTTCAACGAGCTGTCCGGCAGCGACTTGTAGGTGTTGAACAGCGGCGCGATGTACACCGGGGCAATGGTGGCGACAAAGATCACGAACAGCATCGCCACTCCGGCACCCCACAGCCACCACGTGCGCGTGGCCTTGCGGATCACCGCGTAGATGACCACCAGCGCCAGCGTGCCCAGGACCAGGCCGACGGCCAGCCCCTTGGCCTGGTCGCCCAGCCACTGCCCGAGGTTCTGGCTGGACAGGCCGTACTTGTGCTCGCGCACGAAGTTCTCGTAGATGTTCCATGGCAGCGTCAGCAGCGTCGTCAGCACGATGTACTGCAGCGCGTAGATGGCAGTCTGCAGCCAGCGGAAGCGGGTGAGGCGCTCAGCGAAATCGCGCATGCGCGCCGACAGCCGCGTGCCGAGCAACAGCCACGCCACGCCAAGCGCCCACAGGCAATCCCACAGGATCAGCCAGTAACCGCCCTCGAAATAGGCGTCGGAGTTTGCCCGCTGTGCCGGCGTCAGTTCCGCCATGTAGGCATCGGTGGCCCTGTCCACATCGAAATGCGGCGACTGGCTGACGGGTTGTTGCGCCGTAGCCGCCTGTGCCGAGGGCGCTGCTGGCGTCGGCGGTGACGCCTGCGCCCAGACGATGTTCACAGCCAGCAGCGCGCACAGCGCCAAGCCGAAAAGCTTCTTCATGGACGTCCCCCGTCTTGAGAAGCTTGCAAGCTAACTCAAGCCGATGCTGCCCGCCACATGACTTGCGGCAAAAACCCGGTCAGCAGGAATCCTGGAGAAACCTCAGACAGGAATGACCTGTTCGGCAGAAAATGCTGCGCCCGGTGATGACAACGGGGGATCGCCAGCCACACTGACCCGGTCACGACCTTCGGTCTTGCTGCGATACAGCGCCCGATCCGCCCGCACAATGGTGTCGTGCAAATCCTCCCCATCGACGAGGGTGGCGACGCCCATCGAAATCGAGAACCGGATCGACTCACCGGCCAGTTCGACCCCCTGCTCGGCGATCGCCTGGCGAATGCGCTCGGCAAACTCCCTGGCAGCCTCGCTACCCGTTGCCGGCAGCAGGAACAGAAACTCCTCGCCGCCCCAGCGGGCTACCGTGTCCTGCGCCCGACACATGCCCTGGAACCTCTGACTGGAATGGATCAACACCTGGTCCCCGGTATCGTGGCCACGCGTGTCGTTGATCTGCTTGAAATCGTCGATGTCGGCAAGTACCAGCGACACCTGCTCACCGGCACGTCGTGCCCGGAGAATCTCCTGCTGGGCCAGATCCAGCAAATGGCGACGGTTGGACAGCCCGGTGAGGGTGTCCCTGGTGGCGAGTTCGCGCAATTTTCGTTCGGACTTGCGCACCAGTCCGTAATAGAAGCGCGCGGTGTAGCCCGCCATGCAGAAGAAGATCGACACGTTGAACACGTTGAGTATCAGCAAGGCCGAGTCGCCGATCGGCGCCATCGCACCAAAATGCAGCGCGGCGACGTGGAGCCCGAGGTAAGCGACGAACAGGAACAGCAGCGGCAGCACCACCCTGCGGCCGGAGCCGCTGACGACGATGGCCGGGATGAACATCAACAGGTAGTAATGAAAGCCGCTATCCCAGCCCACCAACATCGTGCCGATCGCGGCATGTGCCACCACTTCGAGCCAGATCAGCACCAGCGCGGGAAAATTCCGGCGACGCGACAGCAGCAGATAGGCCGCGGCGTACATGCTGATGCTGACAATATTCAACCAGGCCAGCAGCGGCGAACCGGCGAACAGGAAGAACACCAGGAACACCATGTCCACCGATGCCGCCAGCAAGGTGACACGTCGCACCATGATCCAGAAAGCGGCGTGCGCGCTACCCTGCTTTCGCTCTTCTCCGCGAGATCTGTCATTCAGGGAGGCGGTTGATCCGGTTGCCACAGGTGGGGATTCGGTCACTGCGGAATGGGTCAAGGACATGTCGATGCGAGCCATGGAGGATGCGGAAGACGTCATCCGTGAACTCACTCGACGGAATCGGGTCGGCATCGAGTGTTGCACTTCAGTTTTCGGGACGCCACTGGATACGGCGTGACTCGTCCGCGCGGCACCACCCGCGACGACACAACCCGGTCCGGCCGCAGGCAAGCCAGCCACGCAAAAATATGAAGTATGCCTTTGCAGTTTCCCTGCCCATCCTGCACCCTCCGGCAAGAGCCTGCGCCTGCCGAGCAGGAGCAGCTTGCCCGGGCGATGGGGCTGCTCAAACGCGTCGTCGGCTCCTGCTCCGCACAGCAAGTTCACCCAGCCCGCTCCCCGGAATTCCCCCGATGTCAGTCACCACGCTTGCCCCCCATACCGCCCCGATCGCGATCGACCTGCAGAACGGCATCGCTGCCGACCCCACCGCCCGCCCGACCGCCGGCGTGGTGGCCCGTGCCGGTACCATGACCGACACGAACGCCGATGTGTACGGCGACAGCGTCGAGCGCATCTCTCCGCGCCGCGGCGAAACCGGCACCCGTGCCGAGATCGTCGCGTTGCTCGGGGCTGGCTTCGCCGAGAACACGTCAGCGGAATCGCACAACGCAAGATGAAAGGCACCTTCCGCTCACTGAAGAACCGCAACTACCGGCTCTGGGCCGGCGGTGCGGTGGTGTCCAATATCGGCACCTGGATGCAGCGCATCGCGCAGGACTGGCTGGTGCTCACCGAGCTGACCCATCACAGCGCCACCGCGGTGGGCGTGGTGATGTCGCTGCAGTTCGGGCCGATGGTGTTGTTGCTGCCGCTGAGCGGCTTTGCCGCCGACCATCTGGATCGACGCAAGCTGTTGATCGCCACCCAGGCGGCGATGGGCGTGCTGGCGCTGGGACTGGGCCTGCTCACCATCAGCGGCGCCGTGCAGTTGTGGCAGGTGTACGCCTTCGCCTTGCTGCTCGGCTGCGTGACCGCATTCGATTCGCCGGCACGGCAAACCTTCGTCGCCGAGATGGTGGGTGAAGCCGACCTGTCCAATGCGGTGGCGCTCAATTCCACCTCGTTCAACGCCGCGCGCATGATCGGTCCGGCCGTCGCCGGCCTGCTGATCGCCGGCGTGGGCACGGGCTGGGTGTTCCTTATCAATGCCGCCTCGTTCGCCGCCGTGCTCGTGGCACTGTGGCGATTGCGCGTGGCCGACCTGCATCGCGCGGAGAAGGCGTTGCGCACCCGGGGCAGCCTGGCCGACGGCTTTCGCTACGTACGCCAGCGGCCGGACCTGATGGCCGTGCTGTTCATGCTGCTGCTGATCGGCACTTTCGGCCTCAACTTCGCCATCTACATCTCGACCATGGCAGTGAGCGTGTTTCACGCCGGCGCGGGCACTTATGGCCTGCTCACCTCGACCATGGCGATCGGTTCCATCGCCGGCGCCCTGCTCGCCGCCCAGCGCGACAAGCCCAGCATCTCCTTGTTGATGATCGGTGCCGGCGTGTTCGGGCTGGGCTGCACGCTGGCGGCGCTGATGCCGAACGAGCTGCTGTTTTCCGCCGTGCTGGTCATCATCGGCGTCTCCGCGCAAACCTTCACCACCTCGACCCTGAGCCTGGCGCAGATGACCACCGCGCCCGCCATGCGCGGACGGGTGATCGCCATCGTGCTGGCGATCGCGATGGGCGGCACGCCGATCGGCGCGCCCATCGTCGGCTGGGTGGCCGACACCCTGGGGCCGCGCTGGGCGCTGGTTGTTGGCGGCGCCTCGGGGCTCGGGGCCGCCCTCGTCGCGATACGCTACCTGGCAAAGTACCGCCGCCTGCAGGTGGGTTTCGTCGCCGGGCGACTGCGGATCAGCACCGATGACAGCGAGACGCCAGGCGACTCCGCACCCTTGCGCTAGACTTTGTCCGGACCCACGGCAAGCGCTCGCGGACACTCACGCGGCCAGCCATGCGCCCGATCGGCGAAACGCGCCGGCAACGGAGGCCCGCCATGACCCGACGATTGATCATCGTGCAGCACCATCCCGCCGAGGGTGTCGGCGAGATCGGCACATGGGCTGACCGGCACGGCATCGCACTGGAGGTCCATCGCGCCGATCTCGGCGAGTTGCCCTCGGCGGTGCATCATCCATGCGTGCTGCTCGGCGGTCCGTTTGCCGTCAACGATGCCCCCGAGTGGCTGCAGCACGAACGATCCTGGTTGCGCGAGCGGATCGCCGATGACGTGCCGGTCCTTGGCATCTGCCTCGGCGCGCAAGTGCTGGCCGACGCCCTGGGTGGCCGGATCCAGCCACTCGGCCGCCCCGAGACCGGATGGACCCGTATCGACTTCGCCGACGGCAGCACGCTCGACGCCCTGCAGTGGCACGAGGACAGCTTCACCCTGCCGCCCGGCGCCCGCTCGCTGGCCTCGAGCGAAGCGTGTCCGCAGCAGATGTTCGCGCTCGGCACGCACTACCTCGGCATCCAGTTTCATCCCGAGTGGAATGCCGCGCTGGTCGACGAGCTCAACGCCCATTTCGGCGACGCCTCGCCCCTGCCCCGCCACGACGATGCCGATCGGCACGCCCGCATGGCGAAGTGGCTCGATCAGCAATTGGACGAGTGGTGGGCGGGCTGAGCGAGAAAGCCGATCCGCAGAACGACCGGTCGTCATATGTATCGATGCGGGTCGGAGACGGGTTCCTCTGCGCCGGGTGACGCGACCCACGACATCGTGACCCGAACGAGTCCAACCGACCCGAGCCTCGTCTTCCGCCGGCTACTCCGCCACACCGCCGATGCCCACGAAACGGTAGCCGACCCCCGGCTCGGTCTTCAACCAGCGCGGCGCCGCCGGATCGTCGCCGAGCTTCTGCCGCAACCGGCCCACCACGATGCGCAGGTAGTGGGTGTCCTGCACATGGGTCGCGCCCCACACCTCGCGCAGCAGTTGCTGCTGGCTCACCACCCGCCCGGCGTGACCGAGCAGCAGGGCCAGCACCGCGTACTCCTTGCGGGTCAGCGCGAGCGGCGCGCCGTCGAGCGCCACCTCGCGCCGCGCCAGGTCCACGCTGAGATGACCATCGTCGTAGCGCGGCGTCATCCCGCCGACGCTGGCGGTCGCCCGCGTGCGCAGCAGGGCGCGCACACGCGCCATCAGTTCCTGGATGCCGAACGGCTTGGTCACGTAGTCGTTGGCACCGTTGTCCAGTGCACGCACCTTTTCGCGTTCCGCGTCGCGCACGGACAGCATCAGCACCGGCACCGTGCTCCATTGGCGCAGCTCGGCCAGCACCTCGTGACCCTCGCGGTCAGGCAGGCCCAGGTCCAGGATCACCAGGTCGGGCGACTGCGTCGCGGCCAGCGCCAGACCCTCGGCTGCGGTGGCGGCCTGCAGCACGTGGTAGCCCTCGGCGCGCAGACCGATATCGAGGAAGCGACGAATCTGCATCTCGTCGTCGATCACCAGGACACGCGGTGCCGAGGCATTCATGGGCCGGGCTCCGGCACGGGCGGCAAGGGCAGCATGACGCGGATCGTGGTGCCACCGCCCTCGCCTGGCAAGGCCTCGACACTGCCGCCATGCGCCCCGACCATGCCGCGACAGATCGACAGGCCGAGTCCGGTGCCTTTTCTGCCGCTGTCGCCGCGCGCGACCGAATAGAACGTGTCGAAGATCCGTGCGCGTTCCTCCGCAGGGATTCCCGGGCCACGATCGACGACCTCGATCCGCAACTGGCCATCCACCTCGTCGACGCGCACCTGCACCGACTCGCCCGGCGGGGAAAAATGCGCCGCGTTCTCCAGGATATTGAACAGCGCCTGCTCGATCAGGGCCGGATGCACGTAGAGCAGCACGGTGTCATGCAGGAGCGAAGTTTCGACGGGTAGTTCGGGATGGAACTTGCGCACCCGGTTCACCGCCGCCAGCACGACCTCATTGGCATCGACCCAATCGCGGTGGAGCTTCAGCGCGCCGTGACCGAGGCGGGTCATGTCCAGCAGGTTCTGGATATAGCGATCCAGCCGCTGGCCTTCATCGAGAATCGACTGCATCAGTTGCTGACGCTCCTCCGGCGACAACTGCTGCTCGTAGCTGGCCAGTGTGCCGGCGGAACCGATCATGGCGGCCAGGGGCGAACGCAGGTCATGCGACACCGACGACAGCAGCGCGCTGCGCAGACGCTCCGTCTCGCCCTGCACGCGCGCATCTTCCAGCGCCTCCGCCAGCCGCGACCGCTCCAGTGCCAGGCCGATGTCCTGTGCCATCGCCACGGCCAGGCCGCGGCGCCCCTCGTCGGCACCGCCCGCGTCGAGGTCCAGCATCAGCGCGATGACGCCGTGCCGACGATCGTTCGTGCCCAGCGGCAGTACCCACGCGCCGGCATCGGACTCATACGGTGTCCCCGCGCCGGCCGGTACCGTGTGCTGCTCGGAAAAATCCGCGGCGGCAAGATCCATTCCGCCGAGCGACCAGCCCGGCGGCATCGAGTCGGCCGTCTCCAGCCCATCGTCGGCGTTGCGCACTACCATCGCCACGCGCGCGGCGAGCGCCTGCGCCATCGCCTGCACGCCTATGCTGCGGATGCTCTGCGCATCGTTGCTGGCCGCCAGCTGCTGGCCGAGGCCGAGCAGCGCCGCAGCGCGCGCCTGCGCCAGCCGCAATGAATCCACCTGGCTGGCCAACCGGGTCGCCAGCCGGCTGCACACCAGAGCCACCACCAGGAACAGGCACACCGCCAGCACATCGTCGGCGTCGGCAATGACCAGGGTGTAGCGCGGTGGCGTAAAGAAGAAATTGTAGCCAAGGAAACACAGCACGGCCGTATAGACGGCCACGCTCATGCGCGTGCGCACCGCCACCGCCAGCACCGCCGTCAGCAGGATCAGCGCAAGGTTGGCCGTCGACAGATAGCGGGCCGCGGCAAACGCCGCGGCGAAACCGAGCAACACCACGCCGGTGGCAAACAGGTAATCCCTGTTTGCCGGCCACTTTGCCTGGGGACGTGTTGAATCGGACATGCCTGGCTACCGGGTCGGGATGGCACACGTTAATGCATCCGGGTCGCTCGCGCCGAGCCGGTCGCCATCGGCTCAGATCGCGACCTGGGCGCCCAGCTCGATGATGCGGTTCCCGGGAATCTGGAAGAATGCGGTGGCCGCCCTGGCATTGCGCGCCATGAACACGAACAGCCGGTTGCGCCACAGGGCCATGCCGGGCCGATGCGCGCCCGGCACGATGC
The DNA here is from genome assembly GCA_963828685.1 of uncultured Pseudomonadota bacterium. Taxonomy (GTDB): domain Bacteria; phylum Pseudomonadota; class Gammaproteobacteria; order Xanthomonadales; family Rhodanobacteraceae; genus Rhodanobacter. The sequence continues at coordinate 555,254 of CAWHFU010000016.1, forward strand.
TTTCGCGCGAAATGAAGAACGTGGTGTCCATCAGGTCGAAGGTCATGCCGTCGCGACCCGGCCGGGTCAGCCGGGCTGGCACATCCGGATCCTCGTCGAAGCCGAAGCGCAGGCGCAACTGCGCGAAGCCGTCGGCGAGCTCCGTCCACTCGACCTGCTCCTGCGGCTCGGAAAGCGGTGTGTCCAGGGTTTCCACGGTCAGCAGCACGTTGCGCTCGTGCAGCACCTTGTTGTGCTTCAGGTTGTGCAGCAGCGAGTGCGGCACCAGCCCGGCATCGGCGGTCAGGAACACCGCAGTACCGGCCACCCGCAGCGGCGGGTGCGTGCGCAGATTGACGATGAACGGCGACAGCGCCAGGCCGCTCTGCTGCATCTCGCGCATGACCAGGACGCGGCCACGCCGCCACGTCGTCATCAGCAGGAACACCACCCCGCCCAGGGCCAGCGGAAACCAGCCACCCGACTCGACCTTGATGATATTGGCACCGAAAAAGGCCAAGTCCACGGTGAGCAGCCCGATCCCCGTCGCCGCCACCGCAAGCCGGCTCCAGCGCCACTGATAGCGGGCCACGATGAGTGCCAGCAACGTGGTGGTCACCATCGTGCCGGTTACCGCGATGCCATACGCGGAACCGAGATTGTCCGACGAACGGAAGCCGAGGACCGCGCAGACGATCAGTATCAGCAGCACGCGGTTGACCCACGGCACAAACACCTGCCCCGACATCTCGTGCGAGGTGTGCACCACGCGCATGCGCGGCACGTAGCCCAGCTGCATCGCCTCGCGGGTCATCGAGAACGCACCGGAGATCACCGCCTGCGAGGCGATCACCGTGGCCGCCGTGGCCAGCGCGATCATCGGATACAGCAGCGCACGCGGCACCAGGTGATAGAACGGGTTGGCCACCGCCGACGGATCGTGCAGCACCAGCGCGCCCTGGCCGAAGTAATTGAGTACCAGCGCCGGCAGCACGAAGTTGAACCAGGCCAGCCGGATCGGCGTCTTGCCGAAATGGCCCATGTCCGCATACAGCGCCTCGGTACCGGTCACCGCCAGCACCACCGCACCCAGCGCGAAAAACGCCTCGGCGTGGTTGCGCAGGAAAAACGCCACGCCGTAGTACGGATTCAACGCGCGCAACACTTCCGGATCGTGGGCGATGCCCACCACGCCGAGACTGGCGATGCTGAGGAACCAGACCACGCAGACCGGCCCGAACACCGCGCCGATCCGCTCGGTACCGTGGCGCTGCAGCCAGAACAGCGACACGATCACGCCCACGGTGATCGGCACCACGTAGCGCTGCAGGGTGGGCGCGGCCACCTCGAGCCCCTCCACCGCCGACAGCACCGAGATCGCCGGCGTGATCACGCCGTCGCCGTAGAACAGCGCCGCGCCGAAGATGCCGAGCATGATGATGATCAGGCGCAACCGTGGCACGTCGCGGACGCTGCGCTGGGCCAGCGCCATCAGCGCCATGATGCCGCCCTCGCCCTTGTTGTCGGCGCGCATGATGAACAGCAGATACTTCAGCGACACCACGATGATCAGCGACCAGAACACCAGGCTCAGCGCGCCCAGCACGTTGGCCGGCGTCGCCGCCACGCCATGTGGCCCGAACACCTCCTTCAAGGTGTACAGCGGACTGGTGCCGATATCGCCATAAACGACGCCGACGGCACCGAGCGCGAGGGCGGCCAGCCGACGCCCGCTTTGCTGTTCCATGGCTCAGCCGCCTCTACGCAGCGAGCGACCACCGCAGGCGCGTAGCGCTCCGCACTCCGGAACGCGCGCCGATGGCCGTGAAGGCCATGAAATGGATCGGAAACCGTTGCAGAACATCCGTGCATGCCTCGCCTGGAGAAGACGCGCACTCTAGGCAAGCGGCCGTAAGAACGGGATAGCGCGCAACGCGCAAAGCATAAAATTGCCGTAAAGATGTACGGCCGCCGCGGATATCCGTCGTGTCGCAGGGAACGGCCTAGCCGGCCGGGGCCTTGTTCCTGGCCGGCCGGCGTTTGCCCGCGCGGGCCTTTTCCGCCAGCTGGATGCGTTGTGCATTCATGATCGCGGGGAGCAGCCCGGGAAAGCGCTGTTCGATCTCGGCGCAACGGGTGCTGTTGAGCATCTCCACGCCCTGCCGTTCACTGCGGATCAGCCCGGCCTCGCGCAGCGTGCGGAAGTGCTGCGACAGCGTGGACTTGGGAATCGATCGGTCGATCACCTGCAGGAAGGTCGAGCAGGTCTGCGCACAGCCGGCACCGGCCATGTCGGCATAGATCGCCACGCGCACCGGATCGGACAGCGCATGCAGGATGCCCTCCACGGTGATGTCGTCGATGGATGGATGAATCAGCGGCTTCATGGAATCGATGGTAGCAGCCCTTGACTATTAGTTCCATAGTTCATACTTTACGAACCACGGAAGTTTCGAACCATCGGAACTTCAACCCGGTTCACTCCACCCACCAGGACATCGTCATGAGCAAACTCACAGGTAAAGTCGCCCTCGTCACCGGCGCATCCAAGGGCATTGGCGCCGCCATCGCCCGGTCGCTGGCCGCCGAAGGCGCCTCCGTCGTGGTCAATTACGCCTCCAGCCAGGCCGGCGCCGATGCCGTCGTGGCCGAGATCGCCGCCGCCGGCGGCAAGGCCGTCGCCGTCAAGGGCGACGTGTCGAAGGCAGCCGACGCCCAGGCCATCGTCGAAGCCGCCGTCAAGCACTTCGGCAAGCTGGACGTGCTGGTGAACAACTCCGGCGTCTACGAGTTCGCGCCACTGGAGGCGATCACCGAGGATCACTTCCACAAGCAGTTCAACGTCAACGTGCTCGGCTTGCTGCTGACCACCCAGGCGGCCGCCAACCACCTCGGCGAAGGTGCCAGCATCATCAACATCGGCTCGCTGGTGTCGCGCCTGCTGCCGCCGGCCAGTGCGGTCTACACCGCCACCAAGAGTGCGGTGAACGGCATCACCGGCGCGCTCGCCCAGGAGCTCGGGCCGCGCAAGATCCGCGTCAATGCGGTCAACCCCGGCATCGTGGAAACCGAAGGCACCCATACCGCCGGTTTCATCGGTTCCGACTTCGAGGCCGGTGCCGTCACGCAGACCCCGCTGGGCCGCATCGGCCAGCCGAACGACATCGCCTCGATCGTCACCTTCCTGGCCTCGGACGACTCGTACTGGCTCAACGGCGAGCAGCTGTACGCCAGCGGCGGCATGCGCTGATCGGAAGTTGCTGCCGGCGCAGGCGCACCCATGCCGGGTGCGCCTCGCCGCGCACGGGCACCGACGCGGCCGGAGTTCCCGTCCTCGCCAGCGAAATAGGCCGCGCCCGGCAACGGACCTGATCGGCCGGGGATAAGATGACCGCAGGGTCGGCCGGAGCTGGTCCGCCCGCGTCGGCGCGGGCGCCGAGCTTGCCGGCAGACCTCGCGCACCCGGCATCAGCCATTGAGGGAGCCTCCCCATGTCAGCTCGCGTCTTCGAATTTTCCAGCCCGGCGGGTTATCGACTGTCCGGCCGCCTCGAGCTTCCCGATGCGCCCGTGCGCGGCTGGGCGCTGCTGGCGCACTGCTTCACCTGCGGCAAGGACAATCTGGCCGCCGTACGCATCGGCCGGGCGCTGGCCCGTGCCGGCATCGGCACGCTGCGCTTCGACTTCGCCGGGCTCGGCGCCAGCGGCGGCGAATTCGCCAACACCACCTTCGGTGCCGACGTGCGCGACCTGATCGCCGCGAACCAGGCGATGAGCGATGCCGGCATGGCGCCCGCGCTGCTGCTCGGCCACAGCCTCGGTGGCGCGGCCGCGCTGGCCGCCGCTGGCGACATGCCGAACATCCGCGCGGTCGCCACTATCGCGGCCCCATTCGACGTGACCCACGTGCTCGGGCTGTTCAAGCCAGCCGAACTGGCGGCCATCAAGGCGCACGGCGAGGCGGAAGTGCAGCTGGCCGGACGGCCGTTCCGGATTCGCCAGAGCTTCATCGACGATCTGCGGCAGCATGACCAGGCCGGCCGCATCGCCGCGCTCGGTCGACCGCTGCTGATCCTGCACGCGCCCCGCGACGAACTGGTCGAGGTCGACAACGCCAACCGCATCTTCATGGCGGCCGGCTATCCCAAGAGCCTGGTCTCGCTCGACGATGCCGACCACCTGCTGTCGCGCCAGGCCGATGTGGACTATGCCGCGTCGATCATCATCAGCTGGTCCGCGCGCTACCTGAAACCGGTGCCGGAAACCCGCGAGCACGGCCAGGAGGGCGACGTCGTGGCCGAGGAAACCGGCGCCGGGCGCTTCCAGCTGGCGATCCACGCCGGCGGCATCCGCTTTCTCGCCGACGAACCGGTCAGCGCCGGTGGCTTGGGCAGCGGTCCGACCCCCTACGACCTGGTCTCGGCCGGCCTCGCCGCCTGCACCACGATGACCCTGCGCCTGTATGCCGAACACAAGGGCCTGCCCGTCGGCCGCATCCGCACCGCGGTCGGCCACATGCGCCAGCCCGACGCGGACATCCCCGACCTGTTTACCCGCACCATCGCCATCGAGGGGTCGCTCGACGACGTCCAGCGCCAGCGCCTGCTGGAAATCGCCGAGCGCTGCCCGGTCGACCGTACCCTGGTCAACGGCTCACGCGTCGAGACGACGCTGGGCGAACCACCCGCGGCGGCCGAACCAGTCGAGGCACACGCCGCGTCGATGCAACGGCTGATGGCGGCGGACGATCCAGCGGCTGCCTAGCAGCCGGTGGAGACGAGCGGAAGCCGGCTTCGCCCTGCCTCGAGCGCGTCCAGGAAACCGGGCGGCAGCGGGAACGTGCCAAACCAGCCGCGGCGGGTGCCGGACAGCACGCGCAGCATCTGACCGCGACCGCCGGGCAGGCGCGAGAGTGGATGGAAGCCGAGGTCGCGCATCCTCGCCCAGCCGTCGCGCTCGGACTGGAACAGCGGGGTCAGCCAGCGGCTCCAGAAATGATAGATGCGCAGATGCTCGCGTCGCACGCGCGCGTAGCGGGCGAACGCTTCGGCCGTGCCCTCGCTTTCGCGCAGCGCATCGCGCAGGGCGATGGCGTCGAGCAGGGCCATGTTCACGCCCTGCCCCAGCTGCGGACTCATCGCGTGGGCCGCATCACCGAGCAACACGGCGCGGCCGCGATGCCAGCGGCGGTGCATGGTGTCGCGATAACGCGCCTGCGCCAGCCCGCCGGGCACGGCGATGCCGGCCAGGCGTTCGGACGCCTGCGGCCACACCGCATGCACCCCGGCTCGCCAGCTGGACTCATCGTGTTCACGCGCCAGCTCGGCCGCCGGCAGACTCCAGAAAAAGCTCAGCCGCGGCACCGGATCACCCGGTCGCGTACCCACCGGCAACATCCCGACCATGCGCCGCGCGCCAACGTAACGCTGCTGCAGCACGTCGGTCCACGGCCAGTCGCCGGCCGGCACCAGACACCATTGCGCGCCCCAGGGATAAGGCTTGTCCACCCGCGGTTTCGCTACCTGCGCGCGCAGACCGGAGGCCGCGCCGTCGGCCAGCACGATCAGGTCGAAGCCGTCGTGGCAGCGCGCCCGATCGTCGTACAGCGCGCCGCGCTCGGCATCGATTCGCGTGATGCGCACCCCGCAGTGCAGTTGCCGACCCTGCGTCCACGCTGCATCGAGCAGCGCGAACAGTGCAGCGCGCTGCATGCCGAGTCCCTGCAGGCGCGGATCGAGCTCGGCATAGCGCATGTCCATCACCGGCCGCCCGGTCACCGTCTCGCCGTACAGCCGCGTGACCGGCGCGGCATGTTCCAGCGCTGCATCGAGCAGGCCCAACTGCCACAACACCAGCTGCCCGACCGGCTGCAACAGGAATCCGGCGCCGACCGGCCCCAGCTCGGCCGTGCGCTCGAACACCTCCACATCGTGTCCATCGCCCGCCAGCATCAGCGCCGTGGCCTGCCCGCCCGTGCCGTAGCCGACCACCGCCACCCGCAACCGCTGCGCCATCCGTGTCCGTCCCCTGCCCCTGTGACGGGAAAGTCTAGCCGGTCACACCGGCTCGGCCATGCGGTGAAGGGCGCCTGCGGGTCCGACCTGCGCCCACTCGGAAAATCCTGAAGAAGAACAGCGGCAGGCAACCCCGGTTGCCGCGGATGACCAGGTTGGCCGTCCGCATCAGCCATGACACGGCGACCCGGCGTGCCGTCCGCGCTACGCCATGCGGGAACAGCGCCGCGAATCCACCCAGTGCGACCACCGTGCTGACACAGGCTCGCCCCCGGTATCCACAACAAACGCCCGGGCGCGCAGAATAGGGTGTCGGCGACGCCCGCCTGCTCCCTTGATGGCCGCCGGCACGCAGCCCACGAGTGGAGGCCCATGCTCGAGTCAGATGCCATCGTCATCGGCGCCGGTCCCGCCGGACTGGCCTGCGCCGCGACGCTTGCCCGCCGCGGCATCAAGGCCACGATGCTGGAAAAGGCCGACGCGGTCGCCCCGGTATGGCGACGCCACTACGACCGCCTGCACCTGCACACCGACCGCGGCCACTCCGGCCTGCCCGGCCTGGCGATGCCGCGCAGCTACCCGCGCTATCCGTCACGTGCCCAGGTCGTCGCCTACCTCGAGCGCTACGCCGCGCACTTCGACCTGCGGCCGGTCTTCCACAGCACCGTGCAGACCATCCGTCGCGACGGCATGGGGTGGCGCGTCGACACGGGGGCGGATCGCTACACGGCGCCGGTGGTGGTGATGGCGACTGGCTGGGCCGACTTCCCGTATGCGCCGAGCTGGTCCGGACAGGACGACTATCGGGGCGAGATCCTGCACAGCAGCCGCTACCGCAACCCGGCGCCCTATGCGGGCAAGCGCGTGCTGGTGGTCGGCTTCGGCAATTCCGGTGGCGAGATCGCACTGGACCTGGCCGAGGCGAACGTCGACGTGACGCTGGCCGTGCGCGGCCCGGTGAAGATCCTGCCGCGCGACCTGCTCGGTCTGCCCATCCTCAGCTGGGCGATCGTGCAGGCCTGGCTGCCGCCGCGCGTGGCCGACTTCATCGACGCGCCCCTGCTCCGCCTCGCCGTCGGTTCCACCCGCAAACTGGGGCTGCAGATGGTGCGCAAGGGGCCGCTGCGGATGATCGCGGAAGACCACCGCATACCACTGCTGGATGTCGGCACGCTGGCCCGGATCCGGGATGGCTCGATCAAGGTGCGCGGCGGCATCGCCCGCTTCACCAGCGACGGCGTGGCGTTTGCCGATGCGCGGGCCGAACCGTTCGACGCGGTGGTGCTGGCCACCGGCTTTCGTCCCGACCTGCGCCCGCTGCTGCCGGAGGCGGCCAGCGTGTTCGATGCCCACGGACTGCCGCTGATGACGGGCCGTGCCACCACCGAGCCGGGACTGTTCTTCTGCGGCCAGCTGGTAGTGCCCACCGGGCAGCTGCGCGAGATCGGCATCGAAGCGCAGCGCATCGCACAGCTGGCCGCCACGTACCTGTCACGCTGAAATCGTCACCTGCAGGGAGCGTCAACCCGCAAGAATCGACGATCGGCTTCATCCCGCCCTGGTTTGCACCGACGCCGACGCGAACCAGTATGCTGGTCAACGGACTTCCACAAGCGCCGAGGCGCGGGAGGACAGACCCATGAAATGCTCACTGCTGCTGCTGATCGTCATCATCACACCGCTATCCGTTGCCCGTGCCGACGACTGCGCCCAGGCAACCACCCAGGCGGCCATGACCGCTTGCGCGGACCAGACCTACCGAAAAGCCGACGCCGAAATGAACACCGTCTACCAGCAGATCATCGGTCGGCTGAAAGACGACAGGAACGGCACCCGACTGCTTGTCACCGCGCAGAAGCGCTGGCTTGCCTTCCGCGAGGCCGAGTGCGCCCGCTCCACTTCGGCCAGCACGCAGGGCAGCATTCATTCGATGCTGCTGAGCCAGTGCCGCGCCGACCTGACCCGCAGGCGCATCGACGAACTCAATGCCTACCGGCAGTGCCAGCAAGGCGACCTGAGTTGTCAGGTGCTGGGGCCATGATGGCGGGCGGCAGTTCCGCGGACTTCGACGCCGCTAGGTGGACGGAGTGATCGCTGGCGACGATTGAGCCGACGGCGATCCAACCCGCAAGGAAACCCGCGGCGGACCCAGCCCGCCGAAATGTTCAAACCACCCGCGGCCGTTTCAGCACCGGGCCGGTTCCATCCGGGCAGACCCGGGCACTACCAGCCTGTGTCAGGTATGCGCGTGCGAGGCGTATTTCTTGACGGCCCTGTCGATCGCGGGGCCCGCCTTGGCCAGGTCGTCGGGGATCATCACCGGGTGAAACTCGATGCTGGCATCGAGCGCGAGGAACCACGGCTCGGCGATGGCCGGGATCTGCGAGGCTTCCTTCATCTCCAGGAAAATGAAACCCGTGCGTTGCCCGTGGTTGTCCGTGAAATACGCCGCCTCCGGCTTCTGGTCGGCCAGTATCGACTCGATCGTCTTGCCGAGATTCCCGGCCCTGGCGGCAGCATTGCCCGACTCGACGGGAATATTGACCTTGAGCATGAATCGCATGACACGCCTCCTGAACATTCGCGTTCGTGAAAACACGGTTTGCCCTCGAGGCCGGCGCTGATTCGCCGCCCGGACGGATCAGCGCGGCAGTCGGGCGGAGTGCCTTGCCCGACGGCGGCAGTGGCGCGGTGACAAGCACCGGCACGGGGGCGGACGAGGCATCGGTGAAAGCGTATACCCAATGGCTGCCCCTTCGGCGGACGGCGATGCCACGATGGCGCGAATGGAAACAGCGGAACGCCGAGTCGATGAAGATTCTGCAGAACACCACGAAGGAGATGCCCCTGCACCAAGGTCGTCTCGTGCAGCCACGTCCGGGAATGTCGCTGCCCCTTCCCTCTGGCTACCTGCGTCCTCCCGGAGGTATGGCCGATCAGCGGCTGGCGGCGCCGCTCAATCGACGGATCGCGGCATCCGCCTGCGCGGCCGTTTCGCCATCGATCGCCGGATCGGCGCGCAGCGCGCGCCATGCCTGCAGCGCCTGGGCGCGCTGCCCCGCCGCCTCGAACAATTGCGCTTGCACGGCGCGCATCGAGGGTTCGGCAAAGGCCAGCCGGGCCAGGGTGGCGGCCTGCTCGGCCGGGGCGACCGCCTGCAACAGCGCCTTCGTGCGTTCCGGCTCGCGGCCGAAGCGGTAGTAGATCGCCTTGAGGCTGTCGCGCGTACCGGGGTCGATGGGCTCTCCGCGTGAACGCATGTCGTTGACCAGGGCCAGCAGCGTGGCATCGGTCGGCAACGCGTGGTCATTGCGCAGCGCCGCCACCTGCAGCGATCGCACCCAACGGCGGATGGCGCCATCGGCAGTGGCACGGCGATCGCTCAGCGCATCGGCAAAGTGCTGCATCGCCACGGCCGTGTCGCCGTGTTGCCACAGGATCCAGTGACCCCAGAACGCATGCGCGTACGCATTGTGCGGATCCGTCGTCAGCGCGTTCGCATAGTCGCCGGCCGGGTCGCCGTCGCTGCTGCCATCGCGGCCCTTCAGGAAGCGCGCCCAGCCGAGATGGGCCAGCAGGTCGGCGCGGCGCTGGCCGGCTGCATCGGCACTGGCGCGCTCGAGCACCGGCACCACCGGATCGACGATCTCCGAAAAGGCATGCCCCGCGCCAGGCCGTGCGTCGCGCAACCATTGCATCGCGACGTCCTCCTGCTGTGCCTGCAGCGCTTTGCGCCGCCGCTCGACGGCCCACAACGAGGACTCCAGCGGCCCGGCCGCATCGGTCAGCTCGATCGCCCGCTGCAGACCGGCCCAGGCCACCGCCGGCTCGTCCCGTTCGGACTGCAATTGCGCCACGCGCGCCATCTCGTCGACGCGCGCGATGCGGTCGCGCGCGTCATGAACCAGCTTGGCCAGCTGGAACAGACCGAGCAGCAGCGACACGATTACGCCGATGGCGGCGGCACGCTTGACCACTCGTTCGAACCGGGATGGCGGCGGCGCGTCGGCTGCCGCATGGCGCTTGGGCTTCATCTCGAACCTCCCGCCGCCAGTGTCGCGCTTCGCGCGGTGGCTGGAAAGCCGGCATCTCGCCGGGGAATGGCGGTGCGCCCGCATCCGAGGCACGCGAAGAACGCGTGCTTGGCTCATGCGACGATCTGCAGGAAGATCGGGCACGGGCCAACGTCACGGCGCCATCGGCGAAGGGGCTCGTTCACCCGGACCGTCGACCTGGCTTTTCGTCACGGCAACCCGCCCACTCCCCCCGATTTGTGGAGCTTGCATGATCCGCCTGATTCTCACGACCGCCGCCCTCTCGCTTGCCGTCGCTGCCACGGCCGCCACCGTGCCCGCCGCTTCGATGGCCCAGGCACCGGCAGCCGCCGTCGCCGCGCCGCTGGCGTTTCGCATCGACGAAGGGCGCATCATCAATGCGTTCTATCGGCACGGGCCGATTGCCGCCCATCTGCTGCTGCGCTCGGGCGACCAGCCGCGCCTCCTGGTCGCGTTCCCCGCCGGCAACAGCGGCGTGGGCGTGTGGTTCGGGCAGACCGCCAAGCCCGTCGCCTGGACGCTGGATCAGCCGCCGCAACCGCTGACGATGAACGATGCGCGGGGACGTCCGCTGCGCGGGATCACCGCGGTGGCCACGCTCGATACCGAGTCGCTGAAGCTGCGCCAGGCGGTGCTGTCGTCCATCCGCGTGTTGCGCGATTACGAAGCGCTGGGCAAGGCGCCCGCCCAGGTGCTGACGCCGCCGACGATCGAGCATGGCGCGCTGGTCTGGGCCCGCGACCGGCTGGACGGCGCGCCGGGTTATCGACTCGTGCTGATGCCGCTCGATGGCGCCACGGCCAGCTCGACCGGGCTGGTCGGCAGCCACGGACAGATCCGCGTGCGCATCACCGCCCTCACCGGCGAGACGCCGCTGCTGCCGCTGCAAGGCAAGACGCTGCTGAATGCCGGCGCCCGGCCCGATCCGCGGGCACGCGATGTGCTGTCGTTCCTGGCCTACCAGCAGAAATTCCTGGCCGGCTCGTGGCGCTTCGACACCTATTTCGGACGCGACACCCTGATGTCGCTGCGCCTGCTGATGCCGGTGCTGCAGCCGCAGGCAATCGAGGACGGCATCAGCTCGGTACTGGCCCGGCTGGCACCCGACGGCGAGGTCGCCCACGAGGAAGGCATCGGCGAATTCGCCGTGCTGCAGAACGAGCACGACGGCAAGGGCCGGGTCGATACGCCGAGCTACGACTACGGCATGGTCGATGGCAGTTTCATGCTGGCGCCGGTCACCGCCGCGTGGCTGCTCGAACGCCCGCAGGGCCGTGAGCGGGCCGCCGCGTTCCTGTCCCGGCCCGGGGCCGATGGCATCCGCGATGGCGATCGGCTGGTGCGCAACTTCGCCTGGGTGGTCGAACGCAGCGCCGCGTTTGCCGCCGACCCGAAAGTCGACCATCTGGTCGGCATCAAACCGGGCCGCATGACCGGACAGTGGCGCGACAGCCAGGAAGGCCTCGGCCGTGGCCACTACGCCTACGACGTCAACGCGGTCTGGGTGCCGGCCGCACTCGATGCCATCGAGCGCTTCGCCCAGACCGGCCTGCTCGATCACTACGGCACCGCCGCCCAGCGCGCCGCGCTGAAGCACGCCGGCCAGCAGGCTGCCGTGTGGCACCGCCGCGCCGCGTCGCTATTCGCCGTGACCCTGCCCAATCAACGCGCCCGCCAGGACATCAGCGACTACGCCAAGGCCGTCGGCGTGCCGGACCAGCCCGCCCTCGCCGCACTCGGCAGCGCGCCGCTGGTCTTCAATGCGCTGTCGCTGGATACCGACGGCACCCCCGTGCCGGTGCTCCATTCCGACGACGGCTTCGCCCTCCTGTTCGGCACGCTCGAGCCCGCGCAGGTCGAGCAGATGGTCAGCTCGATGATGCGCCCCTTCCCCGCCGGCCTGATGACCAGCGTGGGCCTGCTGGTGGCCGACCCCGCCTACGCGTCGGCCGCCACCCAGTCCCGCTTCGGCGCCACCGCCTACCACGGCACCGTGGTCTGGTCATGGCAACAGGCCATCCTCGCCGCCGGCCTGAAACGGCAACTCGCCCGCACCGATCTGCCCCCACCACTGCGCGCCCAACTGCTCGCCGCCCAGCAATCCCTCTGGACCGCGATCGACGCCGCCAGCGCCGTGCGCAACTCCGAACTGTGGTCATGGAGCTACGCCAACGGCCACTACCACGTCGCCCCCTTCGGCGCCTCCAAAGCCGACGCCGACGAAAGCAACGCCGCGCAACTGTGGAGCACCGTCTACCTGGCATTGAAGCCGCCGGTGACGACGCCAAAGCCGGCGACGGACAAGGCGAAATGAGTGCGTCGAGCGCGTGCATGAAGCGCGACGCCGCTACTTGATGCCCGTTGCGAGGCGAGCCGCCTGGGTCGAGTACTGCAACTCGCCCCGGACTCTTTCAACACGACGTTCGAGCCAAATAAGCGCGCTCTCCACCCAAATTTCTCCGGCAGCCGAGCTTATGGCCTGACTCGCCGGGAAATTTTCCCGACACGCCGAGCAACCCAGCCCGGCGCGCCGAGCAAAAAGCCCGGACCGCCGAGTTATTTTCTCGGCGCGCGAAGCAAATTACCTCGCACGCCGAGCAGGTGAACTCGGCAAGCCGGGCAAAAAGCTCGGGCCTCCAGGTCTTTTGCTCGACAGGCCGAGAAAATTGCTCCGCACGCCGAGCTGAGAACTCGGCGAGCCGGGCAAAAAGCTCGGGCCTCCGGGTCTTTTGATCGGCAGGCCGGGAAAATTACTCCGGGCGCCGAGCTGCGGGATCGGCAAGCCGGGCAAAAGGCTCGGGCCTCCGGGTCTTTTGATTGGCGGGCCGGGAAAATTACTCCGGGCCCCGAGCTGCGGGAGCGGGCCGCCGAGAAAAGAGCTCGGCGGCCCGGGCTTCTTTCCCGACGGGCCGAGCGGAAAGCTCGGCGATCGCAGTTCGCTACGCGGGCCATGACCCTGCCAACGCGGCGTACGTGCAAATGAGCTTTGGCGACTAAGCTGGAATAGCGGATTGAGCGGTTCCAACCTGAGCAGACGTTGCGGGTGGCCTAGCATGTGTTCATCCATCAGCCATACAACCCGGCAGGCGCCCCAGCCTGGGCAGCCGCCCCAGGCTGGGGCCGGTGGCGCGGCACTGCCTGCGGCTCGCACACTGCCCCGTCGTGGTCGTCTCTCCCGATAGCCGCCCGCCAGGCCCGGCGGGCAGGACGCGGCGAGCCGCCAGGCGGCCAGGGTCGGCAGCGCGGCATAGACCGCGAGGACGCCGGGTTGCGGCCCGATGGGGTCGTGGGGCGGGCCAGGTGATGCCCGGACGCCGTGGTTCGTGCTCGCTCCTGCGTGCGGAACAGGTTCTCAGATGGCGTTCCTGGCGCGGACCGAGGACAGGAACGAGGCGTAGCTCCACGACTGGTTGCTGACGCTCTTCTCATAACCGGACGTGGCGTCGAACTGCTCGCTGAGCTCGAGGTGATCGCTGTGGAGGACGACCGCCTGCAGCATCTGGTCCCCGGCACCCTGAAGC